>NZ_JBMGPZ010000004.1:507500-2532733 GCF_049739505.1 Bradyrhizobium sp. USDA 241 | reverse complement strand
CGTCGTACCGCTATCGTTTGATCGACGGAGGGCATGATGACGAAGAAGACGCGACGGAAGATCGACGCGGTGTTGAAGGTGGTCTGAGCCCCTCGCTTCATCCAGCAATGGAAAGAGTCCCGGTTGAATATGAGCCCAAGGGGCTCGGTGAAGCAACGGGGCGGGGCGCGGAGCCCTCGGCATAGCGCAGCGTCCCGTCCCGTTGCGGCCCAAGAGCGTTGCGTTTGGCGTATTCGGTCGGCGTGAGGTTGCCCAGGGCGCTGTGCGGCCGGGCGTTGTTGTAGTCGTCTTTCCAGGCCGCCAGCACGGCTCGCGCCTGTGCGAGCGAAGTGAACAGCGTCTCATTGAGAAGTTCATCGCGCAGGCGGGCGTTAAAGCTCTCGATGAAGGCATTCTGGGTCGGTTTGCCGGGCGCGATGTAGTGCCACTCGATCTGCCTCTCTTGGCTGAAGCGCAGCACGGCCATTCCGGTCAGCTCAGTGCCGTTGTCGGACAGGCACATCGCCGGCCGGCCGCGCCAGGCAATGATGACATCGAGCTCGCGTGTGACCCGCAGGCCCGACAGCGAAGTATCGGCGACGAGCGCCAGGCATTCGCGAGTGAAGTCGTCGACCACAGCCAGAATCCGGAACCGTCGGCCATCGGCGAACGCATCCGACAGAAAGTCGAGACTCCAGCGCTGGTTGGCGCCTTGCGGGATCGCCATTGGCGCCCTGCTGCCGAGCGCCCGTTTACGGCCGCCACGCCGGCGGACTTGCAGCCGTTCCTCGCGATACAGACGTCGAAACTTCTTGTGGTTCATGACCAGCCCCTCGCGGCGCATCAGCACCAGCAGACGACGGTAGCCGAACCGGCGGCGGATGGCCGCCAGCTCGCGCAGGCGGGCGCGTACGGCCGCATCATCGGCTCGCCCGTTGCGATAGCGCACCGATGCGCGATCTGCCCCCAAGGCTTTGCACGCCCGCCGTTCGCTCACTTCGAAGTTGGTCCGCAGATGAGCGACGGCCTCTCGCCTCGCGGCGGGCGTCACCATTTTTTTGACGCAACGTCCTTGAGCATGGCGTTGTCGAGCATTGCCTCGGCCAGGAGCTTCTTCAGCTTGGCGTTCTCGTCCTCCAATGCCTTCAGCCGCTTGGCATCGGATACCTCCAGGCCACCGTACTTGGCCTTCCATTTGTAGAATGTTGCGCTCGAGATCCCGTGTTTGCGGCAGACATCAGCCGTCGCCACACCCGCCTCCTGCTCCCGCAAAATCCCGATGATCTGCTCTTCCGTGAACCGACTTGGCTTCATGGTCCATCTCCTCAGAGGTGACGGACTCTACCCATTCTTGGAGGAGTTTGCGGGGCTCAGACCAAAGGCAAAGATCGCACTGGAAGCGGTGCGGGAGCAGGCGACGGCTGCCGATCTGGCCCAGCGCTATGAGGTTCACCGAACCAGATCTATGCTTGGAAGAAGTAGCTGCTGGACCAGGCGGCCCGGCTTTTGACGTGGGTGTCGGGCGCGAGAGCGAAGGAAACGCGCGAACGCGAGATCGAGAAGCTGCACGCCAAGATCGGACAAACTGACGGTCGAGCGCGAGTTTTTAGCGCGGAGGTCCGGAAGATGAGCACGCCGGACCGTCGAGGAATGCTCGAGCGCGTCGACCAGGCGCTGTCGATCCGTCGGCAATGCATGTTGCTCGGCATCGCCCGTTCTAGCGTCTACCGGCCGCTACAGCCGGCCAATTCAACGACCTTGCCCTGATGCAGCGGATCGACGAGCTGATCACCGCCTGGCCATTCCTGGGCTCGCGGCGAATGACCGCGATGCTGAGGCTGAGGGGCTTGCGGTCAATCGCAAGCGCGTGCAACAGTTGATGCGCAAGATGGGCATCGCCGCGCTGGGACCGAAGCCGAACACGACAAAGCCGGCGCCGGGCCACAAGATCTCTGTCCCGATCTGCTGCGCAACATGAACGATCGACCGGCCGAACCAGGTGTGGGCGGCCGACATCACGTATCTGCCCATCGGCCGCGGCTTTCTCTATCTCGTCGCCATCATCGACTGAGCGAGCCGTGCGGTTCTGGCGTGGCGGCTGTCGAATACGATGGACGTCTCATTCTGCGTGGCGGCTCTGGACGAGGCGCGGCGACGTACGGCACGCCGGAGATTTACAACACCGACCATGGCAAAGGCGTTCTCCGATCGCATCCGCCAGCGCGCTTCCGCTCGCGGTTACAAATGGCATCTGGACGAGGTCGTTATTTCGATCGCGGGCGAACAACATTGGCTCTGGCGCGCTGTCGACCAGAATGGCTTCGTTCTCGACGTCTTGATCCAGCCCCGAAGAGACTCGCGCGCTGCGCAGCGGCTCATGAAGAAGCGCTTGAATCCGCCGGCACGCCGCTGCGCGTGATGATCACGGACAAGCTCCGTTCGTACGGCGCTGCGAGGGCGAGCATGGGCTTTCACGTCGGACATCGCCCGCACAACACTCTCAACAATCGCGCCGAGAATTCTCATCGGCAGACGCGGCGACGCGAGCGGATCATGAAGCGTTTCAAATCGCCCCATCAGGCTCAACGGTTTTAGTCAGTTCACGATCAGGTCGCGAACGTTTCCGCATCCCCTATCTCGGAGCTGTCGCCGCCGACCTCCGTCGTGCTTCGCGCGAACGAGCCTTTGCGACTTGGCGCGAAATCTCCGCGACAAGCGCTATCGCCGAATCTCGGACCTTTGAAAATCGCCTCCTTCGTCTCGGCGGTCGATTAAGTTGACGATGCCATCCATGCGTCGCCCACACGTTCTTCCTTGGCCTTCTTGCATCATGGCCGACGAAGACCGAGATGCAGCCCGCAAAGCTGATCGGTCGCTACGGCAGGACGTTCTGGTGTGTTCGAGGTCAGACAGAGCTATGGCTGATTTTGGGTGACGCGGCCTGATCAGGCGGCGTGGCTTTCAGTGTTCGGAATGACTTCGATTCCGTCGATGAACTTTACACCGGCGATGACTTTCGGCAACTGGTTCGTGCTCTTCAATCGCCGCCAGGTCTTCGATGCGGCGTCGATGAGCTTGAACACCATCAGCTTCGCAGTTTGTTGCGACAGCGATCCCTTGGTCCGCACCGTTCGGTGGCGCACCGTGGCGAAGACGCTCTCGATCGGGTTCGAGCTGCGTAGGTGGATCCAGTGCTCAGCAGGGAAGTCGAAGAAGGCGAGCAGCGCATGGCGATCCTTGATCAGGCACTCCACCGCACGTCCGTATTTGACGTGGTATTTCTCGACGAAGACGTCGATCGCGGTTTCAGCTTCGGCCCGGTGTGGGGCCAGATAGATGTTCCGCAGGTCGTTCTTCATGGGGCCCTGCACGGATTTGGCGACCTTGTCGAGTACGTTGCTCACTTTATGGCACCAGCATCGTTGGTGCCGCGTGCCGGGAAAGGCCTCGTCCAGTGCCTTCCAGAAGCCGAGGGCGCCGTCGCCGATGGCGAGTTGCGGGGCAATCCGTAACCCGCGTTGCCGCAGGTCGATCAGGAGTTCGCGCCAGCTCTGCGCGCTCTCGCGCACGCCGACCTGGAAGCCGATCAGCTCCTTCTTGCCTTCCGGCGTGGTGCCAATCAGCACCAGCATGCATTCGCTGTGATCTTCCATGCGGGCCTGCAGGTACACGCCATCGGCCCAGATGTAGACATAGCGACGCGCCGACAGATCGCGTCTCTGCCAGCGTTCGTACTCGACCTGCCAATCGGCCTTCAGGCCGGCGATCACCGAAGGCGACAGGTTCGGCGCATCCTTGCCGAGCAGCGCCGAGAGCGCCTCCTGGAAGTCGCCGGTCGAGATGCCGCGCAAATAGAGGACCGGGATCAAGGCATCCAGGCTCTTCGTCCGCCGCGCCCATAGCGGCAGGATTGCCGAACTGAAGCGGAGGCGGTCGCCTGGCCCGCTCGCTCCGCGGTCGCGGACCTTGGGACGAGCGACCTCCACCGGACCGATGCCGGTCGCAATCTCGCGCACCGGACCGTGCCCATGTCGGACCAGGCGCGCTCGACCGTCGGGCAGCGTCAGATTGGCCGTGCTGGCCAGAAACGCGCCAACCTCGATCTCGATCGCCCTGGCAAGCAGGTCCCGCGCGCCGGCACGAACGATATCGGTCAGTGGATCATCAACCGCGGACGGCTGACGGAAAGCAAGAACATTGGTAGTCTCGGTCATGGCGTATCGCTCTCCTCGAGAGGTTCTGGCAGGCTCGTCACCCGCCTCGATACGCCGCCTTCCTCACACCGTCATCACCCAGATTCCGCCATAGCTCGGTCAGACATACGGCTTGCCTCAACAATCGCTAGCCTTGTCGCGTCAGCGACATAGCTATCGGAAGCCGTCGGGAATGCGCATCGCTTCGCTGGCATGGAGTCTGCTCACCACCAGGGGCGTAGAAGCGACGCCACGACATCGAACGTCGTTGCGGATGGCGCGCACATGTGTTGTTCGTGAGGTGATATGCGACCTGGAGTTCTTATACGGGGCGCGGCAGCAGTTACGCTTGCCGCTTGCGGTGGCGCGAATTCGGCGGATCTCGATCCAGCGGTGAAGGTTTCATCCGACACTGTGGAGCTGGACCGGGAATTATATTGGCGTGCACGGCGGTGGCGGCTATGCCGGACATCTCAGAGAGCTGGCCCCGGTTGTTTGGACAGCGCCCCGCTGGATTTAAGTGGATTCCTGCCGGGTTATGCTGAACGCGGGGCTTTACGGTTTTGTCGTTGCGTCGGGAGGGCGTAGCCCGACCAGAGCGACGACAAAACCGTCGGCGACGGTCATGCGGCCATCACCATAGCTTGCGTGCCGAAGTAAGCCTCGTCGGGCGTGCGCCCGTCAAGGCTCGAGTGAGGGCGTCCCTGATTGTAGAAGGCCAGATACTTGGCAATTGACGCTCGCGCCTCGGACACGCTGTCGTAGGCGCGGAGATATACTTCTTCGTATTTGACCGTGCGCCAGAGCCGCTCGACAAACACGTTGTCGCGCCAGGCGCCCTTGCCGTCCATGCTGATGGCGATCTTCGCGTCCAGCAGCACATCGGTGAACTCGAGGCTGGTGAACTGGCTGCCCTGATCCGTGTTGAAAATCTCGGGCCTGCCGTGCTTCGCCAACGCCTCCTGGACCGCTTCGACGCAGAAGGCCGCCTCCATTGTGATCGAGACGCGATGGGCCAGGACCCGTCGGCTGAACACATCGACGACCGCCGCGAGATAGACGAAGCCACGCCGCATCGGAATGTAGGTGATGTCCATTGCCCACGCATGGTCGGGCCGCTCGATCTTCAATCCGCGCAACAGGTACGGGTAGATCTTGTGACCCGGAGCCGGCTTGCTCGTGTTCGGGCGACGATAGACCGCCTCGATCCCCATGCGCTTCATCAGCGTCGCGATGTGGCGGCGACCGGCGTATACGCCCTCCCGCCGCAGCAACGATCGCAGCATACGCGCTCCCGCGAAGGGATAATCGAGATGCAGCTCATCGAGCCGACGCATCAAGGCAAGGTCCTCGGCCGAAACTGGCCGAGGTTCATAGTAGACCGTGCTGCGAGCCAGCTTCAGGACCTTCGCCTGGCGCACGATAGAAAGATCATGACCGCGGTCGATCATCGCTTTGCGCTCAGCAGGCCCGCCTTGGTGAGCGCGCCGGACAAAAAATCGTTTTCCAACGCCAGCTCGCCGATCTTGGCATGTAACGCCTTCAAATCGACCGGCGTCTCGGCCGATGTCTTGTCATGCCCAAACACGCCGGCGGCGCCTTCCAGGAGCTGGTTTTTCCAGATCGTGATCTGGTTCGGATGAACATCAAACAGTTGCGCCAGCTCCGCCAGTGTCTTGTCGCCTTTGACCGCAGCCAAAGCAACCTTCGCCTTGAATGCCGGAGAATGCGTCCGGCGGCTCTTCTTCGTCATCTTCGCTCCTGATTCGCAGCAAGAATCCTCGCCGCTGTCAGGCAGAAAATCCACTCAAGCTACTGTCCGAATTTGCGGGGCCAGCTCTCTTCGAACACGGGGCTAGCGAGCGAGGAAAACGGGAGACGGGTCGCAAAGGCGGCTGTTTTGGATATTATCTTGATCATGCTTCGTGCAGGAGCCCCTCTCATCGGCTGCCGCTCCTATGCGGGCACGCAAGTATCTGGCACGGGGCAAACCACGGCGCACTTTGGCGCGTCAGAATGCCCCTCACATTGGGTACACTGGGACGGATTGATCACATAGATGTCGTTCTTCAGGCTAATCGCGGCATTGGGACACTCGAACTCGCACGCACCACAGACCGTGCATTGGGATGCGATTATCTTGTAGGCCATCAGTGCTATTCCATAAGCAAAAGGTGCGGAACAGTTTCTTGCTATCAAGTCTTGTGCCAGACATCTTGAGCTTGATTCATCTGAAGAAATTTCGATAACGCAGGTCGCCGACCCGATACGGTGTCGCAAATCCTACAACGAACATGACAATCTGATCTCGATCCTGTGGTTTGCGCATGATCGGTGTCACGGCCGTCAGCGATCAGGTAAACCACCTTCTCCAGCATTAGGGAACGATCCGAGATCCTTAAGGCCGCCTGCCGCGGCTATGATCGATGTGTCGCGACATCATGGAGCTGTCCGGGCAAGTATCAGGTCGCCCGCGGCGCATCTTGTCGGCTCCACTCAATGGGACCGGAAGGTAGAGCTGGCCCCGCAAATTCGGACAGTAGCTTGAGTGGATTTTCTGCCTGACAGCGGCGAGGATTCTTGCTGCGAATCAGGAGCGAAGATGACGAAGAAGAGCCGCCGGACGCATTCTCCGGCATTCAAGGCGAAGGTTGCTTTGGCTGCGGTCAAAGGCGACAAGACACTGGCGGAGCTGGCGCAACTGTTTGATGTTCATCCGAACCAGATCACGATCTGGAAAAACCAGCTCCTGGAAGGCGCCGCCGGCGTGTTTGGGCATGACAAGACATCGGCCGAGACGCCGGTCGATTTGAAGGCGTTACATGCCAAGATCGGCGAGCTGGCGTTGGAAAACGATTTTGTGTCCGGCGCGCTCACCAAGGCGGGCCTGCTGAGCGCAAAGCGATGATCGACCGCGATCATGATCTTTCTATCGTGCGCCAGGCGAAGGTCCTGAAGCTGGCTCGCAGCACGGTCTACTATGAACCTCGGCCAGTTTCGGCCGAGGACCTTGCCTTGATGCGTCGGCTCGATGAGCTGCATCTCGATTATCCCTTCGCGGGAGCGCGTATGCTGCGATCGTTGCTGCGGCGGGAGGGCGTATACGCCGGTCGCCGCCACATCGCGACGCTGATGAAGCGCATGGGGATCGAGGCGGTCTATCGTCGCCCGAACACGAGCAAGCCGGCTCCGGGTCACAAGATCTACCCGTACCTGTTGCGCGGATTGAAGATCGAGCGGCCCGACCATGCGTGGGCAATGGACATCACCTACATTCCGATGCGGCGTGGCTTCGTCTATCTCGCGGCGGTCGTCGATGTGTTCAGCCGACGGGTCCTGGCCCATCGCGTCTCGATCACAATGGAGGCGGCCTTCTGCGTCGAAGCGGTCCAGGAGGCGTTGGCGAAGCACGGCAGGCCCGAGATTTTCAACACGGATCAGGGCAGCCAGTTCACCAGCCTCGAGTTCACCGATGTGCTGCTGGACGCGAAGATCGCCATCAGCATGGACGGCAAGGGCGCCTGGCGCGACAACGTGTTTGTCGAGCGGCTCTGGCGCACGGTCAAATACGAAGAAGTATATCTCCGCGCCTACGACAGCGTGTCCGAGGCGCGAGCGTCAATTGCCAAGTATCTGGCCTTCTACAATCAGGGACGCCCTCACTCGAGCCTTGACGGGCGCACGCCCGACGAGGCTTACTTCGGCACGCAAGCTATGGTGATGGCCGCATGACCGTCGCCGACGGTTTTGTCGTCGCTCTGGTCGGGCTACGCCCTCCCGACGCAACGACAAAACCGTAAAGCCCCGCGTTCAGCATAACCCGGCAGGAATCCACTTAAATC
Organism: Bradyrhizobium sp. USDA 241; assembly: GCF_049739505.1. Classification (NCBI taxonomy): domain Bacteria; kingdom Pseudomonadati; phylum Pseudomonadota; class Alphaproteobacteria; order Hyphomicrobiales; family Nitrobacteraceae; genus Bradyrhizobium; species Bradyrhizobium sp. USDA 241. The sequence continues at coordinate 2,524,719 of NZ_JBMGPZ010000004.1, read as the reverse complement.
CAGCGGGGCGCTGTCCAAACAACCGGGGCCAGCTCTGCAGCCTAATGTTCGACCTTGCGAACACGGCTAAGAGCACTCAAGCCGATGCCACCGAAGGGAGGCCATTGTCCGCGACTTTTTAGTCCGCCGCAGTTTGGGATTTGGTGCATATCTTGCTTAGCGAGAAAGGACAACGCAACTAAACGCCTGCCTTTGGAAAGACGCGCCGGCTCTCGGACGCGTCTTCAATCGCGCAAGGCTATAATGATTAGTCTCGTATGACACTGTCGCCTCTCACCGAGCCGCGGCACACATTCGAGTATATTCGGGAAGGAAGCGTCATGACCACCATGGCAACCGCGGCGCCTGTGCGCGCGTCGCAAGCTTGGTATAAGATACTCTACGTCCAGGTGCTGATCGCAATCCTAATTGGCGCCATGGTTGGCTGCCTATGGCCGTCTGTCGCCACAAACGACTGGGTCAAGGCGCTCGGTGATGGGTTCATCAAGCTCATCAAGATGGTGATCGCGCCCATTATTTTCTGCACCGTCACGTCTGGCATTGCGCATATTCAAGATGCCAAGAAAGTCGGGTGCGTCGGCGTCAAGGCGCTGTTCTATTTCGAGATCGTCTCCAGCTTTGCCTTGCTGTTGGGCCTTGCCATGGGCAATCTGGTCCGGATTGGCCATGGCCTTGCGGTCAAACCGGATGCTGCGGCGGTCGCCAATTACGTCAAGCAGGCGGAAGCCTCGAAAACCGTCGACTTTATTCTCAACATCATTCCCGATAGCGTGGTCGGCGCCTTCGCTCGCGGCGATGTTCTGCAGGTTCTCCTGTTCGCGATCCTTTTTGGCTTCTCGCTGATGGCGTTGGGAAAGCGTGGCGAGCGTCTGCGCGGCATGATTGACGACGTCGCGCACGCGGTGTTCGGGGTAATAGCTATTGTAATGAAAGCGGCCCCGATCGGCGCCTTCGGCGCCATGACTTTCACAGTCGGCAAGTTCGGGCCCGCAGCACTCGGCAATCTGATCGGTCTGATCGCGCTGTTTTACGTGACTGCTGCCCTATTCGTAGTAGTCGTGCTTGGTCTGATCGCCCGCCTCGTCGGCTTTTCAATCTTCAAGTTCCTTATCTATATTAAAGACGAGCTTCTGATCGTGCTCGGTACTTCATCCTCCGAAAGCGCGCTCCCTCAATTGATGGAGAAGCTCGAGCGGCTGGGCTGCTCCAAGCCGGTGGTCGGGCTGGTGGTGCCGACTGGCTACTCCTTCAACCTTGACGGCACCAATATCTATATGACACTTGCAACATTGTTCATTGCCCAGGCACTCGGTGTCGATCTCAGCTTTGGCCAGCAGCTCACGATCCTGCTAGTAGCAATGCTAACTTCGAAGGGAGCAAGCGGCGTCACCGGCGCAGGCTTTATCACGCTCGCTGCGACATTATCGGTAGTAAACCCAGCTCTGGTGCCGGGCATGGCAATCGTGTTTTCTATCGACAAGTTCATGAGCGAGGTGCGCGCCCTCACCAACATCATCGGCAATGGCATCGCGGCTGTGTTCGTATCCTGGTGGGAAAGCGAGCTCGATCACGTGACGCTGCAGACTCGGCTCAACAAGTCCACCGCTTCCACTACTATCGACACTACAAGCACATGAGGTAGGTCCCGGATCTGAACCGCCGCCATTCGGACACGAATACTCCCCCTGCGCTCTCCGGCGCACAGCATTATTCCGCGCCGCAGCCAGGGCAGCTGCCCCTGAGAGGCTAGTACCCGGAATCAGAGCTGAGTGATACGGCGGCCTTTGAAACGGCGTTGACGGACCTTTTTCTTGGTCCAGACGAAGGGCTCGGCTCTGTCGTTGTATGCGTTGACGTAGGCATCGATGTGTTCCTGAAGCTGCTTGAGGCTCGTGAAGGAGGTGCCGCTGAGCGACTGCCCCTGCAAGATGGAAAACCATACTCCGACCTGATTGAGCCATGACGCACTTGTCGGCGTGAAATGAAATTGCACGTTGGGGTGGGCCTTGAGCCAGTCCTCGTTCTTTTTATGGGTGTTGAGGTTGTCGAGGATGACGTGAAGCTTGCGGTTCGGAAAAGCCGCGGTGACGCTGTTCATGAAATCGAGAAACTCGACGCGGCGCCGGCGTTTTGAATGGGTCGCGATGATCTTTCCGGTGGCGACTTCGAGCGCCGCAAACAATGTTGTGGTGCCATGCCGCTTGTAATCGTGGCTTTGGCCGGTCAAGGCGCGGCCATTGGGCAACTTCAGATAACCCTGCGCTCGCTCCAAAGCCTGGATCGAGGGCTTCTCGTCCACGCACAGCACAATGGCCTTCGCCGGCGGCGCGACATAGAGGCCGACAACATCGGCGGCTTTGGCCGTAAAGTTCGGGTCGTTGCTCTCGCACCAGGACTTGCGAGCCACCAGGTCAATCTTGTGGCTGCGCAGGAACCGCCAGACATATTGGACATCGACATCGCCCAGCGCCTCGGCCAGCAGGGGGCCGGTCCAGCGCGCAAACCCTTGCGGTGGCGGCTTATCCAGCAGCTTCAGAATCCGCTTGTCGGTCGTCTTCGTATAGATCGGCTGCTTGCCAGGCCGCGGCTTGTCTTGCAGCCCTTCAAGGCCATGGTCGGCATAGCGATGCCGCCAAAGGCTGACAATCCGGAGCTATGGCGGAATCTGGGTGATGACGGTGTGAGGAAGGCGGCGTATCGAGGCGGGTGACGAGCCTGCCAGAACCTCTCGAGGAGAGCGATACGCCATGACCGAGACTACCAATGTTCTTGCTTTCCGTCAGCCGTCCGCGGTTGATGATCCACTGACCGATATCGTTCGTGCCGGCGCGCGGGACCTGCTTGCCAGGGCGATCGAGATCGAGGTTGGCGCGTTTCTGGCCAGCACGGCCAATCTGACGCTGCCCGACGGTCGAGCGCGCCTGGTCCGACATGGGCACGGTCCGGTGCGCGAGATTGCGACCGGCATCGGTCCGGTGGAGGTCGCTCGTCCCAAGGTCCGCGACCGCGGAGCGAGCGGGCCAGGCGACCGCCTCCGCTTCAGTTCGGCAATCCTGCCGCTATGGGCGCGGCGGACGAAGAGCCTGGATGCCTTGATCCCGGTCCTCTATTTGCGCGGCATCTCGACCGGCGACTTCCAGGAGGCGCTCTCGGCGCTGCTCGGCAAGGATGCGCCGAACCTGTCGCCTTCGGTGATCGCCGGCCTGAAGGCCGATTGGCAGGTCGAGTACGAACGCTGGCAGAGACGCGATCTGTCGGCGCGTCGCTATGTCTACATCTGGGCCGATGGCGTGTACCTGCAGGCCCGCATGGAAGATCACAGCGAATGCATGCTGGTGCTGATTGGCACCACGCCGGAAGGCAAGAAGGAGCTGATCGGCTTCCAGGTCGGCGTGCGCGAGAGCGCGCAGAGCTGGCGCGAACTCCTGATCGACCTGCGGCAACGCGGGTTACGGATTGCCCCGCAACTCGCCATCGGCGACGGCGCCCTCGGCTTCTGGAAGGCACTGGACGAGGCCTTTCCCGGCACGCGGCACCAACGATGCTGGTGCCATAAAGTGAGCAACGTACTCGACAAGGTCGCCAAATCCGTGCAGGGCCCCATGAAGAACGACCTGCGGAACATCTATCTGGCCCCACACCGGGCCGAAGCTGAAACCGCGATCGACGTCTTCGTCGAGAAATACCACGTCAAATACGGACGTGCGGTGGAGTGCCTGATCAAGGATCGCCATGCGCTGCTCGCCTTCTTCGACTTCCCTGCTGAGCACTGGATCCACCTACGCAGCTCGAACCCGATCGAGAGCGTCTTCGCCACGGTGCGCCACCGAACGGTGCGGACCAAGGGATCGCTGTCGCAACAAACTGCGAAGCTGATGGTGTTCAAGCTCATCGACGCCGCATCGAAGACCTGGCGGCGATTGAAGAGCACGAACCAGTTGCCGAAAGTCATCGCCGGTGTAAAGTTCATCGACGGAATCGAAGTCATTCCGAACACTGAAAGCCACGCCGCCTGATCAGGCCGCGTCACCCAAAATCAGCCATAGCTCGACAATCCGCGGCTGGACCCCAACTTCCTTGGCGATCGACCGGGTGCTGCGCCCATCCGCCGCCAACAGAACTATCCGCGCCCGCTTCAAATCGCGCTGCAACGTCACCGGTGAGCGACAGCACGCCTCAAGCACCTTGCGATCTTTCCTCGAAAGGTGGACTTCTCTTGCTTCGGGTATCATCCCGACCTTGAATCACGACTCACGTTCCAAGAAAAGTGGGTACTAGCGAGAAAAGAGGCAGGAGCTTTTTCAGGGTTTCGCTTTCGCACTCAAGGGCTACCGGCCATCTGAACGCTTGTGCAACATTTTTGCCAAGCCGATGACGGGACTGACGGACTAGGTATTGGTCCGCCTACGAAGATCCATATGCACGTCGCTCCACTTGCCTCACGCGATTAAGGACGACGTAGGGATCCTGCGGACGCAGCTTGTCGTTCTCGTTACGATGCGCGCTGCGTTAGCAGAGCATGGTGGGTGTGATCAGCGTGAATGGCACTCGACAAAGCCGTGGCGAGTCATACGAGGCTGCCCTGCGTTCTGCGACGCCGCTCGCTTCCAGCGGAACCAGTTTTTCGCAGCTAAAGCGCGATAAGATTGGAACGAATCATCATCGCGCGTAGGACTCGCGCGACTCCGGCTTCTGTGTCGGCAGGCGAACTTGCGCTTTCTTCGCGGGAGCGGCTGTGTCGGGGAGACGAGTCATTGGGCAGCTTTTTTCTGATCCTTGCCGGTCCGGAGGCGCGCCTTCGAACCTATCGGCTGAACTGAAACCACTGTCCTCATTCCGCGGCCTAACCCGTCCTATTCGTGAGAGTGCGGCTTTTGGGCCCGATTGATGCGGCCGCACATCTTGTCTGACGAGGCGCACAGGATTGCCTTCGGCTTTTCGCCGCCTGACGACCGGTACTTTGCAACGCGCTTGAGGGATGGGTTGGGCGAACGGGGGCGGACGCCCCGCCGGTCAAGGACCGAGCGGCAGCAGCGCGCCGGGCAAGCCGCAGATCAGGTCGGCTTCGGGACATGCCGCGGCAAACGCAAGGCGAATGCGGCTCGTGGTCTCGACGACACGGGCGGCGATTTTCAAGAGCCGAAGACGCAGCGTCGCGAACTCGGCAGCGGCCAATTCCCGGGCTTTGGGAATGGCGTCGCGCACGGTCAGCATCAGCCAATAAGCGGCCGTATGGAGCACGAGACGGACCTGGTTGGCGAGCGCCGAACGGCAGCTGGTGCGATCGGAGGCGAGCTGCGTCTTATGCAGCTTGATCAGATTCTCGGCTTGGCCGCGCGCGCAATACAGGCTGTCGTAGATCCACTCGGCCGAGCCGACATCGAGGCTGGTGACGACGAAGCGGATGTCGAGGCCGAGCATCGTCGCCTCAATACGGGCGACAGTGCGCCGTTCGCGATCCCAGGACTTTGCCTTGTGGCGCGTCTCGGTATAGCCACGCAGAACCGGCAGGTTCTCGATGGCGCGTCGCGTGCGGATGTCGTCGGCGACCTCGTCGACTTTTCTGGCGAGAGGCTTGGTGCCGGACAGACCGAAGATGTAGTCGATGCCGTTGGTCTCGCACCACGCCATTGCCTCCGGCCGGGCATAGTGCCCGTCGCCACGGAACGTAATTTGCGTGTTGTGCCATCGCGTCCGGATATGCCGTACCAGGCGGCGCAGATGGGCACGCACCTCGACGCCGCCCGGCGTCTTGCCGGGCCGCAGCACGACGGCCACGGGCCGGCTCTTCTCCGTGTCGTAGACGTGGATCGGCAGGAAGCAGCGTTCGTCATAATGAGCGTTGAACAGCGAGAGCTGCTGATGGCCGTGGACGACGTCGCAGGTATCATCGATGTCGAGCGTGACGGATGCCGGCTCGCGCGGGTAGCTATCCATCCATGCGTCGACCAAAGTGTAGGTCAGCCGGATCACGTCGCGCAGGCGCGGAGCATTCTCCAGCCGCGACAGCGTCGGCTGGGAACACAAATCCCGGCCCGTGTCCGGTAGGCGACCGCAGGCCAGTTTGAATGCCGGATCGGACCTCAGATGATCGAGGTCGTCGGCGTCCTCGTAGCCGCAGCAGATCGCGAACATGCGAGCGCGGAACATATCGACCAGGCTGTGCACGACCCGCGTCGGATCGCGCCGATCCGGGAACACCCGGGCCAGATTGTTGGCCAAACCGAGACGCCGCTCGGCCATCGCCAGAAGCATCACGCCCCCGTTCGAGGTTAGGCGCCCACCATCGAAGGCAGCTGTGACTTTCTTGGCGTGAACGGCTGGAAACGAGAAGGGCGGAATCGTATCGTCGGTCATGGCGGGCGTGGCGTTCGCGGTTGGAGGTGATGGGGTTGGCTTCGCAACCGAATCCTACGCCGCATCAGCGCTTTACCCCTCAGGCGCACTCTTACGAATAAGACGGGTTAAGTTGAAGAAAGATTGAGTGACTCCCGATCATTTCTGTGCCGAAACGTGGAGTCGCGGTCGTGCCGCGTCCAAAGAAACCGGCGCGAGCGGCCTATTAGACGCGGTAGGTGCTCAGCCTCCGAAACGAGACTATCAAGCATGAAGAGATCGAGCGCGAGGCAGAGGTTTTATTTGTGTTGAATTCTTGCTTCTCGATAGTGGTCTGAAATCGTATCATCGGTCATGGCGGGCGTGGCGTTCGCGGTTGAAGGTGATGGGGTGGCTTCGCAACCGAATCCTACGCCGCATCAGCGCTTTACACCACGCTCGCCAGCCTCTCAGGCGCCCTCTCGCGAATAAGACGGGCTAATGGGGCGCATTGGCCGTAGGCTCGAGCGATGCGCAAAAGCGGACGTTTCAGCTTCGACTAAAGTCGCGTCAGCGACACCTACTGAAAGGTTTAGGACAAATATACGTATGTTTATAATGCGTTTTTTCCCCGCGCGTGCTGAGTTCGGCAGCCGATGATCGATCTTGCACACGCTAGCATGCGGACCCAAGTGTTCAAGATTGCCTCATTTTTGCCTAAAATGCTATAGCTCTCCCGCCGGATAACAGGCCAAACGGTCTCAAAATGTATAGGATCAGCAGTTTCAAACGTTCAGCCCCTCAGTTGACCTTGGGCAGCATAGCGCTAGCCGCGGTTACACTGACTTGCGTGTACTTTCAGGCGCATTTCGCCGCCGCGGTGTTCGCCTATTTGTTAGTAGTCTTACTATTTTCGTTGATGGGCAGCTTCATTGCTTCATCAGCGCTTTGCATCGTCGCAATCGCTGCTCTCGCATACTACTTTGCGCCGCCGGCGTTTAGTTTACGAATCGATGATCCCCGCGATGTTCCTGTGGTTGTTGCATTTCTTATTGTCTCTGTTGTCGGAACGTACCTGATTGGAAAACTCCGCCAGGAAAGAGAGGCTGCACGTGTGGCTGCGGCCAAGCTTCAGCGGAGTGCCTCGGATTTGGAGGATCGTGAAAAACGGTGGCGCGCAATTTTCGAGCACAATCCAGCCATGTACTTCATGGTCGATGAGGCCGGCATTGTCCTCAACGTCAATACGTTGGGCGCGACACAACTGGGATTTGCTTGTGCAGAACTATTGGGCCAATCCGTGCTCGACGTATTTCTGGAGGAGGATCGCGCATTCGTCCGCAAATGCATTCAGACGTGTCTTGAGGATGTTGGACAATCGCGCACTTGGGACGTCCGGAAAGTCAGGAAGGACGGTTCTGTATTGTGGGTGCGTGAAAACGCCAAGGCCATGCTTTGGGCCGGCGACCGCCCCGTCATCCTCATGGCGTGCGAAGATATTACGGAGCGCAAGCAGACCGAGCTTGCGCTGCAGCGGAGCGAAGCGCATTTGGCTCACGCGCAGGAGTTGAGTCATACAGGCAGCTTCAGCTGGAACGCCTCTACCGGCGAGGCCTTCTGGTCTAAGGAGACATTTCGGATTTTCAAAATCGATCTTCAGACGACACCGGCGCCACAACTCGTCATTGAGCGCACGCACCCAGATGATAGGGCTTCTGTCAAAGAGATTATCGATGAAGCGATGCGAGACCTGAGGGATTTCGAGCACGAGTACCGGCTGCTGCTACCTGACGGCTCCGTGAAGCACATCCATGCGCAGGCACGAGTCACGCGAACCGCCTCTGGTGAAATTGAGTTTGTTGGGGCAGCCACCGATATTACGGCAGCTAGGCGAGCAGAACAGCAGTTGCGCCGAAGCGAGGCCTATCTGGCCGAGGCTCAGCATCTCACTCACACAGGCAGCTGGTCCTGGGACGTCCACACACGAGATTTCGTTTATCGCTCCGCTGAGGTCGACCGCCTGTTTGGCTTTAACCCACAAGAGCCGGTTTCGCTAGAGACTATTCGATCGCGCATCCATCCGGAAGACTTGCCAGGGTTGCAGGAGGTGCAGCGTCAGGCGATTGACCAGGAGCACGAACGGTTCGAATATGATTTCCGTGTTATTCTGCCAGATGGCGGGATAAGGCGCATACACTCCGTTGCACACGTTGTCGTCGGCAGCGATGGTAATGTCAGCGAGCTGATCGGAACACATATGGATGTTACCGAGCAACACGCAGCTAGGGAACGCTTGGAAAACACGCTTGTAGCGCTGCGCGAGAGCGAACAGCGCTTTCGCGACTATGCCGAGACTGCTTCCGACTGGCTCTGGGAAACCGGGCCAGATCATCGGGTCACTCACTTGTCCGAGCACACCAGCGCTGCGGGAATTTTGGCGACAGGGTTAACGGGCCTGCTTCGCTGGGACATCGCGTGCGACATGGAAGAAGAACCGGAGAAGTGGCGTCAGCATCGGGCGACGTTGCAGGCACACCTGCCGTTCCGGGATCTCATCTACCGTACCGTAAATAGGATGGGATCTCCGATCTACGTCCGCACTAGTGGCAAGCCCTTCTTCGACGGAAACGGAAATTTTTTGGGCTATCGCGGCGTCAGCACTGACATCACCGCTACCATTCGCGCTGATCAGGCCGAACAAGAGCTGCGAAAGGCACAGGCGGAGCTTGCACATGTGACGCGTGTAACGACCTTGGGAGAAATGACAACTTCTATCGCCCACGAGATAACCCAACCACTCGCCGCTATCCTCAGCAACGCCGATGCGTGCCTCGGCTGGATGGCTCGCGATGTTCCCAATCTTGCAGCCGCGCGCTCTTCAGTCGAATGGATCATAGAAGATGCAATCCGGGCAAGCGAGGTGATCCGTAGTATTCGCGCACTCGCGAAAAAGGGCGAGATCGAGATGGTGCCGCTCGACATTAATCAGGTGGTTAGGGACGTCAGCGCGCTGGTAACACGAGAGCTGGTGAGCCACCAAGTGACGTTGCGAAGCGAGTTGGCGTCTGCGCTGCCTAGGGTCCTCGGTGATCGAATTCAGCTACAACAAGTGATCATCAATCTGGTGATGAACGGAATCGAGGCCATGGACGCAGTTACAGACCGGCCGCGTGAACTTCTGATTCAATCATCTACGGACGATCTGGGGTACGTGCAGCTTTCCGTGACCGATTGCGGCGTCGGGATCGCCGAGAATGACGCGGACCGCGTCTTGGACCCCTTCTTCACCACCAAATCGAGCGGCCTAGGAATGGGCCTTTCGATCTGCCGGTCGATCGTGGAAGTTCACGGAGGACGAATTTCAGTGGTTCAGAAAAATGGACCGGGCGCGACGTTCCAGTTTGCCCTTCCGCTGCATAAGGAGGCCATCTCGTGACAGGACGATTTGACTGGAGAGGCCAAGGCGGACATACCGAGGCTTCGACGAAGGCAATCGTCTTTGTCGTCGAGGATGACATCTCTATGCGTCGCTCGCTTACGAACCTTTTTCGATCGGTAGGCTTGGAGGTCGTGGCGTTCGGATCGGCCCGTGAAATGCTGCAGAGCACAATGCCGGACGTCACAAGCTGTCTAGTTCTTGATGTCCGGCTGCCGGGCCTGAGCGGCCTTGACTACCAGACCGAGCTCGCCAGGTTGAACATACACATCCCAATCATCTTCATTACCGGCCATGGCGACATTCCCATGACCGTCAGGGCCATGAAGGGAGGCGCGGTCGATTTCCTCAGCAAGCCCTTCCGCGATCAGGAACTGCTTGATGCCGTCGTTGCGGCGACCGAACGCGATCGCAAAAGACGAGAAGCTCAGCGAACCGTGGCGAACCTGAAATCTCTATTTGAGACCCTAAGCCCGCGAGAACAGGCAGTGATGAAACTGGTCGCGACGGGGCTGATGAACAAGCAGGTAGCCGCCGAACTTGGGCTCGCCGAGATCACCGTCAAGATCTACCGGGGACACGTAATGAAAAAGATGCGTGCCCGCTCGCTGGCTGACTTGATCAGAATGAGCGAGACGCTCGGAATTAGCGCCAATCACACACAAACCCAAGTATGATTTTACAATTCCATCACTTAAGCCCACTTTCGCGAAAGTGGCTGACGGTTTGGCAGCCGCTGTACTGCGTCGGGAGGGCTCATCTTGTCCACGCCTTTGATTTCCGTCGTTGACGACGACCCCTCGGTCCGTGCGGCGACAGAAAACCTTTTGAAATCGCGTGGCTACGTCGTGCAGATATTTGCCTCGGCCGAGGCGCTCCTGCGGTCGCCGCGGTTGAACGAGATATCCTGCGTCATAACTGATGTGCAGATGGCAGCGATGAGCGGGCTGGAGCTGCTGGCAGAGATGCGGACGCGTGGTTACCAAGCACCCTTCATTTTCATTACAGCTTTCCCCAACGAGCGCGTACGCGCGTCAGCCTTGGACGCCGGAGCGATCGGCTTCCTCGCCAAACCATTCGGCGTACAAGAGTTACTCAAGTGTCTCGACAGCGCACTGCAGGCATATGGCGACCGAGGCCGCATCTGATTCGATCAACTGCGCGTTCTTGTCCGATCTAACGACGATCACGCACCGGGCAACCTCTTTGCGGCCGGAACCGCGACCTGCCCTAACGTTATTAGGAGCTAATTCTTGCCCGCCAAAGCATTACCGGCTACTGTCGGCTGCAAAACAACCTTTGACCTTGCGAGAGACGGAGGGTACGCCGGCTCGATTCATTCCAGGTCGTGATCAAAGTAATGCCGGCCCAGAGCGATCAGCGCCCCTAGCATTTAACTCCACCTGGAGCGAAGCTATATGCTCCATTGCAGAGCGGTTCCCGAGAGCGCTCGGCAAGCACGAGATTGGTTGTGCTCAGCCCAGCCGCGGTGACGACGAAATGGAGCTTCGCCAGGACGCCCCTTATGTCTTGGTCACCGCTTTTCCGGTGAAAGCGCTTTGAACGATGCCCAGCCCAAGGAATTGTTACGTCCGCTGACGCGTGCGGGTTGGACTTGTCTATAGGGCCGCCGCTTCGTTATCGATTCCCAGCGCGCCGGCTATCGTCAAGCTCCCACATCATGTGTGGCAGACCTCTGGTCCAACCCGTCAAACGTGCTCGGCGCAACACGTCCCCACCACGGCCGGGCTATCACACAGGTGTCCTCGCCGCAGCGAGCATCGGCAGCAACTGGTTTGTACTGTAGCCCCCAATTTCTTAAGGCAAACAAATCAGTCAGCAACTGCTAAGCTAAGGAGGACCGAGGAGACAGCATTGATGTCTCCTGTGTCAGAACGTAACCTAAGTTCGTCGAGCTATGCGGGATTTTGGGTGACGAGGCGATCAGGCGGCGTGGTTTTCCGGCACTTGGATGACCTCGATGCCGTTTTCGAATCTGACACCTGCGCTGACCTTCGGCAACTGATTTGTGCCTTTCAGCCGCCGCCAGGTCTTTGATGCGGCGCAGAGCAGCTTGAACACCATCAACTTGGCAGTCGTTGACGATAACGAACCTTTCGTGCGCACCGTTCTGTGCCGGACCGTCGCGAACACGCTTTCGATGGGATTCGTCGTCCGCAAGTGGTCCCAATGCTCGGCGGGGAATTCGTAGAACGCAAGCATTGCGTCGCGATCTTTCGTCAGGCACTCGACCGCCTTGTCGTACTTCGCTCCGTATTTCTCGGCAAAGACATCGATCGCCACTTCGGCCGAAGCTCGGTTGGACGCCAAATAGACCTCGCGCAGATCCTTCTTCATGCTGGCCTGTACCGACACTGCGACTTTGTTCAAGATATTCGCGGTTTTGTGCACCCAGCACCGCTGATGTCGCGTGGCGGGAAAGACCTCGTCGAGCGCCTTCCAGAAGCCGAGCGCGCCGTCACCGACGGCGATTTCCGGGGCGATCTTCAGCCCTCGGGTTTTCGCCTCGACGAGCAGTTCGTGCCAGCTCTGCGTGCTCTCGCGCACGCCGACCTGGAAGCCGATGAGTTCCTTCTTGCCTTCCGGCGTCGCGCCGATCAGCACCAGCATGCATTCGCTGGAGCTATGGCTGATTTTGGGTGACGCGGCCTGATCAGGCGGCGTGGCTTTCAGTGTTCGGAATGACTTCGATTCCGTCGATGAACTTTACACCGGCGATGACTTTCGGCAACTGGTTCGTGCTCTTCAATCGCCGCCAGGTCTTCGATGCGGCGTCGATGAGCTTGAACACCATCAGCTTCGCAGTTTGTTGCGACAGCGATCCCTTGGTCCGCACCGTTCGGTGGCGCACCGTGGCGAAGACGCTCTCGATCGGGTTCGAGCTGCGTAGGTGGATCCAGTGCTCAGCAGGGAAGTCGAAGAAGGCGAGCAGCGCATGGCGATCCTTGATCAGGCACTCCACCGCACGTCCGTATTTGACGTGGTATTTCTCGACGAAGACGTCGATCGCGGTTTCAGCTTCGGCCCGGTGTGGGGCCAGATAGATGTTCCGCAGGTCGTTCTTCATGGGGCCCTGCACGGATTTGGCGACCTTGTCGAGTACGTTGCTCACTTTATGGCACCAGCATCGTTGGTGCCGCGTGCCGGGAAAGGCCTCGTCCAGTGCCTTCCAGAAGCCGAGGGCGCCGTCGCCGATGGCGAGTTGCGGGGCAATCCGTAACCCGCGTTGCCGCAGGTCGATCAGGAGTTCGCGCCAGCTCTGCGCGCTCTCGCGCACGCCGACCTGGAAGCCGATCAGCTCCTTCTTGCCTTCCGGCGTGGTGCCAATCAGCACCAGCATGCATTCGCTGTGATCTTCCATGCGGGCCTGCAGGTACACGCCATCGGCCCAGATGTAGACATAGCGACGCGCCGACAGATCGCGTCTCTGCCAGCGTTCGTACTCGACCTGCCAATCGGCCTTCAGGCCGGCGATCACCGAAGGCGACAGGTTCGGCGCATCCTTGCCGAGCAGCGCCGAGAGCGCCTCCTGGAAGTCGCCGGTCGAGATGCCGCGCAAATAGAGGACCGGGATCAAGGCATCCAGGCTCTTCGTCCGCCGCGCCCATAGCGGCAGGATTGCCGAACTGAAGCGGAGGCGGTCGCCTGGCCCGCTCGCTCCGCGGTCGCGGACCTTGGGACGAGCGACCTCCACCGGACCGATGCCGGTCGCAATCTCGCGCACCGGACCGTGCCCATGTCGGACCAGGCGCGCTCGACCGTCGGGCAGCGTCAGATTGGCCGTGCTGGCCAGAAACGCGCCAACCTCGATCTCGATCGCCCTGGCAAGCAGGTCCCGCGCGCCGGCACGAACGATATCGGTCAGTGGATCATCAACCGCGGACGGCTGACGGAAAGCAAGAACATTGGTAGTCTCGGTCATGGCGTATCGCTCTCCTCGAGAGGTTCTGGCAGGCTCGTCACCCGCCTCGATACGCCGCCTTCCTCACACCGTCATCACCCAGATTCCGCCATAGCTCCATTCGCTGTGGTCTTCCATGCGAGCCTGCAGGAAGACGCCGTCCGCCCACACGTATACGTACCGGCGCGCCGACAGATCGCGCTTCTGCCAACGCTCGTACTCGAGCTGCCACTCCGTCGTCAGTCTGGAAACCACCGCCGGAGAAAGATTCGGCGCATCCTTGCCCAAGAGCGCCGCCAGCGCCTCCTGGAAGTCGCCCGTCGAGATGCCTCGCAGGTACAGAACCGGCAAAAGTGCATCCAAGCTCTTCGTGCGCCGTGCCCACAACGGCAGGATCGCCGAGGTGAAGCGGATCCGCTCGCCATCGCTGGTCACCGCGCGATCGCGAATCTTTACCCGGGCGACTTCGACGGCGCCGATCCCCGTCTGGATCGTCCGCACTGGACCATGGCCGTGCCGCACGAGGCGGTCGCGGCCATCGGGACGCTTCAAGCCCTTCATCGCGGCGAGAAACGCCTCGGCTTCCATCTCGACAGCCTGCGCAAGCAGCTGCCGAGCACCAGATCGCAAAATATTCGTCAGTGGATCGTCGATCTCATCGGGCTGACGCAGTGGGACAATGTTGCTATGCTCGTTCATGGCGTATCGCTCTCCTTGAGGTTCTGGCAGGCTCGACACCCGCCTCGATACGCCGCCTATCTCATTCCGTCATCACCCAGTTTCCCGCATAGCTCCGTCTGCTGGGTTGAGCTGGCCGCTTCCGGAGGGAATGACCGATGAAGACCTGGAGCTTTTGCTTTTCCCGGCCCCACGACCAGCGTCTCAGAGCCCGCAGCGGCCGGTGCCCGACTGGAGCTACATCGATAAAGAGCTCCGCCGGCGCAACGTAACCCGTCGCCTGCTCTGGGAGGAGTATCGCGCCGTTAATCCCGACGGTTTCGGGTACACGTGGTTCTGCACTACCTACGAGGCCTGAAAGGGGCGGGTCCGACCTTCGATGCGGCAGATTCATCTGGGCGGCGAGAAGGTGTTCGTGGATTTCGCCGGCGACACCATCGACATCGTCGATCCCCTGACCGGGGAAGTGCAGCCGATGAAGCTGTTCGTCGCGGCGATGGGCGCTTCGAACTACACCTACGCCGAGGCCTGCCCCAGCGAGAGCTTGGCCGACTGGATCCGGGCCCACGTCAACTTGTTCACGTTTTTGAGCGGAACGCCGACGTTCGTGGTCTGCGACAACCTCAAAGCCGCCGTCAGCAACCCCGACCGCTACGATCCCGGCCTCAATCGCACTTATGCCGAGATGGCGAGCCATTACGGCACGGCCATTCTCGCCGCACGGCCGCGGCGCCCAAAAGACAAGGCGAAGGTCGAGGTCGCGGTGCAAATCGCCCAGCGCTGGATTCTGGCCCGGCTGCGCAATCAGCGCTTCTTTTCCGAGCTATGGCTGATTTTGGGTGACGCGGCCTGATCAGGCGGCGTGGCTTTCAGTGTTCGGAATGACTTCGATTCCGTCGATGAACTTTACACCGGCGATGACTTTCGGCAACTGGTTCGTGCTCTTCAATCGCCGCCAGGTCTTCGATGCGGCGTCGATGAGCTTGAACACCATCAGCTTCGCAGTTTGTTGCGACAGCGATCCCTTGGTCCGCACCGTTCGGTGGCGCACCGTGGCGAAGACGCTCTCGATCGGGTTCGAGCTGCGTAGGTGGATCCAGTGCTCAGCAGGGAAGTCGAAGAAGGCGAGCAGCGCATGGCGATCCTTGATCAGGCACTCCACCGCACGTCCGTATTTGACGTGGTATTTCTCGACGAAGACGTCGATCGCGGTTTCAGCTTCGGCCCGGTGTGGGGCCAGATAGATGTTCCGCAGGTCGTTCTTCATGGGGCCCTGCACGGATTTGGCGACCTTGTCGAGTACGTTGCTCACTTTATGGCACCAGCATCGTTGGTGCCGCGTGCCGGGAAAGGCCTCGTCCAGTGCCTTCCAGAAGCCGAGGGCGCCGTCGCCGATGGCGAGTTGCGGGGCAATCCGTAACCCGCGTTGCCGCAGGTCGATCAGGAGTTCGCGCCAGCTCTGCGCGCTCTCGCGCACGCCGACCTGGAAGCCGATCAGCTCCTTCTTGCCTTCCGGCGTGGTGCCAATCAGCACCAGCATGCATTCGCTGTGATCTTCCATGCGGGCCTGCAGGTACACGCCATCGGCCCAGATGTAGACATAGCGACGCGCCGACAGATCGCGTCTCTGCCAGCGTTCGTACTCGACCTGCCAATCGGCCTTCAGGCCGGCGATCACCGAAGGCGACAGGTTCGGCGCATCCTTGCCGAGCAGCGCCGAGAGCGCCTCCTGGAAGTCGCCGGTCGAGATGCCGCGTAAATAGAGGACCGGGATCAAGGCATCCAGGCTCTTCGTCCGCCGCGCCCATAGCGGCAGGATTGCCGAACTGAAGCGGAGGCGGTCGCCTGGCCCGCTCGCTCCGCGGTCGCGGACCTTGGGACGAGCGACCTCCACCGGACCGATGCCGGTCGCAATCTCGCGCACCGGACCGTGCCCATGTCGGACCAGGCGCGCTCGACCGTCGGGCAGCGTCAGATTGGCCGTGCTGGCCAGAAACGCGCCAACCTCGATCTCGATCGCCCTGGCAAGCAGGTCCCGCGCGCCGGCACGAACGATATCGGTCAGTGGATCATCAACCGCGGACGGCTGACGGAAAGCAAGAACATTGGTAGTCTCGGTCATGGCGTATCGCTCTCCTCGAGAGGTTCTGGCAGGCTCGTCACCCGCCTCGATACGCCGCCTTCCTCACACCGTCATCACCCAGATTCCGCCATAGCTCTTCTTTTCCCGGGCCGAGCTCAACGCCGCCATCAAGACACTCGTCGACGAACTCAATGCTCGTCAAATGCGTGGCTTCGGCTCAAGCCGCGCCGAACTGTTTGCCGAACTCGACAAACCCAAGCTAACCCCGCTGCCAGATCAGCCTTATGCCTTCGCACGCTGGAAGCGCTGCCGCCTCGCTCCCGATTATCATGTCGAGGTCGACGGCCATTGGTACTCCGCGCCGTATCGTCTGATTGGCGAGCTGGTCGATGCCCGTATCGACGATCGGACGGTCGAGATCTTCCACAAGGGCCAGCGGATCGCCAGCCATGCCCGCGCGCCCAACCGACGCGGACACACCACCATCGCCGACCACATGCCCAGCGCCCATCGCCGCTACGGCAAATGGACCCCCGCCGCGGTGATCGCCGCCGGCGAGCGGATCGGTCCTTCGACAGCAGCGTTTTTCCAGGCCGTGATCGACGCCCGGCCCCATCCAGAACAAGGCTTTCGAACCTGCCTTGGCATTCTGGCGCTCGTCAAAAGCTACGGCGCCGACTGACCGGAATGGCCAAGGCCTTCGAGGAGCAGCGCCGATCGCCCGATCTCGAAGCCCTGCCGTTCGAAGATCGCATCGGCCTGTTGGTCGACCGCGAAGCCGCCGAACGCGACACCAGGCGGCTCACCACGCGCCTCAAGATCGCCGCACTGCGCCAGAGAGCTGGCCCCGCAAATTCGGACAGTAGCTTGAGTGGATTTTCTGCCTGACAGCGGCGAGGATTCTTGCTGCGAATCAGGAGCGAAGATGACGAAGAAGAGCCGCCGGACGCATTCTCCGGCATTCAAGGCGAAGGTTGCTTTGGCTGCGGTCAAAGGCGACAAGACACTGGCGGAGCTGGCGCAACTGTTTGATGTTCATCCGAACCAGATCACGATCTGGAAAAACCAGCTCCTGGAAGGCGCCGCCGGCGTGTTTGGGCATGACAAGACATCGGCCGAGACGCCGGTCGATTTGAAGGCGTTACATGCCAAGATCGGCGAGCTGGCGTTGGAAAACGATTTTTTGTCCGGCGCGCTCACCAAGGCGGGCCTGCTGAGCGCAAAGCGATGATCGACCGCGATCATGATCTTTCTATCGTGCGCCAGGCGAAGGTCCTGAAGCTGGCTCGCAGCACGGTCTACTATGAACCTCGGCCAGTTTCGGCCGAGGACCTTGCCTTGATGCGTCGGCTCGATGAGCTGCATCTCGATTATCCCTTCGCGGGAGCGCGTATGCTGCGATCGTTGCTGCGGCGGGAGGGCGTATACGCCGGTCGCCGCCACATCGCGACGCTGATGAAGCGCATGGGGATCGAGGCGGTCTATCGTCGCCCGAACACGAGCAAGCCGGCTCCGGGTCACAAGATCTACCCGTACCTGTTGCGCGGATTGAAGATCGAGCGGCCCGACCATGCGTGGGCAATGGACATCACCTACATTCCGATGCGGCGTGGCTTCGTCTATCTCGCGGCGGTCGTCGATGTGTTCAGCCGACGGGTCCTGGCCCATCGCGTCTCGATCACAATGGAGGCGGCCTTCTGCGTCGAAGCGGTCCAGGAGGCGTTGGCGAAGCACGGCAGGCCCGAGATTTTCAACACGGATCAGGGCAGCCAGTTCACCAGCCTCGAGTTCACCGATGTGCTGCTGGACGCGAAGATCGCCATCAGCATGGACGCGGCAAGGGCGCCTGGCGCGACAACGTGTTTGTCGAGCGGCTCTGGCGCACGGTCAAATACGAAGAAGTATATCTCCGCGCCTACGACAGCGTGTCCGAGGCGCGAGCGTCAATTGCCAAGTATCTGGCCTTCTACAATCAGGGACGCCCTCACTCGAGCCTTGACGGGCGCACGCCCGACGAGGCTTACTTCGGCACGCAAGCTATGGTGATGGCCGCATGACCGTCGCCGACGGTTTTGTCGTCGCTCTGGTCGGGCTACGCCCTCCCGACGCAACGACAAAACCGTAAAGCCCCGCGTTCAGCATAACCCGGCAGGAATCCACTTAAATCCAGCGGGGCGCTGTCCAAACAACCGGGGCCAGCTCTCGCCACCCGGGTTTATTAACCCTCCGCCGATCATGCAGAAAGACGGCAAAAGGTGGCCCATCGGCGCCGATTATGGAACCGGTTGTGGTGTTAAATGCCCCGAAACGATGGCAGAAACGAAGGGGATGCTCCGGCTCCGCATACTCGGCTCACACACCGACGATTGGCGCAGGATCGCCCGCGATGACAAAGCAGAGCGAGCATAGATCAGCATGGCGTATCTGCAGAAGCAGCTCGCTAGGCAGCGAAAAGCGTACAAATGAACGCCGAGCTTTTCTGCAAGCTGCAGGAACTATCCCGCCATAACGCGGTCGCCCGCGCGCTTGTCTTCTTGTGGGAAACCGGAACCCTGACCTACGAGGGCTGGGCGACGAAGGCGATCTCTCTTCTCATTGATCAGAACGAAACGCTTTCGGCGATCGCCGTGGATGCGGAGAACCGCGCCTGCCGCCTGCCCAAAACTCCGCCCGTAGCCTCACCCACACGTTGAGAGAGATCGTCCCGTGTCCGACACCCCCAAGACGGGAACACCGCACCCCGGGCCCGCGCTGCGGCTTGTCAGCGGCGCGAAACAGGAGCCGCTCCGCTGCCCCGCCGCCGGCCGCGATGCCGAAAGCGAGAAGACGCTTTGCTTCTACTTCAACCGGCGCATGACCGATGACGAGATGCGGCACCTTCACGCGGTCATACGGCAGGCGGCAGCCTACTCGCCGATCATCGACGGCCAGCCCAGCAAACGAGCGGAGTCTCAGAGCAGGAGGCGGCGGCAGTGCTGCGGCGCTACCTGCTCATGCGCGAGATTGACGGTCACTGAGAAAGTTCCTCTTTTTCATCCGCGCCCCCGACAAAGTCTCGCTAAATTTCAACTGAGACACTACCCGTTAGTCGGTTCAACTCGCAGCGTCAGGACGCCCGTGATTGCGGAGGCGATGAAGACAGTGACTCGCACCACTTCCGGGAACAGCACACCAATCAATGGTGTCAGAGTCCGGGGAGATCCCAGTAGAACACGCCGACCAGGCCGGCAATAAGGCTTGTATAGAGGACGTGGGGGACAATGGAGAGCAGGCACTGCTTACTCGCTCACCGCTGTGAGTGCCCTGCCGTCGGCCAATCGGCTCCTTCGTTCGGGCGACGATCAGAAGGCGGCGAACGATTATCTGCTGACCTGCGCTTCCTCGGAGACGACAAGGATTGAAGCAACGCAATCCACCGGGAGCAACAAGCCGCCGCATCGGCCCATCAGACGCGTTTCCACGGTGAAGATCAGCGCTTGCGAGGCCGGTTCGTGGAAAATTTTCGCGATTGGATGGGCTCCTGCAAAAAGATTGTCTTTTCAGACTCCACCGCATTTTGCGGCACCGGCCGAAGAAGGCCTCCCTTGTGGTCTTCCATATCTCCCCAAGCGGCGAAGGTAGTGGCTAAAACAGGCGGCGTCTCAGCAATTCCTCCGTGCGTATACTCAGATCAGGACAACCGCATCTAGCGTCGTGCGCCACGATTTGTCGGCCGACCGCCGGATTTCACTGATCAATGAAGCCGTCTCGTCTGCGGCAACCGCTGGCATCAGACGGAGCGGATAACTGCACCGCTAAATATGGACACGGGCATCGGACTTTCGTCGCCGTCAGGCGCAAGTTTTTTTACTCCGCCTTGTTTGGCAAGAATTCTCTCGCCTACGCCCCCTATCGCAGGAATGCGCTAACGCCCGATGTGGAGCACCGCGACACCAGAAAACTCTCATTTTCATTGACCGCTGCAGCGGTCAACATGATTGGACCCACAATTACTCAGATCGAGACTTCCGTGAGCACTCCAGAGGCAAACGTCAAGTGTGGACCTTCTGTAATTTCTATCGGCGCACGGCCAAGGCTGACGAAAGCTGTGGCTGAAGGACGATCTGAACCTGAACACCACGCCGACGAAAATTGTGAAATCAGCGAGGGGTCTCTGCCGGCGCGATCGACGCTCCGAATAACAGAAGCAGGCACCGCAAGTGATCACAGCCCAGCTATCGCGCTGGGCGACAATTTACGTTAACGTTTGCCGGTCGGTCCATATGCGTACTCGAATCCGATCGCCTCGGAGGCAGAAGGCGATCATCCAACCGCTTGATCCTTCCCACCCTCAGGGTTGGGATAATCCTGACAATGAGGAAGTTTGGCTTGAGCTGGCGCGCGCCATCGGACGGCAGATTGCACGAGACGAAAACGACGGTTTGGAGCAGCCGAAAGGAGGAAGGGCATGATGACGGGGCCAACAAAAAAGAGGGCCGTGTTATACGCCCGCTATTCGAGCGACATGCAAAAGGCGACCTCGATTGACGGTCAGCTATTGCTCTGCCGGAAGATCGCGGCACGCAACGACCTAGATGTCATCGGTGCATTTGTTGATGCCGCGAAGTCTGGCCTAACCGAAAATGCGAGGGACGGCTATCAGCAATTGCTCAATGGCGTGCGAAACCATGATTTTGATGTTGTGATCGTTGAGCATTTCGATCGCCTGTCGCGCGATCCCGCAACCATCCAGCGTCTCAAGCAAGTTTTCGAGTTCAATGGCGTTGAGCTGATGGATCAGAAAGGCGTTTACGCGACTGCCACCGACATCAGCATCGCAAGTCTCTACAACACGATTTATAAGCCGCAGCTCGCCGACAAGGTTCGGCGTGGCCATGATAATGCTGTCGCTAGTACCCACTTTTCTTGGAACGTGAGTCGTGATTCAAGGTCGGGATGATACCCGAAGCAAGAGAAGTCCACCTTTCGAGGAAAGATCGCAAGGTGCTTGAGGCGTGCTGTCGCTCACCGGTGACGTTGCAGCGCGATTTGAAGCGGGCGCGGATAGTTCTGTTGGCGGCGGATGGGCGCAGCACCCGGTCGATCGCCAAGGAAGTTGGGGTCCAGCCGCGGATTGTCAGCCTTTGGCGGCATCGCTATGCCGACCATGGCCTTGAAGGGCTGCAAGACAAGCCGCGGCCTGGCAAGCAGCCGATCTATACGAAGACGACCGACAAGCGGATTCTGAAGCTGCTGGATAAGCCGCCACCGCAAGGGTTTGCGCGCTGGACCGGCCCCCTGCTGGCCGAGGCGCTGGGCGATGTCGATGTCCAATATGTCTGGCGGTTCCTGCGCAGCCACAAGATTGACCTGGTGGCTCGCAAGTCCTGGTGCGAGAGCAACGACCCGAACTTTACGGCCAAAGCCGCCGATGTTGTCGGCCTCTATGTCGCGCCGCCGGCGAAGGCCATTGTGCTGTGCGTGGACGAGAAGCCCTCGATCCAGGCTTTGGAGCGAGCGCAGGGTTATCTGAAGTTGCCCAATGGCCGCGCCTTGACCGGCCAAAGCCACGATTACAAGCGGCATGGCACCACAACATTGTTTGCGGCGCTCGAAGTCGCCACCGGAAAGATCATCGCGACCCATTCAAAACGCCGGCGCCGCGTCGAGTTTCTCGATTTCATGAACAGCGTCACCGCGGCTTTTCCGAACCGCAAGCTTCACGTCATCCTCGACAACCTCAACACCCATAAAAAGAACGAGGACTGGCTCAAGGCCCACCCCAACGTGCAATTTCATTTCACGCCGACAAGTGCGTCATGGCTCAATCAGGTCGAAGTATGGTTTTCCATCTTGCAGGGGCAGTCGCTCAGCGGCACCTCCTTCACGAGCCTCAAGCAGCTTCAGGAACACATCGATGCCTACGTCAACGCATACAACGACAGAGCCGAGCCCTTCGTCTGGACCAAGAAAAAGGTCCGTCAACGCCGTTTCAAAGGCCGCCGTATCACTCAGCTCTGATTCCGGGTACTAGTACCCACTTTTCTTGGAACGTGAGTCGTGATTCAAGGTCGGGATGATACCCGAAGCAAGAGAAGTCCACCTTTCGAGGAAAGATCGCAAGGTGCTTGAGGCGTGCTGTCGCTCACCGGTGACGTTGCAGCGCGATTTGAAGCGGGCGCGGATAGTTCTGTTGGCGGCGGATGGGCGCAGCACCCGGTCGATCGCCAAGGAAGTTGGGGTCCAGCCGCGGATTGTCAGCCTTTGGCGGCATCGCTATGCCGACCATGGCCTTGAAGGGCTGCAAGACAAGCCGCGGCCTGGCAAGCAGCCGATCTATACGAAGACGACCGACAAGCGGATTCTGAAGCTGCTGGATAAGCCGCCACCGCAAGGGTTTGCGCGCTGGACCGGCCCCCTGCTGGCCGAGGCGCTGGGCGATGTCGATGTCCAATATGTCTGGCGGTTCCTGCGCAGCCACAAGATTGACCTGGTGGCTCGCAAGTCCTGGTGCGAGAGCAACGACCCGAACTTTACGGCCAAAGCCGCCGATGTTGTCGGCCTCTATGTCGCGCCGCCGGCGAAGGCCATTGTGCTGTGCGTGGACGAGAAGCCCTCGATCCAGGCTTTGGAGCGAGCGCAGGGTTATCTGAAGTTGCCCAATGGCCGCGCCTTAACCGGCCAAAGCCACGATTACAAGCGGCATGGCACCACAACATTGTTTGCGGCGCTCGAAGTCGCCACCGGAAAGATCATCGCGACCCATTCAAAACGCCGGCGCCGCGTCGAGTTTCTCGATTTCATGAACAGCGTCACCGCGACTTTTCCGAACCGCAAGCTTCACGTCATCCTCGACAACCTCAACACCCATAAAAAGAACGAGGACTGGCTCAAGGCCCACCCCAACGTGCAATTTCATTTCACGCCGACAAGTGCGTCATGGCTCAATCAGGTCGAAGTATGGTTTTCCATCTTGCAGGGGCAGTCGCTCAGCGGCACCTCCTTCACGAGCCTCAAGCAGCTTCAGGAACACATCGATGCCTACGTCAACGCATACAACGACAGAGCCGAGCCCTTCGTCTGGACCAAGAAAAAGGTCCGTCAACGCCGTTTCAAAGGCCGCCGTATCACTCAGCTCTGATTCCGGGTACTAGTGGAAGAATTCCTGGCTCATACGCTTACGGTTACCGGCCAAGGCCGGGCGCGCCCGGTGAGCGCGTGATCGATGAGAACGAAGCGAAGATCGTGGTCCGCATCTTCACCGAATATGTATCGGGGCGTTCAACCCGAGATATTGCGGCCGATCTCACGCGCCAAGGCTTGCCCTCGCCTGGCGCCACCCGTCACAAGAACAAGGCTGGTCGCACGACCTGGAATCATCAGTGCATAACTAGCGGTCGCCACGGTCGCGGCATTATCGGCAACGAGCTGTATATCGGCGAAATACATTGGAACGTTCGATCAACAATTCTGAACCCGGAAACGCAGAAGAAACAGAAACGCCGCAATCCGGAAGACCGGCACATCATTGTCAAGAAGCCCGAGCTGCGGATTGTTCCGCAAGTGCTTTGGGACAGGGCGCAGAAGGTTCGCAGCGGCCGCGCCATCCATATGTTCGGACCGGCGGGCAAGCCGCGGCGCCGTCCTGTGATCCCGCGCAATAATGAGCATCCACTTGCTGGGGTCCTCCGGTGTGGTGTCTGCAACGGGAATATGCGAATCGCTCAATCCTCCAGGAATGGCGCTCCGCGCGCCGCATGCGCCAATGCGCATCAACGAGGCACGTGTGAGCACACCCGGAGTTTTGACATGGACGTGCTACTTGAGGATGTCTCAAGCAAAATGGAATTAAAATTGCTTTCGCCCAAAGCGATTGAAGAGGCGATGCGTGCTTGGAAGGAGGAGCGTAAGAACGATCGGACAAAGAACAGCGAACACGCAAATTTAGAGCGTAGACTCCGTACGTTGACCACTGAGATCGAACGCTTGTCATATGCCATCGCAAACAGCCGTCGCAAGCCGGATGAGTTGCTCAAGCGGATCGATGAGTGCGATGTGGAACGGGAAACCGTTAACGAGCGCTTGCGGCTGCTGGGTAGTGGCAGCGAAAACGTGATCCCGTTCGACCATCCAAAGTTCGGTGACCGATATCATTCGGAGGCCAAGAGACTGGTCACCGCGCTGAAGATTAATCCGAAGGCCATCGAAACCCGCGTCGCCTTTCGCAACTTGATCGACAGCATCGTAGTGCATCCGGTTCGCAAGCGGATGCCCTACGAATATACTCCGTACCTGAACAGCGCTTCCCTTTCTAGCATGAATCTTTTCCCCGAAAATCGACGCAAGACGAGAAAGATCAGTGCGTTCGTCTACTATGATAGCGTCAAGTCAGAGAAATCCGTGTCCTCGTAATAGACGCGGACCTGCATGTGGTGGCGGCCGTCGCGGATCTCGCCGTCCAGATGGGCAGTCACGTCGTGGGCCTATTCGCTTGTCGCTGTCGGCCCGTTTTGCGCAAAAACCGCGGTCCGCGCAAGCGTGTTAGGACACAACCGGCGCGGTCTGCCCCAGCCTCACCTCGACGATCTCCGGCGGCACCCCGACGCGGAGCGGCATGATGCTGCAACCGAGGCCACCGGAGATGATGACGTCGCATTTCAGCCTGACATGACCATAGGCGAGGCGAACGCCATCCTGCGGCGGCACCGCAGGGGACCAGCCGAGCAGGCGGACCTGGCCGCCATGGGTGTGGCCGGACAGTTGCAGCGCGACACGCGCCGGCACGCGCGGCGCGATGTTGGGCTCATGCGCGAGCAGGATGACGGGCGCATCGTCCGTGACCTTGGCGAGCGTCGCGCTGAGATCGTCGGCGCCGAACCGCGCCATGCTGCGAAACCGGCGCGCCGGCAGGAACGCGAGTTGATCGCCGAGTCCGGCGAGCCAGAACGGGCGGCCGTCCTTGGTGAGGCGCACGACGTCGTTCTCGTAGACGGGGATACCGGCCGCTTCCAGCGCGCGGTGCGCGACGGTCACCCCCTGCCCGGCCCGCTGCACCGTCCTGTCATCCCAATAATCGTGGTTGCCCATGACGGCGTGGACCCCGAGCGGCGCCTTGAGGCCGGCCAGCACACGTGCCCATTCACTGCACGGAATGATGCGCGTGACCTGATGCAGGCCGGCGACATAATCGCCCAGCAGCACGATGAGGTCGGCGTTCAGCGCGTTGGTGCGGTCGACAATGGCCGCGACCCGGTCCAGCGGCATCCAGGGATCGCAGGCATGGAGGTCGGCGATGACGGCGATCTTCAACGGAAGATCCGCCGGCCATTGCCGCGGCGTTGGATGATAGCGGGTGACGCGGAGCCGCAGCATCGGCTCGACGCCGACGCCATAGGCGGCCGTCGAGACGCCGAGGGCGGACAGACCGCCGATGGAACGGATGAGATGACGGCGCGTGATCATGGAAGCTCGTTTCTGATGCAGCTTCTCGATGCGATGCGATTGAAGCAGAATTGGGATGCGCTCGTGCAGATCGTCTGCATCCTCGCGCAGACGCCTGCATGGGCATCACCAGCGGCTCTCGCCAACCAGCGCATCCAGCCGCGTCTTCAATTCGTCGGACGCCCGGTAGTACCAGACACCGCCGAGCAGATCGCGAAAACGTTCATTGACACGCGCCTCACGCTCGATGCGGTCGATCGTCCCGGCGCTGATCACATCTTCGAGGGGACCTGCGGCCAGCAGCGACAGCAATACCGGATTGGCTTCGATCTTCAGGATCTCGAGGATCAGGTCGATCATTCGGTCGGGATCATCCTCGCGCAAGTCTCGCTCGAAATCCATGATCGCGAACAGATTGTCGTCCTGGTCGCGCTCGGATTTGGAATATTGCTCGATCCAGGCGCTCGCGAGCCTGGCGGTCGACATGTTGGCGAAATCGAGCGGCTCGCGCGGCGTGCGCTGCGCCAGACGATCGGCCTGCCAGGCTTTGCAATCGGCAAGTCCTGCAATACGCGACATCAAGGGGTCGTCGGGGTCGACATGCACGCCACCGAGCAGCCAGCGCAACCGGTCATTGTGCCCGGCCTCGCGCTCGATGCGCGCTATCACCTCCTCGCCGTGTGCGTAGAGCAGCGACAGCAGGAACTTGTCGTTGAGCTGCATCACGGTCGGCTTGTCGGCCTCGGCCCTGAGCACCTCCAGCACGAGATCGAGCGCCTGTTGCGGCCGGCGGTGCGGCAGACGATCGAAATAGAGTTTCAAGGCCCAGATGCTGCCGACCTGGTCTCGCCGGCTGACGCGTTGAAGCGCGCACCACATCGACGCCAGCTCACCGAGCGGCATCGGGTCCAGGAACGCCTCGGTCTCATCAGGCGTCTGCAGCTGCGGCGCAGCCGCGATGACCTCGAGCAATCCAGCGTCATCCGTCAGCCCCATTCTTCCCACTCCAATCCGTGTGCGAGAGCGGCGATGCCGTGCGCCGCGCATCGGATTGGTGATGGGATTGAACCGGCGGGTTCACCGGTTGCGGCAGTTAGTCGTCCTCGGACTGCTCGATGCCGAACAGGCCGAACTGGGCCGCATCGCGATTGGGCTCGGCGAGACCCAGATGGCGGAAGGCATGCGAGGTGAGCAGCCGGCCGCGCGGAGTGCGCTGCAGATAGCCGCACTGGATCAGATAGGGCTCGATGATGTCCTCGATCGCATCGCGCGGCTCGGACAGCGCGGCAGCCATCGTCTCGACACCGACCGGGCCGCCACCATAGTTGAGCGCGATGGTCGAGAGATAGCGGCGGTCCATGGCATCGAGCCCGGCCGCGTCGACCTCGAGCGCGCTCAGCGCGTGGTCGGCAATCTTGCGGTCGATCGTGGCGGCATCGGCCGCGGAGGCGAAATCGCGGACGCGCCGCAGCAGCCGGCCTGCGATGCGGGGCGTGCCACGGGCGCGGCGCGCGATCTCGTTGGCGCCGTCCGCGCTCATGCCGACATTGAGCACGCGCGCACCGCGGCTGACGATGCTCTCCAACTCCTCGATCGTGTAGAAATTCAGCCGCACCGGAATGCCGAAGCGGTCGCGCAAGGGATTGGTGAGAAGGCCCGCGCGCGTGGTGGCGCCGACGAGCGTGAATTTCGACAGCTCGATCTTTACCGAGCGCGCCGCCGGGCCCTCGCCGATGATGAGATCGAGTTGAAAGTCCTCCATCGCAGGATAGAGCACCTCCTCCACCGCCGGGCTGAGGCGATGGATCTCGTCGATGAAGAGCACGTCGCGCTCTTCGAGATTGGTGAGGAGGGCGGCGAGATCGCCGGCCTTGGCGATGACAGGCCCCGAGGTGGCGCGGAAACCGACGCCGAGCTCCTTGGCCACGATCTGCGCCAGCGTGGTCTTGCCGAGGCCGGGTGGTCCCACGAACAGCACGTGATCCAGCGCCTCGCCACGCTTGCGCGCCGCCTCGATGAAGATCGAGAGGTTCTTGCGCGCCTGCTGCTGGCCGACGAAGTCGGACAGCGATTGCGGACGCAGCGCGGTGTCGCCGACATCATCGCTGCGGCGCTCGGGCGAGACCATGCGGTTGGCCTTGGGATCGCTCACTCAGCGAACTCCTCGTAGGGTGGGCAAAGGCGCCCTAGGCGCCGTGCCCACCATGTCTCCGATCATTCGAAAGATGGTGGGCACGCTTCGCTTTGCCCACCCTACGAGATTGACCATTGACGCGCTCACTTCGCGAGCTCCTTGAGGCCCAGCCGGATGAGCTGCGCCGTCTCGGCGTTTTCACCCGCGCTACGCGAAGCCGACGCAATCGCAGCAGCCGCCTGTGGCTGGCCGTAGCCGAGATTGACCAATGCGGAGATCGCATCCGCCACGGGCCGCGGCGCGCGCTGGTCGTCGACGGCGCCGGCGAGATGCACGACCGCCGGATCGACATTGGCGAAGGCCGGCGCCTTGTCCTTCAACTCGGTGACGATGCGCTCGGCGACTTTGGGGCCGACGCCGGGCGTGCGCGCCACCGCGGCCTTGTCGCGCAGCGCGATGGCGTTGGCGAGATCGGCCGGCGACAGCGTGCCGAGCACGGCGAGCGCGACCTTGGCGCCGACGCCCTGCACGGTCTGGAGCAGGCGAAACCATTCGCGCTCCTGATCGGTGCGGAAGCCGAACAGTTTTATCTGGTCCTCGCGGACATAGGTCTCGATCGACAGCACGGCAGCTTCGCCGGGCGACGGCAGATGCTGCAAGGTGCGCGAGGAGCAATGCACCTGATAGCCGACGCCGCCGACGTCGAGGATGACGAAATCCTCGCCGTAGGAATCGATCAGGCCCTTGAGCTTGCCGATCATCGCTGCGCACCCATCGCTTGAAGGACGCACGGCATTGACTCACCGTTCCCTCCCCCCTTGTGGGGGAGGGTCAGGAAGGGGGGTGCCACACGGGGATTCTCTCGAAGGCGCGAGCGTGACGCGCGCAGCTCATTGACGACGGCGGCACCACCGCTGCGGCTACCCCTCTCCCCGGCCCTCCCCCACAAGGGGGGAGGGAGCACACCGTCCATGCGGCTCATCTGTGCCTCACAACGCGCATTAGAGACCCGCCACCTTCAGCCGCAGCGCGGTGCTCTGGCGATGATGGGCGTGGGTGATGGCGATGGCGAGCGCGTCGGCGGCGTCCGCGGACGGGGGCTCGGCTTTCGGCAGCAGGATCTTCAGCATCATCGCGACCTGTTGCTTGTCGGCATGACCGGCGCCGACCACGGTCTTCTTGACCTGGTTCGGCGCGTATTCGGCGACAGAGATGCCGAACATTGCGGGCGCCAGCATGGCGACGCCGCGGGCCTGGCCGAGTTTCAGCGTCGCAACGCCGTCCTTGTTGACGAAGGTCTGCTCGACCGCAGCTTCCATCGGCCGGTGGTCGGAGAGAACGGCCGCGAGCCCCTCATGGATCGCGAGCAGGCGGCTCGACAGCGGCAAATCGTCCGGCGGCTCCACCGAACCGCAGGCGACGTAGATCAGCCGGTTGCCCTCGGCCTCGATCACGCCCCAGCCGGTGCGGCGCAGGCCGGGGTCGATGCCGATGATGCGAACGGGGCCACGAATCGGGAGCGCAGTCATGGGCCAGTGATAGCGGCTGGCCGCCGCGGGGGAAACAGAAACAGAACGGAAGTAACAGGGGAAGTGGGCGGGCGCTGCTCGCAACAAAGGCACGCCGTCATACCCCGCGAAAGCGGGGTATCCAGTACGCCGCGGCTTGTCCGCATCCCTCTGACGTCTCTGGAATACTGGGTCGCCCAGTCAAGCCGGGCGACGACAGCAGAATGCGGGGCTACCGGCTTCAGCCGCCCATCTTCGCGATCAGCGCGTCCGATATCTCGAAATTGGCGTAGACCTGCTGCACGTCGTCATGCTCGTTGAGCAGGTCCATCAGCTTGAGAAGCTTCTCGCCGGTCTCGTCGTCGACGGCGACCGTGTTCTGCGGCTTCCAGATCAGCGCGGCCTTGCGCGGCTCGCCGAACTTGGCTTCCAGCGCCTTGGCGACGTCGCGGTAACCTTCGGTCGAGGCGTAGATCTCGTGGCCGTTCTCGCCCGAGACCACGTCGTCGGCGCCGGCCTCGATCGCGGCATCCAGCATCGCGTCGTCCGAGGCGACGCTGCGGTCATATTCGATGACGCCCGTACGGTCGAACATGAACGACACCGAGCCGGTTTCTCCGAGATTTCCGCCGGACTTGGTGAAGAAGGAGCGGATGTCGGAAGCGGCGCGGTTGCGGTTGTCGGTCAGCGCCTCGACGATGACGGCGACGCCGCCCGGGCCATAGCCCTCGTAGCGGATCTCGTCATAGTTCTCGCCGTCGCTGCCGAGCGCCTTCTTGATGGCCCGTTCGATATTGTCCTTCGGCATGTTCTCCTGGCGCGCGGCGATCACGGCGGCGCGCAGGCGCGGGTTCATGGCGGGGTCGGGCGTGCCGAGCTTGGCCGCGACGGTGATTTCCCGCGCCAGCTTGCCGAACAGTTTCGACTTCTGGGCATCCTGCCGCCCCTTGCGGTGCATGATGTTCTTGAATTGGGAATGTCCGGCCATGCGTGGTCTCGTTAAGGAATCGTGCGCCAAGGTGAGCGTGGGAAGCGCGGCCTTATAGGCCGCCAACCCACCGGAATGAAAGAGGCTCTACGACTTTAAGGTAACACCGTACTAGCCCGTGCCTAGAGGTCAGGCACCGTTAACCCTGATTTCATTCCGGGCTGCGAAAATAGCGCCCGACCGTTCTCCGACAAGAGAGGCCCGATGGCGTTCGGATTATTTCGGAAGCGTCTGCCGGACCAGGCTGCGCCTGCGACAGCCCTGGAGGCTCCGCAGCCGGCGGCCGATTCCGCGCCCGCCCCGGCCGCCGAAAGTGATTCGGCCCGGGAAATCCTGGAACTGCTGGAACTCGAGCTCGGCGCGATGATCCGCCAGCTCGAACGCGCCGCCAATTCGGTGGCCGGAGGCGCCGAGGCGACCGCCGCGACGCTTGCCGCCATTCGCGACCGCACCGACGCCCTGACCGGCCGGACCAACGCGGCGCAGTCGACCGCCTCCACCTTCGCCCATGCCGCCGACAAGTTCACCCAGTCCGCGCAAGGGATCGGCGCGCAGGTCCGCAATGCCGGCAAGCTCGCCGACGAGGCCAGCGCCGCGGCGCAGGAAGCCCGCGCCAATGTCGAGCGGCTGCGCGAATCCTCCGCCGCCATCGGCAATGTCGTCAATCTGATCGCGCAGATCGCGCGGCAGACGACGCTGCTCGCGCTCAACTCCACCATCGAGGCCGCGCGCGCGGGCGATGCGGGCCGAGGCTTTGCTGTCGTCGCCACCGAGGTCAAGGCGCTCGCGGTCCAGACCCAGGGCGCGACCGAAGAAATCACCAGGAAGATCGACGCGCTCCAGCGCGACGCCGCCGGCTCTGCTGATGCCGTGCACCGCATTTCTCAGGCGATCGAGGCGATCCGCCCGGTCTTCGACACCGTCAACGGCACGGTCGCCGAGCAGAACGCCACGACCAGCGAGGTCTCCGGAAATGCCGCCAGCGCTTCGGAGTTCATCATCTCGGTCGGCGATAGCGCGGCCGAGATCGATGCCGCGACCAAGGCGGCCGAGACCCATGGCAAGAGCGTCGCGAGCGCCGGCAAGGCCGTCACCACTTTTGCTCAAAAGCTGAAATCTCGCTGCGCCGTGCTGCTCGGCCAGAGCGAGCACGCCGACCGCCGCAAGACCGAGCGGCTGCCCTGCCATCTCAAGTTCGAGACCACGCGCGGGGTGATGCCGGTCTATGAGATCGCGATGGACGGCGTGCTGATCGGCGGCGCGGATGCAGGCAGGCTTGCACCGCAGGCGATGATCGAAGGCATCCTCGAAGACATCGGCGCCTGCCGCCTGCGCGTGGTCGAGCAATCCAAGGCCGGCGCCCGCGCGCAATTCGTTGGTCCCAGCGCCGCGCTCAGCGAGAAGGTCGAGGACAAGCTCTGGTCGATCCATGAGGAGAACACGGAGTTGGTCACCCGTGCCATGGAGGCCGGCAATGCGCTGACGAAGATATTCGAGCAGGCGGTTGCGCGCGGCGAGGTCAGGATCGAGGACCTGTTCGACACGGACTACGTGGAAATTGCGGGCACTAATCCGCAGCAATTCCGCACGAAATATCTGGACTGGGCCGACCGCGCCCTGCCGCCGTTCCAGGAGGCCTTTCTGGCGAGGGAGCCGCGGATGGCGTTCTGCGCCATGGTCGACCGCAACGGCTTCCTGCCCGTGCACAACAAGATCTATTCGCATCCGCAGCGGCCAGGCGACGTCGCCTGGAACACGGCCAACAGCCGCAACCGGCGGATGTTCAACGATCCGGCGGGGCTGGCTGCCGCACGCAACCTGCGCTCGTACCTGGTCCAGAGCTATGCGCGGGACATGGGCAATGGCAACACCGTGATGATGCGCGAGATCGACGTCCCGATCCGCGTGCAGGGCCGGCACTGGGGCGGATTTCGCACGGCCTACAAGCTGTAGTGCACGCTCAGGCAAGACGGCGCCGGCGAATCATCCTTTAAGGTCGAATTTGGAATGGGAATGCCGCCGTGAGCCGATGAACGGCTCTGACTGGAGGACTCATCGAACATGTCCGTCGCACAGCTTGCCGTCATGGACACCGGCTCCAACCGCACCCTCGCCGAGCGGCTGATCGACCAGCTCGCCGACCGCATCGGCGGCCTCGGCGTGGAACTCGCCGACATCGCCGGCAACGTCCAGGAGGTCGCAAGCCGCGTCGCGAGCCAGTCGGAACGCTTCCACCACCTGCAGAGGACGGCCGAGACGATGGTGTCGGCCAACCACGACATCGCCAACGCATCGCAGGCCGTGCAAACGACGACGTCCGCGGCAGTCGGCGAGATCGCGCAATCGCGCAGCGCCGTCGACACCGCGGTCAGCCACATCTCCGAACTGGTCGCAGCCGTGGAGCGGATCGAGGCGCGCCTGAGCGCCGTCGGCTCGGCGCTGGCGCAGGTGGCGAAGGTCTCCGGCTCGATCGAGGCGATCGCGAAGCAGACCAATCTGCTCGCACTGAACGCAACCATCGAAGCGGCACGCGCCGGCAATGCCGGCCGCGGCTTCGCGGTGGTCGCGAGCGAGGTCAAGAATCTCGCGGAGGCCACCCGCCAGGCCACGCATGAGATCTCCGACACCGTGCGCGATCTCGACGGCCAGATCGAAGGTCTGATCGGCGAGAGCAGCGACGCCTCGCAGCGTGCCAAGACCGCCGGCGAAGGCGCCCAGCAGATCTCCGGCATCATCTCACGGGTGCAGCAGGGCTTCGCCTCCGTGGAAGCGGAGATCGGCAGCGTCACGCGCGCGGCGACCTCCAATCTCGGACATTGCGACACCGTCATCAGCGAGCTCAACGAGCTCGCCAAGGGCGTCGACCTGTCATCGCGCGATCTCAAGAATGCCGACGAGCGGGTGGCGAAGCTGCTCGACGCCTCCGAAGGCCTGATCGCGCTGATCGCCGACAGCGGCGTGGAGACGTCGGACGCGCCGCTGATCCGCGTCGTCGTCGACACCGCGAAGCGGATTTCGATGGAGTTCGAAGCTGCGATCGACCGCGGCGACATCACGCTCGACCAGCTCATGGACGAAAACTACCGCGAGATCCCCGGCACCGATCCAAAACAGTACCTCACCAGTTACGTCGAGTTCACCGACCGCCTGCTGCCGGCGATCCAGGACCCGATCCAGAAATCCGATCCCCGCATCGTGTTCTGCGTCGCCTGGGCGAGGGGCGGCTATCTGCCGACCCACAATCCGAACTACCGACTGCCGCAGGGCAAGGACCCCGTCTGGAACAACGCCAATTGCCGCAACCGCCGCCTGTTCACCGATCGCACCGTGAAGAAGGTTGCGGCCAATACGAAGCCGTTCCTGCTGCAGACCTACCGCCGCGACATGGGCGGCGGGCAGTTCGTGCTGATGAAGGATCTGTCCTCGCCGATCGTGGTCCGCGGCAGGCATTGGGGCGCGTTCCGGATGGGATTCCGGCAGGGCTGACGGTTCTCGCGACCGCGCTCCGGCCTCCCCAAGACAAAAAGTTCGAAAACAACCCCATGCACAGTAGCCGGGGTGCGCGGAATCAATGGCTTAGGCGGGCAGGCCATGGCGCGTTTTGACTCGTCGGGCAAAACAGGGGCATAATGCTATTATTCCGAAATCACGTATCCTCGTCCCACCCTCTCCAGTGAGGTGGAACTACCGCAGGGTCTTGGCCGCCGCCTGAGCAAGCGCCTCGTCCTTCGAGACGACCGCTTTCAGCGGTCCCTCAGGATGAGGCTATGCAGCGTCGGCGCCCGTGGAATTGTTACCGCGCAGTCCGCGCTCATCCTGAGGGCCCGCCACCGGCGGGCGTCTCGAAGGATGGGCTGCGGGCGAGCTGTCCGCCACATTCCTTGATCTGCGATTCCCCTCTCCACGAGGATAAGGGTGAGGCAATCGGCCGTTGCGATTGATCTCGCTCGTGCCCGCCCCTCGCCCCACTTTCCCAATCGCACGAGTTTCGTCTTTGCATGATTTTGCGCGTTCGCACGATCATCTGCGGCGGCCGATGACGCACGCGATGAAAATGCGTCAAAACATGACGCTTATCATATCAATTGGCCCAAAACCTTGGCATCGATCGCCGCACAAATTCGTGAATGTCATGGCCTCACGCCTCGTTCGCGCAAATATGCATTGCCGGAAATTTCGACGCTTCATCGTTTCGCATCGATATGATTATGGTCGCGCAAAATTCGTCGACGCGATTGCCGCAAGCGATCGCCGAGCAAGGGAATGCATATGGCAACTGTTCTCACCATCAATGGCGAAACGAAATCCTTCGACGCGCCACCTGACATGCCGCTGCTGTGGGTGCTGCGCGACATCCTCGGCATGACCGGCACCAAGTTCGGCTGCGGCATCGCGCAATGCGGCGCATGCACGGTGCATGTCGACGGCAGTGATCCAGTGCGGCTACTGCCAGTCCGGCCAGATCATGGCGGCTGCGGCGCTGCTGGCGTCAACGCCAAATCCCGACGATTCCGACATCGACGCCGCGATGGCCGGCAACATCTGCCGCTGCGGCACCTATGTGCGCATCCGCGAGGCCATCAAGCAGGCCGCCAACGGCCGCCAGTCCTGAGGTTCGCCATGAATGCACATCACAGCGTCTCCCGCCGCGCAGTCCTGACCGGCGGTCTCGCCACCGGCTTCCTGCTCGCCTTCCATCTGCCGCTGCGCGCGGCGGTCAACGAGCCGGTGCAGCCGCCCGACACCACCGAGGGCAGGTTCGCGCCCAATGCCTTCATCCGCATCGACGAGACCGGCCGCACCGTGCTGATGATGCCGCAAGTCGAGATGGGCCAGGGCACCTATACCTCGATCTCCGCGGTGCTCGCCGAGGAGCTGGATGCCGACTGGAGCAAGGTCGAGGTCCAGCACGCGCCGCCTGACGACAAGCTCTACGGCAACCCAACCTTCGGCCTGCAGGTCACCGGCAACTCCAACTCGATCCGCGCCTGGTGGCTGCAGCTGCGCAAGGCCGGCGCCACCGCGCGCGCGATGCTGGTGCAGGCGGCTGCCGCGGAATGGGGCGTCGATCCGGCAAGCTGCACAGCCGCCAAGGGCGAGGTCGCGCATGCAGCGAGCGGCCGCAGGCTCGCCTACGGCACACTGGCGCTCGCAGCCCAAGGTCAGACGCCACCGAAGGACGCTGCGCTGAAGGACCCCAAGGACTTCGTCCTCATCGGCCAGCCCTTGAAGCGCCTCGACACACCGGACAAGGTCAACGGCAAGGCCATCTACGGCATCGACGCCATCCTGCCGGGCATGAAGTTCGCGACCGTCGCCGCCTGCCCGGTATTCGGCGGCAAGGTCGGCAAGGTCGACGACAGCGCCGCGGCGAAGCTTCCCGGCGTGCGCAAGGTCGTCGTGCTCGAGGACATGGTCGCCGTGATCGGCGATCACATGTGGGCAGCCAAGAAGGGGCTCGAAGCGCTCAAGATCGAGTGGGACGAGGGGCCGAACGCAGAGATCACCACCAAGGACATCTGGGACGACCTGCGCAAGGCCAGCCAGAAGGACGGCGCAGTCGCAAAATCGGACGGCGACATCGCCAAGGCGCTCGCGAGCGGCGACAAGTTCGAGGCGGCCTACGAGCTGCCCTTCCTGGCGCACGCCTCGATGGAGCCGATCAACGCCACGGTGCATGTGAAGCCCGACTCCTGCGAGATCTGGACCGGCACGCAGATCATGACGCGCGTGCAGTCGGAAGCCGCGAAGGCCGCGGGCCTTCCGATCGACAAGGTGATCGTCAACAATCACCTGCTCGGCGGCGGCTTCGGCCGCAAGCTCGAGCCTGACATGGTGGTGGCGGCGGTGAAGATCGCCAAGCAGGTCGACTATCCCGTGAAGGTGGTGTGGACCCGCGAGGAGGACATCCAGCACGACGTCTACCGCCCGGTCTATCGCGACGAGATCACGGCGTCGCTGGTCGACGGCAAGGTCGCGGGGTGGAAGTACAAGGTCGCCGGCTCCGCCGTGCTGGCGCGCTGGCTGCCGCCGGCGTTCCAGAAAGGCATCGACATCGACGCGATCGACGCCGCGGTGGATGCTCCCTACGACTTCGCCAACTTCCATGTCGAATATGTCCGCGCCGAGCCGCTGTCGGTGCCGACAGGTTTCTGGCGCGGCGTCGGCCCGAACAACAACGTGTTCGCGGTCGAATGCGCGATGGACGAGCTCGCGCGCAAGGCGGGCAAGGACCCGATCGAATTCCGAAAGTCCATGCTGACGAAGAATCCGCGCATGCTCGCGGTGCTCGACCTGGTCGCGGAGAAATCCGGCTGGGGGCAAAAGCTGCCGCCGCGCGTCGGCCGCGGCGTCTGCGTGCAGCCGTCATTCGCGAGCTTCATCGCAACGGTGGTGGAGGCCGAGATCGACGACTTCGGCGAGATCATGCTTCGCCGCATCACCTCGGTGGTCGACACCGGCATCGCGGTCAATCCCGACACCGTGAAGGCGCAGATCGAGGGCGGGCTGATCTTCGGGCTGACGGCCGCGCTCTATGGCGAGATCACCATCGACAAGGGCCGCGTGCAGCAGTCGAACTTCCACGACTACCGCATGATGCGCATCAACGAGACGCCGAAGATCGAGGTGATCGTCGTCAAGAGCGGCGAGGCGCCCGGCGGCATCGGCGAAGCCGGCGTCAATGCCGGACCGCCGGCGCTGCGCAACGCGATCTATGCCACAACCGGCGTGGCGCTGCGGCGCCTGCCGATCGATCGGAAACTGCTGGCTGCGGGGAAGAAGGCATGAGCGGCAAGATGCGTATCCTCGCAGGTATCGTTGTGATCGCCATCGTTGCGGTGGCGCTCGGCGTCTTCATCATCCGCGGACCCGGTCCGCTCGACTTCGCAGGCGGCACGAAAGTGGCGCTGGCGGATTACCGCGCGGGCAAGCCGACCGGCGTGCCGGCGAAGCTCGAGAAAGCCGGCATCGTCGAGCGCGGCGAATATCTCACCAAGGCCGCCGACTGCATGGTCTGCCACACCAAGCCCGGCGAGAAGGAATATTCCGGCGGTCTCGCCTTCAAGCTGCCGTTCGGCACGCTCTCCACCAACATCACACCGGACAAGGACACCGGCATCGGCAATTACAGCGACCAGGATTTCCTGAACGCGGTCCAGCACGGCAAGCGCCGTGACGGCGCGCGGCTGTATCCGGCGATGCCCTACACGTCCTACACCTTCATGACCGACGAGGACGTGCTGGCGGTGAAGGCCTATCTGTTCAGCCTGCCGGCGGTACGCGCGAAGGCACCGGACAACACGCTGTCGTTCCCGTTCAACCAGCGCTGGGCGATGATGTTCTGGTCGGCAGTGTTCAATCCGGACACGCGCTTTGCGCCCGACACCTCGAAGAGCCCGGAATGGAACAGGGGCGCATATCTCGCCGAGGCGCTGGCGCATTGCGGCGAGTGCCATACCCCGCGCAATCTCGGCTTTGCGCTGGACAACCGCAGGAAGTTCGCGGGCGCCATCACGGCGGGCTGGCGCGCCTTCAACATCTCCTCGGACAAGGCGACAGGTCTCGGCAACTGGAGCGACCAGGATCTGATCTCGTATCTGTCGCTCGGCCATGCGCCGGGTCATGGCTCGGCCTCGGGTCCGATGGGTGAAGCGGTCGACCACAGCTTGAGCAAGCTCGCTCCCGAAGACATCAGCAGCATCGTTGCTTACCTGCGCAGCGTGCCGCCGCAGCCTTCGCCCGACCTGCCCGCCACCACGGCACCGGTCGCCCCCGCCTCGCACCGCGACGGCGTCACGGCGGACGCCCGCGGCAAGCAGGTGTTCGCCAGCGCCTGCGCCAGCTGTCACGGCTGGAGCGGCGAGAGCCCGGTCTCGCCGATGGCGACGCTCACCGGCACCTGGGCCGTCAACGACCCCGCCGCCACCAATGTCGCGCAGATCGTGCTCTCAGGCACCAGGCGCCACACGCCCGACGGCGCGTTGTCGATGCCGGCGTTCGGCAAGGCCTACACAGACGACGAGATCGCGGCAGTGGCGAATTATGTCACGGCGCGGTTCGGTGCAAAGGGCTCGAAGCTGACGGCGAAGGACGTGGCGGAGCTGCGGGAGCAGACGGCGGAGTAGCGTTTCTCTTACCCTCCCCTGGAGGGGGAGGGTCGGCTCACATGGAGCGCAGCGGAATGTGAGACGGGGTGGGGTGACGGTCTCTCGTCATCGAACGCCGCCCGAGTGGAGAGATCACCCCACCCCGCTCGCGCTTCGCGCGATCGACCCTCCCCCTCCCTCCAGGGGAGGGTGGCAGTGCGAATGCCGCGCTACTCAGCTCAGCCAGAACTAACGAAGGGCTCGAAGCTGACGGCGAAGGATGGCGGAGCTGCGGGAGCAGACGGCGGAGTAGAGTTTCTCTTACCCTCCCCTGGAGGGGGAGGGTCGGCTCACATGGAGCGCAGCGGAATGTGAGACGGGGTGGGGTGACGGTCTCTCGTCATCGAACGCTGCCCGAGTGGAGAGATCACCCCACCCCGCTCGCGCTTCGCGCGATCGACCCTCCCCCTCCAGGGGAGGGTGGCAGTGCGAATGCCGCGCTACTCAGCTCAGCCAGAACTAACGAAGGGCTCGAAGCTGACGGCGAAGGACGTCGCGGAGCTGCGGAGCAGACGGCGGAGTAGCGTTTCTCTTACCCTCCCCTGGAGGGGGAGGGTGGCAGTGCGAATGCCGCGCTACTCAGCTCAGCCAGCACTAACGAAGGGCTCGAAGCTGACGGCG
Source organism: Bradyrhizobium sp. USDA 241 (assembly GCF_049739505.1). Classification (NCBI taxonomy): domain Bacteria; kingdom Pseudomonadati; phylum Pseudomonadota; class Alphaproteobacteria; order Hyphomicrobiales; family Nitrobacteraceae; genus Bradyrhizobium; species Bradyrhizobium sp. USDA 241. Next base: position 2,485,467 of record NZ_JBMGPZ010000004.1, on the reverse strand, counting down.
AAGGACGTCGCGGAGTTGAGGGAGCAGGCGGCGGAGTAGCGTATGGCGAGATTGATGCGTGATCGCGCGTCAATTTCCGTTGTCGTCCCGGACAAGCGTAGCGAAGCGGAGCGCAGATCCGCGACCCATAACCACAGGATGTGGTTTGGCGAAGACTCGCAGTTACCAGCTTCGCGCAACAACTTCTCCCTGGGGTTATGGGTCCCCGTCTTCGCGGGGACGACACCTAGGGTGGAGCGTGGTTCTTCAGCTCAGCCAGAATCTTGGCGTCGTCGGCTCCAGCCGGCCGCCCACGCGCACCGGCGCAACGCGTAGCGCGAGCCCCGTGGCGTCATCCGTCTCCACCGCGACGCCGCTGAGCGTCGCCACGCCTGCGGCGGGCTCGAAGCGGCCGGACGGAATCCCCGAGGTGAACCGGCGCAGCGGTTCTTCCTTCTGCATGCCGATGATGGAATCGTAGTCGCCGGTCATGCCGGCGTCGGTCATGTAGGCGGTACCGCCTGCGAGGATCTGGTGGTCGGCGGTCGGCACATGGGTGTGCGTGCCGACGACGAGGCTGGCGCGGCCGTCGCAGAAGAAGCCGATGCCCTGCTTCTCGCTGCTCGCCTCGCAATGGAAATCGACGACGATGGCGTCCGCGGCAACGCCGAGCGGACAGGCACCGAGCTCGCGCTCGAGCGCCGCGAAGGGATCGTCGAACGGGGTCATGAAGACGCGGCCCAAAGCGTTGACGACGAGGGCATGCTTGCCGTTCTTGGTCTCGACCAGCGCGGCGCCGCGGCCGGGCGTGCCGCGCGGATAGTTCGCCGGCCGCACCAGGCGATCGGCGCGCTCGATGAACACCAGCGCCTCGCGCTGGTCCCAGGAGTGATTGCCGAGCGTCACCGCATCGGCGCCGGCCTCGAGAAACTCCTGGTAGATCGCTTCCGTGATGCCGAAGCCGCCGGCGGAATTCTCGCCGTTGACGACGACGAAATCGAGCGACCAGTCTTTGACCATGCCGGGCAGATATTCGGCGATGGCCTCGCGCCCGCTACGGCCGACGACATCACCCACGAAGAGAATGCGCAACTTCAGAACTCCGGAAATCGAACACGTCCGATTCCGTTAGCACATAATCCAGCGCGACGTCGTGGGATAGTGCCGGAACCGCCTCGATCTCCTGCGCCGCAAACGCAAGCCCGATGCCGATGATGTGCTTGGTCTTGCGCAAATGCGCGAAGGTGAAATCGTAATGCCCGGCGCCATAGCCGATGCGATGGCCGAGACGGTCGAAGGCCGCAAGCGGTGTCAGCATGATGTCCGGGATCACTTCGCTTGCTGCCGGCGACGGCTCGGGAATGCCGAGCGGGCCGAGCATCAGGCGGTCGTTCGGATGGAAGATGCGGAAGATCAGCGACTGGCCGCGCGCGGTGACGCAAGGCAGCGCCAGCTTCGCGCCCTGCTCGGCGAGCTTTCGCATCAACGGCATCGGATCGATCTCGTTGCGGATCGGCGAATAGCCGGAGACGATGCTGCCGGGCAGCAGCTCGAACGGCAACCCGCGCTTGGCGAGCTTTGCAGCCGCAGCGATGCGCTTCTTGTCGCTCAGCGCGTCACGCCTGGCGAGGGCCTTGGCACGGAGCTCGGCTTTGGAAGCGGACATGCGCATTTTCCCCGAAGGCAGAGCCTTGCTCCACTGTCATCACCCGCGAATGCGGGTGATCCAGTATTCCAGAGACGCCAGTGCTAGAACCTCGACGCCGCGGCGTACTGGATGCCCCGGTCAAGCCGGGGCATGACACCGAAATTGAACCGCAAGTGTGTCGGGGACGCAATTCGACAGACACGAACCAGTAGGAAGAAAAACAGTACGAAGCCGCGAACGCCGTTGAAGCACTCGATCCCGGAGTTCCCTACGAAAGTAGGTGGGCACCATATGTCCGGGCCCACGGGCCCGGCCAGGGACAGTTCCCTAAAGGATCGATAAGGCCCCGGGGATATATGGCTCCTGACGCACGTCGCAGCCTCGCCTGGGCAATGTAACAACGATAGTGACGAATAACCAGCCCGGTGAGAGTGCGAAGCTGTGTGCCAGGATCAAAGTACGCCCCCACAGTCATTCCGGGGCGCGCGTAGCGCGAACCCGGAATCCATCGGGCCGCAGGCGCTGCGGATGAATGGATTCCGGGCTCGCGCCAAGGGGCGCGCCCCGGAATGACGGCGGGGTGAAGCCACAGGCGCCCCCGCTTCCGCTGTGTTGGGAAAAGCTGTCTCCGCTCGGGAGTCCCCCAATGGGAGAACTGCACTACCCGATCGCGATGCCGCCTCCGACGGTCCGGTTCAGGACCTGGGTCGACTTCTCGATGCGTTCGGCCGCGGCGTTGAGCGCGTTCACCACTGCGGTCTGCGTCATCCGGGCGCGCTCGACGGCGGCGTTGCGGAAGTCCCGGAGCTCGACCAGCTCCTGCTCCATGGTGCGGATGCGGTTGCCGGCGTCGATCAACTCGTCGCACACGGTCAGCGCCGCCATCACCGTGAGGCGCGCATCGCCGATCTCGCCGAATTTTCCGCGCAGCGACTGGATGCGCGTCTCCAGGCTCTCGGCGAGCTTGAGCAGCCGCACCTCCTGGCCCTCCTCGCAGGCCATGCGGTATTGCCGGCCGTTGATGGTGACGTTGATGTGGCTCATCCGTCCTCTCCGGTATCGAGCACCGAGCGTATCGTGACGATTGCGGAATCCAGCCGGTCGGAAATCTCGCGATTGGTGCGCTCAAGCTTGCGCGCTTTCTCCAGCGCGCCGTCGAGCTCGTCGGCGAGACGCGAGCGATCAGCGCCGAGCGCCTGGATCCGCGCCGCGAGCTCGTTCTCGTCGCGATCGGCATCGCGTCGCCGCTCGACCGCGCTTTCGAGTGCGTCGAGCGCAGCCGTGAGCCTGCGGGTCGCAATCTCGATCTCGACGGCGGACGATTCCGTCATGGCAGAGCTGTTGGACACGCGATCGTTCATGCAGTCAGCGGCGGAACCTGGCGGCCTTTGCCCAGTGGCCTTTCCCTGGAGCTTGCCGTCCGGCAAAAGACTCGGTTCGGCAAGCGGTTAGAAGCAGAAATTTACGTGGCAAGCTAGCCCAGCGCAACGCCGCCGCAAAACTATGCACCGATCAATCGGGACGCGGCTGCGATCGTCCGATTCCGTCCGGCATGATCGCGGGGGAAAACCGATCTCCACATGGCAACTTTTACGGTCAAACCGGCGTTTGAGTGCCTTGGACTCCCGGAACCGAGGTGCTATCCCAGCCCCGACCTTTCAGTGGCCGCCAGGCTCCTCCCGCGCGGGCGTACATCGCCAAGCGCCTCATTTCAGACGGATTTCAGACATGACGCAGGTCGATCACACCCGTATGGCCAACGCGATCCGCGGCCTTTCGATGGACGCTGTCGAGAAGGCGAAATCGGGCCATCCCGGCCTGCCGATGGGTGCCGCCGACATCGCCACGGTGCTGTTCACGCAGTTCCTGAAATTCGACGCCGCCGCGCCGGCCTGGCCGGACCGCGACCGCTTCGTGCTCTCGGCCGGCCACGGCTCGATGCTGCTCTATTCGCTGCTGTACCTGACCGGCAATACCGAGATGACGCTGGACCAGATCAAGCAGTTCCGCCAGGTCGACTCGCTCACTCCCGGTCACCCCGAGAATTTCCGCACCAAGGGCATCGAGACCACCACCGGGCCGCTCGGCCAGGGCATCTCGACCGCGGTCGGCATGGCGCTCGCCGAGAAGATGCTGGCCGCCGAGTTCGGCAAGAAGATCGTCGACCACCACACCTATGTGCTCGCCTCCGACGGCGACCTGATGGAAGGCGTGTCGCAGGAAGCGATCGCGATGGCCGGGCACTGGAAGCTCAACAAGCTGATCGTGCTCTACGACGACAACGGCATCTCGATCGACGGCCCGACCTCGCTCTCCGATTCCGTCGACCAGGTGAAGCGCTTCAAGTCGGCGGGCTGGGCCGCCGAGAAGATCGACGGCCAGGATCAGGCAGCGATCGCCGCCGCCATCACCCGCGCGCAAAAATCGAACAAGCCGACGCTGATCGCCTGCCGCACCACCATCGGCTTCGGCGCGCCGCACAAGGCCGGCACCTCGAAGGTGCATGGCGAGGCGCTCGGCGCCGACGAGCTCAAGGCCGCCAAGGAAAATCTCGGCATCTCGCTCGAGCCGTTCTCGGTGCCCGACGACGTGCTGAAGGCGTGGCGCGCGGCCGGCAGCCGCGGCGCCGCGGCGCGCCAGGAATGGGAAGCACGGCTCGGCGAGCTCGGCAGCCGCAAGCGCGCCGAGTTCGAGCGCCGCCTGCGCCATGAACGTCCGGCGTCACTGGCCAAGGCGCTGAAGGCGCACAAGAAGGAGCTGCTGGAGGAGCCGCTGACGGCGGCGACGCGCAAATCGTCGGAGGCTGCGATCGAAGTGATCGCCGCCGCGATGCCGATGGAATTCCTGGCCGGCTCCGCCGATCTCACCGGCTCCAACAACAACAAGGCGAAGTCGGCGACCGCCTTCTCGGCCAAGACGCCGAAGGGCCGCTTCATCCATTACGGCATCCGCGAGCACGGCATGGCCGCCGCGATGAACGGCATCTTCCTGCACGGCGGCTTCGCGCCGAACGGTGCGACCTTCCTGGTGTTCACCGACTACGCACGTCCCGCGATGCGCCTGGCCGCGCTGATGGGCACCGGCGTCGTCTATGTGATGACGCACGATTCCATCGGCCTCGGCGAAGACGGGCCGACGCATCAGCCGGTCGAGCATCTTGCCGCGCTTCGCGCCATTCCCAACATGCGCGTGTTCCGTCCCTGCGATTCCATTGAGGTCGCAGAATGCTGGGAGCTCGCGCTCAACCGCCTCGACGGTCCGACCGTGCTGGCACTGACGCGGCAGAACCTGCCGCAGCTGCGGACCACCGCACCGAATGACAATCCCTGCGCAGCCGGCGCCTATGAGCTGGTCGCGGCCCAGGGCGAAGCCAAGGCGACTCTGTTTGCCTCCGGCTCCGAAGTCGAGATCGCGGTCGCGGCCCAGAAGCAGCTCGCGGAACGCGGCGTCGCGTCACGCGTTGTCTCCGTTCCCTCGCTCGAGCTGTTGTTAGCGCAACCAGAGGCCAAGCGTGCCGCAATCATCGGCAACGCGCCGGTCAAGCTCGCGATCGAGGCCGCCGTGCGCTGGGGCTGGGACGCCGTGATCGGCCAGGACGGCGAATTCATCGGCATGCATTCCTTCGGCGAAAGCGGTCCCGCCAAGGAGCTTTACAAGCATTTCGGGATTACCGCCGAGGCCGCGGTTAACGCTGTGCTGAAGCGCATTTCCTGAGAGTTGAGCTTGCCCCAAAAAAGGACTACCTAGTCTTCCATATGATCAAGCACCGCCCGGCCGAACCGGGCGCCCGCCCCTAAAAAAACCCTCGCAGGCGCACGAAAGCGCGTTGTGCGGGATGACAACGGTCATTGAAGGAGACGAAACATGGCAGTCCGCGTCGGAATCAACGGTTTTGGCCGCATCGGCCGCAACGTCCTGCGGGCTATCGCCGAGTCAGGCCGCAAGGACATCGAGGTGGTCGGCATCAACGATCTCGGCCCGGTCGAGACCAATGCCCATCTGCTCCGTTTCGACAGCGTCCATGGCCGCTTCACCGGCACCGTCACCGTCGATGGCGACTCGATCAACCTCGGCAGCGGCAAGATCAAGGTGACCGCCGAGCGCGATCCCGCGAAGCTGCCCTGGAAAGATCTCGGCGTCGACATCGCGCTGGAATGCACCGGTATCTTCACCTCGAAGGACAAGGCCTCCGCGCATCTGACCGCCGGCGCGAAGCGCGTGCTGGTGTCCGCGCCGGCCGACGGCGCCGACGCCACCATCGTCTACGGCGTCAACCACGACACCCTCACCAAGGATCACCTGGTCGTCTCCAACGGCTCCTGCACCACCAACTGCCTCGCGCCGGTTGCCAAGGTGCTGAACGATCTCGTCGGCATCGAGACCGGCTTCATGACCACGATCCACGCCTATACCGGCGACCAGCCGACGCTGGACACGCTGCACAAGGATCTCTACCGTGGCCGCGCCGCTGCGATGTCGATGATCCCGACCTCGACCGGCGCCGCGAAGGCGATCGGTCTCGTGCTGCCCGAGCTGAAGGGCAAGCTCGACGGCGTCGCGATCCGCGTGCCGACCCCGAACGTCTCGGTGGTCGACCTCAAGATCGTCGCCAAGCGCGCCACCGACGCCAAGGAGATCAACGCGGCGATGAAGCGCGCCAGCGAGCAGCAGCTCAAGGGCATCCTCGGCTACACCAGTGCGCCGAACGTCTCGATCGACTTCAACCACGATCCGCACTCCTCGACCTTCCACGAGGACCAGACCAAGGTGCAGAACGGCACGCTGGTGCGCGTGATGTCCTGGTACGACAACGAGTGGGGCTTCTCGAACCGCATGGCGGACACCGCCGTCGCGATCGCGAAGGTGATCTGAGCGTTTACTCTCGTGTCCCGGGCGCGGTGTAGCGCCTAAGCGCTGCTCCGCAGAACCGGGACCATTCAACCGCGGGACTCGCTGTCATGTGGGTCCCGGTTCTGCAGCGCACCGCTCCGCGCTGCGCAGCGCCCGGGACAAGAGAGCCCAGAGATGACCAACAAATTCCGCACCCTCGACGACGTCGACGTGAAGGGCAAGCGCGTATTGCTGCGCGTCGACCTCAACGTGCCCATGGAGAACGGGCGCGTCACCGACGCAACGCGCCTCGAGCGCGTGGCGCCGACCATCACCGAAATTTCGGACAAGGGCGGCAAGGTCATCCTGCTCGCGCATTTCGGCCGGCCGAAGGGGCGCGATGCCAAGGATTCGCTCAAGCCCGTCGCCGAAGCGCTGTCGAAGGTCGTGAAGAAGCCGGTCGCCTTCGCGGACGACTGCGTCGGCGAGCCTGCGGCCACGGCCGTGGCCGGCTTGAAGGACGGCGACATCCTCTGTCTCGAAAACACCCGCTTCCACAAGGAAGAGGAGAAGAACGATCCGGCCTTCGTCGCGGAGCTCGCAAAGCTCGGCGACATCTGGGTCAATGACGCGTTCTCGGCCGCGCACCGCGCCCATGCCTCGACCGAAGGCCTCGGCCACAAGCTGCCGGCCTATGCCGGCCGCACCATGCAGGCCGAGCTCGATGCGCTGGAGAAGGCGCTGGGGTCCCCGACCAAGCCCGTCATCGCGATCATCGGCGGCGCAAAGGTCTCGACCAAGATCGACCTGCTCGAAAATCTCGTGACCAAGGTCGACGCGCTCGTGATCGGCGGCGGGATGGCCAACACCTTCCTGCACGCCCAGGGCGTCGCGATCGGCAAGTCGCTGGCCGAGAAGGACCTCGCGCCGACCGCGCTGCGCATCATGGAGAAGGCGGACGCCGCCAACTGCGCCATCATCCTCCCCGTGGATGCGACCGTCGCCTATCATTTCGCGGCCAACGCGCCGTCGCATGCCTATGGGCTCGATGCGATCCCGGCCGACGGCATGATCCTCGATGTCGGCCCGCAATCGGTCGCCCGCGTCCACGCGGCGATCGACGATGCGGCAACCCTGGTCTGGAACGGGCCGCTGGGCGCCTTCGAGATGCAGCCGTTCGACCGCGGCACGGTCGCGGCCGCCAAGCATGCGGCCGAGCGCACCAAGGCCAGGAAGCTGGTCTCGATCGCGGGCGGCGGCGACACTGTCGCTGCGCTCAACCAGGCCCATGTGGCCGGTGACTTCACCTATGTGTCGACCGCCGGTGGCGCGTTCCTCGAATGGATGGAAGGCAAGCCGCTGCCCGGCGTCGAGGTTCTGCGTATCAAGTAATCAAGCGGCCTTGCAGGCCCCAAACGGGAGAAAGACACAGATGGCTCGGATCACGTTACGTCAACTGCTCGACCACGCGGCGGAGAACGATTACGGCGTACCGGCCTTCAACATCAACAACATGGAGCAGGCGCTGGCGATCATGGACGCGGCCAACCAGGTCGATGCGCCCGTCATCATCCAGGCCTCGCGCGGCGCCCGCTCCTACGCCAACGACGTCATGCTCAAGCACATGATGGACGCGGTGACCGAGATCTACCCGCACATTCCGGTCTGCGTGCATCTCGACCACGGCAACGAGCCGGCGACCTGCATGACCGCGATCCAGGCCGGCTTCACCTCGGTCATGATGGACGGCTCGCTCAAGGCCGACGGCAAGACCCCCGGCGACTGGGGCTACAATGTCGGCGTCACCAAGACCGTGACCGACATGGCCCATCTCGGCGGCATCTCGGTCGAAGGCGAGCTCGGGGTGCTCGGCTCGCTCGAAACCGGCATGGGCGACAAGGAAGACGGCCACGGCGCCGAGGGCAAGCTCAGCCACGACCAGCTCCTGACCAATCCGGACGAGGCCGTGAAGTTCGTCAAGGAGACCAAGGTCGACGCGCTCGCGATCGCGATGGGGACTTCTCACGGTGCCTACAAATTTACCCGCAAGCCCGACGGCGACATCCTCGCCATGAAGGTGATCGAGGAGATCCACCGCAAGCTGCCGAACACCCATCTCGTCATGCACGGCTCCTCGTCGGTGCCTCAGGATCTCCAGGACATCATCAACGCCTATGGCGGCAAGATGAAGCCGACCTGGGGCGTGCCTGTCGCCGAGATCCAGCGCGGCATCAAGAACGGCGTGCGCAAGATCAATATCGACACCGACAACCGCATGGCGATGACCGGCCAGATCCGCAAGGTGCTCAAGGACAATCCGGAAGAGTTCGACCCGCGCAAATATTTGAAGCCGGCGATGGAAGCGATGACCAAGCTGTGCAAGCAGCGGCTCCAGGAGTTCAATACCGCCGGCCAGGCCTCCAAGATCAAGAAGGTGCTGACCACCGCCGAGATGGCCAAGCGCTACGCCAAGGGCGAGCTCGACCCCAAGGTGGCGTAAGCGATCCCCGCGTAGCGATCGCGACGGTGGCGTAAGCCACATACTTTCTCCGTCATTCCGGGGCGCCGCAAAGCGGCGAGCCCGGAATCCATAACCACGGCCTAGAGCATGATCCGGAAAAGTGCGAAGCGGTTTTCCGAAAAGATCATGCTCAAACAAGGACCTAAGGCGCGATGACGATTCATCCAAATCTCATCGCGCTTTAGTTATGGATTCCGGGCCTGCGCCTCTCGGCGCATCCCGGAATGACAGTTTTCTTGTGGTACGTTACTTCCTCCCCCCTTACCCTGCGACGAACGTTAACTCGGCAATTGCCCGAGAACGGTCTATTTTTGCGGGCAAGGGCAGAATCGATTTGGGAGGACCTCTCGATGAATCTGACTGAGCTCAACAGGATCGCCACCGCCATGGTCGTATCAGGCAAGGGCATCCTTGCCGCCGACGAATCCTCCGGCACCATCAAGAAGCGCTTCGACGCCATCGGCGTGGAATCGACGGAAGAGAACCGCCGCGACTATCGCGAGATGCTGTTTCGCGCCAAGGACGCCATGAGCCAGTACATCTCCGGTGTGATCCTCTATGACGAGACGATCTGGCAGGATGCCAAGGACGGCACGCCGCTGGTCAGGCTGATCGAGCAGAGCGGCGCCATTCCCGGCATCAAGGTCGACGAGGGCACGCAGGCCCTGCCGATGTGCCCGGGCGAGCTCGTCACGGTCGGGCTCGACAGGCTCGCCGAGCGGCTGAAGAAATATTACGAGCGCGGCGCGCGCTTTGCCAAATGGCGCGCGGTGATCGACATCGGCAGCGGCATTCCCTCGATGACCGCGATCAGCGTCAACGCCCACGCGCTGGCGCGCTACGCCGCGCTGTGCCAGGCCGCGCAGATCGTGCCGATCGTCGAGCCGGAAGTGCTGATGGACGGCGATCACGACATCGACCGGTGCTATGAGGTGACGCAACGCGTGCTCAACAAGACGTTCCAGGAGTTGCGGGTGCAGCGCGTCGCGCTCGAAGGCATAGTGCTGAAGCCGAACATGGCAATCTCGGGCAAGAAGTGCGCGAAGCAGGCCTCCGTCGAGGAGGTCGCGGAGAAGACGATCCGGCTGCTCAAGGCCTGCGTGCCCGCAGCCGTGCCCGGCATCGCTTTCCTCTCCGGCGGCCAGTCCGACGAGGAGGCGACCGCGCATCTCAATGCCATGCATAAACTCGGCCCGCTGCCCTGGGGCCTGACCTTCTCCTACGGCCGCGCGCTCCAGGCCGCGCCGCAGAAGGCCTGGTCCGGCAAGACCGAGAACGTCGCGGCCGGACAGCGCGCCTTCAGCCATCGCGCGCGGATGAACGGCCTTGCCTCCAAGGGCGAATGGCAAAGCAGCCTGGAACAGAAGGCAGCCTAGATCTTGTCGAACAAACCGCCTCCGCCGCGCCCGGCGCCGCGTCTCTACCTCGCGACGACTATTGTCGAGGACCCTGCGAGGCTCGTCGCCGAATTGCCGGGGCTGCTTGCTTCGGCCGATGTCGCGGCCGTGCTGCTGCGGCTGAAGGAAACCGACCAGCGCACCATGATCTCGCGCGTCAAGGCGTTGGCACCGCCGGTGCAGAAGGCAGGCGCAGCCCTCCTCGTCGACGGCCATCCTGACATCGTCGCGCGCGGCGGCGCCGACGGCGCGCACCTCACCGGTCTTGCCGCGCTGGAAGAGGCGGTGCCCTCGCTCAAGCCCGATCGCATCGCCGGAGTCGGCGGTCTTGCCACGCGTCACGATTCCATGAGCGCGGGCGAGATGGGCGCCGACTATGTGCTGTTCGGCGAGCCTGACGAGAAAGGCCAGCGCCCGTCATCCCAGGCCATCGCCGAACGGCTGGACTGGTGGGCCGAGCTGTTCGAGCCGCCCTGCGTCGGCTTTGCCACGTCGCTGGAAGAGGCCCACGATTTCGCCGCCAGCGGCGCCGATTTCGTGCTGGTCGGCGACTTCATCTGGACCGATCCGCGCGGGCCCAAGGCCGCGCTGGTCGAGGCCGACGCTGCGATCAAGAAGGCCCATGCGACGGCGCCGGCGAGCCAGGATCCTGCGGGTCAGGAGCACGGCCAGCGCCCGACATGAAGCTTCCGCACATCACCATGCTGGCCGCGCTGTTGCTCACGGCGCCCGCGGCCGCGCAGCTCCAGATCACGCCGCCGGCCGCAACGCCGGGCACTCCCGCCGAAAAACAGAAGCCCAGGCCGCACACGATCACCAAGAAGAAGGAGGCCGCTCCCGCGCCGAAACCTTCGGCCTCCCCCAAGCCGTCCCCCTCGCCCAAGCCGGCCGCGACCGTGATCCCCCCACCGCCGACCGACGATCCCAACGTCGATCTTGTCTACGGCGCCTACCAGCGCGGCCAGTACAAGACGGCGTTCGAGCTCGCCACCACCCGTGCACAAGCCGGCGATCCCAAGGCGATGACCATGCTCGGCGAGCTTTATTCCAACGCCATGGGCATCCGGCGCGACTACGCCAAGGCGGCCGAATGGTACAAGCGCGCCGCCGATTCTGGCGATCGCGAGGCGATGTTCGCGCTCGCCATGCTGCGCATGTCGGGCCGTGGCGGCCCTGTCGACAAGGGCGTGGCGGTCAAGCTGATGGCCTCCGCCGCCAAGCTCGGCGAGCCCAAGGCCGCCTATAACCTCGCCTTGCTCTATCTGGACGGCCAGACCCTGCCGCAGGACGTCAAGCGCTCGGCGGAACTGCTGCGCCAGGCCGCTGATGCAGGCCTGCCCGAGGCGCAATACGCGCTCGCGACCTTCTACAAGGAAGGCACCGGTGTGCCGAAGGACCCGGAACGCGCGGTGCGGTTGCTCCAGGCCGCCTCGCTCGCCGACAATGTCGACGCCGAGGTCGAATATGCGATCGCGATGTTCAACGGCACCGGCACGCCGAAGAACCAGCCGGCGGCCGTCGCGTTGCTCCGCAAGGCGTCCCGCCAGGGCAGCGCGATCGCGCAGAACCGGCTGGCATGGGTGCTGATCAACGGCGTGGGTACGCCCATGGACAAGGTCGAGGGCTTCAAATGGCACCTGGTGGCCAAAACGGCCGGCAAGGGCGACCCTGAACTCGACAAGCAATTATCCGATCTGCCCGCAGAGGATCGGGCCAAGGCCGAGGCCGCCGCCAAGAAATGGCTCGGGACCAAATGACTTGACGCAATGACTTGACGCAAGCGCCCTCGCAGGGCACCCAATCCCTCAAACAGGCGCGACGTCCCGTCCCTGCCCCTGATCCCCCGCCCCCGATCAAGTCCAGAGCTCATGCTGTATTCCGCCACTATCAACGTCATGGTCAAGGCCGCGCGCCGCGCCGGCCGCAGCCTCAAGCGCGATCTCGGCGAGATCGAGCATCTCCAGGTCTCGCTGAAGGGGCCGGCGAATTTCGTCTCGCTCGCCGACAAGCGCGCCGAGGAGATCCTCTATCAGGACCTCGCCAAGGCAAGGCCCGGCTATGGCTTCATCGGCGAAGAGGGCGGCACCCGCGAAGGCACCGACAAGAGCCACACCTGGATCGTCGATCCGCTCGACGGCACCACCAACTTCCTGCACGGCATTCCGCAGTTCGCGATCTCGATCGGCCTCGCGCGTGAAGGCACGATCATCGCCGGCGTGATCTACAACCCCGCCAATGACGAGCTCTACATCGCCGAGCGCGGCAAGGGCGCCTTCCTCAACGACCAGCGCCTGCGCGTGGCCGGCCGCCGCCAGCTCAACGAATGCGTGGTGGCCTGCGGCCTGCCCCATATCGGCCGAGGCGACCACGAGGAATTCCGCCGCGAGATGACTGCGATCCAGAATCGCGTCGCGGGCCTGCGCCGCTTCGGCGCCGCTTCGCTCGACCTCGCCTTCGTCGCCGCCGGCCGCCTCGACGGCTATTGGGAGCGCGACCTGCAGCCGTGGGACATTGCCGCCGGCCAGATCATGGTGCGCGAGGCGGGCGGTACGGTGAGCGACATCGACACCCCGGGCGATGCGCTGGTCACCGGGCACGTCGTGTGCGGCAACGAGTTCGTGCATGGGGAGCTGGTGAAAATCTTGAGGAAGGCGGCCTAAGGCGGGAGCTCGCGCTCCACACTCGGCCGTCATTCCGGGGGCGCGCCACTGGGCGCGGGCCCCGAATCCATTCATCGACTGTGATTGCGGCCCGATGGATTCTCAGATGCGCAATTGCGCATCGTGATTCGCGCTACGCGCGCCCCGGAATGACGGGAAAGAACTGTCAGTGCCCGGTATGCGCCCGCGCCGGCGGGCCGTAGGCCTCATGGTCCTTTGCCGCCGCCGGCTCCCGGTCCCCGCCCAGCACGCGCTGCACCGAGACGAAGAACACAGGCACCATCAGGAGCGCCAGGATCACCACCGCGATCATGCCGCCCATCACGATGCTGCCCAGCGCCTGCTGGCTGGCGCCGCCGGCACCATGCGCGATCGCCATCGGCAGCACGCCGCAGATGAAGGCGAGGCCGGTCATCAGGATCGGGCGGAAGCGCAGGCGGCAGGCCTCGATGGTGGCTTCCACCAGCGGCTTGCCTTCCTTGCGCAGATCCTTCGCGAACTCGATGATCAGGATCGCGTCCTTCGCGGCGAGGCCGATGATGGTGATCAGGCCGACGGTGAAGTAGACGTCGTTGGGCAGGCCGCGCAGCATGGCGGCGACGACGGCGCCGACGATGCCGAGCGGCACGGTCAGCAGCACCGCGAGCGGAATGGTCCAGCTCTCGTACAGCGCGGCCAGACACAGGAACACCACGAATACCGAGAGCGCCAGCAGGAACGGCGCCTGCGAGCCCGAGAGCTTTTCCTGGAGCGATTGTCCGGTCCATTCATAGCCGAAGCCGCGCGGCAGTCTGTCGGCAAGCTGCTCCATCTCGGCGATCGCATCGCCCGAGGTGAAGCCGGGTTTCGCTTCGCCGGAGATGCGCACCGCCGGATAATAGTTGAAACCGGCGATCTGCGTCGGACCGCGGGCCCATTCCACCGTGGCAAAGGACGAGAACGGCACCAGCTGGCCGCGGCTGTTCTTGACGTTGTAGTTGAGGATGTCCTCGGTCCGCATGCGGTCGCGCGCGTCGGCCTGCACGACGACGCGCTGCATGCGGCCGCGGTTCGGGAAGTCGTTGATGTAGTTCGAGCCGAGATTGGTCGAGATCGTGTTGTTGATGTCCTCGAAGGTGACGCCGAAGGCGCCGGCCTTCTCGCGGTCGATCATGAGATTGACCACGCCTGCCTCGGGCAGGCCTTCAATGTAGACCTTCTGGAGCACCGGGCTCGCATTGGCCGCCGCGATCAGCTGGTCGGCAGCGCGCATCAAGGCCGAATAGCCCTTCTGGCCGCGGTCCTGAAGGCGGAACGAGAAGCCGGAGGAGTTGCCGAGATTGTCGATCGGCGGCGGCTGCAGCGCCGAGATCTTGGCGTCGCGGATCGATGAGAGGTCGCGGTTGATGTCGTTGACGATCGCCGCGGCGGAATCCTGGGGCCCGCGCTCCGACCAGTCCTTCAGCGTGATGAAGGCCTGCGCGGTGTTCATGCCCTGGCCGGAGAAGCTGAAGCCCGTGAGGAAGGTGACGTCTTTGACTCCCGGCCGTGCGGCAAGATATTTTTCGACCTTCTCGATCACGGCCTCGGTGCGGGCGTAGGACGAATCCGACGGCGTCTGCACGTCGGTGGTGACGAAGCCCTGGTCGTCGACGGGCAGGAAGCCGCCGGGCAGGCTGACGAAGGCCCAGGACAGGCCGACCAGCAGCGCGGCATAGACCAGCATCAGGCGTCCGGTGCGCTTCAGCGAGAAGCCGACCGTACCCGCGTAGCGGAACCGCGCGGCCTCCAGCATGTGATTGAACCAGCCGAACACGAAATTGCTGGAATGACCGTGCCCCTTGGCGACAGGCTTGAGCAGGGTCGCACACAGCGCCGGCGTCAGCGACAGCGCGAGGAAGGCGGAGAAGCCGATCGCGGCGACCATGGTGACGGAGAACTGGCGGTAGATGATGCCGACCGAGCCCGGGAAGAACGCCATCGGCACGAACACCGCCATGAGCACCAAGGTGATGCCGATGATGGCGCCGGTGATCTGCGACATCGCCTTGCGCGTGGCTTCCTTCGGCGGCAGGCCTTCCTCGGCCATGATGCGTTCGACGTTCTCGACCACGACGATGGCGTCGTCGACGAGGATGCCGACCGCAAGTACCATGCCGAACATCGAAAGCATGTTGATGGAGTAGCCGGCGAGCAGCAGCGTGGAACAGGCGCCCAACAGCGCCACCGGCACCACGATGGTCGGAATGATGGTGTAGCGGATGTTCTGCAGAAACAGGAACATCACGACGAACACCAGCACCACGGCTTCCACCAGCGTCGTCAGCACCTTCTTGATCGAGGCCTCGACCACGGGCGTGATGTTGTAGGGGATCTCGTAGGTGATGTTGGCCGGGAAGAAGCGCGACAGCTCCTTCATCTTCGCTTCGACCGCGCTCGCGGTCGCCAGCGCATTGCCGGTCGGCGACATCAGCACCGACAGACCCGCGGTCGGCTTGCCGTTGAGGCGCGTGTTGAACTGGTAGCTGAGCCCGCCGACCTCGACGCGCGCGACATCGCGCAGGCGCACGGTCGAGCCGTCGGCATTGGCGCGCAGGATGATGGCGCCGAATTCGTCCGGCGAGGAGAGTTGCCCCTTGACCAGCACCAGCGTCGAGGTGCGTTGGCTGGACGTCGAAGGTTCGGCACCGATGCTGCCGGAGGCCACCTGCGCGTTCTGCGCGGCGATGGCCTTGTTGACGTCATCGGCGGTCAGCCCATAGCCGACGAGCCTGGCCGGATCGACCCAGACGCGCAAGCTGCGCTCGGTCGAGTACAGCGTGGCGCGACCGACGCCGGGAATGCGGCGGATCTCACCCAGCACGTTGCGGATCATGAAGTCGCCGAGGCCGACCTCATCCAGGCTGCCGTCGGTCGAACTCAGCGTGATGATCTGAAGCACCGCGCTGGAGGCTTCCTCGATCAGGATGCCCTGCTGCATCACCGCGCGCGGCAGGCGCGCCTCGACGCGCTTGATGCGGTTCTGGACTTCCACCGAGGCGTCGTTGGTATCGGTGCCGGGCTGGAAATTGGCGATGATCTCCACCTGGCCGAGCGAGTCGCTGGTCGATTCGAAATTGAGAATGCCGGAGGCGCCGTTGAGCTCCTCCTCGATCAGCCGCGTGACGCTGTTGTAGAGGTTTTCCGGCGACGCACCGGGATAACTGGTCGAGATCGAGATCGAGGGCGGCGCGATGATCGGATATTGCGCGATCGGCAGCAGCGGCACCGCGATCGCGCCGATCAAGCAGATGAACAGCGCGACCACCCAGGCGAAGATCGGCCTGTCGATGAAAAAGCTCGGCATAGCGCGTTACCGCGTGAGCTGCTGGGCGTGCCGGTTGTCCGCGGTCGCTTCCACCTCCGACCAGGGTTGCGGCTTGACCTTGTCGCCGGCCGCGAACTTCTGGAAACCTTCGACTACGACCTTGTCACCGGCCTTCAGGCCTTCGGTGACGAACCAGAGTCCGTCCTGCACCGATCCCGTGCGCACCGGCTGGACCACGATGTGGTTGTCGTCCTTGACGACGAACACCTCGCTGCCGCCGCCGCCATTGCGCTGGACCGCCTGCTGCGGCACCGCGATCGCGTCGGAATCGAGACCCTGGTCGATTCGGACCCGGACATACATGCCCGGCAGCAGTTCGCGCCTGGGATTGGGGAACTCGCCGCGCAACGTCACCTGCCCGGTGTGGGCGTCGACCTTGGCGTCGGAGAACAGCAGCTTGCCGTCGAGCGAATAGATGGTGTTGTCGTCGAGCACCAGGCGCACCTTGGCAGCATCGGCGGCGATGCGATCGAGGTCGCCGGTCTCGAAGGCACGGCGGAGCTGGTTGAGTTCATTCACCGACTGGGTGAAGTCGGCATAGATCGGATCGAGCTGCTGGATGGTGGCGAGATTGGTCTCGTTCTGCACCGCGAGCGCGCCCTCGCTGACCAGCGCCGCACCGACCACGCCGTCGATCGGCGCGCGCACGGTGGCATAGTCGAGATTGAGCTTGGCCCGCGCGAGCTCGGCCTTGCGGCCCTCGACCTCGGCATGGGCCTGGCGTTCGGCCGCGATCGCCTTCTCGTTCTCGGCTTCCGGGGCAGCGCGATCCTTGGTGAGGGTGGCGATGCGATGCGCCTGCTGTTTGGCCTGCAGCAACGCCGCTTCGGCCTTGGCAAGCGCGGCCTCGTTGGCCATCACCTCGACCTCGAACGGACGCGGATCGATACGATAGAGCGGATCGCCTGCCTTCACCTCGCTGCCCTGGCGGAACAGACGCTGGACCACGATGCCGGACACGCGCGGCCGCACGTCCGAGACGCGCGTCGGCGCGATGCGGCCCGGCAGTTCGCGCACCACGGCGCGCGGCTGCGGCTTGACGACGACGACGCTCACGTCAGGGGCGGCCGGCTGGGCGGCGGATACGGCGGAGCTGGATTCGTCGCAAGCACCAAGGAGCGGCGCAAGGGCCGCGAGCATCAATGCAACGCATGCCGATCGCGCGCGAAGTCCTGACATGAAATGTGGTGCCCCGATGTTGTTGATACTGCTCACGCTCCGTGGGCCCGTCCTGGACTCCTTTCGCGCGCCGATGGCCTCAAAATAGATATGGACTTGCTGCGACGCAACGCGTGTTGCAGGCGGCTCATTGTCACACGACCTAACCCGTTGACTTCAGCTGCCTTTTAGCGACTCACCTGATTGTGAATCCAGTTCCACCGCCGCGTGCTGCGACCGAACACCGCAATCACTCGGCGGCTTTCATCCGATAATGGCTGATTCCCCATTCGGTTCCACCGGCGTAGCCGAACAGGCCGGATGTTGCGAGGAGGAACCAGCGCCAGCGACGCATCAAAAGAGCAGTCTCCTCGCCATAGACCCTGCGCAAGGACGCCTCGATGGGCCCGCGATGCGCCTCGAAATTGGCGAGCCAGTCGTTGGCGGTGCGCTGGTAATGCGTACCGCTCCAGCACCATTCCTTCTCGATCGCAAAGATATCGTCGAATTGCCTGACGAGGTGATGACTCGGCATCAGCCCGCCCGTGAAGACGTGCTGCGCGATCCAGTCGTGGCGGTCGAGCCGGTCGAACAGCTGCGAGCCTGCGCGATGTGTGGCGACGTGCATGAAGAACCGCCCCTCCGATGCGAGCCATGACTGCACGCGTGTCATCAGCTTGCGCCAGTTCATCATCTGCCCGAACATCTCGACCGAGACGATGCGGTCGAACTGGCCTTCGGGCGCGAACACGTTCATGTCCGCGGTGACCGCGCGCAGGTTCAGGAGTCCGCGGAGCCGCGCCTCGTCCTCGACATGAGCGCGCTGTGCCTGCGAGCTCGACACCGCCGTCACCTTTGCATGCGGAAACTGCCGCGCCATCCACAGCGAGAGCGAGCCCCAGCCGCAACCGAGCTCGAGGATGGTCTGGCCGTCGGCAAGACCGGCATGCTCGACGGTCTGGCGCAGCGCCTCCTCCTCCGCCTCCTGCAAGGTGCTCGCGTCGGTCTTGTAGAAGCAGGAGGAGAATTTGCGGTTGGGGCCGAGCACTTCGGCGAAGAAGGAAGCAGGCGCCTCGTCGTGCCGGGCCCCCGCGCCCTCGGCAACCGGCCGCAGCATCATCCGCCCGGCGAAGGCGGCATCCTCGGCGGCGCCCAGCGCCGACAGGCGGCTCGCCGTGCGGGAGCACAAGCGCTGGATCGCGGCACGGATGACCACATCCGGCAGCGGCACGTGTTCGGCACTCCCGATGATCGCGGAAACGACGCTCATACGCCTCCCGAATGGCGAGCTTCTGCAGATACCTGCTCATCAAAGCGCCGCTTCCGGTCCGGGTTCCCCAGGCTGTCCCCGAAATTGGCGCATCCGCCGCTTTTTTTGGGCGGGCGCTGTGCCATAGTGCGCACCGCAAGCAAGCTTACGTAACGGATGATACCGGCCATGCCGTCTGGCACTTCCCGCTCCACCTTGGATATCGAGTACACGAAACTGTCCTCGCCCAGCGTCTTCCTGGTGCGGATGCTGGTCTTCCTGGTGCTGTGCACGCTGGTAGGCGTGGTGCTCTACAAGCAGATCATCCAGGCTTTCTTCGCCAATCCCGGGCTCAATGCCCTGATCGGGGCAGTGCTGTTCATCGGCATCGTGCTGGCCTTCCGCCAGGTCATCCGGCTCTATCCCGAAGTCTCCTGGGTCAACAATTTCCGCATCGCCGACCCCGGCCTGG
The DNA here is from genome assembly GCF_049739505.1 of Bradyrhizobium sp. USDA 241. Taxonomy (NCBI): domain Bacteria; kingdom Pseudomonadati; phylum Pseudomonadota; class Alphaproteobacteria; order Hyphomicrobiales; family Nitrobacteraceae; genus Bradyrhizobium; species Bradyrhizobium sp. USDA 241. The sequence continues at coordinate 2,466,207 of NZ_JBMGPZ010000004.1, read as the reverse complement.
CACCGGCCCGGCACCCGAAGCTGCTGGCGCCGATGGCGGCGATCCTCGGCGGCGAGCGCTCCGGGCGAATGACCATCACCCAGACCACGATGCGGCATTTGCTCGATTCCATCGCGACGCGCCTCGACGAGGCCCGCGACATCTCGCGCTACATGACCGGCCTCCTCGTCTTCCTCGGCCTGCTCGGCACCTTCTGGGGCCTGATCGAGACGGTCGGCTCGGTCGGCAAGGTGATCGACGGGCTCAAGGTCGGCGGCGATGCCGGCTCGCTGTTCGACACGCTCAAGGAGGGCCTCGCCGCCCCGCTCGGCGGCATGGGGATCTCGTTCTCCAGCTCGCTGTTCGGCCTCGCCGGCTCCCTGATCCTCGGCTTCCTCGACCTGCAATCGAGCCAGGCGCAAAACCGCTTCTACACCGACCTCGAAGACTGGCTCGCCACCACCGTGCGCGAATATGGCAACGGCGAAGCGCCCGTTGCGGCAGGCGGCGGCGTCGCCAGCGGCGAGCTCCAGGCCGCGGTCGAACGGCTGCGCTCCGTGTTCGATGAAGGCAGCGCCAGCCGCGGCACAACGGCAGCAATGGCGAGCCTTGCCGAGGCGATCCAGGCGCTGGTCTCGCACATGCGCACCGAGCAGCAGATGATCCGCGAATGGGCCGACGGCCAGGGCGAGCAGAACCGCGAGATCCGACGCCTGCTGGAGCGCATCGCGCGTCAGCCGGAGAAGAGTTAGACGCTCGCGTGCCCCGGACGCGGCGCGGCGCGAAAGCGGTGCGTCGCAGAGCCGGGGTCCGGAGACGGGAAATGGGTCCCGGCTCTGCGCAGCAGCGTTGCACGTTGCGGCGCGTCCGGGACACGAGGGAAACGGAGACGTAAATGGCTCTAGCGCGCGGCCGCCGCAGCGAAGGCGCCTTCAACTACTGGCCCGGCTTCGTCGACGCGCTGTCGACGCTGGTGCTGTCGATCGTGTTCCTGCTGTCGGTGTTTCTGGTCGTGCAGTTCTTCCTGTCGCAGGAGGTCACCGGCAAGGACAAGGCGCTGGAGCAGCTCAACGCCAAGATCGCCCAGCTCAACGAGCTCCTGTCGCTGGAGAAGCTCGGCAAGCTCAGCCTCGACGACCAGGTCTCGCAATTGAAGGCGGGCCTCGCCTCGGCCGAGTCCGAGCGCGACCGCATCAAGGGTCTCTATGACGGCCTTGCTGCCGCCGGCAACGACGCGCAAGGCAAGACCGCCGAACTCGGCAAGGCGCTGGACTCGGAGAAGGCCGTCTCGGCGCGGGCCCTGGCACAGATCGAGGTGTTGAACCAGCAGATCAGCGCGCTGCGCCGGCAATTGGCGGCCCTGGAAGAGGCGCTGGATGCCAGCGAGAAGCGCGACAAGGAATCGCAAAATCGAATTGCCGATCTGGGCTCTCGCCTGAACGTTGCCCTGGCGCAGCGCGTGCAGGAATTGTCGCGCTACCGCTCCGAATTCTTCGGCCGCCTGCGCGCCATCCTCGGCAACCGCCCCGACATCCGCATCGTCGGCGACCGCTTCGTGTTCCAGTCCGAAGTGTTCTTCGACACCGGCCAGGCGACCTTGCTGCCCGAGGGCCGCGCCGAGCTCGACACGCTGGCGACCGCGCTGATCGAGCTCGACAAGAAGATCCCGAACGAGATTCCCTGGGTGCTGCGCGTCGACGGCCATACCGACGTGCGCCCGGTCAGCGGCGCGAACTTCAAGTCGAACTGGGACCTGTCCGCGGCCCGCTCGATCTCGGTGGTGCAATACCTGATCTCGCTCGGCGTGCCCGCCCAGCGTCTCGTCGCGGCCGGCTTCGGCGAATTCCAGCCGCTCGATCCCGGCAACACCGAGGAGGCCTACAAGCGCAACCGCCGCATCGAGCTGAAGCTGACGGAGCGGTAGTGAGCGCGCTCCAGCTTCGCCCCTACCGCCCCGAGGACGAAACCGCTGCGATCGAGCTCTGGCATCGCACCTGGCAGCAGGCCTATCCGCAGATCGACTTCGCGGCACGGCTGGAATGGTGGCGCGAGCGCTGGCGCAAGGACCTGGTGCCGAAGGCCTCGATCGCGGTGGCGGAGCAGGACGGTGCGCCGATCGGTTTCGTCACGATCGATGGCGGAGGCTATCTCGACCAGCTCGTGGTCGATCCGGAGCATTGGGGCTCGGATGCAGCGCGGCTGCTGGTGGACGAGGCCAAGCGTCTCTCGCCGGCAGGAATCACGCTGCTCGTCAACAAGGACAATGCCCGCGCCATCCGCTTCTACGAGCGCAATGGCTTTACCCATGCCGGCGACGACGTGAACCCGACCTCGGGCCGGCCGGTGCTGAAGATGGAATGGAAGCCGTAGGCGTCCTCTCCAGTGTTGACCCTCTACGCCCCCTCGAACTGCAACCGCGCCAGCCTTGCATAAAGTCCGTTCGCCGCCACGAGCTCGGCATGCGTGCCCTGCTCGACGATCCGGCCCTGGTCCATCACCAGGATGCGGTCGCAGGAGAGCACGGTGGCGAGGCGATGCGCGATCACCAGCGTGGTGCGGTGGCGCATCAGCTCTTCCAGCGCGGTCTGCACCAGGGTTTCGCTCTCGGCGTCGAGCGCGGAGGTGGCCTCGTCCAGCAGCAGCAGCGGCGCATCGCGCAGGATGGCGCGCGCGATCGCGATGCGCTGGCGCTGGCCGCCGGAAAGCGTCACGCCGCGCTCGCCGAGCGCCGTCTCGAAACCTTCGGGCAGGCGGCGGATGAACTCGGCGGCATGCGCCAGTTCGGCGGCGCGCTCGACCTCGGCATCGCTCGCATCGGGCCGGCCGAAGCGGATGTTCTCGCGGGCGGTCGCTGCGAACACCACCGAGTCCTGCGGCACCAGCGCGATGCGGGCGCGGAAATCCCGCGGGTCGGCGGACTTGACCGGCACGCCGTCGAGCGAGATCGTCCCGCTGCGCGGGTCGTAGAAGCGCAGCAAGAGATGAAAGATGGTGCTCTTGCCGGCGCCGGAGGGACCGACGATCGCGACCTTCTCGCCGGGGCGCACGGTAAACGACACGGCGTCGAGCACCTTGACGTCGGACCGCGCCGGATAGGCGAAGCTGACCTGATCGAAACCGACCTCGCCGCGCGCCGGCACCGGCAGCGCCCGCGGCGCCGTGGGCGCGGTGATCTCGGGCTTCACGTGCAGGATCTCGAACAGGCGCTCGGCCGCGCCCGAGGCCGCCGAGACCTCACCCCAGACCTCGCTGAGCTGGCCGAGGCCCGCCGCGGCGAACACGGCATAGAGCACGAACTGGCCGAGCCGGCCCGGCGTGATCGCGCCGCTCAGCACGTCGTGCGAGCCGATCCAGAGGATGGCGACCACGCTCGCGAACACGATGAAGATGATGATGGCCGTGAGCACGGCGCGGGCCTGGGTCGAGGTTCGAGCGGCCTCATAGGCCTGTTCGACCTCGCCGCCGAAACGCTTCTCGGCAAATTGCTCGCTGGTATAGGCCTGCACGGTGCGGATCGCGCCGACCAGCTCGCCGGCATAGGCCGAGGCTTCGGCGAGCGTATCCTGTGCATTGCGCGACAGGCGCCGCACCCAGCGCCCGAAGGCCACCAGCGGCAGCACGATCAGGGGAATGGCCAGCAGCACGAAGCCGGACAGCTTCGGGCTCGTGATCACCATCATCGCCGCGGCGCCCAGGAACATCATCATGTTGCGCAGCGCGATCGAGACCGAGGCGCCGACGGCCGATTTGAGCTGGGTGGTGTCGGCGGTAAGCCGCGAGATCAGCTCGCCGCTGCGGGCGGAATCGAAGAAGGCGGGGGAGAGCGAGAGCAGATGGGCGAAGACGTCGCGCCTGAGGTCGGCGACGATGCGTTCGCCGATCGTCATCACGAGGTAGTAGCGCGCCGCGCTCGCGAGCGCGAGCACGCCCACCACCGCGAGCATCACCGAGAAGTAGCTGTTGATCAGCTCGATGCCTTCAGGCGTCAGGCCGAAATCGATCATCCTGCGCACCGCGATCGGCACCAGCAGCGTCGTCAGCGCGGCGACCGTGAGCGCGACGAAGGCCAGCGCCGCCCGGCCGCGATAGCGGCTCACATAGGGCGCGAGCGCGAGCAGCGGCCGCAGCTTGGCGCGGCCCTTGGCGGGCTCTTCGATCAGCTCGGCCTCGATCGACGGGATGTCCGCGGCGTTCATTGCGGGCCGATCGACATGCTGGTCATCAAGCCGTTCCACTGCGCTCATGATATCCGACCTATTGCATTGGTTTGCTCCCAATAGGCTGGTGCAAGGGTAGTGGCAAATCCGGGAAGTCCCCTAGGGGCAAACCCGGTTCGACGGCCGGCACGGCTTGTTTTGCGGGGGTTCGTGCGGTATAGAGCCCCCCAAATCCGTCATTCGCTAACCACCCAAGAAGGCGCCGGAGCGCCGAGGAATTGCCATGAAAGCCGAAATTCATCCGGATTATCATACGATTAAGGTCGTCATGACCGACGGAACCGAGTACCTGACCCGCTCGACCTGGGGCAAGGAAGGCGACACGCTGAACCTCGACATCGACCCGAAGTCGCATCCGGCCTGGACCGGCGGCTCCACGCAGATCATGGACCGCGGCGGCCGCGTTTCGCGCTTCCAGAAGAAGTTTTCGGGCTTTCTCAAAAAGGATTGAGCCGGCCGCAAGGCTGGAGACGAAAACGCCCCCGCAAGCCGGGGGCGTTTTTGTTTCTGCCGCACCGTCATTCCGGGTTCGCGCGCCCCGGGACGACGATGAAATAGCTTACCGCTCGAACGCCGCCTTCAGCGCGTTAAGGTGCGGCACCAGCGGGTTGCCGATCGCCACGTGCTCGGCCGGCGGGGTGTGGATCGTGCTGTCGAGGCGGCGCACGCGGGTCTGCAGGCTCATCGAGCGATGAATCAGGTCCTGGAGCTGCGCGGGCAGCTTCTCGACGGTGTCGGCGGGACCGGGATCGGCGGCGGTGAGCTTGACCTTGGTCTTCTCGCGGTTGGCCTGGCTCAGCGTCATCTCGCCCTCCTTCACCGCGCGGTGCAGCAGCAGCCAGGAAGCAAGCTGCATCAGGCGCGTGGTGAGGCGCATGCTCTCGGTCGCATAGGTGAGGCTGACGGCGCGATCGAGTGCCTTGGCCTCGACGCGGCCGGCGCCGTCGAGATAGGCGGCAGTCTCTTCGACGAGGTCCATGCCTTCACGGAACAGAACGCCGAACGCCGCAGAATTGGTGAACCGCTCACTGAGCTGAACGAGAGCGCCTTCGGCCTGCAAACGTTCCATGGTTAACGCCCCTTACGCAACTGTCTGACTGTCCGGCTTGGCGCCGGCTTATGATGAACAAATCATTGCGCGTGCGGAGCGCGGAGTCCAGTGACAAGCGCGGATATGGTTTCCGCGGGTCATTCCTCGCAAGTGCAACTGAGGGGATACTCTTGTTTCGACGCGTGTTCTCGACGCGAAGCGGCATCCGCTCCGCTTTGCGCCAAAAAAAAGAGCCGCCGGAGACCGGCGGCTTTGAAAGTTGATAACAGGGAGGCGTCAAACAGAGTGGACAGGAGCCACTCGGTGTCCAAACGAGGACAGTTCCAGTCATAAACCCGAAAGCTTAATCGACCGTAAACGAGCTAATTTTTTGAGAGTTCGTTAGCCATGTCGGCCAGCGGCCGAGTGCGGAGCGGAACAATCTTAAGTCGTCATTCCGGGGCGCGACGAAGTCGCGAGCCCGGAATCCATAACCACACGCGGATGGAGTAGCCGGCCACTATCAGCGTGCCCGTCTCAACGGCCTGTGGCTATGGATTCCGGGCTCGGCGCTGACGCGCCGCCCCGGAATGACGACACGGAGAAAGTTCGGCCCACGCGTCCGGGACGACAGTCGTTGTGTGGCGACCACTACTTCTTGAAAAAGTGATCCGCCGCATCGCGCGAGGCACGCTTCCTGGTGGCGGCTTCCTCCAGTCTTGCGATCTCGGTCTTGAGCAGTGCGACGCGCTCGGTCAGTTCCTCGACCGACAACAGCGAAAGATCCTGGCCGATCTCGTGCGTGATCTTCCTGCGCGGGCGGTCGTCGTCTTCCATCGCCATCCTCGTTCCTCCTGCGTTCGCACGGACCACAATGCCGAGGCGGTTGCCAGCTTGGACCGCGCTGGCTAAGCAAGGGTCTCGTTGCATCCCGCACCTTTGCTCAAGGACCCATCATGGACAAGCTGCCCGCGCAAATGACCGTGATCGCCATCTCCAAGCCCGGCGGACCGGAGGTGCTGGTGCCGGAACAACGCCCCGTTCCGCAGCCCGGTCCGGACGAGATCCTGGTCAAGGTCGAAGCCGCGGGCGTGAACCGGCCTGACGTCGCGCAGCGCTCCGGCGCCTATCCGCCGCCGCCCGGCGCCAGCGACTTGCCTGGCCTCGAGATTGCGGGCGAAGTGGTGGCGGTGGGCAGCAATGCCAGGCGGCACAAGGTTGGCGACAAGGTGATGTCGCTGGTCGCCGGCGGCGGCTATGCGCAGTACTGCATCGCCCAGGATGCCCAGGCGATGAGCGTGCCGCCAGCACTGTCGATCAAGGAAGCCGGCGCGCTGCCGGAAACCCTGATGACGGTCTGGCACAACGTGTTCGAGCGCGGCGGCCTCAAGGCCGGCGAGACGCTGCTGATCCACGGCGGCTCCTCCGGCATCGGCACCATGGCGATCCAGCTTGCGAAAGCATTCGGCGCGAAGGTGTTCGTCACCGTGGGATCGCAGGACAAGATCGACGCCTGCCTCAAGCTGGGCGCCGACCGTGCCATCAACTACAAGACCGAGGACTTCGTCGCCGTGGTCAAGGCCGAGACCAACAACGTCGGCGTCAATCTGATCCTCGACATGGTCGCCGGCGACTATGTCGACCGCAACTATGATGCCGCGGCGGTCGATGGCCGCATCGTCCAGATCGCCACCCTCAACGGCCCCAAGGTCAGCGTCAACATCGCCAAGGTGATGGTCAAGCGCCTGACCCATACCGGCTCGACGCTGCGCCCCCGTACTAATGCGGACAAGGCGGCGATGGTGACCGCGATCGAGGCGAAAGTGATGCCGCTTTTGCGCGAAGGCCGCATCAAGCCGGTCATGGACAGCGCTTTCCCGCTGGAAAAGGCGGCGGATGCCCACCGGCGCATGGAAACCAGCGCACATATTGGCAAAATTGTGTTGGAGGCCTAGGCCGCCGGCCCACAGGCCAGGCCGGAAACCCTTTGATTTTCCTCGCTTTCGTGGCATCTATCGCGACGCGCCGAACCACTTCGGTCCGGTTTGAATCGCCTTCTAGATTCGCCTTGCACTCAGAGTTTGCGTCGAACGCGGAGAATTGACCTTGCGTCTGATCAGGTGCCTCGCGCCCTTCGCGCTGGGCCTCATGATTCTTGTCGCCGCGTATCCCGCGCGCGCGCTGGACGCCGTCAGCGTCCGCAGCGACGCGCCCGCGATCGACCTCACCGGCGTGCTCGAGCATCAGCGCAGCGATGCCGATCGCATCCAGGTCTCCACCGCGCCCGGCACCGACGGCATCGTTCGCCGCATCGAGGTGCGCGCCCGCGAAGGCGGGCAGAACTGGGTGGTGTTCGCGCTCGCCAACAACACCGACGACCAGCTCGACCGCCTGATCGTCGCCCCGCATTATCGCATCGTCTCCTCGGGGCTGCTGTGGCCTGACCTCGGCCTGTCGCGCATCGCGACCATCACGCCCTCGATCGGCGACCGGCCCGAGCGCCAGGAAAGCGCCACCGCCGACGTGTTCCGCATCACGCTCGACCCCGGCGCGGTCGTCACCTTCGTTGCGGAGCTGCGCACCGACAAGCTGCCGCAGCTCTATCTGTGGGAGCCGGAATCCTACAAGGACAAGGTCAATTCCTTCACGCTCTACCAGGGCATCGTGATCGGCATTTCCGGCCTGCTCGCGCTGGTGCTGACCATCCTGTTCGTCGTCAAGGGCAGCATCATGTTCCCGGCCGCCGCGGCGCTGGCCTGGGCGGTGCTGGTCGATATCGGCGTCGATTTCGGCTTCTGGGGCAAGGTGCTCGACATGTCGAACAACGCCGAGCGCATCTGGCGCGCGGCGGGCGAGGCCATCCTCGCGGCAACGCTGCTGGTGTTCCTGTTCGCGTATCTCAATCTCAGCCGCTGGCACGTGCGCTATTCCCACATCACGATCGGCTGGCTCGCCTTCCTCGGGTCCCTGGTGGCGCTGGCGCTGTTCGATCCGGCGGTGGCCTCCGGCATCGCGCGCATCTCGCTGGTGCTGATCGCCTTCGCCGGCTTTGCGCTGATCGTCTATCTCTCCACCCACGGCTTCGACCGCGCGGTGCTCTTGATCCCGACCTGGTTCCTGCTGGTGGTCTGGGTGGTCGCGGCTGGCATGACCGTCGCAGGCTCCGTCACCAACGACATCGTCGGCCCGGCCCTGCTCGGCGGCCTCGTGCTGATCGTGATGCTGATCGGATTCACGGTGATGCAGCACGCCTTCGCCGGCGGCGGCGCCACCACCGGCATCGTCTCCGACATCGAGCGGCGGGCGCTGGCGCTCGCCGGCTCCGGCGATCTGATCTGGGATTGGGACGTGTCCGCCGACAAGGTGTTCACCAGCCCCGAGACCGAGGCCCTGCTCGGGCTCAAGCGCGGCACGCTGGAAGGCCCCGCGGCGTCCTGGCTCGAAGTGCTGCATCCGCTCGACCAGGACCGTTTCCGCGCCGCGCTCGACAGCGTGCTCGACCAGCGCCGCGGCCGGCTGGTGCAGGATTTCCGCCTGCGCACGCCGGACGGTCATTTCATGTGGTTCGCGCTGAAGGCCCGCCCCGTGGTTGGCTCCGACGGCGAGGTCTCGCGCGTCGTCGGCACGCTCACCGACGTCACCGAGCTCCGCAACGCCGAGGAACGCCTGCTGCACGATTCCGTGCACGACAACCTCACCGGCCTGCCCAACCGCAAGCTGTTCATGGACCGGCTGGGTGCTGTCGCCAACTTCGCCAAGACCATGCCGACGCTGCGGCCGACGCTGATGGTGATCGATCTCGACCGCTTCAAGCAGGTCAACGATTCCGTCGGCATCGCGGTCGGCGATTCCATCCTGCTGACGCTGGCCCGCCGCCTCACCCGCATCCTGAAGCCGCAGGACACGCTGGCGCGACTGGCCGGCGACCAGTTCGGCCTGATCCTGCTGTCCGAACAGGACCCGGCGCGCATCACCGCCTTCGCCGAAACCATCCGCAAGACCATCCGCGCGCCGATCGCCTTCAACGACCGCGAGATCTTTCTCACCGCCTCGATCGGCCTCGCCTTGTCCGACCCTCAGACGCAGCTCACGGACGAGATCATCAAGGACGCCGAGCTGGCGATGTACCATTCCAAGCGCATCGGCGGCGACCGCATCGACGTCTACAAGCCCGCCATGCGTGCGCGGAAGACGGACCGGCTGACGCTGGAGAGCGAATTGCGCCGCGCCATCGAGCGGCAGGAGATCACCATCCTTTATCAGCCGATCGTGCGGCTGGAGGATCGTTCGATCGCCGGCTTCGAGGCCCTTGCGCGTTGGGATCACCCGAAGCTCGGCCGCATGGCGCCCTCGGAATTCATCACCATCGCCGAAGAGACCGGGCTGATCGTCGACCTCGGCATGTTCGTGCTCGACCAGACGGCAAAGCAGCTCTCGGTGTGGCAGCGCGCGATGCGCTCGCGCGACCCGATCTTCGCCTCCGTCAACGTCTCCTCGCGGCAATTGCTGCGCCACGATCTGATCCATGACATCCGCACCGTGCTGTCGCGCTCCTCGGTGGCGCGCGGCACGCTGAAGCTGGAGCTGACGGAATCGCTGGTGATGGAGAATCCGGAGCACGCGGCGCAGATGCTGACGCGGATCCGCGAGCTCGGCACCGGGCTGTCGCTCGACGATTTCGGCACCGGCCATTCTTCGCTGGCCTATCTCCAGCGTTTCCCGCTCGACACCATCAAGATCGACCAGTCCTTCGTGCGCACCACCAGCCGTGGCACCCGCCCGGTGATCCTGAAGTCGATCATCGCGCTCGCGCACGATCTCGGCATGGACGTGGTGGCGGAGGGCGCCGAGACCGATTCCGATGCGGTCGAGCTCTACCAGATGGGCTGCGAATACGCGCAAGGCTTCGCCTTCGGCGAGCCGATGGACGCGGACGCGGCGATGCGCCTGCTGACGGAAGTGCGGCTGGAAGCGGCGAGCTGAAGCTCTCTATCTCACCCTCCCCTCCAGGGGAGGGTCGGCAGCGTCGCCAGCCGCGCTAGAGCGGTTCATGGCTTGATTGAATCGGGAGGGATTGAACGAAGCCGCTGCCGCGGCGTGAGGGGCAAGGTGGCGTAGATCGCCTCCTGGCTGAGAGGATGTGGGTGTTGGAGCCCACCCCCTCAGACAGGAGTATGAGATGGCCGATTTGAGCCCTCTTCGCCGCCGCATGATCGAAGACATGACCGTCCGCAATCTGTCGCCGGCGACGCAACGATCCTACATCAGCGCGGTTTCGAAGTTCAGCCGCTATTTTGGCCGATCGCCTGACCGGTTAGAGCTGGAAGACGTCCGCGCCTTCCAGGTGCATCTGGTCTCGACCGGCATCTCATGGCCGGCGCTGAACCAGATCGTCTGTGCGCTACGGTTTTTCTACGGCGTCACGCTCGGCGAGGCACTGATCCCGGAGCGCATTCCCTATGCGCGAGAACCGCGCAAGCTGCCGGTCGTGCTCAGCGCCGACGAAGTGGTTCAGTTCCTCGAGGCCGTGTCCAGCCTGAAGAGCCGCGCCGCGCTCACCACGGCCTATGCGGCCGGACTCAGGGCCTCCGAAGTCGCGGGACTGCGGATCGAAGACATCGACAGCGCCCGCGGCGTCATCCAGGTGCGCCACGGCAAGGGGGCGAAGGACCGCAACGTGATGCTGTCGCCCCAGCTGCTGGGTATCCTGCGCACGTACTGGCGGCTCGCCCGGCCGCGGCTTTATCTGTTCCCTGGTCGTGACGAAGATCATCCGATCGATCAGACCGTGTTGCACGCCGCCTGTCGGTCTGCGGTGAAGGCTGCGGGCCTGACCAAGCGCGTCACGCTCCACACGCTGCGCCACAGCTTCGCGACGCATCTTCTCGAGAACGGAACCGATATCCGGATCATCCAGGTCTTGCTCGGGCACAATAATTTGTCGTCGACAGCGCGCTACACGCAGGTCGCCACCGATACGATCCGGGCGACGCAGAGCCCGCTCGATCGCCTGTCGCTGGCCGCGGCGGGATGCGGGTGATGATCCGCCCCGACAGCCGCTGCAACAGGCCCGCCATCGAGATCGCCGATATTCTGCGCCGGCATGGCGACACCTATCGCCGTGTACATGCCGGTCATCTCGGTCGGGTCGAGCGGCGCGTGATGAGCGCGATCGTGGCGTGCCGGACCGAGGCGCTCGGCGGCCACATGGAGGCTTGCGACGACTGCGGCATGACGCGGATCGCCTATAATTCCTGTCGCAACCGGCACTGTCCGAAGTGTCAGGGGCCAGCCCGAGCCGCGTGGCTCGCCGCGCGAGAAGCCGACCTGCTGCCGGTTCCCTATTTCCACATCGTCTTCACACTGCCGGCTCCGATCGCCGCGATCGCCTTTCAGAACAAGGCCATCGTTTATGCGATCCTGTTCAAAGCCGCCGCCGAGGCAATGTCGACGCTCGCCGCCAATCCACGCCGGCTCGGCGCCGGGATCGGCGTCGTCGCCGTCCTCCACACCTGGGGGCAGGCGCTGACGCACCATCCCCACGTCCACTGCGTCGTGCCGGGCGGCGGCCTCTCGCCCGATAGCGCGCACTGGATCGCCAGCCGACCAAACTTCTTCCTGGCCGTCAAACCGCTCGCCCGGCTGTTCAGACGCCTGTTCCTCGAACGTCTGACCGCCGCCTTCGACGCCGGCACCCTGAACTTCTTCGGCGATCTCGCATCCCTGGCCGAGCCTGCCGCCTTCGCAGCTCACCTCGTCGCTATGCGGCGCATCAGCTGGGTCGTCTACGCCAAACGGCCGTTCGGCGGCCCCGCGCAGGTGCTGGCCTATCTCGGCCGCTATACCCATCGCGTTGCAATCGCCAACAGCCGGCTCGTCGCCCTCGACGAGGATCACGTCGCCTTTACCTGGAAGGACTACCGCCAGAATGGCGCGACAAAGATCATGAAGCTCAAGCCCGACGAGTTCATCCGCCGCTTCCTTCTTCACACGCTGCCCGATGGCTTCCATCGCATCCGCCACTTCGGCTTCATGGCCAACGGCCATCGCGCTGCCAAACTTGCTCTTTGCCGCAAACTTCTCGATCGTGAGCGGACACCGCCAAACGATGGCGAGCCGTCGCCTGTGGATTCGGACGCTCTGACGTGGGCCAAGGCTCCCGCCTGCCCTGATTGTGGTGGCGTCATGCGCATCATCGAGCGCTTTCGACACAGCTTCAGCTGTTCCGGCGCTCCCACCCAATCGTACCGGTGCGACACATCGTGAGCCAACTTATACCGTGCACGAAGATCGTCATTCGTCATTATGATCCCATCGTCTCGATCATCGCAGACGCTGCCGAATCCGTGCGGCCAAACAGCGCGATGGAAATTGTTCGATGCAGCGGGCCATCGATCGCTACAGCCGGTAAAATGCTCTCTGTCTCAAGTTGCCGCCATTGCGCAACCAAAACGTCGCCGCGTCAGCTCCGCAGTCTGCCGATAGCAACCCGCGATCTCAAACTATCCCCATAGCCGCACCACCGTGCATATTCTCCCGCGGCTTCGTTCAATCCGGCTTCAATGAGGTCGCGTTACAAGCGCTTGCCGCGCCCTCGCGTGAGCGCGACCTCACAGAACCCTCCAGATTCCCGATTTCGGACGAATATGATTCAAGATGCTGGCTGGGCTGGAGGCCAGCATCCGATGGTCCGACCGATATCCAATGATCTGCGTAAACGGGCGGTTGCGGCGGTTGCAAAGGGCGAGAGCTGCCGTTCGGTGGCATCGCGGTTTGGCGTTGCGGTGTCGTCAGTTGTGAAGTGGTCGCAACGTTATCGAGCGACCGGCTCAGTGGCCCCTGGCAAGATGGGCGGCCATCGCAAGCCCGTTCTTGAGCCGCATCGCGCCTTCATCAAGGAGAGGATCAGTCAGACGCCGCATTTGACGCTGCACGCCCTCAAGGACGAACTCGCCGCGCGCGGGGTCAAGGTCTCCCACAATGCGGTTTGGACGTTCCTGCGCCGCGAAGGGCTGCGGTTCAAAAAAAAACGCTGCTCGCGCTCGAGCGGGCTCGCTCCGACATCGCACGTAGACGCCAGCGCTGGCGCTCATGGCAGGCCAATCTCGACCCTCGACGCCTGGTCTTTATCGACGAGACCTGGATCAAGACCAACATGGCTCCATTACGCGGATGGGGGCCAAAAGGCGAGCGGGTGCGGAGCTTCCCGCCACATGGTCATTGGCGGACGCTGACATTCCTTGGCGCCTTGCGCTGTGACCGTCTCACTGCCCCTTGCCTGTTCGACGGCCCAATCAACGGCGAATGCTTCCGCGCCTATGTTCAGCAGGTTCTCGTCCCGCAGCTTCAGCCGGGCGACATCGTCATCATGGACAATCTCGGCAGCCACAAGTCTGTTGCCCTGCGCAGCCTGATCAAAGCGGCCGGCGCCAGGCTCTGGTATCTGCCGCCATACTCCCCCGACCTCAATCCGATCGAACAGACCTTCGCCAAGATCAAGCACTGGATGCGTTCCGCCCAGAAACGCACGGTTGACGACATTTGCCGCCATATCGGCGACCTCATCACAACCATCCAACCCAACGAATGCAGCAACTACTTCGAAAACGCTGGATACGCTTCTATCAAAACATGAAATGCTCTAGCGCCGCCGATCGTTCTTCTTCTTCGTAAACCGCACGCTCGCACCGTCCGGCATCCGCGTCGCCACGAACCCAGCGGCGAGGCAGGCTTCGCGTTGCGGCATCTGGATGTCGGGGCTGCGCAGGCTGTCCCACCAGGAGGCACGATGGGCCGCGCGCGGCAGCGCGGCGCCGATGATCTCCTCGATCTGCTCGAAGCTCAGCACGAACTCCTCCTGCTTCTGCCGCATCAGATAGTCGCGCAACGCGTCGTAGTCGTTCACAAGCGTCCTCTCGTCCGAAGTCCCGTCCGATCTGCCAAAAACCGTTCGACCCATACACCGATTCTTAACTCATTGCGGTAGCGCCGTCCTGCCTTAAACACTACGCAAGCTTTTCGGGCGCATCCACTGGTAGCGGGAGCGAACGATGCCCTTTGGATGGCGCGGAATCACGGCCCGGCGGCCGTGGCGGATTTCGGCGAAGCTGCTGATCATCTCGTCCGTGGTGACGGTGATCGGCTTCTCGGCCGTCTGCGTCAATGTGATGCTGGACATGCGCCGCGGCGAGGAGGCGCTCGCCCGCCAGACGCTGGAGAACCTCGCGACCACCATCGAGTCCGACATCGGCCGCAACATCGAAATCTACGACCTGTCGCTGAAGGCGGTCGCCAGCAACATGCTGCTGCCCGAGCTCGCGACGGTCTCCAAGACGATCCGCCACCTGATCCTGTTCGACCACGCGACGACGGCCCGGCATTTCGGCGCCATCCAGATGTTCGATGCCGAGGGCCGGCTGATCATCGATGCTTCCACGCTCGATCCCCTCACCGAGAACCGGAGCGAGGAGGACTATTTCACGGTCCACCGCGACAATCCCGGAGCCGGGCTCTTCATCAGCCGCCCGATGCTGTTCCGCGGCGCCTATTCCATCGTGCTGAGCCGGCGCATCAGCGATACCGACGGCGGCTTCCTCGGCGTCGTCGCCGGCTCGATCCGCTTCAGCTATTTCCACGAATTGTTCGAACGGCTGAACCTGGACCCTGAAGACACCATCACCGTGCTCAAGCGCGACCGCACCATCATGATGCGGCGGCCGTTCGATCTCGACGTCATCGGCACGAACCTGAACGACCGCCGGAGCTGGAAGGCCGACAATCTCCGGGCCGGCGCCTCCTATTCCGGACAGGGCCCGGTCGATCCGACACCGCGGCTCTATGTCCGCAGCGGCGACAGCCGACCGCTGTTCGTGGTGGCAGGCAAGCCCCTGGCCGCAGTGTTCGCACTCTGGCAGAGGGAGGCGTTGCGCATCGGCGCCGTGGTGCTGGCACTCGCGCTGTTCGTGCTGGGATCGACGCTCGTGCTCGCGCGCGAGATCGGGCGGCGCGCCGAGGCCGAACGCAAGCTCGAGGAGATGGCGACGACGGATGCGCTCACGGGCCTGAGGAACCGCCGCAAGTTCGATACCGTCATCGACGTCGAATGGCGGCGCGCGATGCGCCAGAAGGCGCCGCTCGCGCTCCTGATGATCGATGCCGATCATTTCAAGGCCTACAACGACACGTTCGGCCATCAGGCGGGCGACCAGGTGCTGGTCGGCATCGCCATCTGCATTTCAGATTCCGTGAGCCGCGCCGGTGACTGCGCCGCGCGCTACGGCGGCGAGGAATTCGCCGTATTGCTGCCGAACACCTCGGCCGACGACGCCTTCAAGGTCGCCGAGAAGATCCGCCTCAAGGTGCAGGGCTGGTCCGACGATCAGGCGGCCTCGACGGTCTCCTGCGGCATCGCCAGCCTCGTGCCCGCGGCCGGCATGGACTGGCCGGTCCTGGTCGCCGCCGCCGACAAGGCGCTCTATGCCGCAAAGGCTGCCGGGCGCAACCAGTCGGTGGTCGCCAGCATTCCGAAGCTGTCGCGGGTGGCGTGAGGCTGCTCCACGGCTGTGGTGCGGCGCGACGCAATCCGCCACACCATCGGTGTCGTCCCGGCGAACGCCGGGATCCATAACCACAGGCAAGAGTTTGGCGAAGACCGGTCGTTCGGTACTTCGACCGAACGCGAGCGATGGATCACGCGGTATGGGTCCCTGCGTTCGCAGGGACGACACCGAGGAGTATAGCCGCCTACTGCCCCAGATACTTCTTCATCTCGGCGATCAGCCCGTCGCGCAATTCCGGACGCTTCATGCCGTAGGCGATGTTGGCGCGCAGGAAACCGGGCTTGGAGCCGCAATCATGGCGCTCGCCCTCGAACTCGACGCCGTAGAATTTCTGCGTCTTGGCGAGCCCGATCATGGCGTCAGTGAGCTGGATCTCGCCGCCGGCGCCGCGCTCCTGGGTCTCCAGGATCTTGAATATCTCCGGCTGGAGGATGTAGCGGCCGGTGATCGAGAGATTGGAGGGCGCCGTGCCCTTGGCCGGCTTCTCGACCATGCCGTCGACCTCGAACATCTTGCCGTTGCGCTTACCGACGCCGCAGATGCCGTATTGGTGGGTCAGGTGATCGGGCACCGCCTCGACCGCGATCAGATTGGATTTCTCGCCAAGCGAGGATGCCATCTCGATCATCTGCTTCAGGCAGCCGGGCGTGTTGAGCACGAGCTCGTCGGGCAGCACCACGGCAAACGGCTCGTTGCCGACGATGTCGCGCGCGCACCAGACGGCGTGGCCGAGGCCGAGCGGCGCCTGCTGCCGTGTGAAGCTGACGGCGCCGGCTTCCGGCTGGTTCTGCGCCAGGATGTCCTGCTCGGCCTTCTTGCCGCGCGCGGCCAGCGTCGTGTCGAGCTCGAACATGCGGTCGAAATGATCCTCGATGACATTTTTGTTGCGGCCGGTGACGAAGATGAAGTGCTCGATGCCGGCTTCCTTCGCCTCGTCATAGACGTACTGGATCAGCGGCTTGTCGACGATGGTCAGCATTTCCTTCGGCATCGCCTTGGTGGCAGGCAGGACGCGGGTGCCGAGGCCGGCGACGGGGAATACAGCTTTGCGAATTCTCATGTGATTGATCGAATACCTGGGGGCACATGTGACGGGAGCAATGGCTTCTTGCTAGCCTGTTTGCAGCCGGCAACAAAGGCGGATGTGGGGCCTCGCCCGGTCAGAGTTAAGAAAAAGCCCGTCACCAAAATTTCACCTTTGTTAAGCTATTGGCAACGCTAACCGGGCCTCCTGTGGCGGATTTTTTCAGGCCGACGGGTGGGACATGATGCAAACGATGGCAGGGCTGGCAAAACGGGCGGGATTTCTGACCGGCGCAGCGATGGTCGCTGCCGCTTCGCTGCTGCCGGCCTGCGCGCACGCCCAGGCGCAGAACGGCCTGTCCAACCTGTTCGGCGGCATCTTCTCGGGCGCCAATCCGGCACCTTCGCAAGCGCCTCCCGGCCCCGGCGGCGCTCAACCCTGGAGCGGCGAGGACGGCGCCTCGGGCCATCCGTTGATGACGGCCGCCGCGATCCGCGAGGCCGCCGGCAATTTCAGCAATTGCGTCGCCGCGATGTGGCCCGATGCCGCACGGCGCGGCATCACGCAGGAGAATTTTCAGCGCTTCACCGCAGGCCTTGGTCCCGACCTGCGCATCATGGACCTCATGGATTCGCAGCCGGAGTTCACCAAGTCGATCTGGGACTATCTCGACATCCTGGTGAACGACAACCGCCTCGCCAAGGGCCGCGAAATTCTCGCCAAGTACAAGGCGCAGTTCGACGCCACCGAAAGGGCCACCGGCGTCGACCGCTACATCATCGCCTCGATCTGGGGCATCGAGTCCAATTACTCGACGCAGATGGGCGACCGCAGCGTGCTGCAATCGACCGCGACGCTCGCCTGCATCGGCCGCCGCCAGGCCTATTTCAAGGACGAGTTCCTCTCCGCGCTGGAGATCCTCAACCGCGGCGATCTCAGGCCTGAGCAGCTGCGCGGCTCCTGGGCCGGCGCCTTCGGCCCGACCCAGTTCATGCCGACCGCCTTCAAGCGCTTTGCGGTGGACGGCGACGGCGACGGCAGGCGCGACGTCGTCGACAATCCCACCGACCTGATCGCCTCCACCGCCAACAACCTGAAGAAGGACGGCTGGCAGTCCGGCCAGACCTGGGGCTACGAGGTCGTCGTGCCCCAGGGCTTCAACTACATGCTGGCCGACCGCGCCAAGGCGATGACGATCGCGCAATGGGAGAAGCTTGGGCTGAAGCGGGCGACGGGGCAGCCCTTCCCGCACCCGGCGGAAAAAGCCTATCTGCTGGCACCGGCCGGCGCGCAAGGACCGGGCTTCCTGATGCTGCAGAACTACCGCGTCATCATGAAGTACAACCCGGCCGAGGCCTATGGATTTCGCCGATCGCCTGCGCGGAGGGCAGCCCTTCGTACAGCCCTGGCCGCGCCAGGAGCGGGAGCTGGCGCGCACAGAGCGGCTGGAACTGCAGCAGCTGCTGGCCCAGCGCGGCTTCTACAAGGGAACCCCGGACGGCCAGTTCGGCGGCCAGACAAGGGAAGCCCTGCGCAACTTCCAGGCCTCGATCGGGGTCCCCGCCGACGGATTTGCCTCATCGGACGTGCTGGACCGGCTGCGCGGGCGGTAAAATCGCGCCGAAAGTAACCCTGAGGCAGGATTTTGGCAGGCAGCCTTGACGGCGGCGGCTGTTCCCCGGCCTATGGAGAAGAATCTGCAAAGAGAATCTGCCCGTTTGCGGCCTGATTCCGTTATTATACTAAGCTGCTTCCAATCCCCTCGCGCGCGCCCGAGATCGCATGTCGAAGAAGTCCCTGTTCAAGGTGCTGACCGAGACCGGCCCGTTGATCGCGCTGGGGACGGCGCTTGCGATCCTGGTCTCGGTCGCAGGACCTGCCTCCGCGCAGTTCTTCAACTTCCCCGGTTTCGGCGGCCCGCCGCAGCGCGCGGCCCCGCCACCGCGGGGCGGCGGCGGAGGCGGCGGATGGTTCGGCGGCGACTTCTTCGCACCGTACCCGCCGCAACAGCCGCAGGCGCCGCGTCAGGATTTTTCGCGCGCACCGGCGCCGGCGAAACGCGACACCATCCCTGAGAAGAACGTGCTGGTGATCGGCGATGCCATGGCCGACTGGCTCGCTTACGGCCTGGAAGACGCCTACAGCGAGCAGCCCGACATGGGCGTGATCCGCAAGCACAAGACCACGTCGGGCCTCATCAAGTATCAGCCGAAGGGTGAGCCCGCGGACTGGGCGGCGGCGGCCAGGGGCATTCTCGAGACCGAGAAGCCCGACGTGATCGTCGTCATGCTCGGCCTCAACGACCGCTCCGCGATCCGCGAGCCCGTCGCCGACAAGGCGGCCGCGGAAAAGGACAAAGACAAGAAGAACGACAAAGGGGCGCGCGCCAAGCCGCCAGCAAAGCCGGGCGACGCCAAGCCCGGCGAGACGAAGCCCGGCACCGATACCGCGGCCAAGCCGGACGACAAGCCTGCCGATGCCGATCTGCCGCAGGACGATGCCGACAATGCCGACACGCCCGCGGCCGCGCCGGAGAAGACCGCGCGCAACCCGAACGGCCTCTACGAATTCCGCGACGACCGCTGGGTCGAGCTCTACGGCAAGAAGATCGAGGAGCTCGCCAACATCCTCAAGGCCAAGGGCGTGCCGGTGCTCTGGGTCGGCCTGCCCGCAGTTCGCGGAACGAAGGGCACCGCGGACACGCTGTTCCTGGATTCGCTGTACCGTGAGGGCGCGGCCAAGGCCGGCATCACCTATGTCGACGTGTGGGACGGCTTCGTCGACGAGGCCGGCCGCTTCCTCCAGAAGGGCCCGGACTTCGAAGGCCAGATCCGTCAGCTCCGCAGCTCCGACGGCGTCTATTTCACCAAGGCCGGCGCGCGCAAGCTCGCGCATTATGTCGAGCGCGAGATCACGCGCCTGCTTGCGGGACGCTCCGGCCCGATCGCGCTGCCGAGCGAGCCTGCCACCCCCGATACCAGCGCCGAGCCGGGCAAGCCCGCGCCGCGGCCGCTGGCGGGGCCGATCTTGCCGCTGGTTGCAGCCTCGATTTCGACCGATCAATTGCTGGGCGGGCCCGGCACGCGTCCCGCCGCCGTCGATGCGCTCGCAGCCAAGGCCATGGTGAAGGGCGAACCGCTGGCGGCACCGGCCGGCCGCGCCGACGATTATGCCTGGCCGCGCCGGGAAGTCGGCCGTGAGCAGGCAAAGGGCGATACGCCGATGGCCACAACGACGCCAGACGGCGGCACGGCTCAGGGGACGCCCGGAGCGGCCGCGGTGATCGCGCCGCCGAAGCTCGCGCCGAAGAAGCCGCAGGTCCCGCCGCAGCAGCCGGCCCAGGCGACGCCCGCAGGCCGGGATTTCTTCGGGTTCGGCTTCGGCTCTCCGCAGCCGCGCCAATGGACGCCGGCCCCGGGGCCGCGCAATCCGAATTCCAATCCAGGGATTCCGCGCCCGCCTGCCAATGTCGGGCGCTCGGCGGAGATATTCCGTTGATTTGAGACGTCATTCCGGGGCGCACGCGGCGCGAGCCCCGGAACGACGTGGTATTGGCTCGGCCCTAAAGCGCGATGAGATTTGGATGAATCGTCATCGCGCGTTAGATTGTTGTTTACGCATGATCTTTCCGGAAAACCGCTTCGCACTTTTCCGGATCATGCTTTAGTAGCGCCAACGCGGCGGCGGGCGGCGGGCGGGTCGCGACATCAGAAGCGCCAGCGCGAAGCCGATGCCGCCGGCGACCAGCAGCGCGCCGAGCGGGTTGTCCTGCACCTTCTGCGCGATCGCCTTCGAGCCGTCGCGGAAGGTCTCGCCGCTGTTCTCGTAGGCGTCCTTGGCATAGCCCGCAGCGGTGTCCGTGGCATCACGCACCGCATCCTTGGCCTGGCCGTAGAGGTTCTGCACCGTGCCTGCAGCCTCCCGTGCCTTGCCCGACGCCTGCGTCTTCGCATCGCCTGCGACGTCTCCGATCGCGCCTTCCGCGCGGCCGGCATATTCCTTGGCCGATCCGACAATCCGATCCGTATCCATGTTGCTCCTCCTCGGGGGTCAACCCAAGTAACCGATCAGGAGCAGTGCAGTTCCAAGGGATCAGAGAATGAGACCGCCATCGACGACCAGCGTCTGGCCAATAATGTAGGACGACAGCGGCGAGGCCAGGAACAGCGCCGCGCCGGCCATATCGGCCGGCGTGCCCAATCGCCGCAGCGGGATGCGCGCGAGCGCGCCTTCGAGCCGCTTCGGATTGTCGGTCGTCACCTTCGTCATCTTGGTGTCGACGAGCCCCGGCGCGATGCCGTTGACGCGGATGCCGTCCTCGGCCCAGGCCTCGCCCAGCGTCCGCGTCAATCCGACCGCGCCGGTCTTCGACGCGTTGTAGGCGGGATTGCCCATCGTGGAATGATAGGCCGCGGTCGAGGACACGATGATCAGCGCGCCCTTCGCATCCCGCAACATGGAATGAAAGCGCGTCGCGCAGGCCATCAGGCTCATCAGGTTGACCTCGACCACCTTGCGAAAGCCGGCCATCTCGAACTCGCCGCGGCGATAGAGCACCGCACCCTGCGCGAGCACGAGTATGTCGAGCCTGTCGAAGGACGGCTTGAACGCCTCGATCGCTCCGGCATTGCTGACGTCGAGCTGGGCATAGGCGAGCCCCGTGAGATCGGAGCCTTCCTCGATGGAATATTCCGCAGGCCGAGCACGCGTGCCGCACACCGCGACATGCGCGCCTCTGGTGCGAAATGCCTGCGCGATGCCATTGCCGATGCCGCTGGAACCGCCGACCACCAGCACCTGCTTGCCCGAGAAATCGAGTTCGTTCGCCATCGCGGCCTCCCCTATTGTCTTGCTTGTTTGACCTGTCTGCGGATCGATGCCAGCCTTGTCAATCACAACAAGAACAAGCACAGCGCGAGGAACAGCATGTCCGACTTCAGGGAGCTCAGCCGGTCCGTGAAGGGCCTCACCGTTCTCGTCACCGGCGCGGCCAGCGGCATGGGACGCGCGACCGCGCGCGTGTTCGCAGCCGAGGGCGCCAACGTGGCCGTCACGGATTTCGACGAGCAGGGCGCGCATGCTGTCGCCAGGGAGATTGCGGCGAGCGGCGGTTCAGCAAGGGCGTGGAAGCTCGACGTCGCCGACGGCGGCGAGACCAAGCACGTGGTCGGCGATGTCGCCGCGCATTTCGGGGCAATCGACATCGTCGTCAACAATGCCGGCATCTCCGTGCGTGTCGCGATCGACGACGAGGCCTATGAGGACGCCTGGGCCCGGGGCATCGCCGTGATGCTGACGGCGCATCCGCGCATCATTCGTGCTGCGCTGCCGCACTTGCGCAAGTCGAAGAGCCCGCGCATCGTCAACATCGCCTCGACCGAAGCGCTCGGGGCCACCGCATTGCACAGCCCGTATTCGGCAGCGAAGGGGGGCGTTGCGAGCCTCACCCGCTCGCTGGCGGTGGAGCTCGGCCGCGAGGGCATCACCGTCAACTGCATCTGCCCCGGACCGATCCGCACCGCCATCACCGACCGCATCTCCGAGGAGCACAAGACCATCTACGCCAAGCGCCGCACCGCACTCGGCCGCTACGGCGATCCTGAAGAGGTCGCGCATATGACGCTGAGCCTGTGCCTGCCGGCAGCGTCGTTCCTCACCGGCGCGGTGATCCCGGTCGATGGCGGGCTGATGGCGCGTAACGCGTGAGAGCCATGCGCTCGAAGCGTTGACAACGACTGACGCGGGAGTAGCTTTTTCGTCAACAGAGCGGGAATAACCGCTCGCGACCCGCGGGAGAGAACGTCATGACGATCGCCATCCGGCAGCTTCAGAAGCATTTTGTCGGCGAGGTTTCCGGCCTCGACTTGCGCAAGCCGCTCACACCGGATGAAGCGCGCCAGGTCGAGGCGGCCATGGACAAATATGCGGTTCTGGTTTTCCACGACCAGGACATCACCGACGAGCAGCAGATGGCTTTCGCGCTGAATTTCGGCCCGCGCGAGGACGCGCGCGGCGGCACCGTGACCAAGGAGAAGGACTACCGGCTGCAATCCGGGCTGAACGACGTCTCCAATCTCGGCAAGGACGGCAAGCCGCTGGCGAAGGACAGCCGCGCGCATCTGTTCAATCTCGGCAACTGCCTCTGGCACTCCGACAGCTCGTTCCGTCCCATCCCGGCAAAATTCTCTCTTTTGTCGGCGCGCGTGGTGAACCCGAAGGGCGGCAACACCGAATTCGCCGATATGCGCGCGGCCTATGACGCACTCGACGACGAGACCAAGGCGGAGATCGAGGACCTCGTCTGCGAGCACTCGCTGATGTATTCGCGGGGATCGCTCGGCTTCACCGAATACACCGACGAGGAGAAGGAGATGTTCAAGCCGGTGCTGCAACGGCTGGTGCGGACCCATCCCGTCCATCGCCGCAAGTCGCTGTATCTCTCATCGCATGCCGGCAAGGCCGTCGGCATGAGCATGCCGGAGGGCCGGCTCCTGCTGCGCGACCTGAACGAGCACGCGACCCAGCCGGAATTCGTCTACGTGCATAAATGGAAGCTGCATGACCTCGTGATGTGGGACAACCGCCAGACCATGCACCGCGTCCGCCGCTACGACCAGTCCCAGCCCCGCGACATGCGCCGCGCGACGGTGGCAGGAACCGAGCCGACGGTGCAGCAGCAGGCGGCGGAGTAGCGGGGCACAGCGCTCTTCAGCAACCGGTGTCATCGCCCGGCTTGACCGGGCGATCCAGTATTCCAGAGACGGCCGCGATTGAACCGAGAGGCTGCGGCGTACTGGGTCGCCCGGTCAAGCCGGGCGACGACAGAGATAGGTGGGACGAATACAGCGAAGCACTAACGCTACGCGTGCCCGGCCTCGTTCGAGAGCATGCCGGGATCGATGCCGATTTTTTGCAAGGCGCGGTTGTACTTGTCGTCGACGTCGTCGCCGAAGATCAGATCCGCATCGGCATCGCAATGCAGCCAGCCGTTGCTCTGGATCTCCGTCTCGAGCTGTCCCGGCGCCCAGCCGGCGTAGCCGAGCGCGAGGATGGCGTGCTTGGGGCCGGAGCCGTTGGCGATCGCGCGCAGGATATCGACGGTCGCGGTGAGGCAGACGCCGTCATCGATCCGCAGCGTCGCATTCTCGATGTAGAAGTCGCTGGAATGCAGCACGAAGCCGCGGCCGGTGTCGACCGGTCCGCCCCGCAGCACCTTCATGCTTTCGGCATTCTCCGGCAGCTTGATGTGCTCGCCCTTCTTGATGATGCCGAGCTGCTGCAACAGCTCGGGGAAGTCGATGCTGCCGGCGGGGTGGTTCACGATGATGCCCATCGCTCCCTCGGCCGAATGGGCGCAGAGATAGATGACCGACCGCTCGAACCGGGAATCGCCCATCACGGGCATCGCAATCAGGAGCCGGCCGTCGAGGTAACCGGCCGAATTGGGCAGTGCGGGGCCCGAGCTGCGGGTGCTTTCGCCCGTCCTCTTGCCTGTGGGAGCCATCGGTGAAGCACTCCGGTTTCAATTCCTATCCTGATGTCGGGCTGGTCCGCTGTCAAATCAAGGCTTGCACGGGCTTGATTCAAGTGCACCATCACAAGCAATTCAATGGTTTGGTCGGGGGCCACCCTGTAAAGACGTGCCATGCTCACAAGAGTTCCCCTGCGTGCGGCGATTGGCGTCGCGACAACCTTGCTTGCCGCGTCGTTGGCCATCGTAGCACGTGCCGATGACGCTTCGCCGTGGCAGCGCGACGGACATTCCGCGGTGCGGTTGTTGGCGGGATCGCGCAGCGGCGCTGTCCTGCTTGGCGGTATTGCGTTCCAGCTCGAGCCCGGCTGGAAGACCTACTGGCGCACACCCGGCGATTCCGGCGTTCCACCGCGGTTCGACTTCTCGAAGTCCGAGAATGTCGAGGCGGTGACGATCATGTGGCCGGCGCCGCTGAAATTCAACGACGGCGCGGGCGGCCATTCGATCGGCTACCACAACCAGATCGTGCTGCCCTTGCGCATCGTCGCCAAGGCCGCCGACAAGCCCGTGACCTTGCGCGCCGAGATCAATTACGCGGTCTGCGAGAAGCTCTGCATTCCCGTCGAGGCCAGCGCCGAGCTCGGCTTCAACAGCGTCGCCTCGACCGAGGATGCGAACTTGCGTGCTGCGCTCGACACCGTGCCCAAGCCCGCCAATATCGGCGACCCCAATCCGCTCACCATCCGCGACGTCAAGCGTGACGGGCCCAAGAACGTGGTAGTCGACGTGGTGACGCCGGACAGCCGCAACGTCAATCTGTTCGTGGAAGGGCCGACGCCCGATTGGGCGCTGCCGATTCCGGCGCCGGTGCCGCACAGCCCGCCTGGGGTGATGCGGTTCTCTTTCGAGCTCGACGGACTGCCGCCGGGCGCCAAGCCGGATGGTGCGGCGCTGAAGTTCACGCTGGTCGGGCCTGACAAGGCGTACGAATTCAATACGAATTTGAATTAGCGCCCCACCCAACCGAATCTTAACGAATGGTTGCTAGTCCCCTGGCATGCCGCAGCATGCGGGATGCCTGGGGACTGTTCGACGTGGCCGTGATGGACGCACAACCCGGAACGACCGGACCGGCCGGGCTGATCGCGCGGCTGCGGGCCAAGCTGACGGGCGGATCGAGCGAGGCGTCGCTGACGCGGCGGCTCGCCGGCACCATCTTCGTCATCCGCGTGATCAGCGCGGGGCTCGCCTATGTCTCGCAGGTTCTGCTTGCGCGCTGGATGGGCACGTCCGACTACGGCGTCTATGTCTATGTCTGGACCTGGGTGCTGCTGCTCGGCAGCATGATGGATTTCGGCATCTCCGCCTCCGCGCAGAAGATCATCCCGGAGTACCGCACCAGCGGCGAGCAGGCGCTGCTGCGGGGCTTTCTCTCCGGTAGCCGCTGGCTGACCTTTGCCGTGTCGACGCTGGTCTCGCTCGCCCTTGCCGGCATCGTCAAGCTACTGTCGCCGTGGATCGATCCGGCCGAGGAACTGCCGCTCTATATCGGCTGCATGACCCTCCCTGCTTTCGTCGTCGCCAACACCCAGGACGGCATCGCGCGCTCGCATGACTGGATGCAGCTCGGCCTGATGCCGCAATTCATCATCCGCCAGGCGCTGATCATCGGCCTCACGGCCGCGGCCTTCCTGCTCGGCTATCATCTCGGCGCGGTCGCCGCGATGGTCGCGAGCGCAGGTGCGGTCTGGATCGCGATGACCGGGCAGATGCTGGTGCTGAATCGCAAGCTCGCCGATCACATCGGGCCGGGCCCCAAGGCCTACGACATCAGGGGCTGGCTCGCTATCTCACTACCGATCCTGCTGGTCGAGAGCTTCTACATGCTCTTGTCCTACACCGACGTGCTGGTGCTGCAGCAATTCCGCCCCTCGGACGAGGTCGGCGTCTATTTCGCCGTGGTGAAGACGCTGGCGCTGGTCTCCTTCATCCACTACGCGATGTCGGCCACGACGGCGCATCGTTTCGCGGAATACAATGCGCTCGGCGACAAGGCGCGCCTCTCGGCCTATGTGGCGCATGCCATCAACTGGACGTTCTGGCCGTCGCTGGCCGCGACCATCGTGCTGCTGGCGCTCGGCAAGCCGCTGCTGTGGCTGTTCGGGCCGCAGTTCGTGGTCGGCTACGACATCATGTTCGTCGCCGCGATCGGGCTCGTGGTGCGCTCCGCGATCGGGCCGGTGGAGCGCCTGCTCAACATGCTCGGGCAGCAGAAGATCTGCGCGCTGGCCTATGCACTGGCCTTCGTGATGAACCTCGTGCTCTGCATTGCGCTGGTGCCGCGCTATGGCGGCCACGGCGCCGCGGCCGCAACCTCGATCTCGCTCAGCTTCGAGACGGTGCTGTTGTTCTGGATCGTGCGGCAGCGGCTCGGCCTGCACGTGCTGGCGTTCGGCCGCCGCACGGCATAGCCGTTGCGCCCTCAGCCGCTCTCAAATGCGACGACCGCGGCATCCGCTACCAGCAGCGCGTCGAGCATCTTGCGGCCCGACGTATCCGCCTGCATCAGCGGGTCGGACTTGAACATCGCCTTGAGATAACTCGAGACGGCGCGGATGCGCGGCACGAACTGGAGGTCGCTGTGGACGTTGATCCAGACGTCGCGCGTCGTCGACATCTTCTCGTGCAACACCGGAACCAGATCGCTGCGGCCAGCCACCGCAAAGCTCGGCAGCAGCACCAGGCCGATGCCGCCGGCCGCGGCGTTCATCTGCGCGATCATGCTGTTGGAGTGAAAGCTGACCGGCGGATTGCGGATGATGTCGTCGAGCCAGCGCACCGAATCCAGCTGGATCAGATCGTCGATGTAGGTGACGAAGCTGTGGCGCGCGAGGTCCGCGGGCCGTTCCGGCATGCCCTCGCGAGCGAGATAATCGCGGGAGCCGTAGAGGGCGAGCTGAAAGCTGCCGAGCCGCTCGGACGCCATGCCCTGCCCCGGCGGACGGAAGAAGCTCAGGAAAATATCGGCCTCGCGGCGATTGACCGAGACCGCCTGCGGCGAGGTCAGGAGCTCGACGGTGAGATCCGGATAACGTTGCCGCAGCGGTGCGAAGCGGAATGCGAGATAGAGCGAGGCGATGCCTTCCATCGTCGCGAGCCGGACGCGGCCCGCCATCCGGCTGCCGCCGCGCTGCACGTCCTGATGCATCGCAATGACGGCGCTCTCGATCCGCTCGGCGTGACAGAGCAGGCGTTCGCCGGCTTCGTTGACACGCAACCCCTGCGGCGAACGCTCGAACAGCGTCGCGCCCAGCGCGCATTCGAGATGCGCGATCCGCCGGCTGATGGTGGATTGGTCGACCCGCAGACGCTTCGCCGCGCTGCCCAGGCTGCCGCCGCGGGCCGCGTGAAGGAATATCTTGAGGTCGTCCCAGTCGAGTGAGTTGAACTCCTGCATGCCCCACCAGGCAGCAAGCGTTGTGCCAGCGACGTACGGTGAGACGGATTGCCGCCCCCTGCAAGCCGTCTTGCAGGATTGTCTGTATCGAGGCCCCGGGGACGCCACTAGCCTGTCCTGAACCAAGGACAAAGCCATGCTTCCTCGCTTCAAGGCCGCCGCGGTCCATGCCGCGCCAGTGTTTCTCGACCGCTCGGCGACCACAAAGAAGGCAATCTCGCTCATCCGTGAGGCAGCCGCCGCCGGCGCCGAGATCGTGGCATTCTCCGAGACGTTCATTCCTGCATTCCCGGTATGGGCTGCGCTGTGGGCTCCGATCGACAATCACGACCTGTTCGTCCGCATGGCTGACCAGTCCGTGCTGGTCGACGGCCCCGAGATCAAGGCGATCCGCGACGAAGCGCGCGCGCTCGGCGTCGTGGTGTCGATCGGCATCAGCGAGAAGTCGCCGGCGAGCGTCGGTGCGATCTGGAATAGCAACCTCCTGATCGGCGAGGACGGCGAGATCCTCAACCACCACCGCAAGCTGGTGCCGACCTTCTACGAGAAGCTGATCTGGAGCGGCGGCGACGGCGCGGGCCTGCGCGTCGTCGACACCAGGTTCGGCAAGATCGGGCAACTGATCTGCGGCGAGAACACCAACCCGTTGGCACGCTATTCGCTGATGGCGCAGGGTGAGCAGCTTCATATTTCGAGCTGGCCGCCGGTTTGGCCGACCCGCCGGCCGGCCGTTGGCGGCAATTACCACATCGCAGCGGCCACCCGGATCCGGGCAAGCGCGCATTGCTTCGAGGCAAAGGTGTTCGGCCTCGTCACCGCGGGTGTGCTCGACAAGGCGGCGCGCGACATGCTGGTGGCGCGCGACGCCTCCGCCGCCGCCGTGCTCGACGCGACACCGCGCGCGGAAACCTTCTTCCTCGATCCGACCGGCGAGCAGATCGGCGAGGCGCTGCGCGACGAGGAAGGCATCCTCTACGCCGAGATCGATCTCAACCGCTGCGTCGAGCCCAAGCAGTTTCATGACGTGGTCGGCTACTACAACCGATTCGACATTTTCGACCTCAGCGTCAACCGCCGCCGGCTCAATCCCGTGTCCTTCACCGGAAACGCGGCGTCCCAGCCGGACGCGGAGAGCGATCATATCGATGCCGGGTCGTGAGCCCGGCTCGTACCCAACCGCAATGCACCGGCCGATCCGGCGGTGATCAAACATGGAAGGTGAGTCATGAAGCTCGATCGTCGTCAGATTCTGCTCGGAAGCGCCGGCGCCGCTGCCGGTCTCGTGCTTCCAGGTAGCGCCGCCTGGGCGCAGACGCCGGCCAGCATCGGCACCTTCCCGGACGGCGTCACCGCGGACTCGGTCTTCGTCGGACTGACCATTCCGCTCACCGGCGTTTTCTCCGGCGACGGCGGCGATCTCAAGCTTGGTTACGAACTGGCGATCTCGGAGATCAACGCGGGCGGCGATGCCGCGAAGAAATGGGGCCTGCAAGGCAAGGGCGTACTCGGCCGCCAGATCCGCCACAAGGTGTCCGACACCGAGAGCAAACCCAATCTCGACGTGCAGAGCGCCACGCAGTTCATCCAGCGCGACAAGGCGATCATGCTTTCAGGCTCGGTGTCGAGCGCCAGCGCAATCGCG
This sequence comes from Bradyrhizobium sp. USDA 241, assembly GCF_049739505.1. Lineage (NCBI taxonomy): Bacteria > Pseudomonadati > Pseudomonadota > Alphaproteobacteria > Hyphomicrobiales > Nitrobacteraceae > Bradyrhizobium > Bradyrhizobium sp. USDA 241. Next base: position 2,436,825 of record NZ_JBMGPZ010000004.1, on the reverse strand, counting down.
CTGGAGGAATTGGGCTCCCGCGAAAAGGTGCTCTACATGGTGGGCATCGCCGGCTCCAACGACATTACCGGCAAGAACTGCCAGCGCTATGGCTTCCGCTCGCAGCAGAACGCCTACATGGCCGCCAAGGCGCTCGCGCCCGTCGTCGCCAAGGCGCTCGGCAAGAACATGAAAACCGCCTTCCTGGTGCCCGACTATACCTACGGCCACACGGTCTATGACAGCTTCGCGAAGTTCTCGAAGGAACAGGGCTGGCAACAGGTCGCCAAGGAAGTGGTTCCGCTCGGCACCACCGACTATTCCTCGGCGCTTCTCAACATCGCCAACAGCGGCGCGGACGTGTTCGTCAACATCGCCTTCGGCGCCGACGCGGTCGCCTCGACCAAGCAGGCCGAGCAATTCGGCGTGCTCAAGAAGATGAAGCTGGTGGTGCCGAACCTGTCCTCGTTCCAGGACAAGGAGCTCGGCGCCGAAATCATGCAGGGCGTCTATGGCAGCTGCGACTTCTGGTGGACGCTGTCGGATCGCTATCCGCTCGCGAAGGGCTTCGTCGACGCCTTCGTCGCGAAGAACAAGTATCACCCGCGCTGGGGCGCCCATATCGGCTACATGCAGACCTATCTCTGGTCGCTGACGGTCGAGCGGGTGAAGAGCTTCAATCCGGTCGACGTCATCAAGGCGATGGAGGCCTCAAAGGAGCAGCCCTACGAGACCACGATCGGCAAGGTCTATTTCCGCGCCGAGGATCACCAGATGGTGCGTCCGATCCCGGTCCTGCGCGGCAAGGCGCCGGCGGAAATGAAGGGGCCCGAGGACTATTACGAGATCGTCGACGTCGCCGAAGGCGAGAGCGTGATGAATCCGCCGGACCTGTTCGGCTGCAAGCTCGGCTCCTATACCTGAGCCGCCCAGATGCCAAGCTGGCCCGCCCTCGCCTCGCAGGCCTTCAACGGCCTCGCCCTCGGTTCGCTGCTGGCGCTCGTCAGCAGCGGCCTGACCATCATCCTGGGCACGCTCGGTGTCCTGAACTTCGCCCACGGCGCGTTGTTCGCCGTGGGCGCCTATGCCGCCTTCGTCATGCTGCAATACACCCAGTCGTTCCTGCTCGCGATCGCGGTCGGCTGCGGCTTCATGCTGGTGCTCGGCTTTCTGCTCGAGCGCCTGATCATCCGCTTCTTCTACGGCCGGCCGCATGAAGACCAGATCCTCGTCACCTACGGCATCGGCATCGTGCTCGTGGAGTGCGTGCGCGCCGTCTTCGGCGGCAACGCGCAGCGCGTGCCGACGCCGTCATGGGGACAGGGCGCAACGCAGCTCGGCTTCCTGATCTATCCGACCTACCGCCTCCAGCTCATCGCCATCATCGCAACGCTGCTGGTCGGCCTCTATCTCGTGCTCTACCGGACTTCGATGGGTCTCGTGGTTCGCGCCGGAATCGAGAACCCCGGCATGGTCGGCATCCTCGGCATCAATCTGCGGCGCACCTTCCTGCTGGTGTTCGCGATCGGCGTCGTCGCAGTCGGCCTCGCCGGAATGCTGTATGCTCCGGTCGTCGCGGTGACCCCGGACATGGGCGCGAATTTCATGGCGCAGTCCTTCGTCGTGATCGTGCTCGGCGGCCTCGGCTCGTTCCCGGGCGCCGTGGTCGGCGGGCTGATCGCCGGCGAGATCGTCAGCCTCACCAGCGCGTTCAACTCCTCCTATTCGGAAGTGATGCTCTACGCGCTGATGGCGCTGCTCCTGGTATTGCGCCCGCAAGGCCTGTTCGGCTCGGAAGGACGGGTATGAACAGGTCGCGATCGGGCGGGCTGCGGAGCCACATTCCGGAGCTCGCGATTCTAGCCACGCTGATTGCGGCACCGGTGGTGCTGCCGCATCTCGGCTTCTCCATCGACCTGCTGACGCGGGTGCTGAACTGGGGACTGATCGGGCTCGGCTTCGACATCCTGTTTGGCCTCGCGGGCCTCCTGTCATTCGGCCAGGCCGCGTTCTACGGCGTCGGCGGCTTCGTCACGGCGTATCTGCTGGTTTCCGGCACGCTGAGCAGCGTGTGGCTGGCGCTCGCCGCCGGCACGATATCGGCCGGCGCATTCGGGCTCGTCGTCGGCTGGCTCGCGGTGCGCCGCATCGGCATCTACTTCACGATGATCACGCTGGCGTTCGGCCAGATGGCCTATTTCATCGAGAACTCGCCGCTGTCGCACTATACCGGTGGCGAGAACGGCATTCCCGGAGTGCCGGTGCCCGTGCTCGGCTTCGGCGAGCATGCCATCCGCATCGGCGCAGGCCTGCCGATGTACGTGCTGTTCGCGGTGATTTTCTTTGGTGGCTACGTACTGGCACGCCGCATCGTCCGCTCTCCCGTGGGCGCGATCCTGCTCGCGATCAAGGAGAACACCGCGCGCGTCGCAATGCTCGGCCACAACGTGCCGGCCTACAAGCTCGCAGCCTTCGTCATCGCCGCGCTCTACGCCGGGCTCGCCGGCGGCCTGCTCGGCTCGTTCCAGAGCTACATGCCGCCGGACGCGTTCTCGCTGGAAACGTCCGGCCAGCTCGTGGTCCAGACCATCGTCGGCGGCGCCAACACCCTGATCGGACCGCTGGTCGGTGCCGCGGTCTGGCTCTGGCTGCGCGACAATCTCCAGCTCATTCCCGGCCTCACCACGCTGTGGAAGCTGGTGCTCGGCATCGCCTTCATCGCCCTGGTCGTCGGCCTGCGCCGCGGCATCTGCGGCGAGATCATCCATTGGTTGACCGAGCGCCGGACCCTGTCCGCACGTCGGGCCGCCGAGGCCGCAACCGAGGCGATCGAGGCCGGCGCGGTGAAAGCCGCATCGAGCAAGGGGCGCGACACCGCCCTGCCATTGCCGCCGCCCGCCACCGGCGACAGCGACGTTGCCCTGGAAGCCTGCGCGCTGGCGCGGCACTATGGCGGCCTGAAAGCCGTCGACGGCGTCTCGTTCAAGGTGCGCTGCGGCTCCATTCATGCGGTGATCGGCCCCAACGGCGCCGGCAAGAGCACGCTGTTCAAGATGCTGCTGGACGAGGTCAGCCCGACCTCGGGTCATGTGCTGTTGTTCGGATCGCAGGTGACCGGCCACGGCGTCAGCCGGACGGCGCAGTTCGGCATCGCCAAGTCCAACCAGTTGAACCAGCTCTTTCCGAATCTCTCGGTGCGGAAGAATTTGCGCATCGCCGCCTTGGCGCGCTGCCGCGGACCGCTGCGGATCGACCTGCTGCGAACGGCCGACAGTCTGCCGGAGGTGGAGGCACAGATCGACGCTATCATGGCGCTGCTCGATCTTGCAGCGCGCGCCGACACGCCGGCGCACATCCTTGCCTACGGCGAGAAGCGGCGGCTCGAGATCGGCATGGCGTTTGCGACGAGCCCGAAGGTGCTGTTGCTCGACGAGCCCCTCGCCGGCATGAGCCCGTCGGAACGCGCCGCGACCTGCGCACTGATCCGCGACATCGCCCGGACCTGCACCATCGTCATCGTCGAGCACGACCTCGACGCGATCTTCGGCCTCGCCGAGCGCATCACCGTGCTCTACGAAGGCCGCCTGCTCGCCGACGGCACGGCGGACGAAATCCGCGGCAACCAGCAGGTTCAGGACGCTTACCTCGGAGGGCTTCACGCACATGAGCCTGCTTGAAGTCGACCGCATCAACACGCTCTACGGCGATTCCCATGTCCTGTTCGACCTCTCGATCCGGGTCGAGGAGGGCGAGGTCGTGGCGCTGCTCGGTCGCAACGGCGCCGGCAAGACCACGACGCTGCGTTCGATCATGGGGGTGCTCGCCCCGAGGAGCGGCGAGATCCGGCTCGATGGCAAGACGATCAGCGGTCTCGCTCCATCCGCCATCGCCAACATGGGCGTGCAGCTGGTCCCGGAGGAGCGCGCGATCTTCGGCGGCCTGACAGTAGAGGAGAATCTGCGCATCGCGGCCTTGACCGCACCTAACGCGTGGTCGTTCGAGCGCATCTACGGTGTGTTTCCGCGCCTAAAGGAACGACGCAAGTCTCTCGGACGAACGCTGTCGGGCGGCGAGCAGCAGATGCTCTCGATCGCCCGCGCGCTGATCCGCGACGCCCGCATCATCCTGCTCGACGAGCCGTTCGAGGGACTGGCGCCGCTGATCGTGCGCGATCTCGTCAACGTCGCCACCAGCCTCGCGCGCGAAGGCCGCACCATGATCGTGGTGGAGCAGAACGTCGCCGCAGCGCTGAGCTTCGCCACCCGCGTCTACGGCCTCAACAACGGCCACGTGGTGTTCGAGGGCACCTCCGCCGAGCTCACCGCCAATCCTGACCTGGCGCGGGATTTCCTCGGCGTCGGCGCGTGAGCACCGCGAACGGCTGTTTCGCGAGAGGGCACCGATGTGGGCGAAACGACTGTCTGTCGCCGCCCCGCGGGAAGATATTTCTTATTTGGTCCAACGGCTTGCCCGTCAGGGAAAGTTTATTCTACGTCATATTGCCCAACCGATGAGATCAACCTAACATTCCCCGAGATGCTTGATCCACTTTACGTCGCCTCCGGATTCGCCGTCGGCCTGCTTGTCGGCATGACCGGCGTCGGCGGCGGCTCGTTGATGACGCCGCTGCTGATCCTGTTGTTCGGCGTCCACCCTTCCACCGCGGTCGGCACCGACCTGCTCTATGCCGCTGCCACCAAGACCGGCGGCAGCGTGGTGCATGGCTGGTCGCGCAGCGTGCACTGGCCGGCGGTGCTGCGGCTCGCCTGCGGCAGCATTCCGGCCAGCGCGGTGACGCTGCTGGTGCTGTGGAAGCTCGACCTCAAGAGCGATGCCGAGCGCAGCCTGGTCAATCTGGTGCTGTGCTTTGCGCTGCTGCTGACTGCGACCTCGTTGATTTTTCGCAAGTCGATCATGGACCGCTATCGAAAGCGTCTCGAGCAGGTCGACGCGCGCACCACTTTGATTGCGACCGTGATCACCGGCGTCGTGCTGGGCGTGCTGGTCTCGATCTCCTCGGTCGGCGCCGGCGCGGTCGGCGTGACCGTGCTGCTGCTGCTCTATCCGCGCCTGCCGATGGCGACCATCGTCGGCTCCGACATCGCCCACGCGGTGCCGCTGACACTGGTCGCCGGCATCGGACATTGGGCGCTCGGTGACGTCGACTGGGCCCTCATGGGCGTGCTGCTGCTGGGCTCTCTGCCCGGCATCATCGTCGGCAGCTATAGCGCGACGCGCGTGCCCGAGACGGTGCTGCGGCTGACGCTTGCCTGCGTGCTGTTCGTGGTCGCCGGCCGGATCGTCTTCGCGGAACTGAACCTGTCGTCGGCCATCGTCACGGCGCTGGCCTGGAGCCATTGAGCGGCAACTGCCGCCTCGCTCTCACTCTCGTAGGGTGGGCAAAGCGCAAGCGTGCCCACCCCTTCTCTCAATCGCGGAAAAATGGTGGGCACGGCGCTGACGCGCCTTTGCCCACGCTACGACATCGCGTTCTTACTCCGCGGTCCAGCCGCCGTCGATCGACAGGTTGGTGCCGGTGATCTGCGCGGCGTCGTCGCTGCACAGGAACAGCGCGAGCGCGGCGACCTGCTCGGAGGTGACGAACTCCTTGGTCGGCTGCGCATCCAGCAGCACGTCGTTGATGACCTGCTCGCGCGTCAGGTTGCGTGCCTTCATCGTGTCGGGGATCTGCTTCTCGACGAGCGGCGTCCAGACGTAGCCGGGGCTAATGCAGTTGCAGGTGATCTTGTGGGTCGCAACCTCCAGCGCCACGGTCTTGGTGAGACCGGCGATGCCGTGCTTGGCCGAGACGTAGGCCGACTTGAAGGGCGAGGCCACCAGCGAATGCGCGGACGCCGTGTTGATGATGCGACCCCAGCCCTTCTTCTTCATGCCGGGGACGGCGGCACGGATGGCGTGAAAGGCCGAGGACAGGTTGATCGCGATGATCTGATCCCACTTCTCGACCGGGAATTCCTCGATCGGCGAGACGAACTGGATGCCGGCATTGTTGACGAGGATGTCGACCGAGCCGAACGTCTTCTCACCGAGCGCGATCATGCCGGCGATCTCGGCGGGCTTGGTCATGTCGGCCGGCGAGTAGATCGCCTTGACCTTGAAGTCGGACTCGATCTTGGCGCGTTCCTTCTCGATGTCCTCGGCCGAGCCGAAGCCGTTGATGACGACATTGGCACCGGCGGCGGCGAAGGCGCGCGCATAGGCGAGCCCGATGCCGCTGGTTGATCCGGTCACGACGGCGTTCTTGCCTGACAGACTACCCATTCTATTCGCTCCTTTTTACCGGGGGCGCGGTGACGTCCCCCGTGAGATCGTAGGTCACCATGGTCTCGCTGGACTGGGGCCGCTCGAGCCAGTCCCTGTGGCGCATCGACAGATGCACGTCGCGCACGCCTGCCTCCCAATGCTCGACCATGGCGACATGCGAGAAGTCGTAATCCTTGGACGAAGATTCGTAGTTCTTGCTGCGATAGATCAGATGCACCACCGTGACGGTGCTTTCGCGCGACACTTTCGCCAGGAATTCGACGGAAGGATCGTTCTTAAGATAGTCCGGCAATTTGCTGATCAGGTCACGCACGGCGCGTCGCGCGTTGTGCAGCTGCTTGTTCTTGTCGGTGTTCATCCGCGTGCGGCTGGAATAGCGGATGTCCTTCTCGCGCTCGGCAGCTTCCAGCAGCGAGTTCGGCAGGTTCCCGCGCGCGGAGAACAAATCGACCTGGAAGATCAGCATGTCGCGTTCGACCTCGGTATCGAGCACGTAGTCGAGCGGGGTGTTGGAAGCGATGCCGCCGTCCCAGTAATGTTCGCCGTCGATGTTCACGGAAGGAAAGCCCGGCGGCAGCGCGCCGGAGGCCATGATGTGCTCGGGGCCGATGGTCTTGCCGAGCTTCTTGAACTCGTAATTGTCGAAATATTTGAAGTTGCCCGAGGTGACGCCGACCGCGCCGACCGACAGCCGCGTCTTCAAATCGTTGATGCGGTCGAAATCGACGAGACGCTCCAGCGTCTTCTTCAGCGGCGATGTGTCGTAATAGCTTTCCGCTTCGGGATGCCCCGGCGGCCAGAGCGGCGCCGGCGGAATGCGCGGCGTGAAGAAGCCGGGCACGCCGAAGGTCGCAATCAGCGCAGCGCTGGTCGAATTGAACAGCTCACGGCTGTGGTCGCTCGTGCCGATCGGCTTCCACGGGACCGGCGCCGAGACCATCTCCCAGAATTCCTTGAGCCGCTTGACGCGCGTCTGGCCCTCATTGCCGGCGATGATGGCAGCGTTGACCGCGCCGATGGAGATGCCGGCCACCCATTCCGGCTCGAAGCCGTAGCCGCACAGCGCCTGATAGGCCCCGGCCTGATAGGAGCCGAGCGCGCCGCCGCCCTGGAGAACTAGGACGCGTTGCGCATTCGTCGGGACTGTTGCGATTTCCGGACTATGATCTGTCATAAGGGAACAATAGCAAAGGGCGAGCTACCGTGGCGACACTCCGCCGCGGCGTCAATGCATCCCGGATCAAGTCTGGCTTATCGGGACTCCGTCGAGGCCAGGATCATGGTCCAGAACACCTTGTATTTGGTGCCGGGAGCATAGCTCGCCGCGATGCCTAATTTTGTGACACCGCCCTTGAGCATGTTGGCGCGGTGAGGCGGCGAGTCGCGCCAGCCGGAGAACGCTTCCGCCAGCGTATGATAGCCGGCCGAGACGTTCTCGACCGCCACGGTCGCGGGATAACCACCGGTGGCCAGACGCTTGGCCAGCGGCGCGCGGACGTCGTGGTCCATCTTGTTGGCCGCCGCCATCGCGCCCGACTGGGACTCGGCGAGCCGCATCAGATCGGGATCGATCACGACGGTGCCCAGCCCGTTGTTCTGGCGGTATTGCGAGATCATCACCGCAGCCGCCTGCGCATCGAGCTTGGAGCCCGGAACCGCCATGTCGGTGTACATGGATGGCTGCTGGACCGGTGCTTCGTTGCCGGCACAGCCGGCGAGCAGCAAAGTGATGAGAATTGCGGCCGCAGCGCGCATGAATCGAGGCCCCCAAATGAGGGGCCGTTGTTGCATATCAACCGTGGCTGAAAGGTGAATATTGAGGAAAATCTGAGCCGTCATTCCGGGGCGCGCGTCAGCGCGAACCCGGAATCTCGCGCCTCAATCTCGGGATTCCGGGCTGGATGCTCCGCATCGCCCCGGAATGACTGTGCCAGCCTGTACTAGCCCGCAAATATCCGGTAGCGGCGGGGCTCCAATCCGATGGTGTCGCCGGCGCGAAGTTCCTTGTCGCGGGGGGCATCGATCTCGATGGTCTGGCCGCCCGAGAGCGCGACCTCGGCGCGCTGTACGGGGCCGAAATTGCGGACATGCCGGACCGCGCCCTCGAAGGCGCCGCTGCCGGGCGGGCCAACCAGCATGTCATGTCGCCGCACGAACAGTTTTGACGCGCCAGGCGCAAGCCCGTCCGCTGTGAGCCGAAGCGGCCGGCCGCCGAGCGTGACAGCACCACCCTCGACTTCAACCGGCAGTTCAATCGATTCACCGATGAAACCGTGAACGAAGGCGGTCGCGGGACTTGCATAGACGTCATCGGGCGAGCCGATCTGCTCGATCCTGCCCTTGTCCATCACCACGACGCGGTTGGCGACTTCCAGCGCCTCCTCCTGGTCATGGGTGACGAAGATCGAGGTGACGTGGATCTCATGATGCAGCGAGCGCAGCCATTTGCGCAGCTCTTTCCTCACCTTGGCATCAAGCGCGCCGAACGGCTCGTCGAGCAGCAGGATGCGCGGCTCGATCGCGAGCGCGCGGGCGAGCGCGATGCGCTGGCGCTGGCCGCCGGAAAGCTGGCTCGGGTAACGATCGGCGAGCCAATCAAGCTGTACGAGATCGAGCAGCTCCTTGACCCGGGCGCGGATCGCCGCCTCGTCCTTGCGAACCGTGCGCGGCTGCACGCGCAGGCCGAAGGCGACGTTCTCGAACACCGTCATGTGGCGGAACAGCGCATAGTGCTGGAACACGAAGCCGACGTGACGCTCTCGCGCGCCTTGCGCCAGTGCGTCCTCGCCATTGATGAAGACCTCGCCGGAATCAGGCCAGTCGAGCCCGGCGACGATCCGCAGCAGCGTGGTCTTGCCCGAGCCGGACGGACCGAGCAGTGCCACCAACTCGCCGCTGTCGACCTTGAGATCGACGCCGTCGAGGGCTTTGAAGCTGCCGAACGACTTGACGAGATTTCTGACTTCAATGGTCACTTGGCCCTTGTCCTTCGTCCAGATGGCGTTCGAGAACGGTCTTCACGATCAGCGTGATCAGCGCCAGCATCGCCAGCAGCGAGGCGATCGCGAAGGCGGCGACAAACTGGTACTCGTTGTAGAGAATCTCGACAAGGAGCGGCATGGTGTTGGTCTCGCCGCGAATGTGGCCGGAGACGACCGAGACAGCGCCGAACTCGCCCATGGCGCGGGCGTTGCAGAGCAGGACGCCGTAGAGCACCCCCCACTTGATGTTGGGCAGCGTGACGCGGAAGAAGGTCTGGAGGCCCGAGGCGCCCAGCGAGATCGCGGCCTCCTCCTCCTGCGTGCCCTGCTCCTGCATCAGGGGGATCAGCGCACGGGCCACGAAGGGAAAGGTGACGAAGGTGGTGGCGAGCGCAATGCCGGGCACCGCGAACAGGATCTGGATGTCGTGGTCACGCAGCCAGCTGCCGAAATAGCCCTGTGCGCCGAACAGCAGCACGAAGACGAGACCCGAGATCACCGGACTGACCGAGAACGGCAGGTCGATCAGCGTGATCAGGAACGTCTTGCCCGGAAAATCGAACTTGGCGATGGCCCAGGCGGCGACGAGGCCGAACACCAGATTGAGGCCGACCGAAATCGCGGCGACCAGCAGTGTCAGCCTGATTGCAGCCAGCGCCTCCGGCTCGGCGAGCGCGGCGAGATAGGCCAAGACGCCTCTCGAGAACGCCTGTGCAAACACCACAACGAGCGGGAGCACGACGAAGACGGTGAGAAAGATCATCGCCAGCGCGATGATGGTGATACGCACCGCGCGCGGTTCGGTACGCAAATTGTCCCGCGCTGCCGCCGCCTGCGCACGCGCCTTCGCGTCGGAGGCCGAGAGCGGTACGGAATCTGCGATCTGCATCGTCATGATCCGCCCTCAGCGCGCCGGAATCCGGCTCTGCGCCCAGCGCTGGAGCCGGTTGACAGCAAAGATGATCACGAACGACACGACCAGCATGACCACCGCGATCGCAGTCGCATCGGCATATCGGAACTCGGAGAGCCGGATCACGATCAGGAGCGGCGCGATCTCCGAGACGTTGGGCAGATTGCCGGCGATGAAGATCACCGAGCCGTATTCGCCGACGGCCCGGGCGAAGGCGAGCGCGAGGCCGGTAAGCAGCGCCGGTGCGAGCGACGGCACGATCACGCGGATGATGGTCTGCCAGCGGCTGGCGCCAAGGCTTCCCGCGGCCTCCTCGATCTCGGGGTCGAGATCCTGGAGCACCGGCTGCACCGTCCGAACCACGAAGGGAATACCGATGAAGATCATCGCGACGAAGATGCCGACCGGCGTGAACGCAACCTTGAGGCCGAGCGCGGCAAGCGGCGCGCCCAGCCAGCCCTTCTCGGCGAACAGCGCGGTCAGCGCCACGCCGGCCACCGCGGTCGGCAGCGCGAAGGGCACATCCACGATGGCGTCGAACAGCCGCCGGCCCGGGAAACGATAGCGCACCAGCGCCCAGACGATGATGCTCCCCATGACGAGATTGACGCAGGCCGCCGCAAAGGCGAGGCCGAACGAGACGCGGAGCGCGTTCAGGGTGCGGCGGCTGGAAAGGATGTTCCAGAACTGCTCGGGGCTGAGCTCGAGCGATTTCAGGAACAGGCCGGCGAGCGGAATCAGGATGATCACGGACAGCCAGGTCAGCGTCAGTCCCATCGTGAGACCGAAGCCCGGCAATGTCCGGCGTCGTGCTGCAACTGCGCTCACCAGGCCCCCTGCAAAAGCCTCTTAAGACAGCGCCTGATCAGTTCTTGTAGATCTGATCAAAGACGCCGCCGTCGGCAAAATGTTCCCTCTGTGCCTTGGTCCAGCCGCCGAAAACGTCGTCTATCGTGAACAGCTCGACCTTGGCGAAGGCGTTTTCATATTTCTTGGCGATTTCGGCATCGCGCGGACGGTAGAAGTTGCGCGCGGCGATCTCCTGCCCCTCCTTGGTGTACCAATATTGCAGATAGGCATCGGCAACGTTGCGATTGCCCTTTCTGTCGGCGACCTTGTCCACGATCGCGACCGGCGGCTCGGCGAGGATCGATTGTGGCGGCGCCACGATCTCGAACTTGTTCGTACCGAACTCCTTCAGCGCAAGGAACGCCTCGTTCTCCCAGGCGAGCAGCACGTCGCCGACACCGCGCTCGACGAAGGTCACGGTGGCGCCGCGCGCGCCGGTATCCAGCACCGGGACCTGCTGGTAGAGCTTGCCGATGAAGTCCTTGGCCTTGTCGGCCGAGCCGAACTTCTTCTGCGCAAAGCCCCAGGCCGCAAGATAATTCCAGCGTGCCCCGCCCGATGTCTTCGGGTTCGGCGTGATCACGGCGACGCCCGGCTTGATCAGATCGTCCCAGTCCTTGATGCCCTTGGGATTGCCCTTGCGCACGAGGAACACGATGGTCGAGGTATAGGGGGATGAATTCTGCGGCAGGCGCTTTTGCCAATCCGCCGCCACCAGGCCCTTGGCAGCGATGGCATCGATGTCATAGGCGAGCGCGAGCGTCACCACGTCGGCCTGCAGTCCGTCGATCACCGCGCGCGCCTGCGAACCGCTGCCGCCATGCGACTGCTTGATCTCGATGCTCTTGCCGGTCTCCTTCTGATAGGCATTCGCGAACGCCTTGTTGAACTCGCCATAGAGCTCACGCGTCGGATCGTACGACACGTTCAAAAGGTTGATATCGGCGGCGAGAGCCGAGCTTGCCCAGAGGAGTCCTGCAGCGAGCGGAACGATACGACGCATCATGTCCATCTCCATTCACCTCGACGACATCGGCGTCATCGACGGCAGGCCATAACTCGGGGCGAAAGGCTCTCAAGTCAACGGAACCGGATTTTCTTGTTCGCAGCGTGGCAGCGCAACCGTGCTACGAAACCTTCATCGTGTGAATGCCGCATTCTGTCTTGGCGCGGCCCCGCCATCGGCCGGCGCGGGAATCCTCGCCCTCGGCCGTTCTGCTGGTACAAGGCATACAGCCAACCGACAGAAATCCTGACGCAACCAGAGGGTGCCGCGGCAATTTGGCAAGGGTGAAGATCGCCTCGATCTCCTCGCGCGAGACGTTGGCGAAGGGATTGAACTTCAACCGCGCGCCGTCGTCCTCGACGACGGGAATGTCGGCGCGCGCACTGCCCTGGAAGCGCTTGCGGCCGTTGAGCCAGGCCGAGAACGGCTTCAGCGCCCGCGCCAGCGGCTCAACTTTTCGAATGCGGCAGCAGGCGTCGGGATCGGAGAACCAGAGGTCGCGGTCAGGATCGTCGCGCGAGAGTGTCTCCTCGGCCGGCTTGATCGACCGGACGTCCTTCAGGCCCAGCTTCGCGATCAGCGTATCGCGATAGGCCAGCGTCTCCTCGAACAGCCAGCCGGTGTCGAGAAAGATCACCGGAATCGCGGGATCGACGTCCGCCATGACCTTCAGCAGCGTCGCCGATTCCGTACCGAAGGACGATACCAGCGCGAGCTTGTCGCGCCCGACCGTCTTCAGCGCCGCAGCGATGATCTCCGCGGGCGAGGCATCGCGCAAAGCGCGATCGAGCTCTTCCGCCGAGGGCAACGCAGAGACCGTCGGAACCTGAGGCGCGATCGCGGTCACGTGCCGACACCTTCGGAATGGCGCAGCTGCATGCGCCGGTGCAGCGCCGTGATGCGGCCATCGCCGGTCGGCTGGTAGAATACCGAATAGCGCCTGGCCGTCTGCATGAAGGCTTCCGCGTCCGCCTGCTTCTTGACCTCGAAGGCGTCGAAGCCGGCGCGCAGCATGAACACGAACTGGTCGCGCAGCACCTGGCCGGTGGCGCGCAACTCGCCGCGGTAATTGTAGCGTTCTCGCAGCAGCCGTGCCTGGCTGTAGGCACGCCCGTCGCGGAAGGTCGGGAACACCAGCGCGACGGCGGAGATCCTGCCGAGATACGGCACGAGCTCGGCGATGTCGCGATTGTTCGGCCAGATCACGCCGACCTTGCCGGCGCGCTGGAGCAAGCCCTCGGCCTCGCCGAGGAAACGCTCGGCCGGCACAAGAATGTCGCCGCGCTCGGGCAGCGGCGTATCGACGGCGAGCTTGACGAAGCCGTCGTCGACGATCTTTCCGCCGTTAACGAGTGGCATAGACGCGCTCCTTGAAGGGTTCGACGCCGAGGCGCTTCACCGTGTCCATGAACAGCTCTTCGGGCCGCTCACGCAGCGCCAGATAGGCTTCCACGATGTCCTCGACGACATCGGCGACCTCGTCGAACTTGACGCCCGGCCCGATCAGGGTCCCGAGCGCCGCGTTCTCGTCGGCGCGGCCGCCGATGGTGATCTGGTAGACTTCCTCGCCGTTCTTCTCGACGCCGAGAATGCCGATATGGCCGACATGGTGATGGCCGCAGGCATTGATGCAGCCGGAGATGTTGATGTGGAGCCGGCCGATCAGATTGGCGAGCTCGTGATTGGCGAAGCGCCGCGTCAGCTCCTGCGCGATCGGGATCGAGCGCGCATTCGCCAACGAGCAATAATCGAGCCCGGGGCAGGCGATGATGTCGGTGATCAGGTTGACGTTGGGCGTCGCAAGGCCAAGCTTGTCGAGCGCCTTCCAGAGCGCCGGCAGGTCGCGCTTGGCGACATGCGGCAGCGCCAGGTTCTGCTCATGGCCGACGCGGATCTCGCCGAAGGAATATTTGTCGGCGAGATCGGCCAGCGCGTCCATCTGCTCGGCCGTGGCATCGCCCGGAGGCCCGCCGGTCGGCTTCAGCGAGATCGTGACGATCGAATAGCCCTGCACCTTGTGCGGGGCCACCGAGTTCTTGCGCCACGCCTCGAAATCCGGATCGGCCGCGGCCTGGCGCAGCTCGTCCGGCATGTGCGGCAGCTTCTCGTAGGCGGGATAGGTGAAGCGCGAGCGGATGTCCTCGATCACCTCGTCGTCGATCTCAAGCGAGGAGTTGCGGATGTGCTGCCACTCCTCCTCGACCTCGCGCGAGAACTTCTCGATGCCGAGCTCGTGCACCAGGATCTTGATCCGCGCCTTGTAGATGTTGTCGCGGCGGCCATACTGGTTGTAGACGCGCAAGATAGCTTCGATGTAGCTGAGGATGTCGCGGCCGTGCACGAAGTGCTTGATGGTCTTGGCGATGAACGGCGTGCGGCCGAGACCGCCGCCGACGAGAACCTCGAAGCCGGTCTCGCCCTTCTCGTTCTTGATCAGCCGCAGGCCGATATCGTGGATCTTGATCGCGGCACGGTCATGGTCGGATGCGGTGATCGCGATCTTGAACTTGCGCGGAAGGAACGAGAATTCCGGATGCAGCGTGGTGTGCTGGCGGATCAGCTCCGACCAGATGCGCGGGTCCTCGATCTCGCCCGGCGCGACGCCGGCCCACTGGTCCGAGGTGACGTTGCGCATGTTGTTGCCGGAGGTCTGCATCGCGTGGATGCCGACCTTGGCGAGATCTTCGAGCGCGTCCGGCAGCTCGGCGAGCTTGATCCAGTTGAACTGGATGTTCTGCCGCGTGGTAAAGTGGCCGTAGCCGCGGTCGTATTTACGCGCGACATGGGCGAGCGCGCGCAGCTGGTTGGTCGCCAGCGTGCCGTAGGGGATCGCGACGCGGAACATGTAGGCGTGCAATTGCAGATAGACGCCGTTCTGAAGCCGCAGGATCTTGAACTCGTCCTCGGTGAGCTCGCCGGAGAGGCGCCGCTTCACCTGGTCGCGGAACTCCGAGACGCGCTCGTTGACGAGCGTGCGGTCGATTTCGTCGTAAGCATACATAAGTGCGTGCCTTAAACCTGGGCCGGCTGTCCGATGGTGACGCCGGTGCGGCGGATCTGTTCGCGCAGATTGCCGGGCAGGATCTTGCCGTCCTCGCCGATCTGCACCGGCGCAATATAGGGGCCGATCGCACCGACATCATCGGCGATGGACTCCGCAAGCAACGCCCTGGCCTCTTCGGAGTTGCGCACGATCGCGGCTTCCGACAGCTCCGCGGACCAGCCCTTGGCGGCGGTGCGGTAGACGACGATGCCGTCCCAGGTGCGGTTGGCGGTCACGACCGAGGGGCCGGCGATTTTGATCTTCTTCTGTTCAAGCGGGGAGGTCATTCGGCTGCATCCAGGAGGTCAGAGATGATTTGCCTCGGGGTCTTCTTGGGGGTTTGACGGCCAAGCGAGCCGGCATGCCGGACCACGTCGCCGATGATGAGGATGGCGGGACCACCTTGGATCCGCCGCACGAGCTCGGGCAGGTCGCGCAGCGTGCCGATCGCGCCCTGTGCATCGGGCCGCGTGACACGGGCGAACACGCCGACCGGCGTTTCCGGCGAGCGGCCGGCCGCGAACAGGCCGGCGCGTATGGCCGGCGCCGCCGTCATGCCCATGTAGACCACGACGGTCATCCTGGTGTCGGTCAGCGTCGACCAATCCACGTTCTCGGCATCGCGCGCCTTGTGCGCGGTCAGGAAGGTGATGCGGGTCGCCTCATGGCGGTAGGTAAGCGGCACCTCGAAATCGGCGGCGCCGCCGAGCCCTGCGGTGATGCCGGGGATGATCGAATAGGCGATGCCGGCGGCGCGCAGCGCTTCGACCTCTTCACCACCGCGGCCAAACACGAAGGGATCGCCGCCCTTCAGCCGCACCACACGCTGGCCGGCTTGCGCAGCTTCGATCATGCGCTTGTTAATGGCGTCCTGGCCGATGCCGGGCTTACCGACGCGGCGGCCGACCGGCACGCGCGTGGTGTCGCGGCGGATGCGGTCGAGAATCTCGGGCGAGACCAGCTCGTCATGGAAGACGATGTCGGCATCCTGCAAGGCGCGCAATGCCTTGATGGTGAGAAGGTCAGGATCGCCGGGGCCGGCGCCGACCAGCGCGACCGAGCCTTCCGGCTTGTCGGCGCGCGCGAATTCGGAGGGATCGGAGATAGCCTTGAGCGATGCATCCGCTTCGCCCCTGCGGCCGGCGAGCACGGCGGCGCCGATCGGACCGTCGATGACGCGCTCCCAGAAGCGGCGGCGCAGTGGAAACTCGGCGATGCGCTCGTTGATGGATTTGCGGAATCCGCCGATGAACTCGGCAAGCTCGCCGATGCGGGGCGGCAGCAGGGCCTCGATCTTCTCGCGCACGCGCCGCGCCACCACCGGCGAGGTGCCGCCGGTGCCGACGGCAACCACGACATCGCCGCGATCGACGATCGCCGGGAAGATGAAGCTGGAGTGCTCGAGATCGTCCATGACGTTGACGGGCAGACCGAGCGCTTTCGCCCGCACGGACATCGCAACGCCGACGTCGCCAGCACCCGCGCAGACAATGGCGATGACACCTGAGAGATCGGCAGTGAGCGGATCGCCGCTCCCGAGTTCGACGCGCGCCGCGTCCCCGGAGCTGAGGCCAAAATCCTGATTGCCGTCGATCGCATGCACGCGCAGGCGCGCGCCGGCAGCAGCGAGCACGCGCATCTTGGCGCGCAGAAGCTCGCCCGCGCCGATGAGGACCACCGGGCCGGCCTTGAGATCGAGAAACACCGGCAAGAACCGCATGCGCTACTCGCTTCCCCACAAACGGGGTTGACTGGAATTATTTTCTATATATGTCTCGTTTCTAGCGCGCAAAGAGAAAATTTTTTCTTCTCTTCTGCGCTGCAACTATAGAATTTTCGCCTCCAAACGCAAAGTGGCAGAGATGCATCTTCTCAAGGACGATTCCGCTGCTGTCGGAGTGAGCAGCCCGGCCCTCATCGAGCGCTTGGGCCAGCAAGAATTTTCTGCCGACCTCGCCCCGAGCATGGACCATCTCGACCAACTCGAGGCGCAGAGCATCTACATCTTCCGCGAGGCCTTCGCCCGGCTGAAGAAGATCGCCCTGCTGTGGTCGCTCGGCAAGGATTCCAACGTCATGATCTGGCTGGCGCGGAAGGCCTTCTTCGGCAAGATGCCGTTTCCCGCCCTTCACGTCGATACCGGCAAGAAGTTTCCGGAGATGTATCGCTTCCGCGATCATTACGGCAAGGAGTGGGAACTCGACTTGCGGGTCGAGCCCTGCCCGCCGATCGATGCCGTCGACCCGACGCTGCCACCGGCCGCGCGCTCCGCTGCGCGCAAGACCGAAGGCCTCAAGATGGCGCTCGCCAAATACGGCTTCGACGGCCTGATCGCCGGCATCCGCCGCGACGAGGAGGCAACGCGCGCCAAGGAGCGCGTGTTCTCGCCGCGCGGCCTGGAGGGCAATTGGGACGTGCGCGACCAGCCGCCGGAATTCTGGGATCATTTCAACGCGTCGCCGCCGCAAGGCGCGCATTTGCGCATTCATCCGATCCTGCATTGGACCGAGGCCGACATCTGGGCCTACACCAAGCGCGAGAACATTCCGATCATCCCGCTGTATCTCGCCAGGAACGGCAAGCGCTATCGCTCGCTGGGTGATCAGGACATCACCAACCCGGTCGCCTCGACAGCGTCCAGCATCGACGAAATCCTGATCGAGCTCGAACAGACCAAGGTGCCGGAGCGCGCCGGGCGCGCGCTCGACCACGAGACCGAGGACGCTTTCGAGCGCCTGCGCGTCGCCGGCTATCTCTGACCTCGAGGACGCGAGCGCCCGCATGAACATGATCGTCACCCCGGCTTCGTCAGCCACTCCGAACGGCACCACGCGTCCCCAGGTGCGCATCGTCATCGTTGGCCATGTCGACCACGGCAAGTCGACGCTGGTCGGCCGCCTCCTGCACGAGACCGGCAGCCTGCCCGAGGGCAAGCTCGAAATGCTGAAAGCGGTCAGCGCGCGGCGCGGCATGCCGTTCGAATGGTCGTTCCTGCTCGACGCGCTGCAGACCGAGCGCGACCAGGGCATCACCATCGACACCACGCAGATCCGCTTCCGTACCAATTCGCGCGACATCGTCCTGATCGATGCGCCCGGCCACGCCGAGTTCCTGCGCAACATGATCACCGGCGCCTCGCAGGCCGACGGCGCGGTGCTGATCATCGACGCGCTCGAAGGCGTGCGCGACCAGACGAGGCGGCACGGCTATCTCCTGCACCTGCTCGGCGTGAAGCAGGTCGCTGTCGTCGTCAACAAGATGGACCGCGTCGATTTCTCTGCCGCGCGTTTCAACGCGATCAGCGATGAGATCTCCGCGCATCTGAGCGGCCTCGGCGT
The DNA here is from genome assembly GCF_049739505.1 of Bradyrhizobium sp. USDA 241. Classification (NCBI taxonomy): domain Bacteria; kingdom Pseudomonadati; phylum Pseudomonadota; class Alphaproteobacteria; order Hyphomicrobiales; family Nitrobacteraceae; genus Bradyrhizobium; species Bradyrhizobium sp. USDA 241. The sequence continues at coordinate 2,418,431 of NZ_JBMGPZ010000004.1, read as the reverse complement.
GACGCCGACGGCGGTGATCCCAATTTCGGCGCGCGACGGCGACGGCGTCGCGGAGCGCACGGGCCGGATCGGCTGGTACAAGGGACCGACCGTGGTCGAGGCGCTCGACAGGCTCGAGCCGGCGCGGCCGCTGGAAACGCTGGCTCTGCGGCTGCCGGTGCAGGCGATCTACAAGTTCGACGACCGGCGCATTGTCGCTGGCCGCATCGAATCCGGCAGCCTGATCGCCGGCGACGAGATCGTGATCATGCCGGCCGGCAAGATCGCCAGGATCAAGACCGTCGAGAGCTGGCCGGCGACGCCGCTGGCGGGACGACAGGGCGCGGGCCGCTCGGTCGGCATCACGCTCGACCGCGAGCTGTTCATCGAGCGCGGCGACATCCTCGCGCATGCAGGCAGCGCGCCGCGCGAAACGCGCCGGCTGCGCGCGCGCATCTTCTGGCTGCACGACAAGCCGCTTGCCAAGGGTGACCAGATCCTGGTGCGCAGTGGACCGAAGGAGAGCCGCGCCACCGTCGTCGCCATCGAGAAGGCGGTCGATCCCGGCGAGCTCTCGAGCACCGAGAACAAGGCGATCGCCCGCAACCATGTCGGCGAGATCGACATTTCGCTTTCGAATCCGATCGCCACCGATCCCTACACCGAGAACCCGCGCACCGGCCGTCTCGTGATCGAGGTCGCGGGGCGCATCGCCGGCGGCGGCCTGGTGCTGTCCGTCGACGCCGGCCAGCGCGCCGTGCCGGTCGATATCGTACCGGTGGAATCGGCGCTGCGCCCTGACGAGCGCTCGGCGCGCTACCGCCACAACGGCGCCGTGGTCTGGCTCACCGGCCTGCCGGCGTCCGGCAAGTCCACGCTCGCCAAGGCACTGGAGCGGCGGCTGTTCACCAATGGCGGCTCGCCGGTCCTGCTCGACGGCGACACGCTGCGCGCCGGGCTCAACAGCGATCTCGGCTTTTCCGCCGCCGATCGCAGCGAGAACATCCGCCGGCTCGCCGAGGTCGCGACGCATCTCGCCCGCAACGGCCACATCGCGATCGTCGCCGCGGTCTCGCCCGCGCGCGAGGACCGCGCTGCCGCACGCCGCATCGCCGACACCGCGTTCCGCGAGATCCATGTCGCGACGCCGGCCGAGATCTGCGAGGAGCGCGATCCCAAGGGCCACTACAAGAAGGCTCGCGCCGGGGCGCTGGCCTCGTTCACCGGCATCGGCAACGACTACGAGAAGCCGGAGGCGGCGGAGCTCGTTATCGACACGTCGACCCGGACGGTCGCTGAGGCCGCCGACGAGATCGAGCGCATGCTGAAGACGACCGGCGTGCTATTCGACGAGGTCATGGACCTCGCGGCGAATATTTGAGCGTAGCCTAACCCCTCGCTGTCGTCGCCCGGCTTGCCGTCTTCGCTAGGCTTCGCCGGCCAACGCCAAAGAGCCCGGCGAAGCCTTGGCGTAGCCGGGACCGGGCGACGCAGTATTCCAGAGACAGCGTTGGGATACGGAGAAGCCGCGGCGTACTGGATTCCCCGCTTTCGCGGGGAATGACAGGGTGCGCTGGGCCCGCACCTTTCCTTGACATTTTGACAACCCCCTTGGGGTCTTCTCACCGCCCCGATTTTGGGGCTAATAGACCCCCGAAAGCCGCCCCGCGTGGGCGCATTTTGCTGCTGTCGGGTCAAAAGCAGCCAAAAACAGCCATTTCCAACAAGAAAGCCCATCATGAAACGCGTCGACGCCCACGGATTGAAGATCGCTCCCGTCCTGTTTGACTTCATCGCCAAGGAAGCGGCCCCGAAAACGGGCATCGCGCCGGATGCGTTCTGGGCCGGGCTTGCCGCCATCATCAAGGAACTGGGGCCGAAGAACCGGTCGCTGCTCGCATTCCGCGACACGCTGCAGGCCAAGATCGACGACTGGCACCGCGCCAACAAGGGCAAGGCGTTCGACCTCGACGCCTATACCGCCTTCCTGAAGGAGATCGGCTATCTGGTCCCGGAGCCGGCGACGCAGAAGGTCGAGACCGCCAATGTCGACGAGGAGATCGGCAAGATCTGCGGTCCGCAGCTGGTCGTCCCCCTCACCAATGCGCGCTACGCGCTGAACGCGGCGAACGCGCGCTGGGGCTCGCTCTATGACGCGTTCTACGGCACCGACGCGATTCCGCACGACGCTGCCGAGAGCGGCAAGGGCTACAACAAGGCGCGCGGCGACAAGGTGATCGCCAAGGCCAAGGCGTTCCTCGACGCCGCCGTCCCGCTCGCGACCGGCAGCCACACCGACGTCACCGCCTACAGCGTCGTCGCGGGCCAGCTTGCGGTGAAGCTGAAGAGCGGCAACGCCACCGCGCTGAAGAACGCCGCGCAGTTCGCGGGTTTCCAGGGCGATGCAGCCGCGCCGAGCGCGGTGCTGCTCGTCAACAACGGCCTGCATATCGAGGTCAAGATCGACCGCAGCAGCGCGATCGGCAAGGACGATCCAGCCGGCGTCGCCGACATGATCATGGAGGCGGCGGTCTCCACCATTCTCGACATGGAAGACTCGGTCGCGGCGGTCGATGCCGAGGACAAGGTGCTGGTCTATCGCAACACGCTCGGCCTGATGAACGGCACGCTCTCGGCCGATTTCGAGAAGGGCGGCAAGACGCTGACGCGCTCGCTCAACGCCGACCGCAACTACAAGACGCCGGACGGCAAGGGCGAGCTCAAGCTGCACGGCCGTAGCCTGCTGTTGATGCGCAATTGCGGTCACCACATGTTCACCGACGCGGTGCTGGACGAGAAGGGCGAGGAGGTCCCCGAGGGCCTGCTCGATGCCGCCGTCTCGGGCCTGCTCGCCATTCACGACCTCAAGGGCAACTCCAAGGTCAAGAACAGCCGCACCGGCTCGGCCTATATCGTCAAGCCGAAGATGCACGGCCCCGACGAGGTGTCGCTGACCTGCGAGATCTTCGACCGCGTCGAGAAGATGCTCGGCCTGCCCGAGAACACGCTCAAGGTCGGCATCATGGACGAGGAGCGGCGCACCACCGTCAACCTCAAGGCCTGCATCCAGCGTGCCTCCAAGCGCATCATGTTCATCAACACCGGCTTCCTCGACCGCACCGGCGACGAGATCCACACCTCGATGGAAGCGGGTCCGATGATCCGCAAGAACGAGATGAAGGCGCAGGCCTGGATCAAGGCCTATGAGGACTGGAACGTCGACATGGGCCTGACCTGTGGCCTGCCCGGCCATGCCCAGATCGGCAAGGGCATGTGGGCCGCGCCGGACAAGATGGCTGACATGCTGGCGCAGAAGCTCGGCCATCCGCAGGCCGGTGCCACCACCGCCTGGGTGCCGTCGCCGACGGCCGCGACGCTGCACGCGCTGCACTACCACCAGGTCAACGTCATCGCGCACCAGCAGGAGCTGGCCAAGGGTGGGCCGCGCGCGAAGCTCTCGGACATCCTCACCATTCCGGTGTCGAAGTCGAACTGGGCGCCTGATGACGTCAAGCAGGAGATCGACAACAATTGCCAGGGCATCCTCGGCTATGTCGTGCGCTGGATCGACCAGGGCGTCGGCTGCTCCAAGGTGCCCGACATCCACGATGTCGGCCTGATGGAAGACCGCGCCACCTTGCGCATCTCCAGCCAGCATCTCGCCAACTGGCTGCACCAGGGCGTGATCACCGAAGCGCAGGTGATGGAATCGCTCAAGCGCATGGCGGTCGTCGTCGACAAGCAGAACGCGGGCGATCCCATCTACAAGCCGATGGCGCCCGCCTTCGACGGCGTCGCCTTCAAGGCGGCCTGCGATCTCATCTTCAAGGGGCGCGAGCAGCCGAACGGCTACACCGAATACATCCTCACCGCCCGCCGCCGCGAGGCCAAGGCGACGGGCTGAGCTCCGCCAGAGAACTTCAAAAGCCCCGGCTCACGCCGGGGCTTTTTTGTGGGCGAAACGCCGCGGCGGGTCGCGGAACGGCTGCGCCGGGGACCGCGTTGTCCGGCCATCAACCAACGGGAGATGGTCATGGACTGGAATCGGATCGAAGGAAACTGGAAGCAATTCAAGGGCTCGGCCAAGGAGAAATGGGCCAAGCTCACCGACGACGACCTCACGCTGATCGAGGGTCGCCGCGAGCAGCTCGAGGGCCGGCTCCAGGAACGCTACGGCAAGGCCAAGGACCAGGTTCGTCAGGACGTCGACGACTGGCTCAAAGGGCTGCATTGAGCACAGCACCAACGAAGCCCCGGCTCAGACCGGGGCTTCTTTTATTGGATATCCGTAAGTCCGCTAGAATACCGCCAGATACTTCAGCAGCGACACGATGCCGATGATGATGATGACAACCACGCGCGCGATCTGCTTGGCGCGGCCGTCCATCGGCAGCATGTTGATGAGATAGAGCGTGATGTTTTTGACTGGAATCGGGGTTCCCAGAGCGGGCGATTTCTGATTCAAGCTCCATGCTGGAGTGCGGAGGCCAGCATGGATGACGCGCCCCTATTCGGAAGACATCCGTGAACGCGCCTTGGCTCGCGCTGACGCGGGCGAGACGGTTCGTTCGATCGCAGAGGCGCTACAGATCAGCCCCTCGTGCGTGACGAAGTGGAAGAACCTAAGGCGTGATACCGGAGGCCTGGCGCCCGGCCAGATCGGCGGCCACAAGAAGCGGGTTCTGTCGGATGCCAACGCCGACTGGCTGCGCAAACGCATTCGCTCGGGGCCATTCACCTTGCGCAAGCTGACGCAGGAGCTGGCTGCACGGGGGATCAAGACAGACGTGCGGGCGGTGTGGACTTTTGTTCACGCCGAGGGGCTCAGCTTCAAAAAAAACGCTTCTACCAGCCGAGCAGGATCGCCCAGACGTCGCCCGTAAGCGGACCCGATGGAAAGCGCATCAAGGCAGGATTGACGTCACGCGGTTGGTTTTCATCGACGAGACGTGGATCAAGACCAATATGGCGCCGCTACGCGGCTGGGGGCCTTGTGGGCAGCGCCTCCAAGCATCTGCACCTTTCGGCCATTGGAAGACCATGACCTTCATCGCGGCGCTGCGTCATGATCGGATCAGTGCGCCTTGGGTGATTGATGGTCCCATCAATGGTGAACTCTTCACGCTGTACGTCGAGAAGGTGTTGGCACCCACCCTCGCACCGGGCGAGATCGTCGTTCTCGACAATCTTGGCAGCCACAAGGGCAAAGCGGCTCGCCAAGCTATCCGCGCCAGAGGAGCCCACCTTATCTTCTTGCCGCCCTACAGCCCTGACCTCAACCCGATCGAGCAGGTCTTCGCCAAACTCAACACCTCATGCGATCCGCAGAACCTCGTGACGTGGAGGCAACCTGGCGGAAGGTTGGTGAACTCCTCGATCTCTTCTCCCAGGAGGAGTGCACCAACTACTTCAAAAACTCAGGCTATGTTTCCGTGTAAATACATCATGCTCTAGAGCACGAGAATGACGACGAGAAAGGTAACGAGTACGCCAACCAGCATTGCAGGACCCCCTTCAGGCAAATTGTGCCACTGTTCTTAACGCGCTGCACTCTGGTCGGTTCCACTTCTGCAACCTGCTGAAACCTCTCGCAAAATCCCTACGATCGGCCGAGCCACCCACGATTTCGTTCTCCCAGATGCGGACCCGCGCGCGCTCTCGGCGAGCTGGTCCGGAGACCACTGCCGATGGGGCGATAGTCTGCTTCGTTGCGGCAACCCTACTCCCTCGCCACCACGGGGACCTGGCGGAATCTGGCGCGCACCGATTCCGGCAGCGGCGAGAAATTCATCGCGACGCCGCGGCGGTCGTTGGCGTTGCGGCTGGCGACCACGAGGCCGTTGGCGCCGGCGACGATGTCGCCCTTGCGGAGGGTGGGATCATCCTCGACCTTGACTTGGGCGAGCCCAGCCGGGTCCTTGCCGTTGCAGGTGCACCCCGCCACGATCTCGTTACGATAGCGGAACGCGTTCGGCAGGTCGGAATAGGACTTCCCGTTCTCCGTCGTCGCGTCGTCGATATTGCTACCGTAGACCAGCGAGGTTTCTGAGGCCGGGCAGAAGCTCTTGCAGGACTGCGCCTTGCTCGCGGCATCGGTGCCTTGCGCCGGGAAGTAGCGGCCGTCGCAGCCGCGCACGCAATAGGCCGTGCCGGCGCCATAGGAGGACCGCCGCGGCGCGTCGTAGCGCGGCACGTCGTCGTTCGGAAACGGCATCCGGATCTCCGGCGGCGGCCGCATCCGGAAGCCGCCGAACAATGCCGAGAAGAAATCCTCCGCATGCGCCGACGGTGCCGACGCCAGACCGGCGGAGACAACGATCAACATCGCTGTACCGCCAGCCAATTTGCCAACCAGGCGCCTGCTCATACGACCTCGCTCACTCTCAGTTCACGGCCGACGTCGTGATGTTCAACGCCTGGCGGCCGGTGGGCAGCGTGCTCACGGCCGGGCGCTTTCGCGCGGGATCTGCGCCTTTGGCCATCAACGGCGCATTCTTCGGCAGCACCACGACCTTGGCGCCGACATTCACCCGGTTGAACAGGTCGATGACGTCCTCGTTGGTCATGCGGATGCAGCCGGACGACACGAACTTGCCGATGGTGGAAGGATCGTTGGTGCCGTGGATGCGGTATTCGCTGGAGCCGAGATACATCGCACGCGCGCCGAGCGGATTGCCGGGGCCGCCGGCGACGAAGCGCGGCAGATAGGGCTGGCGCGCGATCATCGCGGTCGGCGGGTGCCAGTCCGGCCATTCCGCCTTGCGGCTCACGCTCTGCACGCCCGACCAGGTGAAGCCCTCGCGGCCGACGCCGACGCCGTAGCGGATCGCGCGGCCGTTGCCGAGCACGTAATAGAGATAGGTGTTGTTGGTATCGATGACGATGGTACCAGCCGGCTCGCCCCTGTCGAAGCTGACGATCTGCTTGCGCAGGCGGTCGGACAACTGGGCGTCCTCGTCGGCGAGCTGCGGCGCCTCGTTGACGTCGCCCTGGGAGTATCCCTGGGAGTAACCCTGGTCCTGCGGATAGGCCTGCGGCTGCATCGGAGCATAGCCGAAGGTTTGCGCGCTCGCGCCACCACAGGTTACCGCGAGGAAGGCAGTAGCGAGCGCGAACGCGGCGACAGAGCGCAGCGCAGAGCTGCGGCGGACTACAGAGAACTTCGTCATGTGCTGCCCCGTTGGACGTCTGCATCAGGGTGACGCAGCTGGTTCAAGCAACGCAGCGGTGCCGATTCGAGTTCCACCGCAGGCTGCGGCAGCTTGGTCACAGTCAAGAGAGCGCATCTTCACGAAGCTGCAATGGAACCCGCGCTCCCTCCGCAACGTTATGGAATGGGCGCGCGGATCGCTAGCCTTCCATGCGGGAGATATGTTGTGCGCGTCCTTCCCAGCGAACGCCTGATTTCCGGAAACAGCGAAGGCGAGCCGCTCCCTGAGAGCCGTGGCGAGCTGCCGCCGGTGATCCGCCGCACCGAGTTCGTCGCTGTCGCACTCGCGGGCCTGCTGCTGATTGCGGTCGTCACCGTGCTCTATGTCGGAAGGGCGTTCTTCCTCCCCGTGGTGATGGCCTTCGTCACCGGCACCATGCTGTCGCCGGCGGCGAACTTCCTGGAGCGGTACAAGGTGCCGCGGGCGCTCGGTGCTGTACTGATCGTGATCGCGGGGACGACAGTGGTTGCCTTTGTCGTCGCGCTGATCGCCTCGCCCGTGATGGAGTGGAGCACGCGCCTGCCGGAGCTCGGTGCGCAACTTAAGGACAAGTTGAACGTGTTCGACCGGCCGCTTTCGCTGTGGCGGGAAATGCAGGTCATGCTCGGCGGATCGGAAGGGTTGCCGAGTTTCCATATGCCCAAGGTCGAGTGGGTGCAGCCGACGCTGGAGTTCCTGTCACCGACCTTTGCCGAATTCCTGCTGTTCTTCGTCACGCTGATCCTGTTCATCGCAAGCTGGCGCGACCTGCGACGGGCCATGATCATGACCTTCAGCGACCATGATGCGCGGCTGCGCACGCTTCGGATTCTCAACGAGATCGAGGTCCATCTCGGCAACTACCTCCTGACCGTCACCCTGATCAATGTGGGCGTCGGCGTCGGCACCGGCCTCATCTGCGCGCTCACCGGCATGCCCAATCCGGCCGGGCTCGGCGCGCTGGCGGCAACGCTCAATTTCATCCCTATCATCGGGCCGGTCGCGATGTTCGTGGTGCTGGTCGTGGTAGGGCTGGTTGCCTTCCCGACCATCGGCGGCGGCCTCGTGGCCGCGCTCGCCTTCGGCGGGCTCACCTTCCTGGAAGGGCACTTCATCACGCCGACCATTATCGGCCGGCGACTGGCGCTGAATGCACTTGCGGTCCTGCTTGCGCTGGCCTTCTGGACCTGGATGTGGGGCCCCATGGGCGCGTTCCTGTCATCACCGCTTCTGATCATGGCTCTGATTCTCAAGGAGCATCTGCTGCCGACGGACGCGCCGCATCTGCCGCAGGCCTGACTGGTTTCCGTGACGGAACTTCCCCGACGACGAAACGTTCTCCGGCTATCTCAGCCGTCAACAGTTTGGAGCTCCCGATGTCCACGCCCAATGCCGAAGCCGGGATGAAAGACTGGACCGACAAAGCCACCCGAGAACGCCTCGAAAAGGATGTAGCAGCCGTGAAAAGCGATATCGCCGCCCTCACCGACCAGATCACCGACGCGCTCAATACTTTCGCCAACTCGACCGGCAAGCAGGCTCGCCGCGGCTATCGCCAGGCGCGCGAGAACGTGGATTCCGCGATGGACGACATGTCCGAGCGCGGCAGCGCGATGATGGAAGCTGCGCAAGACGCCTACGGCTCGATCGAGGAGACGCTGGAAGAGGCGATCACGCAGCGACCGCTCGCGACCGTCGGACTGGCGCTCGGCATCGGCTTCCTGATCGGCATCGCCTGGCGCCGGTAAGGCTGCGGAACGGATGCTGAGACGGCGGCGCTGCCGCGCCGCCGTCTCAGCCTGTGACGTTTCGGCTTGTGGGGGATTTGAGGAGCAAGGCCATGTTTCAGCGCATCATCGACGGGATCAGTGCATCCACCGGCACGACAATTCGGCTGACCTCCCTTGCCGCAGGCGCGGCCTTTGCGCTGTTGGTGACGACAGGCTTCCTTTGTGCCGCCGCCTTCATCTCGGTCCTGGAGGCATATGGCCCGGTGCAGGCCTGCCTGGCGGGCGCGGGCATCTTCTTCCTGCTGACCCTGGCGGCGGCAGGCTCCTATTGGGGCTACAAGCGCGAGGTGCAGAAGCGGGCCCAGATCGCGGCCGAGCGCGCCGCGAAGTCGGCCGCGCAGAGCATGCTCGCGGATCCGATGCTCCTCGCTACCGGGCTCCAGATCGTTCGCGCCATCGGGATGAAGCGGCTGTTGCCGATCCTGGCGATCGGGGGCGTCGCCCTCGGCATCCTGGCGAGCCGCGCCGGTGTGTCCGACGAGGTGTCGGCTGAACCTGCCGAGTAGCGGTCAGCCGGTTAGGAAATTTCGTCGTAAATCCTGCGAGCGCGTCTATCCGCTGCGATCGACGCGACGCGGCGCAATTTTGCGCCAACCGGTGCAAACCGGTCCCACTCACGCAAATGCTACTCGGATGGGCAGTCAGTTGCCGGTAAAAGCATCATCCTGATTCCCAAAGCTATTTTACTCAATGAAAACGTCCGTCAAGGCGAACCTCGCTGCATTCCATCACGACGCCAGGCTGTATTTGACGCTCGGCATCGCCAACTGGTCGGTCTTCGTCGACCACATTCCGAACAACGTCGTCAACCTGCTGACGCTGCGCAACTTCGGCTTCAGCGGCGCGGCGGATTTGTTCGTGTTCGTGGTGGGTTATGGCGTCGCGATCATCCACGGCAGGATGACGCTGGAGCGCGGCTACCTGGTCGCGGCAACGCGGATCTTTCGCCGCGTCTGGCGGCTCTACGCCGCCTATGTCGTGCTGTTCGTGATCTATATCGACGCCATCGCCTATGTCGCCTCGCAATCGATGGCGCCGGAGATCATCCATGAATACAACATCTCGGGGATTCTCGAGCACCCGCTGCGCATCCTGATTCGCGGTCTCGTGCTCCAGGAGGAGCCGCTGAACCTCGACCTTCTGCAGCTGATGATTCCTCTGATGGCCTTCTTTCCGTTCGCGCTGTGGGGTCTGCTGCGACGGCCGAACCTGACGCTTGCGGCATCGGTCGCGCTGTATCTTGCCGCACGCTGGTTCGAGTGGAATTTTCGGGTCTCTCCCGACCAGGAGTGGACCTTCAATCCGCTCTGCTGGCAGATGCTGATGGTGCTGGGCGGGTGGTTCGCCGTCACAGGCGCATCGGGACGGGCGCTGCGCGACCTTCCCTGGCTGCGGATACTCGCAGGGAGCTATCTCGTTTTCGCGATGGCGATGACCCTGTTGCGCCATTCGCCGCAACTGTCCGCCTATCTGCCAGGCCTGCTCCTCGAGAGCATCGCGCCAACCGACAAGGAAAACCTCGCACCTTATCGCGTGGTTCACTTCCTCGCGCTCGCCTTGCTCGCGACCCATCTGATTCCGGCCGATCACCCCGGCCTGCGATTGAAGCCGCTTCAGGCGGTCATACGATGCGGCGAGGAATGGCTCGCCGTGTTCTGCGTTGGCGTGTTCCTGTCCTTTGCCGGCCATCTCATCCTGATCACCGGCCCCAATCTGGTGGCGATGCAGATCGCGGTAAGCATCGTCGGCTTCACCGCGATGACCGCCGTCGCCTACTACGTCGCCTGGTCGAAGCGGCAGGACATGCCTGCCGCCCTGCGGCAGCAGGCCTAAAGCATGATCCGGAAAAGTGCGCAGCGGTTTTCCGAAAGGACCATGCTTGAACGACAACCTGAAGCGCGATGACGATTCATCCTGATCGCATCGCGCTTGGTCGCAAAATCGTGCGATTCTGCTAGGCCGAAGGCCATGGCTGCGCTATGCCGAAAGTCTGCGTGAGGAGACCGGGCGTGGCGAGGGGGAAAGGCGGGGGTGACGAGGCTGACAGCGCGCCCCGGCGCGGCCGGCCGAGGTCAATCGAGAGCAGCAACGCCATTCTCGAGAGCGCCTATGCGCTGATGGCCTCCACCGGCCTTGCCGCCACCACCATCGACGCGGTCGCGCGCCATTCCAGCGTCTCCAAGATGACGATCTACAAATGGTGGCCATCCCGCGAGGCGCTTTTGATCGACGCCTTTCTCCACCACGCCGCGCAGATGCTGCCGCTGCCGCCGGCGAGTTCCGGCAGCCCCGCGGCGCGCGCGCGCCGCCATGCGGCGGCCTATGCCGAAGCGCTCCAGGGTGAGTTCGGCAAGGTCCAGCTCGCCGTCATCTCCGAATGCATCTCGAAGACCGGCTCGGCGGAGCTGTTCTACGCGCGCTACCTGCAATTCCGCCGCGACGCGCTCGTCGAGATGATCGCCGCGGGCCAGCAGGATGGCAGCATTCTGGCTGAAGGGCTTCCTGAGGATCTCTACGATGCGATCTATGGCAGCCTGTTCTATCGCTACGTCTTCGGCATCACGCCGGTCACTCCGGCTTACGCGCGTAGCCTCGTCGATCTCGTGTTGCGGCCGAAGGGTTAGCTGCGCACGGGCCTGACCGGCGCCGAGATCTTGTCCGTGCGGTCGCGCTCGGTCATGTCGACCACCGTCTCCATCGGGGCGGTCAATTCATAGACGTAGGAGACGTCGGTGAAGAAGCGCTTGGCGGTGCCCCCTAGCGCCTCGGGCGCGACGCGGTCGAGCAGGATCAGGCCGAAATCGGAATCGGGCCGGCGCGTCGCCTCGCTGGTGTTGAACTCCTCCCAGCGGAAATGGAAGACCTCGTTGCCGTCCTCTCCCGTCACCGTCCAGTTGGCGGTGATGTGCGGATGCTTTCCAACCAGCGACAGGCCCTCGTCGGAATGCGAGGCAAGCTCGAAGAAAAGCAGCGACAGGCTCTGCGCCGCGCGTGCGCTGACCGCGATATCAGGACCGGTGACGGCGATGCGGTCGGCATGCGGGATGGCGCGCGCCTCGAACAGTCCCTTCAGCTTGACGCCCTGCCACTGGCTCTCGCTCAGCAGCGAGACCACGTTGGACATGGCGTGGATGCGCCCGATCAGCAGCTCGCGCGCGTTGTCGATGTCCGAGCCGTGGCGCAAGGTACGCGTCACGATCGACTGGATCACCGCCAGGATGTTCTTGACGCGGTGATTGAGCTCGTCGATGACCGCAGTCAGCCGGCGCTCGAACCCGATCCTGACCTGGATCTCCCGGCTGAGCCGCAGATTGTTGTAGGCGACATAGCCGAACAGGCCGCACACCATTGCCGTGATCGCAAAGCCGATCACCGCGACGATGATGGCGGTCTGCTCGGCGCGACGCGCCGAGTTGGTTTTCGCATAATAGCTGAGCTGCCAGTCACGGCCACCGAAGCTCACCGTGCGCGTCGCCGACGGCGCCGGCCCGTCCGCCGCAACCCTGCGCGTCGAGACCACGCCCTGGTCGTTGGCGATCAGCTCGCCGCCTTCCTTGCGCGGATCCCTGAGCGCGACCGCGAACAACGACATGTCGTCGTTGGTCAGCATCAGCGTGGCGAGCTCGTAGGAGAATGTGACGAACCCGGCCGGCTCCGTTGCTCCCTCGGGAATGACGGGCGCAGCCACGATGATGCCGACCGCGCCGTTCCCGCGGATCAGCGGCACCGGGTCCGAGGCAACCGACCTCTTCTCGGTGCGCGCACGCGTCAGCATGGCACTGCGAACGGGATCCTGATCGTAGCTGCGGCCGGGCAGCGTCTTGGTCTCGTTGCTGCGTGGCTCGAGGTCCATCAGCACGTCGATCGGCTGAGTGATCTCGGCCGGATTGATCGGCTTGTCGTCATAGGACCGAATCTGCGGATTTGGGAAGCCGGCGCCGGCGATGGCGGCCTGCGCCGCCGCGAGCTCGTTCGGCTTCAGCCGGGCGATCCAGCCGGCCACCACGAAATCGGTCTTGAAGGCGTAGATCGCCGAGCGCAGCGGCTCCAGCATGTTCGGCTTGATCACGGATGGCGCGCGGAACAGGCCTGAGGCGACACGCGCGAGCAGCTCCCGCTCGGTGAGGCGGTCCTGAACCAGGCTCGCATGAACGTCGATCGCGCGCGCGAGCGCAATCCGATCCAGCGCCAGCTCCTGGTCATGGACGCGATAGGCTGCAAGCCCGGAGAGCAAGACCCCGAGCAAAGCGATGAAGCCGATGATGAAACCCAGCCTGACCACGCGATTACTCAGGCGAAAGCAGGAGGTCGGCAACAAACACGGAGCATATGAACGCCGCTCGAACGGCCATCTGCCGAAACAGGGTGGACCCCAGTGGCGGAGATAATGGAGGAGGAGGCATCAGTACGCAACTTGGGTCGCCTGACAAGCTTAATCGGCCCGGCCGATGGGCTGGCAGGGATGGATCTGCCCCGGGGCGCCGGAGGTAGTTAATCGCCGTGTCGGAAATTTGTTCCGCGGTTACCGCGCTGCCCAAACGTTAACGGCGAGAAACGCCTGCGCCAAGTGGTCGCGTCCCGTCAGCCCGGCCGTTTCAGGCCGCCCTTGGCTTCGATGAAGTCGACGATTCGGTCGAGCCCCTCGCTCTTCTTCAAGTTGGTCATGACGAAGGGACGCTCGCCGCGCATGCGCCTGGCGTCCGTCTCCATCTTCTCCAGGGAGGCGCCCACATGGGGCGCGAGGTCGGTCTTGTTGATGACCAGGAGGTCGGACCGGGTGATGCCGGGACCTCCCTTGGACGGGATCTTGTCGCCAGCGGCGACGTCGATGACGTAAATGGTGAGGTCGGCCAGCTCCGGGGAAAACGTGGCGGCGAGATTGTCACCGCCGGACTCGATCAACACGAGATCAAGTCCGGGAAACTTGGCGCGCATGTCCGCGACTGCGGCGAGGTTCATCGAGGCGTCCTCGCGGATCGCGGTGTGCGGGCAACCGCCGGTCTCGACGCCGGCGATGCGATCCGGCGTCAGCGACCCCGAACGCACGAGGAATTCCGCATCCCATTTGGTGTAGATGTCGTTGGTGATCGCCGCAATGTCATAGCGCTCGCGCATGGTCTTGCAGAGCAGGTCCATCAACGCGGTCTTGCCCGACCCGACCGGGCCGCCGACGCCGACACGCAAGGGGCCGTGGGATTTCGACATGTGATTCGCTCTCTCTCTCTCGATTGATTAAAGCAGCGCCGGTCACGAGCGAAACAGCCGCGTATATTGCGTCTCGTGCCGCAAGCTGGCGAGATCGGCCCGGAACGTCGCGCTGCCGAGATCGTCCAATGCCGCGTTCAACGCACGATTGGCGGTCGCGGCGACGGCGGCTTCCAGCCTTACCAGCACACGCTGGCTATCGGTCTGGCCGAGCGGAATGAGCCGGCTGGCCGCCGAGATCCAGTTCGAGACCAGCGCATGCAGAAAGGCGTGCAACGTCGGCGCCAGCGGCACGGCGTGCATCGCGGCGACGACACCGACGGCGACCGGATAGACCGGTGGCGTGCTGCATGCCGCAATCACGGCATCCAGTCCGTCGGCATTCCACGCGGCGCGAGCGATGTCGATGAAGGCGCGGCCCTGCGAGGCCGTCTCCAGCTGCCGCTCGCGCGACGGCACGAAGGCGGCGGCGAGCTCGGCGACTTCGTTCAAAGCGGTGGTCTCGCCCGCTTCCGCGGCGCGATAAGCGTGGACCAGAAACGTCGCGTCACAAAAGCCGGAGCCGTCGCCGAGCATCGCATCGAGCCAATCCGCCAGCGAGGCGGTGTCGGTGACGTCGCCCGCCTCGACGGCCCATTCGAGGCCGCTGGAGTAAGAGAAACCGCCGACCGGGAACGCCGGCGACAGCCAGGTCATCAGCCGGTACAGCGCCGCCGCCTCGCCCTCTGCAAGGGCGCCGGCGCCGACCGGCTCATTTGTGGTCATGAGCATGCTTGTGGCCGTGGTGATGGTCGGGGTGGTCGCAATGCTCATCGTGGTGATGGTGGTGACCGTGGCCATGATCATGCGCGGCATGATCATGATCGTGGTGGCCGTGATCATGGTGATGATGGCCGTGGTCGTGATGCGCCTGGTCATCGTGCCCATGCGCGTGGCCGGCATCGGCATAGGCCCCGCCTTCGGGATCGAACGGCGCCTCGATCTCGATCACGCGCGCGCCGAGGCCCTTCACCATGGCCTCGATGACGTGGTCGCGGCGGATGCGCAGGGCCTTGGCCATGATCTGCGTCGGCAGATGGCGATTGCCGAGATGCCAGCCGACCCGGATGAGATGGTGCGGATCGCGGCCGCGGATCTCCAGCAGCGGCTCGGGCGCCGCGACCACTTCGATCAGCCGCCCGTCCTCCAGCACCAGCGCGTCGCCGCCGCGCAGCGCGACGGCATGCTCCAGGTCGAGCAGGAATTCGAGCCCCCGCGTGCCCGTCATCACCATACGGCGGCGGTGCCGATCGTCGAAATCGAGCACGACCGTATCCGCCGGCGCTTCCGTGAAGCGGTGCTGTCCCCTGACCTGCGTCGCCCGGATCATGCGTCCTACCTCTTTACCGTGTCTCGACCTTCTCGGGTGTGATCACTTCGATCCTCGGCGGTGCCGTGAAGCACTTCACCGCGACGCGGCCGAACGTCTTCATGTGCTCCATGCCCCGATGCGGCACCAGCGCCTCGGCGTTTTCCCACTGCTCGACGAACACCATCTTGCTGGGATCGGTGACGCTTTCATGCAGATCATAGGCGATATTGCCGGGCTCCTTCCGCGTCTCCTTGATGCAGGCGGTGGCCGCTGCAATGAATTCGGCGCGCGTTTCGGGCTTGATGGTCAAAGTAGCAACGACGTAGATCACGAGAAATCCTCCCGGCTTTTCTTCTGAAGGTTAAGATACCGGGCGGGACATTAGACCAGGCGGGACCGAACGCAAAACCGCAAAAAGCCGTCCCCGGACACGCGGCCAGACCTCCCTCCCTGGACATGCGTTGAGGCGCTATTTCAGTACATGAAATACCGCTGCGCCATCGGCAGCACCTCCGCAGGCGGGCAGGTCAGCAGCTCGCCGTCGGCGCGCACCTCGTAGGTCTCCGGATCGACCTCGATGTTGGGCGTGGCGTCGTTGTGGATCATGCTCTTCTTCGAGATCCTGCCGCGGGTGTTCTGGACCGCATAGAACTTCTTCTCGATGCCGAGTTTTCGCGCGAGACCGCCCGTGACGGCCGCCTTGGAGGTGAACACCACGGACGATGCCGTGCGCGCCTTGCCGAAGGCGCCGAACATCGGCTGGTAGTGCACCGGTTGCGGCGTCGGGATCGAGGCGTTGGGATCGCCCATGGGCGCGGCGACGATCGTGCCTCCCTTGACGATGCAGTCCGGCTTGACGCCGAAGAACGCCGGCGACCACAGCACGAGATCGGCCAGCTTGCCCTTCTCGACCGAGCCGATCAGCTTCGACACGCCGTGCGCGATCGCGGGATTGATCGTGTATTTGGCGATGTAGCGCTTGACGCGGAAATTGTCATTGTCCTTGCCCTTGTCCTGCGGCAGCGAGCCGCGCTGCTTCTTCATCTTGTCGGCGGTCTGCCAGGTCCGGATGATGACCTCGCCGAGGCGGCCCATGGCCTGCGAGTCCGAGGACATCATCGAGAGCGCGCCGAGGTCGTGCAGGATGTCTTCGGCCGCAATCGTCTCCTTGCGGATGCGGCTTTCGGCGAACGCCAGATCTTCCGCGATCGAGGGATCGAGGTGGTGGCACACCATCAGCATGTCCAGATGCTCGTCGATGGTGTTGCGAGTGAAAGGCCGCGTCGGGTTGGTCGAGGACGGCAGCACGTTCTTCAGGCCGGCGATCTTGATGATGTCAGGGGCGTGACCGCCGCCGGCGCCTTCGGTGTGGAAGGCATGAATGGTGCGGCCCTTGAACGCCTTGACCGTGTCCTCGACGAAGCCGGACTCATTCAGCGTGTCGGTGTGGATCATCACCTGGATGTCGTGATCGTCGGCGACCGCCAGGCAATTGTCGATTGCGGCCGGCGTGGTGCCCCAGTCCTCGTGCAGCTTCAGCGCGCAGGCGCCTGCCTTGATCATCTCGACCAGCGCGGCAGGGCGCGAGGCGTTGCCCTTGCCGGAGATGCCGAGATTGACCGGGAAGGCATCGAACGACTGGATCATCCGCCCGATGTGCCACGGCCCCGGCGTGCAGGTGGTGGCGAAGGTGCCGTGCGACGGGCCGGTGCCGCCGCCCAACATCGAAGTGACGCCACTCATCAGCGCGTGCTCGATCTGCTGCGGGCAGATGAAATGGATGTGACTGTCGAAGCCGCCGGCGGTGAGGATTTTTCCTTCACCCGCGATGACATCGGTGCCGGGGCCGATGATGATGGTCACGCCGGGCTGGATGTCTGGGTTGCCGGCCTTGCCGATCCCGGAGATCATGCCGTCCTTGATCGCGACGTCGGCCTTCACGATGCCCCAGTGATCGACGATCAGCGCATTGGTGATGACGGTGTCGGCCGCGCCCTGCCTGTTGGTGACTTGCGACTGCCCCATGCCGTCGCGGATCACCTTGCCGCCGCCGAACTTCACCTCCTCGCCGTAGGTGGTGAAATCCTTCTCGACCTCGATGATGAGATCGGTGTCGGCCAGCCGCACCTTGTCGCCGGTGGTCGGGCCGAACATGTCGGCATAGACGGAACGCTTTATCTTGACGGACATCACGAGCCCCGCTTGCGTTTGAATATTTGGTGGGTCACAGCAGCGCCCTCGCTGCTTTCACGGCATCGTCGAATTTCTCGTCGAGCCACGCATTGCCGCCGCGGCAGCCCGCGACGACCTGCGTGGCCCACTCGACATAGTCGGCGAGATCGTCGCGTTCCTCGGCACTGGGATCGGTTTGAATGCGTGCCCCTGTATTGCTGATCTTGTCCGCGATCTTGATCAGCTTCGCGCCAGCGGATTTATTCGGTGCGTCCATCACCTGCCGGCGCCGCCGCTCGGCCTTCGGCAAGCTCATGTCGTCCGTGCATTCAACGACGAGGGAAGCAACACGCGCGGAAAATCTCTGTGCCAGCTCCTCGGGCGCTGTGTCGGTGTCCTCGATTGCGTCGTGCAGCCAGCCGGCAGCGACAATCTCTGCGTCGGCACCGTCAGTCGCAGTTGCGAGCAGGTTCGCGACCTCGGCGAGATGATTGATGTAAGGCTCGTTACCGCGCCCCTTGCGCGCCATGCCGTTGTGGCGCTGCGCGGCGAGCTCGGCGGCTTCGGAGATCAGGCGGACAGCAGGCAGCATATTCAGTCCTCCCTACTACAGTTGAATGCATTGGCCGCTACGCGAGCACGATGGTCTTCTAAAGTCATCGTTGAGCTTTTGTCCCCTCTGAGGTCCCGGGTTTTAGGCATTGTGCCTGAAACTCAGCCACCTTCTTCAGGCCGGACCTTGCGATCGGATCCCTTCCATAGTCCGCTACAAAGGATCCAAACTTGAATCCGATCCGACCAGTTTGCTTGAACTTGTTGAACCATGCACTGTCGGCGCTGATCTGGAAACGATACTCCCAACCGCCGGCCTCCGAAAACGACGGTTCGGCGATCGATGCTTCAGCTTCGAGTTGCACTTTCGGGTAGGTGTTCGATCGGATGAAGTCGGCAAGGACCTTGCGCTCCCTGTCATTGGCAGCGCTAAAAACGTCGATTAAGCCGGACGCCGGCTGACAATAGAACCACACCGTTCCCAATTCGTCGGTCGCCTCGGTCTCGGTGAAAGCAAGCAGCAGTCGTCCGTCGCTTATCTTGCTTACGCGCCACTGCCAGCCGTCTTCGCCGTAGCTGGTCGACGAGCAAGCGAACGCGAGGACGATGGCAGCGAAGCCTTGACGAAGGGGCCAAGCAGACGCCCGGCTCACTGCTGTTGGCGTAACTCGTCCTCGGAGCTCCGAAGGCGTCGAAAACATCGCTTCAAAGCTTCCCCATGACGTCGCCGCGGAAGCCGTAGATGGTCTTCTTCCCCGCCATGGCGACGAGCTGCACGTCACGGGTCTGCCCAGGCTCGAAGCGGACGGCGGTGCCGGCGGCAATGTCGAGGCGCATGCCGCGAGCCTTCTTGCGGTCGAACTTCAGCGCCGGGTTGGTCTCGAAGAAATGGTAGTGCGAGCCGACCTGAATCGGGCGGTCGCCGGTGTTGGCAACCGTCAGCGTCACGGTCTTGCGGCCGGCATTCAGCTCGACCTCGCCGTCCTGGATGAAGAGTTCGCCGGGAATCATGTGCTACCTCGTCTTGCTCTGCTGCGTCATGGCCGGGCTTGTCCCGGCCATCCACGTGGCGTCACCTGGTTCGAAGGTCGTGGATGCCCGGGACAAGCCCGGGCATGACGGTGTTGATATAGCGCCGTGTCTCACCTGATCGGCTCGTGCACGGTGACCAGCTTCGTTCCGTCAGCGAATGTCGCCTCGACCTGGATATCGTGGATCATCTCGGGAATCCCCGGCATCACCTGGTCGCGGGTCAGGACCTGCGCGCCGGATTGCATCAGCTCGGCGACGGTGCGGCCGTCGCGCGCGCCTTCGAGGATGAAATCGGAGATGATCGCGATCGCCTCGGGATGGTTGAGCTTGACGCCGCGATCCAGCCTGCGGCGCGCCACGATCGCCGCCATCGAGATCAGAAGCTTGTCCTTTTCGCGGGGAGACAGGTTCATGCGAAATCTCTTCCGTTCAACACGTCTATTCAGCCACTCAATTCAGCCAGAGCCGCGGCAGGGCGACGCCGGTGCGCGCCAGCACCGCCATCATATCGGCGCGCAAACGCGCCGCATCTTGGGCACAGAACCGCGCCATTGCAAAGCCATTCCAGGCGGATATCCCGACCTCGCCGGAGAACGACTCCGACGCCTCACGGATGCGCTCGACCAGTGCCTCATCGCCAGGCACGATCAGGGCCGTGCCGATCGCCGCGCCGCCCTTGGCGACCGCGGATCGCACGAGCTTGGCGCCGATATCGCCGCCGAGCCTGACTGTTTCGGCGAAGACCAGCCTGCCGCCGCGGCGCATCCGCCAGCGGTCGACGAATTCGCCCTGCTCCATCCGCTCGCCCATGGCGGTGCGGCCGAACACGACGATCTCGCAAAGCAGGAGCGAGGCGTTCTCGTCGAGCACGATGTCGAAGCGGCGGTGAACCCGGGCGCGATCGAACAGGATCGTCTCCTGAGGCAGCCAGGCAAGACGCGCACCCGCGCCGGCCTTCAGGGCGATGTTGAGCTGCGCCGCCGAGCCCGGCGCGCGATAGATCTTTTCGGCCGCCGCGGTGGTCAGCGTCAGCCGCGAGCCATCCGCCGCCGATATCTCGATGTCGAAGCGATCACCGCCGGCAACGCCGCCGGCGGTGTTGACGAACACACCGGAGAGGCCCTCGTCTTCGGGCGAGGGAAAGCGCACGCGGAGCGAACCGGATTCGTGCAAGGCCCCGCGCCGTGTCACACCGTCACGAGCGTGCACGTCGAACCTGACAGCGCCACGGGCGCGGTTGGCCTCGAACACCGAAGTTGTCGCTAAAGCGTCGCTGCGCATCCGTCTCCCCAGCCGGTCGCGGCAGGATTTCTTGGCTTACAGTCTCCGACTTACAGCGCCATCTGGCGGCTGATCTCGCCGGGATCGAGATTGGCGCGATCGCAGGTGAACTTCACCGCGCCGCGATCCATCACCGCGAAACTGTCGCCGAGTTCGCAGGCAAAGTCGAGATATTGTTCGACCAGCACGATGGCGATGTTGCCGAGGTTGCGCAGGTAGGAGATGGCCCGGCCGATGTCCTTGATGATCGAGGGCTGGATGCCCTCGGTCGGCTCATCCAGCAGGAGCAGCTTCGGCCGCATCACCAGTGCGCGGCCGATCGCGAGCTGCTGCTGCTGGCCGCCGGAGAGGTCGCCGCCGCGCCGGCCGAGCATGGATTGCAGCACCGGAAACAGCGAGAACACGTCGTCCGGAATATGCCTGTCCTCGCGCTTGAGCGGCCCGAAGCCGGTCTTGAGATTTTCCTCGACCGTCAGCAGCGGAAAGATCTCGCGGCCCTGCGGCACGAAACCGATGCCCTTGCGCGCCCGCTCATAGGGCTTCAGGCCCGTGATGTCGCTGCCATCGAACACGATCGCCCCCGAGGAGATCGGATACTGCCCGACCATGGCACGCAAGAGAGACGTTTTGCCGACGCCGTTGCGCCCGAGCACGCAAGTCACCTTGCCCGGCTCGGCCGAGATCGAGACGCCGCGCAGCGCCTGCGCCGCGCCGTAGAACAGGTTGATGTCCTTGACCTCAAGCATGCTCAGCGTCCCAGATAGACTTCGATGACCCGCTCGTTGGACGAGACCTGGTCGATGGTTCCTTCCGCGAGCACGGTGCCTTCGTGCAGGCACGTGACCTTGACCCCGAGCTCGCGCACGAAGGTCATGTCGTGCTCGACCACCATGACCGTGTGAGTCTTGTTGATCTCCTTCAGCAACTCGGCCGTGAGATGCGTCTCGACGTCGGTCATGCCGGCGACAGGCTCGTCGACGAGGAGCAGCTTGGGATCCTGCGCGAGCAGCATGCCGATCTCGAGCCACTGCTTCTGGCCGTGGCTGAGGCTGCCGGCAAGGCGGTTGCGGGCCTCGGTGAGGCGGATCGTCTCAAGCACCTTGTCGATGCGCTCGGCTTCCGCCTTGCTGCCGCGCCAGAACAGCGTGGCCTTGACGCTGTGGTCGACATTGAGCGCGAGCAGCAGGTTGTCCTGCACGGTCTGGCTCTCGAACACGGTCGGCTTCTGGAATTTCCGGCCGATGCCGAGCTCGGCGATGCGGGTCTCGTCGAGCCGGGTCAGGTCGGTGACGCCATCGAACAGCACGGTGCCCTCGTCGGGCTTGGTCTTGCCGGTGATGATGTCCATCATCGTGGTCTTGCCGGCGCCGTTCGGGCCGATGATGGCGCGCATCTCGCCGGGCTCGAGCGTCAGCGAAAGATTGTTGATGGCGTGGAAGCCGTCGAACGAGACGTGCACCCCGTCCAGATAGAGCATCGCGGAAGTCGCGCGGGTATCCATGACGTTCATTGCACCTACTCCGCCATCTTGGGTTCGGTGACACCGTCCTCGGCCGCCGCGCTCACGGAGGTCGCGGCGGTGCGTTTTTCCTTCGACGAGTCCCACCAGGCGTTGAAGGTGCCGACGATGCCCTTCGGCAGCAGCAGGGTCACCAGGATGAACAGCGCGCCCAGCATGAACAGCCAGTACGGCGCCAGCACGCCGGAGGTGAAGAACGTTTTTGCATAGTTGACGACGACGGCGCCGAGCGCGGCACCGACCAGCGTGCCGCGGCCGCCGACCGCGACCCAGATCACCGCCTCGATCGAGTTGCCCGGAGCGAACTCGCTCGGATTGATGATGCCGACCTGCGGCACGTAGAGCGCGCCGGCGACGCCGGCCATGCAGGCCGAAACCGTGAACACGAACAGCTTGTAGGATTCGACGCGGTAGCCCAGGAAGCGCGTCCGCGATTCCGCGTCACGCACCGCGATCAGCACCTTGCCGAGCTTGGACGAGACGATGGCGCGGCAGATCAGGAAGCCCACAATCAGCGCCAGGCAGCTCAGCGCGAACAGCGCGGCACGGGTGCCCTCCGCCTGCACGTTGAAGCCCAGAATGTCCTTGAAATCGGTGAGCCCGTTATTGCCGCCAAAGCCGAAGTCGTTGCGGAAGAAGGCAAGCAGCAGCGCATAGGTCATCGCCTGCGTGATGATCGACAGGTACACGCCGGTAACGCGGGAGCGGAACGCGAGCCAACCGAAACAGAAGGCGAGCAGGCCGGGCACGACCAGCACCATCAGCGCGGCGAACCAGAACATATCGAAGCCGTACCAGTACCACGGCAGCTTCTCCCAGTTCAGGAACACCATGAAATCGGGCAGGACCGGATTGCCGTAAACGCCGCGGGTGCCGATCTGCCGCATCAGGTACATGCCCATGGCGTAGCCACCGAGCGCGAAGAAGGCGCCGTGGCCGAGCGAAAGGATGCCGCAATAGCCCCAGATCAGATCGATCGAGAGCGCCAGGATGGCGTAGCAGACATATTTGCCCCAGAGCGCGACGAGATAGGTCGGCACTTGCAGGAACGAGCCCGCGGGCAGCAACAGGTTGGAGAGCGGGATGAGGATGCCGCAGGCCGCGACGACGGCGAGGAAGATCGTCGCGCTGCGGTCCAGCGATCGCGTCAGCATGTGAGGGGTCATGCTTCCACCGCGCGGCCCTTGAGCGCGAACAGGCCGCGCGGCCGTTTTTGAATGAACAGGATGATGAGGACCAGGATCGCGATCTTGCCGAGGACGGCGCCGGCGACCGGCTCCAGGAACTTGTTGGCGATGCCGAGCGTGAAGGCGCCGACCAGCGTGCCCCAGAGATTGCCGACGCCACCGAACACCACGACCATGAAGCTGTCGATGATGTAGCTCTGGCCAAGATTGGGGCTGACATTGTCGATCTGCGACAGCGCCACACCGGCGATGCCGGCAATGCCCGAGCCGAGACCGAAGGTCAGCGCATCGACGCGCGAGGTGGCAATGCCCATCGAGGCCGCCATGCGGCGGTTCTGCGTCACCGCGCGCATCTCGAGGCCGAGCGCCGTGTAGCGCAGCATCGCGAGCAGGATCATGAACACGGCGAGCGTGAAGACGAGGATCCAGAGCCGGTTATAGGTGATGGTGATCTGGCCGAGCTCGAACGCGCCGCTCATCCAGGAGGGGTTGCCGACCTCGCGGTTGGTCGGACCGAACATGGTTCGCACCGCCTGCTGCAACACGAGCGACAGGCCCCAGGTTGCCAGCAGTGTCTCCAGCGGCCGGCCGTAGAGGAAGCGGATGATGCTGCGCTCGATCAGCACGCCGATGGCGCCGGCAACTAGGAAGGCGAGCGGCACGGCGATCAGCAGCGAATAGTCGAACAGGCCGGGATAGCGGGTGCGGATCACCTCCTGCACCACGAAGGTGGTGTAGGCCCCGATCATCACCATCTCGCCATGCGCCATGTTGATGACGCCCATCACGCCGAAGGTGATGGCGAGTCCGATCGCCGCGAGCAGCAGCACCGAGCCGAGCGAGAGGCCGTACCAGGCGTTCTGCACCATGGACCAGACCGCCAGCGAGCTCTGGATCGAGCCGATCGCGCTCGCGGCGGCCTTCGTTACCGACGCCGGCTGGTCGCCCATGCCGGTCAGCAGCGCCAGGGCGTCCTGGTCGCCGCGCGCCTTGAGGGTCGCGACGGCCTCGAGCTTCTCGACCTCGGTGGCGTCGGACTTGAACAGCAGGATCGCGGCGCGGGCCTCGCCGAGTGCGGTCTTGACGGATCTGTTGGTTTCCTTGGCAAACGCCGCATCGACCGGCTCGAGCGCGGTCTCCTCATGCGACTTGAAGACCGACTGCGCGGCCTGCAGGCGCGTTCCCACATCCGGCGACTGAAGCGTCAGGCCACCGAGCGCGGCGTCGACGCTGCGGCGCAGGCGGTTGTTCAGGCGGACCGCGCTTGCACTGTCGGGAACGCTGGCGACGGCCTCGCCCGTCGCGGCGTCGATCGACTTGCCGTCGGCCCCAGTGACGTAAACCTTCTTGCTGTCGGGATCGGCCATGAGACGGCCGTCCTGGAGCGCGCTGATGATGGGGAAAGCCAACGGGTTGCCGCTGCCCGCGACCACGCCGATCGCCTCTTCCGTGTCGGAGAAATCGTCATTGGCGAATTTGGCGACCGCATCCTCGAACGGACCGGCGAGGGCCGGCAGCGCGAACGCGATCAGAAACAACGAGAGTGCAAGCGAGCAGAGACGGGCGGACAAATGGGCTGGCACTGTGAATGACCCCGGCAGAAATGAGTGGAGAAGGCGGCGGGATAGCCGCCCTCTCCGATCGTGCAACGGACGTCAGATCCGGATCAGGAGCCCGAACCGAGGCACTTGTTGGTCTTGGTGTTGAAGTTGCCGCACTTCTTGCCGACCCAGTCGCCGATCAGGTCCTTGGAGCCTTCCAGCTCCTTCGACCAGGCGTCGCCCGCGACGAGGCCCGGCGTCTTCCACACGACGTCGAACTGGCCATTCGCCTTGATCTCGCCGATGAACACCGGCTTGGTGATGTGGTGGTTCGGCAGCATCTTCGACACGCCGCCGGTCAGGTTCGGCGCCTCGATGCCGGGAAGCGCGTCGATCACCTTGTCCGGATCGGTCGACTTCACCTTCTCGACCGCCTTCACCCACATGTTGAAGCCGATCACGTGCGCTTCCATCGGGTCGTTGGTCACGCGCTTGGGGTTCTTGGTGTAGGCCTGCCAGTCCTTGATGAACTTCTCGTTCGACCCGTCCTTGGTCTTGATCGACTCGAAGTAGTTCCAGGCGGCGAGATGGCCGACCAGCGGCTTGGTGTCGATGCCGGCGAGCTCTTCCTCACCCACGGAGAACGCAACGACCGGGATGTCCTTTGCCTTGATGCCCTGGTTGCCGAGCTCCTTGTAGAAGGGAACGTTGGCGTCGCCATTGATGGTCGAGACCACCGCGGTTTTCTTGCCGGCCGAGCCGAACTTCTTGATGTCGGCCACGATCGTCTGCCAGTCGGAGTGACCGAACGGCGTGTAGTTGATCATGATGTCTTCCTGGGCGACACCCTTCGACTTCAGATAGGCTTCCAGGATCTTGTTGGTCGTGCGCGGATAGACGTAGTCGGTGCCCGCGAGCACCCAGCGCTTCACCTTCTCTTCCTTCATCAGATAGTCGACGGCCGGGATCGCCTGCTGGTTCGGCGCCGCACCCGTGTAGAACACGTTGCGCTCGCTCTCCTCACCCTCGTACTGCACGGGGTAGAACAGAATGTTGTTCAGCTCCTTGAAGACCGGAAGCACCGACTTGCGCGACACCGAGGTCCAGCAGCCGAACACGACCGAGACCTTGTCCTTGGTGATCAGCTCGCGCGCCTTCTCGGCGAACAGCGGCCAGTTCGAAGCGGGGTCGACGACGACGGCTTCCAGCTTCTTGCCGAGCACGCCGCCCTTCTTGTTCTGCTCATCGATCAGGAAGAGGATGGTATCCTTCAGCGTGGTTTCGCTGATCGCCATGGTGCCGGACAGGGAGTGGAGCACGCCGACCTTGATGGTGTCGTCCGCGGCCTTCGCGCCAGTCAATGAAGCCAGACCCAGCACCAGTCCGGCGGTCGCGGCGAGCACGCCGCGGCGGCTAAATGAAGCCGCTATATCGTGAGTGGATTTGCTAAACATGAGTGTCTCATCTCCCTGACGCAGACGTGAAAATGCTGCGAAACGGCCCCACGGCCGCCTGCGATTAACGGAATCGCAAGAACCATGCCACGGGCTGAGCACCCATCAACACATTGATACTACTTATAAAATCGGCCAGAATCGAAGTTTCGCCGCAGTCAGTTTGACTAAATTCTAGGCGGTCGAAATGTATGCGAAAGCGGCAGGCGGGTTAATTTCTAAGCAAATCGCTAACTCTGGCTAAATTTCCGGCATCACTATTTTTGTACCGCAATCGCTATTTCGGCCGCGCCTGCCTTGAAAGCGCCCCCTCGATGTTCCATATGAGCAGCCGAGGCCTCTTGCGAATCAAGGGGTCATAGCGAGCCGCGTGTTCTTAAGCCCCCTACGGGCCTCTGGCTTGCCCCATTCTCCCAAGCCCATCCGACACCCCAAACACGCAGGTGTCTTCTCGACACCCTTTTGCGCGCGCCGCGCCGAATGCGCCGGGCGCCCGCATTTGACATGGAAAGAACCCCTCTTTTGACTTCGTTTCAGGATTTCGGCCTTGCCGAGCCCATCGCGCGCGCTCTTCGCGAAGAGAACTACGTCACCCCCACCCCGATCCAGGCCCAGACCATTCCGACCGCGCTGACCGGCCGCGACGTCGTCGGCATTGCGCAGACCGGAACCGGCAAGACCGCGTCTTTCGCGCTGCCGATCCTGCACCGGCTGCTCGAGAACCGCATCAAGCCGCAGCCCAAGACCTGCCGCGTACTCGTGCTCTCTCCGACCCGCGAGCTGTCCGGTCAGATCCTCGACAGCTTCAACGCCTACGGCCGTCACCTCCGGCTGGCGTCCACCCTCGCCATCGGCGGCGTGCCGATGGGCCGGCAGGTCCGCGCCTTGATGCAGGGCGTCGACGTTCTGGTCGCCACCCCAGGCCGCCTGCTCGACCTCGTGCAGAGCAACGGGCTGAAGCTTGGAAGCGTGGAGTTCCTTGTGCTCGACGAAGCCGACCGCATGCTCGACATGGGCTTCATCAACGATATCCGCAAAATCGTCGCCAAGCTGCCGATCAAGCGGCAGACGCTGTTCTTCTCGGCCACCATGCCCAAGGACATCGCTGAACTCGCCGACGCCATGCTGCGCGATCCGGCCCGCGTCGCGGTGACCCCGGTCTCCTCGACCGCCGAGCGGATCAACCAGCGCATCATCCAGGTCGACTTCTCTTCCAAGCCCGCCTTCCTGACCAAGCTCCTGAAGGACGAGCCGATCAACCGCGCACTGGTTTTCACCCGCACCAAGCACGGCGCCGACAAGGTCGTGAAGACCCTTGAAAAGGCCGGCATTGCCGCGAGCGCCATCCACGGGAACAAGTCCCAGAACCATCGCGAGCGGACGCTCGCCCAGTTCCGCTCCGGCGAGATCCGCACCCTGGTGGCGACCGACATCGCCGCCCGCGGCATCGACGTCGACGGCATCACCCACGTCATCAATTTCGATCTGCCCAACGTCCCCGAGACCTACGTCCACCGCATCGGTCGCACCGCCCGTGCCGGCGCCGACGGCACCGCGATCTCGCTGGTCGCAGGCGGCGAGGAGCTCAGCTATCTCCGCGACATCGAACGGCTGATCCGCGTCGCGCTGCCGCGCGAGGACCACCGCACCGACGCCGGGCGCCGCGATGCCGGCCCCGCCCCGTCGCAGCAACGGCAAGGCCGGCCGGGCGGCCGCCCGGGCCAACGCCCGCAAGGGACGCGGCACGGTGATGGGCGGCGCGCTGACGAAAGACATGCCGACGGGCGTCACCATGGTGCCGGCAAACCAAGTGACGGAAGGCACGGTGAGGGACGGCACGCCGAGGTGAGGCAGGCCGACGGACGACCCGGCAATGGCCCGAACGCTTCGAAGGGTTCTCGGCGCCGCCGCTCCGGTGGTAAGATGCATTCATCGCCTGTCGACCGTCCGGAACAACGTTCCGCGCATAGCGCCGGGACGCCTGATGGGATACAAGGCGTTGCCTTTTTGCGCCGCGGGAGTCGGCCAAACAGCCAACCGAATCGCAAACCCTATTCGCACTAGCCGTCCACGACCTGGAGAAATTCATGGCTAAGGAAGAGCTGATCCAGTTCGAAGGACTGGTCACCGAAATCCTCCCCGACGCCCGTTACCGCGTGCAGCTCGACGCCGGACACGAGATCGTTGCCTATACCGCCGGCAAGATGAAGAAGAACCGCATCAAGACGCTCGCGGGCGACCGCGTGACGGTGGAGATGTCGCCGTACGACCTGGAAAAGGGCCGGCTGATTTTCCGCCACAAGGACGAACGTCCCAGCACGGCGGGCGGACCGCCCCGTCCCGGACAGCGCGGCGGCCAGTTCCGCCGCCGCTGATCGGCTGCGGCGCGCACGCGCGAGACAAAAACCCGACTTGGATCTTGATCCGCCGTTGACATCACGGCGGATCAAAAAATCGTGCGCGTCCCGATTGTCTCGAATCCCAGTTTCTGATAAAATGAATTAATCGATTTTCGGCCGGACGACATTGGCATCCACCGGTACAGCCGGTTCAGACACCCTGACGACCCTTCCAGAAATTCGATCTAAACCTGCCCGCGCGAGCGGGCTCCGACATTGTGTATCTGAGAAGGAACTACCCATGAGCATGGGAACCGTGAAGTGGTTTAACGCGACCAAGGGCTTCGGCTTCATCCAGCCCGACGACGGCGGCCAGGACGTTTTCGTTCACATCAGCGCCGTGGAGCGCGCCGGTCTCGGCTCGCTGCGCGAAGGCCAGAAGATCTCCTACGAGATCGTTGCCGACCGCCGCTCCGGCAAGTCGGCGGCGGACAACCTCCGCGCCGCGGGCTGAGCCCACCGGGCTCTTGGCCCGACCGGCTCGAGCGAGGAAACAAGAAGGCCGTGCGTCGCGCACGGCCTTTTTCGCATCGCGCCTTAGTTGGGTTTGGCGCTGCCGCTGGCACTGCTGCTCAGCGAACCAGCCTGGCTCATCGTGTTGTTGAAGTAGGCGTCGCTGTCGCCGAGCGTCACGCGACGCTGGCAAAGCGGAACGCAGCTGTAGGACTCGCGCTCGATCCCACGATAGACGGTGACGAGCCGGTCGCTCGGACCTTCAACCTGGATCTGGCGGTCGACCAGGATCTCGCCGCCCCGGTCGAGCGCGATGAAGTTGGTGGCGCCATAGCCCTTTCCGGTCACGACGATCATGCCGCCCGGCTGGAGCGTGACGTCGGCGATCAGGGGATTGCCGACCACGATGGTTGCGACCTTGCCGGGCAGCCGTACCAGCTTGGCCTGATCGACATTGACCGCGATCGTGTCGGCGGTGGACTCGGCAAGGCCGGCGGTCGGCCATGCCAGCACCGCAGCGGCAACCAGAAGACACACGCGCGCATGACGGCGCAGCAATTCCTTACGCATACTCTTACCCCCGGGACGTCACAAACCGGCAGAAGACCAGATAGCAGCGGAGCCGGCGCCCGACCCGGTCAACCTGCCTTTAATTCATGAACGTTCCGCAAACTCGCCGGCTATTGTTTGAACGGATAGGAGAGTTGGCCCCAGATCTCCTTCGGCATGGTCGCTTCGTCCTTGCCGTAATCCTGCGGCAGCTTCCCCTCCGGCATGCGGAAGGTGCCGAACAGCACGTCCCAGATCGGAAACGTCCCCGCGAAATTGGTGTCGCCGCCCTCTTCGAGCGAGGTGTGGTGCCAACGGTGGAATACCGGCGTCGCCAGCACGTATTTGAACGGTCCGAAGGTCCAGTTCAGGTTGGCGTGCACGAAGGCCGAATGGAAGGTGGTGAACGGGCCGACCCAGATCATGACGTTGGGGGAGATACCGGCCATCAGCAGCACGACGTCGACGCTGATCGTCCCGAGCAAGAGATTGACGGGATGGAAGCGGGCCGCGGAGATCCAGCCGATTTCCTCCGACGAATGATGGACGGCGTGGTACTTCCAGAAGCCGCCGTCGTGGAAAAGCCGGTGCAGCCAGTACAGCATGAAATCGGACAGCACCAGGAACAGCAGGGCCTGGATCCACAGCGGCAGCTGCGACAGCGGACCATGGCCATTGTCGTAGAAGGCAATGAGCTCGTCGGCGTCGTGGATGTTGAAGACGACGCTGGCGCCGACGATCAGAAGACCGATCCGCATGGTGCGGGCGAACACCGGGACGAAGAACCAGTAGCAGATGTCGGTGATGATCTCCCGCTTGCGCCACCACGGCGCGCCGGGATTGCAGGCCCAGAAATGCTCCAGCACGGTGAAGACGGCCGCGAGCACGAAGGTGACGGGGATCACCTTGACGATGGTCTCGCCGAGCATCAGGGCGACTTGCATGGGCAGGCTCGACATCGTCGCCTCTCTTGCGAATTCCAGTCCTGCCTAGGCGTACTCCGCGAAATTTAAGGGAGCGTGAAGCAGGCAACGTGCTGACGATGCATCCGGAACCGGAATGTATCGCAGCTGCCGTCTTAAGGCGAAATTCACTCTGCGCGAAAGCTGCGCGCCGGGCCTTGGTTTACCCGATCGAGTTAACTTTACCGAAAGAGCTCGGCTCTCATGGTCTTCGCCGCAGACAGCGCCGAACGAGGCGATTTCACCCAGACGGAGTTTTGTTCATGAAGAACTTGATCGCGCGTTTCGCGAAGGATGAATCCGGCGCCACCGCCATCGAATACGGTCTGATCGCCGCCGGCATCGCGTTGGCCATCATCACCGTCGTCAACAATCTCGGCACCGCGCTGAACGGCAAGTTCACCTCGATCAGCACGTCGCTGAAGTAGGCAACCGACGACCGACGACAAACGTCCCGGGCCTCCGGGGCCTTTGCTTTTCTGAAGACGGCAAGTTCCAGTGGCGTTGTACAAGTTCAGAACCGATGCCGCGGTCGCGGCGAAAGAGGTGGGGGCGGCTCAAGCCGGCTCGCCGGCCTATTGGATCTGCCTTGCGCTGCTGCTTGCGACGGTCGCGCTCGCCGCACGCATTGCCAGCTTCTGGTGAAAACGCATTCAGCGGCCTTGGCCGCACGTCCCTGTCGCCGTTGTCGGTTTGTTTAGCACTACGCGCTAGCATCCGGCGACGCCAGCTCCCGCGGCCAACCCAGGCCTCAAGACGCAGCCCATGATCCTCGACCTTGCGCGCCTTCTGCTCTTCCCGGCCCTGATGGCATTCGCCGCCGCGAGCGATCTCTTCACGATGACGATCTCGAACCGCGTATCGCTGGCGCTGGTCGCAGGCTTCTTCGTGCTCGCCCTTGCCGGTGGCATGGCACCTTACGAAATCATGAGTCATGTCGGCGCCGGCGCGCTCGTCCTGGTCGTGGCCTTCACCTGCTTCGCGATGGGCTGGGTGGGCGGCGGCGACGCCAAGGTCGCGGCTTCCGTCGCGCTCTGGTTCGGCTTCGCGCAGCTGATGAACTTCCTGCTCTACGCCTCGCTGTTCGGCGGCGCGCTGACGCTGCTCCTGCTCCAGTTCCGGCAATGGCCGCTGCCCTACGGGCTGGCGGGCCAGGCCTGGCTCGCACGGCTGCACGCCAAGGAGAGCGGCATTCCCTACGGCATCGCGCTCGCCCTGAGCGCGTTGATGGTCTACCCGGAGACCGAATGGGTGAAGGCGATCGACCTCACTCACCTCGCACTGCGCTGAACGCACTGGGTAACCCGGCGTTAAGGCGATTTAGATACGCCTCATTAACCATGCTTTGACGAATAGCTGGTCAACTGCCGATCACGGCGGCGGCAGCGTCGCGGCGTATTGTTGGAAAGTGAAGCGTATGAATAGGGCACGCATTGTCGTCCTGGCGGTCGCCATCTGCGCCGGCGGCGTCGCCGCGTACCTGGCGAGCGGCACCGACAATTCTGCGCCGCCTCCGCTTCCGGTCGCGCAACTGCCGACCGTTGACGTCCTCGTCGCCAAGAACGACATCGGCCTGGGCCAGACCGTGAAACCGGAAGACGTGCAATGGCAGACCTGGCCGGCCGCGACCGCAAGCACCACCTTCATCCGCCGCAACGAGCGTCCCGATGCTGCGACCCAGGTAAGCGGCTCGATCGCGCGCGCACCGTTCATTCAGGGTGAGCCGATCCGCGACCAGAAGCTGGTCAAGGCGGAAGGCTCCGGCTTCATGGCGGCGATCCTGCCCACCGGCATGCGGGCGATCTCGACCGAGATCTCGCCGGAGACCGGCGCGGGCGGCTTCATCCTGCCCAACGATCGCGTCGACGTGCTTCTCACGCGCCGGTTGAAGAACCCGGACGAGAGCAGCGGCGCCCCCGATGTCGTCACGTCCGAGATCATCCTGGCCAATATCCGCGTCCTGGCCATCGACCAGGCGCCCAAGGAGAAGGACGGCCAGAACGCGGTGGTCGGCAAGACCGTCACCCTCGAGCTCAATCCAGCGCAGACCGCAACGCTCTCCGCGGCGCGGCAGAGCGGCACGCTGTCGCTGGCGCTGCGCAGTATCGCCGACGTCAAGCTGAGCGAAATCACGCTCGACGACTCCGCGCAGAAGCGAGACGGCGTTTCGATCATTCGCTACGGCATTCCAAGTCAGACGGCTAAGGCACGATGAAGACAGTCGATATGAAATGCAGGGCAGACTCGGCGACGATACGAACCTCACTGGTCCGCGCCCTGTCGTTTTCGGCCGCCTTCGCGTTGGCGTTCAACCCGGCAATCGCTGCCGACTACCGCCCCGTGGCGCCGGCCGCGGCGGACGGCCAGATCAACGCCCGCTTCCTCTCGCTCGGCATCGGCAAGTCCATCGTGATCGACCTGCCGCGCGACATCAAGGACGTGCTGGTCGCCGATCCCAAGATCGCCAATGCGGTAGTCCGCTCGGCGCAGCGCGCCTATATCATCGGCGCCGCAGTCGGCCAGACCAACATCGTGTTCTTCGATTCGGCCGGTCAGCAGATTGCGGCCTATGACATCGCGGTGAAGCGCGATCTCAACGGCGTAAGGGCCGCTCTGAAGCAGATCCTGCCCAATTCGGACATCCAGATCGACGGCCTCGGCGACGGCATCGTATTGACCGGCACGGCTGCCAATCCGATGGAGGCGCAACAGGCCAACGAACTCGCTGCCCGCCTGGCCGGCGGCGCCGACAAGGTCGTGAACTCGATCGTGGTGCGCGGTCGCGACCAGATCACGCTCAAGGTGACAGTGGCCGAAGTCCAGCGCAGCATCATCAAGCAGCTGGGCATCGACCTGACCGCCAATCTCAACTACGGCACGTCGGTAGTGAGCTTCTCCAACTCCAATCCGTTTACGGCTCTCGGCAAGAACCTCGTGGACGGCAACAGCCTGACCACCAAGTTCGGCGCGGCGCCGTCGGTGCAGGCCACCCTGCGAGCGATGGAGACCGCTGGCGTGATCCGCACGCTGGCCGAACCGAACCTGACCGCGATCTCCGGTGAATCGGCGACGTTCATCGCCGGCGGTGAATTCCCGGTGCCGTCAGGCTATGCGTGCGATCCCGTCACCCATGTCTGTACAACCCAGATCAACTTCAAGAAGTTCGGCATCTCGCTGAACTTCACGCCCGTGGTGCTGAGTGAAGGCAAAATCAGCCTGCGGGTGATGACGGAAGTCTCGGAGCTGTCGAACGAGAATTCGATCACGCTGTCGCAGGCGGTGACCTCGACCACGGTGAACTCGCTGACGGTGCCCTCGATCAGGACCCGCCGCGCGGAGACCTCGCTGGAAATTCCCTCCGGCGGCGCGATGGCGATGGCCGGCCTGATCCAGCAGCAGACCAAGCAGGCGATCAGCGGATTGCCGGGACTGATGCAACTCCCGATCCTGGGCACGCTGTTCCGCAGCCGCGACTTCGTCAACAACGCGACCGAACTGGTCGTGATCGTGACGCCCTACGTCGTTCGCGCGGTGGCGCCGAAGGACCTGTCGCGGCCGGATGACGGTTTCGCTCCGCCTGCGGATCCGCAGGCCCAGCTGATCGGCAATGTCAACCGGCTCTACGGCGTGCCTGGACGGGCCGAGCCGGCCAAGAGCTACCGCGGCACCTACGGCTTCATCACCGACTGAGGCGGAACGGGGACTTCACGATGATCACGAGACCACCCCAGCTTCGCAGACGCGCCATCCGCCTCGGTGGCGCGCTCGTCGGCATGGCGCTCGCGCTCGGCGGCTGCCAGCACGACGAGGTCGTCACGGCCTCCATTCCCGACGATTACAAGCAGCGCCATCCGATCGCGATCGAGGAGCAAAACCGCTCGATCGTCGTCTTCGTCGGCCATGCCCGTGGTGGACTGACCGCCGCCCAGCGCGCCGACGTGATGGGGGTCGCATCGGCATGGTTGCACGAAGGCACTGGCGCCATTCGCATCGACGTACCGTCCCAGACGCCCAACGCTCGTCCGATCGCGGACACGATGCGAGAGATCCAGG
This sequence comes from Bradyrhizobium sp. USDA 241, assembly GCF_049739505.1. Classification (NCBI taxonomy): domain Bacteria; kingdom Pseudomonadati; phylum Pseudomonadota; class Alphaproteobacteria; order Hyphomicrobiales; family Nitrobacteraceae; genus Bradyrhizobium; species Bradyrhizobium sp. USDA 241. The sequence goes on along the minus strand of NZ_JBMGPZ010000004.1, from coordinate 2,383,762 downwards.
CGATGCTGGCGGCGGCAGGCGTTCCGCCGCGCGGAGTCAGCGTTCACCCCTACCGGCCGGAGGACAAGCGTTTCCTGCCGCCGATCCGGCTCAGCTATTCCAAGATCGCCGCGGTCGCCGGTCCCTGCGGCCTGTGGCCTGAGGACATCGGCCCCTCGATGAAGAACAAGCGCTGGTTCGAGAACAAGGACTACTACAATTACGGCTGCGCCTATCAGCGCAACCTCGCGGCCATGGTCGACAATCCATCGGATCTTGAGCAGCCGCGGCCCGAAACTCCGTCATACACGCCGCGGCGCATCACCGGTCTTGAGAAATATCGCAAAGGGCTCTCGACGGCGACGACCTATCCCGAGGCCGACAAGGCCAAACTCAGCGAAACCGGCAGATGATCAGCTACGCGCGCCAGACACAAGACGAGCAGTCGCAAGCCGCTCCTCCGCCGATGGAGGAGCATATTGCGCCTGCGCCGCGCGTCTCGGTCCAGGCCTTCTGCGAAACCGTGGAGACCGCCGCCGCGGTACAGGCGGCCGGCGAGGATCGTCGTCTCGGCAAGGCCCACCTGAAGATCCAGATGGGCGGCATGGCGGCCGCGATCGAAGCCTATCGCTCGGCTCCCACGCCCAACGTGATCGTGCTCGAGAGCGACGGCCGCAGCGATCTGCTGAGCGGGCTCGACCAGCTCGCCACGGTCTGCGACGCCGGCACCCGTGTGGTCGTGATCGGCCGCATCAACGACGTCACGCTCTATCGCGAGCTGGTTCGCCGCGGCGTCAGCGACTACGTGCTCGCGCCGGTCGGCGCGATCGACGTCGTGCGCTCGATCTGCAACCTGTTCTCGGCGCCGGAAGCCAAGGCGGTCGGCCGCATCATCGCCGTGGTCGGCGCCAAGGGTGGCGTCGGGGCTTCCACCATTTCCCACAATGTCGCCTGGGCGATCGCGCGCGACCTCGCGATGGACGCCGTCGTCGCCGATCTCGACCTCGCCTTCGGCACCGCCGGGCTCGACTACAACCAGGATCCGCCGCAGGGCATTGCCGACGCCGTGTTCTCCCCCGACCGCGTCGACACTGCCTTCATCGACCGCCTGCTGTCGAAATGCACCGACCATCTCAGCCTGCTGGCGGCGCCTGCGACGCTCGACCGGGTCTATGATTTCGGCACCGACGCTTTCGACGCCGTGTTCGACACGCTGCGCTCCACCATGCCCTGCATCGTGCTCGACGTTCCGCATCAATGGGCGGGCTGGACCAAGCGCGCCTTGATCGGAGCGGACGACATCCTGATCGTGGCCGCGCCTGACCTCGCCAACCTGCGCAATACCAAGAACCTGTTCGATCTGTTGAAGGCCGCACGCCCCAACGACCGGCCGCCGCTCTACTGCCTCAACCAGGTCGGCGTGCCGAAACGGCCCGAAATCGCCGCCACGGAGTTCGCCAAGGCGATCGAGAGCCAGCCGGTCGTCTCGATCCCGTTCGAGCCGCAGATCTTCGGCTCGGCAGCCAACAACGGCCAGATGATCGCGGAGATCTCCGCCAACCACAAGTCGATCGAGATGTTCCTGCAGATCGCCCAACGCCTGACCGGCCGCAGCGAGACCAAGAAGCAAAAGTCGTCCCTGTTTTCACCTCTGATTGAGAAGTTGCGGGGAAGATAAGCCGCCGCATGGAGCTGTTAAGTGTTCGGTAAGCGTAGCGGAACAGACACCGACCTTCGGGCGCCCAAGCCCGGCGCCGTATCGCACGAGCCTGCCCCGGCTCCGGCGCCGACGATGTCGCGCGCCCCAACTCCGCCGGCCGTCGCCTCGCCGCCGCTTGCCCCTGCCAAGGCCGTGCCGCCTCCGGCCATGGAGAGCCGGCGCTCGGACAATTACTACGAGGTCAAGGCGACCATCTTCGGCGCACTGATCGAGGCGATCGACCTCGCCCAGCTCGCCAAGCTCGATTCGGAGTCCGCGCGCGAGGAAATCCGCGACATCGTCAACGAGATCATCGCGATCAAGAACATCGTGATGTCGATCGCCGAGCAGGAAGAGCTGCTCGACGACATCTGCAACGACGTCCTCGGCTACGGCCCGCTCGAACCGCTGCTGTCGCGCGACGACATCGCCGACATCATGGTCAATGGTGCCAATACCGTCTACATCGAGGTCGGCGGCAAGATCCAGCGCACCGGGATCCGCTTTCGCGACAACCAACAGCTTCTCAACATCTGCCAGCGCATCGTCAGCCAGGTCGGCCGGCGCGTCGACGAATCCTCGCCGATCTGCGACGCGCGCCTCGCCGACGGCTCCCGCGTCAACGCCATCGTGCCGCCGCTGTCCATCGACGGCCCCACGCTCACCATCCGCAAATTCAGGAAGGACAAGCTGACGCTGGATCAGCTCGTCAAGTTCGGCGCGATCACGCCGGAGGGCGCCGAGATCCTCCAGATCATCGGCCGCGTCCGGTGCAACGTGCTGATCTCCGGCGGTACCGGCTCAGGCAAGACCACGCTGCTGAACTGCCTCACCAATTACATCGAGCACGACGAGCGCGTCATCACCTGCGAGGACGCCGCCGAGCTCCAGCTCCAGCAGCCCCACGTGGTGCGGCTGGAAACCCGCCCCCCCAATATCGAGGGCGAGGGCCAGGTCACCATGCGCGAACTGGTGCGCAACTGCCTGCGCATGCGGCCCGAACGCATCATCGTCGGCGAGGTCCGCGGCCCCGAAGCCTTCGACCTGCTCCAGGCCATGAACACCGGCCATGACGGCTCGATGGGCACGCTGCACGCCAACAACCCGCGCGAGGCGCTGTCGCGCTGCGAATCCATGATCACGATGGGCGGCTTCTCCCTGCCCTCGCGGACCATCCGCGAGATGATCTGCGCCTCGATCGACGTCATCATCCAGGCCGCGCGCCTGCGCGACGGTTCACGCCGCATCACCCACATCACCGAGGTGATGGGCATGGAAGGTGACACCATCATCACCCAGGACATCTTCCTCTACGACATGGTCGGAGAGGACGCCAACGGCAAGATCATCGGCCGGCACCGCTCGACCGGCATCGGCCGTCCGAAGTTCTGGGAACGCGCCCGCTATTACGGCGAGGAGAAGCGCCTCGCCGCTGCGCTCGACGCAGCGGAAGTCGCTCCGAAGACGTGAGCAGGTCAGCGCCGCCATGAACATGCAGGTCCTCGCCCTCGCCTTCCTCGCCACCGCAGCCGTCGGCGGCATCGCCTGGGTCTTCCTCTATCCCTTGCTGTCCGGGGAGCGAAAGGCGGAAAGCCGGCGCGCATCGGTCGCGCGCGCCGAGGCGCCGACGGCCCGCCAGGCCGAGAAGACCCAGCGCTCGCGCCGCGAGCAGGTCGAGACCACGCTCAAGGACCTCGAGGCGCGGCGCGCCCAGGAGAAGAGCGCTCCGCTCAGCGTCCGCCTGTCGCAGGCGGGGCTTGACTGGACGCCGCAGAAATTCTGGATCGCGTCCGCCGTCGTGGCGGGCGTGTTCTTCGCGGTCGCGCTGATCGGCGGCGGCGGCATGATCGGTGCCGCCGGGCTTGCCTTTGCCGGCGGCTTCGGCCTGCCGCGCTGGGCGCTCGGCTTCCTGAAGAAGCGTCGCGAGGCCAAGTTCTTGGCTGCGCTGCCCGACGCGGTCGACGTGATCGTTCGCGGCATCAAGGCGGGCCTGCCGCTGTTCGAATCGATCAAGGTCGTCGCCGCCGATTCTCCCGAGCCGCTGCGCAGCGAATTCCTGGCTATCATCGAGACACAGGCGATCGGCATGCCCCTGGGCGAGGCCTGCGCGCGGCTCTACGAGCGCATGCCGCTGCCGGAGGCCAATTTCTTCGGCATCGTGGTGTCGATCCAACAGAAGTCGGGCGGCAACCTCTCCGAAGCGCTCGGCAACCTCTCCAAGGTGCTGCGCGACCGCAAGAAGATGCGGGAGAAGATCCAGGCGATGTCGATGGAAGCCAAGGCCTCGGCCGGCATCATCGGCTCGCTGCCGCCGATCGTGATGTTCCTCGTTTATCTCACGACGCCTCAATACATCTCGGTGCTTTGGACTCATCCTACCGGCCAGCTGATGCTGGTCGGCTGCGTCGTCTGGATGTCGATCGGCATCATGGTGATGAAGAAGATGATCAACTTCGATTTCTGACGGTGCCGTATGGTCGAATTCCTCGTCTCGAAACTGCACGACGTCCGTTTCATGACCATGCTGCTCGCGGCCGTCGCCGCCAGCGCAACCGTGTATACGCTGGTGATGCCGTTGTTCGCCGGCGAGGGCCTCTCCAAGCGCATGAAGGCGGTGGCGAGCGAGCGTGAGCGCATCCGGCAGCGCGAGCGTGAGCGTCTTCACAAGAGCGAAAAAGTCTCGCTGCGCCAGACCCCGAAGCAGCTCGTTTCCAAGGTGGTCGAGGACTTCAACCTCACCAAATGGCTCGCGCAGGAAGCTGCGCGGGACAAGCTCATCATGGCAGGTTACCGCGGCCAGGCGCCCTACATCACCTTCCTGTTTGCCCGCATGGTCGCCCCGATCGCGCTCTTCATCGGCTCGGCCCTCTATGTCTTCGTGATCGCGCGCATGGAACAGGCGCTGCCGGTCAAGATCGGCATCTGCATCGGCGCTGCCTATCTCGGCCTTCAGGCGCCGATGCTGTTCCTCAGGAATGCGATCGCCAAGCGCCAGCTCTCGATCAAGCGTGCATTTCCCGACGCGCTCGACCTGCTCCTGATCTGCATCGAATCCGGCATGTCGGTCGAGATGGCGTTCCGGAAGGTCGCGACCGAAATCGTGGGTCAGTCGATCGCGCTCTCGGAGGAGTTCACCCTGACCACGGCCGAACTGTCCTATCTGCAGGATCGCAAGGTCGCCTATGAGAACCTCGCACGGCGCACCGGGCTCGAGGGTGTCAAGTCGGTGTGTCTCGCGCTTCAGCAGGCGGAGCGCTACGGCACCCCGCTCGGCCACTCCCTGCGCGTCATGGCGCAGGAGAACCGCGACATGCGCATGAACGAGGCCGAGAAGAAGGCCGCCGCCCTGCCGCCGAAGCTGACGGTGCCGATGATCCTGTTCTTCCTGCCGGTTCTGTTCGTGGTCATTCTCGGGCCGACCGCCATCAAGGTCACGGAGTTGCACTGAGCGAGAGCGGACCGCGCGGTTCGCCACTCAGGCTGAGATCGGGCGATCAGATCTGATCAGTCGGGCTGGCTGAGCGAAGCAACCGGCGTCCGCTTCGGTGCACCGTGCGGGGCCTCGCTGCGGCTGAGCATGTCCTTGAGATAAGCGACATTGGCCGCGGCCTGGTCCGGTGGCAGGTCCGCTTTCACGATGGTCTCCGCTTCCGCGAAGCGGCCCTGGAGACCGACGACCAGGGCGAGGTTCTGCCGCACCCGCGCGCTCGCACGCGGGGAGGCATAGGCCTGCCGCAGCGCCTCTTCGGCTTTCGGCAGCTCTCTCGACAACATGTAGGACAGGCCGAGATTGGAGAGCACGCCGGGATCACCCGGTGCGATCTTGAGCGCGCTCGCGTAGTAGGACCGCGCCTCCTCATGACGGCCCATCTGGTCCAGCGCCGTGCCCTGCACCGAAAGCAGGCGCCAGTCCGGATTGTCGGGCGAGTGCGCCTTCGACAGGACGTCGTAAGCCTGCTGGAAATTGCCGTTGTCGGCGAGTGCGCGGCCGTACTGGGCGAGCAGCGCCTTGTTGCCGGGATTGGCGATGGTCGCCTGCTCGAGCACGGCGGCGGCCTGGGCGCGCTGGCCGTTGGCGCGCAAGGCCTGTCCGTAGGCGAGTGCGGCGTCCTTGGGATTGGCGCGGTAGCGCTGGCCATAGGCGTCGACGGCCCGCGCCGGATCGGTGGACGCGCGGTCGGCGGGAGCCGCCTCCGCCCGGGGGCCGACCGAGCCCGTCACGTCGGAGAGTTTCGACATGGCCGTGCAGCCGCCGAGGCCCATGGCCACCGCTGCGATCAGCGACGTCGAGGCAAGAAGCCGGGCAGGACTGATCCGTTGACGCATGAAGCCTTGATTCTGGAGCCGCTTGATCGAGCCGAACGCGCCAGCAATAGAATGTTAACCCTAACGGCCGGTTAACGACACCCTCTGGCCTCCGCGGCGGCATCACGATCGCAACGCTCGTAAAGGCGTGAGGCCGTCCCCTTCCAAAGCCGTAGCTCTCGGCGCGGGATACGAGATCCGCCCGAGGACGGCGTCCTCTCGCCCGGTCAATATTCGATGGCGAGCCGCCTGCGGATTTCGTCGATGCGCTTGTCGAGCGCATCGAACCGCGCGTGGACGGAGCGGTCGTGGAGATAGAAGACGTAGCCGCCGGCAAGGAACGCGAAGATCCAATGGTGATGTTCGATATAGCCAAAAATCGCCTCGACGGCCTGGCCGACGAATGTGACCACGCTCCACACAAATTCCATCGCATTTCCTCCCGGCGCTTCCTGGTCGGTCGCCTCCGATCTCCACATCTGGCGGCCGCCCCCCGAACCTAGCATGGCCTCGCGGCGCGGCGCAGTTCGCTGAACGGTGGCGGCAATGCCGATTGCAGCGGCGCCGAAACTCTGCGAAGTCTCGTCGGTTCGCATGACCCCGCTTGATCTGACGATCCGGACCCGCCAATGCCCTCTGTCTTCGAGACGTCGCCCACCGCCATCCCGATCACTTTCGTCACCAAGTCGAGCTGGGATCAGATTGCCGAGACGCTGCCCCCGGCGCAGCGCCAGTTCGCCGCCGCAAGCGCCTTTGCCGCCAAGCCGGGCGGCTATCTGGCACTTCCCGCGCCGGACGGGACGATTGCTCAGGTGCTGTTCGGCCTCGAGGATGAAGGTGCAAGATCGCGCGACCTGTTCCGACCCGGGGCCCTGCCCGGCCTGTTGCCGCCGGGAACCTATCGCTTTGCCAACGCGCCGCACGATCCGCGGCTGACGGCGCTCGCCTTCGCACTGGGGTGCTACCGCTTCGCCCGCTATCGCAAGGCCGATCGCCCGGAGGTCCGGCTGGTACCGCCTGACGGTGTCGACGCAGCCGAGATCGAGCGGATCGCCGATGCCGCAATGCTGGCGCGCGACCTCATCAACACGCCGTCCAACGACATGGGCCCGGCGGAACTCGCCGCAGCCGCGCAGGCGCTCGCAACCGAGTTCGGCGCGAGCTTCGCCTGCACCGTCGGCGACGATCTGAAGACGAATTTCCCGCTGATCCACGCCGTCGGCATGGCCTCCAGCCGTGCGCCGCGGCTGATCGACATCGGCTGGGGCGATCCCGATCATCCCAAGGTGACGCTGGTCGGCAAGGGCGTGTGTTTCGACACCGGCGGACTCGACCTGAAGCCGTCGAGCGGCATGCTGATCATGAAGAAAGACATGGGCGGCGCCGCCAACGTGCTGGCGCTCGCGCGCATGGTGATGGACGCGAAGCTGAAGGTGCGGCTGCGCGTGCTGATCCCGGCCGTGGAGAACGCCGTCGCCGGCAACGCCTTCCGCCCCCTCGACATCTTCACCTCGCGCAAGGGCGTCACGGTCGAGATCGGCAATACCGACGCGGAAGGCCGGCTCGTCCTCGCCGACGCGCTGGCGCTGGCAGACGAGGAGAAGCCCGAGCTGCTGATCGATCTGGGCACGCTGACGGGCGCGGCGCGCGTCGCACTGGGGCCGGATTTACCGCCCTTTTACACCAATGATGAGACGCTGGCCGCCGACGTCGCGCGCTGCGCGGCGAAGGAGAACGATCCGTTGTGGCGCATGCCGCTGTGGCCGCCTTACGACGCCTGGCTGGACTCCAAGACGGCCACCATCACCAATGCGCCGTCCGGCGGCTTCGCCGGCTCGATCACTTGCGCGCTGTTCCTGCAACGCTTCGTCGAGCACGCCGGAAGCTGGCTGCATGTCGACATCTATGGTTGGACGCCGTCGGCGAAGCCGGCGCGGCCCGAAGGCGGCGAGTGCCAGGCCGCTCGCGCCCTCTACACATTGCTGAGCGAGCGCTATGCATGATCCCAAACATGATCCACGTCTGACGCCGGCGCGGGGCGACCTCGCCGCGAAATATCTCGAAGGCAAGGTCGAGGCGGATCGCTTCGTCACCGGCGAGGAATTCGAGGTGGTCGAGGCGATCGCACCGGTGCGCGAGCAGCCGTCCTCGAACGCCATGCTGATGACGGAAGCGCTGCGCGGCGAGCGCGTCACGGTCTACGACCGCAACGGCGAGGGGTGGGCCTGGGGTCAGCTCAATGGCGACGGCTATGTCGGCTGGCTTCCCGACGCGGCGCTCGTGAAACCGACGGCTGCGCCCACGCACAAGGTGGGCGCGCTGCGAACGTTCGCGTTCCCCGGTCCCTCGATCAAACTGCCGCCGGCCGACACGCTCGTGATGGGCTCGAAGATTGCCGTGGCGCGCGAGGACGGCTCTTTCGCCGTGACACGCGACGGGAGATTTCTACCGGGGACGCATCTCGTCCCGCTCGATCATCGCGAGGCAGATTTCGTGTCGGTGGCCGAGCGCTTCGTCGGCACGCCCTACCTGTGGGGCGGCAAGAGCAGCCTCGGCATCGACTGCTCGGGCCTCGTGCAGATCTCGCTGACCGCCGCAGGCATCGGCTGCCCGCGCGATAGCGACATGCAGCTGGCCGGACTCGGCCGCACGCTGGAACCTCATGAGCGAGGCAGCTTGCGGCGCGGCGATCTGATCTTCTGGAAGGGCCATGTCGCCATCGTCCGAGATGCCAGCACCATGGTTCACGCCAATGCATATCACATGGCGACCGTGGTCGAGCCGATCGAGCCCGCGATTGCGCGGATCAGGCAGGCCGGCAGCGAGGTCACCGCGATCAAGCGACTCTAGCGGGCCTCCCTCGACCACTGCCTCTCGTTCCACAAACACACGACGCTTTCTGTGTTTGAACGACAGCATTGGGCCGGGCAGCAAGTATGGGGTCACAGCGAGCTTGTTGACCGCACCATGTCGATCCACATCTCAACCGCGCCGGCAGCACGATGCACCGGCTGGTGATGGAGATCGACTATGACTGGACTGAAGATTCTCGCTGCCGCGGCCTTGCTGTCGGGCCTGACCTTGAGCACCGCTTACGCGCAGTCTGGCTTTGCAAGCAGCCATCCGGATACGTACGAGGCCGAGTACCCCAATCGCAACCTGAATGGCACACTGACGCCGGCAGGTCGGATAGGCCTCGAGTTGCCCGATGGCGCGGCTCCTGCGCAGGGAGTGGACAACGCCCTGGCTCGCGTGGACGGCGCCGCCTCACGTTCCTGCGCGGAGCGCTACCGATCCTACGATCCAGCAACGAGCACCTACATCGGTCGAGACGGTCGCCGCTATCACTGCAGATGACGCCGCGATTGCGGACCTGCATCCGCGGCAGGATTTGAGGCGACGCCGAGGCGGCGCCTCAACGCCTCCGAGCATTTCGCCTCCGCCCCTCGACGGACTGGTCGCAGTCCCAGCAATGACGACAGCTACGTCGCGACCGAGCCATTCCCGGCCGTCTCCAGCCGGAACGCGGCCGCGAACAGCGCGCGCGTGTAATCCGTCTTCGGATTCTTGAACAGCTCGGCGGCCTGGCCTTCCTCGACCACCTTGCCGCCGCGCATCACGATGAGATGGCTGGCGAGCGAAGCGACGACGCGCAGATCGTGCGAGATGAACATGTAGGTGAGATCGCGCTTGCGCTGGAGCTCGCGCAAGAGGTCGACCATCTGCGCCTGGAACAGCATGTCGAGCGCGCTGGTCGGCTCGTCCAGCACGACGAAATCCGGCTCCAGCACCACCGCGCGCGCGATGCTGATGCGCTGGCGCTGGCCGCCGGAGAATTCATGCGGATAGCGGAAGCGCGTATCCGGATTGAGCCCGACATCCTCCAGCGCCTTGACGACGCGCCCCTCGCGCTCTTCGCGCGACAGCTTCGGCTGATGCACGGACAGGCCTTCGGCGATGATGTCGGCCACCGACATGCGGGGGCTGAGCGAGCCGAACGGGTCCTGGAACACGATCTGCATGTCGCGCCGGAACGGCCGCATCTCCTTGAAGCGCAGGCCCTGGATGTCCTTGCCCAGGAACACGATGCGCCCGTCCGAGGAGATCAGCCGCAGCAGGGCGAGACCCAGCGTGGTCTTGCCCGAGCCTGATTCGCCGACGACCCCGAGCGTCTCGCCCTTGCGCACGGCGACGCTGACGCCATCGACGGCCTTGATGTGGCCGACCGTCTTGCGCATCAAACCGCGCTTGATCGGAAACCAGACTTTGAGATCATTGGCCGACATCACCACCGGCGCATCCGGCTGCGGCGGCGCCGGATCGGGCTTCGGCTCCGCCGCGAGCAGGTCGCGCGTATAGGGATGCTTCGGGGTCTTGAAGACCTGCTCGACCGGTCCCTGCTCGACGACCACGCCACCCTTCATGACGCAGACGGTGTCGGCGATGCGGCGAACGATGCCGAGATCGTGGGTGATGAACAGCAGGCTCATGCCGAGCCGCGAACGGATCTCGGCAAGCAGCGCCAGGATCTGCGCTTGCACGGTGACGTCGAGCGCCGTCGTCGGCTCGTCCGCGATCAGAAGGTCCGGCTCGTTGGCGAGCGCCATCGCGATCATCACGCGCTGACGCTGGCCGCCGGAGAGCTGGTGCGGATAGCTCTTCAGCCGCGTCTCGGGCTCGGGAATGCCGACCTGCGTCAGCAATTCCAGCGTCCGCCTGCGCGCCTCGGCATTGCTGGTGGGATTGTGCAGCTGGATGATCTCGCCGATCTGCGCCTCGATCGTGTGCAGCGGATTGAGCGAGGTCATCGGCTCCTGGAAGATGATGGAGATGTCGCTGCCGCGAATCTCGCGCATCTTCTGCTCGGACCGGTCGATCAGCTCCTGTCCCTTGAAGCGGATGCTGCCCGAGGGATGCGACGCGTTCGGATAGGGCAACAGCTTCAGGATCGAGAGCGCGCTGACCGACTTGCCGGAACCGGATTCGCCGACCAGCGCCACGCATTCGCCGCGCTTGATCTGGAACGAGACCTTGTCGACCGCGAGCGTGGTGGCGCCGCCCTGGTGGAAGGCCACCGAAAGGTCGCGCACGCTGAGCAGGGGCTGGTTGATTGCGTCCATCGGCCTACCTGAACGTCTTGCGCGGATCGAAGGCATCGCGCACGGCTTCGCCGATGAAGATCAGTAGCGACAGCATAATCGCGACCGAGAAGAAGCCGGAGAAACCGAGCCAGGGTGCCTGCACGTTGGATTTGGCCTGCGACAGCAATTCGCCCAGCGAAGGCGATCCCGGCGGCAGGCCGAAGCCCAGGAAATCGAGCGCCGTCAATGTCATCACCGAACTCGACACGATGAAAGGCAGGAACGTCATGGTCGCGACCATCGCGTTCGGCAGCAGGTGGCGGAACATGATGACCGGGTTGGAGACGCCGAGCGCCCGCGCCGCCTGGATGTATTCGAAGTTGCGCCCGCGCAGGAACTCGGCCCGCACCAGACCGACCAGCGAGACCCAGGAGAACAGCAGCAGGATGCCGAGCAGCACGAAGAAGCCGGGCACGAGGACCGAGGACAGGATCAGGAGAAGGTAGAGCGAGGGAATTGCCGTCCAGATCTCGATGAAGCGCTGGAAGATGAGGTCGACCCGGCCGCCGAAATAGCCCTGCACCGCCCCCGCCGCGATGCCGATGACGGACGAGACGATCGTGAGACAAAGTCCGAACAGCACCGAGATGCGGAAGCCATAGATCAGTCGTGCCACCACGTCGCGACCCTGATCGTCGGTGCCGAGCCAGTTATATTCGAGGTCGCGGCAGCTCTTCAGCCCCTTCTTCTCCACCACCGGCTGACACTGCTTCTCCGTCAACATCCAGGTCGGCGGCGACGGCGCCGGCGTCGGCAAATCGAGATTGTGAGTATCGTAGGAATAGCGGATCAGGGGCCAGACGATTGTGCCGTTCTTGTCCTTGATGAGCTTCTGCAAGTACGGATCGCGATAGTCGGCCGCCGTCTCGAAATCGCCGCCGAAGGTCGTTTCCGAATAGGTCACGAAGGCGGGCCAATAGAGCCGGCCGTCGAACTTGATCAGGAAGGGCCGATCGTTGGCAATCAGCTCGGCGAACAGCGACACCACGAACAGGCCGATGAAGAGCCAGAACGACCAGTAGCCACGGCGGTTGGCCTTGAAGTTCTGCCACCGGCGCCTGTTGAGCGGCGAAGGCACGAACGGCTTGCGCGTGATCGGCACCGAATCGCCGAGCGGCGATTTCGCCGTGGTTTCGATCGGCGTCGTTGGGGCGGCCAGCGTCATCAGACCTCCCGCGCCTCGAAATCGATCCGGGGGTCGATCCACATATAGGTCAGGTCGGAGATCAGGTTGATCACGAGACCGACCAGCGAAAAGATGTAAAGCGTGCCGAACACCACGGGATAGTCGCGGTTGAGCACGCTCTCGAAGCTGAGCAGCCCCAGCCCGTCCAGCGAGAAGATGGTCTCGATCAGAAGCGAGCCTGAAAAGAAGGCGTGGATGAAGGTCCCGGGGAAGCCGGCGATCACGATCAACATCGCATTGCGGAAGACATGGCCGTACAGCACCCGGTTCTCGCTGCACCCCTTGGCGCGCGCGGTCATGACGTATTGCTTGCGGATCTCGTCAAGGAACGAGTTCTTGGTCAGGAACGTCATGGTGGTGAACGCGCCGAGGCCCATGGCGATCAGCGGCAGCGTCAGATGCCAGAAATAGTCGATGATCTTCCAATACCAGGGAAACTCCGACCACCCGTCTGACGTCAACCCGCGCAGCGGAAACCAGTTGAAGAAGGAGCCGCCGGCGAACAGGATGATCAGAAGAATGGCGAACAGGAATCCGGGAATGGCATAGCCGAGCACGAGGACGGTCGATGTCCAGGTGTCGAGGCGCGTACCGTCCTTCATCGCCTTGCGGATGCCGAGCGGGATCGAGATCAGATAGGTGATCAGTGTCAGCCAGATCCCCAGCGAGATCGAGACCGGCAGCTTCTCCTTGATCAGCTGGATCACGCTGACGTCGCGAAAATAGCTCTTGCCGAAATCGAAACGGGCGAAATTCCAAACCATCAGCGCGAAGCGTTCCGGTGCCGGCTTGTCGAATCCGAACTGCACCTCCAGCTTCTTGATGAAATCGGGGTCGAGCCCCTGCGCGCCGCGGTATTTGGAGTTGATGGCATCGGCGCCGGCACCGACCTGCCCGGGAGCGCGCTGCGCAAAATCGCTGCCGCCAGAGATGCGCGAGGTACCGCCGGTGTCGGCGCCCGAGAGCTGCGCGATCACACGCTCGACCGGGCCGCCCGGCGCGAACTGCACGACGATGAAGGACACGAAGAGGATCCCGAGCAGCGTCGGGATCATCAGGAGGATGCGGCGGGCGATATAGGCACTCATGGCTATTTTGCCTGCTCGAGCTTGGCCGCCTTGGCGGGTTCATGCCACCAGATGTCGGGCGCGCCGACGCCGTTGGCATAACGCGGCAGCTTCTGCGGATGGCCGAACTGGTCCCAATAGGCCAGCCGGTGCGTCTTGTTGTACCATTGCGGTACCCAGTAGCGGCCGGCGCGGAACAGGCGATCAAAAGCGCGGCAGGCGACGGTCAGCTCTTCGCGGCTGTCAGCCGCCATGATTTTTTCGATCATGGCGTCGATGGCCGGGCTGGCGATGCCCGCGAGATTGTACGAGCCCTTGGTGTTCGCGACCTGCGAGGAGAAGAACGAGCGCATGGCGTCGCCCGGCGTCGCGGACATGCTGAAGCGCTGGATCGTCATGTCGAAATCGAAGTCATCCTGACGCGCCCTGTATTGCACCGCATCGACGAGGCGCACGTTCGCTTCGATACCGAGCGTCGCGAGATTCTTGATGTAGGGCGCATGATGCGGCTGGAAGGAAGGCTCATCCAACAGGAACTCGATCTTGAAGACCTCGCCATTCGGCAGCATCCGCTTGCCGTCCTTGATCGGCACACCCGCCTCACTCAGCAGTTGCTGCGCCTTGCGCAAGAGGCTGCGGTCCTGCCCGGAGCCGTCCGTGACCGGAGGCGTGAACGGTGCGGTGAAAACGTCGTCCGGAACCTGGCCGCGAAACGGCTCCAGCGATTTCAGCTCTTCCGGCGAAGGCGGCGTATTGCCTGCCATGAGGTCCGAGTTCTGGAATGGCGACACCGTACGGGCATAGGCGCCGTACATGATGGTCTTGTTGGTCCATTCAAAATCGAAAGCGTTGATCAGGGCCTCGCGCACGCGCGGATCCCTGAATTTGTCGCGTCGCGTGTTGATGAACCAGCCTTGCGCTCCGGAGGGCGTGTCATCGGGCACGACCTCCATCTTGACCCGGCCATCCTTCACGGCCGGAAAGTCATAGCGCGTTGCCCATATGCGCGAGGTGAATTCTTCCCGATAGAGATAGCTCTTGCCGGTGAAACCTTCGAAGGCGACGTCGCGGTCGCGATAGAACTCGTAGCGCACGACATCGAAATTGTAGCTGCCGCGGCAAACCGGCAGATCGGCGGCCCACCAGTCCTTGACCCGCTCGAATTCGATGTAGCGATTGACCTCGAACCTGCCGACCTTGTACGGACCGGAGCCGAGCGGAATATCCAGCGTCGATTCATCGAACGGCCGGGACGCATAATAGGCTTTCGAGAAGATCGGCAGTCCGGCGACATAGAGCGGCACGTCGCGGGCGCGTCCCTTGGCGAAGGTGACGACGAGCGTCGCGTCGTCGATGGCTTCCGCGTTCACGAAGTCACGCATCTGCACGATGATCAGCGGGTGGCCCTTGGCCTTCAGCGTTGTCAGCGAAAACGCCGCGTCGTGGGCGGTGAGCCTGGTGCCGTCGTGGAATTTCGCCTCCGGCCGCATCGTGAAGCGATAGACCAGCCTGTCCGGCGATATCTGCACGGATTTTGCGGCAAGTCCGTACATCGCGTCCGGCTCGTCGCTGCCGCGCACCATCAGCGGCGAAAACGTCATGTCCATGCCTTGCGCGCCATCGCCCTTGAGGATGTAGGCGTTGAGCGAGTTGAAGGTCTGGTAGGACTGGTTATACGACCTCGTCGATGGGATGAGCGAGAACGTGCCGCCCTTCGGCGCAGACGGATTGACGTAGTCGAAATGGTGGAAATCGGCGGGATATTTGAGATCGCCGAACGCAGAGATGCCGTGCGCGTCGGTCCCCGCTTCCGATGCACACGCACTGCGCAACGGCGCACCAATGGACGCCCCGAGGGCGCCGCCAACACCCAAGGCCAGCACATGGCGGCGTGACATCTGCGTCATGCGGGGAATGTCCTTCACGACTTCTTTGCGATCCGCGCCGCCTTGTCTGCGTCGTACCACCAGACGAACGGGAAGCCGGACGCACCGTATTTCGGCAACTCGGCCGGCCGTCCAAAACGGTCCCAGCGCGCAGTGCGCTGGAAAGGATAGTTCCATTGTGGAATCACGTAGTGATTCCACAGCAACACGCGGTCCAGAGCCTTGGTCGCAGCGACGAGTTGCTCTCGGTCCTTGGCGAAGATCACGTAATCGATCAATTTGTCGATGGCCGGATTCTTGATACCGGCGATGTTGTCCGAACCGGCCATATCGGCGGCCTTGGAGCCCCAATGTTCGCGCTGCTCATTGCCCGGAGACAATGACTCGCCCCAGGACTTTGTGACGATATCGAAGTCCCATTCCCGCATTCTGTTCTCGTACTGGGTGGGATCGATCGTCCGTATGCTGACGGCAATGCCAAGCCGCTCCAGCGAAGGCTTGTAGAACAGCATCACCCTTTCAAAGGCAGGTTCTGCGGTCAACAGCTCGAAAGCGAGCTGCGATCCCGTTTTGGTGTCGATCAGCTTGCGATCGCGCACCTCGTAGCCGGCCTCCTTCAGCAGGCGGATCGCCTCGCGAAGATTTTCGCGGACTGCCTCCGGGTTACCTCCGACCGGATTGGAATAAGCAGTCGTGAACACCTCTGGTGGAACTTCGGCGCGGACAGTTTCGAGAATCTCGAGCTCCCTGCCCTGCGGCAATCCGGTCGCCATCAGTTCCTCTAGACCATCGAAGTAGCTGCGGACACGGAAATACTCACCATAGAAGAGCTGCTTGTTCATTTCCTCGAAATCGAACGCGTAGTTGAGCGCACGACGCAAGCGGGGGTCACTGAACTTCGCACGGCGCAGGTTCGGCACGAAAGCCTGCATCATGCCGGAGCTTCGAGTCGGAAACTTTTCGAGCAGCACGCGCTTCTCGGTTACGGCCGGGAAATCATAAGCCGTCGCCCAGTTCTTCGCGCTGTTCTCGGTGCGCCAGTCGACCTGGTCGGCCTTGAACGCCTCGATCGCGACGGTAGCGTCGCGAAAGTACTCATAGCGCAGTTCGTCGAAATTGTTGCGGCCGACATTGGTGGCGAGATCGCGACCCCAATGATCCTTGACGCGCTCCAGCGCGATCGACCGTCCGGCGACGAATTCCTTAATCCTGTAGGGACCCGAGCCGAGAGGAATTTCGAGCGTGGTGGTGGAAACATCGCGCTTACGGCCCTGGGCGTCAGTCCCCTCCCACCAATGCTTCGGCAGCACTCTAAGCTGGCCCACGATCTGCGGCAGTTCGCGGTTGCCCGGCGCATCGAAGACGAACTTCACCTCGCGCTCGCCGACCTTCTCGGCCTTCACCACATGGCTGTAATAGGCCGAATACATCGGGTGATGCTTCTTGAAGGAATCGAGCGAGAAGATCACGTCCTCCGGCGTGACTGGCTTTCCATCGTGCCATTTGGCTTCGGACCGCAGCCGGTAGATCACAAAGGAGAAGTCGTCCGGATGGCTCACCGACTCTGCAAGAGCTCCGTATTCGGTCGACACCTCGTCCAGGGATTCCGTCAGCAACGATTCGTAGATCAGCGCGACGGCACCGGCGACCTGCCCCTTCACACCTGATACGACGATGTTGAAATTGTCGAATGTGCCGACGGCGATCTGGCGCGCGACGCCGCCTTTGGGCGCGTCCGGATTGACGTAGTCGAAGCGCTTGAAGTCGGCGGGGTACTTGACCTTTCCGAACAGGGACAGCGCATGGCGCCAAGGCAGTTCATTGGAAGACTGCGCTTCGGCCGCGACGACGACGGGAACGCCCGCCACGGAACCGAGAGCGGGGAGCGCTGCGGCCGCAGCGCCGGTGAGCAGAAGATCGCGTCGGGTGATGGCCAAATCAACATCCCTGTCTTGAAGGAGACTACTCCTTTAAGTTCCTAATATAGACGAGGTTTCGACCGAATATGTGTTGCTTTTTCCTCATCTTGAAGGCCGGAGACCGATCGGATGCGGCCAAACGCCCCGATAAACTGGCCGCGAGGCCTGGATAAGCAAACGGCCAAGCTCTTCAGCCTGGCCGCATCTTCCAAAATCGGGGCTTGAGGCCTTACTTCGAGGCTGTCGGCAGCGGCTGCGGATGCTCCGACAGCGTGTTCAGATAGGCGATGACGTCGGCGCGCTCGGAATCCTTCTGGATGCCGGCGAAGCCCATCGCGGTGCCGGGAATGAAGCCCTTCGGATTGGCGATGAACTTGTTGAGGTCATCGAACGTCCAGTCGCCGCCCTTGGCCTTCATGGCGGCCGAGAAGTTGAAGCCACCACGGCCCTGGCCCTTTGGCTCGCCGACGACACCATAGAGATTCGGACCGACCCGATTCGGGCCGCCCTTCTCGAACGTGTGGCAGGCGCCGCACTTCTTGGCGGCCGCGGCGCCCTTCTCGACGGAGGCGGTCTGGAGCAGCTTCTCGATCGGCTCGGACGGTGCGGCCGCAGCGGCGCCTTCCTTGCCGTGGCCGGCATCTTCCTTCACAGCGATTTCAAAGCCCGGCTTTTCCGGCATCTTGGGGGAGAACAGCGCGCTCGCGGTGAAGCTCGTCACCAGCAGAAAGAGACAGGTGCCGAGCACGGCACCGAGAATCTTGTTGAGTTCGAAAGAGTCCATTTCCGGCCAGGCCCCACCGCAAGAAGGAAACAGCGGCCCAAGCGGCCGCCAGGACGAGCCTCGGGAGAATCAAAACGTTCCTTATTGTTTCCCCGAGTTTTGCCATTGAGATATCGGTTTGCCCGGGGTCTGGCAACCCGTATAAGCGAGCCGGCTTTCAGCCCGTCCCCACCCCATTTCTCGGCGCGGAAAACGCCCCGTTTCCAGGCTCTTGACCCGATGATCGATCCCCGCATCCTGGTGCTGATCCCGGCCCGCATGGCCGCCACCCGCCTGCCCGGCAAGCCGCTCGCCGACATCGCGGGATTGCCGATGATCGTG
Organism: Bradyrhizobium sp. USDA 241; assembly: GCF_049739505.1. NCBI lineage: Bacteria > Pseudomonadati > Pseudomonadota > Alphaproteobacteria > Hyphomicrobiales > Nitrobacteraceae > Bradyrhizobium > Bradyrhizobium sp. USDA 241. The sequence goes on along the minus strand of NZ_JBMGPZ010000004.1, from coordinate 2,365,475 downwards.
CATGTGCTGCGCCGGGCCGAAGCCGCTGCAATCGGCCGGGTCGCGGTGGCCACCGACACGCCGGAGATCGCCTCGGTCGTCACCGCCCATGGCGGCGAGGCCGTGATGACCCGCTCCGACCACCCGTCGGGCTCCGACCGCATCCACGAGGCCATGCAGAAGCTCGATCCCGAGGGCAAGGCTGAGATCGTGATCAATCTCCAGGGCGATTTTCCCACCATCACGCCGGCAACGATCCGCGAGGTGCTGCCGCCCTTCGACGACCCCGCGGTCGACATCGTCACATTGGCCTCGCAGATCCACACCAAGGAGGAGGACCTCGCGCCGAGCGTGGTCAAGGCCATCGGTTCGCCGATCGGGCCGAGGCGGCTGCGGGCACTTTATTTCACCCGCGCCACAGCCCCCTACGGCGACGGACCGCGATACCACCACATCGGGCTTTATGCCTATCGCCGCGCGGCGCTGGAGCGGTTCGTGTCGCTGCCGCCTTCGCCCCTCGAACGCCAGGAGAGCCTTGAACAGTTGCGGGCGGTGGAGGCCGGCATGCGCATCGATATCATGATCGTCGACAGCGTACCGCGCGGCGTCGACACGCCGCCCGACCTCGAAACCGCCCGCAGCATCCTTTCCAAATCCTGAGCCGCTGCTACAAGGCCGGGCAGGAGCACTTCAAGACATGAGCAAGCTGAAAATCGCATTCCAGGGCGAGCCTGGAGCCAATTCCCATATCGCCATCGCCGAGGCCTATCCCGAGGCCGAACCGATGCCCTGCGCCACCTTCGAGGATGCGCTGTCGGCGATCTCGTCGGGCGAAGCCGAGCTCGGCATGATCCCGATCGAGAACTCGGTCGCCGGCCGCGTCGCCGACATCCATCATTTGCTGCCGGCGTCGGGCCTCTTCATCATCGGCGAATGGTTCTTGCCGGTCCGGCACCAGCTGATGGCGGTGAAGGGGACCAGGCTCGAAGACATCAAGAGCGTCGAGAGCCATGTGCATGCGCTCGGCCAGTGCCGGCGCATCATCCGCAAGCTCGGCATCAAGCCGATCGTGCACGCCGACACCGCCGGCAGCGCCCGCGACATCTCCGAGCGCAAGGACGAGACCGTGGCCGCGATCGCCTCGCGTCTCGCCGCAAAGATTTACGGCCTCGACATTCTCGCCGAGGATATCGAGGACGAGGCGCACAACACCACCCGCTTCGTGGTGCTGGCACGCGAGCCGAAATGGGCGCCCCAAGGCGCGGGCCCGCTGGTCACCACTTTTGTGTTCCGGGTGCGCAATTTGCCGGCCGCGCTCTACAAGGCGCTCGGCGGCTTTGCGACCAACGGCGTCAACATGACCAAGCTCGAGAGCTACATGGTCGACGGCAACTTCTTCGCCACGCAGTTCTACGCCGACGTCGATGGCCACCCCGATGACAAGGGTCTCGCCTTCGCGATCGAGGAGCTGAAATTCTTCTCGCGCGAATTCCGCATCGTCGGCGTGTATCCGGGACATCCGTTCCGGGCGACGTTCAGCGAGACGCAGGATTGAATGCGTGTCCCGGACGCGCGAAGCGCGAGCCGGGACCCAGGGGTCGCGAGACAAGAGCTGCGATGGGGCCCCGGCTCCGCAACGCACCGCTGCGTGCTGCGCTGCGTCCGGGGCACGAGTTGCTTAAGCTGCGTTTTTGACCAGTCCGAACGCCTCCGCCAGCAGCGAATACGATTTTTTGCGCGCCTCGTGGTCGTACACGGCGGTGATCACCATCAGCTCGTCCGGCTTGCTGGTGTAGATCAGCGGCTGAAGCTTCTTCTGCACCGTCGCGGGACTGCCGACGAACAGGCGCGAGCGGTTGCGCAGGATCGAGGTGCGCTCGGCGTCCGTGTACGGATAGGCGATCGCCTCCTCGACGCTCGGCAATGGCAGATATTGACCGCGGTCACGGCGCAGCCGGTTGAGATCGAAGGAGGAGGCGAGCCTCTCCGCCTCCTCGTCGGTATCAGCCGTAATGACCGCGACTGCGAGAATGGCATGTGGGCTCGCACGCCAAGCTGAGGGCTGAAAACGATTGCGGTAATGGATCATCGCATCGATCGCGTCGTGGGTGGCGAAATGATGGGCGAAGGCGAAGCCCATGCCGACTTGTGCGGCCAGTTCCGAGGAATAATCGCTGGAGCCGAGCAGCCAGATCGGCGGCAACCTGGTGTCGTCGGGCATCGCGACGACGTTGTTGTAGGGGTGGCCCGCAGGGAATTCGCGGGTCTCCCACAGAATCAGCTCGTGCAGGCGCTCCAGGAAATCGTCGCCCTCGCGCCGGTCGAGCCGGCTGCGCAGCGCGTAGGCCGTCGCACCATCGGTGCCCGGCGCACGGCCGAGGCCGAGATCGATTCGGCCGGGAAACAGCGCCTCCAGCATCTTGAAGCGCTCGGCCACCACCAGCGGGGCGTGGTTGGGCAGCATCACGCCGCCTGACCCGACGCGGATGTGCTTCGTCACCGCTGCGATCTGCCCGATCATGACGTCGGGCGCGGGACTCGCGACGGAAGCGAGGTTGTGATGCTCGGCGAGCCAGTAGCGGAGATAGCCGAGCCCATCGACATGGCGCGCCAGATCGATGCTGTTGCGCAGCGCCGCGGCTGGCTTGGTGCCCGTCGTAACGACGGAGAGGTCGACGACTGAGAGCGGGATCATGGCGCATTAACCTAACGAAGGGCCGTGCGGCGGCAATGGCAGGCTGCGCAGGTCAGAGGGTACGGAGGGGCGGGTCGTCGCGGACGATGCCGGTTGGGACAGATTACCTACGTAACACGACAACTTCATCGTGCCCACCAACAAAATTGACATTTTGAAGGCGCCTGAATCAGATAAATTTGTTATAAAACAATGCATTACATCCACCTGGCCTACCTTCCCACGATAAAGGCCATTCAGCATCAAACTTCACAATATCCAGCATTAGTGGGCCACTTCCCATCATCGATGGGCTGTCGGCCAAACTGCCTTTGCCTTATCTTAGGCCCTCCCAAGCTAGACCCCACGGCCGGCGGAAATTGGAGCGAGTGGTGCCATGACTGACGTGACGACGCCTGCGACGGCCCACGGGCACCTGAAGCGGCCTGCGATCTCCTTCGAGTTCTTTCCGCCCAAGACCGAGGAGATGGAGCGCAATCTCTGGGACACCATCAAGCGGCTCGCCCCGCTCGAGCCGAAATTCGTCTCGGTGACCTATGGCGCCGGCGGCTCGACCCGCGAGCGCACCCATTCCACCATCGCCCGCATCCTCAAGGAGACCGCGCTGCTGCCGGCCGCGCATCTGACCTGCGTCGGCGCCTCGCGCGGCGAGATCGACGAGATCGTCGACCGCTATCACGAGGTCGGCGTCCGCCACATCGTGGCCTTGCGCGGCGATCCCGTCGGCGGCATCGGCACGCCCTATTCGAGCCATCCCGACGGCTACCAGAGTTCGGCCGACCTCGTCGCCGGAATCAAGAAGCGGCACGGCGACATCGAAGTGAGCGTGTCGGCCTATCCCGAGAAGCACCCCGAGGCGCGCGATTTCGACGCCGACATCGACACGCTCAAGGCCAAGGTCGATGCGGGTGCGACGCGCGCGATCACGCAGGTGTTCTTCGACAACGACCTCTACTTCCGCTATCGCGACCGCGTCCGCGCCCGCGGCATCGACATCCCGATCGTGCCGGGCATCATGCCCATGCACAATTTCAAGCAGGCACGCAATTTCGTCACCCGCGCCGGCACCACCGTGCCGGACTGGTTCGCCGCGAAATTCGACGGCCTCGACGACGATGCCGAGACGCGCAAGCTGGTGGCCGCGACCGTCGCGGCCGGCCAGGTGCAGAAGCTCGCCAAGCACGGCGTCGACACCTTCCACTTCTACACCATGAACCGCGCCGATCTCGTATTCGCGATCAGCCATTTGCTCGGCATTCGCGCCAAGACCGCCCAGAAGGCTGCGTAAGATCAGATGACCGTACCCGTATCCGCCAAGCGAACCGCCCTCCTCGACGCCGCGCGCGAACGCATTCTGGTGCTCGACGGCGCCATGGGCACGATGATCCAGAACCTCCAGCTCGACGAGGCCGCCTTCCGCGGCGAGCGCTTCAAGAACTTTCATCGCGACCTGCGCGGCAACAACGATCTCCTGATCCTGACCCAGCCGCAGGCCATCGAGGACATCCACGCCGCCTATTTGCGCGCCGGCGCCGACATCGTCGCGACCAACACCTTCTCCACGACCTCGATCGCGCAGGCCGACTACGACCTCGCTGACATCGTCAACGAGATGGCGCGCGAGGGCGCCCGCCTCGCCGGCAACGCCGCACGGCGTGTCGCCGCCGAAGACGGCAAACCGCGCTTCGTCGCCGGCGCCATCGGCCCCACCAACCGCACCGCCTCGATCTCGCCCGACGTTTCCAACCCCGGCTACCGCGCCGTCACCTTCGACGACCTGCGCAAATCCTACGGCGAGCAGATCCGCGGCTTGCTCGACGGCGGTGTCGATCTTCTGCTGGTCGAGACCATCTTCGACACGCTCAACGCCAAGGCGGCGCTGTATGCGATCGCCGAGATCACCGAAGAGCTCGGCATCGACGTGCCCGTGATGGTATCAGGCACCATCACCGACAAGTCCGGCCGCCTGCTCTCGGGCCAGATGCCGGAAGCGTTCTGGAATTCGGTGCGGCACGCAAAGCCCATCACCATCGGCTTCAACTGCGCGCTCGGCGCCGAAGATCTGCGCGCCCATATTGCCGACATCGGCCGCGTCGCCGATACGCTCGTCTGCGCCTACCCCAACGCAGGCTTGCCCAACGAGTTCGGCCAGTATGACGAGACCCCCGAATACATGGCGCGCCTGATCGGCGAGTTCGCCCGCGACGGCCTCGTCAACATCGTCGGCGGCTGCTGCGGCACCACGCCGGACCATATCGCGGCCATCGCCGCTGCCGTCGCTCCGCACAAGCCGCGCACCGTGCCGGTGATCGAGCCTCGCTTAAGGCTCTCCGGCCTCGAGCCGTTCGTGCTGACGGACGCGATCCCGTTCGTGAACGTCGGCGAGCGCACCAACGTCACGGGCTCGGCCCGCTTCCGCAAGCTGATCACCGCCGGCGACTACACCGCTGCGCTCCAGGTCGCGCGCGACCAGGTCGAGAACGGCGCGCAGATCATCGACGTCAACATGGACGAGGGCTTGCTCGACTCCGAAGCTGCGATGGTGACCTTCCTCAACCTCGTCGCCGCCGAGCCCGATATCGCCCGCGTTCCTGTCATGGTCGACTCCTCGAAATTCTCGGTGATCGAGGCCGGCCTGAAATGCGTGCAGGGCAAGCCGGTCGTCAACTCGATCTCGATGAAGGAAGGCGAGGAGAAGTTCATCCACGAAGCGCGGATCGCCCGCCGCCACGGCGCGGCCGTCGTGGTGATGGCGTTCGACGAGGCCGGCCAGGCCGACACGTTCGCGCGCAAGACCGAGATCTGCAAGCGCGCCTACGACATCCTGGTGAACAGGGTCGGCTTTCCGCCGGAGGACATCATCTTCGATCCGAACATCTTCGCGATCGCGACCGGCATCGAGGAGCACAACAATTACGGCGTCGACTTCATCGAGGCGACGCGCTGGATCCGGCAGAACCTGCCGGGCGCCCATGTCTCCGGCGGCGTCTCCAACCTGTCGTTCTCGTTCCGCGGCAACGAGCCGGTGCGCGAGGCCATGCACTCGGTGTTCCTGTATCACGCCATCAAGGCCGGCATGGACATGGGCATCGTCAATGCAGGTCAGATGATCGTCTATGACGACATCGACCCTGAGCTGCGCCAGACCTGCGAGGACGTCGTCCTCAACCGCGATCCCGGCGCCTCCGAGCGCCTGCTGGCGCTGGCGGAGAAATTCCGCGGCAAGAAGACCGAAGGCAAGGAAGCCGATCTCGCCTGGCGCGAATGGCCGGTGGAGAAGCGGCTGTCGCATTCGCTGGTGCATGGCATCACCGAATTCATCGAGCAGGATACCGAGGAGGCCCGCAAGAAGTCCTCGCGTCCGCTCGACGTGATCGAGGGGCCGCTGATGGCCGGCATGAACGTGGTCGGCGACCTCTTCGGCGACGGCAAGATGTTCTTGCCGCAGGTCGTGAAGTCCGCGCGCGTCATGAAGCAGGCCGTCGCTTACCTCATGCCCTTCATGGAGGAAGAGAAGGCGCGCAACCTCGCAAACGGGATCGGCACGGAGGGCTCCTCGTCCGCCGGCAAGATCGTGCTTGCGACGGTCAAGGGCGACGTGCACGACATCGGCAAGAACATCGTCGGCATCGTGCTCCAGTGCAACAATTTCGAGGTCATCGATCTCGGCGTGATGGTGCCGGCCGCCAAGATCGTCGAGACCGTGAAAGCCGAGAAGGCCGACATCGTCGGGCTGTCGGGCCTGATCACGCCCTCGCTCGACGAGATGGCGTTCTTCGCCGGCGAACTGCAGCGCGAAGGCCTCAAGCTGCCGCTGCTGATCGGCGGCGCCACCACGAGCCGCGTGCATACCGCCGTGAAGATCGATCCGAGCTATCGCGCCGGTCCCGTCGTGCACGTCAACGACGCCAGCCGCGCCGTCGGCGTCGCGTCCTCGCTGCTCTCGCCCGAGAAGCGCGAGGCCTACGCCGCCGAGGTGCGGGCCGAATACGCCAGGATCTCGGAGGCGCATCTGCGCGCGCAGGCGGACAAGAAGCGCCTGAAGCTCGAGGCCGCCCGCGCCAACCGCGTGCCGGTCGACTTCGCCAAGAGCAAGCCGGTGAAGCCGACCTTCCTCGGCATCCGCAGCTTCGACGAATACGATCTCGCCGAGCTCGTGCCCTACATCGACTGGACGCCGTTCTTCCAGACCTGGGAGCTCGCCGGGCGCTTCCCCGCCATCCTCGACGACGCCAAGGTCGGCGAGGTCGCGCGCTCGCTCTATGACGACGCGCGCAAGATGCTCGACACCATCGTGAAGGAGAAGTGGTTCCGGGCCCGCGCAACGATCGGCTTCTGGCCGGCGAATGCGCAGGGCGACGACATCGTGCTCTATGCCGACGAGAGCCGCACGAAGAAAGTCGCGACGCTGCACACGCTGCGCCAGCAGCTCGAGAAGCGCGAGGGCCGCTTCAACGCGGCGCTCGCCGACTTCATCGCGCCCGCCGGCGTGCCCGACTATATCGGCGGCTTCGTCGTCACCGCAGGGATCGGCGAGGATGCGGTCGCCGACCGCTTCAGAAGCGCCAACGACGACTATTCCTCGATCCTGTGCAAGGCGCTGGCCGACCGCCTCGCCGAAGCGTTCGCCGAACGCATGCATGCCCGTGTGCGCCGCGAGTTCTGGGCCTATGCACCGGACGAGGCGCTCACCAGCGAGGAGCTGATCCTGGAGAAGTACTCTGGGATTCGTCCCGCTCCGGGCTATCCCGCCCAGCCCGATCACACCGAGAAGGCGACGCTGTTCGAGCTGCTCGACGCCGAGGCGACGGCGGGCGTGAAGCTGACCGAGAGCTTTGCGATGTGGCCGGGCTCTTCCGTATCGGGGCTCTATTTCGCGAACCCCGAGAGCTATTATTTCGGCGTCGGCAAGATCGAGCGCGACCAGGTCGAGGACTACGCGGCACGCAAGGGCATGACCATCGCGGAAGCCGAGCGCTGGCTCGCGCCGGTGCTGAACTACATTCCCTCGCAGCAGAGCGCGAGCGACAAGACCTTTGCGGCGACGCCCGCGAATGACGAGGCCCCCAAGGACCTCGCCTCGCACCCGCCGGGCTGCACCTGCGCGGTGCATCTGGTCTGGCAGAAGAAGCGCGTGGGGGCGGGTTAGCCGCGTCTCCAAACAAAAACTGCGAAAACAACCCCATGCACAGTAGCGATGGGGTTGAAAAGCTTGAGCAATTTCGGTCTTACCGAAAACGAGTTGCGGCGTCGGGCAAAACAGCAGTAGTATTCCATCATCGGCTGCTGCGCCGGTCTTAAGCTTTCGGCTTCGGTACCCGCCGTCATTCCGGGGCGCGCCTTTTGGCGCGAGCCCGGAATCCATTTCTCCGCATCATCCGCCGCACGATAGATTCCGGGCTCGCGCTTCGCGCGCCCCGGAATGACATCGGGATGAATCACCCCTTCGGCGGCTCCAGCGGCTGCACGATCTCTTGGAACGGCGCCAGTGCCTCACAACGTTCGGCATGCGCCGCGAGCGCCGGATAGCGTGACGCGTCGAACAGCTGCGGGTGCGCCTCGCGGGTGAAGCGGACGACGCAGGCGACCGCGACGTCGGCATGGCCGATGCGGTCGCCTAGCCAGTACGGCGTCGTCACCTTGGCGCGCTCGGCCTCGAGCACCTTCAGAACGTCGCCGATCTGCGCCTGGCAGCGCTCGACCCACAGCGCGAGCTGCTCCTTCCGCAGCACGCGCTCGTAGAGCAGGCTCACCGCCTTGTCGCCGAGGCCCGAGGCGAGCGCGCAGATGCGCAGATGCCTGCGCCGCTCGGCGCCGCCGCGCGGCAGCATCGCCTTCGCCTCACCGACGAGTTCGTCGAGATAGTTGAGAATGATCATGCTCTCGATCAGCGCCTCGCCATCGTCGAGCACCAGGGTCGGCACACGGCGCAGCGGATTGTACGGCGCGATCTTGTCGGCATCGCCGAAGGTCGACCACGGCTTGTGCTCGAAGGCGAGCCCGTAAAGCCGGAGCGCAATCGCCACGCGGCGGACGAAGGGGGAATCATATTGGCCGATCAGGAACATGGTTCTCGCTCTTCTCGATCGTTGGACAAGGCAGGGCCGTTTAGTTTCCACGACCAGATCGGCGCGGCGCAACAAAAATCTCGGAAACGGAGCATTGCGCCGGCTGCAACGGCACCCGCGACAGCATGACGCGCACCACGCTCAAAGTCCGTCCTGGATCGAGCGCTTGATCGCGGCGATCGCCGTCTCGTTCCGCTTGTACATCGTCCACTGCTTGATCCGCTTGGCGCGCACCAGCTTTGCGGCGGTCAGCACCCGCATGTGCTCGCTCACCGTCGGGGCGCTGACGCCGAGCTTTTCGGCGATCAGCAATCCGCAGACGCCGTCCTCGACGAGGTCGCCATCGGCCTGCTCGCGAAAATGCCGCCGTGGATCCCGCAGCCATTCCAGGATCTGCAGGCGGCGTTCGTTGGCGAGCGCGCGCAAGGCGACGGCAAATTTCATTTAGTCATTTTGCTAATTACCTAATTGATGTCAACTCTCCGATACGCTATCAAGGACAGCATCATGACAGCGACAAGGGACATTACGCGGGAGCGGATTGCGGCGACCGAGGCGGTCATCCGTCCGCATGTCAGGCGCACGCCGCTCCTTCACGCCGATCTTTCCGATTTCGGCCTGCCGTCCGCGCCCCTCAGGTTCAAGCTCGAGATGCTGCAGCATTCCGGATCGTTCAAGGCGCGCGGCGCCTTCGCCAACCTGCTGCTGCGGCAGGTGCCGGAGGCCGGTGTCGTCGCCGCGTCCGGCGGCAATCACGGCGCGGCCGTGGCCTATGCGGCGCAGCGGCTCGGCATTCCCGCCACGATCTTCGTGCCTGACATCACCTCGCCGGCCAAGGCCGAGAGGATCCGGGGATATGGCGCAAAGCTTGTGATCGCGGGCAGCCGCTACGCCGATGCGCTCGCCGCGAGCGAGGCGCATGTCGCGCAGACCCGGGCGCTTGCCGTCCATGCCTACGATCAGGCCGAAACCCTGCTCGGCCAGGGCAGCGTCGGACTGGAGCTGGAGCAGGACGCGCCAGACATCGACACGCTGCTGGTGGCGGTCGGCGGCGGCGGGCTGATCGGCGGCATTGCGGCGTGGTACGCCGGCAGGACGCGCATCGTCGCGGTCGAGCCGGAGCAATCGCCGACCCTGCATGCCGCGTTCGAAGCAGGCGCACCGGTCGATGCGCCTGCCGGCGGCATCGCCGCCGACAGCCTTGCGCCGCGGCGCGTCGGCGAATTGATGTTTCCAGTCGCGCGGGCCCATGTCGAGCGCGTCGTCCTGGTCAGCGACGATGCGATCCGGCAGGCGCAGGCCGCCCTGTGGTCGCACTTGCGCCTCGTGGCCGAGCCCGGCGGCGCGGCCGCCTTTGCCGCGCTGCTGTCCGGCCGCTATCGTCCCTCACCCACCGAGCGCGTCGCGGTTCTGGTCTGCGGCGCCAACACCACAGCGGTGAATTTCGACAGCTGATTGGGAATGGCATGTGGGATCGCGCGGACTGATCCTGATGGCGATCCTGTTGCCGATGATCGGCGCCGCCCAAGCCCAGGACCGCCCGATCGACGACCGCGCGATCGGCTTTCTGACGCCGTCGAAGAACATCGCCTGCCAGTTCTTCACCGATAACGGTCAGGGCGCGCTCCGTTGCGACATCATGAACATGGACGCACGCCCGGGCCGGCCCGCCAATTGCGACCGGGGCGCGCGAAGCGCGAGCTATGATGCGCAATTGCACATCTGGGAATCCATCATGCATCGTCTCCTGCTGACAAATGGATTCCGGGCTCGCGCCAAGTGGCGCACCCCGGAATGACGGTGGGGAGGCAGCCGTGCACTATTCAATAATCGGCACATGCTTCGCCGCATCGCGCGGCGCCGTGCCATCCAGCCGCGGGTCGTCGGCGATCTCGATCTGGCGGCGGAAGGGGCGGAAGCCGGAGCGCTGGTAGAACGCGACGGCGGAGGGATGATCGAAGGTGCAGGTGTGGACCCAGACGCGGCGGACATCGCGTGACCAGGCGCGCTCCAGCGCGCGGTTCATCAGGAAGCGGGCGGCGCCGGTGCCGATCAAGGGTGCGGTGACGCCGAAATAGGTCAGCTCGCACTGGCCGGGCTCACGGAAGTCGAGCTCGAGCAGGCCTTCATCGCGGCCATCCGCGACCAGTGCGTAGACCTCGATGCCTGGTGCGCGGATGACCGCGGCGAGCTCGGTGTCATTCATGCGGGCTCGCGAGAACCACAGCCAGTCCTCGCCGACGCGGCGGAAGATGTCGCGGTACCAGGGAAGCGCGGGGGTATCGACCTTGCGCAGGGTCCAGGCGCCGGGCGGATCGTCGCGGCGTGCCGGCGGCGCGGTCATCTCCAGATGGGTGACGACGGCGGCGATCTTGCCGGCGGGGACGTCGGAATAGCCGTCGGGGAGGATCATGCTTGCTCCACTTCATCTCGAGAAATGCGAGAACTGTCGCTACACGCTCCGTTGTCGTCCCGGACAAGCGAGCATAGCGAGCGTTGACCATAGCCACAGGGAGTGGTTTGGCGAAGACTGGTCGTTCGGGATTGGCTCTGCCTGTTATCGACAGACCTCGCGGTATGGGTCCCTGCGTTCGTGCGCAATTGCGCACTAGTACCCACTTTTCTTGGAACGTGAGTCGTGATTCAAGGTCGGGATGATACCCGAAGCAAGAGAAGTCCACCTTTCGAGGAAAGATCGCAAGGTGCTTGAGGCGTGCTGTCGCTCACCGGTGACGTTGCAGCGCGATTTGAAGCGGGCGCGGATAGTTCTGTTGGCGGCGGATGGGCGCAGCACCCGGTCGATCGCCAAGGAAGTTGGGGTCCAGCCGCGGATTGTCAGCCTTTGGCGGCATCGCTATGCCGACCATGGCCTTGAAGGGCTGCAAGACAAGCCGCGGCCTGGCAAGCAGCCGATCTATACGAAGACGACCGACAAGCGGATTCTGAAGCTGCTGGATAAGCCGCCACCGCAAGGGTTTGCGCGCTGGACCGGCCCCCTGCTGGCCGAGGCGCTGGGCGATGTCGATGTCCAATATGTCTGGCGGTTCCTGCGCAGCCACAAGATTGACCTGGTGGCTCGCAAGTCCTGGTGCGAGAGCAACGACCCGAACTTTACGGCCAAAGCCGCCGATGTTGTCGGCCTCTATGTCGCGCCGCCGGCGAAGGCCATTGTGCTGTGCGTGGACGAGAAGCCCTCGATCCAGGCTTTGGAGCGAGCGCAGGGTTATCTGAAGTTGCCCAATGGCCGCGCCTTGACCGGCCAAAGCCACGATTACAAGCGGCATGGCACCACAACATTGTTTGCGGCGCTCGAAGTCGCCACCGGAAAGATCATCGCGACCCATTCAAAACGCCGGCGCCGCGTCGAGTTTCTCGATTTCATGAACAGCGTCACCGCGGCTTTTCCGAACCGCAAGCTTCACGTCATCCTCGACAACCTCAACACCCATAAAAAGAACGAGGACTGGCTCAAGGCCCACCCCAACGTGCAATTTCATTTCACGCCGACAAGTGCGTCATGGCTCAATCAGGTCGAAGTATGGTTTTCCATCTTGCAGGGGCAGTCGCTCAGCGGCACCTCCTTCACGAGCCTCAAGCAGCTTCAGGAACACATCGATGCCTACGTCAACGCATACAACGACAGAGCCGAGCCCTTCGTCTGGACCAAGAAAAAGGTCCGTCAACGCCGTTTCAAAGGCCGCCGTATCACTCAGCTCTGATTCCGGGTACTAGAGCGTGATGTTTTTGACTGGAATCGGGGTTCCCAGAGCGGGCGATTTCTGATTCAAGCTCCATGCTGGAGTGCGGAGGCCAGCATGGATGACGCGCCCCTATTCGGAAGACATCCGTGAACGCGCCTTGGCTCGCGCTGACGCGGGCGAGACGGTTCGTTCGATCGCAGAGGCGCTACAGATCAGCCCCTCGTGCGTGACGAAGTGGAAGAACCTAAGGCGTGATACCGGAGGCCTGGCGCCCGGCCAGATCGGCGGCCACAAGAAGCGGGTTCTGTCGGATGCCAACGCCGACTGGCTGCGCAAACGCATTCGCTCGGGGCCATTCACCTTGCGCAAGCTGACGCAGGAGCTGGCTGCACGGGGGATCAAGACAGACGTGCGGGCGGTGTGGACTTTTGTTCACGCCGAGGGGCTCAGCTTCAAAAAAAACGCTTCTACCAGCCGAGCAGGATCGCCCAGACGTCGCCCGTAAGCGGACCCGATGGAAAGCGCATCAAGGCAGGATTGACGTCACGCGGTTGGTTTTCATCGACGAGACGTGGATCAAGACCAATATGGCGCCGCTACGCGGCTGGGGGCCTTGTGGGCAGCGCCTCCAAGCATCTGCACCTTTCGGCCATTGGAAGACCATGACCTTCATCGCGGCGCTGCGTCATGATCGGATCAGTGCGCCTTGGGTGATTGATGGTCCCATCAATGGTGAACTCTTCACGCTGTACGTCGAGAAGGTGTTGGCACCCACCCTCGCACCGGGCGAGATCGTCGTTCTCGACAATCTTGGCAGCCACAAGGGCAAAGCGGCTCGCCAAGCTATCCGCGCCAGAGGAGCCCACTTTATCTTCTTGCCGCCCTACAGCCCTGACCTCAACCCGATCGAGCAGGTCTTCGCCAAACTCAAACACCTCATGCGATCCGCAGAACCTCGTGACGTGGAGGCAACCTGGCGGAAGGTTGGTGAACTCCTCGATCTCTTCTCCCAGGAGGAGTGCACCAACTACTTCAAAAACTCAGGCTATGGTTCCGTGTAAATACATCATGCTCTAGGCAGGGACGACGCGGCGAGAGAGCCGTGCCTACCCCTCCCCCTCGTCGCTCGCCAGCACGCCCTTCACCGCCCTTGCCCAACCCGCCAGCTTTCGCTCGCGCGTGGCCTGGCTCATGTTCGGCTTGAAGCGGTGCTCGAGGCGCCAATTGTCGGCAAACTTGGTCGGCTCGGGATAGACGCCGGCGTTGAGGCCGGCGAGGTAGGCGGCGCCCAGGGCCGTGGTCTCCTGGATCACGGGGCGATCGACCGGGGCATCCAGGAGATCGGCGAGGCGTTGCATGGTCCAGTCGGATGCGGTCATGCCGCCGTCGACGCGGAGCACGACGCTGGCGGTTTCCGAACTCGGCCAGTCCGCGCGCATCGCGGCCCAGAGGTCGTAAGTCTGGTAGCAGACGCTCTCCAGCGCGGCGTGGACGAGCTCGGCAGGCCCGGTGTTGCGGGTGAGGCCGAACAGCGCGCCGCGTACCCTGGGATTCCAATAGGGTGCGCCCATGCCGACGAAGGCGGGGACGAGATAGACGCTCTGCATGGAGTCGGACTGGTCGGCGAGCGGGCCCGTCTCGGCGGCATGCTTGATGATGCCGAGGCCGTCGCGCAGCCATTGCACGGCGGAGCCTGCGACGAAGATCGAGCCTTCGAGCGCGTAGGTGCGCTTGCCATCGAGCTGATAGGCGACGGTGGTGAGCAGCTTGTTCTTGGAGACGACAGGCGTGGTGCCGGTGTTGAGCAGCGCGAAGCAGCCGGTGCCGTAGGTGGATTTCATCATGCCCGGGCGGAAGCAGGCCTGGCCGATGGTGGCGGCCTGCTGGTCGCCGGCGATACCGGAAATGGCGATGGCGCCGCCGAACAGGTCGGGCGTGCTCTCGCCGAAGCGGGCGGAGGAATCCTTCACCTCGGGCAGCATCGAGCGCGGTACGCCGATGATCTCCAGCAGCTCGTCGTCCCACTGGCCGGTGTGGATGTTGAACAGCAGCGTGCGCGAGGCGTTGGTGGCGTCGGTGGCATGCACCTTGCCGCCGGTGAGCCGCCAGAGCAGATAGCAGTCGACGGTGCCGAACATCAATTCGCCGCGCGCGGCGCGGGCACGGGCGCCGGGAACGTGGTCGAGGATCCAGGCGACCTTGGTGCCGGAGAAATAGGGGTCGATGATCAGGCCGGTCTTCTGCGAGATCACGCCCTCGCGGCCTTCTGCCTTGAGTTTCGCGCAGATGTCGGCAGTGCGGCGGTCCTGCCAGACGATGGCGCGGTGCACGGCCTGGCCGGTGGCGCGGTCCCATACCACGGTGGTCTCGCGCTGGTTGGTGATGCCGATCGCGGCGATGTTCTTGGCGGAGATGCCGGCGTGCTCGATCGCCTCCCGGCACACCATCACGGTCGAGGTCCAGATGTCCTCCGGCTCGTGCTCGACCCAGCCCGAGGCCGGAAAATGCTGCGGGAATTCCTGCTGCGCTTTGGCCGCGATGGAAATATCGCCGCGAAACACGATCGCGCGCGAGGAGGTGGTGCCCTGGTCGATGGCGAGGACGAAAGACATGGCGGCTTACCTTGGCGTTTTCCCTGCGGAGGATCATTGTGTCGCGCCAAAGAAACGGGATTGCCAGCAAGAGGTCAAGGTGGCCGTCCTACCCTCCCCTGGAGGGGGAGGGCTATCGCATATGACTTTCCGGACGGGCCTGAGCAAGCGCCTCGTCCTTCGAGACGACCGCTTTGCGGTCTCCTCAGGATGAGGCTCCGCCAAAGCGGTGTCCTTTGAAACTGCTACTGGACACTCCGCCCTCATCCTGAGGGCCCGCCGGAGGCGGGCGTCTCGAAGGATGGCCGCAGGCGAATTTCCCGCCGCGTTTCCTCACAGGCGATTGCCCTGCCCCCCAGGGGAGGGCAAGGGAAGCGCAGCGTCGGTGCAACTGCAAGTCGTGAGAGGGCTACACCGCCGCCGTCGTCACGCCGCCGTCGATGACGATGGTCTGGCCGGTCATGAAGCTCGACGCATCGGAGGCGAGGTAGGCGACCGCGCCGGCGATTTCGTCGGGCTCGCCAATGCGGCGGAGCGGGGTGGTGGCTGTGCGGCGCTTGAGGTTGGCTTCGTCTTCCCACAGCGCGCGGGCGAAATCGGTTTTGACGAGGCCGGGCGCGATGCAGTTGACGCGGACGCCTTTCGGGCCCCATTCGCCGGCGAGCGAACGGCACAGCGCGAAGTCGGCGGCTTTCGAGATGCGGTAGGCGCCGATCACGGTGGAGCCGCGCAAGCCCCCGATGGACGAAATGATGATCACAGAGCCTTTGCCGCGCTCCGCCATCTGCGGAATCGCCAGCGCGGAGAGCCAGATGTTGCTCTTGACGTTCGAGCCCATGATCTTGTCGAAGGCTTCATCGGTGATGTCGAGCAGCGGACCGTAATACGGGTTCACGGCGGCGTTGCAGACGAGGATGTCGATCTTGCCGTAATGCTTCGTGGCCCCCGTGATCAGCGCCTCGACCTCGTTCTTGCGCGCGATGTTGCAGGGGATCACGATGGCGTCACCGCCGGCGGCGTTGATGCCGTCGGCGACTTCCTTGCAGGCGTCCGCCTTGCGCGAGGAAACCACGACCTTGGCGCCGAGCCTGGCCAGAAGTTCGGCGGAGGAGCGGCCGATGCCGCGGCTGGAGCCGGTGACCACGGCGACCTTGCCGGTGAGATCGAACGGGGTGTTTTTCATTGTGTCCCTCTTCTGGTCATTCCGGGGCGCGCGAAGCGCGAGCCCGGAATCCATTTCACCGCGCGTGATGCCGCCTGATGGATCCCGGGTTCGCGCTACGCGCGCCCCGGGATGACAGCGGCGGAGTGACTCAGATCAACCCGCCCGCATCGGCGACACGGCGCTGGTGGTAGTCGGTGTCACCGAACGTGTTCTCGATCATGGTGAGGCGCTTGAAGTAGTGGCCGATTCTGGCCTCCATGGTCATGCCGATGCCGCCGTGGAGCTGGATCGACTGCTGGCCGACGAATTTCAGCGACTTGCCGATCTGCACCTTGGCCGCCGCGATCGCATTCGTGCGCTCCCTGGCGTTCTCGAAATCACCCGCCATGGTCGCGAACATCGACATCGAGCGCGCCTGCTCGGCGGCGACGAACATGTCGGAGGCACGGTGCTGCAGCGACTGGAACGAGCCGATGGCGACGCCGAACTGCTTGCGCGTCTTGATGTACTCGACCGTGGTCTTGAGCGACTCGTCCATCAGGCCGACCGCCTCGGCGCAGAGCGCAACGCGGGCTTCGTCCACCACGCGCTCGATCAGCGCGAGCGAATCCTCGGGGTTGCCGAGCACGGCATCGGCACCGACCTCAACACCGGTGAAGGTGACGTCGGCGGCGTGCAGGCCGTCCTGGGTCGGATAGCCCTTCCTGGCAACGCCCTTGGCATTCGCCGGAACCAGGAACACGCCGATGCCGGTTTTGTCACGGCGATCGCCTTTGGTGCGTGCGGTGACGATCAACGTGTCGGCGGTCTCGCCGTTGAGCACGACGAACTTCTCGCCGTCGATGATCCAGGCATCGCCCTTCTTCTTCGCGGTCGTCGAGACGTCGAACAGATCGTAGCGCGAGTTCTTCTCGAGCTGGGCGAAGGCGAGCGTCTTGCTGCCGTCGATAATCGAAGGCACGTGCGCGGCCTTCTGCGCATCGGTGCCGGCATGGCGCAGGAAGCCGCCGCCGATCACGACCGTTGCGAGATAGGGCTCGAGCACCAGCGCCTTGCCGAGCGCTTCCATCACGATCATGGTCTCGACGCCGCCGCCGCCGAAGCCGCCATCGGCCTCGCTGAAGGGCAGGCCAAGCAGGCCCTGCTCGGCGAGCTTGAGCCAGACCGTTTTGCTCCAGCCGCCCTTCTCCTTCATGTACTTCTTGCGCTGCTCGAAATCGTAGGAATCGGTCAGCAGGCCGTCGATGCTTTCCTTGAGAAGCCGCTGCTCCTCGGACAGATCAAAATCCATTTCTTTGGTTCCTCGTACCCGGACTTATTTGACTTCGTCATTCCGGGATGGCCCGAAGGGCCAGGCCCGGAATCCATTTCGCCTCAGCGTATGCGGCCCGATGGATTCCGGGTTCGCGACTTCGTCGCGCCCCGGAATGACGGTGGAATATTGCCCTCCCCGCCGTCGCGGAGAGGGGGCAGATCACAGCCCCAGCACCGCCTTGGCGATGATGTTGCGCTGGATCTCGTTGGAGCCGCCGTAGATCGAGACCTTGCGGTTGTTGAAGTAGCTCGGCGCGATCTGGGCGGTCCAGTCCATGGCTTCGTTGGAGCCGTCGTCGCCGTGCTCGTCGTAGGGTGCAGCGAACGGGCCGATCACTTCCATCAGCAGCTCTGTGGTGGTCTGCTGGATCTCGGAGCCCTTGATCTTCAGCACCGAGGACGCCGGGTTGGGCTTGCCCTTGCCGTGCTTGCCTTCGTCGGCGACGACGCGGAGCTGGGTGAGCTCGAGCGCTTTCAGCTCGATCTCACAGGCGGTGAGCTTCTCGCGGAACGCCGCGTCCTGGATGATCGGCTTGCCGCCGGATTCGACCTTGGAGGCGAGCTCCTTGATGCGGCGGATGCGCTCCTTGGAAACGCCGACGCGGGCGATGCCGGTGCGCTCGTTGCCGAGCAGGAATTTCGCGTAATCCCAGCCCTTGTTCTCCTCGCCGATCAGGTTCTCGATGGGCACTTCGACGTCGTCGAAGAACACCTCGTTGACCTCATGGCCGCCGTCGATGGTCTGGATCGGGCGCACGGTGACGCCCTTCGACTTCATCGAGAACACGATGAAGGAGATGCCCATCTGCTTCTTGGCGTTGTTGTCGGTGCGGCAGAGGCAGAAGATCATGTCGGCGTGCTGGGCGAGCGTGGTCCAGGTCTTCTGGCCGTTGATGATCCACTTGTCACCCTTGCGCTCGGCCTTGGTCTTGAGCGAGGCGAGGTCGGAGCCGGAGCCGGGCTCGGAGAAGCCCTGGCACCACCAATCGTCGACATTGGCGATGCGCGGCAGGTACTTCTTCTTCTGCTCCTCGTTGCCGAAGGTGTAGATGACCGGACCGACCATGCTGACGCCGAAGGCGAGCGGCTGCGGCGCCGGGTGAGCCTGAAGTTCCTCGTTGAAGATGTAGTGCTGCACGGCGGTCCATCCCGTGCCGCCATATTCCTTCGGCCAGTGGCTGACGCCCCAGCCCTTCTTGTTGAGGATGCGCCACCACGTCACCATCTCGTCCTTCGAGAGGTGGCGGCCCTCGACCAGCTTGCGCCGCGTATCCGGCGGCACGTTGTCGCGGAAGAACTGCCGCACTTCCTCGCGAAACGCCTGCTCTTCCCTAGTGAATGCGAGATCCATCGGATCCTCCTGTGAGCGATTTGTTCTTACCAAACCCATCGTCATTCCGCGATGCGCCGTAAGGCGCAGGCCCGGAATCCATATCCCCGACTGGTGGTTATGGATTCCGGGCTCGCCGCTTCGCGGCGCCCCGGAATGACAGAAACATCTACTGCAGCACCTCGAACAGCCCCGCCGCGCCCATGCCGCCGCCGACGCACATGGTGACGACCGCGTATTTCGCCTTGCGGCGGCGGCCTTCGATCAGGGCGTGGCCGGTGAGGCGCGCGCCCGACATGCCGTAGGGATGGCCGACCGAGATCGCGCCGCCGTCGACATTGATCTTGCCGGGGTCGATGCCGAGCTTGTCGCGGCAATACAGCACCTGCACCGCGAAGGCTTCGTTGAGCTCCCACAGGCCGATGTCGTCGACGCTGAGGCCGTGGCGCTTGAGCAGGCGCGGCACGGCGAAGACCGGGCCGATGCCCATCTCGTCCGGCTCGCAGCCGGCGGAGACGAAGCCGCGGAAGATGCCGAGCGGCGCGAGGCCGCGCCTGGCGGCTTCCTTGTCGCTCATGATCACGCAGGCGCTGGCGCCGTCGGAAAGCTGGCTGGCGTTGCCGGCGGTGATGGTGAAGCCGTCGCCGCGCACGGGCTTGAGGCCCGCGAGACCTTCAGCGGTGGTCTCGGGGCGCGGCCCTTCGTCCTGCGACAGCGTGACCTCCTTCGTCGAGACCGCGCCGGTCGCCTTGTCGGTGACCGCCATCTGCGTGGTGATCGGGGCGATCTCGTCCTTGAACCTGCCGCCCTGTTGTGCGGCCGCGGTGCGGCGCTGGCTCTCAAGCGAATATTCGTCCTGGCGTTCGCGCGAGATGCCGTAGCGCTTGGCGACGACTTCCGCGGTGTCGATCATGGGCATGTAGACCTCGCCCTTGATCTTGAGCAGCGCGGGGTCCTGGGCGTGGAAGCCGTTCATCTTGTCGTTCTGCACCAGCGAAATCGACTCGCCGCCGCCGCCGACCGCGATCTCGACGCCGTCGAAGAGCACCGAACGCGCGGCCAGCGCGATGGCCTGAAGACCGGAGGCGCATTGCCGGTCGATGGTGGTGCCGGCGACGGTGACGGGAAGGCCGGCGCGCAGCAGCGCCTTGCGCGCGATGTTGCCGCCGGTCGCGCCCTGCTGGAGGGCCGCGCCCATCACCACGTCCTCGACCTCCTTCGGATCGACCTTGGCGCGCGCGACGGCCTCGCCGATGGCGTGGCCGAGCAGGGTTGCGCCCTCGGTGGCGTTGAGCGCGCCGCGATAGGCCTTGCCGATCGGGGTGCGGGCGGTGGAAACGATGACGGCGTCGGTCAAGAACGGACTCCTGATGCGGTTCTGGTGGATTGTGACGGTTTCTGCTGCTGGCGCAATTCGTGGCGCGACAATTTTCCGACCGGCGTGCGCGGCAGGTCGTCGACGAACTCGACTTCGGCCGGCAGCTCGTGCTTGCCGAGCTTGCCGGTGAGCTGCGTGCGCAACTCGTCGAGCGAGAACGGCTTTGCGCCGGGCTTCAGCTTGATGAAGGCCTTTGCGGCCTCGCCGCGGTACTGGTCGGGGATGCCGAGCACGATCACCTCGTGCACGCCTGATATGGTGTAGATCGCCTGCTCGATCATCTGCGGATAGACGTTGAAGCCGCCGGAGATGATCATGTCCTTCTTGCGGTCGACCAGGAAGAAATAGCCGTCAGTGTCGACATAGCCGATGTCGCCGGTGAGGAAGCGGCCGTCGACGAAGGCATCCGTGGATCCTTCCGGCCTGTTCCAGTAGCCTCCAGTGACGTTCGGGCCCTTGATGCGGATCTCGCCGACTTCGCCCGGCGGCAGCACGCGCCGGGGATCGTCGAGCGCGACGACGTCGAGCTCGATGCCGGGCAGCATCAGCCCGATCGAGCCCGGCTTCTCGGGACCGTCAGGCGGGTGGCCGGTGCCGGGCGAGCAGGTCTCGGTCATCCCCCAGCCGCTGCGCAGCTTCTTGCCGACCTTGCGCTCGAAGAAATTCGCGATCTCGACCGGCAGCGGCGCACCGCCCGAGCCGATGGTCGCGAGCGAGGAGAAGTCACGCTTGTCGAGGTCCGGGAGCGCGGCGATCGCGATCCACATCGTCGGCACGCCCGGAAAGTAAGTCGCGCGCTTGAGCTCGATGTCGCGCATCACCGCTTCGACGTCGAAGCGCTGGTGTAGCGAGATCAGATTGCCGCGGCTGAGCGAGGACAGGAGCACGACGGTGAGCGCGTAGACGTGGAACAGCGGCAGCACGCAGATCACGCGCTCGATGGCATCGCCACGCGCCGCACGCGACGGCTTGCCCCAGACGTCGTAGATCGACACCGCCGCGGTGAGGTTGCCGTGCGTGAGCATCGCGCCCTTGGGCAGGCCGGTGGTGCCGCCGGTGTATTGCAGCAGCGCGACGTCGGCGGCGATCACTGCCGGCCATTGCGCCGGCGCGATGGCGCCCTCGACGAAGGTCTTGAAGGTCACGATGCGGGGATCATCGGGGATCGCCGCCTGCGGCGTGCCGATCTTGCCCCAATGATCGTCCTCGCAGACGACCAGGCGGTCGATCAGCCCCTTCTCCAGGAATTTCAGCGCGGTCGGCAGCAAGGCCTGGAGGTTCGAGGTGACGAGCAGGCGCGAGCCGGAATCGGAGACCTTGTGCGTCAGCGCGATCTCGCCGTCGAGCGGCGAGAGGTGCGCGACCCGGGCGCCGGCCTTGAGCGCGCCGAAGAAATTGACGGGATGGTCCGGCGTGTTGCCGAGGAACAGCGCGACGGAAGAGCTCCTGCCGATGCCGGCGCGCAGGAACCCCGCTGCCGCGCGCTCGGCCTGAGCTGCGAGCTCGGTGTAGCTGATCGGACGGTCCCGGAACTCCAACGCGGTGCGCGGGCCGTACTCAGCGGCGGCTTTCGACAGCAGGTCGGGTAGCGTGCCCTGGACGATGGTGTCGTCCCACCGCACGCCCTCGGGGTAAAACTGTTCGCCGGGATGGGTCATTTTCTTGATTGCTTGAGCGAGCAACTAACACAGATCGTCATTCCGGGGCGCGACGAAGTCGCGAGCCCGGAATCCATAACCACCAGCTGGGGTTATGGATTCCGGGCCTGCGCCTTGCGGCGCATCCCGGAATGACGAGGGTTGAGACAAAGCGGCCATCACGCCGCCTTCGACGCCGCAGCCAGCGAGGCGAACGTCTTGCCTTCGGCGGCGAGCTTCTTCAGCAGCGGTGCGGGCTCGAGGCTCGGGTCGTTGGTCTCCTTGGCGTAGAACGACAGGCGATCGGCGATGTGCTTGAGGCCGACGCTGTCGGCCCAGTACATCGGGCCGCCGCGGTAGATCGGCCAGCCATAGCCGTAGAGCCAGACCACGTCGATGTCGGAGGGACGCGCCGCGATGCCCTCTTCCAGGATCTTCGCGCCCTCGTTGATCATCGGATACATCATGCGCTCGAGGATCTCCTCGTCGCTGACGACACGCTTCTTGCGGCCGAGGCGCAGCAGCGTCTCGTCGATCAGCTTCTCGACCTCAGGATCGGGCAGCGGCGCGCGGCTGCCTGCTTCATACTTGTAGTAGCCCTTGCCGGTCTTCTGACCGAAGCGGCCGGCCTCGCACAGCGCGTCCGCGATCTCCGACTTGATGCCGCGGTCCTTGCGCGAGCGCCAGCCGATGTCGAGGCCGGCGAGGTCGCCCATCGCGAACGGGCCCATCGGCATGCCGAACTTGGTGACGACGGCATCGACCTGCTGCGGCAGGGCGCCTTCGAACAGCAGCTTCTCGGACTGCTTGCCACGCTGGGCCAGCATGCGGTTGCCGACGAAGCCGTCGCAGACGCCGACCACGGCCGGCACTTTTGCGATCTTGCGCGCGATCGTGACGGCGGTCACGAGCGCGTCCGGCGCGGTCTTGTCGGCACGCACGATCTCGCACAGCTTCATGACGTTGGCCGGCGAGAAGAAGTGCATGCCGAGCACGTCCTGCGGACGCTTGGTCGACTTCGCGATCTCGTCGATGTTCAGGTACGAGGTGTTGGAGGCGAGTACCGCGCCCGGCTTGGCGTACTGGTCGAGCTTGCCGAACACTTCCTTCTTCACCGCCATGGTCTCGAATACGGCCTCGATGACGAGGTCGGCGTCGCCGACGTTCTCGATGCCGACCTTGCCGTCGATCAGCGCCATGCGCTTGGCGGGCGCGTCCGCCGGGATGCCGCCGCGCGCCGCCGTCGCTTCCCAGTTCTTCTGCATGACGCCCATGCCGCGCTTGAGCTGCTCCTCGGCGGTCTCGATCAGCGTGACTGGGATGCCGGCATTGGCGAACGACATCGCGATGCCGCCGCCCATGGTGCCGGCGCCGAGAATGGCGACACGGTTCACGGGGCGCGACTTGGTGCCTTCGGGGACACCCGCGATCTTGGCGGCTTCGCGCTCGGCGAAGAACGCATAGCGCTGCGCCTTGGACTGGTCGCTGGCGACGAGCTTCAGGAAGCCCTCGCGCTCCTTCTTCAACCCTTCGTCGAACGGAAGGTCGATGGCATAGCCGACGGCGTCGGCCGCCGCGAACGGCGCTTCCAGGCCGCGTGACTTCTTGGTCATGGCGGCGACGGCATTGGTGAAGATCGAGCGGTCGGCCTTGGCGGCCGCGATCTTGGAATCGTCGTCGCGCAGGCGGCGCAGCGGGCGCTTCTCGGCCAGCAGCTTGCGCACGAAGGCTTCGCCGCCCGAGGCCGGCCCCTCGACGATCTCCTCGATCAGGCCGTTCTTCAGTGCTTCCGCGGCGCCGATCGGGTCGCCGCCGACGATCATCTTGACTGCGAGCTCAGGCCCGACCGCGCGGGGCAGGCGCTGGGTTCCGCCGGCGCCCGGCAACAGGCCCAGCTTCACCTCGGGCAGGCCGAGCTTGGCCTCCTTCACCGCGACACGGAAATGACAGGCGAGCGCGACCTCGAGGCCGCCGCCGAGGGCGGTGCCGTGGATCGCGGCAACGACGGGCTTCGGCGAATTCTCGATCTCGGACAGCACGTCGTTGAGGGCCGGCGGCTTCGGCGGCTTGCCGAATTCGGTGATGTCGGCGCCCGCAATGAAGGTGCGGCCGGCGCAGGTCAGCACGATGCCCTTGATGGCGGGATCGGCGATCGCGGCCTTGATGCATTCCAGAATGCCGCCGCGGACCGCGGCACTCAGCGCATTGACCGGCGGGCTGTTGACCGTGACGATGCCGACCTCATCATGACGCTCAAGCTTGACCACTTCGCTCACGGTGTCCCTCCTTGGTGGGGATTTACTTTTGTTCGATTTCGCGGTGCGGAATTTAATTCCGCATCTTGACGGCAGGGTTATTTTGAAGCACGGACGTTGTCAACGACTCCGCGCAAGAAGCAGATCAGGGATGAAGCGTACAGGAAAGAAGACTGCGACCGATCGGAATTTCGTCGTCGCGCTTTCCCGCGGACTGGATGTATTGCGCGCGTTCCAACCCAATGACGGCCTGCTCGGCAATCAGGAGATTGCGGCGCGCACCAATCTGCCCAAACCGACCGTGTCGCGGCTGACCTACACGTTGACCAGGCTCGGCTATTTGACACCGGTTCCCCGCTTCGAGAAGTACCAGCTCGCACCCGCAGCGATGTCGCTCGGTTACGCGGCGTTGGCCAATCTGGGCGTTCGGCATCTGTCGGAGCCGTTCCGCGAGGAAGTGATGCGCGCGACCGGCGGTGCCGTCGCCGTCGGCGGCCGCGACCGTCACAGCATGATCTATTTCGGGCAGAGCCGCGGCAGCGAGACGGTCGGCGTTCAACTTGACGTCGGCTCGCGCGTGCCGATTGCAACCAGTGCGATGGGCCGCGCCTATTTCTGGGCGCTCGACGACGAGAGTCGCGCTGAAGTGTCGCGCATTCTGCGCGAACATTACGGCAGCCGCTGGCCGAAGATGCGCGAAGGATTGGAACGTTCCGGCGAAACGGTCGCGAAATACGGCTTTGCGATCTCGGTCGGCGACTGGCACGACGACATCGGCGCGGCCGGCGTCGCGCTCAAGCTCAACGACGGAACCGGACCTTACGCATTCAATTGCGGCGCGCCGGCATTCCGTTTCACGGAAGAGCGTCTGATCAACGACATTGGACCGCGTCTCTTAGCGATGGTAAGGAACATCGAAGCGGCGCTCGGGGGTCTGATGCCGCATTCAAAAAAAGACAACAGCAAAAAGCTGAAATCAGGAGGGAAAGTTGCGCGTGTGGCCGAGGGGTTCAGATAGCCTTTGTCATCATCGGGAGCGGTTTGCATCGCCCCATCGCTCACTGAACGATGTGAGCGAGACGAGATGACGCAGGCACAGCTCGCGCGGGGGACATCGCCCCTGCTCGCGGTTCGCGACGTCAGCGTCGTGTTCGGCGGCATCATCGCGCTCAACGGCGTGTCCTTCGACATGCACAAGGGCCAGATCCTCGGCTTGATCGGCCCCAACGGCGCCGGCAAGACCACGCTCTTCAATTGCCTTTCGCGGCTGTATCAGCCGTCGTCCGGCGACATCCTGATGGACGGCGTCAGCATCCTGTCGCGGCCGCCGCACCGGATCGCCGAGATCGGCATCGGCCGAACCTTCCAGAACGTGGCGCTGTTCCCGAACTTGTCGGTGATGGACAACGTCCGCGTCGGCGCGCATTCGAAGACCTCGAGCGACATCATCAGCGACTCCCTGAGGCTTGCCTGGGTCCGGCGCAGCGAGACCAGCGTCAACAAGAAGGTGCACGAGATCCTCGCCTATCTCGACCTCGAGGACGTCGCCCACACCATCGTCTCCGGCCTGCCCTTCGGTACGCAGAAGCGGGTCGAGCTGGCGCGCGCGCTCGCGGCCGATCCGAAGATCCTTCTGCTCGACGAGCCTGCCGGCGGCCTCAACCACGAGGAAGTCTACGTGCTCGGAGCTCTCATCCGCCGCATTCGCGACGAGCGCCACATGACCGTGCTGCTGGTCGAGCACCACATGGGCCTCGTGATGTCGATCGCCGACCACGTCGTCGCGCTGAATTTCGGCAAGAAGCTCGCGGAGGGGACGCCCGCCCAGGTGCAGGCCGACCCCGACGTCATCAAGGCGTATCTCGGGAGCAAGGACCAATGACGACACTGCTCAACGTCAAGGACCTGCGCGCCTATTACGGCCAGGTCCAGGCACTCCATGGCCTGTCCTTCTCGCTCAACGAGGGTTCCCTGGTGACGCTGCTCGGTGCCAACGGCGCCGGCAAGACCACGACACTGCGCGCGATCTGCAACATGGTGCGCTCGACCGGAGCGATCGAGTTCGAAGGCAAGCCCCTGAACAACCGCTCGACCGAAAGCATCGTGCGGTTCGGCATCGCCCACGTGCCGCAGGGCCGCGGCACCTTCACCACCATGACGGTGGAGGAGAACCTCCAGCTCGGCGCCATCACCCGCAAGGACAGCGCCGGCATCGTCTCCGACATCGAGCGCATGTACGCCCACTTCCCCGTGCTGAAGCAGCGGCACACCCAGGTGGCCGGCACGCTGTCCGGCGGCGAGCAGCAGATGCTCGCGGTCGCCCGCGCCCTGATGCTGCGGCCGCGGCTGATGCTGCTCGACGAGCCGTCCTTCGGCCTCGCGCCGCTGGTGGTGCGCGATCTGTTCGGCATCCTCGGCAAGATCAACCGCGAGGACAAGGTGTCGATCCTGGTGGTCGAACAGAATGCCCAGCTGGCGCTCGAGCTCGCCGACCAGGCCTATGTGATCGAGACCGGTCGGATCGTGATGTCGGGCAAAGCCAAGGACATCGCGAACAACGAAGAAATCCGCAAATCCTATCTGGGTTACTGAGGGAGCCGGGACAATGGAACTGTTCACCAACCAGGTCCTGGCCGGCATCGCCACGGGTGCGATCTACGCCTGCATGGCGCTCGCCGTGGTCATGATCTACCAGGCCATCGATCATCTCAATTTCGCGCAAGGCGAGATGGCGATGTTCTCGACCTTCATCTCCTGGCAGCTGATGCAGTGGGGCCTATCCTATTGGGCGGCCTTCCTGATGACGCTGGCATTCTCCTTCGTCGCCGGCATCGCGATCGAGCGCATCCTGTTCAAGCCGCTCGCGAAGGCGCCGGTGCTGACCAACGTCGCCGGCTTCATCGCGCTGTTTGCGATCATCAATTCCTCGGCCGGCCTGATCTGGGACTTCACCATCAAGCAGTACCCGACCCCGTTCGGCTCCTCGCCGTTCCTGGGCAGCCAGCTGATCTCGACCCACCAGGCCGGCATGATCGGCGTCACCGTGCTGCTCTTGCTCGGCCTCTACTTCTTCTTCCAGTACACCCGAATCGGCCTTGCAATGCGCGCCGCCGCCTCGGTGCCTGAATCGGCCCGCCTCGTCGGCATCAACACGAGCTGGATGATCGCGCTCGGCTGGGGCATGGCAACCGCGATCGGTTCGATCGCCGGCATGCTGATCGCCCCGGTCGTGTTCCTCGAGCCCAACATGATGGGCGGCGTCCTGATCTACGGCTTCGCCGCGGCCGTGCTCGGCGGATTGAGCAGCCCGTTCGGCGCCGTGGTCGGCGGCTTCCTGGTCGGCGTCTTCGAGAACCTCGCCGGCACCTACATCCCCGGCGTCGGCAACGAACTGAAGCTCCCGATCGCGCTCGCGCTGATCATCTCCGTCCTGGTCGTCAAACCCGCTGGCCTGTTCGGCCGGCACATCGTCAAGCGAGTTTGATCATGAGCGCTGCAGAAGAAGTCGTCGCCGAAGGCCACCAGGCGGTCGAGGCCGTTCCGAAGCGGGCCATGACGCTGGGCACCGGCACCTCGCTGGTGGTGCTGGCGGCGCTGTTGGTCGTGCCGATGTTCGTCAAGAACTTCATCATCTTCCAGATGACGATGCTCCTGATCTACGGGCTCGCCGTGCTGGCGCTGAACATCCTGACCGGCGGCTCCGGCCAGTTCTCGCTCGGCCAGAGCGCGTTCTACGCCGTCGGCGCCTATACCTCGGCGGTGCTGATGGAGCACGCCAACGTCAACTACGCGCTGACAATTCCGATTTCCGCCGCGATCTGCTTCGGATTCGGCTACCTGTTCGGCAAGCCGGCGCTGCGGCTGTCCGGCGTCTATCTGGCGCTCGCGACCTTCGCGCTCGCCACCGCGATGCCGCAACTGTTGAAGCTGAACTTCCTCGAGCACTGGACCGGCGGCGTGCAGGGCCTCGTCGTCACCAAGCCGGACGCGCCGTTCGGCCTGCCGATGTCGCAGGACATGTGGCTGTACTACTTCACGCTCGCCGTGACGATC
Organism: Bradyrhizobium sp. USDA 241; assembly: GCF_049739505.1. Lineage (NCBI taxonomy): Bacteria > Pseudomonadati > Pseudomonadota > Alphaproteobacteria > Hyphomicrobiales > Nitrobacteraceae > Bradyrhizobium > Bradyrhizobium sp. USDA 241. The sequence goes on along the minus strand of NZ_JBMGPZ010000004.1, from coordinate 2,337,309 downwards.
GCGATCTACATCTTCTCGGTGAACCTGCTGCGCTCCCGCTCGGGCCGCGCCTTCATGGCGATCCGCGACAACGAGATCGCGGCCTCCTCGATGGGTGTCAACGTCGCGCTCTACAAGACGCTGGCTTTCGGGGTGTCCGCCGGCATCACCGGCGTTGCCGGCTCGCTTGGCGCCATCGCCGTGCAATTCGTCGCGCCCGACAGCTACACCATCACGCTCGCGATCTCGCTGTTCCTCGGCATGGTGGTCGGCGGCGTCGGCTGGCTGCCCGGCTCGTTCGTCGGTGCGGCCTTCATCATCTTCGTGCCGAACATGGCGGAAAGCATCTCCAAGGGCCTCTCCGGCGCGGTGTTCGGCGTGCTGTTGTTCCTCGTCATCTACCTCGTGCCGCATGGCGCGAGGCAGATCGCGGTCCTGGGCCAGCAACTCGTCGGCAAGCTCAGGAAGAACTGAAAACTCTCAAGGAATGTGGTTTAACCAAGGAGACCCAATTGCTTTTCGGAAGAACACTGCGAGCCGCCGCGCTGGTCACGGCAACGGCGGCCGTCACCCTCACCTCCGGCGCTGCACTCGCCCAAAAGAAATACGACACCGGCGCGTCCGATACCGAGATCAAGATCGGCAATATCATGCCGTACAGCGGTCCGGCCTCGGCCTATGGCATCATCGGCAAGACCGAAGAGGCCTATTTCAGGATGGTCAACGACAAGGGCGGCATCAACGGTCGCAAGATCAACTTCGTAACCTATGACGACGGCTATTCGCCGCCGAAGGCCGTCGAGCAGGTCCGCAAGCTGGTCGAGAGCGACGAGGTGCTGGCCGTCTTCAACCCGCTCGGCACGCCCTCGAACACCGCGATCCAGAAATACCTCAACGCCAAGAAGATCCCGCAGCTGTTCGTCGCCACCGGCGCGACCAAGTGGAACGATCCGAAAAACTTCCCCTGGACCATGGGCTGGCAGCCCTCCTACCAGAGCGAAGCGCACATCTACGCCAAATGGCTGATGAAGGAGAAGCCCGACGCCAAGATCGCGATCCTCTATCAGAACGACGATTTCGGCAAAGACTACCTCAAGGGCACCAAGGACGGTCTCGGCGCGAAGGCCTCGTCCATGATCATCATGGAAGAGAGCTACGAGGTCTCCGAGCCGTCGATCGACGGTCACATCGTCAAGATCAAGGCGGCCAATCCCGACGTGCTCCTGATCTACACCACGCCGAAGTTCGCGGCCCAGACCATCAAGAAGACCGCCGAGCTCAGCTGGAAGCCGCTCCAGATCCTCACCAACGTGTCGATCTCGGTTGGCAGCGTGATGAAGCCGGCCGGCTTCGAGAACGCGCAGGGCGTGTTGTCGGCAGCCTATGCCAAGGACTCCACCGACCCGCAATGGGCCAACGATCCCGGCATGAAGAGGTGGAACGAGTTCGTCGACAAGTACATGCCGGGTGCCGACAAGTCCGATACCAGCATGGTCTATGGCTACGGCGCCGCGTCGACCCTGGCCAAGGTGCTGGAAATGTGCGGTGACGATCTCACCCGTGCCAACCTCATGAAGCAGGCCGCGAGCCTGAAGGACTTCGCACCGGATACCCTGCTGCCCGGCGTCAAGATCAACACCAGCGCCACCGACTTCGCCCCGATTGCGCAGCTTCAGATGATGCGCTTCAAGGGCGAGAAGTGGGAACTGTTCGGCGAGATCATCAGCGGCGATATCGCCTCCGAGTGACACGCTGACGCGATCATCCAACGTAAACGGCCCCCGCGGGCGACCGCGGGGGCTTTCTGTTGACGGCCGGCGTCAATCTTGTTCAATGCGCCCGATCCGCCCCGAGGAAGGAGAACAATGGTCGCCGTTCGTTTCCAGGTTGCGTCCCTCTGGGTCGCGCTCGCCTTGTGCACTGCAACGAGCAGCGAAGTGCGGGCGCAGAAGAAATACGACAACGGCGCTTCCGATACCGAGATCAAGATCGGTAACATCATGCCCTATAGCGGGCCGGCCTCCGCCTATGCCGTGATCGGCAAGGCCGAGGAAGCCTACTTCAACAAGATCAACGCCGAGGGCGGCATCAATGGCCGCAAGATCAAGTTCATCTCCTATGACGACGCCTATTCGCCGCCGAGGACGGTGGAGCAGGCGCGCAAGCTGGTCGAGAGCGACGGGGTGCTGCTGATTTTCGGCTCGCTCGGCACCTCCACCAATAGCGCCATCCGCAAATACATGAACGAGAAGAAGGTGCCGCAATTGTTCGTGGCGAGTGGCGCGTCGAAATGGAACGATCCCAGGCAATATCCCTGGACCATGGGCTGGCAGCCGAACTACGCGAGCGAGGCCCGCATCTACGCCAGATACGTCATGAAGGAGAAGCCGGACGGAAAGGTCGGTGTGCTCTACCAGAACGACGATTTCGGCAAGGACTATCTGAACGGGCTGAAAGAGGGCCTCGGCGCCAAGGCGTCGATGATCGTGCTCGAAGAGCCCTACAGCACCTCGGAGCCGGCGATCGACGAGCACGTGGTCAAACTGAAAGCCTCCGGCGCTGACGTCTTCATCAGCATCACCACACCGAAATTCGCGGCGCAGGGCATCAAGAAGGCGGCGGAGATCAACTGGCATCCGGTCCACATCATCTCGAACGTCTCGGCCTCGGTCGGCGGCGTGCTCGAACCGGCCGGGCTCGAGATCTCGCAAGGCATCCTGTCGGCGAGCTACACCAAGGACGGCTCCGATCCGCAGTGGAATGCCGATGACGGCATGAAGAAATTCTACAATTTCCTCGCCCAGTATGACCCCAAGGCCAACAAGCTCGATGCCGGCGTCGTGTTCGGCTATGCCGCCGCGCAGACCATGGTGAAGGTGTTGCAGATGTGCGGCGACGATCTCACCCGCGAGAACGTCATGAAGCAGGCCGCCAGCATGAAGGACTTCGAACCCGATACGCTCTTGCCCGGCATCAAGATCAATACCGCGCCGGACGATTTCGCTCCGATCGAACAGCTCCAGATGATGCGGTTCAAGGGCCGGAAATGGGAGCTTTTCGGCGACGTCATCTCGAGCCACGTCGGCCACTGACCGCCGTCACGGCGCAATTCAAGATAGCCCCTTCTTCTGAAAGCAACCCCAGCGGCGGATTGGCTGCACGAAATCTCACGCGCCGGAATATTCCAGCATCGTCTTCGACGAGAATCGCCCACGCCGCGACGCTTATGCGGGGCGTTCTTCTTGCTGAGGGCCGTGGATAGGTATTGAATGTGCGATGGAGCGAGGAGCAACCATCGCCCCCAACAAGAACAATCGACACATTCAAACCTTCCCAGGGAGATCAAGATGCCTGCAATGCATGTGCGATTGGGGGCCTTCTCGGCTGCCCTCGTGCTGGCTGCCGCTCTTTCCACGGCAGCATCCGCGCAGAAGAAATACGATACCGGCGCATCCGACACCTAAATCAAGATCGGCAACATCATGCCCTACAGCGGACCCGCCTCCGCCTACGGCGTGATCGGCAAGACCGAGGAGGCCTACTTCCGCAAGATCAACGCCGAAGGCGGCATCAACGGCCGCAAGATCAATTTCGTCACCTATGACGACACCTACTCGCCGCCCAAAACGGTGGAACAGGCGCGCAAGCTCGTCGAAAGCGACGAGGTGCTGTTGATCTTCAACTCGCTGGGCACGCCGCCCAACACGGCGATCCAGAAATACATGAACTCGAAGAAGGTGCCGCAGCTGTTCGTCGCCACCGGCGCCACCAAGTGGAACGATCCGCAGAACTTCCCCTGGACCATGGGCTGGCAGCCCAACTACCAGATCGAGTCGATCATCTATGCCAAGTACATCCTGAAGAACCATCCGAACGCCAAGATCGCCGTGCTCTACCAGAACGACGACTACGGCAAGGACTATCTGAAGGGGTTCAAGGACGGGCTCGGCGCCAAGGCCGCCTCGATGATCGTCATTGAGGACAGCTACGAAGTCTCCGAGCCAACCATCGATTCCCACATCGTGAAGATGAAGGCGACGGGCGCGGATATCTTCTTCAACGTCACCACGCCGAAATTCGCGGCGCAGGCCATCAAGAAGAACGCCGAGATCGGCTGGAAGCCGCTGCATTTCCTCAACAATGTCTCGGGCTCGATCGGCAGCGTGATCAAGCCGGCCGGCTTCGAGAACGCCCAGGACATCATCTCGTCGCAATACTTCAAGGACCCGACCGACGCGCAGTGGAAGGACGACAAGGCGATGATCGGCTGGAACGAATTCCTGGACAAGTACTATCCGGAAGCGAACCGCGCCGACGCCTCGGTGATGTATGGCTATATCGTGAGCCAGGGCCTCGTGCACGTGCTCAAGGCCTGCGGTGACAATCTGACCCGCGAAAACATCATGAAGCAGGCGGCCAGCATCAGGGATTTCGAGCCTGCGGGGCTGTTGCCGGGCATCAAGGTCAACACGTCGGCCTCCGATTTCGCGCCGCTCTCGCAGCTGCAACTGATCCGCTTCAAGGGCGAGCATTGGGAGCGATTTGGCGAGGTCCTGAGCGGCGACGTCGGCGGCTAACCTTAACCAGCCACTAAAGATATCATCCCAATCGACTAAAGACGCAGCCCCTGCGGCCTTGCCGCAGGGGCTTTTCCTTGAAGCTTCCGGGCAAATCGTATTGAATTGCGGTCGCGTCGCCAAAAAACGAGACAAGAAAAGGGACGCACACACCAAGAAGAATAGGGAGATTGGAATGCCTGCTGTCACCGGCAAACTCGCGGCCGCGTCATTGGCGCTCGCGCTCATTGCGGCTTCGACCTCAACTGCATCGGCCCAGAAGAAATACGATACCGGCGCGACCGACACCGAGATCAAGATCGGCAACATCATGCCCTACAGCGGACCGGCCTCCGCCTACGGCATCATCGGGCGCACCGAAGCCGCCTATTTCAAGAAGATCAACGACGAGGGCGGCATCAACGGCCGCAAGATCAATTTCATCTCCTACGACGACGCGTACTCACCGCCGAAGACGGTGGAGCAGGCGCGCAAGCTGGTCGAGAGCGACGAGGTGCTGCTCGTCTTCAACTCGCTCGGCACGCCGCCGAACACGGCGATCCAGAAATACATGAACTCGAAGAAGGTGCCGCAGCTGTTCGTCGCCACCGGCGCCACCAAGTGGAACGATCCGCAGAACTTCCCCTGGACCATGGGCTGGCAGCCCAACTACCAGAGCGAGACGCAGATCTACGCCAAATACATCCTGAAGGAGCTGCCCAACGCCAAGATCGGCGTGCTCTACCAGAACGACGATTACGGCAAGGACTACCTGAAGGGCCTGAAGGACGGCCTCGGCGCCAAGGCCGCAAGCATGATCGTGCTGGAGGAAAGCTACGAGACCTCGGAGCCGACCATCGACAACCACATCGTCAAGCTGAAGGCGACCGGCGCCGACGTCTTCATCAACATCACCACGCCGAAATTCGCGGCGCAGGCGATCAAGAAGAACGCCGAGATCGGCTGGAAACCGATCCACTTCCTGAACAACGTCTCGGCCTCGGTCGGAAGCGTGATCAAGCCGGCAGGCTTCGAGAGCGCGCAAGGCATCATCTCCGCGGCCTATCTGAAGGACACCACCGACGCGCAATGGGCCAATGACGCGGGCATGAAGGCGTTCCTCGACTTCATGACGAAGTACTTCCCCGAAGGCGACAAGACCGACGGCGGCACGATCGTCGGTTACGGCGTCGCGCAGACGCTGGTCCAGGTGCTGAAGAACTGCGGCGACGACCTCACGCGCGCGAACGTCATGAAACAGGCCGCGAGCCTGAAGGACTTCCGCACCGAAGCGCTGCTGCCCGGCATCAAGATCAACACGTCGGCGACCGATTTCGCCCCGATCAGCTCGCTGCAGCTGCAACGCTTCAAGGGCGAGCGATGGGAGCTGTTCGGCGACGTGATCAACGCCGAAGCCGGCGGCTAGCTGGCGCCTGAAAGGCACGACGGCCCCCCTGCGCCGGTCGCGCAGGGGGTTTCTGCTTGCGCGGCGGTTTTGATCACGCGATTGCACAATCGAATGATGGCGGAGGCCGCTTACGCTTTGACGCACGATGCGGTAGGCAGTTGGCCGGCGACCTCATCGCCGCTACTTCAGTCTGCCGAAGGCCATCGTCATGACCGACCGACGTCCCCTGCTCCGCGCGCTCTACGACGCCGCCGTTGCTGCCGCCCATCCGAATACGATCCTGGCGCCGCATCTGCGTCCCGTGCCCAGGGGACGCGTGATCTGCCTTGCCGCCGGCAAGGGCGCAGGCGCGATGGCCGCGGCGGCCGAGCGGCACTATCTCGACGCGCTCGAGCTCCCGCCGGAGCGGCTGGTCGGCATCGCCACCACGCGCCATGGCTACGGCGTGCCGACCCGCCGCATCCGCGTGGTCGAGGCCGGGCATCCCGTGCCTGACGAAGCCGGCTTGAAAGGCGCGGCCGACACGCTCGCGCTCGCGGGCGAGGCCGGGCCTGACGATCTGCTGCTGGTGCTGCTCACCGGCGGCGGCTCGGCCAACTGGATCGCGCCGGCGAACGGCGTCAGCTTCGCGCAGAAGCAGGCGGTCAACAAGGCGCTGCTGCGCTCGGGCGCGCCGATCGGCGACATGAACATCGTCAGGAAACATCTGTCGCGCATCAAGGGCGGGCGGCTGGCGCGCGCCGGCAGGAACGCCGCCGAGATCGTCACGCTCGCGATTTCCGACGTGCCGCATGACGACCCTTCCGCGATCGCCTCCGGTCCCACCGTGCCGGATCCGACGACGCTGGCAGATGCGCGCGCGATCGTGGCCAAATACAAGCTCGACATCGACGATGCGGTGCGCCGCGCGCTCGACGATCCCGCCAATGAGAGCTGCAAACCGGGTGACGCGGCCTTCGGGCGTGCGACTTTCGAGCTGATCGCGCGGCCCAAGCAGTCGCTCGACGCCGCGGTGAAGCTGGCGCGCGCCTCCGGCTACGAGACCATCGATCTCGGCGCCGATCTCGAAGGCGAGGCGCGCGAGGTCGCCGCCGATCACGCCAGGCTGGCGCTCGAGGCGCGTGCGCAAGGCAAGCGCATCGCCATCCTCTCCGGCGGCGAGCTCACGGTCACGGTGCGTGGCCAGGGACGCGGCGGACCGAACCAGGAATACGCGCTGGCGCTCGCCGGCCTGTTGCAGAACACGGCCGGCATCTCGGCCCTCGCCGGCGACACCGACGGCGCCGACGGCGGCGCCGGCAACCCCACCGACCCCGCCGGCGCGCTGATCGACGCGGCAACGTTCGCAAGGATGAAGGCGCAGGGACTGCAGCCGCAGGCCTATCTCGACAACAACGACGCGACCTCGTTCTTCGAGGCCACGGGGGATCTGCTGCAGCCCGGGCCGACGCTGACGAACGTGAACGATATCCGGGTGATCCTGGTGGATTGAGAGGTGCTCTGTCCGGCGTCGTCTCCGCATTTGGGCACCAGTTCGACTACAACACCACTGGATTTCCCCGCGGACGCGGGGAATCCAGCAAGCAGCGGCTTCTCCGTATCCTCGCGCTGTCTCTGAAATACTGGATCGCGCGCCCCAGCGCCGCAAGTGCGCACAAGGCGGGCGATGACAGCGGGAGTGCGGCGAGCGCAACCCGCTGGCCCGGAATGACGGAGTATGTGGGTGCGGATGCGGCTTACCGCTTGCCGCTGACGTGCTCCAGCAGCGCGAGCAGGCCCTTCAGCAACTCCATCGGAGACGGCGGGCAGCCCTTGATGTGCAGATCCACCGGAACGGTCTCCGATACGCCGCCGACGCAGGCGTAGCTGCCTCTGAAAATGCCGCCATCGATCGCGCAGCCGCCGACCGCGACGACCCATTTCGGATCGGGTGTCGCGTTGTAGGTCCGCTCCAGCGCCTGTCGCATGTTCTTCGTCACGGGACCCGTGACCAGCAGCACGTCAGCATGGCGTGGCGAGGCGACGAAGCGCAGGCCGAAACGTTCGATGTCGTAGAAGGCGTTGGCAAGCGCGTGGATCTCCAGCTCGCAGCCGTTACAGGACCCGGCATCGACCTCGCGGATGGCAAGAGAACGCCCGAGCCTGGCCCGGGCGGCGCGGTCGACTTTCGTTGCAAGCTCCGCCAGCCCCGAATCGTCCGGCGTCGGCGCGGGCTCCGTCAGCGAACCATGGGTGAGGCTTTCGAGCAGGGTCTTGCGCATGGGTTAGAGGTCCGCGCCCGAATAGGAACAGTTGAACGACTTATTGCAGAGCGGGAAGTCGGCAATGATGTTGCCCTCGATTGCGGTTTCCAGCAGCGGCCACTGGAACCACGACGCATCGCGCAGGTGGCAGCGTTCGACGCGCAACTCGCCATCGAGCCGCAACCACACCAGGACGTCGCCGCGGAAGGCCTCGGTGAGCGCCATGCCTTCACAGGCACCGCGGCCGATCCTGGGAGGCAGCGCGGTTTCGAGCCCTCCCGGCCCAAGTTGGTCGAGGATCTGCTCGATCAGTTCGATGCTCTGCTCGACCTCGCGGATTCGGATCCAGACCCGCGCGTTCACGTCACCGGCCTGTAGTACCGGTACCTCGAACGACAACGCGTCGTAAGGCGTGTAGGCGATCGCCCGCCGCGCATCGAAATCGCGGCCAGAGGCGCGGCCGACATAACCGCCGGCGCCAAACTGGCACGCATATTCCGCCTTCACGATCCCCGTGGTGACGGTGCGGTCCTGCAACGACGCCGTGTTGTCATAGAGCTCGATCAAGCGCGGAAAGACCTTGCGTAGCTCCGCGAGCAGCGCCCGTAGCGCGGGAACGCCGTCCGGCGCGATGTCACGCATCACACCACCGGGCACGATGACGTCCATCATCAGGCGATGGCCGAACGCGACATTCGCAGCGCGCAAGCAACGCTCACGCAAAATGCCGGTCTGGGCATGCATCAGCGCGAACGACGCGTCGTTACAGATGGCTCCAATGTCGCCCAAATGATTGGCGAGCCGCTCCAGTTCCGCCATCAGCGCCCGCAAAAGGGTCGCTTGCCTCGGCGCCTCGATCTGCAGCGCCGCTTCCACGGCACACGCAAAGGCGAAGGCATAGGCGACGGCGCTGTCGCCGGAGGTGCGGTTGGCGAGCTTTGCCGCGGCCTCGAGGCTCGCGCCCTGCATTAGCGACTCGATGCCCTTGTGGGTGTAGCCGAGCCACTGCTCCAGCCGCACCACATGCTCGCCATTGGCGGTGAAGCGGAAATGGCCGGGCTCGATGATCCCGGCATGGACGGGGCCGACCGCCACCTGATGCAACGCCTCGCCCTCGACCGGAAGGAACTGGTATGGCCGCACGTCGCGCGATGCGTTGCGGCCGGAGAACGGATAGGATTTGCCCCAGGCATAGTGATCGAGCCATGGCCGCAGATCGTCAGCAGCCGTCGGAACAAGCCCGAACAGATCATGGATGGTCCGCTCCAGCCGAAGCGCCGGCGGGTGACGGCTGGCGACGCTTGGAAATGTGCCGGCCGTACACTCGTAAGTGACGACCGCGATCTCGGCCGAGCCTCCATCGAGCATCGCCATGTGCACAGCGGTCGGCTCGCCCCAGAAGCCAAGCAGTGTGAGGCCTCCCTCGACCAGTCGATCGATCGCCGCCTGCCAGCCCGCCTCCGTCACGACCGCGCGCGGCCAGGGCTGGTGCGACAACACCGCATTGACATGGGGGATGCCGTCGAGGATGCCCATCGCTTACCCCAGGAGCTTGGCGACGTTCTGGAAGCCGGTGACCAGCACCGGCGGCAGATAGATCCCGGCCATCAGTACCAATCCGAGGTGCATGAACATCGGTACGTAGGAGGCTTCCGCGGGCGCGGTCTTGCCTTTGGGCTCGCCGAACATCACCTCGCCGACCCGCAAGAAGAGCCCGCCGAGTGCGATGATGATGCCGAGCACCAGGATCACCGTCAGCCAGGGCGCGCGGGCGAAAGTCGAGCTCACCACTAGAAACTCGCTCATGAAGATGCCGAGCGGCGGTAGCCCGACGATGGCGATGACGCCGAGCATCAGGCCCTAGCCGAGCACGGGATTGGTCGCCGTGAGGCCGCCGATATCGGCGATCTTCTGTGTGCCCTTGACCTGTGCGATATGGCCGACGGCGAAGAAGATTGCCGACTTGGTCAGCGAATGCATGGTCATGTGCAACAGACCTGCGAAATTCGCGAGCGGCCCGCCCATGCCGAAGGCGAATACAATGATGCCCATATGCTCGATCGAGGAATAGGCGAACATCCGCTTGATGTCGCGGCGACGGTACAGCATCAGCGCAGCGAAGATCACCGAGATCAGGCCCATGGTCACCATCAGCGGACCCGGCGCGATCGCCTCGGAGTTGACCGCGAGCATCATCTTGAAACGCAGGAGCGCATAGAGCGCAACATTGAGCAACAGGCCGGACAGCACCGCCGAGATCGGCGTCGGGCCCTCGGCATGCGCATCCGGCAGCCAGGCGTGCAACGGTGCGAGGCCAACCTTGGTACCGTAGCCCAGCAAGAGGAAGACGAAGGCGACGTTGAGCAACGCCGGGTCGAACTGTGCGGCGTGCTTCACCAGCACCGTCCATACCATGCCGTCCGGCCCCTCGCCCACCGCGGGACGCGCCGCCATGTAAACCAGGATCGTGCCGAACAGCGCGAGCGCGATGCCGACGCTACCGAGGATGAAATATTTCCAGGCGGCTTCCAGCGCCTCATGGGTGCGGTAGATGCCGACCATCAGCACGGTCGTCAACGTCGCCGTCTCGACCGCCACCCACATCAGGCCGATATTGTTGGCGACGAGCGCGAGGTTCATTGCGAACATCAGCATCTGATACATCGCGTGATAGAAACGCAGGAAGGCCGGCGTCAGCCGCCCGATCTCGATCTCGTGGTGGATGTAGCTCGCGCTGAACACCGATGTCGTGAAGCCGACGAAGGTCGTCAGCACGATGAAAACCTTGTTGAGGTCGTCAAGCAGCAGATATTGCCCCGACGTCGGCTCGATCACGAACAGCGACAGCGAGGTGAGGAAGGTCGCGAGCGCCGCAACGACGTTGAGCTTCGCCGTCAGCACGTAGCCAGGCAGGATCGCGAGCAGCGCGGCCGAGATGACCGGGATCAGCAGGATCGCACCGAGCGCATCGATCGTCATCGCCGCTCTCCTCTGAAGCGATCGAGCGCCTGCACGTCCACGCTGTCAAAACGCTCGCGGATGCGGAACAGGAAGATGCCGATCACGATGAAGGCGATCAGCACCGAGAAGGCGACGCTGATCTCGACAACCAGCGGCATGCCCTTGGCGCCGGTCGCCGCCAGCACCAGCCCGTTCTCCAGCGACATGAAGCCGACCACCTGGCTCACGGCGTTGCGTCGCGTCACCATGATCAGGAGCCCGAGCAGCACCACCGACAGCGCGAAGGCAAGGTCTTCGCGCGCCAGCGCGTCGGCGCCCGGGGTCACGCGCAGCATCACCACCATCGACAGCGCGACGAGGCCGATGCCGGCCATCATGGTCAGGCCCACGCCGATCACGTTCTCGATCTCGCGGTGGATGCCGAGTCGTCGGATGATCCGGTGCAGCGCCACCGGAATGATGATGGCCTTGAAGACCAGTGCGATCAGCGCCGTGACGTAGAGATGTGGCGCGTGCTGCACATAGGCCTGCCACGCCACCGACAGCGCCAACACGCCGGCATGCAGCGCATAGACATTGAGCAACGCATAGAGCCGGTCCTGATAGAGCATCATGAAGCTCGCGAGCACCAGAGAGCCGGAGAGCAGATGGGCGATGTCGAATTGCAGGCTGCTCATCGCTAGAGGCTCCCGGACACGAAGCGCAACAGGGTGGCAAGCAGCGCCAACATCAGCGCCGCGCCCAGGAACTCGGGGATCCTGAATACCCGCATCTTGGCGATCGACGTCTCGAACACGGCGAGCAAAAAGCCAAGGACCGCCAGCTTGCCGAAATAGAGCAGCGCGCCGGAAACGAGCCTCGCAACGCTCGCGTCCGCAGTCGCGGTGCTCCATGGCAGGAACACGCAGGCGATCAGCGAGACATAGAGCAGGAGCTTGAGCTGCGACGACAGGTCGATCAGCGCGAGATGCCGCCCCGAATATTCCAGCACCATGGCCTCATGCACCATGGTGAGCTCGAGATGGGTGGCTGGGTTATCGACGGGGATACGGGCATTCTCAGCCAGCGCCACGATGGTCAGTGCCACGAACGCCATGCCCAGCGACACACGCAGACCGACCGCGTCCGAGCCCATGAATTCGGCGACGTTGGAGAGCTGGGTCGAGCCTGCGATCATCGCGACGGAAAAGACGGTGATCAGCATCGCAGGCTCGGCGAGCGAGGCGATCATCACCTCGCGGCTGGAGCCGATGCCGCCGAAGGCGGTGCCGACGTCCATGCCGGCGAGCGCCTGGAAGAAACGCGCGCTGCCGAGCAGTGCGGTGATGGCGATGAGGTCGGCGCTCCAGGAGAACAACAGACCATTGCCGAAAGTCGGCACCAACGAGGCCGAGACCCAGGTTCCTGCGAACATCAGATAGGGAATGACGCGGAACAGCCAGGAGGCGTTGTCCGCGAGCACGACGTCCTTGCGCATCAGGCGGATGAGATCGCGATAGGGCTGCAAGAGCGGCGGACCGCGCCGACGCAACAGCCGCGCCTTCACCTTGCGGACGAAGCCGGTTAGCAATGGCGCAAGCAGCAGCACGAGGCACATCTGAACGCCTTGCGAGAGGAGGTCACGAAGCGCGGTCATAGCGCCACCACCAGGAGCAGCACGATCAACGCGGCGAAGACCAGAGTCAGGTAGCGGCGGATGGTGAGGAACTGCAGCATATTGACGCGCTCGGTCGCAACGCCGATCACCTTGGCGATCGGCGCGTAGAGCGCCTCCCAGATCAGGTCGCGCATCTCGACGGTGAACCGGGCCGGCGCAGACGACAAGGGCTGCGGCATCTCGCCGATCTCGCGCGCAGCGAAGATCACGCTGCCGAACACGCGGCGGATCGGCTGCGAGAAGCTGGAGGCGGAGTACTGGATCGCGGGGTTCGGATCCGGATAGCCGCAATCCCAGGCCGGAGCGCGACGCAAGCGATCGGACGCCAGGCGATGAATGGCGGAGGCTGCGGCCATGCCGCTGAGCGCCGCGAACAGAAACACCAAGAGGCCGTTATAGGAGCTGCGGCTCTGCGCGATCGGCACGATGGTCAGCCAGTCCAGTCCGGTCTGGCGCGGCATGACGTTGCCGACCATGGCCTCGCTCACCGGCGCGAGCGCGTCGATGAAGAGGCCGGGCAAGACGCCGGCGACAAAGCAGAGAGCGGCTAGCGCGAACATCGCGGCAAGCGAGAAGCGATCCGTCTCGTGCGCGGATGCGGCGACATCCGAGCGGGGACGGCCGAGGAAGCTGATGCCGTAGAGTTTGACGAAACACGCCGCGGCGAACGCGGCGGCGAGCGCCAGCAGTCCGCCGACCGCCGGGATGATCAGCTTCAATCCCCAGTTCGGCAGTTGCGGTGAGAGCAGGATCGCCTGGAAGGTCAGCCACTCCGAAACGAAGCCGTTGAACGGCGGCAATGCCGAGATCGCGACGCAGCCGACCAGTACCGCGAACGCCGTCTTCGGCATGCGATGGATCAGCCCGCCGAGCTTTTCCATGTCGCGCTCGCCGGTTGATCCCAGCACCGCACCGGCGCCGAAGAACAACAGGCTCTTGAACAGCGCATGGTTGAAGACGTGCAGCATCGCCGCGGTGAAAGCGAGCGCCGCCACCCAGTCGAGCCCTTCCGCCTTGAAAGCCAGCGCCAGCCCGAGGCCGGTGAAGATGATGCCGATATTCTCAATCGTTGAATAGGCCAGCACGCGCTTGATATCGCGCTGCATCAGCGCATAGAGCACGCCCAGCGTCGCCGTAGGGCCGCCGACCAGCAGTACGACCATGCTCCACCACCACACCGGTTCGGGCAGAAGATCAAAGACGATGCGCACGAAACCGTAGACGGCGACCTTGGTCATGACGCCACTCATGAGACCAGAGACGTGGCTGGGTGCGGCGGGATGGGCGAGCGGCAGCCAAGCGTGCAGCGGCACCAGGCCGGCCTTGGAGCCGGCGCCCAGCAGCACGAGGATCACAACCATGCCGGTCAGCGCAGCGGAAGGATGCGAGGCTCGGATCGCATCGAAATCGTAACCGGCGCCGCTCGCGAGCAGGCCGAAGGCGAGCAGCAGCGCCAGCGTGCCGAAACTCGCCATCAGAAGATAGACATAGCCGGCGCGGACATTCTCGGCCTCCCGGTGATGCGACACGACCATCGCCCAGGAGGTCAGCGACATGAATTCCCAGGCGACCAGGAAGCTGAAGGCATCGTTTGCCAGCACGACGACATTCATCGCTGCGAGATAGGCGGGATAGAACGGCAGCACGCGGCCGGGGGAGTCCTCGTGCTGGCCGTAACCGAGCGCGAACAGGCTCGCAGCGACGCCGCCGAGATTAACGACGACGAGGAAGAAGGCGGACAGTGCATCGAGCCGGAAATGAGCACCGAGCCAGGGCAATCCGATCGGCAGTGTCACCCTCGGTGCCAGATGAGGGAAATAGAGCAGATCGGTCAGCGCTGTGACACATAGCGTCGATGTGGCGACCAGGCAGCCGCCGTAAAGGATGATCGAGCCGCGCGGGCGCGTCGACAGCACGACTCCCGCAGGCGCCAGCGCCAGCAGAACCGCCACTGACCACAGCGCCACGGCGATCATGGCCACTCCTCGATCATGATCTGCGCGCGCGTCGCCATCGCTATTGGTCGCCTGCTCTCGGGGGTGGAGACTTCAGCCGCACCCCGCGGCCCCCGGTGCTCGACGCCGCCCCCTCGGCGATCAGCTCGATGCCGGCAACCGACAGCGCCTCGACCAGCTTCACCAGGGAGTCGACATTGCCGCGGATCACCCCTTCGGAGGCCTCCATGCGCTGGATCGTCGGCAGAGACAGCGAACAGCGCTGCGCGAGTTCGCGCTGGTCGATCCTGAGCAAGGCACGGGCGGCTCGAAGCTGCGCGGCGGTGATCAATGAACCAAGCTTAGGGCGCACAAAATGACGTTTCAAGCATCATTTTCTATATGCGGCGCATCATTCCGTTCGACGTCCTCGGAGCTCACGCCCTCGCACTCCGCCATCAGGCTCGTCCGTTATTCCGGGCGCGTGGGCGCGATCCTCAATGCGCAATTGCGCATCTGATCTCTGGTCCCAAGGGCGATACGTGCAAGTGCGGCGCGAAATTCCTGGATCGCGCGCGCACCCAAGAATGACTATCCGCCTCAGAACTCGTTGGCGATCTTCGAGAGCATCCCGATCAGGGCCTCGCGGTTGGCCTGGCCGAGCAGATCGTTCAGCCGCGCCTCGTGCTTGGTGGCGACGAGCTTTTTCGCCCGCGCCAGCACGGCCTTGCCCTTGTCGGTCAGCACCAGGATGTGCGAGCGGCGGTCATTGGTGGAGCGGATCCGCGCGCAGAGGTCGCGGCTTTCGAGATTGTCGAGCATGGCCACGAAGTTCGGCCTGAGGATGCCGAGCGTGGAGGCGATCTCGGTCTGGTTGCGGCCCGGGTTCTTCTCGACCAGCAGCAGCACCGAGAACTGCGCCGGCGTCAGCTGGAGCGAGGCCATGCAGCGCAGAAAGTTCTCGAACACCTTGAGCTGGGCCCGCTTCAGGACATAGCCGAGCTGTTCGGAGAGCTCGCCCAGCTGGAGCGCTTCGGTTTGGACCTCGCCCGCGTCCTTGCGGCCCTTGGCCGCGTCGGCCGGTTTTTCGGAGGACTTTTCAGCGGTTCTGGAAACGGTCATCGCCTCGTGCTCGTAATCCCGCTAAATTCGGGACGGGTCGTTCCCCACCCTTGATGTTATATTTGATAATTGTTATGGACCATATCAAATATCGTCAGCGTATTTCAATGGCTGTGAGGGGACCATCCACCGCAATTGCGGAGACCGGTCCTCAATCTTGAGGGGGAGCGTCCGGTCTTGAATACCACCATCATGCTGTTCCTGGTGCAGGACGGCATCACCAATGGCGCGATCTACGCGCTGCTCGGCCTGGCGCTGGTGCTGGTGTTCGCCGTCACCCGCGTTATCCTCATTCCCCAGGGCGAATTCGTCACCTACGGCGCGCTGACCTATGCCTCGCTGGCCGCGGGCCAGATGCCGGGCACGGCCAAGCTCGCGCTCGCGCTCGGCATCGGCGCCTTCGGCTTCGACCTGTTCGTGGCGCGCAAGGCGCTGCATGCGCGGCTGATCGTGCGCAGCCTCGTCACCAACGTCGTGCTGCCGGCCATCGTGCTGGCGCTGACCCTGTACTTCGCCGCGCAGAAGCCGCCGGTCGCGGTCTGCATCGCGCTGTCGCTGGTGATCGTCGCGATGATCGGGCTCTATCTCTATCGCATCGCGTTCCAGCCGCTGGCGCACACCTCGGTGCTGGTGCTGCTGATTGCGTCCGTCGGTGTCCATCTCGCGCTGCAGGGGCTGGGCCTGCTGTTCTTCGGCGCCGAGGGCCAGCGCGGGCCTGCCGTGCTGTCCGGCGCCTTCACCGCCGGCGCGCTGCGCTTCACCGGCCAGAGCATCACCGTCTACGCCATCACCATCGCCTTCATCGTCGGGCTCTGGCTGTTCTTCGGCCTGACGCTCTACGGCAAGGCGCTGCGCGCGACCGCCGTGAACCGGCTGGGGGCGCGGCTTGCCGGCATCCGCACCACGCTGTCCGGGCAGATCGCCTTCCTGCTGGCGTCGGTCATCGGCGCGCTGTCGGGCATCCTGATCGTGCCGATCACGACGCTCTACTATGACTCGGGCTTCCTGATCGGCCTGAAGGGCTTCGTCGCCGCGATCATCGGCGGGCTCGTCAGCTATCCCCTCACCGCGGTCGCGGCGCTGGTCGTCGGCATCGTCGAGGCGTTCTCGTCCTTCTATGCCTCCAACTACAAGGAGGTCATCGTCTTCATGCTGCTGATCCCCGTGCTGCTGCTGCGCTCGCTCGCCGCGCCCGCGGTCGAGGAAGAGAAGGACTGACGCCAAGATGCAGAGCCGGCTTCCCATCATCGTCTTTGCAGCCGTCATGGCGGCGATCCCGTTCATCCCTGGCGTACCCCCGTTCTGGATCGTGCTGCTCGACAATATCGGCCTCGCGGCGCTGGTCGCGATGGGCCTCGTGCTGCTCACCGGCGTCGGCGGCCTGACCTCGTTCGGGCAGGCGGCCTTCGTCGGCTTCGGCGCCTACACCACCGCGGTGCTGTCGACGGCCTACGGCATGTCGCCGTGGCTGACGCTGCCGCTGTCGCTCGTGGTCAGCGGATCGCTCGCGGTGCTGCTCGGGCTGATCACCGTACGGCTCTCGGGCCATTATCTGCCGCTCGGCACGCTCGCCTGGGGGTTAGGGCTGTTCTATCTCTTCAGCAAGCTGGAATTCCTGGGTCGTAACGACGGCATCTCGGCGATCCCGCCGCTGTCGATCGGCACGTTCAAGATGCTCTCGCCCGGCTCGATCTATTACGCGATCTGGATCGCCGTGATCCTCTCGGCCCTGCTGACGATGAACCTCCTGGACTCCCGCACCGGCCGTGCCATCCGCGCGCTCAGGCGCGGCCATGTCGCGGCGGAAGCCTTCGGCGTGCACACGCCGCGCGCCAAGCTGCTGGTGTTCATCCATGCCGCCGTGCTCGCCGGTCTTTCGGGGTGGCTCTACGCCCATCTCCAGCGTGCGGTGAACCCGACCCCGTTCGGCGCGCATATGGGCATCGAATATCTCTTCATCGCCGTGGTCGGCGGCGCGGGCTATGTCTGGGGCGGCGTCCTGGGCGCGGCGATCGTCGTCGTGCTGAAAGAGGTGCTGCAAAGCTATCTGCCGCTGATCCTGCCGGGCTCCGGACAGGTCGAGACCATCGTGTTCGGCATCATGCTGGTGGCGCTGCTGCAGCTCGCGCCCGGCGGCCTCTGGCCCTGGCTGATGTCGTTCCTGCCCGAGCGCACCAGCGGCAAGAAGCCCGATACCTCGCTGAAGCTCGGGCACCGCACCCGCGCGCCCGGCGAGGCCGGCGTGCTGCTCCAGGTCGAGAAGGCACGGAAGCAGTTCGGCGGCGTGGTCGCGGTCAACAACGTCTCCTTCGACGTCAAGGCCCGCGAGATCGTGGCGCTGATCGGCCCGAACGGCGCCGGCAAGAGCACGACGTTCAACCTGATCACCGGCGTGCTGTCGGCGACCTCGGGCTCGATCTCGGTGCTCGGCAAGAAGGTCGACAACGCGCCGCCGCAGGAGATCGTCAAGCTCGGCATTTCCCGCACCTTCCAGCACGTCAAGCTCGTCCCCGACATGACCGTGCTGGAGAACGTCGCGATCGGCGCGCATCTGCGCGGCCATTCCGGACCGATCTCCTCGATGCTGCGCCTCGACCGCACTGATGAGGCCAAGCTGCTCGCCGAGGCCGCCCGCCAGATCGAGCGCGTCGGCCTCACCGAGCAGATGCACCAGCTCGCAGGCAGCCTCTCGCTCGGCCAGCAGCGCATCGTCGAGATCGCCCGCGCGCTCTGCGTCGACCCGATGCTGCTGCTGCTCGACGAGCCGGCCGCGGGCCTGCGCCATATGGAGAAGCAGCGCCTCGCGACGCTGCTGCGCGACTTGCGCGACGGCGGCATGAGCGTCCTCCTGGTCGAGCACGACATGGGCTTCGTCATGAATCTCGCCGACCGCATCGTGGTGCTCGATTTCGGCACCAAGATCGCGGAGGGCACCCCCGCCACGATCAAGACCAATCCCGAAGTGATCAAGGCCTATCTCGGAGTGGCGGCATGAGCGCGCTGTTGTCCGTCACCGACGCGCATGTCGCCTATGGCAAGGTCGAGGCGGTGCGTTCGGTTTCGCTCGAGGTCGGGGCCAACGAGATCGTCACCATCGTCGGCGCCAACGGCGCCGGCAAGACCACGCTGCTTTCGGCCATCATGGGCATCCTGCCGCTGAAAGGCCGCGTCGCCTTCGCCGGGCAGGATCTCGCCCGGCTCGACATCGAGGACCGCGTCGCGATGGGCCTCGGCCTCGTGCCCGAGCACCGCGAACTGTTCGTGACCATGAATGTCGAGGACAATCTCGAGCTGGGCGCGTTCCGCATCGAGCGGAGCCGGGCGAAAGCCTCGATGGAGCGGGTCTACACGCTGTTCCCGCGGCTGAAGGAGCGGCGCAAGCAGCTTGCCGGCACGCTCTCCGGCGGCGAGCAGCAGATGCTCGCGATGGGCCGCGCGCTGATGGGCGAGCCGAAGCTCCTGATGCTGGACGAGCCGAGCCTCGGCCTCGCTCCGATCATCGTCGCCGACATTTTCCGCATCGTCACCGAGCTGCGCGCCGCCGGCGTCTCCGTCCTGCTTGTCGAGCAGAACGCGCAGGCCGCGCTGAAGATCGCGGACCAGGCCTATGTGATGGAGCTCGGCGAATTCGTTCTCAGCGGCAAAGCAAGCGATATCGCCGCGAACGAGCGGGTGGCGGCCAGCTATCTCGGCTTCCAGCACGAAGGCGAGAGTGCAGTCTAGCTCTTCTTACCCTCCCCTGGAGGGGGAGGGTAATCGCATATGATCTTTCGGAAAGGTCTGAGCAAGCGCCTCGTCCTTCGAGACGACCGCTCCGCGGTCTCCTCAGAGCCTGACTCAAAAAGCGCAAGAACGCTTTCAAGGTCTGGCCAGTCGGCGAATTAGGCCCCTCAGATGGGCGATGAGCAGCCATGCGAGCTCGGTGGCGGCCGAGCCTTCGAAGTCTTTGGACAGGCGCCGGCATCTGCCGAGCCATGCAAAGGTACGCTCGACAACCCAGCGCCTGGGCAGGAGCTGGAAGCCTTTGACTCCGAGCGGTCGCTCAACGATCTCGATCGTCCACGGCCCACAGCCGGAGAGTGCGTTGACAAGCTGTTTGCCGCGATAGATCCGGTCGGCAAAGACATGCTCAAGCCTTGGGAAGCGGCCTCGCAAGTCCTCCAACAGGGGAACGGCACCATGGACGTCCTGAATGTTGGCGGGATGAACATATGCAGCCAGCAGAAAGCCGTTGGTGTCGGTCACGATATGGCGCTTGCGCCCATGGAGACGCTTGCCGGCGTCGAATCCACGCGGCCCGCCGGCCTCCGTTGTCGAGGCCGTCTGACTATCGATGACGGCAGCTGTCGGTGTGGGCTTTCGTCCTAGTTTCCGACGTGCCTTCCGAACCAAGGCTTCGACGATCTCCTGCCATCTACCCGTGTCGCGCCAAGCGTAAAAATAGCCCTGCACCGTCGAGTATGGCGGGAACTCCTTCGGCAAGGCTCGCCATTGGCAGCCGCTCGACAGAATATAGAAGATTGCCTGCACGATCTCGCGTAGGTCGACCTCCCGCGGCCGGCCCAATCGCCGGCGCGGCGGCATCTGCCGGGCGATCAACGCCCATTCTGCATCGGTCAGATCACTTGTGTAACGCAGCCCACTGCGCTGATACTGGAGACGAGCGGCTTTGGTCCACGGCATGGTGTCCTCCCTCGAATCTTTGCAAATCCGAAGGAATCACAGGCCCGCCAAAACCGCTCACCCTTTTTCGGTCAGGCTCTCAGGATGAGGCTTCGCTAGAGCGGTGTCCTTTGAAACTGCCGCTGCACACTCCGCCCTCATCCTGAGGGCCCGCCGGAGGCGGGCGTCTCGAAGGATGGCCGCGGGGCGAGTTTCCCGCGGCGCTTCCATATGCGATTGCCCTGCCCTCAAGGGGAGGGTCAGCGAGCGGCGCGTTTACGAAGTTTCCGCCTTCGCCCCCTTCAGCGCTGCCACCTCCGCTTCCAGCTCCGCGATCCTCGCGTCCCTCGCCGCCAGCGCCGCTGCCACATCGCCCGCGTCGAACTTCTGCGGGATGTGCTGGGGGCAGTTGGTGTCCCAGGCGGCGATCTTGAACAGGATGACCTGCTCCGGCTGTGCGCGGTAGCCTTTCGGCATCAGCGAGGTCGTCAGCGCTTCGTCGTCCTCGACCACCCGCGCTTCGCCCCAGATCTTCACGCGGCGGCGGTGCGCGTAGTCCATCACGAAGATGTAGGCCTTGGGGTTCTCCGACAAATTGCCTTGCGTGATGAACTGCTGGTTGCCGGCATAATCGGTGAAGGCCAGCGTCTGCTTGTCGAGTACCTTGAGAAACCCCTTCGGTCCGCCGCGGTGCTGGATGTAGGGCTGGCCGTCCGCCGATGCGGTGGCGAAATAGAAGCTGTTGGCGTCAGCAAGGAAGGCCGCGAGGTTGTCGTCGACCTCGGTGCGCCAGCCGCGCTGCTCGCTGCGCGCATAGGCCTCGCGGGAACCCTTGCGCGCCTGGATCGCCTTCACCGCCGGCGAGAAGGCGACGTCGCTGGCATAGGCATCAGCTGCTGTCGTCATCGGAACGTCTCCTGAAAAATTCCGGCGCATTCCTGCGTCTTTCCTGGCATAAAATAGACTTGCCAGCCGCTAGAACAATCTGGCCGCTTGACACTTCATCATTGCAATTTATGCAATAATCCCATGGACCGGCTCGAAGCCATGCACGTGTTCGTCACCGTCGCCGATCTGCGCGGCTTCGCGCCGGCGGCGCGCAAGCTGCGCCTGTCGCCTTCGGCGGTGACCCGGCTGATCGCCGCGCTGGAGGAGCACCTCGGCGCGCGGCTGTTGCAGCGAACCACGCGGCAGGTGACACTGACCGATGTGGGCACGCGCTATCTCGAGCGCGCCAGGCGCATCCTCGCCGATGTCGAGGAGGCCGACGGCTCGGCGCGGCAGGAGCGCAACCGGCCGAGCGGGCGGCTGGTGGTGTCGGCGCCGGTCGGCTTCGGCCGGCTGCATGTCGGGCCGGTCATGACCGCCTATCTCAAGCGCTATCCCGAGGTCGCCTGCGAGCTCAGGCTGTCGGATCATCTGGTCAACCTCGTCGAGGACGCCGTCGATGCCGCGGTGCGGATCGGCCACCTTGCCGATTCCTCGCTGGTTGCGCGCCAGGTCGGCATGATGCGGCGGATCGTGGTGGCAGCGCCCGGCTATCTGAAGCGCCATGGCGAGCCGAAGACGCCGGAGGCGCTGCGCGAGCACCGGACCATCCAGTTCGGCCCCTGGTCAGAATGGCGCTTCCAGCACGACGGCCGCGACATCGAGGTCATGCCGACCCCACGCTTCACCAGCAACAGCGCCGACGCGGCGCTGCAATATGCCGAGGCCGGCGGCGGCGTGACGCGCGTACTGGCCTATCAGGCTGCCGAGGGCTTGAAGCGCGGACGGCTGAAGATCGTGCTGGCGAAATATGAGCAGCCGGCACTGCCGATCCACATCGTCTATCCGACCTCGCGCCTGCTCTCGGCCAAGGTGCGGGCGTTCGTCGATCTCGTGGTGGAGACGGCGGAGTGGAGGTTCGGGTGATGCTTTCCGTCATGGCCGGGCTTGTCCCGACCATCCACGCGCCTCCTCACATGAAGCGCCAAAGACGTGGATGCCCGGGTCAAGCCCGGGCATGACGACGGAGAGAGAGCTCACCCCTTCTTCGGCACCACGCGGAACGTCCCGCTCGCCCGCGCGATCACGGCATCGTCGGCCCTTACCAGGCACTGCGCGAAGCAGATCGTGGAGCCGGTCTTGATGGCCTCGCCCTCGACCGCAAGCCATTGGCCGATCCCGGCGGCGCCGACATAGTCGACCGACAGCGAGATGGTGACGAATGACGTCGTCCAGCCCGTCGCCTGCGCGCAGCTATAGCCCATGGCGGCATCGGCCAGCGCCGCGATCAGCCCGCCATGAATCAGCCCGCGCGCATTGGTGTGCGGCGTCGCCAGCCGCAATCCCACGGTGACGCTCTTATCGGCCTTCTTCGAATAGAGCGGCTCCCAGGGATCGGTGAGCGGGGATTTGCGGAAATGCGGCTCGAAGCCGGCGGGAACGTCGATGGAGGTCATGGCTGTCTCGCGTTGCTGGTTGCCGGCATTGAACGCGATGTGGATGACGGTTGCATCAATTACAAAGTTTCAAACGGAATTTGCGCGGGCGTTTGAAACGGGCGCACCGCAAGCACAGATTCCGCAGGGTGGGCAAAGGCGCAACGCGCCGTGCCATTTCTCTCCGTTCAGACCGAAGTGGTGGGCACGCTTCGCTGTGCCCACCCTACGACACCATCTTAGAACGGCAGCCCGACGTAATTCTCCGACAGCGACGTCATCGCGGCCTGCGACTGCGTGACGTAGTCGAGCTCGGCGAGCTGGATGCGCGCGCCGATGGTGCCGGTGTCGGGGAATTTGTGCAGCATCGAGGTCATCCACCAGGAGAACCGCACGGCTTTCCAGACGCGTGCCAACGCCTTGGCGGAGTAGGCGTCGAGGCCGGCACTGGAGTTCTCGTCGTAGAACTCGCGCAGCGCGCTCGACAGATAATGCGCGTCGCTGGCGGCGAGGTTCAATCCCTTGGCGCCGGTCGGCGGCACGATGTGGGCGGCGTCGCCGCACAGGAACATCCGGCCGAAGCGCATCGGCTCGGCGACGAAGCTGCGCAGCGGCGCGATGCTCTTCTCGATCGACGGGCCTGTGACGAGGCTGTCGGCCGCCTCCTGGTCGAGCCGGCGCTTCAATTCGTCCCAGAAGCGGTCGTCCGGCCATTGATCGACGTGGTCGTCGAGCGAACATTGCACATAGTAACGGCTGCGTTTGGTCGAGCGCATGGTGCAAAGCGCAAAGCCGCGGGCATGGTTGGAATAGATCAGCTCGTGGCTGACCGGCGGGGTGTCGGACAAAATGCCGAGCCAGCCGAATGGATAGACCCGCTCGAACTCCTCGATCGCCGAAGACGGGACGCTGGCGCGGCTGACGCCGTGGAAACCGTCGCAGCCGGCGATGAAATCGCAATCGATCGTGTGGGTGACGCCGTCTTTGACATAGGTCACGCGCGGGTGACTGCCGTCGAAATCATGCGGCTGCACGTCCCGGGCCTCGTAGACGGAGGTGAGACCAGCGGCCTTCCTCGCATTCATCAGGTCGAGCGTGACCTCGGTCTGGCCATAGATCATCACCGTCTTGCCGGTCGCGCCCTTCATGTCGATGCGGTGACGGCGGCCGGAGAAGGCAAGCTCGATGCCTTCGTGCACCAGGCCTTCCGCATGGGCCCGCGCGCCGGCGCCGACCTGGTCGAGCAGCGCGACGGTTCCTTCCTCCAGGAGACCGGCGCGGATGCGGCCGAGCACGTAATCCGGGCTCTGCCGCTCCAGGATGACGTTGTCGATGCCGTAGGTGTGCAGCAGTTGCCCGAGCAACAATCCGGCCGGCCCGGCTCCGATGATTGCGACTTTTGTCCGCAATACTTGCTCCTTCCGATCCTGTAGGCTTTCGTCGCGGATCGCTTGTCGCCTCGCTCCGCGCAGGATACTTATATCATATAACGGTTGGGAAGAAGGGAGGCGTTCGCCGCAGCGCGACAAATCCATGCAACATGGATGATGTAGACGGCGCGGCGAGGTGCGCGCCAGTTCCGGCTTGAACGCGCCGGCCAATTAGATAACATGTTAATTAACGAGACCGGGCCATCGAAGCCCGCCGTCAAAAACAGGGAGAGACGCGTGATGAGAAGAGCCTGTCTGGCGTTGCTGCTGGCAGCAAGCGTGAGCCCAGCGTTCGCGCAGGAGAAGACCTTCGATCTGAAGATCTCGCACTGGGTGCCGGCCTCGCATCCGCTGCAGAAATCACTTGAGGACTGGGCCGCCGCGGTCGAGAAGGATTCCGGCGGCACCATCAAGGGCAAGGTGTTTCCGGCCCAGCAGCTCGGCAAGGCCTTCGACCATTACGACATGGCGCGCGACGGCATCGCCGATGTCACCTATGTCAATCCCGGCTATCAGCCCGGCCGCTTCCCGATCATCGGCGCAGGCGAGCTGCCCTTCCTGATCTCGGACGCCAAGGGCGGCTCGATGGGGCTCGACGCCTGGTATCGCAAATATGCCGAGAAGGAGATGAAGGACGTCAAATACTGTCTCGCCTTCGTCCACTCGCCCTCCTCGTTCCACTCCCGCACCAAGAAGATCGTCAACCCTGAGGACGTGAAGGGCCTGAAGATCCGTCCCGCTCATGCCACCATGGCGAATTTCGTCACTTCGCTCGGCGGCACCAATGTGCAGTCCTCCGCACCCGAAGTGCGCGACATCATCGAGCGCGGCGTCGCCGACGGCGTCACCTTCCCCTGGGGCTCCCTAGTGCTGTTCGGCATCGACAAGGTGACCAAATACGACATGGAGGCGCCGCTCTACACCACGACCTTCGTGTTCGTGATCAACAAGGACAAGTACAATGCGATGTCCGACAAGCAGAAGGCCGCGATCGACAAGAATTGCACGGTCGAGATGGCGGGCGCGGTCGGCGAGCACTGGGGCAAGTTCGAGGATGCCGGCATCGCCAAGGTGAAGGCGGAGTCCGGCCACGAGGTCTACAAGCTGACGGCCGAGCAGACCGCCGCCTGGAAGAAGGCCGCCGAGCCGCTGGTCAAGACCTGGAGCGATAATGCCAAGAAGGCCGGCGCCGATCCCGATGCGGCGCTCGCGGACCTGAAGGCATCGCTGAAGAAGTACAACGCGCTGGCGGAGTGACGCCCAACTGCGACCATGCGCTCACTGCACCTCTCCCGCTTGCGGGAGAGGTCGCGCCGAAGGCGCGGGTGAGGGCTCTCTCTTGGGGGCTCCCGATTGTGGAAGCACCCTCTCCCGTAGCCGATGCTCCGCATCGGCGTTGGCTTCAAGAACGGCAGCCGAAGGCCGCCTATGCCTCCCCCGCAAGCGGGGGAGGGAGCGCACCTCCCTCGCGGAAACTGAACCCGGCTTCGCTGGATCTAGATAGGATTCTTCCTCATGAAGCGCTCCTGGATGGATCGCGTGATCGACTCGATCGAATGGATCGCGGCCGGCTTCGTCGGCATCGTCGCGCTCGACATTTTCCTGTCGGTGCTGCTACGCAACACGCTGAACTATTCGATCCCCGACAGTTTCGACATCGGCCGCATGCTGCTCGGCATCCTCATTTTCTGGGGCATCGCGGCGACCTCCTATCGCGGCACTCACATCACGGTGGACCTGGTCTGGGGCAATGTCGGCCCGCGCTATCAGCGCTGGATCGACGTGTTCGCGACGCTGGTGCTGCTGTTCGTCGTCACCGTGCAGACCTGGACGCTGTTCGACAAGGTGCGCGGCACCTACAACGACAACGTCCAGACCTTCGACCTGCACATGCCGACATGGCCCTTCTTTCTCGTCGCCTGGATCGGCGACGTCTGCGCCGTGCTGCTGATCGCGATCCGCACCTACCGGCTGATCTTCCATCCCGAAGAGATGCACGACCCCAAGATCAAGGCGACGGAGTAATCATGAGCACCGATGCCGTCGCCGTTATCGGCTTCGTTTCCCTCTTCGCCCTGATGCTGCTGCGCGTGCCCGTCGGCATGGCCATGGGCCTCGTCGGCGTCTCCGGCTTTTCCTATCTGGTCGGCGCGACGCCGGCGCTGAAGCTGGTCGGCCAGACCTCGATGCGCACGGTGACCGACTACACCTTCGGCGTCATTCCGATGTTCCTGCTGATGGGCTCCTTCGTCAGCAATTCCGGCATGAGCCGGGAGCTGTTCCGCGCCGCCAACGGCTTTGTCGGCCATTTGCGCGGCGGCCTCGGCATCGCGACCGTCGGCGCCTGCGGCGGCTTTGCCGCGATCTGCGGCTCCTCGGTCGCGACGGCCGCGACCTTCTCCGCCGTCGCCTATCCCGAGATGCGACGGTTCGGCTATCCGCAATCCTTCGCCACCGGCGTGATCGCGGCGGGCGGCACGCTGGGCGCGATGCTGCCGCCCTCCACCGTGCTCGCGGTCTACGGCATCATCACCGAGCAGGACATCGGCAAACTCTTCATCGCCGGCATCATCCCGGGCCTGCTGGCGATGACCATGTACATGATCACGATCTTCCTGATCGGCTATTTCCGCCCCGACTTCCTGCCCAAGGGCAAGGTGACACCGTGGCGCGAACGCTTCGCCGGATTGAAGGAGATCTGGGCGCCGGTGCTGCTGTTCGTCTTCGTGATCGGCGGCCTCTACGGCCTGCCCTTCCTGCCGCGCTTCACGCCGACCGAGGCCGGCGGCGTCGGCGCCACCGGCGCCTTCATCATCGGCGTGCTGACCGGCCGCCTCGACCGCGAGAAGGTGCTGGCCTCGCTGCTGCAGGCCACACGCACCGCGGCCGCGGTGTTCACCGTGCTGATCGGCGCACTGATCTTCGGCTATTTCCTCACGGTGACGCAGACGCCGCAGAAGGTCACGGAATTCCTCACCGGTCTCGGCCTCGGGCCCTACGGCGTGCTGGCGCTGATCATGGTGATGTATCTCGTGCTCGGCTGCCTGATGGACGCCATGGCGATGATCATCCTGACCGTGCCGATCATCTTCCCGGTGATCATGCATCTCGGCTTCGACCCGATCTGGTTCGGCATCATCATCGTCATGACCGTCGAGCTCGGCCTGATCCATCCGCCGGTCGGCATGAACGTCTTCGTCATAAAAAGCGTGGTGAAGGACGTCTCGTTCTCGACCATCTTCAAGGGCGTGATCCCGTTCGTGGCGACCGACCTCGTGCGCCTCGTGATCCTGATCGCCTTCCCGCTGCTGGCGACCTGGCTGCCGACGCGCATGATGGCGCATTGAGAGATGAAGCGATGACCACACCCACGCTGGAAACAAAGTACGTCTTCACCATCACCGCGCGCATCGGCGACGTCGTCACCGCCGGCGAGACCGGCATCGGCGTCCGCCGGATCATCCCGATCATCGGCGGCGAGGTGAAAGGCGCGATCACGGGGAATGTGCTGCCGTTCGGCGCCGACTTCCAGATCATCCGTCCCAACGAGTTGATCGAGCTCGAGGCGAAATACGCCTTCGAGACCGACGACGGCGCAATCGTCTATGTCGAGAACAAGGGCATGCGCTTCGGGCCGGTCGAGCTCCTGCAAAAGCTCAAGCGCGGCGAGCCGGTCGATCCCAAGCTGATCTATTTCCGCACCGTGCCGAAGTTCGAGACCGGGCACGAGAAGTATCGCTGGCTGATGGAGCACATCTTCGTCGGCTCGGCCGCGCGCCATGCGGACCGCGTCGTGATCGACGTGCACCAGGTTGTGTGAGAGACACCCCCGTTTCGGCGCACTCCGCTCGTCGTCCCGGCGAAAGCCGGAACCCATACCGCGGAATCCATCGATTGCCGGCGGTCGAAGTACCGAACGACCTATCTCCGCCAATCCCGGGGGTTATGGGTCCCTGCTTTCGCAGGGACGACATCGAATTTGGAGACCCCCTCTGACCGATCATCCGCATTTCCCCCGCGCCGCTCCTCCTTGACTCCTTCCAAATTCGTTATACAACATAACTATTCTGATAAGGACGCAAATGACACAGGGAAACGCCGAGACCGCCAGCGCGGGCGCCTCCGGGCTGTTGAAGATCGAGCGGGCGGACCGGGTTCTGACCGTGGGTCTGAACCGGCCGGCCAAGCGCAATGCGCTCAATGACGGCATCATCCTGGAAATCGGCGAGTGTTTTGCATCCCTGCCCGAGGACATCGGCGCGGTCGTGATCCACGGCATCGGCGACCATTTTTCCTCAGGTCTCGACCTCTCCGAACTGACCGAGCACGATGCGACCGGCGGCCTGCTCCATTCCCAGATGTGGCACCGGGTGTTCGCCCGCATCCAGTACAGCCGCGTGCCCGTCATCGCCGCGCTCCGGGGTGCCGTGATCGGCGGCGGGCTGGAGCTTGCCTGCGCCGCGCATATCCGCGTCGCCGAGCCCTCGACCTATTTCGCGCTGCCGGAGGGGCAACGCGGCATCTTCGTCGGCGGCGGCGGCTCGGTGCGGCTGCCGCGGCTGATCGGCGTCGCCCGGATGATGGACATGATGCTGACCGGACGCGTCTATAGCGCGACCGAGGGCGCGTCCTACGGCTTCGCGCAATATCTGACGGAGGCCGGCAACGGGCTCGGCAAGGCGCTGGAGCTTGCGACCAAGATCGCCTCCAACGCGCCGCTGACCAATTTTGCCGTGCTCCAGGCGCTGCCGATGATCGCGGAGGCCAATCCGCAGACGGGTCTGTTGATGGAATCGCTGATGGCGACCGTCGCGCAGAGCGACAAGGAGGCCAAGCGCCGGATCCGCGAGTTCCTCGAACACAAGACCGCGAAGGTAAAGCCGAAGTCATGAGCGCGCAGCCGTCCTCTTCCAGCACGGAGCGCGGCGCGAGCAATTTCCCGCTGCGGCCGATCTCGTTCGGCGATCCCGCCGTCAACGTCGAGCGCCGCGATGACGGCACGATTTACCTCAGGCCGAAGCAGCCGCTCGGCGACTATCCCGTCCGCATCACCGAGCGCCTGCATCATTGGGCGACGACGACGCCGGACCGCGTCTTCATGGCCGAGCGCGAAGGCGGCCGCTTCTGGCGCAAGATCACCTATGCCGAGCTGCTGACCGCGAGCCGGCACATCGCCTCAAGCCTGATTGCGCGCGGATTGTCCGCAGAGCGCCCGGTCGTCATTCTCTCGGGCAACTCGATCGACCACGCCCTGCTCGCATTCGGCGCGTTCTATGCGGGCGTTCCGTTCTGCCCGGTGTCGCCGGCCTATTCGCTGGTGTCGAAGGATTACGGCAAGCTGTCCTATCTGATGAAGCTGCTGACGCCCGGCCTCGTCTTCGCCGAGGATGCCGACAGGTTCGCCGACGCACTCACCGCCAATGTCTCGCTCGGCACCGAGATCGCCGCGTCCTATGGCCACGTGCCGGGCCGCGACGTCACCCTGCTCGCCGATCTCATGGCGACGCCGCTCCGCGGCGATCTCGACGACGTCCACGGCAGGATCGGCCCCGACACGATCGCAAAATTCCTGCTGACCTCGGGCTCGACCGGCAATCCCAAGGCCGTCATCAACACCCAGCGCATGATCTGCGCCAACCAGGTGATGCTGCGCGAGACGCTCGCCTTCCTCAAGGACGAGCCGCCCGTCATCATCGACTGGCTGCCTTGGAACCACACCTTCGGCGGCAACCACAATATCGGCCTGACGCTCTACAACGGCGGCTCGATGTATCTGGACGCCGGCAAGCCGATGCCCGGCGGCATCGAGGAGACCGTGCGCAATCTCCAGGAGATTTCGCCCACGGTCTATTTCAACGTGCCCAAGGGCTACGAATCGCTGCTGCCGTATTTGCGCGACGACCAGGGCCTGCGCGCAAAGTTTTTCGACCGGCTGCACGCGATGTTCTTCTCCGGCGCGGCGCTGTCGCCCTTCGTCTGGGACAGCCTCGACGAACTCGCGGTGAAGGAAAAGGGCTACCGCGTGCCGATGCTGACGGGCCTCGGCGCGACCGAGACTGCGCCGTTCTTCATGTCGGTCAATCCGCGCACCAGCCGCTCCGGCCATGTCGGCCTGCCGGTCTCGGGCAACGATGCCAAGCTGGTGCCGAACAACGGCAAGCTGGAGGTCCGCTGCAAGGGGCCGAACGTGATGCCCGGCTACTGGCGCCAGCCCGACATCACGGCGAAATCGTTCGACGAGGAAGGCTTCTACAAGCTCGGCGATGCGCTCAAGCCGGCCGATCCTGATGATCTCAACGCCGGCTTCGATTTCGACGGGCGCATCGGCGAAGACTTCAAGCTCGCCAGCGGCACCTGGGTCAGCGTCGGCCCGCTGCGGGCGCGCTTCGTTGCGGCCTGTGCGCCGCTGGTGCGCGACGTCGTCATCGCCGGCATCAACCGCGACGAGATCTCCGCGCTGGTCGTGCTCGATCTCGACGGTTGCCGGCTGATCAACCCGACGCTGCCGACCGACGATCTCGTCGTCGCGACGCGCGACCGGCTGGTGCGCGAAGCCTTCCGCGAGCGCCTGACCCGTTTCCTCAGCCAGGCCACGGGCTCCTCGACACGGATCACGCGCGCGATCCTGATGGACACGCCGCTGTCGATCGACAAGGGCGAGGTCACCGACAAGGGCTCGATCAACCAGCGCGCGGTGCTGGAGCATCGCGGCGAGCTGATCGAGGAGCTCTACGCTGCCAATCCGTCGAACCGTGTGATATCGGTCGCTTGAGAAATCATCGCCAAAGGAGAACGCCATGTTGTTGAAGGATCAGGCAGCCATCGTGACCGGCGGTGCATCGGGGCTTGGCGCTGCCACTGCGCGAAAACTGGCGGCGCAGGGCGCCAAGGTCGCGGTGTTCGATCTCAATGCCAAGCTCGCGGAGACCGTCGCCGCCGAGATCAAGGGCGTCGCCGTGACCTGCGACGTCTCCGATGCCGCCTCCGCTGAAGCCGCGATCGCGCAGGCGACGAAGGCCCACGGCCCGGCCCGCGTGCTGGTCAATTGCGCCGGCATCGGCGTTGCCAAGCGCGTGGTCGGCCGCGACGGCCCGATGGCGCTGGCCGATTTCGACAAGGTGATCAAGGTCAACCTGATCGGCACCTTCAACATGCTGCGCCTTGCCGCGACCGAGATGTCCAAGCTCGAGCCACAGGCGACCGGCGAGCGCGGCGTCATCATCAACACCGCCTCGGTCGCCGCCTATGACGGCCAGATCGGCCAGTCGGCCTATTCGGCGTCCAAGGGCGGCATCGTCGGCATGACGCTGCCGATCGCGCGCGAGCTCGCGCAGTTCGGCGTCCGTGTGCTGACCATTGCGCCCGGGCTGTTCCTCACGCCGCTGCTCGCCAACCTGCCGCAGGAAGCCCAGGACTCGCTCGCCGCAGCGATCCCGTTCCCGCGCCGGCTCGGCAATGCCGACGAGTTCGCCGCGCTCGCGCTGCACATGGTCGAGAACGCCTACCTGAACGGCGAAGTGGTGCGTCTCGACGGCTCGCTGCGCATGGCGCCGAAGTAAGGCGCCGCGCATGTTCGTGAACCGGCGCGAGGTCCAGATCCAGTGGGGCGACTGCGACCCCGCCAACATCGTCTATTACCCGCGCTATTTCGCGATGTTCGACGATTCGACCTCGACCCTGTTCGAGGTCGCTGGCTTCTCCAAGCAGGACCTGGTCCGGAAATATGGCCTGGTGGGTATTCCCATGGTCGACACGCGGGCCAAGTTCTACATCCCCTCGACCTATGGCGACTGGATCACCATCGAAACCAGGATCGAGAGCATCAAGCGCTCGAGCTTCGAGGTGAAGCACAACGTCTACAAGGGCGAGGCGCTGGCGATCGAGGGGTTCGAGACCCGCGTCCTTGTCGGCCGCGACCCCGTTAACCCCGACAAGCTGAAATCCGCACCATTCCCGGCGGAAATGGTAGCGAAATTCACGGGGAGTTAAGTCTGGAGCTAAATCGCCGCATCACCAAAAGAGGGGGCTGAATTACCCCCCGATTTCTGCTTTCAAAGAAACACGTCAAGGGAGGAATAGATGAAACGCTTTTACCTGACCGCCGCCATCACCGCGGCCGCGCTGGCGCTGCCGGCATTGCCTGCGCTGTCCCAGACCAGCGAAATCACCATCGGCATCACCACCACCACGACCGGCCCGGGAGCGGCCCTCGGCATTCCTGAGCGCAATGCGCTGGAATTCGTGCCGAAGGAGATCGGCGGCGTGCCGTTGAAGGTGATCGTGCTCGACGACGGCGGCGATCCCACCACCGCGACCACCAACGCCCGCCGCTTCGTGACCGAATCCAAGGCCGACATCATCATGGGCTCGGCGCTGACGCCGCCGACCATCGCGGTGTCCAACGTCGCCAACGAAGCCGGCATCCCGCATTTCGGTCTTGCGCCGTTCCCGATCACGCCCGAGCGCATGAAGTGGTCGGTCGCGATGCCGCAGCCGATTCCGATCGTGGGCAAGGTGCTGTACGATCACATGAAGGCCAAGGGCGTGAAGACGCTCGGCTATATCGGCTATTCCGATTCCTACGGCGACCTCTGGTTCAACGACCTCAAGGCCCAGGCCGTGCCGATGGGCATGACCATCGTCGACGAGGAGCGCTTTGCCCGTCCGGACACCTCGGTGACCGGACAGGTGCTGAAGCTGGTCGCCGCCAATCCGGACGCGATCCTGGTCGGCGCCTCCGGCACCGCGGCCGCGCTGCCGCAGACCGAGCTGCGCGAACGCGGCTACAAGGGCCTGATCTACCAGACCCACGGTGCTGCCAGCATGGACTTCATCCGCATCGCCGGCAAGGCGGCCGAGGGCGTGCTGATGGCCTCGGGCCCTGTGATGGACCCCGAGGACCAGCCGGACACCGCGCTGACCAAGAAGCCGGGCCTCGCGCTGAACTCGGCCTATGAAGCCAAGTACGGTCCGAACAGCCGCAGCCAGTTCGCCGGCCATTCCTATGACGCGTTCGAAATCCTCAAGCGCGTGATCCCGACGGCGCTGAAAACCGCAAAACCCGGCACGCCGGAATTCCGCGAAGCCATTCGCCAGGCACTGCTGACGGAGAAGGAGCTGGCGGCGAGCCAGGGCGTCTACAACTTCACCGAAAAGGACCGCTACGGCCTCGACGAGCGCTCGCGCATCCTGCTCACGGTGAAGGACGGCAAGTACATGCTGGTGAAGTAGGCTCAGCGAGAGTTGAGAGACGACGAGAGCCGGCCCAATGGGCCGGCTCTTTTGTTTTGCGCTTCTAGAATGGCATCGCCACTGAGGCCGTCATGGCCGGGCTTGTCCCGGCCATCCACGCCTTGCCACGCGGCGCGAAGAACGTGGATGCCCGGGACAAGCCCGGGCATGACGAAGCGGATACACCGCGTTCCTACGCCGCCTGCCGCAGCGGGGTCCAGGCGAACTCCGGATAGTAATTGTCCATCATGCGGTCGACATAGGCGGTGAGGTTCGGAAATCCCTCGGCGCGCTCGCGCAAGCCGATTCGAAGAATGGCGAAAGAACGCCGGCGAGCATGCCGAAAGCGGTAGCATCGACGCCGCAGGGCTTGCTGCCCATCAGGTACGCCTTGTCGCCGAGCTGCACCGACAGCGCGAACAGCGAGCGCACCGCGAGATCGACGTCGTCGTCCGGCGCATGGCGGCCGAGGCCGGAGAGCAGATAGTTCTCGGCGACGCGGAATTGCGCATCCTCGCGCAGCTTCTCGCGATTGTGCTCCGGCGCGCCGTCGAAGAAATGCGCGGGCCCCTTGGCGAAATTGACCGGATCGACCCAGCGTGCGCCGACCAGCGCCCAGTAGACGTGATGCTCGATCATGCGCTCGAACGCCAGGCCTGCGCGCGTTCCTGCAACGAGAGCCCGGCATCGAAATCGAAGCCGTAGCGGCGCTCGATATGGGCGCGGATGAAGGTGGAATCGGCCACCGCCTCGCCGCCGTCGTCGATGAATGGCAGCTGCCCCTTGGGGGACGCGGGCGGCATCGCCCGCTCCTTCCGGTAAGGCAGCCCCGCCATCTTCAGCTGCACCTCCGTCTTGGTGACGAAGGGGCTGATTTCCGGCAGGCCGAAGCCGGCGCCAAAGCCGTAAAGCGTGATCATGCGGGCTCTCCTGAACCTGTCGAACGAGTTGACGGAACCTAGCGACCGGCTGCTGCCACCATGGTGGCAGCAGCCGTGATATCTTCTGCGAAGCGGGCCCCTCGCCAGGCGCGGCCCATCACGTGGCGGACCAGCGCATCCGCGGCATGGAGCAGCGAACGCGTCACGGCGGTCGCGAGCGCAAAGCGGAGGTCGACGACCGTGACATCAAGCGAAACGAGGCGGCGGAATGCCCAGGCCTGCCACGCCTGGAGCTGGAAAGGCTGGCTCCGCCACAACGGGCCGGCCGGGCCGAAATGGGTTGGAATGATCATGGACAAATCCTCTTCAGTCGATGTGTTGTCCCGGTATAGAACTCCCCTGCTGCCAACATCCTGTCAGCAGCCGCGCGCCGCCTTCTGAAAAGACCACCGGGAAAAAAGCAGCGACAAGGGACCTGTCATGAGACGCGCCGACCGGCTGTTTCAAATCATCCAGGTGCTGAGGCGCACGCGGAAGCCGCTGACGGCGGACGCGATCGCGGCCGAGCTCGAGACCTCGAAGCGCACGATCTATCGCGATATCGCGACGCTGATCGGCCAACGCGTGCCGATCCGCGGCGAAGCCGGCATGGGTTACATTCTGGAGAAAGGCTTCGACCTCCCGCCGCTCATGCTGACACCCGACGAGATCGAGGCGGCGGTGCTGGGCGCGCAATGGGTCGCGGGTCACGCCGACTCCACGCTGGCGCGCGCGGCCGAAGACTTGATGGCCAAGATCGCCGACACCGTGCCTGAGCGCCTGCGGCCCTTCGTGCTGGAGCCGGCGAGCCGGGCGCGGCCGAGCTGGAACAGGGAACCGGACCGCCTGGACATGGCGCGCACCCGCACCCAGATCCACGAAGGCAGGAAGATCATGCTACGCTACCGCGACGAGCAGGGGCGTCCCAGCGAGCGCGTGATCTGGCCGATCTCGGTCGGCTATCTCGAAGCGGTGCGGCTGCTGGCGGCCTGGTGCGAGCTGCGCGGCGACTTCCGCAGCTTCCGGACCGACCGCGTGGTCGAGGCGACCTATCTCGACGAGAAATATCCGGAGCGGCGCGACGTGCTGCGCGCAAGATGGCGGCAGAGCCTGGTCTGGGGTCCGCCAAAGGATACGTGAAGACGATGGAAGAGATCGACCTGTCGAGCTGTTGCCAGGGTTGCGGCGCCTGCTGCGGCTATTCGCAAAACTGGCCGCGCTTCTCGATCGAGAGCGACGAGGAGCTTGCCGCGATTCCCGAAGGGCTGGTCAATGCGCGCCAGTCCGGCATGCGCTGCGAGGGTGATCGCTGCTCGGCCCTGCAGGGAGAGATCGGAAAGATGACGGCCTGCGGCATCTATGAAGTGCGGCCGGAGGTGTGCCGCACCTGCATGCCGGGCGACGCCGAATGCGCGATGGCACGCCGGAAGTTCGGGTTGCCCGTTATCGAGGCCGCTTAGAGCATGATCCGGAAAAGTGTGCAGCGGTTTTCCGAAAAGATCATGCTCAAACAATAGCCTAAAGCGCGATGACGATTCATCCTAATCGCATCTCGCTTTAGGCGGGAACGGCTTCGCCGATTTCGTCGTCGAGCTCGTCATCGAGCGGTGCGAGCACCGAGAGCGGCTTGGTCGACAGCGTGATCGGCTTGCGCCCGCCCGACAGCGACGGCGAGGATTTCACCGCGCCTTCGCGCGACAGCGCGTAGAGCGTCGAGCCGACGCGGCCGCCGTTCTCGACCAGGTCGCGCTCGCTGCAGCTTGCTGCGATCGCGACCGCCAGCGAGTGCAAATGGCTGCGGCGGTAGCAGAACAGCGCCAGCCTGGCGCGCGCGTCCGGGGCAACACTCTCAACCAGCCTCGGCAGCCCACTCTCGCTGGCGCGATACATTTCGCCAAGGAGCTCGTCGCGGACCGGGCAGAAATCGCTTTCAAAGGTGTCGCGGCTTGAAAACATTGCAGTTCTCCCTCGTGTCAGGAAGATGCAGCGCAATTCTCTAACGAAAGGTTAACCACGCTGCCCGGTAGTCACCCGGGGTGCTTGCCCCCTGGCCGCGAATCGGACGCGCGGGGCGCAAATGCCCTTTCCGGCGTCATGGCCGGGCTTGTCCCGGCCATCCACGGAGAGCCGCGAAGAACGTGGATGCCCGGGACAAGCCCGAGAGCTGGCCCCGCAAATTCGGACAGTAGCTTGAGTGGATTTTCTGCCTGACAGCGGCGAGGATTCTTGCTGCGAATCAGGAGCGAAGATGACGAAGAAGAGCCGCCGGACGCATTCTCCGGCATTCAAGGCGAAGGTTGCTTTGGCTGCGGTCAAAGGCGACAAGACACTGGCGGAGCTGGCGCAACTGTTTGATGTTCATCCGAACCAGATCACGATCTGGAAAAACCAGCTCCTGGAAGGCGCCGCCGGCGTGTTTGGGCATGACAAGACATCGGCCGAGACGCCGGTCGATTTGAAGGCGTTACATGCCAAGATCGGCGAGCTGGCGTTGGAAAACGATTTTTTGTCCGGCGCGCTCACCAAGGCGGGCCTGCTGAGCGCAAAGCGATGATCGACCGCGATCATGATCTTTCTATCGTGCGCCAGGCGAAGGTCCTGAAGCTGGCTCGCAGCACGGTCTACTATGAACCTCGGCCAGTTTCGGCCGAGGACCTTGCCTTGATGCGTCGGCTCGATGAGCTGCATCTCGATTATCCCTTCGCGGGAGCGCGTATGCTGCGATCGTTGCTGCGGCGGGAGGGCGTATACGCCGGTCGCCGCCACATCGCGACGCTGATGAAGCGCATGGGGATCGAGGCGGTCTATCGTCGCCCGAACACGAGCAAGCCGGCTCCGGGTCACAAGATCTACCCGTACCTGTTGCGCGGATTGAAGATCGAGCGGCCCGACCATGCGTGGGCAATGGACATCACCTACATTCCGATGCGGCGTGGCTTCGTCTATCTCGCGGCGGTCGTCGATGTGTTCAGCCGACGGGTCCTGGCCCATCGCGTCTCGATCACAATGGAGGCGGCCTTCTGCGTCGAAGCGGTCCAGGAGGCGTTGGCGAAGCACGGCAGGCCCGAGATTTTCAACACGGATCAGGGCAGCCAGTTCACCAGCCTCGAGTTCACCGATGTGCTGCTGGACGCGAAGATCGCCATCAGCATGGACGGCAAGGGCGCCTGGCGCGACAACGTGTTTGTCGAGCGGCTCTGGCGCACGGTCAAATACGAAGAAGTATATCTCCGCGCCTACGACAGCGTGTCCGAGGCGCGAGCGTCAATTGCCAAGTATCTGGCCTTCTACAATCAGGGACGCCCTCACTCGAGCCTTGACGGGCGCACGCCCGACGAGGCTTACTTCGGCACGCAAGCTATGGTGATGGCCGCATGACCGTCGCCGACGGTTTTGTCGTCGCTCTGGTCGGGCTACGCCCTCCCGACGCAACGACAAAACCGTAAAGCCCCGCGTTCAGCATAACCCGGCAGGAATCCACTTAAATCCAGCGGGGCGCTGTCCAAACAACCGGGGCCAGCTCTCCGGGCATGACGACCTTTCGTGATGCAAGCGATTGCTTCCAGCCAAAGGCGGCAGGACGGCCGCCCTCAGTTCGCCGCCATGAAGATGGAGAGGCCGAAGCCGGTAAGATGGTGCAGCGCCTGGTCGACGCCGATCAGGGTCCAGAACCAGGGATGCGCAAGGTCGACGCCGAAATTGGCGGAGACGAACCCCTTGGCGCGGTCGATCGTGATGTGGATCGCGAAGTCGATCAGCGCCACGAACCAGAATCTCGGCGCCACGATCAGGATCAGCGGCAGCGCAACAGCAAGGTGGATCAGGCAGTGCACCAGAAGCGGCAGGGCCCAGCCATGCTTCTGGTCCTTGCCGTGCGCCATCCAGGCGGTCTGGAGAACGAAATCGGCGATGATGTGCTTGAAGGTGAGCAGCAACATCCAGCCAATGAGCGCTTCAACCGGAATCGCCGATGACATGGGTGGAAACGACAAGCTGACGCCTCATGACGTGACGAGAAGAATTGGAGCGTTCAGCGCAACTTCTTCTTGGGCCGGTCAAATCGCCGGGACGCGCGATTTATGACATTTCCCGCGGCGGAATGCAGCCGGGGGAACCGGAAAATCGCCAAGTGTGGCTAACTGGTGATAGGATGACCAATCGCCGCGGACGTGTCGCGTCCGGTTGCCTCCGGCTCGAAATTTGCGTTCTGTTACCGTCGCGCTATCATCGGCGACAGAGAAAATCTTTCTTTTTTCAGGCATTTACGAACTGCAGGGCGCCCGCCGCGAGCCGACCGCCATCCGAGATTAAGGCCAGGTGCTGCCATGAGTACTGAAGGCCCCACCTCATCGCCGACCGAACCGCCGCCCCGGCGCCCCAAGGTAATCAAGACAAACCAGCAGCAGGTTTTCCTCTACGTCGTGCTGACCCTGCTGCTGTCGTTCGCCACCGTCTGGGGCGGTCGCGCCTTGCTGCACAATTCGGAGACGCTGACCTTCGCCGTCGGCGCTCCCGACAGTGATGAGGCGCTGTTCGCGGCCAAGCTCGCCACTGTGGTGAAGGACAACGCCTCCCGCGTCCGGATCGAGATCGTCAACAACGCGGATAACGCCAAGCGCTCGCCCAATTCGACCGCAAGCAGGCTGACCTCGCCGTCCTGCGCAGCGACTCCAAGGTGCCGCTGCGCGCGCGCACGCTCGCGATCCTCGAGCATGATCTCGTGCTGCTGCTCAGGCCCGGCAACAAGAAGATCAAGTCCCTCTCCGAGCTCAGGAAGAAGAAAGTCGCGGTCGTCGCCGAGAACGAAGCCTCGCTCGCCTTCGTCCGCAGCATCCTCGAGGCCCCGGACGGCCCTGAGGCTGCGAGGGTCCAGATGGCGCCGCAGGGCGCAACGCTCGACAGGCTGTTTGGCCCGCCGAACGGCTTTGGCGCGGTGGTCGCCATCGTCCACGCCTCCAGGGCCGTCAGGGACAAATCCTATGAGCAAGTCGCCAGACGCGGCGGCTTCACGCTGAACGCGATCGACGAAGCGAAGATGCTGGCCCGCAAATTCCCGGGCATCTCCGGCGAGACACTGACGGCAGGCACGTTGTCGACATCGCCGCAAATTCCCGACGACGATCTCGACACGATCGGGCTCGAATGGCTCCTGGTCGCACAATCCAGAATGTCCCCGACGACGGCAGGCGAGCTCGCGCGTACCATCTACGAGAACAAGTCCGCGCTCGGCCTCGACAACGGCTTCGCCACCAGGATAGAACCCGCGTCCGTCGAGAAGGATGCGTTCGTGATCGCGCACCGGGGCGCCGCCGATTACATCAACGACGACACCAAGTCGTTCATCGATAAGTACAGCGACCTGATGTATGTGGGCGTGGCCGCGCTCAGCATCATCGGTTCGATCTTCGCGGCGATCTACGCCAAGATCACGAGGATCGCGCCGGAGAAGGCCAGCGAGCTCTCCACCGCCATCCTCGACATCGGCGAGCGGATCGAGCATGCCCACTCGCTGGACCAGCTCGAATGTCTCCAGGACGAGCTGGAGGCCATCTTGCGCGGCGCCGTTGTCGGCCTCAGAGACGGCACGATCAGTACCGACGGGCTCGACACCTTCAAGCTCGGCTACGAATTCGTCCGCGACGAGATCGGCATGCGCCGCGACTATCTCAAACGTCATGCCGGCGAAGCCGACAAGACGGTGGGCGATGTTGGCCCGGCCCAGCTGGACGACAGCAATGTCGTGGTGGTGAAGACCGCCCAGAGCGCCTGATCCGCCGGTTTGGGCCGCCCACCGCCACGCCGCACGTCAGCCGGCCGCCTGGAACTCCGCCCATTCGCAATTGTTGGCTTTCCGGCTGCAACCGGAGAATGCGGCATGCGTGCACTCCTTATCACCCTTCTGCTGGCCATGCTGGCGGCGGCCGGCTACTTCGCCTATTCCGCAATGGCGGTCGAAGGCGAGCCGATCCCGACGGAAGGCTATGTGGCGCTGGCGCTGGGCGCGGGGTTTTCCGTCATCGTCGGCGTCGGGCTCATGGTGCTGCTGTTCTTCAGCAGCCGCCGCGGCTACGACGAGCCGCCAAATTTCAAGTAGGCACTCCACGAGCGACGGCGGCACGGATGAGCGCGCTCGGTGCAGCCGCGCCAATGAAACTGCCCGCGCCCGTCGTTGACGGCCTCCGCCGGGGCGGGCACTTTGGCGCCGACAATGGAGACAAGAATGTCGGACACCGCCGAGGCAGCCACCGGCCCCCTGATCGAGATCACCGGCGCACGCGCCACCATCCGCCTCAATCGACCGAAACATCTCAACCGGCTCCAGGCGGAGGATCTCGGCGAGTTGACGAGACTGTTCGACCGGGTCGAGGCCGATCCCGATATTCGCGTGCTGGTGCTGACCGGCACCGGGCGTGCCTTCTCCGCGGGCTACGATCTCAACTCGGTGGCGGAGCGCGCGGTCAGCGCGAGCGAGCAGCAGAGCGCGGGCTCGGCCTTCGAGGTGATCGTCAACCGGCTGGAGGATTTGGGCGTACCGACCATCTGCCGGCTCAACGGCGGCGTCTATGGCGGCGCGACCGACCTAGCGCTCGCCTGCGATTTCCGGATCGGCGTCGATACCGCGGAAATGTTCATGCCGGCGGCGCGGCTTGGGCTGCATTATTACCCGAGCGGCATCAAACGCTACGTGACGCGTCTCGGCGTGGACAATGCCAAGAAGCTGTTCCTGACCGCGCAGAAGATCAGCGCGCCGGAGATGCTGCGCATCGGCTATCTCACCGCGATGGTGCCGGTGGAATTCCTGGACGAGGAAGTCGACAGGCTCGCTGGTGTCCTCGCCGGCAACGCCCCGCAGGCGATGCGCGGCATGAAGCGCGCCATCAACGAGTTCGCCCGCGGCGAGTTCGATGAAGCCGCCGCCGACCAGCGCCACCGCGACAGCATGCGCGGCGACGAGATTAAGGAAGG
This sequence comes from Bradyrhizobium sp. USDA 241, assembly GCF_049739505.1. Classification (NCBI taxonomy): domain Bacteria; kingdom Pseudomonadati; phylum Pseudomonadota; class Alphaproteobacteria; order Hyphomicrobiales; family Nitrobacteraceae; genus Bradyrhizobium; species Bradyrhizobium sp. USDA 241. The sequence continues at coordinate 2,295,817 of NZ_JBMGPZ010000004.1, read as the reverse complement.
CATCAAGGCGTTTGCGGAGAAGCGGGCACCACGGTTTTGACGATGCAGCCAAGGCACATTCGTCGTCCCGGACAAGCGCGCGTCAAGCGCGCGCCGGGACCCGCAACCACAGGGAGTGGTTGTGACGCAAAGCTGGTAACTCCGAGTCTTCGCCAAATCAAATCCGGTGGTTGATGGTGTGGACGGCCCCTACGGCATCAGTTGTGCCAGAATGAGGTTGTCAAAGACCCATTCACAGGAGCCGTCCATGAGCCAGATTATCCGCATTGGGATGGATACGTCGAAGCAAATTTTTCAACTCCATGGCGTTGACGCTTCGGAGCAAGTGGTGTTGCGCAAGCGGCTGAGCCGCAAGGCGATGCTGGAGTTTTTACCAAGCTGCCGGCGACGGTGATTGTGATCGAGGCTTGCGGGGCGGCGCACTACCTGGCGCGGGAGCTTGGCAAGCTAGTGCACACGGTCAAGCTGATCGCGCCGCAGCTGGTCAAGCCTTACGTGCCGCGCAACAAGAACGACGGGCGCGACGCGGAAGGACTGTGTGAGGCGGCGAGCCGGCCGCGGATGCGCTACGTTCCGGTGAAGACGGCCGAGCAGCAGGCGGCGCTGATGCTGCTTGGCGTACGCGAGCAATTGGTCGCGCGTCGCACCCAGCTCTCCAATACGATCCGCGGTCATGCGGCGGAGTTCGGTTTGATAGCAGCCAAGGGGCTGGACAAGCTTGCCGCGTTCCTGGCGACGATCAAACAGGACGATCGTGTTCCAGCGCTGGCTCGCGAGCTGTTTGCAATGCTTGCCCGCCAATATGACCAGGTGCAAGTCGAGCTGAAGGCGGTCGAGGCCAAGCTTGTGGCCTGGCACCGTGCCGATGCCATGAGCCGGCGATTGGCACAAATCCCGGGGGTCGGTCCGGTCACCGCTGCGGCACTGGTCATGAAGGCGCCAGATCCGCATGCCTTCCGCTCAGGAAGACTGTTCGCGGCCTGGCTCGGCTTGACCCCCAAGGACCATTCCACTGCGGGAAAGACCAGGCTCGGCAAGATCACCCGCGCTGGCGATGAGAGATTGCGTCAACTGCTGGTGGTCGGGGCGACCTCGGTGGTCAAGCAAGCGATGGCGAAAGATTCCGGTCCACATTGGCTCGTCGAGCTCTTGAAGCGCAAGACACCGAAGCTTGCCGCAGTGGCACTCGCCAACAAGATGGCCCGCATCGCCTGGAAGCTGATGACGACGGCACAGGAATATGACAGCGCGCGGCTGAATGCCCGAGCCGACCAAGCGCCAGCCGCCGCATAGTTGAGAGATTCGGCCGACCGGCGGGTTCACCCACCGGCCGAACCGGAGCTGCAAGAGCAGAGGAGATGGTGCGATCGATCGACCGAAGATGCGAGCAAATCCGTGGGACCCATTGGCCGATCAAGGTCGCGTGGTTGATTGGAGCTCGTGTCGCGGAAACCATCTTGGCCAGCGGTCTAACACGCCGAACCAACAGGCCGGACATATGGATGCAAGCGATCCGATCAAAACCTTCACAAAGCTCTTGTGCCACGGAGGCCGTCCACATATGGGTCCCGGGTTCGCGCTTCGCGCGCCCCGGGACGATACCGAATGTGAGGCGCGCCCTTACCCTCCAGCCGCAGCCGCATGCTGCGCCGCCATCTCCGCATCCGCCGCATTGATGCGATGGAACGCCGGCCGCGCCGTCATGCGTTCGGCATAGCGAACGAACACGTCCTTCTTCGGTACGATGCCGAACATCATGGTCCAGCTGAAGGCGACGCCCCACAACACGTCGGCGGCCGTCATGCGCTCGCCGAGCAGATATGGGCCCTTCGACAGCTGGGCCTCGAGCGCACCCAGCATGGCGTCGTAATCGGCATAGGGCGATTGCGTGATCGGCGCCGGCTCGCGCTGCATGAACTTGTCGATCAGGGCCGGCTCAAACGACGATCCGTAATATGCGATCCAGCGCAGATAGGGGCCGCGCAGCGGATCGTTCAGGGCGGGCGTGAGGCCGGCCTGCGGAAACAGGTCGGCGAGGTAGATGGTGATGGCGACCTGCTCCGTCACCAGCGCTTCGCCATGGCGGATCGCCGGCACCTTGCCGAGCGGATTGATGGCGAGATAGGCGGGCATGCGCTGCTCGCCGGCCTTCATGTTGAGAACGTGGAGATCGTAAGGAGCGCCCAGCTCCTCCAGCAGCACCCGCGTGCCGGTGGCGCGCGTCTGTGGCGAATAATACAGCGTGATGCGGTTCGGATCGGTCATGGCAGTCTCCCTCTGGCCGGCTGGCGCGGGACTGCTTGTAGCCGACCATACCTGACATCTTCTGTCAGGTATGGTTTAAGGGATCATGCGCGCGAGCCGGATGCTGTCGATCCTCACCACCCTCCAGGCCAGGGGACGGGTCACCGCGCCTGCGCTCGCGGAGGCCTGCGAAGTCTCGGTGCGCACGATCTATCGCGACATCGATGCGCTCGCGACGTCCGGCGTTCCCGTTTACGCCGACCGCGGCGCCGAAGGCGGCTATCGCCTGCTCGACGGCTATCGCGTGCGGCTGAACGGCCTGTCGCAGAGCGAGGCGGGCGCGCTGTTCCTGGCGGGATTGCCCGGCCCGGCGGCCGCGCTCGGGCTCGACGCCGCGATGATCGCCGCGCAGAACAAGCTGATGGCTGCCCTGCCCGAGACTCTGCGCGAAGACGCCGGCCGGATGCAGGAGCGTTTTCATCTGGACGCACCGGGCTGGTTCGGCGAGGCGGAAGACCCAAAGCGCCTGCGCGCCATCGCCCGCGCCGTGCTGCGCGGGACGCAGATCAGGATCCGCTACCAGAGCTGGCGCGCGGAGAAGCAACGCCGCGTCGCGCCGCTCGGCCTCGTGCTGAAGGGCGGCAGCTGGTATCTCGCCGGCCAGGTCGACGGCAGCGTGCGCACCTATCGCGTCGCGCGCGTGCTGGATTGCACGGCGCTCGACGACCGCTTCGACAGGCCCGCCGGCTTCGATCTCGCCGCCTATTGGCAGGCCGCGACGCTGCGCCTGGAAGCCGAGATGCATCCCAATGTCGCGATGGTGCGGCTGTCGCCGTTTGGCGTCAAATTGCTCGACGCGCTGAGCCAGCCCTATGTCAAGGCACGCACGCAGCTTGAAGAGACCGTAGATGCCGATGGCTGGCGCATTGCGCGAGTCCCGGTCGGCAAGACGTCGTGGCACGCCGCGGCGGAATTGCTGCGGCTCGGCCCCGAGGCCGAAGTGCTGGAGCCTGCCGATCTCCGCGAGAAGATGGCGGAGATGACGCAGGCGATGGCCGTGCGCTATCGCGCGGTGCGAAAAGCCTGACGGCGGCACACTTTGCCGCAGCCCACGAAACAATCCTGAAACACGATTCTCCGCATCCCGTGTGAACGCGATCGCATCTCATCTCGACCGAGATGCAGGGACACAACAATGGCCCCTGCGCCAAATGGAGAATGAAGATGTTTCGTAAGCTTGCTCTCGGTCTGATCGCTGCCGGCTCGCTCGGTGTTGCCGCCCTCGCGCCCACCGCGGCCTCGGCGGGCGGCTTCCATCACCATCACGGTCATCACCACTGGGGTCCCGGCTGGGGCGTTGGCGGTATCTACCTCAACACGGGCGTCAGCAACTGCTACCAGGAGCGCCTCGTCCGCACCCGTCATGGCCTGCGCGTGCGCGTCGTGAATGTCTGCGCTTACGGGATCTACTGAGCACATCGATCGGCTGGCGCAACCCCGGTCGCTCCGCGACCGGGGTTCGTCGTCTCAACTCGCAAGAGCCGCCGGCGTTGCCGACGCGGCTTGCTCGTCGGCAAGAGAATTGCGTTCGGATATCCATCGTTCGGCGCGCGAACGCCGCAGCGAAGGTGCAAAGTAGAAGCCCTGCGCAACGTCGCAGCCGACCCGGCGGATGATTTCGAGCGCTTCCGAGTTCTCGACACCCTCGGCCACGACCTTCATGTTGAACGCCTTGGCAAGCGCAACGGACGCATCGACGATCTTCATCATGTCGTCGTCGGATTCGCAGCCCTTGATGAAGGACTGATCGATCTTCAGTTCGCTGAACGGAAGCCGCGCCAGGACTGCGAGCGATGAATAACCGGTGCCGAAGTCGTCGATTGCCGTGCCGATGTTCTTGAGCCGCAGACGCACCAGAATGTCGTTGGCGCGGTCGACGTCGGCCATTGCCGTGGTTTCGGTGATTTCCACCGTCAGCGACGACGGGGGCACGTTCTCGCGGCGCAGGATCTCCTCGATCCGGTCGGGCAGGGTCAAGTCCGACATCAGCGAGCCCGAGATGTTGACGGCGATGGTGAAACCGGGATTGCGCTCGATCATCTTTCGGCCCTGCGACAGCGCCGATGAAAGGATGCAATCGGTCACCTCGCGCATGAGGCCGGCCTGCTCGGCGATCGGAATGAAGACCATGGGCGAGACCATGCCGAACTCGGCGGTGCGCCAGCGTGCGAGGGCCTCGGCGCCGACAACTCTCCCGGTCCGCAGCGCGACCTTCGGCTGAAACTCAACGAAGAACTCGCGATTGGCGAGACCACGCGCAATTCTGTCCGGCGTGATCCGGGGCGGCGGCGAGGCCGTCTTCGCGACCAGCGGCGAGCGCTGCGGCAGTTCGAGCGCGCGGCGCAGGCGGTTAAGATCGAGCGGTTTGGTCAGACATCCAGCGAACGGCAGCTTCAACCCGACGGCAACCCGGCGCGTCGCCTTCATGATGCGATCATCGCAGCCGCTGATGATCACGATCGACATCGCGCGGAGGTCTCGTTCTGCGACGAAACGCAACAGCTCCACCCCATCCCGCTCGCCGAGCGACAGGTCCAGCGCCATGATATCGAAGGTTTCGCGCGCCAGAAGCTCGGTTGCAGCCTCGTACGATGGAACAACGACGGAATCGTACCCGAGCTTCGAGCCGATCTTGCTGATCAAAACCCGCTGCACCAGATCGTCGTCGACCACAAGAAGACGGCCTCTCGTCGCGCTCATCGTCAATCTCCCTTGACCGCTTGCACGCTAGAGCGGCGGGCCTCGCTTGGTCGTGAATACAACACGGCTAAAACTTTCCCTATCGGGAAGCACCTGTTAGCCATGTCTTGCGGCCGGCCCAAATCATTGATTTCAATATAAAATTTCGAACCACTCGCGACCGCTCGGCGAGACGGTATCGAAATGACCCGCGAGACAAGCGCGTGTGATGAACGTGCAATGAAGCTTTCTACCGGGAGCTGGCAAAACGCGTGCGGGAGAGGCGCGCGCGACTAGCCGGCCTGCCGCTGCCGGCGAAACCAGGCCCAGGTCTCCCGCGTCGTCCTGATGTAGCCGCGGCCGCGATGCACGATCTCGCCGTCGACGATCTCGTTCAGCTTCGGCAGCGCGTGAAAGGGGATCGAGGGATAGGCGTGGTGCTCGACATGGTAGGGCATGTTCCACGCGAACCATTTGACGACCGCGCCGGTGTAGGTGGTGCGGGTGTTGTGGAAGGCGCTGCGGGTGTGGTCACAGCCGGTATGCTCGGCATAGAGGTAGGGCCGCAGGAAGAACTGCCCGATGATCAGCGGCACGATCCAGACCCAGAGCAGCAGCGCCGAGGAAAACCAGAGTGAGAGCGCGAGCAGCAGCGCATAGAGGACCACATGGATCCGCGCCTCCGTCACGATGACGGCGCGCTTGCTCTCGGGAATCCAGGGCACGGTGACCGTGCCGGTGAGCGCATGGCCGAGCATCAGCCGCAGCCGGCCGGCGACCTGGAGCAGGCCGCTATAGGCGAGCGCGAGATGCGTGTCGGATGCCGGCTTCACCCCGACGATCAGCTCGGGATCCCTTTCCGGATCCTGCGTGTAGCGGTGATGGTCCCAGTGAAACAGGCAGTAATATTCGTAAGGCAGTCCGATGATGAAGGCCGAGAGATAGCCCACCGTGAGATTGAGTCCACGGTTCCTGAACGCGGTCTTGTGCGCGGTCTCGTGCACCGCCATGAACAGGAAGGCGACGACATAGCCCTGCACCACCATCAGCGGCAGCGCCCAGAGCACGCCCCATGTCGACGAGACCTTCCAGATCAACGCGCCCACCAGCAGGATCACGCCGTAATGGCCAAGGCTCTGCGCCGCACCCCTGACATTGGAGCGAACCGACAATTCGCGCAGCATGGCCGGTGTCAGCGGCTTCAGGCGATGGCCAGGCTCAGAAACGGTTGCGTCGCTCATGATCGGTTGCTGCCCTACTTGCTGAGAAGCGCGGCGATCTCGGCCTTGATGAAGGCCTGGTCGCGCGGATTGTTGACGGGGTTGCCGGCGCGATGGCCATGCAGCGATGGGATCGGATGCAGCACGGCTGATGTCGCATTGACGAGCCGGCCGAGTTCGTCCTCGTTGTCGCGGACATCGAAATAGCGATCGGTCGCGCCCGGCATCAGCAGCATGTGTGCCTTGACCGCCGCCAGCGCCCGGTCGAAATCGCCCGCGAATGTCGGGCAGCGGCTGACATCGCCATTCTGCCAGATCCCGATCTGCGCCAGGAGGTCGTTGGCGTCGCGCCGCGCAAACGTCGCGTCCCAGGCGCGGACGAGATAATCCTCCAGCGAATTGAAGCCGGCCTCGCGCCAGAGCTCGTCGCGGTAGAAGCCGTGCGACATCGCCCAGCCGGCATAGACGCGCCCCATGGCGCGATAGCCGGCGACGGGTCTTTCGGCGAAACGGCCGTCGCGGAAGGATGGATCGGCAGTGAGCGCGGCCTTCACGCTTTCCAGGAAGACGTAATTGTAGGGCGCGCAGCGGGCGCTGCCGCAGACGACCGCCGCACGCTCGACCACGTCGGGGTGCAGCGCCGCCCAGTGATAGGCCTGCATACCGCCCATCGACCAGCCATAGACCAGCGCAAGCCTGGAGATGCCGAAGCGTTCGGTAAGCAGCCGGTGCTGGACCGCGATGGCATCGTGATAGGTTACCCCGGGAAATGGCGCGGGCGTATTCGAGGGCGAGGACGACAGGCCGTTGCCGAACAGGTTCGGGATGATGATGAAATAGCGCGTGGGATCGAGCACGCCGTCGGGCCCGATCAGCCATTCCGTATCGGTGTGCTGCGCACCGAACGAGGTCGGATAGAGGATGACGTTGTCCCGGGCCGGACTCAGCGTGCCGTAGGTCTTGTAGGCGAGCTTCATGGCGGGAAGGACGGTCCCGGACCGGAGCGGCACGTCGCCGGCCTCGAAGATCTCGTAGTCGCGCTGCCCCGTCATGCATTCAGCTCCCGCTCACGGAGGCCGCAAAACCCCACGGCTTCCGCGATGCATCGATCATGCCGGACCCGCAGATGCGTCGTTTTGCGGCAAGACCAAAATAATTGTACTATTAGTACAGTTATTTTGGGTCGGCAAGATAAATCCGGTCCGCACACCGGCTCAGGCGATGGCCGACAGATAGCGCGCGACCGACGCCGCGAACGCGGCCTTGGCGCCGCTGGCGATGTTGCGGCCCCACCAGGCTCCGTAGATCCGGTCGAAGGCGAGCGGCTCGACGGCGGCCGCGATCCGCCGCACCGCGGCGGCGCCCAGCGGCATGTAATTCGGATAGGAATACATGAAGCTGACAAAGCGGCGGTCCATCGTCACCTGCGCGATGTCCCCTGTGAGCAACGCGCCCTTGCCGTCCGCACCACGCCCATAATGCAACATGGTGGCGCCGGCGAAATGGCCGCCGGTGCGCAGCAGCAGCACGTCATCGGTGATCCGATGGCGCTCGCCGGTCCAGTGCACGATCGCCGGATGAGGCCGTGTGACGAAGGCGCGGTCATCGGCGTGCAGGTAGACCGGCACGCCGCCGAACGTATCGCTCCAGTCCGCGACCGCGCCGTAGTAGTGCGGATGCGAGATCGCGATGGCCTTCAGCCCGCCGAGTGCCGCGACATATTGGATGGCCTCGTCTGTCGCAAGCGGAATGCAGTCCCACATCACGCAGCCGTCGTCTTGAGGCACCAGCAGTGCGCGCTGCCCGATGGCAAAGCTCGGCTCCATCCCGATCCCGGTGAGGCCAAGATCGTCGCGGCCCACCAGTCGATGCCTCCGCGCGAGCTCCTCGCGCGCGAGAAAGGTCTGTCCTTTCCAGTTCACGAACTGTCGCTCGTCCTCACAAATCGGGCAGGAGTCGGGCGGCGCTCCGCGCGAGGGAAATTGCGCGCCGCAGGTTTCGCAGGTCCAGAGAGGCATGACTCGGGCTCCGTGGGAAGATCCAGGATGACATTGCGGACAAGCACCCGGCAAGATCGATGGCTGGCAGCAGTGACTGGAACCAACGCGGTGAGCGCTCGTTACGTTCAGGTCCACGCCAGAACGATTGGCCAAGGGGATCACGACACACGAAGAGCATATTCGAGTATCGATGGCATCGCGGTCCCCCACCTCCTCCCGTATCTGGCCTTTGTTCGCGCTCAACTTCTTCATGGCCGACATGCAGTCGGGCATCGGGCCGTTCGTCGGCGTCTTCCTCCAGGAACGCGGCTGGGCGACCGGGCTGATCGGCACCGCGATGACCATCGGCAACGTCGCGGGCATGCTGGTCACAACGCCGATCGGCGGCTTCATCGATTCCAGCCGCAACAAGCGGCTATGGGTCGTCATTCCCGGCATCTGCGTGGTCTCGGCCTCTGCGATTATCCTGATCTCCCAGAATTTCTGGGCGGTGACGTTCTCGCAAGTGGCGCAGTCGTTGGCGAGCGCCGCGATCGTGCCCGCGGTCACCGGCATCACGCTCGGCATCGCCAAGCAGAAGGGCTTCAACGCGCTCAACGGCCGCAACCAGGCCTACAACCACGCCGGCAACATGGTTGGCGCTGCGCTCTCCGGCTATCTCGGCTACAAGTTCGGCTATGTCGCCGTGTTCGCGCTGGCCGCCGTGTTCGGCGCCATCGCGATCGCCTGCGTCATGATGATTCCGGCCAAGGCGATCGACGACCGTGCCGCACGCGGCAGCAAGGAGGATGATCCGGACAGCGCTCCGGACGCGTTCACGATGCTGCTCAAGCACCGGGCGCTACTCGTGCTGGCGCTCGCGCTGGCGCTGTTTCACCTCGGCAACGCCGCCATCGTTCCGCTCTACGGACTTGCGGCGGTGGCGGAGGGACAGGCCAACGGCCCGAGCTTCGTCGCGAACACCGTCGTGATCGCGCAGGGCGTAATGGTCGTGACCTCGCTGATCGCGATGAAGGCGGCGAGCAAGCGCAACTACTGGCCGATCATCCTGGTCTCCTTCATGTTCCTGCCGATCCGGGGCGTGCTCGCCTTCTTCGTCACGGGATGGTGGGGCGTCGTGCCGATGCAGGTGCTCGACGGCATCGGCACCGGGCTGCAAACGGTCGCCGTCCCCGGCATGGTCGCGCGCGCGCTCAACGGCACCGGCCGCATCAATCTCGGCCAGGGCGCCGTGATCACCGTGCAGGGCGTCGGCGCAAGCTTAAGCCCCGCGCTTGGCGGCTGGATCGCGCAATGGATCGGCTACGGACCGACCTTCCTGCTGCTCAGCGGCTTCGGGCTCGCGTCGATCGCGCTGTGGCTGGCCTTCGCGGCGGCGGTGAAGAAATATTGAGGCTCGCCAGCGCGGCTTTCCGAGCTGCGGCACCTGGTCGCTGGCGTAGCGCGCCGTCGCGAATGGCGTATCACGCAATTCCGCGCTTTTACCGTTGCCGAGTACGGGTTAAACGATACAACCTGCCGAATTGCCGTCAAACCCGCGCTTTCCAACCGATGATCCAGCCTCAGCTCTCATTCAGCGGCGATCCGACGGGACCGGCCTATGAGGGGTGGCGCGAGCAGTTCTGCCGGCAGGTGATGGGGACCGATTTCGTCCCGGTTGGGGACGGCCCGGTGCAGCGGACCATCGCGCCCGCCATCCTTCCACGCGTGAGGTTGTCCGCCTCCTACGGTACACCGATGAGCTTCGTCTCCATGGGCACCAACGACGAGTTGGTGATCGTCGCGTCACCGAATTCGGCTCTGAGCGGGACCATGGGCAGGCGCGCGCTCAACATCGCCGCCGGCGACCTCACGATCGGAGATCCGTCGATCCGGGGCGCCCGAGTCACTCAGACGGCGTACGGCAACTTCCAAACCGCACTGTTGCCTCGCAAGGCACTGCTGCGCGCCTGCCCGAATGCCGAAGACCTGATCGCCCAGTCGATCCCTGGCGCCATGCCGATTACATCGATGTTCCTGCGGTACTACGACTTGGCACATACGCATGCGGACAAGCTGGCCCCGACGGAGCTCGATGCGGTCTCGCAGCATTTGTTCGACCTCGCCGTGTTGATGATCGGAGCACGCGGCGATGCCGCCGAGGAGGCGCGGACGCGCGGCCTTGCCGCGGCGCGTCTCGAAGCCCTGAAGTCCGACATCCTGGCGCAGCTGGACAGCCCCGCCTTGTCGCTGTCCGATCTTGCCGCCGCGCACCGGATCAGCCCGCGCACCATCCAATTGCTGTTCGAGCGCGCCGGCATCACCTATAGCGGCTTCGTGCTGGAGCAGCGGCTGCTGCGAGCCGAGCGGTTGCTGCGAAATCCCGCCATGCGCACGCGCAAGATCATCGAGATCGCGCATCTGGCGGGATTTCACGACGTATCCTATTTCCACCGCGCGTTTCGCCGCCGCTTCGGACAAACGCCGGACGACGTGAGGAAGCTGGCCGGTGAGACAAACTAGGCGAACTCGACCACGATCTTGCCGAATGGCCACCGTGCTGCATCAGGCGCATCGCTCCGGCACGATCGCTCCGTCTCAGGTCCCAAAATTCTTCTGGATCGCCTTGTCCAATGTGTCGCCGCCGACGAAGCGCTGACGCAGCTCGCGCTTCAGCAACTTGCCACTCGGATTCTTCGGCAGACTATCGACGAAGATGACGCGCTTGGGCACCTTGAAATGCGCCATCTGGCCGGCGCAGTGCTTGATGACGGCGTCCTCGTCCAGCATCTCCCCGCTCTTGACCACGACGATCGCGGTCACCGCCTCGATCCAGCGCGGATCGGGCAGGCCGACCACGGCGACCTCGGAGACGGCGGGGATGCGGTAGACCATCTCCTCGACCTCGCGGCTCGCGACGTTCTCGCCACCGGTCTTGATCATGTCCTTGACCCGATCGACCACGGTGATGTGACCCTCGTCGTCGACAGTGGCGAGATCGCCCGAGTGAAACCAGCCGCCGGAGAACGCCGCCGCGGTCTTGACGGGATCGTTGTAGTAGCCGGACAGCAGATGCGGCGAGCGATGCACGATCTCGCCGACTTCGCCGACCTTGACGTCCTCCATCGCCGTGTTGACCACGCGCGTCTCGACATTGAGCACGGGCTTGCCGGCCGATCCGGCCTTGCGCAGCTGGTCCTCCGGCCGCAGCACGGTGGCGAGCGGCGCGATTTCGGTCTGGCCGTAGAAATTCCAGAACTTGACATTGGGCAGCCGGCGCTGGAGCTCGAGCAGCACCTCCACGGGCATGATGGAGGCGCCGTAATAGCCCTTCTGCAAACTCGACAGATCGGTCTTGTCGAAATTCGGCGAGCGCAGCATCGCGATCCAGATCGTGGGCGGCGCGAAGAACGACGTGATCTTGTGGGCCTCGATCAGCGCCAGGATGTTGTCGGCAGTCGGCTTGCCGGTGATGACGCCCGAGGCGCCGAGATAGATCTGCGGGCCCAGGAAGACGTCGAGCTGGGCGCAATGATAGAGCGGCAGCGCGTGCAGGAACTTGTCGTCCGCGCTCATGCCGCCGTCGATGATGCAGCTGACATACTGCCACATCACGGCCTCGTGGGTCAGCATCGCGCCCTTGGGCAGCGACTCCGTGCCGCTGGTGTAGACGATCTGCGCGAGATCGCGGCTGTCGACCGATGCGTCCAGGAACGAGCCGTCGGCGTCGAGGAGATCGTCGAAGGCGGTGAGGCCCGCAGGCGCCGTGGCAGCATCCTCGCCCGGTAGCCAGATCATCTGCTCGACCGCGCAATCCCTAGCGCTCGCCGCGCGTGCCTGCTCGAGGAAGTCCGGTCCGGTCGCGAGCAGTTTCGCGCCGGAACTCTTCAAGATGAAATTGATCTCGTCCGGATTGAGCATGAAGTTGATCGGCACCAGCACGGCGCCGATCCGCGCCACCGCGAAGCGCAGCGCGGCGAAGGCGTGCGAATTGCGCGACAGCACGGCAACACGGTCACCCATCCTGACGCCGAGCCCGAGCAGGCCGCGGCCGAGCCGGTTGCAGATCGCGTCCATTTCGGCAAAGGTCCAGCTCACACCGCCGCACCTTACCGCGAGCTTGTTCGGCTCGCGGCCCGCCGAGCGGCGCAAGAGATCGCCGATCGAATGCTCGCGCGCTTTCGAGATGGTGGCTGCGGTGTCGCCGGTCATGTCCTTCCCCCTGAGATTTTAGCCTGCGTGAATGGCGGCGTGGGCATTCGTCGGCCCACCGCATTCAAACGTATTTTGCGTTTGCGCAAACGTAGTCGGCGCGATTGGCTGCGTCAAATCAACCGGCCCGCGCGGCGCCGTCACGCAAGAATTGACGCTCCGGAGCGGCAAATCTGGGTTCGTGCACCAACTATAATATCGGGGGAAATACCATGTGCCGGATTATGTGCGCCGCATTTGCGGCCGCACTCGCTGCGTCTGCGATCTGCCCTTCTCATGCCCAGCAGGCACCGCTCAAGATCGGCGTGCTCTCCGACTTCTCGTCCGTCTATTCAGACATCGGCGGCATAGGGAATGTCGAGGCCACCAAAATGGCGATCGAGGATTTTGGCGGGCAGATGTTCGGCAAGCCGATCGACATGCTCAGTGCCGACGTGCTCAACAAGCCCGATGTCGCCTCCACCATCGCCCGCAAATGGTGGGAGACCGAAGGCGTCGACATGATCATCGACCTGCCGACCTCGGCAACCGCGCTCGCGGTGATGGAGCTGTCGAAGCAGTACGAGAAGATCATGATCGTGACGGATGCGGCGAGCTCCGACATCACCGGAAAGTCCTGCTCGCCCTACACCGCGCATTGGACCTACGACACCTATGCCAACGCGCACACCGTCGGCAGCGCCATCGTCAAGAACGGCGGCGACACCTGGTTCTTCCTGACCGCGGACTACGTGTTCGGCCATTCGGTTGAGCGCGACACCGGTGACGTCGTGAAGGCCTCCGGCGGCAAGGTGCTGGGCAGCGTCAAGCATCCCCTCAACACGGCGGACTTCTCCTCGTTCCTGCTTCAGGCCCAGGCATCCAAGGCCAAAATCATCGGCCTCGCGAACGGCGGCGGCGACACCATCAACGCGATCAAGCAGGCCGGCGAGTTCGGCATCGCTGCCGGGGGCCAGAACCTGGCTGCGATCGTGATGTTCATCTCCGACGTGCACAGCCTCGGGCTCAAGCTGGCGCAAGGGCTGATCGTCACCGAGGCCTATTATTGGGACCTCAACGACAAGACCCGCGCCTTCGGCAAGCGCTTCCTGGAGCGGGTCAAGCGCATGCCGACCATGAACCAGGCCGCGACCTACAGTGCCACGCTGCACTATCTCAAGGCCGTGCAGGCCGCCGGCACCCGCGACACCAGGACGGTGATGGCCAAGATGCGCGAGCTTCCGGTGCGGGACGCCTTCACCGACAACGGCGTGCTGCGCGAGGACGGCCGCATGGTGCACAGCATGTACCTGTTCCAGGTGAAGAAGCCGGAGGAATCGAAGGGGCCGTGGGATTATTACAAGCTGCTCGCCGAAGTTCCCGCCGACCAGGCGTTCCGGCCGCTGAAGGACGGCGGCTGCCCGCTGGTGAAGTGAGGCAGCCCGGATCGAGCCGACGGCAATCCCTCCACCAAGGCTCGCGCGTCCGCTCGGCCGATCAGGGCGGACGAGCGGCGGATGACGACGCGCGGCCGAAAATAGAGGCAGCACGCCGCGCACCGCCGTCTGATCTGCATCAAGCTGCGGTGCACAATTAGCTGCAATGTTGAGCTCCGCCCTTTCCGCGCAATCCGCGGTCGGGCGTTCGTATCTCAACAGTGGGCGCCACCACACGGCGTTGTGCACAGATGAACTTTACACCGGGTCGCGTCGTCGCCGCGCTCGCCATCCTACTCGCGGGCGGCGGCTATTACTATTGGCAGCACCGTGATGCCGACGCGCTGCCACCGGGTTTCGCCCGCGGCAATGGCCGCATCGAAGCGGTCGAGATCGACATCGCCACCAAGACGCCGGGACGGGTCCGCGAGATCCTTGTCAACGAAGGCGATTTCGTCAGCGCGGGCCAGGTTCTGGCACGCATGGATACCGAGCAGCTGCAGGCTCAGCGCCGCCAGGCCGAAGCGCAGCTCCAGCGCGCAATGATCAATGTCGAGACCGCGAAGAGCCTGGTGAACCAGCGCGAGGCCGAACGCCGGGCTGCGGAGGCCATGGTCGACCAGCGCATCGCCCAGCTCGACACCACGAGCCGCAAGCTGGACCGGTCCGAACAATTGATCAAGACGAGTGCGGTATCCCAGCAGGTCCTGGACGACGACCGCTCCGCCAACGCCACGGCGAAAGCGGCGCTGGCCGCTTCCCAGGCCCAGGTCGCGGCATCGGAAGCCGCGATCAGCTCTCCCGCGCCCTGGTGATCGATGCCGGCGCAGCGGTCGACGCGGCAAAGGCCGCGATCGAAAGCATCAACGCCGACCTCAACGACAGCGTGCTGAAGGCGCCGCGCGACGGCCGCGTGCAGTATCGCGTGTCGCAGCCCGGCGAGGTGCTCGCCGCCGGGGGGCGCGTCCTCAACATGGTCGATCTCGGCGACGTCTACATGACGTTCTTCCTGCCGACGGCCGAGGCCGGCCGCGTCGCGATCGGCGCCGAGGTCCGCCTCGTCCTAGACGCCATCCCGAAATATGTGATCCCCGCCAAGGCCACCTTCGTTGCAGACGTCGCGCAATTCACGCCCAAGACTGTCGAGACCGAGGAGGAACGCCAAAAGCTGATGTTCCGCATCAAGGCGCATATCGCGCCCGATCTGTTGCGCCAGCACATCGAGCACGTGAAGACCGGCCTTCCCGGCATGGCCTATGTGCAGCTCGATCCGGCGGCGCAATGGCCCGACAACCTCAAGATCAAGTTGACGAGATGAGCACGACTGCCGCAGCCGAAGCACCGGCTGCCGTCGGCAGCGTGGTGCATCTGGAAGGCGTGGGCCTGAGCTACGGCAAGACCCGGGCGCTCGAGTCCATCACGCTCGACCTACCGTCCGGCTGCATGGTCGGGATGATCGGCCCCGACGGCGTCGGCAAATCGAGCCTGCTTGCCCTGATCGCGGGCGCGCGCACGATCCAGGAGGGGCGTATCGGCGTGCTCGGCGGCGATATGGCGAGCGCGCGCCACCGCCGCAACGTGTGCCCCGACATCGCCTACATGCCGCAGGGCCTCGGCAAGAATCTGTACCCGACATTGTCGGTGTTCGAAAACATCGACTTCTTCGGTCGCCTGTTCGGGCACGACAAGGCGGAGCGGAACAGGCGGATCGCGGGCCTGCTGCGCGACACGGGGCTCACGCCCTTTGCCGACCGGCCCGCGGCAAAACTCTCCGGCGGCATGAAGCAGAAGGTCGGCCTGTGCTGCGCGCTGATCCACGATCCCGAGCTCCTGATCCTGGACGAGCCGACCACCGGCGTCGATCCGCTGTCGCGCCGCCAGTTCTGGGAATTGATCGCCTCGATCCGCGACAGCCGGCCCGGCATGAGCGTCATTGTCTCGACCGCCTACATGGAAGAGGCCGCGCAGTTCGATTTCCTGATCGCGATGAACGCCGGCCGCGTGCTGGCGACCGGAACGCCCGCCGAACTCAAGCGGCAGACCGGAGCCGATACGCTCGATGACGCCTTCATCCGTCTCCTGCCCGAGGCCGAGCGCAGCAACCATACCGATGTCGTCATCCCGCCGCGCGACGAAGACCACGCGGAGATCGCGATCGAAGCCGACCACCTGACGCGGCGGTTCGATGGTTTCGTTGCCGTCGACGACGTCAGCTTCCGCATCAGGAAGGGCGAGATCTTCGGCTTTCTCGGCTCGAACGGCTGCGGCAAGACCACGACCATGAAGATGCTCACCGGCCTCCTGCCCGTGAGCGAAGGAACCGCGCGGCTGTTCGGCAACACCATCGATGCCGGCGACATGTCGGTGCGGCGGCGCATCGGCTACATGTCGCAGGGCTTCTCACTCTATTCCGAGCTCACGGTCGCGCAGAATCTCAATCTGCATGCGCGACTGTTCGAGCTGCCGGCGGACACCGTCGCCGCGCGCATCGACGAGATGATCGCCCGGTTCGATCGTGCCGATGTCGTCGACGCCCTGCCCGATGCCCTGCCGCTCGGGCTGCGGCAGCGGCTGTCGCTGGCGGTCGCCATGATCCATGCGCCCGACATCCTCATCCTCGACGAGCCGACCTCCGGCGTGGATCCGGTTGCCCGCGACCGCTTCTGGCAGATCCTCGCCGAGCTCTCCCGCAAGGACAACGTCACCATCTTCGTCTCCACCCATTTCATGAACGAGGCCGAGCGCTGCGATCGGATCTCGCTGATGCACGCCGGCAAGGTGCTGACGTCGGATACGCCCGCCGCGATCGTGGCCGCGCGCGGCACCGCCACGCTGGAGCAGGCCTTCATCGCCTGGCTGGAAGAGGCGATCGCGGAGACGACGGAGCCGACCGGCCAGCCGGCGGTCGCCTCGCCGCCGCCCGCACCTGCAGGCCCCACAACGGTCCGTCGGCACAGCGCCGCGTTCAATCCGACGCGCATGCTGGCCTATTCCCGCCGCGAGACGCTCGAGCTGCGGCGCGATCCGATCCGCGCCACGCTCGCGATCCTCGGCAGCGTGCTGCTGCTGTTCGTGCTCGGCTACGGCATCAGCATGGACGTCGAGAACCTGACCTTCGCGGTGCTCGACCGCGACGACACCACGATCAGCCGCGACTACAGCCTTCAGATCGCGGGCTCGCGCTATTTCTCGACCGCCGCATGCGCGCCGGCGAGATCGGCCTCGCCATCGAGCTGCCGCCGGGCTTCGGCCGCGACGTCAGCCGCGGCCGCGATGTCGAGATCGGCGCCTGGGTCGACGGCGCCAATCCGACGCGGGCCGAGACGCTGCGCTCCTACGCCCAGGCGATCCACGCGAACTGGCTCGCGCAGAAAGGCCGCGAGCTCTATGGCGATGCGGCGATCGCCGGGTCCTATCAGCTCGCGCTGCGTTACCGCTACAATCCGGACGTCCGGAGCGTCGTCGCCATGGCGCCTGGCATCATTCCGCTGCTGCTGATCATGATCCCTGCGGTGCTCGCAGCACTCGCGGTCGTGCGCGAGAAGGAGCTCGGCTCGATCGTCAATTTTTACGTCACACCGGTGACGCGGCTGGAGTTCCTGCTCGGCATCCAGCTGCCCTATGTGGTGCTGGCCTTTGCCAACTTCCTGCTGCTGGTCGGCTTTGCGCTCACCGTCTTCCGCGTGCCTTTCACCGGTAGCTTCCCGACCTATGCGGCTGCCGCGCTGCTCTATGTCACGACCACCACCGGCATCGGACTGGTGATCTCGTCGTTCATGAAGAGCCAGATCGCCGCGCTGTTCGGCACCGTGCTGATCACGCTGATTCCCGCGATCCAGTATTCCGGCCTGATTGATCCGGTCTCCTCGCTGCAGGGGGCGGGCAAGATGATCGGTCTTGTCTATCCGACCAGCTATTTCGTGACCATCTCGCGCGGCACGTTCTCGAAGGCACTGGGATTCGCCACGCTTCACAACGAGCTCTTGGCGCTCGCTGTCATGATCCCGGTGCTCGTCACCACAGGTGCGCTGCTGCTGAAGAAACAGGCCCGCTAACCATGCGCCTTGGCAACTTGCTACAGCTCGGAATCAAGGAATTGTGCGGACTGGCGCGCGACCCGGTGTTGCTCGTGCTGATCGCATATTCCTTCACGTTCGCGGTCTATGAGGGTGCCAACACGCTGCCGGAGACGTTGAACCGCGCTGCGATCGCCATCGTCGACGAAGACCATTCGCCGATCTCGACTCGCATCGGGATGGCGTTCACCGCCCCGTACTTCTCCACGCCTCGGCTGATCTCGCAATACGAGATGGACAGACGGATGGATGCCGGCCTCGACACGTTTGCCCTCGACATCCCGCCGGACTTTCAGCGCGACCTCCTGGCGCGGAAGGCGCCGACGATCCAGCTCAACGTCGACGCGACGCGCATCTCACAGGCCTTCAACGGTGGCGGTTATGTCGAGCAGATCGTCAACGCCGAGATCGCGGAGTTCCTGGCGCGCACCCGCGAAGCTCAAACACCGCAGATCGACCTCGCGCTGCGCGCTCGTTTCAATCCGGAGCTGAAGAGGTCCTGGTTCGGCGCGATCGACCACCTCATCATGTCGATCACCATGCTCTCGATCATCCTGACCGGCGCCGCACTGATCCGGGAGCGCGAACACGGCACGATCGAGCACCTCCTGGTGATGCCGGTCACGCCGCTCGAGATCATGGTGAGCAAGGTCTGGTCGATGGGAGCGGTGGTGCTGGTCGCCTCGGCGCTGTCGATTGCCTTCGTCGTCAAGGGATGGCTGGCGGTCACGATCGACGGCTCGGTGGCGCTGTTTCTCGTCGGGACGGCACTTCAGCTCTTCGCCACCACCAGCATGGGCATCTTCCTCGCCACCGTCGCCGGATCGATGCCGCAGTTCGGACTGCTGCTGATCATGATCCTGCTGCCGCTGCAGACCCTGTCGGGCAGCATGACGCCGCGGGAGAGCATGCCGCAATTCGTCCAGGACATCATGCTGGCGGCACCCAATACGCATTTCGTGATGCTCGCGCAGGCGATCCTGTTCCGCGGCGCGGGGCTGGAGGCGGTGTGGCCGCAGCTCGTCGCACTCACCGTGATCGGCAGCGTCTTCTTCGTGATCGCGCTGCGGCGGTTTCGCGCGTTCCTGGCGTGAGGCGCGAGGGCTTCGCTTCAAAACGGTCGAAAACAACCCCATGCACAGTAGCGATCCCTTTGCTTTAGCTGCGAAATTTATTCGACGCGTCGGGCAAGGTCCTGCCCGCGGCGGCGCTATCGCCACTCTGACCGGGAGCCGGCTCAGCTGAGCCGATCGTCCTGGGCGAGCATCTCGTTCAGCATCGCCTCGGCTTTCTGCTTCAGCGGCAGCGCGCCGCGTTCGGAAGCGATCGCGATGGCGGCGCGCAGAGCGACGAGAATGGTGGCCTTGTTCGCCGCATCCGATGGCGGCGTCACGACGGCTTCGCCGAACAGGGCCTCGGCCTCGAGGCCTGAAAACCCCTGCTGGCGGGCGGTGTTGCGCGCCTCGCGCAGCATGTTCTGCGCGGCCCTGACATCGCCGAGGCGGTGGGTGGCGAGCGCCAGGTAGATCGAGCTGCGCAGCACCGCCGAGGTGTAGCCGACCGCCTTCGCCTCCTCGCGCGCCTCCGTCAGCATGCCGCGCGCCCGGTCGAACAGGCCCTGCTCGAGATAGGCGATGCCGAGATGACAGGCCAGCACCGGCACGAACAGCCGGATGCCGTGCTTCTGCGCCAGGACAAAACCGTCTTCGAGGATGGCGGCGGCCGCCGCCGGATCGTTCTGCCCAAGCTTCAGCCAGCCGCCGCTATAGGCGGCGGCGACGCGGTCGTAGGGACGGTTGGTCTCCTCGGCGATCGCGGCGGCCTGTTGCTGGAGCTGTTCGGCGGCATCGAGTTCGCCCATGACGGTACTGTTGATGCTGCTCATCATGCAGCATAGCAACAGCGCGTATTTCGGCGTGGAGCCGAAAGGAGCACTGGCTTCCGGCCCCGACAGTTGCGCGCAGGTCCGTGCGAAAAACCGATCGGCGTCCCGATAGCGTCCGGCAAGAAAATACACCTGGCCAAGGCCGTATTGTGCAGCATTGAGCCAACCCGGATTGCCCCACTCCTGCGCAAGGCGCACCACTTCCTCACCTACGGTGACCGCTTCGATCGGTGTCCCGTAGAAGTTCTGTGCAGCCGCCATGACCGTCATGGCAGCGACCTTCCGGCCGATGTCGTTGATCGCATCGGCACGGCGCTCGGCCTCCTTGCCGAGGTTCAGCCATTCGGCAATCTGGCCGGATGCGATGAACGCCGCACGCGCCTCGATGCGAATATCCACGGCATTCGTCTCCCTCGAGGGAATCGCCGGTGTCATATCCAAAGAACGCATCGCGGTCTCGAAATAGTCAGCCGCATCGGTAAATGCCGACCGCGCCAGGCATCGTCTCGCCGACGCCCTGCCATACGTGAACGACTTGCCCCAATCCTTCGCCCGCGTGGCGTGATAGCAGAGCTTGTCGGGATCGTCGGTACCGCCTTCGCTGCTCTCCAGGACAGAAAGAACGCGCGCATGAATGTCTTCGCGCACCTTTTCGACCATCGAGTCGTAGGTGACCTGCCGGACCATTTCATGCCGGAACTCCAGCGAATTCTCCAATTCGCTATCGATCCTGACCAGCAACTCGGCGCGATCCAGCGCGGCGAGGCAACCCTGTAGAACCTCGTGAGACAGGACCGCAATCTTCGCCAGCATCGCTTCGTTCGATCTCGGCCCCAAAGTAGCGGCTATCTGCAGAACAGATCGTTCTTGCTTCGACACCCGATCGAGACGCGCTGCAATAACGCCCTGGATACTGGTGGGAATGCCGAGTTCGTCGATTGGACGCACGAGCGCAAGATCGCCCCATTGGCCGCGAAGCGTGCCGCTGTCCTTCAATCCGCGGCAAACCTCTTCGATGAACAGAGGAACGTTTGCGGTATGCGATATGATCCGGCTCTTCAGGTCGGAGTTCGTCGCGGAGGAGCCAAGCATGTCTGCCAGCATGGCCAGCCCCGAATCGTCGTCGAGGGGCCGCATCGCGACGATCTCAGCGTGGCAGCGCGCGATCCAGACCGGCATCCCATTGGGGCGCGAGGTGAACAGCACAAGCAGACCGGCCGCCTGTAGCGACGCAATGGCGGCTACGACGATATCGCTGGCCCGGTCTATCCAATGCAGATCCTCAAGCAGAATCACCGTTTGCTGCCGACTGGCCAGGCTTTTGATGATCGCACAGCTCGCATCGGAGATCGCTCGTCCCCGTGCATGAGGCTCCAGCTCGTCCCAGTGTGGATTCGATATTGGCAGATCGAGCACCGCGTCGAGCGCGGTTTGCTGAATCGCCGACAGATCCTTCCGAGGATCCCCCGGGCTGCCGGGGTCCTTAGCTGCTGCATCCATTGCCGACAGGAGGATCCGCTTGAGTGTGCTGAAGGGCGCACTCTGAAGATTCGGGCTGGCCTCGGCGTCGATCAACCGCCAGCCATCGGCCTTCAGTTCCTGGGCAAACTCATGCGCGAGTCGCGACTTGCCGATGCCCGCATCGCCGAGCAGCAGAACCGTCTGCCGGCTTGCCCTGGCGTTTCGGGCTGTACGCTCCAGCAGAGCCCGCTCGGCAGTGCGATCGACGAAGCGAGAGACACTGCGCGCCCGCCGCACCCGCCAACTCGACAGGTCGCTCGCGCCTACGATCCGATAGACCGGCACGGGCTGGCTAAAGCCGCGCAGCGACTTGCTGCCCAGCGATTCGAACCGGACATGTCCCTCAGCAAGCTTTTGGCAGGCTTCCGAGGCGTAGATCTGGTTCGCCTCGGCCGCCGCTTCCAGCCGCGCGGCCAGGTGCTGCGCGGCACCACCGATCTCGTAGACCTTGGAGAACTCGCTGGCGACCATGTAGGCAACGACATGGCCGGAGTGCAGGCCGACCCGCACTTGAAGACCGGGGTCACCCAGGCTTGCGACTCGCCGCACGAGCTCGATCGCCGCGTGACAGGCCATCGGCGCATGATTGTCGTCCGCAATGGGAGCGCCGAACACCGCCGCAAGCCCATCGCCCAGCTCCTTGCTGACGATGCCGCCGAACTGCCTGACCGCCCCTCTCATCGCCGCCAGCGCCGGCTCCAGGCGTGAGACCGCCTCCTCCGGGTCCAGCTCGGCAACGAGCCCGGTGGAATCGATCACGTCGGCCCGAAGGATTGTGACAAACCGTCGTTCACTGTCGGGATCGGAGCGGCGCACGCGTGCGCCGCAATTGGGGCAGCGGCTGTCGCCTGGGTCGATCGTCGACTGACACGCCGTGCAAAGCATTCCGTACTCTCAAGACCTTGCAGCGGTATGGTCGGTGGCCACTGCGAACGAGGGCGATAAGATCGCTTATGAAAACCTGCTTAGCAACGGGGATGCAGTTCATCCTGGGCATAGATCTCCCCAGCCGTTTGCTGATCTGGACGATTCACAGCTCCAAGTGTTAGCTTGCCAAGAGCGGCGCGAAAAAGTGGCTGCGAACGACGAGCCGCCAGGCTCTTGTTTTCGCCGTCAAGCTTCGCAGAGCTGCATATTTCCCGGGGAAGCCAGGCACTGATTGAGGGGCAGAATACATGGGCATGATAGTCTATTCCGGTAAGCCGTTTAAAGACCTGATGAACAGCAATTACTATCCGCTGGCGAACATGAAGAAGAGCGTGGCCAAGCTCAAGGCCTCGGAAGACATCGATCTAGCGACTTTGGAATACGGCCAATACCACCTGATCTTGAACCCGCCGTCGAAATGGCCGCAAGGCAGCGCCAAGTACTGGCACAAGGAAAAGGGCCGGGCTCGCGTCGACCTCAGTACCCAACCTAACACGGTTCCGCTGTCCAGGGATGAGCCCGGCGTCATCCCGCTGACGCGATGCGATCTGCTCGATGCCTGCGTCCGGAAATGCTTCAATTCCGAGCCGCCGATCCCGATGAAGACCAACATCATCACCCACGCGCCAAGCGATGCCTACGCCCACCGGCACGAGATTCGGCTGGAATGGGAATACAAGAAGGGCTCGGACAAACCGACGCTGCTCTATCTGACGATGGTCTGTCCGCATAGGCCTTCCAAATCCTGATCTCGGGTCGGACCTGACGGGTCGACGGAGGAAGGCCCGATGTCATCGCCGCCTCGCCCAGCCGCAAATGCGTTGCTCGACGGACCGATCCTCCGCACGCTGCTCTCGCTTGCCTGGCCGAATGCGCTCGCGTTTTCGGCCGGCACTTTGGTTGCGATTGCAGAAACCTCCTACATCGGCAGGCTGGGAATCGAGGCGCTGGCGGCGATGGCGCTGGTGTTTCCCTGCGTGATGCTGACCATGAGCATGTCCGGCGCGGCCATGGGCGGGGGCGTCGCCTCGGCCATTGCCCGCGCGCTCGGCGCCGGCGACCGCGACCGCGCCGAAAGTCTCGCCACCCACGCGCTGCTGATCGCGATCTTCTTCGGCCTCGCCTTCATGCTGGGCATGATGCTCGGTGGCCAGCAGCTACTAGCCCGTCCTATTCGTGAGAGTGCGGCTTTTGGGCCCGATTGATGCGGCCGCACATCTTGTCTGACGAGGCGCACAGGATTGCCTTCGGCTTTTCGCCGCCTGACGACCGGTACTTTGCAACGCGCTTGAGGGATGGGTTGGGCGAACGGGGGCGGACGCCCCGCCGGTCAAGGACCGAGCGGCAGCAGCGCGCCGGGCAAGCCGCAGATCAGGTCGGCTTCGGGACATGCCGCGGCAAACGCAAGGCGAATGCGGCTCGTGGTCTCGACGACACGGGCGGCGATTTTCAAGAGCCGAAGACGCAGCGTCGCGAACTCGGCAGCGGCCAATTCCCGGACTTTGGGAATGGCGTCGCGCACGGTCAGCATCAGCCAATAAGCGGCCGTATGGAGCACGAGACGGACCTGGTTGGCGAGCGCCGAACGGCAGCTGGTGCGGTCGGAGGCGAGCTGCGTCTTATGCAGCTTGATCAGATTCTCGGCTTGGCCGCGCGCGCAATACAGGCTGTCGTAGATCCACTCGGCCGAGCCGACATCGAGGCTGGTGACGACGAAACGGATGTCGAGGCCGAGCATCGTCGCCTCAATACGGGCGACGGTGCGCCGTTCGCGATCCCAGGACTTTGCCTTGTGGCGCGTCTCGGTATAGCCACGCAGAACCGGCAGGTTCTCGATGGCGCGTCGGGTGCGGATGTCGTCGGCGACCTCGTCGACTTTTCTGGCGAGAGGCTTGGTGCCGGACAGACCGAAGATGTAGTCGATGCCGTTGGTCTCGCACCACGCCATGGCCTCCGGCCGGGCATAGTGCCCGTCGCCACGGAACGTAATTCGCGTGTTGTGCCACCGCGTGCGGATATGCCGTACCAGGCGGCGCAGAAGGGCACGCACCTCGACGCCGCCCGGCGTCTTGCCGGGCCTCAGCACGACCGCCACGGGACGGCTCTTCTCCGTGTCGTAGACGTGGATCGGCAGGAAGCAGCGTTCGTCATAATGAGCGTTGAACAGCGAGAGCTGCTGATGGCCGTGGACGACATCGCAGGTATCATCGATGTCGAGCGTGACGGATGCCGGCTCGCGCGGGTAGCTATCCATCCATGCGTCGACCAAAATGTAGGTCAGTCGGATCACGTCGCGCAGGCGCGGAGCATTCTCCAGCCGCGACAGCGTCGGTTGGGAACACAGATCGCGGCCCGTGTCCGGCAGCCGTCCGCAGGCCAGCTTGAATGCGGGATCGGACCGCAGATGATCGAGGTCGTCGGCGTCCTCGTAGCCGCAGCAGATCGCGAACATGCGCGCGCGGAACATATCGACAAGGCTGTGCACGACCCGCGTCGGATCGCGCCGATCCGGGAACACCCGGGCCAGATTGTCGGCCAAGCCGAGACGCCGCTCGGCCATCGCCAGAAGCATCACGCCCCCGTTCGAGGTCAGGCGACCGCCATCGAAGGCAGCTGTGACTTTCTTGGCGTGAACGGCTGGAAACGAGAAGGGCGGAATCGTATCGTCGGTCATGGCGGGCGTGGCGTTCGCGGTTGAAGGTGATGGGGTGGCTTCGCAACCGAATCCTACGCCGCATCAGCGCTTTACACCACGCTCGCCAGCCCTCAGGCGCACTCTTACGAATAAGACGGGCTAGAGCTGCTCGGCGGCCGAGGTGACGTACTGGCGCAGGCGGTCGCTTATAGCCAAGTGTATTTCGGCGGAGCCGTGCTCACCTGGCTGGTCAATATTCTGGCCGGCGTCCTGCGCGGCACCGGCAACATGAAATTGCCGTCGATGATGATCGTCAATTCAGCGATCTGCCAGATCATCCTCGGCGGAACGCTGGGTCTTGGTCTCGGACCTGTGCCGCAATTCGGCATGCCGGGAGTCGCGACGGGGTCATTGATCGCCTATTCAATCAATATCGCGATCATGAGCTGGTACCTGTTCTCCGGGCGGGGCCGCATCGTCCCCCGATTGCGCGGGTTTCGCATGCGGTGGGCGTTGTTCGCCGACATCCTCAAGGTCGGCGTAGTCGCCTGCTTCTCCCCGCTGCAAAATACGCTGACCAACCTTGTCTTTACTCATATGCTGGCCGTGTTCGGCACCGCGGTCCTCGCGGCTTATGGCATCGGAGCCCGGCTCGAATATGTGCTGGCGACCATTGCTTTCTCGATCGGCATCGGCTCGGTACCCATGATCGGTGTTGCGATCGGTGCGGGACGCATCGCGCGAGCCCGTCGCATCGCCTGGACGACCGGCGTTGTCGCGCTCATTGTGATCGGAGGGCTCGCATGCGCGGCCGCTCTCTTCCCCGACCCGTGGGTTCGCCTCTTCACCGACAATGCTGAAGCGCATGCCGCCAGCCGGCAGTTTCTGCGGACCGTCGCCCCGTTCTACGCCTTCATCGGGCTTGCCTCGGCGATGTATTTTTCGTCGCAGGGCGCGGGCAACGTGCTCGGTCCGGTGCTGGCACAGACTGCCCGGCTTCTCTTCATCGTGCTCGGCGGCTCGTATCTGATCTCGCAAACGGCAGCGGCCGAGAGCTTCTTCTCGCTTACCGCCGCTTCTATGATGTTGCTGGGCGCTCTCTCATGCGCGGCAGTTGCCTTTACACGCTGGGGGCCACGCAAGACTGGTGGAAAGGGCCGGCTGAGCTTGGCGAGCGTCGGCGACAAGTAAGAGGCACCCACAACGAAACGCTCTCAGGTTACTTTCGTTGACGCAGTATCTTCACGAATGATAGCGTTCGCAACGTAACCTTGGGGGCACAAGCGCGGTACGTCGTTGACCGCGCTCCCGTGGAATGTCTCGCCGGCACTCGTGCCAGTCCGACGGTGGAAAAATCGAGAGCAATCGATGGGCGGAATCTACGACGACCAAGACTACAAGAACCTGATGAACGCCAACTACTACCCGCTCGAAAACATGAAGAAGAGCGTGGCGAGGCTCAAGGCCTCCAAGCAGATCGACATCGAGACCATGGAATACGGCCAGTATCAGCCGATCCTGTCGCCGCTGGACACATGGCCGAACGGCAGCGGCAAGGTGTGGTTCAAGGCGCTCGGCCATGCCCGCCTTCAGCTCACCGCCCAGCCCAACACCACGCCGTTGTCGAACGACGAGCGCGTCGTGGTCCCGCCGACCAAATGCGCGCTGCTGGATGCATCCATCCGCAAGTGCTTCAACTTGGAGCCGCCGATCCCGATGAAGGCGGACATCCGGCAGCACCAGAAGGACGATGCGAATTCCGACCAGCATGAGATTCGTCTGGTCTGGGAATACGGCAATGGTGAAAACCAGGCGCCGACGCTGCTCAACCTGACCATGGTCTGCCCTTATACGACCAAGCCGCGGAAGGCGGATGCCTCGACAGAGGCCCGGCAGGAGCACTCCGACAAGTAAGCCGCATCCGGCGACGTCACTTCCTGCTCCGGCGCGGGCTGGCACTTTGCCGACCCGCGTTCTTGCTGGCCCCCTCAAAAGGCACAGAACGCGTCTGCAGCTGTGCGTCTCCCGCCGCCGCCTGCGACCGTCCCCCAAAACAAAAATGGCCCGCATCACGCGGGCCATTTTCGTCTCGGATCCGGTCAATCCGAATTTGGTTGCGGGGATAGGATTTGAACCTATGACCTTCAGGTTATGAGCCTGACGAGCTACCGGGCTGCTCCACCCCGCGTTAAATCGTTGCGTGCCTTTGCGAAAATCCCGGGGACGGTCGGTTGAGGCCGGCGCTGTTCGCGTGGCTTGCTCTTCCGTCCCAAAGGCTTCCTTGGAAGGCGACCCCGGGGCAAAGCCCATCGGGTGCGGGGCGTATGTATCAAGGCGGGCTGGCTTTGGAAAGGGCTGCGGGAACGTTTTTTTCGACTTTATGACAGAGGGATGGACGAATTTCCGCTCGTTCGGCGCGCTCTTGCCAGAAGTTCCACAAAGGGCCAGCTTGCGGCAACAAGATTAAGGCTGAAATGCCTGGAGGGAGGAACGCCGTGGACAAATCCCTGACGAGCGCCCCGCTGCGGGCCCTCGAAGAGGCCTTCCATGCCATGCGCGCGCGGTCGCGGGACGAGCCGGCGCCGGACCTCGCCCAGCGGCTCGACCGGCTGGCGCGGCTGCGCAGCGTCGTCGCCGACAATGAAGAGCGCTTCCGGCAGGCGATCTCGGCCGATTTCGGCCACCGGTCGGCGGTCGAGACCACCATCGCCGAGACCATGCTGCTGTTCTCCGAGATCCGGCATGCCACCAAGCACCTCAAGGCCTGGATGACGCAGCAGCGCGTCGCCACCGCGCTGCAATTCCTGCCCGCGCGCAACCGGCTGATGCCGCAGCCGCTCGGCGTCGTCGGCATCATCGCGCCGTGGAATTACCCGCTCCAGCTCACGCTCGCGCCCGCAATCGGCGCCATCGCCGCCGGCAACCGCGTCATCATCAAGCCGAGCGAGCTGGTCCCGCACTTCGCGGCGCTGCTCCAGGAGACGGTCGCGCAGCGGTTCGACGCCGCGGAGGTGCTCGTCACCGGCGTCGAGGACGAGGTCGCCAAGGGTTTTGCGAGCCTGCCGTTCGATCATCTCGTGTTCACCGGCTCGACGCGGGTCGGGCGGCTGGTCGCCGAGGCCACGGGACGCAATCTGACCCCTGTCACGCTCGAGCTGGGCGGCAAGTCGCCCGCGATCATCGACGCCTCGGCCGATCTCGACGAAGCCGCCGAGCGCATCGCCTACGGCAAGCTGCTCAATGCCGGGCAGACCTGCATCGCGCCGGACTATGTGCTGGTGCCTGAGAATTCGGTGCAGGCCTTCGCCGAGAAGGTGCGCGCGCAGATGCGGCGGATGTTCGGCACCGATCCCTCGAACAAGGACTACACGTCGATCATCTCCGACCGGCACTACGCGCGGCTCGAGGGCCTGGTCGCGGACGCAGCCCAGCACGGCGCAAAGATCCTGCAACCGGCAAAGCCCGACGATCCGAACTGGAAGGCGCATCGCAAATTCCCGCCGACGCTGATCGCTGGTGCGACCGAAACGATGGCGGCGATGCAGGAGGAGATCTTTGGCCCGGTGCTGCCGGTGCTCGGCACTCGCGACCCGGCGGAGGCCATCGCTTTCGTCAACCGTCGCGACCGGCCGCTGGCGCTGTACTGGTTCGGCAAGGACGCTACCGCGCGCGACGAAGTGCTGGCGCGCACCGTCTCCGGCGGCGTCACGATCAACGACTGCCTGTTCCACTTCACGCAAGTGAACCAGCCGATGGGCGGCGTCGGCGCCTCCGGCAGCGGCGCCTATCACGGCGAATGGGGTTTCAGGACGTTCAGCAAGCTGAAGCCGGTGTTCTATCGCTCCAGGTTCAACCGCCTCGCCGATCTCTATCCGCCCTATGGCGGCAAGATCGCGCGGCTGGAGAAGTTGATGCGGTTCATGTCGTAGGGCTCGTCATTCCGGGGCGATGCGCAGCATCGAACCCGGAATCCATTTCGCAGCACGTCATGCGGATCAATGGATTCCGGGTTCGCGACTTCGTCGCGCCCCGGAATGACGATAACGGGGGGAACAACAATTGACCGACACGTTCGATTTCGTCGTCGTGGGCGCGGGCTCGGGCGGCTGCACCGTTGCGGGCCGGCTATCCGAAGATGCGGCGACGTCCGTGGCGCTGCTCGATGCCGGCGGGGCTTGCGACAACTGGGTCGTGACCACGCCGGGCGCGCTGGTGCTGATGGTCGCCGGCAACGTCAACAACTGGGCGTTCAACACCGTGCCGCAGAAGGGGCTGAACGGCCGCATCGGCTATCAGCCGCGCGGCAAGGGTCTCGGCGGCTCGTCGGCGATCAACGCCATGGTCTATATCCGCGGCCACCGCGCCGACTACGACCACTGGGCTTCGCTCGGCAACGCCGGCTGGTCGTACGCAGACGTGCTGCCCTATTTCAAGCGGTCGGAGAGCAACGCCGATTTCGACGGCGAATATCACGGCAAGGACGGGCCGCTCTTCGTCAACAAATTGCGCTCCGGCAATCCGGTGCAGCAGATCTTCCTGCAGGCGGCGCAGGAGGCACAATTCCGCATCCGCGAGGATTTCAACGCTGACGACCATGAAGGCCTCGGCATCTACCAGGTGACGCAGAGGAACGGCGAGCGCTGGAGCGCGGCGCGGGCCTATGTCCATCCGCACATGGGCAAGCGCGCGAATTTGCGCGTCGTAACGCAGGCGCATGCCACGCGTATCCTGTTCGAGGGCAGGCGCGCGGTTGGCGTCGAATACCGCCAGGGCAAGGAATTGAAGCAGCTCCGCGCGCGGCGTGAGGTGATCCTGGCCGCCGGTGCGTTTCAGTCGCCGCAGCTGCTGATGCTGTCGGGCATCGGCGACGCCGCCGCGCGGCGCGGGCACGGCATCGCAAGCGTGCATCATCTGCCTGGCGTCGGACAGAACCTGCAGGACCATCCCGACTTCATCTTCGGCTACATGTCCGACAGTCCCTATTTCTCCGGCATCTCGCTGAAGGGCATGCCCCGCCTGATCCGCGCCATCCTGCAATATCGGCGGGAGCGCCGTGGTCCCCTCACCTCCAATTTCGCCGAATGCGGCGGCTTCCTGAAGACGCGACCCGATCTCGACATTCCCGACATCCAGCTGCATTTCGGCATGGCGATGGTCGACGACCACGGCCGCAAGCGCCATAAGGGTACCGGCTTCTCCTGCCATGTCTGCCTGCTCCGGCCGAAGAGCCGCGGCAGCGTTGCGCTTGCCAGCCTTGATGCGATGCAGGCCCCGCTGATCGATCCGAACTTCCTTGGGCACGAGGACGATCTCGAGACCATGGTCGCGGGCTTCAAGACCACGCGCCGCCTGATGGAGACGCCGGCGCTGCGCGCGCTGCAGACCAGGGACATGTTCACCGCGAACGTGCGCAGCGACGACGATATCCGCGACGTGCTGCGCGAACGCGTCGACACCGTCTATCACCCGGTCGGCACCTGCAAGATGGGGACGGACGCGATGGCCGTGGTCGATCCGGCGTTGAAGGTGCACGGGCTCGAAGCCCTGCGCGTCGTCGATGCCTCGATCATGCCGACGCTGATCGGCGGCAACACCAATGCGCCGACGATCATGATCGGGGAGAAGGCGGCGGACATGATCAGGGCGGAGATGCGGGCGAGTTGAGCGACGCTGCCGCGTCGTTCTCCGCTGTCGTGCTGCGAAGGGCAAACTGCCGCCGCGCTCTCCGCTGTCGTCCCGGACAAGCGTAAGCGCAGATCCGGGACGACAGCGGGGCTCAATTCAGCAGAAAACCACCGTCGACGGTGATGACGCTCCCCGTCATGTAGCGCGAGGCCCTTGACGCCAGCAGCAGGATGGCGCCGTCGAGATCGGATTCGGCGCCGACGCGGCGCTGGGGGATGCGTTTGGCGAGGCGTTCGCCGGCCGGCGTCGACCAGAACGCATGGTTCATTTCGGTGTCGATATAGCCGGGCGCCAGCGCGTTGATGCGGATGTTCTGCCCCGCCAGCTCCAGCGCCATCGCCCTGGTCGCCTGGATGATGCCGGCCTTGGAGATCGCGTAGGGCGAGACCGCCTTCAAGACGCCGGTGCCGAGCACGGAGGCGATGTTGACGATGTTGCCTTCCTGCTTGCGCGCGATCATGCGGCGGGCGATTTCGGTCGCGAGGAAATAGGCGCCTTTCAGATTGGCACCGATCACCGCGTCCCAGTCCGCCTCGGTCTGCTCGGTCGCGAGCTTCTCGATGGCGATGCCGGCATTGTTGATCAGCACGGTGACGGGGCCGAGCGCGGCTTCGACGGCGTCGACAGCCCCGGTGATCGAGGCGATGTCGGTGACATCGAGCGCGACCGCGGCCGCGCGGCCGCCCTTGCCGCGGATCTCCTCCTCGAGGCTCTTCAGCTTGTCGGTCTGCCGCGCGGCGAGCGCAACCGCCGCACCATGCGCCGCCAGCACCCGTGCAAACTGCCGGCCCAGCCCCTGGCTCGCGCCCGTGACGAGGATGGTTTCTTTACTGACGTCGAATAGGTCTGACATGACGATTTCCTTGCCGATTCCTTGGGCGCATCCCGCGAGCTTTGGGGCCATCAATACAGACGATTTTAGCGATCTGAAACCGGAATGATCGGTTCGGCGTTCATTCGTTCCAGAGGCAGGGTTTCGCTCATGAACAGTTTCGATCTCGCCGTGTACGCTGCGCTCGCCGTCGCGGTCGGCTTCGGGTTCAGGACCGGCCTGCTGCGCAGCGCCATGACCATCCTCGCCTATCTCCTCGCCGCGCCGATCGCGGTTGCGCTGATGCCGATGATCGCACCGCAGATTGCCGGCAATGCAAACTCGCCGCTGCTCCAGAACTGGATCTGGTTCTTCGCGATCTTCGTCGTGGTGGGCATGCTGTTCGGCCATATCGGCCGCATCGCGCTGAACGACACCGTCGGCGAGGCAGGAATCGGCGACCGGCTCGGCGGCGCCGCGCTTGGCGCCATCAGGGTCGGCCTCGTCGCCACCACGCTGGTGCTGGTGTTCGACCAGATCGTGCCGGCCAACCGCCAGCCGCCCTTCCTCGCCGGCTCGCATCTGCGGCCGCTGTTCTCGGCCGCCGGCCAGATGGGCTTCAAGTCGCTGCCGCCGGAAGCGGCCTCCGCGATCGACCGCCTCAAGCAGGAGCAGCGCATCTGATCTGGCGCATTTGCATCGCAGCGTGGACGCGCATGCATTTTGGTGCGAGCCCGTCCCTTATCAGCGGCGCAACAGTTGGCTAGAGTGCCGCCGTCCAAAACCTGCCTGATATTACGGGAGTGAAACAGTGGATCTTGGGATCAAAGGTCGCCGCGCCATCGTCTGCGCATCCAGCAAAGGCCTCGGGCGCGCCTGCGCCATCTCGCTGGCGGACGCCGGCGTTCACGTCACGCTGACCGCGCGCGGCGCCGAAGCCCTGAAGAAAACGGCCGACGAGATCCGCAAGGCCTACCCCGACGTGACGGTCACCGAGATCGTCGGCGATATCACGACGCCTGCCGGCCGTGAGGCGGTGCTGAAGGCATGTCCCGAGCCCGATATCCTGATCAACAATGCCGGCGGCCCGCCGCCCGGCGATTTCCGCAACTGGACCCGCGACGACTGGATCAAGGCGATCGACGCCAACATGCTGACCCCGATCGAGCTGATCAAGGCGACCGTGGACGGCATGATGGCGCGCAAGTTCGGCCGCATCGTCAACATCACTTCGGCCGCGGTGAAGGCGCCGATCGACATCCTCGGCCTCTCCAACGGCGCGCGTGCCGGCCTCACCGGCTTCATCGCCGGCCTGTCGCGCAAGACGGTGATCAACAACGTCACCATCAACGGCCTGCTGCCGGGCCCGTTCGAGACCGATCGCCTGACCAGCACCGCGAAGGGCGAAGCCGACAAGCGCGGCGTCACGCCGCAGCAGATCCTGGCCGAGCGCGCCAAGCTCAACCCCGCCGGCCGCTTCGGCCAGCCCGACGAGTTCGGCTATGCCTGCGCCTTCCTGTGCGGCGCCAAGGCCGGCTTCATCACCGGGCAGAACATTCTGCTGGATGGTGGTGCGTTCCCGGGCACGCTCTAGCGGCGATTGCGAGGCGCCGAAGCTTCCGCATCGTCATGGCCGGGCTTGTCCCGGCCATCCACGACTTGCCGCGAGTTACGAACAACGTGGATGCCCGGGACAAGCCCGGGCATGACCATCACCGCTGCTTCGTCGCCTCGTCCTCGTCCCGCTCGCTGGGATCGGAGGAATCGGCGGTGAGGCGCTCGCCGGTCCAGTCGACGCCGAATTCCTCGAGCCCGTTGGCGAGCAGGTCGCCCAGCATCGGCTCGCCGAGCAGATAGTGCACCGTTTCGCGGCGCGGGCTGCGATACTCGCCGCGCGCCTCCACGGCGCGGGCGCGCAGATCGTCCCAATCATCGATCGTGCCGTCGCCGCGGCCAAGCCAGGTCAGCGCGACGAGATCGACCTGCTCGTCCTCGTTCAAGGCGATCATGAAGCTGCCGAGCTCTTGCACGACGGGGTCGGAGCCATCGTCCTCGAGGACATCGATCGCATCGTCGTCGCTCGGGTTCGAGCCGGAATCCGGATCGGAATCCCCCTCCTTGACGTCGAATTCACGCGCCTTCTCGATGATGAAGGCGACCTTCTCAGCGGAAATCGTAAGCTCCGGCATGGCTCTCTCCAGGGTTCCCGCGATAACGCCGCATCGCGTCAGATGATCCATTGCGCTTGACGGCGGAAAACCGCATGTTTCGGCACCAAAAAGAAGCAGGGAAGGTGCCGGATGCAGTGGCAGGTGGGCAAGGTCAAAATCACCAAAGTGGTGGAATTGGAGACGGTCGGCTCGACCCGTTTCATCCTGCCGCTCGCGAGCAATGAGGAAATTTGCAAGCTGCCCTGGCTGATCCCGCATTTTGCCACCGAAGAGGGCCGGCTGAAAATGTCGATCCATTCGCTGGTGGTGGAGACGCCCGGCAGGCGCATCGTGGTCGACACCGGCCTCGGCAACGACAAGCAGGGCCGCAACGTCCCGACCTGGAACAACCGCAGCACGCCGTTCCTGGAGACCATGACGGCGGCCGGCTTTGCGCCCGACAGCATCGACACCGTGCTGTGCACGCATCTTCATGTCGATCACGTCGGCTGGAATACGAAACTGTCCGGCGGCAAATGGGTGCCGACCTTCCCGAAGGCGCGCTACGTTTTCGGCAGGACCGAATACGAATACTGGCGCGACCATTCGACCGAGCCGGACAAGCAGGCCGTGTTCGGCGATTCCGTGCAACCGATCGTCGATGCCGACAGGGCCGATCTGATCCCGAGCGACCACCGTCTGTGCGAGGAGATCAGCATGATCCCGACGCCGGGCCACAGTCCCGGCCATATGAGCATCCTCATTCAGTCGGACGGCGAACAGGCCCTGCTCACCGGCGACGTCGCCCATCACCCCTGCCAGATGGCGCATCTCGACTGGTCCTCGACCGCCGATTCCGACCAGGCGCAATCGGCCGCGACGCGGGCAGCGCTGTTCGGCCGCTTTGCCGATACGCCGACGCTTGTGATCGGCGGACACTTTTCAGCCGGGCATATCAGGCGAGAGGGGGACGCGTTCAGGTTCGTAGCGCTGGGGTGATCTCTGTTTTGAGCGGTTGAATTTCCTGCCGCCCTGTTCCATGAAGCTGTTAACCGACCGGTCCAATCTCCAGGGAGAAACGAGAATGAAGCTTGTTCGTTACGGCGAGAAGGGTGCGGAAAAGCCCGGCCTGATCGACAGATCCGGTCAGTTGCGCGACCTGTCGGCGCATGTGAAGGACCTCACCGGCGAAGCCTATTCGCCCGAGTCCCTGAAGAAGCTGGCGGCGCTCGATCCCGCCGCGCTGCCCGCCGTTTCCGGCAAGCCGCGGTTCGGCGCGCCCGTCACCGGCATCTCGAAATTCGTGGCGATCGGCCTCAACTACAGCGACCATGCCAAGGAGACCGGCGCCGATATTCCGAGCGAGCCGATTATCTTCATGAAGGCCAACACCTCGCTGTCGGGCCCGAACGATCCGGTCGAGAAGCCGCGCGGCTCGACCAAGCTCGACTGGGAGGTCGAGATCGCCGCCATCATCGGCACCCGCGCAAAGTACGTCTCGGAAGCCGACGCGCTGAACCATGTCGCCGGTTATTGCGTCTGCAACGACGTCTCCGAGCGCGCATTCCAGATCGAGCGCCTGGGCCAGTGGACCAAGGGCAAGTCGCACGACACGTTCGGCCCGCTCGGCCCGTGGCTCGCGACCAAGGACGAGATCAAGGATGTGCAGAACCTGTCGATGTGGCTCGACGTCAATGGCCAGCGCCGCCAGACCGGCTCAACCAAGACCATGATCTTCTCCATGGCCAAGTGCATCTCCTATGTCTCGCAGTTCATGACGCTGCTGCCCGGCGACATCATCACGACGGGCACCCCCGCCCGGCGTCGGCCTCGGCATGAAGCCGCCGACCTTCCTCAATGTCGGCGATGTCGTCACGCTCGGCATCGAAGGCCTCGGCGAGCAGCGCCAGGAGATCATCGCGGCGTAAGGCGCACGCGCATCACACACCGTCGTCATGCCCGGGCCTGCCCCGGGCATCCACGTCTCACAGTCTGACCACGCGGCGACGCGTGGATGGCCGGGTCAAGCCCGGCCATGACGGAGGAGACACCGTTCGCACAAGATCGATTGCAGGGAATAGTCCCCATGAAGCTCACCTTCTCCCCCGCCTCGCCCTTCGCCCGCAAGGTGCGCATCGCCGCCATCGAGCTCGGGCTGATCGACAAGATCGAGTTCGTGCCTGCGGCCGTGACGCCGGGCACGGCCAACGAGGATTATTCGCGCATCACGCCGCTGAAGAAGCTGCCGGTGCTGATCACCAATGACGGCGACGCGATCCTGGATTCCTACGTCATCGTCGAATATCTCAACGAGATGGCCGGCGGCAGCCTGATCCCGGATTACGGTCCGCGGCGCTGGAAGGCCAAGACCAACCATTCGCTGATCAACGGCATGCTCGATTCGATGCTGCTGTGCCGCTACGAGAAGATGGTGCGGCCGCAAGGCCTGCAATGGCAGGCCTGGTCGGACGACCATTGGAACCGGGCCTGGACCGGCATGGCGCGCTTCGAGAACATGCCCGACGTCCTGAACGGCCCGTTCGACATCTCGCAGATCGGCCTCGTTTGCGTGCTCGGCTATGCCGACTTCCGCTTCGCCGATTGCGGCTGGCGCAAGGCCTATCCGAAGCTCGACGCGTTCCACCAGAAGATGCTGGAGCGGCCCTCGGTCAAGATCTCCGTGCCGCCAGCGGCATAATCCCGGGAGTTCTCATGAGCCTCACATACTCGGTCGGCGATCTCACCATCCATCGCATCATCGAGCAGGAAGCCCCGTTCTTCCCGGCGCTGGAGTTCATTCCCGGACTGACGGCAGAGGTGATGGCCGAGAACCGGGCGTGGATGCGGCAGGCCAAGGCGCTGGACGAGCAGGACGTGTTGCTGCTGTGCTTCCAGTCCTATGTGGTGAAGACGCCGCACCACACCATCCTGATCGACAGCTGCATTGGCAACGACAAGTCGCGGCCGCAGCGGCCGAAATGGCACATGAAAACCGACGATACCTATATGCGCGGGCTGAAAGCCGCCGGCGTCTCGGTGGACGACATCGACTTCGTGATGTGCACGCATCTGCATGTCGATCACGTCGGCTGGAACACGCGGCTCGAGAACGGCCGCTGGGTCCCGACCTTCCCCAAGGCGCGCTACGTCTTCGCCAAGCAGGAGTTCGACTATTGGTCCGAGCAGAACGCGAAGGCGGAGGTCCCGCCCTTTGCCGATAGCGTGCTGCCGGTCGTCGAGGCGGGACGCCATGAGTTCGTCGGCAATGATCACCAGATCGGCGATCACGTCCGTATCCTGCCGACGCCGGGTCATACGCCGGGCCATTCTGCGTTCACGCTCGGACGCGACAAGGACGATGCGGTGTTCTCCGGCGATCTCATGCACTCGCCGCTGCAGGCGCTCTATCCGGAGCTGTCGATGAAGTTCGACGTCGATCAGGCTACGGCGGCGAAGACCCGTCGCAGCTTCCTGGAGCGCTATTGCGACACCGAGACGCTGTGCTGCACCGCGCATTTCCCCTCGCCGTCGGTGGGAAGGATCAGGCGCAAGGGCAGCGGATTCGTTCGCGGCGGTGTGATCTGGCGCGGCTCGCGCCGCGAACTCCCATCCTCCCTCGGAGGGGGAGGATCGGTTCGCATGCAGCGAAGCGAAATGCGAATCGAGGTGGGGTGACGGTCTCTCCTCGTTGAAACTGCCCGTGTTGAGAGATCACCCCGCCCCGCTCGCGCTTCGCGCGATCGACCCTCCCCCTCCAGGGGAGGGTAAAAGACCGTCAAGTGGAGGAAACGATGACCGCACTCCCCGACATTCCCCTGCCCGCCGGAATCCGCTCGCGCACCATCGACGGCATCAACGGCTTGCGGATGCATGTGCTGGAGGCCGGCTTCGAGACCAAGGGGCGGCGCTGCATCCTGCTGCTGCACGGCTTTCCGGAGCTGGCGTTCTCCTGGCGCAAGATGATGCCGGCGCTGGCCGACGCAGGTTATCACGTGATCGCGCCGGACCAACGCGGCTATGGGCGCACGACGGGATGGAGTGCGGAGTACGACGGCGATCTCGCGCCCTTCTCGCTCTTCAACCTCGTGCGTGACGCGCTCGCGCTGGTGTCGGCGTTCGGCTACAGGCAGGTCGATGTGGTCGGGCATGATTTCGGCAGCCCGGTCTCGGCCTGGTGCGCCTTGATCCGGCCTGACGTGTTTCGTTCGGTGACGATGATGAGCGCGCCGTTCGGCGGACCGCCGCCACTGCCGTTTGGCACCGTCGACATGCCGGCAAAGCCGGCCAAGCCTGCCGCCGAGGACCCCGTCCATCGCGAGCTCGCCGCGCTACCGCGGCCGCGAAAACACTATCAATGGTACTACTCGACGCGCGAGGCAAACGCCGACATGCACCGCGCGCCGCAGGGTGTGCATGATTTCCTGCACGCCTATTATCATCACAAGAGTGCGGACTGGACCGACAACAAGCCCTATCCGCTGCAATCGTGGTCGGCGCATGAGCTGGCGAAGCTGCCGACCTATTACGTGATGGACCTGAACGAGACCATGGCCGAGACGGTTGCGAAGGAGATGCCGTCGCCGGCCGCGGTCGCCGCCAATCACTGGCTGCCGGACCGCGATCTCGCCTATTACAGCGCCGAATATGGCCGCACCGGATTCCAGGGCGGCCTGCAATGGTATCGCTGCGGCACGTCGGGCGCCTTCAACAACGAGCTGCAATTGTTTGCCGGCCGCAGTATCGACGTGCCCTCCTGCTTCATCTCGGGCAAGCAGGACTGGGGCACCTATCAGCGCCCGGGCGTGTTCGAGACGATGCAGAGAAGCGCATGCACGAAGATGCTCGGCTGCCATCTCGTCGACGGCGCCGGCCACTGGGTCCAGCAGGAGCAGCCGGCCGAGGTCACCCGATTGCTGCTGGACTTCCTCACCAAGACTGGCCCCGCCTGATTTGACCAGGGAACCACAGCGCCCTATATAATTTAGAATCGTTCTAAATTGATGACAGGGCGGCCGTGAAGAATTTTGCCGATCTGACCGAGCGCGAGGTGCTGGCGGTTGCGATCTCCTCCGAGGAGGAGGACAGCCGGATCTACATGACCTTCGCCGAGGATCTGAAGGAACGCTATCCCGACTCCGCGAAGCTGTTCGAGCAGATGGCCGAGGAGGAGCGCGGCCATCGCCACATGCTGCTGGAAACGTACGAGCAGCGCTTCGGCCAGCATTTGCCGCCGATCCGCCGCGAGAACGTCAAGGGCTTCCTGCGCCGCCGCCCGATCTGGCTGACCAAGAACCTGCCGCTCGACACGATCCGGAAGGAAGTCGAGACCATGGAGCTCGAGGCCGAGCGCTTCTACGTCAAGGCCGCCGAGCAGGCCGAGGACGTCAACGTGCGCCGGCTGCTCGGCGACCTCGCCGAAGCCGAGAAGGCTCATGAGCATACGGCCGCAAAACTCACTGACGAGATCCTGAAGCCCGACGTGCGCGCCGAGGAGGACCGCACGCGCCGGCGGATGTTCGTGCTGCAATATGTGCAGCCGGGTCTTGCCGGCCTGATGGACGGATCGGTCTCGACGCTCGCGCCGCTGTTTGCGGCCGCCTTCGCCACGCATCAGAACTGGCAGACGTTTCTGGTCGGTCTCGCCGCCTCGATCGGCGCCGGCATCAGCATGGGATTTGCGGAGGCGCTGTCCGATGACGGCTCGCTGACCGGGCGCGGCTCGCCCTGGCTGCGCGGCGTTACCTGCGGCGCGATGACGACGCTCGGCGGGCTCGGCCACACCGCGCCCTATCTGGTACCGGACAGCTGGCCCAACGCGTTCTGGATCGCGACCGCCATCGCCTGTGTCGTCGTGTTCTTCGAATTGTGGGCGATCGCCTTCATCCGCTCGCGCTACATGGACACGCCGTTCCTCCAGGCCGCGTTCCAGATCGTGCTCGGCGGCGCCATCGTGCTGGCGGTGGGGATCGTGATCGGGGCGGCGTAGGAGACACACTGTCCCACTGACATATCAATCGCGATCAAACGGCGGTTGCGACGTTCGGCCAAACTGCGCATCATCCTCCAACAACCAGAGCGGGAGAAGCGCCGTGGCGAGGTCGGAATGGAGTTTCAAGAGTGCGGTCGAGCTGTCGGCCGCATTGAGCGCGAAGAAGGTCTCCGCGGTCGAGCTCACGCAGGATGCGATCGCCCGTATCGAGCGCCACGACGGCAGGATCAATGCGATCTGCGTGCGCGATTTCGGGCGCGCCCTCGTTGCGGCGCGCGAGGCGGACGCGGCGCTGGCGCGCGGCGAGCGCAAGCCGCTGCTCGGCCTGCCCGTGACGATCAAGGAATCCTTCAACGTCGCCGGCCTGCCGACCACCTGGGGGTTCGTGCCCCAGAAGGATTTCAAGCCTGTGGAAGACGCGCTGGCGGTGACCCGTATCAAGCAGGCCGGCGGCGTGATCCTCGGCAAGACCAACGTGCCGGTCGGCCTCGGCGACTGGCAGAGCTACAACGACATCTACGGCACCACCAACAACCCCTACGATCTCGGCCGCACGCCGGGCGGATCGTCCGGGGGATCGTCCGCAGCCCTTGCCGCGGGCTATTGCGCGCTCGCCACCGGCTCCGACATCGGCGGCTCCCTGCGTGTGCCGGCTTTTCATTGCGGCGTCTTCGCGCACAAGCCGACCATCAATCTCTGCGCGGCGCGTGGCGAAACCCCGCCGCCGTTTCCGGCCATTCCGCGCGAGGGCGACCTCGCCGTCATCGGGCCGATGGCGCGCACGGCAGCAGATCTCTCCCTGCTGCTCGACGTCATGGCCGGACCGGATCCACTGGATGCCGGTGTCGCCTACAAGCTCGACTTGCCAGCTGCACGGCATCAGTCGCTGCGGGATTTTCGTGTCCTGGTGATCGACAGCCATCCGCTGCTGCCGACCGACCGGGATGTCCGCGGCGCGATCGAGAAGCTCGCAACCGATCTTGCGAAGGCCGGCGTGACCGTCGCACGAGAGAGCCCGCTGCTCCCGGACTTCGTGGAGACGTCGCGGCTTTACATGCGCATGTTGCTGAGCTTCCTCGGCGCATTCTTCCTGCCGGATGAGCTTGCGGATGCGCAGGCCCGGGCGAGCCAGCTTTCGCGCGAGGATCGCAGCCTCGGCGCAGAGCGACTGCGTGGCATCACCGCAAGCCACCGCGCCTGGGTGCTCGACGCAGGCAGCCGCGCTGGCCTGCGGGCGCAATGGCGCGCGCTGTTCAAGAGCTTCGACGCGGTGATCTGCCCGATCATGCCGACGCCGGCCTTTCCGCATGACCATTCGCCGGACCAGAGCCTGCGGCGTATCAGCATCGACGGCAAGGATTATCCCTATTCCGACCAGCTCGCCTGGCCGGGCGTCGCGACGCTTCCGGGCCTGCCTGCAACGGCCGCTCCGCTCGGTTTGACGAAGGATGGCCTGCCGGTCGGCGTCCAGATCGTCGGCCCGTGGCTCGAGGACCGTACACCGCTGAAGCTCGCCGAGCTGATTGAGCGCGAGTTCGGCGGGTTCGTGCCGCCGAAGAGGTTCGATGATTGATGCGTCACTTGTCGCGGTGAGTTAGGGCAAGCCGTCCTCACACTCCGCTGTCATGCCCCGGCTTGACCGGGGCATCCAGTACGCCGCGGCGGGACACAAGTCCCGCCGCGGCGTACTGGATCGCCCGGTCAAGCCGGGCGATGACACCGTGACGGCCGCTAGAGAGCATGATGTCTTTACACGGAAACATAGCCTGAGTTTTTGAAGTAGTTGGTGCACTCCTCCTGGGAGAAGAGATCGAGGAGTTCACCAACCTTCCGCCAGGTTGCCTCCACGTCACGAGGTTCTGCGGATCGCATGAGGTGTTTGAGTTTGGCGAAGACCTGCTCGATCGGGTTGAGGTCAGGGCTGTAGGGCGGCAAGAAGATAAGGTGGGCTCCTCTGGCGCGGATAGCTTGGCGAGCCGCTTTGCCCTTGTGGCTGCCAAGATTGTCGAGAACGACGATCTCGCCCGGTGCGAGGGTGGGTGCCAACACCTTCTCGACGTACAGCGTGAAGAGTTCACCATTGATGGGACCATCAATCACCCAAGGCGCACTGATCCGATCATGACGCAGCGCCGCGATGAAGGTCATGGTCTTCCAATGGCCGAAAGGTGCAGATGCTTGGAGGCGCTGCCCACAAGGCCCCCAGCCGCGTAGCGGCGCCATATTGGTCTTGATCCACGTCTCGTCGATGAAAACCAACCGCGTGACGTCAATCCTGCCTTGATGCGCTTTCCATCGGGTCCGCTTACGGGCGACGTCTGGGCGATCCTGCTCGGCTGGTAGAAGCGTTTTTTTTGAAGCTGAGCCCCTCGGCGTGAACAAAAGTCCACACCGCCCGCACGTCTGTCTTGATCCCCCGTGCAGCCAGCTCCTGCGTCAGCTTGCGCAAGGTGAATGGCCCCGAGCGAATGCGTTTGCGCAGCCAGTCGGCGTTGGCATCCGACAGAACCCGCTTCTTGTGGCCGCCGATCTGGCCGGGCGCCAGGCCTCCGGTATCACGCCTTAGGTTCTTCCACTTCGTCACGCACGAGGGGCTGATCTGTAGCGCCTCTGCGATCGAACGAACCGTCTCGCCCGCGTCAGCGCGAGCCAAGGCGCGTTCACGGATGTCTTCCGAATAGGGGCGCGTCATCCATGCTGGCCTCCGCACTCCAGCATGGAGCTTGAATCAGAAATCGCCCGCTCTGGGAACCCCGATTCCAGTCAAAAACATCACGCTCTAAAGCATGATCCGGAAAAGTGCGCAGCGGTTTTCCGAAAAGATCGTGCTTAAACAACAACCTAAAGCGCGATGACGATTCATCCTAATCGCATCGCGCTTTAGCTATCGAACACGATCACGCTGCGCAGCGTCTTGCCCGCCTTCATGTTGGCAAAGCCCTCGTTGATCTCGCTCAGCTTCAGCTTGGCCGAGATCCAGTCCTCGAGGTGCAGCCGGCCGCGCAGATAGAAATCGACCAGGCGCGGCATGTCGACGCGAAAGTGATTCGAGCCCATCGAGGAGCCCTGGATCCTGCGCTTGCGCAGGAAGTCGAAGCCGTGCAGCTCGATCTTCTGGCCGAACGGGATCATGCCGACGATGGTGGCGGTGCCGCCCGATGCGAGCATGCCGAAGGCCTGCTCGGCGGTCTCCTTGCGGCCGAGCACCTCGAAGGAATGATGCACCCCGCCATTGGTGAGATCGCGGACCTGCTTCACGACGTCACCATCCGCCGGGTTGATGATATCGGTCGCCCCCAGCTTGGTCGCGAGCTGAAGCTTGGCCGGATTGGTGTCGATGGCGATGATGCGGCCAGCGCCGGCGATCTGCGCGCCGTTGATCGCGGCCATGCCGACGCCGCCGCAGCCGATCACCGCCACGGTCTCGCCGGCCGTCACCTTCGCCGTATTCACCACCGCGCCGTAGCCGGTGATGACGCCGCAGCCGATCAGCGCGGCGAGATCGAGCGGCATCTCCTTCCTGATTTTGACGATGGCGTTCTCGTGCACCAGCATCTGCTCCGCAAAGGAGGAGAGGTTCAGGAACTGGTGCAGCTTTTCCGGCTTCGACCATTGCATCCGGTTGGAGACGCCCGGCAGCATCTTCACCGTGGTGTCGGTGCAGAGCACGGTGCGACCGGTGGTGCAGTTGTCGCAGGTGCCGCAGAACACGGACAGGCAGGTGACGACGTGGTCGCCCGGCTTGACGTAGGTGACGTCCGAGCCGACCTGCTCGACCACACCGGCAGATTCGTGCCCGAGCACCGCGGGCAGCGGATGCGGATAGAGCCCTTCCATGAAATGCAGGTCGGAGTGGCAGAGGCCGGCGACCGCGGTGCGGATCAGCACCTCGCGTGGACCTGGCTTCGGCAGGCTGATGTCCTCGATGACGAGCGGCTGGTTGACTTCATGGAGGACGGCGGCCTTCATCGGTGTTTCCTCGTTGTTATGTTTATCGTTGCGGGCAGACTTCACCTCTCCCGAAGGGAGAGCCTACGCTGCCAGAACCAGTTCGCCAACCTCGCTCATGCTGCCTGCGCGATCGCCGAGCAGCAATGCGGCGATCTTCGCTTGCGCGGCGTTTTCCGTCAGCCGGAACGGATCGCTCGGCAACACCCGATGATCGATGACGAGGCGCGACAGCAGCAAGCGGCGCGCATCGCCGCGCATGTCGTGGATGCGATGCGCCTCCCAGGCGAGCGCGACCGCGCTCGCGACATGATAGAGCAGGCTGGTGGCGCGGCGAGCATCCGCCTCGTTATCGGACCTGCCCGCGACCTCGCGCGCGAAGCCGACGGCGCGATCGGTGAGACCGCGCAGATGGTCACGCCAGGCCTGCGGCACGGAGGCGCTGTCGTCGAGCCGGGCGTGCAGATCGGCCGCGAGCGCGGACTCCGCGCCGTGACGGCCGACCGCGCGCCGCAGCGCATCGATGGCCACGATGTTGCCGGTGCCCTCCCAGACCGAGCCGAGATGGGCATCACGCAGCAGGCGGGCGGTGGCGAATTCCTCGATATAGCCGATGCCGCCGCGCATCTCGAGCGCATCGCCACAGACCTTTCGTGCATCGCGCGTGGCGCGGAATTTCAGCGTCGGGGTGAGAATGCGCAGGAGCGCCGCCGCATCCTGGCTGCCGGCTTCGGCGCGATCGAGCGCATCGGCGGTGAGAAAGCTCATCGACAGCGCCTGCTCGACCGGCAGCATGATCTTCAGCATCTGCCGCCGTCCCAGCGGCAGGTCGATGATGCGCTGGCCGAACACGACGCGATTGGTCGCCACCGTCATCGCGTCATGATAGGCGCGGCGCATCAGTGCCGTCGATTTGACGCCGTTGGAGAGCCGCGAGGAGTTCACCATCTCGGCCATCTGCACGAAGCCGCGGTCGAGCTTGCCGACCGCATAGGCGATCGCGCCTTCGAGCTTGATCTCGCCCGAGGCCATCGAACGCGTGCCGAGCTTATCCTTGAGGCGCACGATCCGGTAGTGGTTCTGCGAGCCGTCGTCGAGAAAGCGCGGCATCAGGAACAGGCCGACGCCGCGCGTGCCGGGGCCCGCGCCTTCAGGACGCGCCAGCAGCATCACGACCTTCGCGTCCGCATTCGAGCAGAACCATTTTTCGCCGTAGAGGCGCCAATGGTCGCCCTCCTGGACCGCGCGCGTGGTCAGCGTGCCGACGTCGGAGCCGCCCTCCTTCTCGGTCATGAACTGGCCGCCTTG
This sequence comes from Bradyrhizobium sp. USDA 241, assembly GCF_049739505.1. NCBI lineage: Bacteria > Pseudomonadati > Pseudomonadota > Alphaproteobacteria > Hyphomicrobiales > Nitrobacteraceae > Bradyrhizobium > Bradyrhizobium sp. USDA 241. Next base: position 2,251,073 of record NZ_JBMGPZ010000004.1, on the reverse strand, counting down.
CGTCAGCTTGCTCATGTCGGTCGAGGTCAAGCCGTCGAGATATTTTGCCTTCAGCGCCTCGCTGCCGAAATTCGCCAGCAGCTTGGCGCAGCCGTCTGTGACGTTGATCGGGCAGCCCATGCCGAATTCGGTCTGGTTGAACAGGAACGTGAAGGCGTGCTTGGCCACCACGGGATATTTGTCCGGCCAGCCCATGATGCCCTTGCGGATCGAGAGCGCGTGGATGCCGAACTCGCCGAACGCAGCGTTCTCCAATTCGCGATAGGCCGGGTGGTATTCGATCCATTGCATGTCGCGGCCGAACTTATCGCGCTGGTGCAGAATGGGCGTGTGCCGGTCCGCGAGCCGCGCACATTCGTCGAGATGGCCGCCGGCGAGCGCGCCGAGACGATCGAGATGCGGCTCGATATGACGGAACAGCGGGTCCGGCAGATGGATGCGCAGGAGATCGGCCAGCGCCGGATCGGCGCGGTAGAAATTCATGCCTGACGTATCGGGCGCCAGCAGGCCGGATGGTGCGGCCGCGACATTTTGTGGCTGCGCTGTGACCGGCTTGTGCATGATCGTCCTCTTCGTTTCCGTCCGACGGCAATTCTTTGCGCTTGCCGCTTTGGATGATGTCGATCATGCTCCAGTCGCGGACAGCGATAAAGCCGCAAATTGTCAGGGAGGCATGATCGCCGTGGAGGAGCAATTCGCTCTGCGGAACTGTCATCGTCCCGGCTGGTTCTTCGCACAGCCCATGCATAGATCAGCGGCTCCTGCTTCCGAGAGATCACGCCATGGAACATCCGAAATACAAGATCGCCCTCATCGTCGGTGCCGGCGAAGGCCTCAGCGCCTCGCTGGCGCGGCTGCTCTCCGCCCAGGGCATCCGCGTCGCGCTCGCCGCGCGAAAGATCGAGAAGCTCGGCGCGCTCTGCAGCGAGACCGGCGCCAAGGCCTATGCCTGCAACGCCACCGAGCCCGACGAGGTGGAGCGGCTGTTCGGCCTCGTCGAGCGCGAGATCGGAACGCCCGACCTCGTCGTCTACAATGCCAGCGGCCGTACGCGCGGGCCTTTCATCGAGCTCGTTCCGGCCGACGTCGCGCAGGCGATTGCGGTCAGCGCCTATGGCGGCTTTCTGGTGGCGCAGCAGGCAGCCAAGCGCATGCTGCCGAACAAGCACGGCGCGATCCTGTTCACCGGCGCCTCCGCCAGCGTCAAGGGCTATGCGCAGTCGGCCCCGTTCGCGATGGGCAAGTTCGCGCTGCGCGGACTCGCGCAGAGCATGGCGCGCGAGCTATCGCCACAGGGCATCCATGTCGCCCATTTCGTCATCGACGGCGGCATCAAGAGCGCGGCGCGAACCGAACCGGCGGACAAGCCGGATTCGATGCTCGACCCCGACGCGATCGCACAGAGTTATTGGAACGTGCTGCAGCAGCCGCGCAGCGCCTGGAGCTGGGAGCTGGAGCTGCGGCCCTGGGTCGAGAAGTTTTGAGGCAATAGTTTGAGGCAATAACGTCACAACAGCCGTCATTGCGAGCGAAGCAAAGCAATCCAGAAGGCTGACCCTCACCCTGAGGAGCGCGCCAGCGGCGCGCGTCTCGAAGGGCGAGGCCACGGTCCGGGCCTTCATCCTTCGAGACGCGCGTTCCGCGCTCCTCAGGATGAGGAGCATAAAGGCTGGATTGCTTCGCTTCGCTCGCGATGACGAAAGAAAGGGAGGCGACATGACCACGGAAACCATCATCGACACCGGCACCAGTGAACTCCTCTGCGTCGTCCGCGACCGCGTCGCGATCATCACGCTGAACCGGCCGGAGGCGCGCAATGCGCTGTCCGATAACCTGACGCCGGCGCTGCGCACGATGATCCGGACCTGCGGCGAGGATCCCGGTGTCGGCGCGCTGCTGCTCACCGGCGCGGGCGAAGCGTTCTGCGCCGGCGGCAACATCAAGGGCATGGGCGCACATCGCGACAAGGCGAAGCTCGACATGTCCTTTGACGACAAGGTTGCCGACCTTCAGGAGCGGCAGCGGCTGCTGACCGGCGCGCTGGTGTCGGTGCGCAAGCCGACCATCGCCGCGCTGCCCGGTCCCGCGGTCGGCGCCGGGCTCGCCATCGCCATGGCCTGCGATATCCGCATCGCCGCGCAATCCGCCTTCGTTGCGACGGGCTATGCCCGCATCGCGCTCAGCGGCGATTACGGCATCGCCTGGCTGCTCACCCGGCTGGTCGGCACCGCGCGGGCGCGCGAGCTGATGTTCACCGGCGATCGCGTCGATGCGGCGCGTTGCGAAGCCATCGGCCTCGTTAACCGCGTGGTGCCTGATGACAGGCTGCAAACCGAGGCCTTCGCGCTGGCCAGATCGCTCGCGGAGGGTCCGCGCCTGGCGCTGCGCTACATGAAGGACAATCTCGACGAGGCCGTGCTGTTCGACTTCGAAACGGCGCGCGACCACGAGGCTGAGCGACTGATCCGCCTGACCACGACCGCCGATCACAAGGAGGCGGTGCAGGCCTTCATAGAGAAGCGGAAAGCGGTGTTCACGGGGAAGTAGGGGCTACGCGCTCCGAGCCATCAGATCATTCCATAAAGTAGGGGCCCTACTCTAAGGAGCGCTGAATGGATTGGTCTGAGGTGGTCCGGAAAGTCGCCATACTGGCGGAGAAGACGGGCTACGTTACGTTCGATCAACTCAACGAGCTGATACCGTGCGCCGAGATCGAGCCTAAAGACCTTGAGACCCTGCTCGCCGCCTTAAGCGAGCGTGGTATTTGGATCTCAGAGGAATAGGCCGTCGCTGTCGCGAAGTGCAATTGGGCTCGTATTGAAAAAAAAAGCCCGGCTCTGGCTCCGCCAGGCCGGGCTGCAGTGGTGTCAGGCCGAGGCTGAGGGGCTGTCGGTCTGACGGGAAAGGGCGGCGAGGCGCCAGCTTGCGCAGGGAATGTCCCTGGGCGCGACGCTGATCTCCTTGTCGAAGCGCACCAGCTTCCAGTCGTCGGGATGGTTGACGAAGGCGAAGCCGGATTTGCGCGCGAGCGCGACCATCGCCTCGTTGGAACGCAGCGTGTCGCCGAACATGTGCTCGGCTCGAAGCGCGGCGGCGCGGCATTCGAGGTTCTTCATCAGCGCGGTGGCGATGCCGTGGCCCTGCCAGCGGTCGTCGACCGACAGGCCGAACTCGAGCGTCGCGGTCTCGGCATGGAACGCGTAGCGCGCTTCGGCCACGATGGTCTCGAAGCCGTCGACCATCATGGTGGCAACGATCGTGAAGCGCTCGCCCTCGCCGACCTGAAGGAAGTCATGCAGCAGACCCTGCGGCAGCTCGCTGATCGCGCCGAAGAAACGGTTGTAGCGGGAACGGGTCGAGAGCGAGCGGACATAGTGCTGGAGCTCGTCGGTGTCGCGCGGCTCGACGAAGCGAACGTTGAGCGCCGTGCCGTCGCGGGTGCGCAGCCTATCCGAATATTGCTTCAGGTCTTCGAGGCGAAGGATGCTCATGGCACATGCCGTGCGGATAAAGGGACCGCCGGCGCCCCCACAGTCGGGCGGCGCCGGCCTGGCGGCCAATCAGGCCCGCCAGAAGGGTTTGTCGGCCTCATAGGCGATGTCGGACCAGGACAGCCCGACATCATGGAGGTCGCGGGCGGTCCAGCTGGTCAGCTCACGCCTCGTGCGGTAGCGCTCGTGCCAGACGTGAAGCGTCTCGCCGATCTGCTGGATCAGGCCTGGTGCATGATGATTTGTCATCGAATTGTCGGTCAAAGTAGACATTTTCAGCTCCTGGAGCTAAGGTGACCCCTAATATCTGCTTCCTATCGCGCTGCGACAAACGACAATTTGTACCTCTTCGCATGAAATAACATCATGTATCCTGTTGCCAAATGACTGCCAGATTGCCGTCCCTGAATGGATTGCGGGCGTTCGAGGCTGCCGCGCGCCATCTCAGCTTCACGCTGGCAGCCAGCGAGCTGAACGTGACCCAGACCGCGATCAGCCATCAGATCCGCAGGCTGGAGGAGGAGCTCGGCATCCGCCTGTTCATCCGGCAGAACCGCGCACTGGCGCTGACGCCGGAAGCGCGCGACTACCTCCCGGGCGTCCGCGCCGCCTTCAACGACCTCCGGCTCGCCACCGATCGACTGCTGCGCAAAGAGGACGACAAGGTGCTGACCGTGTCGACGCTGGCCTCGCTCGCGGCAAAATGGCTGCTGCCGCGGCTGACCGATTTCCAGGAGCAGCATCCCGGCATCGACGTGCGCATCACCACCTCGACAGCCTCGTCGACTTCCAGCGCGACAATGTCGATGCCGCGATCCGCTATGGCCGCGGCCAGTGGCCGGGCGTGCGTGCCGACTGGCTGATGGCGGACGAACTGTTTCCGGTATGCAGTCCGTCACTGCTGCGCGGCGACAAGCCGCTGCGCCAGCCTGAGGATCTGCGCAACCATCCGCTGCTGCACACCTCGAACGCCAACAGCGACGACTGGCGGTTGTGGCTGACCGCGGCGGGCCTGCCGGCCGATATCGCGCGGCATCCGGGCATCACCTTCGACATGATCTTCATGACCATCCAGGCCGCGATCGACGGCATCGGCGTGGCGATGGGACGGACCTCCTACGTCCAGGACGACATCGCCAAAGGCCGGCTCGTCGTGCCGTTCAAGATCGCGCTGCCGGCTGACGCCGGCTTCTACCTGGTCGCGCCGGAAGGCCGTCGGGAGGTGCCGAAGCTTGCTTCGTTCCGGCAATGGCTGATTGCTGCAACGCAAAATAAGGCCTGAAAAATCAGCAGCTTCCTCCGCAAAACGGATTGACTCGCCACGCCTCGCGCGGGAAGGGGTATGGCAGATTGTCGCAGCATCAATCTGTCGCCTTGCCGTGAATGATTCCCGGTCCGGCCACGTCTGAAGGGGAGCAACGTCATGGCTGGACCAGCCGCCTCAACCAATCCGCCCGCCATCAAGTCGCGCGTCGGCGCGATCCTGCGCGCCACGTCGGGCAACTTCCTCGAGCAGTTCGATTTCTTCCTGTTCGGCTTCTACGCCGCCGCCATCGGCAAGGCGTTCTTCCCCTCGACCAACGAGACCGCCTCACTGCTCAACACTTTCGGCGTGTTCTGGCTCGGCGCCTTGATGCGCCCCGTCGGCGCCATCGTGCTTGGTGCCTATATCGACCGCATCGGCCGCCGCCAAGGACTCATCGTCACGCTCGGCATCATGGCCTTCGGCACGATCGTCATCGCGTTCTGCCCGAGCTACGCGACCATCGGCATCGCGGCGCCGATCATCGTGCTGATCGGCCGGCTGCTGCAGGGCTTCTCGGCCGGCGTCGAGCTCGGCGGCGTGTCGGTGTATCTCGCGGAAATCTCGACGCCCGGCAATCGCGGCTTCTACACCTCGTTCCAGTCGTCGAGCCAGCAGGTCGCGATCTTCGTGGCCTCGATCCTCGGCTACATCCTCTCCGAGGTGATGCCGGCCGACACCATGGCCGCCTGGGGCTGGCGCATCCCCTTCTTCGTGGGATGCCTGATCATTCCATTGATCTTCCTCCTGCGGCGGACGCTGGAGGAGACGCCGGCCTTCCTCGCCATGAAGAAGCATCCGACCGCGAACGAGGTGTTCGCCTCCGCGCTCGCCAACTGGCGCATCGTCGTCCTCGGGATGATGATCGCGATCCTGACCACGACGACGTTCTACTTCGTCACCGTGTACACGCCGACCTTCGGCAAGACCGTGCTGAAGCTGTCGACGCATGACGCGCTGCTGGTCACGCTGCTCGTCGCGGTGGCCAACTTCATCTGGAATCCGGTCGGCGGCGCGCTCTCCGATCGCATCGGCCGCAAGCCGGTGCTGATCACGATCGCCTGCCTGTCGCTGGTGACCGCCTACCCGGCATTGCACTGGTTGGTGGCGGCGCCGACCTTCGGCAAGCTGCTCGCGGTCGAGATGATGTTCTCGTTCTATTTCGGCGTCTACAGCGGCACCATGTTGGGTGCCCTCGTCGAGATCGTTCCGGCGCATGTCCGCACCACCTGCTTCTCGCTGGCGTTTGCGCTCGCCGCCGCCCTGTTCGGCACCTTCACGCCGTTCGCCTCGACGTGGCTAATCGAGCGGACCGGCGACAAGGCCTCGCCCGGCTTCTGGCTGATGTTCGCCGCCCTGCTCGGCATCATCGCGGCCTCGACGGTGTATCGCGGCGGCGGCAAGGTGGCGCCGGCCTATGATGCGGTGCCGGAGCCGGTGGCGGGGCGTTAGGACGGTGTCATTCCGGGGCGCCTCGAAGAGGCGAGCCCGGAATCCATTTCTCCCAGCATTTCTGTCGCACGATGGATTCCGGGCTCGCGCTACGCGCGCCCCGGAATGACGGCGCGGTTGGCTTACAGCTCCACCACCACGTAGTCGCTCTCGATCCTGACCGTGACAGTCTCGGCGACATACGGCCCCTTCACCACGCTCGCCCCCGGCTCGACATGGGCCGGGTAGGCCTTCACGCGGAAGCGGCGGGGGGCGCAGTAGGATTGGCCGGTGCGGATGTCGAACTCCCAGCCGTGCCACGGGCAGCGGATGATCTCGCCGAGTTTCGTGTACTCGATCTCGCCGGGATTGTTCGATTGCGCGAGCCCGATCAGCGGGCCCTCGCACAGCGCCGCGCCCTGATGCGGGCAGCGGTTCATCAGGCCGAAATACTCGCCCTTGATGTTGAAGATTGCGATCGGCCGCCCGTCGATCTCCAGGAATTTTCGCGTGCCCGGCGGAAGCTCGTCGACCGGCGCGATGACGTGTCTTGCCATCAGGAAACGCCGTAAAGCTTCTTCGCGTTGCCGAGGTAGAACGCCTCGCGATTGGCTTCGCTGACGCCCGCCGGCAAGACGCGCGAGGGCTCATCGTAATCCCAATGCGGATAATCGGTGGCGAACAAGAGCCGATCCCAGCCGATCCATTTGATGACGTCGAACAGATCCTCGCGGCTTTCAGGATCCTCCATCGGCTGCGTCGTCCACCACACCTGCTCGCGGATATATTCCGACGGCGGCCGCTTCACATGCGGCACCTCGCTCCTGAGCCGCTGCCAGGCCTTGTCGAGCCGCCACGCCAGCGACGGCGCCCAGCCGAAGCCGGCCTCGATCATCACCATCTTCAATTTCGGGAAGCGTTCGAACACGCCCTCCAGCACGAGGCTCGCCAGCGCCGATTGCTGACATTGCGAGTGACCCACCATTTCCTCGATGTAGTAGGACGGCCAGCCCGAGGGCGTGATCGGGTTGCCGCCGAAACCGAAGGCGTGGACGCCGACGGGAAGGCCTGCCTCTTCCGCGGCCTGGTAGATCGGCCAATAGCGGCGCTGGCCGAGCGGCTCGACATTGCGGCTGAGCAGCAGCACCTGTACGAAATTCTTGTCCCCGGCGCGCTCGCGGATTTCGGCGGCGGCCGACAGCCCGTCCTCGTTGCCGACAACAATCGAGGCCTTCAGCCGCTTGTCCTTGGAGGTCCATTTGTCGATCTGCCAGTCGTTGATCGCAGAGCACAGCGCGGCCGACAGTTCGTGATTGCGGATGCCCTGTCCGGTGTTGAGCGGATTGAGCACGCCCAGCTGCACGTTGTTGGGATCGAGCAGCTGCTTCTGCATGAAGGACAGCGAGGAGCCCTGCGGCCCGCCCTCCGGCGGATAGGCATCGCGGCGCGAGGCGTTGGGCTGGGCTTTCGGATAGGGCGGGCCTTCCATCATGCCCTGATAGGCATGGACGCCATAGACTTCGAGGTGATGCTGCCAGCGTTTGGCGAGGTAGGGATAGAGCTCGGTGCGGGTGGCACGTGCCGGATGGATGTCGCAGTCCGCGATCGCGGTTTTGACGGTCAGTGGGGACGCGGCTTCTTGGCTCTCGCGGAACTGGATATTCATCGCCTTGCCTCCTTTGGCAGCGGCTCACGTCAGGCGGGGATAGGTTGCATGCGGATTGTCGATCATGATCTTGCGCACGAGATCGGGGGACAGACCTTCGGGCAGCGCGTCCTGGCCGTCGAACTGCCAGTGCGGATAGTCCGTGGAGAATAGGACCAATTCGTCCGACTGCATATGATCAAACAGGCGAATTAATGTCTCTGGTTCCGGCGGCGCATCAAAAGGCTGTAACGAAAAGCGGATGTTGCTGCGCACAATCTCCAGCGGCGCGCGATCGACCCAGGGCGTCTCCATCCGCACCCCGCCAGAACTTGTGCAGGCGCCAGAGATAGGGCGCGATCCAGGAAACGCCGGACTCCAGCATCACCATTTTCAGCCGCGGATATTTGGCGAACACGCCTTCGACGATCAGGCTGGTGAGCTGGGTCTGGAACGCCTGGGCCTGCCCGACATAGTCCTCGATGTGGTAGGACCCCCACCCCACCGCGGTCGGCGGATTATGATAGGCGGAACCGGCATGAATGCCGACCGGCAGTTCCAGCCGCTCCGCGGCCTCATAGATCGGCCACAACGCGCGCTTGCCGAGCGGCACGTCGCCCATGACCAGCATCAGGACCTGCACGAAGCGCTTGTCCGGGGCGCAGCGCTCGATCTCGGCGACGGCCTTCTCGACGCTTTGCGTCGGGATCACGATCGAGCCACGCAGACGAGGATCGCGATCGAGCCATTCCTTCGCCAGCCAGTCGTTCAGCGCGCGGCAGAAGGCGGCCTGCATGTCCTCGGAGAACACCATCTGCACGCCGTACAGCGGATTGCAGATGGCATGCTCGAGCTGGAAGGGATCGAGCACATGGCGCTGCATGTCCGCCAGACTCTCGCCCGGCTTGCCCTGCTCGGGCCGCCAGTCGGGCCGTGCCGTAATCGGCGAGTTCGGCGGATAGGATTGCGAGACGAGGTCGACCATGCCGCGCGTCGTCACCTGATCGCGCCAATAATCGTTCAGGTACGGCAGCAGGCTGGTCAGATGCGGCACGGCCGGATGCACATCGCAGTCCACCCCGCCGGCGATCAGGGACGCCATGACGTCTCCTTCACGTTTCCTCGTCAATTCTTGTCTCGTGCCCGCATTCAAGCAGGCCTGCCCGCCGCCCGCAACTCAGCCGGGGCCGCCGGCATATGCTAGTACCCGGAATCAGAGCTGAGTGATACGGCGGCCTTTGAAACGGCGTTGACGGACCTTTTTCTTGGTCCAGACGAAGGGCTCGGCTCTGTCGTTGTATGCGTTGACGTAGGCATCGATGTGTTCCTGAAGCTGCTTGAGGCTCGTGAAGGAGGTGCCGCTGAGCGACTGCCCCTGCAAGATGGAAAACCATACTTCGACCTGATTGAGCCATGACGCACTTGTCGGCGTGAAATGAAATTGCACGTTGGGGTGGGCCTTGAGCCAGTCCTCGTTCTTTTTATGGGTGTTGAGGTTGTCGAGGATGACGTGAAGCTTGCGGTTCGGAAAAGCCGCGGTGACGCTGTTCATGAAATCGAGAAACTCGACGCGGCGCCGGCGTTTTGAATGGGTCGCGATGATCTTTCCGGTGGCGACTTCGAGCGCCGCAAACAATGTTGTGGTGCCATGCCGCTTGTAATCGTGGCTTTGGCCGGTCAAGGCGCGGCCATTGGGCAACTTCAGATAACCCTGCGCTCGCTCCAAAGCCTGGATCGAGGGCTTCTCGTCCACGCACAGCACAATGGCCTTCGCCGGCGGCGCGACATAGAGGCCGACAACATCGGCGGCTTTGGCCGTAAAGTTCGGGTCGTTGCTCTCGCACCAGGACTTGCGAGCCACCAGGTCAATCTTGTGGCTGCGCAGGAACCGCCAGACATATTGGACATCGACATCGCCCAGCGCCTCGGCCAGCAGGGGGCCGGTCCAGCGCGCAAACCCTTGCGGTGGCGGCTTATCCAGCAGCTTCAGAATCCGCTTGTCGGTCGTCTTCGTATAGATCGGCTGCTTGCCAGGCCGCGGCTTGTCTTGCAGCCCTTCAAGGCCATGGTCGGCATAGCGATGCCGCCAAAGGCTGACAATCCGCGGCTGGACCCCAACTTCCTTGGCGATCGACCGGGTGCTGCGCCCATCCGCCGCCAACAGAACTATCCGCGCCCGCTTCAAATCGCGCTGCAACGTCACCGGTGAGCGACAGCACGCCTCAAGCACCTTGCGATCTTTCCTCGAAAGGTGGACTTCTCTTGCTTCGGGTATCATCCCGACCTTGAATCACGACTCACGTTCCAAGAAAAGTGGGTACTAGGAAGGCGCAGCTCGGTTGCGAAGGAATGAGGGGTTTAGGGATGAAAGAGCTCGTCGGCATTGCGGAACGGGTCGCGGCCCAACTGATCGCGCGCAAACAGACCATCGCGGTTGCGGAATCATCGGCCGGCGGCCTGATCTCGGCCAGCCTGCTCGCGGTGCCCGGCGCCTCCGCCTATTACCTCGGCGGCGCGGTGGTCTACACCCGCGATGCCAGACAGGTGCTGATGGATATTTCGGATGACGGCATGAGGGGTTTTCGGTCGTCGTCGGAGCCCTACGCGCAATTGCTGGCCGAACAGATGCGCAGCCGCTTCAATTGTGAATGGGGCCTGTCCGAGACCGGTGCGGCGGGCCCCACCGGCAACCGCTACGGCGACGCTGCGGGCCATAGCTGCATGGCGGTCGCAGGACCCGCCGCGGAGGTGATGACGCTGGAGACGGGCAGCAGCGACCGGTTTGCGAACATGCAGGTGTTTGCAGCGACAGCACTGAAGTTGTTGCTGAGGAAGCTGGAGGGGTGAGCAGCTGCGCTGTGAGCGAATCGAGACATTCTCACCACCAACACCACTGTCATGGCCCGGCTTGACCGGGCGATCCAGTACGCTGAGACCGTTGTGATTGAATCGATACGCCGCGGCGTACTGGACGCCCCGGTCAAGCCGGGGCATGACAGCGGAATATGTAGGCCTACCGTCTCTAATGCCTCATGAAAATCCGTACCACATAGCCGTGAAAGCGCGGCGCTTCGTCGTAGAGGTCCGACGCAATGCGTTCGATGGTTTCGCGCAGCGACAAAAATTGTGCCTGGCGCGCGCTGCTCTCGGTGCCCTGCATGCCCGCGAGCTCGTCCATGGCAGCGTCGCTGATCTGGCACTGCACGACCTCGCCATCGTTCAGCATGGTGAAGCGAAAGGCCAGACGTTCGAGATCATGGCCAATGATCTTGTCGCGCGTGAGCGGCATTGCAAGCGTCCCGGTCGGCCCCCCTCGCGGACAATGCGAAAAATTCTCCGGCTTGTCAGCAAGGATGAAAGGGGGGCCCCGACCTACTGGAACGCGACTTCGGCGAAACTGCGGAGCTTTCGCGAATGCAGGCGCTCCGATTCCTGCTGCTTGAGCCGCTCCAGCGCCTTCAGGCCGATCTCGAGATGCTGGCCGACGCGGCGGCGGTAGAACTCGCTGGCCATGCCCGCGAGCTTGATCTCGCCGTGCAGCGGCTTATCCGAGACGCAGAGCAGCGTGCCATAGGGGACACGGAAGCGATAGCCGTTGGCGGCGATGGCGGCTGATTCCATATCGAGCGCGACCGCGCGCGATTGCGACAGGCGGCGGATCACTTCAGGCCCTGAAATCTCCCAGTTGCGGTTATCGACGCTCGCCACCGTCCCCGTGCGCATCAGGCGCTTCAGCTCGAAACCTTCGAGCCCGGTGACATCCTCGACCGCATCCTCGAGCGCGACTTGCATCTCCGCGAGCGCAGGAATCGGCACCCACAGCGGCAGCTCGCGGTCGAGCACATGGTCCTCGCGCACATAGCCGTGCGCGAGGACGTAGTCGCCGAGCCGCTGCGTATTGCGCAGGCCCGCACAATGGCCGAGCATGAGCCAGGCATGCGGCCGCAGCACGGCCACATGGTCGGTGACGTTGCGCGCATTGGACGGGCCGGTGCCGATGTTGATCAGCGTGATGCCGCGATAACCCGGCGCGACCAGATGGAAGGCCGGCATCTGCGGTGCGCGCGCGGGGGCAACCCCCGTCGTCGCGCCGCCGCCGCGCGTGATGACGTTGCCGGGCGCGACGAAAGCGTCGAGGCCCGCCTCGCCGGACTGAAGACGCTGCTGGCAGAGCTGCGCGAAGGCGTCGACATAGAACTGGTAGTTGGTGAAGATCACGAAGTTCTGGAAATATTCGGAATCGGTGCCCGTGTAGTGATAAAGCCGTCGCAGCGAGTAATCGATGCGGGCGGCGCGGAACAGGGACAGCGGCTTGGGCATCCCCGGCTGCAGCTCGAAGGTGCCGTCGGCGATCGCATCGTCCATCGTCGCGAGATCAGGCACGTCGAACGCATCGCGCAGCGATCGCGTGACGGCGGAGTTCTCGCTGGTCGTGATGGCGGCTTCGATATTGATGTCGCGGCGATAGGCGAAGTGGATCGGGATCGGTTCGGTGGATTCGCCGATCTCGACCGGCACGCCGTGATTCTGGATCAGCAATCCGATCTGCTCGGTGAGATAGCTGCGGAACAGATCCGGCCGCGTGACGCTGGTCTCGTGCACGCCGGGCACTGCGACGAAGCCGTAAGACAGGCGCGAATCCAGCCGCGCATGCGTCACGGTGGTGATGCGGACAAAGGGATAATAGGCCCGCATCCGCGTCGTGACGGTCTCGCCATTGACATAGGCCTCGAACCGGTCGCGCAGGAATTTCGTGTTGCGCTCGTAGATCTCTTCGAGGCGGGTCACGGCCGCGGACGCATCGGAGAAGGATTCGGTGGCGATGGAGGGGGGAGATTGCATGGTTCGACCGCCGGGTTATTGGGGCTTTGACTCGAACTATAGCAAAGAAGGTGGTGCCGTAGGGTGGGCAAAGCGAAGCGTGCCCACCAATATGCTCGTCGGGAGAAAGATGGTGGGCACGGCGCGCTGCGCCTTTGCCCACCCTACGAGACCGAGTATGCCGCACGAGATCCCGGATGCGCGCTAAGCGCGCTCCGGGATGACGCGCTTTCGCGCGTCACTTCTCCCTGAACGCGCGCATCAACTGGTCGTGCAGCGGCTTCATCAGATAGGACAGCATGGTGCGGTCGCCGGTCTGGACGAAGGCCTCCACGGGCATGCCGGGAATCATCTTGACGTCGCCGAGCCGGGCGACCTCCTCGGGCGGCATCGAGACGCGGATGGTGTAGTAGCCCTGGCCGGTGCGCTGGTCGGTGGTGACGTCGGGCGAGACGCGGCTGACGACGCCGTTGAGCTCCGGCGTGGTGCGCTGGTTGAACGCGGAGAGGCGCAGCAGCGTCTTCTGGCCGATCTGGAGCTTGTCGATATCGACCGGATTGACCTTGGCCTCGACCTGGAGATCGTCGGTCTGCGGCACGATCAGCATCAAGGTATCGCCGGCCGTGACGACGCCGCCGACGGTATGCACGGTCGATTGCAGCACCATGCCGTCCTGCGGCGCGCGGATGTCGATGCGGCGGAGCTGGTCTTCGGCGGCAACCTTGCGCTCGATCAGCTCGCCGATCTTGTCGTTGGTCTCGCGCAGGTCCTTGGAGACCTCGCTGACCACGTCCTTGTCGATCTGGATGATCTGGAGCTCGGTCTCGGTGATCTTGCCCTTGGCCTGGGCGCGCGAGGCGATGTACTGCGCGCGCTCGCCGTTGAGACGTGCCGAGTCGCGTTCGAGCTGGGTCAGGCGCGAGATCTGCACCAGGCGCTTTTCGTAGAGCTCGCGCACGCCGGTGAGCTCGTTCTGCACCAGCGCGATCTCCTGGTCCTTGGCCTTCTCCTGGGCGCTGAGACCGGAGATTTCCTCGTTGAGCTGCGTGATGCGCTCGCGCAGCTGCGCCTTCTGCCCGGTGCGGCCGTTGACGCGGACGTCGAACAGCTTGGTTTCGGCCGAGAGCAGCACCTTGACGTCGGGATCGCTGGCGCGCTCGATCAGCGTTTGCGGGAACTCGATGCTGTCGAGTCCGCGCTGCTCGGCCTGGAGTCGCGCCGCGCGCGCCTGCGCGGCGTCGAGATTCTTGGTGACGATGGCAAGGTTGGCCTTGGTCACGGTGTCGTCGAGCCGCACCACGATGTCGCCGGCCTTGACCCGGTCGCCGTCGCGGGCGCGCACCTCGCCGACCACGCCGCCGGTCGGATGCTGCACCTTCTTGACGTTGGATTCGACAACGATCTGCCCCGGCGCGATCAGCGCGCCCGAGATCAGCACGGTCGACGCCCAGCCGCCGAGGCCGACGACCAGGACCAGCACGATGGTGAGGCCGAGGACCAGGTGAAACCTGATGGAATCACCTACAGTCTTCTTGGCGGCGGGCTTCGTTCCGCCGATAGCCAACGTGCTCATGACTTTGTGCTCATGATTTGGCCACTCCGCCTTCGCTGACGATCTTGATCGGTGCCGGCGGCGTCGCGCGCGGCTGCAGCATCTGGGCGAGGACCTGCTCCTTGGGGCCGAACGCCTGCATGCGGCCGTCGCGCAGCACCAGGATCTGGTCGACCGCCTCGACGCCGATCGGGCGGTGCGCCACAACGACGACGATGGCACCGCGCTCCCGCGCCGAGCGAATGGCGCGGGTCAGCGCCTCGTCGCCTTCGGTGTCGAGGTTGGAGTTGGGCTCGTCGAGCACGACCAGGAATGGCCTGCCGTAGAGCGCGCGCGCCAGCGCCACGCGCTGCGCCTGGCCCGCGGAGAGCGCGGCGCCCTGCTCGCCGACCTGCGTGTTGTAGCCCTCGCGCATCTTGATGATCATCTCGTGCACGCCGGCCTCCTTGGCCGCGGCGATGATCGCGTCGGAGGTCGCCTCGGGATCGAAGCGGCTGATGTTCTGCGCGATGGTGCCGCCGAACAGTTCGACGTCCTGCGGCAGATAGCCGATGTGGCGGCCGAGCATGTCGGACGACCATTGATCGAGCGCGGCCCCGTCAAGCCGTACCTTGCCGCGCACCGGCTGCCAGACCCCGACCAGCGCGCGGATCAATGACGACTTGCCGGAGCCGCTCGGACCGATCACGCCGAGGCCATTGCCTGCGGCGAGCGCGAAGGTGACGTCCTGCACCACGAGCCGCTGATCGCCGGGCGGCACCATGGCGAGGCCTTCGACCGAGAGCCGGCTGGTGGGCGCCTGCAACTGGGTCGGCATCGCCTGCGCCGGCATCTGCTCCAACAGGCGGGTGAGGCGGTGCCAGCTCTGGCGTGCGGCGACGAAGGATTTCCAATGCGCAATGGCGAGATCGACCGGAGCGAGCGCGCGGGCGGAGAGGATCGAGCCGGCGATGATGATGCCGGCCGTCGCCTCCTGGTGGATGACGAGATAGGCGCCGACCGCGAGCACAGCCGATTGCAGCATCATCCGCAGCACCTTTGCGACCGCGCCGAGACCGCCGGCGACGTCGCTCGCACGCTGATTGCCGGCAAGGTATTTTTCGTTGGCTTCGCTCCAGCGCTGGTTCATCCGTCCGGCCATGCCCATCGACACCATTACCTCGGCGTTGCGGCGGCTGGCCTGGGCGAGATCGTTGCGCTGGGCGGCGAGCCCCATCGCCTCGTGTGCCGGCTGGCGGGACATGAACTCGGTGACCAGCGTCAGGCCGACCAGGATGATGGCGCCGATCAGCGCGGTGACGCCGATCAGGACGTGGAAGGCGAAGCAGATGGCGAGATAGAGCGGCAGCCAGGGCAGATCGAAGAAAGCGCTCGGGCCCATGCCGCCGAGAAAGGAACGGACGTTGTCGAGATCGCGCAGCGGCTGGAGGCCCTCGTTGCGGCTGCCGACCAGAAGCGGCAGGCGCACGATGGTGTCGAACACGCGCTTGTTGAGGGCCTCGTCGAGCGACGTACCGATCCGCCCCAGGATGCGGTTGCGAATCATGTCGAGCACGCCCTGCGCCATGTAGAGGAAGCTGGCGAGGATGATGAGGCCGACCAGGGTCGGGATGCTGCGGCTCGGCAGCACCCGGTCGTAGACCTCCAGCATGAAGATCGACCCGGTCAGATAGAGCAGGTTGATCATGCAGCTCATCAAGCCGACGCCGATGAATGCCGTGCGACAAGCGCGCAAGGCGTCACCGAGCTCTGAACGGCGGACGCCAGGGATGGCTGCCATCAGTCTGATCTCTTTCGGCTAGGGGGCAAAGCCCCTGATTTCACGGGCAATTCAGGGTACTCGCCCCGGATTAACATCCTGTTCGCCCGGCGTCCAACGCAGGCGAGTTCATCCAGAGCCCTGATGGGCCACATCTACCCCTGACGGCCTTACGCGCAAGCCCGGAATTTCACAGGCTTGCGGCTTTTTCTTGCAGGCTTTCAGTCTCTTCCGGGAAAACGGCGAGGCTGGAGGTTCCCGCTGCCGAATGCGGGGCTAAGGCGCGATGCGAATAGGATGAATCGTCATCGCGCTTTAGGTTGTTGTTTAAGCATGATCTTTTCGGAAAACCGCTGCGCACTTTTCCGGATCATGCCTAGAACCTGCCCCCGCCACGCACCAGGCGCACGACGACCAGCAGAATGACGGCGCCGATGGCGGAGTAGACGATTTCGGAGACGAGCCCTGTGCCAAGACGAATGCCGAGCTTCGGAAACAGGAAGCTCGCCACCAGCGCGCCGGCGATGCCGACCACGATGTCGCCGATGATTCCGAACCCGGTCCCGCGCACCACCTTGCCGGCGAGCCAGCCGGCGACCAGGCCGACGAACAGGATGACGAGCAGGCCTTCGTTGGAAATGTGCATCAGTGCGGTCCCCTCTCCGTGAAGGGCGCCATGGAACGCGAACCGGGATGAATGAGGTGTGAATACTGGCGGCAAGGCTCGCGTAGTCTAAAGCGCGATGCGATCAAGATCGTCATCGCGCTTTAGGGCATTGTTCGAGCATGATCTTTCGGAAAACCGCTGCACACTTTTCCGGATCATGCTTTAGCTCAACTCATCCGGGACTATGACACCACGGTGACCGGCTCCGCCAGCACGCATCTCGCCGCCCGGCCCGGTCCAACCTCGACATTCGCGGGCAATTGCTCCAGGCAGCGCGGCTCTGCGAGCCTGCAGCGGGGAGCGAAGGAGCAGTTGTGCGGCTTTTCCGCCAGCGAGGGCGGAGTGCCGGGAATGGTCTCCAGGCGGGCGCCGCGCTTGGCGCCATGGATGGTCGAAGCGAGCAGGCCCTTGGCGTAGGGATGCACCGGCGAGCGGACGATGTCGCGAAGCGTGCCCTGCTCCACGATCTGGCCAGCATACATCACCGCGACGCGGTCGCAGATCTCGATGGCGACGCCGATGTCGTGGGTGACGAAGATGACGGACATGCCGAACTCGCGCTGCAACTCGCGCAGCAGCAGCAGGATCTGGATCTGCACGGTGGCATCGAGCGCGGTGGTCGGCTCGTCCGCCAGCAGGATCTTGGGACGGCAGGCGAGCGCGAGCGCGATCATCGCGCGCTGACGCATGCCGCCGGACATCTCGTGCGGATAGGCGTCGAGCCGGCGCTTCGCCGAAGGGATGCGCACGACCTCGAGCATTTCGAGCGCCCGCGCCCTTCCTTCCGCGAAACTCTTGCCTTCGTGGCGCACGACGCTTTCGGCGATCTGCGCCCCGATGGTGTAGACCGGATCGAGCGCGAGCGCCGGCTCCTGGAAGATCATCGACACGGTCTGGCCGCGAAACGACGACAGCTCCTCGTCGTTCATGGCGAGCACGTCGCGGCCCAGCACGTTGACCGTGCCCGTGATCTGCGTGCGCTTCTTCGGCAATAGCCGCATCAGCGCACGCAGTGTCACGCTCTTGCCCGAACCGGACTCGCCGAGCAGGCCCAGCACCTCGCTGTTGCCGAGCGAGAGGCTGAGATCGTTCACGGCATAGACCGTGCGCTCGCCGGTGAAGCGGATGTTGAGGCCCGAGATCTCGACGAGCTTTGTCATGACGGCAGTTTCGGCAATCGATCGTGATAGTCGGTGGCGCGCTGGAAGGCCGCGCCGATGGTGAGCAAGGTCGCTTCGTCGAAGGAACGACCGATCAGCTGCATCCCGACCGGCAGGCCGGTCTTCGTGAAGCCGGAGGGCACGGTGAGCGACGGCAGGCCGAGGAAATTCACCGGACGGGTGAACAGCGTGAGTCGCTGCAGCAGCGCCGGCGCGTTCGGGCCGCCGCCGACGTCGCTCTCCTCGATCGTCGGTGCCGGCACTGGCGAGGCCGGTGCGATCACCGCATCGACGCCTGACGTCGCGGCGTTGTGCGCGGCGAGCGCCGGCCCGCGCCAGCGCATGGCCTCGAGATAGGTGATGGCGGGAACGGCGAGTCCGTTCTGGAGCCGCATCAGGACCTGCGCGCCATAATCCTGCGGACGCTCGATCATCCAGCGCTTGTGGAAGGCGGCGGCTTCCGCGGCGAGCACGAGCTGGCTGGCCGAGGACAATTGCCGCTGGTCCGGCAGCTCGACCTTGACGATGTCGGCACCCTCGCGCTTGAGCACTGCGATGGTCTCGTCCAGCACGCGCGCAACCTCGCTGTCGAGATTGTCGACATAGAAAGAGACCGGCACGCCGATCTTGAGGCCCTTCAGCGCGCCTTTGGTCGCGCCGACGTAGTCCGAGAGCGGCTCGTGGCTGCAGGTCGAATCGGCGGGATCGGGGCCGGCCATCAGCGCCAACAACAGCGCGCAGTCCTCGGCAGTGCGGGCCAGCGGGCCGACGGTGTCGAGCGATTGCGACAGCGGCATCGCGCCGGCACGGCTGACGCGGCCGACCGTGGTCTTGAGACCGGTGACGCCGCAGAAGTGCGCGGGCATGCGGATCGAGCCGCCGGTATCCGAGCCGAGCGCCGCATAGGTCAGGCGCGCGGCGACCGCGGAGCCAGAGCCGGATGACGACCCGCCCGTGATGTGGGCGACATTCCAGGGATTGCGCACCGGGCCGTAATGAGCGTTGTGGCCGGTCGGGCCGTAGGCGAATTCGGCCAGATGTAGCGTGCCGAGGCGGACCTGGCCGGCGTCCTTCAATCGCTGCAAGGCCGTGGAGGTCACGGTCGGCACGAAGTCGCGGCGGATCAGCGAGCCACAGGTCGCGACGTGGCCCGCGTCGTAATACATATCCTTGTGCGCGAGCGGCACGCCGTGCAGCGGACCACGGACGTTGCCCTTGGCAAGCTCGGCATCGGCTGCATCGGCCGCCTTCAACGCAACCTCTGCCTCGATCGACATGAAGGCATTGAGGTGCGGCTGCCACTGCGTGATGCGATGCAACAGCGCGCGCGTCACCTCGTGCGAGGACAGCTGCTTCGTCGCGATCGCACGCGCGACCCCGGTGAGCGTCATCAATGCGGGTTCGGTGCTCATTTCGACACCTTCTGCGTCTGCGCGAGCACGTAGCCGGCGGGCTCGAGGTCGAACGGCAGCGTGCCGGCGATGGCCGCGAAGCCCTCGAAGGCAGGTCCGATGGCATTGGAGATGCGGGTTGCGATCTCGTCGTCCACGGGCACGCCTGCAACCAGCGCGATCGGCTTGATGTCTTTCGGTGTCGGTCTGGTCATACGGTCTTCTCCCTGGGCGCGCGGCTATGGCCTGAACCCGGTATAGCCATGTAGCACGCGGCCTCGTGGCCCATTCTATCGAGCGCGGTGAGCTTTGGTGTCGCGTTTGCGCAGAGCGGCTCCGCAAACGGACAACGGGTGTGGAAGCGGCAGCCCGGGGGCGGATCGATCGGATTGGGCGGATCGCCTGATATCGGCGGCGTCTCGGTGCGCTTGTCGGGATCCGACGACGGCATCGCCGCGAGAAGGGCACGCGTGTAGGGGTGGGCAGGCGCGTCCCAGACCTGGTCGACCGGGCCGAGCTCAACGACCTCGCCGAGATACATCACCAGCACGCGGTCCGAGATGTAGCGGACCACGTTGAGGTCGTGGCTGATGAACAGATAGGTCAGGCCGAACTCGCGCTTGAGATCGGCCAGGAGGTTGAGCACCTGCGCCTCGACCGATTTGTCGAGCGCCGAGACGGCTTCGTCCAGGATCACCAGCCGCGGCGACAGCGCCAGTGCCCGCGCGATGTTGACGCGTTGGCGCTGGCCGCCGGAGATCTCGTGCGGATAGCGGTTGGCGAAGGTTTCCGGACGCAAGCCGACCTTGCCGAGCAGCTCGCGAGCGAGCGCGCGTGCCGTGGCGTCGGCCATGCCGTGCACCTTGGGGCCGAAGGCGATCGATTCCTCGATGGTGAGGCGCGGATTGAGCGAGGCGTAGGAGTCCTGGAACACCATCTGCATGCCGCGGCGCAATTCGCGCAGGCTCAGCGATTGGCCAATTGTCATGCCGTCATAGATGATGTCGCCGTCGTCGCGCGGCATCAGATGCATCAGCAGCCGCGCGGTGGTTGACTTGCCGCAACCGGACTCGCCGACGATGCCGACCGTCTCGCCCTTGGCGACGGTGAACGAGACGTTGTCGACGGCGCGCACGGTACGCTTGGCGGCGAACGGCCCGCCGCGCACCGGGAAATGCTTCGTCAGGCCGTTGACCTGAAGCAGCGGCTGCGCGACGCCGCCGACGTCCTCGACCGGCTCCAGCATGGCGACAGAGGCATTCTCGCTCATGGCAGCCGCCCTACACTTTTCCCGATCCCGGCGGGGCAACCCCATATGGCTGGTACTAAAGCCTCCACGCCGTCATGGCCGGGCTTGTCCCGGCCATCCACGCCTTGCCACGCGGAACGAAGAACGTGGATGCCCGGGACAAGCCCGGGCATGACGACCTTCCGTGCGGCGCCATTGTGATTCTGCATCATCATTCGTCAGTTCCTGATGTCCATGGCGCTACGCAGGCCGTCCGAGAGCAGGTTGAAGCAGATCGAGACCGCGAAGATCATCGCGCCCGGCAATGCTGCGACCCAGGGATTGACGTAGATCGCGGTCCGCAGCGTGTTCAGCATCAGGCCCCATTCCGGCTCCGGCGGTTTTGTGCCGAGACCGAGAAAGGAGAGACCGGCCGCCAGGATCATCGAGACCGAGATCAGGCTCGTGGCATAGACGAAGATCGCACCGAGCACGTTGCCGAGGATGTGCACGCGCATGATGGTGAAGGGCCCGGCGCCGGAGGCGCGCGCGGCCTCGACGAAATCCATGTTGCGCACGCCGGTCGTGACGCTCTCGGCGACGCGGGTGATCTGCGGCACGAACACCACCGTCAACGACACGATGGAGTTGAGGATGCCGGCCCCGAGCGCGCCGGAGATCGCGATCGCCAGCAGCACGGACGGAAAGGCATAGAACACGTCGACCGTGCGCATGATC
Organism: Bradyrhizobium sp. USDA 241; assembly: GCF_049739505.1. Classification (NCBI taxonomy): domain Bacteria; kingdom Pseudomonadati; phylum Pseudomonadota; class Alphaproteobacteria; order Hyphomicrobiales; family Nitrobacteraceae; genus Bradyrhizobium; species Bradyrhizobium sp. USDA 241. The sequence goes on along the minus strand of NZ_JBMGPZ010000004.1, from coordinate 2,229,887 downwards.
GCGGTGTTGAGCTTGCCGCCGACATAGCCGGCAATGATGCCGAGCGAGGTGCCGATGCAGAAGGCGAGGATCACGGGCAGGATGCCGATGACCAGCGACAGCCGGCCGCCGTAGATCAGCCGCGCCAGCATGTCGCGGCCGAGTTCGTCGGTGCCGAGCGGATAGCCGGCCGTGCCGATGTGGCGCAGGCGGCGGATCATCGAGCCCTTGTAGGGATCTTCGAGACCCAGCCATGGCGCAAGGACCGCCGAGAGGAAGATCAGCAGCAGCACCAGCGCGCAGGCCATGCTGACCTTGTCGCGCATGATACGGCGGCCGACCGTCGCCCAATAGCCGCGCGCCTTGGTCGCGGGCGCGGCCTGCAGCGCGGCGTCGGCGGTGGCGTGAAGCGGAAGCTCGCTCATCGGCTAGCCCCGCTTGATACGCGGGTCGATCGCGGCTTGGGCGATGTCGACCAGCAGATTGAGGAACACAAAGAACAGCGCCAGGATCAGGATCGTACCCTGTAGCAGCGGCAGGTCGCGCTGGAAGATCGCGGAGTTGAGCAGGAAGCCCGAACCCGGCCAGGAGAATACGGTCTCGATCAGGATCGAGCCGCCGAGCATGTAACCGAGCTGAAGACCCATCACGGCAAGCGCAGTGGGCGCGGCGTTCTTGACGACGTGGCGGAACACGCCGCGCTCGTGCAGGCCCTTGGCCCGCAAGGCTTCGACGAAATCCTGCGAGAGAATGTCACCGGTGAGGGCACGCACCGTGCGGGTGACGATGCCCATGGGAATCACCGATGTCGTGATCGCCGGCAGAACGAGATATTTCAGATGCGCCCAGTCCCAGGCCCAGGAATTGGAGCCGCTGGGCCCGGCGCCGACGGCGGGCAGCCAGTTGAGCTGAACCGAGAAGATGATGACGAGCAGCATGCCGAGCCAGTAATGCGGCACGGAGACGCCGGCGATGGCAAAGGACGTTGCGACCTTGTCGATCCAGGTCTCGCGAAAATAGCCGGCGATCAGGCCGAGCAGGATGCCCATCGTGAAGCCGATGATGGCCGCGGCAATCGCGAGCGTGGCGGTGTTGCCGACCGCGCGCATGACCTCGGCCAGCACGGGGCGTCCGGTGGCGATGGAATTGCCGAGATCGCCATGCAGGGCACGAAGCAGCCAGAGGCCGAACTGCACCGGCAGCGGCCGGTCGAAGCCATAGGCGGCGCGAAGCTGCGAGGCGAGCTCCTGCGATGCATCGGCCGGCAGCACCGCGACGAGCGGATCGCCCGGCGTGATGTGCACGAGCAGGAAGCACACCAGCGCCACGCTGATGACGATGGGGACGACATAGACGATGCGTCGGGCGATATAGGCGAGCACGTTGTTTCTTTCTTCCTTCTCCCCTTGTGGGAGAAGGTGGCGCGCAAGCGCCGGATGAGGGGTTGTTTCCGCGGCTACAGCATTTCAAACGAGAGAGAGCCTCTCCGCGGAGAGAAATCCCTCACCCGGCTTCGCTGTCGCGAAGCCACCCTCTCCCACAGGGGGAGAGGGTGCACTGAGCAAGCTACGACTACTGCTTGATCGACACCGGCGAGAAGTCGATGAACCAGCTCTTCGGCTGCACGACGCCCGTCACCTTCGGGCTCATCGCGCGCGGGCCGACGTCGTGGGCGACGTAGAGGAAGGCCGCGTCGTCGACGGAGGCCGCATGCAGTTCGGCGAGCGCGGCATCACGTGCGGCGGGATCGAAGGTCTGGCGCGCCTTCTTCACCAGCTCGTCGAATTTGGGGTTGTTAATGAAGCCCCAATTGTTCGAGACCGGCGGCGCCATGCCCGATTGCAGGAAGCGCACCAGGGCGAAGAACGGGTCCATCGCCGCATAGGTGACGTTGGTCGCGTTCGAGCCGTTGGCCGAGGGGTCCTTGGCGCCGCGGCGCCAGTTGGTGAACAGCGTATTCCACTCGATGACATCGAGCTTCACATCGAAATAGCATTCGGCCAGCGCCTGCTGGAGATATTCGTTCATCGCCAGCGGCTGCATCTGTCCCGAGCCCGACGCGGACGTCTGCGTCTTGACCGTCAGCTTCTTGTTGGGACCGAAGCCCGCTTCCTGCATCAGCTTTTGCGCTGCCGCCTTGTCGTACTTGATCTCGAAGGTCGGCTTGCCGCGCCAGGGATGGCCAGGCTCGAAGGTGCCGGTTGCGGGCACCATCAGGCCGGCGAGCAGACCGTCCCTGAGGCCTTCGCGGTCGATGCAGAGGTTCGCCGCCTTGCGCACGCGGATGTCGTTCCAGGGCGAGCCTTCGACGCGCGAGAATTGCCATGGCCAGACGTGCGGCTGCTCGTTGGCGTAGAGCTTGAAGCCGCGCTGCTTGAGCTCGGGCAGCGCGTCCGGCGCAGGCGCTTCGACCCAGTCGACCTGCCCCGAGAGCAGCGCCGCGGTGCGCGCATTCGCTTCCGGCATCGGCAGGAGCACCATCTTGTCGATCTTGGGCACGCGCGCCTTGTCCCAATAGTTCGCGTTCTTGACCAGCTCGAGCCGTTCGCGCGGCGTGAAGCTCGACATCTTCCACGGGCCGGTGCCCGAGGCGTCCTTGGCGAACGCGGTCCAGGCAGCCTGCGACTTCGCCTTGGCATCGGCGCCTTCGGCCTTGTCGTAGAAGGCCTGCCACTTCGCCGGGCTCGCCATGAACAGGTTGGTGAGGTTGATCGGCAGGAAGCTGTCGGGCTCCTTGGTGGTGAGTTCGACCGTCATGTCGTCGATCTTCTTCGCCGAGGCCAGCGTCGGCATGCGCGAGGCGGTGACGCCGACCTGGCTGGCGTCGAATTGCGGCGCGTCCTGCTTCAGCACCTTCTCGACGTTCCACACGACCGCATCGGCGTTGAACGGCGAGCCGTCATGGAACGTGACGCCGGGGCGCAGCTTGAACACCCACTTGGTCTTGTCGGCATCGTCGACCTTCCACTCGGTGGCAAGACCGGGGATCACCACGCTCGCCTTGTCGGCAGAGGACAGGTCCCAGCCGGTCAGCGCGTCGTACATGGTGAGGCCGGTGAAGCGATTGCCTTCAAAGCCCTGATCGGGCTGACCCAGGGTGCGCGGAATATCGGCAGCGGTCATGCCAATGCGCAGCACGGTCTCGGCGCTGACCGCGCGCGGCCATGCGGCCACGCTCCCGAGCGCCAACAGCGCGATCAGCGCCGCGCGGGTCTTGTTCTTCTTGATAAGCATCGCCTCAATCCTTTTCCGGCTTTCGATGATTAATTTTGATGCACTCGTATGCAATGGCTATGCCAAGGAGAAACTTATTCTGCAAATTGCCCTCGGGACGACAAGTACTTGTGATGACGCACCGGCGAAATCGGCGCGCTGCCTATTCTGGCATCAAGATTGCAAGTTCGGCCCCAGACCCTCCCTGGAGCTTTGATTATGCGTATTCGTCTGTCGACCTGCCTCGCCGTGCTTGCGCTGGCAGTTTCCGCAATCTCGGCGCGTGCCGAAACGGTGGTGCGTTACGGCATCTCGATGGCGGACATCCCGCTGACGACAGGCCAGCCCGATCGCGGCGCCGGCGCCTACCAATTCACGGCCTACACGATCTACGATCCCCTGGTCGCCTGGGAGATGGACGTCGCCGATCGCCCCGGCAAGCTGGTGCCGGGCCTCGCCACCGAATGGAAAGTCGACGATGCCGACAAGACCAAGTGGCGCTTCACGCTTCGCAAGGGCGTGAAGTTTCACGACGGCAGCGAGTTCAACGCCGATGCGGTGATCTGGAATCTGGACAAGGTGCTCAACGACAAGGCGCCGCAATTCGACAAGCGGCAGAGCGCGCAGGTGAAGACGCGCCTGCCCTCCGTCGCCAGCTACGCCAAGATCGACGACTTCACCGTGGAGATCACCACCAAGACGGTCGACTCCTTCTTCCCGTATCAGATGCTGTGGTTCCTGGTGTCGAGCCCGGCGCAGTATGAAAAGCTGGGCAAGGATTGGGACAAGTTCGCCAGCCAGCCCTCGGGCACCGGCCCGTTCAAATTGACCAAGCTGGTGCCGCGCGAGCTCGCCGAGCTGACCAAGAACCCCGACTACTGGAACAAGAAGCGGATTCCCAAGGTCGACAAGATCGTGCTGGTGCCGATGCCGGAAGCGTTGACGCGCACCAATGCATTGCTTGCCGGCCAGGTGGATCTGATCGAGACGCCGGCGCCGGATGCCGTGCCGCAGCTGAAAGCAGCCGGCATGAAGCTCGTCGACAACGTCACGCCGCATGTCTGGAACTATCATCTCAGCGTGCTGCCCGGCTCGCCCTGGACCGACATCCGCCTGCGCAAGGCGCTGAACCTTGCGATCAACCGCGACGAAGTCGTCGGCCTGATGAACGGCCTCGCCAAGCCCGCCAAGGGTCAGGTCGATCCGTCAAGCCCATGGTTCGGCAAACCGACGTTCGAGCTGAAATATGATCTCGCCGCCGCCAGGAAGCTGGTCGAGGAAGCCGGCTACTCCAAGGCCAAGCCGCTGAAGACCACGTTCATCATCGCGCAAGGCGGAACCGGCCAGATGCTGTCGCTGCCGATGAACGAATTCCTGCAGCAGAGCTTCAAGGAGATCGGCATCGACATCGATTTCAAGGTGGTCGAGCTCGAGACGCTCTATACGCATTGGCGCAAGGGCGCGGCCGACGAGATGAACGCCGGCATCACCGCCAACAACATCGCCTATGTCACCTCGGACCCGCTCTACGCCATCGTCCGCTTCTTCCATTCCGGGCAGATCGCGCCTGTCGGCGTCAACTGGGGCGGCTACAAGAACCCGAAGGTGGATGCGCTGATCGACGAGGCCAAGCAGACCTTCGATGCCACCAAGCAGGACGAGCTGCTGGCGCAGGCGCATGCGCTGATCGTGGACGATGCCGCGCTGGTCTGGGTGGTCCACGACACCAACCCGCACGCGCTGTCGCCGAAGATCAAGCAGTTCGTGCAGGCGCAGCACTGGTTCCAGGATCTGACGACGATCGGGGTGGAGTGAGGGGCCGCCCCGCTTCCACAAGCACCACTGTCGTCCCGGGGCGCGACATAGTCGCGAGCCCGGGACCCATAGCCACAGACCGTAATTTTGCGAAGACTTGGAGATACCAGGATCCCCGCCCCCGTGCGCAATTGCGCACTAGGCGGGGATGACACCATTTATGTGGCTGCCTTCAAACCACACCCGACGTCCTCTACTTCGTCAGCAGAAGATCGTAGTACCCACTTTTCTTGGAACGTGAGTCGTGATTCAAGGTCGGGATGATACCCGAAGCAAGAGAAGTCCACCTTTCGAGGAAAGATCGCAAGGTGCTTGAGGCGTGCTGTCGCTCACCGGTGACGTTGCAGCGCGATTTGAAGCGGGCGCGGATAGTTCTGTTGGCGGCGGATGGGCGCAGCACCCGGTCGATCGCCAAGGAAGTTGGGGTCCAGCCGCGGATTGTCAGCCTTTGGCGGCATCGCTATGCCGACCATGGCCTTGAAGGGCTGCAAGACAAGCCGCGGCCTGGCAAGCAGCCGATCTATACGAAGACGACCGACAAGCGGATTCTGAAGCTGCTGGATAAGCCGCCACCGCAAGGGTTTGCGCGCTGGACCGGCCCCCTGCTGGCCGAGGCGCTGGGCGATGTCGATGTCCAATATGTCTGGCGGTTCCTGCGCAGCCACAAGATTGACCTGGTGGCTCGCAAGTCCTGGTGCGAGAGCAACGACCCGAACTTTACGGCCAAAGCCGCCGATGTTGTCGGCCTCTATGTCGCGCCGCCGGCGAAGGCCATTGTGCTGTGCGTGGACGAGAAGCCCTCGATCCAGGCTTTGGAGCGAGCGCAGGGTTATCTGAAGTTGCCCAATGGCCGCGCCTTGACCGGCCAAAGCCACGATTACAAGCGGCATGGCACCACAACATTGTTTGCGGCGCTCGAAGTCGCCACCGGAAAGATCATCGCGACCCATTCAAAACGCCGGCGCCGCGTCGAGTTTCTCGATTTCATGAACAGCGTCACCGCGGCTTTTCCGAACCGCAAGCTTCACGTCATCCTCGACAACCTCAACACCCATAAAAAGAACGAGGACTGGCTCAAGGCCCACCCCAACGTGCAATTTCATTTCACGCCGACAAGTGCGTCATGGCTCAATCAGGTCGAAGTATGGTTTTCCATCTTGCAGGGGCAGTCGCTCAGCGGCACCTCCTTCACGAGCCTCAAGCAGCTTCAGGAACACATCGATGCCTACGTCAACGCATACAACGACAGAGCCGAGCCCTTCGTCTGGACCAAGAAAAAGGTCCGTCAACGCCGTTTCAAAGGCCGCCGTATCACTCAGCTCTGATTCCGGGTAGTAGGATGGGCAAAGCGAAGCGTGCCCACCACTGCTACATTCCGAATGGGATGGTGGGCACGGCGCGTCGCGCCTTTGCCCACCCTACGAGAGTTGATGTTTGGCGCGCGTAGATGAGACCCACGCTCGCGCGACAACCACCACTGTCGTCCCGGGCAAGCGCAGCGCAGACCCGGGACCCATAACCACAGGAAGATGTTTGGCGAAGACTCGCCGTTGCCGATCTCGCGCCGCAACTCCTCCCTGGGGTTATGGGTCCCGGATCGGCGCGCGCTTTAGAGCATGATGTATTTACACGGAAACATAGCCTGAGTTTTTGAAGTAGTTGGTGCACTCCTCCTGGGAGAAGAGATCGAGGAGTTCACCAACCTTCCGCCAGGTTGCCTCCACGTCACGAGGTTCTGCGGATCGCATGAGGTGTTTGAGTTTGGCGAAGACCTGCTCGATCGGGTTGAGGTCAGGGCTGTAGGGCGGCAAGAAGATAAGGTGGGCTCCTCTGGCGCGGATAGCTTGGCGAGCCGCTTTGCCCTTGTGGCTGCCAAGATTGTCGAGAACGACGATCTCGCCCGGTGCGAGGGTGGGTGCCAACACCTTCTCGACGTACAGCGTGAAGAGTTCACCATTGATGGGACCATCAATCACCCAAGGCGCACTGATCCGATCATGACGCAGCGCCGCGATGAAGGTCATGGTCTTCCAATGGCCGAAAGGTGCAGATGCTTGGAGGCGCTGCCCACAAGGCCCCCAGCCGCGTAGCGGCGCCATATTGGTCTTGATCCACGTCTCGTCGATGAAAACCAACCGCGTGACGTCAATCCTGCCTTGATGCGCTTTCCATCGGGTCCGCTTACGGGCGACGTCTGGGCGATCCTGCTCGGCTGGTAGAAGCGTTTTTTTTGAAGCTGAGCCCCTCGGCGTGAACAAAAGTCCACACCGCCCGCACGTCTGTCTTGATCCCCCGTGCAGCCAGCTCCTGCGTCAGCTTGCGCAAGGTGAATGGCCCCGAGCGAATGCGTTTGCGCAGCCAGTCGGCGTTGGCATCCGACAGAACCCGCTTCTTGTGGCCGCCGATCTGGCCGGGCGCCAGGCCTCCGGTATCACGCCTTAGGTTCTTCCACTTCGTCACGCACGAGGGGCTGATCTGTAGCGCCTCTGCGATCGAACGAACCGTCTCGCCCGCGTCAGCGCGAGCCAAGGCGCGTTCACGGATGTCTTCCGAATAGGGGCGCGTCATCCATGCTGGCCTCCGCACTCCAGCATGGAGCTTGAATCAGAAATCGCCCGCTCTGGGAACCCCGATTCCAGTCAAAAACATCACGCTCTAGGCGCGCTTGTCCGGGACGACAGCAAGTGTGTGCACCCTACTTCGTCAGCAGCGCATACGCGCCGGTCCAGCCCTCCGGCGGTGGATTGAGCTGGAAATCCTTGATCCTCGCCTCGTAGAGCCTGAACAGCTTCTCAAGCGTGTCGGCGTCCTCGCTGCGGCGGCCGCGCTCGATCGCATCCAGTGCGCCCTGCCAGTTGCGGCTGCGGTAGCAGCCGAGCATCTCGATGGTGATGTTGCGCAGGCGCTGGAATGCGCCCGAATGCATCACGTCCTCGCGGCCCGCGATGGCATAGATGACTTCCGGTTCGGTCTTGCCCTTGACCATGATGAAGTCGAGCTCGAGGATCGCGAACTTCTCCTTGGCCGCGAGCGCGGTCCTGGATCCCACGATGATCGGGAAGCCGTATTCCTTGGTCTGCCCTTCCAGCCGCGAGGCCAGGTTCACGCTGTCGCCAAGCACCGAATAGTTCTTCTTCAGGTCGGAGCCCATGTTGCCGACCACGCCGATACCGGTGTTGAGACCGATGCCGACATTGAGCGGGATGTAGACGTGGCCGCCTTCGGCCGCTTCCTGCTCGCGCTCCTTGTTCACCACGTCGATCTGCTCCAGCATCTGGATCGCCGCCTCGCAGGCATTGACCTCGTGCTCGGCATCGTCGAGCGGCGCGTTCCAGAACGCCATGATGGCGTCGCCCATGTATTTGTCGATGTAGCCCTTGCGCTCGATGATCACGTCGGTCAGCGGTGTCAGGAAGCGGTTCATCAGCGCGATCAGCCCTTGCGGATCGTGCTTGTAGCTCTCGGAGATCGTGGTGAAGCCGCGCACGTCGGAGAACATGATCGTCATCTCGCGCTCCTCGCCGCCGAGCACGAGCTTTTCCGGCGACTGCGCCAGCTGCTCGACCAGCACCGGCGACATGTATTGCGCGAACATGCCGCGGATCTGCACGCGCTGGCGCTGCTCGCGCACGAAGCTGGCGAAAATCAGCGTCAGATAGATCGCGGTGGTCGAGAGCAGCGGATAGGTGAAGTCGATGAGGTAGCGGTGCTGACTGTAGAAGAACCAGGACGTGCCGACCAGGATGGCAGCGAAGGCCGCGCCCGCCAGCACGAGGCGGACGGGGCCGAGATTCGGCGTGAAGATGATGACGAGCAGTCCGATGACCAGCGCGGCGATCAATTCGACGCCGAGCGCGTAGCTCGGCTGCGAGATCACCGCGCGGCTCAGTACGCCCTCCAGCACCTGGGCATGGATCTCGACACCCGGCATGGCCCGGGACACCGGCGTGGTCTTGATGTCGTTCAAGCCACCCGCGGAGGTGCCGACCAGCACCAGCTTGCCGGCAAACCTCGCGGGCGGCACCGCATTGTCGAGCACGTCGACCGCGGAGACGTAGATCGACGGATCCCGGCGGGCATAGTGCACCCAGAGCTGGCCGTTCTTGTCGGTCGGAACCTCCAAGCCCTTGAGGCGGATTGCCTTGATGCCCGTCTTGTCGGTACGGACCAGCAAGGTCGGCGTGCCCGTGACGACGCGCAGGATCTCGAGGCTGAGCGAGGGCATGATGTTGCCCTGGGCGAGCATGATCATCGGCACGCGGCGGATCAATCCGTCACGCTCGGTCCGGATCGAGAACAGGCCGCGGCCGGCCGCGGCCCTCTCGATGATCGGCACGTTGCGGAGCAGGCCGGGGAATTCGAACAGGAAGCGCTCGGCCCCGTCCTCCCCCGCCGTGGCCACCCCCGTGAACGGCAGTGACTTGTCGAGTTCGGACAAGACCTCCGGAAGCCCGGTTTCGCCCAGCACGACGCGCGAGCCCTTGATCGCGTCGGCGAGGATCTGATCGTTGCTCGGCAACTCACGTAGCTTGGCGCGGGTCGCGTCGTCGAGATAGCGCATCTGGCTCGCGACCTGATCCGGGTTGAGCCGGTCGGCTTCGGAGAAGACCACGTCGAAGCCGATCGCCACCGCGCCGTTGTTGGTGAGGTTCTGGATTAGATCGGCGATGCGCGTGCGCGGCCAGGGCCACTGGCCGAGCCTGGCGAGGCTCTTCTCGTCGATATCGACGATGACGACCGGCCGCGCCGCCTTCTGGCGCGGATCGATCAATTGAAACATGTCGAAGGTGCGCAGCCGCAATTCTTGGATCGGCGGCGGATCCCAGAGGCGCGCGCCCGCGAACAGGACCAGCAGCGCAAGGCACATCAGCCGCGCAAGGCCGAACTTCCGCGCAAACCACCGCCGCAGGATCTTGAGACGTTTCATGGGGGTTGGATATCACGCTTTGACGGCGAACGGCAGCGCGGATCGGCTTTGCAGACGGTCGCGGCCCATCGCGCAGCGATCAGGCATGGACGATGAAGTCGCTCGCCTGGACCTGGGCGACACCCTTCAGGAGGATGGTGTCCGTCGCATTGATCGTGATCAGGGTGTCAGCTCCTGAGGCCGCCACGTGCTGGGCTATCCATGCCGAGTCGATATCGGTCGCCACAACCGCCGTCAGGTTGATGTGGTCCTGGCCGTGCTCAAAATCGAGGATCGTGTCGTGGTTGGAGTTGGCGGCGAATACGAACTGGTCCTGATAGCCGGTCCCGAACAGCACATCCTTGCCGCTGGTGCTGGCGAGGGTCACCGGGCCCTGTTCGTTCAGGTTGAAGATCAGGTTGACCGTATCGGTCGCGCCGTGACCGTCGGTCACCGTGACCGCCAACTTATCCGTCGCAGTCCCGCTCTGGCTCGGCTCCGTATAGGTCAGCCCCTGGAGTGCTGAATTGACGCTCGCCAGCGTATCGGACGTCGGTTCAGGCTCCACATAAGTGCCCGAATCCGCCGCCACGGTGAGTGCGAAGGTTTCATCGGGAGCAGCGTCGGCGTCGGTGACCGTGATGCCGTGGATGAAGACCTGGACGCCTTCCTGCGATACGCTGATCTGGTTCACGTCGATCACCGGTGCGACGTTCCCGTCGTCCGCGCCGGTCACGTCCACCGTGAGCGTTGCCGTGCCGGTCGCACCATGCGCGTCTTTGGTCTGGACGGTGAATATATCGGTATATGCCCCATCCGAAAGCGCGTTGATGGCCGCTGCGTCGGGAACGTAGCTGTAGCTGCCGTCGGGGTTGACCGTCAGCGAGCCGTACAGTCCTGCAACCGTCGTCACCGCATGGTGATCTGCGTTCAGAACGGCATAGGTCAGCGTCGCCGTCTCGCCGCTGTCGGCATCCGTTCCGGACAAATGGCCAGCGAGATTGGCGAAGGTGTCGGCCGCGGCAGTATCCGTGAGCGGACCAATGTCGAGATCGGCGAGCGTCGGCGCGTCGTTCGTGCCGTTGATCGTGACCGTCACGTCCTGAGAGACCTGGGCGCCATGATCGTCGGTGAAGGTGACGGTGTAGACCTGGGTGATGGTCTGGCCCTGCGCCAGCGACTGCAGCACCGCATCGCTGTTGTCGAGGCTGAAGTGCCAACCCAACGTCGCGCCGTTGCTGGTATCGGTGCTGGATTCGAGTACCGACGGATCGATCGTGAAGCTGCCGATGTTCGCGCCGGCACCGAACCCCGGCAGAGCCGAACTGACGGACGACGACTTGAACACGGCTTCCACCGTGTGGGTATCGATCAGGTCGAGATCCTGGATCGCCAGCGTACCGCAGATCGCCAACGTCGCACTGGCATCCTCGGTCACCGCTCCAGTGGCATCTGCGGCGCTGCTGGTGACGGTCGGCGCGTCGTTGACGCCGTTGATCGTGACGGTCACGTCCTGCGAGACCTCGGCACCGTGATTGTCGATGACCGTGATCGTGTAGACCTGGGTGATGGTCTGACCCTGCGCCAGCGACTGCAGCACCGCATTGCTGTTGTCGAGCGTGAAGTGCCAGCCCAGCGTCGCGCCGTTGTCGGCGTCGGTGTTGGATTCGTACACTGACGGATCAATCGTGAAGCAGCCGAGCGGCGTGCCGTCGTCGAAGCCTGGCAGATGTGCGCTCGACGTCGACGACTTGAACACGGCCTGCGCGGTATGAGTGTCGATCAGGTCGAGATCCTGGATCGCCAGTGTGCCGCAGATCGAGAGTGTCGGGCCCGCGTCCTCGATGACACAGCCCTTCGCCGCGTCTTCATCGCTCGTGATGGTCGGGGCATCGTTGGTCCCCGTGATGGTGACCGTGACGTCTTTGGAGACCGTCCCACCGTGATGGTCGTCAACCGTAATGGTATAAACCTGCGTGACAGTCTGGCCTTCGGCCAGCGACTGCAACACCGGATCGTTATTGTCGATCGTAAGGGTCCAGCCGACTGAACCCCGCGAACTGACGCCGGGACTTTCGCTCACCGCTGTCAGCGCGAACGCGCCGATATGCGTGGTGCCGTTGCTGAAGCCGGGCAGATGCGTGCTCGACGTCGTCGACTTCAGGACGAAGCTTGCGGTATGCGTGTCCGTGAGATCGGGATCGTTGAACGTAATGGTACCGTTGGCCACGAGCGGTGTCGCCGTATCCTCCGTCACCGCGCCGGTCGAGATCGTGTCGTCCTCGATGATCGTCGGTACGTCGTTGGTGCCCTCGACATTGACATCGGCACCATTGATGGAAACCGTGAGCGGCGTGCTGACGATGCCGCCGTGCCCGTCATCGACCTGCACCACGTAATTGAGGATCAGCTTCTCGTCCTCGGCAAGGAAGTCGAAGAGATGGTCCGGAACGCTGTAGGTCCAGGTGGCCGAGCCGTTGTTGCCGTTCCCTGCACCCTGTACCACCGTTAGCGGCACCTTGACGGCTGCGATCGCGGCGAGTTGCTGCGGCGTCAACGTGGCGGTGATGTCGTTGCCTTCGGCATCGACATATTTGAACGGCTGGGTTGACGAGAGCTCAGCGCTCACGATCGGCCGGTCCGTCAGATCTACGTCGGTAAAGGTGACGGTGCCCGTGATAGTGTCCAGGGCCTCGTTGCCGGTCCCGACCTTCTCGATGACGTTTCCGACCGACGTCGCCACGGTCGGCTTGTCGTTCGTCCCCGTGATCGTGATGGTGATCGGGATGAACCTGGACTCGGGGTTCACCACGAAATTGGTGTCGACCCGCACCATGTAGGTCAGCGTCAGGGTTTCGCCGGCCGCGAGGAAGTCGAAGACCTTGTCGGGGATCGTGTAGGTCCAGACCGCCGAGCCGTTGTTCTCGTTGGCGGGGTCGGCAACGACGCTGATCTGGATCTGCGTCGCTGCGATGCCCTGCTTCTGGAGCTCGGTGAGCGAGGCGGTAACGTCCTGCTGGCCGGCGCTCTTGTAGACGTAGTTCGGCGCTTCGGCGAGGCTCACCGACACCGTCGGCCGGTCGCCGAGGTTCTGATCGACGAATCTGATCAGGCCGGTGATGGTATCGGCATGCGTGTCGCCCGTTATGCCCGCGCGCTCAGTCAGCGCGAAGGCCGTCTTTACAATACCGCCGGCGTCGAAGCTTTGCACGATCGGCTGGCCGGGAACACGGGTGGCCTGCTGCGTTGAATTGCTGGGGCCGTCGCGTCCCTGCGGGCTGAGACTGACGAATGTCGCGACTGCGACGGCGCCGGACCCCGACTTGAACGCGAAGTCCAGGCTGATCGGCGTGATCGTGTCGGTGAAGTTCGTGGTCAGCTTGGTGTTGGTGTTGTTGTCGGTGAACTTCAGCGTGAACACGTCCGTGATCAGCTTCTGAATTTCCGGCGACATCAGCGCATTGCCGATCGAGACGTTGCCGCCACTGATCTGGATCATCTGGCCGGCCTGGTTGACCGTCGCGATCGGCAGCAGCGTGATCTTGTCGAACAGGATGTAGGAGCCGGTGGTGCCGTTCGGCTCGACCAGCACCTGGAAGCTCGCCTGCGGCTGCGGATCGCCGCCGCCGGCGGGAACGACGAAGTTGATCTGGGTCAGCACCGCCGTGCCGCGGATGCCCATGGTGGCGACCGGCGTGTCGACCTTCATGTCACCATGCTTGGCGGTCTCGCCCGCGACGAAGGTGATGGTGCCCGCAACCAGGCTGAGCAGCGAGGAGTTGCTCGACCCGTTGGGGTCGTAGACCATCTCGTTCAGCACCATCCGCGCATTGGAGGACAGGCCGAACACGGTGCCGTCGATGAAGGTGATGCCGAGTGTCGAATCGGCGCCGGTCGAGACCACGTCGCCCTTCTCTACATTGTCGCCGTTGTTCAGGATGACCGAGACGCCGTTACGAATCGCGGTCGCACTGCCGGAGAGTTTTGTGACGTGACCGATGACCTGGGCCGCGGCGGCGCCGGGCGCGGCCTGGGCAACCTGGACGTGGCCGGTGAGAGCGTTGACGATGTCGCCGGTGAGGTGGGCGCCGTCGGGCGAGGCGATCGCAGCGCGCTTGTCGCCCCTGAAATAATCGTGAACCACGAACTCCTGCCCTTCGTGGGACAGCACGAGATCGAGGCCGGCTCGCTTGAACTCGCCGTTGAAGATCAGGTTGGGGTCGGGAACAACGAACGCGCCATCAGGCACATGGCCATGTCCCTTTGCGATGAAGGGCTTGGCCGCAAGGGAATCGGCATGGACGTGGCCAGGCGCACCGGAAACCTGGCCGTCCAAGGACGTCGCGGCGTCGAATTTGCCAGCGTAGTTCAACCGGGGCACCGCAAAAGGGTTAAAATTTAAGTAAGTATCAATTGCCTAAGCTTGCTTAGCATTACCAAGTCCTTAGCGAAACCATCTATTGCTTGTGTGATTTCGCGTCACTTGGTCGTAAGAGCCTCCGCAGGCCGGCGCCTTCCCAGAGAAGCTGAAGTAACACTCCAAGCATTCTGAAGTCGAATTGAGGTTAGATGCACGCATTTCCCATCATCCCAAGTCGTTCATTGTAAAATTGGTCGAAGAGATACTTGCGTCATCTTCATTGCATGATGCCCTGCAACATTCTGCGCCAGATGTGGAACTAGATCTGTGACCTAGCTAACAGAACCCGGGAAATAGCGCGCTGTTAGCCCGTCTTATTCGTAAGAGTGCGCCTGAGAGGCTGGCGATCGTGGTGTAAAGCGCTGATGCGGCGTAGGATTCGGTTGCGAAGCCAACGCTATCACCTTCAACCGCGAACGCCACGCCCGCCATGACCGATGATACGATTCCGCCCTTCTCGTTTCCAGCCGTTCACGCCAAGAAAGTCACGGCTGCCTTCGATGGCGGTCGCCTGACCTCGAACGGGGGCGCGATCCTTCTGGCGATGGCCGAGCGGCGTCTCGGCTTGGCCGACAATCTGGCCCGGGTGTTCCCGGATCGGCGCGATCCGACGCGGGTCGTGCACAACCTGGTCGATATGTTCCGCGCTCGCATGTTCGCGATCTGCTGCGGCTACGAGGACGCCGACGACCTCGATCATCTGCGGTCCGATCCGGCATTCAAGCTGGCCTGCGGTCGCCTACCGGACACGGGCCGGGATTTGTGTTCCCAGCCGACGCTGTCGCGGCTGGAGAATGCTCCGCGCCTGCGCGACGTGATCCGACTGACCTACATTTTGGTCGACGCATGGATGGATAGCTACCCGCGCGAGCCGGCATCCGTCACGCTCGACATCGATGATACCTGCGACGTCGTCCACGGCCATCAGCAGCTCTCGCTGTTCAACGCTCATTATGACGAACGCTGCTTCCTGCCGATCCACGTCTACGACACGGAGAAGAGCCGGCCCGTGGCCGTCGTGCTGCGGCCCGGCAAGACGCCGGGCGGCGTCGAGGTGCGTGCCCATCTGCGCCGCCTGGTACGGCATATCCGGACGCGATGGCACAACACGCAAATTACGTTCCGTGGCGACGGGCACTATGCCCGGCCGGAGGCAATGGCGTGGTGCGAGACCAACGGCATCGACTACATCTTCGGTCTGTCCGGCACCAAGCCTCTCGCCAGAAAAGTCGACGAGGTCGCCGACGACATCCGCACGCGACGCGCCATCGAGAACCTGCCGGTTCTGCGTGGCTATACCGAGACGCGCCACAAGGCAAAGTCCTGGGATCGCGAACGGCGCACTGTCGCCCGTATTGAGGCGACGATGCTCGGCCTCGACATCCGCTTCGTCGTCACCAGCCTCGATGTCGGCTCGGCCGAGTGGATCTACGACAGCCTGTATTGCGCGCGCGGCCAAGCCGAGAATCTGATCAAGCTGCATAAGACGCAGCTCGCCTCCGATCGCACCAGCTGCCGTTCGGCGCTCGCCAACCAGGTCCGTCTCGTGCTCCATACGGCCGCTTATTGGCTGATGCTGACCGTGCGCGACGCCATTCCCAAAGCCCGGGAATTGGCCGCTGCCGAGTTCGCGACGCTGCGTCTTCGGCTCTTGAAAATCGCCGCCCGTGTCGTCGAGACCACGAGCCGCATTCGCCTTGCGTTTGCCGCGGCATGTCCCGAAGCCGACCTGATCTGCGGCTTGCCCGGCGCGCTGCTGCCGCTCGGTCCTTGACCGGCGGGGCGTCCGCCCCCGTTCGCCCAACCCATCCCTCAAGCGCGTTGCAAAGTACCGGTCGTCAGGCGGCGAAAAGCCGAAGGCAATCCTGTGCGCCTCGTCAGACAAGATGTGCGGCCGCATCAATCGGGCCCAAAAGCCGCACTCTCACGAATAGGACGGGCTAGTCCAAGATGCGGAGTTTTCGCTTAGCCTTTCGAATCGTTTTCGGCCGAAAGCCAGCCGCGAATTTGGGCAAGATCAGCAGTCTAGTCGCGGGGGACGGGCAAAGACACCATGGCCGGAATATGGCCCGTGAACCCATTCGTTTTGCCCGCATCGACTTTCGGAATGACGACCGCGTCTTCGGGATCAAAACGGAAGACCGGTTCTTGCACATGTACATCATCGGCAAAACTGGCACCGGTAAGTCGAGTCTGATCGAGACTATGGCGCTGCAGGATGCCAAGCGGGGGAATGGCTTCACTCTCATTGATCCGCACGGTGACCTAGTCGCTCGGGTTGCTTCACGCATTCCGGCATCGCAGCGGGATAGAGTCATCTATCTGGACGCGACTGATCCAGCCCAGCCATACGGGTACAACCCCCTTCGTCACGTCAGCGATGATCGTATCGCCCTCGCCGCTTCGGGCATGATGGATGTCTTTAAGAAGATGTGGCCCGACGCGTGGGGGGTGCGCATGGAGCACATTCTGCGCAACGTGCTTATGGCCCTTTTGGAGCAGCCCGACGCGACGCTCCACGACGTGCTGCGTATCTTCTCGGACCCCGTGGGTCGGTCAAAATCCCCCGGGTATGGTCACTTGAAACTCCCCCACCTGATGATCGCCGTCAGCGCCGCTGAACAGCAGTAGCCGGTCAGGCAGGACGTTTATGTTCGACCCCTTTAGCCAGCAAGGGGCCGGGGAGTTGAACGTCTTGAAGCGACATCTGCAAAGCACCGTACTTACATTACTTGATCGCAACACCAGCCAGCGCGAGATTCACCGGCTGACGGGTGTCGATCGCAAGACGATCCGGCGTTATCAGGCGCTGCGGGCCGGTGCGGAGGCAAATTCCCCCGGGGAAGTGACCACCGGCTCGGTGAGCGCGGACGGCCAAATTCCTCCACCCCGACCACCGGCTTTTGGGACATCGGAAGCGACGGTCACCAGCAGCCTGGCCCGTTCGGCTTGCGAAGCGCATCGGACGTGGATCGAAGAACAGGTCCGGCTGAAGCGGAACGCGCAGGCGATTTACCAGGACCTGGTTGATCAATTTGGCTTTCCGTCCAGCTACCAGAGTGTCAAGCGGTTTGTGCGCCGGTTGCGGCACGCTGATCCTGAGCAGTTTGATCGTCTTGAGTTCCTCCCCGGCGAGGAAGCTCAGGTCGACTATGGCGAGGGCGCGCCGACGGTTGATCCGAAGAGCGGGCGGTACCGTCGTCCCCGCCTGTTCGTGATGACGCTACGCTACTCGCGGCGCAGCTTCCGGCGGGTAGTCTGGAAGTCCAGCCAACAAGTCTGGGCGCAGCTCCACGAAGAGGCGTTCCGGTATTTTGGCGGGGTCCCCAGCTATGTCGTGCTCGACAACCTGAAGGAAGGCGTCCTCAAGCCGGATTTGTACGAGCCCCAGCTCAACCCGATTTACAGCGCGATGCTGGCTCATTACGCCGTGGTCGCCGATCCCGCGCGCGTGGCCGATCCAAATCGGAAAGGATGCGTCGAGAATGCGATTCAACATACCCAGGGCACTGCGCTGGCCGGACGGCGCTTCGAGACGCTGGAGGCGCAAAACGAGTTCTTGAGGCACTGGGAGGAGAACTGGGCTTCCAAACGCATCCACGGCAGCACGCGCCGTCAGGTCGAGGCGATGTTCCAGGAAGAGAAGCCGCACCTGCGGCCGCTGCCTGTCGCTCCCTTCCGCATCTTCACCGAAGTCGTCCGGACTGTCTGCGACGACACCACCGTACGCGTCGACAACAGCTATTACGCCGCGCGGCCCGCGCCGATCGGCAGCCAGGTCGTCGTGCGCATCTACACCACCACGATCGAGATCCGTGATCGCCACACCCGTGCGCTGCTGCGTGTTCATTCGTAAACGGTACGAGAGGCCCACGGAGCCACGGACTTGGTGCGGACGGCCTACGCACCGCGCTTGAAGCGTATAGGCATCCAGAACTGCCGGAGGGCCTCGACGGTTGCTGGAATGTTGCGCCAGGCGTTTTGGATGATGGGCTGCGTTCCCAGCGTGCGCCGGGCCGGGGGTAGCAAGGGTCGACCGGCGTCGTCGATGCAATGGACCAAGATCGGCCGCAGCATAAGGTGTTCGGTTCCATTCGGGGGGAGAAGCCGCGACCAGACGAGAAGCCGAAGCTTCATGACGGCGTAGAAGCCCATGCACCAGGGCTGCGGGTCGACTTCGCCGTCCGGTGATCGCACGAACAGCGGCTCGAAGCTCTCCGGTCTCGTCGACAGCGTCTCGCTGATAGCGTTGTGGCGCATCAGCGTGGCGGCGATTGCCGAGAACTCCTCGGTGTCGTGATTGAAGGCGTCGGGATCTACGCCGAGGAGCGGGCACACCCATTCCTCGGACGCCATCGAGACCGGCCCGGCGACGACCGCGGCCACCGCGCCATCGAGCATGGAGAGCGACGTCGCCCGCGGATGCCGAAGCGTCGGCGACCTGGCGCGCTTGCTGATCCATTGCCCGAGCCGTTCGAACGACATGGCATAGTCCGCCATCGTCGTCTTGCGTGCTTTTCGCGTTCCCCGCCCTTGCTTCGGCTTCGTCATGCCACGGCCCGCTTTTCGGCTTCGCGTGCGGCCTTCCAGTTCCAGGCCAGAAGTTCGTGAAGCTGGTTGGTCTTCGTGGCGCCGCTCACCATGCGATCGAGAACGTCGACGAGATACGCCTCGGGGTCGAGGCCATTCAATTTCGCTGTGTTAAGAAGCGAAGCGAGTATCGCCCAGGTCTCGCCCCCGCCTTCGTCACCACTGAACAACGAGTTCTTTTTTCCGATCGCAATTGGCCTGATCGATCGTTCGACCGTGTTGGTGTCCGGCTCGAGCCGCCCGTCATCCAGGAACGTCGTCAGGCCCTGCCAGCGTTCGAGCATGTAGTCGATCGCCTTGATGAGCGTCGAGCGGCGGGAGATCCCGTCCTTCACCGCGATCAGACGGGCCCTCAACGCCTCCATCAGCGGCTTCGTCTCGGCCTGTCGCGTCGCGCGGCGTTCCCCAGCATCGAGACCGCGGATCCTCTCCTCGATCGCGTAGACGGCCGCAATGCGCTCGATGACCTCCGCGGCGAAGGGTGAGTTCGTCGTCTTGTGCACCCTCACGAAGTTGCGGCGCGCGTGAACGAGACAATACGCCAGCTGGATCTGGCCCGACATCATCGCATCGCCCGCCAGCGAGGCGTAGGCGGCATAGCCGTCGACTTGCAGCACGCCTTCGAAGCCGGCTAACTGCGCCACGATCTCCTTTTTGCCGCGACCACCTGCGAACACGTAGGCGACCGCCGGCGGCGCCGGCCCCTTCCACGCCCGATCGTCCGTCGCGTGCGCCCAGAACTGGCAGATCCTCGTGCGGCCGCGTCCCGGATCGAGCACTGGCATCGGCGTCTCGTCGCAGAACAGCCGCTCGAAGCCGTGCATAGTCTTCAGTTGCAGATCGTAGAGGCCCCTGACCAGCCACGCCGCGCTCCCCATCCAGCGCGCCAGCGTCTGACGGTCGACGACGACACCCTGACCCGCCAGGATCTGCGTCTGGCGATAGAGCGTCGATTGCCAGGCATATTTGGCCGCGGCGATATGCGCGATCAGCGCCGTCGTTGCCATGCCGCCCTCGACGAGCCGCGCCGGTGCCGGGGCCTGGACAATCGGGCCCTCACAGGAGCGGCAGGCGTATTTTGGACGGATCGTGCGGAGCACGCGCAGCCACGCGGGAACCCGATCGAGCGCTTCGCTGCTCTCCTCGCCGATCCGATGCATCTGACCCGTGCAGCACGGGCACAGCGTGGACGCCGGCTCGATCACCCGCTCGACCCGAGGCAGATGCGCCGGCAGCGCGCCGATGTTGCGCTTCGCTTTGCGCCGCTCCGGCCGCGGCGCGTCCGGTTTGTCGTCATTGGCCGGGAGCTGTGAGCCGGCGGTCCGTTCCAGATCAAACGCGATCTGTTCGGCGCAGACGATCGCCGCGCGCTCCGATCGTGCGCCGAAGATCAGGCTCTTCAACGTGGCGATCTCTGCGCGCAGATCATCGTTCTCGCCTTCGAAAGCCAGCACCATCTCGGCAAGAGCCGCAGGGTCAGAGGGGAGATCTTCGGGGCGAAGCGCCATATCGCAGAGCTACACGAACGCACTCGCAATCGCCAGCAAAACAAGACGCTTCAGGCAACCTTCGTCGGCCGCTTCGTCACCTTCGGGACCACACGCGACCACTCCGCAAGACCTTCAATCAGCATCGCCAGTTGCGCCCCCGTCACCGGCATCGTACCCTCGCGAACAGGTGGCCAGGCAAAGCCCCCATTCTCCAGCCACTTCGTCGCTAGAACCATTCCCGAGCCGTCAAAAACCAGTAGCTTCAAACGATCCGATCGCTTCGATCGGAAGACATAAACGTCACCGCTGTAGGGCTTGCCGCCTAATCCCTCCGCTACCAGCGCGACAAGGCCATGAACGCCTTTACGAAAGTCAATCGGCTGCGTCGCGACGAACACACGGACCATTGGACCGAAAGAGATCATCGCGTCGATCTCACCGCCGCCAGCACGCGCTCCAGCGTCGCGGCGTCGACGCCGACGGGCACGCGCACCGTCGCGCCCGCGATCATCACCTCGATCCGCTCGGCCGGATCCGTCAGAACATGCGCCTTATCGATCGCGTTCGGCTGCGCCTCGACGGCGGCCTGGAGCCTGACTTGCACGAACTGCGGCGCTTCGCTCGACGCGAGCCGCGCCTGGCGCCGCCACACACTGAGCAGTCCCCGGTTCACCCCGTTGCGTCGAGCCACCTCGGAAATGCTCGTCTCCGGATCGGCACTCTCGGCCACGATCCGCGCCTTCTCCGCATCGCTCCAACTGCGCCGTCGCCTCTCCCCTGTGATCACCTCGATCCGCTGATAGGAGGCGGCATCATGCCCGTCTTGATGTCTGTCTTGATGCATGGAACGAGCGTCCCTCGCGTTGTCAAATCCACGCGCGAGTCTCGCTCATCCCGTCCACCTAAACGAGGTGGGGTCGTCGTACCGCTATCGTTCATTCCCGGATGGCGCACCCCGGTTCTGTCGTCCTGCCGACCAGCGAACGGCCGTTCAACCCGTCGCGGCAAACCGCCGTGCTGCTGGCGAGCGCCGAGCGCATCGGACCGCAGACCAGGGCCTTGTGCCAGCAGGTGTTCGACACCGAAGGGCGCCCCGGACAGCGCGCGATGTGGGGCATTGTCGGGCTGGGCCGGAAGTATCCGGCGCGGCTGGTCGAGCAGGCCTGCGCGCACGCCATCGACAACCGCATCTACCGCTACAAGCACGTGCGTGCGACCGTCGAGCGGTTGTTCGAACAGGCGATCGAGCAGGTTGGAGTGACGCCACAGCCGGCATCGCCGCTCACCCAGGATCATCCGCTGATCCGTACCCCCGCGGAATACGGCGACCTCTTCAGCCGCGCTGTGCGGCGCGACGCCGACGACAATGGTCGGCAGGCCGAGGCTCACGACGATCACGCCACGGCAATCCGCGCTCGTGTCCCCTGCGCAACCCCGGCCAACTCCGGCGCCACGAGCGCTCCCGCTGCACCTTCTCACCTTAAACTGGAGACCTAGCCCGTCCTATTCGTGAGAGTGCGGCTTTTGGGCCCGATTGATGCGGCCGCACATCTTGTCTGACGAGGCGCACAGGATTGCCTTCGGCTTTTCGCCGCCTGACGACCGGTACTTTGCAACGCGCTTGAGGGATGGGTTGGGCGAACGGGGGCGGACGCCCCGCCGGTCAAGGACCGAGCGGCAGCAGCGCGCCGGGCAAGCCGCAGATCAGGTCGGCTTCGGGACATGCCGCGGCAAACGCAAGGCGAATGCGGCTCGTGGTCTCGACGACACGGGCGGCGATTTTCAAGAGCCGAAGACGCAGCGTCGCGAACTCGGCAGCGGCCAATTCCCGGGCTTTGGGAATGGCGTCGCGCACGGTCAGCATCAGCCAATAAGCGGCCGTATGGAGCACGAGACGGACCTGGTTGGCGAGCGCCGAACGGCAGCTGGTGCGATCGGAGGCGAGCTGCGTCTTATGCAGCTTGATCAGATTCTCGGCTTGGCCGCGCGCGCAATACAGGCTGTCGTAGATCCACTCGGCCGAGCCGACATCGAGGCTGGTGACGACGAAGCGGATGTCGAGGCCGAGCATCGTCGCCTCAATACGGGCGACAGTGCGCCGTTCGCGATCCCAGGACTTTGCCTTGTGGCGCGTCTCGGTATAGCCACGCAGAACCGGCAGGTTCTCGATGGCGCGTCGCGTGCGGATGTCGTCGGCGACCTCGTCGACTTTTCTGGCGAGAGGCTTGGTGCCGGACAGACCGAAGATGTAGTCGATGCCGTTGGTCTCGCACCACGCCATTGCCTCCGGCCGGGCATAGTGCCCGTCGCCACGGAACGTAATTTGCGTGTTGTGCCATCGCGTCCGGATATGCCGTACCAGGCGGCGCAGATGGGCACGCACCTCGACGCCGCCCGGCGTCTTGCCGGGCCGCAGCACGACGGCCACGGGCCGGCTCTTCTCCGTGTCGTAGACGTGGATCGGCAGGAAGCAGCGTTCGTCATAATGAGCGTTGAACAGCGAGAGCTGCTGATGGCCGTGGACGACGTCGCAGGTATCATCGATGTCGAGCGTGACGGATGCCGGCTCGCGCGGGTAGCTATCCATCCATGCGTCGACCAAAGTGTAGGTCAGCCGGATCACGTCGCGCAGGCGCGGAGCATTCTCCAGCCGCGACAGCGTCGGCTGGGAACACAAATCCCGGCCCGTGTCCGGTAGGCGACCGCAGGCCAGCTTGAATGCCGGATCGGACCTCAGATGATCGAGGTCGTCGGCGTCCTCGTAGCCGCAGCAGATCGCGAACATGCGAGCGCGGAACATATCGACCAGGCTGTGCACGACCCGCGTCGGATCGCGCCGATCCGGGAACACCCGGGCCAGATTGTTGGCCAAACCGAGACGCCGCTCGGCCATCGCCAGAAGCATCACGCCCCCGTTCGAGGTTAGGCGCCCACCATCGAAGGCAGCTGTGACTTTCTTGGCGTGAACGGCTGGAAACGAGAAGGGCGGAATCGTATCGTCGGTCATGGCGGGCGTGGCGTTCGCGGTTGGAGGTGATGGGGTTGGCTTCGCAACCGAATCCTACGCCGCATCAGCGCTTTACCCCTCAGGCGCACTCTTACGAATAAGACGGGTTAAGTTGAAGAAAGATTGAGTGACTCCCGATCATTTCTGTGCCGAAACGTGGAGTCGCGGTCGTGCCGCGTCCAAAGAAACCGGCGCGAGCGGCCTATTAGACGCGGTAGGTGCTCAGCCTCCGAAACGAGACTATCAAGCATGAAGAGATCGAGCGCGAGGCAGAGGTTTTATTTGTGTTGAATTCTTGCTTCTCGATAGTGGTCTGAAATCGTATCATCGGTCATGGCGGGCGTGGCGTTCGCGGTTGAAGGTGATGGGGTGGCTTCGCAACCGAATCCTACGCCGCATCAGCGCTTTACACCACGCTCGCCAGCCTCTCAGGCGCCCTCTCGCGAATAAGACGGGCTAGCCACATGATGACCATGCCGGAAATTGAGCGTTGCCTACGACAGCTGCGCCTGTCGGGTGTCCGCGACACGCTGCAGACGCGCGTGCTCCAGGCGCAGGGCGCCAACCAGCCCTTCCTCGAGACCTTCTCCCTTATCCTGCAGGATGAACTGGACCGTCGTCAGTCCCGTCTTATCGAGCGGCGATACCAGCAATCCGGGCTCGACGAAAAGCTGACGCTCGCCGAGTTCGACTGGTCCTTCAATCCCAAA
Source organism: Bradyrhizobium sp. USDA 241 (assembly GCF_049739505.1). NCBI lineage: Bacteria > Pseudomonadati > Pseudomonadota > Alphaproteobacteria > Hyphomicrobiales > Nitrobacteraceae > Bradyrhizobium > Bradyrhizobium sp. USDA 241. The sequence continues at coordinate 2,205,757 of NZ_JBMGPZ010000004.1, read as the reverse complement.
CTGCCACGTCAGACCTGCTTCCAGCTCCACACCCTGGCGTTCATTGCCGCTGGCGAGAACGCTCTGCTTGTTGGCAAACCTGGCACCGGGAAGTCGCACATCGCCAAGGCGATTGCCTATCAGGCGATCCTGCAAAGCCACAAGGTCCAGTATCTTGAGACCGACGACTTCTTCCACCGCTACGCCCTGAACTCTCCGGCACAACGCGAGGTCCGGCTGCGAACCATCATCGACTGCGATCTCCTCGTGCTGGACGATCTATTCCTCGCACGCGCCATCCCCGACGACGCCGGCACTTTGCTGCAGACCCTGATCCATCAGCGTTACAAACTGCGCCGCAGCGTCATCGTCACCTCCAATCGCGTCGTGCAGGATTGGGGGGCATACCTTGGGGACAACACTATGAGCACGACGATCCTCGATCGCCTTATGCATCATTGCCATCTGCTTGAGTTCGACGGACGCAGCTATCGGCTCAAAGAAGCCGCTGAAGCTCTTGCCCGGGAAACAAACTCAAACTAACAGTCCCTTGTCCTGCCTCGCGGGTGGAGGAATTTGACTGACCACACCCGGAGGAATTTGAAGTGACCCGCGGGGCTCGGACAATGAGTTTCGCAAGAGAATTGCGCGTTCTCTCCGAAACGAGACTGTCCGAACGTTTCTGCTCAAGGAGTTCGAGCGTTTCTCGTTCGGGTACCGTGCCGATGGTACGGCACCGATCCAGAACAAGGTCGGAGCCTTTCTGGCGGATCCATTGCTCGATCGGATACTCACCGCCCCTGCAAGAGATTTGCACATCCGTCAGATTATGGACGCAGGCCAAGTCCTCTTGGTTAATCTAGCCAAGGGAAACATCGGAGAAGATAGCTCATCTCTACTCGGTGGATTGCTTGTCACAACCATCGGACTTGCTGCGTTTAGCAGGGCCGACATACCAGCAACTGAGCGTCGAGGCTTCTTCGTCTACATCGATGAGTTCTTCCAGAGCTTTATCACCCTGGCCTTGGCAAATATGTTTTCTGAGATGCGGAAGTATCGCGTTGGCTTCACGGTCGCCCATCAATATCTAAACCAGCTTGAGCCGGACGTGCGCCACGCGGTCCTCGGTAACGCAGGTACTGTGGTCTCATTTCGAGTTGGCATTGAAGATGCGCCGTACCTTGCGCGGGAATTTCATGGGAAGTTCGACGAGATGGACCTTCTGCAGTTGCCGAACTACCGCATCTATCTCAAGCTTATGATCGACGGAATACCATCAAAGCCGTTTAGCGCCGTCACGCTTGAACCCTCAAGCCAACGAGCTATGCGGGAAACTGGGTGATGACGGAATGAGATAGGCGGCGTATCGAGGCGGGTGTCGAGCCTGCCAGAACCTCAAGGAGAGCGATACGCCATGAACGAGCATAGCAACATTGTCCCACTGCTCAGCCCGATGAGATCGACGATCCACTGACGAATATTTTGCGATCTGGAGCTCGGCAGCTGCTTGCGCAGGCTGTCGAGATGGAAGCCGAGGCGTTTCTCGCCGCGATGAAGGGCTTGAAGCTTCCCGATGGCCGCGACCGCCTCGTGCGACACGGCCATGGTCCAGTGCGGACGATCCAGACGGGGATCGGCGCCGTCGAAGTCGCCCGGGTAAAGATTCGCGATCGCGCGGTGACCAGCGATGGCGAGCGGATCCGCTTCACCTCGGCGATCCTGCCGTTGTGGGCACGGCGCACGAAGAGCTTGGATGCACTTTTGCCGGTTCTGTACCTGCGAGGCATCTCGACGGGCGACTTCCAGGAGGCGCTGGCGGCGCTCTTGGGCAAGGATGCGCCGAATCTTTCTCCGGCGGTGGTTTCCAGACTGACGACGGAGTGGCAGCTCGAGTACGAGCGTTGGCAGAAGCGCGATCTGTCGGCGCGCCGGTACGTATACGTGTGGGCGGACGGCGTCTTCCTGCAGGCTCGCATGGAAGACCACAGCGAATGCATGCTGGTGCTGATCGGCGCGACGCCGGAAGGCAAGAAGGAACTCATCGGCTTCCAGGTCGGCGTGCGCGAGAGCACGCAGAGCTGGCACGAACTGCTCGTCGAGGCGAAAACCCGAGGGCTGAAGATCGCCCCGGAAATCGCCGTCGGTGACGGCGCGCTCGGCTTCTGGAAGGCGCTCGACGAGGTCTTTCCCGCCACGCGACATCAGCGGTGCTGGGTGCACAAAACCGCGAATATCTTGAACAAAGTCGCAGTGTCGGTACAGGCCAGCATGAAGAAGGATCTGCGCGAGGTCTATTTGGCGTCCAACCGAGCTTCGGCCGAAGTGGCGATCGATGTCTTTGCCGAGAAATACGGAGCGAAGTACGACAAGGCGGTCGAGTGCCTGACGAAAGATCGCGACGCAATGCTTGCGTTCTACGAATTCCCCGCCGAGCATTGGGACCACTTGCGGACGACGAATCCCATCGAAAGCGTGTTCGCGACGGTCCGGCACAGAACGGTGCGCACGAAAGGTTCGTTATCGTCAACGACTGCCAAGTTGATGGTGTTCAAGCTGCTCTGCGCCGCATCAAAGACCTGGCGGCGGCTGAAAGGCACAAATCAGTTGCCGAAGGTCAGCGCAGGTGTCAGATTCGAAAACGGCATCGAGGTCATCCAAGTGCCGGAAAACCACGCCGCCTGATCGCCTCGTCACCCAAAATCCCGCATAGCTCCAAGCCAACCTCCGCCTGTCCAGCAACTGTAGGATAGGGAATTGCGTTGGCTCTCATATTTGCTTGCCAATTTGGCATAACCGCACGTCTACCCCCATTCATTGCTCAGAGGCAATATTGCGCTCGGACATGGTTCTTTCTTTCCGGTTCCGAATTCGGGGGTCGGTAGCGAGACGGAGGGCATTCTAAGCTTCGCTGATAATGCGCGAAGCAGCTCCGCCTCGCTATCCGGCATCCGAATGGTTCGGACCGGTAGTGAGGAAAAAAGATGTCCACCATTGTTGTTCTTTCCCACAAGGCGACAAAGCTGATGAAGCTTTGCGATCTCGAAGGCTTCGATTGTCTCGACGATCTTTTGCAGGTAGCCGCCACTGAGAGTGTGTGTCCCGCCATCTGCATGACGGAGGGATGCGACTGCACGGTGGAGATGGAGCCCGACCAAGACCATGGCTTCTGCGAGGCGTGTGGCGGCAACACCGTCACATCGGCGCTTGTACTCGCCGGTCTCATCTGAGGGGTGCGGCCATGAGAAACGACCGCATTCGTGAACTCAACGACGCCTTCCGCCGCACGTTCCGCGGTGGCAAGGTCATGATGACATCAGGCGTTTACGAGCTACCCGACTGTGTGAAGGCCGAGGCGCTCCTCCAAGTGGCGCGCTTCTCGGAATTCACAGCGGACAACGATCCGCATGACGAGCACGATTTCGGGAGCTTCGACCTGGTGGGGCGCAAGTTATTTTGGAAGATCGACTACTACGACAAGGATCTGGTGAACGGTTCTGAAGATCCCGGCGACCCCGAACGTACGACACGTGTGCTCACGCTTATGCTTGCGGCGGAGTACTGATGCCGACCAGGAGGGTTACCTTCGATCCCGAAGGGCCACTGTGGGATATGCTCAATGGTAAACGCCACCCCAAGAGCTGGCCCCGGTTGTTTGGACAGCGCCCCGCTGGATTTAAGTGGATTCCTGCCGGGTTATGCTGAACGCGGGGCTTTACGGTTTTGTCGTTGCGTCGGGAGGGCGTAGCCCGACCAGAGCGACGACAAAACCGTCGGCGACGGTCATGCGGCCATCACCATAGCTTGCGTGCCGAAGTAAGCCTCGTCGGGCGTGCGCCCGTCAAGGCTCGAGTGAGGGCGTCCCTGATTGTAGAAGGCCAGATACTTGGCAATTGACGCTCGCGCCTCGGACACGCTGTCGTAGGCGCGGAGATATACTTCTTCGTATTTGACCGTGCGCCAGAGCCGCTCGACAAACACGTTGTCGCGCCAGGCGCCCTTGCCGTCCATGCTGATGGCGATCTTCGCGTCCAGCAGCACATCGGTGAACTCGAGGCTGGTGAACTGGCTGCCCTGATCCGTGTTGAAAATCTCGGGCCTGCCGTGCTTCGCCAACGCCTCCTGGACCGCTTCGACGCAGAAGGCCGCCTCCATTGTGATCGAGACGCGATGGGCCAGGACCCGTCGGCTGAACACATCGACGACCGCCGCGAGATAGACGAAGCCACGCCGCATCGGAATGTAGGTGATGTCCATTGCCCACGCATGGTCGGGCCGCTCGATCTTCAATCCGCGCAACAGGTACGGGTAGATCTTGTGACCCGGAGCCGGCTTGCTCGTGTTCGGGCGACGATAGACCGCCTCGATCCCCATGCGCTTCATCAGCGTCGCGATGTGGCGGCGACCGGCGTATACGCCCTCCCGCCGCAGCAACGATCGCAGCATACGCGCTCCCGCGAAGGGATAATCGAGATGCAGCTCATCGAGCCGACGCATCAAGGCAAGGTCCTCGGCCGAAACTGGCCGAGGTTCATAGTAGACCGTGCTGCGAGCCAGCTTCAGGACCTTCGCCTGGCGCACGATAGAAAGATCATGATCGCGGTCGATCATCGCTTTGCGCTCAGCAGGCCCGCCTTGGTAAGCGCGCCGGACAAAAAATCGTTTTCCAACGCCAGCTCGCCGATCTTGGCATGTAACGCCTTCAAATCGACCGGCGTCTCGGCCGATGTCTTGTCATGCCCAAACACGCCGGCGGCGCCTTCCAGGAGCTGGTTTTTCCAGATCGTGATCTGGTTCGGATGAACATCAAACAGTTGCGCCAGCTCCGCCAGTGTCTTGTCGCCTTTGACCGCAGCCAAAGCAACCTTCGCCTTGAATGCCGGAGAATGCGTCCGGCGGCTCTTCTTCGTCATCTTCGCTCCTGATTCGCAGCAAGAATCCTCGCCGCTGTCAGGCAGAAAATCCACTCAAGCTACTGTCCGAATTTGCGGGGCCAGCTCTCCCACATGGTCTTGTCCTTTCTGCCACGTTGAATTTGACGAACGGAGCAGCAAGGGAGTGGCCTGGGTCTCAAAGCATGGCATGTTGTGTTGCTCCGAGACTTGCGCCCGGCTTCATGTACCTCGTAACTAGCCACGCTTCCGTATCGTAGATGATTAGCTCGCTGCTCTTTCTAGCCCCGCCGGTGGCGGGGCTCTTTCTTGGGAAGTCAGCCAAGAGAGGGGTGCCGCGTCAACGCGCGAAACACTGACCTTCGAGTACTAGGTCGCACTTACCTTGGACGGCTCTCGTCCAAACCCTCGCTTCATCGCGAGTGGTTTTTCTTTCGCACGTTCGCCCGCTTGGTCAAGAACTTCATTGAGGATTGCTGGTATCAGGTGATCAAGTTCGGAAGCGGCCTCCGCACTGGATCGCCGCGCGCTTGCTGCCTTAGCATGCAGCTGGTCGAACCACTGTTGGTTTTCCGGCGGCGGAACGGGTGCCTCAATTGCATTGAGCGCTTCTAAACCAAGCGTCCGATTCCGGCCCGCGCCGCCTGGCGAAGCCTCACCGAGAAGCTCTAAGCCTTCAGTCGTTAGAAAAACGTATCGTACGGCGGATTGCAAAAGACGCGATGATTTTCCAAATCCTGAATGAGGCCATTGTCTTTCTTGGTGAAGAAGGTGGCACAGGTCGTATTTGCCTCGGATGCGCACGGATCGAGCGTGAATTTGAATTCCGCGTTTAGTTCGTTAAAGCAGGACCGTGGCGTGGGCCACTCGTCTGTCCGGTTGCTGTAAAGTGCTGAGCTGATCGTCGGTGTCTTCGTTGAAGAGGACAGCCACTTATATGCAAACCGAGTTCCTGAACACGAACGCGATGTGCTGCTACGTGCGCGAGCGATGACAGATGTTGCGTCGCGTGCAGGCTTCACATTGTCGTTAGTCGACCTAGCGTTTTTCGCGATCAAATGCCCGACCGCGTCTTCAACGGCGGAGCTCGTACGTAAGCCTAAATAGGGGTTGCGTGAAATCCAGCACAATCTGAAGACGACGTCGCAAAACTCTGTTACCGTTGCAACGATTCTCGCGAAGACACTGCCCAAAGTGGCGAGCGAGATGGTGCTGCACGTGCTCGCCTACAACCTCACGCGTGTGATGAACATCGTCGGTATCAAACCGTTCCTCGCGGCGATCAGGCTTGAGGAGCGCGTCATGGCGTCCGCCGCGAGACCGTTAGGGTCGCTCAGCATGGCCCGAGGCTGTGCCCGGATTGACGCCGGACCCGATACAGCAAAAATAGACTCAGCCGCTCGCGTCAGGATCACGCCCGGTTACTTGCAGTTATTGGGGTACGAAAAACGTTTCCACACGGCCTGGACCCACCTCAGACATTGCAAAGAAGAAAGCAACCGCTAGCAATTCATAGCTCGCAAAAAAGCCCCGGTGGGCCGGGGCTTTGGTTTGCGCAGACAGGAGCGATCAGTATCTCGCCGCGACAGGAGCTTTTCCATACCCGCCGAAGCGATAGTTGAAGCGCACAGTGACCATATCCACGTCTTGGCTGATCCGGTCGTTGAGTACGGCCGCAAGCCGCGGATCGGCCACGGAGAAGGAGTTGTTCGCATGTCCCATCCACAGATGGTCGTATTCAACACCGACCGACCAGTTTTGTGCGAAGCCATACTCCCAGCCGACACCTAGCGCGCCGCCCCAGCGCGTGTTATCTGCCGAGACCAGACCGATCCCGGTGGTGTTGTCGAATATTGTCAGGCGATTGCTGGTTACGGCCGCGCCGCCCTTCACGTAGAGCAGTGACGCGTTCCACGCCCAACCGAGTTGGCCCGTGAAGAGGCCGATACCGTCGGTCTTAACTGTGGTTGAAAGCGTCGGGTTGAACAGGCTGACGCGCGTGTTGCTGAGGTCGGCCCAATCGCCCTGCGCTTCCAATCCGAACACAAACTGATTGGTCTGCCAACGATATCCGATTTGTCCGCCAACGACGCCTCCGGAACGATCACGGCAACCGCTTGCAACTGTTCCTGCGAGCGTGACGAAATCCACGCAATTGTGGCTTTGGCCCCATCCGCCGTTGGCGCCGATGTAGAAACCAGTCCAGTCATAGATCGGAGCGACCACCGGCGGCGGAGCCTTGGTGTAGGGGCGAGCCGCCAAATCAGCCGCCGCCGCAGGGGCGGATAGAGCCACGGCCATCATCCCGGCCGCGACAATCAGAAGCTTTTTCATTACGAGAAATCTCCCAGAAAGAAGTTCAAAAAAGCACGACGCCCACCTAGGAATCGATACTATCCCGTTCGCCTGAATGTTGATGTAGCTAATCCGCAACACTCGGCTCAGATATTGCAATTCCTTATCATGGAACCAAATGCACTCAGGGTGCATATTGGCCCCTGGAGAGAGTCGAGGGAGTTTGGACTGTAGATCGCGATCGGGGCTGTCCCGCGCGCCGGCACGAACGATATCGGTCAGTGGATCATCAACCGCGGACGGCTGACGGAAAGCAAGAACATTGGTAGTCTCGGTCATGGCGTATCGCTCTCCTCGAGAGGTTCTGGCAGGCTCGTCACCCGCCTCGATACGCCGCCTTCCTCACACCGTCATCACCCAGATTCCGCCATAGCTCTATTGGGCATTTGCCTCAGTGCAATTCAAAGCGCCCGCGAAAATTGAGACGTACAAAAGAGCTGGCCCCGCAAATTCGGACAGTAGCTTGAGTGGATTTTCTGCCTGACAGCGGCGAGGATTCTTGCTGCGAATCAGGAGCGAAGATGACGAAGAAGAGCCGCCGGACGCATTCTCCGGCATTCAAGGCGAAGGTTGCTTTGGCTGCGGTCAAAGGCGACAAGACACTGGCGGAGCTGGCGCAACTGTTTGATGTTCATCCGAACCAGATCACGATCTGGAAAAACCAGCTCCTGGAAGGCGCCGCCGGCGTGTTTGGGCATGACAAGACATCGGCCGAGACGCCGGTCGATTTGAAGGCGTTACATGCCAAGATCGGCGAGCTGGCGTTGGAAAACGATTTTTTGTCCGGCGCGCTCACCAAGGCGGGCCTGCTGAGCGCAAAGCGATGATCGACCGCGATCATGATCTTTCTATCGTGCGCCAGGCGAAGGTCCTGAAGCTGGCTCGCAGCACGGTCTACTATGAACCTCGGCCAGTTTCGGCCGAGGACCTTGCCTTGATGCGTCGGCTCGATGAGCTGCATCTCGATTATCCCTTCGCGGGAGCGCGTATGCTGCGATCGTTGCTGCGGCGGGAGGGCGTATACGCCGGTCGCCGCCACATCGCGACGCTGATGAAGCGCATGGGGATCGAGGCGGTCTATCGTCGCCCGAACACGAGCAAGCCGGCTCCGGGTCACAAGATCTACCCGTACCTGTTGCGCGGATTGAAGATCGAGCGGCCCGACCATGCGTGGGCAATGGACATCACCTACATTCCGATGCGGCGTGGCTTCGTCTATCTCGCGGCGGTCGTCGATGTGTTCAGCCGACGGGTCCTGGCCCATCGCGTCTCGATCACAATGGAGGCGGCCTTCTGCGTCGAAGCGGTCCAGGAGGCGTTGGCGAAGCACGGCAGGCCCGAGATTTTCAACACGGATCAGGGCAGCCAGTTCACCAGCCTCGAGTTCACCGATGTGCTGCTGGACGCGAAGATCGCCATCAGCATGGACGGCAAGGGCGCCTGGCGCGACAACGTGTTTGTCGAGCGGCTCTGGCGCACGGTCAAATACGAAGAAGTATATCTCCGCGCCTACGACAGCGTGTCCGAGGCGCGAGCGTCAATTGCCAAGTATCTGGCCTTCTACAATCAGGGACGCCCTCACTCGAGCCTTGACGGGCGCACGCCCGACGAGGCTTACTTCGGCACGCAAGCTATGGTGATGGCCGCATGACCGTCGCCGACGGTTTTGTCGTCGCTCTGGTCGGGCTACGCCCTCCCGACGCAACGACAAAACCGTAAAGCCCCGCGTTCAGCATAACCCGGCAGGAATCCACTTAAATCCAGCGGGGCGCTGTCCAAACAACCGGGGCCAGCTCTCAAAATCGGTGATTTCATTCTCGCCTCCTGAGAGTGAACAATAATCTACACTACCCTCACTGCATATAATTCACAATTCATGTTTCGCACTTTGCAGTGTCGGGATTGCCATTTCACGACAGTATCGTTGATGCATATGGAGCCTACATCGGCAACTACGTAGCCGCATGGCCTGAACGCGGACCAACGTCCCCAGGTCTCCGCGCGAGCGCCCGGGTTTTGGGCTAGCCGTCTCGGCATCGACCGCTGAAGTTATCGCAGGTACCCGCGAAGGCCTCTTTTTGCTTTTGCATTTTCAAAGCAAAAGCGCGTGCCGACGTCTGCACGATCGATCCACCAATCGACCTTATGCCCTTTTGCAATTCGGGAAGCGTCTCCGCGCAGTAGATCGAGCCGTCTTCCGGCTGCGTGGACGATCAGGCCATTTCCCTTTGGCATAAGCGCGAATCCTGACAGTCTCCAGTCGCGCACCCGAAAGAGAGCCCCCAGTACGGACAGCATGCCGAGGCGAGACGCTGGACTGCCGTGAGCCAGAGATCAAGCCACACCTCAATCAGGACGGTTGTGCAGATGCAGAGCAGCATCACGCACCGGCCAAATTCACACCGCATGACAGCAATCGGCGGTAGGATCTTCGTTCGCGCTTTGAGGTAGAATCCAAGCACACTCGAGAAAACGGCAGGTGCCAATCGCGCATAAGAAAATCTCACGTCTGAAACAACGAGCAAATTGCTATCGCAACCAACGGCTGTCCACCGGAAAACGAGCAGCTTCCGACAGCATTATGCAACCGCAGCAAATGTCGCGATGGGCCAGAAGCGACCTCACCAACAGGGCGATTCTAGCGCAAAAGGTACCTTCTATCTTGCCTCCACGAGGGTTAAATACTGGCCCGTGTTTTGGAATGCCACCCCGATGAAGTCTCCTTGTCGCCAGATGAGGCGACAAGGGTAGGTGGTGCGAAACTCATCGAAGGAAAGCGAAAACTCGGTCGGCAGAAGCGTGAGTCCATTAAGCTGAATGCCAGCGCCTCTATTGGAGAGATCACGTACCAAGCAGGGCTCGGAGGTGATGTGTCCCGGAACTGAGAGAAAAACATCTCGCCGCACCGACTGCCTTTCAATCGACCGCCGGGACCAATTCTTTCCTTCCCATTGACGGACCTTTTCTTGCAACTTCTTTAGCTCTCGGTACTGGCGCTCCAGACTCACGCTCTCCTCCGCTTTGTTGGCGCTTCCCACAGGTTCCGAAATGCAACAACCGCCGCGATAGTATATTAGAGCAATCCTGAGGTTGAGGGAATTCCGGACAACTACCGTTCGTGGCCTATCCAAATTTGGGCAGGGTCCTACTTAGAACAGCGTCGAAGCCCGACGAAGTCATCTAGCCCGTCTTATTCGCGAGAGGGCGCCTGAGAGGCTGGCGAGCGTGGTGTAAAGCGCTGATGCGGCGTAGGATTCGGTTGCGAAGCCACCCCATCACCTTCAACCGCGAACGCCACGCCCGCCATGACCGATGATACGATTTCAGACCACTATCGAGAAGCAAGAATTCAACACAAATAAAACCTCTGCCTCGCGCTCGATCTCTTCATGCTTGATAGTCTCGTTTCGGAGGCTGAGCACCTACCGCGTCTAATAGGCCGCTCGCGCCGGTTTCTTTGGACGCGGCACGACCGCGACTCCACGTTTCGGCACAGAAATGATCGGGAGTCACTCAATCTTTCTTCAACTTAACCCGTCTTATTCGTAAGAGTGCGCCTGAGGGGTAAAGCGCTGATGCGGCGTAGGATTCGGTTGCGAAGCCAACCCCATCACCTCCAACCGCGAACGCCACGCCCGCCATGACCGACGATACGATTCCGCCCTTCTCGTTTCCAGCCGTTCACGCCAAGAAAGTCACAGCTGCCTTCGATGGTGGGCGCCTAACCTCGAACGGGGGCGTGATGCTTCTGGCGATGGCCGAGCGGCGTCTCGGTTTGGCCAACAATCTGGCCCGGGTGTTCCCGGATCGGCGCGATCCGACGCGGGTCGTGCACAGCCTGGTCGATATGTTCCGCGCTCGCATGTTCGCGATCTGCTGCGGCTACGAGGACGCCGACGACCTCGATCATCTGAGGTCCGATCCGGCATTCAAGCTGGCCTGCGGTCGCCTACCGGACACGGGCCGGGATTTGTGTTCCCAGCCGACGCTGTCGCGGCTGGAGAATGCTCCGCGCCTGCGCGACGTGATCCGGCTGACCTACACTTTGGTCGACGCATGGATGGATAGCTACCCGCGCGAGCCGGCATCCGTCACGCTCGACATCGATGATACCTGCGACGTCGTCCACGGCCATCAGCAGCTCTCGCTGTTCAACGCTCATTATGACGAACGCTGCTTCCTGCCGATCCACGTCTACGACACGGAGAAGAGCCGGCCCGTGGCCGTCGTGCTGCGGCCCGGCAAGACGCCGGGCGGCGTCGAGGTGCGTGCCCATCTGCGCCGCCTGGTACGGCATATCCGGACGCGATGGCACAACACGCAAATTACGTTCCGTGGCGACGGGCACTATGCCCGGCCGGAGGCAATGGCGTGGTGCGAGACCAACGGCATCGACTACATCTTCGGTCTGTCCGGCACCAAGCCTCTCGCCAGAAAAGTCGACGAGGTCGCCGACGACATCCGCACGCGACGCGCCATCGAGAACCTGCCGGTTCTGCGTGGCTATACCGAGACGCGCCACAAGGCAAAGTCCTGGGATCGCGAACGGCGCACTGTCGCCCGTATTGAGGCGACGATGCTCGGCCTCGACATCCGCTTCGTCGTCACCAGCCTCGATGTCGGCTCGGCCGAGTGGATCTACGACAGCCTGTATTGCGCGCGCGGCCAAGCCGAGAATCTGATCAAGCTGCATAAGACGCAGCTCGCCTCCGATCGCACCAGCTGCCGTTCGGCGCTCGCCAACCAGGTCCGTCTCGTGCTCCATACGGCCGCTTATTGGCTGATGCTGACCGTGCGCGACGCCATTCCCAAAGCCCGGGAATTGGCCGCTGCCGAGTTCGCGAGGCTGCGTCTTCGGCTCTTGAAAATCGCCGCCCGTGTCGTCGAGACCACGAGCCGCATTCGCCTTGCGTTTGCCGCGGCATGTCCCGAAGCCGACCTGATCTGCGGCTTGCCCGGCGCGCTGCTGCCGCTCGGTCCTTGACCGGCGGGGCGTCCGCCCCCGTTCGCCCAACCCATCCCTCAAGCGCGTTGCAAAGTACCGGTCGTCAGGCGGCGAAAAGCCGAAGGCAATCCTGTGCGCCTCGTCAGACAAGATGTGCGGCCGCATCAATCGGGCCCAAAAGCCGCACTCTCACGAATAGGACGGGTTAGCCATAGGACGCAGAACGCAGAATCAGCCACCTCACAACGCCTGCCTGCACCGGGATTCATATCACGGCAGCGCCGTCCTAGCCTCGGGATCGTAAAATTTTAGGCAATTTGGGCAGGCCCGTTTCAGCCTGTCCCACGGTTTTAGGACCCCTGCCGGGCGCGTTAAGCAGAACAAAACGGCCCGCCTCGCACTATCTCCAGGAAAGCAACATAGCCCGGCACGTCGAGATCGAGGGGGATCTCGCGAAGCCTGGGAAGGGGATGTCAGATGGAGACCGCTGCTCGCTCGCGCGCCTGGCGCGCAATCGTGATCTTGTGCGGCTTGATCCTGCTCGGATCGGCCGCCGACCTTCGCGCCGGCACGCTGCTGTCGCCCGGCGCCGGCGTCCTCGTACGCAAATCCGCCGAACCGTTCGGCGTGTTCGCCTTCGCCATCTCATCCGGCGGCCTCCAGCAGAAATGGTCCACGCTGAAGGACAAGCTCGACGACGACATGGTGCAACTCGCGCTGTGCGACGGCGACCGGGACAATTGCGTCTCGCCTGCGGCCCTGAAGCTGCTCGCCATCGTCGACCAGGCCCGCGCCCGCGATGGCCGTGCGCGCCTCGGCGAGACCAACCGCGCCATCAATCTCGCCATCCACGCCGCCAACGACGGCACCGACGATGTCTGGAGCTCGCCGCTCGCGACCTTCGCCCGCGGCGCCGGCGATTGCGAAGACTATGCCATCGCCAAGCTCGCAGCGCTGCGGCTGGCGGGCATTCCTCCCGAAGACCTCCGCATCCTCGTGGTGCGCGACACCCGCGCCGGCGAAGAGCACGCCATTGCTGCTGCACGGCTCGACGGCCACTGGCTGATGCTCGACAATCGCCGAATGGCGATGGTCGAGGACGACGCTGAGCGGAGCTATCAGCCGCTGTTCGCGCTCTACCAGTCGGCCGTGATGAAATATGTCGACGAGCCGGTGCGAGTCTCGATCGCGGCCGCCGAGGCGCGTTGATCCTTCCTGTAGCCCGGATTCAACCACCACAAACTCGTTTCGCCGCGCGATCCCAGACGCTAGCATGGCACCTTCCATTCGGGGGCGACCGGAATGCGATTCATCGTGCTGTCTGTGCTTGCGTTGCTGGCATTGCCGGCGGCCGCCTCGGCGCAATCCGAACGCTCGATCGCCGACAGGCTGCCGCTGTTTGCCAAGAACAACTGCCAGCAGATTCGCGACCCCGGCAACCAATTATTCTGCGGTGACGCCGAGCTGGCCGCCGCCGCCGAGAAGCTGAGCACGGCGATCGAGGCGCGGCTCGCCCGCCTGCCCGATCGCCTGCCTGCAATCGAGGAGAATGCGATCTGGATCCGACAGCGCAATCTCGGCTGCGGCATCGTCGGCCAGGCAGCCATCCGCCCCGACGATTTCGACCGGGTGAAGGCGTGCCTGCTCAAGGTGACCGAGGAGCGCGCCGCGATCGTGCGCGATCCTGATTTCGACTGCCTCGCGGCCAGCACCGCAGCGGGCGCACTGATCTGCGCGGACCCGTCGCTGGCGCTCGCCGAAACCGAGCTCAACGGCCAGGCGCTCGGCCTGATCGGCAAACTGGACCCGACTGCGGCCCGCTTTGCCTTCGCCGAATATGGAAGGTGGACGCGGGAGCGCGACCGCAAATGCAATCTGGTCGGCAAGGAGAACGTGCCGCTGCAAGAGCTCGAATCCGCGGAGGACTGTCTCGCCGACCATCTGAAGCGTAAGACCGATGAAATCCGCGCGGCGAAGGGGGACCCCAAGAAGGTGTTCGGCCGGCAGGTCGCGGCTCGCTCACCCGACACCGACGCGGTCGATTTCTGCGCCGCGCGCATCCATGCGGCCAATTCCTGCGGCAACTTCCTGCGCATCAATCGCGTCTACGCCATCGACAGCCAGGTGACCGAGCAGGAGGCGCAGGTCACCGGCGAAATCGAGATGGCCGTGCTGGCGCCCTTCACCATGTGCAGCAAGATCGCCTCCACCTGCACCGGCACCTGCTGGGACGCGAGGACGGGGCGTCCGCAGCCGGGAGCCGGCAACAAGGGACGTTCCACCGAGGCCTTCAGCGTCACGCGACGCCTCAGGATCCAGCGGACGTTTGCCTTCGTGAAGGCCGCCGACGGCTGGCGCTGCCGGGAAGACGAGCTGGCTCCGGTGAACTCGGGCACCGCGAGCGGGGGATCATGAACTCTTCATCCTTCTCACTTGCGGGAGAAGGTGGCGCGCGCAGGCGCGCCGGACGAGGGGTTCTCTCCACTCGTAAACCATTCGTGGGGATAGAGACCCCTCACCCGGCTCGCCGCTTTGCGGCGATCCACCCTCTCCCGCAAGGGAGAGGGGGCACCGTCGGAGTCGCGCTAGACTCAATCAAAACATCAGATTGTCCTTCACCAGCACCCAGCGGCCGTTCTTGACCTGCTGGACCTGTGTGATGGTGGTGGCGAGATGGTTGGTCTTCGAGAACACCGTCGGCGGCGAATTGAAGATGTCCTGGAACTTGTCGCCGGACTCCAGCGCGTCGAGCATCTTCTGGCCAGTGAGATCCTTACCAGCCTTGTTGGCATAATGCGCGAACGTCATCACCGCATTGTAGCCAATGATCGCCTGGGTGTTGGCATCGGCGTTAAACATCTTCTTGTAATTGACGAGCCAGTCCTTCACCTTTCCTTTCGCGGTGTCTTCATAGGGAATTTCGAAGTTCGAAGCGGAGTACAATCCCTCCACCACTTCCTTGCCGAGCGCCGGCACTTCGAGCACGTTAACGGGCGTGGCGCCGAGGAAGGTGACGTCCCATCCGAGCTTCTTCGCTTCACTCATCGTGCCGATCGGCTCACGGAGGACCGCGCCGAGCACGACGAGGTCGCAGCCGTCGGACTTCATCTTGGCGACCTGCGCCGAGAAGTCGGAGGCGCCGCGCTTGTAGCTCGTGATCGAGGCCGGCTGCATCTTCATGGCAGCGAGCTGCTGGTTAAAACCATCGAGCACGTTCTTCCCGTACTCGTCGTCCTGATGCATGATGCAGGGCTTCTTGAAATTCTTTGCCTCAATCATGTATTTGAGCGCGGCCCGCGTGCTCTCGATATAGGGCAGGAGGTTGTTGAACTTCAGCCGCTCCTGCGGCTTGGCCGGATCGAACTTGAAGGTGAACTCGGCCGCCGTCAGCGGAAAAAGCTGCAGCACGCCGGCGTCGAGCAAGATATCCTGCGCAGCAAGCACGGTCGGCGATCCCATCGGCCCCACCATCGCGAAGATCTTGTCGCGCTCGATCAATTTCTGCGAAGCCAGCACGGCCTTCTTCGGATCGTAGCCGCTGTCTTCGACCACCAGGCGGATCTTGCGGCCGTTGATGCCGCCGGCGGCGTTAACCTCCTCGACCGCCATCTTCATGCCGTTGGAGACGGGGACGCCCCAACCCTTGATCGGACCCGACAGGTCCTGATGGGTGCCGATGACGATCTCGGTTGCCGAGATGCCCTCGTTGGTGACCTTGGTTTGCGCTGCGGCCGGCAGACAGGTGAGCACCACCGCACTCACAGCAAGGCCGAATGCGCTGAACAATTTCGACATTGACGTCTCCTCTCCTAAAGGCCCGTGTTGGACGAAGGGCGAGGGCCACGGCTCCTTCGCTTTCTCGAATCGACTGGCTCGTCACGCCACTGCACGCTCGCGATACATCGCCTCGATCTCGGCGGCGTAGCGCTTGTTCACGAAGCCGCGCTTCAGCTTCATGGTCGGCGTCAGCTCCTCGTCCTCGGGGGTGAGCTGGCGCTCGATCAGATAAAACCTCTTGATGGTCTCGACACGGGCAAAGTTGCCGTTGACCTGTTCGATCTCGCGCCAGATCAGGTCCTGGATTTCCCTCGCCCGGCACAGGCTTGCGTAATTGGTGAAGGGGATGTCGTGATCCTGGGCGAACTTCTCGACGTTCTCCTGGTCGATCATCACGAGGCAGGTGAGATACGGCCGTTTGTCGCCGATCACTACGGCGTCGGAAATGTAGGGCGAGAACTTGAGCTGGTTCTCGATCTCGGACGGCGTGATGTTCTTGCCGCCGGAGGTGATGATGATGTCCTTCATCCGGTCGGTGATGCGGACGAAGCCTTCATTGTCGATGGTGCCGACGTCGCCGGTGTGCAGCCAGCCGCGCGGATCGATGGTCTCGGCCGTCTTCTCCGGCTGGTTCAGATAGCCCATGAACAGGAAGTCACCCTTGATCAGGATCTCGCCGTTGGGCGACAGCGCGACCTCGCCCCAGGGCACCGCGGTGCCGACCGAGCCGAGCTTGATCCTTTCCGCCGGCATCATGGTGGCGACCCCGCAATTCTCGGTCTGGCCGTAGACCTCGTGCATGTCGATGCCGAGCGCCAGATACCAGCGGATCAGCTCCGGTGCGATCGGCGCCGCGCCGGTGAACGCGATGCGGCAACGATCGAGCCCGATCATGCGGCGAATGTTGCGGAACGCGACCTGGTAGGCGATGCGGTTGGCGATCCGCAGCGACAGCGGCGGCGCCCTGCCCTCGAGCCGGCACTCGACCATGCGGTAGCCGATGCCGATCGCGCGCCGATAGACCCATTGCTGCAGCGGCGTCGCATCCTTCAGCGCGATGGTGATGGCGGAATAGAACTTTTCCCAGACGCGCGGCACCGCGAGGAAGACGGTCGGCTGCACCTCGCGCAGATTGTCCGGCACGGTTTCCGGGCTCTCGGCGAAATTCATCACCGAGCCGAGCGCGACCGAGATGTAGTAGCCGCCGATGCGCTCGGCGACATGGCAGAGCGGCAGGAAGATCAGCCGGTCTTCGTCCTCTCGCGCCGGGATGAAGTCGTTGGCATGGCGCATCTGGTGCGTGACGCTGCGGTTGGCGTGCATCGCGCCCTTGGGCGCACCGGTCGTGCCGGACGTATAGACGAGGATCGCGAGATCGCCGGCGCTGCGGCTGTCGATCATCTCCTGCCACAGCGCTTCGCGGCCGACCATGTGGTTGCGGCCGAGCGCGCGAAGCTCGTCGAGCGACAGCACCATGTCATCACAGAAGCCGCTGAGGCCCTCCATGTCGAACACGATGATCTTCTGCAGGGACGGACAGCGTGCGCGGCAGGTGAGAATCTTGTCGAGCTGCTCCTCATCCTCGGCGAAGATCACCCTGGTGCGGGAATCGTTGACGAGATACTCGACCTGGGACGCGGAATCGGTCGGATAGATTTCGGAAGAGACGCCGCCGGCGCACAGGATACCCATGTCGGCATGGACCCATTCCGGGACGGCGTTGGCGACGATGGAGGCGACGTCGCCGGGCATGAAGCCGATCGCGCGAAGCGCGTAGGCGATCTCCTTCGAGATCTCCAGCCATTCGCGCCAGCTCGTCGGCTGCCAGATGCCGAACTTCTTCTCGCGGATCGCCGGCCTGTCGCCCCGCGTCTGGGCGGCGCGCAGGAAGCTCTTCGCGATCGTATCAGCGACCGTCAGCATCGCCGGTCGGGCCATGCGCCTCTCCTCCCTCCTTGTCGCCAGCCTCCGCTGCCTGCCTTGCCGGCGGTCTATGTTGCGGATGGCAAGCTCATCTTACTGCCAGCTCTTCCTCACCGCCACGTCTTCTTCTTTTTCCAGCGCCGCTCGCCTCGCGCGCCCGCTTCCTTGGCGCCAAGGTAGAACTCCTGAATGTCCTGGGAATGCATCAAGCGGTCGCAGCTGTCGTTCATCACGATACGGCCGATCTCCAGCACATAGCCGTAATGTGCCGTCTCCAGCGCCACCTTGGCGTTCTGCTCGACCAAGAGGATCGACATGCCCTGCTCCTCATTGACCCTGCGGATGATGGTGAAGATCTCCTTCACCAGCAGCGGCGACAGACCGAGCGAGGGCTCGTCGAGCAGCAGCAGCGTCGGCCGGTTCATCAGGGCGCGTCCGATCGCGAGCATCTGCTGCTCGCCGCCGGAGAGCTGTCCGGCCGGCTGATTGATGCGCTCCTTCAGCCGCGGGAAATAGCCGTAGACACGCTCCAGATCCTCCGCAACGCCGTCCCGGTCCTTGCGCGGATAGGCGCCCATCATCAGGTTCTCGTGCACGGAGAGGAATGGGAACACCTCGCGCCCCTCCGGCACATGACTGAGACCAAGCCGCACGATCCGGTCGGCCTCCATGCGCTGGATCGGCCTGCCCAGAAACTCGATCGTTCCCTTCTGCGGATCGAGGATGCCCGAGATGGTCTTCAGCACCGTGGTCTTGCCGGCCCCGTTCGCCCCGAGCAGCGTGACGATTCGGCCGCGCGGCACTTCCAGCGAGATGCCCCGGATCGCCATGATCGGGCCGTAATAGCTCTCGACGTTGGAGAGCTTCAGGATGGTGTCCGGGGTCGTGGCGGCATCCATCGGTCAGGCTCCCAGATACGCGGCGACGACGTCGGGGTGCTGCTGCACCTCGGCGGGCGAGCCCATCGCCAGCACCCGGCCGTAGTTCAGCGCGATGACCCGATCGGAGACGCGATTGACCAGCGACATGTCGTGCTCGACCATCAGCACGGTGACGCCGAGCTCGTTCTTCAGGTCGCGGATCCAGAACGACATGTCGCCGGTCTCCTCGACATTGAGGCCGGACGACGGTTCGTCGAGCAGGATCAGTTTGGGCTCCGAGCACAGGGCGCGCGCCAGCTCGATGACCTTGCGCACGCCGTAAGGCAGCCCCGAGATCAGCTTGTCGCGATAGGGTTCGAGATCGAGGAATTCGATGACCTGCTCGACCCGGCGGCGATGCACCTTCTCGTTGGCCCGCACGCTCGGCAGGAACAAGAGCTCCTGCCAGAGCTGCGTGGTTGAGTGCCGGTGGCGGCCGACCAGGAGATTCGACAACACGGGTCGCATTCTCGAACAGCTCGATGTTCTGGAAGGTGCGGGCGATGCCGAGCCTGGCGATGTCGTAGGGCGGCTCTTCGGTAATGTCCTGGTCCTCGAAGAAGATGCGGCCCGAGGTCGGCCGGTAGATCCGCGAGATCAGGTTGAAGATCGAGCTCTTGCCGGCGCCATTCGGCCCGATGATCGAGAGAATCTCGCCCTTCTCGACCGCGAACGAGACCGCGTCGACGGCCTTGAGGCCGCCGAAATGCAGCGACAGGTTCTCGGCACGGAAATAGCTCATCGATTGCGCTCCGACTTCACGTAGATCTTCTGCCGCTTGAAGGTGGCGCGCTTGTAGAGCGGGAACAGCTGGAAGAAGAGCTTGATCTTGAGCCAGCGGCCGTAGAGCCCGAGCGGCTCGAACAGCACGAACAGCACGATGATGATGCCGTAGATCGCGCCCTTCAGGCCGTTGAGCGAGGCGAAGGCCGCGACGTTCGACTGGATGTTTCCCGCAGTCGCCGTGCTCGCCCCGAAGGTCGCGGCGATGCCGGCGATGATGCCGGGCATGTCGTCCTTGAGATAGGTCAGGAACGGATCGATCATCACGATGAAGATCGCGCCCAGCACCGCCCCGTGCAGGCTGAAAGTGCCGCCGATCAGGATCACGATGATGAACTCGATCGAGAGCTGGAGCGTGAACATCTCCGGCGAGATGAAGGAGAGCTTGTGCGCGAACAGCACGCCGGCAAAGCCGGTGATCGCCGCCGAGATGGCAAAGGACTTCACCTTGTAGAGCGCGACATTGACGCCCATGCTGCGCGCCGCCGTCTCGCTGTCGCGGATCGCGACGAAGGCACGGCCGGTCGGCGAGCGAAGCAGGTTGAGCGTGCCGACGATGGTCAGCACCAGCACGGCAAGACAGAGATAATAGAAGGTCGGGCTGTCGCGCGGCACCGCGACGCCGAGCAGCGACAGCGTCTTGACCCGCATGCCCTCGTTGCCGTGGGTCACACTCTCCCAACGCGCCAGGATCTCCTCGACGATCAAGGCAAAGGAGATGGTGGCGATGACGAGGTAGATGCCGGTGAGCCGCAGGGCAGGAAAGCCGACCATGGCGCCGATGATGCCGGTCAAGAGCCCGGCGGCGAGGAAGTAGACCGGGAACGGCACGTTGTATGTCTGCAAATAGGCCGCGGTGTAGGCCCCGATCGCGAGGAACGCGGCGTGCCCGAGCGAAGCCTGGCCGGTGAAGCCGGTCAGGATCAAGAGCGCCACGCCGACGATTGCGTAGATGCAGACGAAGACGAGCTGGCTCATCAGATAGCTGGACAGCACATGCGGTGCGATCAACAGCAGGGCGAGCAGGACGCCGTAGGTGACGATGTAGCCCGAATGCGGAAACAGCCTGATGTCGTCTTCATAATCGGTCTTGAACATGAAGCGCATGGCGTTCAGACCTTCTTGCGGACGTGGAGGCCGAACAGGCCTTCGGGCTTCAGGAGCAGCACCGTCAGCAGCACGACATAGGGCGCGACGTCCTTCCAGCCCTCCGGCAGGTAGAAGCCGGCCATGCTTTCGATCACCCCGATCAGGACGCCGCCGACCACCGCGCCAGGGATCGAGCCGAAGCCGCCGAGCACGGCGGCGGGAAATGCCTTCAGGCCGAGCACGAGGCCGACATTGGAGTGGATGAAGGTGATCGGCGCCAGCAGCACGCCGGCACAGGTGGCGACCGCCGCGCTGATCGCCCAAACGACCGACACCACGCGCTTGACCGGAATGCCCATATAGTAGGCTGCCAGCATGTTCTCGGAGCTGGCCCGCATCGCAGTGCCGAGCATGGTCTTGTTGAAGAACAGCCAGAGCAGCGCGCACAGGATCATCGTCGCCGCGATCACCGAGAGCTTGTCATAGGCGAGCACCAGCGAGCCCATGCGCAGCACGCCCTGGCTGAACGGCGTCTCGATCTTCAGGTCGTCGGTGCCCCAGATCATGCCGGCGACCGAGCGCAGGAAATAGCCCAGCCCGATCGTCGCCATGATGATCGAGAACTGCGGATAGCCGAGGATCGGCCGCACCACCACGCGCTCCGCCACCATGCCGAACAGCGCCATCGCGGCCACCGCGCCGGCAAAGCCGATCCAGTAGTTCAGGCCCATCATGCCGATGAAGGTGAAGGCGAAGAAGCCGCCCAGCATCATCAGATCGCCCTGGGCGAAGTTGACGACCTCGGTAGCCTTGTAGACGAGCACGAAGCCGAGCGCGATCAGGCCGTAAACGCAGCCGAGCGCAACACCGCTGACCAGCTGCTGAACAAAATCCAGCATCGACGCGTGTCCTCCCGATGCGACCCGCGGCTCTTCCCGACCGCCTTGCCGCATCTTGTGTCCAGTCGCTACGCAGTCGTTTCGCTGCGTTAGCGCCATTTGTCCCGGCGCCAATTCAGCCTGAACGTCCGCGCGCTGTCAACAAACGGTGACTTGCCTTTGGTCGATCCCGGATGAGGAATTTGAGGCAAAGCGATTCACCTTGCCGAAATATCTTCGGGTCATGGTCTCGGGCGATGCAAAACCTGATGGTGTGGCCGTCATGATGCCGGACAGCTCGGCGCTGGAAGTCCGAGGGTTAACGAAGCGTTTTGACCGTCCGGCGGTCGACAGCCTCGATCTCACCATTCACGCCGGCGAATTCTATGCGCTGGTCGGCCCCAACGGCGCCGGCAAGACCACCAGCCTGCGCATGGTTGCGGGCCTGCTGCGCCCCGATGCCGGCGCGATCTCGATCTTCGGCGTCGATGCGTTACAGAGGCCCGCCGCCGCCAAGCAGGTGATGGCATGGGTCTCCGACGAGCCCATGATCTACGACAAGCTCACCCCGCTCGAATACCTCGAATTCGTCGCCGGCCTCTGGGGCATCGCCCCCTCGGCCTCGGAACCGGTCGCGCAAGAGCTGCTCAGCTCGCTCGGGCTCGCGCCGCACCGGCACGAGCGCTGCGAGGGCTTCTCCAAGGGCATGCGCCAGAAGGTCGCTCTCGCGGGGGCCCTGGTGCACGATCCCCGCCTCATCATCCTCGATGAGCCGCTGACGGGACTCGATGCCGTCTCCGCACGCCACGTGAAAGACCTGCTCAGCGGGCGCGTCCGCGCCGGCTGCACCGTCATCATGACCACGCACATTCTCGAGGTCGCCGAGCGTATGGCCGACCGTATCGGCGTGATCGCGTCCGGACGCCTGGTCGCCGAAGGCACGCTGGCGGAGCTGCGTCAACAGAACGGCCATGCCGACACCAGCCTCGAGGATCTCTTCATCGCGCTGGTGACGCTTCAGGCCGCAGCATGAGCTCGGCAACGGCGCTGTCCTGGTTTGCCCGCCACGAGCTGCGGCTCGCCTGGCGCGAATGGTTCGCCATGATGACCGGCGGGCGGCGCAAGCGGACGCGCGCTGCCGTCATCGGCCTGCTCTGCTTCGCCGCGCTGCTGCACCTGCCGGCCTGGGCGGTGATCGGCCGTTTCGCCGACCTGCGGCTGCCGCTCGACAAATCCTCGCTGATCGTGATTTCGGCGACGATTTTTCTCGCCTGGACCTTGATGCTGTCGCAGGCGATCGAGTCCGTGACGCGGGTGTTCTACGCCCGGGCCGATCTCGACCTGATCATGTCCTCACCGGCGACGCTGACCAATCTGTTCTCGGTCCGCATCGCCGCGATCGCGCTGACCGTCACCGTGCTGGCGCTGCTGTTCTCGACGCCCTTCATCGACGTGCTGGTGATCGGCGGCGGCGCGCGCTGGCTTGCCGCCTTCGGCGTCGTCATTGCGATGGGCCTGTCGGCCGCGGCGATCGCGATCGCCGTCACCATTGTCTTGTTCCGCCTGATCGGCCCGGCGCGAACGCGCCTGATCGCCCAGGTCCTCGCCGCGATCATCGGCGCGGGCTTCGTGATCGCGCTGCAGATCGCGGCGATCATGTCCTACGGCACGCTGTCGCGCTTCACCATCCTGACCTCAGGCAGCCTCGTCGCCCACGCGCCCGACATCGGCAGCATCTGGTGGTGGCCGGCACGGGCAACCATGGGTGACACCGAGGCGCTGCTGCTGCTTCTCGCGTTCGCCCTGGTGCTGCTCGGCAGCGTGATGGCGATCTTTTCGCACCGATTCGCCGACACCGCGATCGATGCAGCGGCATACGGCACGTCCGGCCGCGCCCGCGCGAAGGAGCGCCCGTTCCGCAGCGGATCGCGCCAGCAGGCGCTGCGGCGCAAGGAATTCATGCTCCTGTGGCGCGATCCCTGGCTGATCTCGCAGACGTTGATGCAGCTGCTCTATCTGGTACCGCCGGCGCTCCTGCTCTGGCGCAACTTTGCCGACAGCTCCGCAGCGCTGACGCTGATCACACCCGTCATCGTGATGGCGGCCGGACAGCTTGCCGGCGGGCTCGCCTGGCTGACGATCTCGGGCGAGGACGCTCCCGATCTCGTCGCCACCGCGCCGCTGACGCCGTCCAGCGTCGTCCGCGCCAAGATCGAGGTGGTGCTGATCGCAATCGCCGTGATCTTCAGTCCGCTGGTCGCGGCGCTGGCCTTCGCCTCGCCATTCCAGGCGGCAGTCAGCGCCGGCGCGATCATGGTCGGTGCGGCCTCGGCGACGGCAATCCAGCTCTGGTTCCGGGTGCAGGCCCGTCGCAGCCAATTCCGCCGCCGCCAGACGTCTTCGCGGCTTGCGACCTTTGCCGAAGCGTTCTCCTCGATCGGCTGGGCCGCGACCGCCGCTCTGGTGCTCGCCCTGCCGCTTGCCGGCCTGATCACAGCCAGCCTCGTCGCCGCCACCTGGAGGTTCAGCCCCAGGCGGGCGTGAAGGTGCGACACTGACGCGCTGTTGATCGCGGCCCATTGGCCACGCACTGCGTTGCGCGCTAGACTTGTTCCGAAGTCATCGGGGACGGATTCATGCGGCGACTGGTTTCGGCGGCCCTTGCGCTGTTCGGCGCAATCCTCTCACCTGCCCTCGCCCAGCAGCCACAGCGCAGCGAATGCCTGGCGATGGCCAATGCGGCGCCGCGGATCATGCCAGTCGTCTTCAGGCAGGCGGCGACTGCGGCCGAGGTCGAGATAACCTATGCCGGCCATTCCACCTATTTCATCGACACGCCCGCCGGCTTGCGCATCGCGACCGACTATAGCGGCGCATACCAGGTGGGACGGCTGCCCGATGTCGTGACCATGAACCGGGCGCACAGCACGCACTATTCCTTGTATCCAGACAAGCGAATTCCCCATGTGCTGCATGGCTGGGCCGATGACGGCAAGCCGGCGATCGTGTCGGAGCGCATCGGCGACACCTTCATCCGCAACGTCACGACGGACATCCGCCGCTATTTCGGCGACGATGCCGGCAGCGACATGATCCGCGACGGCAATTCCATCTTCATCTTCGAGGCGGCCGGCCTCTGCATCGGCCATCTCGGCCACCTTCACCACAAGCTGGACGACAGCCATTTCGCCCAGATCGGACGGCTCGACATCGTGATGGTGCCGATCGACGGCACCTACACCATGTCGCTGGACGGCATCTCCGAGATCACCAAACGGCTGCGCGCCTCCGTGGTGCTGCCGATGCACCGCTTCGCCACCCCGCTCGACGACTTCATGCGCCGGATCGGCCAGCAGTTCGAGATCGACCGGCGCCTCGAGCGATCGTTCCGGATGTCGCGGGATGCGCTGCCGCCAAAGCCGACCGTGATCATCCTCGACGGGGTCTGAGGCGCAATTTTCTCCAAGCCGGCTGTCGGCCTTTGGTGCTGATCTCCCCGCGACTGGAGATCGACATGACCGACTTTGCGAGATTGTTGCACGCGGACGGACCGAATCCCGAGCACGCTGCGGCGCTTCGGCTTTACGGCCGCTTCGTCGGCGACTGGGATGCCGAGATCACGGCCCATGGACCCGGCGGAACGAAACACGTAGCGCCCGGCGAGATCCATTTTGGCTGGGTGCTGGAAGGGCGCGCCGTGCAGGACGTCTGGATCATCCCCCGCGCCGCAGGCGGGGCGGCCTTCCCGATCGCCGGAAACTGGTACGGCACGACGCTGCGTGTCTACGACCCCACCATTGCCGCGTGGCGGATCTCCTGGTTCGATCCCGGCCGCAGCGTGTTCCGCCAGCAGATCGGCCGTCCGCGCGGTGAGGACATCGTGCAGGAAGGCTCGACCGAAGCCGGCGAACTGACGCGGTGGAGCTTTACCGAGATCACGGACGACTTCTTTCACTGGCTCGGCGAATCCAAACCGGCCGCCGCACCCGATTGGCGCCTCGTGGTCGATGTGAGGGCGAAGCGACGCAAGGGCTGACGAAAGCGCCGCCGTGCTCGCGGCGACGGACGCGGTTGCAGAACACGCGCTGCTGCGTGAAGAGATCAGATGCTAGTACCCACTTTTCTTGGAACGTGAGTCGTGATTCAAGGTCGGGATGATACCCGAAGCAAGAGAAGTCCACCTTTCGAGGAAAGATCGCAAGGTGCTTGAGGCGTGCTGTCGCTCACCGGTGACGTTGCAGCGCGATTTGAAGCGGGCGCGGATAGTTCTGTTGGCGGCGGATGGGCGCAGCACCCGGTCGATCGCCAAGGAAGTTGGGGTCCAGCCGCGGATTGTCAGCCTTTGGCGGCATCGCTATGCCGACCATGGCCTTGAAGGGCTGCAAGACAAGCCGCGGCCTGGCAAGCAGCCGATCTATACGAAGACGACCGACAAGCGGATTCTGAAGCTGCTGGATAAGCCGCCACCGCAAGGGTTTGCGCGCTGGACCGGCCCCCTGCTGGCCGAGGCGCTGGGCGATGTCGATGTCCAATATGTCTGGCGGTTCCTGCGCAGCCACAAGATTGACCTGGTGGCTCGCAAGTCCTGGTGCGAGAGCAACGACCCGAACTTTACGGCCAAAGCCGCCGATGTTGTCGGCCTCTATGTCGCGCCGCCGGCGAAGGCCATTGTGCTGTGCGTGGACGAGAAGCCCTCGATCCAGGCTTTGGAGCGAGCGCAGGGTTATCTGAAGTTGCCCAATGGCCGCGCCTTGACCGGCCAAAGCCACGATTACAAGCGGCATGGCACCACAACATTGTTTGCGGCGCTCGAAGTCGCCACCGGAAAGATCATCGCGACCCATTCAAAACGCCGGCGCCGCGTCGAGTTTCTCGATTTCATGAACAGCGTCACCGCGACTTTTCCGAACCGCAAGCTTCACGTCATCCTCGACAACCTCAACACCCATAAAAAGAACGAGGACTGGCTCAAGGCCCACCCCAACGTGCAATTTCATTTCACGCCGACAAGTGCGTCATGGCTCAATCAGGTCGAAGTATGGTTTTCCATCTTGCAGGGGCAGTCGCTCAGCGGCACCTCCTTCACGAGCCTCAAGCAGCTTCAGGAACACATCGATGCCTACGTCAACGCATACAACGACAGAGCCGAGCCCTTCGTCTGGACCAAGAAAAAGGTCCGTCAACGCCGTTTCAAAGGCCGCCGTATCACTCAGCTCTGATTCCGGGTACTAGTACCCACTTTTCTTGGAACGTGAGTCGTGATTCAAGGTCGGGATGATACCCGAAGCAAGAGAAGTCCACCTTTCGAGGAAAGATCGCAAGGTGCTTGAGGCGTGCTGTCGCTCACCGGTGACGTTGCAGCGCGATTTGAAGCGGGCGCGGATAGTTCTGTTGGCGGCGGATGGGCGCAGCACCCGGTCGATCGCCAAGGAAGTTGGGGTCCAGCCGCGGATTGTCAGCCTTTGGCGGCATCGCTATGCCGACCATGGCCTTGAAGGGCTGCAAGACAAGCCGCGGCCTGGCAAGCAGCCGATCTATACGAAGACGACCGACAAGCGGATTCTGAAGCTGCTGGATAAGCCGCCACCGCAAGGGTTTGCGCGCTGGACCGGCCCCCTGCTGGCCGAGGCGCTGGGCGATGTCGATGTCCAATATGTCTGGCGGTTCCTGCGCAGCCACAAGATTGACCTGGTGGCTCGCAAGTCCTGGTGCGAGAGCAACGACCCGAACTTTACGGCCAAAGCCGCCGATGTTGTCGGCCTCTATGTCGCGCCGCCGGCGAAGGCCATTGTGCTGTGCGTGGACGAGAAGCCCTCGATCCAGGCTTTGGAGCGAGCGCAGGGTTATCTGAAGTTGCCCAATGGCCGCGCCTTGACCGGCCAAAGCCACGATTACAAGCGGCATGGCACCACAACATTGTTTGCGGCGCTCGAAGTCGCCACCGGAAAGATCATCGCGACCCATTCAAAACGCCGGCGCCGCGTCGAGTTTCTCGATTTCATGAACAGCGTCACCGCGGCTTTTCCGAACCGCAAGCTTCACGTCATCCTCGACAACCTCAACACCCATAAAAAGAACGAGGACTGGCTCA
The DNA here is from genome assembly GCF_049739505.1 of Bradyrhizobium sp. USDA 241. Lineage (NCBI taxonomy): Bacteria > Pseudomonadati > Pseudomonadota > Alphaproteobacteria > Hyphomicrobiales > Nitrobacteraceae > Bradyrhizobium > Bradyrhizobium sp. USDA 241. The sequence continues at coordinate 2,178,128 of NZ_JBMGPZ010000004.1, read as the reverse complement.
AGGCCCACCCCAACGTGCAATTTCATTTCACGCCGACAAGTGCGTCATGGCTCAATCAGGTCGAAGTATGGTTTTCCATCTTGCAGGGGCAGTCGCTCAGCGGCACCTCCTTCACGAGCCTCAAGCAGCTTCAGGAACACATCGATGCCTACGTCAACGCATACAACGACAGAGCCGAGCCCTTCGTCTGGACCAAGAAAAAGGTCCGTCAACGCCGTTTCAAAGGCCGCCGTATCACTCAGCTCTGATTCCGGGTACTAGGCTCCTTCCACAAGAAACATAGAGGGAGCGAACGCCGATGGCCGCAAGCGGTCTGCCCGCCAACACGAGCGGGCTATTCGTCGAGCCGCGCGAGGACTGGCTCGCGCTGCACCAGGAGGAAATCATCGATCCGGCGCGGCCGATCGTCGATCCCCACCACCATCTCTGGAATCGCGGCCATCGCTATCTGATCGAGGAGATGGCCGCCGACATCGCGTCCGGCCACAACGTCATCGCCACCGTCTATGTCGATTGCCGCTCGATGTATCGCGCACACGGACCTGAGGCATTCCGGCCCGTCGGCGAAGTCGAGTTCGCCAACGGCGTCGCAGCGATGAGCGCCAGCGGAGCTTACGGCCCGGCCGCGATCTGCGCCGGTATCGTCAGCCACGCCAATCTTCTGCTGGGAGACGCCGCCAAGCCGGTGCTGGAAGCCGAGATCGCGGCGGGCAATGGCCGCTTCCGCGGCATCAGGCATTCCTCGGCCTGGGACGAAGACCCTGTCGTCGCCGGCATGTATGCGAACAGGCCGAAGGAGCTGTTGCAGGATCCGAGCTTTCGCAAGGGCTTTGCCTGTCTGGCGCCGCTGAACCTCAGCTTCGATGCCTGGCTGTTCCATCCACAGATCGGCGAACTGACCGAGCTGGCGCGCGCCTTCCCCGATACCAGGATCGTGCTCGATCATTGCGGCGGCCCAGCCGGCGTCGGTCGCTTTGCGGGCCGTCGCGAGGAGGTGTTTCCGCAATGGCGCGCGTCGATCCAGGAGATCGCGACGTGCGAGAACGTCGTGGTGAAGCTCGGCGGGCTCGCAATGTGCCTGCTCGGCTACGATTTCCATCTACGCGAGAGACCGCCGTCATCCGAGGAGCTTGCCGCGGCATGGCGCCCCTATATCGAGACCTGTATCGAGGCATTCGGCGTGAAGCGAGCGATGTTCGAGAGCAATTTCCCGCCGGACAAGGGCCAGTGCAGCTACCAGGTGATCTTCAACGCGTTCAAGCGTATCGCCTCGCCCTTGAGCGAGGCCGAGAAGACGGCGCTGTTCTCGCAGACCGCGATCGACGTCTACCGGCTCGAGCTGCCGTCATGACGAAAAGAGGGGCCGGGATGTTGATCCCGCCCCCTCTTCATCGTGGCCGCTGGGAAGCGTCCTTGAAACTTTCTTGTCAGCTTTAGCCGGCACCCATCAGCGAGGCCGGTTGGCGTTCGCCGGTGGAAGCGAACATCTTCTTCAGCTTGTTGACGACGCGGATCAGGAAGCCGATCATCACCGGATTGGTCTTGCGGCAGAACGCGATCTTCTTGACGTGCCCTTCGACATGCCATTTGGCATGCGCGCCATCACGGAAGAAAATGACATCGCCGGGGCCGTAGCGCTTGGGCGGCATGCCGTCGCTTTCGAGCACGATCGATCCTTCCATGATCATGATCGTCTCGTCGATGTCGTAGTACCAGTTGAAGCGCCCCTCGGTGCAGGACCAGATGATTGTCTGGGCGGTGCCGTCGGCGCTGGTCGACAGGACACGCGAACGGGATACCGGATCGCCCTCGATGATCCAGGACGGCTCGATCGGCCGCAGCTCGAGGTCCACATTGCAACTACCGACTTCAATCAACGCGCGCGACATCTGCTTCCTCGGGAAATGATATTTGGGGCCAGATCCCGGCCCGGACTGTTTCGAAAGATGCCCGGACGCTAGTGTTCCGTTTTTAATTCTTTCTTACGCCGGCTTCGAGAATCAGCGGGAAGCGGCCAGTGCAAACCGGTTAACGTCCCGATTCCCTTGCAAATCCGCCCACATGACCCGGTCCTCTCCCGGGTGCGACAAAATGCGCGAAGGCACTGGAGCGGAGCCCGCCAATGGCTCTACGCCCGAGGCTCTGGTAGCCGGCTCCGGCTGCGCGCTCGCGTTGCGTCCGCCGCAGGATGCGCACCAGGGCTCTCGAACGAACCGCGCGGGAACTGAGACCGGTAGATGGGCGCAGCGAGAACCTGTCGCCGCCGCGCTCACCCTCTCCCTTCGAAGAGAGTCACGCCGGCTATTTCGCCCATTCGCCCTTGCGGAACACGGGCACCTTGCTGCCGTCGGCCAAAATGCCGTCGATGTCGGTCTCGGCCGAGCCGATCATCCAGTCGATATGGATCAGGCTCTGGTTGCCGCCTTGCGCCGCGATCTGCTGCGGCGTGAGCTGGGCGCCGTTGACGAAGCATTTCGAATAGCACTGGCCGAGCGCGATGTGAGACGCTGCGTTCTCGTCGAACAACGTGTTGTAGAACAACAGGCCGCTCTGGGAGATCGGCGAGGAATGCGGCACCAGCGCCACTTCGCCGAGGCGCCGCGCGCCCTCGTCGGTGTCGAGCACCTTGTTCAGCACCTCCGCGCCGCGCGAGGCCTTTGCGTCGACGATCTTGCCGTCCTCGAAGCGCACGGCGATGTTGTCGATCAGCGTGCCCTGATAGGACAGCGGCTTCGAGCTCACGACATGGCCGTAGACGCGACGGCAATGCGGCGTGGTGAAGACCTCTTCGGTCGGGATATTGGCGTTGCAACTGATGCCGTTCTTGGAGAGCGAGGCGCCGCCTTCCCATTCGTGGCCGTCGGCAAGGCCGATGGTGAGATCGGTGCCGGGACCCGAATATTGCAGCGCGCGAAAGCGCTGGCCGTTGAGCCAGTTGGTGCGCTCGCGCAGCACCGCATTGTGGCTTGCCCAATTGCCCATCGCGTCCTCGCGATCGACTCGGGACGCTGCAAAAATCGCATCCGCGAGCTTGCCGACCGCGACGTCCTCGGGATCATCAGGGAACACCAGCTTCGCCCAGGACGGGCTCGGATAGGCGATGATGTTCCAGTTGGTGTCGAAGTTGACGATCTTCTCCAGCGCGGGCTGATAGGCCATCGAATTCGCCTTGCTCGCGCGCGCCACCTTGGACGGATCCTCGCCCGACAGCAGCATCGGGTTGTCGCCGACGATGGCGAGCCGTGGGGTGTTGTCCGAGAAGGCCTTGGCCATGCCCTCGTAGAGCCAGCCGGCGGCACGATCGAAACTGGCGTCATGGCCGTGGCGGTAGCGTGCCAGCGTCATCTCCTCATCCGACAGAATCGGCGTCACGAGACCGGCGCCCGCCTTGTAGGCATGCACGGCGATCCGCCGCACCAGCGGCAGCGCAATCGCCGGCGCCGTCAGAAGCAGATCCTGTCCCGGCCGCAAGCCCAGGCCCACCTTCACCGCCACCTCGGCCAGCCGGTCGAGCTTCGCGGGATCGATGGGAGTGGAGGTGTTGCGTTGATCAGTCATGCCGGGCCCTCTGCCGAAAGTCTCTCGCTCAATCTAAGTCTAGCATCGCAAGACACAAGTGTGCGAGCGTCCTGCAACGCACGAAAGATACGCAGTTTCACGCATTTTGGTTTTCAACGCGTTGCCGATTTCAGCACCCGGTCGACCATGGCGGGCGCGAGTCCGAGGTAATTTTTCGGTGAGGTAAGTGCCTCGATCGTGGCACGGTCGATGCGGCTCGATATCCGTGAATCTGCGGACAGCGCATCGGCAAGGCTGATTCCCTTCTCGTTGGCCTGACGGCATGCATCATACACCGCGTCATGCGCCTCCTGCCGCCCGATCTGCGGCGCCAGCCCCATCATGACCGCTTCGGCCACAATCAGGCCGCGGCTGATGGCGAGATTGTCGTTCATCTTCGCCTCGTCCACGATGAGACCTGCGAGCGCAAATTTCGCCTGATGCAGCGCGCCGGCGGTCAGCACGAAGCTTTCGGGGATCGCCATCCATTCGGCGTGCCAGGGACCCGTGGCGCGCTCGAAATCCTGCACCATGGCGTCGAGCATCAGGCCTGCGTGCTGGCGCACCGCCTTGGACGCCGCAAGCATCAGTTCGGAGGAGATCGGGTTGCGCTTCTGCGGCATGGTCGAAGAGGCGCCGCGCCCCTTGACGAAGGGCTCGTAGACCTCGGCAAACTCGGTCGAGGCCATGATCATGATGTCGAGCGCGATCTTGCCGAGCGAACCGGTGATCAGGGCGAGGAAGTTCACCGCCTCCGCAAAGCCGTCGCGCGCGACGTGCCAGGTCGAGGCGGGAACGCCGAGCTTCAGCTCGGCACAGAGCGCCGCCTGCACCTCAAATCCCTTGTCGCCAAGCGAGGCCAGCGTGCCGGCAGCGCCGGCGAACTGGCCGACCAGAACGCGCGGCTTCATTTGCGCCAGACGCTCGGCATGGCGGTCGAACATCGCGAGCCAGATCGCGGTCTTGTAGCCGAAGGTCACCGGCAGCGCCTGCTGGAGATGGGTTCGGCCCGCCATCGCCGTGTCGCGATGGCGCTTCGAGAGGTCGGCAAGGATCCTGCGCAGCTCGGCGATGTCGCGATCGACGATATCGAGCGCGGCGCGCAGCTGCAGCACCACGGCGGTGTCCATGATGTCCTGCGTGGTCGCGCCCCAATGCACGTAGCGGCCAGCCTCGCCGCATTGCTTCACCATCTGATGCACCAAGGGGAGGATCGGATAGCCGACGACATCGGTCTCCTGCCTGAGCAGATCGAAATCGAGCGCGGCGACGTCGGTCCGCGCCGCGATCGCCGCGGCCGCCTCTTGCGGGATCACGCCGCACTTCGCTTCCGCCTTCGCCAGCGCCACCTCGACCTCGGCATAGCGCACGACCGTCGCGACGTCGGAGAACACCTCGCGCATCTCAGGCGTGCCGAAGGCGTCGCGAAACAGCATGGAGTCGAGCACCGTGGTGGAGGCGGGGAAAGCTGGCATGGGCGCTTCTTCGTGGTTGGTGTTTTGTGTGGCGGCAGCTTACGCAGGCCGCGCATTTCGGCAATGGACATTCACCGTTCGCCACATTTGCCGCGCCACGACATTATGACGGCACGTCAGCCTGTTACTCCGTGATCCCGAGGTGCGAAGCGTGCGATGCGGAGCAACGCACGAGAGCCTCGAAGGATGACGGTGCTGGATCGGCGAGCATGGTCCCGCCCGATCCGCCGACCGCAACATTCCAGCTGCGGTTGTATTCCCCTCCGAGACCGGCATGGCTGCCATCACGCAATCGCGATGAACCAAGCGCCCCCTTCGACAGACACATGATTTTCGATCCAAATTTCATTTTGTCATTTTGCTTGCCCGATTTCACAATGAGGCCTGAGTTTTCGACGTGCAGTTTCTGTTCCGGGACCACCTTCTGGATACCGACCGGCGCGAGCTGAGCCGCGAGCAGGTTCCCATTGCCGTGGAGCCGCAGGTTTTCGACCTCGTCGTCCACCTCATGCAGAACCGCGACCGGGTGGTCAGCAAGGACGAGTTGATCGACAAGATCTGGCACGGGCGCAGCGTCTCCGAATCCACCCTGACCAGCCGGATCAACGCGGCGCGCAAGGCGATCGGCGACAATGGCGCAAGCCAGACGCTGATCCGCACCATCACTCGCAAGGGTTTTCGCTTCGTCGGTGATGTCCAGACACAGCTCGGCGCGGTCGCACCGGAGCCGGTTCGTGTCGCCCAGAACCAGACAGCCTTCGCGCTGCCCGAGCGGCCCGCGATCGCCGTGCTGCCCTTCACGAATATGAGCGGCGAAGCCGGGCAGGATTATTTCTCCGACGGCATCAGCGAGGACATCATCACCGCGCTGTCGAAGCTGCGATGGTTCTTCGTCGTCGCGCGCAATTCCTCCTTCGTCTACAAGGGCCGCGCCGTGCACATCCACGAGGTCGCGCGGGAACTCGGGGTGCGCTACGTGGTCGAAGGCAGCGTGCGGCGAAGCGGCGAGCGGGTGCGCATCTCGGCCCAGCTCAACGACGTCTCAACCGGGAGCCATCTCTGGGCCGAACGCTACGACCGGGAGCTCGCCGACATCTTCGCCGTGCAGGACGAGATCACCGAGGCGATCGTCGCCGCGATCGAGCCGCAGCTCTATGCCGCCGAAAGCTTCCGAGCCCAGCAGAAGCCTCCGGGCAGCCTGGATGCATGGGACCTCGTGATGCGCGCCCTGTCGCATTACTGGCGCACCACCCGCGAGGACAATGCCGCCGCGCAAGGGCTGCTGGAACAGGCCGTCGCGATCGATCCCGCCTATGGCAAGGCACTGGGCCTGCTTGCGACCAGCCACATGTTCGGCGCGCATATGGGCTGGGCCGACATGGCCGCGACCTTGCCGCTTGCCGAACGTGCGGCGCTCGCGGCGGTGGAGGCCGATCGCGAGGATGCCTGGGCCCATCACGGCCTCGCCTACACCTATCTGTTCCGCCGCCGCTTCGACGACGCGCTGGTGGAATTCGAATTGGCCTTGAGGCTCAACCCGAATTTCGCGATGGCACATGCCTTTCACGGCGTGACGCTTTGCTATGCCGGGCGATGGCAGGACGGCGATGCCGCCGCCCGGCGCGCGCTGCGGCTGAGTCCGCGCGACCCGCTCGCGGCGATCTATTGCGGGGTTGCGGCCTATGCCCGGTTCGTCGGCCGCGACTACGAGGGAGCCGTCCAGATGGCACGGGAATCGATGCGCCAACGCGGAGATTTCGTCGGCGCGCACCGCGTGCTGACGGCCGCCGCCGGCATGCTGGGCGATCCGGCGCTCGCGGCGTCCGCCCTGGAAGGCCTCCTCCGCGCCCAGCCCGAGGTCTCGCTCGCCTGGATCACCCGCGAGCTGCCGATGCTGCGGGAAGAGGACCGTGCGCACTATCTCGAAGGCTTGAGTCGCGCGGGCATGAAGTAATGGCGGGCGACAATGACCGCGGACCTTCTCCCATTGCAGCTGCGATCCTGGGCTAAAGCGCGATGCGATTAGGAAATCGTCGTCGCACTTTAGGTTGTTGTTTAAGCATGATCTTTTCGGAAAACCGCTGCGCACTTTTCCGGATCATGCTTTAGGCGCTATTCGTCATCAGGCCCGAACAGCCTGATCTGCGGAAAGCCGCTGCGTGGGCGGCCCGCATAGTCGCGCGCATCGGAATCTTCGCGGACGTTGCGCGCGACGTCATCCCAATCGGTTCGGTCGCGCATGCCGCGCGGCTCGCGCAATTCATAGTGCCGGCGCTCGGCCCAGCGCTCGCGGCGCTCCGCTCTGCGCCGTTCAGTCGCGACACGCTTCACGTCGGGATCCCTCGCCTTGGCATAGGCATTGTTCGAGGCGGATGACGGCTCGGTCGAGGCCTGCTGCTCGGCAGGTTTTGCTGCCTGTTGTGGCGATGACGGGGGCGGCTTGGACGGCTCGACTGCAGCGGCTTGCGAGGGCTGCGGCGCCGGCGGTTCAGCATTCGCCTTCGTGATTTGCGTGTCAGGCTTTGCGGCTTCAGGCTTTGCTTCGGCCCGCGCGGGCGCTGCGATCATCGCGCCGAAGGCCTGCGAGCCGGTGAGATAGTTCACGCGCTCGGACGGCCCGTTCGCGGTCGCCGGCGTGGCAGCCTCCGTGCGCTGCGCCACCTTGCTGGTGTCCGGGCCCTGCTTGGATGCGACCGGATGCATGATGTTGCCGGCAACGATACCGCCGCCGAGACCAATGGCGATGGCCGCGATGATGGTTCCGGCACCGACAAAATAGGCTGTCGAGGCGCGCATTCGTCCACTCCCTCTTTGGAGCGGGCAACGCGTGGGGATTGCCGGATGTTCCTGATGGCCGCGGCTCCTGAAGCAGGAACCGCGCGGATCAGATCTGCTGCGCGACCTTCTCGAGCCCGATGAGGCGAGCGAGCTTGCGCACTTCTTCCTTCTGGTCGTCACGCAGCTGGAACAACAGCGGCATCGCGGCCGACTTCAACTGCTGCACCTCGTCGCAATTCGGGTCGATCTGCGAACTGGGCGGCGCGTTCGGATTCGACAGCTTGTTCGCCTGGATCTTGCGGGCGACGTTGCGAAGCGCGGTCTCGACCGAGGGCCAGTAATATTCCTGCGACGACGACAGCTTCAGGCGATCCCTGATGCCCGCGATCTGCACGTCGGACAGCAGCGAATAGGCCTTCTGCGGCTGCGGTTTGGCGACGACCTTCGGCTTGGCCGGAACCTCGACGGCAGGAACCTCCGTCGCGGCGGGCGCCTCGTGCGCGCTTGCCTTCGGCATCGGGAAATCGGAGGGCGTGGCGGCGGCGAAGGCCTGACGCAGCGGTTCGGTCAGGACGGGCGCCTGGGAAAGCTTGTCGGCGGCCACCTGGACCGGCTCGATCGCGGCCGAGGCCAGCGCGAGTGTCGGAACCAGACGGTCGGCCTTGGCGGCGCGGTTGGTTGCGAGCGGCTTGGCCGGGGGCGTCTGGTCAATCATCTCGGCGCTGACGCTGGGCACGCTGTCGCGTCCGAGAATGGCGGTGGTGGCGGCGCCGAGGACGAGGAAACAGGTCAGCGCGACGATGGTGATGGCTTTGGACAAACGTCTCTCCGCGTCCGACTTCAAGTCCACGTGATCAGTGCCCCAAAAACTGGGCAATAATTAAGGCTTAACGGTGCCATTGCAGCGGCAAATCGAGCGGACTGCGGCGACATCATCCGAAAAGCCCAAGGAAATCAGGCGGCTGCTGCCAGATCATAGGCGTCCTGGATGTCGGCCACGATCTCCGAGGCCTCCCAGACCGCGCGCGGCTCGACCGATTGCAGTGTCACCGTCCAGTTGCCGCCACGGCGGGTGCGGGGGACGCTGACGATGTCGAAGCGGACGTTGCGGCACAGCGGGTGGCGGGCCAGGGCATGGGCGACGCGGACGCGGATTTCGTCCATCGTCGCAGCTGTCTTGCTGTTGAGAAAATCGAAGTCCATCGCCTGTCCCCTCTCGGTCCTGGTTGGCGGCCGTGAAGGGGATTCTTGGCGGGCGATGGTTAATCTGCCGTTAAGTGCGGGCGCGCAGGGGCGCGCTCGATTAACTGTGATCGGGGCCCGCCTCTCGATATTCCGCACGCGTCCGCGCGACGAGATCGTCGACCGCGAGCACCTCCGTCACCCCAGATGCGGAGTGCCCGGCGCTCCAGATATCGCGCCAGCGCTTCGGCCGGTTCTCGCGCGCGGCGACGTCGATGTCCTTGACGATGTCGATCGCGCCGCGCGCCGGCAGGTCGTCCGGATCAAGTCCGGCGGCGACGATCGACGGCCGCAGCATGCTGGTCTGCAAGCCCGTGAACGCGGTGGTGAGCAGGACGTCGTCGGCGCTGCTCTCGACCAGCATCCGCTTGTAGCGGTCGTCCGCCATGCTCTCCCGCGTCGCAATGAACTTCGTGCCCATATAGGCGAGATCGCAGCCGAGCACTTCCGCCGCATTCAGCGCGTAGCCGTCACTGATGCCGCCCGCCAGCACGATGATGCCGTCGTAGAATGCGCGCACAGCGCGGACGAAGGCGAAGGGGTTGAGCCAGCCGGTCTGCCCGCCCGCGCCCGCCGTGAGCAGCACCAGCCCATCCGCGCCGGCTTCCGCCGCACGCTCGGCGTGGCGGATCGAGGCGACGTCCGCCAGCACCAACGCGCCGGCATCATGGAGCGGACTCAGCACCTGCGCCGGCGATCCGACCGAAGTGATGACGATCTCTGGCCCGTGCCGCAGCAGCACGGCGAGATCCTGCGCGAGCCGCGCATTGGAGCGGTGCACGATCAGGTTCGGACAGAGCGGCGCGACCTTTCGCCCGGTCTGATCTTCGTGCCGTCGCAACCGCGTGCCGATCTCGGTGAGCCATTCATCGAGTTGTTCCGCGCCACGGCAATTCGCGGTGGGAAAGCTGCCGATCACCCCATTGCGGCAGGACGCGACCATGAGCTCGACGCCCGACACCAGAAACATCGGCGCTGCGATCAGCGGCAGCGCGAGACGATCGCGGAAGCGTTGCAGTCGATCCGATGGCATGCATGCCTCCCTGCGCGGGCTTTGTCGTTCCCTCCCGCAGTCTCTGTGCTAGCGTCATCGGCAACATTGGCACGCCAGAAGCCGGTGACAAAGCAACGAGGAAACATATGTCTGATCCGCTCCACGCATCGCCTCCAGCTTGTGCGCAGACGCTACGGGCGCTGTCGCGCTATCCCGACCGTACCGCTTTCGCCTGGCCCGGCGGATCGCTGAGCTATCGGGGTACGATCGACCTGATCGGACGCATCCAGGGCGTGTTCATACGGCTTGGATTGCAGCCCGGCGCGCGCGTCGCCTTCCTCACCGCGAACCGCGCCGATACCTGGTGCGCCGGCGTCGCCGCACAATTGGCACGGCTCTGCATCACCTGGCTGCATCCGCTGGGATCGCTGGAGGACCAGCTGTTCCAGCTCGAGGACTCCGAGGCCGAGATGCTGGTGGTCGATGCGGCCGCCTTCCGCGACCGCGGTGGCGAGCTCGCTGCCAAGGCCGGCCGGCTGAATGCGGTCTTCACCATGGGGCCGGCCGGCTACGGCGTCGATCTGTCGGCCGCCATCGAGAATGCAGGACATGCGAGCCCGCTGTGCCTTGCCGGCCCCGACGATCTCGCCACGCTGAACTACACCGGCGGCACCACCGGCAAATCCAAGGGCGCGCTACGCTATCACCGCGAGAACGCCGGAGCCGCCGGCGCGATCCTCGCCGACTTCGAGATTCCGGAGGCTGCACGCTATCTCACGGTCGCGCCGATCAGTCACGTCGCCGGGACGAAGGTGCTGCCGACCCTGATGCGCGGCGGCACGGTGCACATGCTGAAGGGATTCGATCCCGAGGCGGTGCTGACGACGATCGCGCGCGAGCGCATCAACTTCACGCTGTTCGTGCCGACCATGATCTATGTGCTGCTCGATCATCCCGCCCTGGAGAAGACCGATTTGTCATCGCTCGAGCTCGTGCTCTATGGCGCCTCCGCGATGTCGCCGAGCCGGCTGCTCGAGGGCATCGAACGCATCGGGCCGGTGTTCTCGCAGCTTTACGGCCAGACCGAATGCTATCCCGTCTCGGTCCTGCGCAAGGCCGACCACGATCCCAAGAACCCGGAGCTGTTCCTGTCCTGCGGCTTCCCGATCGCGGCGTGCGAGGTCAAGATCCTCGACGACAACGACCAGGAAGTGAAGACGGGCGAGCCCGGCGAAATCTGCGTGCGTGCCCCGCATGTGATGGCGGAGTACTGGAAGCGGCCCGACATCACCGCCGAGACGCTGAAGAACGGCTGGGTCCATACCGGCGACATCGCACGCAGGAACGAGCGCGGCTACATGTTCATCCTCGACCGCAAGAAGGACATGATCGTCACCGGCGGCTTCAACATCTTCCCGCGCGAGGTCGAGGACGTGCTGTCGCAGCATGCGGATGTGGCGATGGTGGCGGTCGTCGGCATTCCCGACGAGAAATGGGGCGAGGCCGTCACCGCCATCGTCGTGCCGCGCGAGGGCGCAAGGCCCGATCCGGACGAGCTGATCAACCTGGTCAAGACGCGAAAAGGCTCGGCGCATGCGCCGAAGCAGATCCAGTTCGTCAAGCAATTGCCGATGACCGGCGTCGGCAAGGTCGACAAGAAGGTGCTGCGGGCGGGCTTCTGGAGCGGGCGGGACCGAATGGTGGGATAAGCACCCCGGGATTCTACGGGGGAGCTGTGGCCCGGACACCACAACACGCAACGGAGTTGTTGGCGGCGAGGTCCGCGAATTGCCGGAGAATCAGGGAATCACCTAGACCGCTGATGGGGCTGGGAAGCGGAGTAAGAGATGAGAGTCGCTTCCCTGGAAAGTGCAATCGCCGCGATCACGTTGATCACGGCGATCATCGTGGTGCTGTGGGAGATCAAGATCTTCTACGGAATGTGAACTGGCAGGATGCCCCGGTCGAGCACGACCTTGCATCCCTTCCGCGGCGGCGGAAGCCTGCCGTTCAATCGGCTCCAAGAGCGACGCTAGCCGTCGCGCTCACCGCTTCTCGATCACCAGGCTCTGCACCGCCCGGCCGAAATAGCCTTGCCGGTCCGCCAGCCGAGACATCGCAAGGCCGGCGCCGTCGGGACCGATCCACGACTCGCCGTCGAGCAAGATCCACTCACCGATGGGTTGGCGCGAAAAGTTCACGGTGAGATCGGCGTTGATGTAGGTCCAGGCGCGAAAGTCGAGCGTCGAGGCGGTGCCGTTGGAGAAATCGGCGGCGACCACGGCGCGCATCGCCTGCGAGACCGCTTCACCGGCAATCAGCGGATGGTCGACGCGAAACCAGATCGCGCCGGCGCCGGCTTGGCCGAAGCGCCCGCGCGCGGCACGCATCGAGACCGATCGCACGAACGGGCTGGTGGCGGCGTGACCGTCCTCGACCAGCGAATCCTCCGGCGACGGCAGAGTGACCGGCAGCTCCTCGACGTCTTCGGGCAAGCTCAGCGCCTGGCGCCTGACCTTCAGCACGGTGGCGCCGACAACCTGTACGCCGTCCGCGAGCAGCTTGATCCCGCAGAGCTGGATCTTGCGGCCCTCGCGCAAGACCTCGGTCACGATCGTGAGCGGCGCGACCGGCACCGGCCGCATCAGATCGATCGTGACGCGCGCGATGTCCATCGGGGCAGGCGTCGGAATGCGTTCGGCCGCCCATGTCACCAGCGAAGCCGGCGCCGAGCCGTGCTGCATGCGCCGGTCCCAGGGGCCGGCGGCATCCGGGCTGGTGATGACGCTATTGCCGTCGACGCGGTAGATGGGGGTCATCATTTCAATCCGTCTCGGTTGACGTTCCCCGGACGCGGCGCAGCGCGTAGCGCTGCGCCGCGTCCGGGGTCCGCGCGTGGCGGCAATGGGTCCCGGCTTTGCGGAGCAATGCTACGCATTGCACCGCGTCCAGGACACGAGAACTACAGCGGCGGATCGATCGCTTCCTCGTACTCCTTCTTGAAGCGCGCGATCAACTCGGCCGCTGGTACGACCTTGTCGATGCTGCCGATGCCTTGTCCGCTTCCCCAGATCTCCTTCCAGGCCTTCGGCTTGGCGCGCTCGCCGGAGGCGTCGGTGCCGAAATTCATCTTGGAAGGATCGGAGGTCGGCAGATTGTCGGGATCCATGCCGGCCGCGAGGATCGAGGGCTTCAGATAATTGCCGTGCACGCCGGTGAAGAGGTTGGAATAGACGATGTCGTCGGCCGACGATCCCGCGATCATCTCCTTGTAGCGCTCGATCGCATTGGCCTCCTTGGTCGCGATGAAGGCCGAGCCGATATAGGCGAAGTCGGCGCCGAGAATGCGTGCAGCGCGGATGGCCTTGCCGTTGCCGATCGCTCCCGACAGCGCGATCGGGCCGTCGAACCATTTTCGCGTTTCGGCAACGAAAGCCAGCGGCGAGATGGTGCCGGCATGGCCGCCGGCTCCGGCCGCGACCAGGATCAGGCCGTCGGCGCCCTTCTCGATCGCCTTGTGCGCGAATTTCTGGTTGATCACGTCGTGGAAGACAATGCCGCCCCAGCCGTGCACGGCCTGGTTCAGCTCCTCGCGCGCGCCGAGCGAGGAGATGATCATCGGCACCTTGTACTTGGCGCAGAGCTGCATGTCGTGGTCGAGCCGGTTGTTCGACTTGTGCACGATCTGGTTGACCGCGAACGGCGCCGACGGCCTCTCGGGGTGGGCGCGGTCATAGGCCGCGAGCTCCTCGGTGATCCGCGCCAGCCATTCGTCGAGCAGCTCCGGCGGCCGCGCATTCAGCGCCGGAAACGAGCCGACCACACCCGCCTTGCACTGCGCGATCACGAGATCGGGCACCGAGATGATGAAGAGCGGCGAGCCGATCACGGGGATCGACAGGCGCCCCTTGAACAAGGCAGGCATGGACATTGCGGAACGATCCTCTGTTGGCCGGTCAATGGAAGGTTGGGCACCATACCAACAAGGCAATCTTTCCACTGTCAAGTATTGCGTTTTGGCGCCGTGGCGGAGGCGACGATCGCAATTCCAAGCAACGGAATTCTTCTTTCGTCATTCCAAGTTCGCGCTTCGCGTCGCCCCCGGAATGACGAGAGGCGAAACCTGCCCCTACCCGATCATATCCGGATTGATCAGCCGCTCGAACGAGAACATCTCGTCCCACTTCTCCTGCGTGAGCAATTTGCGCTCGACCACGACGATCTGGTGCAGCGACTTGCCGCTCTTGTAACCTTCGCGCGCGATCTCGGCGCATTGCTTGTAGCCGAGCAGCGGCTTCAGCACGGTGACGATACCGAGAGAGTTCAGCACCATGTTGCGGGTGTGCTCCTCGTTGGCGGTGATGCCGATCACGCAGTTCTCGCGCAGGCTGTTGACCGCGCGCTCCATGGTGCGGATCGAGAAGAACAGCGCGAACGAGATCACCGGCTCCATCACGTTGAGCTGGAGCTGGCCGGCGGAAGCCGCGAGCGTCACCGTGGTGTCGAGCCCGATGACGAGGAAGCTGGTCTGGTTGACGACCTCGGGGATAACCGGATTGACCTTGCCGGGCATGATCGAGGAGCCCGGCTGCAGCTGCGGCAGATTGATCTCGTTGAAGCCGGCGCGCGGGCCCGAGGCGAGGAGGCGGATATCGTTGCAGATCTTCGTCAGCTTGCTCGCCGTGCGCTTCAGCACGCCCGAGAGCTGCACATAGGCGCCGGTGTCGGAGGTCGCCTCGACGAGATCGCCGGCGAGGATGAAATCGACGCCGGTCAGGGCGCTCAAGTGCCGCACGGCAAGCTTGGGATAACCGACCGCGGCCGTGACGGAGGTGCCGATCGCGGTGGCGCCGAGATTGATCTCGCGCAGCAGCGCGCGCGCTTCCGAGATGCGGTCGACCTCCTCGCCGATGGTGGTGCCCCAGCCGCGGAATTCGGCCCCGAGCGACATCGGCACCGCGTCCTGGAGATGGGTGCGGCCCATCTTCAGCACGCGGTCGAATTCGCGGCCCTTGGCGAAGAAGGCCTCCTGGAGCTGGCGCAGCGCCGTCATGTAGCTCTCGAGCCGCAGGATCAGCGCCAGCCGAAAGGCGGTCGGATAGGTATCGTTGGTCGACTGGCCGTAATTGACGTGATCGTTGGGACTGACGTGCTGGTAGTCGCCCTTGCTGAAGCCGAGCGCTTCCAGTGCGAGGTTCGCGATCACCTCGTTGGCGTTCATGTTGGTGGAGGTGCCGGCGCCGCCCTGGATGAAGTCGGTGACGAACTGATCCATCATGTCGCCGGCGATGACGCGGTCGCAGCCGAGGATGATGGCGTCCGCGACCTTGGCGTCGATCGCACCGAGATCGCGATTGGCCATC
The DNA here is from genome assembly GCF_049739505.1 of Bradyrhizobium sp. USDA 241. Classification (NCBI taxonomy): domain Bacteria; kingdom Pseudomonadati; phylum Pseudomonadota; class Alphaproteobacteria; order Hyphomicrobiales; family Nitrobacteraceae; genus Bradyrhizobium; species Bradyrhizobium sp. USDA 241. The sequence goes on along the minus strand of NZ_JBMGPZ010000004.1, from coordinate 2,162,718 downwards.
GCGGCAGCCTTCTTGACGTAACCGAGCGCCTTCACGAAGTAAGGCTCCTGGCTCATCGGAATGCCGGTGATGTGGAAGTTCTCCTTCCCGCGGATGGTCTGGACGCCGTAATAGATGTCGTCGGCGATCTCACGCTGCCCGAGGAAGTCCTGCTCCGTCCTGCTCATGGGCACTCCTTGTTGCTCGCGCGATGTCCTCTAGTTCTGGCACAGCGCACTGGTCACGAACGTATCGGTGCGGCAGTCCTCCGGTTTGCGCTGCCTGCCCGGGATGAGAACCTTGGCCGAGCATTTCTCCGCGGAGTCGGCGTTCAGGCTCTTGCCTTCCTTGTAGCCCTTGCCCTGGCAGAGCTGGTCGGCGGCCTGCTTGCAGTCGGGGGCGCCGTTCGACGAGATGGGGCAGACCACGCGCCCTGATACCATGGTCGAGGGCGTGGCCAGCCGCGACAGGTCGCTCATGGTCTCGCTCGGGCTTTTGATCGGCGGCAGGATCGAAGGCAGCTTGTCGAACAGCTTGCCCATTTCATTGATCAGCCCGGGATTTTCCTCGCGCGGCGGCGCGGCGGAAGAGGCCGGCGTCGAGGGCGACGGCGCGGCCTGGCCCCCCGGCTGCTGGAGGCCGAGCGATGGCGGTGCAGATTGCGTCCATCCGATGCCGCCGCCACTGAGAAGGAGCAGCAGCGCCGCCGACATCAGCGTCCCGAGCCGCACCGCTGGATTGCCGGATCGAACCATCATGGCGGCAACCGTAGCCGAAGCCGGCCCTGCGGCAAAGCCGCCAGGGCTCCTAAAGCGCGATGCGATTAGGAGGAATCGTCATCGCGCTTTAGGTTGTTGTTTAAGCATGATCTTTTCGGAAAACCGCTGCGCACTTTTTGGTCGCCCTTCTCATAGCCAAGGTGGTGGGTCAGCTCCGCACCCAGAAAGTACGCAAAGTGGCCGGTCAAGACCTGCCTCAGCCATTTCCCTTGTGCAGGGATCGGCCAGTGCATTCGGCGGGAGCCGACGCTGTCCAAAGAGCGGAAGGCAATATGGGCGAGTGCGCAAACGCGAGCACCCGTCCAACCCGGCGTGGTCGTAGATGCTTTAGATCAACTTGACCGCCACCACGAAGCCGAGCACCAGCACGATGGCACCGAGCGCGACCCACAATCCGAGATGCCGCTCGATCCTGACCCGGATCCAGTCGCCGTAGCGGTTGAGCAGGATCGCGACGACGAAGAAGCGTCCGCCACGCGCGATAATCGAGCAGAGGATGAACAGGATGATGTTGTAGCCGGCGAAGCCCGAGGTGATGGTGACGAGCTTGTAGGGGATCGGCGTTAGCCCCTTGAGCAGGATGATCACCGCGCCCCATTCCGCATAGGAGGCGCGGAAGGCGTCGACCTTGTCGCCGAGGCCGTAGACCTGGATCAGCCATTGGCCGACGGAGTCGAACAGCAGCGCTCCGATGGCGTAGCCGACGATGCCGCCAAGCACCGAGGTCGCGGTGCAGACCGCCGCATAGAGCCAGGCGCGCTGCGGGCGCGCCAGTGACATCGGAATCAGCATCACATCCGGCGGGACCGGAAAGAATGAGCTTTCGGCGAAGGAGACGACACCCATGATCCAGAGCGCGTAGGGCTTGTGGGCGGCGTCGATGCACCAGTCGTAGATACGTTTCAGCATGGCGCCGCGATGAAGCACCATGGGACGGATTTGTCCATGCCGAGATTGAGGCGAATTATGACGTTTCTAGTGGCGCTTGCGCGCTGCGCGGCCCTCGAGCGCGACAATTGGCCGCCTGGCCGCAACACGGGGTGACGCGACTTTGGGCAGTTTCATCGGTGATTTCGGCAGCTTCTCGGCGATGCCGAGCATGTCCTCACGCCGCGTCATCTCCCGCCAGACGTCCTCGGGACGTACCCCGGCCGAGGCCCACAGCACGGTGAGATTGTAGAGCAGATCGGCACTTTCCCGGATCACGGCCTCGCTATCGCCGTTGACCGCATCGATTACGACTTCGATGGCCTCTTCGGCCAGCTTCTTCGCCATTTTGGAAGGGCCGCGCTGAAACAGCCGGGCGGTGCGCGATGTTGCCGGATCAAGATCTCTGGCCGCGAGCACAGCCAGATATAGCCGCTCAAGCGAATCACTCATGGTACTCAAACTACTCTAAACCAATGGCGAGCGCGTTAACGCGCGACAATAAAAGCAGAAACGGGCCGGCGCAAGCGCGACGGCCCGTCATGGTCAACCCAAGGATGCCGAACTAGTACCCGGAATCAGAGCTGAGTGATACGGCGGCCTTTGAAACGGCGTTGACGGACCTTTTTCTTGGTCCAGACGAAGGGCTCGGCTCTGTCGTTGTATGCGTTGACGTAGGCATCGATGTGTTCCTGAAGCTGCTTGAGGCTCGTGAAGGAGGTGCCGCTGAGCGACTGCCCCTGCAAGATGGAAAACCATACTTCGACCTGATTGAGCCATGACGCACTTGTCGGCGTGAAATGAAATTGCACGTTGGGGTGGGCCTTGAGCCAGTCCTCGTTCTTTTTATGGGTGTTGAGGTTGTCGAGGATGACGTGAAGCTTGCGGTTCGGAAAAGCCGCGGTGACGCTGTTCATGAAATCGAGAAACTCGACGCGGCGCCGGCGTTTTGAATGGGTCGCGATGATCTTTCCGGTGGCGACTTCGAGCGCCGCAAACAATGTTGTGGTGCCATGCCGCTTGTAATCGTGGCTTTGGCCGGTCAAGGCGCGGCCATTGGGCAACTTCAGATAACCCTGCGCTCGCTCCAAAGCCTGGATCGAGGGCTTCTCGTCCACGCACAGCACAATGGCCTTCGCCGGCGGCGCGACATAGAGGCCGACAACATCGGCGGCTTTGGCCGTAAAGTTCGGGTCGTTGCTCTCGCACCAGGACTTGCGAGCCACCAGGTCAATCTTGTGGCTGCGCAGGAACCGCCAGACATATTGGACATCGACATCGCCCAGCGCCTCGGCCAGCAGGGGGCCGGTCCAGCGCGCAAACCCTTGCGGTGGCGGCTTATCCAGCAGCTTCAGAATCCGCTTGTCGGTCGTCTTCGTATAGATCGGCTGCTTGCCAGGCCGCGGCTTGTCTTGCAGCCCTTCAAGGCCATGGTCGGCATAGCGATGCCGCCAAAGGCTGACAATCCGCGGCTGGACCCCAACTTCCTTGGCGATCGACCGGGTGCTGCGCCCATCCGCCGCCAACAGAACTATCCGCGCCCGCTTCAAATCGCGCTGCAACGTCACCGGTGAGCGACAGCACGCCTCAAGCACCTTGCGATCTTTCCTCGAAAGGTGGACTTCTCTTGCTTCGGGTATCATCCCGACCTTGAATCACGACTCACGTTCCAAGAAAAGTGGGTACTAGTAGCAGTTCTGATAGTAGCCCTGGCCGCAGAACTCGGACGGTGCCGTGCCGCCATAGCGCTGATACTGGTAGTTGGGGCCCGGACCGTAATAGGGACCGTAGGCCGGAGCGCTGTAATAGGCCGGACCGCCGTAATAGCCGTAGCCCGGACCGTAGTCATAGGCGTAGGCGTTGCGGCTGGCCGCAATGGCGAGACCCGTGCCTATGGCCGCGAAAGCCGCAGCTGCGGCCGCGCCGCCTCCACCGCCATGCCAGTGGCGACCGCCCGCATATGACGCGGTCGGGGCAATCGTGGTCAGCGCCAGCACCGCGGCGGTGGCAAGAACGGCCTTTCGGCCCGCAAATCTGGAGAATCGCTCAAACATGTCTTGGGCCCTCCTTTGGGACCTGGAACGGACGCCTGCGGACAGGCTCATGCCTATCAAAACCCGCATAACCTAAGTTAGGTTCCTCAACCCCAACACAAGCTGAACGGGGTTGCGTAACGATGCCGCAACGTCGCTCATCCGACGTTCATGTTGGCGCGCGCACGGTCGCGGCCGCGCGCTGCAAGCGTCACGAAACCATAACAATGCGGGACCGGCGCAACCGATGTCAGGATTCAAGACGACCGCACTTCACGGCCTGCTGGCTCTCTCGATCTTGCTTGCGACGCTGTTTGCACGCGATGTCAGCGCGACCGAGACCAACGCGCCCGTTGCGATCCACTTCACCTTCGACCGCCCGCCGGACGCAAGCATGGCGCCGTTTTTCCTTGCGGCGAAGGACGGCAGGTTCGGCGCCGAGCGTCTCAACGTGGCCTTCAACAGCGCAAGCGGATCGCCGGAGGCGCTCGCACGTGTCGCCAGGGGCGACAGCGAGCTTGCGCTCGTCGACATCAACGAGCTGATGCGCTTTCGTGACAAGGACGACGCGGCGCCGATCAAGGCCGTGTTCGTGCTGTTCAACAGCGCGCCCTACGCGATCGTCGCGCGCAAGAGCCGCGGGATCCAGCTGTTGACAGATCTCGACCGCAAGGCCGTCGGCGTCGCCGACAGCGATCTGTCGATGCGGCTGTGGCCGGCGCTGGCGCGGCAGAACGGAATCGATCCATCGCGCGTCAAATTCCACAAGATCAGCGCGGCGGTGCGCGAGCCGATCCTCTCCGCGGGCCAAGTCGATGCGGTCGCCGGCTTCAGCTATCTCACGGCGGTGAACCTGCGCGACCGCGGCGTGCCCGACGCCGATCTCGTCGTGCTGCGCTACGCGGACTACGGCTGTGAAGCCTACGGCTTTGCCGTGGTGGTCAATCCCGCCTTCGCCGCAGCAAAGCCGGACGCCGTGAAGGGCTTCGTCCGCGCCTTGATGGCCGGGATCACCGCGACCGTCAGGGAGCCGGGACGAGCGGCGGACGAGGCGGCGAGCCGCATCGACGACGGCGACCCCAGCCTGGAGCTTGAGCGCCTGCGCGCCGTGCTCGCCGACAATATCCTGACGGACGAAGTCAGGCGCAACGGCCTCGGCGGCGTCGAGCCGGCACGCTTCGATCGTTCGATCGGCCAGATCGCGCAGGACTTCAAATTCCGCAAGCTGCCCACGGCGGGTGATATCTTCGACGACCGGTTCCTGCCACCGGTTGCCGGGCGGCTGATCAACTGAGCAAAACTGACAGCTTCCGCTATATCTCCCGCACGATCCCTGCTTAGAATGCGGGCTCCGTTGCTCGCCCGAGTTCGTCCCCGCATGACCATCCTCCGTCTCTACACCCGCGTTCTCGAGCTGCTCGGCAAGGAAGCGCGGCTGGGCTGGCTGCTCGCGGTCGCCAATCTCCTGCTCGCGGCCTCGCAATTCGCCGAGCCTGTGCTGTTCGGCCGTATCGTCGACGTGCTCTCGGGCAAGGCGGTGGCCGGGTCTAACTCGGCCTGGCCGTTCCTGGTTGCCTGGGTCGCGTTCGGGCTCTTCACCATCGCCTGCAGCGCGCTCGTGGCCTTGCAAGCCGACCGGCTCTCTCACCGCCAGCGTCAGGCGGTGCTGACGAGCTATTTCGAGCACATCCTGCAACTGCCGTTGACCTTCCATTCCGGCACCCATTCCGGCCGGCTGATGAAGGTGATGCTCAACGGCACGGACGCGCTGTGGCGGCTCTGGCTCGGCTTCTTCCGCGAGCATTTTGCCGCGATCCTCTCGGTCGTGGTGCTGCTGCCGCTGTCGCTCTACCTGAACTGGCGGCTGGCGATTCTGCTGTTCGTGCTCTGCATCGTCTTCACCGCGCTGACCACCTTCGTGGTGCGCAAGACCTTCGGCATGCAGATGGCGGTCGAGGAGCACTACAGCGAGCTCTCCGCGCGCGCCTCCGACGCACTCGGCAACGTCGCGCTGGTGCAGAGTTTCGTGCGTGTCGAATCCGAGGTGAAAGGGCTGCGCTCCGTCGCCGACGAGTTGCTGGCCGCGCAGATGCCGGTGCTGTCGTGGTGGGCGCTGGTCACCGTGATCACACGCGCCTCCACAACCATCACGGTGCTCGCGATCTTCACTTTCGGCATCGCCCTGCACGACCAGGGGCTCACCTCGGTCGGCGAGATCGTGATGTTCGTGAGCTTCGCGACGATGCTGATCCAGAAGCTCGAGCAGGTCGTGAGCTTCATCAACAACGTGTTCATGGAAGCCCCGCGCCTGCGCGAGTTCTTCAATGTGCTCGACGCCGTGCCCGCGGTACACGACCGGCCCGACGCAATCGATGCCGGCCGGCTGTCGGGCCTCGTCGAGTTCAACGACGTCACGTTCTCCTATGACGGCAAGCGGCCGGCGATCGAGGACCTCACCTTCACCGCCCTGCCCGGCCAGACCATTGCGCTGGTCGGCCCGACCGGCGCCGGCAAGTCGACCGCGATTGCGCTGTTGCATCGCGCCTTCGATCCGCAATCGGGCGTCATCAAGATCGACGGCATGGACGTGCGCGGCGTCACGCTGACCTCGCTGCGGCGAAACATCGGCGTGGTGTTCCAGGAAGCGCTGCTGTTCAACCGCTCGATCGCCGATAATTTGCACGTCGGCAAGCCGGACGCGACCGAGGCCGAGATGCGCAAGGCGGCGGAGCGCGCGCAGGCGCTCGAGTTCATCGAGCGCAGCGGCGGCTTCGAGACCAATGCCGGCGAACGCGGCCGCATGCTCTCCGGCGGCGAGCGCCAACGCCTGTCCATCGCCCGGGCGCTGCTGAAGGATCCGCCGATCCTGATCCTGGACGAGGCGACCAGCGCGCTCGACGCCGTTACCGAGGCCAAGGTGAATGCCGCTCTCGACGAAGTGATGAAGGGCCGAACCACCTTCGTGATCGCCCACCGCCTTTCGACCATCCGCAACGCCACGCGGATCCTGGTGTTCGAGAATGGGCGCGTGATCGAAAGCGGAACTTTCGATGAACTCGTGGCCAAAGGCGGCCATTTCGCCGAGCTCGCCAAGGCCCAGTTCATGGTTCAGGAGACCGCGCGGGCCAGCGTGACGGCGGCCGAGACTGCCGCGACGGCTGCCAAATCCCCATAGCAAGTCCCCACGGCGCCGTCGAAATTCGGCCTATTTCATTGCGGAATACCGCGCCGATCCCCCTATTCTCGACGCACGAGCCGGTATAGGTTTGCGACGCCGCAAGCGGCGGCGCTGGATTTCAGGAACCGACCATCAGATCACGAGAACCGACCGGAACCGGCGGATCTCCAAGGACCGGAATCGGATAGTGCACGCCCTTCGCCCGCTGCTTCGCAAATCGCTGTTCAACCTGTTCGCTGCGAGCCTCGCATGCGCCGCATTGCTCGCGCCGCGCGCGGCGAGCGCCGAAGCGCTGCTGCTGATCGAGGCCGACAGCGGCAAGGTGCTGCAGGCGGACAACGCGACCATCCCCTGGTATCCGGCCTCCGTCACCAAGATCATGACCGCCTATGTCACGCTGAAGGCGGTCAAGGACGGCAGGCTGACGCTCGACACGTTGTTTACGGTGTCGCCGACGGCGGCCTCGCAGTCGCCCTCGAAAATGGGCTTCCGCCCGGGGACGCAGCTCACCGTCGACAACGCGCTGAAGATGATGATGGTCAAGTCGGCGAACGACATGGCCGTGGTGCTCGCCGAAGGCGTCGGCGGCTCGATCGACGGCTTCTCCGCGATCATGAACGACACCGCGAAGAAGCTCGGCATGACGCAGACCAGCTACGTCAATCCGAACGGCCTGCCCGCCGACGGCCAGATCACGTCCGCGCGCGATCTCGGAATCCTGGCGCGCGCCTTCCTGCGCGACTTGCCGGAATACGAATACTTCGTACACATCCCGGCGATCCGCTTCGGCAAGCGCGTTACCGGCAATTTCAACAAGCTGATCGGCCGCTATCCTGGCGCCGACGGTTTCAAGACCGGCTTCATCTGCGCCTCCGGGTACAACCTGGTGGCCTCGGCCACACGCAACGGCCGCCGGCTAATCGCGGTGGTGCTCGGCGCCAGTTCCGGCACTGCGCGTGCGGTGAAGGCGGCGCAGCTGCTCGAGCGTGGCTTCGCTCAGGACAATCTCACCTGGCTCCGCCCCTCGCTCGGCACCGTCGACAATCTCGTGCCGGTCGACGCCTCGCCGCCGAACCTGCGCGACGAGATGTGCGGGCCCCACCGCAAGCGGCCGGCCAGTGACGACGACGATGCGCTGATTGCGGCCAATGGCGGTGCGACCGGATCGGCCTCGGCCACCGGAGGAGAAGCCCAGGTCACCTTCTTCACGGCGGGCCTGCAGCCGCCCCTAATGATGAAGGCTTCCGAGCTGATGGCCTCGGCCCCCGCGGCGGCCGAACCCGTGCTGGTCTATACCGGCCCGACCCGCACCGGCACCGCCCTGATCGCGGCGGTCGCGGCCGATGCCGACCAGCAGGCCGCGTCCAAGCCGCGTGGCAAGAAGTCGCGCGTCGCCAAGAAGCCTGACGCCGCCGACAAGCCCAAGGATGGACACAAGGACGCAGGCAAGGACACCAAGACGGCGGCGGTGAAGCCGGATGCCAAATCCGAAGCCAAGTCCGAAGCCAAATCCAGCGCCAAGGGTGACGCCAAGACCGCAGCCAAGCCGGCCGGGTCCAAGCATGCCGCGACCAAGCATGATGCGGCGGCGAAGCCCGCCGAGAAGCCTGCGGCAGGCGGCGACCAGGCGGCCAAGCCCGCCAAGCCCAAGGCCGCGACCAAGCCCGCCGCTGCCGCCAAGCCGGCGAACAACAGTTAACGTTCGTCGGGCCTAAACCGCAGCCCGCGTTTCGCACCCGCGGCAGCGCGGTTTGCGATGATTCCAGTAGCTACGCCCGGGCCTTTGCCCTAAGCCACGACGGCTTGCCACCAGTTCCGGCAGGCTGGATACTGGCGGCAATGCGGCAAGCCCGTGACACAACGGGCTCTGGTCAATGAGGGGAGTTTTCCATGGAGCGCATCTGGCTCAAGCAATATCCGCCCGGCGTGCCCGCCGATATCGAGCCGACACAATACGCATCGCTGGTCGACCTTCTGGAGGAGAGCTTCATCAAGTTCGCCGACCGCAAGGCGTTCATCTGCATGGACAAGTCGATCAGCTATCGTGACCTCGACCAGATGTCGGTGGCGCTCGCCGCTTACTTGCAGGGCCGCGGGCTCCAGCGCGGCGCCCGTGTTGCGATCATGATGCCGAACGTACTGCAGTACCCCGTCGCGACCGCCGCCGTGCTGCGCGCCGGATACGCGGTCGTGAACGTCAACCCGCTTTACACCCCGCGCGAGCTCGAGCACCAGCTCAAGGATTCCGGCGCCGAAGCCATCATCGTGCTGGAGAACTTTGCCCACACGGTCGAGCAGGTGATCGCGAAGACGCAGGTGAAGCACGTCATCGTCGCCAGCATGGGCGACCTGCTCGGCTTCAAGGGGATCATCGTCAATCTCGTCGTCCGCCGGGTCAAGAAGATGGTACCGGCCTGGTCGCTGCCGGGGGCGGTGGCCTTCAACGACGCGCTCTCGGCCGGCCGCGGCATGACGTTCAACAAGCCGAAAATCTCGCCGGGCGACGTCGCGTTCCTGCAATATACCGGCGGCACCACCGGTGTCTCCAAGGGCGCGACGCTGCTCCATCGCAACATCGTCGCCAACGTCCTGCAGAACGACGCCTGGCTCCAGCCGGCGCTCGCCGCGCCGCCGCATGTCGACCAGCTCATGATCGTGTGCGCGCTGCCGCTCTATCACATCTTCGCGCTGACGGCCTGCTACCTGCTCGCGGTGCGCGCCGGCGGCTGCAATCTCCTGATCCCCAACCCGCGCGACATTCCCGGCTTCATCAAGGAGCTGGCGAAATACCAGGTCAACAGCTTCCCGGCCGTGAACACGCTCTACAACGGGCTGATGCATCATCCCGACTTCAAGAAGCTCGACTTCTCCAAGCTGAAGATCTCCAACGGCGGCGGCATGGCGGTGCAGCAACCCGTTGCCGACCAGTGGAAGGCGATCACCGGCTGCTTCATCGCCGAAGGCTACGGCCTGTCGGAGACCTCGCCGACGCTAACCTGCAATCCGGCGACCGCGACCGAGTTCTCCGGCTCGATCGGCATCCCCGTGCCATCGACTTACATCTCGATCCGCGACGACGACGGCAACGAGGTCCCGCTCGGGCAGCCCGGCGAGATCTGCGCCAAGGGCCCGCAGGTGATGTCGGGCTACTGGAACAGGCCGGAAGACACCGCGAAGGTCATGACGGCGGACGGTTATTTCCGCACCGGCGACATCGGCATCATGGACGAGAAGGGCTACACCAAGATCGTCGACCGCAAGAAGGACATGATCCTGGTCTCCGGCTTCAACGTCTATCCCAACGAGGTCGAGGAAGTGATCGCGAGCCATCCGGGCGTGCTCGAATGCGCCGTGATCGGCATGCCCGATTCCAAATCGGGTGAGGCGGTGAAGGCCTTCGTGGTGAGGAAGGACCCGAACCTCACTGCCGAGGCGGTGATCGCGTTCTGTCACGAGCAGCTCACCGGCTACAAGGTGCCCAAGCATATCGAATTCCGCACCGACCTGCCGAAGACCAATGTCGGCAAGATCTTGCGCCGGCAGCTCCGCGACGAGCAAAAGGCCGAGGCGGCGTAAGCCGCGCCTCCGGTGCATGACTGACGTCGACGACATCTCGCCGTCAGGCATTCTCGCCTTCTGGCGCGAGGCCGGCCGCGAGCGCTGGTACGCGCGCGACGAGGGTTTCGACGCGGAGATCAGGCGCCGCTTTCTCGGGCTCTGGCACAAGGCGGCCGCCGGGGAGCTGGCGGAGTGGGAGACCAGCGACGAGGGCGCGCTGGCGCTCGTCATTCTGCTTGATCAGTTTCCGCGCAACATGTTCCGCGGCCCCCGCGGGTCACTTCAAATTCCTCCGGGTGTGGTCAGTCAAATTCCTCCACCCGCGAGGCAGGACAAGGGACTGTTAGTTTGAGTTTGTTTCCCGGGCAAGAGCTTCAGCGGCTTCTTTGAGCCGATAGCTGCGTCCGTCGAACTCAAGCAGATGGCAATGATGCATAAGGCGATCGAGGATCGTCGTGCTCATAGTGTTGTCCCCAAGGTATGCCCCCCAATCCTGCACGACGCGATTGGAGGTGACGATGACGCTGCGGCGCAGTTTGTAACGCTGATGGATCAGGGTCTGCAGCAAAGTGCCGGCGTCGTCGGGGATGGCGCGTGCGAGGAATAGATCGTCCAGCACGAGGAGATCGCAGTCGATGATGGTTCGCAGCCGGACCTCGCGTTGTGCCGGAGAGTTCAGGGCGTAGCGGTGGAAGAAGTCGTCGGTCTCAAGATACTGGACCTTGTGGCTTTGCAGGATCGCCTGATAGGCAATCGCCTTGGCGATGTGCGACTTCCCGGTGCCAGGTTTGCCAACAAGCAGAGCGTTCTCGCCAGCGGCAATGAACGCCAGGGTGTGGAGCTGGAAGCAGGTCTGACGTGGCAGTTTGGGATTGAAGGACCAGTCGAACTCGGCGAGCGTCAGCTTTTCGTCGAGCCCGGATTGCTGGTATCGCCGCTCGATAAGACGGGACTGACGACGGTCCAGTTCATCCTGCAGGATAAGGGAGAAGGTCTCGAGGAAGGGCTGGTTGGCGCCCTGCGCCTGGAGCACGCGCGTCTGCAGCGTGTCGCGGACACCCGACAGGCGCAGCTGTCGTAGGCAACGCTCAATTTCCGGCATGGTCATCATGTGGCTAGGTCTCCAGTTTAAGGTGAGAAGGTGCAGCGGGAGCGCTCGTGGCGCCGGAGTTGGCCGGGGTTGCGCAGGCGACACGAGCGCGGATTGCCGTGGCGTGATCGTCGTGAGCCTCGGCCTGCCGACCATTGTCGTCGGCGTCGCGCCGCACAGCGCGGCTGAAGAGGTCGCCGTATTCCGCGGGGGTACGGATCAGCGGATGATCCTGGGTGAGCGGCGATGCCGGCTGTGGCGTCACTCCAACCTGCTCGATCGCCTGTTCGAACAACCGCTCGACGGTCGCACGCACGTGCTTGTAGCGGTAGATGCGGTTGTCGATGGCGTGCGCGCAGGCCTGCTCGACCAGCCGCGCCGGATACTTCCGGCCCAGCCCGACAATGCCCCACATCGCGCGCTGTCCGGGGCGCCCTTCGGTGTCGAACACCTGCTGGCACAAGGCCCTGGTCTGCGGTCCGATGCGCTCGGCGCTCGCCAGCAGCACGGCGGTTTGCCGCGACGGGTTGAACGGCCGTTCGCTGGTCGGCAGGACGACAGAACCGGGGTGCGCCATCCGGGAATGAACACGCAGCAGCGCACGGGTGTGGCGATCACGGATCTCGATCGTGGTGGTGTAGATGCGCACGACGACCTGGCTGCCGATCGGCGCGGGCCGCGCGGCGTAATAGCTGTTGTCGACGCGTACGGTGGTGTCGTCGCAGACAGTCCGGACGACTTCGGTGAAGATGCGGAAGGGAGCGACAGGCAGCGGCCGCAGGTGCGGCTTCTCTTCCTGGAACATCGCCTCGACCTGACGGCGCGTGCTGCCGTGGATGCGTTTGGAAGCCCAGTTCTCCTCCCAGTGCCTCAAGAACTCGTTTTGCGCCTCCAGCGTCTCGAAGCGCCGTCCGGCCAGCGCAGTGCCCTGGGTATGTTGAATCGCATTCTCGACGCATCCTTTCCGATTTGGATCGGCCACGCGCGCGGGATCGGCGACCACGGCGTAATGAGCCAGCATCGCGCTGTAAATCGGGTTGAGCTGGGGCTCGTACAAATCCGGCTTGAGGACGCCTTCCTTCAGGTTGTCGAGCACGACATAGCTGGGGACCCCGCCAAAATACCGGAACGCCTCTTCGTGGAGCTGCGCCCAGACTTGTTGGCTGGACTTCCAGACTACCCGCCGGAAGCTGCGCCGCGAGTAGCGTAGCGTCATCACGAACAGGCGGGGACGACGGTACCGCCCGCTCTTCGGATCAACCGTCGGCGCGCCCTCGCCATAGTCGACCTGAGCTTCCTCGCCGGGGAGGAACTCAAGACGATCAAACTGCTCAGGATCAGCGTGCCGCAACCGGCGCACAAACCGCTTGACACTCTGGTAGCTGGACGGAAAGCCAAATTGATCAACCAGGTCCTGGTAAATCGCCTGCGCGTTCCGCTTCAGCCGGACCTGTTCTTCGATCCACGTCCGATGCGCTTCGCAAGCCGAACGGGCCAGGCTGCTGGTGACCGTCGCTTCCGATGTCCCAAAAGCCGGTGGTCGGGGTGGAGGAATTTGGCCGTCCGCGCTCACCGAGCCGGTGGTCACTTCCCCGGGGGAATTTGCCTCCGCACCGGCCCGCAGCGCCTGATAACGCCGGATCGTCTTGCGATCGACACCCGTCAGCCGGTGAATCTCGCGCTGGCTGGTGTTGCGATCAAGTAATGTAAGTACGGTGCTTTGCAGATGTCGCTTCAAGACGTTCAACTCCCCGGCCCCTTGCTGGCTAAAGGGGTCGAACATAAACGTCCTGCCTGACCGGCTACTGCTGTTCAGCGGCGCTGACGGCGATCATCAGGTGGGGGAGTTTCAAGTGACCATACCCGGGGGATTTTGACCGACCCACGGGGCGGCACGCCGCAAGCCTTTGCCAGCGATGCGCTGGCGCGCGACGTTGCCCGCCGCGCCATCCAGCGGGGGATCGATCGCAGGATCGATCCCGCCCTGCTCGAATTCCTCTACATGCCTTTCATGCATTCCGAGCACCTGGCGGACCAGGAGCGCTGCGTCGCGCTGTTCGAGGGCGCCGGAGACGCCTCGGAGCTATGCGGGAAACTGGGTGATGACGGAATGAGATAGGCGGCGTATCGAGGCGGGTGTCGAGCCTGCCAGAACCTCAAGGAGAGCGATACGCCATGAACGAGCATAGCAACATTGTCCCACTGCGTCAGCCCGATGAGATCGACGATCCACTGACGAATATTTTGCGATCTGGAGCTCGGCAGCTGCTTGCGCAGGCTGTCGAGATGGAAGCCGAGGCGTTTCTCGCCGCGATGAAGGGCTTGAAGCTTCCCGATGGCCGCGACCGCCTCGTGCGACACGGCCATGGTCCAGTGCGGACGATCCAGACGGGGATCGGCGCCGTCGAAGTCGCCCGGGTAAAGATTCGCGATCGCGCGGTGACCAGCGATGGCGAGCGGATCCGCTTCACCTCGGCGATCCTGCCGTTGTGGGCACGGCGCACGAAGAGCTTGGATGCACTTTTGCCGGTTCTGTACCTGCGAGGCATCTCGACGGGCGACTTCCAGGAGGCGCTGGCGGCGCTCTTGGGCAAGGATGCGCCGAATCTTTCTCCGGCGGTGGTTTCCAGACTGACGACGGAGTGGCAGCTCGAGTACGAGCGTTGGCAGAAGCGCGATCTGTCGGCGCGCCGGTACGTATACGTGTGGGCGGACGGCGTCTTCCTGCAGGCTCGCATGGAAGACCACAGCGAATGCATGCTGGTGCTGATCGGCGCGACGCCGGAAGGCAAGAAGGAACTCATCGGCTTCCAGGTCGGCGTGCGCGAGAGCACGCAGAGCTGGCACGAACTGCTCGTCGAGGCGAAAACCCGAGGGCTGAAGATCGCCCCGGAAATCGCCGTCGGTGACGGCGCGCTCGGCTTCTGGAAGGCGCTCGACGAGGTCTTTCCCGCCACGCGACATCAGCGGTGCTGGGTGCACAAAACCGCGAATATCTTGAACAAAGTCGCAGTGTCGGTACAGGCCAGCATGAAGAAGGATCTGCGCGAGGTCTATTTGGCGTCCAACCGAGCTTCGGCCGAAGTGGCGATCGATGTCTTTGCCGAGAAATACGGAGCGAAGTACGACAAGGCGGTCGAGTGCCTGACGAAAGATCGCGACGCAATGCTTGCGTTCTACGAATTCCCCGCCGAGCATTGGGACCACTTGCGGACGACGAATCCCATCGAAAGCGTGTTCGCGACGGTCCGGCACAGAACGGTGCGCACGAAAGGTTCGTTATCGTCAACGACTGCCAAGTTGATGGTGTTCAAGCTGCTCTGCGCCGCATCAAAGACCTGGCGGCGGCTGAAAGGCACAAATCAGTTGCCGAAGGTCAGCGCAGGTGTCAGATTCGAAAACGGCATCGAGGTCATCCAAGTGCCGGAAAACCACGCCGCCTGATCGCCTCGTCACCCAAAATCCCGCATAGCTCGACGCCGAGAGCCTGAGATACGCCCGGGAGCACGCAGACATCATCCGCCGCTTCGGCCGCTTTCCTCACCGCAACCGCATCCTCGGCCGCGAGACCTCGACGGAAGAACAGGTTTTCCTGGACGGCGGCGGCTTTACCGGCTGATGACGTAGCCGTGAAGGCCGGTCGGCATTGCTGCTTCCCCGGCCGGCAATATTGTGCAGTCCCGCCGCACGGTCTAAAACGCGGGACCGATTTCCAGGGAGACTGATGATGGCGATCCAGATTGGCGACAAGCTACCCGAGGCGAAATTCCGCGTGATGACGGCGGAAGGCCCGCAGGTGAAGACCACCGACGACATCTTCAAGGGCAAGAAGGTGGCGCTGTTCGCGGTGCCCGGCGCCTATACCGGCACCTGCCACAAGATGCATCTGCCGAGCATCTTCCTCAACGCCTATGCCATGAAGGACAAGGGCGTCGACACCATCGCCATCGTCTCCGTCAACGACGCCTTCGTCATGAACGCCTGGAAGCGCGACACCGACCAGCGCGACGAGGCCGTCTTCCTCGCCGACGGCAATGCCGACTTCACCAAGGCGATCGGCATGGAGCTGGACGCTTCCGCCAACGGCCTCGGCATCCGCTCGAAGCGCTATTCGATGCTGATCGAGGACGGCGTGGTGAAGAAGCTGAACCTCGAGGCAATGCCCGGCAAGGTCGAGGTCTCCGGCGGCGATACGCTGCTCGGGCAGCTGTAAGCGCTTCGCGACAACAGACGCTGTCATGCCCCGGTTTGACCGGGGCATCCAGTACGCCGCGGCCTCTCGGCTCAATCACAACCGCCTCTGGAATACTGGATCGCCCGCCTTCGCGGGCGATGACAGTTGAAGGTGGAGCGACGACGTCGTCGCCTACTCCCGCACCCGCTGCTGCAAGCGCGCCATCGCGACGCCCTCGCGCGCGAGCTGATCGGCGCGCTCGTTCTCCGGGTGCCCGGCGTGGCCCTTGACCCAGTGCCAGCGGACCTCGTGCTGCTTCAGCGCGGCATCCAGGCGCTGCCATAGCTCCACATTCTTCACCGGTTTCTTGTCGGCGGTGCGCCAGCCGTTGCGCTTCCAGCCGAAGATCCAGCCCGTGATGCCCTGCCGGACATACTGACTGTCGGTGTAGAGATCGACCGTGCAAGGCTTCTTCAGCGCCTCGAGCGCGGAGATCGCCGCCATCAGCTCCATCTGGTTGTTGGTGGTATGTCGCTCGCCGCCGTTCAGCTCCTTTTCCTTGTCGCCGAACTTCAGGATCGCGCCCCAGCCGCCCGGCCCGGGATTTCCTGAGCAGGCGCCGTCGGTGTAGATCGTGACATTGGGAAGCTCGCTCACGCCACCAGCCCCGACGGCGTCAGCCCATAGTCTCGCACGCTCGTCACGCTCTGGTGGAAGCGCAGCTTGCGGAAATATTCGAGGGGATCCTTCGGCCTGACCAGCGCGCCCGGCGGCACGTTGAGCCAGTCGACCAGCCGCGTCAGCAGGAAGCGGATCGCGGCGCCGCGCGCCAACAGCGGCAGCGCCGCCTCTTCCGTCTCGGAGAGCTTGCGCACCCGGCCATAGGCGTTGAGAAAAGCGCGCGCCTTGGTGACGTTGAAGGAATGATCCGGCTCGAAGCACCAGGCGTTGAGGCAGATCGCGACGTCATAGGCCAGCATGTCGTTGCAGGCGAAGGTGAAGTCGATGATGCCCGAGAGCTTGTCGCCGAGGAAGAAGACGTTGTCGTTGAAGAGGTCGGCGTGGATCACACCCTCCGGCAGATTCGTCGGCCAGACGCCGCTCGAGAGATAATCGAGCTCGGCGGCAAGAAAATCGCGCAAGCCCGGCTGCACCTCGTCGGCGCGGCCTGAAGCCGCGTCGAACAGCGGCCGCCAGCCGGAAACCGACAGCGCATTGGTGCGCTTGATCGCAAAGTTCGCGCCGGCCAGATGCAGTTTCGCCAGCCCGTCGCCGACCCCGGCGCAATGGGTCGCGTTCGGCTTGCGCGGCCAGACGCCTTCGAGAAAGGTGATGATCGCCGCGGGCCGGCCTGCCAGCTCGCGCAGGGCCTCGCCATCTTTCGCCTTCACAGGCAGCGGACAATTGACGCCGTGCTCGGCCAGATGCGTCATCAGCGCGAGGAAGAACGGCAGATCGTTCTTCGCCACGCGCTTCTCGTAGAGGGTGAGAATGAACGAGCCCTTGCTGGTGTGCAGCAGGAAGTTGGAGTTCTCGACACCCTCGGCGATGCCCTTGTAGGAGAGCAATTCGCCGAGATCGTATTGTTTCAGGAAATCCGCAAGCTCGTCGGCGGCGACGTCGGTGTAGACCGCCATAAAGATCTACTCGGCGGCAGCTTCGGGACGCACCTGACGCGGCAGCGGGAAGAACTCGTTCTCCTCCGCAGCCGAGACCGTCTCCACATGCAGCGTGTAGCGCTCGGCGAAGGCGTCCATGATCTCCTCGACGATCACTTCAGGCGCGGAGGCGCCCGCCGTGATGCCGAGGCTGGCGATGTTGCCGAACCTGGTCCAGTCGATGTCGGTGGCGCGCTGCGCCAGCACCGCGATCTCGCAGCCCTCGCGCTCGGCGACTTCGCGCAGGCGCTGCGAGTTCGACGAATTCGGCGCACCGACCACGATCAGGGCGTCCACCACCGGCGCCACCTTCTTCACCGCGAGCTGGCGGTTGGTGGTGGCGTAGCAGATGTCTTCCTTGTGCGGGCCGTTGATGTTCGGGAAGCGCTCCTTGAGCAGCGCCACGA
Source organism: Bradyrhizobium sp. USDA 241 (assembly GCF_049739505.1). Lineage (NCBI taxonomy): Bacteria > Pseudomonadati > Pseudomonadota > Alphaproteobacteria > Hyphomicrobiales > Nitrobacteraceae > Bradyrhizobium > Bradyrhizobium sp. USDA 241. The sequence goes on along the minus strand of NZ_JBMGPZ010000004.1, from coordinate 2,144,935 downwards.
TCTCCGCGGTGTCGTCGATCGACAGCGTGGTCTGGGTCACGAAGGCGAGGTTGTTGGGGTCCTTCGGCGTGATCGTCTTGGCGTCCTCGGCGGTCTCGATCAGGGTCACGGCGCCCGGCGGAAGCTGGCCGAGCGTGCCGACCACTTCGGGATGGTGGGAGTGGCCGATCAGGAAGATCTCGCGGCCGCGCTTGAAGTGGATCGCGGCCTCGCGGTGGACCTTGGTCACCAGCGGGCAGGTCGCATCCAGCGAGAACAGATTGCGGGACTGGGCGTCGGCCGGAACCGACTTCGGCACGCCGTGCGCCGAGAACACCACCGGGGCGGTGGTGTTCTCCGGGATTTCAGCGAGCTCCTCGACGAAGATGGCGCCCTTCTTCTTCAACCCATCGACGACGTACTTATTGTGCACAATCTCGTGGCGAACATAGACCGGGGCGCCGTACTTATCGAGAGCCCGTTCCACAGTGTCGATCGCCCGGACCACGCCGGCACAGAAGCCGCGGGGAGAACAAAGCACGATCTTGAGGTCTGGTTTGGCTGACATTGAGCGATCTCGGGACCGAATCGCCCGTTTCGCCTTCTGGCGGGGGCGGTCGATGGATTGAACAGGGGCTTAAAACGGTCGGCTTGAACCCTACAGCGGTTCAAAGGGAATTGGGCCCCCTTTCGGGCGGTGTCAAGGCACTATCTATAGCAGAACCATTGCGTGGCTGCCCCCTCCCGGCTTATATAGCGCGAATTCCCTGTCATCGCCGATGACCACCGGTTTCGCCTCCAGAGGGGTGGGCGAAGCACAAAGGAGATTTGCCATGAGCAACGCACCTCTGATGCCCAAGGCGACCGCCGTCTGGCTGCTCGACAACACCGCGCTGACCTTCGACCAGGTCGCCGATTTCACCAAGATGCACCCCCTCGAGGTCCGCGCGATCGCCGACGGCGACGCCGCCCAGGGCATCAAGGGCATGGATCCGCTCTCCAACGGCCAGCTGACCCGCGAGGAGATCGAGAAGGGCGAGAGGAACCCGGATTACCGGCTCCGCCTGCAGGAGAGCAAGGTGGTGCTGCCGCCGCAGCCCAAGCGCAAGGGACCGCGCTACACCCCGGTCTCGCGCCGCCACGAACGTCCGAGCGCCATCCTCTGGCTGCTGCGCAACCATCCGGAACTCAAGGACGCCCAGATCATGCGCCTGGTCGGCACCACCAAGAGCACGATCGCGAGCGTGCGCGACCGTACCCACTGGAACACGTCGGCGCTGACCCCGATCGACCCCGTCACCCTCGGCCTGTGCTCGCAGATCGAGCTCGATTTCGAGGTGCAGCGCGCTGCGAAGGAAAAGCCGATCGATGCAACCTATGGCGGCGCGACCCTGCTGCCCGCCTCCGAGACCACCCGCAAGGACGAGTACGAGCCTGCGGAAAAGTCCAGCGACGATCTCAATGTTGACGCCGTGTTCGCCAAGCTGAAGACGCTCGGCGGCAAGAAGCACGAAGACGAGGAGGAGTAGCTCCTCTCTCGTTCATTCACCATCGAATGCAAATGCGGCGGGAAAACCCGCCGCATTTTTGTTTCGTGTATACCACCCTCGGTGGGTCGTCCCCGCGAACGCGGGAACCCATAACCCCAGAACGTAGTTTGGCGAAGACTTGTCGTTTGGTACTTCTACCAACAACAACCGATAAATTCCGCGGTATGGGTCCCCGCGTTCGCGGGGACGACAGCGGAATTTGTCGCGACGCCAATGCCCTCTTTTGGCGCGCTCTCAGAACTTGTACGTCACACCCGCGCCGACCAGCCACGGATCGATATGCGCTGTGCCGGTGACCGGCAGGCCGGAGACGGTCGCCGAGTAGTTCGGACGCAGCCAGAGCTTCTTGACGTCGACGTTGAGACCCCAGTGCCGGTCGATCATGTAGTCGAAGCCGAACTGGACGGCGCCGCCCCAGGCGTTGCTGACGTGCAGGTTGGTGGTGGTGGCGACGATCGCGGGCGGGCCGGCGATTGCAGCCGGCGCATTCGCGGCGGAGTTGTTGAAGAACACCGTGTAATTCACGCCGGCGCCGATATAGGGCTTGAACGCGCCGAAATTGTCGAAGTGATACTGCAGCGTCAGCGTCGGCGGCAGCAGCGTGGTCTTGCCGATCGGCAGGTTTGCCAGCGAGCCGGTGCCGCTGATCGAGTGCCTGGTCACGCCGAGGATCAGCTCGGCCGCGATGTTCTTGGTGAAGAAATAGCTGATGTCGAGCTCGGGAACGACCTGATCGCTGATCGAGAGGCCGGAATTCGGCGACGAGAGCGAGGGCACGCCCGCCACGTTCACGCTGCTGCCGCCGCCATCGGGCAGCACGCCGAGCGCGCGCAGGCGGATCATCCATGGATTGAACGCCTCTACCGGCGGCGGCGCCTTCTTGTAGACCGGCAAATCGGCAGCCTGCGCCGAGGCAAAGGTGCCCACCAGCATCGCGCCAATCGTGGCGAGCCGCGCCAGGTTTCTCGTCGTTCTGTGCATTTCAATCCCCTTCAGCCATCTCTCGCGCATCGTTGCGCGACATCAGCGTCAGAGCAGAAAGGGGATGGTGAAGGATTTGATGCCGATCAAATCAGGACAAGCGCGCCACGATTTGGTCGAGGCGTTGCAGATGTGTCACGAAAAGCACCAACGCACGGCGCGTGGAGCGGCACCATGATGCCGCGCCTCACATCACGGCCGCTCGGGATTGTTCAGCATGTACTCGCCGAGATCGCGCTGGCGGCGGTCGGCGCGGGCGATGGCGGCATTGCGCTGGACGTCACGGTCCTTGCGGCAGGCCACGTATTCCGGCGAGCCCTGCGCATTGCCACGGCTCAGGCAGACCGCGTCATCGTCGTCACCGCCCATCGCCACCGGCGTCTGGTAGCGCGCGGAGCAGGCGGAGAGCATGAGGCCCGCAAATACGATGGCAAGACACGACTTCGAATTCATGGCAGCTCTTTCGTCCTCATGGTGAGGAGCCCGCGCAGCGGGCGTCTCGAACCACGAAAGGCCCGGATGCAGCAGCGGGGCCTTTCATCCTTCGAGCCGCGCGCAGGGCGCGCTCCTCAGGATGAGGGTTGAGCGGAAAAATGCGGCCTATTCAAGCCCCATCGGGACCGTCACACCCTCCCCTTCAGCGCCTCCCCGATCTCCTCGAGCGCCTTAGGATCCTCGATGGTCGCCGGCATGGTCCAGGATTCGCCGTCGGCGATTTTCTTGATGGTGCCGCGCAGGATCTTTCCGGACCGCGTCTTGGGCAGGCGGCCGACGGTGATGGCGAGCTTGAAGGCGGCGACCGGGCCGAGCTTGTCGCGCACCAATGCGACGATCTCCTTCTCGATCTCGGCCGGCGGGCGCTTCACGCCCGCTTTCAGCACCAGGAAGCCGCAGGGCACCTCGCCCTTGATCGCGTCCTTGACGCCGAGCACGGCGCATTCGGCAACGTCGGGATGCGAGGCCAAAATCTCCTCCATGCCGCCGGTCGAAAGCCGATGGCCGGCGACGTTGATGATGTCGTCGGTGCGGCCCATGACGAAGACATAGCCGTCCTCGTCCTTGTAGCCGGCATCGGAGGTTTTGTAATAGCCGGGGAATTCGCTGAGGTAAGCCTCCTTGAAGCGCTCGTCCTGATTCCACAGCGTCGGCAGACAGCCCGGCGGCATCGGCAGCTTGATGACGATCGAGCCCATGGTGTTGGCGCCGACCGGCTTTGCCGCTTCATCGACGACATCGACCTGGTAGCCCGGCATCGGCACCGTCGGCGAGCCGTGCTTCACGGGCAGCATGCCGAGCCCGACCGGATTGCCGGCGATGCACCAGCCGGTCTCGGTCTGCCACCAATGGTCGATCACCGGCACCTTCAGCTGCTGCTCCGCCCATTCCACCGTCGGCGGATCGGCGCGCTCGCCGGCGAGAAACAGCGTGCGGAATTTGGAGAGGTCGTACTGCCGGATGAATTTTCCTTCCGGATCGTCCTTGCGGATGGCGCGGAATGCGGTCGGAGCGGTGAAGAAGGCCACCGCCTTGTGCTCGGAGATCACGCGCCAGAACGCGCCGGCATCGGGCGTGCCGACCGGCTTGCCCTCGTACATGATCGAGGTCGCGCCATGAAACAGCGGGCCGTAGACGATGTAGCTGTGGCCGACCACCCAGCCGATGTCGGAGCCGCACCACCAGACCTCGCCCGGCTTGACGCCATAGAGGTTGAACATCGACCATTTCACCGCGACGAGGTGCCCGCCATTGTCGCGCACGACGCCCTTCGGCACGCCGGTCGTGCCCGAGGTGTAGAGGATGTAGAGCGGATCGGTCGCGGCGACAGGCACGCAGGGTGCCTTCTTGCCGTCGTTCAGCGCCTTGCGGCGCAGGCTGGCCCAGTCGTAGTCGCGGCTTGGCGTCATCTCGCAGGTGAGCTGCGGACGCTGCAGCACGATACAGGCTTTCGGCTTGCTGCCGGCGAGCCTGATCGCCTCGTCGAGCAGCGGCTTGTAATGCACGATACGGCCGGGCTCGATGCCGCAGCTTGCGGCGAGGATCAGCTTCGGCTGCGCGTCGTCGATGCGGGTGGCGAGCTCTTTCGCCGCGAAGCCGCCGAACACGACGGAGTGCACCGCGCCGATGCGGGCGCAGGCCAGCATCGCGACCACCGCTTCCGGCACCATCGGCATGTAAAGGATGACACGGTCGCCCTTGGCCACCCCGAAGTCCTGCATGACGGCGGCGAGCGCCTGGACCTCGTTCAGCAGTTCGGCATAGGTGAGTTTTGTGACCGAATTGGTCAGCGGCGAATCATGGATCAGCGCGACCTGGTCGGCGCGTCCGCGTTCGACATGGCGGTCGAGCGCGTTGTAGCAGGTGTTGACGACGCCGCCGGCGAACCAGCGGCCGTAGGTTCCTTGCGAGGGATCGAAGATCCTGGTCGGAGGCTCGATCCAGTCGATCTCCTTCGCCGCCTCGGCCCAGAAGCCGGCGGGATCGGCCAGCGAGCGCGCATGAACCTCATGATAACGACTTTTGCCGTCGGCGTTCCCTTGGACGTTCATTCCCGCGCTCCCGTGCCTTTATGTCGCCTGCCCTTGACCCTTGTGGCAGGACAGGCGCCCCGCCATGACCAGGATCAATTGCCGGCCTTGTTGTGAAGCTATTTTCGCGGGAACGGGCCGCGGTTCAAGCTCAAAAGGATGGGCCTTTCGGGGAAGACACAACCACCGCCGCGCGGGCGGTGCGCCCGCTCGCCCCGCTTGCGGGGGGCGGGGTCTCCGGAAGGACGGTGGCGGTTCGACTCGAGGAGAGACGGCGAGTTCGGAACGCTTCTCAGCTCTCCATCGCGTTCAGCTTCTGCAACCGCTGCTGCATGATCTTCTTCAGATCATAGTCGGGGCGGCCGAAACTGGCGTTGCGCGTGGCCAGGAAATCGCGCTGCGTCCTGCGCAATTCGCCGGCCGAGCGCTTGTTCGCCAGCTTCAGCACGCGCTCGTAGGCCTCGGCGATCCGGCGGTCGAGCACGCCGAGCTGGGGATCGGCACAGATGACCTTCTCGACCTCGCGCTTCGCCGTCGCGCAATCGAACGACGAGCCGTTGCCGGAAACCGCATTCAGCGGACGCAGCGGCTCGGCACCGAACTTCGCGATCTCGGCGATCATGGCGCGGCGGCCGTTGGCTGCATTCTCATTGCCCGGATCGAGCTTCAGCGCCGTCTCGTAGTCCGCCAGCGCCTTCTTGCGCTCGCCCATCTTCTTGTAGAGCACGGCACGATTGTTGTAGGTCTTCGCAAAATTCGGATCGAGCTCGAGCGCGGCGTCATAGTCGCTCAGCGCGGCCCCGAGCTCGCCCTTGAACTGGTAGGAATCGCCGCGGTTGGTCAGGAAGTTGGCGCGCCGCTCACGCCTGATCGCTTCGTCGTAATCGGCGATGGCCTTGTCGTACTCACCCATCGCGGCATAGGCGAGGCCGCGATTGTCGTAATATTCCGGCACCTTCGGATCGAGCCTGATGGCCGCGGTTTTGTCGGCGACCGATTTGTCGTTCTGGCCGAGCTTCTTCCAGGCCGCACCGCGGTTGGTGTAGGTGCGAGGCCGGTTGGGGTCGAGCCGCAGGGCCTCGTCGAAATTCCTGATGGCCTTCTCGTTGTCTCCGCCGAGATAATAGGCCACGCCACGATCGGACCAGGCCTGCGCATCGTCCGGCTTCAGCTTGATGGCCTGATCGTAGTCGGCGAGCGCGCGGTCGAGCCGGCGCTGATTGGTGTAGACCACGCCGCGCGACTCGTAAGCCTCCGCATCCTGCGGATCGAGCTCGATCGCCCTGGTCAAATCGGCCGCAGCGCGGCTGAGATCGCCGCCGGCCTCGCGCAGGAGGTCGCCGCGCAGGCGCCAGGCCTTTGCGTTCCTGCCGTCGAGCGCGATGGCGCGATCCAGATCGCGCAGCGCCTGCGATTGCCCTCCAAGGGTTCGCGCATTGGCTTCGGCGCGGACAACGAGGGCCACGCTGCGATCGGAGGCCGGATTTACAGTCTTGTCGATGATGGCGCTGCATGCCGCAATCAACTCTGCCGGGGCAGCCTTGCTGCCCAGCACGCACTCGGTACTCGCCGAGGCTGGGGAAGCGAGAACAAGGCTCATTGCCGCGCTGAGGAGAAAGGCGCGAAGCAAGATTTTAGCAGGCGAAAGCGCTTGCGCGGAGGCTTGAGTGCCGCACATGACATTGGGCTCCGTGACGTCGGGTTCTCACCGTTGTCGCAGCCGGCAAGGGATGGGTTCAAATCGGGTCCGTCCGCGCCGTCATGGCCGGGCCTGCCTCCGGCGAAGGCCCGTCAATATCCGCCCACCCCGTTCAGCCGCTGCAACCGCTCCTGCATCGCCTTCTTGAGATCATAGCCCGGCCGGCCGAAACCGGCATTTCGGCGCGCGATGAATTCATCCTGCTCGCGCTGGAGTGCCTTTGCTTCATCCGCATTGCGCGCCGTGCGAATCACGCGCGCGTTCGATGCAAAAATCTCCCGGTCGAGATCGGCGAGCTCGCGATTGCCGCAAATCGCCCTTTCCACCGCGCGGCGCGCTCGCGCGCAATTGAAGCTGGGCTTGCCGGCGACCGCCATCTGCGCGCCGATCCGCTCGAGCTCGCGCGCCATCGCCTTGTGATTGGCCTTGGCCTTCGCGTGGTTCGGATCGATCTTGAGTGCTGCGCCGAAATCCTGCACCGCCTTGGGCTTGTCGCCCTTCTTCAGCCAGAGCTCGCCGCGCGCGTTGAAGATGTCGGCGAGGGTCGGATCGAGCAAAAGAGCGCGGCTGTCGTCGGCGATCGCACGGTCGACCTGGTCGTGCCGCGCCAGCAGTGCGCCGCGCGCGATCAGCGCCTTGATCAGATCCTCCTTTGCCGTCTTCTCATTGTCGATCACGGCAGCACAGGCGGTGGCCGCCTTGTCCACATCGTCGTCCGCGGTCGCCGCGAGGCAGAGCTCGACATCGACCTGCGTCACCGCAACCGGGTCGCCTCCGGTCGCAGCATCGGCCGCGGCGAGCGAGAGTGCGTAAAGCAGCCCGGCGCCGAACAGGTGAATGAGAGAACGCATGCTCGTTGCAGTTGGAGAGACTTGTCTTATGGTCTTGCCTTGGCGCCGTACTATCCATCATACGGCCGGTTTGGTGCTAGCTTGTGGCGCCGCTCAGATCGTCTCGGGGATCATCGTGTCGACATTCGAATGGATCATTGCACTTCTGCTCGGCGCTGTTGCCTTATCGGCGCTGGCGCGGCGGATCAAGGTCCCTTACCCGACCTTTCTCGCCATCGGTGGCGCCTTGATCGCCTTCGTGCCGTCCAGTCCGTCCTGGGCGCTGGAGCCGGACCTGGCCTTGGCCCTTTTTGTCGCACCGGTCCTGCTCGATGCCGCCTTCGACACCTCGCTGCGCGATCTACGGAACAACTGGGTTCCGGTCTCGACCCTGGTGGTCGCCGCAGTCGGCCTGACCACGGCCGCCGTGGCCTATGTCGCGCACCGGCTGATGCCCGACATGCCCTGGGCCGCCGCGGTCGCGCTCGGCGCGATCGTGGCGCCGCCGGATGCGGCCGCTGCCGTCGCAATCCTGAGCCAGGTGAAGCTGCCCCACCGCATGGTGAAGGTGCTGGAGGGCGAGAGCCTGCTCAACGACGCCAGCGCGCTTCTGATCTATCGCATCGCCGTCGGCGCGGTCGCCACCGAGCACCTGACATGGAGCCAGGTCGCGCCGACCATGGCGCTGGGCCTGGTCGGCAGCGTCATCGCCGGCCTGGTCGCGGCCCGCATCATCCTCCCCATCATGGAGCGCGTGAAGGAGGCCCCGAGCGCCATCATCGTGCAGTTCGCCACCACCTTCATGATCTGGATCGCCGCCGAGCATCTCGGCCTCTCCGGCATCCTCACCATCGTGGTCTATGCCATCGCGATCGCGCGCACGGCGCCGGCACGCATGCCGGCGCGGCTGCGCGTGCCGTCCTATGCGGTCTGGGAGACGATGGTGTTCGTGCTCAACGTGCTTGCCTTCATGCTGATCGGCATGCAGATGCGGCCGATCTGGACGCGGCTGGACGCGGACGTGCGCTGGGAATATTGCGTGGCCGCCGGCTGGATCCTGCTCACCGTGGTGCTGGTACGGCTGTTCTGGGTGACGTTCTACCGCGCCACGTTGCGCGCGCTGGTCGCGCGCGGGATCTACCATCCGAAGGATCCGAAGCAGGTCGCCTCGGCGAAGGGCGGACTCATCATCTCCTGGTGCGGCATGCGCGGCCTCGTCACGCTGGCCGCCGCCTTTGCCCTGCCCGAGAACTTTCCCTATCGCGACTTCATCGTCTTCATTGCGTTCGCCGTGGTGCTGGGTTCGCTGGTGATCCAGGGCCTGACGCTGCGGCCGCTGATCCTCGCCTTCAACCTCGAGGACGATGATCCGGTCGGAGTCGAGGTCGCGCGCGGGCGCGCGGTCGCCTATCGCGCAGCGCTCGATGCGATCGAGAGCGATCCGTCGGAGGAGGCGGAAATCCTGCGGCTCGAGTATCGCGCCATCCTGATGCAGGCCAAAACCGATCCGAACGGCGGCATCGCCAATGGCGAATTGCCCGCCGATCCCCTGCGCCGCCGCGCCATCGAGGCCGCGCGCAAAGCGATCTTCGACCTCCGCACCACCGAGGTGATCGGCGACGACGCGTTTCATCGTCTGGAGGAAGAGCTCGATCGCGCAGAATTGAGCGCAGGCGGATAGACCGACGACGATGGTGGGGTTTGAACCAAACCTCGCCTTCCCAGACTCACTCCAGATGACAACTCTGATCGACGACCGTCGTGTGCGCGCGCGTGATGCGTCGCCTGCACGATATTTTTATCTCCACATGGCCCTGGCCTGCGCGGCCACCGCCTTTCTCGGCTTCGCACCGACCTATTGGGTGCCGCTCGCCAACCGGACGCTCTCCGCAAGCCCGGTGATTCACTTTCACGGACTCTTGTTCTTCACCTGGTCGCTCTATTTCGCGCTCCAGACCTGGCTCGCGGCCTCGGGCCGCGTGGTCAATCACCGCTCGCTGGGCATTGCCGGCGTATCGCTCGCGACCGCGATGACGATTTTCGGCTTCCTCGCCTCGGTGCACGTGATGCAGCATTCCGCTGCGCTCGGGCAGAAGGAAGCCGGCATCGGCTTCTCGATCGTGCCGATGAGCGGAATCGCGTTCTTCGCCGTCGTGTTCGTGCTGGCGATCATGAACACGCGCAGACCGGAGGTCCACAAGCGCCTGATGCTGCTGGCGGCGGTCTCGATCCTCGATGCCGCGATCGCGCGCTGGTTCCTGACCCTCCTCGCCCCTCCCGGACCGCCCGGCCCGCCGCCGGTGCCCGTGACGATTGCGCCGGCTGTCGTCGCTTCCCTGCTGCTCGTCGTCGCCATGGTGCGCGACTGGCGCAGCGAAGGCCGCGTGCATCCGGTCTACATCTACGGCACGCTCGCGCTATTGGCGGTGAAGGTGCTGAACTGGCCGGTCAGCGAGAGCGCCGCGTGGCATGCCTTCGCCGGCGGCATCCTGGCGCTGGCGCAGTAATCACCGCTGTCGTCCCGGATCGGCGCGCGCTTGTACGGGACGACAGCGGAGTATGAGGCGCTTACGCCCCCGCCTTGCACGTGATCCCGCCGTCGACCACGAGCTCGATTCCCGTCACGTATTTCGACTCGTCCGAGGCCAGGAACAGCGCGGCGTTGGCGACGTCGAAGGCATCGCCCATGTGGCCCATAGGCACCTGCGCATCGCGCGCGCGCCACATCGCTTCCACGTCGCCCTTGGCGTAGCTGGCGGCAAGACCCGCTGAATGCTCGACCATCGGCGTCTTCATCAGGCCGGGCAGGATCGCGTTGACGCGGACATGATGGCGCGCGAACTCGATCGCCGTGGTGCGCGTCATCTGGTTCATCGCCGCCTTCGAGGTGCCGTAGGTGACGTAGGAAATGCCCATGTGGCGGATCGAGGCGATCGAGGAGATGTTGATGATCGAGCCGCCGCCCTGCTTCACCATGACGGGGATGACATGCTTCATGGCGAGATAGGCGCTCTTGAGGTTGACGCTGAAGACGCGGTCCCAGCTTTCCTCGCTCACCTCGACCACGCTGCCCATCTCGGCGATGCCGACATTGTTGTCGAGCACGTCGATGCGGCCATAGGCCTTCAGGCACGCTGCGACCATCGCCTCGATCTCGCTTGCGCGCGACACGTCGGCGGTGAACGCCGTCGCCTTGCCGCCTTCCTCGGTGATGATCTTCGCGGTCTCCTCGGCCGCAGCACCGTTGCGATCGACGCAAAACACCTGCGCGCCCTCACGCGCGAACGTCACCGCGGTCGCCTTGCCATTGCCCCAGCCAGGGCCGATCGAGCCGGCGCCCACCACCATCGCAACCTTGCCCTTGAGCCTATCCATCGTGATCTCCCCTATTTCTCTTGTTGTTCGCAGATGCTCATTGTGGTGACGTTAGAGCGTGATGTTTTTGACTGGAATCGGGGTTCCCAGAGCGGGCGATTTCTGATTCAAGCTCCATGCTGGAGTGCGGAGGCCAGCATGGATGACGCGCCCCTATTCGGAAGACATCCGTGAACGCGCCTTGGCTCGCGCTGACGCGGGCGAGACGGTTCGTTCGATCGCAGAGGCGCTACAGATCAGCCCCTCGTGCGTGACGAAGTGGAAGAACCTAAGGCGTGATACCGGAGGCCTGGCGCCCGGCCAGATCGGCGGCCACAAGAAGCGGGTTCTGTCGGATGCCAACGCCGACTGGCTGCGCAAACGCATTCGCTCGGGGCCATTCACCTTGCGCAAGCTGACGCAGGAGCTGGCTGCACGGGGGATCAAGACAGACGTGCGGGCGGTGTGGACTTTTGTTCACGCCGAGGGGCTCAGCTTCAAAAAAAACGCTTCTACCAGCCGAGCAGGATCGCCCAGACGTCGCCCGTAAGCGGACCCGATGGAAAGCGCATCAAGGCAGGATTGACGTCACGCGGTTGGTTTTCATCGACGAGACGTGGATCAAGACCAATATGGCGCCGCTACGCGGCTGGGGGCCTTGTGGGCAGCGCCTCCAAGCATCTGCACCTTTCGGCCATTGGAAGACCATGACCTTCATCGCGGCGCTGCGTCATGATCGGATCAGTGCGCCTTGGGTGATTGATGGTCCCATCAATGGTGAACTCTTCACGCTGTACGTCGAGAAGGTGTTGGCACCCACCCTCGCACCGGGCGAGATCGTCGTTCTCGACAATCTTGGCAGCCACAAGGGCAAAGCGGCTCGCCAAGCTATCCGCGCCAGAGGAGCCCACCTTATCTTCTTGCCGCCCTACAGCCCTGACCTCAACCCGATCGAGCAGGTCTTCGCCAAACTCAAACACCTCATGCGATCCGCAGAACCTCGTGACGTGGAGGCAACCTGGCGGAAGGTTGGTGAACTCCTCGATCTCTTCTCCCAGGAGGAGTGCACCAACTACTTCAAAAACTCAGGCTATGGTTCCGTGTAAATACATCATGCTCTAGCACCGATCGGATGGCCGACAATCTCCGACAATGTCCGGCACTTCCCGTCATGGCACAACCGCCACTCCCCGGCCGCTCCGGAATTACCGAGCACGACCTCGTGCATCGGCGGACGCTGCGGCCGCCATTGAAACCAGCCATCGACCAGCCGCGCCTCGGGCGGCGGCTCCATGCCGGGGCCGGTGCCCTTGACGCGGGCCTGCATCAGCTCGAGGCCTGCAGGCGTGACACGCCAATCTTCCTGCCATTCGACCTTCGCGACCGAATGCGTCCAGGCCAGCGTGAAAGCGGACAGGGCCAGCGCCTTCACACCTGACGCCGTTGCGAAGCAGAGGCTCACGCCGCCTCGACCGCCGCTGGCGGGCGCTGCCGCCATTGCCACAGCGCCAGCGCAGCAGCGAGCACGAAGCCCGCGGTGTCGCTGAATGGGAATTCGCCGAGCAGGCAGAACGCAGCGCCGAGCGCGACCAGGCGCTCGATCAGCGTCAGCCGCGTGAACAGGAAGCCGATCGCGACCATGCCGAACAGGCCGATCGCCACCAGCGCCTTGGTGGCGGCCAGCGCCACGGCGCCATAGAAGCCGAGCTTAGCCGCCATGGGATCGCCGGCCTGGAGCATCAGAGCCGGCGAGTAGACGAAGATGAAGGGGATGACGTAACCGGCGAGCGCGATGCGCATCGCCTCCCAGCCGATCTTGTCCGGGTTCTCCTTGGCGATCGGTGCCGCCGCCAGCGCGGCGAGCGCCACCGGCGGCGACAGATCGGCCATGATTCCGTAGTAGAACGCGAACATGTGGCTCGCGATCAGCGGCACGCCGAGTTTCGCGAGTGCCGGTGCGGCGAGCGCGGCGGTGATGATGTAGGTCGGGATGGTCGGAATGCCGGTGCCGAGCAGGATCGACAGCAGCATGGTCATGACCAGTGCCAGGAACAGGCTCTTCTCGCCGAGCCCGATCACCCAACCACCGAAGATGGTGCCGACGCCGGTCTGCGACATCATGCCGATGATGACGCCGACGATGGCGCAGGCCATGCCGACGGTGATGGCGGATTTGGCGCTCTCGGCCAGCGCATCGCGGCAGGCACGCAAGGCTGCAAAGCCGCCGCGGACGAAAGCCGTGATCACGATCAGGCCGACCACGACGCTTGCGACCGGCACGATCTGAAGGCCGTCGCGCGACAGCGCAGCGACCACGAGCGCAAGTCCGATCCAGAAGATGTAGCGAATCGCCGTCGCGGAGACGCCGGTCGTGATGGCAGTGCCAAGAATCAGCGTCACGGTCAGCGCAAGGCCCATGCTGCCGGCATAGAGCGGCGTGAAGCCCTCGAACAGCATGTAGACGAGGGCGGCGAGCGGCAGCACGAGATACCAGCGCGTCACCAGCGCCTTCCAGGCGCTCGGGATTTCCGAGCGCTTCATGCCGACGAGACCGTGCTTGCCGGCCTCCAGATGCACCATCCAGAAGGCTGAGGCGAAATACAGAATCGCGGGGATCGCGGCGGCCTTGACGATCTCCGAGTACTGGACGCCCAGCGTCTCCGCCATGATGAAGGCGACCGCGCCCATCACCGGCGGCATGATCTGGCCGCCCATCGACGCCGTCGCCTCGACGCCGGCGGCGAAGGCGCGGCGGTAGCCGAATCTGATCATCAAGGGAATCGTGAACTGGCCGACAGTGACGACGTTGGCGACGCCCGAGCCGGAGATCGTGCCCATCATGCCCGAGGCGAACACCGCGACCTTGGCAGGTCCGCCGCGGGTGCGGCCGAACAGGCCGAGCGAGACGTCGGTGAAGAGCTGGATCATGCCGGCACGCTCGAGGAACGAGCCGAACAGGATGAACAGGAAGATATAGGTCGCCGACACGTAGATCGGCACGCCGTAGAAGCCTTCGGTGCCGAACGACAGATGCGTGACGATCTGGTCGAAATCGTAGCCGCGATGGTTGAGCGGCGACGGCAGGTACTGGCCGAAGAACCAGTAGACCAGACACGCGCCGCACATCAGCGGCAGCGCTGCGCCCATCAGGCGCCGCGTGCCCTCGAAGATCAGCACCGCGAGCAGCGTGCCGACCACGAGATCGAGCCGGGTCGGATCGCCGTCGCGCGCGATCAGGTCGGCGTAGAAGATCCACTGGTAGAGGCCGCAGAGGAAGCCGGCTCCGCCGACCACCCAGCCGAGCGCACGGCCGAAATTACTCTTCGCGGTGAAGTTCGCGATCAGGCCGAAGGTGAGCAGAACGAGGAAGCCGACATGGACGCCGCGCACCACCTGGCTCGGCAGATAGTTGAAAGCGGCGACATAGAGCTGGAAGGTCGCGAACGCGATGCCGATCCAGTAGGCGAGCAGTCCCCACCAGCCCGGACCGAAGCCTTCCGGGAAGCCATGCTCGAAATTATCGAACTCGACCTTGATGGGGGCAGCTTCAGTGCCCTCTGCCTTTTCCAGCATCCAATTCGTTCCCAACCATCAGCGCATATAACATGGGCAGAGCGTCTCCAGACCGTCATGCCCGGGCTTGTCCCGGGCATCCACGATCTTTCTCGCCTAGCCTCAGAACGTGGATGGCCGGGACAAGCCCGGCCATGACGTACGACAGCGAGAGCCGATCTTACTTGATCAGCCCTTTTTCCTTGTAATACCGGATCGCGCCGGGGTGCAGCGGAACCGGGCTGCCATTGGCTGCGGTCTCGAGCTTGATCTCCTTGCCGGCCGCATGGGCGTTGACGAGTTCTGGCAGCGACTCGTAGACCAGCTTGGTCATCTGATAGGCGAGATCGTCCGACACGGCGGAGCTCGTGACGAGATAGTTGATCACGGCCGCAGTCGGCACGTCCTTGTCCTGACCGGTATAGGTCTTGGCCGGAATGATCGCCGAGACGAAGGGCGGGCCGATCTTGTCGACGGTTTCCTTCGGCACCGACACCACAGTGATCGGGCTTGACGTCGACAGGTCCTTCAGCGAGGCGACGCCGAGCCCGGCCGATTGCAGCGTGGC
Organism: Bradyrhizobium sp. USDA 241; assembly: GCF_049739505.1. Lineage (NCBI taxonomy): Bacteria > Pseudomonadati > Pseudomonadota > Alphaproteobacteria > Hyphomicrobiales > Nitrobacteraceae > Bradyrhizobium > Bradyrhizobium sp. USDA 241. The sequence goes on along the minus strand of NZ_JBMGPZ010000004.1, from coordinate 2,129,897 downwards.
GTTGAGCTGCCGGTTCTTCATGAGATCGACCGATTCGGCGAAGGGCAGATATTCGACCTTGCCGAGATCCTTGTAGCTCATGCCGGCGGCCGCGAGGATCGCGCGCGAGTTCAGCTCCGTGCCGGACTTCGGCGCGCCGACCGACAGGCTCTTGCCCTTGAGGTCGGCGAGCGTCTTGATGCCGCTTTCGGCGGTCGCGACGATCTGGATGTAGTTCGGGTAGATCGCGCCGATGGTCCGGAGCTTGTCGAGCTTGGTCTTGAAGCCGGCCTCCTCCTCGCCGTCCCAGGCCGCTTTCAGCGAGTCGCCGAGCGTGAACGCCAGCTCGCCGCGGCCCTGCTGCAGCAGGATCAGATTCTCGACCGACGCCTTGGTGGCCTGCACCTGCGTCTTCACGTTCGGAATTTTGTCGCCGTAGATCTTCCCGATTGCGACGCCGAGCGGATAGTAGACGCCCGAGGTGCCGCCGGTCAGGCACGTTGATGAAGGATTGCGCATGCGCGCAGGGCGCCGACGCCGCCAGAGCAAGAGCCGCGGCCACGCCGAAAATCGTCCGTTTCATGGTTGTTGTTCTCCCCAAACCGGCGGCGAAATTGGCTGGATGAGGGGTGCGGGTCAACCCATCCAAAAGACAAAACAGGACTGCGGCGAACGGCCGATCCGGCTTGACATCTGGGGAACTCGGCGGCTGCGGCGAGTTGGCGCAGCACGAGGCCGGTGCTGCGTCAGATGCGATGGCTGGAGCGGCTTGCTCGGTCACCTCTCCCGTGTGCGGGAGAGGTCGGCGCGTCCGGGCGATGCGCAGCATCGTCCCGCGCGCCGGGTGAGGGTTCTCTCCTCTAAGGGACTATCCCATCGTGGAGACACCCTCTCCCCAGCCCTCCCCCGCAAGCTGGGGAGGGAGCGCACCGTCGCTGGCGCTCTACTGGAACGTCATGTCCAGGCACTTCGAGATGTCGGAGCCGAGGCCGGAGGAGATGATGATACAGCCGCGCACTTTCTGCGCAGTGACGTCGGCGGCCCAAACCGAATAGCCGCCGGGGCCGAAGAACGAATTGGTGTTCGGCGGCTCGGTCTCGGTCGCGTCGAAATCATATTTGCCGTCGGTCTCGAAGATACGCGGCTTTTTGGTGCAGCCGCCGTCCGTCTGGACGTTGATGACCTCCTTGTTGTCGCGGGTCAGAGCCAGGGAAACCTGGCAGCGGAAATATTCCGAGGTCTTGGTGTTGAAGAGATAGGTGTAGGACTTGCAGGTCGCCGTGTTCAGCTTGCCCGGGGCGAGGCCGCGGCTGCAGGAAATGCGCTGATTATGGCTGAGCTGGTAATCATCGGCCCGGGCCGCCGGCGCCATCGCCGCCAGCGACAATGCAGCAGCCCAGCAAAGCTTGATCACATGGCGCATCCGAATCATCCCTACCAGTAATTTTGTCGAATTGCGTTCTAGATGGAAAGCGGAACATAGTCGCGAGGGGACGAAGGGAAAATCACAAGCTACTGGGCAAGACGTGATGCGCTGCGGCGCTTTCGCAAATTGACCCGGTCGCGCCGTTCGTGATTTGTTCAAGCCTGGAATGTCCCGACCCTGGGAGGATGGGATGACGGCATTTTCAACCAAGACATTTGCAATCGTAGCCGCGCTCGGCGCATGCGCAGGGCCCGCATTGGCGCAGACCGGAGCGACGCCCTGGGAGCTCAAGCCCGACATGGGCTATGCCTATGACAGGGACGGCAAAACCTATTCCTACAAAATGGGTACCAGCAACGCCGGCGAGCTCCTGAAGGGAGCCAAGAAGGTGCCGAAGGGCACGCTGTTCTTCATCGGCCAGAACGGCCAGCTCTACATGCGGAGCGGCCCTTATCTGGAGGGCGACGGCAAGTTCAAGTTCGGGCCGGATCAGTAAAGTCTGATCGGCTGTCGCCGATTGCCGCACCACGCACTCGGTGTCATCACCCGCGAAAGCGGGTGATCCAGTATTCCAGAGGCCGCAACAATTGAATCGAGAGGCTGCGGCGTACTGGGCGGATTCAAGCGGTCGTCGCAACACCAAGAAGTTGGAGGTTGCGATGAAAGTTTTAAGTCGACGTTCGGCCCGGTCAGGACGGGCGCCATTGCCATCGCCAGGCCGGTCGTCTGCGGCTGGACGCGATGAACAGAATAGATTTTGGAAGGCGATTGCCTCAGGGCAAAGCAGCGAAGATGCTGCGCTTGCGGCCGGACTATCGCAACCTGTCGGAAGCAGATTGTTCCGAAAGGCAGGGGGCATGCCACCAGCGATGTTCAGATCTTCGGCCAAGGCTCTCTCCGGGCGCTACCTTTCATTGGCTGAACGCGAGGAAATCGCCCTACTCAGGGTGCAGGACCATTCTATACGGGAGATCGGGCGCCGCTTGGGGCGGGATGCTTCGACGGTCTCCCGTGAACTGCGGCGGAACGCGGCCACCCGCGGCGGTGGGTTGGAGTATCGGGCAACAACTGCCCAATGGCATGCGGATCGATCTGCCCGCCGGCCCAAGTCGACCAAGCTTGCGCTCAATGCAACCTTGCGCACTTATGTAGAGGAGAGACTTGCCGGCGGCGTCGTAGCCCCGAGCGGGGCTCATGTTCCTGGTCCGGCCGTTCCGTGGAACGGCCGCCGACATGGCCGGCGAAAGGATCGACGATGGGCCAAAGCCTGGAGTCCTGAGCAGATTGCCCGACGCTTGCCGATCGACTTCCCGGACGACAAGACGATGCGCATCAGCCACGAAGCTATCTATCAAGCTCTCTTCGTTCAGGGCCGTGGGGCGCTGCGCAGCGAGCTGACCGCCTGCTTGAGAACCGGGCGTGTATTGCGGATGCCCAGGGCGCGCATACGCAGGCGAGGCAAGGGCTTTGTCTCGCCGGAGATCATGATCAGTGAGCGCCCTGCTGAAGCTGCCGATCGAGCAGTGCCGGGACATTGGGAGGGAGACCTCATCCTCGGTCTTGGCAGCTCGGCAATCGGCACGCTGGTCGAGCGCACGACGCGCTTCACGATGCTATTGCACCTTCCCCGATTGGTGGGGCATGGCGAAGCTCCGCGCGTGAAGAACGGACCTGCGCTCGCGGGACACGGAGCCGAAGCCGTGCGCGACGCGATCTCGCGCACCATCATCAATTTGCCCGAAGAACTACGTCGCACGCTGACTTGGGATCAAGGAGCCGAAATGGCTCAGCACGACCGCCTCAAGATCGATGCAGGCATCCAGGTCTACTTCTGCGACCCGCAAAGCCCTTGGCAGCGCGGCACTAACGAGAACACCAACGGGCTGCTGCGGCAGTACTTCCCGAAAGGCACAGACCTGAGCGTCCACAGCGCCGACGAGATATCCGCTATAGCAGCGGCCCTCAATGCCCGACCGAGAAAGACGCTGGGCTGGAAAACGCCGGCAGAAGCGCTTGACGAACTACTGCCTTGAGTGAAAAACAATTTGGTGTTGCGACGACCGCTTGAATCCGCCCTGGATGCCCCGGTCGAGCCGGGGCATGACAGCGTAGAACGTGGCGGACTGAGGGCTAAAACGCCCCCGCGAGCTCCCGCGCGCCGGCTTTGCTGCTGTTCGAGTCCATCCGCTCGTCGGTCACCGCGAGCAGCTTGGCCACCGTGTTGTGGCGGATCGCGACCGGATTGCGCTCGTAGCCGCCGCGCTGGAAGAAGTTCGAGGTCGGCACCTTCTCGCGCATCGCCTGCGGCATCGTCACCATGTCGAGACCGGTGCCATCGCCGGTGAGGTTCATCATCTCGAGCTCGGCCGCGGAGAGCGGTCGGGTATAGCCCTTGGCGCGGGCGAACAGCACCGACGTCAGCAGCTTGTGGGTCTGCAGCATCGGGCCGATATCGACGTCGAGCACCATCGCATGCATCGCCCAGCCCTGCGGAGTGTTGCCGATCTTCTCGTGCTCCGACCAGGTGTCGGGCACCGACTTCGCATGTGCCACCATCTTCCTGAGCACGGCGAGCTTGTGCTCGAGCGCATGCCGCGCCGGCCCCGAGGTCCGCGCCACTTTCTCGGAAAGCGCACGGATGAGTTCATGGCCCTGCTCGGCCAACAGCTCGACGCTGTTGGTGGTCAGGAGTTGATTGTAGCCCATCGCGGTCGAGATCGCGCGCTTGCCGCCATGCTCGATGCCCGCCTGCACGTCGTAACTGCCGGTGCCGCCGGTTTCGAACGAATAGACCCGCACCGCCTGCTCACGCGTCAAGCCGTTGGCCAACGCGTAGCGCGCATAGGCGCGCTTGAACTCGAGTTCGCTGGTCGGGCGCTGCGGCGTGAACTGGTAGAGCTCCTGCGCCGCGCGCAGGAAATCGGCAACCACCGGAATAGGCTTTCGCGGCGGCCGCTCCGGCGTTTCCTCCGGCTCCGGGTTCACCGGGCGCTTCGGCCCGGCATAGAGCGGCGGATGCTCCAGGACGTAATCGTCCAGCGTGATCTGCTGTCCATTGCGCCGCTTGGCGTTGCGCGCCTTCCGCTTCTCGGAGATCTGGCTCCAATAGGCGCCGGCCTCGGCATCGAAGGCCGCGCGCGCAGCCTGATATTCCGCGAGCTTGCGGCGATATTCGAGCACGGCCGGCGAGACACCTTGCGCGAAGAACTGCGACAGCAGCTGGGCGTTGGCATTGCGAACGGCCGGCGGCAGCGCGTCGGCTTCGGCGCCGGGCGCGGCGGGTGAGATCAGGACAAGCGCGAATGGAACCAGCGCTAGGCTTCTTCGAATCGAACGATGCATGCTACTCTCTTAGCAGGCATCCGGTAACCGTCACGTTAACGCGCCGTTTACCATCACTTCCAGGCAAATACCGGTTGTTCCAGGTCGGTGACGCGGGTATGCCGCCCCGCCAGCACCTCGCGGAACTGGTAGATCAGCGCCGCCGTCGGGGCGTGGATCAGGCTCATCTGGTGATGGAAGCGGATTACGCGGCGGCTGCTTTCGGGGATCGCGACGAAATCGAAAGCGTCCTCGCGCTCGATGGTCGCCAGCGCGATGCGATGCACGGACGCGACCTCCTCCGGGTTCGGCCGGATCGCGGCGCTGTCAGCAGCCCAGACCACGACCGGCGTGATCAGATAACCGGACCGCGTCGGGTAATCGTCGAGCGTGCCGAGCACATCCGCATTCGTGAGGCGAAGGCCGAGCTCCTCATCGAGCTCACGCAGCGCCGCTTCGACCGGCGTCTCGCCGGGATCGCATCGGCCGCCCGGCAGCGCCCATTGACCGCGATGGGCGCGCAGATGCGACGCGCGCAGCGTGAGTAGCAGCGCAGTGTCGTCGCCCTCGCTCGCGGTTAGCGCGACCGCCACCGCGGCGCGCTTCAGCGTCGCTTGCGCATCATCCTCCTGCAGGCGTGTGAAGGCCGCGCAGGCATCCGCGATATTCCGCCGTGTGGCATCATCGAACGGTCTCATGATGCTTGACTACACCACGTCCGGCCCCGATGAAATGCGCTCGCAAGGCCCGCACAGGAACGGACGACGACATGACCACCAAGGCCGCCGCAAGGCTGAAATCAGACGGCTGGAGCATCCTGGAGACCACGGGCTTCCTCCACCTCGTCGGTCCCTTGTGGGAGCGCAAGGTCGACGGTCATTACGAGTTTGCCCTCGCGACCGAAGACAAGCACCACAACCGCCGCGGCATGGTCCAGGGCGGCGTGATGATGACCTTCGCCGACCGCACCTGCGGCATGACGGCCCGCTATGTCTCCGGCAAGGAATATCTGGCGACGGTGCAGCTCGACACCCACTTCGTCGAGGCCGGCCAGATCGGCGACATCCTGATCTCCCGCCCGCGCGTGGTACGCTCGACCCGCACCCTGATTTTCATGAGCACCGAAGTCAGCGTGGACGATCGTTGCGTCGTGATGGCGAATGGCGTGTTCAAGATATTGAAGGGGCCGGCGTAGGCGAAGCGGTCAGGCCGCCACCGCCCTCTCCGTGTCGTTGCGAGCGCAGCGAAGCCATCCATGGCTCTCTCCGCGGACGCAGCTCTGGATTGCTTCGCCGCGCTCGCAATGACGGAACCGGATGGCTATGCTGCGCCCTATCGCAGCGTTGAGGACCCGCCCATGCAATACCGCCAACTCGGCCGCAGCGGCCTGAAAGTGTCGCCGATCTGCCTGGGCACCATGATGTTCGGCGGGCCGACCGATGAAGCCGCATCGAAGCGGATCATCGACAAGGCACACGGCGCCGGCATCAACTTCATCGATACCGCCGATGCCTACTCAAAAGGCGCATCCGAAGAGGTGGTCGGACGCGCGATCGGCAACAACCGTCACGCCTGGGTGCTCGCCACGAAGCTCGCAAACCCCATGGGCAACGATCCCAATCGCGGCGGGCTGTCACGACGCTGGGTCTTGCAGGCCGCCGACGAAAGCCTGACGCGGCTCGGCACCGATCACATCGACATCTACTATCTGCACAAGGAAGATCACGCGACACCGCTGGAAGAGACGGTGCGCGCGATGGGTGACCTGATCCGCGCGGGCAAGGTGCGCTATTTCGGCGTCTCCAACTACCGCGCCTGGCGCGTTGCCGAGATCTGCAACATCTGCGACCGGCTCGGCATCGATCGACCCGCGGTGAGCCAGCCTTATTACAACGCCATGAACCGCATGCCGGAGGTCGAGCACTTCCCGGCCTGTTCCTACTACGGTCTCGGCATCGTGCCCTATAGTCCCTTGGCGCGCGGCGTGCTCACCGGCAAGTACAAGCCCGATGCAGTCCCCGACAAGGAGACGCGCGCGGGCCGCAACGACACCCGCATGATGCAGACCGAATGGCGGCCGGAATCGCTTCGCCTCGCGCAGGAGATCAAGACGCACGCGGAGAAGAGGGGCATCACCGCCGGCCAGTTCGCGGTCGCCTGGGTGCTGAACTCCGCCTTCGTCTCGTCGGTGATCGCCGGACCCCGCACCGAGGAGCAATGGGACGGCTACATCGGCGCGCTCGACTATCGTTTCACCGCGGATGACGAGGCCCTGGTCGACCAGTTGGTGACGCCGGGCCATCCCTCGACGCCGGGCTACAACGACCCGGCCTATCCGATCGAAGGCCGCCGCGCGCGGACGGCGTGAGAACGAGAGACGACGATGCCGCTTGAAGACCGCTACGGCCTGCCCCTCTCCACGACCTCGGACGAGGCGGCAGCCGCCTATCGCGAAGGCGTCGACCTCATGCTCGCGGGCTGGACCGGCACGGCGGAGACGCTGGATCGCGCGATCGCGACCGACCCGGATTTCGCACTTCCCCTTATCGCCCGCGCCCGCGTGCATGCCTTCTACCAGCAGGGCGATCTCGCGCGGCAAAAGGCGACGCTCGCGCGCGAGCTGGTGACGAAGCGCGGCACCGAGCGCGAACGCTCGCATGTCGAGACGCTGGCGCTCGCGATCGAGGGCCGGCTGCCCGAGGCGATCGCATCGACGCTGAAGCACATCGACGCATGGCCGCGCGACGCCGTGGTGCTCTCGCTGCCGCTCGGCGCTTTCGGCCTGTTCGCATTCTCCGGCATGGCCGACCCGGCACGAGCTCTGCGAGCGCGTCGCGCGGCATTATGGCGAGGACTGGTGGTTCCTCACCATGTCCGGCTGGGCGATGACGGAGAATGGCGACGTCGCCCGCGGCCGCGCCGTCACCGAGCGCGGCTTCAATCTGCGCCGGCAGAACGCCCATGCCGCACACGCGGTGCTGCATGCGATGTTCGAGGACGGCTCGATCGATGCGGCCGACCGCCTCGGAGCTATGCGGGAAACTGGGTGATGACGGAATGAGATAGGCGGCGTATCGAGGCGGGTGTCGAGCCTGCCAGAACCTCAAGGAGAGCGATACGCCATGAACGAGCATAGCAACATTGTCCCACTGCGTCAGCCCGATGAGATCGACGATCCACTGACGAATATTTTGCGATCTGGAGCTCGGCAGCTGCTTGCGCAGGCTGTCGAGATGGAAGCCGAGGCGTTTCTCGCCGCGATGAAGGGCTTGAAGCTTCCCGATGGCCGCGACCGCCTCGTGCGACACGGCCATGGTCCAGTGCGGACGATCCAGACGGGGATCGGCGCCGTCGAAGTCGCCCGGGTAAAGATTCGCGATCGCGCGGTGACCAGCGATGGCGAGCGGATCCGCTTCACCTCGGCGATCCTGCCGTTGTGGGCACGGCGCACGAAGAGCTTGGATGCACTTTTGCCGGTTCTGTACCTGCGAGGCATCTCGACGGGCGACTTCCAGGAGGCGCTGGCGGCGCTCTTGGGCAAGGATGCGCCGAATCTTTCTCCGGCGGTGGTTTCCAGACTGACGACGGAGTGGCAGCTCGAGTACGAGCGTTGGCAGAAGCGCGATCTGTCGGCGCGCCGGTACGTATACGTGTGGGCGGACGGCGTCTTCCTGCAGGCTCGCATGGAAGACCACAGCGAATGCATGCTGGTGCTGATCGGCGCGACGCCGGAAGGCAAGAAGGAACTCATCGGCTTCCAGGTCGGCGTGCGCGAGAGCACGCAGAGCTGGCACGAACTGCTCGTCGAGGCGAAAACCCGAGGGCTGAAGATCGCCCCGGAAATCGCCGTCGGTGACGGCGCGCTCGGCTTCTGGAAGGCGCTCGACGAGGTCTTTCCCGCCACGCGACATCAGCGGTGCTGGGTGCACAAAACCGCGAATATCTTGAACAAAGTCGCAGTGTCGGTACAGGCCAGCATGAAGAAGGATCTGCGCGAGGTCTATTTGGCGTCCAACCGAGCTTCGGCCGAAGTGGCGATCGATGTCTTTGCCGAGAAATACGGAGCGAAGTACGACAAGGCGGTCGAGTGCCTGACGAAAGATCGCGACGCAATGCTTGCGTTCTACGAATTCCCCGCCGAGCATTGGGACCACTTGCGGACGACGAATCCCATCGAAAGCGTGTTCGCGACGGTCCGGCACAGAACGGTGCGCACGAAAGGTTCGTTATCGTCAACGACTGCCAAGTTGATGGTGTTCAAGCTGCTCTGCGCCGCATCAAAGACCTGGCGGCGGCTGAAAGGCACAAATCAGTTGCCGAAGGTCAGCGCAGGTGTCAGATTCGAAAACGGCATCGAGGTCATCCAAGTGCCGGAAAACCACGCCGCCTGATCGCCTCGTCACCCAAAATCCCGCATAGCTCACCGCCTCGTCGACCAATGGATCCCGACTTACGACCGCGCCGGAATCCTGCACAGCCATATCCGCTGGCACCAGGCGCTCGGCGCGCTCGAACATGGCGATGCGGCGCGGGCGCTGTCGATCTATGCCGACGTGCTTCAGCCCTCCGCCACCCAGGCGCCGCCGCTCAACGTCGTCACCGACAGCGCCTCGCTGCTCTGGCGCCTGTCGGCCTACGGCCATGCCGTGCCGAAAGCGCTGTGGCGCGAGGCTGATGCTGCCGCGCAAAAGCTGTTTCCGAAGTCGAGCCTGTCCTTTGCCGACGTCCACATGGCGCTGTTCGCGGCCGCCACGCAAAACCGCGAGGCGCTCGCCGCGCGCCTTGGGGCGATCGAGCAGCGGCTCGCTGACGGCAAGCTGCCCGCCGGTCCCGTGGTACCGGCAATCTGCCGCGCGCTCCTGGCTTTCGCCGATGAGGATTACCGGGCTTGCGTCCAGGTGCTCGCGCCGGTCCTCGGCGAGGTCGTGCGCATCGGCGGCAGCCATGCCCAGCGCGAGCTGATCGAGGACACCTTTATCGTCGCGCTCATGCGCAGCGGTGAGCTGCCCCGCGCCCGCGCCCTGCTGGATGCCCGCCTGCACCGCCGGCCCTCGCTTCGGGATTCGCGCTGGCAGGCGGCGACAGGCTAGCTCCGCCACGAAAAAAACACTGCCCTGATGGCATGTGCCGGCTATACGGGTTGGGCAATTTGGGCAAAGCGCCGTCGGGGGTGACGCGGTGGTATTCCAGGCGGGAATTGCGGTGCAAACGGGATCGCAACCAATTTGCGGTTCGATGGTTGTCGGACGGACATTGTCCGCCGTCACGGCCCCCTGGCACACGAGTCCGACGATGCGCCTCTGCCGACCGGTCCTCGCCGCCCTGATCGTGGTCTTGGCAAGTCCTTGTTTTGCCGAGACTTCTGGACCCATTCCGGTCAACAATCCGCAGCCGCAGCAGAACGCCTTCATCGACCTCCTGGCGCTGATCTCCGGCCACTGCAAGACGTTCAAGGTCGCAGGCCGCACCTATGCTTGCAAGACGGTGGCCTACGCCCATGGCGACAAGGGCCGGGTCAATTTCGCGGTCGCTGTCGACAATCCCTCCGATGACAGCCACGTCGTGTCGTTTTCCGGGGAGAACGGCAAGCGCGCCGACGACAATTCCTACGAGCTGCCGATCGACCGCATGCTGCTGAACTCAAAGGACCGCCCCAAGGTCGACGGCCTGCCGGTGCCGGCCGAGCAGACCTCCACCGGTGTCTGCCGCCAGACCGGCAATTTCGCCGCCCGGAAGGTGAACGACGTCACCTGCTCGGCGACCGACAACCAGGGCCGGAAATACGAGCTCTTGTTCGTCTCCGACGGCACGCCGGTCAGCGTGCGCCGCATCCGCCAGTCGGCGCCGTCGATCCAGGACCCGTTCAAGTAGCCATCACGCGAACGCCTTTTCCAGCGTCGCGAAGATCACGGCGAGCGACTTGTCGTGCCGCGTCACCGGCGGCACCGGGCGATCGATCTTCATGAGCCGATAGACCGCCATCTGCGCCGCACGCACCGAATATTCGACGGTGAACACGACGTCATCGGGGATTTCGACGAACTGGCTGACGAAGGCGAGATTGACGGAATTTTCGGGCACCGGCAGCGGCCGGTCGGCCGCCTTGCGCGGCATGAACATGCTGGTGATGTAGGGCATGCGGCAGGGAATGCAGATCGCATCCTCGAACACGGGGGGATCGAAGTTCAGGTGACCGCAGAGCTCCGTCAGGATGTCGGCGCCGCCGCAATCCGACATCGGCTTTGCCACGAAATTGCCGATGCGGTCGGGATGCAGCGCATAACCCCAGAACACCTGCACGTTCTTCGGCTGGCCCGTGAAATGCGGCTGGTGATAGAGCACGACCGACATCAGCCAGTTGGAGTCCTTGAACGTGACGAGACCGCCGGTGCCGGCCCTGTTGCCCGAGAACGCTTCCATCCGGTCGAAGAACCGTGGATCGCGGCAGGTGACGGTGAAGGACAGCCAGTAGGATTCGGGGATCGAGCTGTTGAACGCGGACGGATTGCCGAATTCGGGACGTCCTTGCGCGATCGTCTCCCACAGCGCCCAGCCCTGACTATCGGCCTTGGTCAGGCGCGGCGGCGGCTCGGTCATCGTGCCCAGGCTCGAAGCGTCTGTCATCGAGCCGTTCTGGAAGAAAACGAGATCGCCGTCTTCGAGCCGGACGTTGGCGGTGCGGCTGTCGCGGTCGAGCGTGAGCTGACTCACGCGCAAGCGCGCGCCGTCGGCCTCGAACGCCATGTCGGTGACGCGCGTGCCGCGCACGAACTGCACGCCCTGGCGCTTGAGCCAGTCGGCGAGCGGCCGCACGATCGCGTCATACTGATTGTAGACGGTGCGCTTGACGCCGCTGAGCGTCTCGATGCGCGGAAACTCGCTCATGAAGCGGTGCAGATAGCGCTTCAGCTCGACCGCGCTGTGCCAGGGCTGGAAGGCGAAGGTGGTCTGCCACATGTACCAGAAATTGGACTCGAAGAATCCGGGCGACAGCCAGTCGGTGATGCGGCTATTGCCGAGCGTCTCCTCCGAAGCTTCGGTGAGCCGCAGCAGCTCGATCCGGTCGCGCGCGGAAAAGCCCATGTGCGAGACGTCGACCTTGAAGCGGTTGCGGTCGACCAGACGCGCGCGGGAATGCGCCGGATTTTCTTCGTTGAAGGCGATGGTCTCGTCGCGAACGCTGAGGCCGGGATGTTCGAGCGAGGGAATGCTCGAGAGCAGATCCCAAGTGCATTCGTAATGGTCGGTGGTGAGCATGCGCCCGCCGCGCAGCGAATAGGCGCCGTTCGCGAGCTGCGCGCCGTCGAGGCTGCCGCCGACCAGCGGCTGCGTCTCGTAGATCACGATGTCGCGCCCCGGCAGCTGCGCATCGCGAACGAGGAACGCCGCGCCTGCGAGCGATCCAATGCCACCGCCGATGAAATACGCCTTCATGATCTGCCTCGATTGCATTTCGAATGTCGCGGCCACATTGCATCGGGCGGCGGCGGCCGAAGTTGCGCTGGATCAAGGGCGGCCGGAGGCGAAATCACGTCGACGTTATCGGCGCCGGCTTCTTGGCGTAGATCTGCTCGATCTCGGCGGCGAAGCGGCGCTCGAGCGCGGGGCGCTTGTTCTTCAGCGTCGGCGTGAGCAGGCCGCCGGCAATCGTCCATGGATCCAGGGTCCACCAGACCGCGCGCGGCGTCGCGTAGGACGGGTAGGCCTTCACGGCCGCCGCTATTCTGGCCAGCAGCGCGGCCCGTTCCGCCGCGGCGCCTTGCTTGCCGCTCGCCGCGAGCCTTTCTTTCTCTTGCACCCAGGCCTTTGCATTCAGCACGACCAGCGCGGCGAGGAACGGCCGCTGTTCGCCGATCACCAGTGCCTGCTCGAACAGGGGATCGGCGAGGATCGCGGTCTCCAGATCCACCGGCGCGATCTTCTCGCCGGTTGAAGTGACCAGGATGTCCTTGATGCGGCCGGTGATGGTGATACGCCCGTTCTCGATGCGAGCCTGATCGCCGGTGTGCAGCCAGCCGTCGGCCTGCTTGACCCTGCGCGTTTCCTCCGGCTTGTGCCAGTAGCCGAGCATCACGCTCGGCCCGCGAACGAGCAGCTCGTCGAGCTCGCCGAGCCTGACCTCCAGCCCGTCCAGGACGCGGCCGACCGAGGATGGATCGTTGTCGTCCGGCGTATTGACGGAAACGACCGGCGAGGTCTCGGTCATGCCATAGCCCTGAAGGACGTCGAGCCCGAGCGCGAGAAACAGGCGGATGACCGGCTCGGCAATCGGAGCGCCGCCGGAGACCGCAACGCGCAGGCGCCCGCCGAACTGGGCCAACACCTTATCGGCGACGAAACGCTTCAGGAGCGGCCAGGCGAGCCGGTCGAACAGCGTCGGCGAGCCGCGACCCTGCCGCGCATCGAAGCGCCGGCCTCCGACAACAAGCGCAAGATCGAGCAGCGCGCGTTCTGCGCCACCGGCCGCCGCGCGATGTTGCATGATGAGGGCGTAGATGCGCTCATAGATGCGCGGCACCGAGACCAGCACCGTCGGCCGTACGATTCTCAGGTCTTCCCCAAGCTGCGAAACCGAGCGCGCATAGGCGACGCAGGCCCCAACCGCGATCGGATAATAATAGCCGCCGGTACGCTCGAAGGTATGCGAGAGCGGCAGAAAGGACAAGAAGACGTCGTTCGGCACGGCCGCGATGCGCCGCGCGACGGCCTTCACGTTGGCGACGATGTTGCCATGCGACAGCATCACGCCCTTGGGCCGGCCGGTCGTGCCCGAAGTGTAGACGATGGCGGCAAGGTCGCCCGGCTCGACCGCGACGTCAGCCAGCGGCGCGCTAGCGCTTCGAGGCTCTGCAAGCCAGCGATCGAGCGCGACGATACGGGCATCGGCAGCAGTGAGCCCCGCCGCATCCGCGCAGACGATGCGCTTGAGATGGTCGAGGGGCTGGCCAGTGGCGGTGATCGCCTGCCAGCGCGACAGCGTATCCACGAACAGCAGCAGCGCACCGGAATCGGCGAGGATGTAGGCGATGCTGTCCGGGTTGTCGACGGCATGCATCGGCACCGGCACGAGCCCACGCGACAGCGCCGCCTGGTCCATCGCGACATGCGCAATGCCGTTCGGCATCAGGATGGCGACGCGCTCGCCGGCCGAGAAGCCCTCCGCAGCCAGCGCCCGCCGCCAGCGCTCGAATTCTGCATCGATTTCCTGCCAGGACTGACTGACCCAGCGTCCGGCAGCGCCGTCAAAATGGCGATAGGCCTCCGCCGCCGGCGTCGTACGGACGCGCCAGCGCAGGAGCTCCGGCAGTGTCGTCACGTCGGCGAGTGACTGCGGTTGACTGATCGGCCCCGGCATGGCGTCCTTTCTTGACCCTATCGATCCCCAACCATTTGGGGCCTCGACACTAGGCCGGCCAGACCGTGCCGCCTTGATCCTCAGCAAGGCGGCCATGCTTCGGAGCGACCCATGACGCGCGACCGCCTGTTTCTGCTGCGTCCCGGTTTCGAGGATCCGGCCTTTCCGGGTCACCGGTTCTATTGCTGGCATTGCGCGCTGATCGAGGGCGTGCTGGCCTCGTTTCCGGCGCTCGCCGAAAAGCTCGACGTCGAGCGGATCCCCTGGCCACGTCCGCGGCAAGCCGTGATCGCGCTGGTCGGCGAGGAGAACCAATCGCTGCCGCTGCTCGTGCTCGCGACTGGAGCGACTTCGCCGCACCAGACTGGCAGCCATCATGGCCGCGCCTTCATCGCCGACAAGGACGCGATCCTCGCCGCGCTCTCCGAGCGCCACGGCTTTCCCGATCCGCATCCATAGAAAGAATTCCCGCGGCCCGCGTAGCCCTATTCTGATGTCGCGGCTCTGCAGGCGCACCTTCGAGCTGCGCTGCGTCCGGGGCACGGAAACTGTCGCGAAACGAGGGAAGATCGGCATTGCGCTTCCCTGATCGGCTCGCATATTCGCTTCAACGGCCCCGCACGAAAGCTCCGATCATGACCGCCTCCCTCCCCGCCCTCATCGTCGTCGACGTCCAGCGCGCATTCGACGAATGGGAGGCGGCGGGCAAGCGACGCAACAATCCGGATGCGGTGGCGCGCATCGTCGATCTGCTGAAGGCCTTCAGGACGAATCGCGCGCCGATCTTCCACATCCGCCACGAAGGCACGAAGCCGAATTCGTCGTTTCTGCCATCGCGTTCCGGCTACGCGGTCAAGGACGAGGCGCGCGAGCAGGACGGCGAGCCCGTGATCGTCAAGCGCGTCAACAGCGCCTTCATCGGCACGGAGCTCGAGACGCGCCTGCGCGCAAGCAACATCGCCAGGCTTGTCATCTGCGGCGCCACCACGAATCATTGCGTCGAAACGACGACACGGATGGCGGGCAATCTCGGCTTCGATGCATACCTGGTGCGCGATGCGACCTGGACGTTCGACCGCATCGGACCCGACGGCGAGGCGCATTCCGCCGAGGAAATCCACGCAATGACGCTGTCGAATCTCAACGGCGAATTCGCGCGTATCGTCACGACGGACGAGGTCGTCGCATCATTCGCGGCGAAGTGATGGCGACGGCGCGCCGGTGATGCGACAATACATCACGACACACGATCATCCGCGTGACGTCGCACATCGCGCGCTGCGTCGTTTCGACGCCCGCACTGGCTGGAACGCAGCCGGCACCCATGTGTTGTCACACGACATTCAACTGGAGTGACGACATGAAGTATCTCATTGCCGCGATCGCCCTCGGTGCTGCGGCGTTCGCCGGCGGATCGGCGGCCAACGCGGCAGGCGGCGGAAGCGCCAAGCAGACCGCGCAGGATAGCCAGTCCACCGACATCAGCGCGCACCGCAGGCACCATCGCTGGCACGGTCACAATCATCATTGGCGGCATCATCACGGCCATTACCGGCCCCATTACAGAAGCTACGGTTACTATCCGCGGCACCAAGGCTATTACGGCGGCGGACCGTACGGCTATTACGGCGGCGGCCCCGGCGTGACGTTCAGCTTCGGCGGCGGACGCTGGTAAGACAAAAGGCCCGCAGAGATGCGGGCCTTTCCGTTATCCCTGCAAGATCCTCTCCGCCGTCTCCAGCCCACTCGCGAGCGCTGCCTCGACCGTGCCCATATCGCGGCCGCGATAGAGCGCTTCACCCGAAAACAGCACGCGCCCGTCGGCACGTGCGAGGATCGCTTGTGCCTCCCGCGTCCGCGGCGTCGCCCACGAATAGGCGCCGCGCGCGAATCGATCATGCGCCCAGTTGATCGCCGCCGCCGCCACGAGCTCGCGCGTGATGTCATCGCGCGGCAGGCCGAACACGGCGGCGAGCGAGCCGAGCCCGGCATCGACCAGTCCTTGCGGATCGAGGCTTTCCAGCTCCGCCGTGCGCGGGCCGCCAAACCAGCCCGTGAGCACGGGGCGCGGGTCCGGATACCGCGTCCACCACACCGGGATCGCCTGGTCGGACAAGAGGAAGGTCATGTCCGCGAGATTTTCCTTGCGCTCGCGCCACCATGGCCGCGCGAAGCGCAGAAGGATCTTGATGACGTTGCCGAAGCCGATGTCGTCGGCAGCGGCAAGCTTCGCGCGCGCCTCCCCCGGCAACGCGATCTCGCGCAGCAGCGGCAGCGGCACGGTGAGGATCGCGCGATCACAGGAGTGCACATCACCGCCAGCGCAGCGAACGGCCACCGCGCCGCCCTCCTCCGCGAGGGCCGACACGACACAGCCGAGGCGGATGGTCGCGCCGTGCCTGCGGCAGTCGGCCGCCAGCGCATCGATCATGGCGCCGTATCCGCCGTCGATCCGCGCCTGCTGAGCGTGTCCGCCATCCATCCATTCCGCGCGCAACGCCAGCGTGGACGCGCGCTCGGGGTCGGCCGCATCGTAACCCTCGACCATTCGTTCGATCGAATG
Organism: Bradyrhizobium sp. USDA 241; assembly: GCF_049739505.1. Lineage (NCBI taxonomy): Bacteria > Pseudomonadati > Pseudomonadota > Alphaproteobacteria > Hyphomicrobiales > Nitrobacteraceae > Bradyrhizobium > Bradyrhizobium sp. USDA 241. The sequence goes on along the minus strand of NZ_JBMGPZ010000004.1, from coordinate 2,113,253 downwards.
GCGCATCGGCGCATAGTCGTCCCCGGCAAAATGCCGGCGCAGGAAATCGGCGACCACGAGATCGTCCTTCAAGCCCCGCAGTGTGGCTTGAAGCTCCGCCTCATGGAGATCGCGGCGATCCTCGCGCGCGAGCCTCGTCCCGTCAAAGCTCCACTGCTCGCCTTCGATCTCCTGAAGGGACAGCCCGGCATCGCGCAGGAGTGCGCGCGTGACCGGCGCCTCGCCATGAACGAATTCAGCGCCGCCATCGGCGGGATAGCCGAACTCCGAGGCCGGCAGCGGATGAATGCGGCCGCCACAGCGCTGGCGTGCCTCCAGGATCGTCACCTTCCGGCCGGCACGCGCCAACTCGCGCGCCGCCATCAGGCCGGCCGCGCCGGCGCCGACAATGACGATGTGCTCGGATGGATCGGACATGCCGCGCTTACCGGCTCGCTGCCTGAGGATCGTTCTTGATCAGATATCGCAGCAGCAGGACGCCGCCGCCGAGCTCGCGCGTGCTCTCCAGCGTCATCGCGGTGATCGGCGCACGCCGGTCGCTGTCCGTCTCTGGCGAATCGAACACGAAGGGTGCGCCTTTTGCGCCGTCGATTGCCGGGCTGAGGATCAGATTGAATTCGTCGATGAGACCGGCGCGCAGGAACGCGCCGTTGGCGACGCCGCCGCCCTCCACCAGCAGACGCTTCACGCCCAGCTCGCGGGCGAGGATGTCCAGCGTCAGCCCAAGGTCGATCTCGGACTTGCCGGCAAAGATGTAGGACACGCCCTCGCCGCGAAGGCCGGCGAGATGCGAATCCGGCACACGCTCGGTCAGCACGACGACGATCGGGTCGCCGCCAATGTCCGAGCGCCCCCAGCCGATCTTGCCCTGTGCATCGAGCACCACGCCATAGGTCTTCGCATCGCGCCGCGCAAACCAGCTTTCGCGCGGGAATGTCGCGTCCGTTGCGGGATAGGGCTTGCCCTTGGCGAACTCCGCCCCGGTGACGCGGCCGATCACCCAGGCATCGCCGCCGAGTTCGTCATGGATCTTCTCGAACCAATCCGTGCCTGCCCCCTTCGGACGCCAGCGGCTCGGATGCGTGCGGCCGTCCAGGCTGGAGTGCATCAGACAGATGACATAGGGCTTCATGCAATTCTCCGGATAGCGCTCAGGCGAGGGATCCACCGCCGGCTGCTGCATTCTCCTTGGCGCGATCGTTGACGATCAGCGCCAGCGGATTGAGCTTTGGCGGCGCGACGAGCTGGAGCGTGTTGGTGTCGCGATGATTGAACGGCGCGCCGCGCACGAACAACTCGGTCTGGATCAGATAGGTCCAGCTGCCGTTGTCGTTGAAGGTGATGTCGCAGCGGTAGGCATCGGTGCGGAAAGCCTGTTCCAGGAAGTCGGTCGAGCAGATCCCGTAAGCGGTATCGCCGCGTTTGGCGGTGACCGTGATCGTCCTGTCATCCGGCCCGGCCTTGCCCGAGGCCAGCAGCACCTGCCCGCGCGGGATCGCCAGCGTCTGCATGATCAGCCCGGTCGCCGGCTCCCACAGCCAATAGCCGACCTGGTCGTGGAAGGTGATATCTTCCTCGGGCGTGTTGATGTGGATGTGATAGCGCAGACCGTACAGCAGCTGCGGCCCGTTGGCCTGCGGATCGATCGGGTCCATGCGGATGCGCTCGATGAAGGTTCGCCGCTCCGGCCCTTCCGCCTTCGGATTGACGTCGATGCCTTTGTCCGCCTGCCAAGTGCCGGCCAGCCGCCGCAGCGGGCCAAGATTGGCAAGGCCGTCGGGCGAGACGTCCTCGGGCTCGGTGAAGATATCGGCGGGAATGGGGAGCATGGAGGCCTCGCGGGATTGCAGAGGCCAGCAATATCACAGCCAGGCGCGGCGTGAATTCAACTCATGCCCCGACAAGCGCCGGGGGCATTCGAGCCATGCGACGATGCTCGTTGCATCCCGTGCGCCGACGGCCCGCGGCGTGGCGCGGCCGCCGGCCCCGATACTGCTCTCAAGCCGCTTCCGACATTGATTTCGCGCGCTGCTCGAGCACGCCGATCGTCGACACCAGGTTGTCGCGTCGTGTGCGCAGGTTGAGCGCGAGCAGCGGATAGGTCGGCTGGTTCACGTCGAACACCCTGGCCCGAGCTTCCTCCTCGAGGATGTCGGTGTTCAGGAGCCGAACGCGCCACCACAAATCGGCGATCAATGCATCGAGCCGGAGTTCACCGGCAGCACCAGAACGGGACATTTTCTGCATCACTTGCCTCAACCTGAAACGGCCTACTTGCCGAGACCTTGGCTTGGCTCCTGACTGAGCAAGCGGAGTGCCAGGATGGGGGGATACGATCCGGCTCGGGAACGAGCTCCGCGCGGCGCGGTGCTTCGGCTATCAGCGGACAGCCGAACGCAAACGAGGGCTGAAACGCACGGATTTCAGCCGTCTCTCGGCTTCTACGAAGACTTGCGAAGTCCGGGAGACAAGTTGATGGCGCCCCGAAGGGTGGCAATCGCATTCACAGGCAGGACAACCTTAAGCTCCGGTTGGGCAAGGCTTAGTCGTTCGGCTTTTCGGCATATTGGGAGGCGGTATCCGAGCAGTCCCGGCAGTTTCGGGCCTCACACCGCGCGCGCAATAATGATCGCCCCGGACAGGATGAGGATCCCGCCTGCTGCATAGCTCAATCTTCGGCCGAACGGCAGCAGCTTCTCGCCGGCGACATAGAGCATGAGGCCGATGATCCAGACCAGGTTCATCACGCCGCCGACAAACAGCAAGGCCATCAGAAACCAACAGCAGCCGACGCAGTAGCTGCCGTGGCGCAGCCCCATGCGGAATGCCCCGCGCGTGCCGGGCCGCCAATGCCGGCTGAGAAACAACAGCGGGCTCTCGCAGTACCGCAGGCAGGCGCGCTTGAGCGGCGTGAACTGGTAAAGCCCCGCGGCTAGCAAGATGACGCCGCCCAGAACCGCGCTGGTGCTTGCCATTGCCATCGACAGGAGGCCGAGGCGTTCGAGTGCCCATTGTGCCAGGACGGCAGCGAGACTGAACCCAGCCCATGTCACGAGGTATCCGGCGAGAAAGATCCAGGCATCGATTGCTGCGCGGGATGCAGTCTCGTCCTTGTGCCTGATCGTCGCATACAACAGGACCGTAGGCCCCGCGCTCGGCGCCATCATCGCGATCATCATCACCCACCACATCGCGAACAGCAGCACGGCAGAGCGTAGCGTCCACGGCATCGGGGCCATGTCCGGCATCTCGGCCATCATGTCGGTGTCCATGCCCGCGCCGCCCGCGAGATAGGCCCAGGCAAGCGCCGCCACGGCGGCGGTCCCGATCGCGACGATCAAGCGATCGCGGTGGAGCAGATGTTCCAGTATCGCACGCCCGTGCATAGGTTAATCCGCCAGCGCAGTGACGAATCGGGGGAGCCGAACCTTCATCCGTCGACGCGCGTGTCGCGCTCCCCGGAAGATGACGAGCTGACACCGAAGCTGCGGCCCCGATGTCGGCGCCGCATCACGCCGCGACGCCCTCGGGCGTCTGCACGACATTGGCGAGCGAACTGTGCGTGCCCCGTGTCTCGAACGTGATCGCGCCGGTCGAGCGGATGTTGGCGGACGCGATCTCGGCAGCCCTGTGCTCGAAGCCCTCGGGCATGACCACTTGAACTCGATGTGGCGCACCGGTCACGGGATTCTTGATCGGCTCCACCTCGGTCTCGAGCACCTCGCCGGCGACGAGTTTTGCGACACGACCATCCCTGTCGAAGGAAAATTCGAACGGCGCGAAGATCGGATCGTGAATGGTCGTCACGATCAGGCTGAAGATGTGGAACAGCGTGCCCTCGGCCGAATGCTTGCCCGACAGAATGTTGAACAGCGCCTGTCGCTGCTCCGGTGTGGCGCGTTCGTCGACGATGGGCTGCATCTTGCCGTTGCCTTGATGCAGCGCGCCGGGGAAATCCACCACGACCGCAAAACAAAGGCCATCGAGCTTGACGCCCTCAAAATGCCCCGTCGTGATCCGCATGCCGACCATGCCTTTGCAATAGCCGAGGGTCGGTAGAGCGTTGAAATCGCAGGGGCAGCCAAACGCGCAATTGCAGTTCTTCATCCATTCGCCTTCGAGACGCCAGTCCGATGCAGCCATGGCACATCTCCAAATGTGAGCGGGGACGCGGCAGCCGTTGACGAATTTGTTCAGCGTTCTTGTCGAGGCAATGCGAAAGGGCGCGAGCGGGATCGAGGTCTGATCAGAAGGCCGGCATCGCAGAAAAGTTGGTGGCAAGCTGCCGTTTACCGTCCAATGGCGAGGATCATATCAGCGACAGCCGGGCTCGTATAGCGAAGGAGGGTGGTGGCTCGGGACCAGCCACATCTCGCAGATGTCGTCAGGGGAATGGTGCCCAGGGGCGGAATCGAACCACCGACACTGCGATTTTCAGTCGCATGCTCTACCAACTGAGCTACCTGGGCGTGCTCCAAGAGAGGGGCCAAAGCCCATCGAGCGGGCGGTTTATAGTGGGCTCGGGGCGGCCTGTCCACCCACGCTTCACCTTTGGCTTCGCGGGGCTCGGCCCGGCTGTGCACAAGATGCGGCCGTCCTGCCATCGCCTGCGCGCGGCGCGGCGTCCATATCGGTAATTAATTGATATTACTTAGTTATTCAACGTCATCCGCTTCGTCGTCGCGGCCGGGGATGACGTAGGAGCCTTTCAGCCAGCGGTTCAGATCGACGTCGCGGCAGCGCGAGGAGCAGAACGGGCGGGTGGCCTGCGCCTGCGGCTTGCCGCAGATCGGGCAGGTCTTGAGCGGGCCGGCTTGCTTTTTGACTTCGTCGTCCATGATGTCGGCGGCAGCTTACACGCGGTGAAGTTCAAGCGCCTGTCGGCAGCCGGGTTCCCTGGACGGCAACAGATGCGGTCCGCCTGTGTCCGGAGCGACGATGCTGCTTTGCATGGGCTTGTCTTCGCGATTCTTGCTGGGGCGCCCACCGGCGCGGCTGCTGCATTCACACCGCGGTGGTGTTGAGCCAGCCGAAACGGATCGGAAAACCTTCGCCGCCGAGCAGCGTCGTGGTCTCGTACAGCGGCAAGCCGACGACGTTGGTGTAGGACCCCACCATCTTCACCACGAAGGAGCCGGCGATGCCCTGCACGGCGTAGCCGCCGGCTTTTCCGCGCCATTCGCCTGAACCGATATAGGCCTGGATGTCCTCCTCCGACAGACGCTTGAAGCGCACGCGGGTCTCGACCAGGCGCTGGCGGAACGCCTCGCGCGGCGTGACGAGGCAGATCGCGGTGTAGACGCGGTGGTTGCGGCCCGACAGCAGCCGCAGGCATTGCGCGGCTTCGTCGACCAGATTGGCCTTGGGAAGGATGCGCCGACCGACCGCCACCACGGTGTCCGCGGCGAGGATGAAGGCGCCGCGCAGCTCATCGTCCAGCTGCACCGATTTCAGCGCCGCATCGGCCTTGGCCCGGGCGAGGCGGTTGGCGCAGGCGCGCGGCAGCTCGCCCCGCTTGGGCGTCTCGTCGACATCGGCCGGCCGGAGCGCGTCGGGCTCGATGCCGGCCTGGTTGAGCAGCGACAGGCGACGCGGCGAACCGGAGGCAAGTACGAATTTGGGGCGGCCGAGCATCAGGTGATTTGCGGGATGAAGCGGAGGGGTGAATTGCGCGTGGAACCTATCGGAAGGGGGCTGATTTCACAACCGGGAACCGGAGGTTTGGTGATTCGAGGTGTCCGACATGCCTGTGCCTGCGCTCTGTGACGCGGGTGTTACGGAAGGTCCCGGACCCGGCGCGGCATGAGATGGGCCCTCGGCTCTGCAGCACATCGTTGCACGCTACGCTGCGCGGGAGGCACGAGATCACCCGGAGGCCGCGCCCGACTTGGCGAAGCGCCGGCGGATGCGCATCAAGAGCTGATCGCAGACCTCGCGGTAGGCAGCGAGCTTCTGGTCGCGGCTGCCTTCGGTGATGGTGGGATCCTGCGTCGGCCAGTATTCGACCTCGGCCGCGAGTGTCCGCGTCAGCTCCAGCGCCTTGTGATGCGCCTCGGGCGAGAGCGTGATGATGAGGTCGAAATTCAGCCCCTCCCAGTCCTCCAGCTCCTCGAAGGTCTGGGGCTTGTGGGCCGAGATGTCCTGGCCGAGCTCGGCCATCACGGCGACCGCGAATGGATCGAGCTCACCCTTCCGGGTACCGGCCGACTTCACGTAGAGGCCCTGCGGAAACATGTGCAGCAACAGGCTCTCGGCCATCGGCGAGCGTACGCTGTTCATCGCACAGGCGAACAGCACCGATTGCGGATCGCGTGCGCGTGGGGGCGCAGCCATCCGCGTTTAGCCTTTCCAATGAAGGACAGTAATGAGCGTGAACAGGCGGCGCGAGGTCTCGAAGTCGACCCGCACCTTGCCCTTCAGTCGCTCCTGGAGCGTGCGCGATCCCTCGTCGTGAATGCCGCGGCGGCCCATGTCGATCGCCTCGATCTTGTCGGGGGTCGCTGTGCGGATCGCCTGGTAGTAGCTGTCGCAGATCATGAAATAGTCCTTCACGATCCGCCGGAACGGCGTCAGCGACAGCAGATGCGCGACGACAGGCGTGCCGTCCTCACGGCGGATGTCGAACATCAATCGGTTGCCGGTGATGCCGATATGCAGCGTGAACGGGCCCTTCCCCTCCGCGCCCTCGGGCGCGAACAAATTCTGCTCGATCAGATCGTAGATCGCGATCGCCCGCTCATGCTCGATCGATATCCGGCCCGGAACGGCCGATCGACTCCTCATCGAGCGTGATCGCAACGATGCGATTGGTCGAGTCGTCCTGTTCGGGCGGCTTTGTCATGACAGATTGAGGCGCAATCCAATCGAACGCGAATGGGCGTCCAGCCCCTCCGCCTTGCCCAGCGTCATCGCGGCCGGACCCAGCGCACGCAATTGATCGGGTCCGCATTTCAGGATCGAGGTGCGCTTGATGAAGTCGTGCACCGAGAGCCCCGAGGAAAATCGCGCCGAGCGCGCCGTCGGCAGCACGTGATTGGAGCCGCCGACATAGTCGCCGATCGCCTCGGGCGTATGGGGCCCAAGGAACACCGCGCCGGCATTGCGGATCTTTGCGGCGAGCGCGTCGGGATCTGTGGTCATGATCTCGAGATGCTCGGCAGCGATGGCGTCTGCGAGCGGGATCGCCTCGGCAAGGTTCTTCACCATGATGATGGCGCCGAAATCGGCCCAGGAGCTGCCTGCGATCGCCGCGCGCGGCAGCGTCTTCAACTGCGCCTCGACCGCCTTTGCGACGTCGGCGGCAAGGCGTGCCGAGTCCGTTATCAGGATCGACTGCGCGCTGGCATCGTGCTCGGCCTGCGCCAATAGGTCGGCGGCGATCCAGTCGGCGTTGCCGGTATCGTCGGCAATCACCAGCACCTCCGAGGGGCCGGCGATCATGTCGATACCGACCTTCCCGAACACCAGCCGCTTTGCGGCGGCGACATAGGCGTTGCCGGGGCCGACGATCTTTGCGACCGGCGCGATCGTCGCGGTGCCGTGCGCGAGCGCGGCAACGGCCTGCGCGCCACCGACACGGTAGATCTCTGTGACGCCGCCGAGATGCGCGGCCGCCAGCACCAGCGGATTGAGCTTGCCGTCCGGCGAAGGCACCACCATCACGAGGCGCGAAACGCCGGCGACTTTCGCGGGCACTGCGTTCATCAGCACCGAGGACGGATAGGCCGCGGTGCCGCCGGGCACGTAGAGGCCGACGGATTCGATCGCGGTGTAGCGCCAGCCGAGCTCGACGCCGAGCGGGTCGGTGAAGCGCTCGTCCTTTGGAAGCTGACGGCGGTGATAGGTCTCGATGCGGTCCCGCGCGAGCTTGAGTGCATCCAGCGTCGCGGCATCGCAGGCCTTCTCTGCGGCTTCGATCTCGGCGGCGGAGACGCGCAAGGAGGATGCATCCAGCGTCAGCCGGTCGAACTTTGCCGTGGCTTCGAGCAGGGCGGCATCGCCGCGCCTGGCCACGTCGTCGACGATCGCGCGCGCGGCGGCCTCGACATCGGCCGAAGCCTCGCGCTTGGCGGCGAGGAAGGCGGCGAATCGCTGGTCAAAATCGGCGCTGCTGCGGTCGAGGCGAACGGGCATGTTTCGCTTGGCTTCTGGCTGGTATTTTGGGGGCGGATCGGCGCACCGGGTCCCCTGCTCAATGGCGCGGCGGGGAAGCTGCGTCAACCCTCGGCAGATGCCGTTCCGGCGAGGGCCTCAGCCCATTCGACTGGTATACCGGCCACTTTACCCCTCCCCCTCGATCCCCGTTCCCAGCGCGTCGTCCCCGAGGTCGGTCAGCTCGCATTCCAGGCACTCGACATCGAGGCGGATGGCGCCGCCCTGGGCGAACAGAAGCAGGGCGCTGCCGCCGGGCTCCTCGTGGCGCCCGTCCTGGGAGTGAAATTCAATGCCGACGAGGTCCAGCACCTTGTCCGGCGCGGCGAGATCGATGTTGCGCGACTTGCAGGCGAGCACACGGTCGAAACGGAGCGCGGCGACCAGCCGGCGTGGTTCGGCCTCGCCCTCCAATGTCTGCTCCCAGTCCAGCCGGCTCATTCCGACCACGAGCCGCTTCTCGCCCTGCCGCCAGATGATGTCGGAGGTCTGGACTCGGGCGTCCTGGACATGGGTCGAGATCACGGCGAGGTCGTCGGCGTCGAGCGCGATCAGTTTGAGCTGGGGCGACATTTCCGACGCTTCTCCATTGGAGGGGTCAGGGCTCAACGCGCGCGGGCCCCGAAATTTCCGCGCAAACTAACCGGCCGGCAGGTTAGAGGCTATTGATATCCTCCATCTCTAGCACCCTGCGCGGATACCCCTCCCGGGCAACGCGGATCATGGCGCGGCCGATCTGCTCGGTCGAGGTCACGAGCCGCGGCGAAATCCGGCGCAGCACCGACCAGAGCGGCCCGCTCACGGCATAGACAGCCTGCACCCAGGGAGTCTTGGACCGGGCGCCGTGCAGGGGCTGGATCGCGCCGGGCCGAAACATGTAGGCGGCCTTGAACGGCAGCCTGAGAAGATCATTCTCGGTCTTGCCCTTGATCCGCGCCCACATCCGCCGGCCCCGCTCGGTGGAATCGGTGCCGGCGCCGGTGACATAGGTGAAGACCATCTGCGGATTGAGGCGCGCCAGCGTCGTCGCGGCAGCGAGCGTGAGATCATAGGTGAGGTGGCGATAGCGCTGCTCGCTCATGCCGATTGAGGAGACGCCGAGGCAGAAGAAGCAGGCGTCGTATCCGGTGAGCTGGGCTTCGATCGCTGAATAATTCAGAAAATCCTCGTGGATGATCTCGGTGAGCTTGGCGTTGCGCACGCCGGTCGGGCTGCGGCCGACCACGAGCACGCGGTCGATGCCGGGATCGACCAGGCATTCGCGCAAAACGCCCTGCCCGACCATGCCGGTCGCGCCGAAGATGATGACCTTCATCGGAATGTCTCCAGCAGCCTCGCGGCTCATGCGGCGGCCGCGATCTCGTCGAAGGATACGCCGGTCAGCGCTGCCGAAGCATCCCACAGCCTGGCAGCGGCAGCGAGATCCTTCGCCTGCGGCATGATCCTCGCCGGCCCAGGAGGTCCCTTCAATTCGTAGAAGCCGTTTGGACCGTAATAGCCGCCGGGCTCGGCGTCCGGGGAGGTCGCCGCAAACAGCGTGGGCAGCGCGCCTTCGGCTGCGGACTGGCTGATCAACGGCCGCAACAGTCGGTCAAGCCGCCCCTGGACTGTGTCGGTGCCCGGCCCGTTGGTGATGAGGTCGGTCCGCGCATAGCCGGGATGGGCGGCAACGCTCGTCAGGCCCCAGCCGGCGGCGAGGCTGCGGCGTTGCAGCTCCAGCGCAAACATCAGCATCGCCAGCTTGGATTGGCGGTAGGCGCGCCAGGGACGATAGGAATGCTTGCTGTGCAGATCGTCGAAATTGATCGCACCGGAGCGGTGGGCAAGGCTCGAGAGATTGACGATGCGAGGCGCCTTGGCACGGCGAAGCTGCGGCAACAACCGCGCCGTCAGGGTGTAGTGACCGAGATAGTTGGTGCCGAGCTGCATCTCGAAACCATCCTCCGTCTGCTGCCGCTTCGGCAGCGCCATCACGCCGGCATTGTTGACGAGGAGATCGAGCCGTTCGTTCTCGGCGGCAAAGCGCCCGGCGAAATCGGCGATGGAGGCAAGGCTTGCGAGGTCGAGATGCTCATAGGCGATCAGGGCGTCGGGAAACCGCTCGCAAATGCCTTCGATCGCCCGCAGGCCCTTCGCGTCGTCGCGTCCGGTGAGTATGACGATGGCACCGGCCCCCGCGAGCGCCATCGCCGTCTCGTAACCGAGGCCGCCCGTCGCCCCCGTCACGACGACGGTCTTGCCGCGGAGTGAGGGGATGTCTGCCGTGGTCCAGTCGGTCATGCCAGGTCTCCGCGGCTTTCAGGGATGGAAAAGGCCCGCGACCGGTCTAAATGTGCACTGAGTGCAAGTTTGCAAGAGGTGAAACGATTTGAAGGCTTCGAAGCTCGCCGGGAAAGGCGTCAAGTCATTGTCCGCAGGGGAGAAATCTCCGTCCGCAACCGGCCTGCGCCAGCGCAAGCGGCAGTGACCCGCGAGCGGCTGGGCCGCGCGGCGATGACCTTACTCCTGGAGCGCGGCTTCGAGACCACCACCATCGACGACATCGCGGCGGCAGCGGACGTGTCGCGGCGCGGCTTCTTCCATTATTTCGCGTCGCGATGTCGCGGCTCAAGCGCGACAATCCCGCACTACTGGCGCGCGACCAGCTCAAATACGAAAAGATCGAGCGCGCGCTGCCGACAGCCTGGCACAGCGCGCCCGCACCAAGTCGGACCGACAGAAGGCGCGGCTCGTCGCCATGATCGCCACCGGCGTCATGCGCGTCGGCGGCAAGAGCTGGATCGGCGAAGGCGCGCGGGAGAAGCCGGAAGCTTTCGTCAAGCGCACCTTCGATGTGATCAGGGCGATCTTGAAGTGAGATGGCAAACCCTCCCCTGGAGGGGGAGGGTCGGCTCACATGGAGCGCAGCGAAATGTGAGACGGGGTGGGGTGACAGTCCCTCCACGGAAGCACTGCCCGATTGGAGAGATCACCCCACCCCGCTCGCGCTGCGCGCGATCGACCACGGGCGAGCTACGCTCGTCCCGGACCCCTCCTGGGGAGGGTAAGCGTCACTCACTCCCTGAAGAACGCCAGGAGATCGGCGTTGATGGTTTCCGCGTGCGTGGTCGGCATGCCGTGCGGAAAGCCCTTGTAGGTCTTCAGGATGCCCTTCTTGAGCAGCTTGGCCGAGAGCGGCGCGGAATCGGCGTAAGGCACGATCTGGTCGTCGTCGCCGTGCATCACCAGCACCGGCACGTTGATCTTCTTGAGGTCCTCGGTGAAATCGGTTTGCGAGAACGCGACGATGCCGTCGTAATGGGCCTTGGCGCCACCCATCATGCCCTGGCGCCACCAGTTCTGGATCACCGCTTCCGACGGCTTTGCGCCGGGGCGGTTGTAGCCGTAGAACGGGCCGGCGGGGAGGTCGCGGTAGAATTGCGTGCGGCTGGCGGCGAGCTGCTTCTGGAGATCGTCGAACACGCTCTTCGGCAGGCCGCCGGGATTGGCTGCGGTCTGCACCATCAGCGGCGGCACGGCAGAGAGGATCGCGGCTTTCGCCACCCGGCTCTCGCCGTGGCGCGCGATGTAGTGCACGACCTCGCCGCCGCCGGTGGAATGGCCGACATGAATGGCGTTCTTGAGGTCGAGATGGGCGGTGAGCGCGGCGAGATCGTCGGCATAGTGATCCATGTCGTGGCCGTCGGCGACCTGCGCCGAGCGGCCGTGGCCGCGGCGGTCATGGGCGACGACGCGGTAGCCGCGCGTCACGAAGTACAGCATCTGCGCGTCCCAGTCGTCCGCCGACAGCGGCCAGCCATGGCTGAACACGATCGGCTGGCCAGAGCCCCAATCCTTGTAGAAAATCTCGACGCCGTCTTTGGTGGTGATGGTGGGCATTGCAGGGCTCCTGTAGTGAGGGAGTCATTCCGGGGCACGCGACGCGTGAACCCGGAATCTGGAGATTGTCAAATCGAGATTCTCGGGTGCGCGATTGCGCACCAGAGTTCATCGCTGCGCGAGGCCCCGGAATGACGCATGAATGCGTCGCGCGTGCGAACGGTCAGGCGAACGCCATCGGTCGGAAGCGGCGCCAGGCGCCGATGGTCAGCACCACGAAGAACACCAGCACGATGCCCTGCACCACGGCGAACACCGGACCGGACGGCGGCGCCGGCGGCACGGCCGGTGCGAGCGCGGCGAGCGCCGGCACCTTCAGGAACGACTGGATGACCAGCACGAAGACGTTGAAATAGAGCGAGATCATCGCGGTCACGATATAGACCGGGCGCCAGACTCCGGCGAGTTTCATGCCGTACAGCGCGACGCAGGCGACCGCGAGCAGCACCAGCGAGATGATGCCGATGATGTGCGAGGGCAGTAGCTCCTTGAACGGGAACAGGAAACCGGTGGCGCTGGTGAGGATCGTGGTCAGCAGGAAGATCGCGGTGAGGGCCGGCATCGGCTTCGAGCCGAGCAGGCCGAACATCACGACGAGGCCGGCGACGATGGCGATCAGGCTGATGATGACATGGATCAGCGTAAGGGCGTGCAGACTCAACCCAAGGACCATGACATCTCTCCTATTCTCCGCGTTGAGATGATGAGAGTAGTATTACGGTCCTCATGGGATTGCCACCTGCGTTGTCGTCACATGCAAAGACGCGGCCATGCGTCATCGTGCGAATCGACAAACGCGTGGCCGATTTTTTTGCGTCGCCGTCACGAAGGACGGCCGTTTTCGACGAAAGTCGAATCGATCCTTCACACTTCCTTGGTGTCGAAGATCAGGAGGTCGGCACCGCCGCTGGCGAATTTGGGCACGTCGGCGCCGGTCGCCTTGCCTTCGGGGCTGGCGAATGCCACCTGAATGTCGGCCACGCTGTCGAAGGTGAGGATGGCGACGAGATGGATTCCGGAAGGACCTGCGGGAGATGCGACCGGCCCCTTGCTGACAGCGTATTTCTTCAGGCCGGGAAGTTTCTTGGCGAGCGGAATGTGCGTCTCGGCATAGTACTTGTCGAAGGCGGCAGCGTCCTTGGGTGTCTTGTACAGCACGACGATTTCAGCCATTTGGTCCTCCCTTGGGAATCGTTGTTTTTCTACGCGCGGTTGGTCCCGCGACGAGCGATAGTCTGTGGGACACAGCAAGATGGCAAGCCGGATTTGGCTTGCCATCTCCTTGTCTTCTGCTTGCCTAAAGCGCCGGTTTTGCGACGTCGCCGAGATAGCCGTGCAGGGACGCCACGACCTGCGCGCCCTCGCCGATGGCGCCGCCGACGCGCTTGACCGAGCCGGAGCGGACGTCGCCGACGGCGTAGACGCCGGGCACGGAGGTTTCCAGCGGCGCCACCAGCTTGCCCTGGTTCTGCTCGGACTGCGCACCTGTCACGACGAAGCCGCCGCGATCGAGCGTCACACCGCAGCCGTCGAGCCAGGAGGTGGCGGGATCGGCGCCGACGAACAGGAAGAGATTGCGGATGTCGGCGAAATCCTCGTCGTCCGACAACCGGCTCTTCCAGCGGATGCGCCGCAGCAGCGCGGCCTCGTCGCCCTCGAGCGCGGTGATCTCGGTGTTGAACATCAATTCGATGTTCGGCGTCGCTTCGATGCGCTCGATGAGATAGCGCGACATGCTGGCGCCCAAGCCGCCGCCGCGGATGATCATCAGCACGCGTCTGGCGTGGCCCGACAGGAACACGGCGGCCTGCCCTGCCGAATTGCCGGCACCGACGAGAGCCACCTCCTCGCCGGCGCAGAGCCGCGCCTCGACCGGAGAGGCCCAGTACCAGACGCCGCGTCCCTCGAACTTGTCGAGGTTCTCGATCTCCGGCCGGCGATAGCGCGCGCCGCTCGCGACCACCACCGCGCGCGAGCGCAAGGGATCGCAGCCCTCGAGCGCCACCGAAAATGCGCCATTATCGCGCGTGCAGTCGAGCGACTTCACCGTCACCGGAATCATGATGTCGGCGCCGAACTTCTGCGCCTGGGTGAAGGCACGCGCGGTCAGGGCCTGGCCCGAGATGCCGGTCGGGAAGCCCAGATAGTTCTCGATGCGCGCGCTGGCGCCGGCCTGACCACCGAAGGCGCGGGTGTCGAGCACGGCGACCGACAGCCCTTCGGACGCGGCATACACGGCGGTGGCGAGCCCTGCGGGTCCGCAGCCGACGACCGCAACGTCGTAGATGCGGTCGCCCTTCGCGCCGCCGATCATGCCGATGGCGCGCGCGAGCTCGGTCTCGTTCGGGTTGCGCAGCACCGCGCCATCGGCGGTGACGACCAACGGCCAGTCTTCGGGCTTCGGCGAATACCGCGCGATCAGTTCGGCCGCATCGCAATCGCGATCGGGATCGAGCAGATGATGCGGCTGGCCGTTGCGGGTGAGGAACCCCTGCAACCGCACCACGCCGGCGGAGTTCGACGGTCCGATCAGCACGGGGCCGCCGGCGCCGCCCTGGATCAGATTGACCCGGCGCAGGATCAGCGCCCGCATGATGCGCTCGCCGAGCTCGGCCTCGGCGACCAGCAGCGCGCGCAGCCGGTCCGGCGGCAGCAGCAGCGTCTCGACATCGCCCTCGGCGCGGCCGTCGACCAGCGCCGGCTGGCCGGAGAGCTGGCTGAGCTCGGCCAGGAATTGCCCCGGCCCCTGGTCGATCACCGGGGTGACGTGACCGAGCCCGTCGCGCTGGGTGATCGCGACAAGGCCCTTCAGCACGACGAACATGCCGGGGCCGGGCTTGCCGGTCTCGAACAGCAACTCGCCATCCACGAACGTGCGGATTTCGCCGAAGTGCCTGATCCGTTCGATCTCGGCCGGTGTCAGCGCCGGAAAGGTCTGCTCGGGGCGAATGAAGCGCGACAGCTGCGCGTCACGGTCGGTTCGTTGCGGTTCGTCCTGCCCCATGGCCACCTCATGCACTCCAAAAATTCCAGCCGCCCGCCTTCAATTACCGGTCTTGCCAGCGGCCCCCTCATTTAGGGAACCATCGTCGTTCTGCGAGGGGTCGGTGCTTGCGGCGCGTTCGCGCGCCTGCAGCTTCCGCCGCTTCAGGTTCTCGCGCAGCGCCGATTTCAGCCGGTCGTCGCGGGACGCCCGCGTCTGGCTCGCGCTCTTGTCGTTCTGGTCGGTCATCAAAGGTCCATTCACGGAAATCGGGGACAGGATGCCATCGAAGTGTGGCAGCTCAAGAGGCCGACGCGATCCGATCGTGCGAAACGCGAAATGGAGCAAGTCCAGCGTTCCGGGCAACTGGCCAGTTGGCCGGGATATCGGGCCCCGAATCGGCGGAAAGTCGATGATTTCCCATCAAATGGGGCATTTTGGCCCCGATATCGGCTCGATTTTCTCGTTTCGGCGGGGCTTGCAAGCTTGCACAGGAGGGGGGCTTGTGGCAGATATCGGCCCGCTTGGTAGGCCCCTCGGGCGCCCGATTCTTTCACCAGCACATGCTGCCGTAGCTCAGTGGTAGAGCACTCCATTGGTAATGGAGAGGTCGACAGTTCAATCCTGTCTGGCAGCACCAGCTTCCCCATTGAAGCGAGCCTTATTGAAACAAGCCTTGCGCCTGGCCAGCGAGCCCGCAACTTCCCGGATGCCATCGTGATCAAACGTTCCCTGCCCTATGAAGGACTGCTCCACGAGATCGTCGAGCATAACGGCGTGCTCTATCTCGGCGGCATCGTCCCTGAAGATGCGGGGCTCGACATGGCGGGCCAGGCCGACGATGTGCTGCGCCAGTTGAAGACCCTGCTTGATGGGGCCGGCTCCGATCTCTCCTGCGTTCTGCAGGTGACGATCTTTGTGGTTGATCTCGCCGACAAGGCGGCGCTCAACCAGGTGTGGAAGCGCTATTTCACCGCGGACCATCTGCCGGCGCGTGCCGCCATCGGCGTTGCGGATCTCGGCCCGGGCGTCAAGCTGGAGCTGACGGCGATCGCCGCCCGCCGCTGATCCGCGAGCGGCACGGGCGAGGCGAGAAAGCTCGGTCATTCCTGTGTTCACACATAACGCAACGTTCTCGCGGCGCGAAGCGTCCGAGTTTTGCTGGTTTCCTTGACCCTCTCCAAGTGAAGAGGGCGCAGGGAAGGCCGGGTGCCGGCTGGCACCCATGATCCGCCGCGCGAAGAATTTGCACACGCAGATGCGCAAGCGGGACAACAGGTGGGCCGGAAAACACCCGGCCTTCCCTGCGCGATGGTTTGACGGCTTATGCGCGCTCTCCCCGGAGCCGAGTTCCTTCTGGCCTCCGTCACCTCGCGAATTGGCGATGTCCCGAGACCCGGTTGAGCCCCGACCCATCTCCGCAAGGCTTGACCGTAGCAACGACGGTCAGGACCACGCGCTTTCGCCGTACGCAGCCGGCCCGGCTTCGCCGGACCTAAGCGCCGTCCGTCCGCACGCAGTCGGGACCTCACGAGATTCATCTCGCCCTGATCCCACCTTCGCGTGCCCGGCGCTGCCGCGTCCACCGCACCCCGGCCCACGTTCGTGACGACGTACGATCGCCCCTCTCCCTGGACCGGGATGGCGGGAGAATGCCGCAAAACCGAATTTCGGTAAAGTGGAATATTTTCGCAAAAAGGGGTTGACGCGATTTTGCGAGAGGGGGGGTGTTTTGCCCGACGGGTCAAAATCGTTGGGATCGATAGCCACTTGCGGTGGCGCTCTTCGCAAAGTGCAGTCACGCTGTCCTTTTGACCCCTAAACTCACGGTGATAATGTCGTAGCCTGCGGTCCGTCCGGGAGGACACCATGGAATGGTTTGACCGGCTGTTTGGAAGGACGTCGTCAGCTCCGACCCGGTTCTTTGCGAGATTCAGGCGGACGTCGAGGGCACCGACTGATCCCGACCTTCTGAAAATCGCCAAAGACCGGAAAGGGCATGTTTCGCGAAGAGCCGTACGAGATGAATATGAGCGGCTGGTCTTGGAGAAGTACGCGCACGATAAGTCGTGATTTCCAAGACCCATCGAGCCTTGCTCAGTGGCGAAACATGATGGTTTCGCAACGGCTCTACACGTCCTGCGCATCATCAATTGAGCCACCTACCTGCAGTGTCGCGAACCGCTCATCCGCCCGTCGCAGCCGTCGGCACAGCTCGCGATTGATGTTCTGCAGGACGATCACATAGGCGCGGATATCGGCCTTGTAGCAAGCGTAGAGCTTCTGGGCCGTCAGCTCGTACAGTTCGGTCGGGCTTTCCGCGACAACCGTGGCGGAGCGGTTCTGCATTTCGATCAGCGTCATCTCGCCGAAGAAATCGCCTGGCTCCAGGCCGGAAAGCGGAATGACGCTGCCCGAACCGACGCGTTTGCTCACCGCCAGCCGACCGGATTTGACGATGAACATCGAGCGTCCTGCCTCTCCCTCCGCGACGACGGTCGCGTTGGCATCGAAGCGGCGCTCGACCAGCATTGAAATCAGGAGGTCGAGGCTCGGCTCCGCGAGACCGCCGAAGAACGGTGTGGCGAGCAGGAAGGCTTTCAGATCGGGATCGCTGGCGGCCATCGCGCAAGGATATGCGCCCTCGCCATCTGCGGCAAGCAGAGGGACACCGGCGCTGGACGCCCCCCAATGAGTGACGCTCAATGTGTTCGATCAAGCAGGTCTGCGACGCGCGGGCAATTCCGCGCGTTTACTGCCGCGCAACACTCTCGCCGCGCAACGTCCGTCGTCTCCAGAGGTCGATCATGACCTTTATGGTTGCCGCTAGGACGAGCGCGCACAGCGCGACCTTCGAGATCGTCTCCATCGTCCCCTCGATCAGCAGGCAATGCACCACGCTGCCTGCGACGATGATGATCGCGAGAGGGATATGGACGATGCGCCAGGTTCGCAGCCGCAGTCCCAACCGCCGGCGCAGCAGCGCCAGAACCGCAACGATGAAGATGGCCCACATCGCGGTCACGCCGAAGGGAGAGAACGGCGTCGGCGATGTGTAGGTCAGGGCATCGATCATGTCGGGCGGGCTGGTGAACCAGAGGCCGGCGACATGAATCACAATCGCCACGGCAAGCGTGCCGCCGATCCAGTGATGGGCGCGCCGTCGGCGATAGGCCGACAGGCCCGGCAGATATCCGCCGATCAGCAGCGGTTGCGCCAGCACGAGGCCGAGGGCGATGATCCCGGCGAAGCCGGCGAGAATGTAGACCGGGCCGCGCCATGCGAGTTGCTCGCTTGCTGCAGCAGCGGCGATCGGCACGCCGATGGCAAGGGCAAGGGCGACCCAGATCAGGACCGCCCGGGCCGATTTCCATCCCCTCATTTGCAGGTCAGCTCAGGCCGGCTGCAGCACGAAGTGCGCCTCGAGGCTGGTTTCCTTGGCGCTCCGCATCACCGGCCGCAGGAACACGGTTTTGAATTCGCCGCTGTCATAGGCGAGGTGGCCATGCGGCTGGCCGAAGATCGGAATGATCTGCGGCATCTCCAGCCGGAACTTGCCGTCCTTGTCGGTGAGCGTGGCGCCATGGCTCTGCGGCTCGTGCTCCTGCCCTTCGACCGTGTGGGCCCAGATCTGGATGCGCTGCCCGGCGAGCGGAGCGCCGTCACCGGCGCGGCGCACGGTGCCGCTCATCCAGAAGCCGCCCTTGCCGATACGCTCCACGATCGCCGCGCCCTTGCGGTAATTGTTCGCCCCGCCCGACATCGACTGGGTCGGTGCGAGGCCGTCCGCGCGCGCCGGCACCAGGAGGCCGGGGAAGGCTGATACCAAGACCCCGGTTGCGAGGACGGTGCCGCCGGCGGCGAAAAGGCTGCGGCGGTCGAGTGCGACGTTGGTCATGTCAGTTCCTCCCGGCAACGGGCTCTTGCTCGCGCAAGCTACAACAACAGGCGCAGAACGCCCAGTTGAGAGGGAGGGGACCATCGGTCGCAATAACAGTGTTGTGAACCGGGGCATTCGCAGCTCATGGCGGGCAGGATGGGTCGCGTGGCGGAGAACCCGCCAGCCCTGGTGACGAAACGTGCGAGGGCTCTACCCATCCTGCGCGCTGCCACTACATGTCTTTCCTCAAGACGCGCATGTATCGCGCAGCCCTCCACACCGGCAGCCCCCCATATGATCCCCTTCTCCGTGCTCGACCTCGCTCCCATCCGCCAGGGCGGCGATGCCGCGCAGGCGTTCCGCAACTCGCTCGATCTCGCCCAGCACGCGGAGAAGTGGGGCTACAAGCGGTTCTGGCTCGCCGAGCATCACAACATGACGGGGATCGCGAGCGCGGCGACATCGGTGGTGATCGGCCATGTCGCGGGTGGGACCAAGACGATCCGCGTCGGCTCCGGCGGGATCATGCTGCCGAACCATTCGCCACTCGTCATCGCCGAGCAGTTCGGCACGCTGGAAGCGCTCTATCCCGGGCGGATCGATCTCGGGCTCGGCCGGGCGCCCGGCACCGATCAGTTCACCGCGCGTGCGCTGCGGCGCGACCTCGCCACCACCTCCGAGAATTTTCCGCATGACGTGCTGGAGCTGCAGGCGCTGCTCGGCGACGTGCAGCCGAACCAGGCGATCCGCGCGGTGCCCGGCATGGGAACCAAGGTGCCGCTCTGGATCCTGGGATCGAGCACGTTCGGTGCGCAGCTTGCCGCGATGCTCGGGCTGCCCTTTGCGTTCGCCTCGCATTTCGCGCCGCAGATGATGATGCCGGCGCTGCGCGAATATCGCGCGCGCTTCGAGCCCTCGGCGCAGCTCGACAAGCCCTATGCGATGATCGGCGTCAACGTGTTCGCCGCCGACACCGACGACGAGGCGCAGCGGATGTTCTCATCGCTGCAGCAGCAGTTCATCAATCTGCGCCGCGGCACGCCGGGCCCGCTGCCGCCGCCGGTCGACGACATGGACGCGCTGTGGTCGCCGGCCGAGAAGGCCGGCGTCGGTCAGTCGCTGTCGTGCTCCGCAGTGGGCTCGCCGGCCGCCGTGGAAGAGAAGCTGAAGGCGCTGATCGCTGAAACCGGCGCGGACGAATTGATGACGACGGGGCAGATCTACGACCACGCCGCGCGGCTGCGCTCGTTCGAGATCGCGGCCGAGGTGCGGGATAGGTTGGCGAAGCAGCCGGCGGTGTGAGCGGGTCCGATTGTTGCCGCGATGTAGAGGAAAGAGCCCTCACCCCGACCCTCTCCCGCAAGCGGGAGAGGGGGCGCACCGCGCGCGTGGCGAGGGGGCTCAGCCCAATCCTCTCATGCCCTAATCCGCAAAGCCGAACAGCTTGGCCGGATTGTGCACCAGGATCTTCTCAAGCTCCGCCTGGTCCGGCGCGTAGCGATACATCAGCTCGAGCAGGTCGGCATCGTTCGGCGGCTGCTTCACCGAGACCGGATGCGGCCAGTCGCTGGCCCAGACGCAGCGATCGGGAGCGGCCTCGATATAGGCGCGCGCGATCGGGATCACGTCGTCGTAGGGAGCCCCGGTCTTCGAGGTCTTCTCGCCGAGCGACAGCATCACCCAGAAATTGCCCTTGCCGAGCAGCTCCAGCATCTTGCGCAGGTTCGGATCGGCCTTGCCGGCTTCGGGATCGGGGCGCGCCATGTGGTCGATCAGCACGGGCACGTCGAGAGTCTCGTACTTGGCGACGCTCGACATGATGCCGTCCTTCTCCGGCTGGATCTTGGCGTACCAGCCGAGCTCGCGGATGCGCGCGATCGCGCGGGCGAAATCGGCATCGGAGAGCACGGCACCGAGCTCCTGGCGGAAGCTGGAGCGTGCGCCGCGCACGCCGGCATCATGCAGCTTGGCGAGGTACGAGTCGCTTGCCTCGGCGAACACCAGCGCGTTGGCGCAGCCGCGGTAGTTCGGCCCCATCGCGGCGAGACCGTCGAGCACGACGGCATGGTCGGCGCCGTAGGTCGTGGTCTGCACGATGATGCCCCGCTCGATGCCGAGCGCCTTGTGCATGCGCAGCGCCGCTTCCCAGGTCGCGGTCGGCATCCGATAGGGGGCGCCGGGACGCTCCGGATATTTGTCGATGGGCCCCAGCACGTGAAACTGGCTGTCGACGGTCTTCGGCGGCGGCGCCTTGCTTGGCCGGCGCGGATTCGGATCGAACGGCAGATATGTCGGCATGCGCAAAACTCCTCAGTCGATCACGGCGATGAAGTCGCACTGCACCAGCGCGCCGCCGTCCATGTTGTCCATCGGCAGCGCGTGGCGCGCCGGGCGCGAATGCTCGTCCGGAAACATCTTGAGCCACTCGACATTGACGGGGCCGCGATTGCCGCGGTCCTTCAGCCACACCGTCATCTTGATGATGTCATCGGTGGTGCCGCCCGCGGCCTCCACCGTCGCCTTCATATGCGCGAACATGTTGGCGCATTGGGCGTCGAGACTCTCGGGCATTGCATTGGTCGCGGGATCGCGGCCGAGGATGACGCCCGACATCACGAGATTGCCGATGCGGCAGGCGTTCGGAATCGGATTGACGTGCTTGAAGCCGCCGATGTGGATGCTCTTGCGCCGCGCTTGACCCGTCATGGTGCGCTCCCTGATTGTTGTTACTTCAGACGAACTGGCACGACACCGAGCCGAACGTGCCGTAATCGGCATGAAACGTGTCGCCGCGGCGGATGTCGACGGGCCGCGTGAACGATCCCGCCAGCACGACCTCGCCGGCGGCGAGATGCTCGTCATGCGGCGCGAGGCGATTGGCGAGCCAGGCGATGCCGTTGGCGGGATGATTGAGCACGCCGGCGGCAAGCCGGTTTCCTCGACCTCGCCGTTGCGGAACAACAGCGCGCCGATCCAGCGCAGATCCGCATCCATCGGGCGGATCGGCCGGCCGCCGAGCACCAGCGCGGCATTAGCCGCGTTGTCCGAGATCGTGTCCATGACTTTGCGCGCCTTGCCCGTCTCCGGATCGACGCGATGCATGCGCGTCTCCAGAATTTCCAGCGCGGGCGTCACGTAATCGGTGGCGTTGAGCACGTCGAAAATGGTGCAATCGGGCCCGCGCAGCGGCGCCTTCAGCACGAAGGCGAGCTCGACCTCGATGCGCGGCGCGTGGAAGCGGTCGAACGGAATCGGCGTCGCATCGGCATAGAACATATCGGCGAACAGCACGCCGTAATCGGGCTCGGAGATGCCGACCGCGTTCTGCATCGCCTTCGAGGTCAGCCCGATCTTGTGCCCCTTGATGACGCGGCCGCGGCCGAGCTGGAGCCTGGTCCAGGCGCGCTGAACCGCGTAGGCGTCCTCGATGCTGAAGTCGGGGTACTCCTTCGTGAACATCGGGATCAGCGATTTCGTGCGCTCGGCTTCGTCGAGGCGCGTGGCAAGGCGTTCGATCGTCGCAACATCCAGCATGGCTTATTGCTCCGCCGCCACGGTGTTACGCAGTACGCCGATGCGGCTCGACTCGACTTCGACGACGTCGCCGACCTTCAGCCAGCGCGGCGGATCGAACCGCGCGCCTGCGCCGGTCGGCGTGCCCGTCACGATCATGTCGCCGGGCTTGAGCGTCGCGAAGGTGGAGAGATAGGAGATCAGGACGTCGAACGGGAACATGAGCCGCTCGGTTGTGTCCTGCTGCCGCACCTCGCCGTTCACGCGCGTGATGATGTCGTGCGGACCGCGCGGATCGAGCTCGTCCGCGGTGACGATCCAGGGACCGATGCTGCCGGAGCGGTCGAAATTCTTGCCTTGCGTGACGTTGAACTTGCCGTGGCGCAGCCAGTCGCGGATCGTGCCCTCGTTGCACAGGGTCATGCCGAAGATGTGCGACCACGCCTGTTCGCGCGGGATGTGACGGCCGCCCTGCCCGATCACGATGACGAGCTCGCCTTCATAGTCGAGCTGGTCCGAAACCTTGGGCTTCTCGATCGGCTGGCCGGAGCCGGTCATCGAGGACATGCTGCGCACGAACAGGCTGGGATATTTGGGCAGGTCCGAACTGTCCTTATATTCGGCGTTGCGCTCGGCGTAGTTGACGCCGATGCACCAGAGCTTTTCCGGCGCCAGCACCGGCGGCATCAGGACGAGTTTTTCCAACGGGTAGTCGGGCTTCTGTCCGGCCGCCGCTTCCTGCGCATCGGACAGCGCGTTGGCTGCGATCAACGCCTTCACATCCGAGAAATCGCGGCCGATCCGTTTCGTCAGATCGATCACACCACCTTCGACGGCCGCTCCGTAGCGCGGCTCTCCATCCAGGAGATAGCTCAGGAGTCGCATTGTATTTCCTCCAATGATCTTGAGGCAGCTGGGCCCGAGACAGACCCGCGCACTCAGTCTTTCGACTTGGGCGTCTGGAACACGGTGTTCAGCGTCACGATCTCGCCGAGACGGGCGTAGCGCGGCCCGCCGATCCGCGCGATCGGGTCGAGCGCCTTGGTCTCGACCTTGCCGTCGTTCACGAGGCCGTCGCGCAGATGAAACATCACGACCTCGCCGACGATGAGCCGGCTCTTGGCCTCGCCGAATTCGAGGCACTGCCGAAAGCGGCACTCCATCGCGACCGGCGCGGCGGCGAGCCGTCGCACCTTGATGAGGTCGCAGGGCAGCGTCTCGAGTCCGAGATGCTCGACCTCGCTGATTTCAGGCGGATGCTCGACCGAGCTGTCGTGCACCGCGGACATCAGCGGCGTGTCGGCGATATGGATCACGTATTCCTCGGTATCGAGGATGTTGTGCGCGGTGTCCTTGTAATCGGCGCCCTTGCGGCCGACGCTGATGGCGAGCATCGGCGGCTTCTGCGAGACGAAAGTGAAGGCGCTGAACGGCGCGAGGTTGAGCACGCCACTTCGCGACAGGCTCGTCACCCAGGCGATCGGGCGCGGCACCACGATGCCGGTCATCAGCCGGTAGATGCGCTCGGCGCCGAGCTCGGCGGGATCGATCCGCATCGATCAATCCGCCCTGATGTTGGCCTTGCGCACGACCGGGATCCACTTGGCGTCCTCGCGCTCGAGATAGGCCTTGAACTCGTCCGGCGTCATCGGCGTGGCTTCGCCGCCGAGCTTCTCGAACTTGTCGACCACGGCGGGATCTTTCAGGATCGCGACCAGCGTCTCGTGCAGCTTGTCCACGATCGGCGCCGGCGTGCCTGATGGCGCGAACAGACCGGTAAAGGTCTGGCCGTCGAAATCCTTGTAGCCGAGCTCGGCGAAGGTCGGGACGTCAGGCAGCGACTTCAGGCGGTGCGGGCTGGTCACCGCCAGAGCGCGGAACAGGCCGGCCTTGATGTGCTGGAGGCTGACCGTGAGCTGGTCGAACGCGAACTGCACCTGGCCGCCGAGCAGATCGTTGATCGCCGGCGCATTGCCGCGATAGTGCGCGGTGACCCATTGCAGCTCGAGGTTCGACTGCATCAGCTCGCTGAGCAGATGGTTGGTGGTGCCGGGACCGGGCGAGGCCATGGTCAGCTTGCCGGGCTCGCGCTTGGCGAGATCGATGAATTCCTTGAACGTGTTGGCCTGCACCGAGGGATGCACCTCGAGCACCAGTGGCGTCATCGAGATCGTCGAGATCGGCAGGAAGTCCTTCTTCCAGTTGTAGGCGTCGCGCTTGTTGATCTCGGTCGCGAACAGCACCGGACCGCTGGCGCCGACGAACAGCGTTTAGCCGTCGGGTGCCGACTTCGCGAAGGCCTCGCCCGCGATCATGCCGCCGGCGCCGGCCTTGTTCTCGATGACGAAGGGCTGGCCGAGCTTTTCCTGGAGCTTGTCGGCGACGATGCGTGCGGCGCTGTCAACATTGCCACCGGCGGGATAGGGCACGATCAGCTTGACGTTGCGCGCCGGCCATTGCTGGCCCGACGCCGGCCCCGCCAGCATCGCAGTGACGGCAGCTATGGCAATCCAGATTAATCTCATGTTAACCTCCCGGCGGCGCATTCGATTCATTCGAATGCCTGGACGTCGCACGACGCTCACAAGGCATTCCGATCGGAGCGCAATCTCCAGATGCGCGCTTGCCCTGTCGAGGGAATTATGGCGTTCTTGTCCATATTATGGACAAGACCAGATTCGCACGCAATGCGATGGCACCGCGACAGGGTGCGCAGGCGATCCGGCGGGCGCTCGCGGTGCTGCGCATCCTTGCCGCAGGCCGCGAAGACGGTGTGCCATTGGCCGAGGTGGTCCGCGCCACCGGCCTCACCCGTCCGACCGTGCATCGCATCGTCCACGTGCTGATCGAGGAAGGCATCGTCGAGCGGCATGGCAAGAGCGGGCGCTACGCGATCGGCAACCAGGTGCCGGAGCTGGTGCTCGCACGGCCGCGGCCGTCGCGGCTGCTGGTCGCCGCAAATCCGACGCTGCAGCGCGCGTCCGCCGAGATCGGCGACACGCTGTTCCTGACGGTGCGCACCGGCAACGACACGCTGTGCGTCGATCGCAGGATCGGCGTCTATCCGATCCAGGTGCTGTCGATCGAGATCGGCGCGCGCCGGCCGCTCGGCGTCTCCAGCGCGGGCGTCGCCATCCTTGCCGCAATGCCGGCGCAGGACGCGCGCAAGATCGTTGCAGCCAACGAGAAGCGGTTCGAGGCCTACCGGACCGACGTGGGTGCCGTGACGAGCCAGGTCACTGCAGCGCGGCGGCGGGGCTACAACATGAGAGAGATCGGCCTCGTGCAGGGCACCAAATCGATCTCGACCTGGATCAAGACCCCGGACGGACAGCCGACCGCCGCGATCACGGTCTCCGCCGTTCGAACCAGGCTCGGTCCCCGCCGCGAGCAGGAGGTCGCGGAGATTCTGTTGCGGGAGGCGCGCGCCATCGAGCAGGCGATCCGGGGCTAGGCGGCGTTGTCAATGGGCTGACGTGGTCCCTCGTTTTGTGGCACAAGAGCCGCCATCGCCGACCGACCAACGAGGCCACGCATGCCCGCGCCAAAACCGCCTGCTTTCGAGACCCTGAGCCTGCATGCGGGCCAGCATCCGGATCCCGTGACCGGCGCCCGGGCGGTGCCGATCTACCAGACCACGTCCTACGTGTTCCAGGATTCCGATCACGCCGCGGCGCTCTTCAACCTGGAGCGCGCCGGCCACATCTATACCCGCATTTCCAATCCGACCACGGGCGTGCTCGAGGAGCGGCTTGCGGCCCTGGAAGGCGGCGTCGGCGCCATCTGCACCGCCAGCGGCATGGCCGCGCTGCATCTGGCGATCGCGACGCTGCTCAATGCCGGCGACCACATCGTGGCGTCGAGCTCGCTCTATGGCGGCACCATCAACCTGCTCGCGCACACGCTGCCGCGCTTCGGCATCACCACCACTTTCGTCAAGCCGCGCGATCTCGACGCATTCCGCGCCGCGATCAAGCCGAACACCAAGCTCGTGATCGGGGAGACCATCGGCAATCCCGGGCTCGAGGTGCTCGACATCCCCATGGTCGCGGCGATCGCGCATGACGCCAAGATCCCGCTGCTGATCGACAACACCTTTGCCACGCCCTATCTCAGCCGCCCGATCGAGCTGGGCGCCGACATCGTCATGCATTCGGCGACCAAATGGATCGGCGGCCATGGCATCGCGATCGGCGGCGCCATCGTCGACGGCGGCCGCTTCGACTGGCGGGGCTCCGGCAAGTTCGGCGTGCTGACCGAGCCCTATGGCGGCTATCACGGCATCGTCTTCGACGAGCAGTTCGGCACGGCGGCCTTCATCATGCGCGCGCGTACCGAGGGCCTGCGCGATTTCGGCGCCTGCCTTTCGCCGACCAACGCGTTCCAGCTGCTGCAGGGCGTTGAGACGCTACCCGTGCGCATGGACCGCCACATGCAGAACACGCATCTCGTGCTGGAGGCACTGAAATCCAACAAGGCTGTCGACTGGGTGCTGCACCCCTCGCTGGAAACCCATCCCGACTATCAGCTCGCCAAGCAGCTCTTGCCGCGCGGCGCCGGCTCGATCGTCTCCTTCGGCATCAAGGGTGGCCGGCCGGCGGGGCGCAAGTTCATCGAAAGCTTGCGCATGATCAGCCATCTCGCCAATGTCGGCGATGCCAAGACGCTGGTGATCCATCCGGCCTCGACCACGCATCAGCAGATGGACGCCGAGCAGCTCAGGGCTGCCGGCGTCGGCGAGGAGCTGGTGCGGCTGTCGGTCGGCATCGAGACCGCAAGCGACATCATCGACGATCTCGCCCAAGCGCTGCGCATCTCGCAAAAGGTCTGACGCCATGAAGCTCTCCGTCAACGGCACTGAAGTGTTCGCGGCAACCGGCGGCCGCGACTTCGACAAGTCGCTGCCCGCGGTCGTCTTCATCCACGGCGCCGGCTTCGATCACTCCACCTGGGCGCTGCACACGCGCTGGTTTGCCCATCACGGCTTTGCCGTGCTGGCGCCTGACCTGCCCGGCCACGGCCGCTCTACGGGGCCTTCACTCGGCAGCATCGCGGAGATGGCGGATTGGACGGCGGCGCTGCTGGATGCAGCGGCCGCCACGAAGGCGCATCTGATCGGCCATTCCATGGGCTCGCTGATCGCGCTCGAGACGGCGGCGCGCCATCCCGACAAGGTCTCCGCGCTCAGCCTGATCGGCACCGCCGCGACCATGACGGTCGGCCCGGATCTCTTGAAGGCGGCCGAAGCCAACGCGCAGGATGCAAACGACATGGTCTCGATCTGGGGTCTCGGCTTCAAGGCCGAGCTCGGCGGCAGCCTCGCACCGGGCCTGTGGATGCATGGCGGCGCACAGGCCGTGCTTCAGGCCTGCGAGCCCGGCGTGCTGTTCAAGGATCTGTCGGCCTGCAATGCCTATGCGAATGCGCTTGCCGCCGCGGCGAGCATCAAGGTGCCGACGACGCTCATTCTCGGCGAGCGGGACATGATGACGCCGGCGAAGGCGGGCAAGGCGCTTGCGGCCGCGATCCCGCATGCGAAGACCGTCGTGGTGCCCGGCGCCGGTCACATGATCATGGCCGAACGTCCGGACGAGCTGTTGGCGGCGCTGAGGGGCTGAGCCGCTTCCAACTCAAGCGTTTGGAACGCGGATAGCCGCAGGGAGCGTCATGGCCGGGCTTGTCCCGGCCATCCACGGCTGGCGACGCAGAACGTGGATGCCCGGGACAAGCCCGGGCATGACGGCGTCCTCTCAATGTCCAGCTCACGAGCCCGGCGTCCATTTCCAGACGATGTCGGACACGTTGACCGGCTTCGGGATGAGGCCGAGCTTTGCAAAGCGGTCGGCAACCGCTTGCTGCGTCTTGATCACCTCGGCGTCGAGCGGCACCACGCTGTAGGTCGAGCGATTGACGAAGCGCCTGACAGCCTCGATATCGACGCCGGTCGCCTCTGCTTGCGCCTTCGCCACATCCTCGTGGTGCGAATCCGCCCATACGCCTTCGGACGCGAAGGCTGTGTTGAGCTTCGCGACGAGGGAAGGATACTTCTCCACGAAGTCGGTGCCGGCGATGTAATAGGCGTTCGGCTTGTGGACATCCTTGTCGAACGCGAGGACGCGCGCGCTCTCCTTCAATTCCGCGAGCGCCAGATAGGGATCCCAGATCGACCAGGCGTCGACCGAGCCCTTCACGAAGGCCGCCGTTGCGTCCGCCGGCGCGAGCGGCGCCGGGGTGATGTCGGACCAGGACAGGCCGGCCTTCTCGAGCGAGGCAACGAGGAGATTATGCGCACTGGATCCCTTGCCGAAGGCGACGCGCTTGCCTTTGAGATCAGCAAGCGTCTTGATCGGTGAATCCTTCGGCACGACGATCGCCTGTGTGTTGCCTTCCGATTTCACCGCGGCAACGTAGCGGATCCTGGCGCCGCCGGCCTGCGCGAAGATCGGCGGCGTATCGCCAACGAAGCCGAAATCGACGCTGCCAACATTGATGGCCTCCAGCAGCGGTGGACCGAACTGGAAGTCGATCCACTTGATCTCGATGCCGAGCGGCTTGAAGGCGTTCTCGAGCGTCTGGCGCTGGCGCACAGCCGGAAAGAACCCGCCCTTCTGCGTGCCGATGCGGATTTCCGCCGGCTTGTCCGCGGCGCGCACGGGCGCGGCAGCAGCGGTGGCGAGGAGCAGCGCTGCGGTCAGGATATGTCGTCGTGCAATCATGTTGCGGTCCTTTCGGTGGCATCAGTTGGCGAAGGGTTGGGAACTCGCGCGACGGCTACGCTGCGAGAGCACGGCACGGGCGGCGCGCTCGGCCTCGCGTGCCGAATGGAACTGGCGGCCTTCGAGACTGTCGAACAGGCGCTCGGAGGAGAAGAAGCGGAAGCCGCGCTCATCTCGCGTGATGATGCCGGCGGTACGGTCGTGGATTTCGATAATGTAGGCATTCGACGGGGTGTGGGACATGACTGCTCGTTCGCCGAAGTCTCGGCGCTCCTGTCTTGGGATTTCGCTGTGAGGTGCTGCTAAGAGGCGGTTAGCAACAACAGGCGCCCGTTGCCGCGGAGAAACAGCGCCGCGTCATGCACGCATGCATGTCGCCTTGATTACGCTGGTGATCCATTCTCATATCGCGGCATCAAGCTCGAAGAGCAGTTTCGATGCTCCGAATATCGAGCGGCTGGCACGATTGGTCAATGAAATGGCTATCCATATTTACGGCCGGCGCGCTGGGGCGCTTCTCTCGGCGCAAGCACTGGCAGACGGATTCATCTCGCGATGAGTTCAACACAGGCGCACGGGCGGCGTGGTACGCTTTGCGAGCCAAAACGCAGGCAATTCGGGAGGTCCAAAGATGGCTGATGATTTGAAGGGGCGCACCGCGCTCGTGACCGGCGGCTCGCGCGGAATCGGCGCCGCCGTCTGTCGCGCGCTGGCCGAAGCAGGCGCCGCCGTGGCGATCAATTGCCGCGAGCGGATCGGGCAGGCCGAGCAGCTGGCTGGCGAGATCGGCAAGCAAGGCGGCCGCGCCATCGTCGTCGCTGCCGACGTCTCGCAAGCCGAAGCCGTGGCCGGAATGGTCGAGCGCGTCACGTCCGGGCTAGGGCCGATCGACATCCTCGTCAACAATGCCGGCATCGCCATCACGCGTGGCATCGACGATCTCACCGAAGACGATTTCGACCGCACCATCCTGGTCAACCTGAAATCCGCCTTCCTGTGCACGCAGGCCGTGTTGCCGTCGATGCGATCAAGGAACTGGGGCCGCATCGTCAACATCTCCTCGGGAGCGGCGCGCGGCGCCGGCTCGATCGGCCCGCACTACAATGCGTCCAAGGCCGGCATGGAAGGCCTCACGCGAGGTTACGCCGCGCGGCTGGTGAAGGAGGGTATCACCGTCAACGCAGTGGCGTCGTCGCTGATCGAGACCGACATGATGAGCAGCCAGCCCCAGCTCGTCAGTCGCATCCCGCTCGGGCGCTTCGGCACGGCGGAGGAGGTGGCGAAAGCGGTGATGCTGCTGGTCGACAACGCATACATGACCGGGCAGACCGTGGCGCTCAGCGGCGGGATGGCGTTCAATTAGCGGAGATACTGCCTTCTTCCTTCTCCCCT
Source organism: Bradyrhizobium sp. USDA 241 (assembly GCF_049739505.1). Taxonomy (NCBI): domain Bacteria; kingdom Pseudomonadati; phylum Pseudomonadota; class Alphaproteobacteria; order Hyphomicrobiales; family Nitrobacteraceae; genus Bradyrhizobium; species Bradyrhizobium sp. USDA 241. The sequence goes on along the minus strand of NZ_JBMGPZ010000004.1, from coordinate 2,082,739 downwards.
TGCGGGAGAAGGTGGCGCGAAGCGCCGGATGAGGGGTATCTATCGACGCGCAACACTTTTCGTGAGGAGAGATACCCCTCGCCCGTCTCGCCGCCTCGCGGCGAGCCACCCTCTCCCGCAAGGGGAGAGGGAAGACAGAATCACCACATCGTTGCAGCCGCGCGTTCGGGCCAGATGCGGTCGTACTCCGCACCGCCGACCCTGTTCTCGCTCATTTCCGCGAGGATCTGGCCGGGCGTCGGCAGCGTCTTTGGATCGACGCGCTTGTCAGGATTCCAGAGGTCGGAACGGACGATGGCGCGGGCGCACTGGAAGTAAATTTCTTCGACGTTCATCACCATGACGCTGCGCGGCGCCTTGCCTTCAACCTTGAACGAAGCCAGCAGCTCCGGATCGATCGAGAGATGCGCGCGACCATTGGCGCGGACGGCGTTGCCGGAGCCGGGAATCAGGAACATCAGCGACACCCTGGGATCGCGCACGATGTTGCGCAGGGAGTCGACCCGGTTGTTGCCGCGGCGGTCCGGCAGCATCAGCGTCTTGGGATCATGGATGCGGACGAAGCCGGGGAGATCGCCGCGTGGCGAGCAATCAATGCCTTCGGGCCCGATGGTGGCGAGCGCGGCAAACGGCGCCTTCTCGATGAAGATGCGGTAGAGCGGCGTGACGTGGTCGGCGACTTTCACGGTCGAGGCGTCATTGGTGGCGCCGTAGATGGCTTCCAACTGTTCGACCGTTGCGATCACCGTCATTCCAATCTCTCCTCGTTGCATCGGCAGCTATTCCTGCCAGCCTTCATTCCTGATCACGCGCGCGAGCTGGCGGCCGTGATAGTCCGCGCTGCCGGCGTTGAGGATGGTGACGTCGGCCCGCACCGACGCGTCGTCAACACTGCGCGACAGCCGCTCGGCGATGTTTCCGTCGCTGTGCCGCGCCCGCGCGGCAAGCCGCTGCGCCAGTACGTCCGGCGGCGCCGTGATCGCGACGACCACGACGTTTACATAGGCTCGGCGCAGCGCAGCGATCACCGTGCGCGAGACGTTGGCAACGACGGCTCGGCCGGCTCGGATGTCGTCGTTGATCTCGAGCGGCAGGGCATAGAAGTGCCCGTGCGCCTCCCAATGCACGGCAAAATCGCCGTGCTCTCGCACGCGGCGGAATTCTTCCTGGCTCACCGCAATGTTGTCCTCGTCGGCCGAGGACTCTCGCGTCACGACCCGGCGCGGGAAGATGATGTCGGGATCATCGGCGCAGGCCGCTTGCGCCAGCCGCAGCAAAGTGTCCTTGCCTGCGCCGCTGGGACCGACCACGAGCACAAGTCGCCCGGGGCCGATCGCCCCCGCCTCGTCCTGCGCCGTGGTCAGGGTCTCGCTCATGCGACGCGGTTCCCTTCGCGCCAGACGCTGCGGACGACGGGAACGCTGCCGGCAACGTGCACACGGATCAGGTCGGCGCGCTTGCCGCTCGCGATCTCGCCGCGGTCGGTGAGGCCGACCGCCTCAGCGGGCGCTTTCGTCACGGTCCGAACTGCCGCCGGGAGGCTGATGGCCGGCACATGCTCCGGCAGTTGCAGCGCGCCCATCAGGAGGCTCGAGGGGATGTAATCCGACGACAGGATATCGAGCAGGCCTTCGCGGGCGAGATCGACCGCAGCGATGTTACCGGAGTGCGAGCCGCCGCGCACGACATTGGGCGCGCCCATGAGAATGTCGATGCCAGCCTGGTGCAGGCCACGCGCGGCCTCCAGCGTGGTCGGGAACTCCGCCACCGAGACGCGATCGCGCACGGCGTCCGCGACGTTCTCCTCGGTGGTGTCGTCGTGGCTCGCGAGGGGAATCTTGTACTGATGCGCCAGCGCCACGATCTCGCGCATGTTGTTCGCCGCATATTGCTTCTGATACTCGAAGCGCTTTGCAAACAGCTCATCGAGCTCGGCATCGGTCTTGCCGCCGCCCTTGCCGCGATAGTAGTCGCGCAGCTTGACCTCGTCGCGGAACTGGCGCTGGCCGGGCGTGTGATCCATCAGCGACATCAGCTTGACGTCGGGGCGGTCGATCAGCTCCTTGGCCTCCTCGACCACGCTCGGCATCGGGATCTCGCAGCGGAGATGCAGGAAGTGGTCGGCACGCAGCAGGCTGGCGTCGCGCGCGGTCGTGATCGCGGCGGCGAGCACGCCGGCGCGGCCGTCGACTTCCTCGGCGCCGTCCTCGCGCCAGACCCGGAGCGAATCGAAAACCGTGGTGATGCCCGAGGTCGCGAGCTGGCCGTCATAGGAGATCACGGCGGCGACCGGATTCCAGAACACCTTCGGCCGCGGCACGTAATGCGCTTCAAGGTGGTCGGTGTGGAGCTCGATCAGGCCGGGCATGATCAGGTCGCCCCCAGCGTCCTCGGCACCTGCAGGCGCCCTGCCCTCGCCGATCTCGGCGATGCGTCCGTCGGCAAGAGCGAGCCAGCCCTGTTCGATCACCCGTTCGGCCAGCACGATCCTGGCGTTGGCAATGACGGCGTCCTTCGGCTTGGGGTTCATTTCCTCTTCCTTCAGGCCGCGGCAGCGAAGCTGGCGACATCGACGATGCGGTCCGCAATCAGATGACGGATTTCGTCGTCATGGACAATAGCGACCATGGCGACGCCCTGACGCTTCTTTTCAGCGACCAGTTCGACCACGACGGCGCGATTGGCGGCATCGAGCGAGGCGGTGGGCTCGTCCAGCAGCAGGATCGGCAGCTCCGAGATGAAGCCGCGCGCAATGTTGACGCGCTGCTGCTCGCCGCCGGAGAAGGTCGCGGGCGGCAGTTGCCAGAGCCGCTCGGGGATGTTGAGACGATGCAGCAGCTCACCGGCGCGCGCCTGTGCGTCGGCACGGGCCATGCCGTTGACGATCAACGGCTCGGCGACGACGTCGATGGTGGCAACGCGCGGCACGGCCCGCAAAAACTGGCTGACATAGCCGATCGTGGAGCGGCGGATGTTGAGCACCTGCCGCGGCTCGGCGGCGGCGAGATCGACCAGCGCGCCGCGATGGCGGATGCCGATGCGGCCGCTATCGCAACGGTAGTTGCCGAAGATCATCTTCAGGATCGACGATTTACCGGCGCGAGGGTCCCGACAGCACGACACACTCGCCGGGATTGACGTGGAAGGTCACGCCGCGCACCACCGGCAGCTCGATGCCGCCTTGCAAGTGCATCGTAAAGGTCTTTTGGGCATCGGCAACGTCGATCATGGCGGTCATCGAAAGGCTCATGGCGGGAGAATCGAGGAGACGAGGAGTTGCGTGTAGGGTTCGCGGGGGTCGTCGAGCACCTGGTCGGTGAGACCGGCCTCGATGACACGGCCGCCCTTCATCACCATCACGCGGTGCGACAGTAGGCGCGCGACCGCGAGATCGTGGGTGACGATGATGACGGCGAGATGCAGCTCGGCGACCAGGCTGCGCACGAGATCGAGCAGGCGCGCCTGCACCGACACGTCGAGGCCGCCGGTCGGCTCGTCCATGAACACCAGCCGCGACTCGGTGACGAGGTTGCGGGCGATCTGAAGACGCTGGCGCATGCCGCCGGAATAGGTGCGGGGGGCATCGTCGATGCGCGCGATGTCGATCTCGACGCGGGCGAGCCAGTCCGACGCGGTTTCGCGGATGCGGCCGTAGTGATTCCAGCCCACGGCCATCAGCCGCTCGCCGACATTGGCACCGGCCGAGACCGCCATGCGCAGGCCCTGCGCGGGATCCTGGTGCACAAAGCCCCAATCGGTGCGGAACAGGAAACGCCGCTCGGCTTCACCGAGCGTCGTGAGATCGCGCGTGACGCCGTCGCGCATCCGGTAGGACACATGGCCGCCGCTCGGTGCGAGCTGGCCTGACAGCATCTGCAGAAGCGTCGACTTGCCCGAGCCCGACTCGCCGACGATCGCCAGCACCTCGCCGGGATAGAGCGCGAAGGAGACGTCGCGGCAGGCGGCGATGCGACCAAAGGACTTGCTCAGGGACTCCGCCACCAGCAGCGGCTGGTCGTTTTCGAGCGTATCGAGATTGGCCAAGCCTTGATCAACCATGTGAGCCCGCCTTTTCCCTGTAGGGCGCAGCGCTGAGACTGCCGTGATGGCCGGCGGCCTGGCGGCCCTCGCAATAATCGGTGTCCGAGCAGACGAACATCCGCCCGCCCTTGTCGTCGGTGACGATCTCATCGAGATAGGAGTCTTCCGCGCCACAGAGCGCGCAGGGCGCATTGAAGCGGTAAGGCTCGAACGGGTGATCCTCGAAATCGAGTGAAACCACCTGCGTATAGGGCGGGATCGCGTAGATGCGCTTCTCGCGGCCGGCGCCGAACAATTGCAGCGCGGGACAATTGTCCATCTTGGGATTGTCGAACTTCGGCGTCGGGGACGGATCCATCACGTATCGCGCGTTCACCTTCACCGGATAGGCGTAGGCGGTCGCGATATGGCCGAAGCGGGCGATGTCCTCGTAGAGCTTCACATGCATCAGGCCGTACTCGGCAAGCGCGTGCATGCGCCGCGTCTCGGTCTCGCGCGGCTCGAGGAAACGCAACGGTTCGGGGATCGGCACCTGATAGACCAGCACCTGGTTTTCATTCAGCGCCGTCTCCGGGATGCGGTGACGGGTCTGGATCACCGTCGCCTCCGCCGTCGCGGTCGTCGTCGCAACGCCCGCGGTCTTGGCGAAAAACTTTCGGATCGAGATCGCGTTGGTGGTGTCGTCGGAGCCCTGGTCGATCACCTTGAGCACGTCCTGGGGACCGAGGATCGCGGCGGTGACCTGCACGCCGCCGGTGCCCCAGCCATAGGGCATCGGCATCTCGCGGCTGGCGAACGGCACCTGGTAGCCGGGAATGGCGATCGCTTTCAGGATCGCGCGGCGGATCATCCGCTTGGTCTGCTCGTCGAGATAGGCGAAATTGTAGGCGGGCGCGTTCATTCCGCGGCTTCCTTCATGGCATCAGGCGCATTGGCATCCGCGAACTCCTGCCGCAGCTTGCGCAACAGGCCGAGCTCGGACTGGAAGTCGACGTAATGCGGCAGCTTCAAGTGCTCGACGAAGCCGGTCGCCTGGACGTTGTCCGAGTGCGACATCACGAACTCCTCGTCTTGCGCAGGGGCGAGCGCCTCTTCACCGAGCTCGCGGGCCCGCAATGCGCGATCGACCAGCGCCATCGACATGGTCTTGCGCTCGCTCTGGCCGAAGGCAAGGCCGTAGCCGCGGGTGAAGCACGGCGCTTCGGTCGCAGACCCCTTGAACTGATTGACCATCTGGCACTCGGTCAGCTCGATCGAACCAAGCGGCACGGCGAAGCCGGCGTCTTCCGCGATGAACTCGACCTCGACCTCGCCGAAGCGGATCTCGCCGGCGAAGGGATGGTTGCGGCCATAGCCGCGTTGGGTGGAATAGCCCATCGCCAGCAGGAAGCCTTCATCGCCGCGCGCCAGATTTTGCAGGCGCAGGTCGCGATCCGCCGGAAAGTTCAGCGGCTCGCGGGTGAGATCGCCGACGCTGGCGCCCTCCTCAGGCTGCGGCGAAGGTTCGATCAGCCCGTCGCGTCCGAGAATGTCGGTCACGCGCGGCGTTGGGGCGGTGGACGCTTCAGCCGTCGCCGGCGCGTCGGGAACGAAGCCTTCGGCGAGCGAGGGGTCGAGCAGGCGATGGGTGTAGTCGAAGGTCGGCCCGAGGATCTGCCCGCCGGGAATGTCCTTGAAGGTCGAGGACACCCGCCGTTGCACCCGCATGGCGCCGGTGTCGACCGGCTCGCTGGCGCCGAAGCGCGGCAGCGTGGCGCGGAAGGCGCGAACCAGGAAGATCGCTTCGATCAGATCGCCGCGCGCCTGCTTGATCGCAAGCGCCGCGAGCTCGCGATCGTAGAGCGAGCCCTCGCTCATGACGCGGTCGACGGCGAGGCCGAGCTGCTCCGATATCTGGTCGAGCGTGACCTCCGGAACGCCCTGGTCACCGCGCCGCTTATGCGCGAGCAGGCGATGGGCGTTCTCGATGGCGCGTTCGCCGCCCTTGACTGCGACATACATGCTTCAGCTTCCTTTGCTCACGACGCGCGTGGTGCGCGGGATCGCAACCACGGCGTCATCGGCGACCAGCACCACGTCGATGCCGCGCGGAAACAGCGCCTCGTTGACCCGCAGGCGCTCGAACAGGTCGAAAGGCTTGATTGACGCCTGCAGCGTCGCGACACCATCGATGCCGGGGCCGCGCAGCTCGAAGCCGCGCCCGGAGGCCAGGCTATCGACCTGAATGATCACCGTGGTCGAACGATCCGGGTATTCGCTCGTCCCGAGCGCAAACCGGTCGAGCGGCGGAAGCGCCGTACCGTCGCTGATCAGCGCGAAGCTCGCGATCGAGCAATCCTGCACCACTGGCGCGCCGGTATGAAATTTCAACCACTTCACCAGGTCGGAGCTCTCCGCCATCCGCGCATCGAGCCAGAGCGGCGTGTCGTGGTCGAACAGCGTGAGCGCGATCGCGGCGGTGCCGCGCATCATCGGCCCCGGCGCTCCGGCCATCGGCACGATGCGCTGAACCGCGCCCGGCCGCGCCATGGCGTCCATGACGGAGCGAAAGGTCGATTGCGCCGACAGCACCTTGTCGGCAAAACCCGGCGGCAGTTCCGCAATCGTGGTCATGATCTCAGCCCTCACCGCGCACCATGGTGTAGAAATCAACCTTCGTCGCGGCGGTCTCGGCCGCCGCCTGCTTGCGCCGAATCATAAGCTGCTCTCGCAAGGGCGCGATGACACCCCGCTCCACCGCGCCGCCGTATTCACGGGACTGGACCAGCGCATCGCACAACGCGATCAGCCGCGCCTTGTCACCGTCACGGCCGAGCGTGTAGCCGAACCCGACCTCGCCGCTCGTAAGCCGCACCGCGGCACGCGACACCGTGGCTTCACCGAGATTGAACGGCGCGCCGTCGCCGCCGACCCGGCCGCGCAGCATGACGAGCCCGTTTTCGGGCACGCGCAGATCCTGATGGGCCGGGAGGGCCAGGTTGCGGAGGCGAGCGGCGATCTCGCCCGCCTCCGCTTGCGCCAGCACCGCCATCGCGGCCTTGCGCTGGGCCTGCTGATTGTTGTGTTGCGTCACCTGGTCCACCGAACTTGCCGCATTGAAGTTGTCTATGATAATAGACAACTTCATACGGACGCGCCATGACTGTTTCGTGACAATGATGTGATTTTTGGAGTAGGCTTCCCGCGACATGAGCATGCAGGACACAGCCTCCTCGGGCGTCGCGCTATGGCGCCTCGTTGCCGACGGCATCGAGCGCGGCATCGCCGATGGCCGCTTTGCGGCCGGCGACAAGCTGCCTGGCGAGATGGAGATCGCCGAAACCTATCGCGTCAACCGCCACACCGTGCGGCGCGCGCTGGCAGCCCTCGCCGAGCGCGGCCTGGTGCGGGCCGAGCGCGGCAGCGGAACCTATGTCGAGGCGCAGAAGCTCGCCTATCCGCTGCGCTCGCGCACGCGCTTTTCCGAGATCGTCGGTGCGGGCGGCCGCGAACCGCATGGGCGGCTGATCGAGGCGACCGACGATGTCGCGACGCGCGAGCTCGCGCGGGAGCTGGGACTGAAGACCGGCGCGCCCTTGATGCGGATCGAGGCGATTCGTCTCGCCGACCGCACGCCGATCTGCGTCTCCACCACCTGGCTGTCGGCGGAGCGGTTTCCGGACGCCGGCGCCGTGTTCGCCGCGACGCGCTCCATGACCAAGCTGCTCGAACATTATGGTGTGCGCGACTACCGCCGCGGCGCGACCCGGATCACCGCCGGCATCGTGGACGCGACCGACGCCTCACGGCTTGATCTGGCGCTGGGGCGGCCGATCCTGGTGGTCGACGCGACCGACCACGATCTCGAGGGCAGGCCGCTGGTGACAAAACACTCGCGCTTCGCTGCGGAGCGGGTGGAGTTTCTGGTGGAGTCGTAGAGGGCTCTCGCTCCGCGAATCCGGATTCTCGTAGGGTGGGCAAAGGCGTACTTGCGCCGTGCCCATCATCTCGCCGCAAATTCGAGGATCGGTGGGCACGCTTCCGCCTTCGCTCTTCGAGCTACGGCGGACAAGCCGCTTTGCCCACCCAACGGCACCTGCGTTCAGGCCACCGCCCGTCGCCCGATGATCGCAAAGCGCAGCTTGCCCGAGATGAAATCGATCGCGGCCACCGCAACCAGGATCATCAGGATCAGGAACGAGACCTTCTGCCATTCCAGCACGCGGATCTGCTCAGCGAGCTGGAGGCCGATGCCGCCGGCGCCGACGATGCCGATGATGGTGGCCGAGCGGGTGTTCGATTCGATGAAGTAGAGCACCTGGCCGGCGATGACGGGCAGGACCTGCGGCAACAGGCCGAAGCGGATCTCGTGCAGCGCGCTGCCGCCGGAGGCGCGGATGCCCTCGACCTGCTTCTGGTCGGCGCCCTCGAACGCCTCCGAGAACAATTTTCCGAAGGCGCCGAAATCCGACACCGCGATGGCGAGCACGCCGGCGAACGGGCCGAGCCCGACCACGTTGATCCACACCAGCGCCCAGATCAGCGTATCGACGCCGCGGATCGAATCCAGGAACCGGCGGACGGGAAAGCGCAGAATGCTCGACGGCACGATGTTGCGGGCCGCCAGCAGGCTCACCGGCAAGGCAAACAGCGCTCCCAGCGTGGTGCCGAGCAACGCGATCGACAGCGTCTCGCCGAGCGCCTTCAGATAAATGGGCAGCGACGAGCCGGGATCGGGCGGGATCATCATCAGGCTGATCCAGCCGAGCTGGCTGAGGCCGGCGAAGAAGCGCGACGGTGAGAAGTCGAGATCGACGAGGCCGTAAGTGAGGATCGCGAACGCCGCGACGATCATGGCGGGCGTCGCGAGCCGCGCCGAGGCCGGCCGATCGAACACCTCGGGATAGCGCGCACGCATCTGCGCGGCATCGACCTCCTGCGGCTTCGTCACGTCCGCGCCTCCTTGCCGAACAGGTGGCCGCGCAGCCAGCCGGTGGCGATGTCGATGATGAAGACCGTGACGACGATAGTGAGCAGGATCGCGCTGACGTCGGAGTAGTAGAATTTGCGGATGGCGACGACGAGCTCCTGGCCGATGCCACCGGCGCCGACGAAGCCCATCACGGAGGCCTCGCGGACGTTGATCTCGAAACGCAGCAGCGCGTAGCTGGCATAGCCCGCGGTCACCTGCGGCACCACGGCAAAGCGCATGCAGGACAGCCAGCTCGCGCCGGTCGAGCGAATGCCCTCGACCGGCTTCATGTCGGCGTTCTCGACGATCTCCGAGAACAGCTTTCCGAGCGCGCCGGTGGAGTGGATCGCGATCGCCAGCACGCCCGCCATCGGACCGAGCCCGAAAGCGATGACGAAGACCAGTGCGAACACGATCCCGGGCACCGTGCGGGCGAATTCGAGCAGCCGCCGCACGACGAAGCGCAGCCAGGGCGCAGGCGAGGTATTTTCAGCCGCGAAGAAGTTCAGGCAGAAGGCGAGAGTCGCGCCGATCAGCGAGCCGACATAGGAGATCAGCAGCGTCTCGCCCAGCATCTTCAGCCATTTGCGCCAGCCCCAGAACCACTCGCCGACATCGGTCCAGACCCGCTGGCCGTTGTCGAGCGTGAGGATGCGGTCGAAATAGCTGAGGAAGTTGCCGAAATAGGTGAACAGCGTGCGTAAATTCACTTCCGCGCCGATTGCGGCGAGAACGAGCGCGGCGGCGAAGATGACGGCACCCAGCAACAGGCGGAGCCGCCTGCGCGCAACCGCCTGGCGATAGGCGGCATTGAGCACGGCGAGCTGTTGCTCGGGGAGGATCGAAACCGCTGTCGTCATCTGTCGAAACAGGTCCGGTCAAAGAAAGAGCCGGGTCCTCGGGACCCGGCTCAGGTGCATCGTCCCAAAAACTCAGGACGCCTTCTTTTTACGCAGCGCATCGACGAACTTGATCAGCTCGATCGTGCCATCCCAGTCCTTGGTGGTGGCGGGATGAAAACCCTTCTTCTGGCCGTCGGAGAGACGGTCGAAGGCGGCCTTGTCCTTGGCCGGCGCGTCGAAGAACGCTTTCGCAATGGCGGCCTTGGCGTCTTCCGGCAGGTCGGAATTGTAGGCATAGGGGCCGTTGATGATCGGCGCCGATTTATGGACGATACGGAAATCGTCCTTCTTCATCGCCGAGCCGTCGGGGTTCTTCAGCATGCCCTTGGTCAGCATCTGCGCCAGCGTGGAATCATTATCGCTGGTCCACTGGTTGGCCGCGACGTCGACCGTGCCCTGCGCCAGCGCCAGCATCGCGTTCTCGTGGCTGCCGGTGAAGACGACCTTGCTGAAATAGGTGTCGGCATCGTGGATGCCCAACTTGTCGAGCTCGAAGCGCGGCACGTTGTTGCCGGAGGTCGAATTCGGGTCGACGAGGCCGAGGTTCTTGCCCTTGAGGTCGTCGATCTTCTTGTAGGCGCTGCTCGCCTTGACGAAGAACACCGAGTAGTAGCCGGTCGAGCCGTCGGCGTTGATGTCGTTGGCGAAGGCGTCGGTCTTGACGCCGGTCAGGCGGGCGCGGGCGAACGAGGCCGAGCCGTAGCTCGCGATGTGGATATTGCCGGCGCGCTGCCCTTCGATCACAGCGGCGTAGTCGTTGGCGATGCGCAGCGTGACCTTCACGCCGAGCTGCTTCGAGAGGTATTCCACGAACGGGGTCCAGCGCTCGGTGACGCCCGAGGCGTTCTCGGCCGGCACGACCGCGAAGGTCAGCTCGGGGTATTTGGTCTTCCAGTCGCTGGCCGAGGCGGAGGCCGTGAACGCGAGCGCGGCGGCGCCGGCAAGGACTAATCTGCGAGTGATCATGATACCCTCTTCATCGGTTGGGGTCGGTTGACGCAAGAAACTTGCAACTCAAAGGATGCGCCGCGGCTCAGGCCGCAGCGGCCGTTCCAAGCGCCGGGACGCCGGCGGACGCCGGCACAGGCATGCCGCCCATGGCCTCGTTGGCCTCGAGATCGTAGAGCTCGCGCGCGACCTGGTCGGTCAGCGCGGACGGCGCGCCGTCGAACACCACGCGGCCAGCGGCCATGCCGATCAGGCGGTCGCAATAGCTGCGGGCGAGATCGAGCGAATGCAGGTTGCAGAGCACGGTGATGCCGAAATGCTTGTTGATGCGCAGCAGCGCATCCATCACGATCTTGGTGTTGCGCGGGTCGAGCGAGGCGATCGGCTCGTCGGCCAGAATAATATCGGGCTGCTGCACCAATGCGCGGGCGATCGCCACGCGCTGCTGCTGGCCGCCCGAGAGCTGATCGGCGCGCTGGGCGGCGAGCGAGGCGATGTCGAACTGTTCCAGTGCGGACATCGCCAGCGCCTTGTCCTGCTCGGGCCAGGCCTGCAGCAGCGAGCGCCAGGCCGGCATCGTCGCGAGGCGTCCCATCAGCACATTGGTGAGCACGTCGAGCCGGCCGACCAGGTTGAACTGCTGGAAAATCATGGCCGAACGGGCACGCCACTGCCGCAGCTCCTTGCCGCGCAACGCGGTGACGTCGAGGCCGTCGAACAGGATGCGTCCCTGCGACGGCGTCGCAAGGCGGTTGATCGTCCGCAACAATGTCGACTTGCCGGCGCCGGATCGCCCGATTACACCGACGAAGCCACCGGGGGAGACCTCAAACGAAGCATCGTCCACCGCGGCTTTTGCGCCGAAGCGACACGTCAGACCATCGACCACCAGCATGCAGGGCTCCAGAGTAGCTGGAGCCAATCGCTAACGTCCATGCTTAACACTTGTGTGACACGGCCGTTGCAGCGCAGCGATCCTGCACACGTCATCCCCTGTCATCGCCACGTCATGACATTGTCATGAATCCGCTCGAAGAGGAACGCCCGCCCTCGCAGCTCGGATGCAACATGGCCACCAAAGCTCTTTCGGTTCAGCCGACCATCGACCCCTCGGCCAAACTGCATGAGACCCGGCTCGGCGCCTATACCGAGGTTGGCGCGCGCACGATCCTGCATGAAGTGGCGATGGGCGATTACTCCTACGTCGTCAACGATTCGCAGATCACCTACACCACTATCGGAAAGTTCTGCTCGATCGCGGCGATGACGCGCATCAATCCCGGCAACCATCCGATGCACCGCGCGACACAGGCGCACTTCACTTACCGCTCCAGCGCCTATTTCGAGGGTGAGAGCGACGATGCCGAGTTCTTCGACTGGCGGCGCCAGCATCACATCCATATCGGCCACGACGTCTGGATCGGCCATGGCGCGATCGTGTTGCCGGGTCGCAACATCGGCACCGGCGCGGTGATCGCGGCCGGCGCCATCGTCACCAAGGACGTGCCGGCCTACACCATCGTCGCCGGCAATCCGGCCCGTATCGTGCGACGGCGGTTCTCGGAGGAGATCGCCGGGCGCCTTGCGAAGCTCGCCTGGTGGGACTGGGATCACGACAAATTGCGCGCGGCGCTGCCCGATTTCCGCAAGCTCGGCATTGAAGATTTTCTTTCGACATACGAAGCACGGGCGAGCTCTCTCACCAATCCTCCGGCCAGCAAACGAAGCGCGATCGCGTGACAGACATATTCCTCGAAGGCGGCCGGACCCTGATCGGCGCCGAGTTCGTCGAAACCTCACTCCTCGTGTCAGGAACGGATATTGCGCGGGTCGATGCTTCGCGCGGCCGTGCGCGGCTGGCGATCGATGCTCGCGACCTGCTGGTGCTGCCCGGCATCGTCGATCTGCACGGCGATGCCTTCGAGCGACAGATGATGCCGCGCGCCGGCGTCGATTTTCCAATCGACGTCGCGCTCGCCGACAGCGACCGCCAGGCGATCGGCAACGGCATCACCACCGTCTTTCACGCCACGACCTGCTCCTGGGAGCCGGGCCTGCGCAGCGCCGACAACGCGCGCGGCCTGATGGAGGCGATCGAGCGGCAGCGCCCGCAATTCGCCGCCGACACCCGCTTCCATCTGCGCCACGAGACCTACAATCTCGATGCCGAACCCGAGATCGCCCAGTGGCTCGCCGAGGGCCGCGTCGACCTGTTCGCCTTCAACGACCACATGGACGGCACCGTCGCCGACATGGCCAAGCCGCGCAAGCGCAACCGCATGGTGGAGCGCACCGGACTTTCGAGCGAGGAATTCGACCGGCTGGTCGAGCGCGTGGTTTCGCGCGCCGACGAGGTACCCGCTTCGGTGTCGCGCCTCGCCGCCTCTGCCCGCGCGGCCGGCGTGCGGATGCTCTCGCACGATGACGCAACGCCGGCGATGCGCCGGGAGTTTCGTGAACTCGGCGCTGACATCGCGGAGTTTCCGATCAACGAGGAGACGGCGCGGGCGGCGGCGAGCCACGGCGATGCCATCGTCTACGGCGCGCCGAACGTCGTGCGCGGCGGCAGTCACACCGGCTGGACCAGGGCCTCCGACATGATCGCCAAGGGGCTCTGCTCGGTGCTGGCGTCGGACTATTATTATCCCGCACAGCTGCTCGCCGCGTTCCGCCTCGCTGCCGATGGCGTGGTGCCGCTGGCACAGGCCTGGGATCTGGTCTCCGCCGGCCCGGCGCGCGCGACCGGCCTTGCCGATCGCGGCATGCTCGCGGAAGGACGCCGCGCCGACATTCTCCTCATCGACGACAGCGTGAAGCTGCGGCCGCGGCTGATCGCGGTGATCTCAGGCGGCAAGCTCGTCCATCTCACCGATGCGACAAGGCTGCTCACTGCCGTAGCGGCGCCGCGCGAGGCTGTCGTCGCGGCTTAAATTGGCTATGCTGAGTCGATGACAGGTTTCCCCCGCTACGCGATCTATTTTGCCGCCGGCGCCGACGGCTCCCTCTCCCGCTTCGGCGCCGAGCTGCTCGGCTATGACGCCCGCACGGGCGACGAGGTGCCGTTCCCGCGCGAGGCGCTGCAGATTGCTCCGGACTGGCGCGACATCACCACCGATCCCCGCAAATACGGCTTTCACGCCACGTTGAAGGCGCCGATGGCGCTGGTATCAGGCAGGACCGAGGCCGAGCTCATGGCGGCCTGCGCGACGTTCGCCGGCCAATCGCGGACAATTCCAGTGATCCGTCCCGTCGTCGATACCATCAGCGGCTTCATTGCCGTCATTCCGGCCGAGCCGGTCGACGCTCTCCAGCAGCTTGCCGCTGATTGCGTCCGTGAATTCGACTCCTTCCGCGCGGCCCTCACCGCGGAAGATCGTGCGCGGCGCAGGCCCGAAAAACTCACCGAGCGGCAGCGCGACTATCTCGACCGCTGGGGCTACCCTTACGTGATGGAGGAGTTCCGCTTCCACATGACGCTCACCGGCCGGCTGGATGCAGAGCGCCGCGGGCCGATTCTGGAGATGTTGCGGGGAAGGTTTGCCTCGCTTCGTCTCGGCGCGCTGGCGATCGACCGCCTCGCACTGTTCAAGCAGGACGAGACCAAGGCGCGCTTTGGCATCATCGGCGAATGGGCTTTGGCACGATAGACCTCAGTGCCAGCTCGCAAGATTGAAGGCGAGCGCCACGGCGCCGACCAGAACAAGGCTGGTCGCCCAGACTGCATCCAGATTGAACCAGCTTCGCGAGACGAACCTCAATCCCAGATAGCGGTAGACCAGCCAAGCCAGACATCCGCCGGCGCTGACCATGGCGGCAACGTGCACCAGGGACACCAGCACCGCCATCCCGACATTTGCCTTCATCAACTCGCCCGCCGCCTGATGGCCGGCATCGAGCTCGAAGGCCTGGCATAGCCCGAGATAGATCGGCACGAGCATCAAGGCGGCGCCGTGCGCAATGGCCACGGCAAATGACCACAGCGCCAATTGCGTCGGCGGAATTCGTGCCAGCGCGCGCGGATGACGCCGGTCGACCAGCCGATAGACGCCGAAGCCGATGACGAGAAGGCTCGCGACCAGCTGGATCGGACGCTGCCACTCCGCCAGCACGAGCAGGAACGCGAATGGCAGCAGCACGAGAAGCGTAGCAAGGAGATGGCCGGCCGACAGGGCCCACAGAGCCCGGAAAAGCGCGCGCGGGCTCTTGTCCATGAGCCCGGCCGAAACGGCGAGCGGCCATCCCATCCCCGGATTGACGCCGTGGTAGAGGCCGCTCGCAATAAGCGCGAGCCACAGCCAGCCGAGTGCCGGGCTCGCGTGCCCCCAATCTAGACCGACGGGTAGCAAAAGGAGTCCGTCGAACAGTCGCCGCCCTCGAGCCTGATCTGGTGCGCACGATATCCGTCGGGGAAGCTCACGAAATAGTCCTTGTCGAGCTCGAGGCCGCCGTTGCGACCGACATTGGCCATGACCTCAACGCCCGGAACCCCATCGGGATAGAACTGGTCATCCCAGGTGGAATAGAGCGAATTGGTCCAGTAAACGCGCCTGCCGTCTCGGCTGATCTCGACCATCTGCGGACCCGCCGCAAATGCCTTGCCGTTCGGATGAGGCGTGCGGCGCGCGATGCCGCCGATGTGGACCGAACCCGCGTGCTTCGGCTTGCGCGGATCACTGACGTCGTACTGGCGCATTTCACCCGTGCCCCAGCACGAGACATAGAGAAACCGGTCATCCATCGACAGGTCGATGTCGGTCACCAGCGGCGGCACGGCGCCGAAGCCTTGGAGCAGCGGCGGGAGCTTCTCCTTTGGCGCTGGCTCGGGTGGGATCGTCGCCGTCTTCTCCGCGTGGAATTTCCCGCCTTCTCGCCACCATGTCCAGATCGATGCTTCGAGATTCGTGGTGTCGACCACGACGCCTACGAAGCCGTACTCGCGAACCGGATCGTGCGCCGGTCGTACCTCCAGCGCCATTTGATGATTGGCGCCGAGATCGATGGTCTGGACGTTGCGACGTGCGCGAAGATCCCAGAAGTGGAGACGATGTCCATATTTGTTCGCAAGCAGATCTTCCGGGACGATCCCGTTCTCGAACTGTGGCGGCAATGCCCATTCGCTCGTCACCATGTAGTCGCGCGGCAGATTCCACCAGAAATCATAGTGCAGCGTCTGTGGACCGCGGTCGATCTCCCATCGTCCGAGGACCTCGAAGGTCTCGCAATCCATGATGAAGACGCCGGGAGGGCCGTCGGTACCGTCCTTGCCGCCGCCGCCCAGCGTGCTCACGTAAATGCCGTCCGGCCCGCAATGGATCGTGTGTGGCCGCGAATAGCCGGTCTTCTTGAAGACTTCCTCTGGCTCGATGATCTTGTGGATCTTGGCTTTGGTCGGATCGGGCTTGGTATCGATAATGTAGATGCGCGACGAGCGCAGCCCGGGAATGATGAGATAGCGCCGCTCGACGAAGGCATGTCCGGCGAGCGGCGACAAGGCGGAGGAGCAGGCATTCCAGCCGAAGTGATGAAACTCATCGCCCTTGTTGGGCATCGTCACGGTGTGGACGATCTGGCTATAGGTCGGCGATCCCGGCTTGACGTCGATGACCGCGAGAGCATCCGGCTTCGAGAAGTCCGGACTGAGCAGCAACGTGTAGGCAAAGTTCTCCGCAGGTGCTTCCATCGCAAGCTTGGGCGACGCGTGAAAGGTGGGATCCGGCCTCATCGTCATGGCACTGCCTCCCTGTTCTGTCGGTTTGCGCCAACCTGCCTCGGGATAACGGCATCGTGAAGAGGTATTGCGCGATGTCTTGGGATTCTCCGCAGGGCCGGTTGGCGAGCGTACAATATGCCATCGCCGGGCTGCGCGAAACTGGCGGAATCGCGTTAATTCGACGCCCTACAGCCGAAATGGGCAGACCCAGTCATTGCGAGCGAAGCAAAGCAATCCAGACTGTCTCCGCGGACACATTCGTGAATTGCTTTGCTTCGCTCGCAATGACGATGGAGAGACTTACCTCCCCCACCGCAGCGCCAGGGCGTCGCGCTCCTTTGCGAGCTCCAGCAATCCCGCGCGCGTCGCCGGATGCAGCGGCTGCAGCGGATGCCGCACGGCTTCCGACTTGATCACGCCGCCGGCCTGCATCATGACCTTGCAGGCGATCAGGCCGCATTGGCGGTTCTCGTAATTGATCAGCGGCAGCCAGCGCTCATAGGCGGCCTTCGCTTCCTCGCGCTTGCCGGCGAAATACGGATCGATGATCTGGCGGATGCCGTCGGCATAGCCGCCGCCGGTCATGGCGCCGGTGGCGCCGGCGTCGAGATCGGCCAGCAGCGTGATCGCCTCCTCCCCGTCCCAGGGGCCTTCGATATCGCTGCCGCCCGCCTCGATCAGGCTGCGCAGCTTTGCAGCCGCGCCTGCTACCTCGATCTTGAAATAGCGGATATTGGCGAATTCGCGCGCCAGCCGCGCCAGCAGCTCGACCGAGAGCGGCGTGCCGGCCACAGGCGCGTCCTGGATCATGATAGGGATGTCGATCGCGCCCGAGAGCACCTTGAAGAATTCGACGATGCCCTTCTCGGGGACCCGGAAGGTCGCGCCGTGATAGGGCGGCATCACCATCACCATAGCGGCGCCGGCCGCCTCGGCCTGCTTGCTGCGCGCCGCGCACACGGCCGAGCTGAAATGCGTGGTGGTCACGATCACGGGAACCCGGCCAGCCACATGTTCCAGCACCGCATGCATCACGGCCTCGCGCTCGGCGTCGGTGAGCACGAACTGCTCGGAGAAATTGGCGAGGATGCAGATGCCGTGCGAGCCGGCATCGATCATGAAATCGATGCAGCGGCGCTGGCCCTCGAGATCGAGCTCGCCGCGCTCGTCGAAGATGGTGGGCGCGACCGGGAACACACCGCGATAGGGGCGCTGGGCCTTTTGTTGTGGCGCGACCGGCATCGAACTCTCCATCCCTGATATGTCTTACGTCTGTCTCAGCACTCGCGGAGCGAGGCGCCACAGATGTACCCGCCAGGCGGACCGACGGCAATGCCCGCGCGACATCGGATGGTGAGAGAACGAAACTACGCGGTCTTCACGGCTCCCAAGAAGCCCTCGACCGCGACGCGCAGGCGATCGGCGTCGGCCGACATCTTCTTGACGGACTCCGACAGCACCGTGCCGGCGTTGCCGGTCTCCTGGTTGAGCCTCGCGACGCTGCCGATAGTGTCGGTCACCTCGCGGGTGCCTTGGGCAGCCTGCTGGAAGTTGCGCGAGATCTCCGTGGTCGCCGCGCGCTGCTGCTCGACCGCGGCCGCGATCGCCGTCATCTTCTCGTCGATGCCGCTGATGGCGCCGCCGATCGAGCGGATCGCGGCGACGGCCTGGCCTGTGGCGCCCTGGATCTCCTCGACCTGGCGCGAGATCTCTTCCGTCGCTGTCGCCGTCTGGGACGCGAGGCTCTTGACCTCGCCCGCGACGACGGCAAAGCCGCGGCCGGCCTCGCCCGCGCGCGCGGCTTCAATGGTGGCGTTCAGCGCCAGGAGGTTGGTCTGGGCGGCGATCGCGTTGATCATCTTTACGACTTCGCCGATGCGGCTCGCGGTCTGGTCGAGGATTTCGACCGTCGCGTTGGTCTGCTCGGCCTGCGCCACGGCCTCGCGGGCCTCGCGGGCGCTCGACTGCACCTGCGCGGAAATCTCGCCGACGGACGCGGAGAGCTCCTCGGTCGCGGCCGCGATGGTCTCGAGATTGTTGGTGGCCTGCTCGGCGGCGGACGAAACCGCGGCGGTCTGGCTGCTGGAGTCCGCGACCAGCGAGCGCACGCCGGTCGCGGTGGCGTCGAGCTCCCGCGTCGAGGCCACGACGCTCTGGATGACCGCCTGCACCGTGTCGTCGAAGCTGCGGCAGGCGGCATCGACAGAGCCCGACCGGGCGAGCTGGAGCGCCTGTTGCGATTCGCGTTCCCGGCCCAGCCGTTCCGCGGTCGCTGCGCTCTCGCGCAGGCTCTCGAGCGCGGCAGCCATGGTGCCGAACTCGTCGGGGTGGCGGGATTGCGGAACCGGCGTCGCATAATCGCGCGCGCTGATGCGCGCAATGGCATCGAGGATGGCGCGCACCGGGCGCATGAGGCGATGACGCACCACGAATACGCCGGCCAGGGTCACAGCCAGCGCGAGCAGGAATGCGAACGACTGCACGATGAGATTGGTCAGGGCTTTCGATTGAACCGTCTCCGCGCGCGCGATCGAAAGGTCGAGCGCCTTGTTGGCGACCGCGACGATGGACGCGAAGGGCGACTGGCACAACGCATTCCATTCCGAGGCGGGCATCGCGGGACGGCCGCTGCCGTCGAAGTTCCTGGTCAGTTCGCCGATCTGCTTGAGAACCCCGTCAGTCTTGGCACGGGCCTCCCTGGCCGTGTTGACGAGATCCGCCGTCACATCAGGCGCAGCCAGCAGTTCCTCCATACCGGCCCAGCCGGCAGTGATGGTGCCATTCCATCCGGCCACGGTCTGCTTCTGGGTCTCGTCGAGCGGTTTTGAGCCGTTGACGTTCGGACGCAGGGTCGAGCACTGGATGCCATAGCGATCGCGCACCTGCCAGGCGAGGCGGCGGCCCTGGATCATGCGGGCAATGAAGGGATCGTTCATCCAGGCACGGTTGGACACCGCGGTGGACGCGAGGTTCGCGGTCTCGATCACCTTGGTGACGGAATCGTACCAGGATGCGGTGCGCTCGACCTTGCGTTCCGCGCGGGGCAACCTGGCTTCGTCGTAGAACAGCTGGAACTTCGGCGCGGCCTCGCTCCAGCGCTGCTTCAGCGTGCCGGCGAGTTCGTCGCGCCGCGCGAATTCGACGGTCGAGAGCGCAGCGGCGATGGCATCGAAGCCGGCCTGCTCGGCCTTCTCGGCGGCGCCCAGCTTGGCGCGCGGATCGTCCTCACCGAGCAGCGCGCTCTGGGCATCGCCGCGATTGTTGCGCAAAGCCAGCACGCCTTGGAAAATCGCCTTGTCGGCATTCGCGAGCCGCTCGGTCTCCAGGCTGTCGCTGTAGCGGCTGAAGGCCCCGCCCATCTGAATGGCCGTGCTGGTCAGCGCACCGGCGGCCAGCAGGGTCATCAGGACCAGGAGGAGCGTGCTTACCGATTTCTTAAAAATTGACATGGAGCAAAAGACCTACTCGTCACGAGCGGTCATCTTGCACGGGGACATGCCAAAGTTTCGTTAAGGTTTATTTCAAATGATATGGACCTCGGAAGCTGCCACTCTGTCGGGAGATCGCCTCACGCCACCTTCGTGAAATCCGGCGGGCGGCGCTCGGCGAACGCCGTGAACGCCTCGCGTGCTTCGGCGGTGCGCAGGCGCTGCGCGAACTGCTCGCCTTCGGCCTGCATCTGCGCGACCAGCGCCTCGCCGTTGCGCATCAGCTTCTTGGTGGCCGTGAGCGCGCCGAGCGGCTGACGGGCGAGACGCTGCGCGAGGGCGAGCGCCTCGGCATCGAGCTTGTCGAGCGGCACCACACGGTTGGCAAGGCCCCATTCCAGCGCCGACCTGGCGGGCACGGTCTCGCCGAGCGCGAACATCTCATAGGCGCGCGCATAGCCGATGCGCGCCGGCATCAGCAGGCTGGAGGCGGCCTCCGGCACCAGCGCGAGGCTGACGAAGGGGGTCGACAATTGCGCGTTGTCGGCGAGCACGACGAGATCGCAATGCAGCAGCATCGTAGTGCCGACGCCGACGGCACGGCCCTGCACGGCTGCGACCAGCGGCCGGGTGCAGCGCGCCAGCGACTGGATGAAGCGCACGACGTTGCGGCTGCCTTCGGATTTGCCTGCCGCGACCGCGGCGAATTCGCCGACATCGTTGCCGGCGGTGAACATGTCGCCCTCGCCGCGAATCAGGATCACGCGAGCGGACGGATCGAACTCGGCGGATTCGATTGTGTCCGCCAGCTTGCCGTACATCGCATCGGTCAG
Organism: Bradyrhizobium sp. USDA 241; assembly: GCF_049739505.1. Taxonomy (NCBI): domain Bacteria; kingdom Pseudomonadati; phylum Pseudomonadota; class Alphaproteobacteria; order Hyphomicrobiales; family Nitrobacteraceae; genus Bradyrhizobium; species Bradyrhizobium sp. USDA 241. Next base: position 2,061,926 of record NZ_JBMGPZ010000004.1, on the reverse strand, counting down.
CGCGTTCTTCTTGTCGGGACGCGCCAATGTCAGGGTGAGAATTCCGCCGTTGCTCTCGATTCGGACGTGCTCGGTCATTCGTCTGCTCCTCTTGGAAACTTGTTCTGAATGCTCGTCAGCCAGCGTGCGACGATGTCGATCTCCGCAGCCGTGAATCCTTCCGTCAGCGCCGCGTTGACCTCGGCCGCCGAGGTCTTCGCCTGCGCCAGCGCGCTGCGCCCCTTGGGCGTCAGCCAGATGCGCCAGGCGCGGCCATCCTCGCGATCGGCGCGGCGCTCGATCAGACCTGCGGCTGCGGTGCGGTCGACCAGGCCGGAAATGCCGGCCGGCCCCAGGTCGAGCGCCGCGCCCGCCTCGCCGATCAGGACGCCGTCCTGCCTGCCGAGGATGAACAGCAGCCCAGCCTGCGCCGGCGTCACCGTGTTCTGCGGCTGCGCCGCCATCCAGCGCTGCAGGCGCCGGTGCGCGACGCTCAGCAGGTAGATCAGCCGATGATGCTTCGCTGCGGCCTCATTATTTCGCATGCGAAGTATATGGCCGGGCAGGAGGCGATTGTCAAACGAGCCGTTTCGTCACGGCGCACAGGTGAAGCTCGACGCCTCCGTCACCGCACCCGCCTTGTAGTGCGGCCAGGCCGGCCAGCGGCACAGCGGCAGCGCGCGCAGCGTCGCGAACGACGGTGCCTCGACCTTCTGCTCGCTGACTTCGAGATCGCCGGGCGCCTTGCCCTTCTCGACCCAGTCGACCAGCACGCTCAGCATGTCGACATTGGCCGGCGCGCCGGAGCCGACATGGTCGACACCGGGCGCGGTGTAGAGCCGCGCGAATTCCGCCGTCTCGGCCTTGCCCATCTTGCGTTCGACGCTCTCGAAATAGCGGATGCCGGCATAGGGGCTCTGCGCATAGTCGGCCATGTGCTCGAGCATGATCAGACGGCCGCCGCGCATCCGGAAGCGGCTGAGGTCGGGATCGGTCGAATCCATCAGCTTCGAGACCTCGAGCAGCCGCGCCTTGTGGTGCTCCACGTTGTAGGTGGTGACATCGAGCTTCGGATCGCGCGCGAAGACATATTGAATGCCGCCGGCTCCGTAGATCCAGGCGATGCCGTTGTTGGGCGCAGGCGGCTGCGCCGGCGGCGCGGTGCCGAGCCACCACGCGACCCAGCCGCCGGTCGGCCCGATCGCCGGCGTGTCCTCGCCCGAGACGCCCCAGCCCGGATAGTCGTCGAGGCCATTGGCGAGCGCGAACGGGAACTTGTAGGTCGCATGCAGCGCGTTGATCGCCTTGATCTGGGGATCGGTGAGGCACTGATCACCGCTCTGGCCCGCCGCGCAGCGCAGCGTCTCGACCTTGAATGCCGCCTTGCAGGCGACCGGATCCTGCACCAGCGCATCGTCGGAGCCGTCGGCCTTGTCGCAGGCCGCCCGCACGGCATCGCCGACCAGCTTCACCTGCGCCGGATTGATCCAGCCCTCTCCCATGGTCACCAGGCCCGAGCGCGTTCCGGCATGCTGCAAGCCGACCCAGTTGATCACCGGCACCCGCGCGAAGATCCCGTCGAAATCATCGGGGTAGCGCTGCGCCATGGTCAGGCCTTCGCGGCCGCCTTCGGACGAGCCCATGAAGTACATCTTGTCCGGCTTCTTGCCGTAGGCGCGCTGCATCAGGGTCACGGCCGCGTCGCGCACCTTCTTGTAGGCGCGATGGGCGAAGTTCTCGAAGGCCTCGTCGTTCAGCGCAAACAACTGCGGCGGCTCGCCCGGCCTGGATTCGTGGCCGGAGTCCGTGCCGTAGGTGACGAAGCCGCGCGCGAGCGGCGACGGCTTGTCGAAGGGATAGGCCGGCGGCAGCGCAAGGCCGGTGATCAGCGCGCCATTGAAACCGCCGCCGCCATATTGCAGCGAGCGGCCGTTCCATTCGACGGGAAGGTTGACCTGGAATTTGATCGGCGGCGCTTGGCGATCGACAGGATCGATATGACCGAGCACCTTGCAGAAGGCAGGATTGGCGGGCGTGATGCGCCCTGACGGCGTCGGGCCGCGCTCGGCAACAGCGAGAGTCGATGGCGACTGAAACGTCGCGGCATCGATCTTCACGGCATCGGTGCCGCCGATCAGCCCCTTGCAGACCGTCTCGGCATCCTCCGCCAGCGTCACCGCCAACGCACCACTCGCGCTCATTGCGGCCGCAGTGCCCACGAGCCATGCACACAGCTTCGCTCTGTTTCGCTTCATCGTTTCCACCCGGCTTGTTCTGTTGCGTTCGGAAGTTGGCCGCATTCAATGCAACCTTCGCCCTTACGTCAATCGCTTACGCCGGCTTTCCGTCAGAACGAGCCCAGCGCAGTGCCCAGGGCGATCACCGCCACCAGCGCCAGGAGCGAGGTCACGATGCCCACCATGACGATGTCGAAATAGCTGTCACGATGTGTCAGGCCGCAGATCGCGAGCAGGCTGACCACTGCGCCGTTGTGCGGCAGGATGTCGAGGGTACCCGCACCGATCACCGCCACGCGATGCATCAACGCAAGGTCGATGCCGGTCCGCGCGGCAAGCTCGACGTAGGTCGGGCCGAGGGCGTCGAGGGCGATGGTCAGGCCGCCCGATGCCGACCCTGTCAGTGCGGCCAGGATGTTGGTTGCGACGGCGAGCGAGACCAGCGGTCCCCCTTCGATCGCCAGCACCCAGTCGCGCACGATCGTGAACGCCGGCAGCGAGGCCACGACGGCGCCGAAGCCGACGAGGCTGGCGACGCTGAACGCAGGCAGGACCGACGCATTGGCCCCGGCGTCCATGGTCCGGCGCAGCGCCGGCAGGCGCGCCCAGTTCAGCGCGATGGTCGTGACGATGGCGGCAGCCAGCGCCGCCGCGACCGACCACACGCCTGCAACGGCTGCAAGCGTCGTGTCACCAAAGCGTTGCTCAGCGAGATAGCTGACATCGAGCCGCGGCAGCACCACGAGCGACATCACCAGATTGACGGTCACGACGACGACGAGCGGCGCCATGGCGTTCAGCACGGGCGATGGCCGCTCGCTGCGATGACCGTACTGAAGCTCCGCCGGATCGAACTCGCGGGCAGTCGTCGCGCGCTCGCGCACGAGCTCGTCGGCAGCGGCCTGCTCGATCGCGCCCTCGGCATCGTCGCCATAGCCTTCTCCAGCGCGGCGCCGCAGCTTCAGCGCGATGCAGCCACCACAATCCGGTGCCGAGCATGATGAGCGAGGCGACGATGCCGAGGCCCGGCGCGGCAAACGGCGTCGTGCCGAAGAACGGCATCGGGATCGCATTCTGTATCGACGGCGTGCCAGGCAGGGCCGACATGGTGAACGTCGACGTTCCCAGCACGATCGCGGCCGGGATCAGACGACGCGGAATCGAAGCGGCACGAAACAGCGAGCGTGCCATGGGAACGATGACGAAGAACGCAACGAACAGGCTGACACCGCCATAGGTGACCAGCGCGCCGGCGAGCACGACCGCCAGGATCACGCGCCGTTCGCCGAGGCGCTCCGCCATGAAGCCGGCGACCGACGTCACCGCGCCACTGTCATCCATCAACTTGCCGAAGACGGCGCCAAGCAGAAAGATCAGGAAGAACTGCGCCAGAAATCCCGCCGCGTTCACCATGAACACCTGGGTCAGGTTCGCGAGCAGCGGCTCACCGCCGAACAACGCGGCAATGAGTGCGGCGAACGGCGCGAGCAACAGGACGCTCCAGCCGCGGAAGGCGAACAGGACGAGCAGGCCGAGCCCGACGAGGAGGCCGAGGAGACCCATGCCTCAGCACTCCGACAGGAGGACGTCGAGATCGGCGGTCGAACGACGGCCGATATCCGCGCCGTGCTCGCCGAGGAAGACGTCCGCGGCCGTGCGTCCCTCGGCGCGCAGCATCGAGACGAACTCCCACTCCGCGTTGAGCTTCGAGGAAGCCCCGAACTTCGCCAGCATGTCGCTCTTGATCCGGTGTGTGCGCATCTTCGCCCAGCGCGCGCCCTCGCCGCTGCCCGGATCGGCCGCCTGGCGCAGCAGCGCGATCATGCGCAGCTCCTTCATCAGCGGCGAGTTGAATGAGATTTCGTTGAGCCGGTTGAGGATTTCCGCAGCCGTCCGCGGATCCTCCAGCCGCTCGGTCGGATTGATCTGGACGAGAATGGTGTCATGCGCGTCGCTCTCGCGCACCAGCGGCGTGATCGTCGGGTTGCCGGCGAAGCCGCCGTCCCAATAGGGCTCGCCGTCGATCTCGATTGCGCGGAACATGGTCGGCAGGCAGGCCGATGCCAGCAGCACATCCGCCGTGATCTCCGCGTTGCGGAAGATACGGCCGCGCCCGGTGCGCACCCGAGTCGCGGTGATGAACAGCTGGATCGGCGAGCGCACGAGGCGTTCGAAATCGATACTCTCGGCCAGCACCGCGCGCAGCGGATTGTAGCCGGTCGGATTGAGGTCGTAGGGCGACAACACACGCGACATCAAATCGGTGAGGATGTAGAAGGGCGACGTATCGAGGGTCCAGCGCCCCATCAAGCGATCGAGCGGAGAGCGTTGTAGCGGGCTGTAGGCCGCGGCCTTCGAGACACGGCGCCAGTATTGGTCGAGCGCCTCTCGCGCGCCCTCGGCGCCGCCGGCTGCCCAGCCGTCCGTCAGAACCGCCGCATTCATCGCGCCTGCGGAGGTTCCGGAGATTGCGGCGATCTCCAGCCATTTCTCTTCCAGAAGACGGTCGAGCACGCCCCAGGAGAAGGCGCCGTGCGAACCGCCGCCCTGAAGCGCGAGATCAATCAGTACGGCGTCCCGTTCCATGGCGGACACTCACGCAACTGAAGCTCAAATTCGACGCGATTCTTGACCGGGCCGAATTCGACGACAGTGTGGGTGCAGTTGCGACAAGTTGCAACCGGAACGTGGGGTGGTCTGGAGCTATTTCCGTTCTGATGCGATCGGAACGGAAACGGCTCTAGATTCTGGCTGACGCGTTTTCTTTATATCCACCTCGCTTGAAACGCTTTAGTGCTCGAACACCAGCCGCGCGCCGATGGTGCCGTCGAGGGCGCGGATCTGCTGGAGCAGCTCGCCGGAGTCCTGGCCGCCGAGATCGGCGTCGAGCACGACATAGCCGAGGTCGCCGGCGGTCTCCAGATATTGCGCGGCGATGTTGATGTCGCGCTGGAGGAAGACCTCGTTCAGCCGCCGCAGCATGCCCGGCACGTTGCGATGGACATGGCTGAAGCGCGCGCCGGAGGGACGAAGATGCAATTGCACTTCCGGGAAGTTCACCGCACCCATGGTCGAGCCGGTGATGAAATAGTCGACCAGCTTGCGCGCCACCTCGCCGCCGATGCGCTCCTGCGCCTCTTCGGTCGAGCCGCCGATATGCGGGGTGAGGATGACGTTCTCGAGGCCCTGAATGGGACTCTTGAAGCGATCGGAATTCGAGGACGGTTCGACCGGAAACACGTCGACGGCCGCGCCGGCAAGGTGACCATCACGCAGGGCGCCGGCAAGCGCGTCAAGATCGACCACGGTGCCGCGGCTGTTGTTGATCAGGAACGAGCCCGGCTTCATCGCCCGCAGCTCCTTCTCGCCGATCATGCCGGCCGTTTCCGGTGTCTCCGGCACGTGCAGGCTGACGACGTCGCTCTGCGCCAGAAGCTCGTCCAGCTTCTCGACCGGCTCGGTGTTGCCGTGACGAAGCTTGTCGGTGCGATCGAAATAGATCACGCGCATGCCCATGGCTTCGGCCAGCGTCGAGAGCTGCGAGCCGATATTGCCGTAGCCGACGATGCCCAGCGTGCGGCCGCGCACCTCGCGGCTGCCGGTCGCCGACTTGTCCCAGCCCCCCGCATGGGCCGACACCGAGCGCGGAAAGATCCGCCGCAGCAGCATCACGATCTCGCCGATCACGAGCTCGGCGACGCTGCGCGTGTTGGAGAACGGCGCGTTGAACACGGGAATGCCGCGCTTGCGCGCCGCCGCAAGATCGACCTGGTTGGTGCCGACGCTGAAGCAGCCGACCGCGAGCAGCTGGTCCGATGCCGTGAGCACCTCATCGGTGATCTGGGTGCGCGAGCGGATACCGAGCAGCGATACGCCCTTGATCGCCCGCCGCAGATCCTCGCCGTCCAGCGCCTTGGTCAGCCGCTCGACATTGGTGAAACCCGCGCTCCTGAACAGGTCCACGGCACTGTCATTGACGCCTTCGAGTAGCAGCGCCTTGGCGCTTCGCTCAGGGCTTTGGCCTGGGGCTGGCATGGAATCTCCGTAAGTCACAGCATTGCCGCAGCTCATAGACCGTGGGCGATGCGCAGCACAATAGGGCTTGCATACGGGGAGAAGATGGCGAGGCGATGGGTGGACCTGGCATCCCACCAGCTCCGTCAAATCACGTAGAACCCGTGCGTGCCGTCGCGGCGGAGCTGCTCGACGAGGCCGTATTCCCAGTCGAGATAGGCCTGCATCGCAGCTTCGGCCACATCAGTGCCTTCATAGGGCCGGCGGTAGCGGTGTGCCGGATCCGGCTTCGGCAGGACGTGCGGCGGGCCGACCTCGAGCGCACCGTCATAGCCGTCCTCGAGCACATAGACTTCCCAGCCCATCTGCGCCAGCCAGGACGCCGTCATGTCGGCACGAACACTCTTGTCGTCGGTCAGGAGAATGCGCGCGCCGCGCACGGGCGCGGCCATGTCGGTTTCCTGGACGAGCTGGCCGCCGGGATAGTGCCGGAAACCGGGGAGATGGCCGGCCGCATATTCCTCGGCGTCACGCACGTCGAAGCGATAGAGCGTCCGATGGGTCTGCGCGGCAAGCGCCGACATCTCGTTCGCACCGATATGGCGAACACCGGCGCGGTAGGCGACATCGCGGGCATTGGCCGGTCCGCCCTCGAACGGGCCGATCGCGCCGCGCCTGCGAGCGCCGTGATCGAGCTGATGCCGCGCCAGCGTCCAGCCGATGGTGCCGTTGCGCAGCGCGCGCACCCTGTTGGGCACGCCGGCATTGATCAGTGACTGGGTGCCGATGATCGAGCGGGTGCGGCCGGCGCAGTTGACGATGATCGTCGTCTCGGGATCGGGTGCGGCTTGCCCTGCCCGCAACACCAACTCCGCGCCGGGCACGCTGACCGAGCCCGGAATGTTCATGGTCGCATATTCGTCGAAACGGCGGACGTCGAGGATGGCGATGTTGGCCTTGTCGGCGATGAGTTTGGCCACCTCGTCGGCGCCAGGCGAGGGCGTATGGCGTCGCGACTCGACCAGTTCGCCGAACGCCTTCGAGTAGGAATTGACGTCCTCGAACACCTCAAAGCCCGCTGCGCGCCAGGCCGTCAGCCCGCCTTCGAGCGCGCTGATGTTGGTGTAGCCGAGCGCGGCGAGACGTTCGGCGCCGGGCGCAACCAACCCATCACCGCCATCATAGAGCACGATCGCCACATCCTTGCGCGGCAACCTGACCTCGGCCTCGACTGCGATCCGATCCACGGCCATGTTGGCAGCGAACAGCGGATGTCCGGTCGCGAAGGCCGCCTCATATCTGAGGTCGAGCAGCGCTATCTCCTCGCGAAGCAAGAGCGCACTGCGGATATCGGCGGGGGTGACGGTCGGAAGCTTCATGGCATGAACCCTACGAGGACAAGCCATGGGCTTTTGAACGATTGAGAGCGCGTTGGCTAGCCTTGCCGGCTCACTCGCCGGGAACGAGCCGCCCGAGCGGCGGTTGCGCCGGACGGCGCAGCCTGCGGCGCGACAGATAGAGCAGGATTCCCGTAACCGAGAACAACGGCATCAGGACCGCGGCAATCATGAACGCGAGCTTGCCCGGCCATCCCAGGATCGCGCCGCGATGGATGTCGTAGATGGCCGCGATGATCTTCTCGCCGAATGTCTTGTCGTCATAGCGCTCAGCGGAGACCATCTGCCCGGTGACCGCGTCAATGCGGAATTCATCGCGCGTGGTTTCGAGGGTCCTGTCCTTCCCCCACGACCGTATCCGTATGACGGTGGCCGCGCCGGCCGGCAGCGTCAACTGGGCCCTGGAGAAGCGGCCGCCTTCCTCGCGCTGGAACGTCGTCCATGCCTGATCGAATCCGATCGGTTGCGCTGTCCCGGACCGGTCGACCGCCCGCGACGACTTTGCGGGCATCTTCGCTGCGGTGACGTGAGGACGTGCCAACAGCCGGGTCACGCCGTCCTTGTACCATTCGAAGGAGAACCACAGCCCGGTGAGCGCTATCGTCAGATAGACCGGCAGGACCCAGGTGCCGATCACGGTGTGCAGCGACCGGTGCAATCCGCGGCCGCTGAGCCCGAGATTGGGCTTCAGCCACATCTTCGCGCTGCCTGCCCGACGCGGCCATCGCAGCACCAGGCCCGACACCAGCATGACGATCAGGCCGAGCGCGACGGTGCCGGTAATCGGGCGTCCCCAGCCCTTGCCGTCGCCGGGGATGAGGAGCCAGCGATGCAGCCGGCGCACCGTCGCGAAGAACGCCTCGCCGCGCGGCGAGCCCAGCATGCGCGCGTCATAGGGATCGACATAGAGCGAGGTCGGCCGGTCGCCCCGTTCGTCGCGCGCGAAGCGGACATGGACCGCCGCCGCCGGATCGCTCGACAGCGTGACGGCCGAAACCTTGCCGACATCCTGCCCCGCCTTCAGCCGCGCCACCAGCCCATCAGGCATCAGCGCCGGCACCTGGCGCGGCGCGACCTGCATGATGCCGGCGTTGAGTTGATCGACGATCTCGTCCTCAAAGCTCATGATCGCGCCGGTCAGCGCGATCAGGGACACCAGCAGCGCGAGGACGAGGCCCGCGATGGAATGGACCTGGAACAGGACCGCCTTGACCGTATGCCCGATCCGCGCCGTCATCGCTAGAACTTCACCGTTGCCGACAGCGAGAAGCGTCGCGCGTCACCGATCGCGACGTTCAAAGCGCTCCCGGTGCTGGATGTATAGTAGAGTTTGTCGAACAGGTTCTTGACGTTGAACTGATAAGTCACGGGCAGATGATCGATCTTCGTGTCGTACGTGGCAAAAATGTCCGCCACGGTATAGGCCGGCATGAAGAACGTGTTGGCAGAGTCGCCCGCCCGATCGCCGACATAATGCGCGCCGCCGCCCAGCCGCAGGCGTCCGGGGAGCCTGTCGCCGAAATCGTAGACGAGATAGAGCGAAGCCGTGTTCATTGGAACATTGAACAGCTTGGCATTGCCGACAACGGGATCATTGATCAGCCGTGCGTCGGTATAGCCGTAACTTCCGATCATGCTCCATTCGTCGGTCAGCCTGCCGGTCACGTCCAGTTCGACGCCGCGTGACCTGGCCGCACCGGACGTGCGCGCCGCCGACTTGCCACCGCCGATGTCGTCCAGCACCAGCACGTTCTTCTTCTGGATGTCGTAGACCGCCAGAGTGCCCGACAGTCGCTTGTTGACGTCGAATTTCAGACCGGTCTCCCACTGCGTTCCCTCTTCGGGCGCAATGGTGGAATCGATAACGAAGCCGGCCGTGAACGGCGGGATGACCGATGTCGGCTTCAGCGACTGCGTATAGCTCACGTAATAAGAGAGCTGGTCGTTCAACTTGAAGATGACGCCGCCGAGCGGCAGAACCTTGTCGCCCGAAAGATTGGTGGCGGTGACGAAACGGGGTCGCCCTTTTCCCGCGAGTTGCTCATATTCCATCCAGCGCACGCCGCCGACCACGGACAGCCAGTTGGTCAGATGGAAGGTGTCCTGGGCAAAGAAGCTGCGGGTGCCGAGCTTGTCGGTCTGCTCGCCGTCGGTTGCCGAAACGGTCGTGCCCGGCGTGACCAGTCCGTAGACGGGGTTATAGAAATTGAAGCTCGGCGTCGCCTGGCGAATCAAATCGTGGCGATCGATCGTGCGATACAGCGCCTCGCCGCCGAACAGGATCTCGTTGCGGAAACCGCCCACCCAGACGTCGCCTTGCAGATAGGAGGTGCCGTAGCTGGCGTTGCTCAGCGAGTTGCGCGTACCGTCGTTGCTGCGGGTTTCAACGCCGGTCGTTGCGTTGACGCTGGTGATACGAAGCTGGTTCGCGCTGAAGGTCTCGGTGTTGTAGCTGTAGGCCGCCGTGACCTTCCAGTTGTCGTCGAGCTTCTGCTCGACGGAAGCCTGCACCAGGTCGGACGTGCCCCACATGTTGTTGAAGGGCTCGTCGAGCCGGCGCGTCTTCGGGATCGCCAGCGGAGCGCCGTTGACGAAAGCCGTGCCGCGGTCGAACGGAGTGATGAACTCGCGGTGCTCATAGGTGAGCTGCACCGTCGTTGTGTCGCCGTACCAGGCCAGCGACGGATTCACCAGCATTTCGCGGTGGCGGCCGAAATTGCGCCAATAGTCCTCGCTGACGCCGTAGCCGATGAAGCGATAGGCGAGACCGCCGTCGCCGATCGGACCGGTTATGTCGAGCGTGCCGTCGGCGCCGCTGCGGTTGTTCGCATAGGTCGAACCGAGCAGCGTGACCGAACCGTGCTGATAGAGCTCCGGACGCTTGCTGATGGTGTTGACGATGCCGCCGGGATCCATGATGCCGTAGAGCAGCGAGGCCGGTCCTTTCAACACCTCGACGCTTTCGACCGCGGCATTGAGGCTTCGGCCCTGCACCAGCGGCATGCCATTGCGCATGATCGAGCCGTCGCGATTGTCGCCGAAGCCGCGGCGGATCACGGCGTCCTGGGTGCCGGCCAGCGTGTTGGTCTGGGTGATGCCGGAGATATTGACGAGTGCATCGTCGATGTTGCGCGGGAGCTGGTCCTTCAGGACCTGCGCGGGCACCACATTGACGGCCTGCGAGGTGTCGAGCGGCGAGGCTCCGCTGCGCAGCGTGGTCGCGCTCGGCATCGCGCGGTAGCCGAGCTTTGCGGCTTGCTGTGCGGCGGCTTCCGCGGCCGCTCGCTCCGAGAGCGTCGGCGCTGCGGGTGCGGCATTGCGACTACGCTGGCGCGCGGCGGCTTGCGGGCGGCGTGAAGACTGATCCGATGTCCACGCCGGCTTCGGCCGCTGCGCCGGCGCGTCGACCGTCACCGGCGGCAACACCGATTGCGCCTGGGCGGGCGTCACGTTGGAGGGACATTCGGTGAGTAGCACAGCCGCTGTGATGAGAAGACCGGCGCGGCTCTTGCCGGCACGATGACGGTGGCCGCTGGTGCATTGGCCATCCAGATAAGCACGCACGTTCGATTCACTTCCAGGTCAGACGCAGCATTGAAGCTGGCGCGTCTAACAGGCACGGAGCGCGAGCGGAACCGCAAGCGGACTTGAATCCCTCTAGTATTGAATGGTTCTAAGAACGCATCAGCGCTGAACGGCAATCTCAAATGGTCGCCTTGCCAAGCGCAGCACGCGAATACGCGGCGGCGCGTCGATCCGAAGACGCCCCAAAATGAGCAGGCCAGTCACCACGGCGACGACCGGACCCGTCCCTGCTCACGGCATCTTGTTCAGACTATTTGCACAGGTAAACTTTACAGTTTATCTTCGTATATGCTATTCGCTCCGTCATGATTAATTCGCCCGACCCACGCCATTCCGCGCGCGCCAGCGCGCTCGCGGAAGACCTCCGTTCGCTGGTTGGAAAGCTGAAGCGCCGGCTTCGCGAGCAGGCCACCCCGGGGGACCTGACGCCATCCCAGGTGTCCGTTCTGCTGCGTCTGGAAAAGGACGGCCCCGCGACGGTGTCGAGCCTGGCGCGATCCGAAAAGATGCGACCGCAATCGATGAGCGCCGCGGTCGCCGCGCTTCAGGCTGCGGGTCTGATCAGCGGCTCACCGGATCCCGAAGACGGCCGTCAAACCATTCTTTCGCTGACAAAGGCGTGCCGCGACTGGATCCGGGTCGGCCGCGCTGCCCGGCAGGACTGGCTCTCGCGCACCATTTCGACGCGGCTTTCATCGCGGGAGCAGGACGAACTGGCCGCCGCCGTCGCATTGCTCAAGCGGCTTGTCGACGATTGACGCGACCTTGCCGGAACATCCGGCTGCCGGAAGGATCCAATCATGGCTCTCACGACGCTCGACCCGATCACTGCCCTCATTGTCGTCGACCTGCAACACGGCATCGTCGGCTTACCTCTCGTTCATTCCATTGGCGACGTCGTGGGGCGCGCCTGCACGCTTGCCGCTGCGTTTCGGCGCCATGGCCTGCCGGTCGTGCTGGTCAACGTCAACGGCGGAGCACCGGGCCGCACGGAGCGGCCGCGTGCCGGCGGTCCGTTTCCGGATGGATGGACCGATCTCATTCCGGAACTCGATCGGCAGCCCGACGATATCGCCGTGACCAAGCGCACCTGGGGCGCATTCGCCAGCACCGATCTCGAGAGCCAACTGCGATCACGCGGCGTCACGCAGGTCGTCGTCGCCGGCGTCGCCACCGGCACCGGCGTCGAGTCCACGGCGCGCCAGGCCTACGAGGCGGGCTTCAACGTCACCCTTGCTATCGACGCCATGACCGATTCGCGTTCCGAGGCTCACGACTACAGCGTTGCAAATGTCTTTCCGCGGCTCGGCGAGACCGGCTCGACGCAGGCGATTGTCGAACTGCTGGCAATACGGAGCGCGCAGGCATGAACTGGCTTCATCTCGTTTCCTATTTCTTTGGCGGCGCCTTTTTTGCGAACGCCATTCCGCATCTCGTCAGCGGTCTGAGAGGCGAGCCGTTCCAGAGCCCGTTCGCGCAGCCCGCAGGGCAAGGGCTATCCTCCTCGACGGTCAACGTGCTCTGGGGATTCTTCAACGTCGTCGTCGGGTATCTCTTGGTCTGTCGTGTCGGCGAATTTGCCCTGATGGATACGCGCGATATCGCCGCACTCGGACTCGGCGCCCTGCTCCTCAGCCTCTTTTGCGCGCGGCACTTCGGCCGGTTCCATGGCGGCAACTCGCATCGAGGTTCGTGAACGTGCCGGCCGCGGGCACGTTTCGCTCACTCCGGAACTTCAACTACCGTGTCTGGGCTGCGGGCGCGCTGGTCTCCAACACCGGGACGTGGATGCAGCGCGCCGCCCAGGACTGGCTCGTTCTAACCGAGCTCACACGGCACAATGCATCGGCCGTGGGCATGGTGATGGCATTTCAGTTCGGGCCGCAGCTTCTGCTGATGCCATGGACGGGCTTTGCTGCCGACTATTTCAACCAGCGGCGACTCCTGATCACGACCCAGGCGATGATGGGCGTGCTGGCACTGGCCCTTGGCCTTCTCACCGTCACCGGCCTGGTGCAGCTCTGGCACGTCTATGCGTTCGCCTTCCTGTTCGGCTGTGCCGCAGCCTTCGACGCCCCGGTGCGCCAGACCTTCGTGGCCGAGCTCGTCGGCGACGGCGATCTCTCCAATGCCATCGCGCTGAACTCGACGTCCTTCAACGCCGCGCGGATGATCGGCCCTGCGATCGCCGGAATCGTCATCTCTTCGATCGGCACCGGATGGGCCTTCCTGATCAACGCAGCCTCCTTCACGGCCGTGCTTGGCTCGCTCTTTATGCTGCGAACCTCGGAGCTTCGCCCGAACCCACGCGCCCATAGGGCCAAGGGTGGCATGACGGAGGGTTTTCGCTACGTGTGGTCGCGCCCGGATCTCAGGGCGATCACGATCATGCTGTTCCTGATCGGCACGTTCGGGCTGAACTTTCCGATCTTCATCTCGACCATGGCGGTCACCGTCTTCCACACCGATGCGCGCGGCTTTGGCCTTCTGTCGTCGACGATGGCGGTCGGCACGATCTCGGGCGCACTCCTGGCCGCAGGGCGCCCCCAGCCGCTGTTCGTCTCGCTGCTGCTTGGGGCTGGAATTTTTGGGACGGGGTGCACGTTGGCCGCGTTGGCACCCAGCTACTGGCTGTTCGCCGGCGCGCTGGTCGTGATCGGTGTCGCTGCCTTGACCTTCACCAATACGTCGAACAGCCTGATGCAACTCTCGACCGAGCCGCGAATGAGGGGACGCGTGATGGCGTTGCGCCTCGGTGTCGCGCTCGGCGGCACGCCCATCGGCGCTCCGATCGTCGGATGGGTGGCCGACCATCTCGGCCCGCGCTGGGCGCTCGGCGTGGGTGCGGCGGCCGGCTTTGCCGCAGCACTGGTGGCGGCTCGCGCCATGTCTGCGCATGCCGCAAGAAGTTGCCGCGAATGAAAGCGGTCTTATGCGATCGCGGGGCTGGTCAGTTCGTCGAGCTTCCGCTTGAGCGCGGTGCCGTCGGACAACGCGCGGAGCGGGGGGCGCACGCGCAGCCAGCCTGTATCGCCCGTCTGGGCCGCGAGGATGGCCTTCAACGTCGCGACCAGGGACGGCGTCTTTACCACGACGTCTGCCGCTGCTTGCATGCGCGCCTCGACATCCTTGCCGTCAAGCATGCCCTTGACCAGCTCCGGCACGATATTGGCCATGCCGCAAATGGTGCCGGCGCCACCCGCAGCGATCGCGCGGGCGATGTCGGGCTCGTTGCCGACGGTGATGGCGAGCTCGGGCGCGGCCGCGCGGAATGCCTGGAACTGCTTGAAGTCGCCGCTGGAGTCTTTCAAGCCGGCGACCTGCTTGCCGTAGCGCTTGCGCAAGTTCGCAGCGACCGTCGTCGGGATCGCGACGCCCGACACCTGCGGGATGTGATAGAGCGAGGCGCGCAGCCGTTCATCGGCGACACCATCGATGATCGCGGCAAAGGCATCCTCGATGCCTTCGGGCGTGACGCTGCGGTCGAAATAGGGCGGCAGCAGCAGCACGTGGCGCAAGCCGAGGCCGAGCACGGCGCGCGTCAGCGCGATGCTGTCGGTGACGGCGGGAAAGCCGCCGCCGATTGCGATGCGTTCCGGCGCGATGCCGGCCTTGAGCATGGCTTCGATGGTCGCGACGCGTTCGCCGACATTGAACGAGGTGCCTTCGCCGGTGGTGCCGAACAGGACGACGCCGTCGACGCCCTTGCCGAAGAGTTGCTTGGCATGGCCGGCGAGCCGGGCGTGATCCACGCTGCCATCGGCCGCCAGCGGCGTCGCCGACGCCACCCAGAACCCGCGAATTGCCTCCGTCATCACACCGCCCTTTGCTACCGCCCCGAACTAAGCCGCTGATCTCCAACGATCTTCCGCGCTTACCGGGATCCTGTTTTTGCTTTACTTTCCGCCTTGTACCTTACATACAAGGTCGATGCAAATCCCGGCGCCATGGGCGCAGCGGAAATATTGAGGAGGTCTCGCATGGACATGGTGACCCCCGCCGGACGGCGCGACCAGCTGCTCGGCGCATTGCGCGACAGGCTCGGCGCGGCCGCGGTGCTGACTGGCAGCGACGTGCCCGCCCGCAACTGCAACGACTGGAGCGCGAGCCTGCCGCAGACGCCGCTTGCGGTGATCCGGCCGCTCGATGCGAAAGGCGTGGCCGATGCGATTGCGACCTGCCGGCAGGCGCGGCTTCCCTTCGTGCCGCAGGGCGGATTGACCGGGCTGTGCCGCGGCGCCTCGCCCGAAGCCGGCTGGGTCGCGATCTCGCTGGAGCGCATGACCGGCATCGAGGAGATCGATCGCGCCTCCGCGACGATGACGGTGAAAGCGGGCACGCCGCTGAAGACGATCCAGAAGGCTGCCGATGAAGCCGGCTTCTTCTTTCCGCTCGATCTCGGCTCGCGCGGCTCCTGCGTCATCGGCGGCAATCTCTCGACCAATGCCGGCGGCAACCGCGTGATCCGCTACGGCATGACGCGCGAGCTGGTGCTCGGCCTCGAGGTCGTGCTACCCGACGGCACCATCATCACCAGCCTCAACAAGCTGATGAAGAACAATGCCGGCTACGATCTGAAGCATCTGTTCATCGGCTCGGAGGGCACGCTCGGCATCATCACCCGCGTGGTGCTCAAGCTGTTTCCGAAGCCGCGCTCGACCATGGCGGCGCTCTGCGCGCTGAAGGATTATGCCGCGGTGGTCGCGCTGCTCGACGCCGCGCGCGGCGGGCTCGGTCCGCTGCTGTCGGCGTTCGAGGTGATGTGGCCGGACTATTGGGACGTGATCACGAATCGCGCCGGCGTGAAGCCGCCGGTCGCGCCAGGTCACGGCCTTTACGTGCTGGTCGAGGCACAGGGCACCGATGAGAGCCTGGACGCGCCGCGCTTCCAGAGCTGGCTCGAAGAGCTGATGGAACGTGGGCTGCTCGCCGACGCCGCGGTGGCGCAGTCGCTGGCGCAGACGCAGGCCTTCTGGCGCGTGCGCGACATCTGCGCCGAGTTCGGCCAGGTGCTGGGGCCGCACATCTCCTACGACATCGGCCTTGCGGTGGCGCGGATGGACGAATTCGTCACGTGCTGCAAGGCCGCGCTGGCCTCCGGGATCAAGGGCTGCGAGAGCGTCTATTACGGCCATATCGGCGACGGCAATCTGCATCTCGTCTCCTGGGTCGCCGGCCTCTCGGTCGCGCAGCAGCCAAAGGACGCGATGGACGCGATCATCTACGGTCTCGTCCGCGACATGGGCGGCAGCGTCTCCGCCGAGCACGGCATCGGCACGCTGAAGAAGCAGTGGCTGGGTCATGCCAGGAGCGATGCCGAGATCGCGCTGATGCGGACGCTGAAGGCTGCGCTCGATCCCGAACACCTGCTCAATCCCGGCAAGGTGATCTGAGCGCGCCATGCGATCGCTCAGGCTCGATACGCCGAAATCGCTGTCGCAGCGGGTGATGCAGCGGCTGCGCCAGGCCATCATCGACGGCGAGTTCGCGCTGGGCGCAGCGATCTCCGAGGAGATGGTGGCGAATTCCTTCGGCGTCAGCCGCACGCCGGTGCGCGAGGCCATGGGCCAGCTGCAGGCGCAGGGCCTGGTGGTGATCCGGCCGCAGGTCGGCAGCTTCGTGTTCACGCCGAGCGCCGAGGACATCGATGCGCTCTGCACCTTCCGCATCGCGCTGGAGCCCAAGGCGGCCGAGCTCGCCTTCCGCCACGATCGCGAAGGCGCGATTGCGGCAATGAGCGCAGCGATCGCGGCAATGGAGCCGGCGGTCACGGCGAAGGACAACATCGCCTATGGCCGCGCCGACGCCGCCTTCCACGAGGCGCTGTTCGCCCATTGCGGCAACCGCTACCTCGCCGAATCCTATCAGCTCGTCTCCGGCCGCGTCGCCGCGCTCCGCACCAATCTGACCTCGCCGATCGACGTGCGCACCCGCACGTCGTTCGACGAGCATCGCAAGCTGCTCGATTTCTTCGCACGCGGCGAGCTCGCCGCCTTCGACGGCCTGATGACGACGCACATCACCAATTCGGGAATCGTCTACGCGAAAGCGCTCAAGGTGGATTGAGCGCGTCTACCGCTCTTCCTTCGCTTCCGGCCTGTCCAGAAAATCCAGCGCGGTGTTGATCTGCTCGAGCTGGTGCTCGATTCTATCGCGGTCCTCGACCGACGGCGCCTTTTCGAGCTGTTCCACGAGCTTCTGCTTCCGCGACAGCAAGTTCTCTATGACCGTGCTCACAGCTCCCCCATCGCCAGAGGCGACGTCACCGGACGCCAGAATGATCCAGACGCGCGCGACCCGGGCCCGCGTCGAAACCTCAAAAGAATGTTCGCGGGCGCGGTTGGTTCCTATGGCCCGATATCCGACCTGCGCCGTTACGAGGACGGAACCCGCCTCGAAACGAAACGAGGATGGCAAGGGCTCGATCGATCGGTGTGTGGACCGCGCCACGGTCCCGCACGGCATCACAATCGGCGGTGGCAGCACATCGATCGGTTGAATTCGCCCGTCCGGAGTCCTATGCGTAGGCGCCATGGACACCCAGATGATCACCGCCGAAAAGCCGCTGATGGCCCGGGCGCAACCGCGCAAGCCGGCACCGTTCCTGCCCATGAGCCGCGCCGAGATGAATGCGCTCGGCTGGGACGCCTGCGACATCGTGCTGGTGACAGGGGACGCCTATGTCGACCATCCAAGCTTCGGCATGGCGATCATCGGCCGGCTGCTGGAGGCGCAAGGCTTTCGGGTCGGCATCATCGCGCAGCCGGACTGGCACTCGGCCGAGCCGTTCAAGGCGCTGGGCAAGCCACGCGTGTTCTTCGGCGTCACCGGCGGCAACATGGACTCCATGGTGAACCGCTACACCGCGGACCGCCGCATCCGCAGCGACGACGCCTACACGGCCGGCGGCGAAGGCGGCAGGCGGCCGGACCGTTGCACCATCGTCTACGCGCAGCGCTGCCGCGAGGCGTTCAAGGACACCCCGATCGTGCTCGGCGGCATCGAGGCCTCGCTGCGCCGGATCGCGCATTACGACTACTGGTCCGACAAGGTGCGCCGCTCGGTGCTGGCCGACGCCAAGGCGGACTTGCTGCTTTACGGCAATGCCGAGCGTGCCGTCGTTGAGGTCGCCAACCGAATCGCCGCCGGCGAAGCGCCGCGCGAGCTCGACGACATCCGGGGCGTCGCGCTTTTCCGCCGCGTTCCCGAAGATTACGTGGAGCTGCACGCCGACGATCTCGATTCCGCCGACGAAGGCGCATCGCGTCAACGCGGGCCGACCGTGATCCGCCTGCCCGCGCTGGAGCAGGTCGAGCAGGACCGCGAGGCCTATGCGCGCGCCTCGCGCGTGCTGCACCGGGAGAGCAATCCCGGCAATGCGCGGCCGCTGGTGCAGCGTCACGGCGACCGCGATCTCTGGCTCAATCCGCCGCCGATCCCGCTCACCACCGAGGAGATGGATGCGGTCTACGACCTGCCTTACGCGCGCGCCCCGCATCCATCCTACGGAGATGCGAAGATCCCCGCCTGGGAGATGATCCGATTCTCGGTGACGATCATGCGCGGCTGCTTCGGCGGCTGCACCTTCTGCTCGATCACTGAGCATGAGGGCCGCATCATCCAGAACCGCTCGGAGGGCTCGATCCTGCGCGAGATCGAGAATATCCGCGACAAGACGCCGGGCTTCACCGGCGTGATCTCCGACATCGGCGGCCCCACCGCCAACATGTACCGGATGGCGTGCAAGGACCCGAAGGTCGAGGCGGCGTGCCGGCGGCCGTCCTGCGTCTTCCCCGAGATCTGCCCGAACCTCAACACCTCGCATGACGACCTGATCCGGCTCTATCGCAAGGTGCGCGAGACCAAGGGCATCAAGAAGGTGATGGTCGCCTCGGGCGTGCGCTACGACCTCGCGGTGGAGAGCCCCGAATACATCAAGGAGCTCGTCACCCATCACGTCGGCGGTTACTTGAAGATCGCGCCTGAACATACCGAGCGCGGGCCGCTCGACAAGATGATGAAGCCGGGCATCGGCGCCTACAACAAGTTCAAGCGGATGTTCGACGAAGCGGCTGAAAAGGCCGGCAAGAAATATTACCTGATTCCCTATTTCATCGCGGCGCATCCGGGCACGACCGACGAGGACATGATGAACCTCGCGCTGTGGCTGAAGAAGAACCGCTATCGCGCCGACCAGGTCCAGACCTTCCTGCCCTCGCCGATGGCGACGGCGACCGCGATGTACCACACCGGCGTCAATCCGTTGCGCGGCGTGCGCCACGGCGGCAGCGACAAGGTCGAGGCGATCAAGGGCCTGCGCCAGCGCCGCCTGCACAAGGCCTTCCTGCGCTATCACGACCCCGACAATTGGCCGGTGCTGCGCGAGGCCTTGATCGAGATGGGCCGCCGCGACCTGATCGGCTCGCAGCCCCATCAACTCGTGCCTGCACACCAGCCGCCCGGCACCGGCAAGGCCGCCGGCACGAAGCGCCCTTTGCGTCCCGGCGGAAAGACGCAGCGGTTCACGACCAAGGGCGTGCGGGTGATGAAGTAGCGGACGGGAGCCGGACCAGGTCCGGTTCTGCGTGGCGCCTTCGCACCTCCAAAACAAAAAACGTCGAAAACAACCCCATGCACAGTAGCCGGGGGCAGCAAAATCAAGGGCTTGGAGCATAACGAGATCCGGCTGGATCGTCCTCGCGCCTGAGCTTGTGGATCAAGCACGATCTTTTGGAAGACCGCTGCGCGTTTTCCTGATTTGACGAAACTGTTGCTCCGTCGGGCAAAACAGGCGCATGATGACATCATCGCAGAACGTGGGACAAGGCGAGCCCCTTCCGCTATCCCGTATCGACATCCTCGCACTTCACGCCGCGTCCCGCGCGAGCTGTTTGCTCGCCTGTTCGACTCGCTGCAGGAGACGGCGTTCCTGATCGCCTGCTCACCTGGCAGACCAGCAACGTCTGCAAACCGCCACGGGGTTTGCCTTGCCCGCAACGCGCTCAGATCTTTCTGACCGAATTTACTCACGTTGAGTTCTTCGCGTTTTGAACCCGAAGCGGACACGCTCCTCCCTCTCTAGAGCATGATGTATTTACACGGAAACATAGCCTGAGTTTTTGAAGTAGTTGGTGCACTCCTCCTGGGAGAAGAGATCGAGGAGTTCACCAACCTTCCGCCAGGTTGCCTCCACGTCACGAGGTTCTGCGGATCGCATGAGGTGTTTGAGTTTGGCGAAGACCTGCTCGATCGGGTTGAGGTCAGGGCTGTAGGGCGGCAAGAAGATAAGGTGGGCTCCTCTGGCGCGGATAGCTTGGCGAGCCGCTTTGCCCTTGTGGCTGCCAAGATTGTCGAGAACGACGATCTCGCCCGGTGCGAGGGTGGGTGCCAACACCTTCTCGACGTACAGCGTGAAGAGTTCACCATTGATGGGACCATCAATCACCCAAGGCGCACTGATCCGATCATGACGCAGCGCCGCGATGAAGGTCATGGTCTTCCAATGGCCGAAAGGTGCAGATGCTTGGAGGCGCTGCCCACAAGGCCCCCAGCCGCGTAGCGGCGCCATATTGGTCTTGATCCACGTCTCGTCGATGAAAACCAACCGCGTGACGTCAATCCTGCCTTGATGCGCTTTCCATCGGGTCCGCTTACGGGCGACGTCTGGGCGATCCTGCTCGGCTGGTAGAAGCGTTTTTTTTGAAGCTGAGCCCCTCGGCGTGAACAAAAGTCCACACCGCCCGCACGTCTGTCTTGATCCCCCGTGCAGCCAGCTCCTGCGTCAGCTTGCGCAAGGTGAATGGCCCCGAGCGAATGCGTTTGCGCAGCCAGTCGGCGTTGGCATCCGACAGAACCCGCTTCTTGTGGCCGCCGATCTGGCCGGGCGCCAGGCCTCCGGTATCACGCCTTAGGTTCTTCCACTTCGTCACGCACGAGGGGCTGATCTGTAGCGCCTCTGCGATCGAACGAACCGTCTCGCCCGCGTCAGCGCGAGCCAAGGCGCGTTCACGGATGTCTTCCGAATAGGGGCGCGTCATCCATGCTGGCCTCCGCACTCCAGCATGGAGCTTGAATCAGAAATCGCCCGCTCTGGGAACCCCGATTCCAGTCAAAAACATCACGCTCTAGGCTGACTTCGCGTTTCGGCCTAATATTGGGACATGTCGCTCACCAGCCCGATCAAGCCTTATGATCCCACGTGGCCGCAGCAGTACGCGGCAGAAGAGGCGCGACTGCGACCCATTTTCGGTTCCACGCTGATCGGGATTCATCACGTCGGCAGCACCGCTGTGCCCGAATTGGCGGCCAAAGGAGAAATTGACGTTCTTGCCGTGGTGACGTCAGATACGGAGTTAGAGAATTGGAGCCGATCATTGGTGGGGCTAGGCTATCGTCGCGGAGGCGATCTCTCCTCAGGTCACCATTTCTTCAAGCGAGACGTGAACGGTGTCCGCACTCACAAGCTTCATGTCTGCATGGATGGTCACGAGCAGATTGCCCGGATGTTGAAATTTCGAGACCATTTGCGCAAGGATGCAGGGAGCCGTTTGAGATATCATGAGCTAAAGCTCAGGCTGGAGCGCGAAAATACTTCAGGTATTCAACAGTATCTGAGGGCCAAAGAGAACTGGCCCCGGTTGTTTGGACAGCGCCCCGCTGGATTTAAGTGGATTCCTGCCGGGTTATGCTGAACGCGGGGCTTTACGGTTTTGTCGTTGCGTCGGGAGGGCGTAGCCCGACCAGAGCGACGACAAAACCGTCGGCGACGGTCATGCGGCCATCACCATAGCTTGCGTGCCGAAGTAAGCCTCGTCGGGCGTGCGCCCGTCAAGGCTCGAGTGAGGGCGTCCCTGATTGTAGAAGGCCAGATACTTGGCAATTGACGCTCGCGCCTCGGACACGCTGTCGTAGGCGCGGAGATATACTTCTTCGTATTTGACCGTGCGCCAGAGCCGCTCGACAAACACGTTGTCGCGCCAGGCGCCCTTGCCGTCCATGCTGATGGCGATCTTCGCGTCCAGCAGCACATCGGTGAACTCGAGGCTGGTGAACTGGCTGCCCTGATCCGTGTTGAAAATCTCGGGCCTGCCGTGCTTCGCCAACGCCTCCTGGACCGCTTCGACGCAGAAGGCCGCCTCCATTGTGATCGAGACGCGATGGGCCAGGACCCGTCGGCTGAACACATCGACGACCGCCGCGAGATAGACGAAGCCACGCCGCATCGGAATGTAGGTGATGTCCATTGCCCACGCATGGTCGGGCCGCTCGATCTTCAATCCGCGCAACAGGTACGGGTAGATCTTGTGACCCGGAGCCGGCTTGCTCGTGTTCGGGCGACGATAGACCGCCTCGATCCCCATGCGCTTCATCAGCGTCGCGATGTGGCGGCGACCGGCGTATACGCCCTCCCGCCGCAGCAACGATCGCAGCATACGCGCTCCCGCGAAGGGATAATCGAGATGCAGCTCATCGAGCCGACGCATCAAGGCAAGGTCCTCGGCCGAAACTGGCCGAGGTTCATAGTAGACCGTGCTGCGAGCCAGCTTCAGGACCTTCGCCTGGCGCACGATAGAAAGATCATGATCGCGGTCGATCATCGCTTTGCGCTCAGCAGGCCCGCCTTGGTGAGCGCGCCGGACAAAAAATCGTTTTCCAACGCCAGCTCGCCGATCTTGGCATGTAACGCCTTCAAATCGACCGGCGTCTCGGCCGATGTCTTGTCATGCCCAAACACGCCGGCGGCGCCTTCCAGGAGCTGGTTTTTCCAGATCGTGATCTGGTTCGGATGAACATCAAACAGTTGCGCCAGCTCCGCCAGTGTCTTGTCGCCTTTGACCGCAGCCAAAGCAACCTTCGCCTTGAATGCCGGAGAATGCGTCCGGCGGCTCTTCTTCGTCATCTTCGCTCCTGATTCGCAGCAAGAATCCTCCCCGCTGTCAGGCAGAAAATCCACTCAAGCTACTGTCCGAATTTGCGGGGCCAGCTCTGAACATCAACATCCGATCCGAACGGTGGGGAGCGGAGCGCGATGGCGTTCATATCAAGCAGCAGATCGCGAGCGGGACCGGCTACGCGACCTTCGGGGGCCAGCGGTCCATCCAGCCAGAGACGCGCCTTCATTGCATTCAACCGATCGAGGTTGCCAGATGCCTCTGCCTCCTTCGATTGCATCATCAGTTTCTCGATATCGGGAGGGTAGATCGGATCAGGAGCACCTACGACATTAGGGGCAATCAGAACAAGGGCGCGAACGCGCGACGGGTGTCGGATGGCGGCATCAAGCGCGATGCGGCCTCCAAGAGAGCAGCCGACGAGGACTGCGGGCTTCCCGTCTGCGGTAGCCTCCAGCACCGCCACGAGATCTGCCAAGGCGGAAAAATCCTCCGGCTCGACGCGAGTTTCGCCGAATCCGCGTCGGTCATAAGCAACCGCCTTGTGTCTGGCGCCCAATCCATTTAATTGAGCCCGCCACATGCGCTTATCGCACACGTTGGCATGAAGAAATACTGTGGGAGTCCCGCTGCCCACGACCTCTGTTGCAAGCATGGCGAGACCAGACGCGATGTATTCCATGAATTGCAATTCCAAAAGTAACGACGTCGCCGGTGAGCATAAAAGGGTTTGATTGAACGCAAAACCCTGGTTGCCTGCATAGGCGTACTGCAAATGTTGCTCTTTAATTTGGGGGGCACCACGATGAAATATCGAGCTTGCCAATCGTGCTTAGTCGCTTCCGCACACGAACCATCGCGCTATTTCGCCGCCGTGAAGCAATCACGTCGCTCCTGACCACACTTATGAGTACGCGCCCTAACTCATGACTGTTTCACTGGAACGAATAGTCGAAACTCTTCCTGCAGGATTTTCCGAGCTGGAGCTGACGCAAAAAGCGAATGGTCATCGACACATGACTCGCTTGGCCGTCGAGTTCACAAACAATCGAGCCATGTTTTCTCGCGTGACTGCGCATGCAGGCAATGATGGCGCAGCTCGGTTTTGGGAGACGATTGGATTCAGTCGAGTAAAAGGTCAACCATGGTCTCACGAAGCGGTCGTGTTGACTGTTGAGTCCGCTTCTGGGCCCATCCACGAAGTCGCGGAGCGTTTCGTTGAGGTCCGCTCAGTATGGCAAGACAGACCAGATATGCTCAGGTTAAGTTCCTCGCAATTTTGACCCATGGCTGACGTTCGGGCTCGCTGCACTATCGCAGCTTGCCGAGCCAGAGCGCGGCGAGCGCCGCGCGGTTGCGCACGCCGAACTTGGCGTAGATCGACTTGACGTGGAAGTGCGTGGTGTTCGGACTTTGGCCAAGCTTCTGCGCAATCTCCTTTTCCGCCTGCCCGTCGAGCAGCGAGAGCAATACCCTGCGCTCAGCGGGTGTCAGGGCCGCGTTGGCTATGAGCAGACCGTGACTGAGCAGTTGTTGACGGTGAAACCATCTCAACCCCCGCATCGTGAAGCCCAGAAGCTGGCCGTCCTGCGCCGAGAAGCGGGGTGCCTGCGCATCGCGAAATACGAACAGGCGAATCCTCACGTCCTCATTGAGCGCAATGCGCACTGAAATGCTGTCGGCGAATCCAACATCCAGATAGTGACGACGATAATGCTCGCCCTCGAACCATTCCGGCGGCAGCGTTTCGAACAGCAGGCGAACGCGGAACGGCTCATCTCCCGACGTGGACAGAATCTGAGACAGGTCGACGTTGCCGGACCAGAGCGTATCGTACTGCTTCTGCACGGATGCCGCCACGGCCGGTATCGGGTCCAGCACCCGGACAAGGCGCGGACGCCAGCCAAGCAAGGGATCGGTCCGCTTGCGTGAAGGCAATCGCACGACCGCCCCCCACAGCACATTGCGTGCCGACAACATGGTCCGCAGTGTGGACAGCAGGTGCGTCAGCGCGGCGTCACCGTCGGCGACCGAGAAGTCGGCCAGCTGATCCCAGAGTGCATAGACTTCCTGGTTTTGCGGATCGACAGGACCCGTGGAGAGATGCATGTCATTCCCGAAGCATGTGCAGGCCGCCGACCGCGCGCGTATCCATAAAGCACAACGAACCACCTTTCCAGGTAGTTCTCAGACGCATCAATCGGCGCGATAGTCGGCACGGTTGTCGGGAAGCGGGTCCTCCCACCGTAATGACATTGGGAGGCCCGCAGGAGAGCGAACCGAGAAACCGAATGGCTTCCCGGCTCTTTCACCATCCCGTCATGCGCCGCTCGGCTGCAAAAGCGAGCATCGAGCGGTGAATTTCCAAGCGCATTCTTTTCAGAAACGTCATCGCGGACCACACTGCCCCAGGAGGTTTTCCTGCAAACCTACATGATTGAGCGCGTCAACGCCGACCATCCGATTGCGCGACTGCCTTTCACCTGGTGGGAGCGCGCCTGCTTCCGGTCAAAGCTACGCGCGGATATCAGGGACAGATCCGATTTTCTACGCGATATCGGCGTCGACATGTTTGAAGCGCATGCTGAGGCGCGTCGCTTTTTCTGGCAACCGATCACGCTGAAGCGCCCACCGATCCTGGATTGCGCCCCTGCAACTGCCGCCGTCGCGCGGCCAGCCGTCGATGCCAATGGTTCCAGATATCGCGCTGACAACGCTCCACGTCATCAACCGACCCTGGCGTCCTGATCATGAAAAGCACTTCGCAGCCTTCGTCCGCACGGCCGACTCTTGCGTCGTTTCCAATCGAGAATGAAAGGCGACGCCTCCTTGCTTCCATCGAGTCGGCGCTGCGAAGCTCGCGACGCCTTCAGGCGGATCGAATCCTGCGTCAGTACGAACATCTGATCGCGCATCCCAGGCAATCCGCCGCGGGGCCAACCTAGTCAGAACTCCGAAATTCGAACAATCCTTGTCATCAGCAGGCCGCGCTGCGGTCTTACAGGAAGTTGTTTCCTTGGATAGCCTGATCGCAATCTACATCGCATGGATCGTTGCCAAGACCGGCTTGTCGGCTCCTGATCATCCGCGGATCCATTTCGTGACACCGGCGGAAATGGCAATGCGACATGGCTCGCCGGAAAACAGCGGGCTAGAGTTGCAGGCGCTCTACAATCGCGACGAGGGGGCGATTTACCTGCCTCAGGGCTGGCGACCCGATGATCTGCGGCAGAAAAGCACTCTGGTGCATGAAGTGGTGCACCACGTGCAGAGGGCAAACAACATCGTCCTTCCCTGTATTGCTGCCTACGAACGCCAGGCATACGAGTTGCAGATTGAATGGCTGCGGGAAGAAGGAGTGACAAATCCGTACGAGCTCATCAAGACCAATGAGCTGGGCATCTACATGGCTAGCGCATGCCGTGACGGATCATAGGCGCCGCATAGGAGCTATGGCTGATTTTGGGTGACGCGGCCTGATCAGGCGGCGTGGCTTTCAGTGTTCGGAATGACTTCGATTCCGTCGATGAACTTTACACCGGCGATGACTTTCGGCAACTGGTTCGTGCTCTTCAATCGCCGCCAGGTCTTCGATGCGGCGTCGATGAGCTTGAACACCATCAGCTTCGCAGTTTGTTGCGACAGCGATCCCTTGGTCCGCACCGTTCGGTGGCGCACCGTGGCGAAGACGCTCTCGATCGGGTTCGAGCTGCGTAGGTGGATCCAGTGCTCAGCAGGGAAGTCGAAGAAGGCGAGCAGCGCATGGCGATCCTTGATCAGGCACTCCACCGCACGTCCGTATTTGACGTGGTATTTCTCGACGAAGACGTCGATCGCGGTTTCAGCTTCGGCCCGGTGTGGGGCCAGATAGATGTTCCGCAGGTCGTTCTTCATGGGGCCCTGCACGGATTTGGCGACCTTGTCGAGTACGTTGCTCACTTTATGGCACCAGCATCGTTGGTGCCGCGTGCCGGGAAAGGCCTCGTCCAGTGCCTTCCAGAAGCCGAGGGCGCCGTCGCCGATGGCGAGTTGCGGGGCAATCCGTAACCCGCGTTGCCGCAGGTCGATCAGGAGTTCGCGCCAGCTCTGCGCGCTCTCGCGCACGCCGACCTGGAAGCCGATCAGCTCCTTCTTGCCTTCCGGCGTGGTGCCAATCAGCACCAGCATGCATTCGCTGTGATCTTCCATGCGGGCCTGCAGGTACACGCCATCGGCCCAGATGTAGACATAGCGACGCGCCGACAGATCGCGTCTCTGCCAGCGTTCGTACTCGACCTGCCAATCGGCCTTCAGGCCGGCGATCACCGAAGGCGACAGGTTCGGCGCATCCTTGCCGAGCAGCGCCGAGAGCGCCTCCTGGAAGTCGCCGGTCGAGATGCCGCGCAAATAGAGGACCGGGATCAAGGCATCCAGGCTCTTCGTCCGCCGCGCCCATAGCGGCAGGATTGCCGAACTGAAGCGGAGGCGGTCGCCTGGCCCGCTCGCTCCGCGGTCGCGGACCTTGGGACGAGCGACCTCCACCGGACCGATGCCGGTCGCAATCTCGCGCACCGGACCGTGCCCATGTCGGACCAGGCGCGCTCGACCGTCGGGCAGCGTCAGATTGGCCGTGCTGGCCAGAAACGCGCCAACCTCGATCTCGATCGCCCTGGCAAGCAGGTCCCGCGCGCCGGCACGAACGATATCGGTCAGTGGATCATCAACCGCGGACGGCTGACGGAAAGCAAGAACATTGGTAGTCTCGGTCATGGCGTATCGCTCTCCTCGAGAGGTTCTGGCAGGCTCGTCACCCGCCTCGATACGCCGCCTTCCTCACACCGTCATCACCCAGATTCCGCCATAGCTCGCCGCATAGGCAAAGGGACCTCATCACTTCGCCTCGTAGTCCGGTGCTATCGGCTATCCAGCTGGCTTGTTAGTATCTAGTCCGCTATGGGCTTCTTGGCGACCGCTGATGCCCGTTTGCAGTTACGGTCGACAAGTGGCCCGTCAGCGAAGTGGCAGCACGCCTCATCGAGGTCCGTTCAATGGGGCATACCGGACCGAATCTACTCACGTTGAGTTCTTCGCGTTTTGACCCTGGCTGTGTGAAAACGTGAAATCTCCCGAAGGGCACAGAATCTGCTTCTCGGATACGGCAGCGCCGCAGTTCAGTATGCTCCTCATGCTCCCAGAGCGGGCTTTCGAAGGAATACTTTTCTCTGCAATTTGCTCTGCGTTGCGTTTTTACACGGCCAAGACCCTTTGCGGACATATCGAAATCAGAAAAGACCAAAAGGGAGGCCGAGACGAGAGGCACCGCGGCTCAACTACGGAAGTCCTTTTTTCACCGTAAAGGGATTGAACCCACGTTCCGCGAGGGCAGCCCACGAAGCTGCGCCAAGATGTGACAATCGGAAATAGAGTCGTGGCTTGGTCGGATCGGTGTCCAACATGAACCCGGTCGGTAACTCGCGGACAGTTGTGGCATAGAACCCACCATCCGGCGACCTCTGGGATTCGATTACGGCGATCAACGAGTTTGCCCTCCCAGTCCTGCCGAGCAATTTCATTAAGAGAGCCATTTGGCCCGTCCCTTCGGTCCACACACCATCTCGGTCTTCACCGTAAGAAAAGCCCTCGTCGACACTCATTCGCTGTTCGGCGGTCGTAATTGCCGATGCAAATTTCTCGACCGCTCCGTGGAGCGCCATTAAAGGCCAGACCTGAGCATCGAGAGCCAAAATCGGATTGTGGGTGACGCCGTCTTCAGCGGTCCCTGCAGCGAAACAGGCGCATGCCGGATTCCACATCGTATTTACGAAGTGCTCAGCGGCCGTCGCCTTATCACGCCAGCGCGAATCCCCTGTACGGATCGCAAGAAGGCCAAACGCGGCGGCGAGGTCAGTATTATGTTCAGTCGATTTCCACATCCGCACTTCCGGCGTCGGTTCGTGCCCAAACGTACCGCCCGTGAAGCCGCCAGTACCGCGCGTGTCGGCCCATTGCGCGACCCAGGTGCCAAGCCGTGCCGCACCATCGCGGAACCGAGAGCTGGCGCTCACATCGTCAATCGACAGCAAAGCCAACATTGCCCATGCAACGTTGCCATTATCGCTGCCCACCTGATACCGATCTTCTAACCACTTTTTTTGAGTATTGTCCCACCAACCCGGAAGTTTGGCGGAGCCACTCGCCACCACACCCGCGGCGTAAGCGTTCCGGAGCCGTCCATCGTGCCAAGTCCGGTCGTTATCGATGGCCCAGAGAATCGCCGCGCCGATCCGACGTGCTTTGTCTCGCTCACCGCAACCGACTAATGCGATGGCGGCCACCGCATTGTCATAAAGGTATGCGGCGCCATGGAGAGGCCCCGATTCCACGGTTGGATAGCTGGGCAAGAACAACGGCCCAGGCGGTGCCTTATCGATTAGACCAGCGAGGTACCCGCATGCAGACGCTTCTGGTGTTGCTAAAGCCCGTGGTGGAGTGGCGGCCATAATGACTATGAAAGTCGTTACGATCCATACGAAGGTTTCTATTCGGGCCACATGCTGTTCTCCGGGGTGGACGATGATCCTATATACCGTCGGCGATGTCTGGAAGTGGCCCGTGGCTGCCCTTCGCTCAGAAGACTGAGCGGTCAGCTTTCGGGAGGCGAGCCGAACAGTGCAATTCGGCCTGGCCAAGGCAGCCTTTGACCCAGTGCAGAAATCAACACGGCTTGAAAGCGTCGCACCTGCGTGCTCGCTACGGAGAAGCTGGCACGTCTTGCTGTCTGAGCGGCGCCGCTCTTGTCGCTGGCGCGCCTCGGACTGCGAGCGCGTTATTTACCAAGTGAGGCGGAAGCCGCCAGTGCCCTTGTAGTTGCGGTTGTCCGACCCGTCGTCGAGGCTCGCATTGTAGGAAACCTCGCCGAAGATAGCGTAGCGCCCGTTGGCCCAGCTGTAGGTGCCGCCGCCGCCGATGCTGGCCCACAGCCGATCCTGCGCATTGGCAAAGCCGGTGCCCGCGACATCGACCTTGGTGCCGTTGAGGAATTCGTAGCGCAGATTTGCGATGCCGTAGATGTCGGATCGCACGATGCCCGTGCCGTCATTCCAGGTCTTCTGATGGTCGAGCGCAAGCCCGGCCCGGCCGAGCAGGCTGTCGCCATCGCGCAACGACACCGGCGCACCGAACCGGTCGGCAAAATCGTCGAAAGCGACCTTCGCATAGGAAAGCTGCGCCTGCGGCGTCAGCGACCAGCCGTTGCCGAAGCCGATGCGCTTGCCGGTTTCGGCGCTGAAAGCGTATCCGACGCCTTCATTGCCGTGGGTCATGCTGCCAACCAGCACGGAAGACAGATCGCTGCGATAGAACATCGACTGCGCCTGACCGTCGACATAGAAGCCGTTGTCGCCATACCAGGTCAGCGTGGCGCCGACGCCGGTTCCCTCGACGCGGATACGGCCATTGCCGTGGAACGAGGCGACATCGGCGGTCGTCAGGCCATATTGCGCGGTGAGGCCGACGATCAGCCGCCCTCGCTCGTTCTCCAGCGCGAGACCATCGAGGCCCGTCTGCACCTTCAACTGGTCGGCCTTGGTGGTCGAGCCCGTGGTGTTGGACGGCTGCAGATCGGAATGCCCGCCCTCGATGCGGCCCCAGAACGCCGTGGGCGTCGGCGACGCCACGCCTAGCACCGGTGGCACCACACCCGCGCGCGCCATCGCATCGCTGCCACCCCAATAGCGATTGCCGGCACGCTGCTGCAGCGTCGGCAGATCGTTCATGCCGAGCAGCACCTGCGCGTAGTTCTCGTAGAGCGGAACGCCGGGCTGGTAGAGCGGACCGGAGGGTGCCGAGA
Source organism: Bradyrhizobium sp. USDA 241 (assembly GCF_049739505.1). NCBI lineage: Bacteria > Pseudomonadati > Pseudomonadota > Alphaproteobacteria > Hyphomicrobiales > Nitrobacteraceae > Bradyrhizobium > Bradyrhizobium sp. USDA 241. The sequence goes on along the minus strand of NZ_JBMGPZ010000004.1, from coordinate 2,030,995 downwards.
CCGGCGGATTGATCAGGCTCGAGCGCAGATACCAATCGCCGTCACCGGGAGTGGCGATGCCGTTCTTCTGCAACGTGTAGGCATAGGCGCCGCCGACCACCGCCTGCTCGCCGTGCAACACGTAGTTGCCCAGAAGCGAGAAGCTGCCGTTGGACGCGCCGACGACGTCGACCACCTTGATGCCTTCGACGGTCTGCGCACCGGTGCCGCCGACATTGGTGACGCGCAGCGACGATGTGCCCGACGTGCTTCCCTGCACCCGCAACAGGTCAGTCGGAGAACTGTCGCCGCCGAGCCGGGTGTTGAGCTGCACGGTGCCGCCGTTGCCCACGTAATTGCCGGTCACGGTGAGCGTCGTTCCCGGCGCGCTGCCGAGGGCAACAACGCCGGCATTGCCAAGCGAGGCGACCGTTTGGTTGAAGCCGGCGAGGTCGAGCATGCCGCCGGAGGCGACCGTAAAGGCCGAGGCCGCGCTGAACGTGTTTGCGGCCCCGGCGCGGAGGGTACCGGCGTTTACATTGGTCGCACCGTTGTAGGTATTGGCGCCCGCCAGCGTCTGGGTGCCGCCAGTGAGCGTCAGGCCGCCCGTGCCCCCGATCACGCCGGCGAACACATCGTTCGCGTTGGTGATCGTCAGGTTCTTCACGCCGAGCGCGACTGTCCCGGTTCCTGCCAGGCTTTGAATGTTGGTGCCGGCAGCAGTGATGCCCGAGATGCTGAAAGTTCCGTTTGCGACGACCCGGCTTGACGCGGCTATCGAACCATTAAAAGCAAGGGCAAGCGTGCCGGACGTGATCACCGTAGCACCGGCATAGGCATTGGATGCGCGGAGATTGAGGGTGCCCGCGCCGGTCTTGGTCAATCCTCCGACGCCGGAAAAACCGCCGTTCGCGCTTACCGTGAACGCCTGCGTGTCGACGGTCAGGCCGCCCGCGGCGATATTGAGGTTTCCCGGCGCGAATGCGGCGATGAAGCCGACGCTGTTTATTCGGGCGCGCAGGATGGCATTGTCGAAATTGATTTGGGCGGCTCCCCCCGTACCGGGGCGAGACAGGATGGTCGTCTCGAGCGTGCTGCCGCCACTTATATTGAGCGTGCCCGTGCCGGCGGCGAAGCTTCCGAGAAGAACCCCTGATTGGGCGACAACTCTGGCGCCGTTCTGAATGTTGAGTGTACCATTGCCACTGGCGCCGATTTCGATCTGGGTGCCGGATGTCGTCCATTGCGATCCGGCCCCGCTGACGGTGACGGTGCCGTTGCTTCCGCCTGCGACTCCAATCGCAATCGTCGCGGCGCTGCTCGTCAGCGTGCTGCCGTTCTGGATCGTCAGGTTGCCGAACGATCCGGTCGTATTGCCGACGGTCAGTTGACCTGTCGCGCCGGCAGCGGCACCGCCTACGCCGAGGATGGTCGGATTGGGCGATGTCGTGTTGATGGTGACGACGTTGCCCGCGATTGGCACCGCGCCACCAGACCAGTTGCTCCCGGCCGTCCAATCGCTGCTCGCGGTTCCCGTCCATGTCTGTGCCGAGACCGAAGCGCCGGTCAGGGCCGTCAACACGAACGCCGGGACAGTTGTCAGGATTAAGTGAAGCAGGCGCGTCCGGATGTTGCTCGATGGAGACGGCCGAACCCGGTTCGGACTGCTCTGGGACACGTCATTTCGTTGTCGTCGGATCGTCGCGGGCCGGATGCATTCGCGCATTCGCTATTCCAGTCAGCTTCACACCATTCGAGGATGCGGATTTCTTTTGCGATCCAGAAAAGACAACCACAACGTTATGCGAAGAGAAACAAACAGACAAGATTCGAAACATGACCCTTCAAGAAACGACCCGGAGTGTGCCCTTTGCGCAACCAAAGACGCTTAACGAGATCTTTCGAGACCAGGTCTCCGACCCAACGTTGACATCGTCGCTATCGAGAGGCGGCGTTACGACGGCCGGTGACAGCAATTGCAGCGGCAAGACGATCCAGGGTCGCAGGCACTTTCCGCGCTGCCGTTCGCTAACACTGAACCTCGATCACCCTTTGGGGGCGGCCCTCTGTTCATGCTGTCGACCAGGGAACTGACGGCCAGTCGAATGCGTAATAGGATCGGAAGTGCTGAACCCTGCGGATTAGGACCCGTAAGCACGAGGTGCGTCATGAAGCGTCGTCGTTTCAAGCAAGCCCACCCCCTCGAAACACGGCTAGCCGAGGAAGCCAAAAGTCTACGTGAGCAAGCCGAGACATTGCCGCCGGGACCAAAACGAGACGCCTTGTTACGGAAGGCCCAGCAGGACGAAATCGGTGCTCACATGACAGAGTGGCTGACATCTCCCGGCTTGAGATCGCCGACCTAGGAACGAATGCAAGGCAACGAATGCAAGGCCTCGCCTGTTGTTGCAGATCACCGACAGTTGCACCGGGCGCCGGTGGCAGAGAGGCGGGTTTAAAAGTAACAATGCCCGACGTACCTTGAATGCGTTCGCGGCGGGGAATCACGACAGCGATACAATGTCGCTGATGATTTGAACCTTGGTTTCCGCATCGCAGACATAGCAGCAGCCGGAGACTTTAGGAGCCACCCAGCTGGGTCTGGAGTTGGCGCTTCATGTGAAGTGGTTCATATCAGGGCCCCCGGTGGTTCGATTACTCTGATTGCGGAAGTCGCGGCGCAAATCTCTTTGCTGCTTGAGGAGATTGCAGTGACGAAGATCATTCTGATGGCCGCCATCAGGGCGGTAATCGTGCTGCTGGCATGGTCCTTCGCGGCGCACGCGCATGATCAGAACCGCCCCGAGCTCGATGGCGAGAGCCCAGAAAGCGGCAGCTTGTACGATTGGACGCTCGGCGAGGCGCCGCGGATCGAGATCCGTTGTTTCATCCCCCGGGGCCATGATGTGACCGACATAGCGTTTTCAAACGCAGCCTGTCCTACGCCTGGTGGTCGTTGTGGGCCGAAGCTGTTCTGGCGGAGCGATACTGAAGCAGTTTTCTGATCGTCGATAAGCGCGCGCCTTGCACAAGAGAGGCTGCCATGGGCTTAGGGTCCAGACTCAATTGAGCCAATATGCGACGAGAGCGGCGAGATGAACAGCGGCCAAAAAATTACGGGCGAGCTTGTCATATCGCGTGGCGATGCGCCGGAAGTCCTTGAGCCTGCAAAAGCAGCGTTCGATGACATTTCGTCCTTTGTAGGCGCGTTTGTTGAAGCGATGGATGACGACACGGTTAGATTTATTGGGGATTACGGGCTTGGCGCCACGACGAATGATTTCGCCGCGAAGCTTGTCGCCATCATACCCTTTGTCGGCGAGGAGCACGCTCATGGGTGGCGCGAGCGCCAGGACATCGGGAGCCGCAGCGATATCGGCATCCTGGCCTGGAGTCAGATGCAGGACGACCGGCCGGCAGAGCGGATCGCTCAGCGCATGGATTTTTGTCGTGCGGCCTCCGCGCGAGCGGCCGATTGCTTGATTGTGCTCCCCCCTTTTCCGCCGGAGGCACACCGGTGAGCTTTAATCGAGGTCGAGTCGAGCGACAGTACGACGCCGTCTTCGCCAGGCTTGGCCAGCGCTTCGAAGATTGCGCACCATCGTCCTCGCTTGGCCCAGCGATTGAAGCGATTGTAGATCGTCGTGTAAGGGCCGTATTCACGTGGACAATCACGCCATCGTGCACCCGATTGCAGCATGTGAATGATGCCGCTGACGATGCGTCGGTCGTCGTCCCGATCCGGCCCCGTCAGTCCCCTCGGCAGATGCGGTTCGATACGCGCCCATTGCCTGTCGTTCAGCCAAAACAAACCAGCGCGCATTCTCTCGCCCCCGAATCAACACGTAGGCAAGAGAATCACGTGGCGCTATTTAGGTACAGACCCTAGTTCTTCATCAGGAAGTTGATTGCCGCGTACGACATGATCGTTGGACAAGGGGGCATCACAGCCGCCGTCTTGTTTGCGCGATGCTCTGCGCGGTGTGCATATTCCAACTCGCGAGTGAAGCTCGGGCGCAATGCACCGCACGAGATGTCTTGCAGAACCATTTGACGCTCAAGAAAGCCCCTTCGGCTGCCGTGCCGCAGGTGCCGGTCAGATCCGCCACCGATGTCCCAACATGGAAAACGATTGCGCTGGGGACTTTTGCAGACTCGTTCGCTCTCCGTAGCGCGCTGGACAAGAAAGGCTGCAGCGTCGGAGGGCTGGCTGCGGAAATTCTCGCTCGACCGGCCTTCGTCGTTGGTTCTACGAGAACAGACGTGGAGCTCGTCGCGGTATCGGCGGTCGAACTCGGCTTCATAACCGATGTCGTAACTCTGGCTTCAATCTATGCGCGTGCTCAGCGATTCGGTTTTGAACTTGCGGCTGCGGAGGTCGGCCCACAACTGAGGCTTCAGTATCTGGACCAACCCATGGGCGAATTTCTCATCATCGGAATGGAGCCAATCAAGACGTGGAGCGGCGAGCCAGTCATTCTAAATGTGGCAAATGGCGGGGCCGGGCTTATCCTCATTGGTCAAGATGGCCGACCTGACGCAGAAATAGCAGCGATCTCCCGCATTGTATTCGTACGGTCCAACAGAGCCGTGCCCGCTGACGAGCTTGCGAAGGCGGCAGCACTCCCGCCGCCCTGAACACGATGCGCCGGCAGCTGGTGCGCACACCGGCTGACAACCGCTCAGCCGTGGTACCGCTCGAGCAGGCTTCGTTCGACCTTGCAGATGTAGGTGTACTTCGGATTGACCACCTGCGTGCAGCGGGCTTCCGCAATCTGGCCGAGCAGCATGTATCCCTCCGCAGCCGGAATCTTCCAGTCGTCCTCCATCCAGTAGACCATTTCCTCGAACGCGATGCGCATCGCGTCTTCGAGCGGGCGGGCGCATCCCAGCGTGCAGATGTGGGTCGCGGTCTCGATGCGCGGATGATTCAGCCTCGCGGGGGCCTTGGCCAGCGAGACCTTGACGGTAAGATTGGCAGCGATCTCGATCGCGCCCATGCCGTTGCATTCGCCGTCGCCCTGGATGGCGTGACAGTCGCCCAGGAAGAGATGGGCGCCGTCCTTGTTGACGCGGAAGAAGATGCTGTTGCCCGTGGTGATTTCCTGGACGTCCATGTTGCCGCCATGCGTCCCGTTGTCGACGGTGAGGACCGCTCCGTGCACCGGGGCGACACCGGCCACGCCGATCATCGGCTTGACCGGCAGGCGGAGATGCTCGTTCCAATGCACGTGGCCGTCCTTGACTTCGACGACGCGTGTCTGGATGCCGAACTCCTTGCGCCTGACCCAATCGGGAAACATGCCAATGCCCGACCAGAGCGCCGTGAAGCCGAGTTTGTCGAGCTCCATGTTCACCACATCGAGACGCAGCATGTCGCCGGGCTTTGCGCCGCGCACCTCGATCGGTCCGGTGGCGCCGTTGACGAACGGCATCGTCACGTCCGCCTCGGTCAATTGCTGCCCGAGATGACGGATGGTGCCGTCATTGGCATTGATGGCGCATTCCACCACGAAGGTTTCGCCGGGCTCGACGCTAGCGATGAACTTGTCGTCGCCGGACAGCGCGTATTTGATGTTACCGGCCTTGCTGATGCGCTTGGACATGGTCTCTCCGTGGACATTTGCGGATGTGATGAGGTTGACGCGCGAAGCGGATGAGAGGCGCAGACGATCTTCCCTAGGCCTGTCGGCGCCAGGGCATCAGCAGCCGTTCGATCTTGCCGACCAGCCAGGTGAGAACCAGCGCGAGCACGATCGTCACGACCAGCGCGGCAAAGACCTTGGGAATGATGTAGAGCGATCCGGCTTTGAAGATGGCGTGTCCCAGCCCCTCTGACGACGACATAAACTCACCGACGATGGCGCCGATCAACGCGAAGCCGACCGTCAGCTTCAGCCCTGCGAAGATATCGGTGAGCGACGCCGGGATCACGAGCTTCCGGAAGATCTGGAATTTCGAGGCACCCAGGGTCGTCATGAGATTGATCTGGTCTCCATCGACGCCGACTGCTCCCTTGTAGGACGTTACCAGCGCGACGATCACCACCGACAGGGTCGACATTGCAACCTTCGAGACCAGTCCGGTGCCGAACCAGATGATCACGATGGGCGCGAGCGCGATGATGGGGATCGAGCCGAGTGCGATGACGAACGGTTCGACGACCCGGGACACGAAACGCGAATACCAGAGCGACAGGCCGAGGAGAGTGCCGACCAGGTTGCCCATGAAGAAGCCGAGCAGCGTCTCCATGCCGGTGACCGCCGCATCACGCCACAGGCTGCCGTCCTGTGCCATCTGCATCAGGAATCCCGCGATTGCCGACGGCGATCCGAACATGAAGGCGGCCGGGCTGCCCTTCGGCGTGGCGCGTTCCCAGACGACAAGAAGAGCGGCCAGAACGAGAACTTGAGTCGCCAGCACGGCGACGCCGAAGCGCAAGCGCTTCCACTTTGCACGTGCCACCGGCGACGGAACGCTTCCGGCAGGCTTCGACGCGTCAACCATGCTGGTCTCGATATCCGTCGTCATTGGATCGCAACGTCGAGATCGGCCCAGATGCGCCGGACGTAGCGGCTAAAATCCGGGTTTTCGCGCAGCGAGATGACGTCGGCGCGATCGGAGCCGAGTTCGATCTCGTAAGCCGCCTTCACCGCAGTCGGCCGCCGCGTCAGCACGATGACGCGATCCGCAATCGAAACCGCCTCCTCAATGTCATGGGTGATGAGCAACATCGAGCGCCCGCCTTTGCGGACCAGACTGACCATGTCACTCTCGATGAGCAGCTTGGTCTGAAAATCGAGTGCGGCGAACGGCTCGTCCAGGAGCAGCACGTCCGGGTCATTCACCAGCGTGCGCGCCAACGCGACCCGCTGCCGCATACCGCCCGACAACGTCGCGGGATAGTGGTCTGCGAACCCATGCAGTCCAAGCTGGTCGAGCATGGCCCGGCTGCGGTCTTCGGCCTCGACAGTTGGAACACCCCGGATCTCCAGGCCGAGCATGGTGTTGGCGAGCGCCGTGCGCCACGGGAACAGGAGGTCCTTCTGAAGCATGTAGCCGACGTTCTGAGGCTGACCAACGACCTGCCGGCCGTGCCAGCGGATGCGGCCGGCATCGGGCGCCAGCAGACCACAGAGCGTGTTGAGCAATGTGGTCTTGCCGCAACCGGAGGGACCGACAATGCTGACGATCTCACCCTTGCGCAGCGTGAGGCTGAGATCGGCAATCACCGGCACGACCTGCCCGTTGAGATCGTAGCCTTTTGCGACGTGCTCGACGACGAGCGGGAGAGCAGTGCCGTTCACGGCCTCGCCCTCACCAGGCCTTGCGTGTGTGGCAGCCTCAACGCTCATTTCAGGCTGGCAATCGCCTTTTCGGCAAACGAGTTGTCGATGATCTGATCGAACGGGACTGATCCCTTGGCGTTGCCGAGGTAGATCTGCATGTCCATCAGGTTCTTCCACTGATCCTGCTTGGTGATGACCGACTGCGCCGGAATGAGGTATTTGAGCTCGGCGTCGATCGCCTTGTCGACGACCTCACCGGGTAGATCGGGGAATTCCTTGCGCGCGACCTCCTTGGCGAAGGCGGGATCGGCGTAGGTCTTGCGCGAGGCCTCCTCGAAGGAGGTGACCAGCGCCTGCACCATTGCAGGGTCCTTCTGGAGCGTCGAGGGCAGCACCATGATTCCGGTGTTGCAGAACGGCCCGACATAGTTCGAGAAGTCGAACACGACCTTGGCGCCTTGAGCCTCCGCGGCGGCGACGCTCGGCTGATAGGCGACCGCCATGTCGGCCTGCCCGGCCAGCATCGCCGCGATCTCGGTGCCGGGATTGACCGGAACGATCGTAGCGTCGGTGCCCAGCTTCAGGCCGGCCTTCTCCAGCATCCGCTTGGTGACGCTGAAATTGGTGTTGGGCTCGGGCGAAGTGACGATCTTGAGACCCTTGAACTCCTTCGGATCGGTGATCGGCTTGAGCGTCTTGGACACCCCAAAATAGTGCGCGCGCTGCACGACCGTACCGACCACGACGCCGGGGCCGCCGTTCTCGCGGGAGATCTGCGCCATGGTCGCATCGCCAATCGCGAAATCCGCGGAGCCGCCGAGCACGGCCGCAAAGGTCTGGGTGTCGCCGCCGGCGGCGGTCACCTTCATGTCGAGACCGTTCTTCTTGAAGATGCCGGCATGTATGCCGACGTAGAGGTTGATGTAGCCCAGATTGTGCACGGCTTCGCTGAAGCGAACGGTCTTGAGCTCGGCGGCGGAGGCAATGCGGGATCCGAGCAACGGCGCGGCGCCGATTCCGGCGGCGACAACGGACGAGGCGGCAAGGAAGGTGCGGCGGCTGAGCGCACGGCTGCTCGGCGGCGCGGGACGAACACGGTCGGTCATGGCGCTGACTACTCCAGGGAAATGCTGACGGGGCAGCCCAAAGACTTGGCGCCGACTGCTCCGCATCAAGCCGAAATAAGCGACGCGATTTGCTTGCGATTTGGCGCGGCCCCTCAATATGTCACGCCATTGACGCAGAGTGCCGGTGCATGGCCTGAAGACGCGGCTTTGCTGCCCGCCGCATCATCGCGCTGCCGAATTCGGCACCGCGTGCGAACGGTTTTCGTCATTTCTGACATTTTGACTGCATAAAAGATTTGCAGGCCGCTTAGCGTATAGCCACGCCCGTCCGCGACGGCTGCACGCGACTACGGGTTGACGCGCACCGACGAGAAGCGGCCAGTCAAAGCCCCTCCGCATTTTTCGGCCGCGATGCGGCTCGCCCGGGTCGGCTCGCGCGGCATCGCCGGGGACTGCAATGAAACCTCGTCCTTCCTGACGCCGCCATCCGCCTTGCGCAGAAGTTCGAAGAGATTATTGACCAGCCCGCGCAAACGCAGATTCTCCGATTTCAGATCGTTCATCCGCTGGACGGCGGGAACATCGAGCGTGCCGAAGTTGCGACGCCACCGGTAGAAGGTACGTTCTGTGATGCCGGCGGCCTTGCAGATTTCTGCAACGGACACCCCGGAACTCGCCTCGGCGAGGAGATGAATGATCTCATTCTCGGTGAATCGGGATCGCCTCATCGCTCTCTCCATCGGCCCGTCATTTGCAGAGGCTCGAACGCCGGCCCCGCGCTGGGCCCGAGGCCAGTATAGCCGAAGGATCGCCGGCGCCTAGAATATCCGAGGACGATTTTGCCGGTCGCAGCCGTGGCGATCCGGGGCGGATTGCTCTTGGAGCCCAAAAATGCCCGAACCGCTACGCCTGGAGTTGTCCAATGCAGCGCCGCCACGAGATACCCGCCACGCCCGAAAACATGGTGTGGGGCTATTTGGACTGCAACACGCCGCCTGTCCTCGAGGTCAGTTCCGGCGACAGCGTGACACTGCACAGCTTCCCGGCCGGAGGAAAGGAGACGCTGCCGGATGATCGGTCTTTGGTCGGCGAAGACTATCTGCTCGCCCTGGATACCATGCCGCCCGGGCCGGGGCCTCACTTCATCACCGGGCCTATCTATGTGCGCGGGGCCAATGTCGGCGATGCGCTCCAGGTCGACATCCTCGACGTGAAGGTGCGCCAGGACTGGGGCTTCGTGTCAGTCCTTCCTCTGCTCGGAACGCTGCCGGACGAGTTCACGGATTATGAAACGATCCATCCCAGGATCGACCGCAAGCGCGGGGTCTGCATCATGCCGTGGGGCACCGAGATCCCACTCGCTCCCTTTTTCGGCATCATCGCCACTGCCCCGCCACCGAGTTGGGGCCGCTGCGGCTCCCCCGTTCCGCGCGCGTTCGGCGGCAACATGGACAACAAGGAGCTGCGGGCCGGCACGACGCTGTATCTGCCGGTGTTCAATGAGGGCGCATTGTTCTTCGCCGGCGACGGCCACGGCGTGCAGGGCGACGGCGAAGTCTGCATCACCGCGCTCGAGACCGGCGTGACCGGGACATTCCGCCTGACCGTGCGCAAGGACATGGATATCAAATGGCCCTTTGCCGAGAGCGCGACACATCTCATGTCGATCGGCCTCGACGAGGATCTCGATGATGCCGCCAAGCAGGCGGTCCGGGAAATGGTCAAGCATGTCTGCGCACGGACGAACCGAACGCGCAACGAGGCCTACATGTTGTGTTCGCTGGCCGGCAATCTGCGCGTCACGCAACTCGTCGACGGCAACAAGGGCATCCATATGCTGTTGCCGAAGGCGCTGCTATAGCGGCCCGCCCAGGCACCGAAAATCGATCCCAAGTACGGCTATCGCCGGCGTGGCCCCGCCATGCGTCGCGGGCGGCTTGACCTTTGCCGATTATGTAACTTATAAAGTTACATGAAACGGGATTCCCGACTATCCGGCGTGCTCCACGTCCTACTGCACATGGCGCAGCAGCCTGGGCCGTTCACGTCCGAGACCCTGGCGAAGGCCATGGACACCAACCCGGTGGTCATCCGGCGCATCATGGCGGGCCTGCGCGATCTCGGTTACGTCCGCTCCGAGAAGGGGCATGGCGGCGGCTGGCGGCTTGCGTGCGACCTCTCGAAGGTGACGCTGCGCGACGTCTACGCAGCGCTCGGCAGTCCCTCGCTGCTGGCCATGGGCAACCGGACCGAGGCGCCGGGCTGCCTGGTCGAGCAGGCGGTCAATGCCGCGCTCGATCAGGCCTTTCGCGATGCCGAGGCGCTGCTGCTGTCGCGGCTCGGCGAGGTGACGCTGGCGATGCTGGGCGAGGACCTGCGCAAGCGGCTCGGGTCTCGAAAGATCCACGATATCAGCGCGCATCGCGCGTGAATGACTCCATTCGCGGGGACGACATCATGACCGACATTCAAGCCGCATTCTCCGATCCGCAGTTCGTGGCGAGATACACCGAGGGGCCGCGGCACTTCGTACCGGGCTACGACGCCATGCAGTCGATGGCGGCGATTCTCCTGGCCGAACGCGTCCCCGGCGATGCGCGGGTGCTCGTCCTCGGCGCCGGCGGCGGCCTCGAGCTCAAGGCCTTTGCGCAAGCGCACCCCGCCTGGAGCTTCGACGGCGTCGACCCGTCCGCGGCGATGCTGGCGGCCGCCGGCCAGACCCTGGCCGAACTCGCACCACGCGCACGCTTTCATCAGGGCTATATCGACGATGCCCCGGAGGGGCCGTTCGACGGCGCCACCTGCCTGTTGACCCTGCACTTCGTCGACGTCGAAGAGCGGCGCCGCATCGCCACGGAGGTGCGCCGCCGGCTCAAGCCGCGCGCACCTTTCGTGGTCGTGCATCTGAGCGCGCCCCATGGCGAGGCGGAACGCCCGCTGTGGCTGTCGCGCTATTCCGCGTTCCTGGCCGCATCCGGCGTCGAGCCGGACCGGGCGGCGGCTGCGCGCGATGCCGTCACCAACCATCTGCAGATTCTCGCGCCCGCGCAGGATGAGGCTATTCTGCGCGAGGCCGGCTTCTCCGACCCCACCCTGTTCTACGCCGGCTTCGCCTTCCGCGGCTGGGTGGCCTACGCCTGAGGCGCCACGGCTCGGTCACCGATCCACCGGCACGCCGGGGCCGAGATGATACCGACTCGAGAAGAACACCAACGGCGTGGAGTCACGGTGATCGCAGCCCGAGACTTCAGCGATGATGAGCGTGTGGTCGCTGACCTCGACGTGCCGTGTGACCTCGCAGGCGAACCAGGCCATGCAGCCGGACAGGCGCGGCAGGCCGTCAACGATCTCGTAATGCGGCGCCGCGCCGGTGTTCGGCTGGCTCGCAAAATGCCGCGACAGATCCCGGCCGTGATCCGGCAGGACGTTGACGCAGTAGCGTCCCGTCGCCGAGATCGCCCGAAGCATGCGGCCGGGCATGACGGAGACCAGCACGGTTGGTGGAGAAAGGCTGACGGTGACGAAACTGTTCGCGGTCATGCCACAGACAGAACCGTGCTCATCCAACGCGGTCAGCACGGCGACGCCGGTCGCAAAGCGCGACGCGGCCTCGCGGAACGAGGCGGGATTGACGCGGGGCATGTCGCTTCTTGACCGCATCGAACTTCACGCAATCGCCCTGACGAGCTCAGGCGGCGCCGACATGCGTTCGATCCAGGCCTGGATGCGCTGCGGCGTGGAGATGCGGTCCCACTGCCGGTCCGGATAGTTGAAATTCTCCGTGAACTCGTTCGCCAGTGCCGGATTCTGGCTCATCGCGCCGATCAGCATGCCCAGCGCTTCCGTCGGCGGCTGCAGCATCACATTGGTCCAGCGCGAGGCCGCCAGCACGCGGTCCTGCCGCTTCAGGTCGATCTTCTCGCAGAGGCGCGCGTCGAGCGCATCGGCGTTGACGATCTCCTCGCCGAGCACGAAGGCCGCATAGGAGGCGACATTGGCGCCCTGGCCCATCATGGGATCGACGATCGCATGGACGTCGCCGAGCGCGATCGCGCATTTGCCGTCGTCGAATTCGACCACCGTATTGCGGACGGTCGGGACCACGCCGCCTTGCAGCAGATCCTGCGGCTGCGCGAGATCGAAGCGGACGGTATCGATGCGGTCGTAAGTGGTCGGGTGATGCTTCTCCAGCTTGCCCAGCAATACCTTCAGGAAGTGCTTCGGGTTGTCGTCGTAGCTGAGCGTCGCCAGCTCCTCCATGTCGCCACCCGGGACGTTCTCCATCAGCAGCGCGTTGGCAATCCCGCCGAACGTAATGGTCGGGATCACGATCATCTCGCCATGCCCGGGAGAGACCGAAAGCGTGACGTTCATGGGGGCGGGCTGCCGCACGCCGGTGTAGAGCCCGACGCATAGCCGCCGCTGCGGCTGCGAATAGGGCGTGTGCTCCGGCCGGTAGGTGAACAGCTGGCCGAGCGGCCCCTTGCCGGTGGAGACGACCAAGAGATCGAAGCGCGCGACCAGCGGACGGATGTCGCGCTCCTCGATGCGGCGATACTCGATCCTCCCGCCGCGCGTCGTGAAGTCCTGCATCAGGGCGGGAAGATAGATCCGGTAATCGACGGCGCGGCTTGGCTTGGAGAAATCGCCGCGAAAGCGCAGCGGCTGCGGGAAATTGAAGACGTGGTCGTGGTAATAATAGTGATCCTTGGGATCGGTCAAGTGATCGACACCGAGATAGTCCTCGCGGGCGATCGTGACGTGGTGATGCGCGACGGTGTTGAGCAGCCGGATGTTGCGGTAGTCCTCGGGCGGCCGGTCGGTGATGACCGTGGCATCCACGCCGTGCTTTTGCAGGTAGAGCGCGAGATGCAGGCCGGCGATGCCGGCGCCGACAATTCCGATATGGCGTGCCACGTGACTCCCTCCCGATTGCTTGCTTTGAGGGAGCCTAGCGGCCCGACATGTTGCGCACTACGGAATATATGGGATATCATTTATTCCGGATCGGAATGAATTATGGACCGGATCGATTGCCTGCGCGCTTTCGTTCGCACCCTCGAAGGCGGCAGCTTCTCGGCGGCGGCCAAGGAGCTCGGCATTGGCCAGCCCGCGATCAGCAAGCGCATCGCGCTGCTGGAGAGCGAGTTCGGCACGCAGCTGTTCTCGCGCACGACGCGCACGCTCAAGCCGACGGCTGAGGCGCACCGGATCTACGATCTCGCGCGGCAGATCCTCGACAGTTTCGACATGGCGCGGTCGAGCGTCGAACAGGCGGCGCCTCGCCCGACCGGCACGCTGCGGATCGGCGTGCCGTCATCGTTCGGGCGGCGCTACATGATGCCCGTCATCGCCGAATATGTGCGTCACTATCCGGAGGTTCGGGTCGACATCCGCTTCAGCGAGCGGTTCGTCAATCTGGTGGAGGAAGGCATCGAAATTGCCCTGAGGATCGGTAACCTGGAGGCGAGCACGCTGGTCGCCCGCCGGCTCGGCACCGTGCAGCGCTACCTGGTTGCGACGCCCACCTATCTACACGGCCGCCCGATGCCGCGGACGCCCGACGATCTCGGCTCGCACCAGTGCATCGTCTATTCCAGGATGTCGCCGGCGCAGCAATGGGCCTTCGAATCCGAGCATGGCCGTCACGTCGCGTCCATCAACGGACCCATCCATGTCGACGATGCCGACGCGATGCAGGAGGCGACGATGCATCATCTCGGCATCGCCGTCCTGCCCGACTGGAATGCCGCGGACGGCCTTCGCAGCGGCGAGCTCGAGCATGTGCTGCCCGACTACACGATCGCCGCGCTGCCGCTGCACGCGGTCTATCCGGAGACGCAGTGGATGTCGCCACGCGCGCGAACCTTCCTGGATCTCCTCGTGGAGCGCGCCGAACATTTCGCAATGTCCTGGCCGCAGAGCACCGGCATCCGTGCAGATGGTTGACGCCGTCCCGTGCGTCATTAAATGACGCCCATGAAAAAGATCGGATTCCTCTCCTTCGGGCACTGGACGCCCTCGCCGCAATCGCAGACCCGCTCCGCCGGCGACACGCTGCTGCAATCGATCGAGCTTGCCGTTGCGGCGGAACAGCTCGGCGCAGACGGCGCCTATTTCCGCGTCCACCACTTCGCGCGGCAGCTCGCCTCGCCCTTCCCGCTGCTTGCGGCCGTCGGCGCCAGGACCAGCAGGATCGAGATCGGCACGGCCGTGATCGACATGCGCTATGAGAATCCGCTCTACATGGTGGAGGACGCAGGCAGCGCCGACCTCATCGCCGGCGGCCGGCTGCAGCTCGGCATCAGCCGCGGCTCGCCGGAGCAGGTGATCGACGGCTGGCGCTATTTCGGCTATCAGCCGGCCGAAGGCCAGAGCGATGCCGACATGGGCCGGCGCCATGCGGAGGTCTTTCTCGATCTGCTCCGCGGCGAAGGTTTTGCCCAGCCCAATCCGCAGCCGATGTTTCCGAACCCGCCGGGCCTGTTGCGCCTGGAGCCGCATGCGCAGGGCCTGCGCGAACGCATCTGGTGGGGCGCCGGCTCGAACGCGACCGCGGTGTGGGCGGCGAAGCTCGGCATGAACCTGCAGAGCTCGACGCTGAAGAACGACGAGACCGGCGAAGCTTTCCATGTGCAGCAAGCCGCTCAGATCCGAAGCTATCGCGCGGCATGGAAAGAGGCCGGCCACACCCGAGAGCCGCGCGTGTCCGTCAGCCGCAGTATCTTCGCACTGATGAACGATCGCGACCGCGCCTATTTCGGCGGAGAGCGCGGCGGCGAAGACCAGATCGGCTTCATCGACCCGCAGACCCGGGCCATCTTCGGCCGCTCCTATGCCGCCGAGCCGGATGTGCTGATCGAGCAACTCCGCCAGGACGAGGCCATCGCCGAGGCCGATACCTTGCTGCTGACGATCCCGAACCAGCTTGGCGTCGCCTATTGCGCGCATGCGATCGAGGCGATCCTGACGCACGTGGCGCCGGCGTTGGGGTGGCGGTGACATGGACCGGCGCGGCACGACCAGACGTCGCGATTGACTTCGTGCACCACCCCCGCCAATGATCCCTTGGGGACTGTTGGACTGAATCAGGGGGTTGGGATGGGCTTGCGTCCGGGGATCTTCGTTGCGGCTTTCTTGCTGGCGGGGTGTGCGTCAGGGCCGATGGGCAGCGCGGCTCTGACAGATAACGTCAATGCAAAAACCGCACGGCTGGTGGTCTATCGCTCATCCGCCCTGGGTTTTGCAGTCCAGCCAAGCTACGCAGTCGATGGACGCGTCATTGGCGGCAGCCAGGCTGCGGGGTTCGTCGCCTGCGAGCTGCCTCCGGGCCGCCACGAGGTTGCAGTCAACAATCTTCCGCTGAGCAGCAACCTGTTCGGGCAAGGAAGTGAGAAGGTGAGCCTCGATCTGCGTGCCGGCAGCACCACCTACCTCTCCGCCCAACCGCAGATGGGAATCGTCACGCCCGGCGCAATCACGTTGATCCAGGTCACGGAAAGCCAGGGCCGTGCCGACGTGGCCAGCCTGCATCAGAGCAACAGCTCATGTGGCCCCGCGGGTCACTTCAAATTCCTCCGGGTGTGGTCAGTCAAATTCCTCCACCCGCGAGGCAGGACAAGGGACTGTTAGTTTGAGTTTGTTTCCCGGGCAAGAGCTTCAGCGGCTTCTTTGAGCCGATAGCTGCGTCCGTCGAACTCAAGCAGATGGCAATGATGCATAAGGCGATCGAGGATCGTCGTGCTCATAGTGTTGTCCCCAAGGTATGCCCCCCAATCCTGCACGACGCGATTGGAGGTGACGATGACGCTGCGGCGCAGTTTGTAACGCTGATGGATCAGGGTCTGCAGCAAAGTGCCGGCGTCGTCGGGGATGGCGCGTGCGAGGAATAGATCGTCCAGCACGAGGAGATCGCAGTCGATGATGGTTCGCAGCCGGACCTCGCGTTGTGCCGGAGAGTTCAGGGCGTAGCGGTGGAAGAAGTCGTCGGTCTCAAGATACTGGACCTTGTGGCTTTGCAGGATCGCCTGATAGGCAATCGCCTTGGCGATGTGCGACTTCCCGGTGCCAGGTTTGCCAACAAGCAGAGCGTTCTCGCCAGCGGCAATGAACGCCAGGGTGTGGAGCTGGAAGCAGGTCTGACGTGGCAGTTTGGGATTGAAGGACCAGTCGAACTCGGCGAGCGTCAGCTTTTCGTCGAGCCCGGATTGCTGGTATCGCCGCTCGATAAGACGGGACTGACGACGGTCCAGTTCATCCTGCAGGATAAGGGAGAAGGTCTCGAGGAAGGGCTGGTTGGCGCCCTGCGCCTGGAGCACGCGCGTCTGCAGCGTGTCGCGGACACCCGACAGGCGCAGCTGTCGTAGGCAACGCTCAATTTCCGGCATGGTCATCATGTGGCTAGGTCTCCAGTTTAAGGTGAGAAGGTGCAGCGGGAGCGCTCGTGGCGCCGGAGTTGGCCGGGGTTGCGCAGGCGACACGAGCGCGGATTGCCGTGGCGTGATCGTCGTGAGCCTCGGCCTGCCGACCATTGTCGTCGGCGTCGCGCCGCACAGCGCGGCTGAAGAGGTCGCCGTATTCCGCGGGGGTACGGATCAGCGGATGATCCTGGGTGAGCGGCGATGCCGGCTGTGGCGTCACTCCAACCTGCTCGATCGCCTGTTCGAACAACCGCTCGACGGTCGCACGCACGTGCTTGTAGCGGTAGATGCGGTTGTCGATGGCGTGCGCGCAGGCCTGCTCGACCAGCCGCGCCGGATACTTCCGGCCCAGCCCGACAATGCCCCACATCGCGCGCTGTCCGGGGCGCCCTTCGGTGTCGAACACCTGCTGGCACAAGGCCCTGGTCTGCGGTCCGATGCGCTCGGCGCTCGCCAGCAGCACGGCGGTTTGCCGCGACGGGTTGAACGGCCGTTCGCTGGTCGGCAGGACGACAGAACCGGGGTGCGCCATCCGGGAATGAACACGCAGCAGCGCACGGGTGTGGCGATCACGGATCTCGATCGTGGTGGTGTAGATGCGCACGACGACCTGGCTGCCGATCGGCGCGGGCCGCGCGGCGTAATAGCTGTTGTCGACGCGTACGGTGGTGTCGTCGCAGACAGTCCGGACGACTTCGGTGAAGATGCGGAAGGGAGCGACAGGCAGCGGCCGCAGGTGCGGCTTCTCTTCCTGGAACATCGCCTCGACCTGACGGCGCGTGCTGCCGTGGATGCGTTTGGAAGCCCAGTTCTCCTCCCAGTGCCTCAAGAACTCGTTTTGCGCCTCCAGCGTCTCGAAGCGCCGTCCGGCCAGCGCAGTGCCCTGGGTATGTTGAATCGCATTCTCGACGCATCCTTTCCGATTTGGATCGGCCACGCGCGCGGGATCGGCGACCACGGCGTAATGAGCCAGCATCGCGCTGTAAATCGGGTTGAGCTGGGGCTCGTACAAATCCGGCTTGAGGACGCCTTCCTTCAGGTTGTCGAGCACGACATAGCTGGGGACCCCGCCAAAATACCGGAACGCCTCTTCGTGGAGCTGCGCCCAGACTTGTTGGCTGGACTTCCAGACTACCCGCCGGAAGCTGCGCCGCGAGTAGCGTAGCGTCATCACGAACAGGCGGGGACGACGGTACCGCCCGCTCTTCGGATCAACCGTCGGCGCGCCCTCGCCATAGTCGACCTGAGCTTCCTCGCCGGGGAGGAACTCAAGACGATCAAACTGCTCAGGATCAGCGTGCCGCAACCGGCGCACAAACCGCTTGACACTCTGGTAGCTGGACGGAAAGCCAAATTGATCAACCAGGTCCTGGTAAATCGCCTGCGCGTTCCGCTTCAGCCGGACCTGTTCTTCGATCCACGTCCGATGCGCTTCGCAAGCCGAACGGGCCAGGCTGCTGGTGACCGTCGCTTCCGATGTCCCAAAAGCCGGTGGTCGGGGTGGAGGAATTTGGCCGTCCGCGCTCACCGAGCCGGTGGTCACTTCCCCGGGGGAATTTGCCTCCGCACCGGCCCGCAGCGCCTGATAACGCCGGATCGTCTTGCGATCGACACCCGTCAGCCGGTGAATCTCGCGCTGGCTGGTGTTGCGATCAAGTAATGTAAGTACGGTGCTTTGCAGATGTCGCTTCAAGACGTTCAACTCCCCGGCCCCTTGCTGGCTAAAGGGGTCGAACATAAACGTCCTGCCTGACCGGCTACTGCTGTTCAGCGGCGCTGACGGCGATCATCAGGTGGGGGAGTTTCAAGTGACCATACCCGGGGGATTTTGACCGACCCACGGGGCATGTGGCAAGGCTTGATCTGAGGCGCTTTGCGGTTTCCCGAGGAGCCCGCCTAAGCGGGCGTCTCGAATGGCCGCACGCGACTGCTCTCAAGTTTGGTTTGCTATCCGCCAGTCTCACCCCGTCTTCGTGCCGGTGATGACGGCCAGCGCCTCGACGAGGCGGTCGAGATCGGCCTCGTCAGTGTAGAGGGCGGGCGTCACGCGGATGCACTGGCCTTTGGCGACGCCGGCCCGGCGCACCGTCATGATCTTGTAGCTGTCCCGAAGCTTCGCCACGATGGCTTCGTTGTCGACCTTGCTGGTCTTGCCGGCGAGGCGGAAGGACGTGATCGCGCCATATGAGCCGGCTTCATCCGGCGTCAGAATCTCGATGTCCTTGAATCCGCGGACGCGGCTCACCCAGTAGTCGCGCAAATAACGCAGGCGGGCTTGCTTCGCCGCCGCGCCGATCTGCTGATGCAGCGCCACGGCCGTCGGCACCGTCAGCACCGTGGCGAAATTGACCGTGCCGGTATGCACCCGCGAGCGGATGTTCTCTTGCGGAAAATCCTCGTCGCACATGTTGCGGTCGATGGCCGCGAGGCGGTCCTTCCTGATGTAGAGGAAGCCGACGCCGAGCGGGGCGCCGATCCATTTGTGCAGATTGAACCCGACGAAATCGGCGTCGAGCTCGCCCACCCGGAAGTCGATCTGTCCCCAGGAATGGGCGGCGTCGACGATGACGTCGATGCCCTTGGCCTTCGCCATGCGGGCGATCTCGGCGACCGGCATGACGAAGCCGGTGCGGTGGCCGACATGGGTCAGGAGGAGAAGCCTCGTCTTCGGGTTCGCCTCGATGGCGCGGGCGTAGGCGTCGAGCACCGCCTGGCGGGTGGCAGGCTCCGGCACATCGAACTTGACCACGTCGACGCCGCGGCGCGCCTTCAGCGCGTTCATCGCATACTGCATCGAATCATAGTCGAGATCGGCATAGAGCACGGCATCGCCAGGCTTCAGCCTGTTGTAGCCGCCGACGAGGAGCTGAAGCGCCTCGGTCGCGCCGCGGGTCAGCGCGATCTCCTCGGGCAGCGCGCCGACCGCCTCCGCCACCCTGGCGCGTACGGCCTCGAAATCCGTCCCCGCACGCAGCCGCGCGTAATAGGTGTTCTGATAGTTGACCATGTCGGACTGGCGGATGAACTCGCGCCTGACAGGCTCGGCCATGATGCCCCAATAGCCGTTCTCGAGATTGACGACATCAGGCGTGAAGGCATAGAGCCCCTTCACAGCCGCCCAATAGGCCTTGTCGGTGGCGACGGCGGCCACTGAGCCGGTCGGCTGCGCCGGAAGGCCTTCAGCCGCCATCGCCGGTGCCGCAAGCGGCACCACGGCTGCTGCCGCGAGGCCCTTGAGGACCAGCCGGCGGTCGGCCGAAATCGTCTTGATCAGTTGCATGTCAGCTCTCCCCAGAGCGTTCCCGAGCGACGTGACGTCCGGCTCCGCGTCAGGAAAACGCGTCAGACAATCATCCGGAACTCCATTCCGATGTCATCGGAACGGAAGAGGCTCCGGAGCGCCGGGAAAAGAGCAACGGACGATGCAGCTGAGATGACCGGAGCATGACAATGCGATGATCGCCAAGCCAATGCCGGCCGGCTCCGCGCTGGGCCGCTCGCAGGCGGGCGCCAAACCGATCGGCGGGATCACCGGCCCTGATCGGATGAGGCAGGTTGCGGATATCGTGCAGCGGATCCTGCTCGTCAGAGCGACAGCAACATCACCGCCGCCGCGTCGTCATCGTCAAACCGCAAGGCCCAATGCGCCACCCTCGGGCTGAGGCGCGACTGAACCGGCGGGCACATGATTGACGACGAGGCCGGTCGGCACCGCCGCATGTTTTGACAGCGCCGCGGTCACCCTGCGCATCGCGGCCGAACCGAGCTCGCCGGCGCGCGCCACCAGGACGATCAGGTCCGCATGCGCGGCCAGGGCGATGGCGTCGGGCTGCAGGGCGAGATTGCCGGCGTGGACGATGATCAGGTCGAACTCCGAACGAATGTCGTCCTCAGGCCTCGCATCGGGCTTTCGGCCGGCGCTCAGCAGCTCCTCGATCGATTGAAGGCCCGCCGTGGTCGAACCGTCGTGCCATTCGGTCACCGGCGGCTGGTGACTTGCGAATTCCGGCTGGAGCCGGATCAGCACGCTCATCATGCCCCGATTCACGGCGGCGCGATTGAGGGAGCGCGCAACCGTG
This sequence comes from Bradyrhizobium sp. USDA 241, assembly GCF_049739505.1. Taxonomy (NCBI): domain Bacteria; kingdom Pseudomonadati; phylum Pseudomonadota; class Alphaproteobacteria; order Hyphomicrobiales; family Nitrobacteraceae; genus Bradyrhizobium; species Bradyrhizobium sp. USDA 241. The sequence goes on along the minus strand of NZ_JBMGPZ010000004.1, from coordinate 2,010,161 downwards.
TTGCCGCCGGCGCTCTTGCCGACCGACAACACCAGCGCGACCTTGCAGCCGCGCACCGGCACACGGTCGATGCGTTCGAGCAGCGGCCGCAGATGGGTGCCGACATCGAGCTCGGCCGAGGTGGCAACCGGTTTTTGCCAGACGGTGCTGATCCCGGCTCCGGATGCCAGCTCGGGGATACGAACCCAGACAGGAAGGCTGGGCATCGGCTCGGGCCGGGGCACGGCGGCGGGCGGGCGCTGGACTTGCCGATTGGGTGCCTCCACCGCATCCACAGATGCTGGCGCCTGAACGGACGCGGGCTCGTCGGCGGACACGCTCGTCATCACCGCAACGGCGCCGGTTGACGTCAGCAGCGAGCCGATCGCCAGCGCCGCGAGCAGCAAGGCGAGCGGCGGACGCGTCGAGCGCACCGGCGGAATGGCGATCGAGGCGACCTTGGTCTGGGACGCCTGCAGCTGACGCTGCTCGCTGGTCGTCTTGAACCTCGACAGGAACTGCTCGTAGATGTTCCTGTTGGCGTCGGCGTCGCGCTGCAGCTCCTGCAGCTTCACGAGAGCCTGGCCGTCGACCAGCATCTTCGTCTCGACGGCCTTGAGCTGCTTCTCCAGCGCGTTCTGCTGCTCGCGCTGGGCCTCATATTCGGACTTGGCCGTGTCGATGTTCTTCTTCCGCTCGATCTCGATCTGCCGGTTGATGTCGGCGAGCTGGCTGTAGGAGATCGCAAGGTCGGGATGGCGATCGCCATACACCGCCTTCTTCTGCGCGATCTGGTCATTCAAGGTCGAGCGCTGCGCGCGCAGCATGCTCAGCAGATCCTGCTTCACCGGCCCTTCAACATTGGCCTTGAGGTCGCGTTGCACCTGCTCGTAGCGCGCCTTGGCCTCCTCGGTGCGCGCGCGGGCGGCTGAGACCTGCTGGGTCAGATCGGTCACCCGCAATTGCTGCGTGGTGGATTCCTTGCCGGCGTTGACGATGTTGTGCTCGAGCCGGAAGGCGGCAACGGCATCTTCCGACGCGCGCAGGCGCTCGTTCAGCGCCTTCAACCGGTCCTTGAGCCAGTCGGCGGCCTCGTCGGTTGCCTCGGTGCGGACGCGCCCCTGGCTGGCAACGAATGCCTCGGCGATCGCATTGGCGTAGTAAGCGGCGCGCTCGGGGCGGTTCGAGGTGAAGGAAATCGCAATGACGTAAGTGAGCCCGCGGCGGGTGATCTCGAGGCGGTTGCGGAATCTTTCGAGCAAGCGCGTCATGTCGGTGTAACCGCCGGCGACATCCTCGTCGTCCGCGATCTTGAGCTGCTCGATCAGGGGGCGGAGAAAGCCGTCGGATTTTGCGATCTCGATCTGGCTCTGGAGCGCCGCGGCATCCTGGCCGATGCCCGGCAGCACCTCCTGATCCGAGGTCACGCGCAGCTCGCGGGGATCGAGCACGACCAGGGCCGTCGCGGCGTAGCGGACCGGAAGAACGACCAGAGCCAGGACGCCGAGGGCGAACAGCACCGCGGCCAGCGTCAGAATGCGCCGGCCGTTCTCGCGCAGAAAGGAGAGTGTACCGAAGACGGTCAGCGATCCCTTGATCAGGGCCGACCCGGTGCCGTCAGGCTTCAGCTTCGCAGCCCGCGGCGCTTCCCACGAAGCCGCTTGCTCCGTCGGGGCGATGCTTCGCGGAGATGGGCGGCTACCGAACGCCATGGGTTGGACTCGAAATCAACTGACAGTCATAGCTCAGAGGCTTGCTGCACCGTAAATATCCATGGTTAACCGGCGGTTACGGCGCGCGGCGCGAAGCCATAAGACCCGGCGGCATGGCTATGCCGGCGACCGGTGCCGCCTTGCCCCGGCAGGGGGTCTGATTGCGTGAGGCGAGGCCGTCGACCTGGACGCGGCGCTCAGCTGATGTTCAGAAGGATCCGTCCCGACGTGCCGCTGCGCATCAGGTCCAGCGCGTCGTTGATGTCATCGAGCGCGAACTCGTGGGTCACGATGCCGCGGTAGCTCACCTTGCCGGCATCGCTCAGGCGGACCAGGCGCGGGATATCGCGCGCGGGCTGGCATTGCCCGCATTCCGAGCCTTTCAGCACTTTCTCGAAGTGCAACGGGAGCGTATAGATTTCGGCCTTCTCGCGGGGAACACCGACAAGGATGCAGCGGCCTTTTCTTCGCCGTGATCTCGTAGGCGAGCTCGATCAAGTTCTTGACGCCGGTGGTCTCGACGACCTTGTCGGGTCCGTCGGCCCCCGTGATGGAGCGAACCTCGGCGGCCACATCCTTCACCGCCTCGGAGTTGATGGTGTGGGTGGCGCCGAAATCCCTCGCCATCGCCAGCTTGTTGTCGAGGCGGTCGATCGCAATCACGGGCCAGGCGCCGACCATCGCGGCGAATTGCACGATGTTCAATCCGACGCCGCCGACGCCGAACACCACGACAGCTTCGCCGATGGCGATCTGCGCATCGTTGTTGACGACGCCGAGCGCGGTCGTGACCGCGCAGCCGAGCAGCGGCGCGCTGGTGCGATCGATCGAGGCGGGAACGGGCGTGACGCGATTCTCCGAGACCACGGCATATTCATTGAAGGTGGTGACCCACCCCGCATTGAGACGTTTGCCGCGCCAGGAATAGACCGGTGTGTTGGACTGGATGCCCTTGCCCGGCCGCCAGTGCATGACGACGGTGTCGCCCTGCTTGCAGGAGACGACACCGGGCCGGTTTCGACGATGGTTGCGAGCGCTTCGTGCCCCAACAGATGCGGCAGGAACTTGTCGACGCCTTTGACGGCGTCGATCTCGTTGATCTGCGCGCCGCAGATGCTCGAGGTGTGCACATGCGCAAGCACCTGGCCGTGCTCGAGCGTATCAGGCAGGGTGAACTCGTCGACGACCAGCGGCTTGCCGGATTCGACGAGGATTGCCGCCTTGGCAGTCTTGATATCCATCAGCAGCGCCCGGTCACTCGAAATAGATGAATTCGTAATCGCCGGTGTAGCCGAGCTTGCCGTACAGCCAGATCCATTCCGACGTATGCAGGATGGACTCCGCCGTCAGCGCCCAGCATTCGAGGTTGTGCATTTCGGCGACGTTCCGGTACCCCTCAACCATGATGTACTTGTTCTTCCCGACCCGCTCGATCTCCTTGACCGCCGCCTCGAGCTCATACAGCCTGAGATTGTGCAGGGTGCCGAGCGAGATGACGAGGTCGAAACTGTCGTCGCCATAGGGATAGACGTCCTGGGCGCGATAGTTGAAGAGGTACGGTTTCACCCGCTCGTGCGCATGTTCGAGACCGTGCCTGGAGATATCGAAGCCGACGACCTTCAAGCCGGGCAGGATCTTCTGCATCTCGTAGAGCAGGAAGCCCTTGCCGCAGCCGACATCGAGCACGCTCGACCCATCCTTCAGACCGTAGGTATCGATCAGCGCCTTGGCGACCGGCGCCCAGCGCCCCTCGATGAAGCGGTAGCCGCCATAGCCGAAGCGGCGGTCGCCATCCCAATAATCGGCCTCGTATTCCCGCGCTTTCAGCGAGCAGGCGATCTTGTCGTCGTTCATGCGGGCCATGTAGTCGCGCTTGGTCGCCGTATGCAGCGGCGTCACAATATTCAGTAGTCGTCCCATCGAGCCCTCGGATTCCATCACGCGCGAAGATTGTCTTTTAGTGGCCTGGGGAGCCTTGCGCCGTGAACTGCGACTCGCCCTAGCATCTGGCCCGCGCGCCATCATTGTTTCAGATCAATGACCAGCGAATCGTGCCGCGGCGGCATTACCGATCCGCCGCCGAACACGGAGACGCTACAGCACATCGAGGCGACCGGCACCAGGTTCCCGGTGCGGCCGTCGGAGACCATGACGTCGAAGCGCATGCAACCAGAATGCGAACATCGCGTTCTTGCTGAAGAGAAGGATTGCCGATCCCCGCTCAGGATATTCGTCATTGCCGCAAGGGAGCCCACCATGGCGACCAAACCAACCATCGCCCGCATCTGGCGCGGCCGGACCCGCCGCGATCTCGCTGACGCCTACCAGGCCTATCTGCAGGCCGAGGGCATTCCGCCGCTGTTGAAGACCGCGCTCGGGGTGCAACAGTTGCGCGAGGACCGTGCCGAGGAGACCTGGTTCACGACCATCTCCTATTGGCCGGACATCGAGGCCATGACAGCCTTTACCAGGGGCGAGCCGACCAAGGTTCATCATCTCGCGCGCGACGCGGAATTCCTGATCGAGCTGCCGGAACGCATCGAGATCCACCGCATTCTGATCGACGAGCGGGGCCTGCGGTGAAGCGCTCAGCTCCATATTGTTCCGCCTGCATCCTCGGGAGAGCTCATTTTCCGTGGCCCTCTGACGCTCGCCTTGCGCGGAAGGAACGGAGCGGGCAACCCGCCGTTGCTCTACCCTCGACAACATGGAGCGACATGACAATGCGTAAAACTTTCGTCGTCCTCGCGGCCGCCGGAGCAATGCTCTCGACGGCTGCCTCGCCGGTGCTCGCGGCGCCTCTGCCGATCGGCAATCCCGGTCCCGACTCAGGCGTGCAGCAGGTGCAGTACCGGCATGGATACGGGCATGGATACGGACATGGGCATGGCTACGGCTACAGGCACCATCGCGGCCATTACGGCACCGGCGCAGCCGTACTCGGCGGCCTCGCAGCGGGCGCGATCATCGGCGGCGCAATCGCCAACAGCCAGGCTCAATCCAATGCCGCCTCCTACTGCGCGCAGCGCTATCGCTCCTACGATCCCGGCTCGGGGACCTATCTGGGCAACGACGGTCTGCGTCACCCCTGCCCGTGACGCGCGCATGAGCTTGCGGCAGCCTCATCGCACAGCGCGAGGCTGCCGACACTCGGCATGCACTCGCCCAGCGGCGGACGTGTCTTGATTCCGCACTCCGCCGCGCTATACGTTTCTATCATGATGTTCACGTCCACATTCTTCCCGCTGATCTGAACGGCAAAGAGTCGTTCCGGCGCATCTGCGCCAATCGGATCAACCGGCTGCGCTTGATGCGGTAGCCGCGGAGAATGTGCAATGCCCAAGACCGAACAGGTTGGCCTGACGCCCCGTCAGGTCCAGAACTTCATCAACGACGGTTTCGTCAAGATCGAGAATGCCTTCAGCACCCGGCTTGCAGAGCAATGCAGGGACGAGCTGTGGGCGGATATTGGTCTGTCGCCGGACCACCCCGAAAACTGGACGCAGCCCGTTGTCCGGGTGGGATCCAAGGCTTCGCCCCCATTCGTTGAAGCCGCGAATGCGCCGCCCCTGCACCGAGCCTACGATCAACTCGTGGGCGAAGGGCGCTGGCTTGCGCCGAGCGGCCTCGGGACCTTTCCGATCCGCTTTCCCTCAGCCGAATCCCCTGGTGATGATGGCTGGCACGTGGACATGAGCTTCGGCACCACCGATCCGGATTTCATGGAATGGCGTGCTAATGTGAAGAGCAGCGGACGCGCATTGCTGATGCTCTTCCTGTTCTCGGATGTTGGCCCGGACGATGCACCCACGAGGATCCGGAAAGGCTCGCACGCTGCAATCGCGCGGGAGCTGCTGCCCTACGGCGAGGCAGGCGCGACGCTCCGGCAGCTCTCTGCCGAGAACTACGCCTCGACGGCGGATTGCGAGGTTGAACTGGCGACCGGCGCGGCAGGCAGCGTCTATCTGTGCCATCCGTTCCTGGTTCATGCCGCGCAACCTCATCGCGGGAAACGGCCGCGCTTCATGGCACAGCCTCCGCTGTTGCCGAAGGGTGAGTTCGATCCGGCGTTGCCACCTTCGCCGGTTCAGATCGCGATCCGGCAGGCCTGCGGGCTGACGGTGTAGGAGGCGGAGGACATCCGGGACCGAGCCCGGATTGATCACGTTTTGATCCTGCAAAGCAAAGCACTCGGGGATCGGCGCGACGCCGTCACAGCTTCCCATACACCCGCCCTGCGACCGCCTTCAGGCGCTCGACCGAGCCGGACTCCGGATGCGGCTTGACCGGTGCGAACAGGATCGAAGCCTGCCTGCCGTTCTTCCAGACATAGATATTGACGGCGTTGCCGTTGCCCTTGGTGCAGGAATGCTCGCCGAAGGCTTCGCTGCCGAGTTCAGGGATCGCCACGTGCTTGCATGGCCCCGCGCGCTTCATCATGCCGGCGGCGGTGTCGCGCGAGGTCGCGATCACTGCGACGGTCATGGTGTTAGCCTCGCGATCGAACATCATGCAGCTGCCCGCGCCGGTCCGCTGAACGGTCAGCGTGCCGTTGTCGAGAAAGCCGTCGGCATCGGCGGCCGTGAGCCACTCGCAATTGCCGAACCGCTCGCTGCTTTTGCTCGCGCTGGCGATGGCAATGCGTGCGGCCTCGGTGATCGGTCCGAGCAGCGCATCGTCGGCGCGCCGCCCGCTCGGATAGACGCTGATCTGCAGGATGTAGTCGCCGGCCAGAGCGACGACCGAGGCTTCCTGGCGCTCGGCGCCGGCGGCGCTCGTGCCGCCCTGGCCTTCGTCGCCGATCCCGGTCACGGTGTTCAGCGGCATGCGCTCACCGAGCGTCTTGACGAAAGTCGCGTACAATTCCCTGGCGCGGTCCTTGTCGGGATTGCGGAACACGGTCAGCATCATCGTGTCGCCGCGCCCGGCCTGGTAGATGCAGCCGCGGCCGTCCTGATTTGAAATCAACGACCATTTGAGCGCCGGCATCGCAGCGGCGAGCTCTTTCGCGCTGATGAACGGGCAGGTTTCGGCCCCGCGTGCGGGAAGCACCGGGGCGGCTGCGATGGCAAGGAAGAGGGCGAGGCAGGAGAACAGGCGGCCGATTGTGCGCATGGAACGTACCTACTACCGAATTGGCGCGCCGCGCCGGACGTTTTCGTCGTCAGTTCGAGAACTGTACTTAATCATCTGGACGATTGATAATAGGAAAGCCGAACAATCTATGGATCGTCCAAGTGGACCCACTCAGCGATGTGATTGCCCTGCTTCGGCCAAGCACGGCCATTTCCAAACCCATCTCTGGTCGGGGTGCTTGGGCCGTGCGCTATGCCGCCCACGACGCCCCCGGCTTTACGATCATTCTGAGAGGTGAATGCTGGATTGCATTTGACGGTGAGCCCCCGTTGAAGCTCGAGACAGGGGCCTTCCTGCTTCTGCCCACCACGCCAGCCTTCACCCTTAGCAGTCATCCCGGCATGGCCGGGACGCCGCGAGATCCGATGGATGTACCTGTTCGTCATGGCGAGCAGGAGGGTGAAGCGGATTTCGAGGCGCTGGGCGGCACGTTTTGCATCGAGACGGCGAATGCGCCGCTGCTGCTCGCCCTGTTGCCGCGCATGATCCATGTGCGGCCGCCGAGGGGCGATCGGTGCGGCTCGGCCGGCTGATCAATCTCATCGCAGAGGAATGCCGTGGCAATGAGCCCGGCAAGGACATGATCCTCCAGCGCATGTTGGAAGTTCTTCTTATCGAGGCCCTTCGCTCGCATGGCACGACGATGGATGAGGACCGCGCCGGTCTTCTGCATGGCATGCGAGATCCGGCTTTGGCACGGGTCCTTGCGGCCATGCATGCTGATGTGCGCGCCGACTGGACGGTGGCCAGCCTTGCCCGAATCGCCGGCCAATCGCGTTCCGCCTTTGCCGCGCGGTTTGGCGCGGTGCTCAGCTGCGGCCCGATCGAATATCTCGCCCGATGGCGGATGGCGCTGGCGAAAGACGCGCTATTGCGCGGGGCAAAGACGCTCGACCGGATCGCCGACGACGTCGGCTACGAATCCGCTAGCGCCTTCAGCACCGCCTTTCGCAAGCGGCTCGGCTGTCCGCCGGGGCAATTTGCCCGGATCAACGGCAGCAGCGATCACGCCTGAGACCAAAGCACAAATCTGGACGATTGAACAATATAAATGGACCATAGATTATAGATCGTCCGAAGACCAAGCCTATTAAAGGACCATCCGAAATGAATGATGGTCCCCATGCAAACGATCCTGATTACCGGCACATCCTCTGGCTACGGCCTGGAAACGGCGCTGCATTTCCTCGACAAGGGCTGGAATGTCATCGCCACGATGCGGCGCCCCGACGCCAGTCTTTTTCCTGCGTCACCGAGGCTGCGTCTCCTGCCGCTCGACGTGACGAGCGACGAGAGCATCGCGGCAACCGTCGCAGCGGCCGGGCCGATCGACGTGCTGGTCAATAATGCCGGCATCGGCATTGTCGGCGCATTCGAGGCGACGCCAATGGCGCATATCCGCAAGGTCTTCGCCACCAACACGTTCGGCGTTATGGCGATGTGCCAGGGCGTGATTCCGCAGATGCGCGAACGCCGGTCCGGCATGATCGTCAACGTGACCTCAAGCGTGACGTTGGCCGCCATGCCGCTAGCGGCCGCCTATACGGCCAGCAAGCAGGCGATCGAGGGCTTCACCGGCTCGCTCGCGCATGAGCTTGGCTATTTCAATGTCCGCGCCAGGCTGGTGGAACCAGGTTATGCCCCGACGACCCGCTTCGCGCAGAATACGGACGTACGGATCGAGGATCTGATTCCGCCTGCCTATGCTGGTTTCGCGGCCCCCATCTTCGAGGCCTTCGCCCACCCTGCCATGACGACAAAGGAAACCGATGTCGCCGAGGCCATCTGGGCGGCCGTTCACGACACGTCCAACCGGCTCCAGTTTCCGGGCGGTGCCGACGCGGTGGCGCTCTATGAAGCCCGTCAGGGGTAAGCTCAACGGCCTGTCGATTACACATGCCAGTCGCAGCGCGGCATTGGTTCTCACGCCGGTGCCGGCTGTTCTCGATCATCGTTTCCATTCGGAGACGCGAACTTGCCGGATGCAACGCAGGGCCGTCGTCACCGCCCCTGATATTCGGCCCAACAATCCGCCGTCTCATAGACGCGGACCGCCCACAGTTGCTGAAGGCTCGGCTTCAGCCGGTCCCAGATCCAGACCGAGATGTTCTCGGCGGTTGGATTCTCGAGTCCTTCGACCTCGTTCAGGTATTGGTGGTCCAGCGTGCCCATGATGTCGGCGAAGCATTTTTCGATATCGAAGAAGTCCGCAACGAAGCCGGTGTGCGGATCCACCGGACCATCCAGCTGGACCTCGACCCGATAGGAATGACCATGCAGCCGGCTGCACCGGTGAGTCTCGGGCACGTTTGGCAGCCGATGCGCCGCCTCGAACTTGAACGCCTGCGATATCCTCATCCAGCTCCTCACACGGCGTGGCCATCCGGTCTCGGCCCGGTCTGGCGACCAGATGCTGCCTTGCCTGACCTGCGTCGAAGAATGGCGCGCCCGGAACGATTCGAACGTCCGACCCTCAGATTCGTAGTCTGATGCTCTATCCAGCTGAGCTACGGGCGCATTTTCGCAAACAGCGATAGCGGGCATGACCCGCGACGCAGCTCCCGGAGGACCGGGAGGGGTGCGAAAGAGCGCTCTGACTAACCGCTCTTGTCCCGATTGGCAAGGTCCGGCTCGCCGGTATTTTGGGGCATTTCCGCACCTCTGTTCGTCATTCCGGGGCGTGACGAAGTCGCGAGCCCGGAATGACGGAAGGAATGGAGATCGCCCCGCTCGTTCACTCGGCCGCTGGCCGACTACGCCCTGGCCCGCTCGTTGCGGATGGAGAGGAGTTCCACGGGGCGATCGGGGATGACGATCCGGAAGGTGGCGCCGATGGTGCCTTCGACCAGGTGGATGTCGCCGCCATGGGCGCGGACCAGCTCGGCTGCGATGGCAAGGCCCAGCCCGCTGCCCCCGGGGCGACCGGAGGTCTGGAACGCCTCGAACAGGTGCTCCCTCGTCCTCTGGGGGACGCCGGGGCCGGTGTCGGAAACCTCGAGAATGGCGACTGCGCCTTCGCGCTTTCCGGTGATCCGGATCTGCTGCACGCGGCCCTCGCCCGAGGCGTGGCTTTCGAGCGCCTGGGCGGCGTTGCGGACGAGGTTGAGCAATACGCGGAACAGCTGGTCGGGATCGGCATCGACCGCAAGCCCGCGCTCGATCGCGGCGACCCAGGCGATCGAGGCATCGTTGGCAAGCCCCGCGGTCTCGCGCACCTCGAGCACGACCGGCTCGATCAGGATCATGCGGCGGTCGGGCGCGGCCTCCTGGGCGCGGCCGTAGGACAATGTCGACTGGCAGAAGGCGATGGCGCGCTCGAGCGAGCGCACGAGCTTGGGCGCAAAGCGCTGCACCCGCGGATCCGGCACGCTCGCGAGCTGGTCCGACAGAAGCTGGGCCGAGGCGAGCAGATTGCGCAGATCGTGATTGATCTTGGAGACCGCGAGACCGAGGGCGGCGAGCCGGCTCTTCTGATGCAGCATCGACATCAGATCGCGCTGCATGTCCGACAATTCGCGCTCGGCCACCCCGATCTCATCGCTGCGCTGGCTCGGCACGATGATCCCGGCCGAACTCTCGGGGTTCTCATGGAAGCCGACCAGGCTCGCCGTCAGCCGCCGCATCGGCCGCACGAAGAGATAATGGAGCGCGAGATAGACGAGGCCCGCCGTCAGCACCGCGATGATCAGCGCGACCACCACGAGGTTGCGGGAGAAGCGGTACATCTGCTGCCGCAGCGGCAGCTCGTCGGTGACGATCTCGATGAACTGGGCATTGCCGACCCCGGGTCCGACGATGCGGATGGCCTGGTTGCCGGTCTCCAGCATCATCCGGAACGAGCCGGTGATCGCCTCCCAGGCGGTCATGTCGCGCAGGTCGATGTCATGCTCGATGGCGGACGGGATGTTGTCGCTGGCGAGCAGCCGGCGCTGCTGGCCCATCTTGATGGCGACGGCGCGGGCATTGATGCTTTTCAGGATCTGGCGCGACAGCGAATCGGGAACCATGCCGAGCGGCGCTGCATCCAGCACCAGCGCCGCCGTATTGGCCGCCGCAACGCGGTCGTTCAGCCGGTTGACCCAGAAATTGGCGATGGCCGGCACGTAGAGCAGCACCGCGGCGATCATCACCAGGGGAATGGTCAGCAGCAGCAGCTTGCCAGACAGCCCGAGCCCGCGCGTCCCGCGGGGGCGCATCGCCGGCTGCTCCGGCTGATCCAAATCCTGGATCGGCTGGCGATCTGTGGCTACCACGAAATTCGCCCCTGTTGGCCTTGGCTGATGGAGGATGCGGCCCGCCCGGAGTCCGGTCAAATTACGGATCGCTAATCTACCAAGGTGGGATGTATGTGCTGATATCGCGAGTCGCCACCTCAAGGGTTAAAAACCCCGCACAAACAGCGATATTCACCGGAATCGCGCGCTTGTGCGGCGTTGACGAAAAGAAGGCACTCCCTTATAAGCCGCGCAAATTGTCCGCGATGACCCGGTGCGACACCGGGAGCGGCTCTCTTGGGGCCGGAAAAGGCCCGTTTTGGGCCGCATCTTCCGGACTTTACCATCAATTCTACAGGCAAATTGCCCGGTCAGCGGAGAAAAACCCGTGAAGCGGACTTATCAACCCAGCAAACTGGTGCGCAAGCGCCGTCACGGCTTCCGCGCCCGCCTCGCCACTGCCGGCGGTCGCAAGGTCCTCGCCGCCCGCCGCGCCCGTGGCCGCAAGCGTCTGAGCGCCTGAGTCGGCCTCCCTTTTGGGATCTCATCATGGATCGGCTGAGGCAGCGGGCGGATTTCCTCGCCGTTGCCAATGGCGCGCGGGTGAATAGTCCCGCGTTCGTCCTGCAAAGCCGTTGCCGCGATGACTTTGGTCCGATCCGGATCGGCTTCACCGTCACCAAAAAGAACGGCAATGCCCCCGAGCGCAATCGCATCCGGCGCCGGCTTCGCGAATTGGTGAAGCGGCTCGATCGGGTGTCGATGCAGCCTCATCATGACTATGTGCTAGTCGGACGAAGAGACGCGCTCTCGCGCGACTTCGCCACCATGCTCGACGATCTGCGCATAGCGTTCACGAAGCCCGCGCGGCATACGGCCAAAGCGCGCGGCCAGAGGCCCGGCCCCGCTCCCGCTGCCAGCCGCAAACCGGATTGATGACGAGACATTCGAGATGACCGATAATCGCAATACCATCCTCGCCGTCATTCTGTCCGGCCTGGTGCTGATCGCCTGGCAGTATTTCTACAATGTGCCGCAGATGGAGAAGCAGCGCGCCCAGCAGCAGGCGCAGACCGAGCTTCAGAAATCCACGCCGCAGCCGACGGCCTCGGCGACTCCCGGCACCGCGCCGCAGCCGGGCAGCGTGACCCAGCCGGCGACGCCGGGCGCGGGCCAGCAGGCCCAGCCGGTCGTCGCCCGCGAGGCCGCCATTGCAGCCAGCCCGCGCGTGAAGATCGAAACCCCACGCATCGCCGGCAGCATCTCGCTGAAGGGCGGCCGGATCGACGACATCGCGCTGGTGCAATTCCGCGAAACGGTCGACCCGAAGTCGCCGCCGATCATCCTCTATTCACCCTCGGGCACAGCGGAGCCCTACTACGCCGAGTTCGGCTGGGTGGCGGCGACGGGCGTGACGGCGAAGATGCCCGATGCCCAGACCGTCTGGCAGCAGGACGGCAGCGGCAGCCTGACGCCGACGACGCCGGTGGTGCTGAAATGGGATAACGGCGATGGCCTCACCTTCCGCCGCACCATTGCCGTCGACGACCACTATCTCTTCACCGTCAAGGACGAGGTGAGCAATGTCGGCAACGCGCCGGTCACGCTCTATCCGTTCGCGCTGATCTCGCGCCACGGCGCGCCGCAGGTGTCGGGCTATTACATCCTGCACGAGGGCCTGATCGGCTATCTCGGCGACCAGGGCTTGCAGGAATACGCCTACAAGAAGATCGACGAAGCCAAGGCGGTGAACTTCAAGGTCACCAATGGCTGGCTCGGCATCACCGACAAGTACTGGGCCTCGGCGCTGCTGCCGGACACCAATGCCCAGCTCCAGGCGCGCTTCTCGTCGAACCCGGTCGGCAACGTCCACACCTACCAGACCGACTACCTGCTCGATCCCGTCACCGTCCCGATCGGCGGCACCGGCACGGCGAACGCGCGGCTGTTCGCCGGCGCCAAGGAAGCCGGCGTCGTCGGCGTGTTCCCGTTCGCCGGGCTCGGCGGCTACAACAAGGAGCTCGGCCTCAATCATTTCGATCTGCTGATCGACTGGGGCTGGTTCTACTTCATCACCAAGCCGATGTTCCTCGGGCTGGACTTCTTCTTCCGTTTCTTCGGCAATTTCGGCATCTCGATCCTGCTCGTGACCGTGATCGTGAAGCTCTTGTTCTTCCCGCTGGCGAACAAGTCCTACGCCTCGATGGCGAAGATGAAGTCGATCCAGCCGCAGCTTATGGCGCTGAAGGAGCGCTATCCCGACGACAAGGTGAAGCAGCAGCAGGAGATGATGGAGATCTACCGCAAGGAGAAGATCAATCCGGTCGCCGGCTGTCTTCCCGTGCTGATCCAGATCCCGGTGTTCTTCTCGCTCTACAAGGTGCTGTTCGTCACCATCGAGATGCGGCACGCGCCGTTCTACGGCTGGATCAAGGACCTCTCGGCGCCGGATCCGACCAATCTGTTCAACATGTTCGGGCTGCTCCCGTTCGATCCGACCACGATCCCGGTGTTCGGGCACTACCTCGCGCTGGGCATCTGGCCGATCATCATGGGCATCACGATGTGGTTCCAGATGAAGCTGAACCCGACGCCGCCGGATCCGACGCAGCAGCTCATCTTCAACTGGATGCCGCTGATCTTCACCTTCATGCTGGCGGGCTTCCCCGCAGGCCTCGTGATCTACTGGGCCTGGAATAACCTGCTCTCGGTGATCCAGCAGAGCTACATAATGCGACGCAACGGCGTGAAGGTGGAGCTGTTCGACAATCTCAAGGCGACGTTCGCGCGGAAGGCGACGTAGCCTCACGCGAGCGTTCCCGGTCATGCGGGCGCAAATGCCTCCACATCGTCATGCCCGGGCTTGTCCCGGGCATCCACGTTTTGGAGGGTGCCATGCGGACGGACGTGGATGGCCGGGACAAGCCCGGCCATGACGCGAGGATAGACTTTCATATGACAGACAAGTCAGACGACAAGCTGATCGAGGCCGGGCGAAAGCTGTTTGCCCGCGACTGGCAGTTCATCTGGGCCTCGCCCTCGATCGCCACGCTGCCGCCGATGGCGGGGCTGGAGATCGCCTTTGCCGGCCGCTCCAATGTCGGCAAGTCCAGCCTGATCAACGCGCTGACGGGGCGCAACGGCCTGGCGCGCACCTCGCATACGCCGGGCCGCACCCAGGAGTTGATCTTCTTCGAGGTGCCCGGGAAAAGCGACCTGCGCCTCGTCGACATGCCCGGCTACGGCTATGCCAAGGCGCCGAAGAGCCAGGTCGCGTCCTGGACCGACCTGATCCACAAATTCCTGCTCGGCCGCGCCTCGCTGGCGCGCGTCTACGTGCTGGTCGACGCGCGGCACGGCCTCAAGGACGTCGATCTTGAAGTGCTTGGGACGCTCGACCGTTCCGCCGTCAGCTACCAGATCGTGCTGACCAAGACAGACCAGGTGAAGGCCGCCGAGCTGCAGGCGCGCATCGCCGAGACCGAGGCCGCGCTGGCCAAGCATCCGGCCGCGTTCCCGACCGTGCTCGCGACCTCGTCGCGCAGCTCGACCGGCATGGAGAGCCTGCGCGCCGCGATGGCAAAGCTCCTGGAAGAGCGGAGCAAGTAATGGTGGCCCATCGCCTCCTGATCGGGCTTGCCGGAATGATGGGCGCCGCCGGCGTCACGCTGGCCGCGGCCTCCGCCCACGGCGCGGATGCGAGCCGCCTGGCATCGGCGAGCGCCATGCTGCTGTTTCATGCAACAGCCATACTCGCCGCCGTCGCGCTGCTCGCGCGCGGCCTTCTGCATGGCGGAATTGGCCTCGTTGCCGCGTTCGGCTTCGTGATCGGCGCCGCGCTGTTCGCGGGCGACCTCACCTTGCGGCAATATGCGGGTCACGCGCTGTTTCCCTACGCAGCACCGACGGGTGGAATGGTGATGATTGCGAGCTGGCTCGCGGTGACGCTGGCGGCGGTCGCGGCGAACAGGTAGCGCGCCTCTTACCCTCCCCTGGAGGGTAAAAAGGAACGCCACACTTTGCGCCGCGCCCGGCAATCGGATAGAACGCGCACCGACCGTCCCGCCAGCGAGACCGCGACATGACCGACATCTCTCCGCTCGACCAGGCCCGCATCCTGTCCGAAGCGCTGCCGCACATGCAGCAATATGACGAGGAAACCATCGTCATCAAATATGGCGGCCATGCCATGGGCGACGAGGCAACCGCGAAGAACTTTGCCCGCGACATCGTGCTGCTGGAGCAGACCGCGATCAATCCGGTGGTGGTGCATGGCGGCGGCCCGCAGATCGCGACCATGCTCAAGCGCCTCGGCATCGTCTCGGAATTCGCCGCCGGCCTGCGCATCACCGATGCTGCGACCATCGAGATCGTTGAGATGGTGCTGGCCGGCTCCGTCAACAAGCAGATCGTCGGCTACATCAACGAAGCGGGCGGCAAGGCCGTCGGGCTGTCAGGCAAGGACGGCAACATGGTGAAGGCGTCGAAGACGACGCGCACCATCGTCGATCCGGGCTCGAACATCGAGAAGGCGATCGATCTCGGTTTCGTCGGCGACCCGGAGAAGGTCGACCTCACGCTGCTCAACCAGCTGATCGGCTACGAGCTGATCCCGGTGCTGGCACCGCTCGCGACCTCGCAGGACGGCCAGACGCTGAACATCAACGCCGACACCTTTGCGGGCGCCGTCGCGGGCGCGCTGAAGGCCAAGCGCCTCCTGCTGCTCACCGACGTGCCAGGGGTGCTCGACAAGTCGAAGAAGCTGATCCCGCAGCTCTCGGTCAAGGACGCGCGAAAGCTGATCGCCGACGGCACCATTTCGGGCGGCATGATCCCGAAGGTCGAGACCTGCATCTACGCGCTGGAGCAGGGCGTGCAGGGCGTCGTCATCATCGATGGCAAGATGCCACACGCGGTGCTGCTCGAGCTCTTCACCAACCAGGGCACGGGCACGCTGATCCACAAGTGACGCGGAAGACGCCACGCACGAAAGCCGTCATGCCCGGGCCTGTCCCGCCTGCGCGGCCGAAGCCGCTTCGGCGCGGCGAAGGCCCGGGCATCCACGACCTTTCCTCTCTTGGCAAACGCGTAGACGGCCGGGACAAGCCCGGCCATGACGAATGGAGAGAGCGACGAACCAGCCGCCCGCCTCTCGCGCGCTTCCTGATGACGCTGCCGGCAGCGATCGTCTCGTTCCTGTTCTCCTCCGCGCCGGCCTTTGCCGACCTCAAGATCTGCAACCGCATGTCCTATGTCGTGGAGGCCGCGATCGGCATCGACGACAAGGCGGCGACCGCGACGCGCGGCTGGTTCAGGATCGATCCCGCCACCTGCCGCGTGGTGGTGCAGGGCACGTTGACGGCCGACCGCATCCTGCTCAATGCGCGCGCGCTCGGCGTCTACGGCGCTTCCCCGATCCCGCAGAGCGGCCGCGACATGCTGTGCGTCGCACAGGACAATTTCGTCATCGCCGCGGCGCGACAATGCCGCAGTGGCCAGACCCAGGCCGCATTCACGCAAGTGACTCCGACGCAAGGAGCGGATGGCAACCTCGTTGCCTATCTCGCCGAGGACTCGGAATATGACGACGAGCAGGCGCGCCTCGCCGGCATCCAGCGGCTGCTGGTGATCGCAGGCTACGACGCAGCTCCGATTGACGGCGTCGACGGGCCGAAGACGCAAGCGGCGCTGGCCGCCTTCCTGAAGAGCCGCGGATTATCGTCGGACGTCGCGGCCTCGCCGAACCTGTTCAAGACCATGGTCGACGCCGTGCAGACGCCCTCTGCGACCGGCCTCACCTGGTGCAACGACACGCCGCACAAGGTGATGGCCGCGATCGCGACCGATGACGGCAAGTCCGTGACGAGCCGCGGCTGGTATCGCGTCGATCCCAAGACCTGCCTGCACCCCGATGTGACCGGCCAGCCCAAGCAGATCTTCAGCTTCGCGGAAGCGGTCGACGCCGACAATCGCGTCGTCAAGCTGAAGGATCGGCCGCTGAACTGGGGCGGCGACAGGCAGCTCTGCACGCGCGAGACCAAGTTCGAGACGAGCGAGCAGACCGATTGCGGCGCGCGCGGATTTGCGCCGACGGGCTTTGGCGCCGTGGACATGTCGAGTGGCGGCAAGACCCTGCGCTTTGCGGTGCCGTGAGGGAGAGAGCTGTGATGACCCCGCCCCGCACCTTCGCGCATGTCGACACCTGGGTGTTCGACCTCGACAACACGCTCTATCCGCATCACGTCAATCTGTGGCAGCAGGTCGATGCGCGGATCGGGGAGTTCGTTTGCAACTGGCTGAACGTCGGCCCGGAGGAAGCGCGGGCGATCCAGAAGGACTATTACCGGCGCTTCGGCACCACGATGCGGGGCATGATGACCCTGCATGGCGTCTCCGCCGACGACTATCTCGCCTACGTCCACAAGATCGACCACTCGCCGCTGGAGCCGAATCCGGCGCTCGGCGCTGCCATCGCAAAGCTGCCGGGCCGCAAGCTGATCCTCACCAACGGCTCGGTCGACCATGTCGACGCGGTGCTGGCGCGGCTCGGCTTCGCCTCGCATTTCGACGGCGTGTTCGACATCATCGCCGCCGAATTCGAGCCCAAGCCGGCGCAGCAGACCTACCAGAAATTCCTCAGCCAGCATGCGGTCGATCCGACCCGCGCCGCCATGTTCGAGGACCTCGCCCGTAACCTCACCGTCCCGCACCAGCTCGGCATGACCACGGTGCTGGTAGTGCCTGATGGGACGAAAGAGGTGGTGCGCGAGGATTGGGAACTGGAAGGCCGGGATGCCGCCCATGTCGACCACGTCACGGACGATCTGGCGGGGTTCTTGGCGCAGCTGTCGCCCCACTAACCGTTGTCGTCCCGGATCTGCGCGCGCCTGAGGGCGCGCTTGTCCGGGACGACAGCGAAGCATGGGCAACGGTGGACTATGCCTTGACTCCGTCGCCTCAAATCCCGAAAAAGCGCCCCAATCCATCAAAATTCCTACTCCCTAGAGGAAATCCCGATGTCGCTTGCAGCCCTCGAATCCACCATCAACAGCGCCTTCGAGGCGCGCGACGGCATCTCGACCACGACCAAGGGCGAGGTGCGCGAGGCCGTGGACCAGTCGCTGGAGATCCTCGACAAGGGCGAGGCGCGCGTTGCCGAGCGCGGCGCCGACGGCAAGTGGAAGGTCAATCAGTGGCTGAAGAAGGCCGTGCTGCTGTCCTTCCGCCTCAACGACATGGGCGTCATTCCCGGCGGCCCCGGCAAGGCGACCTGGTGGGACAAGGTGCCATCGAAGTTCGAGGGCTGGGGCGAGAACCGTTTTCGCGACGCCGGTTTTCGCGCGGTGCCGGGCGCCATCGTCCGCCGCTCGGCCTTCATCGCCAAGAACGTCGTCTTGATGCCGTCCTTCGTCAATCTCGGTGCCTACGTCGATGAGAGCACGATGGTCGACACCTGGGCCACCGTCGGCTCCTGCGCGCAGATCGGCAAGCGCGTGCACATCTCGGGCGGCGCCGGCATCGGCGGCGTGCTCGAGCCGCTGCAGGCCGAGCCCGTCATCATCGAGGACGATTGCTTCATCGGCGCGCGCTCCGAGGTCGCCGAAGGCGTGATCGTGCGCAAGGGCGCGGTGCTGGCGATGGGCGTGTTCCTGGGCGCCTCGACCAAGATCGTCGACCGCGAGACCGGCGAGGTCTTCATGGGCGAAGTGCCGGAATATTCCGTCGTGGTGCCCGGCGCGCTGCCCGGCAAGCCGATAAAGAACGGCCAGATCGGCCCGAGCACCGCATGCGCCGTGATCGTCAAGCGCGTCGACGAACGCACGCGGTCCAAGACCAGCATCAACGAGCTGCTGCGGGATTGATCCGACGCGCATGACCGATGCTCTCTCCATTGCCCGCGATCTCATCCGCTGCCCTTCGGTGACCCCGGCCGATGCCGGCGCACTGGGGGTGCTCGAGAAGGCCCTCAACGCGGCCGGCTTCACCTGCCACCGCGTCACCTTCAGCGAGCCGGGCACCGCCGACGTCGAAAATCTCTACGCGCGGATCGGCACGGAAGGTCCGCACATCACCTTCGCCGGCCACACCGACGTGGTGCCGCCGGGTGACGAGAGTGCCTGGAGCGTCGGCGCATTCTCCGGCGAGGTGAAGGACGGTGTCCTGCACGGCCGCGGCGCCGTCGACATGAAGGGCGGCATCGCCTGCTCCGTGGCTGCGGTGCTGGAGCATCTCGCGGCCAATGGCGGCAAGCCGCGCGCGGACGGAAAAGGTTCGATCTCGTTCCTGATCACGGGCGACGAGGAAGACGTCTCCGTCAACGGCACCGTCAAGCTGTTGAAATGGGCCGCCGAACGCGGCGAAAAATTCGATCATTGCGTGCTCGGCGAGCCCTCCAATGTCGAGACGCTCGGCGACACCATCAAGGTCGGCCGCCGCGGCTCGCAATCCGGCACGCTCTATGTCGACGGCGTGCAGGGCCATGTCGCCTATCCGCACCGCGCGTCCAATCCTGTGCCTGACATTTCGCGGCTGATCGTGGCGATTTCCGACGAGCCGCTCGACCACGGCAGCGCTCAGTTCCAGGCCTCCAATCTCGAATTCACGTCAGTGGACGTCGGCAACAAGGCGTTCAACGTCATCCCCGGCGAGGCCCGCGCCCGATTCAACATCCGCTACAACGACAACCACACGCAGACATCCCTGCGCGAACTGGTCGAGGCCCGCCTCGCCAAGGCCTGCGGCAACCGTATCAAGGCCCGCATCGTCTGGGAGCCGTCGAACTCCAACGTGTTCGTGACCAAGCCCGGCCCCTTCACCGATCTCGCCGTCGCCGCGATCGAGGAGGTGACGGGCCGCAAGCCGGAGCTGTCGACCTCCGGCGGCACCTCGGATGCGCGCTTCATCTCCAGCTATTGCCCGGTGATCGAGTTCGGCCTGGTCGGCCAGACCATGCATCAGGTCGACGAGCGCGTGCCGGTTGCGGATCTGGAGAAGCTGACGCGGGTCTATCGCGGGATCCTGACGCGGTATTTTGCTTGAGGCACTGTTGCCTCCACAAAGAGAGCTGTCATCGCCCGACTTGATCGGGCGATCCAGTATTCCAGAGACAGTTTTGATTGAGCCGCGAGGCCGCGGCGTACTGGATGCCCCGCTTTCGCGGGGCATGACACTGAGGGTGTGGCAGCAGCGCGCCTCACCTCAATAATCCACCTTCATCAGATACAGTCCCTCCGGCGGAGCGACGATGCCGCAGGCGGCGCGGTTGCGGGCTGCTAACGCGGCAGAGAGATCGTCGGCGGTCCAGCGCCCCTCGCCGACCCAGACCAGCGAGCCCACCATCGAGCGTACCTGGCTGTGCAGGAACGAGCGCGCCGAAGTGAGAATCGTGATCTCGCGGCCGTCGCGGATCACGTCGAGCTGGTCGAGCGTCTTCTCCGGCGACTTGGCCTGACACTCGGTGTCGCGGAAGGTGGTGAAATCGTGCTTGCCGAGCAGGCGCTGCGCCGCCGCATGCATCGCGTCGGCATCGAGCTTGCGCGGCACGCGCCAGGCGTGGCCGGCGTCGAGCGCGAGGTTGGCGCGGGTATTGACGATGCGATAGCGGTAGTGGCGCTTGACCGCCGAGAAGCGCGCCTCGAAGCTGTCGGGCACGATCTCGGCCTCGAGCACGGCGATCGGATGCGGGCGCAGATGCGCGTTGAGCCCGTCGCGAAAACGGCCCGGTGGAAACTGCTTGTCGACGTCGACATGCGCGACCTGTCCGCGCGCATGCACGCCGGCATCGGTGCGGCCGGCGCCGTGCACGCGCAAATCCGCCCCGGTCATCGCCTTCACCGCAGCCTGCAGCGCGCCCTGCACCGACGGCAGCGTCTCCTGCATCTGCCAGCCGAAGAACGGCGCGCCGTCATATTCGATGGTGAGCTTGTAGCGGGGCATCAACCGAACCGCATCGGCGGGCTCACGGGCACGCCGCGCAAGAAGTCGGCGGCCTGCATCCGGCCCTTGCCCTCGCGCTGGAGCTCGATGATGCGGATCGCGCCCTCGCCGCAGGCAATGGTGAGGAGGTCGTCGAGCACCGCGCCCGGCTCGCCCGCGCCTTGCGCGAGCTCGCAGCGCAGGATCTTGACGCGCGCATCCTCAAGCTCACTCCAGGCGCCGGGAAACGGCGACAGGCCGTGGATGTGGCGCAGCACGGCGCGCGCCGATCTGGTCCAGTCGATCCGCGCCTCGGCCTTCTCGATCTTGGCGGCATAGGTGACGCCGTCCTCGCCCTGCTTCTTGAGCTGGAGCCCGCCGCGTTCGAGCGCCGCCATCGCGCGCACCATCAGGTCGGCACCCAGCCGGGACAGGCGATCGTGCAGATCGAGCGCGGTCATGCTGTCGGTGATCGCGATGCGCTCGGCCATGGCGACGTCGCCGGTATCCAAGCCGACGTCCATCTTCATCACCATCACGCCGCTTTCGGCATCGCCGGCCATGATCGCGCGGTTGATGGGCGCGGCGCCGCGCCAGCGCGGCAGCAGCGAAGCGTGCAGATTGTAGCAGCCGAGCTTTGGCGCATCGAGGATCGCCTGCGGCAGGATCATGCCGTAGGCGACGACGACGGCGGCATCGGCCTCGAACGCGCGAAACTCTTGCAGCGCTTCCGGTGTCTTCAGCGTCTTCGGCGTCAGCACGGGAAGGCCGAGTTTTCGCGCGGCTTCCTCGACCGGCGTCGGCTGCAATTGCAGGCCGCGCCGCCCGCCCGGCTTCGGGGTGCGGGTGTAGACCGCCACGATCTCGTGGCCGTGCGCGACGAGCTCGAGCAGCGTCGGCACGGAGAAATCGGGCGTGCCCATGAAGATGAGGCGAAGGGGCATGTGGCGAGACAATCCTCGAAACGAGCAAGGTACTCGTCATGGCCGGGCTTGTCCCGGCCATCCACGTTCTTCCTGCTCGAAGCGGCAAAGAACGTGGATGCCCGGCACGAAGCCGGGCATGACGGCGGAGGACGTGGCCTACTCCACCGCGCGCTTGGCGGCTTTCTCGAACTTCTTCATCACGCGGTCGCGCTTGAGCTTCGACAGGTAGTCGACGAACAGCACGCCGTTGAGATGGTCGATCTCGTGCTGGATGCAGGTGGCGAAGAGGCCTTCGGCGTCCTCCTCATGCACCTTGCCGTCGAGATCGGTGAAGCGCACGCGCACCTTCGCCGGGCGCTCGACCTCCTCGTAATATTCGGGGATCGACAGGCAGCCTTCCTCGTAAACCGACAGTTCCTCGGACGAGGCGATGATCTCGGGATTGATGAAGACGCGTGGGAGCGGCTTGGTCTCGCCGTTCTCGTCGCGCTTGGCGAGGTCCATGGTGATCAGCCGCAAGGGCTGCGCGACCTGGATCGCCGCGAGGCCAATGCCGGGCGCGTCGTACATGGTCTCGAACATGTCGTCGGCAAGCTTGCGGATCTCCGACGTGACCTTCTCGATCGGCTTGGAGACCAGGCGCAGCTGCTTGTCCGGCAGGATGATGATTTCTCGTAGGGCCATGGCGGCGATTTAAGCTGCGCGCCGGATGCGGTCAATGCGGCCAGGAACCCCGTTAACCCTCCGCTAACCATAAAACTTCAGGTTTCGTTAACCATAAGAATTAACGGAGCATTGACCATAAATGTTCGCTATTCGTTCGTGCGCCACGGCGAATCGGCTAGAAGGGTCGGCATGAACGACATCATCTTCATCCTCGGCGAGTGGCCGGTGCGCGTCGTGGACGCGCTGATCGGCTTCGGCGCCCTGGTTCTCATCCTGCTGGTGGTGATTGCGGTCGTAATCGCGCGATCCGGCCGGCGCGGCGCGGAACTCGCCATGGCCAACGCCATCCGGGCCGACGAGCTCGAGGAACGTTTGAGCGAGGTGCTGCGGGCGCAGAGCGAGTCGTCGGGCCGGGTCGATGCCATGACCCAGGCTCTGGCCGGCCGTCAGGCCGAGATGGCGCGGGCGGTGAACGAGCGGCTGGATTCGGTGACCCACCGCGTCGGCCAATCCATGGAACACTCCACCCGCAACACCATGGAGAGCCTGCGCGCCCTGCACGAGCGGCTCGGCATCATCGACAGCGCGCACAAGAACCTCACCGACCTCACCACCCAGGTGACCACCTTGCGCGACGTGCTCGCCAACAAGCAGTCGCGCGGCGCCTTCGGCCAGGCGCGGATGGAGGCGATCGTCCAGGACGGGCTGCCGAAGGGTGCCTACGAGTTCCAGTTCACGCTCTCCACCGGCAAGCGCCCGGACTGCGTCGTGTTCCTGCCCGATCAGCGGCCGCTTTGCATCGACGCCAAATTTCCGCTGGAAGCGATGACGGCGCTGCACGACGCCCGGACCGACGAGGAACGGCGAATCGCCACGCAACGGCTGCGCGGCGACGTGATGAAGCATGTCAGCGACATCGCAGAAAAATATCTCGTCGCCGGCGAGACCCAGGAGATGGCGCTGATGTTCGTGCCGTCGGAATCGGTCTACGCCGAGATCCATGACGGTTTCGACGACGTGATCCAGAAGGCCTATCGCGCCCGCGTCGTGCTGGTGTCGCCCTCGCTGCTGATGCTCGCGATCCAGGTGATGCAGCAGATCATGAAGGACGCGCGCATGCGCGATGCCGCCGGCCAGATCCGCACCGAGGTGATCAAGCTCGGCGACGATTTGGGCCGGCTGCGCGACCGCGTGCTGAAGCTGCAGAAGCATTTTGCCGACGTCAACGAGGACGTCCGCCAGGTGCTGATCTCCGCCGACAAGATCGAAAAGCGCGCGGGACGAATCGAGGAGCTGGATTTCAGCAAGAGCGACACGCCGGAGGCTCCGCGGCTGGTTGCGACAGCCGCGCCGGAGCTGTTCCCGCGGAAGCTCCAGGCTGGGGAGTAGAATCCTAGCGCGCTGTCATGCCCCGCGCAGGCGGGGCATCCAGTACGCCGCGGCGGTCGCGATTAACCCGAGGCGCTGGTGATTACTGGATCGTCCACCCCGGTGCGCATCTGCGCACAAGGCGGACGATGACGGCGGAGTGGGAGGCGGCAGATGAGCACACGGTGCTACTATGTCTATATCCTGGCCAGCAAGATCGGTGGCACGCTGTACATTGGCGTAACGAACGACCTTATTCGCTGCGTCGCAGAGCACAAATCAAAGGTCATCGAAAGCTTCACGGAGAAGTACGACGTCGCACGGCTCGTCTATTTCGAGCAGTTCGATGACCCCGAGAATGCGATCAAGCGGGAGAAGCGGCTGAAGAAGTGGAACAGGGCGTGGAAGGTTCGGTTAATCGAGCAGCATAACCCGAACTGGGATGATCTCTATCCTGGGATGGCCGGACCACCATAACGCCGTCATGCCCCGCGAAGGCGGGGGATCCAGTATTCCGCAGCCCGTGTGATTGAGCCGAGACGCCGCGGAGTACTGGATCGTCCGCCTTCGCGGACGATGACATCGAGAGGTGGAGAGAGCATCCGCCCCACCGAGCTCGCAAGAGTCTTTTCCCCTAGAATCTGCTAACACCGCCCCATGACCGCACCCGACGCGACTTCGCCCGCCGCAAGCTCGGCCCCTGCGCCCTCCTGGCGCGACAGCCTTGCCGTTTACCTGCAGCCGCGGGTGCTGATCGTGCTCTTCCTCGGCTTCTCCTCGGGGCTTCCGCTGGCGCTGTCGGGCTCGACGCTGCTGGTATGGATGGCCGAGGCGGGGGTCGATCTCGGAACGATCGGGCTCTTTGCACTGGTTGGAACGCCGTACACGCTCAAGTTCCTGTGGGCGCCTCTGGTCGATGCGCTGCATGTCCCGTTCTTCACGCGCACCTTCGGCCGCCGGCGTGGGTGGCTGGTGTTTTCGCAGCTGCTGCTGATCGGCGCGATCCTGCTGTTGGCGCTGACCGATCCGGCGCACTCACCGCTGTTCGTCGCGCTTGGTGCGCTCCTGGTCGCGACGATGTCCTCGACGCAGGACATCGTCGTCGATGCATTCCGCGTCGAGAGCCTGCCCGAAAGCGAGCAGGCCGCCGGCATGGCCGCCTATGTCGCGGCCTATCGCATCGGCATGCTGATATCGACCGCGGGCGCCTTGTTCATCGTCACCGGTTTCGAGGCGATCGTCCCTCGTGGCGCCGCCTGGATGTGGGGCTATGTGGTGATGGCGGCTCTGGTGCTGATTGGCACGGTGACGGCGCTGGCCGCCACCGAGCCCGCACAATCCAAGCGCGCCGAGGCGGCCACGCAGAACGAGGACGCGCTCATGCGGGTGTTCCATGCTGCGATGGGCGCGTTCTCGGAATTCCTGAGCCGCAAGGAAGCATGGGCGGCGCTTGCCTTCGTCGTGCTGTTCAAATTCACCGACGCGTTCTCCGGCAACATGACCGTGCCGTTCGTGATCGACATCGGCTTCACGCGGAACGACTACGCGGTGATCGTGAAGGGCGTCGGCATCGCAGCGACCTTGGCCGGAGGGTTTGCCGGCGGCTTCGTGGCACGGCGCTATTCGCTCGCAACGAGCCTGTGGATCGGCGGCATCGTACAGGCAATCTCAAACTTGTCGTTCTCATGGCTGGCACTCGTCGGCGTCAATGAATGGGCGCTGACCCTCGCAATCACCTCCGACAATTTCTGCAACGCCATCGGCACCGTGATCTTCGTCGCCTATCTCTCGGCGCTGTGCCAGAACCCGCTGCACACCGCGACCCAATATGCGCTGCTGACGGCGCTCGCCGCCGTGGGACGCACCTACCTGTCATCGGGCGCGGGCTATCTGGCGAAGGCGACGGGCTGGCCGATGTTCTTCGCGATCTCCGTCCTCGTCGCCATCCCCAGTTTGATGCTGCTGGCTTACTTGCAGAAGCGTGACCATTTCGACACGTTGGAGCAGGTGCGAGTTTAGAACTCACCTCTCTCTTTCGTCATTGCGAGGAGACAGCGTCGCACTCGCCCCCTACTGCTTCTTGATCAGGCTCCACTTCGTGATCACGGCCTCGCTCATCTGGCCGGCATCGCTGGCGCAGGCGATCTCGTCGACCTTGACCGAGATCTCCTTGCCGACGAACGATTTCAGCTGTGCAGCCTGCGCATCGGTGGAGGTGACGAGCTGGAAGGTCTCCGGTCCGGTCTCGAGATTGCACAGCCCGTTCGGCGGCGGCAGGCGGCGCGGCTCGGAGGTGATCTGGTAGGTCGCGACGCGCTTGCCGTTCTTGACGTCGCGGACCTTCATCGCGTTCAGCTCGCCCGAGAGCACGTCGCCGGTGTTGATCGGCTTGCCGGGCTTGGACGGCGGCGGCATCTCGTCGCCCTGCTGCGCGGACATGGCCGGGGTCACCAGCATCATCATCGTCGCGACCAAAGCCGATCGTGTGGCGAAAAGTTTCGTCATGTCGTCCGTTCCGTGAAGTCTGGATGGCTAGAACAGGGTGCGCTGCCGCATCGCAGCCGATAGCGTACCTTCATCGAGATAATCAAGCTCGCCGCCGACAGGAACTCCATGGGCGAGCCGCGTCACCTTCACATTGGCGTCCTGAAGCAGGTCGGTGATGTAGTGCGCCGTGGTCTGGCCGTCGACCGTCGCATTCAGTGCCAGGATGATCTCGTGCACCTGCGGATCATGCGCGCGTGCCACCAGCGAATCGATGGTGAGATCCTGCGGACCGACGCCGTCGAGCGGCGACAACGTCGCGCCCAGCACGTGATAGCGCCCCTGGGTGGCATTGGCCCGCTCCAGCGCCCAGAGGTCGGCAACGTCGGCGACGACGACGATGATGGAGGAATCGCGCTTCGGATCGGTACAGACCGTGCAGGGATTTTGCGTGTCGATGTTGCCGCAGGTCTTGCAGACCTGGACCTTGTCCAGCGCGACCTGGAGGGCCGAAGACAGCGGCATCATCAGCGCTTCGCGCTTCTTGATCAGATGCAGCGCAGCGCGCCGCGCAGAGCGCGGACCGAGGCCCGGCAGCCGTGCGAGCAGCTGGACCAGCCGCTCGATCTCAGGACCTGCAACCGCGCCCATATTACTGGCCGAACAACCCCGGCGGCAGGCCGAGCCCGCCCGTGAGGGCCTGCATCTTCTCCTGCATGGCGGTCTCCGCCTTGCGGCGGGCATCACTGAGCGCGGTGACGAGCAGGTCTTCCAGCACCTCGCGCTCTTCCGCCTTCATCAGCGAGGGATCGATCTTGATGCCCTTCACGTCCATCTTCGCGGTCATGCGCACGGCGACGAGCCCGCCGCCGGAGATGCCTTCGACCTCGACGTTGGCGAGCTGCTCCTGCATCTCCTGCATCTTGGATTGCAGCTGTGCCGCCTGCTTCATCATGCCGAGAAAATCAGCCATGGGTCGGGTGTCCTTGAAAGAGGCGAAAGCGCCATGAATCATCATCGCGCCTTAGCATATTGTTTGCGCATGATCTTATCGGAAAACCGCTTCGCACTTTTCCGGATCACGCGCTAGAAATCGTCGCCGTCGGAACCGTCGGGCGGATCGTCACTGCCATAGTCGGCGTTAATATTGGTTTCCGGCGCCTCGGGGGCAAGCCTGCGGACCTCGACGACCTTGGCGCCGGGGAAGCGCGACAGCACCTCCTGCACGCGCGGATCGGCTTCCGCGGTACGGGCATGCTGCTGCTTGGCCGCCTGGTTCACCGAGCGCAGCGTCGGCTGGCCCTGCTCGTTGGAGACGATCACGGTCCAGCGGCGGCCGGTCCACAGCTCGAACTTCTTCGCAAGCTCGGAGATCATGGTCTTGGAGGCATTGGGCTCGAGCGCGACTTCCAGCCGGCCCTCCTCGAAGCGGACGAGGCGCATGTCGCCTTCGAGCGCGCTCTTGGTCATGATGTCACGCTTCTGCCCGGCGAGCGCGACGAGCTGGGTGAAGCTGGTGATGCGCAGCTGCGGTGCCGCGGCTTGCGGCTCCGGCGCCGGGGCCGCCATCTGCGGCCGGGCCGCGCCACCGCCGAACGAAGCGGGTGAGGCGGTCGGCATGCGAACAGGCGCCGCGGACGCGACCGGCCCCGAAGGCGCGCTGCGCGCGGCACTGCCGCCGTTCACGACCGGGGAGCTGCCGCCGTTCTGCTCCAGCATCCTGATCGCTTCGTCTGGCGTCGGCAGGTCGGCGACATAGGCGATGCGGACCAGCACCATCTCGGCGGCGGCCGCAGGACGCGTCGCACCCTGCACCTCGGTAATGCCCTTGAGCAGCATCTGCCACATCCGCGACAGCACGCGCATGGAAATCTTGGACGCGAAGTCCCGCGCGCGAACCCGCTCGGTCTCGCCATAGGCGACGTTGTCGGCGGTCGCCGGCACGATCTTCACGCGGGTGACGAAATTGACGAACTCGGCGAGGTCCGAGAGCACGACGATGGGATCGGCGCCGACGTCGTACTGCTCGCGGAACTCCCTGAAAGCTGCGGCGATGTCGCCGCGCACCAGCGAATCGAAGAGATCGATGACGCGGGTGCGGTCGGCGAGGCCCAGCATCTGCCTGACCGCGTCGGCCTTCACCTGCCCTGCCGCATGCGCGATCGCCTGGTCGAGCAGCGACAGCGAATCGCGCACCGAGCCTTCGGCGGCGCGCGCGATGATGCCGAGCGCCTCCGGCTCGATCTCGACATTTTCCCTGGCCGCGATGTTGGCAAGGTGCTTCATCAGCACGTCCGCCTCGACCCGGCGCAGGTCGAAGCGCTGGCAGCGCGACAGCACGGTGACCGGAACCTTGCGGATCTCCGTGGTCGCGAACACGAACTTGGCGTGCTCCGGCGGCTCCTCCAGCGTCTTCAGGAAGGCGTTGAACGCCGCCGTCGACAGCATATGCACTTCGTCGATGATGTAGACCTTGTAGCGGGCGCTGGCCGGCGCATAGCGCACGCTGTCATTGATCTGTCGGACGTCGTCGACGCCGGTGTGCGAGGCGGCGTCCATCTCCAGCACGTCCATGTGCCGGCTTTCCATGATCGCTTGGCAGTGCACGCCCAAGGTCGGCATGTGGATGGTCGGGCCCTTCACCGAACCATCAGGCATCTCGTAGTTGAGCGCGCGGGCGAGGATGCGCGCGGTGGTGGTCTTGCCGACACCGCGGACGCCGGTGAGGATCCAGGCCTGCGGAATGCGCCCGGTCTCGAACGCATTGGAGACGGTGCGGACCACCGCCTCTTGGCCGATCAGATCGTCAAAAGAGGAAGGGCGGTATTTGCGCGCCAGCACCCGATAGGGTGTGCCCGGCTGGGCACCGAGGGCAAAGCCAGCCTGGCTGGCGCTGTCGGGATTGGGAGGGGCGCCAGCGTCGGTCATCGGTCGATCCGCAATGAAATCTCTCTCGGCCGGCTCTTGCGGAAAGGAGCGCGCTGGCGGGACGACCGCCGGCGCAATTCGCTCGAAAAAACAGGTAGGAGACTGACGAGCGACCCGATCCGGACCTCGTTAGGGCTGCTTCCTTCCGGACCTGACCCGGTTGGCGAGTGGCTCGTCCACCGCCAATCTCCCGGTCCCTATTTGGGGCCAAAGGGAGCGGAAAGCAAGCGGGTATCGGATTGAACCAGATCGAGTTTGCCCAGTATCCGGGCAATTCCCGGCCTGCCTAGCCGACAGGCTGTGCTTTCACCGTGCGGACCACCTTGCTAAGAACGCGGCCCGGAACTCCATCCAACCAGAAAAGCGATTGATCCCAATGGTTACACGTCGTGATGTTGCATCGATTGTCGGATTGGGCGCGGTGACAGCGGCCGCGCTGGCTTCGCCGGCCGTGGCCCAGACAGCCGATCCGAACGAATCGACCTTCGCGCGCATCCGCCGGACCAAGAAGATGCGGATCGGCGCGGTCGGCGGCGGCGCACCCTATTACATGAAGGACCTCGCCACCGGCCAGTGGAAGGGGTTCTACATCGACATCGCCAAGGGCCTCGCCGACGACATGGAGGCCGAGCTCGAGATCACCGAGACCACTTGGGGCAATTCGGTGCTCGACCTGCAGGCCAACAAGATCGACATCTTCTTCGGCCTCAACCCGACTCCGAAGCGCGCGCTGGTGGTGGACTTCTCGGTGCCGGTCTTCAACAACGCGTTCGCCATCCTCTGCAAGAAGGACTTCAAGCCGAAGAGCTGGGCCGAATTGAACTCGCCCGACATCAAGATCGCGGTCGACCAGGGCTCCTCGCATGACCAGGTGGTCAGCCGCCTGACGCCGAAGGCGCAGATCACGCGGCTGAAGACCGCCGACGACGCCACCGCCGCGCTCCAGACCGGCCGGGTCGACGTGCAGTGCCTGATCACCATGCTGTCGCTGACCGTGCTGAAGAAGAATCCATCGCTCGGCCAGCTCGTGCTGCCGACGCCGATCTTCGCCACCACGTCGAATGCCGGCTTCCGCCGCGAGACCGACAAGACCTGGCGCGACTACGTCAACACCTGGATCGACTTCAACAAGGGCCTCGGCTTCATCCGCAACGCGATCATCACCAACATGGAGCTGGTGGGCGTGACCGAGGCGGACATTCCGCCGGGCGTGTCGCTGTAAGAGCGCCCGACGCATCCACACCGTCATGGCCGGGCTTGTCCCGGCCATCCACGTCTTACCCGCGGCACCAAGAACGTGGATGCCCGGGGCAAGCCCGAGCATGACGAGTTTCCTAGCTGACATCGGGTACGAGTAAAGCACGCATGTATCAGTGGGACTTCGGCATCCTCTGGAGCTATCGCTGGCTCTTTCTCAACGGGCTCGGCGTCACCGTCGGCTTCACCATCGTCATCGTCGTATGCGGATTGCTGTTTGGCCTGTTGGGAGCGTTCGGCAGCCTGTCGCGCTTCAAGGCGTTGCGCCTTCTCGCCCTCACTTTCATCGAGGCGTTCCGCTGCACGCCGATCCTGGTGCAGCTGATCTGGTTCTATTACGCGCTTCCGATCCTCGCCGGTGTGGAGATGACGCCGATTACCGCCTCGGCGCTGGCGCTGTCGCTCTATGGCGGCTCGTTCTATTCGGAGATCATCCGCGGCGGCATCGTCTCGATCGACAGCGGCCAGTCCGAGGCCGGCGCCGCGCTCGGCATGACGCCGATCCAAACCATGCGGCGCATCGTGCTGCCGCAGGCGATCAAGCGCATGATTCCGGCGCTGATGAACCAGTCGATCATCCAGTTCAAGAACACCTCGCTGGTCTCGGTGCTGGCGGTCCCCGATCTCGTCTATCAGAGCCAGGTCGCGGCCCATGACAGCTACCGGCCGCTGGAAACCTACACCGCGGTTGCGGTCGCCTATGCGGCGATCCTGATTCCGCTCACCATCCTCGTTCGCCGCGGCGAGAAGCGACTGGCGGTCGGCGAATGAGCGAGACGTCCAATACCCCCTTGAAGATCGAGATCCGCGGCCTGCGCAAAAGCTTTGGCAGCAACGAGGTCTTGAAGAACATCAACCTCGACGTCGCCAAGGGCGGCGTCGTGGCGCTGATCGGCCCGTCGGGGTCGGGCAAATCGACCCTGCTCCGCTGCATCAATCTTCTGGTCGTGCCCGACGGTGGCAGCGTCCGTGTCGGCGATACGAGGTTTGCGTTCGGTGATGGTACGAAGCTTCCTGATACGAAGACTCTGGCAAAATTTCGCGCCACCACCGGCATGGTGTTCCAGCACTTCAACCTGTTCCCGCACATGACGACGCTGCAGAACGTCATGGAGGGGCCGGTCACGGTGCGGCGCATGGCCAAGGCCGACGCCGAGAGGCTCGCGCGGGCGCAGCTGGCCAAGGTCGGCCTTGCCGAAAAGGCAGATCAATATCCGTTGACGCTGTCCGGCGGCCAGAAGCAGCGCGTCGCGATCGCGCGGGCGCTCGCCATGGAGCCTGATGTCATGCTGTTCGACGAGGCGACCTCGGCGCTCGACCCTGAATTGGTCGGCGAGGTGCTCAACGTGATCCAGCAACTGGCGTCCGAAGGCATGACCATGGTGATCGTGACCCACGAGATCGCCTTTGCCCGCGAGGTCGCCGACCGCCTGATCTTCATGCGCGACGGCGTCGTGGTCGAAGAGGGCCCGGCGCGGCAGGTGATCGACAATCCCAGGGAAGCCGCCACGCGCGCTTTCCTCAGCCATTTCCACCGCACCGGCGCGCTGCCGTCGGCCAACGCGACATCGTGATGCCTGATATCAACCGTGTCTATCTCGTCACCGGCGCCGCCAGCGGCATCGGCCGCGCCACCGCAAAACTTCTCGCCGCGCCCGGCACCGGGCTTGTGCTGCACACGCGATCCAACGCAGAAGGCCTGGACGCCGCCGCGGCGGAAGCCGGAGCGAACGGCGCTGTGGTCGCCAAATGTCTCGGCGATCTCGCCGAGGAAGCGGCCGTCACCGACGCCATCACCGCCGCGCAAACAGCCTTCGGCCGCCTCGACGGATTGGTCCTCGTCGGTGGCCATGCCCGCCGCGGCAGCGCGATCGGCACGCCGGCGGACCAGTTTCGCCAAGCAATGGATGAATCGGCGATGGCATTCACGCGGATGGTCGAGGCCGCGCTTCAGCTGCTGCGCGCGGGACGTGACGCGCGGATCGTTGCAGTCTCCTCCTTCGTGGCACATGCGATCCGCCCCGAATTCGCGCCGTTTGCGGCCACGGCTGCGAGCCGCTCAGCGCTGGAAGCCCTGGTGCGGCTGACCGCAATCGAACTCGCCAGCGACGGCATTACCGTCAACGCAGTTTCGCCCGGCCTCATCGTCAAGGACAAGCCGAGCGAGAGCCGTCTTTCACCCGAGCAGATCGCAGCAACCGAGGCGCTGATCCCGATGCGCCGGCGTGGGCGGCCGGAAGAAGTCGCCGAAATCATCGCGTTCCTCGCATCCCCCAAAGCATCCTACGTCACCGGCCAGATCTGGCACGTCAATGGAGGCCTGACATGACCGAAGCGACCATCGAACGCCTCAGGCTGTTCCTGATCGAAAGTCCAATCAAGATGACGCGCCTGCAGGGCGTCGGCAACGTCAAGGGCTCGGTCAAGCGCGTGCTGATCGAACTGACGTCGAACGAAGGGGTGATCGGCTGGGGCGAAGCGGCGCCGTGGGAGGTCTTCACGGGAACACCGGAGGCGGCGTTCTCCGCGCTCGACATCTATCTGCGGCCAACGCTGCTCGGCAAGCCGGTCCGCCGCATCCGCGCGCTGATGACCGAGCTCGATCGCGCACTGGTCGGACATGCCGAGGCCAAGGTCGGAATCGAGATGGCGTTGCTCGACATCGTCGGCAAGTCGTCGGGACTTTCGGTTGCCGACCTGCTCGGCGGCCGGGTGCGCGACACGATCCCGCTCTCCTTCTCGATCGCCGATCCGGATTTCGCCGCCGATCTCGACCGCATGCGGAGAATGGTTCCGGACGGCAATGTCATCTACAAGGTCAAGACCGGCGTGAAGCCGCATCGCGAGGATCTCCACCATCTGGAGGCGATCCGCAATGAGTTCGGCGACAAGGTCGACCTGCGCGTCGACTATAACCAGGCGCTGGCGCCGTTCGGCGCGATCAAAATATTGCGCGACATCGAGCAGTTCGCACCGACCTTCATCGAGCAGCCGGTGCCACGCACATATCTCGAGGTCATGGCACAGCTCACCGCGGCGCTGGAAACGCCTGTGCTCGCGGATGAGAGCTGCTTCGATCGCCGCGACATGATGGAGGTGGCGCGGCGCGAGGCGGCGGACGCCGTGTCGATCAAGCTGATGAAGGCTGGCGGCCTGTTCGAGGCGCAGGCCATCATGGCGATCGCCGACATCGCCGGCCTGCCCGGCTATGGCGGCACGCTGTGGGAGGGCGGCATCGGGCTAGCCGCCGGCACGCAGCTGATCGCGGCCACACCCGGCATCTCGCTTGGCTGCGAATTCTACATGCCACATCACGTGCTGACCGAGGACGTGCTGGAAGAGCGCGTTGCGAACCGAGCCGGCCACGTCGTGGTACCCGAGGGCCCGGGCCTCGGCATCCGCGTCAGCGAGGCCTCGATCCGTGCCAATGCAAAAGTGCTGGCGGAGGCGTGAGGGACCGCCAGCACCGCCACAAACTCGGTCGTCGTCCCGGGCAAGCGTTAGCGCAGACCCGGGATCCATAACCACAGGATTGAGTTTGGCGAAGATTCGGAGTTGCGAGCCCGCGCAACAACCACTCCCTGTGGTTTTGGGTCCCGGATCTACGCGCGCTGGGGCGCGCTTGTCCGGGACGACGAGCGTGTATGCAGTTGCCATCCTTCCCCTATCGGAATCGCTATCGTATGGTCGGGCCAAACAAGCCCGCTCCCATCGGGCCATCCGGAAACGCATATGCCCGAACCTGCCTGGTCGCTGCACTCCCGCCTGAAAGAGGACACCATCGACATCGGCGATCTGCCGCTGTCGAAGGTGCTGGTCATCAAGGACGCACATTATCCCTGGCTGCTGCTGGTGCCGCGACGGCCCGACGCGGTCGAGATCATCGATCTCGACGAGGTGCAGCAGGCGCAGCTGATGACCGAGATCTCCCGTGTCTCGCGCGCGCTGAAGGAGATCACACAATGCGACAAGCTCAACATCGCCGCGCTCGGCAACCTCGTGCCGCAGCTTCACGTCCACATCATCGCGCGCCGGACCAGTGACGCGGCCTGGCCGCGGCCGGTGTGGGGCGTGATGCAGCCGCTGGCGCACGATGCCACTGAAGTGCAGAATTTCATCAGCGCGCTTCGCCGCAAGATCTGGTTGGGTTGAAAGAACGAGAAATGTCAGCATTCGACGCGTTTCCGCTGGGGCAGCCGGCCTTCGTCACCAACATCCTCGACCGCGCGGCGCATCTGCGCCGCGACGACGAGAAGCTGTTCGCGCTCGAGCAGAAGCCGTCATCGCGCGCCTATGTGGTCTATCGCGACTCGCTGCTGGTGAAGCGCGAGGGCGAGACGGTGCGCGCGCTGCTCTCGATCGACGAGGCGCTGAAGTGCGGCGCCAATCCCGGTACGATCTTCTTGGGCCTGCGCGATGGCGCGGCCGTGTTCGGGATGGGACTCTCGCAGGCCGCCGCCGAGAAATTGGTCGGCCGGGAGGACCATGCCATAACCGAGCTGCGCGGCATGGCGATGCAGGGGGTGCTTCCGCCGCAGGAGCTGTCGGCGATCGCGATGGCGAAGTCGATGGTGAGCTGGCATCAGCGCCACGGCTATTGCGCCAATTGCGGCACGCGTACCGCGATGAAGGAAGGCGGCTGGAAGCGCGACTGCCCGGCCTGCAAGGCCGAGCACTTTCCGCGCACCGACCCGGTCGTGATCATGCTGGTCGCCTCCGGCGACAAGTGCCTGCTCGGCCGCCAGAAGCAGTTTCCGCCCGGCATGTATTCCTGCCTCGCCGGCTTCGTCGAGGCGGCCGAGACCATCGAGGACGCGGTGCGCCGCGAAATCCTGGAAGAGTCGGGCATTCGCTGCACCGACGTGCAATATTACATGACTCAGCCCTGGCCCTATCCGTCATCGCTGATGATCGGCTGCAGCGCACGGGCGCTGAACGAGGACATCGTCGTCGATCGCATGGAGCTGGAAGACGCGCGCTGGTTCACGCGCGAGGAGGCGGCCCTGATGCTGACGCGGACGCATCCCGACGGGCTCGCCGGCCCGCATCCCTTCGCGATCGCTCATCATCTGCTCGGCCGCTGGGTGCACGACAAGAGCTGACCGCCCATGGACGATCCAGGATCGGGCCGCGCGTCCTCGGCAGGCCGGCGCCTCCGTCCTTCGCGTTCACAGGGGCCGCCGCGGCCCCGATCCGCCGCCCTGCAACCCATTGAAGTTCAAGGGTTTCGCATAACTATCCCTAGAACGATTCGACTGCCGCGCCGAGATTATAGGCTTGTCGTGGAAGGATTTTCTCTATATCAGGGAAATCAGCCCCTTAAATGAAACAAAGTTCTTCAAATGACTGATGTCGCCGTCCAGGTTCCCGAGACCAGCCGCCGCCTCGATGCCATCGACCGCAAGATCCTGATGGTCCTTCAGGAGGATGCCTCCCTCTCGGTGGCCGAGATCGGCGACCGCGTCGGCCTGTCCTCGACGCCCTGCTGGAAGCGCATCCAGCGCCTGGAGGCCGACGGCGTGATCATCAAGCGCGTGGCGCTGGTCGACCAGAACAAGATCGGACTCGGCATCTCCGTGTTCGTGTCGGTCGAGAGCGCCGATCATTCCGACGCCTGGCTCAAGCGGTTCGCCGAAGCCGTCAGCGCCATGCCGGAGGTGATGGAGTTCTACCGCATGGCCGGCGACGTCGACTACATGCTCCGCGTCGTGGTCGCGGACATGCAGGCCTATGACGTGTTCTACAAGAAGCTGATCAGCGCCGTGCCGCTGAAGAACGTCACCTCGCGCTTCGCGATGGAGAAGATCAAGTCGGTTACCGCGTTGCCGATTCCCGCGATGGTGACGGCCTGACGCCGATTCTCATTTTGACGCGTTTTCTTCACGCGAACCGGTATCCACTTCGCTCGAAAACGCTTCAAGCCGGCTGAAACACCGGAAGGGTGACGCTGACGCGCGTGCCTCCGCCCGGCGCCGCGCCGATCTCGATCGTCCCGCCATGGGCCTCGACCAGGCTGCGGACAACGGCGAGACCAAGACCGGCGCCACCGGTTGCGCGATTGCGCGATTTCTCCAGCCGGTGGAACGGCTCGAGCACGGTCTGACGCTGATCGGCGGGAATCCCGGGCCCCTCGTCGCCGATCGACACCACGACGGCACCGTCCTTCAGGGCCGTGCGCACATGCGCGGCATGGCCATAGGCGAGTGCGTTGTCGATAATGTTGGCGAAGACCCGCCGCAGGGCGAGCCGGTCGCCGAGGACGACGACGTCGCGCGCACGCTCGTCCGTGACCAGATCGACCGCCGCGCCCTGAGCATGCCGGTCGTTCACCTCGACGGCCACCAGCGCGGCGAGTTCGACCATCTCCTGTGACAGACCGCCCGCACCCGCCCGCGTCGACAGCAGCGCGTCATCGAGCAGGCGGATCATGTCGTCGATATCGGCGACCGCCCGCTGCCGCTCGGCATCGTCGGGAATGTGCTCGACGCGCAGCCGCAACCGTGTCGCAAAAGTCCTGACATCGTGGGCGATGCCGCCAACCAGCGTCATGCGCGCACGCAGCATCTCGGCAAGCCGTCCCTGCAAGCGGTTGAACGCGGCGATGACGGCGCGGATCTCCGGCGCGCTGCGGCGCGCATCCGGCAGCGGCGGCGGATCGGCCGACAGGTCGACACGATCGACGGCGGCGGCGAGCTGCGCCAGCGGCCGCGTCTCGCGCTGCATGACCAGAAGCGCGAGCAGCGCCACGATCGAGCCGAACAGGCCCGCGCCGAAACCCACGGGCAGCCCGAACTGGGTCACCGGCAGGCGGGTATAGGCGTCGATGACGAGCAGATCGCCGCTGCGCAGGCCAATGCGGAATTCGATCGCATTGGCCATCAGCCGCGCGAGCCGAGGAAAAAATCGATTGGCGCGGTGATCGGGCGGCGACACAATCTCCACGGGGCGGCCCGCAAGGCCGGCCGCATAGGTCTCGCGCAATTGTCGCTGCTGCTCCGGCGTCTCGCCGTCGACCGGCGTCCCCGACGGCACGATCCGCGCCATGAATTGCGGCGACGACACTGCGTCGAGGACGGCCTGCCGTGCGTCGCCGACCGTGCCCTCGAGCAACGTTGCAAGCGCATCGAGGCGCGCAGGCGATGGCCGCGTGAGCTCGTTCTCCTGCAGCGTCGTGCGGTAGAATATCCCCACGAGCACGGTAACCACCACGATGAAGCCGACCAGTCCGATCAGCGCCAGCCGGGCGGCGAGCGTCACGCGCAGCATCACGACACCTGCTTGACGGTCGCGGTGAACAGATAGCCGCCGTTGCGCACCGTCGTGATCAGGTTGGAGCCGGGACTTGCACCGTCGAGCTTGCGGCGCAGCCGTGAGATCAGCATGTCGACGGTGCGGTCGAACGGCTCGGCCGAACGTCCGCGGGTCCAGTCGAGGATCTGGTCGCGCGTGAGCACCCTTCGCGGCCGCTGCACGAAGCAACCGAGCAGGTCGAACTCGGCGCTGGTCAATTGCAGCTCCGGCGCCTCGCCCCCGGTCGTCTCGACGCTGCGCGCATCGAGATCGATCACGAAGCGGTCGAAGGCAAAACGCCGGACCAGCGGCTTGGCCGGCGCCCCGTTGGCACGGCGCAGGATGGCGCGAACCCGCGCCAGCAGCTCGCGCGGACCGAACGGCTTCGTCAGGTAATCGTCTGCGCCCATCTCGAGGCCGACCACGCGATCGATCTCGTCGCTCTTGGCGGTCAGCATCAGGATCGGGATGGCATCGTCGGCGCGCAAGCGGCGGCAGATCGAAAGCCCGTCCTCGCCCGGCAGCATCAAATCGAGGATGACGAGGTCGGGCCGCAGGCGCTGGAGCATCGAATCCATGGCCTTGCCGTCGGCGACGCAAGCGACCTCGAACCCCTCGCGCCGCATGAAGTCGGCAACGAGGCGGCTGATCTCGGGATCGTCCTCCACCATGAGGATCGTGGCTGCTTGCATACTCATGGCTGCATTGTGAGCAATGGCTCGCGTCAGGCAAGGGCGCGAGCTTCCTTGTTACATAGTGTTACACGAGGCCGACAAAGCCATAACAATCGTTTCGTCCCGGCAATGCGCCGCAGACGCGGCCCGACCAGTCTCCTCCCCATGGCTGCCGCTTACGGCAGCCCCATCAGGAGACGACGACCATGACCAAATTCTTCCTTGCCTCCCTCGTCATCGGCGGCCTGTCGCTCGCCGCCGCGGCCGACGCCAATGCCTGGACGCGGTCCGCGACGGCGACCGGGCCGCGCGGCACTTCCCACGTTACCGCGACGGGAAGCTGCGCCTACGGAAGCTGCACGCGCAACGTCACCCGCACCGGTCCCGCCGGCAACACCTACACCCGCACCGGCACGATCTCGCGCTGAGCGGGCCGGACCGTCGCCGCATCTGCCCCCGGGCGGCGACGGTCTATCGAAACAGACCAGAAAGGATCCGTACCGTGCCATCGATCTTCCGTGTTCTGCCGCAAGCCGCGGCCATCGTCGCCCTCGGCGCCTCGACCTCCGCGTTCGCGCAGAGCCAGCTGCAAACGCAGATCACGCCGCAGATGCGCAACGAAGCGCGCACGGTCATGCAGGCCTGCCGCACCGATTACGAGAGCCTTTGCAGCAACGTCGCGCCGGGCGGCGGACGCATCCTGGCCTGCCTGCAATCCCACGCCGGCAAGCTCACCTCGTCCTGCGCACAGGCATTGCCTCGCGCGCAGGCGCTGAGGGACAGCGCCGTCAGCGCCGGCGTCACCCCGAAATAGGAGGACACCGTGGTTTATGCTTCTCTCCTGCTCGACCCAACGCTCCGGTACATGGTCCTGGCGACGGCGATCGGCCTGATGCTGCTCGAATACGGCATCGGCCGGCTTGCCCATCGCGAGACCCACGACTGGCGCGAGAGCGCTGCCTCTTTTGGCGTGGCCCTCGGACAGAACCTGCTGCGCGCGGTCGAGGCAGGCATGCTCGCGATGCCGTTCGCGTTCCTGTACGAGCACCGCCTGTTCGACTTCGCACAGACCGGTCCGCTCGCGCTCGCAGGATTATTCCTGGGCAGCGAGTTCCTGTATTATTGGCAGCATCGCGCCTCGCATCGCATTCGCTGGATGTGGGCGACGCATGCAGTGCATCACTCGACGACGCGACTGAACTTGACTGCGGCGATCCGGCTCGGCTGGACCGGAAACGTCTCGGGCAACTTCCTGTTCTTCCTGCCACTGGCGCTGATCGGATTTCATCCGTTCGCGATCGTGGCAATGCTCGGCATCAACCTGCTCTATCAGTTCTTCATCCACAGCCAGTTCGGGCCGAAGCTCGGCATCCTGGAATGGGTGCTCAACACGCCGAGCCACCATCGCGTGCACCATGCCTGCAATGAGCCGTGCCTCGACAAGAACTACGGCGGCATCCTCATCGTGTTCGACCGCCTGTTCGGGACCTTTGCCGAACGGCCCTCGGACCAGCCGCTCCGGTTCGGCCTCGTTGGCGGCGTGCAATCCTTCAACCCGATCCGGATTGCGCTCGGCGAATGGATCGCGATGCTGGGCGACGCCTGGAAGGCACGGGGTGCAGGCGCGAAGCTCCGCACCCTGTTCGGCCCGCCCGGAGGCTGAGCGCGTTAGCGCTCAGATCTTCTGGTTGTACTCGCCGACCTCGGGATGCGTGCGCAGCACGCTGTTCACCATCTCGAACATGTCGTGCATGCGCTGCTCGGAGACAGGGCTCTCGACCACGACGACGAGCTCGGGCTTGTTGGAGGAGGCGCGCACCAGGCCCCAGCTGCCGTCCTCGACCGTGACGCGGACGCCGTTGACGGTGACGAGATCCCGGATCGCCTGGCCGCCGATCTTGGCGCCCTTCGCCTGCAAGCCCTCGAAGTGCTTCACCACCTTGTCGATGACGCCGTATTTGACCTCGTCGGCGCAGTGCGGCGACATGGTCGGCGACGACCAGGTCTTCGGCAGCGCGTTCTTCAGGTCCGCCATCGACTTGCCGGGCGCGCGGTCGAGCATGTCGCAGATCGCGATCGCCGAGACCAGGCCGTCGTCATAGCCGCGTCCATACGGCTTATTGAAGAAGAAATGGCCGGACTTCTCGAAGCCCGCCAGCGCGCCCGTCTCGTTGGTGCGGCGCTTCATGTAGGAATGGCCGGTCTTCCAATAGGCGGTCTTCGCGCCCTGCTTCTGCAGCACGGGATCGGTGATGAAGAGGCCGGTCGATTTCACGTCGACGATGAATTGCGCGTCCTTGTGGATTGCCGACATGTCGCGCGCCAGCATCACGCCGACCTTATCGGCGAAGATTTCCTCGCCGGTGTCGTCCACGACGCCGCAGCGGTCGCCGTCGCCGTCGAAGCCGAGGCCGACATCGGCCTTGTGATGCAGCACCGCGTCGCGGATTGCGTGCAGCATCTCCATGTCCTCGGGGTTCGGGTTGTATTTCGGGAAGGTGTGATCGAGCTCGGTATCGAGCGGGATCACCTCGCAGCCGATCGCTTCCAGCACCTGCGGCGCGAACGCGCCGGCGGTGCCGTTGCCGCAGGCCGCGACGACCTTGAGCTTGCGCTTGAGCTTCGGACGATTGGTGAGGTCGGCGATGTAGCGCGCCGGATAGTTCTCGTGGAATTGATAGGAGCCGCCCGCCTTGTTCTTGAACTCCGCGTTGAGCACGATCTCCTTCAGCCGCGTCATCTCATCGGGGCCGAAGGTCAGCGGGCGGTTGGCGCCCATCTTGACGCCGGTCCAGCCATTGTCGTTGTGCGAGGCCGTGACCATGGCGACGCAGGGCACATCCAAGTCGAACTGCGCGAAATAGGCCATCGGCGTCACCGCAAGGCCGATGTCATGCACCTTGCAACCCGCGGCCATCAGACCGGAGATCAGCGCGTATTTGATCGAGGCCGAATAGCCGCGGAAATCGTGACCGGTGACGATCTCCTGCCTGACGCCGAGCTCGGCGATCAGCGCGCCCAGCCCCATGCCGAGCGCCTGCACACCCATCAGGTTGATTTCCTTCTGGAACAACCAGCGCGCGTCGTACTCGCGGAAGCCCGTCGGCTTCACCATCGGCTCGGATTCGAAGGCGTAGGTGTTTGGCAACAGTACGGATTTCGGCTTCGGGAACATTGAGACGGTCTCGTGAAAAAGGGGCGGGATTTGCTGCAGCCTTAGCGAATGCCCGGCCGCAGCGGAAGGCGGGATTGAAGGCTTATGGCCGATAATTGCGGCAGATTGGTAACGAAGCAGGGGTTCGCGGCGCGATATAGATGTCTGACCAGAACGGGCTAACTCTGGAGCCGTGCAAGCTCCTCTTCAAGGACCTCCTTGAGAGGCGGCAGAGCCTGCTGAACAGTCTCCCAGACGAGATGGGCTGCAACGTCCTCATAATTGTGTCGATAGACGTTGCCCGCCGCCGCCATCTGCCTCCAGGCGATCGTCGGATGTCTCGATTTCACATCATCGGGCAGGCGGCGAGATGCCTCGGAAGTAATCTCCAGGCATCGTGTAACCGCATAGACCGTCCGCAGGTCCGCAGCGAAAGCATTGCGATCAAGGCCTGCGGCGAACTGGATCGCCAAATCGATGTGATGCAGGATGTCCTGGAGAATCCCGCCGACGCGCTCAGAAGGCATAGATTGCGTCGGCCGTGGCGGCGGGAGCAACGTATGACTTCAGGGCGTCGCGGTTGACGACGTCAACGGGCTCGTCAAACAGCCTGGCAATATACTCCTTGAGCTCGACATAATCGAAGACCGTGATCCGCGCATCGGGATCGATCTCGACCATGATATCGAGATCGCTGCCGGAATGATTTTCACCCCTCGCCACCGACCCGAACAACGCGGCATGCACAACGCCCCGCTGGCGCAGGGCAGGCTCGAACTGTCGCAGAATCGCTATCGCGTCGGGGCCGTTCATGAATGGAATATAGCACCCCGCCCGCCCCGGCGGGAGGCCCTCCTTCGGGCGCGACAGCGAGCCTACTGCTCCAGCACCATCTGGCCGTTGGAATATTCGAATCGCTTCAGGCGGGA
Organism: Bradyrhizobium sp. USDA 241; assembly: GCF_049739505.1. NCBI lineage: Bacteria > Pseudomonadati > Pseudomonadota > Alphaproteobacteria > Hyphomicrobiales > Nitrobacteraceae > Bradyrhizobium > Bradyrhizobium sp. USDA 241. Next base: position 1,967,529 of record NZ_JBMGPZ010000004.1, on the reverse strand, counting down.
CAGGAAGGAGAGACCGAGCAGGTTCTCCGACAACGCCGCATCCGGCAGCACCATGGCATCGACGTCGCGCACGACGAGGCCGCCGACGTCGAGCATGGCGATACGGGTGCGCGCGGCCTTGATGGTGCCGTTGGCCGTGGAGACGGTGGCGGTGTACTCGCCGCGCGAGGGACGCAGGCCGAAACGGGCGGCCGAGGTCTCGTTCAGCGCAACGACGGAGGCGCCGGTGTCGATCATGAAGCCGATGCGCTGGCCATCGATGCGACCCTCGGTCTGGAAATGACCGCGGCCGTCGCGCGAAATGCTGAGGCTGCGGCCGCCGGCCGGGGCGGCGGAGGCAACGGCCACCGTCGTGCGGGGGACCGAGGTGGCGGAGGCGGAGCTCATCTTGTCCGCCATCTGGGCCATGAAGGTGCCGAGGCCGATCATCACGGCCGCGAAGATCATAATGTTACGCATCACACCACTTCCGAGCCGGAAAGCTCGATTTCATCACGCAGCGTGCCCGGCGGCGAGCGAAGCCGCGGTCAGAGAGCTGCTATTTTGACGAAAAGCATGAGCGGACGGTTAATGCGCGATCGAACTTTCACGTCCCGCGCGGCTTTGCCCGCCGGGTCGGCAGCGCATTGGCAGGATCGTCTGGCCAGGGGTGGCGCGGGTAACGGCCGCGCAGGTCGGAGCGCACGGCGGCGTAGCTGCCGCGCCAGAAACCGGGGAGATCCCGCGTCACCTGCACCGGACGCTGGGCCGGCGACAGCAATTCCAGCACCAGCGGCACCTTGCCCGCGGCGATCGAGGGATGGGTGTTGAGACCGAACAGTTCCTGGAGCCGCACCGCGATGGTCGGCCCCTGCTCGGCCTCGTAATCGATCGCGAGCGCGCTTCCGGTCGGCGCTTCGAAATGGGTCGGCGCCTCGCGATCGAGCCGCGCGCGCATGTCCCAAGGCAGCAGCGCCATCAACGCGTCGGAGAGATCGCCCGCTGAGATGTCCTTGAGCGCGATCTTGTCGTAGAGCGCCGGCACCAGCCAATCCTCGCGCCGCGCGATCAGCCCGTCGTCGGAGAGATCGGGCCAGCCCTCGCCCTCGGCCTTGCGCAGGAACATCACGCGGTCGCGCCATTGTTTTGCGGTCTTCGACCAGGGCAGCCGGTCGAGGCCGGCGGCGATCAGCCCATCGGCAAGGATGCGCGCGGTGTCCTCCGAGGGCGACACGGCAAGTGTCGCCTCGGACAGCGTGATGGCATGCAGCACGCGTCTGCGCCGCGCGCGCAGCGCCATCGCGCCGCGATCGAACGAGATCTCATCGGCGGTCTCGATATGCTCGGCGAAATGCCGCTCGATCTCGTCCTGGGTGATTTGCGCGGCGAGCAGGATGCGTCCGCTCGCCGCCGTCCCCGTCATCTCGCCGATCGCGATGTAGGACGCGCGGGCGAGCGAGGAGGTCTGCTCGACGGAAGCGCCGCGGCCGTTGGCGAGCACGAAACTGCCATTGCCGCGGTTGCGTGCGACACGGTCCGGAAAGGCATAAGCGAGCATCAGGCCCGTCGAGAGATCTTCCTGCTGCCCGGCTTTCTCCGACGCGGCGACCTGCGAGGCCCAGCGCCGCGCCAGATCGCGCGTGCTCGTCGCTCGCGGCGAGCGGTCACGGCGGAACTGGTCGCGCCGGTGCTCGAGATCGACGCTGTCGCCGCCTAGCCCGCGCTCGGTGATGATGGCGGCGATCTCGGCGGCGGCCTCGCCGCCGCCTGCACGATGCGAATCCACGATCATGCGCGCCAGCCGCGGCGGCAGCGCCAGCGAACGCAGGCTCTTGCCTTCCACGGTGATCCGACCGTCACCGTCGAGCGCATTGAGCTCAGTCAGCAGGCTCTTTGCCTCCTTCCAGGCCGGTTGCGGCGGCGGATCGAGGAACGACAGCGCTGCGGGATCGCTGACGCCCCATTGCGCGAGGTCGAGCACCAGCGAGGACAGATCGGCGCTGAGGATTTCCGGCTGGGTGTAGGGCGCAAGCGAGGCCGTCTGCGGCTCGTCCCAGAGCCGGTAGCAGACACCGGGCTCAGTGCGGCCGGCGCGGCCGCGTCGCTGGTCCACCGCCGCACGCGAGGCGCGCACAGTCTCGAGCCGGGTCAAGCCGATGTCGGGCTCGTAACGCGGCACGCGGGCGAGACCGGAATCGACCACGATGCGCACGCCTTCGATCGTGAGCGAGGTCTCGGCGATCGAGGTTGCCAGCACCACCTTGCGCGTGCCCCTGGGCGCCGGCGCGATGGCGCGGTCCTGCACGGCGGCATCGAGCGCGCCGAACAGCGGCACGATCTCGATGGAGGCGTCGTGCACGCGCTCGCCGAGAAAGTTCTGGGTGCGGCGAATCTCGGCAGCGCCCGGCAGGAACGCCAGCACCGAGCCGCTGTCGGCGCGCAGCGCCGACGCAATCGCATCCGCCATCTGCCGCTCGATCGGCGCGTCGGCCTTGCGGCCGAGATAGCGCGTCTCGACCGGAAAGGCGCGGCCCTCGCTTTCGACGACGGGCGCATCGCCGAGCAATTTGGCCACGCGCGCGCCGTCGAGCGTGGCCGACATCACGAGGATGCGGAGATCCTCGCGCAGGCCGGTTTGCGCATCACGCGCCAACGCGAGGCCGAGATCGGCGTCGAGCGAGCGCTCGTGGAATTCATCGAACAGGATCGCGGCGACGCCTGAGAGCTCGGGATCGTCGAGGATCTGGCGGGTGAAGATGCCTTCGGTCACCACCTCGATGCGCGTGGCGCGCGAGATCTTCGAGCCGAAGCGAACGCGATAGCCGACAGTCTCGCTGGTCCGCTCGCCGAGCGATTTGGCCATGCGATCGGCACTGGCCCGCGCCGCGATGCGCCGCGGCTCCAGCACGATGATCTTCTTATTCTTCGCCCAGGGCGCATCCAGCAGCGCCAGCGGCACCCGCGTGGTCTTGCCTGCGCCGGGCGGCGCCACCAGCACGGCGGCGTTGTTGGCCTCCAGCGTGCGCGACAAATCGTCGAGCACGGCATCGATCGGGAGGGGCGTGTCGAAGCTGCGGGGCAAGGTCTATCCACTCGTCATGCCCGGCCGTCGTGCCGGGCATCCACGTTCTTTCAGGCGAGAGTGAACAAGACGTGGATGGCCGGGACAAGCCCGGCCATGACGGCTTCTTTCAACGAGAAATGCAGCTATCAGCCCTGCACAGGGGGCCGGCCGACGCTCTCGTAGGTGAAGCCGGCGGCTTCCATGTCTTCGGGGCGATAGATGTTGCGGAGATCGACGAGGACGGGCTGTGCCATCGTCGCCTTCAACCGATCGAAATCGAGCGCGCGGAACTGCACCCATTCGGTGACGATGACGAGCGCGTCCGCGCCTTCCGCGCAGGAATAAGCGTCCTCGCAGTAGGTGATGCTGGGCAGTTCACTTTTTGCCTGCTCCATGCCGACGGGATCGAACGCCTTGACGGTCGCGCCCATGTCGATCAGGCCTGTCACCAGCGGGATCGACGGCGCGTCGCGCATGTCGTCGGTGTCGGGCTTGAAGGTGAGGCCGAGCACGGCGATGGTCTTGCCGCGCAGCGAGCCGCCGAGCGCCTGGCTCACTTTCCGTGCCATCGCGCGCTTGCGGTTCTCGTTGACCGCCAGCACGGATTCGACGATGCGCAAGGATACGTCGTAGTCCTGCGCGATCTTGATCAAGGCCTTGGTGTCCTTCGGGAAGCACGAGCCGCCGAAGCCGGGACCTGCATGCAGGAATTTTGTGCCGATGCGGTTGTCCAGGCCAATGCCGCGCGCAACCTCCTGGACATTGGCGCCGGCTTTTTCGGAGAGATCGGCGATCTCGTTGATGAAGGTGATCTTGGTCGCCAGGAACGCGTTGGCGGCGTATTTGATCATCTCGGCGGTGCGGCGCTCGGTGAACATCAGCGGCGCCTGGTTCAACGACAGCGGGCGGTAGATATCGCCCATCACCTTGCGACCGCGCTCGTCGGAGGTGCCGACCACGATGCGGTCGGGGAACTTGAAGTCGCGGATCGCCGCGCCCTCGCGCAGGAACTCGGGGTTCGAGGCGACCACGACGTCGGCCGCGGGGTTCGTCTCGCGGATGATGCGCTCGACCTCGTCGCCGGTGCCGACCGGCACGGTCGACTTGGTCACCACGACGGTGAAGCCGGTGAGCGCCTGCGCGATCTCGCGGGCGGCGGCGTAGACGTAGGACAGGTCGGCGTGGCCATCGCCGCGGCGCGAGGGCGTGCCGACCGCAATGAACACGGCATCAGCATCCGCGACCGGCTTGGTGAGATCGGTGGTGAAGTCCAGCCGCTTTGCCTTGACGTTGGTCGCGACCAGTTCGTCGAGGCCGGGCTCGTAGATCGGGATCTCTCCGCGATGAAGCGCCGCGATCTTCTTCTCGTCCTTGTCGACGCAGGTGACGTCGTGGCCGAAATCCGCAAAGCAGGCTCCGGAAACCAGTCCCACATAACCCGTGCCGATCATCGCGATGCGCATGAAAAATCCTGTCCCAGCTTGGTTAACGGAAGCCAATTCGCGGCGGTTTAGCATTTTCCCGAGGTCATGGAACAGTCCGGATGCAAAAACCGGCCCGCGATTTGAACGGGTAAAGAAGTCGGAAACCACTGGGCTCCAAACTGCCCCGCACCCATACAGGGACGGGCGGAACACGCCTCGAAAGGGGACATCATGGCACGATCAGGCACAATCGCGGCGGCCGGGCTTTCCAGGGCCCCTTCTGCCGCGCGTGTCGACTGGGTCGACTACGCCAAGGGCATCTGCATCGTCATGGTCGTGATGATGCATTCGGTGCTGGGGGTCGAGCTCGCCGCCGGGCAGACCGGGTTCATGCATGTCGCCGTAGCCTTCGCAAAGCCGTTCCGGATGCCGGACTTCTTCCTGATTTCGGGCCTGTTCCTGTCTCTGGTGATCGATCGGGACTGGCGAACCTATCTCGACCGCAAGGTGGTGCATTTCGCTTATTTTTATGTCGTCTGGGTGACAATCCAGTTCGGCTTCAAGGCGCCCGCCTTTGCGGCGGAGACAGGCTGGCGCGACGTCGGCCTCTTGTACCTGGAATCCTTCATCGAGCCGTTCGGCACGCTATGGTTCATCTATCTGCTGCCGATCTTCTTTCTCGTCACAAAACTGACACGCAAACTCCCGCCGCTCGCGATCTGGCTTCTCGCCGCCGCGCTGGAGACCGCACGGATCACGACCGGCTGGACCGTCATCGACGAGTTCTGCTCGCGCTTCGTCTATTTCTATTCGGGCTACCTGTTCGCGCCTTACGTGTTCGCCCTTTCGGATCGTGCGCGAAAGCATCCCGCGCTCGCGCTCGGAGCGCTCGCGGCCTGGGCATTGATCAATGCCGGCCTGGTCGCGCATGGGGCCAGCGAATGGAAAATCGTCTCGCTCGTGCTCGGCTTTGCCGGCGCCTGCGCCATCATCACGACGGGCACGCTGCTCGCGCGCGCGCAGTGGCTCAATTTCCTCCGCTTCTGCGGCGAGCATTCGATCGTGATCTACCTCGCCTTCTTCCTGCCGATGGCGGCGACGCGGACGCTGCTGCTGCGCACGGGCGTCATTCCCGACATCGGCACGGTGTCGCTGATCGTCACCATCGCCGGCGTGCTCGGCGCGCTGGCGATCTGGCAGGTGGCGCTGCGGCTCAATGCGCGCTTCCTGTTCGAGCGGCCGGATGCGTTCTGGATCGCGCCGAGGAAGGCGGGACCGGTGTTGCAGGCGGCGGAGTAGCACGCTGTCGTCGCCCGGCTTGACCGGGCGCCCAGTATTCCAGAGACAGTTGTGATCGTCCGATGGGCCGCGGCGTACTGGTTTCTGCGCCTTCGTGGGGAATGACAGTGGGGATAGTGCCCCAAAAATCCGCCTCCCAAGGCTGTCAAAGGCCGCAAAAATCCATACATTGCGGCCATGCCCAAAACCTCCCCGAAGACCTCCGCCAAAGCTGACACCAAGGCCGCACCGAAGGCGGTCGCCGAGAGCAAATCCACTGCGACAGCTGCTGCCAAACCGGTTGCTGCGAAGGCGGCCGGCAAGGGCGATCATGTGTTCCTGGTCGACGGTTCCTCCTACATCTTCCGCGCCTATCACGCGCTGCCGCCGCTGAACCGGAAATCCGACGGGCTCCAGGTCAATGCCGTGCTCGGCTTCTGCAACATGCTGTGGAAGCTCTTGCGCGAGATGCCCGAGGACAACCGGCCGACGCATCTGGCGATCATCTTCGACAAGTCGGAGATCACCTTTCGCAACAAGATCTATCCGGAGTACAAGGCGCACCGGCCGCCGGCTCCTGACGATCTGATCCCGCAGTTCGCGCTGATCCGCGAAGCCGTGCGCGCCTTTGATCTGCCGTGCCTGGAACAGACCGGCTTCGAGGCCGACGATCTCATTGCGACCTATGTGCGACAGGCCTGCGAGCGCGGCGCCAGCGCCACCATCGTGTCCTCCGACAAGGACCTGATGCAGCTCGTGACCGACTGCGTCACCATGTACGACACCATGAAGGATCGCCGCATCGGCATTCCGGAGGTGATCGAGAAGTTCGGCGTGCCGCCGAACAAGGTGGTCGAGGTGCAGGCCTTGGCCGGCGATTCCACCGACAACGTGCCCGGCGTGCCCGGCATCGGCGTCAAGACCGCAGCGCAGCTGATCACCGAATATGGCGACCTCGACCAATTGCTGTTCCGCGCCGGCGAGATCAAGCAGCCCAAGCGGCGCGAGGCGCTGCTCGAGAACGCCGAGAAGGCGCGCATCTCGCGGCAGCTCGTGCTGCTCGACGACAAGGTCGACCTGGAGGTGCCGCTGGACGACCTCGCCGTCCACGAGCCGGACGCGCGCAAGCTGATCGCCTTCCTGAAGGCGATGGAGTTCACGACACTGACGCGGCGCGTCGCCGAATATGCGCAGATCGATCCCGCCAATGTCGATGCAGATCCCGGCTATGCCAGCGGCGCCAGCGTGTTCACGACGCTGCCGCCCTCTGACGTCGTGCCCACACCGGGAACCGGCACACCGGCGCAAGCCGCGCCGGGCAAACCCAACAAGTCGGCCGGCAAGGAGGACAAGGCTGCGAGCCCGAAGGGTGCGCCCATCTCGCTCGCCGCCGCGCGCGAAGAGGCGCTGCGCAAGCTTCCGGTCGATCGCAGCAAATACCAGACCATCAAGACGCTCAAGGAGCTCAACGCCTTCATCGCGCGCATCCACGATGCCGGCCATGTCGCGATCGAGACGAGAGCGAACTCGATCGATCCGATGCAGGCCGATCTTTGCGGCATCGCGCTGGCACTGGCGCCCAACGAGGCCTGCTACGTGCCGCTGGCGCACAAGCAGTCCGGCGGCGGCGCCGGCCTGTTCGACGCCGGCCTCGCGCCGGACCAGGTCAAGCATGACGACGCACTGCAGGCGCTGCGGCCGGTGCTCGAATCATCCGGCGTCCTCAAGATCGGCTTCGACGTCAAATTCACCGCCGTGATGCTGGCTCAGCACGGCATCACCCTGCGCAACATCGACGATGCGCTCCTGATCTCCTACGTGCTCGACGCGGGCCGCGGCTCGCACGCGCTGGAATCGCTGTCCGAGCGCTGGTTCGGCCATGCCATGCTGAAGGAAAGCGAGCTGCTCGGCAGCGGCAAGGGCAAGATCACCTTCGACCAGGTGCCGATCGACAAGGCCGCGCCACTGTCGGCCGAAGGCGCCGACGTCGCGTTGCGCGTCTGGCGCGTGCTGAAGCCGCGCCTGGTCGCCGAGCACATGAGCGCGGTCTACGAGACCCTGGAGCGACCGCTGGTCGCGGTGCTCGCACGCATGGAGCGGCGCGGCATCTCGATCGATCGTCAGGTCCTGTCCCGCCTCTCCGGCGACTTTGCCCAGACCGCGGCGCGCGTCGAGGCCGAAATCCAGGAGATCGCGGGCGAGCCGGTCAATGTCGGCAGCCCCAAGCAGATCGGCGACATCCTGTTCGGCAAGATGGGATTGCCCGGCGGCACCAAGACGAAAACCGGAGCGTGGTCGACCACCGCGCAGGTGCTGGACGAGCTCGCCGAGCAGGGCCACGACTTCCCGAAGAAGATTCTGGAGTGGCGCCAGGTCTCCAAGCTGAAATCGACCTACACCGACGCGCTGCCGACCTATGTCAACCCGCAGACCCATCGCGTGCACACGACCTACGCCCTGGCCGCGACGACGACGGGCCGGCTGTCGTCCAACGAGCCTAACCTTCAGAACATTCCGGTGCGCACCGAGGATGGCCGCAAGATCCGCCGTGCCTTCATCGCCGCACCGGGACACAAGCTGGTTTCCGCCGACTATTCGCAGATCGAGCTGCGGCTGCTGGCCGAGATCGCCGACATCCCCGTGCTGAAGCAGGCGTTCCGCGACGGGCTCGACATTCACGCCATGACGGCATCGGAAATGTTCGGCGTGCCGATCAAGGGCATGCCGAGCGAGATCCGCCGTCGCGCCAAGGCGATCAATTTCGGCATCATCTACGGCATCTCGGCGTTCGGCCTCGCCAACCAGCTCGGCATCGCGCGCGAAGAGGCCTCGGCCTACATCAAGAAGTATTTCGAGCGTTTCCCCGGCATCCGCGCCTATATGGACGAGACGCGCGACTTCTGCCGGAACCACGGCTACGTCACCACGCTGTTCGGCCGCAAGTGCCACTACCCCGACATCAAGGCCTCCAACGCTTCGGTACGCGCCTTCAACGAGCGCGCCGCGATCAACGCGCGGCTCCAGGGCACAGCCGCCGACATCATCCGCCGCGCCATGACGCGCGTGGAGGATGCGCTGGCCGAAAAGAAGCTGTCGGCGCAGATGCTGCTCCAGGTGCATGACGAGTTGATCTTCGAGGTGCCCGACGCCGAGGTCGAGGCGACGCTTCCCGTCGTGCAGCACGTGATGCAGGATGCGCCGTTCCCGGCCGTGCTGCTCTCCGTGCCGCTCCATGTCGACGCGCGCGCGGCGAACAATTGGGACGAGGCGCATTGAGGCGCTTCGCCTCGCCGAACTCAATTGTCCTCCGAGCAATTGCGTGATGGCATACGGATCGCCGCGCATATTAGAACCGTTGCGTCCTCCGCACCGGTTCATCCATGCCCCATACCTCCGCCCTGCTCGGCTTTGCCCTGGTCAGCCTTGGCCTCGTGCTCACGCCGGGACCGAACATGATCTATCTGATCTCGCGCTCGATCACGCAGGGGCCGGCGGCGGGCATCGTGTCGCTCGGCGGCGTGGCGCTCGGCTTCGTGTTCTACATGCTGTGCGCGGCGTTCGGCATCGCGGCGCTCTTGCTCGCCATTCCGTTCGCCTATGACGCGCCGCGCTTTGCCGGCGCCGGATATCTGCTGTGGCTCGCCTGGCAGGCGGTGAAGCCGGGCGGGCGTTCGCCGTTCCAGGTGAGGAAGCTCGCGGTCGACAGCCCGCGCAAATTGTTCGCGATGGGCTTCGTCACCAATCTGCTCAACCCGAAGATCGCGATGCTTTATCTCGCGCTGCTGCCGCAGTTCATCGATCCCGCCGCCGGCAGCGTGCTGGTGCAGTCGGTGGCGCTAGGGGCAATCCAGATCGCGATCAGCGTCAGCGTGAATGCGATGATCGCGCTCGCGGCGGGATCGATCGCACTGTTCCTGGCCAACCGGCCGAGCTGGATGCTGGTGCAGCGCTGGCTGATGGGCACGGTGCTGGCCGGGCTCGCGGTGCGGATGGCGGTGGAAGCGAAGAAGGTGTGAGGGTTACTGTCATGCCCCGGCTTGACCGGGGCATCCAGTACGCCGCGGCCTCTCGACTCAATCACCGCCGTCTCTGGAATACTGGGTCGCCCGGTCGAGCCGGGCGACGACAGCGTCAGCTCAATCCAGCTTCGCTTCCATCCCGCGCTTCACCGCCGGGCGCGCCATCAGCGCCTCGTACCAGCGCTTGACGTTGGGGAAGTCGGCCAGATCAACCTTGTGGCGAGGGTGGCGCCAGGCCCAGCCCAGGATGGCAAAATCGGCAATCGAGAGCTCGCCGGCGACGAAGTCGCGCCCCTCGAGCCGCCGGTCCAGCACACCGTAGAGCCGGCGCGTCTCCGCCATGAAGCGCTTCAGGCCGTAAGCGCGCTCCTGCTCATTCTCCAGCGCGATGAAATGGTGCACCTGGCCCGGCATCGGGCCGAAGCCGCCCATCTGCCACATCAGCCATTCGTAGACGGGAATCCGCTCGCTCAGCGATTTCGGCAGGAATTTGCCGGTCTTTTCGCCGAGATAAAGCAGGATCGCGCCTGATTCGAAGATGCTGACGGGCTTGCCGTCGGGCCCCTCAGGATCGACGATCGCGGGAATCTTGTTATTGGGGGAGAGCTTGAGGAACTCGGGCGCCATCTGCTCGCCCTTGGTGATGTTCACCGGGATCACCTTGTAGGGCAGCCCTATTTCCTCCAGCGCGACCGAGATCTTGCGGCCGTTCGGCGTGTTCCAGGTGTACAGCTCGATGGTCATTCCGTTTCCTTCCCCAGGAGGCTTGCCCCCTCAACTACCCCAGAAGGTTGCGCCCTCACAACCGGCGGTCCGGGATGGCCGATCCCTGTTGACGGGAGACGCCCCCTCTGGAATGTCGCGACTGTGCCGGATAAATTCCGCCTCCACCAAAGACGCTGTTCGAGGGACCGCCGTGTCGAAATCTGCCTCCCGCGCCCGCCTGTTCGAAATCATCCGCCGGCGCTCATTCGGCCGCGGCGAGGTGACGCTCGCGTCGGGCCGCAAGAGCGATTTCTATTTCAACCTCAAGCCGACCATGCTCGACCCTGAAGGCGCGACGCTGCTCGCCGAGCTGACCTATGAGGCGCTCAAGGACGACCAGCTCGATTTCATCGGTGGGCTCGAGATGGGCGCCGTGCCGCTCGCCGGCGCGCTGGCGCAGATCTCCTGGATCAAGGGCCATCCGATCGCGGCCTTCTTCGTGCGCAAGAAGCCGAAAGAACACGGCGCCAAGCTCGCGATCGAAGGCCTGCCCAAGGGCGAGACGCTGGCGGGCAAACGCGTCGTGATCGTCGAGGACGTCACCACCACGGGCGGTTCGGCGATGAAGGCGGTGGAATCGGTGCGCGAGGCCGGCGCCAATGTGGTGCTGGTGCTCACCATGGTCGACCGCGAGGAAGGCGCCACCGACACCTTCGGTGCGGCCGGCCTGCCGTTCCGCTCGCTGTACAAGGCGTCGGAGTTCCTGAAGGCGTAAGAGGACGAGGCATTCTCCGCCGACATGCCCGAGCGTGCCCCGGGAGCAACGCCGTCCGTGAAAGCTGCGCGCGGCCATAAAGAGATCACCGCCTCGTCTTGAAACCGCCTCCACGCAACAGCTCATTTACCATCGCGCATTACGGTGAATCGTGTGCTTGAGACCGCGAGCGGTCCTGGCCGGTTCCATAGCGTCGGGTGGAGTGAGCTGTGCGTACAGAGTTGTCCCATACGCAGCGTCGCGCGATGCTCGCAGCCGTCATGGTTGCGGTTCCCATGCTTGCGGCCCCGGCCCCGGTTTCGGCCGAAGGCCTGTTCGACTTCCTGTTCGGCGGAATGCAACGGCCGCAGCCACAGCAGCCGAACTCCTACTCCGATCCCTTCACAGGCCAGCAGAATCCGCAATATGTGCCGCCGACACGCTCGGCCGCAGCCGGCGGCTCGGGCCCGGCTTTCTGCGTGCGCAGCTGCGATGGCAAATATTTCCCGCTGATGCGGGGCATGGTCTCACCAGCGCAGATGTGTCAGGCTTTCTGCCCCGCCACCGCCACGAAGGTCTATTTTGGATCCAGCATCGACGGTGCCTATTCGCAGACCGGCGAGCGCTACGCCGACAGCGAGAACGCGTTCGCCTATCGCAAGGCGCTGCGCGCCGACTGCACCTGCAACGGCCGTGATCCGGTCGGCCTTGCCCCGGTCGATCTTGCGCTGGATTCGTCGCTGAAGGCCGGCGACGTGATTGCCACCACCGACGGCCTCGTCGCCTATACCGGCATCCGCGTCGGCAACGACCAGGCCGCGGACTTCACCCCGGTTGCCTCCTATCCCGGCCTCACTGCCCAGGTCCGCGCGCGCCTCGGCGAGATGAAAGTGGCGCCGGTGCGGGCAGAGACGGTGTCGACGGACGCCCCGGCCCCCGCCGAGATCGTGCGCGAGGTGCTGCCTGACGTGACGGTGCCAAAAACGGCCGCCAAGCCGGCGAAGCGCGCGGGGCTGGATTGATCTCGCGTCCCGGGCGCGCTGCGCTTTGTCCGGGGCACGGGCGGTCACCTCCCGATAATCACCCCGATCACGTTCGGCGCTGCCAAATATTTCTCCTCGATCGCCGCACGCGCGGCGGCGCGGTTTTCCGGCGTCAAGAGGCCGCGCTTCTCGGCCAAGATCATCCAGCAAAAGCCCCACCAATCGGTCAGCATGCCCGCTTCGTCGACAAGGTCGTAACCCTGCTCGGCCGCGAAGATGCGCGCATGGGCCTCGTCCAGCGTGTCGAGAAACAGATGGTCCTCGGTCGAGAACAGATCGTCGCTGATGTCGTCGATGGTGTAGCCCCAGATCGACTGGCACACCGCGTTGAATTCGCGATCGAACTGGTCGTCATCGACGGCGTAGCGCCGGGCCGCCTGATGCAGCCGTGACAGCGAGCGCGCGAAATCGGCGATCCGGGTAAGGGCAAATTGGTCGAAGGCAACGGTGGACATGTAGTCCTCGCAAAGTCGGACAGACGCTAGATATTGTGTCGGCGAAGCGCCGAATCACAATGATATATCAAAGACTTGCTAAAGTGTTCTTAATTTGTTCCAGGGAAATGGTGCGCCGGTCCTGGCGAATCCCGAATCGGAAGGGGCCGCCTCGCAGCGGCCCCCTGCCGGTTACAATCTTGTTCGGGATGAGAAATTCCAGCCCCGGCAAGCGTGATGTTAGAACCGGCAACGGGCCTGGGCGATTCCGGAAGAGTACTGGATGTAGCGCTGTCCTAATTTGGGCCGGGATCTCAATAGCAGCGCGACGCCGCGATGGCGTGGACCCGACGGTCGCCGAGCAGATGGGCGACGAAGCCGTTCCTCGGAAAGATCCTGGCGAAGGCAGCGTCGCGGATGCTGAGGCCGCCGGCATAGGCGCCGAAGGCGGGCATCACGGCACGCATCCCGTCACTGGCGAAACAGCGGCGCTCCATCGAGCGACCGCGCGCGGAGACGCGCGCCTTCGGATGCAGATGGCCGGCGATCTCGCCGCTTGCGCCGGTCGGCTCGTGGCGGAAGGTGATCGGGCCGATCGTGACTTCGTCCGCGACGGTGCCGCCGAGATCGCGCGGCAGCATGGGATCGTGATTGCCTGAGATCCAGATCCAGTCGCGGCCGCCCTGGAGCGCCGCGACGGCATTGCGGTCGTCGGGCGACAGGCGCTCATGCGCGGTGCGGTCATGAAAGCTGTCACCGAGCGCGACGACGATTCGCGGATCATGGCGGGCGATGACGGCGGCGAGCCGGCCGAGCGTCGCGAAGGTATCGTAAGGCGGCAGCAGCACGCCGCGCATCGCGAAGCTCGAACCCTTTTCCAGATGCAGGTCGGAGACGACGAGCAGCCGCTGCTCTTCCCAGAACAGCGCGCCGGAGAGATCGGCGTGCAGCGCGATGCCTGCGACGTCAACGTGCCACGTCGAAGTTATCGATACCGCTACATTCTCCGTCATGGCCGGGCTTGTCCCGGCCATCCACGTTCTTGCCGCAGAGACAAGGACGTGGATGCCCGGGACAAGCCCGGGCATGACGTGGAGAGAATTGAGCCCCCAAAAAACATTGCTGCAACAGTCTAAGACATCGCCTCTTTGACGAGTTCGTCGGCCGCTTCGGCCAGGAGCTCGTCTGCAGCTTCGCCATAGACTGACTCGCGGCCGATTTCCAGCATCACGGGGACGGCCAGCGGGGAAACGCGGTCGAGTTCCCGGTGCGTGATGCGGCCGTGGATTCGGGCGAGCATGTCGCCGAGGCGGCGCAGGTCGAGCAGGCCGGTGGCGGCATCGGCACGCGCGGCGCGCAGCAGCACGTGATCGGCCTGGTGCTTGCGCAGCACGTCGTAGACGAGATCGGTCGAGAACAGCACCTGACGACGGCTCTTCTCTTCGCCGGTGTGGCGGCGCGCGATCAGGCCGGAGATGATGGCGCAGTTGCGGAACGTGCGCTTCATCAGCGCGGATTCGGCGAGCCAGGCCTCGAGGTCGTCGCCGAGCATATCGGAGTCGAACAGCGCGTCGAGGTCGATCCGGCCGTCCCGGATCATAAACGAGAGATCGCCGAGCGCCCAGATCGCCACGGCATATTCGTTGGCGACGAAGCCGAGCGGCCGCGCGCGGGCGCGCTCCAGCCGGCGCGTCAGCAGCATGCCGAGGGTCTGATGCGCGACACGCCCCTCGAAGGGATAGCAGACCAGATAATGCTTGTTGGCGCGTGGAAAGCTCTCGACCACGAGCTCGCGCACCGCCGGCACGCGCGAGACGTCCTTCTGCAGCGAGAGCCAGTCGCGCACCTGCTCCGGCAAGCCGCCCCATGCGCGGCCATCATCGAGCAGGCGGCGCACGCGCTCGGCGAGATAGGTCGAGAGCGGAAACTTGCCGCCCATATAGGACGGCACCTTCGGGTCCTTGTCATGCGCGCGCGAGACATAGACCTGGTCCTCGACCAGGGTCTCGTAGCGCACCACCTCGCCTGAGAACACGAAGGTATCGCCGGGGCTGAGGCCCTCGATGAAGGCCTCCTCGATCTCACCGAGCAGCCTGCCGCCGCGCGCGATCACCCCGGTCGAGCCGCCTGCCTTTCCCTGGCCGCCGCCGCGCGAGCGCACCAGCCGCACCTTCAGCATGTCGTCCTCGACGATGGTGCCGACATTCATGCGGTAGCTCTGCCGCACCTTTGGATTGGCGACGCGCCAGCGGCCCTCCTTGTCCTGCTTGATGCGGGCGAAGCGCTCATAGGTCTTCAGCGCGTAACCGCCGGAGGCGACGAAATCGACGACATCGTCGAAATCCTGCCGCGACAGGTCGGCGTAGGGCGCAGCGGTGCGGACCTCGCGGTAGAGATCATCGGCAAGGAACGGCTCGCCGCAGGCGCAGCCGAGCACGTGCTGGGCCAGCACGTCGAGCGCCCCCAGGCGCAGCGGCGGCGTGTCCTGCGCGTTCTCCGCAATGGCATCGATGGCGACGCGGCACTCCAGCACCTCGAAGCGGTTGGCCGGCACCAGCACCGCGCGCGAAGCTTCATCGAGGCGGTGATTGGCGCGGCCGATGCGCTGCATGAGGCGCGAGGAGCCCTTGGGCGCACCGATATTGACCACGAGATCGACATCGCCCCAGTCGACCCCGAGGTCGAGCGAGGAGGTGCAGACCACGCCGCGCAGTCTGCCCGCCGACATGGCGTCCTCGACCTTGCGGCGCTGGGCGACGTCGAGCGAACCGTGATGAAGCGCGATGGCAAGGCCGTCGTCGTTCATGCTCCAGAGATTCTGGAACAGCATCTCGGCCTGGCTACGGGTGTTGACGAAGACCAGCGTGGTCTTGTTCGCCTTGATCAGCTCGTAGATTTCAGGGAGCGCGTGGCGCGCGCTGTGGCCGGCCCAGGGCAGCCGCTCGCGCGTATCGAGCATCTCGACCACGGGCGGCGCGGCGCCGCCGGCGACGACGAGATCGGCGGCGGCTTCCTTGCCGTCGGGCTGCGGCACCAGGAAGCGCGCGAGCTGATCCGGCTCGGCCACGGTCGCCGACAGGCCGATCGCGCGCATCTGCGGCGCGAGGCGCCAGAGCCGCGCGAGCCCGAGCGAGAGCAGATCGCCGCGCTTGGACGTCACCAGCGCATGCAGCTCGTCGAGCACGATACGCTTCAGGGAGGAAAACAGGAACGGCGCGTCGTCGGAGGAGAGCAGCAGCGCGAGCTGCTCGGGCGTCGTCAGCAACACCTCCGGCGGATAGCGCCGCTGCCGCTGCCGCCGCGACACCGGCGTGTCGCCGGTTCGGGTCTCGACCTTGATCGGCAGCGCCATCTCCGCGATCGGCCGCTCCAGATTGCGCGCGATGTCGACGGCGAGCGCCTTGAGCGGCGAGATGTAGAGGGTGTGCAGGCCGCCGGCGCGTTGCACGCTGCGGCCGGTGGAGACGAGGTTCTTCTTCGCGCCCGCGTCCCGTTCGAGCGACAGCGCCGACAGCTCCACCAGCGTCGGCAGAAACCCGGCGAGCGTCTTGCCGGCGCCGGTCGGAGCAATCAGGAGCGCCGAGCGGTCCTCGCGCGCCTTTTCCAGCAGCGCCAGCTGATGCGCGCGCGGCGACCAGCCGCGGGCTGCGAACCACGCCTGAAAGCGATCCGGCAGCAGCGCGGCCGGCTCGGCCGATGTTTGGAGGATACGGGGCGGCACAGCATGACAGGTAAGCCGCAGGAGTGGATTCGTCGAGGGGTGGCCCTTCCCGCCTGCGGCGAGAAGGGCACGAGGTCTCATGCCCCGGTCGGCACCTGGTCCAGAAATCCGGTCACGCGGCTGATGCGCCCGTCCTTCAGCACGGCAAAATCGGTGCCCTTGATCGGGCTGTCGGCGCCGTCAGGACCAAGTCCCCACGAAAAGCGGATGTGATCGCCGTAGCCGTCAGGCTCGCCGATCAGCTTGAACCTGAAATCGGGAAAGCGCTGCTGCACGCCCGCGATCAGCGCCTCGATGCCGTCTCGGCCGTCGCCCTTCATCAAGGGATCGACATAGCTCGCATCCGTGGTCCAGCTTTCGCTGAGCAGCTCGCGACGTCGGCCGGCCGTGCGCTCGTTCCAGAGCTCGATGTAGCGGTGGGCGATGGTGGTGGGGTCGGTCATGCTGCTCTCCTTCGATGGTGCCGTGTTCGGCCGACCGTCACTCTCGAAGGTTCACGCGCGCCGATCGATTACCTCGGAGATCATGCGCCCCAAAAAAGCAGAAGCGCGATGATCTTCTCATCGCGCTTCTGCCGCATCCTGATGCCGCGAAGACTACTTCGCCGCCGTCACCATGATCTCGACGGTGTATTGCGGGGCAGCCAGCTTGGCTTCGACGGTGGCGCGCGCCGGGGTGTTGCCGGGCGACACCCAGGCGTCCCACACCGCGTTCATCTCGCCGAAGGTCTTCATGTCGGTGATGTAGATCGTTGCTGACAGCAGCTTCGACTTGTCGGTGCCGGCCTTGGCGAGGTGGCCGTCGATGGTCGCCAGGATGTCCTGGGTCTGCTTCGTCACGCTTTCGCCGGCCGCCTTGTTCGCGACGACGCCGGCGAGATAGACGGTGTTGCCGTGCACGACGACCTGGCTCATGCGCGGGCCAGTTTCAAAACGCTGAATGCTCATTGGGGATCTCCTGCTGGAATGGCGGCCCTGTCTAGCCCAGCACCTCGCGCTCTGCCACCCCGGGCACGCATGCGTCGCGTGCGGCGGATGCGTCACCGCCGATGCGTGCGTCGCTTTAAGGAAACTGGCTGAAGAACGTCCAGATCGTCTCGGCACCGTCGATGTCAGCGTTCTGCGGCCCCAGCAGGCCGGCGGCGACCTTCGGGAAGCGGGCATCCGGAGAAAATCCGGGCACGCGATGGCCGCCATGGTTGACACGATAGAGCACGACGTCGTGCCCCCGCGGACAGCGTGAGGAGATCCGCGTGACCGTGGAATGGTCTGCGGGCGCCCTGTCCGGCAAATCAGTCGTCTCGGCGTCATCGGTCTCGCAGCCATTGAGCCTGCGCCAGAATGCCAGCGTCTCGTCGGTCGACCAGAACCCGTCCGCGGCAAAATAGCTCGATCCGCGCCCGCCCTCGTAAGGGACCAGCAGGTCGGCGGTGCCGTTCATGAGCAGCATCGGGACCGGCCGCGACGGATGGCACGTGACGGCGGCCTCGTCGGTGAGATTCATGATCACACTCGCAGCTGCCGCAAACAAATCGGCGCGCGCGCAGGCCATGGTCATCGCCATGGCGCCGCCATTGGAGATGCCCGCGATGAAGACGCGCCTTGCATCGGCCGTGCCGTCGGCCACCAGCTTCTCGGCGAGCTTTGCGATGAAGCCGACGTCATCGGTACCTGCCGGCGGTCCACGCAGGGCGGGCCCCGCCTTCGTTCGCGCGTCCGCCCATGAATTGTTGAGCCCGTCCGGAAAGACCACGGCCAGGCCCTCGCGCTTTGCAACCTGCGGCCAGGCCGTCCGCGTGATCATGTCGGCGCCACGCTGGGTCTTGCCATGCAGCACGATCACGAGCGGTGCAGGCCTCTTGGCCGGCAGTTGCGCGGTGTAGGAGCGTTTCACGCCGTTGACGTCGATCGTATCGGCGGATGCAGCTGAAGCTGCCGCCAATGAAGCGGCCAGCGCCCCGATGCGCATCCATCGCCGCACGATCTAGTACCCACTTTTCTTGGAACGTGAGTCGTGATTCAAGGTCGGGATGATACCCGAAGCAAGAGAAGTCCACCTTTCGAGGAAAGATCGCAAGGTGCTTGAGGCGTGCTGTCGCTCACCGGTGACGTTGCAGCGCGATTTGAAGCGGGCGCGGATAGTTCTGTTGGCGGCGGATGGGCGCAGCACCCGGTCGATCGCCAAGGAAGTTGGGGTCCAGCCGCGGATTGTCAGCCTTTGGCGGCATCGCTATGCCGACCATGGCCTTGAAGGGCTGCAAGACAAGCCGCGGCCTGGCAAGCAGCCGATCTATACGAAGACGACCGACAAGCGGATTCTGAAGCTGCTGGATAAGCCGCCACCGCAAGGGTTTGCGCGCTGGACCGGCCCCCTGCTGGCCGAGGCGCTGGGCGATGTCGATGTCCAATATGTCTGGCGGTTCCTGCGCAGCCACAAGATTGACCTGGTGGCTCGCAAGTCCTGGTGCGAGAGCAACGACCCGAACTTTACGGCCAAAGCCGCCGATGTTGTCGGCCTCTATGTCGCGCCGCCGGCGAAGGCCATTGTGCTGTGCGTGGACGAGAAGCCCTCGATCCAGGCTTTGGAGCGAGCGCAGGGTTATCTGAAGTTGCCCAATGGCCGCGCCTTGACCGGCCAAAGCCACGATTACAAGCGGCATGGCACCACAACATTGTTTGCGGCGCTCGAAGTCGCCACCGGAAAGATCATCGCGACCCATTCAAAACGCCGGCGCCGCGTCGAGTTTCTCGATTTCATGAACAGCGTCACCGCGGCTTTTCCGAACCGCAAGCTTCACGTCATCCTCGACAACCTCAACACCCATAAAAAGAACGAGGACTGGCTCAAGGCCCACCCCAACGTGCAATTTCATTTCACGCCGACAAGTGCGTCATGGCTCAATCAGGTCGAAGTATGGTTTTCCATCTTGCAGGGGCAGTCGCTCAGCGGCACCTCCTTCACGAGCCTCAAGCAGCTTCAGGAACACATCGATGCCTACGTCAACGCATACAACGACAGAGCCGAGCCCTTCGTCTGGACCAAGAAAAAGGTCCGTCAACGCCGTTTCAAAGGCCGCCGTATCACTCAGCTCTGATTCCGGGTACTAGCCCACCGCTTTGGCGGCGGCACGGCCCGCATTGCGGCCCGAGAACAGGCAGCCGCCAAGAAAAGTGCCCTCCAGCGAGCGGTAGCCATGCACGCCGCCGCCACCGAAGCCGGCGGCCTCGCCGACGGCGTAGAGGCCGGGAATGACGCGGCCCTCTTCCCCGAAGACCCGGGAGTCGAGATCGGTCTCGAAGCCGCCCAGCGTCTTGCGGGTGAGGATGTTGAGCTTCACCGCGATCAGCGGCCCATGCGCGGGATCGAGGATGCGGTGCGGGGAGGCGGTGCGGATCAACTTGTCGCCGATGTAGCGGCGCGCATTGTGGATGTTCATGACCTGCGCATCCTTGACGTAAGGATTGGCGATCTCGCGGTCGCGCGCCTCGATCTGCATCTTGATGTGCTCGAACCTCAGGAGATCGCTGCCGGCGAGCTTGTTCATGGCCGCAACGAGCTCATCGAGCTTGTCGCGGACGATGAAGTCGATACCATGGCTCTTGAACGCCTCCACCGGCGCCGGCGCGCCCTTGTTGGTGGCACGGCGCAAGGTCATGCGCCAGCTCTTGCCGGTCAGGTCGGGGTTCTGCTCCGAGCCCGACAGCGCAAACTCCTTCTTGATGATGCTCTGGGTCAGGATGAACCAGGAATAATCATACCCTGTGGATGTGATGTATTTGAGCTGGCCAAGCGTGTCGGAGCCAGGGAACAGCGGCGCCGGCAGCCGTGTCCCCGTGGCGTCGAACCACATCGCCGACGGGCCGGGCAGGATACGGATACCGTGGCGCGGCCAGATCGGATTCCAATTCTGGATGCCCTCGACGTAGTGCCACATCCGGTCGCGATTGATCAGCCGCGCGCCGGTCTTTTCCGTGATGCCGGTCATGCGACCGTCGACATGCTCGGGCACGCCGGAGATCATGAATTTCGGCGGCTCACCCAGCCGCTTCGGCCAGTTCTGCCGCACCAGCTCATGATTGCCGCCGATGCCGCCGGAGGCGACGATCACGGCCTGAGCCTTCAGCGCAAACTCGCCGACGACGTTGCGGGAGGAGCTCTTGCCGCGCTCGATCGCATCGGGCGCAAGGACGGCGCCGCTGACGCCATCCACGGTGCCATTGGTGACCGAGAGCGCATCGACGCGATGGCGGAACCTGAAGCTCAGCCGGCCGCTTCTGGCGGCCTCGCGCGCGCGACGCTCGAACGGCTCGACGAGGCCGGGGCCGGTGCCCCAGGTGACGTGGAAGCGCGGCACCGAATTGCCGTGGCCCATCGCGTCGTAGCCGCCGCGTTCGGCCCAGCCGACCACGGGGAAGATGCGATGGCCCATCGCGCGCAGCCAGCCCCGCTTCTCGCCGGCCGCGAACGCCACATAGGCCTCGGCCCATTTTCGCGGCCAGAAATCCTCGTCGCGGTCGAATCCCGCCGTGCCGAGCCAGTCCTGCATGGCCAAGTCGAAGGAATCCTTGATGCCGAGCCGGCGCTGCTCCGGCGAATCGACCAGGAACAATCCGCCGAACGACCAGAACGCCTGCCCGCCGAGCGATTGCTCGCCTTCCTGGTCCACGACGATCACGCGCTTACCCGCGTCAGCGATCTCGGTGGCGGCAACGAGGCCCGAAAGTCCCGCGCCGACGACGATGACGTCTGCTTCCTCAGCCATGCATTTCCCCCTCCATGAGTTCCCCCTGTAGTTGCCCGGGATTGAAGCCAGCGGTTGCAACTGAGATCAAGGGTGTGGCGCGTAAGACCTCATTAACTTGTTCCGCTTTGGGATAGAGACCGGCCGAGTGCAGCGCGGACGCAACACTGGATTTGAATTTGTTTTGATCCAGCCGAGCTGCCTAGACAAAACCTTGGTTACGACAGACGCTAGCTGTGCATCACCACCTGACACGCAGATTCGAATTCGCTGGGGCGGGGACAATGAAGTTTCTGACGGGATTGCTTGCGGTGGTTGTCCTGATCGCGGGCATGGGGGCTTCTCACGCGGTGGTTCGGATCGCGGATGACCGCGGCGGCCGGATTGGAACCTACGTCGACAGATACCAGGACCTCAGGCAATCGGGCGAAACGGTCATCATCGACGGCCTCTGCGCCTCCGCCTGCACCATCGTCCTCGGCGCAATCCCGCACGACCGGATCTGCGTGACCTCGCATGCGACGCTCGGCTTCCACGCCGCCTGGGATTTCGGCTCCAACGGCCGCGCCGTCACCAATCCCGAAGCAACCCAGATGCTCTATGCGATGTATCCCTCGCAGGTGAAGCGCTGGATCGGCCAGCGCGGCGGGCTTACCCCACGCATGCTCTTCCTGAGGGGCAAGCAGCTCGAGGCCATGTACAAGCCCTGCTACCTGGACGCGCAGGCCTCGACGGCCAGGCCGTCGCGCCGGTCGCTCCCAAAAACCGAGCAGCTCGAATCCGCTCGGGGTCAGCTCCTTCACTGATATTCGCAGCCTGACGAGACCCTTTTGCGCCGCCGGCGGCGTCTTGCCCGCAGGCGGCGCAGAGCCTATCTGAAAGCCTGGGAACCGGGGCCTTCGTCCCGATCGTTGTCATGGCTCAACCACTGCATCCAGCGCATCGGCTATCGGACAATTCGCCCACTGCCGGCCGGATGCCATCCGTGCTGCTGTGGGCTGGCGCGGTAATCGGCAGTCTCGTTATGATCGGCGCACTGGCGCTCTGGTTCCACTATGGCAGCCAGGTGTTCTTCGAAATGATCAGGACCGGCTTTGCCGCCTGCTTCTGACCTGCGACAGGAAGTTTTCCGCCTATGAGTTCCGCTGCCCGTCCGCTGGTGATCGCGACCGCCTTCGCCGCAAGCCTGATTGTCGGGCTCCTGATCATGTTCTGGGCCATGGGCGGGCTGAGCAAGGTGGCGCAGCCGGCCGCGATCGGCGGGCCGTTCCAGCTGACGGACCAGAACGGCAAAGCCGTCACCGATAAGAGCCTCAAGGGCAAGCCGACCCTGATCTTCTTCGGCTACACCCATTGCCCCGACGTCTGCCCGACCTCCCTGTTCGAGATCTCGGAGGTGCTGCGCGTAATGGGCAAGGATGCCGACAAGATCAATGCCGTCTTCATCTCGGTCGATCCCGAGCGTGATACGCCGGCGACGATGAAAGATTATCTGTCGAGCTTCGATCCGCACCTCGAGGGCCTGTCCGGCGATCCCGCCGAGACCGCCAAGGTCATCAGCTCCTACCGCGTCTATGCCAAGAAGGTCCCGACCAAGGACGGCGACTACACCATGGACCACACCGCGCTGATCTATCTGATGGACCGCGACGGCCGCTTCGTCTCGCCGTTCAATTTGAAGCGGACGCCGGAGGAGGCGGCTGCGGAGTTGAAGAAGTATCTCTGAGGCCTGCGTTCGAGCTGCGCACTCTGCTGCACCTCTCCCGCTTGCTTTGCGGGAGAAGTCGCGCCGAGGGCGCGGGTGAGGGCTCTCTCCTCTAGGGCGCTCTCGCCCAGAGGAAACACCCTCTCCCCAGCCCTTCCCCGCAAGCGAGGGAGGGAGCGCAGCTTCGCCTTGGCCACATTCCGGGCTCGCGTTCCCGTCCGGATGGTCTATAAGGCCCTCCGATCCCAACGAAATTCATTCATTTCCGGCCGATGGCTTCATCGCAACAGGCGAAATCGTTCAAATCTGCCCTTGGCTTGCTGATGGGGTTGGCCGCCGCCGCGTGCCTGCTCACAGCCCTGCCCGCCGAGGCCCAGACGCCCGCCAAGCGGCCCCCAGCGGCGCCCCAGGCCACGCCACAGACCACCCCCCAGGCAGCCCCGCAGGCCGTGCCCGGCTTCTGGGATCCCCGTCGGCGCCCCGAACGGCCGGACCTGTCGCGCCTGACCGTGATCCGCTTTTTGACCGAGACCGACTATCCGCCGTTCAACTACACTGGCGCAGACGGCAACCCGGCCGGCTTCAACGTCGATTTCGCCCGCGCCCTGTGCGAGGAGATCAAGGTCACGTGCACGGTGCAGATGCGCCGCTTCGAGACGCTGGTGGACGCGCTCACCTCCAACCGGGGCGATGCCATCATCGCCTCGATGGCGGTGAGCCCGCAGCTGCGCGCCCGCGTCGACTTCACCGATCCGTATTACCGCGTGCCGGCGCGCTTCGTCTCGCGCAAGGACGCGGTGATGCCGGAGATCCGGCCCGAATATCTCGAGGGCAAGAAGGTCGGCGTCATCGCCGGCTCCGCGCATGAGGCCTACCTCAAGGCGATGTTCACCGACGCCGAACTGCATGCCTATCCCAGCGACGATGCGATGCGCGCAGCTTTGCGCAGGGGCGAGGTCGATTTCATCTTCGGCGACGCCATCTCGCTGGCGTTCTGGATCAACGGCACGGATTCCGGCGATTGCTGCGCCTTCTCCGGCGGCCCCTTCGTCGAGAGCCGCTTCTTCGGCGAAGGCATCGGCATCGCCGTGCGCAAGGGCAACGACGTGCTGCGCCAGGCCCTGAACTGGGCGATGTTCCGCGTCTGGGAAAAAGGCCGCTATACCGATCTGTGGCTGCGGTATTTCTCGGTGAGCCCGTTTTAGCCAGCGATCGTCATTCCGGGGCGTGCGAAGCACGAACTATGGTGCGCAGGTGCGCACCTGAGAATCTCGAGAATGTTGAATTGTCATTCCGGGATGGTCCGAAGGACCAGACCCGGAATCTCGAGATTCCGGGTTCGATGCTGGCGCATCGCCCCGGAATGACGATCAAGACCCATTTTTGCATTTGGCCCGGAAATCGCTATTTTCCGCGGCCCGGAGGCCCCTGATGTCCGTTATCGATCTTGCCGCGAACCCGAGCGACCTGCGTGCGCTCGCCGAACAATCCAACGCCTGGCCGTTCGAGCAGGCGAAGGCCATTGTCGCGCGGCTGAAGAAAAGCCCGAAGGACGAGGTGCTGTTCGAGACCGGCTACGGTCCCTCCGGACTGCCGCATATCGGCACGTTCGGCGAGGTCGCGCGCACCTCGATGGTGCGCCATGCCTTCCGCGTGCTGACCGAGGACAA
The DNA here is from genome assembly GCF_049739505.1 of Bradyrhizobium sp. USDA 241. Lineage (NCBI taxonomy): Bacteria > Pseudomonadati > Pseudomonadota > Alphaproteobacteria > Hyphomicrobiales > Nitrobacteraceae > Bradyrhizobium > Bradyrhizobium sp. USDA 241. Next base: position 1,942,992 of record NZ_JBMGPZ010000004.1, on the reverse strand, counting down.
GATCAAGACCCGCCTGCTCGCCTTCTCCGACGACATGGACGGCCTGCGCAAGGTGCCCGACAACGTGCAGAACAGGGCGCCGCTGGAGGCCAATCTCGGCAAGCCGCTGACGCGCGTGCCTGATCCCTTCGGTACGCATGACAGCTTCGGCGCGCACAACAATGCGCGGCTGCGCGCCTTCCTCGATCATTTCGGCTTCGATTACGAGTTCGCGAGCTCGACCGACTACTACACGTCGGGCCGCTTCGACGCGACTCTGCTGAAGATGCTCGCCGCCTACGACAAGGTCATGGCGATCATTCTGCCGACGCTGGGTCCCGACCGCCGCGCGACCTATTCGCCGTTCCTTCCGATCAGCAGGACAACCGGTGTCGTGCTGCAGGTACCGATGATCCGCCGCGACGTCGCGGCCGGCACGGTGACCTATGTCGATCCCGATACGAACCAGGAGGTCGAAACGCCCGTCACCGGCGGCAACGTCAAGTGCCAGTGGAAGGCCGACTGGGCGATGCGCTGGGTCGCGCTCGGCGTCGACTACGAGATGGCCGGCAAGGATCTGATCGATTCCGTGAAGCTGTCCGGCGCCATCGCCAGGGCGCTCGGCGCCACGCCGCCCGAAGGCTTCAACTACGAGCTCTTCCTCGACGAGAAGGGCCAGAAGATCTCGAAGTCGAAGGGTAACGGCCTCACCATCGACGAATGGCTGCGCTATGCCTCGCCGGAATCGCTGTCGCTGTTCATGTATCGCGAGCCGAAGGCGGCCAAGCGGCTCTATTTCGACGTCATCCCGCGCAATGTCGACGACTACCAGCAGTTCCTCGACGGCTTTGCCAAGCAGGACGGCAAGCAGCAGCTCGGCAATCCGGTCTGGCACATCCACAACGGCAAGCCGCCGATGGGTGACATGCCCGTCACCTTCCAGCTGCTCTTGACGCTGGTCTCGTCGTCGAACGCGGAGAATGCCGAGACGCTGTGGGGCTTCATCGGTCGCTATCGTCCCGGCGTGAGCCCGCAGACGCATCCGAAGCTCGACGCGATGGTGGGCTACGCCATTAACTACTATCGCGATTTCGTCGCGCCGACGAAGCAGTTCCGGGTGCCGACAGACAGCGAGCGCGCCGCGCTCCAGGATCTGCGCGATGCGCTGTCGCAATTGGCGCCGGACGCTTCGGCCGAGGACATCCAGAACGTCGTCTACGAGGTCGGCCGCCGCGAGCCGTTCCTCGACCAGGTCAAGAAGGGCAAGGACGGCCGCCCCGGCGTCACGCTCGACTGGTTCAACATGCTCTACCAGGTACTGCTCGGCCAGGAGAAAGGCCCGCGCTTCGGCTCCTTCGTCGCCGTGTACGGCGTGCAGAACGCCGTCAACATGATCGACGGCGCGCTGGCGCGGAGCGCGTAAGGCGCGTGCGGCCCGGATGGAGCGCGCGCCATCCGGGGCTTACACGGCCCCGGCGTGATGCCTCAGGTCGACCTCAGCACGTAGCGCCGGTTGTCCTTCTGCACCGGGCGCGCGTTCATCGGATAGAGCTTTGCGAACGCCGCGACGTCGGCGCTGGCGACCTGGATCGGGTCGGTCAGCAGCAGCCATTCCACCACCTCCGAGCAGGGCGGCGTCGTCAGCGAGCCGGGATAGTGGAAGTAGCCGAGCCGCTGCGGCAGCATGGCGCGAGGATCGATGCCGGCATCGGCCTTGACCGCCGGGCCTTCCGCCGCCGGCATGGTCTTGACGATCTTGCCGAAGGCCGGGTTCGGCTTGCCCTCGGCCATCAGCACGCCGACCACGGCGAGCCCGCCGGCCTCGCTGCGGTGGACGAAATGCGCCTCCATCGGAAAATTCTTGCCGCCGATCATGTGCTCGCTCGGGCGATGGAAGTGCACCTGAAGCAATTTGTACTTGACGTTGCCGAGCATCAAGCTGCTGCCTTCGGCGAAGTTGAGCTGGATCGTGTGCCCGTTGTTGACGATGGTGTCGGCGCCCTTGCCCCAGTTCAGTTTCAGAACGGGCAATTGCCCCGCGGGTCACTTCAAATTCCTCCGGGTGTGGTCAGTCAAATTCCTCCACCCGCGAGGCAGGACAAGGGACTGTTAGTTTGAGTTTGTTTCCCGGGCAAGAGCTTCAGCGGCTTCTTTGAGCCGATAGCTGCGTCCGTCGAACTCAAGCAGATGGCAATGATGCATAAGGCGATCGAGGATCGTCGTGCTCATAGTGTTGTCCCCAAGGTATGCCCCCCAATCCTGCACGACGCGATTGGAGGTGACGATGACGCTGCGGCGCAGTTTGTAACGCTGATGGATCAGGGTCTGCAGCAAAGTGCCGGCGTCGTCGGGGATGGCGCGTGCGAGGAATAGATCGTCCAGCACGAGGAGATCGCAGTCGATGATGGTTCGCAGCCGGACCTCGCGTTGTGCCGGAGAGTTCAGGGCGTAGCGGTGGAAGAAGTCGTCGGTCTCAAGATACTGGACCTTGTGGCTTTGCAGGATCGCCTGATAGGCAATCGCCTTGGCGATGTGCGACTTCCCGGTGCCAGGTTTGCCAACAAGCAGAGCGTTCTCGCCAGCGGCAATGAACGCCAGGGTGTGGAGCTGGAAGCAGGTCTGACGTGGCAGTTTGGGATTGAAGGACCAGTCGAACTCGGCGAGCGTCAGCTTTTCGTCGAGCCCGGATTGCTGGTATCGCCGCTCGATAAGACGGGACTGACGACGGTCCAGTTCATCCTGCAGGATAAGGGAGAAGGTCTCGAGGAAGGGCTGGTTGGCGCCCTGCGCCTGGAGCACGCGCGTCTGCAGCGTGTCGCGGACACCCGACAGGCGCAGCTGTCGTAGGCAACGCTCAATTTCCGGCATGGTCATCATGTGGCTAGGTCTCCAGTTTAAGGTGAGAAGGTGCAGCGGGAGCGCTCGTGGCGCCGGAGTTGGCCGGGGTTGCGCAGGCGACACGAGCGCGGATTGCCGTGGCGTGATCGTCGTGAGCCTCGGCCTGCCGACCATTGTCGTCGGCGTCGCGCCGCACAGCGCGGCTGAAGAGGTCGCCGTATTCCGCGGGGGTACGGATCAGCGGATGATCCTGGGTGAGCGGCGATGCCGGCTGTGGCGTCACTCCAACCTGCTCGATCGCCTGTTCGAACAACCGCTCGACGGTCGCACGCACGTGCTTGTAGCGGTAGATGCGGTTGTCGATGGCGTGCGCGCAGGCCTGCTCGACCAGCCGCGCCGGATACTTCCGGCCCAGCCCGACAATGCCCCACATCGCGCGCTGTCCGGGGCGCCCTTCGGTGTCGAACACCTGCTGGCACAAGGCCCTGGTCTGCGGTCCGATGCGCTCGGCGCTCGCCAGCAGCACGGCGGTTTGCCGCGACGGGTTGAACGGCCGTTCGCTGGTCGGCAGGACGACAGAACCGGGGTGCGCCATCCGGGAATGAACACGCAGCAGCGCACGGGTGTGGCGATCACGGATCTCGATCGTGGTGGTGTAGATGCGCACGACGACCTGGCTGCCGATCGGCGCGGGCCGCGCGGCGTAATAGCTGTTGTCGACGCGTACGGTGGTGTCGTCGCAGACAGTCCGGACGACTTCGGTGAAGATGCGGAAGGGAGCGACAGGCAGCGGCCGCAGGTGCGGCTTCTCTTCCTGGAACATCGCCTCGACCTGACGGCGCGTGCTGCCGTGGATGCGTTTGGAAGCCCAGTTCTCCTCCCAGTGCCTCAAGAACTCGTTTTGCGCCTCCAGCGTCTCGAAGCGCCGTCCGGCCAGCGCAGTGCCCTGGGTATGTTGAATCGCATTCTCGACGCATCCTTTCCGATTTGGATCGGCCACGCGCGCGGGATCGGCGACCACGGCGTAATGAGCCAGCATCGCGCTGTAAATCGGGTTGAGCTGGGGCTCGTACAAATCCGGCTTGAGGACGCCTTCCTTCAGGTTGTCGAGCACGACATAGCTGGGGACCCCGCCAAAATACCGGAACGCCTCTTCGTGGAGCTGCGCCCAGACTTGTTGGCTGGACTTCCAGACTACCCGCCGGAAGCTGCGCCGCGAGTAGCGTAGCGTCATCACGAACAGGCGGGGACGACGGTACCGCCCGCTCTTCGGATCAACCGTCGGCGCGCCCTCGCCATAGTCGACCTGAGCTTCCTCGCCGGGGAGGAACTCAAGACGATCAAACTGCTCAGGATCAGCGTGCCGCAACCGGCGCACAAACCGCTTGACACTCTGGTAGCTGGACGGAAAGCCAAATTGATCAACCAGGTCCTGGTAAATCGCCTGCGCGTTCCGCTTCAGCCGGACCTGTTCTTCGATCCACGTCCGATGCGCTTCGCAAGCCGAACGGGCCAGGCTGCTGGTGACCGTCGCTTCCGATGTCCCAAAAGCCGGTGGTCGGGGTGGAGGAATTTGGCCGTCCGCGCTCACCGAGCCGGTGGTCACTTCCCCGGGGGAATTTGCCTCCGCACCGGCCCGCAGCGCCTGATAACGCCGGATCGTCTTGCGATCGACACCCGTCAGCCGGTGAATCTCGCGCTGGCTGGTGTTGCGATCAAGTAATGTAAGTACGGTGCTTTGCAGATGTCGCTTCAAGACGTTCAACTCCCCGGCCCCTTGCTGGCTAAAGGGGTCGAACATAAACGTCCTGCCTGACCGGCTACTGCTGTTCAGCGGCGCTGACGGCGATCATCAGGTGGGGGAGTTTCAAGTGACCATACCCGGGGGATTTTGACCGACCCACGGGGTCCGAGAAGATACGCAGCACGTCGCGGAGCGTCGCGTCGGGCTGCTCCAAAAGGGCCATAAGCACGTTGCGCAGAATGTGCTCCATGCGCACCCCCCACGCGTCGGGCCACATCTTCTTAAAGACATCCATCATGCCCGAAGCGGCGAGGGCGATACGATCATCGCTGACGTGACGAAGGGGGTTGTACCCGTATGGCTGGGCTGGATCAGTCGCGTCCAGATAGATGACTCTATCCCGCTGCGATGCCGGAATGCGTGAAGCAACCCGAGCGACTAGGTCACCGTGCGGATCAATGAGAGCGAAGCCATTCCCCCGCTTGGCATCCTGCAGCGCCATAGTCTCGATCAGACTCGACTTACCGGTGCCAGTTTTGCCGATGATGTACATGTGCAAGAACCGGTCTTCCGTTTTGATCCCGAAGACGCGGTCGTCATTCCGAAAGTCGATGCGGGCAAAACGAATGGGTTCACGGGCCATATTCCGGCCATGGTGTCTTTGCCCGTCCCCCGCGACTAGACTGCTGATCTTGCCCAAATTCGCGGCTGGCTTTCGGCCGAAAACGATTCGAAAGGCTAAGCGAAAACTCCGCATCTTGGACTAGCCCGTCCTATTCGTGAGAGTGCGGCTTTTGGGCCCGATTGATGCGGCCGCACATCTTGTCTGACGAGGCGCACAGGATTGCCTTCGGCTTTTCGCCGCCTGACGACCGGTACTTTGCAACGCGCTTGAGGGATGGGTTGGGCGAACGGGGGCGGACGCCCCGCCGGTCAAGGACCGAGCGGCAGCAGCGCGCCGGGCAAGCCGCAGATCAGGTCGGCTTCGGGACATGCCGCGGCAAACGCAAGGCGAATGCGGCTCGTGGTCTCGACGACACGGGCGGCGATTTTCAAGAGCCGAAGACGCAGCGTCGCGAACTCGGCAGCGGCCAATTCCCGGGCTTTGGGAATGGCGTCGCGCACGGTCAGCATCAGCCAATAAGCGGCCGTATGGAGCACGAGACGGACCTGGTTGGCGAGCGCCGAACGGCAGCTGGTGCGATCGGAGGCGAGCTGCGTCTTATGCAGCTTGATCAGATTCTCGGCTTGGCCGCGCGCGCAATACAGGCTGTCGTAGATCCACTCGGCCGAGCCGACATCGAGGCTGGTGACGACGAAGCGGATGTCGAGGCCGAGCATCGTCGCCTCAATACGGGCGACAGTGCGCCGTTCGCGATCCCAGGACTTTGCCTTGTGGCGCGTCTCGGTATAGCCACGCAGAACCGGCAGGTTCTCGATGGCGCGTCGCGTGCGGATGTCGTCGGCGACCTCGTCGACTTTTCTGGCGAGAGGCTTGGTGCCGGACAGACCGAAGATGTAGTCGATGCCGTTGGTCTCGCACCACGCCATTGCCTCCGGCCGGGCATAGTGCCCGTCGCCACGGAACGTAATTTGCGTGTTGTGCCATCGCGTCCGGATATGCCGTACCAGGCGGCGCAGATGGGCACGCACCTCGACGCCGCCCGGCGTCTTGCCGGGCCGCAGCACGACGGCCACGGGCCGGCTCTTCTCCGTGTCGTAGACGTGGATCGGCAGGAAGCAGCGTTCGTCATAATGAGCGTTGAACAGCGAGAGCTGCTGATGGCCGTGGACGACGTCGCAGGTATCATCGATGTCGAGCGTGACGGATGCCGGCTCGCGCGGGTAGCTATCCATCCATGCGTCGACCAAAATGTAGGTCAGTCGGATCACGTCGCGCAGGCGCGGAGCATTCTCCAGCCGCGACAGCGTCGGCTGGGAACACAAATCCCGGCCCGTGTCCGGTAGGCGACCGCAGGCCAGCTTGAATGCCGGATCGGACCGCAGATGATCGAGGTCGTCGGCGTCCTCGTAGCCGCAGCAGATCGCGAACATGCGAGCGCGGAACATATCGACCAGGTTGTGCACGACCCGCGTCGGATCGCGCCGATCCGGGAACACCCGGGCCAGATTGTCGGCCAAGCCGAGACGCCGCTCGGCCATCGCCAGAAGGATCGCGCCCCCGTTCGAGGTCAGGCGACCGCCATCGAAGGCAGCCGTGACTTTCTTGGCGTGAACGGCTGGAAACGAGAAGGGCGGAATCGTATCATCGGTCATGGCGGGCGTGGCGTTCGCGGTTGAAGGTGATAGCGTTGGCTTCGCAACCGAATCCTACGCCGCATCAGCGCTTTACACCACGATCGCCAGCCTCTCAGGCGCACTCTTACGAATAAGACGGGCTAGGATCAATATTCATCAGTGTCACCTCATTTGCTGAAGCTGAGCTCTTCCAAATGAGGGGCGAGACGGGTGCGGGACGGCACGTCGAGTGATGGGCTGCGCGACTACGTTCGTTGACAGAATTTAGCGACGTGAAGTTCCTGACCTTCGCCGCCCCACTAGCTACTGCCACCGAATGAGACGGCGCCGCTTGACCTGAACCCAAGCAACCAAAAGTTGAACGACCAAGATAAGCGCAGTGGTGATTAGAGCTGTGTTGAAGCGCTCCAACATGCCGAATAACGTATTGTCCGTCATGGCGTTTTTCCAGAACGGCGGGAAGGAGACGATCGCGACACCTAGGGCGAAGGCAAAAACGATCGCGTCTATCAATCGATCCTGCACGACCTCTTGCAGAGGTCGCGTAACTATCCGACCTTCGATGATGACGTGGTTATTTCTCCGCTCGTATATTTTCACGATCGGGTCAGCAATGACCAGAGTTCGTCCTCGAAGCGCTGATCCTACCAACTTTCGCACGAGGAGGACTGTCGCTTTCTGCAATCGATCCAGCTCCTTATGGAGTAGTCTGAACGTAAGTTCTCCCGGGACCATTCGCGTTACGATGAATAGGGTCTGCTCGCTGGAGATGTACCCGACATAGATTGCTCGCCCCTTTTCGGCCGCGGCAACTTCCGGCATCTCTTGAAATATCGGCTTAGTTATCGAAACAAAATGCCGTTGAGACTCAGTTATGTCTTCTGAGCGTGGCCTGCAAGCTGCTACAGCGCCGCCTGTCGCCGGCGCTGACTCTTCCCGCTCACCTATGATCGCAATGATATCCTTGGACTCAATTGCATTCAGATCCAACGTCCAGCCGAAAGTGTTCAGCAAGCTAACTACTTCCTGGTCAATGGGGAATGATTCCGTCGCCTCCTTACTGTTCTCGGGATTTGAGAGTTCAAAAGTTGGGATCTGAAGGCTGAACACTGCTCTCATATCGATCTCCTACGAGGCAATAGAAAGCCTCGCAAATAGCGGAGCTATGGCTGATTTTGGGTGACGCGGCCTGATCAGGCGGCGTGGCTTTCAGTGTTCGGAATGACTTCGATTCCGTCGATGAACTTTACACCGGCGATGACTTTCGGCAACTGGTTCGTGCTCTTCAATCGCCGCCAGGTCTTCGATGCGGCGTCGATGAGCTTGAACACCATCAGCTTCGCAGTTTGTTGCGACAGCGATCCCTTGGTCCGCACCGTTCGGTGGCGCACCGTGGCGAAGACGCTCTCGATCGGGTTCGAGCTGCGTAGGTGGATCCAGTGCTCAGCAGGGAAGTCGAAGAAGGCGAGCAGCGCATGGCGATCCTTGATCAGGCACTCCACCGCACGTCCGTATTTGACGTGGTATTTCTCGACGAAGACGTCGATCGCGGTTTCAGCTTCGGCCCGGTGTGGGGCCAGATAGATGTTCCGCAGGTCGTTCTTCATGGGGCCCTGCACGGATTTGGCGACCTTGTCGAGTACGTTGCTCACTTTATGGCACCAGCATCGTTGGTGCCGCGTGCCGGGAAAGGCCTCGTCCAGTGCCTTCCAGAAGCCGAGGGCGCCGTCGCCGATGGCGAGTTGCGGGGCAATCCGTAACCCGCGTTGCCGCAGGTCGATCAGGAGTTCGCGCCAGCTCTGCGCGCTCTCGCGCACGCCGACCTGGAAGCCGATCAGCTCCTTCTTGCCTTCCGGCGTGGTGCCAATCAGCACCAGCATGCATTCGCTGTGATCTTCCATGCGGGCCTGCAGGTACACGCCATCGGCCCAGATGTAGACATAGCGACGCGCCGACAGATCGCGTCTCTGCCAGCGTTCGTACTCGACCTGCCAATCGGCCTTCAGGCCGGCGATCACCGAAGGCGACAGGTTCGGCGCATCCTTGCCGAGCAGCGCCGAGAGCGCCTCCTGGAAGTCGCCGGTCGAGATGCCGCGCAAATAGAGGACCGGGATCAAGGCATCCAGGCTCTTCGTCCGCCGCGCCCATAGCGGCAGGATTGCCGAACTGAAGCGGAGGCGGTCGCCTGGCCCGCTCGCTCCGCGGTCGCGGACCTTGGGACGAGCGACCTCCACCGGACCGATGCCGGTCGCAATCTCGCGCACCGGACCGTGCCCATGTCGGACCAGGCGCGCTCGACCGTCGGGCAGCGTCAGATTGGCCGTGCTGGCCAGAAACGCGCCAACCTCGATCTCGATCGCCCTGGCAAGCAGGTCCCGCGCGCCGGCACGAACGATATCGGTCAGTGGATCATCAACCGCGGACGGCTGACGGAAAGCAAGAACATTGGTAGTCTCGGTCATGGCGTATCGCTCTCCTCGAGAGGTTCTGGCAGGCTCGTCACCCGCCTCGATACGCCGCCTTCCTCACACCGTCATCAGAGCTGGCCCCGGTTGTTTGGACAGCGCCCCGCTGGATTTAAGTGGATTCCTGCCGGGTTATGCTGAACGCGGGGCTTTACGGTTTTGTCGTTGCGTCGGGAGGGCGTAGCCCGACCAGAGCGACGACAAAACCGTCGGCGACGGTCATGCGGCCATCACCATAGCTTGCGTGCCGAAGTAAGCCTCGTCGGGCGTGCGCCCGTCAAGGCTCGAGTGAGGGCGTCCCTGATTGTAGAAGGCCAGATACTTGGCAATTGACGCTCGCGCCTCGGACACGCTGTCGTAGGCGCGGAGATATACTTCTTCGTATTTGACCGTGCGCCAGAGCCGCTCGACAAACACGTTGTCGCGCCAGGCGCCCTTGCCGTCCATGCTGATGGCGATCTTCGCGTCCAGCAGCACATCGGTGAACTCGAGGCTGGTGAACTGGCTGCCCTGATCCGTGTTGAAAATCTCGGGCCTGCCGTGCTTCGCCAACGCCTCCTGGACCGCTTCGACGCAGAAGGCCGCCTCCATTGTGATCGAGACGCGATGGGCCAGGACCCGTCGGCTGAACACATCGACGACCGCCGCGAGATAGACGAAGCCACGCCGCATCGGAATGTAGGTGATGTCCATTGCCCACGCATGGTCGGGCCGCTCGATCTTCAATCCGCGCAACAGGTACGGGTAGATCTTGTGACCCGGAGCCGGCTTGCTCGTGTTCGGGCGACGATAGACCGCCTCGATCCCCATGCGCTTCATCAGCGTCGCGATGTGGCGGCGACCGGCGTATACGCCCTCCCGCCGCAGCAACGATCGCAGCATACGCGCTCCCGCGAAGGGATAATCGAGATGCAGCTCATCGAGCCGACGCATCAAGGCAAGGTCCTCGGCCGAAACTGGCCGAGGTTCATAGTAGACCGTGCTGCGAGCCAGCTTCAGGACCTTCGCCTGGCGCACGATAGAAAGATCATGATCGCGGTCGATCATCGCTTTGCGCTCAGCAGGCCCGCCTTGGTGAGCGCGCCGGACAAAAAATCGTTTTCCAACGCCAGCTCGCCGATCTTGGCATGTAACGCCTTCAAATCGACCGGCGTCTCGGCCGATGTCTTGTCATGCCCAAACACGCCGGCGGCGCCTTCCAGGAGCTGGTTTTTCCAGATCGTGATCTGGTTCGGATGAACATCAAACAGTTGCGCCAGCTCCGCCAGTGTCTTGTCGCCTTTGACCGCAGCCAAAGCAACCTTCGCCTTGAATGCCGGAGAATGCGTCCGGCGGCTCTTCTTCGTCATCTTCGCTCCTGATTCGCAGCAAGAATCCTCGCCGCTGTCAGGCAGAAAATCCACTCAAGCTACTGTCCGAATTTGCGGGGCCAGCTCTATCACCCAGATTCCGCCATAGCTCGTGCCCCAATACAACTAACGACAAGTAGACAAACATAGAGCGCATCCTGGTGCTGAGCCGAAATGACAACCTCCAGAAGTTGTTCGCCGATCGTTTCAGTGGCCGGTTTCTGACCGTCGGCGGACGCTATCCGGCTCACGCGGATGCGCTGCATACCGCAGACATTTCGGCTGCCCGAACGGCCGACGGGTTGATCGACGAACCCGAGGCCGATCCAAAACTTTAGAACACCAACTCCGCGTCCTGACGCTCGGGCCAAGCCCTTATGCCGAGTAGGCGGGGATGTTGCCATCCCCGCCCCTCACAGACCCGGACGAGCGGATTACCCGCATCCGGTTCTTCACGCGTAAGCTTCGCTCACGGGACGGCATATTGGTGGACGATCTTGGCTGTCGGCAGCGGGTGTCGCGCGAGCATGGCCCGGAAGCGCGACCACGGCAGATTGCTGTGGCGGCCACGCCGCGCGAGCCATTTCTTCCATATCCGCGTGATCTGGTGGTGATACCATCTGATCCGTCGGCCGTTGCCGGAGATGCCGTAGTAGGCGCAGTGCCCCCGGATCACCCGCGACAGGTGCGCGTGCTGCGCCCGGAACGGGCGATGCAGGTTAAGCCGACACCATTCCGTCACGGAAGCCAGCGCGCGGGCGTAACGGTCTTTCGCCGTTATCTGTCGGACGACATTCTTACCCTTCCTCGATTGACCCCACACATGGGTGAAGCCAAGGAAGTTGAATGTGGTCCCCGCCGTCGCGGGGTGACGCCCACCCGGGCGCTTGAACCGGAAGTCTACGAAGCGGGTCTTGGTCGGATGGAGTTGAAGCCCATACCGACCGAGCCGCTTATCCAGCACGTTCAGCAATCGCTTGCCGGACAGGTGGTCCTCGAAGGCAATCACCGCGTCATCAGCGTATCGGACCAGTTGGCATCGACCTTTGAGCCGCGGTCGCGCCACCTGCTCGAACCATTCATCCAGCACGTAGTGCAGGTAGATGTTTGCAAGCAGTGGCGAGATCACGCCGCCTTGGGGCGTTCCGCCAGTCGTGCGGCGTAGGACGCCCTTTTCGAGCACCCCTGCCTTCAGCCATTTATCAATCATCCTCCGGACGATGCCGTCCGTGACTCGCTGGTCGAGGAATCGGCGCAGGTGCGCGTGGTCGATGGTGTCGAAGTATTTCGAGATGTCGACGTCCACCACCCAGCGCAGCCCTTGCTCCATGAACCCATTACGCAGGGCATGTAGGGCATCATGGGCCGATCGTCCCGGTCGGAAGCCGTACGAGCACGACAAGAAGTGGGTCTCGTAGATCGGCTCCAGCAGCAGGAGAATCGCCCGCTGTGCCACCTTGTCTTCCAATGTCGGGATGCCGAGTGGCCGTTCGGTCCCATCCGCCTTCGGGATGTAGTGCCGTCGCACCGGCGGCGCGATGTAACGTCCGGATTTGATGCGCGCCAGGAGATCACCGAGATTGGCCTCCAGATTCGCTTCATAGTCCGTCGCCATCATGCCGTCGATGCCGGGCGCGCCATCCTTGCGCGTCAGGCGATAGGCCTCGAGCATCCATTCACAGTCGATCAGGTGATGCAGCGAGGTCAGCACCCGCTTGGGATTCTTCCTCGCCAGATCGGCCATTGTCGTTTCGTGGACAGGTTCGTGGGACTCAGCGTTCCCTCCCGTGTTTCTCGTCAATGGGTCTTAACGCGTGACGGCTCCCTTCCCTCGAGCGGGTCCCGGTGAGCCCAGTTCCCCGCCTTCCTCGGTACTACGAAGCCGCTACGACTCCCCGCCGCGCGCGTCCGTCGGCTTATGTCTTCACCTCGGGATTCCACATGCCTTGGTGTTTTCGTGTTCCGTGCGCGCTCCCGATGCTCGCCAAGTCGGTCATCAGGCCTGGAGCGTTGCTGTGGCCGGTGCTCCGTGCCGGCTTTCCCATGTGGGCACAAACGGGACCTCTCAGGTTTCCTGGTGTCCCATCCCGTACCTTTGCCCTGCTCAGAGACCCCGGCCGAACCGGTCAGCCTGGCCATAGCGGCTTTCCCAGTGCTGCCCCCGGATCCAACACGGCGAAGGCTTCAGCACGACCGTGATTTCGAGGCTGGTCACAGGGCTTCAGTACCCGCTGTCTACGCTTCACGAGTGACGTTGCCGTCACCCATGCAAGACTCGCTTCCGGCTGGCGGGCTCCGCCTTTGCCGGGAGGGCGTCGAACCCTCTGGGTCACGTTGAAAGGTTTCAGACTACATTCTTCCTCCTTTCCAGGACTTATCCTGACGCAAGCCGGGTGCACGCTAGATTGAGAAGGCGCTGTTGATGTCTTAGTCCGCTCATACTGCTAGGTTAGCTACTTGTCGAGCAAACTCCCCGGGCTGCTGGCTCGCTCAGAGCAGCGTTCGGAGGCGTCTGTCCGCGTTGAATAGCGCGGCCCTTATAGTCGGGGGGGCACATCGATGGGGGCACTTGGAACTGGACGATCTAAAATCGCTGCTTCAGCGTCATTTCACTGACGGTCTGGTGGGAGTCGACGAGGACGTTAGAACTTTGGATGGCAAGGGTGCCTAGTGGGCACAAGAAATTCTCAGCGACCTGCAAACCGAAGACGGTCAGCGCATCATCCATATCAGAGTTCTTCGGGTGCATTTTGAACCGGAGGTTGTTGCGAAAGGACGTAAGGCTCTCCAGACCCCTCACTCTCGCCGGGTAAAGGGCGCGAAATCAATCTATAGAGCGCGAGGAGACGATGCACCGTTTCACTCGCCTCTGCTGTCGTGATCTCTTCTCCCGAGACCTCCTTGTATATGCGTCGTAATTCTTCGAGTCGCTCAGGTGAGATTTGGTGCCCTGTGGCGTGACGATACGAAGTCGGTTACGGACCATAGATTCGGGACGGACCATAGATTCGGGATTGTGGCTCGGGTGACACGTTTGCGTACTAGTGGAAGGTGGAGAATATCTTGAGCACATCTGTCTCCGGTGCTAGTACCCGGAATCAGAGCTGAGTGATACGGCGGCCTTTGAAACGGCGTTGACGGACCTTTTTCTTGGTCCAGACGAAGGGCTCGGCTCTGTCGTTGTATGCGTTGACGTAGGCATCGATGTGTTCCTGAAGCTGCTTGAGGCTCGTGAAGGAGGTGCCGCTGAGCGACTGCCCCTGCAAGATGGAAAACCATACTTCGACCTGATTGAGCCATGACGCACTTGTCGGCGTGAAATGAAATTGCACGTTGGGGTGGGCCTTGAGCCAGTCCTCGTTCTTTTTATGGGTGTTGAGGTTGTCGAGGATGACGTGAAGCTTGCGGTTCGGAAAAGCCGCGGTGACGCTGTTCATGAAATCGAGAAACTCGACGCGGCGCCGGCGTTTTGAATGGGTCGCGATGATCTTTCCGGTGGCGACTTCGAGCGCCGCAAACAATGTTGTGGTGCCATGCCGCTTGTAATCGTGGCTTTGGCCGGTTAAGGCGCGGCCATTGGGCAACTTCAGATAACCCTGCGCTCGCTCCAAAGCCTGGATCGAGGGCTTCTCGTCCACGCACAGCACAATGGCCTTCGCCGGCGGCGCGACATAGAGGCCGACAACATCGGCGGCTTTGGCCGTAAAGTTCGGGTCGTTGCTCTCGCACCAGGACTTGCGAGCCACCAGGTCAATCTTGTGGCTGCGCAGGAACCGCCAGACATATTGGACATCGACATCGCCCAGCGCCTCGGCCAGCAGGGGGCCGGTCCAGCGCGCAAACCCTTGCGGTGGCGGCTTATCCAGCAGCTTCAGAATCCGCTTGTCGGTCGTCTTCGTATAGATCGGCTGCTTGCCAGGCCGCGGCTTGTCTTGCAGCCCTTCAAGGCCATGGTCGGCATAGCGATGCCGCCAAAGGCTGACAATCCGCGGCTGGACCCCAACTTCCTTGGCGATCGACCGGGTGCTGCGCCCATCCGCCGCCAACAGAACTATCCGCGCCCGCTTCAAATCGCGCTGCAACGTCACCGGTGAGCGACAGCACGCCTCAAGCACCTTGCGATCTTTCCTCGAAAGGTGGACTTCTCTTGCTTCGGGTATCATCCCGACCTTGAATCACGACTCACGTTCCAAGAAAAGTGGGTACTAGCCCGAATAAAAGTCACAATGACAACTGCGATCAGTCGAGCTTGATGCCGCATTGATCGCAGTCATATTTTCTTCCGCTTCTGAAGCATCAGTCTGTAGAGGGACTGCAGCAATTGACAAGCACAACCAATAGGTGTATCGTCGTTAGACGCATCCGGACGCTCGTGCTCTCATGAGCAGCAGCCAGCATTTTCGCTTCTGGCTCCTGCTCAGCAGGTCAATGCAACCAAGGAGAGTCCCGATGGCGCAACTGTTTCAAAAGCGAAACACTCAGTCCTTTTTGTTAAGTGTAAGACGATGGATTACAGACCGACATGAGGGTTTTATTGTAGCGGGGCTGATCGTCCTGGTCCTGGTCCTCGTCGTCTTCTCTGTCCCGCGATAATGAACCTTGAGCCTCGCTATTTGAGCGAGCTATGGCGGAATCTGGGTGATGACGGTGTGAGGAAGGCGGCGTATCGAGGCGGGTGACGAGCCTGCCAGAACCTCTCGAGGAGAGCGATACGCCATGACCGAGACTACCAATGTTCTTGCTTTCCGTCAGCCGTCCGCGGTTGATGATCCACTGACCGATATCGTTCGTGCCGGCGCGCGGGACCTGCTTGCCAGGGCGATCGAGATCGAGGTTGGCGCGTTTCTGGCCAGCACGGCCAATCTGACGCTGCCCGACGGTCGAGCGCGCCTGGTCCGACATGGGCACGGTCCGGTGCGCGAGATTGCGACCGGCATCGGTCCGGTGGAGGTCGCTCGTCCCAAGGTCCGCGACCGCGGAGCGAGCGGGCCAGGCGACCGCCTCCGCTTCAGTTCGGCAATCCTGCCGCTATGGGCGCGGCGGACGAAGAGCCTGGATGCCTTGATCCCGGTCCTCTATTTGCGCGGCATCTCGACCGGCGACTTCCAGGAGGCGCTCTCGGCGCTGCTCGGCAAGGATGCGCCGAACCTGTCGCCTTCGGTGATCGCCGGCCTGAAGGCCGATTGGCAGGTCGAGTACGAACGCTGGCAGAGACGCGATCTGTCGGCGCGTCGCTATGTCTACATCTGGGCCGATGGCGTGTACCTGCAGGCCCGCATGGAAGATCACAGCGAATGCATGCTGGTGCTGATTGGCACCACGCCGGAAGGCAAGAAGGAGCTGATCGGCTTCCAGGTCGGCGTGCGCGAGAGCGCGCAGAGCTGGCGCGAACTCCTGATCGACCTGCGGCAACGCGGGTTACGGATTGCCCCGCAACTCGCCATCGGCGACGGCGCCCTCGGCTTCTGGAAGGCACTGGACGAGGCCTTTCCCGGCACGCGGCACCAACGATGCTGGTGCCATAAAGTGAGCAACGTACTCGACAAGGTCGCCAAATCCGTGCAGGGCCCCATGAAGAACGACCTGCGGAACATCTATCTGGCCCCACACCGGGCCGAAGCTGAAACCGCGATCGACGTCTTCGTCGAGAAATACCACGTCAAATACGGACGTGCGGTGGAGTGCCTGATCAAGGATCGCCATGCGCTGCTCGCCTTCTTCGACTTCCCTGCTGAGCACTGGATCCACCTACGCAGCTCGAACCCGATCGAGAGCGTCTTCGCCACGGTGCGCCACCGAACGGTGCGGACCAAGGGATCGCTGTCGCAACAAACTGCGAAGCTGATGGTGTTCAAGCTCATCGACGCCGCATCGAAGACCTGGCGGCGATTGAAGAGCACGAACCAGTTGCCGAAAGTCATCGCCGGTGTAAAGTTCATCGACGGAATCGAAGTCATTCCGAACACTGAAAGCCACGCCGCCTGATCAGGCCGCGTCACCCAAAATCAGCCATAGCTCCGCTGATGCGGCGTAGGATTCGGTTGCGAAGCCACCCCATCACCTTCAACCGCGAACGCCACGCCCGCCATGACCGATGATACGATTCTGCCCTTCTCGTTTCCAGCCGTTCACGCCAAGAAAGTCACAGCTGCCTTCGATGGCGGTCGCCTGACCTCGAACGGGGGCGTGATGCTTCTGGCGATGGCCGAGCGGCGTCTCGGCTTGGCCGACAATCTGGCCCGGGTGTTCCCGGATCGGCGCGATCCGACGCGGGTCGTGCACAGCCTTGTCGATATGTTCCGCGCGCGCATGTTCGCGATCTGCTGCGGCTACGAGGACGCCGACGACCTCGATCATCTGCGGTCCGATCCCGCATTCAAGCTGGCCTGCGGACGGCTGCCGGACACGGGCCGCGATCTGTGTTCCCAACCGACGCTGTCGCGGCTGGAGAATGCTCCGCGCCTGCGCGACGTGATCCGACTGACCTACATTTTGGTCGACGCATGGATGGATAGCTACCCGCGCGAGCCGGCATCCGTCACGCTCGACATCGATGATACCTGCGACGTCGTCCACGGCCATCAGCAGCTCTCGCTGTTCAACGCTCATTATGACGAACGCTGCTTCCTGCCGATCCACGTCTACGACACGGAGAAGAGCCGGCCCGTGGCGGTCGTGCTGCGGCCCGGCAAGACGCCGGGCGGCGTCGAGGTGCGTGCCCTTCTGCGCCGCCTGGTACGGCATATCCGGACGCGGTGGCACAACACGCGAATTACGTTCCGTGGCGACGGGCACTATGCCCGGCCGGAGGCCATGGCGTGGTGCGAGACCAACGGCATCGACTACATCTTCGGTCTGTCCGGTACCAAGCCGCTCGCCAGAAAAGTCGACGAGGTCGCCGACGACATCCGCACGCGACGCGCCATCGAGAACCTGCCGGTTCTGCGTGGCTATACCGAGACGCGCCACAAGGCAAAGTCCTGGGATCGCGAACGGCGCACTGTCGCCCGTATTGAGGCGACGATGCTCGGCCTCGACATCCGCTTCGTCGTCACCAGCCTCGATGTCGGCTCGGCCGAGTGGATCTACGACAGCCTGTATTGCGCGCGCGGCCAAGCCGAGAATCTGATCAAGCTGCATAAGACGCAGCTCGCCTCCGATCGCACCAGCTGCCGTTCGGCGCTCGCCAACCAGGTCCGTCTCGTGCTCCATACGGCCGCTTATTGGCTGATGCTGACCGTGCGCGACGCCATTCCCAAAGCCCGGGAATTGGCCGCTGCCGAGTTCGCGACGCTGCGTCTTCGTCTCTTGAAACTCGCTGCCCGTGTGGTCGAGACCACGAGCCGCATTCGCCTTGCGTTCGCCGCGGCATGTCCCGAAGCCGATCTGATCCGCGGCTTGCCCGGCGCGCTGCTGCCGCTCAGTCCTTGACCGGGGGGCGTCCGCCCCCGTTCGCCCAACCTATCCCTCAAGCGCGTTGCAAAGTACGGGTGGTCAGGCGGTGAAAAGCCGAATGCACTCCTGTGCGCCTCGTCAGAGCAGATGTGCGGCCACATCAATCGGACTAGAAAAACGCACTCTCACGAATAGGACGGGCTAGTATCGCCGCACATGATTCGGCCAGCTAAAATTGTTCTGGACAAAGATTCTAGTAGAAGGAGTGCGGAGCGCTGTGTAACAGCGGTGGCAAACCGGTGCTCGGCCATGCTAGAAAAAAGCAGGATTCAATAGGTCAGGCGGCAGCCTTCACAATCCTTTCCCAGGCACCATTACTCTTCAAAGTGTTTGATTTTCTGATCAATTTAGTAAGGTCGGGGCTCGTAGTTACCCACTGGAATGGATGGTACAATGCTGCCCGCAATGTCCCGTCCGTGAAAGCATTCGAGAATCCACCTCGGGGCGGGCGCACAGGGTCCAACTGCCTCGTGCAATTTTTGCTCAGCATTTTACCTTGTTCGATCGCGGGGGCGCATACATTGACGCCGCGATCGAATCGCTCGTTACCAAGGACGCGCGGAATGCGCTCGGCATGTTCGCCCACATCATCGCCTCTCTGCGCATCCGCACGAGCCAGACGAGTTCGACGGTGAATCGCCGGACCGGTGTCGCGCATTCCTGAGGATCAGATCATCCTACTGATGCGCCGCCGGTTCCCGGACGTCTCACAAGCTCGGCCTGCTTGACTCCCTTCTGGTGTTCGATATGAATTTGCATGCGGGGTGGATACGGTGACCGCGGTCGGCGTGCCAAAACCGTGCCACGCCAATTCCGGCGAGGCGAAAATCTATAGCAATCTCAAGGGATTGCGGGCGTAGTTCAATGGTAGAACGGCAGCTTCCCAAGCTGCATACGAGGGTTCGATTCCCTTCGCCCGCTCCAAGTTTCGGTCCGACCGATGTCCCGAATGTGGTAGGCTGAAGTTATGGTCAGGAAGCTCGAACAAGCCATTGCGCAAATCTCCCGGCTGCCGGCCGCCGATCAGGAAGAGATTGGCCGGAAATTGCTTTCGCATGTACAAAAGCTCAGCGCTCTTCGGTCTGAAATCGACCGCGGCATCCATTCGCTCGATACAGGCAAGGGGGAGGCTCTGAATATAGAAGAGTTTCTTCGCGAAAAGAATTCAGGACATGGTGGAGCGTAGGCTTTCGGTTATTTGGTCACCGGAAGCTCTCGATGATATTGATCAACTCTGGGAATACTACGCCGAAGTGGCAGGGACTGCGACGGCCGACAAGACCTTGCGCGAGATCGGGAAAGCTGTCGCACTCATCGAGGACTTTCCCTCCGCGGGGCGGTCGCGAGACGAAATTCGGTACGGCTTACGTTCGCTGGCAGTCGCTCCACAGATCATCTTTTATCGCCTGAAGGGTGACCGGGCCGAGATCGTGCGAGTGCTCGATGGCAGGCAGGATATCGAGGCAATCTTTTCCAATGACGAGAACGGGTAGCAGGGCAGACGATGCCTGATGAAGACGTCGTCTACCCACTAAGCCTGAACTATCTTCCCGGCCGCCAGCCGGAGAGATTCCAATATATTGAACTCTCGCCTTCCGGCATTTGCCGAGCTCCGTAGTAAGCTCTCTATACGGTCCGTTGCCAGGCAACGGGTGTGATGGAGACCATGGACCAGCAGAAACTCGATCGCGCCATCGGTCGGCGCCTGAAAACGCTGCGGACGCAGGCGGGCATGACGTTGAACGAGCTTGCAGGCCGCTCCGGCGTCAGCCGGGCCATGATCGGGCGGGTGGAGCGGGCGCAGAGCAGTGCCACGGCGGCGCTGCTCAACAAGCTTTGCGCGGCGCTCGACGTCACGCTCAGCGACGTCGTCGCGCTCGCCGAAAAGCCGCCGGAGCGCCTGGTGCGACTTGCCGACCAGCCGCTCTGGCGCGATCCTGACAGCGGCTATCGCCGGCGTCATGCCTCGCCGCCGGATGCGGCCAGCGGCATCGAGATCATCGTCGTCGACCTTCCGGCCGGCGCCCGCGTCTCCTACAGCCCCTGGGGCCGCAACGCCTTCACCCAGCAGCTCTTGATGCTGGAGGGCGCGATCGCCGTGCATGTCGATGCCAAGGCGGTGCGGCTGCGCGAGGGCGATTGTCTGGATTTCGACGTGATGCGCGCTGTGATCTTCGAGAACGAAACCAGGCAGGACGCGCGCTACGTCATCATCATCAGGCGCGGCGCGTCCTACGGCAAGATCTGAGGGCAGGACATGGAGACGAGCACGCAGATCCGCACCGGCGACACCTATGATCCCCGCGTCGTCGCGCTGCTCGATCACCACGTCACGGCCGCGCGGGCGCAGACGGCGCCGGGCAGCGCCCACGCGCTCGATCTTGCGGGCTTGCGTGCACCCGATGTCGCGTTCTGGACCGGCTGGGACGGCGAGACGCTGGTCGCCACCGGGGCGTTGAAGACGCTTTCGGCGAGCCACGGCGAGGTCAAGTCGATGCACACGCTGCAGACCGCGCGGCGGCGCGGCTATGGCGGCCGGATGCTGCGTCACATCATCACGGAGGCTCGTGCGCGCGGCATGACGCGTCTCAGCCTCGAGACCGGCTCGTGGGACTACTTCAAGCCGGCGCACGCGCTCTACCGGGCGCACGGTTTCGTCGCCTGCGGCCCGTTCGAGGGCTATGTCGAGGATCCCAACAGCCTGTTCCTGGCGCTGGACCTGTCCGCGCCGGCGCGTCGGTAGCTCAGGAGTGCGTCTCCTCGCAAGGCACGCAAATCAGCGAGGTCGCCTCAAAATGAGTTGCGCACCTCAAAACACCTCTGCTAGCCTTCAGCCATGGCCGAGACGCTCACCCCGACCGCGCTGACCCTGAAGGACATCGCCCGCGAGGCCGGCGTCAGTCTCGCGACAGTCGACCGCGTCCTGCACAATCGCCCGGGCGTGCGGCCGGACACGGTGCGGCGCGTTAAGGCGGCGATCGAACGCAATTCGTTCCAGCCGCATGTGGCCGCCGCCGAGCTCGCCCGCGGCCGCGCCCGCCGTTTCGCCTTCGTGATGCCGTCGGGACCAAACCCGTTCATGCAGCAGATCGAGGCCTATCTCGGCGAGATGGCAGCCTGGCTGGCGGCCCGCCGCCTCAGCGTCGAGACGGTCGTAACCGACGTGTTCAACCCCTCCGCGCTCGCGGCCTCGCTGGAGGCATTGTCGGGCGATTGCGACGGGGTTGCCGTGGTGGCGCTGGATCATCCCGGCGTGCGTGCTGCCATCAACGATCTCGTCGATGCCGGCACCAAGGTCGTGACGCTGGTCTCGGACGTACCATCCTCGCGCCGGCACCACTATGTCGGGATCGACAATATCGCGGTGGGGCGCACTGCCGGCGCGCTGGTCGGGCGGCTGGTCGGCCAAAGGTCCGGCAAGGTCGCGATCATGGCGGGCTCGCAGGGCCTGCGCGATCACGCCGAGCGCATCTTCGGCTTCAACCAGGTGATGGCGACGGAATTCCCCGATCTCAGCGTGCTGCCGGTGCTGGAAGGACGCGACGAGGACGACCGTTCGGAGCAGCTGCTGGGCCGGCTGCTCCGCAGCCATGCCGACATTGTTGGTCTTTATAACGTCGGTGCCGGCACGCAAGGCGTCGCCAAAGCGTTGAGCGAGTCCGGCCGCGACAAGCAGGTGGTGTTCGTCGGACACGACGTCACGGCGCTGACGCGCCGATTGCTGCTGCAGGGCGTGATGGATGCTGCGATCTCGCAGAACCCCGGACATGAAGCGCGCGCGGCCGTGCGCGTGCTGCTGGCGCTCGCCCGCGGCGAGCCGATCTTGCGCGAACAGGAGAAGATCAGGATCGACATCGTGATGCGGGACAATCTGCCTTAGCGGCAGGCGGATTTCGGAACGGCCCGTTGCGGGGAAAGCGACGCAAGATCGCGCACCGCAGCAGGCAAAAGGGAGGATAGCGTGTATCTCGGGATCGACATCGGCACGTCCGGTGTGAAAGCGGTGCTCGTGATTGAAGCCGGCGCGGTCGTCGCGACGGCGGCGCGCGAACTTGCGCTGTCGCACCCAGCGCCGCTGTGGTCCGAGCAGGATCCCGACGCCTGGGTCGATGCGGCCATCGGCGCAATCGACGATCTCGCCGCGCGCCAGCCGCGCGAGGTTGCGCAGGTTCGTGGCATCGGGCTGTCAGGCCAGATGCATGGCGCGACGCTGCTCGGCAAGGACGGCCGGCCGCTGCGTCCGGCCATCCTCTGGAACGACGGTCGCTCGCAGGCCGAATGCGCCACGCTGGAGCGGCGCTGTCCCTCGCTGCATACGATCACCGGCAATCTGGCGATGCCCGGCTTCACCGCCCCGAAATTGCTATGGGTCGCGCGGCATGAACCCGAAATCTTCGACCGCGTGGCCAAGGTGCTGTTGCCGAAAGCCTATGTCCGCTATCGCCTCACCGGCGAGATGGTCGAGGACATGTCGGACGCGGCCGGCACGCTGTGGCTGGATGTCGGTCTGCGTCGCTGGTCGGCCCTGCTGCTGCATGCCACCGGGCTCGATCTGCACCACATGCCACGCCTGGTCGAGGGCAGTGAGGTGAGCGCCGTGCTCGCGCCGGACTACGCGCGGCGCTGGGGCATGCAGAAGGATGTCGTGGTCGCGGGCGGTGCCGGCGACAATGCGGCCAGCGCGATCGGGCTCGGCGCGATCGTGCCGGGCGATGCCTTCCTGTCGCTGGGAACGTCGGGTGTCCTGTTCCGCGTCACCGATCGCTTCGCCCCGGCGCCGGCGTCGGCCGTGCATGCCTTCTGTCACGCGCTGCCCGGCCTCTGGCACCAGATGGGCGTAATGCTGTCGGCGGCTGCCTCGCTTGCGTGGCTCGCAGGCGTGATGGAGACGCCGGCTGCAGCGCTGCTGACGCCGCTCGGCGAGCGCGTCGACGGACCAAGCCCGATCAGATTCCTGCCCTATCTCGATGGCGAACGCACGCCGCACAACGATGCCGCGGCCAGCGGCGCCCTTGTCGGCTTGCGCGGTGCGACCGGCCGGAGCCAGATCGTCCAGGCCGTGCTCGAGGGCGTCGCCTTTGCCGCGCGCGACAATCTGGCGGCGCTGAGCGCGGCGAGTGGGCCGATCGCCGAAGTCGATCTCGTCGGCGGCGGCTCGCGCTCGGCGCTGTGGGCGCAGATCTGCGCCGATGTGCTCGGCATTCCCGTTCACCGCGTCGAGGAAGGCGAGGTCGGAGCCGCGCTCGGCGCCGCGCGGCTTGGCCGCATCGCTGCGACCGGCGAAGACGCAGCGGAGGTCTGCACCCGTCCGCGGCGGCTCGCGACCTTCACGCCCCGTGCATCCGTCGTTTCGGTCTATGACGAGGCCTATCGGCGGTGGCGCGCGCTTTACCCAGCATTGAAGGAGTCCGTCAAGTGAACGCGTCAGCAAAGTTCTTCGATGCAAGCGCACCCGTCGCCTTTGCCGGCAGGGATGCCGCAAGCGCGCCCGCCTTCCGTTGGTACGACAAGGACCGGCTCGTGCACGGCCGCAGGCTCGAGGATCATCTGCGCTTTGCAGTCTGCTATTGGCATTCCTTCTGCTGGCCGGGCGGCGATCCCTTCGGTGGCGAGACGTTCCTGCGGCCCTGGCACCACGGCACCGACGCGATGGAGATGGCACGCGCCAAGGCTGACGTCGCCTTCGAGCTGTTCCGCCTGCTCGACGTGCCGTTCTTCACCTTCCACGACGTCGATGCGGCGCCGGAAGGCGCCACGCTCGCGGAATCCGTCGCCAACCTCAACGCGATCGCCGATCTGTTCGAACAGAAGATGGCCTCCGCAAAAGTGCGCCTGCTCTGGGGTACCGCAAACCTGTTCTCACACCGCCGCTACATGGCGGGCGCCGCGACCAATCCGGACCCTGATATCTTCACCTATGCCGCGGGCCAGGTCCGCGCCGCGCTGGAGGTGACGCACCGGCTCCGCGGCGAGAACTACGTGCTGTGGGGCGGGCGAGAGGGCTACGAGACGCTGCTCAACACCGATCTCAAGCGCGAGCTCGACCAGCTCGGCCGCTTTCTCTCGCTCGTCGTCGAGCACAAGCACAAGATCGGTTTCAAAGGTCCGATCCTGATCGAGCCCAAGCCGAAGGAGCCGACCAAGCATCAATATGATTTCGACGTCGCCACCTGCTACGGCTTCCTCGAACGCTACGATCTCCTGAACGACGTCAAGCTCAACATCGAGCAGAACCACGCCATCCTCGCCGGCCACTCCTTCCATCACGAGGTCGCGCTTGCCGAGGCGCTCGGTGTCTTCGGCTCGCTCGACATCAACCGCGGCGACGATTTGCTCGGCTGGGACACCGACCAGTTCGCAATGAGCGTGGGCGAGCTTGCGCTGGTGTTCCACGAGATCCTGAACCGCGGCGGGTTTACCTCGGGCGGACTCAATTTCGACGCCAAGATCCGCCGTCAGTCC
This sequence comes from Bradyrhizobium sp. USDA 241, assembly GCF_049739505.1. Lineage (NCBI taxonomy): Bacteria > Pseudomonadati > Pseudomonadota > Alphaproteobacteria > Hyphomicrobiales > Nitrobacteraceae > Bradyrhizobium > Bradyrhizobium sp. USDA 241. The sequence goes on along the minus strand of NZ_JBMGPZ010000004.1, from coordinate 1,918,441 downwards.
ATTGACCCCGACGATTTGATCCATGCCCATGTCGGCTCGATGGATGCCTGCGCGCGTGCCTTCCTCGCCGCCGCGGACATGATCGATGCCGCCGTCCTCACCGAGCCGCTTGCCAAGCGTTACGACGGGTGGGCCAGCCCTGAGGGGCGCGCCATTCTCGGCGGCCAGCGCTCGCTCGCCGATCTCGCCGACCGTGCCATGAGTCCCGGTTTCGACCCGCAGCCGCGCTCGGGCCGGCAGGAATACCTGGAATCCCTCGTCAACCGCTACGTCTGAGGAGGACCGCTGATGGCAAAGACCGACGCAACACCGGTCCTCGAGCTGACCGGCATCGGCAAGGAGTTCGGCGCGATCCGCGCGCTGCACGATGTCGAGATGCAGGTCTTCCCTGGCGAAGTGGTCGGTCTGATGGGCGATAACGGCGCGGGCAAGTCGACGCTGGTCAAGATCATCGCCGGCAATTTCCGCCCCACCCACGGCGAGATCCGCTTTGCCGGCAGCACGGTCCACTTCAACCGCCCGGTCGATGCCCGCGCTGTCGGAATCGAGGTGGTCTATCAGGACCTTGCACTATCAGACAATCTCACGGCGGCAGCCAACGTCTTCCTCGGCCGCGAGCTGAAGCGCAAATTCGGACCCATCGCCTTGCTTGACCACAAGGCGATGGCGGCGCGCGCGCTGGAGCTGTTCGGCGAGCTGCGGTCGGAGACGCGCCCCGACGATCTCGTCAAGCAGATGTCGGGCGGCCAGCGCCAGGCGGTCGCGATCGCCCGGACGCGCCTGTCCAACGCCAGGCTCGTGATGATGGACGAGCCGACCGCCGCCATCTCTGTTCGCCAGGTCGAGCAGGTGCTCGGCCTGATCCATCGGCTGAAGGAGCAGGGCGTCGCCGTGATGCTGATCTCGCATCGCATGCCAGACGTGTTCGCGGTGTGCGACCGCGTCATCGTCATGCGCCGCGGCGAGAAGCGCGCCGACAAGCCGATCCAACAGACCAGCCCAGAGGAAGTCACCGCTCTCATCACCGGTGCGAAGGAGGCGGCGTGATGACCATGCCCATGGAATCCCCGATCACGTTCTCCAATGTCGGCAAGATCAGATGGTGGCAGCGCGGTATCTTCGCCTCCCAGACCGGCTACGTGCTGCTCGCGCTGGCCGGGCTGCTGGTGATCATGCATTTCGCCAGCCCCTACTTCTTCACCGAAGGCAACATGCAGAATGTGGCGAAGAATTTCTCCTTCATCGCCATTGCGACGCTCGGCGTCACCTTCGTGATCATCACCGGTGGGATCGACCTCTCGGTCGGCTCGATGATGTGCTTCTCCGCCATGATCACGTCGATGGTGATGACCGAGCTGTCGACGCCCGGCTCGCCCGCGGGCGCGCTGTTCGTGCACATGGCGGCCGACGGCAAGACCGTGCTCGCCAATGTGCCCGGGCTGATCCTGCTGGTCTCAATCGTCGCCGGCCTCGGCGTGGCGCTGATCGCCGGCCTCGTCAACGGCTTCTGCATCGCCGTGCTTGGGCTGTCGCCCTTCGTGACCACGCTCGGCATGCTCTCGATCGTGCGCGGGCTCGGCTACGTCGTCTCCAACGGCCGTGGCAGCTTTCCGGGCGGACCGGACGCCGATTATTTCTACGCAGCGACCTCGGGCGACGTGCTCGGCGTACCCGTGCCTTTCATTTATCTGGTGATCCTCGCGCTGGCGATGGCCGTGGTGCTGCATCACACCTCGTTCGGCCGTCACGTCTTCGCGCTCGGCGGCAACGAGAAGGCGGCCGAGCTCACCGGCATTCCGGTGGTGCGGGTGAAGATCGAGGTCTACGTGATCTGCGCGCTCGCCGCGGGGCTCCAGGGCATCATCATCTCCGGTTGGCTCGGGTCGGCGCCGGCCAACATGGCGACATCCTACGAGCTCAACGTGATCGCGGCGACCGTGATCGGCGGCGCCAACCTCGCCGGCGGCATTGGCGGCCCGCTCGGGGCCATCGTCGGCTGCGTGCTGCTGGAAGTGATCCGCAACGGTCTCGTGCTGGCGCAGGTCAGCTCCTACTGGCAGCAGACGCTGGTGGGCGTGATCATCATCCTCGCCGTACTGGTCGACCGTATCCGCTCGCGGATGACCTGACGTGACGTCGTCTCGGGAAGGCAACGAAAATGCCGCCTGTCCGCTTCCCGGACGCTTTCGAGAGGATGGGCACCAAACACAAGGGTGGAGGAGACAATGAGGAAACTTCTTCTTGCCGGCATCGCCGTTGCGATGATGGCTACGCCGGCGTTCGCCGCGAACTACCGCTTCGTCATCGTGCCGAAGGCGATGAACAATCCGTTCTTCGACTTCGCGCGCGATGGCTGCCTCAAGCGCGCCAAGGAGCTCAGCAACATCGAGTGCATTTACAAGGGGCCGGTGGAGCATGAGCCTGCGACGCAGGCCCAGATCATCCAGGATTTCATCACCCAGAAGGTCGACGGTCTCGCCATCTCGGTCGCTGACGTCGCTGCCATGACCAAGTCGATCGAGGCGGCAACCGCCGCCGGCATCCCCGTCATCACCTTCGATGCCGATGCGCCGGGCTCCAAGCGCATCGCCTATATCGGTACCAACAACAAGGAGTTCGGCCTGGCTCTCGGCAAGCAACTCCTGAAGATGCGGCCCGATGGCGGCAAATACGCCATGGTCTCGGGGGGTCCCGGCGCCAAGAACCTCGCCGAGCGCGTCGATGGCGTGCGCGAGGCACTGAAGGGCTCGAAATGGACCGAGGTCGCGGGCTCCCCGACCTTCTGCAACGACGATCCCGCGCTGGCGGTCCAGCAGATGACGGACATGCGCACTGCAACGCCCGACCTCGCCTCCATCGTTCCGATCGGCGGTTGGCCGATGTTTGCTCCCGAAGGTTTCAAGGCCTTCGCATCCAGGAACAAAAAGGACATCGATTCCGGCAAGTTCACGCTGGTCGTGGCCGATACGCTGAAGATGCAGCTCGAGCTGCTGCGCGACGGCTATGCCAATGCGCTGGTCGGCCAGCGTCCGTTCGAGATGGGCGAGAAGGCGATGGACACGCTGCTCGCGATCAAGAAGGGCGAGAAAGTGCCGGAGATCGTCTACACCGGCCTCGATCTCGTCACCAAGGACAACGTCGCACAGATGCTGAAGTAGGCGCGCCGCCAGCCCCGTGCGCCCACATCTCTCCCGCTTGCGGTTGACGCAAGCGGGAGAGATGATCCGGATTGTTGGAAGAAGACTGCTGGAAGGCAAATCGGAATGAAATGCTCGCGGCTCGGCTCCCTCGACGTTACTTCAATCGGTCTCGGTTCCGCTCCGCTCGGTGGATTGTTCACCCCCGTCAGCGATGCCGATGCGGAGGCGACGATCGCGCGCGCCTGGTCGGCCGGCATCCGCTTCTTCGACACCGCGCCGCTCTATGGCTTTGGTCTTGCCGAGCGGCGGCTGGGCGCATTCCTGCGGCAGCAGCCGCGCGACTCCTACGTCATCTCGACCAAGGTCGGCCGTCTGCTGCGCGCACCGGATGGCGCTGCCGCCGAGGACGAGCACTACAAGGGCACGCCGCGCGAGCGGCCGGTGTTCGATTTCAGCCATGACGGGGTGATGCGATCGGTCGAGGAGAGCTTGGCGCGCCTTGGGCTCGACCGCGTCGACGTCCTGCTCGTGCATGATCCCGACGACCATTATGACGACGCCGTCGCCGGCGCGTTCCGCGCGCTGCAGCGCCTGCGCGAGGACGGCACGGTCAAGGCGATCGGCGCCGGGATGAACCAGTCGGAGATGCTGGTGCGCTTCGCCGAGGCCGTGCCGGTCGACTGCTTCCTGCTCGCCGGCCGCTACACGCTGCTCGATCAGGGCGCGCTGGATGCGCTGTTTCCGGTCTGCCAGGCGAAGCATATCGGCATTCTGCTCGGCGGCATCTACAACAGCGGCATCCTGGCCGATCCGCGGACCTCCGCGAAATTCAACTATCAGGACGCCGATCCGGCGCTCGTCGCGCGTGCGCTCGAGCTCGATGCGCTCTGCCGCAGGCACGGCACCCAGCTGAAAGCCGCCGCGCTCCAGTTCTGCATGGCGCATCCGGCGGTGACGGTCGCCGTGATGGGCGCGCGCAATGCCGCGGAGGTCGCCGATAACATCGTGATGTCGGAGGCAGCGATCCCGCCGGCGTTCTGGCAGGAGTTGCGCGCACGAAAGCTCGTCGATGCGCGGGCGCCACTGCCGGGCGGAGTGTAAGGCATGATCATCGACGGCCACCAGCATTTCTGGGACCCGGCACGCGCCGACTATCCCTGGATGGAGGCGGACGAGCTCGCGCCGATCCGCCGCGCCTTCGGTCCCGCCGATCTCGCGCCGCTCATGAAGGCCAACGGCATCGACGCAAGCATCCTGGTGCAATGCCGCTCCGCGCTGGAGGAGACTGAGGAGTTCCTGCACATCGCGCACGAAAATCCCTTCGTCGTCGGCGTGGTCGGTTGGGCCGATCTGACCGATGGTGCGCTTGACGAAACGCTCGACCGCCTGCGCGCTTTGCCTGGCGGCGGCAGGCTGGTGGGAATTCGCCACCAGGTCCATGACGAGGCTGATCCGGATTGGCTGCTCCGCGAGGATGTGCAGCGCGGCCTCACGGCTGTTTTCGCCCGCGATCTCGCCTACGATCTTCTCGTTCGCACCCGCGAGCTGCCGGCCGCGATCGCAACCGCGCAGGCCTTTCCGCAGGCACGGTTCGTGCTGGACCACGCTGCCAAGCCGCCGATCGCCGACGGCGGCAGCGCCGAATGGACCGATGGCATCGCAGCGCTGGCGGCTTGCGGCAATGTCTGGTGCAAGATCTCAGGCCTGGCGACCGAGGCGGTCTGGAATGACTGGGATGCGGAGCGGCTGTTTCCGTTCGTCGAGCACGCCGCAAAATGTTTCGGGGAGGATAGGCTGATCTACGGCTCGGACTGGCCAGTGTGCCTGCTTGCGGGAGGTTACGGCGAGATCAAGTCCGCGCTGGAGGGGTGTTTGGAGAAGCTGGGCTCCGGTGTGCGGGAGAAGGCGTTTGGGGCGAACGCCAAGGCTGCGTATCGGTTAGGTTAATTGCAGTCGATGCGCGCTCTTACCCTCTCCCCTTGTGGGAGAGGGTGGCTCGCCGCGGAGCGGCGAGACGGGTGAGGGGTCTCTCTCCGCGAGCCACCTTTCACATGTGAGTTTGCTGAAGCAACCCCTCATCCGGCGCTGCGCGCCACCTTCTCCCACAAGGGGAGAAGGGAAGAGACGGCGGCGCTCGCCTCGCGCCCCCTGACTATTCCGACATCGGCTTGTCGGAGATGTCCCAGTCCTTGCCGGTGAAGGTGGAGATGAACAGCGTCTTCATCGGCGTGTAGTTCTCGGGCGTGTAGCTGTAGGTGACGCCGTCGAGGAAGTAGGGCGAGTGGAAGCCCGCGAGCGTCGATGCCTGCTTCAGCACATTGGCGCGGGTGAGCTCGTCGCCGCAGCGGCGCAGGATCTCGCCCATGGTCACGGCCTGGCCGTAGCCGGCAAAGGCGATGGTGTTGTCGGGGTCGATCGCCGGCGTGTACTTCTTGCGCAGCTCCTCGAACGCCATCACGTCGGGGTCCTTCTCCCATTTGGGAAGGCCGACCTCCTTGTTGTAGCGGATGGCGACGATGCCGGCGGCGTTCTCGAGGCCCGCGGCACTGAGGATGGAGCGGCCGGTCGAGCCCGCCGACAGCAGTTGCAGCGGCTTCCAGCCGAGCTCGGCCACTTTACGAATCGACTGCGACGACGCCTTGCCGGTCGAGATGTTGTAGAAGACGTCGGCACCCGACTTCGAGAGGTTGATGAGCTGGGAATCGACGGTCGGCTCGGTGAGATCGTAGGTCTGCTCCATGATCACCTGAGCGGTACCGCCGGCATCGGCCAGCACCTTCTTGAACGGACCCAGGAAGTCGCGACCGAAATCGTCGTTCTGGTAGAGGATGCCGATCTTCGCGTTCGGCTTCACGCTGACGACGTGCCGGGCCAGGATGCGCGCCTCGGTCGGATAGAGCGGCAGGCCCGCCATCGTGCATTTGAACTCTTTCGGGTTGTTCCACTTCGACGCGCCGGTGTTGAGCAAGAGCTGCGGCACGCCCTTGGAGTTCAGGTATTTGTGCACGGCGGTCTGCGGCGCGGTGCCGAGCGAGCCATACAGCGCCAGCACTTCCTCCTGCTCGACCAGGCGCCGCGTCGCCTCGACGCATTTCGGCGCGCTGTAGGCGTCGTCCATGGTGAGGAACTTGACCTTGCGTCCGTTGATGCCGCCCTTCTCGTTCAGCATCTGGAAATAGGCTTCGCCGATGCGTCCGAGCACGCCGTAGAGCGAGCCGGGGCCGGAATGCGGCACGGTCTGCCCGATCTTGATCTCGGTGTCGCTGGCGCCCGCGTCGTATTTCTTCTCCGCGGCCCAGACATAGGGCGCAGGCAAGGTGGATGCAGCGATGGTGGCGAGCGCGGCGGCGCTGAAATCGCGCCGCGATGGATTCTTCGTCATTATTTGTTTCTCCCTAGCGAGGGCATTGTGCTGACATCGCAGCGCAGCTCGCAAGTGGGGAGTCGCAACTTTGCGACGCAATGACGCTCAAATTGCGCGGTGCTAGTACCCGGAATCAGAGCTGAGTGATACGGCGGCCTTTGAAACGGCGTTGACGGACCTTTTTCTTGGTCCAGACGAAGGGCTCGGCTCTGTCGTTGTATGCGTTGACGTAGGCATCGATGTGTTCCTGAAGCTGCTTGAGGCTCGTGAAGGAGGTGCCGCTGAGCGACTGCCCCTGCAAGATGGAAAACCATACTTCGACCTGATTGAGCCATGACGCACTTGTCGGCGTGAAATGAAATTGCACGTTGGGGTGGGCCTTGAGCCAGTCCTCAGAGCTGGCCCCGGTTGTTTGGACAGCGCCCCGCTGGATTTAAGTGGATTCCTGCCGGGTTATGCTGAACGCGGGGCTTTACGGTTTTGTCGTTGCGTCGGGAGGGCGTAGCCCGACCAGAGCGACGACAAAACCGTCGGCGACGGTCATGCGGCCATCACCATAGCTTGCGTGCCGAAGTAAGCCTCGTCGGGCGTGCGCCCGTCAAGGCTCGAGTGAGGGCGTCCCTGATTGTAGAAGGCCAGATACTTGGCAATTGACGCTCGCGCCTCGGACACGCTGTCGTAGGCGCGGAGATATACTTCTTCGTATTTGACCGTGCGCCAGAGCCGCTCGACAAACACGTTGTCGCGCCAGGCGCCCTTGCCGTCCATGCTGATGGCGATCTTCGCGTCCAGCAGCACATCGGTGAACTCGAGGCTGGTGAACTGGCTGCCCTGATCCGTGTTGAAAATCTCGGGCCTGCCGTGCTTCGCCAACGCCTCCTGGACCGCTTCGACGCAGAAGGCCGCCTCCATTGTGATCGAGACGCGATGGGCCAGGACCCGTCGGCTGAACACATCGACGACCGCCGCGAGATAGACGAAGCCACGCCGCATCGGAATGTAGGTGATGTCCATTGCCCACGCATGGTCGGGCCGCTCGATCTTCAATCCGCGCAACAGGTACGGGTAGATCTTGTGACCCGGAGCCGGCTTGCTCGTGTTCGGGCGACGATAGACCGCCTCGATCCCCATGCGCTTCATCAGCGTCGCGATGTGGCGGCGACCGGCGTATACGCCCTCCCGCCGCAGCAACGATCGCAGCATACGCGCTCCCGCGAAGGGATAATCGAGATGCAGCTCATCGAGCCGACGCATCAAGGCAAGGTCCTCGGCCGAAACTGGCCGAGGTTCATAGTAGACCGTGCTGCGAGCCAGCTTCAGGACCTTCGCCTGGCGCACGATAGAAAGATCATGACCGCGGTCGATCATCGCTTTGCGCTCAGCAGGCCCGCCTTGGTGAGCGCGCCGGACAAAAAATCGTTTTCCAACGCCAGCTCGCCGATCTTGGCATGTAACGCCTTCAAATCGACCGGCGTCTCGGCCGATGTCTTGTCATGCCCAAACACGCCGGCGGCGCCTTCCAGGAGCTGGTTTTTCCAGATCGTGATCTGGTTCGGATGAACATCAAACAGCTGCGCCAGCTCCGCCAGTGTCTTGTCGCCTTTGACCGCAGCCAAAGCAACCTTCGCCTTGAATGCCGGAGAATGCGTCCGGCGGCTCTTCTTCGTCATCTTCGCTCCTGATTCGCAGCAAGAATCCTCGCCGCTGTCAGGCAGAAAATCCACTCAAGCTACTGTCCGAATTTGCGGGGCCAGCTCTCTCGTTCTTTTTATGGGTGTTGAGGTTGTCGAGGATGACGTGAAGCTTGCGGTTCGGAAAAGCCGCGGTGACGCTGTTCATGAAATCGAGAAACTCGACGCGGCGCCGGCGTTTTGAATGGGTCGCGATGATCTTTCCGGTGGCGACTTCGAGCGCCGCAAACAATGTTGTGGTGCCATGCCGCTTGTAATCGTGGCTTTGGCCGGTCAAGGCGCGGCCATTGGGCAACTTCAGATAACCCTGCGCTCGCTCCAAAGCCTGGATCGAGGGCTTCTCGTCCACGCACAGCACAATGGCCTTCGCCGGCGGCGCGACATAGAGGCCGACAACATCGGCGGCTTTGGCCGTAAAGTTCGGGTCGTTGCTCTCGCACCAGGACTTGCGAGCCACCAGGTCAATCTTGTGGCTGCGCAGGAACCGCCAGACATATTGGACATCGACATCGCCCAGCGCCTCGGCCAGCAGGGGGCCGGTCCAGCGCGCAAACCCTTGCGGTGGCGGCTTATCCAGCAGCTTCAGAATCCGCTTGTCGGTCGTCTTCGTATAGATCGGCTGCTTGCCAGGCCGCGGCTTGTCTTGCAGCCCTTCAAGGCCATGGTCGGCATAGCGATGCCGCCAAAGGCTGACAATCCGCGGCTGGACCCCAACTTCCTTGGCGATCGACCGGGTGCTGCGCCCATCCGCCGCCAACAGAACTATCCGCGCCCGCTTCAAATCGCGCTGCAACGTCACCGGTGAGCGACAGCACGCCTCAAGCACCTTGCGATCTTTCCTCGAAAGGTGGACTTCTCTTGCTTCGGGTATCATCCCGACCTTGAATCACGACTCACGTTCCAAGAAAAGTGGGTACTAGCGCCTAGACTCAAGTTTTCTCGGCGACGACGACGAGGCCACGCACCGGCTCGTTGTTCTCGATGCGCGGCGAGGCCAGCTCCAGTGTCAGCAGCTCGAGGCCGGCCTTGGCAATCGCGTCGCGGACATATTCCGCGGAGTGGGCATAGCGCAGGCCTTCGCCGAGCACGATGCCGCCGCCGTCATGAGTCTCCAGCGTGAAGGCGAGCACGCCGCCGGGCGCGAGTACGCGCCTGGCTTCGGTGAGCACCGGCGCGAGATCGGAGAGATACACGAAGGCGTCTGCGGCGACGACGAGATTTGCGCTCGCGTCCGCCTTGGTGCGCAAGCCTTCGATCATGTCGGCGATCTCGAGCTCGGCATACAGGTTGGTCGCGCGGGCCTCCTTGATCATGCCCGGTGACAGGTCGATGCCGATGAAGTGGTCGACCTGCTTGGCGAACGCGGCAGCCGCAAGCCCGGTGCCGCAGCCGAGATCGATGGTCCGCTTGAAGTAGGCGGGCTTCTTCGCCGCGCCGCGCGCGGCCAGCACCGCCTTGAAGATCAGGCTCGGGGCGCGATAGCCGAGATCGTTGATCAGCGTGTGCTCGAAGCGTGGCGCGTACTGGTCGAACAGCGTCTGCACGTAAGCCTTGGGCATCCCCGCCATCTGTGCGTCGCCGAGCCGCACCAGATGCAGACCGGCGCCGTGCCGGTCCGCGGGATCGCATCGGCGCGCTTCCCGAAAGGCAGTGATCGCCTTGTCGCGCTCGCCGAGCTGCCGACGGATTTCGCCGAGCGTGAACCAGGCGGAGGTGAAGTTCGGCGCAAGCTCGATCGCCTGCTCCAGGAGGTCCGCGGCCGCCGGCAGATCGCCCTTGAGCTGGAGGTCGCGCGCGAACTCGAAACGGCGGTCGGCCATGAGGTCGCCGGAGGACAGGAACAGGCGCAGAGGCATTGGGAACCGGGAACGAAGCGGTGATGACTCGAAGATGCAGTGACGCGACCTATATAGCAGGCATGCGTCCGCAAGACATCCTGCTGCCAACTGCTGCCGGCCTGTGCTGCAAGCCCGGCGGCTTTCATATCGATCCTGTCCGGCCGGTCGAGCGCGCCGTGATCACCCACGGCCATTCTGACCATGCCCGTGCTGGCCATGGCGCAGTGCTGGCGACACAGGAAACGCTCGACATGATGAGGCTGCGTTATGGCGAAAACTTTGCCGGCTCGACGCAAGCCATCCGCTATGGCGAAGAGATCCGGCTCGGCGACGTCCGCGTCAAATTTCACCCGGCCGGCCATGTGCTGGGCTCGGCGCAGGTCGCGGTGACGTGCCAGGACACCTGCATCGTCGCCTCCGGCGACTACAAGGACGCGGCCGACCCGACCTGCACGCCATTCGAGCTGGTGCCCTGCGACGTCTTCATCACCGAGGCCACTTTTGGCTTGCCGGTGTTCCGGCATGGCGATGCCGCCGACGAGGTCAAGAAGCTGCTGGCCTCCGTCGCGCTATTTCCGGAGCGCGCGCATCTGGTTGGCGCCTATTCGCTCGGCAAGGCGCAGCGCGTGATCGCGCTGCTGCGGCAGGCCGGCTATGACGCGCCGATCTACCTGCATGGTGCCATGGAGAAGATCACGCACTACTACCAGAGCCGCGGGATCGCGCTCGGCGAGCTGAGGCCGGTGAAGGGCGTGAAGAAGGCGGCGCTTGCCGGCACCATCACACTGGCGCCGCCCTCGGCGACTTCAGATCTCTGGACGCGGCGCTTTCCCGATCCCGTCACCGCCTTCGCGTCAGGGTGGATGCGCGTGCGCGCCCGGGCGCGGCAGCGCGGCGTGGAATTGCCGCTGGTGATCTCCGACCACGCCGATTGGGACGGCCTTACCTCTACGATCGGCGCGACCGGCGCGGGCGAGATCTGGGTCACTCACGGCCAGGAAGATGCGCTGGTGCATTGGTGCCAGAGCAACGGCCTGAAAGCGCGGCCGCTTGATCTCGTCGGCTATGGCGACGAGGAGGAGAGCGAGACGCCGATTCCAGACGAGGCCGAGGCATGAACCGCTTCGCCGAACTGCTCGACCGCCTCGCTTACGAGCCCGGCCGCAACAACAAGCTGCGGCTGATCACCGGCTATTTCCGCGAGGTCGGCGATCCCGACCGCGGCTATGCGCTGGCCGCGCTGACCGGCGCGCTCAGCTTCAAGCATGCCAAGCCCGCGCTGATCCGCGATCTCATCGCGGCGCGCACCGACCCGGTGCTGTTCGGGCTCTCCTATGATTATGTCGGCGACCTCTCGGAGACGGTGGCGCTGATGTGGCCGAAGGCCGCGCTGACCGCCCACAATAATCCGCCACCGCCATCCCTCACCGAAGTCGTCACCACGCTGCGCACGCTCGGAAAGACCGAGTTGCCGAAGCAGCTCGAGCGCTGGCTTGACGAGCTGGATGAGACCGGCCGCTGGGCGCTGCTGAAGCTCGTCACGGGCGCGCTGCGCATCGGCATCTCCGCGCGCCTCGCCAAGACCGCGGCCGCCGCACTCGGCGACAAGGACCCGCATGAGGTCGAGCTGATCTGGCCGGGCCTTTCGCCGCCCTATCTCGACCTGTTCGCCTGGCTGGAGGGACGCGCCGAAAAGCCCGTCAATCGCGATCCCGCGCCGTTCCGGCCCGTGATGCTGGCGCATGCGATCGAGGACACGGATTTCGCCGCGCTCGATCCCGCCGACTACATCGCCGAATGGAAATGGGACGGCATCCGCGTGCAGGCGGTGGCAGGGCGCGACGATCGCGGCCACATCACGGCGCGGCTCTATTCGCGCACCGGCGAGGACATCACCGGCAGCTTTCCGGATCTCGTGCCGTCGCTGCGCCTGCCCGGCGCCATCGACGGCGAGCTCCTGATCCTGCGCGAGGGCCGCGTGCAGAGTTTCAACGTCCTGCAGCAGCGCCTCAACCGCAAGGTCGTCTCGCCGAAGCTGATCAAGGAGTTTCCGATCCACCTTCGCGCCTACGATCTGCTTGGCGACGACGAGAACGATCTGCGCGAACTGCCTTTTGCCGAGCGACGCGAACAGCTGGAGAGATTCGTCGGGAAGCTCGACGATCCCCGGATCGACCTGTCGCCTACCGTCCCTTTCACAAGCTGGGACGCGCTGACCGCCGCGCGCGCCGATCCGGCGAGCGCAGGTGCCGGCGAGGATGCGGACGCCGTCGAGGGCGTGATGCTGAAGCGGCGCGATGCGCCCTATCTGCCCGGGCGGCCGAAGGGCCAATGATGGAAGTGGAAGCGCGACCCGCACATCATCGATGCCGTGCTGATGTATGCCCAGCGCGGCCACGGCAAGCGTTCGTCCTATTATTCCGACTACACTTTTGGCGTCTGGACCGAGCGCGATGGCGGCGACGAACTGGTGCCGGTCGGCAAGGCCTATTTCGGCTTCACCGACGAGGAGTTGCTCCAGATCGACCGCTTCGTCCGCCGCAACACCACGGAGAAGTTCGGCCCCGTGCGTCATGTCGTGCACGAGGGCGACAAGGGGCTCGTGCTGGAGGTCGCGTTCGAGGGTCTGCAACGTTCGCCGCGACACAAGTCCGGCGTCGCCATGCGCTTTCCCCGCATCAGCCGCTTGCGCTGGGACAAGCCGCCGCGCGAGGCCGACCGGCTGGAAACGCTGGAGAAGATGCTGAAAGCGGAAGCGGCGGAGATTGAAGCATGAACTGTCGCCGCGAAGCCAGTGCGCTCCCTCTCCCGCTTGCGGCAGAGGGTCGGGGAGAGGGTGCCTCCGCATCGGGATTCCCCCAAGAGGCAGAGCCCTCACCCGGCGCTCAGAGCTGGCCCCGCAAATTCGGACAGTAGCTTGAGTGGATTTTCTGCCTGACAGCGGCGAGGATTCTTGCTGCGAATCAGGAGCGAAGATGACGAAGAAGAGCCGCCGGACGCATTCTCCGGCATTCAAGGCGAAGGTTGCTTTGGCTGCGGTCAAAGGCGACAAGACACTGGCGGAGCTGGCGCAACTGTTTGATGTTCATCCGAACCAGATCACGATCTGGAAAAACCAGCTCCTGGAAGGCGCCGCCGGCGTGTTTGGGCATGACAAGACATCGGCCGAGACGCCGGTCGATTTGAAGGCGTTACATGCCAAGATCGGCGAGCTGGCGTTGGAAAACGATTTTTTGTCCGGCGCGCTCACCAAGGCGGGCCTGCTGAGCGCAAAGCGATGATCGACCGCGATCATGATCTTTCTATCGTGCGCCAGGCGAAGGTCCTGAAGCTGGCTCGCAGCACGGTCTACTATGAACCTCGGCCAGTTTCGGCCGAGGACCTTGCCTTGATGCGTCGGCTCGATGAGCTGCATCTCGATTATCCCTTCGCGGGAGCGCGTATGCTGCGATCGTTGCTGCGGCGGGAGGGCGTATACGCCGGTCGCCGCCACATCGCGACGCTGATGAAGCGCATGGGGATCGAGGCGGTCTATCGTCGCCCGAACACGAGCAAGCCGGCTCCGGGTCACAAGATCTACCCGTACCTGTTGCGCGGATTGAAGATCGAGCGGCCCGACCATGCGTGGGCAATGGACATCACCTACATTCCGATGCGGCGTGGCTTCGTCTATCTCGCGGCGGTCGTCGATGTGTTCAGCCGACGGGTCCTGGCCCATCGCGTCTCGATCACAATGGAGGCGGCCTTCTGCGTCGAAGCGGTCCAGGAGGCGTTGGCGAAGCACGGCAGGCCCGAGATTTTCAACACGGATCAGGGCAGCCAGTTCACCAGCCTCGAGTTCACCGATGTGCTGCTGGACGCGAAGATCGCCATCAGCATGGACGGCAAGGGCGCCTGGCGCGACAACGTGTTTGTCGAGCGGCTCTGGCGCACGGTCAAATACGAAGAAGTATATCTCCGCGCCTACGACAGCGTGTCCGAGGCGCGAGCGTCAATTGCCAAGTATCTGGCCTTCTACAATCAGGGACGCCCTCACTCGAGCCTTGACGGGCGCACGCCCGACGAGGCTTACTTCGGCACGCAAGCTATGGTGATGGCCGCATGACCGTCGCCGACGGTTTTGTCGTCGCTCTGGTCGGGCTACGCCCTCCCGACGCAACGACAAAACCGTAAAGCCCCGCGTTCAGCATAACCCGGCAGGAATCCACTTAAATCCAGCGGGGCGCTGTCCAAACAACCGGGGCCAGCTCTCTCCGCGCCGACCTCTCCCGCAAGCAGGAGAGGTTGCAGCCAACCCGTGGCGCGCGCTCGCCCGAATTAAAGTGCGGTAAGCTGATTGACGCCTCGTTGCGGGTTCCCCATGTGCCTCGCCGTGCCCTATAATGGGGTCGAATCCCCTGAGGAGTTTGCGATGGTCCAAGACGTCAGAGATTTGCCGGCCGGCCGCAGCGACGGCCTGCACCGCTTTCTCGGCGGCTCCCCGCTGGCGGTCGCGTTTCGCCTGGTCCTGCTCTCGATCCTGGTCGGCGTCGTGCTGGCCGCGATCGGCTTCGACCCCTGGAACATCATCACCAGCATTCGTCTCCTGTTCCAGCGTCTCTGGGATCTCGGCTTCGATGCCGTGAACTGGCTGTGGCGCTACTTCCTGCTCGGCGCCGTCATCGTCATCCCGATCTGGCTGCTCTCGCGCGTCTTCGGCGCGCCGCGCGGCCGGTGAGATTTTGAAGGCTCGCTGCCGATGCAATTGCGCTTTGTCGGCTGCGGCGATGCTTTCGGCTCCGGCGGCAGGCTCAACACCTGCTTCCACGTCTCCGGGCGCGAGGCCAACTTCCTGATCGATTGCGGCGCGTCGGCACTGCCGGCGCTGAAGCGGCTCGAGATCGACTGCAACGAGATCGATCTGATCCTGATCACGCATTTCCACGGCGACCATTTTGGCGGGCTACCGTTTGTCCTGCTCGACGCGCAATTCTCGCGGCGGACGCGGCCGTTGACGATCGCGGGTCCGAAAGGCATCGCGGCGCGGCTCGCCCAGCTGATGGAAGCGCTGTTCGAGCATTCCTCAAGCACCCAACCGCGGTTCGAGCTGAACGTGATCGAACTCGCCCCCGAGCAAGGCCGAAGCTTCGGCGCGGTGACGGTGACACCCTATCCGGTCGTGCACGGCGAATCCGGCGGGCCTTTCCTGGCTTATCGCGTCGAGGCCGAGGGCCGCACGCTCGCCTACAGCGCCGATACCGAATGGACGGAGACGCTCATTCCGCTGGCGCATGGCGCAGACCTTTTCATCGCGGAAGCCTACATGTACGAGAAGGTGGTCAAGAACCATCTCAGCCTGAAGACCTTGGAACAGCACCTGCCCGCGATCGGCGCCAAGCGGCTCGTCCTCACCCATATGAGCGAGGACATGCTGTCGCGTCTGGGCGAAGTGCCGCATCTCGCTGCAGAGGACGGCATGGTGCTCGTGTTCTGACATGCACGCACCGGTTCATCCCAGGATCAGCTCCCGACAGGTGTTCTCCATCGCGGGACCGGCGATGGTCGCGAACCTGACCACGCCGCTGATCGGCGTGGTCTCGACCACCGCGATCGGACGGCTCGACGATGCCGCGCTGCTCGGCGGCGTCGCGATGGCCTCCGTCATCTTCGACTGCCTGTTCTGGCTGTTCGGCTTCCTGCGCATGAGCACGCTCGCCTTCACCGCACAGGCGCAGGGCGCCGGCGAGACGCGCGAGCAGACCGCGATCCTGGTGCGCGGCTTCATCGTTGCCGGCCTGATCGGCACCGGCCTGATCGCGCTGCAACTGCCGCTGACCTCGGTGCTGTTCGACCTGATGGGCGGCAGCGAAGGCGTGACGCGCGCGGCGAAAACCTATTTCATGATCCGGATCTGGTCATCGCCATTCGCCTTCGCCAATTACGTCGTGCTCGGCTGGCTGGTCGGGCAGGCCCGCGCCAATCCCGCCCTTGCGCTCCAGGTCGTCATCAACCTCATCAACATGGTGGCGACGATCCTGCTGGTGCTTGTCTACGACACCGGCATTGCCGGCGCGGCAATCGCAGCGCTGCTCTCGGAGACCATCGGCTTCGTGCTCGGCGTGATCGTGTGCCGGCGCTATGCGGACGGAGGCTTCCGGGTGCCCCGCGCAACGCTGTTCAACCGCGCAAAGCTGATGCGTCTGCTGGCGGTGAACTCCGACATCATGATCCGCACGGCGGCGCTGATCGCCGTGTTCCTGTTCTTCACCGCCAAGGGCGCGCGCGCCGGCGACGTCACGCTGGCGGCGAACTCCGTGCTCAACAATTTCCTCCTGGTCAGCGCCTTCTTCCTCGACGGCCTCGCCAACGCAGCCCAGCAGCTCTGCGGCCGCAGCTTTGGCGCGCGCGACGCCAGGGGATTTGCGGATTCGACCAAGCTGGTGCTGCTCTGGGGCCTCGGCTTCGCGCTGGTCGTCGCCGTGCTGTTCGCGCTGTTCGGCCCCAACCTGATCAATGTCATGACGGCCAGTGAGGACGTTCGCCGCGCCGCGCGCGAATTCCTGCCGTTCATCGTGCTTGCGCCGATCCCCGGTGTGTTCGCCTTCGGCTTCGACGGCATCTATGTCGGCGCGACCTGGGCGCGCGAGATGCGCAATCTGATGCTGGCTTCGCTCGCGATCTTTTTCGGCGTCTGGCTGGCGCTGCAATCGTTCGGCAATGCCGGATTGTGGTGCGCGCTGATCGCGTTCTACGTCGCCCGCGGCGGCTTGCAGGGTGCGCGCTATCCGGCGCTGTATCGGGCGACGTTCGCGAAATCGTAGACGGAGCGCAGCGAGGAAATGTTCGTGTCCCGGACGCGCTGCAGCGTGAAACGCTGCTGCGCAGAGCCGGGACCCAGAGCGTCGCCACATGGGCCCCGGCTCTGCAGCGCGCCACGCCGAACTCGGCGCGCTGCGCTGCGTCCGGGGCACGGAGAGGCCGTCACATCCCCGGCCAGTCTTCCGCCGTGAGCGTTGCCGCATCAGCACCGACGATATCGGAGAGCGAATCCCGCCCCGTGCGGAGCAGCGTCGAGGTCAGGTCGCGCTTGATCTCGTCGACGAGGCCGAGACCCTTGTAGACCAGCGACGAATAGAGCTGGATCAGGCTGGCGCCGGCGCGGATCTTCGTCAGCGCGGCGCCGCCCGAGTCCACGCCGCCGACGCCGATCAGCGGGAACGCGCCCTCGACGCGCACATAGGTTTCGGCGACCATGCGCGTCGACAGGCGAAACAGCGGTCGGCCGGACAGGCCGCCTTGCTCCTTCGCCCGCACCTGCTCGCGCAACGTGCTCGGCCGCGCGATCGTGGTGTTCGACACGATCATGCCGTCGACCCGGCGCGAACGCGCGACCTGCACGATGTCGTCGAGCTGGGCAAGGCTCAAATCCGGCGCGATCTTGAGCAGCACCGGCGTGTCGCCCGCCTTCTGGCGCACCCGCTCGCGGGCGTCGATCACGTGTGCGAGGAGATCGTCGAGCAGCGCGCCTTCCTGCAGATTGCGCAGGCCGGGCGTGTTCGGCGAGGAGACGTTGACGGTGAAATAGCTCGCCACCGGCGCAAAGGTCTCGATCAGCTTGACGTAGTCGGCGACACGGTCCGGCGAATCCTTGTTGGCGCCGACATTGACGCCGACGATGCCGCCGTGCTGCGCACGCGCTGCAAGCCGGCGCAATGCAACCTCCGCACCGTCATTGTTGAAGCCCATGCGGTTGATGATCGCCTCGTCGCGCTCGAGCCGGAACAGCCGCGGCCGCGGATTGCCTTCTTGCGGCTTCGGCGTCACCGAACCGATCTCGACGAAGCCGAAGCCGAGTCGCAGCAGCGCGTCCGGAACCTCGGCGCTCTTGTCGAAGCCCGCGGCCATGCCGATCGGATTGGGAAAGTTCAGCCCGAAGGCGCGCACCGCGAGCTTGGGATCATCGGCACGCGGCTTGGCCGGCGGCAGGAAGCGCAGGCCCTGGATCGCGAGGCGATGCGCATCTTCGGGGTCGAGCCAGCGCAGCACCGGCAGCGAAAAGGCGTCGAACGCGCGGATCACGGCAGCAGCTCCGGAACATCGTGACCGCCGTCGGAGCGCATGTTGAGGTTGATCACCGCGATCACCGCGCCGAGATCGAGCTCGCCATAGAGATGCGGAAACAGATCGTCGTTGCGCGACCGCTCCCAGCGCAGCTCGCTGCCGAGCACGTCGCCGTCGACCTCGACCAGGAACAGCGCACGCTGTCCGAAATAGTGCTTGCGCAGGGTCTCGGGAACCTGGGCAGCGGTCGAGAAATGGATGAATCCGTCGCGCGCGTCATCCGCGCTGCCCCGGTAGACACCCTGCCGTTCCGCCTCGCGCCAGGCCGAGGCCGGACAGATTTTGTAGATCTTGACCACCGCTTCCGCAGCCTTGTTTGTTCTTTGAGTTCTTTGGGTTTTTTCGTGTCTCACGGGTCCGCAAAACCCGGACGCGACCGTAAAGGCCGTCCCTTCCGAACTCAAGACCTAGAGTCTTTTCCGGTCCGATGAAATCGGAACGGGGCTCTGGATTCTTGTTTTGACGCGTTTTCGTGACGCGAAGCGGTACCACTTCGCCACCTCTTGCGCGAAAAACGGAAAACCGGTTGATTTGAGGATAGTTTTCCTGAGTTGCGACGGGCTGGACCTTCCATGGTCAGACAAGCCAAAGCGCAGAGGATGCTGACCCACGACCAGATCTGGGCCGCGCTGGATCGGCTGGCGGCGCGCGCCGGGTTGTCACCGTCCGGGCTTGCCAAGCGTGCCGGGCTCGACCCCACCACCTTCAACAGGTCCAAGCGCGTCACCGCCGACGGCCGTGAGCGCTGGCCCTCGACCGAATCGATCGCAAAGGCGCTGGCCGCGGCCGGCGCCTCGATCGACAGCTTTGCGAAGTTGATTGACAATGACGGCGCGCGCGACGGGCGCTCGGTGCCGCTGCTCGGCTTCGCGCAGGCCGGGCTGAGCGGCGCCTTCGACGAGGCCGGCCTTCCATCCGGCAGGGGCAGGACCGAGATCGCGCTTCCTACCACCGAGGACGGCCAAACCTTTGCGCTGGAGATTTCCGGCGATGCACATGCACCCGTCTATCGCGACGGCGACATCGTCCTGGTCTCGCCCGGCGCGCCGATCCGCAAAGGCGATCGCGTGGTGGTGAGGAGCAAAGCGGGTGAGGTGACGGTCGCGACGCTGAAGCGCCGCACTGCAAAGGCGCTGGAGCTTCAGCCGCTCGATGGGACACAGGCCGAACGCGCAATGGCGGCGAGCGATGTGGCGTGGATTGCGCGGATCCTGTGGGCAAGCCAGTGATTACCTTCCGTCGGCATGGTGCCAGGTGCGGTGACACCACCGCGCCGCGGTCCGCAGCGAGCGACCTTGCGACTCACCGCTCCTCTTGCATAGGCTGCAGCGGATATTGTCGATCCAGTTTGTCTTTGGGGGAATAAGGATGAATCGCCGTCACGCATTGAAGGCCCTGGCGGGTCTTGCGCTATGTCCGCTCTGCAAGCCGGCCTTCGCGGCCGAAGGCACGCATTGGAGCTACGAGGGCGCCGGCGGGCCGGCCAAATGGGGCGATCTCGATGCGGCCAACAAGGCCTGCGCGGTCGGCCTGCAACAGTCGCCGATCGACATCGAGGCGACGATCAAGTCGCAATTGCCCCCGTGGGTCGGTCAAAATCCCCCGGGTATGGTCACTTGAAACTCCCCCACCTGATGATCGCCGTCAGCGCCGCTGAACAGCAGTAGCCGGTCAGGCAGGACGTTTATGTTCGACCCCTTTAGCCAGCAAGGGGCCGGGGAGTTGAACGTCTTGAAGCGACATCTGCAAAGCACCGTACTTACATTACTTGATCGCAACACCAGCCAGCGCGAGATTCACCGGCTGACGGGTGTCGATCGCAAGACGATCCGGCGTTATCAGGCGCTGCGGGCCGGTGCGGAGGCAAATTCCCCCGGGGAAGTGACCACCGGCTCGGTGAGCGCGGACGGCCAAATTCCTCCACCCCGACCACCGGCTTTTGGGACATCGGAAGCGACGGTCACCAGCAGCCTGGCCCGTTCGGCTTGCGAAGCGCATCGGACGTGGATCGAAGAACAGGTCCGGCTGAAGCGGAACGCGCAGGCGATTTACCAGGACCTGGTTGATCAATTTGGCTTTCCGTCCAGCTACCAGAGTGTCAAGCGGTTTGTGCGCCGGTTGCGGCACGCTGATCCTGAGCAGTTTGATCGTCTTGAGTTCCTCCCCGGCGAGGAAGCTCAGGTCGACTATGGCGAGGGCGCGCCGACGGTTGATCCGAAGAGCGGGCGGTACCGTCGTCCCCGCCTGTTCGTGATGACGCTACGCTACTCGCGGCGCAGCTTCCGGCGGGTAGTCTGGAAGTCCAGCCAACAAGTCTGGGCGCAGCTCCACGAAGAGGCGTTCCGGTATTTTGGCGGGGTCCCCAGCTATGTCGTGCTCGACAACCTGAAGGAAGGCGTCCTCAAGCCGGATTTGTACGAGCCCCAGCTCAACCCGATTTACAGCGCGATGCTGGCTCATTACGCCGTGGTCGCCGATCCCGCGCGCGTGGCCGATCCAAATCGGAAAGGATGCGTCGAGAATGCGATTCAACATACCCAGGGCACTGCGCTGGCCGGACGGCGCTTCGAGACGCTGGAGGCGCAAAACGAGTTCTTGAGGCACTGGGAGGAGAACTGGGCTTCCAAACGCATCCACGGCAGCACGCGCCGTCAGGTCGAGGCGATGTTCCAGGAAGAGAAGCCGCACCTGCGGCCGCTGCCTGTCGCTCCCTTCCGCATCTTCACCGAAGTCGTCCGGACTGTCTGCGACGACACCACCGTACGCGTCGACAACAGCTATTACGCCGCGCGGCCCGCGCCGATCGGCAGCCAGGTCGTCGTGCGCATCTACACCACCACGATCGAGATCCGTGATCGCCACACCCGTGCGCTGCTGCGTGTTCATTCGTAAACGGTACGAGAGGCCCACGGAGCCACGGACTTGGTGCGGACGGCCTACGCACCGCGCTTGAAGCGTATAGGCATCCAGAACTGCCGGAGGGCCTCGACGGTTGCTGGAATGTTGCGCCAGGCGTTTTGGATGATGGGCTGCGTTCCCAGCGTGCGCCGGGCCGGGGGTAGCAAGGGTCGACCGGCGTCGTCGATGCAATGGACCAAGATCGGCCGCAGCATAAGGTGTTCGGTTCCATTCGGGGGGAGAAGCCGCGACCAGACGAGAAGCCGAAGCTTCATGACGGCGTAGAAGCCCATGCACCAGGGCTGCGGGTCGACTTCGCCGTCCGGTGATCGCACGAACAGCGGCTCGAAGCTCTCCGGTCTCGTCGACAGCGTCTCGCTGATAGCGTTGTGGCGCATCAGCGTGGCGGCGATTGCCGAGAACTCCTCGGTGTCGTGATTGAAGGCGTCGGGATCTACGCCGAGGAGCGGGCACACCCATTCCTCGGACGCCATCGAGACCGGCCCGGCGACGACCGCGGCCACCGCGCCATCGAGCATGGAGAGCGACGTCGCCCGCGGATGCCGAAGCGTCGGCGACCTGGCGCGCTTGCTGATCCATTGCCCGAGCCGTTCGAACGACATGGCATAGTCCGCCATCGTCGTCTTGCGTGCTTTTCGCGTTCCCCGCCCTTGCTTCGGCTTCGTCATGCCACGGCCCGCTTTTCGGCTTCGCGTGCGGCCTTCCAGTTCCAGGCCAGAAGTTCGTGAAGCTGGTTGGTCTTCGTGGCGCCGCTCACCATGCGATCGAGAACGTCGACGAGATACGCCTCGGGGTCGAGGCCATTCAATTTCGCTGTGTTAAGAAGCGAAGCGAGTATCGCCCAGGTCTCGCCCCCGCCTTCGTCACCACTGAACAACGAGTTCTTTTTTCCGATCGCAATTGGCCTGATCGATCGTTCGACCGTGTTGGTGTCCGGCTCGAGCCGCCCGTCATCCAGGAACGTCGTCAGGCCCTGCCAGCGTTCGAGCATGTAGTCGATCGCCTTGATGAGCGTCGAGCGGCGGGAGATCCCGTCCTTCACCGCGATCAGACGGGCCCTCAACGCCTCCATCAGCGGCTTCGTCTCGGCCTGTCGCGTCGCGCGGCGTTCCCCAGCATCGAGACCGCGGATCCTCTCCTCGATCGCGTAGACGGCCGCAATGCGCTCGATGACCTCCGCGGCGAAGGGTGAGTTCGTCGTCTTGTGCACCCTCACGAAGTTGCGGCGCGCGTGAACGAGACAATACGCCAGCTGGATCTGGCCCGACATCATCGCATCGCCCGCCAGCGAGGCGTAGGCGGCATAGCCGTCGACTTGCAGCACGCCTTCGAAGCCGGCTAACTGCGCCACGATCTCCTTTTTGCCGCGACCACCTGCGAACACGTAGGCGACCGCCGGCGGCGCCGGCCCCTTCCACGCCCGATCGTCCGTCGCGTGCGCCCAGAACTGGCAGATCCTCGTGCGGCCGCGTCCCGGATCGAGCACTGGCATCGGCGTCTCGTCGCAGAACAGCCGCTCGAAGCCGTGCATAGTCTTCAGTTGCAGATCGTAGAGGCCCCTGACCAGCCACGCCGCGCTCCCCATCCAGCGCGCCAGCGTCTGACGGTCGACGACGACACCCTGACCCGCCAGGATCTGCGTCTGGCGATAGAGCGTCGATTGCCAGGCATATTTGGCCGCGGCGATATGCGCGATCAGCGCCGTCGTTGCCATGCCGCCCTCGACGAGCCGCGCCGGTGCCGGGGCCTGGACAATCGGGCCCTCACAGGAGCGGCAGGCGTATTTTGGACGGATCGTGCGGAGCACGCGCAGCCACGCGGGAACCCGATCGAGCGCTTCGCTGCTCTCCTCGCCGATCCGATGCATCTGACCCGTGCAGCACGGGCACAGCGTGGACGCCGGCTCGATCACCCGCTCGACCCGAGGCAGATGCGCCGGCAGCGCGCCGATGTTGCGCTTCGCTTTGCGCCGCTCCGGCCGCGGCGCGTCCGGTTTGTCGTCATTGGCCGGGAGCTGTGAGCCGGCGGTCCGTTCCAGATCAAACGCGATCTGTTCGGCGCAGACGATCGCCGCGCGCTCCGATCGTGCGCCGAAGATCAGGCTCTTCAACGTGGCGATCTCTGCGCGCAGATCATCGTTCTCGCCTTCGAAAGCCAGCACCATCTCGGCAAGAGCCGCAGGGTCAGAGGGGAGATCTTCGGGGCGAAGCGCCATATCGCAGAGCTACACGAACGCACTCGCAATCGCCAGCAAAACAAGACGCTTCAGGCAACCTTCGTCGGCCGCTTCGTCACCTTCGGGACCACACGCGACCACTCCGCAAGACCTTCAATCAGCATCGCCAGTTGCGCCCCCGTCACCGGCATCGTACCCTCGCGAACAGGTGGCCAGGCAAAGCCCCCATTCTCCAGCCACTTCGTCGCTAGAACCATTCCCGAGCCGTCAAAAACCAGTAGCTTCAAACGATCCGATCGCTTCGATCGGAAGACATAAACGTCACCGCTGTAGGGCTTGCCGCCTAATCCCTCCGCTACCAGCGCGACAAGGCCATGAACGCCTTTACGAAAGTCAATCGGCTGCGTCGCGACGAACACACGGACCATTGGACCGAAAGAGATCATCGCGTCGATCTCACCGCCGCCAGCACGCGCTCCAGCGTCGCGGCGTCGACGCCGACGGGCACGCGCACCGTCGCGCCCGCGATCATCACCTCGATCCGCTCGGCCGGATCCGTCAGAACATGCGCCTTATCGATCGCGTTCGGCTGCGCCTCGACGGCGGCCTGGAGCCTGACTTGCACGAACTGCGGCGCTTCGCTCGACGCGAGCCGCGCCTGGCGCCGCCACACACTGAGCAGTCCCCGGTTCACCCCGTTGCGTCGAGCCACCTCGGAAATGCTCGTCTCCGGATCGGCACTCTCGGCCACGATCCGCGCCTTCTCCGCATCGCTCCAACTGCGCCGTCGCCTCTCCCCTGTGATCACCTCGATCCGCTGATAGGAGGCGGCATCATGCCCGTCTTGATGTCTGTCTTGATGCATGGAACGAGCGTCCCTCGCGTTGTCAAATCCACGCGCGAGTAGAGCTCATCCCGTCCACCTAAACGAGGTGGGGTCGTCGTACCGCTATCGTTCATTCCCGGATGGCGCACCCCGGTTCTGTCGTCCTGCCGACCAGCGAACGGCCGTTCAACCCGTCGCGGCAAACCGCCGTGCTGCTGGCGAGCGCCGAGCGCATCGGACCGCAGACCAGGGCCTTGTGCCAGCAGGTGTTCGACACCGAAGGGCGCCCCGGACAGCGCGCGATGTGGGGCATTGTCGGGCTGGGCCGGAAGTATCCGGCGCGGCTGGTCGAGCAGGCCTGCGCGCACGCCATCGACAACCGCATCTATCGCTACAAGCACGTGCGTGCGACCGTCGAGCGGTTGTTCGAACAGGCGATCGAGCAGGTTGGAGTGACGCCACAGCCGGCATCGCCGCTCACCCAGGATCATCCGCTGATCCGTACCCCCGCGGAATACGGCGACCTCTTCAGCCGCGCTGTGCGGCGCGACGCCGACGACAATGGTCGGCAGGCCGAGGCTCACGACGATCACGCCACGGCAATCCGCGCTCGTGTCCCCTGCGCAACCCCGGCCAACTCCGGCGCCACGAGCGCTCCCGCTGCACCTTCTCACCTTAAACTGGAGACCTAGCCACATGATGACCATGCCGGAAATTGAGCGTTGCCTACGACAGCTGCGCCTGTCGGGTGTCCGCGACACGCTGCAGACGCGCGTGCTCCAGGCGCAGGGCGCCAACCAGCCCTTCCTCGAGACCTTCTCCCTTATCCTGCAGGATGAACTGGACCGTCGTCAGTCCCGTCTTATCGAGCGGCGATACCAGCAATCCGGGCTCGACGAAAAGCTGACGCTCGCCGAGTTCGACTGGTCCTTCAATCCCAAACTGCCACGTCAGACCTGCTTCCAGCTCCACACCCTGGCGTTCATTGCCGCTGGCGAGAACGCTCTGCTTGTTGGCAAACCTGGCACCGGGAAGTCGCACATCGCCAAGGCGATTGCCTATCAGGCGATCCTGCAAAGCCACAAGGTCCAGTATCTTGAGACCGACGACTTCTTCCACCGCTACGCCCTGAACTCTCCGGCACAACGCGAGGTCCGGCTGCGAACCATCATCGACTGCGATCTCCTCGTGCTGGACGATCTATTCCTCGCACGCGCCATCCCCGACGACGCCGGCACTTTGCTGCAGACCCTGATCCATCAGCGTTACAAACTGCGCCGCAGCGTCATCGTCACCTCCAATCGCGTCGTGCAGGATTGGGGGGCATACCTTGGGGACAACACTATGAGCACGACGATCCTCGATCGCCTTATGCATCATTGCCATCTGCTTGAGTTCGACGGACGCAGCTATCGGCTCAAAGAAGCCGCTGAAGCTCTTGCCCGGGAAACAAACTCAAACTAACAGTCCCTTGTCCTGCCTCGCGGGTGGAGGAATTTGACTGACCACACCCGGAGGAATTTGAAGTGACCCGCGGGGCTCGGACAATGAGTTTCGCAAGAGAATTGCGCGTTCTCTCCGAAACGAGACTGTCCGAACGTTTCTGCTCAAGGAGTTCGAGCGTTTCTCGTTCGGGTACCGTGCCGATGGTACGGCACCGATCCAGAACAAGGTCGGAGCCTTTCTGGCGGATCCATTGCTCGATCGGATACTCACCGCCCCTGCAAGAGATTTGCACATCCGTCAGATTATGGACGCAGGCCAAGTCCTCTTGGTTAATCTAGCCAAGGGAAACATCGGAGAAGATAGCTCATCTCTACTCGGTGGATTGCTTGTCACAACCATCGGACTTGCTGCGTTTAGCAGGGCCGACATACCAGCAACTGAGCGTCGAGGCTTCTTCGTCTACATCGATGAGTTCTTCCAGAGCTTTACCACCCTGGCCTTGGCAAATATGTTTTCTGAGATGCGGAAGTATCGCGTTGGCTTCACGGTCGCCCATCAATATCTAAACCAGCTTGAGCCGGACGTGCGCCACGCGGTCCTCGGTAACGCAGGTACTGTGGTCTCATTTCGAGTTGGCATTGAAGATGCGCCGTACCTTGCGCGGGAATTTCATGGGAAGTTCGACGAGATGGACCTTCTGCAGTTGCCGAACTACCGCATCTATCTCAAGCTTATGATCGACGGAATACAGAGCTGGCCCCGCAAATTCGGACAGTAGCTTGAGTGGATTTTCTGCCTGACAGCGGCGAGGATTCTTGCTGCGAATCAGGAGCGAAGATGACGAAGAAGAGCCGCCGGACGCATTCTCCGGCATTCAAGGCGAAGGTTGCTTTGGCTGCGGTCAAAGGCGACAAGACACTGGCGGAGCTGGCGCAACTGTTTGATGTTCATCCGAACCAGATCACGATCTGGAAAAACCAGCTCCTGGAAGGCGCCGCCGGCGTGTTTGGGCATGACAAGACATCGGCCGAGACGCCGGTCGATTTGAAGGCGTTACATGCCAAGATCGGCGAGCTGGCGTTGGAAAACGATTTTTTGTCCGGCGCGCTCACCAAGGCGGGCCTGCTGAGCGCAAAGCGATGATCGACCGCGATCATGATCTTTCTATCGTGCGCCAGGCGAAGGTCCTGAAGCTGGCTCGCAGCACGGTCTACTATGAACCTCGGCCAGTTTCGGCCGAGGACCTTGCCTTGATGCGTCGGCTCGATGAGCTGCATCTCGATTATCCCTTCGCGGGAGCGCGTATGCTGCGATCGTTGCTGCGGCGGGAGGGCGTATACGCCGGTCGCCGCCACATCGCGACGCTGATGAAGCGCATGGGGATCGAGGCGGTCTATCGTCGCCCGAACACGAGCAAGCCGGCTCCGGGTCACAAGATCTACCCGTACCTGTTGCGCGGATTGAAGATCGAGCGGCCCGACCATGCGTGGGCAATGGACATCACCTACATTCCGATGCGGCGTGGCTTCGTCTATCTCGCGGCGGTCGTCGATGTGTTCAGCCGACGGGTCCTGGCCCATCGCGTCTCGATCACAATGGAGGCGGCCTTCTGCGTCGAAGCGGTCCAGGAGGCGTTGGCGAAGCACGGCAGGCCCGAGATTTTCAACACGGATCAGGGCAGCCAGTTCACCAGCCTCGAGTTCACCGATGTGCTGCTGGACGCGAAGATCGCCATCAGCATGGACGGCAAGGGCGCCTGGCGCGACAACGTGTTTGTCGAGCGGCTCTGGCGCACGGTCAAATACGAAGAAGTATATCTCCGCGCCTACGACAGCGTGTCCGAGGCGCGAGCGTCAATTGCCAAGTATCTGGCCTTCTACAATCAGGGACGCCCTCACTCGAGCCTTGACGGGCGCACGCCCGACGAGGCTTACTTCGGCACGCAAGCTATGGTGATGGCCGCATGACCGTCGCCGACGGTTTTGTCGTCGCTCTGGTCGGGCTACGCCCTCCCGACGCAACGACAAAACCGTAAAGCCCCGCGTTCAGCATAACCCGGCAGGAATCCACTTAAATCCAGCGGGGCGCTGTCCAAACAACCGGGGCCAGCTCTCCCTTCATCGCGAGTGGTTTTTCTTTCGCACGTTCGCCCGCTTGGTCAAGAACTTCATTGAGGATTGCTGGTATCAGGTGATCAAGTTCGGAAGCGGCCTCCGCACTGGATCGCCGCGCGCTTGCTGCCTTAGCATGCAGCTGGTCGAACCACTGTTGGTTTTCCGGCGGCGGAACGGGTGCCTCAATTGCATTGAGCGCTTCTAAACCAAGCGTCCGATTCCGGCCCGCGCCGCCTGGCGAAGCCTCACCGAGAAGCTCTAAGCCTTCAGTCGTTAGAAAAACGTATCGTACGGCGGATTGCAAAAGACGCGATGATTTTCCAAATCCTGAATGAGGCCATTGTCTTTCTTGGTGAAGAAGGTGGCACAGGTCGTATTTGCCTCGGATGCGCACGGATCGAGCGTGAATTTGAATTCCGCGTTTAGTTCGTTAAAGCAGGACCGTGGCGTGGGCCACTCGTCTGTCCGGTTGCTGTAAAGTGCTGAGCTGATCGTCGGTGTCTTCGTTGAAGAGGACAGCCACTTATATGCAAACCGAGTTCCTGAACACGAACGCGATGTGCTGCTACGTGCGCGAGCGATGACAGATGTTGCGTCGCGTGCAGGCTTCACATTGTCGTTAGTCGACCTAGCGTTTTTCGCGATCAAATGCCCGACCGCGTCTTCAACGGCGGAGCTCGTACGTAAGCCTAAATAGGGGTTGCGTGAAATCCAGCACAATCTGAAGACGACGTCGCAAAACTCTGTTACCGTTGCAACGATTCTCGCGAAGACACTGCCCAAAGTGGCGAGCGAGATGGTGCTGCACGTGCTCGCCTACAACCTCACGCGTGTGATGAACATCGTCGGTATCAAACCGTTCCTCGCGGCGATCAGGCTTGAGGAGCGCGTCATGGCGTCCGCCGCGAGACCGTTAGGGTCGCTCAGCATGGCCCGAGGCTGTGCCCGGATTGACGCCGGACCCGATACAGCAAAAATAGACTCAGCCGCTCGCGTCAGGATCACGCCCGGTTACTTGCAGTTATTGGGGTACGAAAAACGTTTCCACACGGCCTGGACCCACCTCAGACATTGCAAAGAAGAAAGCAACCGCTAGCAATTCATAGCTCGCAAAAAAGCCCCGGTGGGCCGGGGCTTTGGTTTGCGCAGACAGGAGCGATCAGTATCTCGCCGCGACAGGAGCTTTTCCATACCCGCCGAAGCGATAGTTGAAGCGCACAGTGACCATATCCACGTCTTGGCTGATCCGGTCGTTGAGTACGGCCGCAAGCCGCGGATCGGCCACGGAGAAGGAGTTGTTCGCATGTCCCATCCACAGATGGTCGTATTCAACACCGACCGACCAGTTTTGTGCGAAGCCATACTCCCAGCCGACACCTAGCGCGCCGCCCCAGCGCGTGTTATCTGCCGAGACCAGACCGATCCCGGTGGTGTTGTCGAATATTGTCAGGCGATTGCTGGTTACGGCCGCGCCGCCCTTCACGTAGAGCAGTGACGCGTTCCACGCCCAACCGAGTTGGCCCGTGAAGAGGCCGATACCGTCGGTCTTAACTGTGGTTGAAAGCGTCGGGTTGAACAGGCTGACGCGCGTGTTGCTGAGGTCGGCCCAATCGCCCTGCGCTTCCAATCCGAACACAAACTGATTGGTCTGCCAACGATATCCGATTTGTCCGCCAACGACGCCTCCGGAACGATCACGGCAACCGCTTGCAACTGTTCCTGCGAGCGTGACGAAATCCACGCAATTGTGGCTTTGGCCCCATCCGCCGTTGGCGCCGATGTAGAAACCAGTCCAGTCATAGATCGGAGCGACCACCGGCGGCGGAGCCTTGGTGTAGGGGCGAGCCGCCAAATCAGCCGCCGCCGCAGGGGCGGATAGAGCCACGGCCATCATCCCGGCCGCGACAATCAGAAGCTTTTTCATTACGAGAAATCTCCCAGAAAGAAGTTCAAAAAAGCACGACGCCCACCTAGGAATCGATACTATCCCGTTCGCCTGAATGTTGATGTAGCTAATCCGCAACACTCGGCTCAGATATTGCAATTCCTTATCATGGAACCAAATGCACTCAGGGTGCATATTGGCCCCTGGAGAGAGTCGAGGGAGTTTGGACTGTAGATCGCGATCGGGGCTGTCCCGCGCGCCGGCACGAACGATATCGGTCAGTGGATCATCAACCGCGGACGGCTGACGGAAAGCAAGAACATTGGTAGTCTCGGTCATGGCGTATCGCTCTCCTCGAGAGGTTCTGGCAGGCTCGTCACCCGCCTCGATACGCCGCCTTCCTCACACCGTCATCACCCAGATTCCGCCATAGCTCTATTGGGCATTTGCCTCAGTGCAATTCAAAGCGCCCGCGAAAATTGAGACGTACAAAATCGGTGATTTCATTCTCGCCTCCTGAGAGTGAACAATAATCTACACTACCCTCACTGCATATAATTCACAATTCATGTTTCGCACTTTGCAGTGTCGGGATTGCCATTTCACGACAGTATCGTTGATGCATATGGAGCCTACATCGGCAACTACGTAGCCGCATGGCCTGAACGCGGACCAACGTCCCCAGGTCTCCGCGCGAGCGCCCGGGTTTTGGGCTAGCCGTCTCGGCATCGACCGCTGAAGTTATCGCAGGTACCCGCGAAGGCCTCTTTTTGCTTTTGCATTTTCAAAGCAAAAGCGCGTGCCGACGTCTGCACGATCGATCCACCAATCGACCTTATGCCCTTTTGCAATTCGGGAAGCGTCTCCGCGCAGTAGATCGAGCCGTCTTCCGGCTGCGTGGACGATCAGGCCATTTCCCTTTGGCATAAGCGCGAATCCTGACAGTCTCCAGTCGCGCACCCGAAAGAGAGCCCCCAGTACGGACAGCATGCCGAGGCGAGACGCTGGACTGCCGTGAGCCAGAGATCAAGCCACACCTCAATCAGGACGGTTGTGCAGATGCAGAGCAGCATCACGCACCGGCCAAATTCACACCGCATGACAGCAATCGGCGGTAGGATCTTCGTTCGCGCTTTGAGGTAGAATCCAAGCACACTCGAGAAAACGGCAGGTGCCAATCGCGCATAAGAAAATCTCACGTCTGAAACAACGAGCAAATTGCTATCGCAACCAACGGCTGTCCACCGGAAAACGAGCAGCTTCCGACAGCATTATGCAACCGCAGCAAATGTCGCGATGGGCCAGAAGCGACCTCACCAACAGGGCGATTCTAGCGCAAAAGGTACCTTCTATCTTGCCTCCACGAGGGTTGAATACTGGCCCGTGTTTTGGAATGCCACCCCGATGAAGTCTCCTTGTCGCCAGATGAGGCGACAAGGGTAGGTGGTGCGAAACTCATCGAAGGAAAGCGAAAACTCGGTCGGCAGAAGCGTGAGTCCATTAAGCTGAATGCCAGCGCCTCTATTGGAGAGATCACGTACCAAGCAGGGCTCGGAGGTGATGTGTCCCGGAACTGAGAGAAAAACACCTCGCCGCACCGACTGCCTTTCAATCGACCGCCGGGACCAATTCTTTCCTTCCCATTGACGGACCTTTTCTTGCAACTTCTTTAGCTCTCGGTACTGGCGCTCCAGACTCACGCTCTCCTCCGCTTTGTTGGCGCTTCCCACAGGTTCCGAAATGCAACAACCGCCGCGATAGTATATTAGAGCAATCCTGAGGTTGAGGGAATTCCGGACAACTACCGTTCGTGGCCTATCCAAATTTGGGCAGGGTCCTACTTAGAACAGCGTCGAAGCCCGACGAAGTCATCTAGCCCGTCTTATTCGCGAGAGGGCGCCTGAGAGGCTGGCGAGCGTGGTGTAAAGCGCTGATGCGGCGTAGGATTCGGTTGCGAAGCCACCCCATCACCTTCAACCGCGAACGCCACGCCCGCCATGACCGATGATACGATTTCAGACCACTATCGAGAAGCAAGAATTCAACACAAATAAAACCTCTGCCTCGCGCTCGATCTCTTCATGCTTGATAGTCTCGTTTCGGAGGCTGAGCACCTACCGCGTCTAATAGGCCGCTCGCGCCGGTTTCTTTGGACGCGGCACGACCGCGACTCCACGTTTCGGCACAGAAATGATCGGGAGTCACTCAATCTTTCTTCAACTTAACCCGTCTTATTCGTAAGAGTGCGCCTGAGGGGTAAAGCGCTGATGCGGCGTAGGATTCGGTTGCGAAGCCAACCCCATCACCTCCAACCGCGAACGCCACGCCCGCCATGACCGACGATACGATTCCGCCCTTCTCGTTTCCAGCCGTTCACGCCAAGAAAGTCACAGCTGCCTTCGATGGTGGGCGCCTAACCTCGAACGGGGGCGTGATGCTTCTGGCGATGGCCGAGCGGCGTCTCGGTTTGGCCAACAATCTGGCCCGGGTGTTCCCGGATCGGCGCGATCCGACGCGGGTCGTGCACAGCCTGGTCGATATGTTCCGCGCTCGCATGTTCGCGATCTGCTGCGGCTACGAGGACGCCGACGACCTCGATCATCTGAGGTCCGATCCGGCATTCAAGCTGGCCTGCGGTCGCCTACCGGACACGGGCCGGGATTTGTGTTCCCAGCCGACGCTGTCGCGGCTGGAGAATGCTCCGCGCCTGCGCGACGTGATCCGGCTGACCTACACTTTGGTCGACGCATGGATGGATAGCTACCCGCGCGAGCCGGCATCCGTCACGCTCGACATCGATGATACCTGCGACGTCGTCCACGGCCATCAGCAGCTCTCGCTGTTCAACGCTCATTATGACGAACGCTGCTTCCTGCCGATCCACGTCTACGACACGGAGAAGAGCCGGCCCGTGGCCGTCGTGCTGCGGCCCGGCAAGACGCCGGGCGGCGTCGAGGTGCGTGCCCATCTGCGCCGCCTGGTACGGCATATCCGGACGCGATGGCACAACACGCAAATTACGTTCCGTGGCGACGGGCACTATGCCCGGCCGGAGGCAATGGCGTGGTGCGAGACCAACGGCATCGACTACATCTTCGGTCTGTCCGGCACCAAGCCTCTCGCCAGAAAAGTCGACGAGGTCGCCGACGACATCCGCACCCGACGCGCCATCGAGAACCTGCCGGTTCTGCGTGGCTATACCGAGACGCGCCACAAGGCAAAGTCCTGGGATCGCGAACGGCGCACTGTCGCCCGTATTGAGGCGACGATGCTCGGCCTCGACATCCGTTTCGTCGTCACCAGCCTCGATGTCGGCTCGGCCGATGGATCTACGACAGCCTGTATTGCGCGCGCGGCCAAGCCGAGAATCTGATCAAGCTGCATAAGACGCAGCTCGCCTCCGACCGCACCAGCTGCCGTTCGGCGCTCGCCAACCAGGTCCGTCTCGTGCTCCATACGGCCGCTTATTGGCTGATGCTGACCGTGCGCGACGCCATTCCCAAAGTCCGGGAATTGGCCGCTGCCGAGTTCGCGACGCTGCGTCTTCGGCTCTTGAAAATCGCCGCCCGTGTCGTCGAGACCACGAGCCGCATTCGCCTTGCGTTTGCCGCGGCATGTCCCGAAGCCGACCTGATCTGCGGCTTGCCCGGCGCGCTGCTGCCGCTCGGTCCTTGACCGGCGGGGCGTCCGCCCCCGTTCGCCGAGCTATGGCTGATTTTGGGTGACGCGGCCTGATCAGGCGGCGTGGCTTTCAGTGTTCGGAATGACTTCGATTCCGTCGATGAACTTTACACCGGCGATGACTTTCGGCAACTGGTTCGTGCTCTTCAATCGCCGCCAGGTCTTCGATGCGGCGTCGATGAGCTTGAACACCATCAGCTTCGCAGTTTGTTGCGACAGCGATCCCTTGGTCCGCACCGTTCGGTGGCGCACCGTGGCGAAGACGCTCTCGATCGGGTTCGAGCTGCGTAGGTCGATCCAGTGCTCAGCAGGGAAGTCGAAGAAGGCGAGCAGCGCATGGCGATCCTTGATCAGGCACTCCACCGCACGTCCGTATTTGACGTGGTATTTCTCGACGAAGACGTCGATCGCGGTTTCAGCTTCGGCCCGGTGTGGGGCCAGATAGATGTTCCGCAGGTCGTTCTTCATGGGGCCCTGCACGGATTTGGCGACCTTGTCGAGTACGTTGCTCACTTTATGGCACCAGCATCGTTGGTGCCGCGTGCCGGGAAAGGCCTCGTCCAGTGCCTTCCAGAAGCCGAGGGCGCCGTCGCCGATGGCGAGTTGCGGGGCAATCCGTAACCCGCGTTGCCGCAGGTCGATCAGGAGTTCGCGCCAGCTCTGCGCGCTCTCGCGCACGCCGACCTGGAAGCCGATCAGCTCCTTCTTGCCTTCCGGCGTGGTGCCAATCAGCACCAGCATGCATTCGCTGTGATCTTCCATGCGGGCCTGCAGGTACACGCCATCGGCCCAGATGTAGACATAGCGACGCGCCGACAGATCGCGTCTCTGCCAGCGTTCGTACTCGACCTGCCAATCGGCCTTCAGGCCGGCGATCACCGAAGGCGACAGGTTCGGCGCATCCTTGCCGAGCAGCGCCGAGAGCGCCTCCTGGAAGTCGCCGGTCGAGATGCCGCGCAAATAGAGGACCGGGATCAAGGCATCCAGGCTCTTCGTCCGCCGCGCCCATAGCGGCAGGATTGCCGAACTGAAGCGGAGGCGGTCGCCTGGCCCGCTCGCTCCGCGGTCGCGGACCTTGGGACGAGCGACCTCCACCGGACCGATGCCGGTCGCAATCTCGCGCACCGGACCGTGCCCATGTCGGACCAGGCGCGCTCGACCGTCGGGCAGCGTCAGATTGGCCGTGCTGGCCAGAAACGCGCCAACCTCGATCTCGATCGCCCTGGCAAGCAGGTCCCGCGCGCCGGCACGAACGATATCGGTCAGTGGATCATCAACCGCGGACGGCTGACGGAAAGCAAGAACATTGGTAGTCTCGGTCATGGCGTATCGCTCTCCTCGAGAGGTTCTGGCAGGCTCGTCACCCGCCTCGATACGCCGCCTTCCTCACACCGTCATCACCCAGATTCCGCCATAGCTCCCGTTCGCCCAACCCATCCCTCAAGCGCGTTGCAAAGTACCG
Source organism: Bradyrhizobium sp. USDA 241 (assembly GCF_049739505.1). NCBI lineage: Bacteria > Pseudomonadati > Pseudomonadota > Alphaproteobacteria > Hyphomicrobiales > Nitrobacteraceae > Bradyrhizobium > Bradyrhizobium sp. USDA 241. The sequence goes on along the minus strand of NZ_JBMGPZ010000004.1, from coordinate 1,883,799 downwards.
GTCGTCAGGCGGCGAAAAGCCGAAGGCAATCCTGTGCGCCTCGTCAGACAAGATGTGCGGCCGCATCAATCGGGCCCAAAAGCCGCACTCTCACGAATAGGACGGGCTAGGCCGCCAGAACCGGCGCGGCGTCGGCGCTCGGGCTAGCAAACTGGTACGGCTGCTATCCCTGGTCCGGTTTGCGGTGCCAAACGGACAAACACGGCAATTGCAATGTCCGCCGTGGGTCTCATCGGGATTTTCGTCGAGGCAGATGGCTGGGCCGGATAAGCCGAGCTGCTGGGAATTCCAGATCTATGCCATGGCTTGACCAGGAAACGCAATTTGCCGGCGAGGATCGCCGGGATCACGTCCAGCACCTCGCTGACGTCCTCGCAGATCTTGTGGAGCTGGCCCTGGCGGCACGGGCAGGCAGTCGCCTCCGGCTCCAGCACCTGCTCACACCGCAGCAGGTGCTTGGGCAGCGCGCCGATGTTGCGGCGCGCCTTCTTGCGTAGCTTATCAGACGGCTTCGCCGCAGGCGCATCGTCGTTGGCAGCCGCAGGCTGGGGTGGCGCCGATCTCAAGGTCGTCAAGCTCAAGCGCGAGTTGCTCGGCCACGAGCGTGGCAAGCCGCTCCGAGCGCCTCCCGAAGATCATCTCCTTGAGCGTCTGCATCGCCACGCGCAGCTTCTCGCTCTCGACGTCAAGCGCGAGCCTCATCTCGGTCAGAGCCGCCGGATCGGTCGGGAGAGCATCGGGGCGAATCGCCATGATCGAACGATACATGCGCCCACTCCATGCTCCAGCGAAATCCTCACCTCTCAGCCAACAACGGCCGGCTGCTTCACAGGCTTAGGTGAGACACGCGTCCACATCGAAATATCCCCTCTGGGGAGTCTGACGAATCACCTGCCATCGAAGTTACAGTGTTCGAACCGACGCATCCGCTGTTCGGCCGCACGTTCCGCGTCATTCGCCGCTCGGTTCATCGTGGCGGGGGCTTCCCGCTTTCGTACGAGGTCGAATATCGAGACGGTGCCAGCCTTTTGATTCCGGTCGCGGCGACCGAACCACGGATGTCGATGGAGAATCGAACGAAGCTGAGTGTCGAGGCACTACACGATCTGACCTCTCTGGTTGAGCAGCTCGAACACGATGCCGATCGATCCAAAAGACCTTTGGGCCACGCTGTCAACGACACTGCAGCGCCAAATCGTCAGCGAGGTCGCCGCGGTGCTGGCGGAGGCAAGTCATGAAATCCGAGCTGATCAAACCGATACACCTGGCGCGACGGGCGGTCGTGTACATCCGGCAATCGACGACCCATCAGGTGGTGACCAACCAAGAGAGTCTGCGATTGCAATACGCGCTTCGCCAACGCGCCATCGAGCTCGGCTGGCCCGAAGCTGGCATCGACGTCATCGACGCTGATCTCGGCATCAGTGGAGCGTCGGCGGCTCAGCGCAGCGGCTTCAAGGAGTTGGTCGGACGTGTTGGGCTCAAAGAGGTTGGTCTGATCCTGTCGATCGACGTGACGCGCCTCGCCCGCAATTGCTCGGATTGGTATCCGCTGCTCGATATCTGCGGGCTGCACGGCTGCCTCATCGCCGACCGTGACGGCGTCTATGACCCTGGCAGCGCGAATGGTCGACTGCTGCTTGGCCTAAAGGGGACGATATCGGAGCTCGAGCTCCATACGATACGTAGTCGATTGACGGCTGGTCTTCTTGCCAAGGCGGAGCGCGGTGAGCTTGCGCTCACCTTACCGATCGGCCTTGTCCGCGATCCGTCTGGCGTCGTCGTCAAGGACCCGAATCTGGAGGTGCAGGAACGGCTCGAGCTGTTGTTCGAGACCTTCCTAAAAGTGCGCACCATTGCCAAGGTCATGCGTGAGTTCAACGACCGTGGTCTGGAGCTGCCGCGCCGCGATCGTCACGGCGATCTGCATTGGGCGCGGGCGACGACATCCGCGGTCGCAGCGATTCTGAAGAATCCTGCCTATGCGGGCGCCTTCGTCTACGGACGGACACGACTGCGCCGACCGTCGGACGGAAGATTGCCGACGAAGGTGCCAAAGCCGATCGAGCAATGGCGGATCATCGTCAAGGACCGCTATCCTCCCTATATCGCCTGGCAAAGCTACGAGAAGATCAGGGGCATCGTCAGCGACAACCGAGCAGAATACATGCGCAACAAGACCAGGGGTGCTCCACGTGAGGGCGAACTACTGCTGCAAGGCATCGCATGGTGCGGAAGATGCGGTCACAAGATGTACGCTCGCTACAAGGGGGGAGCCGAGTACGTCTGCAATCACTTGCATTCGCATCAAGGGCTGCCGGCATGTCAATACATCCGTGCTCGCCGCGTCGACGCCGCCGTGGCGCAAGCGTTCCTCACAGCGCTGGCGCCGGCCGAGATCGACGCATTGTCGTGCGCTCGTCGCGCTCAGCAACAGGCGTACAAAGCAATGCAGAGCGGTGCCGAGCAGCAGCTCGAACGCCGGCGCTATGAAGCAGCGCTCGCCGAACGTCAGTTCAACCGCGTCGATCCTGACAACCGGCTTGTCGCCGCCGAACTCGAGTGCCGTTGGGAGGTGGCTCTGAAGGAGGTCCGAGTGGCAGAGGAGGCCCTGGCCCGTTTGAAGTCTCCCCAGGCTATCGCTCAGATCACCGTCGGCAACAAGGTGCTGAACGACAAAGTCGTCCGCCTCTCCGGCCGTCTGCCTGAGATCTGGACGGACCCGGGCACGACGAGCTATGGCTGATTTTGGGTGACGCGGCCTGATCAGGCGGCGTGGCTTTCAGTGTTCGGAATGACTTCGATTCCGTCGATGAACTTTACACCGGCGATGACTTTCGGCAACTGGTTCGTGCTCTTCAATCGCCGCCAGGTCTTCGATGCGGCGTCGATGAGCTTGAACACCATCAGCTTCGCAGTTTGTTGCGACAGCGATCCCTTGGTCCGCACCGTTCGGTGGCGCACCGTGGCGAAGACGCTCTCGATCGGGTTCGAGCTGCGTAGGTGGATCCAGTGCTCAGCAGGGAAGTCGAAGAAGGCGAGCAGCGCATGGCGATCCTTGATCAGGCACTCCACCGCACGTCCGTATTTGACGTGGTATTTCTCGACGAAGACGTCGATCGCGGTTTCAGCTTCGGCCCGGTGTGGGGCCAGATAGATGTTCCGCAGGTCGTTCTTCATGGGACCCTGCACGGATTTGGCGACCTTGTCGAGTACGTTGCTCACTTTATGGCACCAGCATCGTTGGTGCCGCGTGCCGGGAAAGGCCTCGTCCAGTGCCTTCCAGAAGCCGAGGGCGCCGTCGCCGATGGCGAGTTGCGGGGCAATCCGTAACCCGCGTTGCCGCAGGTCGATCAGGAGTTCGCGCCAGCTCTGCGCGCTCTCGCGCACGCCGACCTGGAAGCCGATCAGCTCCTTCTTGCCTTCCGGCGTGGTGCCAATCAGCACCAGCATGCATTCGCTGTGATCTTCCATGCGGGCCTGCAGGTACACGCCATCGGCCCAGATGTAGACATAGCGACGCGCCGACAGATCGCGTCTCTGCCAGCGTTCGTACTCGACCTGCCAATCGGCCTTCAGGCCGGCGATCACCGAAGGCGACAGGTTCGGCGCATCCTTGCCGAGCAGCGCCGAGAGCGCCTCCTGGAAGTCGCCGGTCGAGATGCCGCGCAAATAGAGGACCGGGATCAAGGCATCCAGGCTCTTCGTCCGCCGCGCCCATAGCGGCAGGATTGCCGAACTGAAGCGGAGGCGGTCGCCTGGCCCGCTCGCTCCGCGGTCGCGGACCTTGGGACGAGCGACCTCCACCGGACCGATGCCGGTCGCAATCTCGCGCACCGGACCGTGCCCATGTCGGACCAGGCGCGCTCGACCGTCGGGCAGCGTCAGATTGGCCGTGCTGGCCAGAAACGCGCCAACCTCGATCTCGATCGCCCTGGCAAGCAGGTCCCGCGCGCCGGCACGAACGATATCGGTCAGTGGATCATCAACCGCGGACGGCTGACGGAAAGCAAGAACATTGGTAGTCTCGGTCATGGCGTATCGCTCTCCTCGAGAGGTTCTGGCAGGCTCGTCACCCGCCTCGATACGCCGCCTTCCTCACACCGTCATCACCCAGATTCCGCCATAGCTCGGCACGACCGACGCGAAACGCAAGGCGCTGCTGCGCTGTCTTATTGACAAGGTGATCCTCGACCGCGGCGAGCACGACGTCGTCAGAATGAGGATCGTCTGGCGCGGCGGAGCCGTCACCGACATCGAGGTAAAGATGCGCGTCAACTCAGTAGCCGATCTTACCCAAGGCGCGGAGATGCGAGAACGCGTGCTTGAGCTCGCCCGCGCCAAGATGCACGACGACGAGATCGCTGCCAAGTTGACGAGCGAAGGACACCGGTCACCAAATTGCCCCGACAAGGTGCTGCCGATCACCGTTCAGCGCATTCGCTTGCACGCCGGCCTCAAGGGGCTTACCGAGCAACGTACACGATGGCGGCATTCAACCGACTTGCTCAGCGCACAGCAACTTGCAGGCGTATTGAACATTCCCGTGAACTGGCTCTACGTCCAGATCAGGCAAGGGCGCCTTTTGATCGATCGTCATCCTTCCGGCGCACATCTGTTCTCCAACACGTCGCGCGTGATTGAGGCTGTTCGAAAACTACGCAATCATGAACTCGATCAGCTCGATCTCAGAATCACTGAGCCTCACGAGGAGGGGCATCAACATGCGTAATCGAGCAGCATCGCGAGCTGCGTCGCACTTAGATGCACCACACCGTCGCGGATCGGCGGCCAGGGATACGGATGCTCGCCTTCGATCCTGCGATTCCGCCACGCCTCGATCTTGGTATAGATCTTCTTGTTCAGGTTCGACACTGTGCTCGGGCTGACCCGGGTGCCCCACAGCGCCTCGGTGATGTCTTCGACCCGCCGAACCGAAATCCCGGCCAGATACATCTCGATCAGCGCCTCCTCAACCGAGCTCTCCCGCCTCCGGTAGCGCTCGATAATTGCCGTCTCGAAGGTTTGCCGCCGTAGCTTCGGAACCTTCAGATTGACGTCGCCGGCCTTGGTCTGCAGCGTTCGCTCGTAGCTGCCGGCCCGCGTGTCCTGCCGGCCCGGGCTGCGCTCATACCGCCCAGCACCGCACAGCTGGTCCGCTTCGGCCTCCAGCATCGCATTCAGTGTCTCTTCCACCGTCCCGCGGACCATCTCGCCCAGGTGATCTCGAATCCGGGCCTCATCAATCTGGATCACCTGACCCATGGCATTCCCATCGTTCATTCAAAGCTCCTTCATTCTAGAAGAAGCCGTCAATCCTGAAAGTGCGAAAGACTCTGTACGTTATCCGGACATGCCGCAGGGGATTGTACCCATACGGCTGGGACGGATCGCACGCGTTTAAGTAGATCACGTCTGACGCACGTCTCGTCGGAACTTGAGCCGCGACACGCTCCACCAAGTCTCCGTGAGGATCGATAAGAGCAAGTCCACACCCCCGCTCAATGTCCTGGAGCGCCATGGTCTCGATTAAAGTCGACTTTCCGGTACCCGTCTTGCCGATCATGTAGATGTGCGAGAAGCGGTCTTCGTCCTTGATCCCAGAGGGGCAATTGCCGTTGCGGTAATCGGTGCTAGCGAAGCGTGTTACTCCGGGTGACATGAGCCGCATTTTCGCGCTCCGCGCGCACTTACAGAGAGGCTTTAACGCCTTCCCAGGTCACGTCGGGCTCGTGACCCAGGAGCACGATTTCGCCTCTCCACTCAACTGGCGTTAGCCGCGACAATCGTTGCAGATTTGATCTTTCACGTTCCGCCCTGCGATCCGGGACCTGCATGCGTGCCCGGGGTCTCGGTGGCGAGGCGGAGGCATCGCGACGAGCGTCCATACGATCGATTAAGCATTTCTTCTAATTTCGCTCAGTAGTGGACGCTCGCTCCGCCTCGCGAACGAGCACCCGAATGGGTCGGGTGCTCGTAGCGAGGAGGACACGATGTCCAACATTTCTCTTGCCCAGAGAGTTCAAAAGCTGGTGACGCTTTGCGATCAGAGGGGCTTCCAAGACCTGGACGATCTTCTGTTGGCAGCTCTCCTGAAAGATGCGAGCCCGGCGATCTGCATGACGGAGGGGTGCAACAACACCACCGACATGGAGCCCGACCAGGACCAGGGCTTCTGCGAAGCGTGTGGTGGCAAGACGATCATCTCAGCACTTGTGCTCGCCGGCCTGATCTAGGGAGGCCGGCCATGCAAATCCGAAACTTCCACCACTGCGCAGAGTGCGGTCACGAGTGGACGCACGTGGGGTCCTCGCAGTGCGACGATGATTGCCCGCATTGCGGCTCCCGCCACATGTCCCCATACAAGAGCGAAGACGCGGAGGAAAGCATGACGAATAGGATCGCCCTCCTCAATGACGATTTCCGCCGCAACTTTCGCGGCGGCAAGATTATGATTGTGGATTCCAACGAAGCCGGCCATGCATTCCAATTCGAAGCCGGCCGGGTATTCCGATCTGAAGCCGGCCACCCGTGGCGTCGTTCGCATGGGTCAATTTCATGATGTCGTCGAGGGCTGGGAAGGTCAAGAGACCGGTTGATCTTGAGCGGGTTGCTTCTGCTTCCTGAGGCTCTCTCCTTTGAGTTCGATGCGGTAGGCATTGTGGACGAGGCGATCGAGGATCGCGTCGGCGATGGTGGGGTTTCCGATGATTTCGTACCAGCGATCGACGGGCAGCTGGCTGGTGACGATGATCGAACGGGCTTCGTATCGATCCTCGACGATTTCGAGCAAATCACGGCGCTGGTCGGCGTCGAGAGGTTCTGGTCCCCAGTCGTCCAGGATCAGCAGATCAAGTCGTGCGATCGCCCGCAGCATCCTGGTATAGCGTCCGTCGGCGCGTCCCAGTGCGAGAGCGGCGAACAGACGCGGGACGCGATGGTAGGCAACGGCGAAGTCGTCCCGGCAGGCCTTGTGGCCGAGGGCGCAAGCAAGCCAACTCTTGCCGACGCCGCATGGCCCAGTGACGAGGAGATTATGCCTCGCTCGGATCCAGTCGCCGGCGGCGAGTTTTAGAAAGAGCGTGCGGTCGAGCCCGCGGATGGCACGGTAGTCGACATCCTCGACGCAAGCGGCATGACGTAGCTTGGCGGCGCGAGCTCTGCTCTCAAACCGCTTTTGCTGTCGCTGCGTTTTCTCCTGTTCCAGGAGCAGGGCCAGCCATTCGGCATGTTCGAGGCTGCGTGCTTCGGGCTGGGCATCAAGCTCCTTGAAGCCTTTGGCCATGCCGTGGAGACCGAGATTTTGCAGCAGGTCGAGCGTGGGATGGGTCAGCATGCTGGATTTTCCTTTCAATGGAAGTAGCCGGGGCCGCGCAGATTGGGATGGTCGACGACGACGTCATCGGTGGGGCGAGCGCTGCGGTCGAGCTTGTTGGCGATGATCGAGGCGATGCTCTTGTAGGTCAGCGCGCGGACCGCAACCGCGCGGGCCGCGATCAACTCGGCGCGTTCCGGATCGAGATCCTTGAACAGCCGAAGCACACCCAGACAGGTCCGGAATCCTTGTTCGGGATGAGGCCGATTGGCCAGAATGGCGAGGACGAGACCCTCAGTGTTTAGCCCGATCGATCGTCCCCAGCGACGGAACCGCTCGGGAGTCCACTCGGCGTAACGCCGATGCGCGCTGGGCATGTGGTCGGGATCGGTGCCGTGCCGGCGGCCGCCGTAGCGGCGCTGGTGAGCCGCAACACGCGAACCCCGATGGAACAGCTCGATGGTCCGGGTGGTGGCGCGGACGTCGACCTGCTCCCGGATCAGGCCGTGTGGAACTGAGTAGAAGAAGCCGTCGATCTCGACATGATAATCGAGCGAGACGCGGGCCACGCGCCATTCCGCAAACTGATAATCGGCGTCCGGCAACGACGCCAGGACCGACATCTCGACCGTCTCGAACAATTGACGGCGACTGACACCGAGCCGGCGCATGATGTGCGCGTTGATCCGCTCCAGCGCAGCGGCAATGGCTGCGTTCGCCTCGGCCAACGAGAAGAAGGTCTGGCGACGAAGCCGCCCGAGGATATAGGTCTGGGCAAACCGAACCCCGGCCTCCACTTTTGCCTTATCCCGCGGCTTTCTTGGCCGTGCCGGAAGGACGCCAACGCCGTAATGGGACGCCATCATCCCGTAGCTGCGATTGATTTCAGGGTCGTAGAACGAAGCCCGGTGCACGCCGGACTTCAGATTGTCAGGGACGACGAGGCGCGGCACCCCGCCAAAGAACCGGAACATCCGGACATGGGCCTCGATCCAGTCCGGAAGTGTCTGCGTCCAGGTCGCCTCGGCGTAGGTGTAATTCGAGGCGCCAAGCACGGCGACGAAGATCTCCGCATCGCGTACAACCCCGGTTTCGCGATCAACGATCATGATCTTCTTGCCGGAGTAATCGACAAAGACCTTGTCGCCGGCCGGATGGTCCTGCCGCATCGTCGGAGACAGCCGCCGGTCGAATTCTCGGAATAAATCGCAGAACCGGCTGTAGCCATAACCTTCCGGGTGGACCGCCCGGTACTCCTCCCACAGCACCATCAGATTGACGCCAGGCCGCTTCAGCTCACAGGCCAGCGAGGCCCAATCCGGCTCCCGGCGCCGGCGAAAGCCGCGCCTGACGCCGGCATGGGCAAACAGACGTTGTTCAAGAACGGCGTCGGTCAGATCGCCCGCCAAAGGCCACGCCAGCCCGGCAGTCGAGGCACGCTTGAGGTTGTCCTGGATGGTGCTGCGCGCCACGCCGAGCGTGCGCCCAATCTCCCGGGCGCTCACCCCATCACGGGCAAGCCGCAGCATCTGTCGTATCTGTCGCATGGTCAGTTCTCTCTTGGCCGGCATCCGCTTCCCCACGTTGATCAACGCGGGACTTGATGCCTGAGGGACTGATCCAAACGAAAACGCCGACTTCCAAAAACCCGGCCGACTTCAAATCGGAATGCCGGCCGGTTTCATTTCGGAATCGTGGCCGGCTTCAAATCGGAACGATGGCCGGCTTCAAGTCGGAATACCCGGCCGGAATAAATCGGAATCCGCATTATGATGACGCCCGGCGTCGATGCGCTGCCGAACTGCGTGAAGGCCGAGGCGCTCGTTCAAGTGGCGAACTTCTCGGGATTCACTGAGAACGACGATCCGCATGACGAGCACGACTTCGGCAGCTTCAATCTGGTTGGCCGCCGGTTTCTTTGGAAGATCGACTACTACGACAAGGAGTGCGCATTCGGATCCGAGGACCCGGCCGATCCTGAAAAGACCACGCGGGTCCTCACCCTCATGCTTGCCGTAGAGTACTGATGCCGACCAATCGAAAGGATCTGGGTCTGCTGGAAGGTCAACAGAGGCGTGCAGCATTATCGCGAGACACTGCCTCATCCGCATCCCATCATGACGCAGTGGAAAACGCATCTAGCGGGTTGAGCGCCCGTTGCGGGGAATGTTGGTAGGCCCGACTTACCGCCTGATGCGGTAGAGCCCAACCAGCGCGGATCTTACTTGGACAATCTTTTTGTCCATCACCCTCGCTTATGCGAGGGTTTTTAAATACCAGGAAACCCCGGGCAGCGGTCAACCACTTTGAGCAGCAAAGGCGCCCGGGGATGAATGGTTCCGCTACGTATACACGGCCACCGGCCGTGATACGCTCGTCCCATGAGGATTCGGTCACTCAACCACAGTACGTATCAGCATCAATATCACGTAGTCTGGGGCACCAAGTATCGGAGAAAGGTTTTGAAGCCATACGTACGCACCGAACTCAGGAAGTCTCTCTACGCAACCGTGAAGAAATATCCGACGCTCTGGATCGTCAGCATGAACACTGATGATGATCATGTGCACCTTCAGATTGAGATAGCGCCCAACATCTGCGTGTCAGATGCCGTCGGGCAGCTCAAAAAAGAATCGAGCAGGCACCTCAGATCCAAATTCAAATTCATTCGCGAAATTTACATCGAAAAAGACGGCATCTGGAGCGTTGGATATTTCTCGTCCACCGTTGGTCTAAACGAAGCCCAAGTACGACGGTATATTGAATGGCAAGGAAAGAAGGATGTACCTCATAGTCGGCGCTTGTTTTGAATCCTCATGCCAACAAAGGGAAACCCCGGGCATCGCCCGGGGAGGAGGTCATTTCTTGCGCGAACGCGGGTGATCAGAACCCATATTGACTCCACATGATACACGCCCATCCCGGGTTAGCTAAGGAGAGGCGTACGGGGGAATGAAGACTGCACCCACCCGCGCGCCGCCGGAAGATCGGTCTGCTTGCGCGTTAAGAATCTCTTAACCATGACGGCCTAGCCTTTGGCGATCTGCGCACAATGCCCGGTAATGCCCCGCTGCTTCGCAAGCCAGCGGATGCGCTCAACCGAGCGCTTCAGGATGGGCCGCCGCTCAGCCCTCAACTGGCTTGGTGACGCGCCGCGTCAGTTCGGACAGGTCAATCGCGCTGCCGGGACGCCGGCGTACTGGCAGACGATGACGCAAATACAGCGTCAGGCTCAGCGGGGCGTCCGGCGACAGATATTCCACATCAGCGGCCGCCAGCCGCTTAGACGGGCCTCTGCGCCGCCTCGCTGCTCTCGCCACGACAATCAGGGACCGATCGCGTGCCGCGGGATCGACCAGATGAAGTCCGTCTGCAGCGCGAGCAACGACTGGTTGGGCTGGCCTGGATTATTCCAGAACCACTCCGGCAGCGGCGCGCCGTTCGGGCTGCAGGGCCGCTCCTGGCCGCCGGGACACACCGCCAGATTCGGCGGTGAGAGGAAGCCAGCCCTGGTCGTTCCGCGGCCGTTCGCATCGACTGCAGCACGGGAATGACATGTCATGCATGAAGATGTGTCCGCAAAGCCGGCCTCCGTGACCGAGTTGCCGAGCAGCGTCTTGAGCCCCGTCGCAGTCACGAAATCGGTCTGGCTGCCCTTGAGGCAGTAGTTCTCCCACAGCGCGGGCAGTCCGTGGTCCGCAAAGAGCTTCTTGAGCGCGGGCGTCTTGATGCAAGGGTCGTACTTCCCGCCGGGCGACGTGTGCGGCGCGACATCCTGAACCACGGCGCCAAATTTGTCGTGGCAGCCTATGAAGTCACAGCGTCCAATATTGTCCTTGTGCTCGAACGTGGCCCAGGTCCAATTCGGAATCTGCTTAGAGATGATGTGCATCGAAACGAGCGCGTAGCGCTTGTTATCTGAGGCCGTGTTGACGTGATACTCGGCCGGATTTCGATTCCCGACCGGAACCCAGTTGGCCTTCACCTCCATCGACTCGATCGGAAATGAAATCGGCTGTCCGCTGGCAAAGGCCACACGCAAACCGGCTTTCGTCTGCAGCTTGTTGCACGCGATGAAATCAAACGTCGTACGGTTACGGCGAGTTTCCTCGCTTGGCTCCTCCTCCGTACCGCCGGGGACGACGCGCGGCTGCAGTCCCGGCTGTCGCGGAGCCAGCGCGACCAGCGCCGGCACGTTCAGAATCTTCGGACTTGCAACCGGCGTTACCGCCGGCTGCTGCGGTAGCGCTGTGGTGAGTGTCGCGACCTGCGCTGGCGCGCAGTTGGGTGGCCCGGCGGAGCCCGGGAATTTCGGGGTTAGTTGGAATGTATCCTCGTTCGAAGCCCAGGTTTCGAACACCACGTTGTTGTTCACGCCCGGCACCGACTTGTTGACCATTGCGAACAGTTCCCATGACACCTTGTCGGGAGTGTTCAGCGCCGGATCGGGGTCAGGAGCCTGGGCGCGCCCAGCGCCAACGAGCGCAAATGTGACAAGAACTACTGATGTGATCCATTTCATCGTGTTGCTCCCATCGTCGTCGCAATCAAAGCTGTCGGTGGCGAGATAGTCTCCGTCTTCGTTTCTGGATACCAAGGAAGCTTGTGTGTTGAACGGTGTCTTCGACTCGATTTCGTCTACAAGTGCAGGCTCTCGAATGATGGCGCCGGCGCGCAAGTGGTGGCACGCTCCCCGCGTCCCGTCGTAACGAAATCCCGCGTCATTTCTAGAGCGGAGCACGGGCCTTCGAATCACTGTAGCTCCTCCGCTGTCCCCCTTGAGGGGGCAACTGCCGGACGCAAAGCCCGATAGACGGCCTTGGCAGCTTTCCGGACGCAAACTAACGCAAAGGCGCCAGGCGCACTCCACATCCATTTTGCTCTACGCTTGCGTTTGATAGCCCGAAACCTTCTGCGCGGCACCTACGAGAACTGGTCGGTCTCCGGCGGACCTACTGATCAGCGCACACCGTTGCTAGATCGAGTGGTCACCGTAGGTCCCTCGACTGATCCCCGCGCTTATGGGTGCGGCCTTAGAACTCGCTCCGTCCCCGCAAGGAACGGAGGAGAACTATTTAAAATAGACCACAATAACTCTCTGAGCGAGTTTCTCGAACACCTCAGTGTGCGCTCAAAGCAAACCTTTCTTTCATCGTTTGGCTGCAGACAACAGGCGGATTTTGCCGTCACCTAATTGCTTGTAGCTGCGGTATTTCAACGCGACGGATGCAGCCACTGCCAAAGTATGGGGTTTAGGCTGGGACCCCAAGCACCGGAAGGCGACGAAAGCCATAGCATCCGCTCTCATCTGTCCGCGACGATCGCCCAAATCGTGAAGGTCACAGCGAAGATTCCAACCCATGCGGTTATGGTGGGCTGCCCCACTTTGGGCTTTAGCTTTAAAAGTCGTCCAAGACCCCAGAGCGCCATGACGCTCCCTGATATCACGATCCACACAGCAAGGACCGCTTCTGGTCTAGCACCTCTGACGTTCACTCCCGAGATCCAGCATACGACGACCGCGACGATCGATATGATCCCCAACACCAGAGAAAACAACCCCGACCAGGTGCCGGCTTCAGCGTCGTTCGGCATGTCATTCCTCCTCTAGATGTGTTTCCTAGACTTAGTCACCCTCTGCGGTTGCGCTGACGCGCGCGAGAGGTTGCCCCCAACCGTTGCGCGCTTCATGCTGAATGCCAAGAACACGCGCATGAAGCCGACGGCGACCAGCGATGCGCCGACGATCAGTGTAAGCAGCACACCGATGAGCGCTGCTTTTTCAAATGTCAGGAAACGGGCGACGATGTAAGCGCCCCCAAAAGAGCACACAGCAAAAACTTGCCCCACGCCTTACCTGAAAGGCATTAATCACTTTGGCGACGCCGGCGATAATCATCATCACTGCAACTAATAGCACACTCGCCACGGTCGCGTGGCGCAACGCTGCTGAGCGCCACGAAGCCAGTGATTCAGATACAGTATCGCCGTGAGCGAACATCCAGCCCCACTCCGGTAGTGAGCGATGTCCGGCCCGGGTCGAAAATGGCGCTCCGAATTTGTCATGATGGCCCTCCGATGCGAAAGCCGCGCTGCATGGCGCACTTATGAGAGCTGGCTTGTCGCGACCTGCCGCGAGATCACTGGCCGAGCTTGTGCCCGCTCAGCGGGCCACGCCAAGGTGGACCTGCGCTCCGCACTCGCCGTCGACGCCCACAAGGTAGCTCGGTGACGATCCTGCCGAGACACTCCTCATGCGAAGACGCGGAGATTTTCATCCCACCCTCACTCTGGCAATGCCTCGTGTCGCGGTCAACTACCAGCTCAGGCACTTGATCGAAATGATAAACATCAGGACAAATTGACGCCAAGGAGTGCGTTTCGCTGAACACGCTCTCATCTCTAGCTTCAGGCTCGCGACTCACGCTGGTGGTTGGACCGGACAAGCCGAGCTGCTAGGAATTCCAGACCTATGCCACGACTTGACGAGGACACGTAAGTTGCCGGCGAGAGCTGCCATGTATTGACCCGTCACGTCGTTCGACCGAAACATTTCGTCCTCGGGTTGACCAGGCGAACGGAGCCTGATGCCCCTGCAATTCCATCGCGCTGGCGAAGACATGGAAATATGGAGTGCGAACAGCGACGGCTATTCGTTCGTGATCAGCTTCCAGAGCCCGACTGGTCGTGGCTTCCGCGGAAGGTCGGGCTACGTCGCCTCGTGGCGTCCGCTTGACCAGAGCCGTGGCTCGATCAGGATTCTCGGCTCGCCGCTCCAAAGCTTCGCTGAGGCCGAGAATGCGTGCAACAGTATGCTGAATTACCTTCGAGACGTGAACTGATCCCCACTCTTGAGAATATGGAGCCTTGCCAAATGCCTCAGTCGCGAGCGCCGCCCAGGATACTCGATCGAATCTCACCGCTCACTCATTATGCAAAAGGCGTTGGAGCATATGCTGGTAGCCGATGCAGACGAAGTTGATCTTTAGGAATGGCAGTCGGGATGATGGGTTGTGTACAATGAGCAGCAGACAGCTTAAGGATGAGTACGACGCCGAGGAAGCCGAGGCGATTGCCGCGGCACTTGACCTCACGCTCGATGAATTGAATCAAATCGAGTATACGATAAACGAGATCGCCAACGACGATGGGCTGGTTTACGCATACGGCGTAGAAATCAAAGAAGGAGCCCCGCAGTACATCCTCGACAAGCTTGCGCCGCTGCCCAGGCGGGGCAACTTAGTGCTGATTCATGTGCGGGGATACGCCCACGACGCAGATCAAGAGGAAATTGAAATAGAGATGGCCAGGACCACCGTTTACAAAGTAAAGCTCTACAACATCGCTACAGATGAAGTGGTTATCTCCCGGCGCATGGCCACCTACGACGGGGCAGCCAAGATGGGAGGGTGGCCGGTTGAAGGCACGGGTCATATAATTGACCTAGCCCGTCCTATTCGTGAGAGTGCGGCTTTTGGGCCCGATTGATGCGGCCGCACATCTTGTCTGACGAGGCGCACAGGATTGCCTTCGGCTTTTCGCCGCCTGACGACCGGTACTTTGCAACGCGCTTGAGGGATGGGTTGGGCGAACGGGGGCGGACGCCCCGCCGGTCAAGGACCGAGCGGCAGCAGCGCGCCGGGCAAGCCGCAGATCAGGTCGGCTTCGGGACATGCCGCGGCAAACGCAAGGCGAATGCGGCTCGTGGTCTCGACGACACGGGCGGCGATTTTCAAGAGCCGAAGACGCAGCGTCGCGAACTCGGCAGCGGCCAATTCCCGGACTTTGGGAATGGCGTCGCGCACGGTCAGCATCAGCCAATAAGCGGCCGTATGGAGCACGAGACGGACCTGGTTGGCGAGCGCCGAACGGCAGCTGGTGCGATCGGAGGCGAGCTGCGTCTTATGCAGCTTGATCAGATTCTCGGCTTGGCCGCGCGCGCAATACAGGCTGTCGTAGATCCACCCGGCCGAGCCGACATCGAGGCTGGTGACGACGAAGCGGATGTCGAGGCCGAGCATCGTCGCCTCAATACGGGCGACAGTGCGCCGTTCGCGATCCCAGGACTTTGCCTTGTGGCGCGTCTCGGTATAGCCACGCAGAACCGGCAGGTTCTCGATGGCGCGTCGCGTGCGGATGTCGTCGGCGACCTCGTCGACTTTTCTGGCGAGAGGCTTGGTGCCGGACAGACCGAAGATGTAGTCGATGCCGTTGGTCTCGCACCACGCCATTGCCTCCGGCCGGGCATAGTGCCCGTCGCCACGGAACGTAATTTGCGTGTTGTGCCATCGCGTGCGGATATGCCGTACCAGGCGGCGCAGATGGGCACGCACCTCGACGCCGCCCGGCGTCTTGCCGGGCCGCAGCACGACGGCCACGGGCCGGCTCTTCTCCGTGTCGTAGACGTGGATCGGCAGGAAGCAGCGTTCGTCATAATGAGCGTTGAACAGCGAGAGCTGCTGATGGCCGTGGACGACGTCGCAGGTATCATCGATGTCGAGCGTGACGGATGCCGGCTCGCGCGGGTAGCTATCCATCCATGCGTCGACCAAAGTGTAGGTCAGCCGGATCACGTCGCGCAGGCGCGGAGCATTCTCCAGCCGCGACAGCGTCGGCTGGGAACACAAATCCCGGCCCGTGTCCGGTAGGCGACCGCAGGCCAGTTTGAATGCCGGATCGGACCTCAGATGATCGAGGTCGTCGGCGTCCTCGTAGCCGCAGCAGATCGCGAACATGCGAGCGCGGAACATATCGACCAGGCTGTGCACGACCCGCGTCGGATCGCGCCGATCCGGGAACACCCGGGCCAGATTGTTGGCCAAACCGAGACGCCGCTCGGCCATCGCCAGAAGCATCACGCCCCCGTTCGAGGTTAGGCGCCCACCATCGAAGGCAGCTGTGACTTTCTTGGCGTGAACGGCTGGAAACGAGAAGGGCGGAATCGTATCGTCGGTCATGGCGGGCGTGGCGTTCGCGGTTGGAGGTGATGGGGTTGGCTTCGCAACCGAATCCTACGCCGCATCAGCGCTTTACCCCTCAGGCGCACTCTTACGAATAAGACGGGTTAAGTTGAAGAAAGATTGAGTGACTCCCGATCATTTCTGTGCCGAAACGTGGAGTCGCGGTCGTGCCGCGTCCAAAGAAACCGGCGCGAGCGGCCTATTAGACGCGGTAGGTGATCAGCCTCCGAAACGAGACTATCAAGCATGAAGAGATCGAGCGCGAGGCAGAGGTTTTATTTGTGTTGAATTCTTGCTTCTCGATAGTGGTCTGAAATCGTATCAGAGAGCTGGCCCCGGTTGTTTGGACAGCGCCCCGCTGGATTTAAGTGGATTCCTGCCGGGTTATGCTGAACGCGGGGCTTTACGGTTTTGTCGTTGCGTCGGGAGGGCGTAGCCCGACCAGAGCGACGACAAAACCGTCGGCGACGGTCATGCGGCCATCACCATAGCTTGCGTGCCGAAGTAAGCCTCGTCGGGCGTGCGCCCGTCAAGGCTCGAGTGAGGGCGTCCCTGATTGTAGAAGGCCAGATACTTGGCAATTGACGCTCGCGCCTCGGACACGCTGTCGTAGGCGCGGAGATATACTTCTTCGTATTTGACCGTGCGCCAGAGCCGCTCGACAAACACGTTGTCGCGCCAGGCGCCCTTGCCGTCCATGCTGATGGCGATCTTCGCGTCCAGCAGCACATCGGTGAACTCGAGGCTGGTGAACTGGCTGCCCTGATCCGTGTTGAAAATCTCGGGCCTGCCGTGCTTCGCCAACGCCTCCTGGACCGCTTCGACGCAGAAGGCCGCCTCCATTGTGATCGAGACGCGATGGGCCAGGACCCGTCGGCTGAACACATCGACGACCGCCGCGAGATAGACGAAGCCACGCCGCATCGGAATGTAGGTGATGTCCATTGCCCACGCATGGTCGGGCCGCTCGATCTTCAATCCGCGCAACAGGTACGGGTAGATCTTGTGACCCGGAGCCGGCTTGCTCGTGTTCGGGCGACGATAGACCGCCTCGATCCCCATGCGCTTCATCAGCGTCGCGATGTGGCGGCGACCGGCGTATACGCCCTCCCGCCGCAGCAACGATCGCAGCATACGCGCTCCCGCGAAGGGATAATCGAGATGCAGCTCATCGAGCCGACGCATCAAGGCAAGGTCCTCGGCCGAAACTGGCCGAGGTTCATAGTAGACCGTGCTGCGAGCCAGCTTCAGGACCTTCGCCTGGCGCACGATAGAAAGATCATGATCGCGGTCGATCATCGCTTTGCGCTCAGCAGGCCCGCCTTGGTGAGCGCGCCGGACAAAAAATCGTTTTCCAACGCCAGCTCGCCGATCTTGGCATGTAACGCCTTCAAATCGACCGGCGTCTCGGCCGATGTCTTGTCATGCCCAAACACGCCGGCGGCGCCTTCCAGGAGCTGGTTTTTCCAGATCGTGATCTGGTTCGGATGAACATCAAACAGTTGCGCCAGCTCCGCCAGTGTCTTGTCGCCTTTGACCGCAGCCAAAGCAACCTTCGCCTTGAATGCCGGAGAATGCGTCCGGCGGCTCTTCTTCGTCATCTTCGCTCCTGATTCGCAGCAAGAATCCTCGCCGCTGTCAGGCAGAAAATCCACTCAAGCTACTGTCCGAATTTGCGGGGCCAGCTCTGCGTCGCTGACGCGTGGCTCGATGAGGACATCCAGCCGCTGGCGCTGACGGAGCCCGAGATCGACGACGTGGTGGCGTTGATGGCGGCACTGACCAGTCCGCAATACAAGGACGCCGGCGACAAGGAGTATGCGCGACAGCTCGCACTATCCAAGGTGAACCGTCCGCAGCGCGATACGGCACGCGCCTTTGGTCCGAAGCCGCCACGGCCGAAGCCGCCGCTTTGAGCCATGGTTCACGCGCAGCGCTTGCTGACACTTACACCCGAAAATGCTTGCTCAGCTTCAGGCCCTGCGCCTGGTAGTTCGAGCCGATGCGCTGGCCGTACATGGCGTCGGGGCGAGCGAGCATCTTTTCATAGACGAGGCGGCCGACGATCTGGCCGTGCTCGAGGATGAACGGCACTTCGCGCGAGCGCACCTCAAGCACGGCGCGCGAGCCCTGCCCGCCAGCGCCGGCATAGCCGAAGCCGGGATCGAAAAATCCGGCATAGTGCACGCGGAACTCGCCCACCAAAGGATCGAACGGCACCATCTCCGCGGCGTAGTCGGGCGGCACCTGCACGGCTTCCTTGGAGGCGAGGATGTAGAACTCGCCGGGATCGAGGATCAGGCTGCCGTCGGGGCGGGCCGAGATCGGCTCCCAGAAGTCTTCGACCGCATAGCCGGAGCGGCGATCGACGTCGACGACGCCGGTGTGGCGCTTGGCGCGATAGCCGACGAAGCCGCTCGCCTTCTCGCCGGAGAGGTCGACAGAGACGGCGACGCCGCCGGAGAGGTCGGCATCGTCGATGTCAACGAGGCTCTCGGCGGCATGCAGCGCCTCGAGCTCGTCGGCATTGAGGATGGCATCACCGGTGCGGAAACGCACCTGCGACAGGCGCGAGCCCTCGCGCACCAGCACCGGAAAGGTCTTCGGGCTGATCTCGGCATAAAGCGGGCCATGATAGCCGGCGCCGATCATGTCGAAGCGGCGGGTGCCGTCGGCGATCACGCGGGTGAAGACGTCGAGCCGACCGGTCGAGCTCTTGGGGTTCGCTGCCGCGACGATTTCCGGCGGCAGCGCCAGGCTTTCCAGCAGCGGCACGATGTAGACGCAGTTGGTCTCCAGCACCGCGCCGTCGGCGAGGCTGAACTCGTGCAGCTTCAATTCATCGATGCGTTCGGCGACCGTGGCGCCGGGACCGGGCAGGAAGCTCGCGCGGACGCGATAGGCGATATCGCCGAGGCGCAGATCGAGGCTCGCCGGCTGGATCTGGCTTTCGACGAAGTCGTATTCGGGCAGGATGAGCCCCGCCTCCGCCATCGCCGCGATCATGCGGTCGGGCAGGATACCATTGGCGTCGGCGGCGACCGTGAACGTCAACCGGGGGTCCTCATCAGGGCGCTCCTGCATCCCGACATACGGGAAAAACAGCCTTTTACGGCTAGCCGATGGACGCCTTGACGGAAAGGGCATTGCGGAATATGAGCATCACTTATCCCGTGGTGATTTGAGCCGGCCGGCTTGCAGCCACGTTAAATAAGTCGCTAAACAGGCCGGGGACCTCTGTGATCCCGGCCAGTGGAGATATCCAGGCCGGTTTTTTTGTGACCGTTTGCGCATCGAATGGTCATGTCGGAGGGTCCTATGTCGAAGTCGCCTGCCAACTACCGTCCCGAAACCCGCCTGGTCCATTCCGGGACCCTGCGCTCGCAATTTGGCGAGACGTCGGAGGCGCTGTTCCTCACCCAAGGCTACGTCTACAACAGCGCCGAGGAGTGCGAGGCGCGGTTCAAGGGCGAGGATCCCGGCTTCATCTATTCGCGCTACTCCAACCCCACCATCGCGATGTTCGAGCGCCGCATGATCGAGCTCGAAGGCGCCGAAGCCGCCCGCTCGGCGGCAACGGGCATGGCCGCGGTGACGACCGCGATCCTCGCACCGCTCAAGGCCGGCGATCACGTCGTGGCTTCGCGCGCCCTGTTCGGCTCGTGCCTCTACGTCATCCAGGACCTGTTGCCGCGCTACGGCATCGAGACCACGCTGGTCGACGGGCTCGATCTCGACCAATGGCAGCGCGCGCTGAAGCCCAACACGAAAACATTCTTCCTGGAGAGCCCGACCAACCCGACCCTCGACGTGCTCGACATCCCCGGGATCGCCGAGATCGCGCACAAGGGCGGCGCGCGGCTCGTGGTCGACAACGTGTTCGCAACCCCGATCTGGCAGAGCCCGCTCGCGCTCGGCGCCGATGTCGTGGTCTATTCCGCGACCAAGCATATCGACGGCCAGGGCCGCTGCCTCGGCGGCATCATCCTGTCGTCGGAAGCCTTCATCGCCGAGCACATCCACAATTTCATGCGCCAGACCGGCCCCTCGATCTCGCCGTTCAATGCCTGGGTCCTGCTCAAGGGCCTGGAGACGCTGGCCGTGCGCGTGCGCGCGCAGACCGATACCGCAGCGCGCATCGCCGAGGTGCTGGCGAGCCATCCGAAGATCTCGCGGCTGGTCTATCCCGGCCGCGCCGATCATCCGCAGGCAGCTTTGGTGAAGAAGCAGATGCGCGGCGGCTCGACCCTGGTCGGCTTCGAGGTCAAGGGCGGCAAGCAGGCCGCGTTCCGCGTGCTCAACGAATTGAAGCTGGCGAAGATCTCGAACAATCTCGGCGACGCCAAGAGCCTCGTCACGCATCCGGCGACGACGACGCATCAGCGCCTGAAGCCGGAGGATCGTGCCGCGCTCGGCATCAGCGAAGGGTTCGTTCGCTTCTCCGCGGGGCTCGAGCATCCGGACGATCTGATCGAGGATCTGACGGCGGCGCTGGAGAAGGCGTGAAGGGGGAATGGCGAATAGTGAGTGGCGAATGGATCCCTATTCGCTACTCGCCATCCCCTGTTCTCTCTACATCGGCCGGTACGTCCGCACGTCCGCGGGCACGTTCACCCCGAGCTTGATCTGGCCGACGGAACGGATGATGTCGTCACCGAGCAGCTGAGCGAAGCAGGCATAGCCCCAATCGTTCATATGCAGGCCATCGGCGATCACGAAGCCCTCGACCGGAATGGCCTGCTTCTCATGCCAGTCGCGCATCACCTCGAAGCGCGGGAAGATTCCGACGTGACGGAGCTCGGCAACCTTGCTGAGCAGCTTCACCATCTTGCCTGCGCTCTCGGCGCGCTGGTTGACGGCCGGCGAATATTGCGGATCGACCAGCACGATGTCGGCGCCGCCCGCGGCCTGGATGCGGCTGATGCCGTCCTCCACCATCTTGGCGGTTTCTCCGGGATCGAGATTGCGCAGCACGGCGTTGGTGCCGACCTGCCAGATCACGAGATCCGGATGCATGTCGATCACCTGCGTCTGGAGGCGCTTCATCATCTCGGGGGCGTCCTCGCCGCCGACGCCGGCATTGATGACGCTGATGTCGGAGGTCGGATAGTGCCGGCGGAGCTGCGCGGCGAGACGATTGGGGTAATTGAACTCCGGCGAGCTCGCGCCGAATCCCTGAGTGGACGACGAGCCGAACGCGACGATGACGACGGGCAGGCCGGCGACGAGCTTGCCGGCAACGTGCGGCAGCGAGCCCATCGCCTTCGAACCGTCCTTCGGCGGCTGGCAGGGCACACGGTTGAAGATGTCGCTGGCGGATTTGGCGGCCTGCTTCACCTTGTCGATGGCGCGCGCCGTGATGCCGCGCTGCTCGGGCGACGTCGCAGCGACGGTGGTCTGGGAGGGCGAAGCGGAAGCGGGGTCAGCCGACTGCGCGGGGGCGGGTGTCGCCTGTGCGGGTGCGGTCTGGGCATGCGATTGCGAGGCCGGCGTCAGCAACAACAGCGCTGCGGCTGCAGGCCCGGCCAGCCATGTCGTCAGGCAAAAAGGGCGGAGAGAACTCATTAACGCTAGACCTCAATTTTGCTGCTGGGCCGGCTCGAGACGGGCTGCGTCGAACACGAACTGTGCCAACGCCCGGCCAAGGCAATCATGGACCTGTTTCGCCAGTTCGGGCCCGCGGGACGGGCTGAACAGGTCGAACTGACCCTGATCATTCCACTGCCGCATGATCGCGAAACGATCGAACAGCGGGATACCGTGCTCCTGCGCCACCACCCGCATATTATCGAGAAAAGGCTGCGCCGAGATCATGGTTTCAGTGCGTGGACTATACTGCAGATTCATCAAGACGACGTCAGCCCCCGCATTTTGCAACGCAGCAACCCCTTCGGTGACGGCACTGCGAAACTCGTCGGGATCGCTGGCGCGGATAGCGTCCACGGTCCCGGTCTGCCAGATGACCAACGTAGGCGTTTTTGCTTCCATCAGCTTAACGAAAGTGGAGGCGGTCTCCTCTGCCGTTTTCTTGCTCTGTATTTCTACGGAGACATGCACCACCTCCGGCGGCGGCAGCTTCTCCTTGAGGATCGCCTCCATGCGCGCCGGGTATGAGCTGTTCTCCGAAGATGGAATGGTCGTCGAGCGGCTGCCGATGACCAGGATCTCGAGCGGCTTGCCGGCCTTGACGGCGGCGGCGACCTTCGGCAGCGAGCTTTCGCTGGTCAGCAGATAGGCAGGCAATTCGCAGGAAGCGGGCGCGGGGGAAGCCGTGGGCGCAGCATCGCCCGCACGCGCCACAGGCGCGGCGACGCATAGCAGGATCAGGCTCAGGAGAACCTTCGCCTTCATCAGCCCCCTCCCGCCAGATCGGCGTTGCCGACGGCGTTTTTGGTCTTCGCACCGCTCTTGTCAGCCACGCGCTTGTACCACGAAATGACCCAGGCCACCCCCCACATGATCAGCACTCCGGAGAGACTAATCAAGGCATGCATGGCTGCGCCGCCGGAGACTTCGGGCCAGGATGAAGTGGCCGGCGAAAGCAAGGAAGACGCCGAGACAGAATATCTCGAGGGAATGCTGGCCGCACAGGATCAGCGGCCGCAGCCAGGGCGACTTCAGGCCCGGCCAGTCCCGCGGCAGGAAGCGCACCGTGAGCGCGGCCAGCGCCAGGAAATGCGTGAAGCGCAGCACGTCGAGATCGGTCTTGTTGATCGGATACATCCATTGCTCGATCAGCTTCGGCATGAACTGGGAGAGCTGCGGCACATACCAGGTCAGCGTCACGTAGAACGACGCGACGAGATAGGCGATCGCCAGCCACATCGTGACGCGTGACGACAGAATACGCGACATGCGGCGCGCACCTCCGAGCGCACACCATGCACCGAACACGAACAGCAATTGCCACGCAAAGGGATTGAAGGCCCAGAAGCCGTTCGGATAGGCCGACAGATATAGGTCGTACTCCCAGGTGACCGCGTAGAGTAGGACCGAAAGGCCGAGGGTGACGTCGGGTCGCCATTTCATCGACCACAGGATCAGGGGCAGCGCCAGCATCAGCACGATGTAGAGCGGCAGCACGTCCATGTTGACGGGACGGAAGCGCAGGAGCAGCGCCTGCACGATGGTGACGTCCGGCTGCTTGAGGAAGTCCATGATGCCCATCTCTTCGGTGTAGAGCGGGTTCTCGAATCTGGTCGCTACATAGGAGATTTCGGCAAGGAAGATCGTGAACAGGAAGACGTGGGCGACGTAGATCTGCCAGACCCGGCGCAGGATGCGCGCGGTGGCGATGACGACGCCGCTCTCCAGCATCGCCCGGCCGTAGACGAAGGCGGCCGTGTAGCCGGAGATGAAGATGAAGATCTCCGTAGCGTCGCTGAAGCCGTAATTGCGGATCGTGAACCAGGTCAGCAGACTCGGCGGCAGGTGGTCGATGAAGATCAGCCACAGCGCGAGCCCGCGGAACAGATCGAGCCGGAGCTCGCGCTCGCCGATGGCGGGCAACGTGATGGCCGGCGCGGCGGCGCGCGGCTTGGTCCCTGCGGGTCTGGCCTCCGCGGTCCCCGCGATCGTCGATCCCGTCACTTGGTCGGCAATGGTCATCGGGGGCCTAAGAACCCTTCCGCAAAACGCGACGTTGAAAGAATGTAAGGGTCCCGCCGTCGTCTCGCAAAGCGGCCCGGATCATATAAGGGAATCTCCCTTTGGGGTGTCCTTCCCTTCGAATTCTGGCGGGACGATGTCGCCAAAGCCGTCTGTGGCGTTTGGTTCCCGGGACGGATTTGGCTATTATAGCAACCATGTACCGCGCCGTGACCCGCCAGATTGAAGTGACCGTCGAGCCGAACTTTGTTCCGGAGCAGTCGTCGGCCGACCGCTCGCGCTATTTCTGGGCCTATACCATCGTCATCATCAATTCGGGCGAGGAGACCGTGCAGCTCAAGACGCGGCACTGGATCATTACCGATGCCTCGGGCCGCCAGCAGGAGGTGAAGGGCGAGGGGGTGGTCGGCGAGCAGCCGATCCTGGCGCCCGGCGAGCGCTTCGAATACACCTCCGGCGTGCCGCTCTCGACCGCCTCGGGCTTCATGACCGGCCGCTACCAGATGGTCAGCGAAACTGGCGAGCGCTTCGAGATCGACGTGCCGACGTTCTCGCTCGACAGTCCCGACAACAAGCGGGTGTTGAACTAAAGCATGATCCGGAAAAGTGCACAGCGGTTTTCCGAAAAGATCATGCTGAAACAACAACCTGAAGCGCGATGACGATTCATCCTAATCGCATCGCGCTTTAGCGCGGTGTCGTAGGGCGGGCAGAGGCGCAAAGCGCCATGCCCACCATTCCGGTCATCGCAGGACATGGTGGGCACGCTCCACTTTGCCTACCCTACGATGTCCGAACCTTTGGCGAGCTGCCTCCACATCGTCCTTGCGAGGATGCCGCGTCAGGCGTCTTCCACGCCCGCCTCGTGGGGCGAGAACTGGTACACCGACGAGCAGAACTCGCAGGTGACGACGACCTTGTCGTCCTTGACCATTGCAGCACGATCGTCCGGCGAAAAGCTCTTGAGCATCGAGGCGACCGCATTGCGCGAGCAGGAGCACTGCGCCTTGAGGACCTGCGGATTGAACACGCGCACGCCGCGCTCGTGGAAGAGACGGTAGAGCAACCGCTCGCCCGAGAGTTCGGGATCGATCAGCTCGACGTCTTCTACGGTCTCCATCAGCGAACGCGCCTCGACCCAGGCGTCGTCTTCGGCGACGCTGTGCACTTCGACACCTTCAGGCGCATCGCCGGGATGCAGATCGGCCTGCCGGGCGCGCTCCGGCGCCTTCGGCAGAAACTGCATCAGCATGCCGCCGGCCCGCCAGCGATGCTTGCCGCCGTCGCTCGAGCGCCACTCCTCGCCGACCGCAAGGCGCACGCGCGTCGGAATCTGCTCGGAGCGGAGAAAATATTCGTGCGCGGCGTCTTCCAGGCTACCGCCGTCGAGCGCAACCAGACCCTGGTAGCGGCTCATGTCGGGGCCCTGGTCGATGGTCATGGCGAGATGGCCGCGGCCGAGCAGCGTGCCAGACTGCATGCCAGCGTCCTTGGCCTCGCCGAGGCGCTCGGCGTCAAAGCGGGCATAGGCGCGCAGGCGATCCGGCGCCATGTAGTCGACGACCAGGAACGACACCGGACCGTCGGTCTGAGCCTGGAGAATGAAGCGACCTTCGAATTTCAGCGCGGTGCCGAGCAACGTCGTCAACACGATGGCTTCACCGAGCAGCTTGCCGACGGGTGCGGGATAATCGTGCTTGGTCAGGATATCGTCGAGCGCCGGGCCGAGCCGCACCAGCCGCCCGCGCACATCGAGCGCATCGACCTCGTAAGGCAGCACGGCGTCGTCGACCGGAACCGCCGATGGTGCGCGAACCGGGCCTTCTGGCCCGGTTTTCATGTCAGGGGATTGGGAAACCATGGCGCGTTATCTGGGGTCGGAGGGCTGAGAATGGAAGGGGGCGGCTACCACCACATATTCCGCTATCGTTCCGGACAAGCGAGCGGAGCGAGCGCTGATCTGCGACGACAGCGGCGCGCGGGGCGACAGCAACGCCACCACACGCCCCCGCTATTTCACCGCGTCGAAGCACCAGGCCAGAATGCCCTTCTGCGCGTGCAGGCGGTTCTCGGCCTCGTCGAACACGACCGATTGCGGACCGTCGATCACTTCATCCGTGACCTCCTCGCCGCGATGGGCTGGCAGGCAGTGCATGAACAGCGCATCGGGCTTGGCCAGCGACATCAGCTTGGCATTGACCTGGTAGGGCTTGAGCACGTTGTGGCGGTGCTCGCCCTCCTTGTCGCCCATCGACACCCAGGTGTCGGTGACGACGCAATCGGCGCCGCGCACGGCGGCTTCCGGATCGGTGCCGAGCACGATCGGCGCGCCTGACGTCTTGATCCAGTCGCGCATTGCCTTCTTCGGCGCGAGTTCCGGAGGTGTTGCGACGTTGAGCTGGAATTTGAAGCGCTCGGCGGCGTGCGCCCAGGACGCCAGCACGTTGTTGTCGTCGCCGGTCCAGGCCACCGTCTTGCCCTCGATCGGGCCGCGATGCTCCTCATAGGTCATGAGGTCGGCCATCACCTGGCAGGGATGCGACCGCCGCGTCAGGCCGTTGATCACGGGCACGGTCGCATAGGCCGCGAGCTCCAGCAGCGCCTCGTGATTGAGGATGCGGATCATGATGGCGTCGACATAGCGCGACAGCACCCGCGCGGTGTCGGCGATGGTCTCGCCGCGACCGAGCTGCATCTCGGCGCCGGTGAGCATGATGGGCTCGCCGCCGAGCTGGCGCATGGCGACATCGAACGACACCCGCGTCCGCGTCGAGGGTCGCTCGAAGATCATCGCCAGCGTCTTGCCTTCGAGCGGCCTGACCGGCTGGTGCGCCTTCTGCTTCGCCTTCATGGCGGACGAGGCGGCGAGCATGCTCTTGAGCTCCGACAGCGGCAGCTCGTTGATGTCCAAAAAGTGCTTTGGAGCTTTATTGGGCGTCTTGCTCATCAGCTTGCCGCCCGCTTGGTCTGGCTGGACGAGATCGCAGTGCAGGCGCGTTCGAGCCGCCCGACGCTGTCCTCGATCTCCGCCTCGGTAACGATCAAGGGCGGCAGGAAGCGCACGACATTGTCGCCGGCTCCGACGGTGAGCAATTTTTCGGCGCGCAGCGCCGCGACGAGATCGCCCGAGGGCACCACGGCCTTGATGCCGATCAGGAGCCCCTCGCCGCGCACCTCGCTGACGACATCTGAATGGCGATCGATCACGGAGGCGAGCTTCTGCTTCAGCAGCAGCGACATTTTCTGTACGTGGTCAAAGAAGCCGGGCTTGAGCATGACGTCGAGAACGGCGTTCGCAGCCGAGATCGCGAGCGGATTGCCGCCGAAGGTCGAACCATGCGAGCCCGGCCCCATGCCGCGCGCAGCGTCGGCGGTGGCGAGCACCGCGCCGATCGGGAAACCGCCACCGAGCGCCTTCGCCAGCGACATCACGTCGGGCACAACACCGGTACGCTTGTAGGCAAAGAGTTCGCCGGTGCGGCCCATGCCAGTCTGCACCTCGTCGAAGGCGAGCAATAGGCCGCGCTCATTGCAGAGCTCGCGCAATGCCTTCAGGAACGTGGGAGGCGCAGAACGAACGCCGCCCTCGCCCTGGATCGGCTCGATGAGAATGCCAGCGGTGTGCGGGCCGATCGCCTTCTTCACAGCTTCCAGGTCGCCATGCGGCACCTGGTCGAAGCCGTCCATCGGCGGGCCGAAGCCCTCGAGATATTTTGCAGAGCCGGTGGCGGCCAGCGTCGCCAGTGTGCGGCCATGGAAGGCGCCCTCGAATGTGATCATGCGGTAGCGCTCAGGATGCCCCTTGGAGAAGTGATGGTGGCGCACCAGCTTGATCACGCCTTCCAGCGCCTCGGCGCCGGAATTGCAGAAGAACACGAAGTCCGCAAAACTCTCATTGCACAGACGCGCCGCGAGCTTCTCGCCGTCCGGGCTCTGGAACAGGTTCGACATGTGCCAGAGCTTCGTCGCCTGCTCCTGCAACGCCTTGACCAGCGTGGGGTGCGCATGGCCGAGCGCATTCACCGCCACGCCGGAGGTGAAATCGAGATAGCGATCCCCATTGGTCGCGATCAGCCAGCAGCCTTCTCCGCGCTCGAAACCGAGGTCGGCCCTGGCGAAAACGGGGAGCAAATGCGGCGCGGCGCTGTTGGTCATGACGTCACTTGAATGTTGCGGACGGTGTGACGCGTGCATTACGCAACGCACCATTGACCGGCCCGGAAAACGAAACGTGCCGCCTTTTAAGGGCGGCACGTAGGACTATCTTATGCTTGGCAAGACGGGTGTCAATGCCGCCCGGAAAGCCCCGCGAAACGCTGAATCCGTAGTCTTGCGGTGCCGATTTTGCGGGATTTTCACCACGGAACATGTGGACGCGAGTCGGCGAACTCTTGCGCGGGAGTCACGCCATATTGTAGCGTTTGGACTGTCAGATACGACATCTCGTGCAGCAGTTCTGATCCCTTAAGTCCTCATGTACCGGCGCAAACGTTCGGGCGTCTTGAGCGCGCCCGGCGAGCCTTAAGGGATTCTGGCGGCACGGGTTTTTCAAGGCTTAGGCAATCGCTGCGAAGGCCCCAGGATGGCAGGCGCGCAGCGAGGGAAAGGGTGCAATGACGGTTTTGACCTGGTCCGATGATCGCGTCGAGCAGCTGAAGAAGCTTTGGGAGGCCGGACTTTCGGCCAGCCAGATCGCGGCTGAGCTCGGCAATGTGACCCGCAATGCCGTGATCGGCAAGGTGCACCGGCTCGGCTTGTCCGGCCGCGCCAAGAGCCCTTCGTCGGCAGCGCCTCGGCCGCGCAAGGCGCGCCCCGCGCAGCACATGATGCGGGTAACCCGCCCCGTTGCCCGCGGCAACACCGCGCTGGCGCAGGCCTTCGAGGTCGAGGTCGAGGCCGAACCCGTCACCTACGACAATGTGGTGCCGATGAGCCAGCGGCTGTCACTGCTGGAGCTGAACGAGGCGACTTGCCACTGGCCGGTCGGCGATCCCTCGAGCCCGGATTTCTTCTTCTGCGGCGGCAAGGCGCTCTCCGGCCTGCCCTACTGCGCCCAGCATTCGCGTGTGGCGTATCAACCCGCAGCGGATCGCCGGCGCGCACCGGCGAAGCCGGGCACGCGGTGAGTTTGCGGATTTAGCTGACTGCAGCCGTCACACAATGACGGCTCGACTTACTCGGTATCATCCCCGCGGAGGCGGGGATCCATAGCCAAAGGGCGCAGTGATTGCGCGAGATGGCTACTGCGAGTCTTCGCCAAACCACGTCCGGTGGTTATGGATACTGGGCTCGCGCTACGCGCGCCCCGGGATGACGGCCAAGATTGTTGCCGCGGCTCGCTAATTGGTCCTCCGTGAAGAACGCGGACGAGCGCTGATTTAAGCGATCTTTTGAGCCGGGACAGTTTCGGCGAAGGCCCGGATGATGGCCCGCAAGAGTTCTGCGAGCCATCGCAGGAGCAGGCCGAAGTTGTAGCCGGCCGCGGCGAGGACGGCGTTGATACGGTCGCCGACGCGGCCTTTGAGATAGTTGCGGTCCATGCGGTGCTCGGCCTTGACGTGACCGATGACGGGTTCGACAGCCGCGCGACGCTTCATCTCGCGCCGGATGGAAGCCGTGACGCGGCGAACCTGACCCGAGATCCAGACCCTGAACCGGTGCGGGTAGTTGTGGCCGCGGTACCCTTTGTCGACATGGATACGGCGAGCCTCCACCCCGGTGAGCTTCTCCATGTCGGCGACCACGGGGCCGAGCGTGTGGCCGTCGAAGGGATTGCCGTGCAGCGCCTTGGCATGGAGCACGAACTGTCCGCCCTTCGGGGACGTCACGGGGGTGGCGATACTGACCTTGCAGCCGAACTCGTAAGGCGCGCGGGCTTTGCCCTTGCCGATGCACTCGACCTCCGGCGCATGCAACGCATAGATCTTCGGGCCGCGCTGATGCTGATCCTGGCTGCGCACCCGCTGCGCCAGATCGAGCAGCGGGCCGAAGCGCGCTTCCAGCGCCGCATCGCCATCAATCTTGCGGCGGACGTCGCGGATGATCCGGCCAAGCCGCGTCCGCAGGAACTTGAGTTGGCGCCGGGCGCGCTTGAACTGATGAGCGTGGGTATAGCGGCCGACCATGATGGCGGCGCGTTTGGCCAGGCGCAGATAGCTCTGGCGCAGCGGCACACGGTTGCGCTTGGCGAACCCGACGAGCTTGGTGATGGCCCGATGCGTCAGCCGCGCGTCGGTCGGATGCGCAACGGCCTTGGGCTGCACCGTGGTATCGACCACCACTCGCTCCAGGTCCTTGGGACCGATGGCGCCAGTCTTGTGTGCCACCGACAGACTTTCCTGGATCAGCGCGACGAGAGCCTCCTCGCCGAGCCGCTGGCGCCAGCGCGTCATCGACGATCGATCGAACGGCAGCCGGTGGCAGAAGCTCAACTCGCCGCAGAAGTATTGGTAATAAGGGTTCTCGATCCAGCGAGCGCACAGCACCTCATCCGAGAGATTGTGCATGTGCTTCAGGATGAACAGGCCGGCGACAAGCCGCGTCGGCAGTCCAGGCTGCCCCGGACCGGTTTGGCACACCGAACCAAAGCGGTCATCCAGAAAGTTCCAGTCGATCAGCGCCGCCAACCGCACCAGCGGGTGGCCCATGTCGATGATTTGATCGAGCGCCGGAAGCAACAGGTCCTTTTGGCGATCATCCCGCGGTTTGCTCATCGCCGTCCCCAATGCCGATGACCCGCCGTCAGGGAATCACGAATCGCTCGAAAGCAAAATCCCAAAACGCAAGAAACCGCGGCCCAACACCCGGCTTTCTTGCAAAATCGAATACTTTATCGAGACAACTTCTGCCTATGTCTCAGGCCGATCTGCATTCTTCACGGACGACTAATTAGACATCCACAAAACTCAGGTCTGTTCCGCCTTCGCAAACCGATCGTCCAGCGCATAGCCGGCGCCACGGACGGTGCGGATCGGATCCTGCTCGCGGCCGAGATTGAGCAGCTTGCGCAGGCGGCCGATGTGGACGTCGACAGTGCGCTCGTCGATGTAGATGTCACGGCCCCAGACGCTGTCGAGCAGCTGCTCGCGCGAGAACACGCGGCCGGGATGCTCCAGGAAGAACTCCAGCAGACGATATTCGGTCGGGCCGAGATCAATCGGCCGGCCCGAACGCGCCACGCGGCGCTTGTCGCGGTCGAGCTCGATGTCGCCATAGGCGAGCACGGTGGCGAGCCGCTCGGGGCTGGCGCGCCTGAGCAGGCCCTTCACGCGCGCCAGCAGCTCCGGCACCGAGAACGGCTTGACGATGTAGTCGTCGGCACCGCTCGCAAGTCCCCGCACCCGCTCGCTTTCCTCGCCGCGCGCGGTCAGCATGATGATCGGCAGCTGCTTGGTTTCGGGACGGGTGCGCAGCCGCCGGCACAGCTCGATGCCCGACAGGCCCGGCAGCATCCAGTCGAGCACGATCAGATCGGGAATGTGCTCCTTGAGGCGGGTGTCGGCATCATCGCCGCGCATCACCGTCTCAACGTCATAGCCGTCGCCTTCGAGGTTGTAGCGAAGAAGCTCGGTGAGAGCTTCCTCGTCCTCAACCACCATAATGCGTGCGCCCATGTTGTCGTCGCTCCTTGGGTATTCGGCACCGCTTAGGTATTCGGCACCGTCGTGGCGAAGGTCGTCATGTCGCCCTTCGGCCGCTTGTCGGTGATCGCCTGGCCCTCGATCATGTAGAACACGGTCTCGGCGATGTTGGTGGCGTGGTCACCGATCCGCTCGATGTTCTTGGCACAGAACATCAAATGGATGCAGAAAGAGATGTTGCGCTGATCCTCCATCATGTAGGTGAGGAGTTCGCGGAACAGCGAGGTGCAGATGGCGTCGACTTCCTCGTCGCCCTTCCACACCGCCATCGCTGCCGGCAGATCGTGCGCGGCATAGGCGTCCAGCACCGACTTGACCTGCTGCTGAACGAGGTCGGTCATGTGCTCCAGGCCGCGGAACAGTTTCAGCGGATGAAAATCCGTCTCCAGCGCTGCGACGCGCTTGCCCATGTTCTTGGCGAGATCGCCGATGCGCTCGAGATCGGTCGCGACGCGCATGGCCCCGACGATCTCGCGCAGATCAACGGCCATCGGCTGGCGGCGGGCGATGGTGAGCACGGCGCGCTCCTCGATGCGCTTCTGCAGCGTGTCGAGTTCGGCGTCGGTGGCGACGACGCGCTGACCGAGCGTGACGTCGCGGCGGATCAGCGCGTCGACGGAATCGACGATCATGCGCTCGGCGATGCCGCCCATCTCGGCGACCAGGCGGGTGAGTTCCTGGAGGTCGGTATCGAAAGCCTTTGCGGTATGTTCAGAACCCATGTTCCGTCTCCTCAGCCGAACCGGCCGGTGATGTAATCCTGCGTGCGCCGGTCGCTCGGCGACGTGAAGATCTTGCTGGTGTCGTCGAACTCGATCAACTCGCCGAGATACATGAAGGCGGTCTTGTCGGAGACGCGCGCCGCCTGCTGCATGTTGTGCGTGACGATCGCGATCGTGTAGTTCTCGGACAATTCCTGGATCAGTTCCTCGACCTTGGCGGTCGAGATCGGGTCGAGCGCCGAGCACGGCTCGTCAAACAGGATCACCTCGGGCCGGACCGCGACGGTGCGGGCAATGCAGAGGCGCTGCTGCTGGCCGCCGGAGAGCGACAGGCCGGAGGCGTTGAGCTTGTCCTTGACCTCGTTCCACAGCGCGCCGCCGCGCAGCGCCTTCTCCACGCGATCGTCCATCTCGGACTTCGAGATCTTCTCGTAGAGGCGGATGCCGAAAGCGATGTTCTCGTAGATCGTCATCGGGAACGGGGTCGGCTTCTGGAACACCATGCCGACCCGGGCGCGCAGCAGATTGAGGTCGAGCTTGGGGTCGAGCATGTTGGTGTGGTCGAGCAACAGCTGGCCGGTGGCGCGCTGGCCCGGATAGAGGTCGTACATCCGGTTGAAGATGCGCAGCAGGGTCGACTTGCCGCAGCCGGACGGGCCGATGAAGGCCGTGACGCGATTGGTGCCCAGCGCCAGATTGATGTTCTTCAGCGCATGGTGCTCACCGTAGTAGAAGTTGAGGTTGCGCGCGGTGACCTTGGCAGGCGCCTCGGGCAGCGGCTGCGAGCCGGGATGAACGGTCGGCGCGCTTACGGAAACAGACATTTCACTCATTTTGCGGTCCTCTCGGCACCAAGGATGCGGGCGCCAATGTTCAGGGCAAGCACGGTCAGGGTGATCAGCAGCGCCCCGCTCCAGGCGAGTTGCTTCCAGTAGGCGTAGGGACTCTGCACGAAGTTGTTGATGGTCACCGGCAGGTTGGCCATCGTCTTGTCCAGGCTCAGACTGAAGAACTGGTTGGACAGCGCGGTGAACAGCAGCGGTGCGGTCTCGCCGGCGACGCGGGCGGTGGCGAGCAGCACGCCGGTGATGAGGCCGGAACGCGCCGCACGGTAGGCGATGCGCTTGATCACCAGCGAGCGCGGCAGGCCGAGTGCGCTGGCGGCCTCACGCAGCGGGTTCGGCACCAGCAGCAGCATGTCCTCCGTGGTGCGCACCACGACCGGGATCACGATCACGGCGAGCGCCAGCGCGCCAGCGATTGCCGAGAAGCCTCGCATCGGCACCACGACCGCACCGTAGATGAACAGGCCGATGATGATCGAGGGCGCCGAGAGCAGGATGTCGTTGATGAAACGGATGACCGAGGTCAGCCTGTCGTTGCGGCCGTATTCGGCAAGATAGGTGCCGGCGAACATGCCGAGCGGCGCGCCGATGCCGACGCCGATCACGGTCATGATCAGCGAGCCGACGATGGCGTTGCGCAGGCCGCCCTCGGTCGATCCGGGCGGCGGCGTGTCTGCGGTGAAGACCTGAAGGTTGAGCCCGGCCAGACCGTTGTAGAGCAGCGAGACCAGGATCAGCGCGAGCCAGGTGACGCCGAAGGCGGCGGCGGCGATGCAGAGGCCGCGTATGACGATGTCCCAGCGGCGGCGGCGCGAATAGATCGGGTTCATGGCTTCACTTTCCGGCCTTGGTTTCCAGGCGCATCAGCATCAGCCGCGCGGCCGCGAGCACGAAGAACGTCAGCACGAACAGGAGCAGGCCGAGCAGGATCAGGCCGGACTGGTGCAGGCCGTCACTCTCGGCGAACTCGGATGCGATCGCCGCCGAGATCGTGGTGCCCGGGGCGAAGATCGACGAGGAGATGCGGAACGAATTGCCGATGATGAAGGTCACCGCCATGGTCTCGCCGAGCGCGCGGCCCAGCGCCAGCATGACGCCGCCGATGATGCCGACGCGGGTATAGGGGATCACCACGCTGCGCACGACTTCCCACGTGGTGCAGCCGACGCCGTAGGCGGCTTCCTTCAGCACCGGCGGCACCGTCTTGAACACGTCGACCGAGATCGAGGTGATGAAGGGCAGCACCATGATGGCGAGGATCAGCGCGGCATTGAACAGGCTGAGATAGGACGGGGGACCGGCGAAGATCGCGCCCAGCACAGGAACGCCGTCGAAGATCTTGATCATGAAAGGCTGGAACGTGTTGGCCAGGAACGGGCCCAGCACGAAGAAGCCCCACATGCCGTAGATGATCGAGGGAATGCCGGCGAGCAGCTCGATCGCCATGCCGATCGGGCGGCGCAGCCATTGCGGACAGAGCTCGGTGAGGAAGATCGCGATGCCGAGACCGACGGGAATGGCGATCAGCATCGCGATGAAGGAGGTGACGAGCGTGCCGTACATCGGCCCGAGCGCGCCGAGCACAGGCGGATCGGCCGAAGGGGCCCAGCGCTGCGTCCACAGGAACGACAGGCCGTATTCCTTGATCGCCGGGAAGGCGCCCACGATCAGCGAAATGATGATGCCGCCGAGAATGAGCAGCACCGAGATCGCGGAAAGCCGCGTGATCCAGTAGAAGGTGACGTCACCCAGCTTGAACGCGTTCAACGCCTTGGCGCGGTCATACGGTCCGGCAGCATCAATCACATTGCTCTCGACAGCCATTTCTGCCACGCCGATCCCCTGTACTGAATGATATCGTTTTCTAGGTCGCTGGTCTCGTGCTCCGGACGCTCGCGGATCGCGAGATTGGTCCGGAGGACGGTCGTTCGCGGGGTCCGAGCGACGGCGCGGCCTTCGCGCCGCACCGTCTTCCGGAACAGAAGAGCGCCTTAGCTCTTGATCTCTGCAGCCCAGGTCTTCTCGATCTGCTGGACGACGCTGTCGGGCATCGGGATGTAATCGAGCTCCTCTGCCATCTTGCCGCCGTTCTTGAAGGCCCAGCGGAAGAACTTGATGGCTTCCTGCGAGGCCGCCTTGTCGGTGGCAGACTTATGCATGAGGATGAAGGTCGCCGCGGTGATCGGCCAGGACTTGTCGCCGGGCTGGTCGGTCAGGATGACGTAGTAGCCGGGAGCCTTGGCCCAATCGGCGTTGGAGGCGGCGGCCTGGAAGGCTTCGACGGTCGGCTGCACCGTCTTGCCCGCCTTGTTGACGAGGCCGGTGTAGGTCAGCTTGTTCTGCTTGGCATAGGCGTACTCGACATAGCCGATCGAGTTCTTGGTCTGGCCGATGTTGCCCGACACGCCTTCGTTGCCCTTGGCGCCGACGCCGACCGGCCACTCGACCGCGGTGCCCTCGCCGACCTTGCTCTTCCAGTCCGCGCTGGCCTTGGAGAGGTAGTTGGTGAAGTTGAAGGTGGTGCCCGAGCCGTCCGAGCGGCGGACCACGGTGATGGCTTCCGACGGCAGCTTCACGTTCGGATTGAGCTTCTTGATCGCGGCATCGTCCCACTTGGTGATCTTGCCGAGATAGATGGCGGCCAGGGTCTCGCCATCGAACACCAGCTCGCCGGGCTTCACGCCCTCGAGGTTGACGACGGGAACAATGGCGCCCATCACCATCGGCCACTGGGCGAGGCCGTCCTTCTCGAGCTGCTCGGCCTTCAGGGGCGCGTCGGTGGCGCCGAAGGTCACGGTCTTGGCCTGGATCTGCTTGATGCCGCCGCCGGAGCCGATCGACTGGTAGTTCAGACCGTTGCCGGTGTCCTTTTTGTAGGCGTCAGCCCACTTCGAATAGATCGGGAACGGGAACGTCGCGCCGGCGCCGGTGATGTCGGCCGCAAAGGCTGCCGTCGTCGATGCGGCAACCAAGCCAGCAGCGACCATAGTTTTGAGGAAATTCATGCTGGTCTCCATACAGGGGAGCGAAGCGCCATCCGCGCCCGATCGCGCTCCCCGTGCCGCCCGTTTAGGGGCGGTCGGCTGTGCTTTTACGAAGGTTTCATGACAGTCGGATGACGCAACCAAGCACTTGAATTCGCTTGATTTTTAGGCCGGAACCGAAATCTTCGCCTGGGGAAAACACGCCGTGAAAGTCGCGCCCCTGCCTGGGCACGCTCTCGATCAGAAGTCGGCCGCGATGGCGGTTAAGAATATGTTTCACCAGCGATAATCCGAGCCCGGTCCCGCCTTGCGAGCGGCTGTCGCCGACGTCCACCCGGTAGAAGCGCTCGGTCAGCCGCGGCAGGTGCTCCGGCGCGATGCCGGGGCCGAAATCGCGGACCAGGACCCGGATTTCCTGAGTTCCATCAGTGGCGACGCCTGATGTCAGCGACACGATGACGCGTCCGCCGGAGGCGCCGTATTTGAGCGCGTTCTCGATCAGGTTCTCGAACAGGCGCAGCAGTTCCTCGCGGTCCCCCGCGATCATCACCGGCGGCTCCGGCAGATCGATCTCCACCTCGACCTGGCGCTCGCGCGCCAGCGGCTCGAGCCCGTCGGCGACCTGGCGGATGATCGGTATGAGGTCGACCAGGGTGTCGGGCCGGACATGGGCCGACAGCTCGACCCGCGACAGCGACAGCAGATCGTCGATCAGGCGCGCCATGCGCGTGGCCTGGTTGTGCATGATACCGAGGAAGCGCTCGCGCGCCTTGGGATCGTCCTTGGCCTGGCCCTGGAGGGTGTCGATGAAGCCCGACAGCGCGGCCAGCGGCGTGCGCAGCTCGTGGCTGGCATTGGCGACGAAGTCGGCGCGCATCTCCTCGACCCGGCGCAGCGGGGTCTGGTCGTGGAAGGTCATCAGCATGCATTTATCGGCGCCGCCGAAGCTGGTCGGCACCGGAACCGGCGTGATCATGAGCTCCATCCAGCGATCGACCGGAACATGGTCGAGATAGGTCGCGCGCCGCGGCTCGGTGGTGGCGATCGCCTCGCGCAGCGCCGTGATGATCTCCGGCGAGCGCAGCGCGAACTGGGCGAGCTCGTTCCTGCGCAGCGCCGGTGCGAGCTGGGCGGCCGCGGCGTTGAGATGGATGACGCGGCCGGCACGGTCGAGCAGCACCGCCGGATCCGGCATGCCGGCGACCACCGCAGCCACCGCCGCGCTCTCAACCGGGTTGATCCGCCTGACATCATCGCGCGAGGCGGCGGGATCGTGCAGCCGCCACGGGATCAGGGCAGCCACCGCGATGCAGAGGAACACAATCGCGGCGTGCAGCGCGGACAATTCGCCGAGCGAGACCACGACGGAGAGCGCCAGCGCCGCGGCGATCAGGATGATGGTCGAGTGCCGCAGCCGGTCGGACCAGGGCTGGGCGGGGGGAGAAGATGGGGCGTCGATCGCCATCGGGGCGGGCTTCTCCTGGGGGGCTAGTCCTAAGGACCTGGCACCGGTCAGGCGCCGCTGTCGCTACGCTCTCGCACATAGGCGGCTTCACGCGCCGGGCCGGGGTCCAGCTTGAGCGCCGCCTGATGCAAGCGCTTCGATCGCGCGCCGATGATAACTTCGCGAAGCGTCAGCAAGATTACAGATAGGACGAAGGGAGACAGATAATAGAGGACGCGGAACAGCAGCATGCCGCCCAGAAGCTCCTCCCGGTCCATCTGCCAGAGGCCGACCAGCATGGCGGCGTCGAACACGCCGAGCCCCCCCGGGGAATGGCTGGCAAAGCCGAGCAGGGTGGCCGAGACGAAGATCACCGCA
Source organism: Bradyrhizobium sp. USDA 241 (assembly GCF_049739505.1). NCBI lineage: Bacteria > Pseudomonadati > Pseudomonadota > Alphaproteobacteria > Hyphomicrobiales > Nitrobacteraceae > Bradyrhizobium > Bradyrhizobium sp. USDA 241. The sequence continues at coordinate 1,845,903 of NZ_JBMGPZ010000004.1, read as the reverse complement.
ACCACGACGAAGCCGACATGGGGCTCGTCCGGCACCAGGACATACATCGCCAGCGCGCAGAAGCCGAGATCGACGATGCCGATCGCGATCTGAAGCAGCGTCAGCGGGCCGCCCGGCAGCACCACGGTCCAGGGGCCGCGGCCGACCACCCGCGGCTGGGTCCAGACCCAGACCACGTAGCCGATCAGCGCCACGATAATCATCAGCGCCAGCGTCCGGTTCAGCCAGGGCGGAAGCTGGTCGATCGAGGCGGCGGCCTCCGGGTGATAGGCGATGCCGAGACCGAGCACGGCGGCATTGCCCAGCCAGAAAGTCAGGCCGGCGAGAAAGCAGATTTTTGCGACGTCGATCGCGTTCAGCCCATAGGCCGAATAGATGCGGTAGCGCACCGCACCGCCGGTGAAGACGCTGGCGCCGACATTGTGGCCGATCGAATAGCTGGTGAAGGCCGCGAGCGCATTGATGCGATAGGGCACATGGGCATGGCCGATCGCGCGCGTGGCGAAGAGGTCGTAGAAGGTGAGGGTGAAATAGCCCGCAGCGACGAACAGCGCCGCCATCGCAATCTGACTCGGCTCGGTGCTCTTGATCGCCTCGAGGACCTCGTTGAAATCGATGCCTCGCAGCATGTGGTAGAGCACATAGCAAGCGATGCCGATGACCGCGATGCTGATCACAACTCCAAGCTTATGCAGGACCTGCTTCTGGCGCAGAAACGACATCGCCCTGCGTATGGCTTCCAGCATCTAGACCTCGAACAACGCTTCGGCGGCCAGGGTGGCCGGCGGACAGGCGGACGACGCGCAGGCACCCAGCGAACCCTCGCCGTCAGCTCCGGCATCGCGCATGCCCCCTGCCCCTCCACTAGCGCGTTTTCGGGCGGAGTGGAATTCGCCAATCCGAACAAAAACACGTGCCTTCAATATTTTAGGCAGGGTTACGGCTCCTGATGCACGATTTGGCGCTTTCGGCGGCAAGGCTTGACGCGAATCTCCATGGCAATCCTGCGCAGACGCCATGAAGTTTTGATGATTTCGGCCGCACAATGTTCCGTCACGCCTTAAGCCGACATCAATCTATGGGGCAGGCCTGACTGTTGAAAGAGGAGGATCGAAGCGGCCAGTTGACGCGTTCTGAGGCGCCGGAAGGCCGCGGCGGACGCGCCCCCCGTCCCTTCAGTGAGGGTGCGCAGCAACATCACAGAGCGGCCGGTGGCGCGGTGCGCGAGACCACGCGGTCGCGCAGCCATGCACCGATGGTGCAGCCGACGAGGTAGCAGGCGAACATGATCAGGCCGAGATCGAGCCAGTAGCCGAAGCGGCCGGGGACCACATGGGCGAGCGAGGCCGCGACCAGCGCGGCGGCGAGCGCGGCGAGCCAGCGCGCCGTCACCTTCGAGGTGCCGTTGCCGCGCTGGACCACCGAGATCCAGCCCATGCAGAAGCCCAGCAGCAGCGAGCCGATCAGCCAGCCCAGATGGAACGAGACGAGATAGGGCATCGTCACCTCACCAGAAATTCGATACGGCGGTTCTGGGCCTTGCCTTCATCGGTGTCGTTGCCGGCGAGCGGCTGCGTGCTGCCATGGCCAACCGCGGTGAAGCGGCTGGCGGGCAGGCCGGCCTTGACCAGATAGTCGATCACCGCCTGCGCGCGCTTTTCCGAGAGAGCCTGGTTGAAGGAATCCTCGCCGTCGGCGTCGGTATGGCCGGCGATCTCGATATTGGTGGTGGGGCAGCGCAGCGCCGTCTCGATCAGACGATCGAGGATGCCGGCGGAGTCGGGATCGATGTCCGCACGCCTGGTCGCAAAACGGATCTTGCCCTTGGTCAGAAGCTCCGAGAACAATTGCTGGCACACAGTGCCGTCGACCGGGCCTGCCGCAGGCTTCACCGTGATTTCCGGCTTGTATTGCCAGTTTTTCGGGAAGTCCTTGCCGAGCCCTGCGCGGATGTCGTTGGCAGCGCCTTCGTAGAGCGCATCGCCCGACAGCTTCACCTCGCGGTCGGAGACGACAAGCGTGCCGGTCGACAGCCGCGACAGCGCGCCGAGCGCTGGGACCACGGCCGTGCTGAAGGAGCCGGGTGCCCCGATGCTGGCCTTGAGGTTGTCGACAACCTTCTCGGTGAAGAACTTCCGCGCGGCGCTGGTGGCGATCGCCGCATGGACATTGTTGTCGGGAACATAGCCGGTCAGCGTCACGGTCGCGGCCACCGGATCCTTGTAGGCCTGGAAGATGTAGGGCGGCGCCTTGATCTCGTTGGCGGCGATCGAAAAACCCTCGGGCAGGTTCTTCAGCGCGGCCGCGATCGCCTCGCGGCCGCCGAGCTCGCGCGCCATGCCCGACAGATTGACCTTGGTGTCCGTTATCGTGATCTTGCCGTCCTTGAGCTTGCCGATCTGATCCAGCAACAGCATCGCGGCAGCCTCGAACCGCGGCGGCGCACCGCGCGCCAGCCCCATCTGGTCGGCCACCTCGACGCCGCCGACCTCCTTGCGGGCGGCTTCGGTCAGCCGGGCCTTCATCGACGGCAGGGGCGCGGAGCCTGACAGCGTCACCCGCACCACGTCGCGCTCGGCGGTCCAGACGAAGGGCTTGGCTTCGGGAACAAGGCGGGTCCGATCGTCGACCAGACGGACGCCGAGGACCGTCTCGACCGCCATCACGGCGTCGCGGCGCCCTTCCTCGGAGAAGGCGTCCGCGGCCAGGCCGACGTCGCGGCCATCGACCACGATCCGTGTCTTGTCCAGAACGGTATCCTTCAGCGCCGCCGAGCTGCGCGCCGACAGATCGGCCTCGACCGGTAAGGTGTTATTCCAGGCCGCAAATCCCCACATGACGGCCAGGGGGATCAGCCCTGGCCACCATTTGCTGGCCCACCTGAAAAGCTTCTGCATTCGACGACCCGAACTCTGGAAACGGAGACAAAACAAACCCTTGGCAGGCTGTCAAACCGGAAATGCTGCCGATCCAAGGACCCCGCGTGGACAATCGGAATAACATTTTCTTCAAGGGTTCTTCCGTAAGTTGAGGACGGAATGCCAGAGTCCCCCCAGCCGTTCATGAAACAACTGCGTAACAACGTCATCCGCGCCGGGCTGGGAGCACTCTATTTCAGCGGGGCGCACCACCTGTTGCGCCCACTTTTGTCGGGCGTCGGCGCCATCTTCATGCTGCACCATGTGCGGCCCGCCCGCGAGGCTGCGTTCCAGCCGAACCGGCATCTCGAAGTCACGCCCGAATTCCTGCGGGCGACGCTGTGCCATTTGCGCTCGCGCGACATCGACATCGTCAGCATGGACGAGCTGCATGAGCGGCTGGTGCAGGGCCGGTTCGACCGCCGCTTCGCCGCCTTCACCCTCGACGACGGCTATCGCGACAATCTGGACTATGCTTTGCCGGTGCTGCGCGAATTTGACGCGCCTTTGGCGGTCTATGTCGCGAGCGATTTTGCCGAGGGCACCGGACGATTGTGGTGGACGGCGCTGGAGGCCGTGATCGCCAAAGCCGAGCATGTCGACGTCAGGATCGGCAACTCCGCGCTGCGGCTCGATGCGACGACGCCCGCAGCCAAACAGGCGGCGTTCGATCGCCTGCACGACTGGCTGCGCGCGTTGCCGGGCGAGCACGACCTCAAGCGCGAGATCGAAGCGCTCTGCGCGGCGTACGACATCGACATGGAAGCGCTGTGCCGCAGCCTGTGCCTGTCCTGGGCCGAGGTGAAGACATTTGCCGCCGATCCGCTGGTCACGATCGGCGCGCATAGCGTCAGCCATTGCAACCTCGCCAAGCAGGCGGAAGACATCGCCGCGCAGGAGATGGCCGCGAGCCGCGCGCGGATCGAGCGGGTGTTGGAGCGCCCCGTGTTGCACCTCGCCTATCCCTATGGCGATCGCGAGGCCGCGGCCGAGCGCGAGTTCGCCCTTGCGGCATCCGCCGGCTTCAAGACCGCGGTGACGACACGGCCCGGCATGCTGTTCGCGGAGAATGCCGGCCACATGACCGCGCTGCCCCGCGTCTCGCTCAATGGCAACTACCAGGACGCGCGCATCCTGCCGGTGCTGACCTCGGGCGCCGCGACCGCGATGTGGAACGGTTTTCGCCGGATCGCGGCGGCGTAGCCACTCCAATCTCCGCGGCCGCGGAGATTGACTCCCCTCCCCGCTCCGCTCACAACCAGCGCCAACCAAGGGAGGCACCATGTTCAACGATCTGTTCTCGCTCAAGGGCCGCATCGCGCTGGTGACCGGCGGCTCGCGCGGCATCGGCAAGATGATCGCCGCGGGGTTTCTGAGCGCCGGCGCGGCGAAGGTCTACATCACCGCGCGCAAGGCGGGACCCTGCGAAGCCACCGCGAAAGAGCTCACCGCACAATATGGTGGCGAGTGCATCGCGCTGCCGATCGACATCTCCACACTCGCCGGCTGCGAACTGCTGGCGAATGAATACAGCAAGCGCGAGTCCAGGCTCGACATCCTCGTCAACAATGCGGGCGCCGCCTGGGGCGCGGAGTTCGACGAATTTCCGGAGAGCGGCTGGGACAAGGTGATGAACCTCAACGTCAAGGCACCGTTCTTCCTGACCAAGGCGCTGGCGCCGACGCTGCGCGCGTCAGCAAGCGCGGAGCGGCCGGCGAAGGTGATCAACATCGCCTCGATCGACGGCATCTTCGTCAATCCCGGCGAGACCTATTCCTATGCCGCAAGCAAGGCCGGGCTGATCCATCTGACCCGGCGCATGGCTGTGAAGCTGGTCCCCGACCATGTCGTGGTCACGGCGATCGCGCCGGGCCCGTTCAAGTCCGACATGAACCGCGCCGCCCGCGACCACGCCGACGAGGTCGCAACGCGCGTCCCCGTGGGCCGCATCGGCACCGACGAGGACATGGCGGGCGCTGCGATCTACCTCGCCTCGCGCGCCGGCGACTACGTGGTGGGAGCGACCATCGCGGTCGACGGCGGCATCGTGTATGCGAACCCGGGGATCAAGGGCAGCGGATGGGACAGCGATTGATCCGGCGGTCCCGCGTCACACCGCGATGGGGCTCAAAACCAAAACGTCGAAAACAACCCCATGCACAGTAGAATGCCCCTTGATCAATAAGGGATTTTTCTGGCCGCGCGGACACGACCCGTGCGGCTGCGATGATGTTGACACGTCGGGCAAAACACGGCCGAGCTCGACCGGGATACGGCGCGGCCTCCCGGCTCATCACGACCGTCTCTGGACTACTAGATCGCCCGGTCAAAGCCGGGCGATGACACTGCGTGCGTAGCTAACAGCCGTTACGACTCGATCTTCACATACTCGAAATCGCCGGGCTTGTTGTCGATGCCGACCTTGGGCGGCGAGATCCAGGAGGCGAACTGGCCGATCTCGGTGACGGGCTGCATCAGGGAGGTGATGAAGTCGCCGTCGCTGACCGACGGCAGCCATTCGTCCTTGCGCTTGGCCCAGGTGGCGTCGTCGATCAGGATGCCGTCGGGAGTCGCGTGAACGTCCTTGAACTCGCCGATGTGGCGGTGGAAGGCGACGTTAGGCAGACTCAGCTTGAAATCATAGCCCGCGGTCGAGATCACCTTGTTCCAGCGCAGCATGCCCTTGACGCAATCCTGGCTGTAATCGTCGCGCAGGCGCATGTTGAGCGCAGTCAGCGCCGGCTCGTCGACCAGCTTGATCTCGCCGTTGATCAGCTTGAGCACCGGATAGGTCGAATTCTTGAGCTGGTGATCGTCGTCGATCTGGGTCTCGTGATAGCGGCCCTTGATGCCGGCGTTGAAGGCGTTGGCCGCATTGGTCGAGACTTCCGAGCCGAACAGGTCGAGCGACAGCGTGTAGTGCAGGTTCAGCTTCTTCTGGATGGTCGGCAGGTCGATCACCCCGAGCGCGCGCACCTTCGCGATGTCGGTGGGATCGGTGATACCGGCCGCGCGCATCGCATCGCAGGTGCGTTGCACGACACGGGTGATGCCGGTCTCGCCGACGAACATGTGGTGCGCTTCCTCGGTCAGCATGAAGCGACAGGTGCGCGACAGCGGATCGAAGCCGGACTGCGCCAGTGAGTGCAACTGCATCTTGCCGTCGCGGTCGGTGAAATAGGTGAACATGAAGAATGACAGCCAGTCCGGCGTCGCCTCGTTGAAGGCACCCAGCATGCGCGGCGCATCGGCGTCGCCGGAGCGGCGGCGCAGCAAATCGTCCGCCTCTTCGCGGCCGTCGCGGCCGAAATATTTCTGGAGCAGATAGACCATCGCCCAGAGATGACGGCCTTCCTCGACATTGACCTGGAACAGATTGCGCATGTCGTAAAGCGAGGGCGCGGTCTTGCCGAGATGGCGCTGCTGCTCGACCGAGGCCGGCTCGGTGTCGCCCTGGATCACGATCAGGCGGCGCAGCATGGCGCGGTGCTCGCCCGGCACCTCCTGCCAGGCCGGCTCGCCGTAGTGCTCCCCGAACGGCACGACGCGGTTCTCTTCCTGCGGCGCAAGGAGGATGCCCCAGCGATATTCGGGCATGCGGACGTAATCGAACTTGGCCCAGCCGCGCGGATCGACCGAGTACGCGGTGCGCAAATAGACCAGCGATTCCTGGAAACCCTCAGGCCCCATGTCGCTCCACCAATCCATGTAGCCGGGATGCCAACCTTCCAGCGCCTTCAGAACCTGGCGGTCTTCGGCAAGATTCACGTTGTTCGGAATCTTGGTCGAGTAGTCGACGTTCATGATGTTCATATTCATGGTGGACCTCCCGGTGGGGACTGACTCGTTTGAAGGAGCGAATAGCGAATGGCGAATAGCGAATGAAGTTTCCCTATTCGCTATTCGCCACTCCCTACTCGCTAGACTCGCGTCATATCGAATTTCGGCTTCTGGCCGCTGCCGTAGCGGCGCAGCGCGCCTTCCTCGCCGACGGCGTTGGGGCGCTGGAAGATCCAGTTCTGCCAGGCGGTGAGGCGGGCGAAGATCTTCGACTCCATCGTCTCGGGGCCGACGAAGCGCAGGCTCGCTTCCATGCCGGTGAGACTGTCGGGCGAGAAGCTGGCGCGCTCCTCGAGGAACACGCGGACCTCGTCGTCCCAGTCGATGTCGTCGAGCGCAAAGGTGACGAGGCCGAGCTCTTCGGCCTGCTCCGCGTCGAGCGCGGTGCCGAGAGTCGCTTCCGCGCGCTCCACATCTGACGGATCGGCCTGGAAGCGCGATTGAAGCCGCGTCAGGCCGTGGCTCATTGGATACGGGCCGAAATTCATGGCGGACAGTTCGATCGACGGCGGCGGGCGGTTGTCGCCCTCACGCGTGCCGATCAGCATGTAGGAGCGGTCGGCGGCAAACACGAGCTCGGCGAGCGTGCCGGCAAAGCAGGAGCCGGGCTCGACCAGCGTCACAAGCGTGCGCGAGGTGACGTCGATGCGCTTGAGCACGCGCTTCCAGTAGTGCCTGATCTCGTTGACCAGCCAGTGCGCCTTGTTGGCTTCGAGGAAAGCATCGCAAGCGAGCACATGGGCACGATCGCCGTGGCTCTTGAACACCAGCATGGCGATCTCGAGCTCGTTGATGCGCAAGTGAAGGATGGCGTCATCGAGCTCGCGTGCGACCTGGAGCGGCCAGAACGAGGCTCCTAGCGCCATCATGCCGTCAATGTCGGCAGGCGGCGCGGCCTCCGGCGCCTTGATCGAGATGGTGGCGATGCGGGCGGCGCGATCGATATCGACGGTGACGAAGCCGTAGCGGATGCTGTTTTCGTCGATGACGCGCTTGAGCGGCGTCAGTGCGACGCCCTTGCCGCTGCCGGTGCGCTTCGAGGCGGCCGCGAACTCCCTGGCGCGCTCGGCGATCTTGGCTTCCAATTTGGAATTCGGCGCGATCTCATCGACGAGACGCCACTGCACCGCGCGCTTGCCCTTCACGCCCTCCTCGATGGTGCAGAAAAAATCGGCGTGGTCGCGGCGCACCTTGCGCTTGTCGACCACACGCGTGAGACCACCAGTGCCGGGCAGCACCGCGAGCAGCGGCACTTCAGGCAGCGCAACGGCGGACGAGCCGTCATCGGCGAGGATGATGTGATCGGTCGCAAGCGCCAGCTCATAGCCGCCGCCGGCGGCCGAGCCGTTCACCACGGTGATGAAGCGCTGGCCGGAATTCTCCGAGGAATCCTCCATGCCGTTGCGGGTCTCGTTGGTGAACTTGCAGAAATTGACCTTGTGAGCATGGGTCGAGCCCGCCAGCATGCGGATATTGGCGCCGGCGCAGAACACGCGGTTCTTGGCCGAGCGCATCACCACGACCTTGACCTCGGGATGCTCGAAACGGAGGCGCTGGAGCGCGTCGGCAAGTTCGATGTCGACGCCAAGGTCATACGAGTTGAGCTTGAGCAGGTAGCCCTCGAACAGGCCGCCGTTCTCGTCGACATCCATGGTCAGCGTCGCAACGTCGCCTTCGACCGCGAGCTTCCAGTGCTTGTACCGGGACGGTTCGGTCTGGAAATCGATGAATGTCGCGCCGCCTGCGAGGCGCCGATCTTCCCCGGCCATGGGTCATCCCTGAGCTTGATTATGGGTTCTTGGCTTGAGCGTTAGATGCACAATAGTGCATATTTTCGGATACGTCTAGCCCTCAACAGCTATAGCATGCACTTTGTTTCATGGCAGCCACTCTCGGCCGCCATCACGCGGCGCGTCCTTGCAGGCCCTGATCTTCGCGCAGCGCCGCTCGTGCGAATTGCTCGACCGCCTCCAGCGTCGCGGCCGGCGCCTCACGATGCGGGGAATGTCCTGCGCCCGGGATGACGTTCAGATCGACCGGGCAATAGCACTCTTCCTGCGCGATCTCGACCTGACGCAGGGTGCCGTATTGGTCGTCCGCGCCTTGCAGGACCATGATGGGGACGCGGATATAGGCCAGGTATTCCGAGATGTCCCAGTCGCGAAACTTCGGATCGAGCCAGGCGCCGTTCCAGCCGTAGAAGGCGTTGTCGACATCCTTGTGCCAGCGCGCCAGCTTTACCTTCAGGTCCGTGGTCTCGAACGTCGTCTTGATCGCGGCGATGGATTTGATCGAGATGTCCTCGACGATGAAATGCGGCGCGATCAGCACGAGGCCGTTGAGGCGATGATCCTGATGCGCCCCGGCATAGATCGTCGCGATCGAGGCGCCGTCAGAATGGCCGAGCAGGAGGCCACGCTTGAACCCGATCGCATCGAGCAGCTTCGGCAGCACGTCCAGCGCCTCGCGCTGCATGTAATCGAGCGGCCGCGGCAGCGCGACCGGGCTGGACTGGCCGTAACCCGCGCGCGAATAAGCGAAGATACCGGCACCGGTCGCCTGCTGCAGCTTTTCCGGGAAGTCACCCCAGAGGCCGACAGAGCCGAGGCCTTCGTGCAGCATGACGATGGTCGGCGCGTCGGCGGCCTGCGGCGCGAGCCATTTGTATTCGAGGCTGGCGCCGTCGATGCTGAGGAAACCGGTGGGGGTGAGGTTGGTCATGATTGCGCTCTTCTCTCTCCGTCGTCATGCCCGGGCTTGACCCGGGCATCCACGCCTTTCCAAACGCGGATGCACGTAGATGGCCGGGTCAAGCCCGGCCATGACGACTTATTGCTAGTTTGCCCCTTCCCGCAGCTTGAACCGCTGGATCTTGCCCGTCGCTGTCTTCGGCAGCGAGTCCACAACGTCGATCCAGCGCGGATATTTCCATGGGCCGATCTTCTGCTTGACGTGCTCCTTGAGCGTCTCCTGCAAGTCCGTCGTTGTCGCGCCCGGCCGCAGCACGACGAAGGCCTTCGGCTTCAACAGCCCCTCCGGATCGGCCTCGGGCACCACGGCGGCTTCCAGCACGGCCGGATGCGTGATCAGCGCGCTCTCGACCTCGAAGGGTGAGACCCAGATGCCGGAGACCTTGAACATGTCGTCGGCGCGGCCGCAGAAGGTGTAGCGACCCTCGGCGTCCCTGACATATTTGTCGCCGGTGCGCGTCCACGGTCCCTCGAACGTGCGGCGGCTCTTGTGGCGCTGATTCCAGTAGCCTTCGCCGGCGGACGGCGCGTCGACCAGGAGCTCGCCGACCTCGCCGTCGGCAACGTCCTGCCCGGCCTCGTTGACGAGCCGCACCGCGTAGCCCGGCACCGGTTTGCCGGAGGAGCCGTATTTGATGTCGCCGGGCGCGTTCGAGAGAAAAATGTGCAGAAGCTCGGTCGAGCCGACGCCGTCGAGGATGTCGACGCCGAAGCGCGCCTTCCAGCTGTTGCCGACCGATTCCGGCAGCGCCTCGCCGGCGGAGGTGCAGATGCGCAACGCCTTGCCACAGCGCTCGCTTTTCATCGCCTCGTCGTTGAGCATCGCCGCGAACAGCGTCGGCACGCCGTAGAAGATCGAGGGATTGTAGCGGTTCATCAGGTCGAACATGCGGGCCGGCGTCGGACGCTCGCTGTTGAGGATGACGCTGGCGCCGACCGACATCGGGAAGGTCAGCGCATTGCCGAGACCGTAGGCGAAGAACAATTTTGCCGCTGACAGACAGACATCGCTCTCGCGAATGCCAAGCACCTGCTTCGCATAGGTGTCCGCCGTCGCCTGCAAATTCGAGTGCAGATGGCGCACGCCCTTGGGCATGCCGGTCGAGCCGGACGAGTACAGCCAGAACGCCGGCTCGTCCGGATGCGTCGCGGCAGTGGTGAACCGGTCGCTCTCGCCTGAGAGCTCCTCGGCGAGCTGCCTGTGGCCGTTCTGCTTGGCACCGGAGACCACGACATGCTCGAGATCGGGCATCCGGCCGACGACGTCCTTGATGACGGGATAGAGCGCTTCGGACACGAACAGCACGCGCGCGCGGCAGTCGGCGAGGATGTAAGCGTACTGGTCCGCGGTCAGCAGCGTGTTGAGCGGCACCGGCACGATGCCGGCGCGGATCGCGCCCAGGAACACGATCGGGAAATCGATGGTATCCAGCATGATCATCGCCACGCGCTCCTCGCGGCGGACGCCAAGCCGGCGCAGCATGTTGGCAGCGCGCCGGGTCTCGCGCGAGAGCTCGCCATAGGTGAGCCGCGAGACGGTGTCGTCGAAGGCGAGCTTGCTGGCGCGGCCTTCCTCGACGTTACGGTCGAGCAGCCAGGTCACCGCGTTGTAGGATCCCTCGCTCACGAACATCTCCCCCGAATTTAGAATTATAATTCATAGAAAGACACCACGGCGGCTTGCTGTCAATGCCAACTGGCATTATGTTTCATTAAAGCGCGCCGTAGGACTTCCTTCAAGAGGACATCCGTAAAGAAGGCTCATGACCGAAAGTCCCGACGCCGAATCCCGCTTCCTCGAACAGCTCGGCCAGCGTGTGCGCACCATGCGCGCATTGCGCGGCATGTCGCGCAAGGTGCTCGCCAAGGTATCGGGGATTTCGGAGCGCTACATCGCGCAGCTCGAAAGCGGCAAAGGCAATGTCTCCATCGTGCTGCTGCGCCGCGTCTCGGACGCGATGGGCGCGCACCTCGAAGATTTGCTTCCCTCGGCCGATCCGACGCCGGACTGGCAGATGTTTCGCGACCTCCTGCGCAAGGCGACGCCGGCGCAGATCGCACAGGCCAAGGATCTGCTCGCCGGCGGCAGCGCCTCCGCGCCACGGCGCGCACCATTCTGCGGCATCGCGCTGATTGGCCTGCGCGGCGCCGGCAAGTCCACGCTCGGCAAGATCCTGGCGAAGAAGATCGGCTGGAGTTTCGTCGAGCTCAACAAGGAAGTCGAGCAGCAGAACGGCCTCTCGGTCGCCGAGATCATCGCGCTCTACGGCCAGGAAGGCTTCCGCCGCATGGAGCAGGCGGCGCTGCAACAGCTGCTCGCGCGCAACGAGTTGATGGTGCTCGCAACCGGCGGCGGCATCGTCTCCGAGCCCCTGACCTTCGACCAGGTCCTGACCTCGTTCTACACGATCTGGCTGAAGGCCGAGCCCGAGGAGCACATGGCTCGCGTCCGCCGCCAGGGCGATCTGCGCCCGATGGCGGACGATCGCTCCGCAATGGCGGAGCTGCGCAACATCCTGCTCAGCCGCGAGCCGCTGTATTCGCGCGCGACGGCGGTGGTGGATACGGCAGGGCTTTCGGTCGATGCAGCTGCTGCACGGCTGATCGATGCGGTGCGGCCAGTGCTGCAGAACGAGGCGCGCAGCTTCGGGCTGCGGAGTGTGGCGCTGTAGAGAGATGAGTTCCACCGACGTCACCACCTCCGTGTTCGAGCGGATCGGCGGCAGCGCCACGATCGACCTTCTGGTCGATCGCTTCTACGATCGCATGGACAGGCTGCCGGAGGCGAAGGTCATCCGCGCGATGCATGCGGACGATCTCGGCCTGATCAGGGACGTCTTGAAGCGCTATCTCACCGAATGGACGGGCGGGCCGAGACTCTACACTCCGGAAAAGGGCCATCCGCGGCTGCGCCAGCGCCATATCGGCTTCGCTATCGGCGATGCCGAGCGCGACGCGTGGATGCTCTGCATGCGCGGCGCGCTGGAAGAGACGGTGACAGATAGCGCCGCGCGGCAGGATCTCGACGCGGCACTATCCGGTCTTGCCGATTGGATGCGCAACCGGAACTGATCGGGACCGTATTGCCGACATTTGGCCCGCCTACGGAAGTTGCGACGCCGCTAAAGCATGATCCGGAAAAGTGCACAGCGGTTTTCCGAAAAGATCATGCTTAAACAACACCTAAAGCGGGACGAGACGGGGCATGATTGCTGTAGCGACGGAGATGCACTCCCTCTCTCGTTTGCGGGAGAGGTGTGCGAGCCGCAGCGATCGATTCAACCTAAAGTCATTCCGCTTTAGATCGACCAGTAATGCGGATGCGGGTACGGCCGCGAGCGGTCGCCCCAGTCGAACGCGTCGCCATCGAATTCGCATGGGCCGCTGCTGAGCTCGTCCAGCGTCAGCTCGATCTGGAAAGCCTGCCGTCCTGGATCGTATTTCAGCGCGCTCCACTGGAGCGGATAATGGTGACGCATACCGAGCAGCCCGCCGGTCTTGATCACGGCATAAGTGACCGTTCCGCTCATCTTGTCCAGCATCAGTCGCTCGATCGTGCCGAGCTTTGTGCCATCGCGTCCGTAGACGGCGACATGCTCCACGCGATCACTGGGAACCATGGTGTGGCTCATGGTGTCCTCCCTGTTCTCTTGTGCTTGCGACAATTATAGCATCGTTTTCGAGGCGGCGGGAGCAACTACAGAAGCTGCGATCGCACCGCCTCCGCGCCTTCCCGCAACAACGGCAGGAAGCTGGTGATCGGTTCCTGCGCCGGCACGCGATCGTCTGGTCGACCGCTTCTACGAGCGCATCGACATGCTGCCGGAAGCGACTCTGTCTCTTGGTGCGATCCCGTCGTCCGGCTAAGCTGTGCATGACAACGGAGGCTTCTCCATGGACGCAAGCACCGCGCCGGAAGTCATCAGACGGCCCGTTCCCGCGCATATGGCGCACGTCGTCTCGTCGATCTCGTGCTACCGCGAGCGTGGGCTCGGCCTGACCAATTTTCGGCATGCCGCGCCGTTGGCCCTGCCGTTGCTCATCAATCTTGGAACCCCCTTCCGCATCGCGCTCGGACGCGCCCCCGGTCGATCGGATAGCCAGCCGAGCTTTGTGGCGGGCTTGTTTCCCGGACCGGTGCAGATCGAATCCGACGGCCGCGCCATCTGCATCCAGATCGACTTCACGCCGCTCGGCGCCTATCGGTTCTACGGCGGCGCCGTGCCCGACCTCACGGCGCGCATGGTCGATATCGGAGATTTGCTTGGCCGCGACGGCCGAGAGCTCGGCGAGAGGGTGGCGGAAGCAGAGGGGTGGCGGCAACGATTGGAGATCATCGAGACTTTCGTGCTCGAGCGTACAGTGAACGAACCCTCTCCCGCGATCGCCGCGGCGATCGGCCGTCTCTGGCGCAGCGCCGGCGCGGCGCGCATATCCGAGATCGCAACCGACATCGGCTGGAGCCGCAAGCATCTATCCCGGCGGTTTCAGAACGAGATCGGCGTTTCACCGAAGACCCTGGCGCGGATGCTGCGCTTCCACCGCGCCTGCGAATTGGCGCGCAGCGGGAGCGCGTGCGGATGGGCCGGCATCGCACTCGAAGCGGGCTTTGCCGACCAGGCGCATCTTGCCCGTGAGTTCCGGGAATTCAGCGGCGAAAGGCCGACCAGCTGGGCCGCGCGGCTGGCGCATACGGATCCCCGTCTGATGCGGGAGGCCGGCGGATAAGTCCAGGTCCCATTTCTTCAAGCCGCGGGACGACGGCTGACCTAGGGTGAGCGCGAAACCCACGGGAGACAGTCATGCCAGACTCAATCGGGAAGGAAGCGCCGCGCCTGTATCATACACTGCGCTGCAGGGATGCCGAGGCGATGATCGCCTGGCTGACGGACGTGCTTGGCTTCACCGAACGCGTAATCTACAGGCGCGAGAACATCATCGCGCATGCAGAATTGTCGTTCGGGACATCCATCCTGATGCTCGGGGCAGACCGCCCCGATGCCTATGGGAAAAGGGTGGGAGACCTCGACGGACAGAGGACCGACTCGGTGTATCTGGCCGTTGACGATCCCGACGCGCTCTACGCAAAGGTGAAGGCATCCGGAGCTCGGATCGAGATGGAATTGCACGACACCGATTACGGCAGCCGGGACTTTTCGGCGCGGGATCCCGAAGGAGGTTTGTGGAGTTTCGGCACCTACTGGCCCAAGGTCGACGAAGACCCGCTGCCGGGCTGATCGCAAGGCCGCTGCAACAGGGTCGGAGAGGGGAACCGATAGATTCGCCCCGCAGGCGTCATCAGGTCAAACGACCGAACCGGCCGCGAGCGTGCGGGCATCGGGCCAACGCGGGGCTGGGAGACCTATTGGATGGAAGTCGACGTCAAGCGCCGCCGTGGCGCGCCCTGGACTGAGAGCTGGCCCCGGTTGTTTGGACAGCGCCCCGCTGGATTTAAGTGGATTCCTGCCGGGTTATGCTGAACGCGGGGCTTTACGGTTTTGTCGTTGCGTCGGGAGGGCGTAGCCCGACCAGAGCGACGACAAAACCGTCGGCGACGGTCATGCGGCCATCACCATAGCTTGCGTGCCGAAGTAAGCCTCGTCGGGCGTGCGCCCGTCAAGGCTCGAGTGAGGGCGTCCCTGATTGTAGAAGGCCAGATACTTGGCAATTGACGCTCGCGCCTCGGACACGCTGTCGTAGGCGCGGAGATAAACTTCTTCGTATTTGACCGTGCGCCAGAGCCGCTCGACAAACACGTTGTCGCGCCAGGCGCCCTTGCCGTCCATGCTGATGGCGATCTTCGCGTCCAGCAGCACATCGGTGAACTCGAGGCTGGTGAACTGGCTGCCCTGATCCGTGTTGAAAATCTCGGGCCTGCCGTGCTTCGCCAACGCCTCCTGGACCGCTTCGACGCAGAAGGCCGCCTCCATTGTGATCGAGACGCGATGGGCCAGGACCCGTCGGCTGAACACATCGACGACCGCCGCGAGATAGACGAAGCCACGCCGCATCGGAATGTAGGTGATGTCCATTGCCCACGCATGGTCGGGCCGCTCGATCTTCAATCCGCGCAACAGGTACGGGTAGATCTTGTGACCCGGAGCCGGCTTGCTCGTGTTCGGGCGACGATAGACCGCCTCGATCCCCATGCGCTTCATCAGCGTCGCGATGTGGCGGCGACCGGCGTATACGCCCTCCCGCCGCAGCAACGATCGCAGCATACGCGCTCCCGCGAAGGGATAATCGAGATGCAGCTCATCGAGCCGACGCATCAAGGCAAGGTCCTCGGCCGAAACTGGCCGAGGTTCATAGTAGACCGTGCTGCGAGCCAGCTTCAGGACCTTCGCCTGGCGCACGATAGAAAGATCATGATCGCGGTCGATCATCGCTTTGCGCTCAGCAGGCCCGCCTTGGTGAGCGCGCCGGACAAAAAATCGTTTTCCAACGCCAGCTCGCCGATCTTGGCATGTAACGCCTTCAAATCGACCGGCGTCTCGGCCGATGTCTTGTCATGCCCAAACACGCCGGCGGCGCCTTCCAGGAGCTGGTTTTTCCAGATCGTGATCTGGTTCGGATGAACATCAAACAGTTGCGCCAGCTCCGCCAGTGTCTTGTCGCCTTTGACCGCAGCCAAAGCAACCTTCGCCTTGAATGCCGGAGAATGCGTCCGGCGGCTCTTCTTCGTCATCTTCGCTCCTGATTCGCAGCAAGAATCCTCGCCGCTGTCAGGCAGAAAATCCACTCAAGCTACTGTCCGAATTTGCGGGGCCAGCTCTTGCGCCGGTGCCGAAGGAGATCGCCGGCGAGGTGCATCGGCTGACGGCGGCGGAGTGATTTTTTGGGGCATCGTCATTCCGGAGCGATGCGATAGCATCGAACCCGGAATGACAAGTTAGCAGGGAGCAACCAAAGTGACTTTCGTCGCGCGTCACGGGCTGTGGTCGGATGGGCAGAGGGACGCAGCTCAGCGCATGCGCCGCATCGTCGAGGAGAGGAACCTCGAGGTCATCCGCCTCGCCTTCCCCGACCAGCACGGCATCTTGCGCGGCAAGACGATCGTCGCCGCCGAGGCGATCGCTTCGCTGGAGAACGGCTGCTCCATCACCACGACCATGCTCGCGAAGGACAGCTCGCACCGCACGGTATTCCCCGTGTTCACGGCAGGCGGCGGCTTCGGCATGAAGGAGATGGAGGGCGCCGCCGACGTGCTGATGGTCGCCGACCCCGCCACGTTTCGCGTCTTGCCGTGGGCCCCGGCGACGGGCTGGGTGCTGTGCGATCTCTATTTCAACGATGGCCGACCGGTGCCGTTCGCGACGCGGGGGCTGTACAAGCGCGTGCTCGATGAACTCGGCGCACGCGGTTACGACTTCGTCGCAGGGCTGGAAGTGGAATTCCACATCTTCAAGCTCGACGACCCGCATATGCGGGCAGAGGATGCCGGCCAGCCCGGCACGCCGCCCTCGGTGAGCCTGCTCAGCCACGGCTATCAATATCTCACCGAGCAGCGTTTCGATCAGATGGAGCCGGTGCTGGAGATTTTGCGGCGTGACATCGTGGCGCTCGGGCTTCCGTTGCGGTCGGTCGAGGTCGAGTTCGGGCCGAGCCAGTGCGAGTTCACCTTCGCGCCGAAGAAGGGCCTGGAAGCCGCCGACAACATGGTGCTGTTTCGCAGCGCCGTGAAGCAGATCGCGCGCCGCCACGGCTATCACGCCACCTTCATGTGCCGGCCGAAACTGCCGAACGTGTTCGCGAGCGGCTGGCACCTGCATCAGTCGATCGTCTCGCGCGCGAGCGGCGACAATTTCTTCATGGCAGAAGACGGTGGCGAGCCGCTCAGCGCGTTCGGGCGCGCTTATCTCGCCGGCCTGCTCGATCACGCCCGCGCATCGACGGTGTTCACCACCCCGACCATCAACGGCTATAAGCGCTACCGCTCCTATTCGCTGGCGCCGGACCGTGCGATCTGGGGCCGTGACAATCGCGGCGTGATGATCCGCGTGCTCGGAGGCGCCGGCGATGCCGCAACGCGCCTGGAGAACCGCATCGGCGAGCCCGCCGCCAATCCCTATCTCTACATGGCCTCGCAGATTCTCTCGGGTCTCGACGGCGTCGACCGCAAGCTCGACCCCGGCCCTTCGGCCGACACGCCCTACGAGACCAAAGCGCCGCCATTGCCGAAATCGCTGCGCGATGCGGTCGCCGCGCTGAAAGACGATCCCTTCTTCCGCGAGAAGCTCGGGGCCGAATTCGTCGACTACTACACCCACATCAAGAACGCCGAGATCGATCGCTTCCTGTCCGAGGTGACGGACTGGGAGCATCGCGAGTATTTCGAGATGTTTTGAGCCAGTCCGGCCCAATCCGGCACCGATGGCCTGCTTCAGCCAGCTCGAACCGGTGCATTGCTTCACGCTCCCGTGAGGCGACTTCTTCCGGAATGTTCCGACGACATCGCGCCATTCCGGACGAAGCCATTTTCCTCATCCCGCGAAAACCGCCGGAAAGACACGCGGCCTATACCTGAATCCATGATCAACAACGGAGTTCGGTCATGTGGGATCAATTTTTCAGCCTGATCTATCGCTTGTCCTGTCGGACCACCCTGATCGAGATCGGCGCGCATCGCCTCGCACGTTAGCCGGCCGCCGCATGCGGCCACACGGGAAGCGACCAAGACCGAAATCGCCAAGCCGAAGCGTCGGCAGTCATCGACCGAGGCGCGGGTGATCCGTGAGCTGCACCACCACAGGATCTATTGGTGATGACGAATGTCATCCAGGCGAAGGCCGGGACGCATTACCCCAAGGGGACGTTTGGCGAAGACTCCTCATCCGGCCCTGATACCGACTCCAGCCGATAGGTCACGCGGTATGGATCCTGGCCTTCACCAGGACGACACTGAGCATTCCACACCTCACCTCGCCGGTTGAAGCGCTAGATCCCCAGGTATTTGTGCTGCAGATCCGGCTCGGCCACGAGTTCGTCGGACGTGCCGCTCCACACCGTCCTGCCGCGCTCGATGATGTAGTGGCGGTCGCAGATGCGGGCGAGATGGTCGACGTTCTTGTCGACGACCAGGATCGACTGTCCCCGGCTCTTGAGCAGCGACAGGCAGCTCCAGATTTCTTCCCGGATCAGCGGCGCAAGGCCCTCGGTTGCCTCGTCCAGAATGAGAAGCTTCGGATTGGTCATCAATGCGCGGCTGATCGCGAGCATCTGCTGCTCGCCGCCGGAGAGCTGGTTGCCCATGTTGGAGGCGCGCTCGGCGAGGCGCGGAAACATCACGTAGATCGCAGCCAGCGTCCACGGATTGCTGCTACCAAAGCGGTCCGCGGCGGCGGCCACCAGATTTTCGCGCACGGTGAGGTTCGGGAAGATCTGGCGCCCCTCAGGAACAAGGCCTACGCCGAGCTTTGCAATCCTGTAGGACGGAAGCTGTCGCACCTCGGCGTCAGCGAAACGGATCGCGCCCGCGCGTGCCGGCGTCAGGCCCATGATCGAGCGGATGGTGGTGGTCTTGCCCATGCCGTTGCGGCCCATCAGCGAGACCATCTCGCCCGGCTTGATCGACAGCGACAGGCCGAACAGCACCTGGGACAGGCCGTAGCAGGTCTCGATGCCTTCGACGTCGAGCAATGTGTCAGCCATGATGCGTCACCACATGCTGATCGCCGAGATAGGCGCGCCTGACGTCCTCGTTCTGGCGGATCGCGGCCGGATCGCCGGAGGCGATGACGCGGCCATAGACCAGCACCGAGATGCGATCGGCAAGCGCGAACACCGCCGGCATGTCGTGCTCGACCAGCACGATCGACACTTCCTTCCGCAGCTCCTGGAGCAGCTTCACCATGCGCTGGGATTCAGTGACGCCGAGGCCGGCCATCGGCTCATCCAGCAGCAGCAATTTCGGCTTGCTGGCGAGCGCGACGGCAAGCTCCAGCTCGCGCCGCTCGCCATGGCTGAGCCTGTTCACCACGACGTCGGCGCGATGCGCTAGCCCGACGCGATCGAGCGCCGCATGGGCGGCATCGCGCAGGCCCTTCTCCTTGCGCGCGTTGGCGAAGAAGCGGAACGAAGTTCCGGCATGCGCCTGCGCCGCCAGCGCGACATTGTCGGCGGCGGTGAAGTCAAGCAGCAGCGAGGTGATCTGGAACGAACGCGCGAGCCCGAGCGCACAGCGGCGATAGGCCGGCAGATCGGTGATGTCGCGGCCACCGAGCAAAACGCGACCGGAATGCGGGGAGAGATGTCCGGTGAGCTGACTGATCAGCGTGGTCTTGCCGGCGCCGTTCGGGCCGATGATGGCGTGCAGCTCGCCTTCCGCGACGTCGAGCGAGACGTGATCCGTCGCGATGATGCCGCCGAAGCGACGCACCAGCTTTTCGACGCGGAGCAAGGGTTCAGCCACGGCCAGCCCTCCCCAGCGCGCCCATGATGCCGCCGCGCCCGAACAGGACGATCAGCAGCAACAGCGGACCCATGATCAGCGCCCAATATTCGGTGATCTGGGACAAGAACTCTTCCAGCAGCAGGAACACCACGGCGCCCATGACCGGGCCGAACAGCGTGCCCATGCCGCCGAGGATCACCATCACCATGAGGTCGCCGGAACGCGTCCAGTACATCACGGCCGGGCTGACGAAATCGGTGTTGTTGGCGAGCAGCGCGCCGGCAAGGCCGCACATGGTGCCGGAGATGACGAAGCAGACCAGCTGGTAGCGCTTGGCCGGGAAGCCGATCGCCTGCATGCGCTGCTCGTTGGAACGCAGGCCCTGCACGACGAGGCCGAAGCGCGAATTGACGATGCGCCAGATCAGGAAGATGACGCCGAACAGGCAGGCAAGGCAGAGATAGTAGAACTGCACGCGATTGCCGAGATCGATCAGGCCGGAGAAGTCGCTGCGCTTGTAGATGGTGAGGCCGTCATCGCCGCCGTAACGCGCCAGCCCCGAGGCGACGTAATAGGCCATCTGGGCGAAGGCAAGCGTGATCATGATGAAGTAGACGCCGCGCGTGCGCAGCGAGAGCGCGCCGATCACGAGCGCGTAAATGGCGGAGGCGGCGAGCGCGACCGGAAACTGGATGAAGCCGCTTCCCACGCCCTCCTGAGCGAGCATGCCGACCGCGTAACCGCCGATGCCGAGATAGGCGGCGTGACCAAAGCTCATCATGCCGCCAAAACCCATGATCAGGTTGAGGCTCGCAGCCGCCAGCGCCAGGATGATGATGCGGGTGAACAACGTCAGGATGAAGATGTTGCCGGAGAGCTGCGAATAGAGCGGCAGCAGCACGAGGCCCGCCAGCAAGAGGGCCGTGACGGCCTTGCTCACCGTGAAAGCCTTCATCGACGATTGGCCGGAAACAGCCCCTCCGGCCGCACCACCAGCACGATCGCCATCACGAGGTAGATCAGCATGGACGACAGCGCCGGCGCGGCGGTGGAGGCAGCGGCGCCGCTCAGCACCTGCCGCAACAGGTTCGGCAGGAAGGCGCGGCCGAGCGTGTCGATCATGCCGACGAAGATCGCGGCGAGAAACGCGCCGCGGATCGAGCCGATGCCGCCGATCACGATGATGACGAAGGCGAGGATCAGGATGTTCTCGCCCATGCCGATCTGCACGGTCAGGATCGGCGCCTGCATCAGGCCGGCAAGGCCCGCGAGCGCGGCTCCCAAACCGAACACCAGCGTATAGAGCAGCTTGATGTTGATGCCGAGCGCACCGATCATCTCGCGATTGGAGGCGCCGGCCCGGATCAGCATGCCGATGCGGGTGCGCATCACGCCGAGATAGAGCAGCAGCGCGACCAGCAAGGCCACCACGATGATGGCGAGGCGATAGGCGGGATAGTGAATGCCGGGCAGGATCGGCACCGGCACAGTGAGCCAGGCCGGCAGCGGCAGCGCAAGGCCGGCCGGGCCCCAGATCAGCCGCACGGCTTCGTTGAAGAACAGGATCAGGCCGAAGGTCGCGAGCACGTGGTCGAGATGGTCGCGGCCGTAGAGATGCCGCAGCGCGGTCACCTCCAGCACGATACCGAGCACCAGCGTGGCCCCCAGCGCCATCAGCGCGCCGAGCAGGAAGCTGCCGGTCCAGGCGGCAAAGGTCGCGGCGAAATAGGCCCCCATCATATAGAGCGAGCCGTGCGCGAGGTTGACGAGATCCATGATCCCGAACACCAGCGTCAGGCCGGCGGCGAGCAGGAACAGCAGCAGGCCAAACTGCAATCCGTTCAGGAACTGTTCGACGACAAGCAGCATCAAGACTCTTTCAGGCGCACGCAGCGTCGCGCCGATGTTCGAGCAATGTCGCCATCAGTGAAAGAGCTCCCCCTGCCTCTTCAAGGCCGAAAAATGGGTAATGGCAGTATCGTTCCGAGGCAAGAGCGATTCGACATCAAACATGCACTTTGTTGCATGCCGATGCATGCGATCGAGATCGAGATCGACCCTTGCAAGAAGGCTGCCGCGCAGGCTGGGGCAACCTGCCGCACCCAAGCGATCACCCTCTCGCCGGCGGACGGACGAGAGGGTGCAAATTTGTCGGAGTGCAGGGGAAGCCTAGTGCGACATCATCTGCCGGGGTAGATCATCGGGTTCGGCGAGCCCGCTGTTGGCCGTCGTGGCTTCGAGCGCTGCCATCCGGAACAGATAGGCGAGCGTCGCCAACCCGGCGTCTTCCGCCATCTGCGCGAGCTCGAGCGCCATATCGGACATGTAGCCGAGATTTTCGTCCTTCGTTTGCGCCATGATCTGGCTGTCCCGCATCATGTTCGACATCTCAGGCGCTCTTTCGTTGTGCGGCAGCGAAGCCGCAGAGGTTGGCACGGGCGACGGCATCCAGTCGCGGGCCGTCTTGCTGCACGACGGAAGCCATGCCGATTCGATCATGCAGGGCATCGAGAGTCTCGCGGCGAATGTCGATGGTCGCCGCCATGGTCCATGCGTTCTCCACCAGGGCCGGCAGGCCGAGCGGCGTGACGACGAACCCGGCCTCGTGGAAGCGCGGCAGCCACCACGTCTCCATGATCGCGCTGACCTGCGCGATTCCCTGATCGAGGCAGAACTCCTGCACCGCCACCATCAGTTGCAGGTTGAGCGCGCCGTCGCGGCGATCGCGCACGACGAAGTAGCGCGACCATTCCCAGACCAGCGGATCGGCCGGGCAGCCGCGGACCGCCGCCAGATGCGGGAACACCTCGCTCATCATCGAAGGCTTGGTGGTTGGGTAGAGCCGATGACCACCGACGACGCGGCGCTCTTCCAGCGCCAGCAGATAGATGGTGTCCTCGTCATCATAGGAATCGATCTCGCGGCCATCCGGCCTGCGCAGCGTCTCCCAGCGCCGCTCCTCGACGAAAATGTCGTGACGCAGCCGGAAGTGCTGCTCGATCACGTCTTCATAAAGGTGGCGATTTACCGCGGAAATTGCGTGAATCATGAAAACCCCCATTCAACATCAATGGAGGCAGACTCTGCGAAAAGGCGCGGATTCGGTATTGGAAATTTCCCAGTACAGCGCTCAGGGATTGATGATCTTGTTCCGAATTGCCAGCGCCACCGCATGCGTACGGTTGACGGCGCCAAGCTTGCGCGCGGCAGTTGCAAGATGCTCTTCGGCCGTGCGCTGCGTGATGTGCAGGATCTCACCGATCTCCCAGGCCGACTTCCCCCGCGAGGCCCAGGCGATCACCTCCCGCTCGCGCGGGGTGAGGCGCGTCGACGGATGTGGCACCGGCTCGAGCAGACGCCGGATGTGATCGAAGCCATACATCGCCATCAGGTGCAGCGCCGGCTTGCTGCGGGGATTAAGGTCGAGATGGACGCCTCCAAGCGACACCGCGGCCTCATAGCCCGTGAGCCCGTGGATCGGCACGATGAAACCGCGCGACATGCGAAACTCGCTGGCGCGATTCATCACCTCGGCTGCGTTCGGCTCGAGCTCGGCATCATAGGGGGCTTCCGACCACTCGAACGGATTGACCGACTGCCGGCAGAGCCGCACCACGGGATCGTAGCGGTCGTAATTGTTCTCGGTGTAGAGGCTGAACCATCCCGCCGGCCAGCGCTTGGCAAGCACCATCTGTGCAAACCGCTGGTCGGGATTCGGCAATCCCGTCACGATGATGGTTTCGAAGCCGAAGCGACCAAAGGCCGCTTCAAGCGCATTCATGGCTTCTGGAACCTTGCGGTAGGCCTGCAGGCCTTCGATGAAGTCGAGCGCCTCCCGGCCATATTCTACGGCGGACATCGGTGCGTTTCCTGACCCTCGCCACTTCCGTATAGCACGTATCCGCGAACTGCCTCAAATGGCTGTGGCCGTAGTTTCCCGGTGCCCATCTGCCCTGAAGATTTAAACTACTTGTGGCAGAATTTACGCCGCGATACACCTAAAATGTCTTAAGCGGGAAACCAATGATGGAAGACGAGGACATCGCCCTCAACAGCGTGCTCGGCCTGGAATTGAACCGCGTGTTTTTTGCCGTCCGCGAAACGGCGAACAAGCAGAAGATCATCGAGTTCGCGCGGAAGGTGCTGCAAAGCGAGCACACGGAGGCGGCCGAGAACGTATCGCCCGAGGGCCCGGCGAGCTAGCCATCGCAGTTGCAACAAACGACGCCGATGCAACAGATCGCGCGACGCGGCCCTTCCATTTGAACGTGCATACCCAATCGAAACACTCAGACCGGGAAGTTCTTCGCCTTCTCCTGCTGGAGAAGATCGAAGCACCTAGCCGCGCCCTCGTGCCCCGGACGCGGCGCAGCGTCTCTTCGACGATGCGCTGCAGAGCCGGGACACGAGAGCGACTGGCCTCTTCCCGCCACATCGACACACACTTGCCGCTGGATGACATCACGGCTCTCGTGAGATGATCGCCGCCTCGATCGTCTCTCGGATGCCAAGGCCATGATGACGTTACGCCAGGTTGAAGTGATCCGTGCCGTGATGGTGACGGGCACCATCGGCGGTGCGGCGAAGCTGCTCAACGTGTCGGCGCCGGGGATCAGCCGTCTGGTCAAATACACCGAACGCTCGCTCGGCATCCGCTTCTTCCAGCGCCAGAACGGGCGCTACTTCCCGACGCCGGAAGCCGAGAACATCTTCGAGCAGATCAACGGGGTCTACAAGAAGGTCGACGATCTCTCCGAGATCATCTCCAAGATCGGCCGCGGCGGCCTGTCGGAGTTGCGCATCGGCTCGGTGCCGAGCATCTCGCAGGTGATGGTGCCGCGCGCGATCGAGCGCGTCCGCCGCCGCTATCCCGATCTCGGCATCGACATCAACATCCTCAAGCTCGAGGAAGCCATCGACTATCTTCTGCTCGGCCGCGGCGAGTGCGTCGCGATGAGTTACCGGCTGGAGCATTCCGGGCTCAACTTCATGCCACTTGCCTCGGGCGAGCTCTATTGCATCGTGCCGCCGGGTCACGAGCTCGCCGGCCGCAAGCAGGTCTCGGCCGCCGAGATCACCCGCTATCCGCTGATCGGCATCGACCCGAACGATCCCTACGGGCGGATCATGGCCGAGATCTTTGCGCGCAACCGGCTCGACTACAACATCACCATCCGCGCGCGCTTCGGCACCACGGTCTGCGCGCTAGTGAAGGCGGGGCTCGGCATCGCCATCATCGACCAGTTCACGGTGGCCCATGGCGGCTATCCGGGGATCGCTGTTGAAGATCACCGAGCCGACACGGTTCGACACCTATGTCGCAGTGAAGCGCGGCGCGCCGCTATCGCTGCATGCCGAGTATTTCATCGAGTCCCTGCGCACGGAGATGCGCGCGGTCGAGCCGTCCCGCGGCAACGGCAGGACCGTTTCGGCACGGGGCCGGAAGAAATAACATGATGTTAGGTTTGCCGGATAAAAGGGTAATTGTGTTAGGCGGAGGAAAGGCTATCGTCGCAGCTGGAATTGCGCGGTTTTCCCCGCTAATGGCCGGGACCGGACGCTCCCAACGAGACGATGGCGAACCATGTCGAAGCGCGGATACGCCGCCAGCAAGAAGCTTCTCACCGGCCTGATCGGCGCGCCGATCGCGCATTCCGCGTCCCCCGCCATGCATGAGCGCGCCGCCGAGGCGCTTGGCCTGCGCGGTCACTACCAGCTCATCGAGGTCGCCGGCGCCGACGCGGCCGGGCTCCGCATGATGCTCGAAGGCGTGCGGCGGCTCGGCTTCGCCGGCGTCAATGTCACCTACCCCTACAAGGAGGCCGTGGTCCCGCTGCTCGACGCGCTGGCGCCGGGCCCAGCCAGCATGGGCGCGGTCAACACCGTCGTCGTCGGAGATGGCCGGCTGACCGGCCACAACACCGACACCACGGGTTTCGCCCGGGCGGTGGCGCCGCTGCTTGCGCCGTCCGGAAATGCCGTCGCGGTGATTGGCGCCGGCGGCGTTGGCAAGGCCATCGCGTTCGCACTGGCGAGCCTGAAAGTCGCCGACATCCGCATTTTCGACAGCGAGCCGGCGCGCGCTGAGAAACTCGCTGGGCTGCTCGCCGGGCAAGGCGGCGCGAGGGTGGCTGGAAGCGTCGAGGATGCGCTCGTTGGCGCGACCGGTCTCGTCAACGGCACGCCAGTCGGCATGCTGCCGAGCCGTGACACGCCGGTACCGGCGGCGCTGCTCAGGGCGGACCTGTGGGTCGCCGACGCCGTCTATTCGCCGCTGATCACGCCGCTGCTTGCTGCAGCGCGAGAGAAAGGCGCCCGGATCATGACCGGGCGCGAGCTCGCAATCTACCAGGCTGCGGACGCCTTCGAACTGTTCACCGGCCTTGCCCCATCGACCGAAGTCATGGGAGAGGCTTTTGATGCCGTGATGGCTGCGCGCAGCGCCGCCTATCAGGTAGCTTGAGGCAAAGCGGCCGGACACAAGGCCGCTTGCAAAATTCGAAACGGGAGGAGAGGACGATGAAATCAACGCTATTGGTGGGCGCGCTGTTCACCATCATGACCGCAACGAGCGCCCACGCCCAGGCGATCAAGCTCGCCAACGTCGCCGAGCTGTCCGGCGGCGGCGCCACCGTCGGAACCAACTGGAAGAACGGCATCGACCTCGCGATCGAGGAGATCAACGCCAAGGGCGGCGTGCTCGGCCGCAAGCTGGAGGTCACCCACGCCGACTCGCAGTCCAACCCCGGCGTCGCCCGCGCGCAGGTGCAGAAGGCGCTCGACGCCGAGCCCTATGTGCTGCTCGGGCCCGGCTATTCCGGCTCGGTGAAGGTCACCGCGCCGCTCGCCGCCGAGGCCGGCATCGCGCAGATCATGGGTGGCGAGGCCGCCGAGCTGACGCAACAAGGCAACAAGTACCTGTTCCGCACTTCGTTCGGCCAGCAATCCTCGATGCCGAAGGTCGCGAAATACATCCACGACGAGATGAAGGCGAAGTCGGTGGCCGTGGTCTGGGTCAACAACGATTTTGGCCGCGGCGGCCGCGACGTCGTCGTCAAGGAGCTCGACCGGCTCGGCTCCAAAGTGGTGGCCGATCTCTCGACCGAGGCGGGCCAGGCCGATTTCGCGGCCGACGTCGGCAAGATCAAGGCCGCCAACCCGGACGCCGTGTTCGTGTATCTCAACGAAGAAGAGAGCGCGCGCATCCTCAAGGAGCTGAAGCGGCAGGGCGTCACTGTGCCGCTGATGGGCGAGACCACGCTGATCGGCCAGAAGGTGATCGATCTCGCCGGCGATGCCGCCAACGGCGCCCGTGGCCATGTCGGCCTCACCACGGATGCCCCGGTCGATCTGATCAAGGCGTTCCGCGAGAAATTCTCCAAGAAGTACAATTACGTGCCGGACCACAACGGCCTGAAGGGCTATCTCGCCGTCTATATGGTGAAGGCCACCACCGAGAAGATGGGCAAGATCGACCCCAAGAAGTTCGCCGATACGCTGCACGGCCTGACCATCAAGGCCGCGGACGAGCCGGGCATCCTGATGGACGTCACCTTCAGCGATACCGGCGACATCGACCGTCAGAGCTTTCTGGTCGAGGTCGTGGAAGGCAAGCAGGTCGTGAAGCAGGTGCTGCCGAAGGTGAAATGAGGTTCTTCGCCTCTCCCCGCTTGCGGGGAAAGCGAGAGGAAAGAGGGAACAATGTCCAACCTGTTCGATCTTCTGGTCGCGGGACTTGCCACTGGCGCGATCTACGCGCTGGTCGCGGTCGGCTTCACGCTATTGTGGCAGACCTCGCAGACCATCAATTTCGCGCAAGGCGAGTTCGTGATGCTGCCGGCGTTCCTGATGCTGGCGGCGATGCATGTGGGCGCGCCGTTCTGGCTCGCCATCATCCTCGGAATCCTGCTCTCGATGATCCTGCTCGGCCTCGCCTTCAAGCTGCTTCTGGTCGACCCGATGATGCGCCATGGCGTGCTGCCGCTGGCGATTGCAACGATGGCGCTCGCGATCGGCATCAAGGAGGCCGTCAAGCAGTTCTACAGCGCGGAAGCCTCGCCCTTCCCCTCGATCGTGCCGACCGGCGACATCTCCATCCTCGGCCACGCCGTCTCGCTGCAGAGCATCGGCGTGCTCGTCGTCGCCATCCTCGCCGTGCTTGGACTGACGACGCTGCTCAACCGCACCTCGCTCGGGCACCAGATGCAGGCTGCGGCGCAGAACCCGACGGTGGCGCGCATCATCGGCGTCCCGGTCGAGCGCATGATCCTGTTGACCTTCCTGATCAACGCCTTCCTGGTCGCGCTGGCTTCGCTCTTGATCACGCCGATTTACCTCGCAAAATTCTCCTCCGGCGAGGTCCTGGGCCAGGCCGCCTTCATCGCCGCGATCGTCGGCGGCTTCAACCAGGTACGCGGCGCGATCGCCGGCGGCCTCCTGATCGGCGTGCTCGACAATCTCGCGGCCGCCTACGTCTCGACCCAGTATCGCGCCGCCGTGCCGATGCTCTTCCTGATCATCGTCATCCTGTTACGGCCGCAGGGCTTGCTTGGCCGCGCCGAGGAGCGCACCGTATGAGCGGCTTCGCCAAACCCCTGAAGATCGCGCTTGGCCTTGCCGTCATCGCCGGCCTGATCATCGTCCCCATGAACTTCAACCGCTACGGCCTGTTCATCCTCAGCCAATGGGCGGTGATGAGCATCGCCGCGATGGGCCTCAACCTCACGCTCGGCTATGCCGGCCAGGTCTCGCTGACGCAGGGCGCCTTCGTCGGCATCGGCGCCTATGCGGCGGCGATCATGACGACGCATGGTTGGCCCCTGCCGGCGGCGATCGTGGTCGCGATCGTCCTCAGCTTCGCGGTCGGCTGGGTGCTCGGCTATCCAGCGCTGCGCGTGCAGCACCACTACCTCGCCTTCGTCACGCTCGCCTTCTCGACCTTGGCCTTCCTGGTATTCCGCAACGAGAGCTGGCTCACCGGCGGCATCTACGGCATTTCCAACATTCCGCGGCCGCACGTTCTCGGGTTCGCGACCAACAAGCCGCTGCCTTTCTACTATGTCTGCCTCGGCTCGCTCGCGATCGTGTCGCTCGCGGTGTGGTGGCTGATCCGCTCGCCGTGGGGCCGCGCCTTCATGGCACTGCGCGAGAATCCGCTACGCGCGCAATCGCTTGGCATCGACACACGGCGCTACACGCTGATGGCGTTCGCGATCGGCTCGGCGCTCGGCGGCGTCGCCGGTGCGCTCTATGCGCCGCTGACGCAATATATCGACCCTGTTCCGTTCAACCTGTCGCTCTCGCTCGACCTGCTGATGATGGTGATCGTCGGCGGCGCCGAGTTCTATTTCGGCCCCTTCCTCGGCGCCATGATCGCGGTGCTGCTGCCGGAATGGCTGCGCTTCACCGAAGGCTATTATCTGATGCTTTACGCCGTCGCCGTGATACTGCTGCTGATCTGGTCGCCGACGGGCATTCTGGGAATCCTCGACCGCTATCTCGCCGAACGCCGTACCAAGGCGGCCTCCGCGCTGCGCGCCGTCGCGAAATCCCGCCTGGAGACGGCGCAATGAGTGCGGTCCTCGAAGTCACCGATATCAAGAAGAACTTCGGCGGCATCAGCGCCGTCGGCGGCGTCTCGTTCGACGTGCGCGAGGGCGAGATCCTCGGCCTGATCGGCCCGAACGGCTGCGGCAAGTCGACCCTGTTCAACTGCATCCTCGGCCAGCTCACCCCGAGCGGCGGCGAAGTGAAGCTTGACGGGCGGGTCGTCACCGGCCTGCGTCCGTCCGAGCTCAACAAGCTCGGGGTGAGCCGCACCTTCCAGCTGCTGCAGGTGTTCCCAAAGCTCTCGGTGCGCGAGAACCTGATCCTCGCCGGGCAGGAGCACCAGGGCAACATGGCCTCGCGCCTGGTCGGCCGCTCCGATGCTGGTCTGACCGACGCCGCCAACCAGATGATCGGCTTCTTCAAGCTCGATCATCTCGCCGACGAGCCGGCCGGTGGACTCTCCTATGGCCAGCAGAAGCTGCTCGATGCCGCCATGGCCTTCATGGGCGGACCACGCCTGGTGCTGCTCGACGAGCCCGCCGGCGGCGTCAACCCGTCGATGCTGGCGGATCTCAAGGACCGGCTGGTCGCGATCAATCGCGAGAAGAAGGCCACCTTCGTCGTGATCGAGCATAACATGGAGTTCGTGATGTCGCTGTGCTCGCGCGTGATGGTGATGGCGGAGGGCAAAGTGCTGGCGACGGGCCGGCCGGACGAGGTGCGCAAGAACCCCGCCGTGATCGACGCCTATCTCGGACATTAGGAGAGCGAGCCATGAGCGATCCGATCCTCTCGGTTCACAATCTCGTCGGCGGCTACGGCAAGATGACGATCCTGAACGGCACGACCTTCGCCGTGCCGCAGGCGACCATCACCACCATCATCGGCCCGAACGGCGCCGGTAAATCGACCGTGTTCAAGGCGATCTTCGGCCTGCTCAGGCTGCGCGAGGGCAAGATCAACTTCGCGGGTCGCGATGTCACGAATTTGAGCCAGCGCGCGCTGCTCAACGCCGGCATCTGCTACGTGCCGCAGGGGCGCAACATCTTTCCCGAGCTATCGGTGCGCCACAATATCGAGCTCGGCGGCGTCGCCGCCGACAAGGGCCTCGACCTGCCCAGGCGGATCGAGGCCGCGCTCGACCTCTTCCCCGCGCTGCGTCGCAAGTCTACGCAGCAGGCCTCGACGCTGTCGGGCGGCGAGCAGAAGCAGCTCGAGATTGCCCGCTCGCTGCTGCTCGAGCCGAAACTCGTGCTGGTCGACGAACCCTCGATCGGCCTGTCGCCGCTGATGGCGCAGCAGACCTTCGATATCCTCAAGAGCCTGCGTGACCGCGGCGTCACGATCCTGATGATCGAGCAGAACGCCCGCTCGGCGCTCGAGATCTCCGATATCGGCATCGTGCTCGAGCTCGGCCAGACCCGCATGGTCGATGACGCAAAGCGCATCCTGAATGACCCGCGCATCGGCCAGCTCTTCCTCGGTGGGGCTATGGAGGAGAGCGCGGCATGAACAAGCGCTCGATCGCAACGGTCTCCCTCTCCGGTGCCCTCGACGAGAAGCTCCGCGCCATTGCAGCTGCAGGCTTCGACGCGGTCGAGATTTTCGAGAACGATCTGCTGTCGTTCGGCGCAGGCCCGCGCGACATCGCAAAGCTCTGCCGCGATCTCAATGTCGAGATCTGCGCGTTCCAGCCGTTCCGCGATTTCGAAGGCATGCCGGAGCCCCAGCGCACGCGCAATTTCGCACGCGCGATGCGCAAGTTCGATCTGATGCAGGAGCTCGGCACCGACCTCTTGCTGATCTGCTCCAACGTGTCGCCCGCCTCGCTCGGCGGCATCGACCGCGCTGCGAACGATTTTCGCGAACTTGGCGAGCGCGCCGCCAGGCGCGGCTTGCGCGTCGGCTACGAAGCGCTGGCCTGGGGCCGCCATGTCAACGACTATCGCGACGCCTGGGAGATCGTGCGCCGCGCCGATCATCCCGCGATCGGCGTCATCCTCGACAGTTTTCACGCCCTGGCGCCGGACTTTCCGACCCGCACGATCGCTTCGATCCCCGGCGACAAGATCTTTCTGGTGCAGCTTGCGGACGCGCCGAAGCTCGAGCTCGACATTCTCTCCTGGAGCCGGCATTTCCGCTCCTTCCCCGGCCAGGGCGACCTGCCGGTCGCCGACTTCATGGCCGCGATTGCGGCGACCGGTTACGCCGGGCCGTTGTCGCTGGAGATCTTCAACGACCAGTTCCGCGCCGGCTCGGCGGCGCAGACTGCGATCGACGGGCTGCGCTCGCTGATCCTGCTGGAGGACCAGCTCGCACCGGACTGGCCGAAGCTTGCCGGCGAGCCGCTGGCACCGAAAGCCAGAAGTCGCGGCACCGGCTTCATCGAGTTCGCCATCAACGAGACCAAGGCGAGCGAACTCGGCCGCCTGTTTTCGCAACTCGGTTTCCGCAAGACCGGCCGGCATCGCAGCAAGGCGGTCGAGCGCTGGTCGCAGGGCAAGGTCGAGCTCGTCATCAATTGCGAGACCGACGGCTTTGCCCATTCGCACTACGTCACCCATGGTCCCGGCGTCTGCGCGATTGCGCTCGATGTCGACAATGCCGGCCTCGCCATGCAGCGCGCCGAGACGCTGAAGGCGCGCACCTTCTACCAGCCGGTCGGGCCGGACGAGCTGGAAATTCCCGCGATCCACGGCGTCGGCGGCAGCCTGCTCTATTTCCTGGATCAGGCCGGCAAGAACTGGGACACCGATTTCGAACCTGTCACGGGCGATGCAAGTACGGACGCGCTGCTCGCCGTCGACCACATCGCGCAGTCGATGCCCTATGACGAGATGCTGTCCTGGCTGTTGTTCTACACCGGCATCCTCGATCTGAAGCGGCTGCCGCAGATGGAGATCGTCGACCCCAGAGGCCTCGTGCAGAGCCAGGCCATCATCAACGACGACGAAAGCCTGCGTTTCGTGCTCAACGGCTCTTCCGCCAACCGGACGCTGCCGGCGCGCTTCATTTCAGAATTCTTCGGCTCGGGCGTGCAGCACATCGCGTTCGCATGCCGGGATATCTTTGCGACCGTTGCCGCGATGCGCAAGCGCGGTGCGGACTTCCTGGATATCCCCGAGAACTACTACGACGATATCGAAGCCAAGTACGACCTCGCTCCCGAACTGATGGCGCAGCTGCGCGCCAACCACATCCTCTACGACCGCGAGGGCGACGGCGAATTCTTCCAGGTCTACACCCACATCTTCGACGAACGGTTCTTCTTCGAGATCGTCGAGCGCAGGAATTACCGGGGATTTGGCGCGGCCAACGCCGGCATCAGGCTCGCAGCGCAGTCCCGCGAAGTGCGCCCCGCCAGCATGCCGCGGGTGTGATGACCCTTCCCCCTGTGGGCAGGGCAATCGCATTTGAATATTGCAGAGGTCGTCATGCCCGGGCTTGTCCCGGGCATCCACGTTCTTTGTGCTGCGTGGAAAGGCGTGGATGGCCGGGACAAGCCCGGCCATGACGCTGTGGAAACAGTCGGTACCCATAGCCACGTCTCATATGCGATAGCCCTGCCCTTGTGGGAGCGGGTGGCTCGCCGCGACAGCGGCGAGACGGGTGAGGGGTCTCTCTCCGCATGCAAACCTCTTGCTTCTGAATACGCGGAAGCAACCCCTCATCCGGCGCTGCGCGCCACCTTCTCCCACAAGGGGAGAAGGTGCAACGTCGCTTGTGGCTACTTCATCTTGCACTTGTCGTGGAAGCGATCCTGGTCGTTCTCGACGATGGTGGCGACGGTCTTCAGCGCGAGCTGGCCTTCGGAATCCTTGACCACGTCCTGCAGGTAGAAGTTCTGGATCGGGATGTGATTGTTGCCGAACTTGAACGCACCGCGCACCGACTTGAAGTTGGCCTTCTCCATCTCGGCCTTCATCTCGTCCTTCTTCGAGGAGTCACCGTTCACGGCGACGACGGCGCTGTTGATCAGGTTCGCGGCGTCATAGGACTGCGCACCGTAGAAGGTCGGGCGCAGGCCGGTATACTTCTTGCGGTAGTCGGCGACGAAGCGCTTGTTCTGCTCGTTGGGGAGGTCGTTGACCCATTGCTGCGCGCCGGGCACCCCGAGCGCGTTCTCCTTCTGGAGCGGCAGCGAGAGCTCGTCGATGGTGAAGGCGGTGTAGAGCGGCATCGTGCTCTTCAGCCCGGCCTGCGCATATTGATTCAGGAATTGCACGCCCGCAGCACCTGGATAGAACACGAAGATCGACTCCGCGCCGGAGGCGCGCGCCTTGGAGAGCTCGGCGGAGAAGTCGAGCTGGCTCGGCCACACCGTGTATTCCTCACCCACGACCTGGCCCTTGAACGTGCTCTTGACGCCGGCCAGCATGTCCTTGCCGGCGGCGTAGTTCGGGCCGATCAGGAACACCGACTTGACGCCCTTCTGGTTCATGTAGGTGCCGACCGCCTGCGGGGTCTGGTCGTTCTGCCAGGAGGTCGAGAACACGTAAGGCGAGCACAGCTCGCCCGCGAGCTGCGACGGACCGGCATTGGCCGAGATCAGGAAGGTCTTCGAATCCACCGCGGTCTTCAGCGAGGCGAGCAGCACGTTGGACCAGATATAGCCGACGATGAAGTCGACCTTGTCCGACTGCACCAGTTTCTCGGTCTTCTGCTTGCCGACGTCGGGCTTCTGCCCGTCGTCCTCGTAGATCACCTCGACCGGCTTGCCGTCCATCTTGCGTCCGAGATGATCGAGCGCGAGCTCGAAGGAATTGCGCATGTCGTTGCCGATCACGGCGGTCGGGCCGCTGAACGTCGAGACGAAGCCAATCTTGATGGTGTCGCCGGCGAATGCCTGATTTGCCAGCACCAGCGCCGCTGCGCCCGCCAGCCAAAATGCCGTCCTCATAACCACTCCCTCCATATTATCGGTCCCGGAAACGGGGTGATCGCCGCTCCAAGCCTGTTTCTATTGAACGCAAAATCCGTCGAGCCGCCAATGGCTCAGCACCCGCCCTGCACCATATTTCGCCTCAATCGGCGATGGCAAGAAATATAGTTCTACTCACTTCGGCCGAGGCCGGCCCAGGGCCGGTCCGGGGCTGCGGCGCTTTTTCGCGCCAGATCGATACATCAGGCCTATGCGGCGATTGATGACGGCTATTGGACCGCGGCGCCGAATCCGCACTTAAATGAAGGTGAGCAGCAGCGAGATTCGAGGGTGCAATCATGGCCGCAAATCCCCATCGCGTCGTCATCGTCGGCGCCGGCTTCGGCGGGCTGGAAGCGACCCACCGCCTTGCGGGCGCGCCGGTCGAGATCACGCTGATCGACCGCCGCAATCATCATCTGTTCCAGCCGCTGCTCTACCAGGTCGCGACCGCCTCGCTCGCAACCAGCGAGATCGCCTGGCCGATCCGCCATCTCATGCGCGATCGCCGCGAGGTGACGACGCTGTTTGCCACCGTGAGCGGCGTCGACACGGCACGTCGCTGCGTGCTGATCGACGACGGCAGCGAGGTGCCCTACGACACGCTGGTGCTCGCCACCGGTGCGCGGCACGCCTATTTTGGCCACGACGAGTGGGAGCAATTTGCGCCCGGCCTGAAGACGCTGGAGGATGCGACCACGCTACGCCGGCACATCCTGGTGGCGTTCGAACGCGCCGAGCGCGAGACTGATCCGGAGAAGCGCGCGGCGCGGCTGACCTTCGTCATCGTCGGGGCCGGCCCGACCGGCGTCGAGCTCGCCGGTACCATCGCCGAGATGACGCATCACACCCTGCCCGGCGATTTCCGCAATATCGACACGCACAAGGCGCGCGTGGTGCTGATCGAGGCGGGCCCGCGCGTGCTCGCGGGATTTCCCGACGACCTCTCGGCCTATGCCCAGGCCTCATTGGAAAAGATCGGCGTCGAGGTCGTGCTCGGCCAGGCCGTCACCGAGATCAATCGCGAGGGCGTGGTGTTCGGCGGCAAGCTGCTCGAGGCGAAGACCAGAATCTGGGCCGCCGGCGTGCGGGCTTCGCCCGCGGCCGAATGGCTGGGCGCCCCCAGCGACCGCGCCGGGCGCGTGCAGGTCGAAGCCGACCTCACCATTCCTGGCCATCCCGAGATCTTTGCGATCGGGGACACCGTCAGCATCAACGCCTGGAACGGCAAGCCGGTGCCCGGCATCGCACCGGCCGCCAAGCAGCAGGGCCGCCACGTCGCCGAGACCATCAAGGCACGCCTGCGCGGCGCTGCGACGGGCCCGTTCCGCTACAAGCATGCCGGCAGCCTCGCGCAGATCGGCAAGCGCTTGGCGGTGATCGATTTCGGCCGCATCAAGCTGCGCGGAGCCATCGCATGGTGGATTTGGGGCATCGCCCACATCTACTTCCTGATCGGCCTGCGCCACCGCCTCAGCGTCGCGCTCAGCTGGCTCTGGATCTACGCGCGAGATCAGCGTGCCGCGCGGTTGATCACGCAGGGAAGCAGCAAGGTCGTGGGGTGAGACTGTTCTCGCGTCCCGGACGCGGCGCGGCATGTCCCGGCGATGCAAAGCATCGTCCGGTGTGACGCGACGCAGAGCCGGGATCAGAAGCGGTGGGCCCCGGCTCTGCGGCGCAACGCTTCGCGCTGCACCGCGTCCGGGGCACGAGACCATTCATTTTCTACTTCACCAGCGCACATCCGCCTTCCGCCAGCGGACGGAACGCCTGCTCGGCCGGAATCGTCGAGACCAGCTTGTAGTAATCATACGGATATTTCGACTCCTCCGGCTTCTTCACCTCGAACAGGTACATGGGGTGCACGACGCGGCCGTCCTGGCGGATCGTGGTGTCGCCGAAGAGCTTGTCCTTGCCTCTGAACTTCTTCATCTCGGGCACGACGTTCCTGGCATTGTCGCTGCCGGTGGCTGCGACCGCATTGAGATAGGCGAGCGTTGAGGCATAGACGCCGGCCTGGTTGCCGCTCGGCATCTTGCCGTTCATGCCTGGGCGCGCGGCAAAGCGTTTTGCGAACGCGCGGGTGTCGTCGTTCATGTCCCAGTAAAAGGCTTCCATGAGCTGGAGGCCTTGCGCGACCTTGATGCCCATGCCGTGGATGTCGTTGATGAAGAGCAGGAAGGCGACGAGCTTCTGGCCGCTCTGCTGGATGCCGAACTCGGCCGCCTGCTTTACTGCGTTGATGGTGTCGCCGCCGGCATTGGCAAGCCCGATCACCTGCGCCTTGGAGCTTTGCGCCTGCAACAGGAAGGACGCGAAATCGGAAGTGCCGAGCGGGTGCTTCGAGGAGCCGAGCACCTTGCCGCCGTGTCCTTCGATGTATTTCTGCGCCTCCGCCTCGATACCCTTGCCGAGCGCATAGTCCACCGTGAGGAAATACCAGTCCTTGCCGCCGCGCGACATCATTGCGGCCGCCGTAGTGTTGCCGGTTGCCCAGGCGTCATTGACCCATTGGATGGTGTTGGGCGAGCAGGCCTTGCCGGTGAGATCCGAGCTTGCGGTCGAGGATGCCAGGAACGTCATGCGGCTGTCGCGAAGCAGGGCATTGATGGAGAGGCCGACCGCCGAGTTCGGTACGTCGACGATGGCATCGACGCCCTCGACATCGAGCCATTTGCGGGCGATGGCGTTGCCGACGTCGGCCTTGTTCTGGTGATCGGCATAGACGATCTCGACCTTGATGCCCTTGCCGCCGCCGTTGAAATCCTCCGCCGCCATGCGCGCGGCCTCGACCGAGCCCATGCCGTTGGTGTCCTGGAAGATGCCGGAGATGTCGTTGAGCACGCCGACGCGCACGACATTGTCCGATATCTGGGCGCTTGCGGCGCCGGTTGCCAGGCTCGCAGCCAGCGCGAGCGTCCACTTCAGACGTTTCATCATTCCCTCCCCTGTTGGATCGATTGCCGCGCCGGTCGATGCCGGCGCGTTCGAGAAAAAATCAGACCTGCCGTTCGGGCAGCCTCAGCACGAGCCCATCGAGTGCGGGCGTGATCTTGATCTGGCAGGACAGCCGGCTGTTCGGCAGTCGCTCGCTCGCGGTACCGTCGAGCAGCGCATCCTCGTCATCCGCCATGTCACGCAGGCGCGCGAGCCAGCTGTCATCGACGTAGACGTGGCAGGTCGCACACATGGCATTGCCGCCGCATTCGGCCAGAATGCCGTCGAGGCCGTGGCGGGTCGCGGCCTGCATGGCACTCTCGCCGTCGCCGGTCTCGACGCGGTCGGACTTGCCGTCGGGATGGATGAAGGTGATGGCGGGCATGAGCTCCTCGTCAGGCCGGGGTGATGGTGACAGGCAGGCTGTCGAGCCCGCGCAGCGTGTTGTTGAAGCGGCGCTTCGGCTCGCCGGTGATCTCGATCTTTGCGATGCGCCGGGCCAGCGCCGTCAGCATCACCTCGCCTTCGAGGCGGGCGACGAGCTGGCCGACGCACATGTGGATGCCGGAACCGAAGCCGACATGGCCGGAGGTGCGACGGGTGATGTCGTAGCTGTCCGGCTTGTCCCAGCGACGGGGATCGCGATTGGCTGCGGCGAGGAACATCAGCACCTTCTCGCCCTCGGCGATCCGCGCGCCGGAGAGCTCGACATCACGCGCGGTGGTGCGGAAGAAGGTCTGCACCGGACTTTCGAAGCGCACAGCTTCCTCGAAGGCGCCGCGCGCGAGCGTGAGGTCCTCGCGCAGGCGCTGCCATTGATCCGGGAAGCGCGCGAGACAATAGACCGCGGCCCCGATGCCGTTGACGGTGGTGTCAAGACCGGCCGACAGAAGCGAGCGGACCAGGAGAGGCGCTTCGGTCGCGGTGATAGCGCCTTCGTCGACCTGCGCATGAATGCAGGCCCCAAAGCCGCCGGGCGCCAGGTTCTCGCGCTGGCACTGCTCGGCGACATAGGCCTGGTGCGGTGCCGAGCGTTCGATCGCTTCGTGGCGCAACTGGTTGGGTGGACCGAAGGCGTTGAACACCACGCTGGCATAGGGAATCAGATGCTCCCGCCCCTCCGGCTTCAGGCCGAGCGCATCCGGAAAGATCGAGATCGGATAGGCCTCCGCAAGATCCGTGATCGCATCGAAGCTGCGCTTCTCCAGCAGCGCATCAACCCGCGCCTCGGCCGCTGCGGCAAAGCGATCGCGGACCTGCTTCATCACGGTGGGCGACAGCACCTTTGACAGCACCGCGCGGGTGCGGGTATGCGCCGGCGGATCGGCCTCGAGGATCAGGCTCGGCGGCCGCCATGGCGTCTCCTTCTTGAAGTCGGACAGCCCGACGCCGCGGCTTGAGCAGAAGGTCGCGGGATCATTGAGAACGGCATGGACCTCGGCGTAGCGCGCGACGGCGTACACGTTCCATTTGTCGAGATAGACCACGGGGCCCGCTTCCCGCAGCAGCTCATGCGTGGGGTAGGGGTCGGCAAAAAACTGCATGTCGAAGGGGTCGACGTCGAGATGTGGAATGCCTGATCCAGCGGGGCCAGATGCGGTCATGGAAGACCTCCCTCATTTTGATCTTGTGAAAGGGGAGCGCATGCCCTTAGTTCAGCGGGCCCGCCGCGAGTCAGAAACCCGATATGCCGCCGTCCTCGACCAGAGTCCGCCAGAAGCCCGCGCCCACGGATGTGGGACCGACGCTCGATCTCGACCGCTACGTCCCGGCGTTCATCACCTTCATCGCCAACAAGCTTTCGAACAGCGCGACCGCGTTCTATCAGAAGCGGTTCGGCGTCAACGTCACGGAATGGAGGATCATGTCGCTGCTGGCGATCGAACCCGGCATCCCCGCCTCGCGAATCTGCCACGTCATCGGCTTCGACAAGGGCCCGGTGAGCCGGACGCTCGCGGGACTGGAGAAGCGCGGGCTGGTCTCGATCCGCACCGATCCGAACGACGGCCGCACCCATTCGATCTCGCTGACGACGAGGGGCCGCGCCACCCACGACAAGGTGATCGTCGCTGCGTTCGAACGAGAGCGGCGCCTGTTGTCCTGCCTCAGCAAGGACGAGCGCGAGGTGCTGATCGAACTGCTGCGCCGGCTGCACGAAAATCTCGGCGCGGTGACCGGCAGCACCGAGGTCTGACAGGCCCCGCAACAGGGACCCTCTTCCATCCCCAGGCATGCGCCCGCGTTTGCCGACGGCACCATGTCTGCCGCGCATTGTTTCCTCCAGAATTAGACGCAGCGGTTCGTCCGCCGTCGTCCTAGTCTGGAACGGTTCGCACAAATTAGTTGCTTAGGCAACAAAAGAATCAGCAGAATGTTGCAGCAGGGTTGCTGGCCTATTTGGTCCGCCTAACCCCGCTCTCGTGTCCCGGACGCGACGCGGCGTGAAATGACGCGGCGCAGAGCCGGGACCAGATT
Source organism: Bradyrhizobium sp. USDA 241 (assembly GCF_049739505.1). Classification (NCBI taxonomy): domain Bacteria; kingdom Pseudomonadati; phylum Pseudomonadota; class Alphaproteobacteria; order Hyphomicrobiales; family Nitrobacteraceae; genus Bradyrhizobium; species Bradyrhizobium sp. USDA 241. The sequence continues at coordinate 1,806,120 of NZ_JBMGPZ010000004.1, read as the reverse complement.
AGCAACCTGCGTGAAGAATGGGCCCCGGCTCAGCAGCGCATCACTTGCGTGCTGCGCTGCGTCCGGGGCACGAGAGAAGTACGCGCGGTAACAGCACGCTAGCCGGCGCAGCCGATCCACTCGCCCGACGTATCGTCATTCAGCCGCGCCACTGCATCGGCACGGCGCGTCAGCACGGCGCGCTGGTTGATGTAACCCTTGTCGGTGATCTCGCCGCCGTCGACGGAAGCCGGCTCAGCGAGCAGCAGCGCACGCGTGGCGTGGCCCGAGGAGTTGCCGCTCTGCTGTTTCAGCTTTGCCAGGCCCTGCGCGATCGCGGTCCTGACCTTGTCGTGCGCCAGCACGTCGTTCACAGCCGCCGTCTCGGGCAGCCCGGCATGGGCGCGACAGGCCGCGATGTTCGGAAACACCAGGAAGCGCACCTCGTCCCCGCCATGACCGGTGACGACGATGTCCTGCGCGAGCGGCGCCAGCGCGGCGATGCCGGCAACGCGCAACGTGCCGACACTGACCCAGGTGCCGGAGTTGAGCTTGAAATCTTCCGCGACGCGGCCGTCGAAGAACAGGCCACGCTCGGGCCTGCTCGCATCGGCAAGCTTCACGGCATCTCCGATCAGATAGAAGCCCTCCTCGTCGAACGCCTGCCTGGTCAGCTCCGGCGCCTTCCAATAGCCGGGCGTGACGTTGGGGCCGCGCACCCTCACCTCCAGCTTGTCGCCGGAGGTGACCAGTTTCAGCTCGGTGCCGGGAATGGGCACACCGATGTTGCCGGAGCGTTCGGCGAGGAAATGACAGTCGGTGGCGAGCGGCGAGGTTTCGGTCGAGCCCCAGGCCGAGACCATCGGCAGCGCACGGCCGACGGTCTCGATGGAAAGCTGCTCCAGGGCATCCCAGAGATTCTGCGGCAGCGCGGCGCCGGCATAGAAGGCGAATTTCACCTCGCCGAAGAAGCGGCGGCGCAGTTCCCCGTCGCTGCGCAGCGACGCGATCAGCATGTCGAAGCCGCGCGGCACGTTGAAATAGACCGTCGGCATCACGCTCTTCAGATTGGCGAGCGACGTCGCGAACAGACCGGGGGCAGGCTTGCCGCCGTCGATATAGAGCGAGCCGCCATTGCGCAGCACGAGGTTGAAATTGTGGTTGGCGCCGAAGGTGTGGCTCCAGGGCAGCCAGTCGAGGATGACGAGATTGCCGGGGCCCTCGTCGAGAAAGGTCCAGGTCTGCGCCTTGGCTTGCTGACTGGAGGTCAGCATGCGCTGGGTGTTGATGACCGCCTTGGGCGTGCCGGTCGAGCCTGACGTGAACAGGAGTTTCGCGACCGTGTCCGGCGTGAGCGCGGCGAAGGCCCTTGCGACGTCGGGCGTCTCGGGCGTTGCCGCAACGGTGCGGAAGGCGAGTGCGCCATCGTCATCGGCATTGCCACTGATGATCTGCGCCTGGTGCAGCGGCTCGATAGCTGCCAGCGCTGCCGCGAATGGCTTGGTCGCGGAGACGTAGATCGCGCCCGGCTCGAGCAGCGCAATCATGCTCCTGAGCTTGTCGAAGTCTCTCGACATCAGCGAATAGGCGGGCGAGATCGCGGCCGAGGGCACGCCCACATGCTGGGCGGCAAGCGCGAACAGCGCATGATCGATGCTGTTGTCGGAAAGGATCGCGAGCGGGCGCTCTGCGCAAAGACCCTGCCCCAGAATCCAGGATGCGGCGGCGCGCACCTTCCGCAGCGCCTGGGCATAGGTGACGGTGGTCCAGGGCGCTTCGACATTGCCGCGTTCGGCCAGGAAGATCGCATCCGGCGTTCGCCGCGCCCATTGCTCCAGCCAGTCGCCGACGCAACGTGCGCCATCGCGCAACGGATCGAGCGATCGCAGCACGATGCTGCCGTCGGCGCGTTGCTCTGCGATCGTCCTTGGTGTTGCGAACAGGCCTGCAACGTCACCATCTGGGGCGACTGTCATGTGTTTCCTCCTCCGCCCGGATATGGGATCGGCCGCAGCCTCGTCCGGGCCGCTTTGGCCATAATGTTGGGCATGGCAATTGTTGTCGTCAACAACAATCTTTCTCTCGGAGCCGCGAGGCGCTAGGGTTGCGCGACAGGAGAGACCGACGTGACAGCCAGCGCAGCCCGGGCCGACAGCCGCCCCACCCCACGCAAGCGCGCCGGCAACGGCGCGGCACCTCGCGATGCCGCCGATGATGTCGGCCTCGACGCACTGGCCGGCCATGCCGGCTATGCGGTGCGGCGCTTCCAGATCTGGATCTTTCAGGACTTCATCAAGACGCTCGGCGAGGTCGACATCCGGCCGACGCAATATTCGGTGCTGACGGTGATCGGCGCCAATCCGGGCCTGTCGCAGATGGCGGTGGCCAAGCGCCTCGGCATCGAGCGCGCCCGGCTGGTGCACCTGCTCGACAGCCTCGAGCAGCGCAAGCTGGTGAAGCGGACCAAGTCGAAGGAGGACCGGCGCTCGCATGCGCTGCACCTCACCGCGCCGGGCGAGACCGCGCTGGCGAAGTTCAAGCGGCTCGCGGCCGAGCACGAGCGGCACATCGAGGCGAAGATCGGCAGGGAGAACAGGGCGCACCTGCTCCGGATCCTCGCCGGCTTCACCTGATCTCGAATTGCCTATTATTTAGGCAGATGCACGTCACGGGTCGCTGACGCGTCCGCTCACACCCCTGCTGAAATATCCCCCAACCCACTGATCGCACGATAGTATCCGAAGCAATCATCCTGCCCGGATAATGTACACAATGGCACATCGCTTGCTTCACTCCGGGTGAGGACATGTTGCCGGAGTTTTGTCGCCATGGGGGCTGAGCAGCCTGAAACGATCGCCGCGATTGTGGCTGCGCACCGCGCGGGCACGCTGACGCCGGCGCAGACGGTCGCGCGGGCCTATCAGCGCATCCGCGACCACAATGACCCCGCCGTGTTCATCAGCCTGCGCGACGAGAAGGACGCGATCGCGGAGGCTGAACGTCTCGCCACGAAAGATGCCGCCAGTCTGCCGCTCTATGGCGTGCCGGTCGCGGTGAAGGACAATATCGACGCGCTGGGCTTTCCGACCACGGCCGCTTGCCCGGCCTTCTCGTACACGCCGGCGCACGATTCGACCGCCGTGGAGCGCCTGCGCGCCGCCGGCGCCATCATCATCGGCAAGACCAATCTCGACCAGTTCGCAACCGGCCTCGTCGGCGTCCGTTCGCCTTACGGCATTCCCAAGAACTCAATCCGCGAGGACCTCATTCCCGGCGGCTCGAGCTCGGGCTCGGCGGTCGCCGTCGGCGCGGGGCTCGTGCCGCTGTCGCTCGGCACCGACACCGCCGGCTCCGGCCGCGTGCCGGCGATGCTCAACAACGTCGTCGGGCTGAAGCCGAGCCTCGGCATGATCTCGACCGCGGGTCTGGTGCCGGCCTGCCGCACGCTCGACTGCATCTCGGTGTTCGCACTGACGGTGGACGACGCCGCCCTCGCGCTGTCGGTGATGGCGGGACCGGACCAGGCCGATCCGTTCTCGCGCGACCGGCCGCTTGGCGCGATCACGCGGTTGCCGGCAAACTTGCGCCTGGGCGTGCCGCGCAAGGGGCAGCTGATCTTCTTCGGCGACAAGAAAGCGGAAGCCGCTTACGGCGATGCACTGAAGCGATGGACTGCGCTTGGCGCGACATTGGTCGAGTTCGACCTCGAGCCGTTCTACGAGACGGCGCGCCTGCTCTATGAGGGTCCCTGGGTCGCCGAGCGTTATCTCGTGATCAAGGACCTGCTCGCATCCGCGCCCGACACGATCCATCCCGTGACGCGAGAGATCACCGCCGCCGGCGCCCGGCTGACCGCGGCGGAAACCTTCTCGGCGCTCTATCGCCTGCAAGGGCTGCGCAAGACCGCCGAGCGGACGTTCACCAATATCGACGCGCTGGTGTTGCCGACGGCACCGACGGCCTACACGACCGCACAGGTGCTCGCCAATCCGATCGAGCTCAACAGCCGTCTCGGCACCTACACCAATTTCGTCAACCTGCTCGACCTCTGCGGCCTCGCCATACCCGCATCGATGCGCAGCGACGGCATTCCGTTCGGCATTACACTGCTCGCGCCCGCAGGACGCGATGCGCTGCTCGCCAGCATCGGCCGCGTCTTCCATGCGGATACCCGGCTGAGCCTCGGCGCAAAGGGCACGGCGCAAGCGCCGCTCCCGCCGCTGCCGGCCAGCAGCGGCGACGAGATTCCGATCGCGGTGGTCGGCGCGCATCTCTCCGGCATGGCATTGAACGGTGAGTTGACAGCGTTGAACGGAAAGCTGATCGAGGCGACGAAGACTGCGCCGGACTACAAGCTCTATGCGCTGAAGACCACGCCGCCGAAGCCGGGCCTGCTGCGCGTCGAGGCCGGCAAGGGCGCGTCGATCGAGCTGGAAATCTGGTCACTGTCGCCGTCCGCCTTCGGCAGGTTCGTCGACGCGATTCCAGCGCCGATGGCGATCGGCACGATCAGGCTTGCGGATGGCCGCAGCATGAAGGGTTTTCTCGTCGAGCCGGAGGTGTTGGGCGAGGCCCGCGACATCACAGCGTATGGGGGATGGCGGAAGTTTATGGCGGAAGCCGCGACGGGGTGAATTTCACTCCGCTGTCGTCCCGGACAAGCGCAGCGTAGCGGAGCGCCGATCCGGGACCCATACCCACAGGGAGTGGTTTTAGGAAGACTCGGAGTGGGAGCTTTGCCTCGCACTACTCCCTGTGGTTATGGGTCCCCGCGTTCGCGGGACGACACCGAGGGTGTGGCGGCGGACGTCGGCTTACACCGACACCGCGTAGATCTCGTACTCCCCGCGCACCAATTCGATATGCGCGCGCATCGCCGCTGCGGCACCTTGCTTGTCGCCGCGCATGATGGCGACGACGACGCGGTCGTGCTCGGCATGCGACTTGGCGAGGCGGCCGAGATTGCGGAACTGGGCGCGTCGAAACGGCTGCACCCGGACGCGGGTGGCGAGCGTGATCTCGGCGATGTAACCGTTCTGCGAACCGGCGTAGATCGCGTTGTGGAAGCGCTCGTTGACTTCGTGGAAACGCTCGGGATTGCCGGTGTAGCTCAGCACCCGCAGCTCCTCGTGGATGGCCTCCAGGCCGTGACGCTCGGCCGCCGACATGCGTTCGGCGGCAAGGCCTGCGCACAACGCCTCGAGCTCCGCCATCGCCTCGAACATGCCTTTCAGCCGCTCGACGGATGGCTGCGCCACCACCGCGCCGCGATGAGGCCGTGCCTCGACCAGCCCGCTCGCCACCAGTTGGCGCAGCGCCTCGCGGACCGGTGTGCGCGAGACGTTGAAGCGCCGTGCGATGTCGGTCTCGTCCAGCGGAGAGCCCGGCGCCAGCATTCCGCGCACGATCTCGTCGGCAAGTTGAAGCCGCAGCTCCTCGGCACGCGTGACCTTCTGCATCGATGGCAGTGCCCGGTCGACGCGGGGCACCACCGGCTCGGCCGGCAATATTCCCCGCGGAAGATCATCAAGCGTCATACGGTCTCTTTCGGCTCGTCGATGATGCTGACATGAGCCGCGACGACGCGCCAGCCCTCCGGGAAGCGAATCCACGTCTGCATCTGCCGGCCGACCTTGCCGGGCGCCGTGTCGCGATAGAACAAGGTGGAGGCCACGGCCGTGTCGCGGCCGTAGCTGGTGATCACCGTCCTTGCGGTGCGCCGGTTCAACCCGACCGGCGAGCGTGCGGCGCGGAAGCCGGAGATGGCCTCATAACCATAGAGGTTCTCGCCGATGCCGTAGCGCAGCGTGCGGGGATCGTTGCGAAAGAGTTCGCCGAGCACGGCGACGTCGTTGCTGACGAGGGCCTGCTCATAGCGATCGAACGCGGCTTTGACTTCCGCGATCACCTCGGGGAGATCGATCTCCATCTCAGAATCCTCTTGGCGCGGGCGCAGCAGCGACGCCCATCTTCTCCAATGCGTGCGCGACGCGCAGCGCGATGTCCTCGCGCCAGGGCGCACAGATGATCTGCACGCCGATCGGCAGCGGCTCGAGCGGCACCGGCACCGCAACGACCGGCAGGCCGATGAATGAGATCGGCTGGGTGTGGATGCCGATATTGGCGCGCACCGGCAGCTCGACGCTGAGCGCGATCGACCAGCGAGGCCGGCACCATCGCGCCTGCGATCAGCCGGTCGCGCACCGCGGGATCGAAATCGTTCGGCCGCTTGCGCAGGCGATCGAGGTGGAGAGATGCGCCCTCGGTGGTGGTGATGACATAGGCCGCCGCGCGGGCGCGCGAGGCTTCGGCGACATCGACGATTTTGGTCGCACCGAGCGCCTTGGCGACGCGGCTGACGGCTTCGACGGCCTCCGGAAACACGTTCTTCTGGAAGTGACCGCCGGCAACGGCGATGCGCAGATCCGAGACCGGATTGGCGAGCAGCGGCAGCGTCGGTTCCAGCCCACGCGTCGTGCAGGCGGCATCGTCGGCATCCGGGCCCTGCATCACGTCATAGGCGAGCGCGAGATCGGTGACGGAGCGCGCGAACGGACCGAGATGATCGAGGCTCGCCACGAACGGGAACGACCGCGCCCGCGACAGCCGGCCGTAGGTCGGCTTCAGGCCAAAGATGCCGCAGAACGAGGACGGCACGCGGATCGAGCCGTTGGTGTCCGAGCCGAGCGCGAGCGGCACCAGCGCGCCGCCGACGGCGCTGCCCGAGCCGCCCGACGAACCGCCGCTCATCCGCGTGGTGTCGTGCGGATTGCGCGAGGGGCCGTCGTGGATGTTCTCGCCGGTGAAGTCGTAGGCGTATTCGCCCATGTTGAGCGCGCCGACGAGAACGGCGCCGGCGGCTTCCATCCGCTCGATCAGCGCCGCATCGCGCGTCGCAGGCGCGCGATCGCGGTTGATCTTCGAGCCTGCACGGGTCGGCAGGCCGGAAACGTCGAACAGGTTCTTCACCGCGAACGGCACGCCAGCGAGCGGGCCGACGGGCTTGCCCGCGGCGATATCGGCGTCGATCGCGCGGGCCTTGGCGCGGGCACGATCGGCGGTGACGTCGGTGAAGGCGTTGAGGACGCCGTCGTGCTGCTTGATGCGCGTAAGCGCGGCTTCGGTGGCATCGAGCGCGGACATCTTGCCGCCCGCAACCGCACTCGCGATTCCCGAGGCCATCATCTCTGGCTTGGTGGTCATGGCGGCGTCAGGCCGTAAAAACCGGCGCCGGCTCGGTCTCGTCCGGCAGCGCGAATTCGTCGACGAGGCGGGCGAGCCGCAGCGAGACCTCGAGGTTGGCGCGCACCGCGGGCCTCCAGGCCTCCTCGACCGGCAGCGCCAGCGCTTTCGATACGGCGTCGATATAGTCGTCCAGCGGTTCGGCCATCACTCTCTCAAGCTGATCTCAATGCACCGGCAACGGCGGATGCGGGATCGCCGTCAGCAGTTCCTTGGTGTAGTCATCCTGCGGATCGCTCAAGACCTGCTCGGAAGAGCCTTCCTCGACGATTCGACCCGTCCGCATGACAATGACACGATCGCACAACAAGCGCACCACATTCAAATCATGCGAGACGAACAGATAGCTCATACCTAGCCGCGCCTTGAGGTCCTGCAGCAGATTGAGCACCACGGCCTGCACCGAGACGTCCAGCGCCGCCGTCGGCTCATCGAGAATGACGAGCTTGGGATGCAGGGCGATCGCCCGGGCGATGCCGACGCGGGCCTTCTGGCCGCCGGACAATTGGTGCGGGAAGCGGTCGAGCAGATTGTGCGGCAGGCCGACCATGGTGGCCAGTTCCTCGCAGCGGGCGCGGAGCGCGTCGCGCCCCTTGATATCATGCATGATCGGGTCGGCGATGGCGCGCGCGGCGGTGAAGCGCGGGTTGAGGCTGTCGGTCGGATCCTGGAACACCATCTGGATGCGGCTGCGCTGCGGCAGCCGGGCAAACGATGCCGGCTGGATGGCACCGATGTCCTCGCCGTCGAACTTGATCAGGCCGGAGGTCTGGTCGAGCAGCCGCATCACCATCATCGACGTGGTCGATTTGCCGCAGCCGGATTCGCCGACGAGGCCGACGCTCTCGCCATGGCCGATCGAGAAGCTGATGCCGTCGACGGCGCGGAACACGTCGGGCTCGACCGGCGGCTTGCGGCCGAACAGCTTTCCGAGCACGGCGGTCGCGCCCTGGCGGGGATATTCCTTGACCAGCTTGTCGACGAGGAGGAGGGGTGCCTTCTCGCTCTCCCTGCTTGCGGGGTCGCGACGAGCTTCGCTCGCGCTGAGAGGGTCGGGGTGAGAGGGACTCTCCGCGAGCACGATGCCTAGAGAGTTCCCCTCACCCGCCGCGCTTTGCGCGTCGGCCTCTCCCCGCGTGCGGGGAGAGGCGATGGGAGCCGCCGCCGCGGGTTCATCTTCCGGCAGCAGATCGCGCAGGCTCACGCCGAGCCGCGGCGTCGCGCGCATCAGCTTCTTGGTGTAGGGGTGCTGCGGATTGGCGAAGATGTCGGCGGCTTTCGCGGTCTCGACCACGCGGCCCTTCTCCATCACGACGACGCGGTCGCAATAGGCGGCGGCCAGGCCAAGGTCGTGCGTGATCAGGATGGTCGACATCGCGCGGCGCCTGGTCAGCTCGACGATCAGGTCCATCACCGCCTTCTGCGTGGTGACATCGAGGCCGGTGGTCGGCTCGTCCGCGATCAGGAGCTGCGGATTGCAGGCGAGCGCGAGCGCGATGACGACGCGCTGGCACATGCCGCCCGAGAGCTCGAAGGGATAGGCGTGGTAGCGCTCGCGCGGGCGGGCGATCTTGACCTGCTCCAGCGCCTCGATCGCCTTCTCGCCGTGATCGGCCACCTGGGCCTGCTGCACATGGGTGCGCAGCACGTCCTCGATCTGGTCGCCGACTTTGCGGATCGGGTTCAGCGCCGCGCGCGGATTCTGGAAGATCATCGAGACCTCGCGGCCGCGCAGGTCGCGCATCTGGTCTTCGGTCGCGGCCTTCACGTCGATGCCGGAGAACATCACCGAGCCCTCGGCGATCCGTCCTGCGCGGTCGAGGATGCGCATCACGGCATAGGAGGTCACCGACTTGCCGGAGCCGGACTCGCCGACGATGGCGAGCGTCTCGCCCTTGGCGACGGAGATGTTGACGTGCTGCACCGCTTTCACGATGCCGCGACGGGTGGTGAACTCGACGGTGAGGTCCTGGACGTCGAGCAGAGGCTGGGCAGTCACGAGGGCCTCCCCATCAAAAAGGTCGAAAACAACCCCATGCACAGTAGAATGCGATTGATTTCATTGGGGAATTTAGACCGGAAGATGTGTAAGGTGGGCACATCTCTCTGGCTCCCTCCCCCCTTGTGGGGGAGGGTTGGGGAGGGGGGTAGCCCCAAGCGAGGTCGGAGTTCGTGGCTACCCCCCTCCCTGCCCCTCCCCCACAAGGGGGGAGGGAATGAGAGAGTAGTGCCCTCCTCACAGCTTCGCTGCACACACCCGAACGAGACCATCACCATCACGTCCTCCGCTGGGGATCGACGATGTCGCGCAGGCCGTCGCCGAGGAGGTTGAAGCAGAACACGGCGATCATCAGGGCGAGGCCGGGGAATAGCGCGATCCACCATTCCCCTGACACCATGAAGCCGGCGCCCTCCGCGACCATGATGCCCCACTCGGCCGTGGGCGGCCGGACCCCGAGGCCGATGAAGGACAGGCCGGCGGCGTTGAGGATGGCATAGCCCATGGTCAGCGACATCTGCACGATCATGATCGGCATGATGTTCGGCAGAATGTGCACCAGGAGGATGCGAAATTCGCCGTTACCGGAGAGGCGTGCGGCCTGCACGAAGCCGGCGTTGCGGCGCACATTCGCCTCCGCACGCGCGACACGGGCATAGAGCGGGAAATTCACGATCGCGGTGGCCAGAATGATGTTCTGCACGGTGTTGCCGAGCGCTGCGACGATGCCCATCGCGAGCACGAACAGCGGGAACGCCATGATGGTGTCGGCGATGCGCCCGACAATACGGTCGGTCCAGCCGCCGAAATAGCCGGCGGCGATGCCGGCGAGCCCGCCCATCAGGAACACCAGCGCGACGGATGCGACCGCGATGAAGACGTCGAGCCGGGTTGCGACGATGACGCGGCTGAAAATGTCGCGCCCGAGCTGGTCGGTGCCGAACCAGTGCGCCGCCGACGGCGGCTTCAGGGCCGCCGCGGTGTCGGAGGCGAGCGGATCGTAGGGCACCACATAGGGGCCGAATATCGCGGCGGCGAGGATCAGGATCAGCAGCGCGAAGGCAAAGCCCGTGACCTTGTTCTCGCCGAGCACATAACGGGTCTGTTCGAGGATCGCGACGAGGCCCGACGTTCGCGCAGGACCAACGGGTTCAACAGCAGGCGCAACAGAGCTCATGACCCTCTCCTTTTGCGCATGATCTGATCGGAAAACCGGTCTCCACTTTTCCGGATCATGCGCTACCCCTCCAGCCGCACGCGCGGATCGATCACGCCATAGAGAATGTCGATCACGAGATTGAGCAGCACGTACATGACGGCCATGGTCAGCACGAAACCCTGCACCGGCGCGAAGTCCGACGAGATCAGCGCTTCCACGGCATAGGAACCGATGCCGGGCCAGGCGAACACTTTCTCCACCAGCACGTTGGCCCCCAGCAGGAACGAGAACACCATGCTGAGCGTGGTGATAACCGGAAGCATCGCGTTGCGGAAGGCGTAGGTGACGATCACGGTTGCCGGCGACAGGCCGCTGGCGTGCGCAGTGCGGACGAACTCGCTGGCGAGCACCGCCAGCATCGAGGCGCGCGTCATGCGCGCGATCGGCGCCAGCGAGAAGATCGCGAGCGTCGTCGCGGGAAGAATGAGCTGGCTCAGCGCCGAGCGGAATGCCTCGACGTCGCGCGCGAGCAGAGTGTCGATCAGGTAAAAGCCGGTCACCGTCGGCGGCGCGCTGTAGAACACGTCGAGACGGCCGAGCGGCGCCGGCGACCAGCCGAGCCGGAAATAGAACACATAGACCAGCACGAGGCCGGTGAAGAACACGGGCAGCGACACGCCGGCTGTCGTCGTCACCCGGCAGAGATGGTCGATCCAGGAGCCCGGCCGCGTGGCCGCCAGCACGCCGAGCGGAATGGCGATCGCGATCGAGACGAAGAGGCCGAGCAAGGTCAACTCGGCGGACGCCGGCAGGCGGTTGCGAATTTCGGCCGCGACAGGCTGGCCGGTGGTGAGCGAGTTGCCGAAATCGCCGTGGGCAAGGTCGTTGGCATAGCGGAAGAACTGCTCGACCAGCGGCTTGTCGAGGCCGAGCTTCTTGCGGATCTGCTCGACGGCTTCTTTCGTTGCGGCAGGGCCGGCGAAGTACGCGGCGGGATCACCGGGCAGCGCGCGCGTCAGCAGGAAGGTGACGATGACGACGCCGATCAGCGAGGGAATCGCGAACATCAGGCGCTTGCCGATCATGGTCAGCATGGGGCGCTCCTGCGCGTGTTGCGCACGCTGCTCGCCACGCACTCCGCCGCGTTCCCTCCCCCCTTGTGGGGGAGGGTTAGGGAGGGGGGTAGCTCCGCGATAGGTCGGAGTTCGTGGCTACCCCTCTCCCCAACCCTCCCCCACAAGGGGGGAGGGAGCCCGAAGAGCGTGCTCACCTCACCCATGACTCACCCCTTCGCCATCGCGCGATAATCGAGCCTGCGGTGGAACCAGTATTGGTAGCCGCTGATGTTCTTCTGCATCGCGACGTTGACGAAGGGCTGGTACAGCGGGATGCGCGGGATATCGGTGAAAGCGAGGTCGACGAAGCCCTTCACGTCCTTGTCGTAGGTCGCCGTGTCGCCGGTTGAAGCAGCGGCGCGCGCGCCATCGATCAGCTTGTCCATCTCCGCCGACTTGTAGCTCATGGTGTTGAAGACGGAATTGTTGCCGTGATAGCACCAGTAGAAGAAGTATTCGGGATAATCGAGCCAGCCCGAGAACACGTTGGTGAAGAGCGGCATCTCCTTCTTGTTCAACTCGGTGCGCCAGTTGGCGCCGGGCACCTTGTTGATGGTGGTCTTGATGCCGAGCTGGGCGAGCGATTCCTGCACCAGCACGCAGAGCGGCTCGTTGACGCCCGCGAAGTTGAGGTCGAACGAGATCGTGGTCTCGAAGCCGTTGGCGTAGCCGGCCTCGGCCAGCAGCGCCTTCGCCTTCTCCATGTCGGTGTTGAACTTGTGCGGCTGCGGCCAGGCGACCTCGGTCGGCTTGTCCTTGGGCGCACCGAACATGGGATTGCCAAGGCCGAACAGCACGGCGTCCATGATCTTCTGATACGGCATCGCATAGGCGATCGCCTGCCGCACCTTCGGATTGTCGAAGGGCGGCTTGGTCACGTTCATGCCGATATATTGGATGCCGTTCGAGAACGGCAGCGACACCACGTTGAGCTTGCCGTTCGCCTTCATCTCCTGGAAATCCTTGAACGGCAGCTCATAGGAGATGTCGGCGTCGCCGCGCTCGAGCAGCGCACGGCGATTGCCGGCCTGCGGTACCATGCGCCAGATCACGCGCTTGATCTTCGGCAGGGGACCGCCGACCCAGTCGTCGTTGCGCTCCATCACCACTTCGGTGCCGGCGGTCCACTTCGTCACCTTGTAGGCGCCGGAGCCCGCGGTCTGCTGCTTGGTGAATTCGAGGCCCCAGGGATCCTTCTCGCTGGCGTTCTTCTTCACCAGCTCGGAATTGACGATGCAGGGCACGATGACGGCAAGATCGGGGATCGTGAGCCTGTCCTTCTTCAGGAAGTCGACGCGCACCGTGTGATCGTCGATCACGACGAACTGCTCCGGCTTGGTCAGCGAGCCCGCGCTCATCTGGAAGGTCGGGAAGCCGCCGACGCTGACTGCTCGGTCCAGCGACCACTTCACGTCCTTGGCGGTGACCGGCGCGCCGTCGTGGAATTTGGCGTTCTTCTTCAGCTTGAAGGTGACCGACATGTCGTCGATCTTGAAGTCCTCGGCGAGCTCGCCCTTGAACTTGTCGCGATCGTAATAGGGCACGCCACCGGGGCCGCTCTTCATCTCGTGGCTGATCAGGCGGTCGTAGCAATTCCAGGACACCTCGTAGCCGGGCACGTTGGTGCCGACGCCGTGGATGTCGAGATTGTTGGGGCCGCCTTCGGAGACGATCAGCAGCGTCTCGGAGCGGGCATCGGCCTTGGCGGAGGAGACGACCGATGGCATGGCCGGAAGCGCCGCTCCCGCGGCCAACCCGGAAACGGATTTGAGGAAATCGCGGCGCTTCATGAAATTGCTCCAACACAACGTTTTGGTTGGAACTGACTTCGCAAGGTTTGTGCCAGAGCTTAACGAGGCATTACCCGCGTATTAACATGCTGATTCCAATCATGTTCCGCCATTTCTGCCAGAAGTTGGAGGGAAGGACCACGCGTCTTATTGCATACAAAGAGATGCAATTGCTTAAAATATAGGCCGACAAATGGAGAAGCCCATTTGGGAGGCGGGGACAGAACCCTCCCTGCGGAGGACGCCGCATTGCAGCGGCACCCCGGCCGTCATTCCGGGGCGATGCGCAGCATCGAGCCCGGAATCCATCGGGCCGCAGCACGCGCGGGACAATGGATTCCGGGCTCGCCGCTCCGCGGCGCCCCGGAATGACGGAGAGGCGTGGCGTACTCAGCCGGGCCAGATCAACTCCTGAAGCTCGACCAGGTCCGCCGCCCTCTCCTGCCAGCCTTCGATGCAGATGTGGCTGTTGAGGTCGCTGGCGCGGTGCAGCAGCATCAAGGCCATCAAGCGGCGCTTGAGGGCGAAATCGAGCTTCGTATAGCCAAAGCCTTCGAGCAGGCTCCTCACCCTGCCCGGCCGTCCCGCCGCCATGAAGGCGCTGGGGCCGAGCAGGTCGTAGTCGCGCCATCCCGCGAGCACGTCGCCGAAGTCGAACAGGCCTTTGAGCGACCATTGGCCGTCATCGCAGGCGAGCAGAAAATTCTCGGGAATGTATTCGCCGATCAGGATCACCGGCGGCGCATCCATCGGAATCAGCTGAGCCGCATCGCGCAGGAGATCGTCGAGACCGGCGAGGAATTTCGGCGCAAGGCCGAGGCGGGTGTGCCGCGCGCGGCAGCCCTGCATTTGCTGGCGCATGAACGCGCCCCAGCGCGGCTCGATATGCGCGAGCTCCCCAAGAGGGATGCGCTGCACGGAAGCGATGGTCTCGCCGATCTGGCGCAGCACGCGCTCCTTCTGGTCTTCCGGCAAATGCGGCCAGACCTCCGAGCCGAGCGTGCCGGCAAGGCGCGTGATGACCAGGTAAGGCCAGCCGTCGCGCACGCCTTCGGCGGCGATCTCGGGAACCGGCAGGTGAAGACGGCCGGCAAGCTGCATCAACGAAGCGCGCTCGGAGACGAATTGCGCGCGGAGCAGCGGCGGGAAGATCTTGAGGATCAGCCTGTCGCCGAGCTCGATCACGAGATTGGTCCCGGTCGGAAACACGTGCGGCGAGCCGACATCGAGACTATGTCCGCGCGCGATGTCGAGCGCGATCGGCAGCCATTGCGAGGACGCGGAGCGAAAGGCGCGAAAGCTTTCGGCGTCGGTGAGGTGAGGCAGTTGTTGCGACGGCATGATTGTCATTGGCGCTTGCGTATCGAAAGCAGGATTGGCTTTGGTTGGCTCGATGCCAGCCGAGGAGACGGTGCACCTCTCCCGCTTGCGGGAGAGGTCGGCACGTAGTGCCGGGTGAGGGTTTTCTCTTCCTGGGGATTGTCCCATTGCGGAAGCAACCCTCTCCCCAGAGCTATGCGGGATTTTGGGTGACGAGGCGATCAGGCGGCGTGGTTTTCCGGCACTTGGATGACCTCGATGCCGTTTTCGAATCTGACACCTGCGACGACCTTCGGCAACTGATTTGTGCCTTTCAGCGAGGGTGTCAGTAACTCGGTGTAAGATGGTTTCTGTGAGTTTACCTTTGACAGGAGACTCACATGGCTACGGATTTTTCACCTGAGATTTTGGACCAGCTTCTTGCCGGGGGCAGCCTCAAGCCAGAAGACTTAGCCGGCGAAGACGGGCTTTTCAGACGACTGAAGAAGGCGCTTCTGGAGCGCGCACTGGGTGCGGAGCTGACCCACCACCTTGGCTATGAGAAGGGCGACCCGGCAGGCCGCGGGTCGGGCAACAGCCGCAACGGCACAAGCAGCAAAGCGCTGTTGACGGACGACGGCGAGATCGAGATCGAGGTGCCGCGCGACCGCGCCGGCACGTTCGAACCGGTGATCGTCGCGAAGGGCCAGACCCGCTTCGACGGCTTCGACGAGAAGATCATCAGTCTCTACGGGCGGGGCATGACGGTACGGGAGATCCAGGGCCATCTGGCCGAGCTCTACGGCACCGAGGTGTCCCCCGATCTGATCAGCAAGGTCACCGACGCGATTCTCGACGAGGTCCGCGAATGGCAGAGCCGGCCGCTGGAAGCGATCTATCCGGTGGTCTTCTTCGACGCGCTCAGGGTCAAGATTCGCGATGAGGGGATGGTCAAGAACAAGGCAGTCTACGTCGTGCTGGGCATCACTGCATCGGGCGAGAAAGACGTGCTCGGGCTTTGGATCGAGCAAACCGAAGGCGCCAAATTCTGGCTCAAGGTCATGAACGATCTGAGGAACCGCGGCGTCGCCGACATCCTGATCGCCGTCGTCGACGGTCTGAAGGGCTTTCCCGAGGCGATCAACAGCGTCTTTCCCAAGGCGATGGTCCAGACCTGCATCGTGCATTTGATCCGCAACAGCCTATCCTTCGTGTCCTGGAAGGATCGCAAGGCGATCCTTCCCTCGATCAAGGCGATCTATCATGCCGAGAATGCCGACGCCGCTCTGCTCAGGCTCGAGGACTTCGAAGCCGAGTGGGGCAAGCGCTATCCCGCGATCGGGGCGGCCTGGCGCCGGGCGTGGGAGCACGTCATTCCGTTCTTCGCCTTCGCGCCGGAGATACGCAAAATGATCTATACCACCAACACGGTCGAGGCGCTGAACCGTTCGCTGCGCAAGATCATCAAAACACGCGGCAGCTTCCCCAACGACGAGGCGGCGATGAAGCTGCTTTACCTCGCCATCAGAAATGCCGGCATCCATTGGCGACGACCGGTTGCATGGACGGCCGCAATGGGCCAGTTTGCCATCCAGTTCGGCGAGCGCTTTGCAGGCTCAGCGGACTGACCCCATGGGGTCAGTCCGCTGACCCCGCAAACCCCTCACAGAGACGCTCTTACACAAAACTTCTGACACTCCCCTTTCAGCCGCCGCCAGGTCTTTGATGCGGCGCAGAGCAGCTTGAACACCATCAACTTGGCAGTCGTTGACGATAACGAACCTTTCGTGCGCACCGTTCTGTGCCGGACCGTCGCGAACACGCTTTCGATGGGATTCGTCGTCCGCAAGTGGTCCCAATGCTCGGCGGGGAATTCGTAGAACGCAAGCATTGCGTCGCGATCTTTCGTCAGGCACTCGACCGCCTTGTCGTACTTCGCTCCGTATTTCTCGGCAAAGACATCGATCGCCACTTCGGCCGAAGCTCGGTTGGACGCCAAATAGACCTCGCGCAGGTCCTTCTTCATGCTGGCCTGTACCGACACTGCGACTTTGTTCAAGATATTCGCGGTTTTGTGCACCCAGCACCGCTGATGTCGCGTGGCGGGAAAGACCTCGTCGAGCGCCTTCCAGAAGCCGAGCGCGCCGTCACCGACGGCGATTTCCGGGGCGATCTTCAGCCCTCGGGTTTTCGCCTCGACGAGCAGTTCGTGCCAGCTCTGCGTGCTCTCGCGCACGCCGACCTGGAAGCCGATGAGTTCCTTCTTGCCTTCCGGCGTCGCGCCGATCAGCACCAGCATGCATTCGCTGTGGTCTTCCATGCGAGCCTGCAGGAAGACGCCGTCCGCCCACACGTATACGTACCGGCGCGCCGACAGATCGCGCTTCTGCCAACGCTCGTACTCGAGCTGCCACTCCGTCGTCAGTCTGGAAACCACCGCCGGAGAAAGATTCGGCGCATCCTTGCCCAAGAGCGCCGCCAGCGCCTCCTGGAAGTCGCCCGTCGAGATGCCTCGCAGGTACAGAACCGGCAAAAGTGCATCCAAGCTCTTCGTGCGCCGTGCCCACAACGGCAGGATCGCCGAGGTGAAGCGGATCCGCTCGCCATCGCTGGTCACCGCGCGATCGCGAATCTTTACCCGGGCGACTTCGACGGCGCCGATCCCCGTCTGGATCGTCCGCACTGGACCATGGCCGTGTCGCACGAGGCGGTCGCGGCCATCGGGAAGCTTCAAGCCCTTCATCGCGGCGAGAAACGCCTCGGCTTCCATCTCGACAGCCTGCGCAAGCAGCTGCCGAGCTCCAGATCGCAAAATATTCGTCAGTGGATCGTCGATCTCATCGGGCTGACGCAGTGGGACAATGTTGCTATGCTCGTTCATGGCGTATCGCTCTCCTTGAGGTTCTGGCAGGCTCGACACCCGCCTCGATACGCCGCCTATCTCATTCCGTCATCACCCAGTTTCCCGCATAGCTCCTCTCCCCAGCCCTCCCCCGCAAGCGGGGGAGGGAGCGCACCTCGCTTGCGGCTACAGCGATATCCAATCGCGACACGTCCCTACCTATCCGGACTTGCGCGCTCGAACTGGCGCAGCAGCTTGTTGCCGCGCTCGACGGCGGAATCGAGTGCGGCTTGCGCGCTCTTCTGGCCGGCAAAGGCCTGCTCCAGCTCGTCCTCGATGGCGCCGCGGATCAGGATGAAGGAGCCGAGCCGGATGCCCTTGGATTTCTCCGTCGGCGGATGCAGCGTGATCTGCTCGAACGAGATCGCCGAGCCCGGATTGCGCTCGTAGAACCCCTGCGACCGCGTCAGCTCGAAGGCGGCGCGGGTCACAGGCAGATAGCCGGTGTTCTGGTGCCAGGCGGCCTGCACGGCGGGTTGCGACAGATAGGCAAAGAACCGCGCCACGCCCTTGTATTCCTGGCGGGGACGGTCGCGCAGCACCCAGAGCGTGGCGCCGCCGATGATCGAGTTCTGCGGCGCGTCCTTCACGTCCGGCCAGTACGGCATCATGCCGTAGCCGATCTCGAACTTCGAATTCGCCTTGATGTCGGCACGCGTCGCCGAGGAGCCGATGAAGATACCGCATTCGCCTTTCTGGAAGCGCGGCTCGGCTGATTGCCCGCGGCCGCTGTAGTCGAACAGCCCGGTCTTCTGCCACTCCGCGAGCTGGGCAATGTGCTTGACGAGAAGCGGATTGTTGATGGTCAATTCGGCATCAAGCCCGGCAAAGCCGTTCGCCCGCGTCGCCAGGGCCAAATTGTGGAAGGCGGAGAAATTCTCGACATGGATCCAGGACGGCCAGGACGTGGTGAAGCCGCAGGCCGCGCCACGGTCGCGCAGGCGCTTTGCGGCCGCCCCCAATTCCGGCCAGGTCTTCGGCGCCGCCTCCGGATCGAGGCCCGCCTCACGGAACATGGTCTTGTTGTAATAGAGGATCGGGGTCGAGGAATTGAACGGGAAGGACAGCAGATTGCCGGCCGCATCGGTGTAGTAGCCGGAGACCGCGGGCAGGTAATTGCCCAGCGAGAACGGCTCGCCCTGGTCCTGCATCAGGCTGAAGACCGGATAGATCGCGCCCTTGGCCGCAGTCATGGTCGCGGTGGCGACCTCGTTGACCTGGACGATCGCCGGCTGGCTGCGTGAGCGGAAGGCGAAGATCGCGGCCGTCACCGTCTCGGTGTAGTTGCCCTTGTAAGCGGGCACGATCCGGTAGTCGGACTGCGAGGCGTTGAAGTCGGAGGCGAGCTTGTCGAGCTGCCGGCCGAGCTCGCCGGACATGGCGTGCCACAGCGCGATGTCCGTGGCGGCACGCGCAGGCGCGGCCAATGAGAGAGCCGCAAGGGCGGCGACGAGCTGCAAAAGGCGCAATGTTGAAGTCACGATAGCTCTTCCCATGCGCCGCGGCGGACGGCGACCCTATCTGCTTACGGCGCGGCATCTGCGGTTTCAACCGGGAATGAGCGCCGGCCGCGCCGCACAATCGGCCCGGCGGGATGGCCTTCCCTTTACCATCCGCTAGAGACCGTTCCGATCGGAACGGGTCTCTAAATTCTTAATTTGACGCGTTTTCTTTACGCGAACCGGTATCCACTTCGCTTGAAAACGCTTTAGATTGCATTGAACCTTTTCCTTCCGCCATAGACTCCACCACTGAGGGGTTGAGTGTGCCAGTGCTGAACCGTGCCGAATCTTCGCGGACCGGGGTGATCTTCGTCGCGCTTCTGCTTGCCGTCTGGACGACGGGCGCCGTTGCGCGCGAATTTCGCGCCGCCGACACTCAGGCCGAGAATTACCCGACCGTCCAGGCGCTGCGCTACATGGGCGCCCTGATCGCCGAGCGCAGCGGCGGTCGGCACGAGATCAAGGTGTTCCACTCCCGTCAGCTCGGCGAGGAAAAGGAGACCATCGAGCAAACCCGGGCCGGCGCGATCGACCTCAACCGGACCAACGTGGCGCTGATCGGCAATTTCGTCCCGGCGATGAACGTGCTCGCGATGCCGTTCCTGTTCCGGTCCATCGAGCACATGCAGAACGTGCTGGACGGGCCGATCGGCAGCGAGATCCTGAACAGTTTCGAGCCCTACGGCTTCGTTGGACTCTGCTTCTACGATTCGGGCGCGCGGTCGATCTACAATGGCGTCCGCCCGGTCCGAAGCGTCGCAGATCTCCAGGGATTGCGGATCCGGGTGCAGCAGTCGGAGTTGATGAGCCAGATGATGCGCGCGCTCGGCGCCGAACCGATCGAGCTGCCCTACGGGCAGGTGCTCACCGGACTTGCCAACCACCTGATCGACGGCGCCGAGAACAACTGGCCATCCTTCGTGACGACGGACCATTACAAGCATGCCGGCCACTACACGCTCACCGAGCACACGATGAGCCCGGAGGTGCTGGTGATCTCGCTGAAGGCCTGGCAGAGCCTGTCGCCGGATGACCGGATCATCTTCAGGGAGGCCGCGCAGCGCTCGAGCCGCTTCATGCGCGAAAAGTGGCGCGACCTTGAGGAGCAGTCGCAGCGCAGGGCGCAGGACGCGGGCGTGACCATCATCAAGGACATCGACCGCAAACCGTTCGAGGAGGCGATGGCCGCAATCTATGCCAAGGCCGGACGCGATCCTGCGGCGGCCGCGCTGATCGAACGCATTCGCAAGGTGGAGTGAGGCCTTTTGGCTGCACTTGGACATAGCGAACACGCGGACAGGCCGCCCGGCCCGATCGGGCAGCTGCGCGCGCGGCTCGTCGGCGTGCTGCGGGCGGTGCCGATCCGCTGGCGCATCCTGTCGATCGCCGCGCTGAACTCCGCCGTGGTCGTGGTGCTGGTGGCGATGATCTGGAACGGCGCGCAGGTGCTGGGCTCGGCCTGGCACGACGTGCGCCAGGTGCGCGAGTCCGACCGGATCCTGGCGCTGCTCGAAAGCGAGACCGGACGCCTCCAGAACCTGATCCACCGCTATATCAACCAGCCGAGCCCGGACCTGTTCGCCGAGATCCTCCTGCTGCGCGAGGCGGTGCTGGGCACGCTGACCAACCGCGCCGCCAAGGACCCGATGCTGTCGGGCTCGGTCGAGGAGCTGGAGCGCACCACCGATCGCTTCCTCAACGGGTTCGGCGAGCTGCGCAGCGTGCAGGCGACGATCGCCAAGACCTATGAGGAGCAGGTGCAGGGCCCGGCCAGGGACATGGCCGGCCTCTACTCCATCATCGAGGGCGCCACCGGCCATCGCGACGCGCTGATCTGGCCCTCGCTCGGCAAGTCCCGCGAGGCCTTCACCGCGATGCTGGTGGCGGCCAATTCCTACTACCTGTCGCAATCATCGGGCGCCGCCGACGACGCGCGCCGCAACACCGAGACGATCGAGAAGACCATCCCGGTCATGATCGATCTCGCCGACAACGACCTCCAGAGGATGGCCCTGCGGCGGCTTGCGGCCCGCACCATGGCGCTGCGCGAGGGCTTTGCCAAACTCTCCGAGCAGCTTGCGAGCCGCACCGAGCTGCTCCGCAACACCATCGACGCCAGTCAGGCCGAGGCGATCGGCGCCATCGACGACCTCTCGACCAAGATGCGCCAGCGCGAGCAGAAGGCGCAGGAAACCTTCGACCGCACGCTCGCCGACATCTCCCGCCGGGTGCTGTCCATCGCGGTCTTCTTCCTCGGCATCATCCTCAGCGCTGGCGTGCTGATCGCACTGTCGATCCGCCTGCCGCTGCAGCAGATCATGGCGGCGATGCGCGCGATCACGCTCGGCGACCTCGATCGCGAGGTGCAGGGCACCAAGGCGCGCGACGAGGTCGGCGCCATGGCGCGCGCGGTGGAGGTGTTCCGCGAGAACGCGATCGCCAAGCGCGAGACCGAGGACGAGCTGCGCGCGTCCAAGGAGAAAGCCGAGAGCGCGCTGCTCGAGCTAAATGCCGCGCAGCAGAATTTGATCGATGCCGAACGGCTGGCGGCGCTCGGCGGCCTGGTTGCCGGCGTCGCGCACGAGGTCAACAACCCGATCGGCATCAGCCTCACGGTGGCCTCCAGCTTGGCCCGGCGCACCGAGGTCTTCGAGGCCCAGCTCAAGGGCGAGGGCGGCCTGCGCCGGTCGCAGCTGGAGGAATTCGTGCAGTCCTCACGCGACGCCTCGCAGCAGCTCGTCGCCAACCTCCAGCGCGCCGGCGAGCTGATCCAGTCTTTCAAGCAGGTTGCGGTGGATCGCTCGCATACCGAGCGGCGGCAATTCTCGCTCAGCGAAGCCACCGACCAGATCATCGCCAGCCTGCGCCCGGTGCTGAAGCGGTCGCCGATCACGCTTCAGGTCGACGTGCCCGAGGGGCTGCTGCTCGACGGCTATCCCGGCTCCTACGGCCAGATCCTGACCAACCTGTTCCTCAACGCCGCCAACCACGCCTTCGCCGACGGGCGCGCCGGCACGATCGCGATCTCGGCGCGGCCGCGCGGGACCGACGACATCGAGATCAGCTTCGCCGACGACGGGGCCGGCATGACCCCTGACGTGCAGCGCCAAGCCTTTGACCCCTTCTTTACCACCCGGCGCAATGAAGGCGGCACGGGACTTGGCCTCCATATCGTCTATAACCTCGTCACCCAGCAGCTCGGCGGACGCATGGTGCTGGAATCCAAGCTGGGACAAGGCACCACTTTTCGCATTATCATACCCCGGGTCGCCAAGGGCGGCACGCAAAGCTCAGAAAGTGACGGATCTTCTCAATGGCCGAACAGGACGATGTCCTCCACCTGATCGACGATACCGGTACCACGTCGGAGGATAGCAACGCCCGGAAGTGGAAGATCGCCGTCATCGACGACGATCCGGCCGTGCATGACGGCACCCGATTCGCTCTGTCCGACTACAGCCTCAACGGCCAGAGCCTGGAGATCCTCTCGGCCTATTCCGCAGCGGAAGGCCGCAAGCTGATGGCCGAGCACGGCGACATCGCCGCCGTGCTGCTCGACGTCATCATGGAGACCGACGTCGCCGGCCTCGAACTGGTCGAGTTCATCCGCAACGAGATCAGGAACGAGACCGTGCGCATCATCCTGCGCACCGGCCAGCCCGGCCAGGCGCCGGAGCGGCGCGTGATCGTGCAGTACGACATCAACGACTACAAGGCCAAGACCGAGCTCACCGCCGACAAGCTGTTCACCTCCCTGACCGCGGCGCTGCGCTCCTATCAGCAGCTCGAGCGCATGGTGCAGACGCGGCGCGGGCTGGAGATCATCATCGACGCCGCCTCGACGCTGTACGACTTCAAGTCGATGCAGCGGCTCGCCGAGGGCGTGCTGACCCAGCTCGCCTCGCTGCTCAACGTCGATTGCGCCGGCATCCTGGTCCTGCGCGACAATGGCGGCGTCGATCCCGAGCTCTCGGTGCTCGCCGGCAGCGGCTGCTACAGCCGCTTCATCGGCACCACCACGTCGAAGGCGCTCGACCCTGATCTGCGCGAGATGGTCGAGGCCGCGTTCCAGCGCCGCAAGAACGAATTCGCCGACCACCGCAGCGTGATCTATCTGCGCACCGGAAGCGGCCGCGAGGTCGTGGTGCTGCTCCAGGCCGAGCGCGAGCTGTCGGAGACCGACCGCTCGCTGGTCGAGATCTTCTCCAGCCGGCTCTCGATCGCCTTCGACAACGTGATCCTCTACCAGCAGCTGCAGGACGCCAACACCCAGCTCGAGGACCGCGTCGCCCAGCGCACCCGCGCGCTGATGCAGGCCAACCGCCGGCTCTCGGCGCAATGGCTGCGGCTGCAGCGCGCCAACGGCTTCAAGAACGAGATTCTGGGCACCGTCGCGCACGACCTGAAGAATCCGCTCGGGGTCATCCTCGGCCGCACCGAGATGCTGAAGGAGCTGATCTCGACCGGCGCCTCGGAAGGCGGCGTGGTCGCCCAGGTCGACCACATTCGCGACGCCACCAAGCGCCTGACCACGATGGTCGATCACCTGATCTCGGATGCGATGGCCGATGCCTTCGACATCACCATCCGCCGCGAGCCGGTCGACGTCGCCGCGCTGGTCAAGGAGGTTGCCGAAGCCAACCAGCCGCTCGCCGTCAACAAGCAGCAGACGATCAGCGTCGCCGCGCCGGCCAACATCGTCACCATGTGCGACACCGACCGCATCCGCGAGGCGATCGACAATCTCATCAGCAACGCCATCAAATATTCTCCGATCGGCGGCAAGATCGACGTGGCCGTCAGCCATGAGGGCCGCGACACCATCGTCCGCGTCAGCGACGAGGGCGCCGGCCTGTCGCCGGAGGACCTAGGCCGCCTGTTCGGCCGGTTCCAGCGGCTGTCGGCAAAACCGACCGCCGGCGAGAGCTCGACGGGGCTTGGGCTCTCCATCGTCAAGCGCATCATCGACATGCATGGCGGCGAGGTAACCGCCGAAAGCGACGGCCCCGGCAAGGGATCGACCTTCACCATCACCCTCCCCGCGACTGAAACGCCGTGATGTAGAGACCATGACCCAAAGCCAGCACATCATGATCGTCGACGACGAGGCCCCGGCCCGGGAGATGGTCGGCGATTATCTCAAGATGCACGGCTTCACCGTGACGCTGTGCGACGGTGGCAAGAGCCTGCGCGCGGCGATCCAGGGCAGCATGCCCGACCTCGTCGTGCTCGATCTCAACATGCCCGAGGAAGACGGGCTCTCGATCATTCGCGACCTCAAGAGCCGCATCAACGTGCCAGTGATCATGCTCACGGCGACAGCGAGCCCGATCGATCGCGTCGTCGGACTCGAGCTCGGTGCCGACGATTACGTGGCCAAGCCCTGCGAGCTGCGCGAGCTGATGGCGCGCATCCGCTCGGTGCTGCGGCGGAGCGTGCCGGCCAAGGCAGCAGTGCCCGAGGCGGCGGCGAAATCCGACAAGGAGCAGCTGGTGCGCTTCGGCACCAAATGGCTCGATCTCGAAGCGCAGGCGTTGCGCGACGACGAGGGCAACGAGCATCCGCTGACGGCCTCCGAGTTCGGGCTCCTCAAGGTGTTCGCGGCCAATCCGAAACGCGTGCTGTCGCGCGAGCGCCTGCTGGAATTGGCCAATGCGCGCGACGCCGAGGCCTTCGACCGCGCGGTCGATCTCCGCATCATGCGCATCCGCCGCAAGATCGAGCCCGACCCGGCAAAGCCCGCCGTGATCCGCACCATCCGCGGCGGCGGATATCTGTTTTCTCCGGCCGGCGACAAGGCGTAGGGCGGCTAGCGGCATAGTTCGCTGTCGTCCCGGGGCGCGCGCAGCGCGAGCTCGGGACCCATAACCCCAGGGAGGGGTTATGACGCCGAGCTGGCAACTCCGAATCTTCGCCAAACCACATCCTGTGGTTTAAGGGGTCCCGGGCTCGCTTCGCGCCCCGGGACGACAGCTGTGAGTCCGGCGCGACCAAACGCAATCCCTCAAAATGCGTTCCCGCTGCTCCGTCCGCTTCCAATTCCCCACTCCCGTATTTCCCGTGCATTGAAATTCCACGCCTTTTTGCTCCGATTGTTTCGTCGCGCCCGCTGCGACGAAACAATTTGGCGGCGCACGAAACCATTTTCGCCTTTTCGTGCAGACATCCCGAAACGTTGGCTGATTAGGGTCCAGACTCAATTGAGCCAATATGCGACGAGAGCGGCGAGATGAACAGCGGCCAAAAAATTACGGGCGAGCTTGTCATATCGCGTGGCGATGCGCCGGAAGTCCTTGAGCCTGCAAAAGCAGCGTTCGATGACATTTCGTCCTTTGTAGGCGCGTTTGTTGAAGCGATGGATGACGACACGGTTAGATTTATTGGGGATTACGGGCTTGGCGCCACGACGAATGATTTCGCCGCGAAGCTTGTCGCCATCATACCCTTTGTCGGCGAGGAGCACGCTCATGGGTGGCGCGAGCGCCAGGACATCGGGAGCCGCAGCGATATCGGCATCCTGGCCTGGAGTCAGATGCAGGACGACCGGCCGGCAGAGCGGATCGCTCAGCGCATGGATTTTTGTCGTGCGGCCTCCGCGCGAGCGGCCGATTGCTTGATTGTGCTCCCCCCTTTTCCGCCGGAGGCACACCGGTGAGCTTTAATCGAGGTCGAGTCGAGCGACAGTACGACGCCGTCTTCGCCAGGCTTGGCCAGCGCTTCGAAGATTGCGCACCATCGTCCTCGCTTGGCCCAGCGATTGAAGCGATTGTAGATCGTCGTGTAAGGGCCGTATTCACGTGGACAATCACGCCATCGTGCACCCGATTGCAGCATGTGAATGATGCCGCTGACGATGCGTCGGTCGTCGTCCCGATCCGGCCCCGTCAGTCCCCTCGGCAGATGCGGTTCGATACGCGCCCATTGCCTGTCGTTCAGCCAAAACAAACCAGCGCGCATTCTCTCGCCCCCGAATCAACACGTAGGCAAGAGAATCACGTGGCGCTATTTAGGTACAGACCCTAACACTTCGACCCAAGGAAACGCCGCTCGGTTGCGGCGCTACGGGGAGCCAAGTCAATGCCGAACGTCATCGCCATCAACGCCCAAGCCAGCCAGAGCATCATCGCCGCTCAGGCGACCTCGGACGACATGCTCCTCGAGAGCATTGCCGACGGCAACCGGACGGCCATGCACATTCTCTATTGCCGACACAATGTGCGGGTGTACCGCTTCATCCTGCGCATCGTGCGCGACGCCACCACTGCGGAAGACCTGGTCAGCCAGGTGTTTCTGGATGTGTGGCGGACCGCCGGCCAATTCCAGGGCCGCTCGCAGGTCTCGACCTGGCTGCTCTCGATCGCCCGCTTCAAGGCGCTGACCGCGATGCGCCAGCGCCGCTTCGAGGACATCGACCAGGAAGACGTGCGCCAGATTGCCGATGGTGCCGACACGCCGGAGACTTCGCTCGACCGCAGCGACACCAGCGCCATCCTGCGCGCCTGCGTGCAGAAGCTGTCGCCGGCGCATCGGGAGATCATCAGCCTCGTCTACTATCACGAGAAATCGGTGGAGGAGGTCGGGCAGATCATCGGCATCCCCCAGAGCACGGTGAAGACGCGGATGTTCTATGCCCGCAAGCAATTGGCCGATTTGCTTAAGGGTGCCGGCGTCGATCGTTTCGCCGCCTAAATCCAATCAATTCAACGGGATAGGGCCGCAGCTCAGGCCCTGTCCCCGGACACGGAAGTGTTACCGCCGACGAAACAATTGAAACAAAGCGCAACATCAGGCGGAAAAACTTCACTCCTATAAAGCCCATATACGGTTTCGTTAAACCTCCCAAGACCTCCAGCGGAGCTATGGCGGAATCTGGGTGATGACGGTGTGAGGAAGGCGGCGTATCGAGGCGGGTGACGAGCCTGCCAGAACCTCTCGAGGAGAGCGATACGCCATGACCGAGACTACCAATGTTCTTGCTTTCCGTCAGCCGTCCGCGGTTGATGATCCACTGACCGATATCGTTCGTGCCGGCGCGCGGGACCTGCTTGCCAGGGCGATCGAGATCGAGGTTGGCGCGTTTCTGGCCAGCACGGCCAATCTGACGCTGCCCGACGGTCGAGCGCGCCTGGTCCGACATGGGCACGGTCCGGTGCGCGAGATTGCGACCGGCATCGGTCCGGTGGAGGTCGCTCGTCCCAAGGTCCGCGACCGCGGAGCGAGCGGGCCAGGCGACCGCCTCCGCTTCAGTTCGGCAATCCTGCCGCTATGGGCGCGGCGGACGAAGAGCCTGGATGCCTTGATCCCGGTCCTCTATTTGCGCGGCATCTCGACCGGCGACTTCCAGGAGGCGCTCTCGGCGCTGCTCGGCAAGGATGCGCCGAACCTGTCGCCTTCGGTGATCGCCGGCCTGAAGGCCGATTGGCAGGTCGAGTACGAACGCTGGCAGAGACGCGATCTGTCGGCGCGTCGCTATGTCTACATCTGGGCCGATGGCGTGTACCTGCAGGCCCGCATGGAAGATCACAGCGAATGCATGCTGGTGCTGATTGGCACCACGCCGGAAGGCAAGAAGGAGCTGATCGGCTTCCAGGTCGGCGTGCGCGAGAGCGCGCAGAGCTGGCGCGAACTCCTGATCGACCTGCGGCAACGCGGGTTACGGATTGCCCCGCAACTCGCCATCGGCGACGGCGCCCTCGGCTTCTGGAAGGCACTGGACGAGGCCTTTCCCGGCACGCGGCACCAACGATGCTGGTGCCATAAAGTGAGCAACGTACTCGACAAGGTCGCCAAATCCGTGCAGGGCCCCATGAAGAACGACCTGCGGAACATCTATCTGGCCCCACACCGGGCCGAAGCTGAAACCGCGATCGACGTCTTCGTCGAGAAATACCACGTCAAATACGGACGTGCGGTGGAGTGCCTGATCAAGGATCGCCATGCGCTGCTCGCCTTCTTCGACTTCCCTGCTGAGCACTGGATCCACCTACGCAGCTCGAACCCGATCGAGAGCGTCTTCGCCACGGTGCGCCACCGAACGGTGCGGACCAAGGGATCGCTGTCGCAACAAACTGCGAAGCTGATGGTGTTCAAGCTCATCGACGCCGCATCGAAGACCTGGCGGCGATTGAAGAGCACGAACCAGTTGCCGAAAGTCATCGCCGGTGTAAAGTTCATCGACGGAATCGAAGTCATTCCGAACACTGAAAGCCACGCCGCCTGATCAGGCCGCGTCACCCAAAATCAGCCATAGCTCCCTCCAGCGACCCGGACGATGCCCCCGTCCGGGTCGTTTTGTATTTGGGGGTGGGAGCGCACCGTCGCCGTGGCCGGGGCGCGTCCATCCTGCCGCTCGGCATCTGTCGCCCTTGTTGCTTGACTCCGCGGACCGGTCCGCGGAGTTTCGCGAGCGACGGAATCAGCCGCCCGCGATGGACGACGCGACCACCAGCACCGACATCCGCCTTCGTGAAGGCGCCTCGATCGCCCAGCGGCTGGTGATGTCCGGCTTTGCGGCCGCGGTTGCGCTGTGCTTCACGCCGGGCCTGTTCACGCGCGACGTTCTGGAAATCGTGATCTCCGTGGTCGCGCTGCTCGTGGGGGCGGGCTTCGTCGTCGGCATCATGATGGCGCCGGCGGTGGTGTGGATCATCACACCGAGCGAGATCCTGATCGGGCAGCAGCGTCCGTTCGGAAAGCTCCGCACGCGGGTCGTGCCCAAGGACGACATCAGGGAATTGCAGGTTCCCGGCAACAAGAGGGTGAAAGCCCGTTTCCAGCTGGCCTTCACGCTGGCCTCGGGGGAACGCCTGACGTCCCCGCCGATCTCGGACGTCACGCATGTGCATGACACCGTGACCCGGATCGCCACGCAATTCGGCGTTCCCAATGTCGAGGCACCTCGCAATCCGCTCGATGCCAGCAATCCCGAGATGCATCTCGGCGAACCGATCGAGCCGTTTCCGGCGCGGGAAATCTACATCGTTGCACTGATCGCGGTCGCCGTGAGCGCCGTTCCCTATGCCTACAAGCTCTGGCGCGGCCTGCCGCCGGGCCCGATCGACATCGCGCTGTTGCCCGCCGGCGCGATCGCGGCGTTCGTCGTCTACAGATACGCCAACCTCGTCACCGGTGCCTTCTGGATCATCCGCCAGAGCGATATCCGCGTCGAGCGCCTGTGGGGCGACGGCAGCTTGCGCGCCGACCATATCGAGGGGCGCGACGTGAAGACGATCACCGTCGAGCGCCGCGGCCGCTCCGAGGACGAGCACTGCATCGTCGTGATCCGGTTGCACTCGGGGCGGCGATTTCGCAGCCCTCGTATCGGGTCGCGAGCCGAGGCGCGCGCCGTGGCGGTCGAGATCGTCCGGCGGCTCGGGATTGCGGCGGAGAGCAATAAGTTCTGACTCGCTTCCATTGCCAATTGTCGAGGCTGATCTCACAGCGGGCTCGGTCTGAGCCTCTCCCGCTTGCGGGAGAGGTCGCGCCGAAGGCGCGGGTGAGGGTTCTATCCTCTGGGGGAGCGTCCCGTTGTTGAGAGACCCTCTCCCCGACCCTCCCCCGCAGGCGGGGGAGGCAGCGCACCACCGGCGCGGCAGCAATCTAGCCCGTCTTATTCGCGAGAGGGCGCCTGAGAGGCTGGCGAGCGTGGTGTAAAGCGCTGATGCGGCGTAGGATTCGGTTGCGAAGCCACCCCATCACCTTCAACCGCGAACGCCACGCCCGCCATGACCGATGATACGATTTCAGACCACTATCGAGAAGCAAGAATTCAACACAAATAAAACCTCTGCCTCGCGCTCGATCTCTTCATGCTTGATAGTCTCGTTTCGGAGGCTGAGCACCTACCGCGTCTAATAGGCCGCTCGCGCCGGTTTCTTTGGACGCGGCACGACCGCGACTCCACGTTTCGGCACAGAAATGATCGGGAGTCACTCAATCTTTCTTCAACTTAACCCGTCTTATTCGTAAGAGTGCGCCTGAGGGGTAAAGCGCTGATGCGGCGTAGGATTCGGTTGCGAAGCCAACCCCATCACCTCCAACCGCGAACGCCACGCCCGCCATGACCGACGATACGATTCCGCCCTTCTCGTTTCCAGCCGTTCACGCCAAGAAAGTCACAGCTGCCTTCGATGGTGGGCGCCTAACCTCGAACGGGGGCGTGATGCTTCTGGCGATGGCCGAGCGGCGTCTCGGTTTGGCCAACAATCTGGCCCGGGTGTTCCCGGATCGGCGCGATCCGACGCGGGTCGTGCACAGCCTGGTCGATATGTTCCGCGCTCGCATGTTCGCGATCTGCTGCGGCTACGAGGACGCCGACGACCTCGATCATCTGAGGTCCGATCCGGCATTCAAGCTGGCCTGCGGTCGCCTACCGGACACGGGCCGGGATTTGTGTTCCCAGCCGACGCTGTCGCGGCTGGAGAATGCTCCGCGCCTGCGCGACGTGATCCGGCTGACCTACACTTTGGTCGACGCATGGATGGATAGCTACCCGCGCGAGCCGGCATCCGTCACGCTCGACATCGATGATACCTGCGACGTCGTCCACGGCCATCAGCAGCTCTCGCTGTTCAACGCTCATTATGACGAACGCTGCTTCCTGCCGATCCACGTCTACGACACGGAGAAGAGCCGGCCCGTGGCCGTCGTGCTGCGGCCCGGCAAGACGCCGGGCGGCGTCGAGGTGCGTGCCCATCTGCGCCGCCTGGTACGGCATATCCGGACGCGATGGCACAACACGCAAATTACGTTCCGTGGCGACGGGCACTATGCCCGGCCGGAGGCAATGGCGTGGTGCGAGACCAACGGCATCGACTACATCTTCGGTCTGTCCGGCACCAAGCCTCTCGCCAGAAAAGTCGACGAGGTCGCCGACGACATCCGCACGCGACGCGCCATCGAGAACCTGCCGGTTCTGCGTGGCTATACCGAGACGCGCCACAAGGCAAAGTCCTGGGATCGCGAACGGCGCACTGTCGCCCGTATTGAGGCGACGATGCTCGGCCTCGACATCCGCTTCGTCGTCACCAGCCTCGATGTCGGCTCGGCCGAGTGGATCTACGACAGCCTGTATTGCGCGCGCGGCCAAGCCGAGAATCTGATCAAGCTGCATAAGACGCAGCTCGCCTCCGATCGCACCAGCTGCCGTTCGGCGCTCGCCAACCAGGTCCGTCTCGTGCTCCATACGGCCGCTTATTGGCTGATGCTGACCGTGCGCGACGCCATTCCCAAAGCCCGGGAATTGGCCGCTGCCGAGTTCGCGACGCTGCGTCTTCGGCTCTTGAAAATCGCCGCCCGTGTCGTCGAGACCACGAGCCGCATTCGCCTTGCGTTTGCCGCGGCATGTCCCGAAGCCGACCTGATCTGCGGCTTGCCCGGCGCGCTGCTGCCGCTCGGTCCTTGACCGGCGGGGCGTCCGCCCCCGTTCGCCCAACCCATCCCTCAAGCGCGTTGCAAAGTACCGGTCGTCAGGCGGCGAAAAGCCGAAGGCAATCCTGTGCGCCTCGTCAGACAAGATGTGCGGCCGCATCAATCGGGCCCAAAAGCCGCACTCTCACGAATAGGACGGGCTAGGCTTTTCGCGCCATCCCCTGTTCTTGGCATTGCTCCGGCCCCGTCAAAAAACCAAAGTATTCTCGTGACATACCAGGGCGGCGCGCCATCAACTTGCCACGAACTTGCCCCTCAGGTTTGATGGTTCATGATTGATTTGCGCTGTGGCAGCGGGGAGAGCTTTACATGACGGATTTTCGTCGCCTGACCGGGATGTTTGTGGCCGCGATCGGCCTGATTCTGTCCGCGCCGCAGGCCTTCGCCCAGCAGCCGGACCGCGGGGACGAGCCGGGCCTGATCGCCGACGACGGCTACCAGCTCGATCCGGAATGGCAGAAGCAGGTGGTCTACTTCCGCACCACCGAGCCGCCGGGAACGATCATCGTCTCGACCGCAGAACGGCACCTCTATCTGGTGCAGCCCGGCGGGCGCGCGATCCGCTATGGTATCGGCGTCGGCCGCGACGGTTTCCAGTGGCAAGGACTGGTGACCATCACCAACAAGAAGGAATGGCCGGACTGGACGCCGCCGCCGGAGATGATCCAGCGCCAGCCCTATCTGCCGCGCTTCATGGCCGGCGGCCCCGGCAATCCGCTGGGCGCCCGCGCCATGTATCTCGGCACCACCGTCTACCGCATCCACGGCACCAACCGCCCCGACACGATCGGCACCAAGGTGTCTTCGGGCTGCTTCCGCCTCGTCAACAATGACGTTGCCGATCTTTATGATCGCGTCCCGGTCGGGACCAAGGTCGTCATTCGGCAGAAGCCCGAACTCTAAGGGCTATGGCTTGAGCATGATCCTCAGGATCATGCTCTGCCCCTCCTCCAAATTCCTTTTCCCGATACTTTCGAGAGAGCAATATGATGCGCACTTTTCGTGGCGGCCTGCTGATCGGGCTCGCCGTCGCCGTGCTGGTTGCCGTCCTGGCGATCATTTACGAATTCTACGACACCCGCACCCTGAAGCGCACGGTTCGCCGGGGCGAAGTGCTGTGCGGCGTCAACAAGGGCCTGCCGGGCTTCTCGATCCCCGACGACAAGGGCAACTGGACCGGCTTCGACGTCGATTTCTGCCGCGCGGTGGCCGCCGCGATCTTCAACGATCCGGGCAAGGCGAAGTTCGTTCCCCTCGACGCCAATGAGCGTTTCAAGGAGCTGCAGAGCCGCAAGGTGGACATCCTCTCGCGCAACACGACCTGGAGCATGGCGCGCGAGCTCGACTACGACCTGTATTTTCCGGCCGTGGCCTATTACGACGGCGTCGGCTTCATGGTGCCGCGCGCGCGCAACAAGGAGACCTCGCTGGATCTGACAGACAGCAAGGTCTGCGTGCAGAGCGGAACCACGACGACACTCAACGTCGCCGATTACTTCCGCGTCAACAACATGAAGTATGAAGAGGTGAAGTTCGACAAGCTCGACGACGTCGTGAAGGCCTACGACACCGGCAAGTGCGACACGCTTTCGGCCGACGTCTCCCAGCTCTATGCGCTGCGGCTGAACCTCTCGAAACCCGGCGACCACATGATCCTGCCGGACATGATCTCCAAGGAGCCGCTCGCCCCCGTCGTGCGTCAGCGCGACGACGACTGGATGATGATCGTGAAGTGGACGCTGTATGCCATGATCAACGCCGAGGAGCTCGGCGTCACCTCGGAGAACATCGACGAAGCTCTGAAGTCGAAGAAGCCGGAAGTGATGCGCCTCGTCGGCACCGAGGGCCGTTACGGCGAGCAGCTCGGCCTCACCAAGGACTGGGCCGCCCGCATCATCCGCCACGTCGGCAATTACGGCGAGATGTACGACCGAAACATCGGCGAGAAGTCCAAGCTGAAGATCCCCCGCGGCATGAACCAGCTATGGAACGCAGGCGGCGTGCAGTACGCACCGCCGATGCGGTAGGAGGTCTCTCCGCCGTCGCCGTCAGCTTGGGGCCACCGCTTTCCACACTCTCAACTGTCATCGCCCGCGAAAGCGGGCGATCCAGTATTCCAGAGACGGCAAACGCATGCGGAGAGGCCGCGGCGTACTGGGTCGCCCGGTCGAGCCGGGCGACGACACCGAGGGTGAGGCGCGCCCTCGCGCCCCAGCCCCGCCTCAATACCCTTGCGCTCTTGCGAGTTGCTCGGTGTGATAGTTCGCATCGCCGAACAATTCCTCGCACACCCGCGCGCGCTTCATGAAGAAGCCGATGTCGAACTGGTCGGTCATGCCCATGCCGCCATGCATCTGCACGCCTTCCTGCACCGCGCGCGTGGCCGTGGTGCCGGCGCGGGCCTTTGCGACTGCGACGGCAGAGGCGGCCTTGGCGACGTCGCCATCCAGGGCCTGCAGCGCCTTCATCACCGCGGCGCGGGCGATCTCGATGTCGACATAGAGCTCGGCGGCGCGGTGCTGGAGGGCCTGGAATTCGCCGATCAGCTTGCCGAACTGCTTGCGGCTCTTCAGGTACTCGACGGTGCGGCCGAACACCTCCTCGCTGAGACCGACCATTTCGGCGGCGACCGCGCCGCGGCCGATATCGAGCACGCCTTCGAGCAGAGTTGCGCCCTGATCGACCTCGCCGAGCACGCTGTCGGCATTGACCTCGACATTTGCGAACTCGATCCGCGCTGCATTGTGCGCATCGACCATGATGGTGCGCTCGATCGCGACGCCCTTCGCCGCGGGGTTCACCAGGAACAGCGTCAGGCCCTCGCGCTCACCGGCGGCGCCCGTCGTGCGCGCGGCAACGATCAGGAGATCGGCGACGTGTCCGTCGACCACGAGCGCCTTGGCACCGCTGAGCTTGAACCCGTTGCCGGCGCGCACGGCCTGCAAGCCGGTGTGGAGCGGACGGTGCTTGGCGCCCTCGTCGATTGCGAGCGTTGCGAGCAGCGAGCCGCTCGCGATCTTCGGCAGATACTCCGATCTCTGCGCGGAATTACCGCCGCGGTTCAGCGCCGAGGCCGCGACGACGCTGGTGGCGAGGAAGGGCGACGGCATCAGGGTGCGGCCGATCTCCTCCATGACGACGCCAGCCTCGACATGGCCGAGGCCACTGCCACCGAACTCTTCCGGCACCAGAAGACCGGCAAAACCCATCTCGGCAAAGGAATGCCAGAGCTCTTTCGAGAAACCGGTGGAGTCCTTGCTGTCGCGCAAGTGACGCAGGTGCGAGACCGGCGCCTTGTCGCTGATCAGCCCGCGCGCGCTGTCGCGGAGCATCGATTGTTCTTCGGTGAGGACGAGGGCCATGTGCGTGTTTCCGATTCGAAAATCCATCTGTGTCGTCATTCCGGGATGGCCCGAAGGGCCAGGCCCGGAATCCATAACCACGATCGGGAGTATGGATTCCGGGCTCGCGCTACGCGCGCCCCGTAATGACGGGTGGTGAGAGCGTGTTCACGCCCCCGGCAGATCCAGGATGCGCTTGGCGACGATGCCGAGCATGACCTCGGACGTGCCGCCCTCGATCGAGTTGGCCTTGGTGCGCAGCCAGGCGCGCGGGCGCGCGCCCTGCTTGGAGCGCTCGCTCTCCCATTCCAGCGCATCGACGCCGCCGGCCGACATCAGGATCTCGTGGCGGCGCTTGTTGAGCTCGGTGCCGTAGTACTTCATCGCCGACGAGAACGCCGGATGCGCCTGCCCGGCCTTGGCGAGATCGACCGCGCGCTCGGCGCAGGCCGCGAGCGCGGCTTCATCGACGTCGAAGCGCGCGATCTGGCCGCGCAGCATGGCATCGTCCAGCCTGCCTTGCCCATCGGTGCCGACGGAGTCCGCCGCGATCTGGCCGAGCGGCCGGCCGACGCCGCGCTCGCCCATCCCTGAGATCATCGCGCGCTCATGCTGCAGGAGATATTTCGCGACGTCCCAGCCGCGGTTGATGGTGCCGACCACATGCGACTTCGGCACGCGGACATTGTCGAAGAATGTCTCGCAGAACGGCGAATAACCGGAGATCAAGAGGATCGGCTTGGTCGAGACGCCCTTCGAGGTCATGTCGAACAGGATGAAGCTGATGCCGTCATGCTTCTTGGCAGTGGGATCGGTGCGCACCAGGCAGAAGATCCAGTCGGCGTAATTGGCATAGGACGTCCAGATCTTCTGGCCGTTGATGATGAAGTCGTCGCCGTCGCTCTCGGCGCGGGTCTGGAGCGAGGCGAGATCGGAGCCGGCGTTCGGCTCGGAATAGCCCTGGCACCAGCGGATCTCGCCCGCCGCGATCTTCGGCAGATGCTCCTTCTTCTGGGCATCGTTGCCGTATTTCAAGAGCGCCGGCCCGAGCATCCAGATGCCGAAGCTCGACAGCGGCGGGCGCGCGCCGATCCTCGCCATCTCGGCGCGCAGCACCTTGTGCTCGGCCGCGCTCAAGCCGCCGCCGCCATACTCCTTCGGCCAGTCAGGGACGGTCCAGCCCTTGTCGCGCATGCGCTCGAACCAGATGCGCTGCGGCTCGGACGAGAATTTTGCATTGCGCCCGCCCCAGAACACGTCGGCATCCGACGTCGCGGGCTTGCGCATTTCCGGCGGGCAATTGGCTTCCAGCCAGGCGCGCGTCTCGTTGCGGAATGTCTCGAGATCGGCGGTCTCAGTGTCGCTCATGGTCGTTTCCATCAATCAAAAAGACTTGTTGGGCAGGACTCTGGGCCAAGCCCCCGCGGAATTCAACCACTTCCGCAGGCGCAGTCGGCTATAGTCGCGGCAAGACGGTGCTTGAAAACAAAGAGGAAACGCGAATGCGCCTGAAGCTTCTTTCGCCTGGCGAAATGAACGAGAGCCAGCGGCAGACCTATGACGAATCGATTGCCGGCAAGCGCGGCAAGCCGCCGGCGCCGATGATGGCCTGGCTCAACAGTCCGGAGATGGCGCGTCACGCGACGCGGCTCGGCGAGGTCATGCGCTTCGACACGATATTCCCGGCAAAGCTCTCGGAGATCGCGATCCTGGTGACGGCGCGGCACTGGACCGCGCATTACGAATGGTACGCGCATAAGCGCCTGGCACTTGCAGGAGGCATGAAGCCCGAGATCATCGACGCGATCCGCGACCGCCGCACGCCCGAGTTCGACGACCCCAAGGGGAAGATGATCTACGACGTCGCGAAGTCGCTGCACGAGGGACACGGCGTCGAGAAGGGCTTGTATGATGAGGCAGTGAAGCTGCTCGGTGAGCGCGGCGTGGTCGAGGTGATCGGGCTGTGCGGCTATTACACGCTTGTATCGATGACGCTGAACACGTTCGAGTTCGGGCTGCCGGAAGGCGAGGTGTCGGAGCTGGCTTAGCGTCTTATCTAGAAACGATGGGTTTCGAGACGAGCAATAGCGCTGTCCCGAGGCCCGCCCTATCTGGAGCTCAGCAACGGAGCATTCCCATGTCGCAAAGCCCCGCCGTCGCCGCCGGCACCAGGATCGGCCACGTCCACCTCAAGGTCGCCGATCTCGATCGCGCGCTCGGCTTCTATTGCGGCGTGCTCGGCTTCGAGCTGATGCAGCGGATGGGCTCGGGCGCCGCCTTCATCTCCGCCGGCGGCTATCACCATCACATCGGGCTCAATACCTGGGAGAGCAAGGGCGGCTCGCCGCCGCCGCCTGATGCGACCGGGCTGTTTCACACCGCGATCCTCTACCCGACGCGGCCTGCACTTGCGGATGCGCTGCATCGGGTGCTCACGGCCGGCATTGCGCTGGATGGCGCCAGCGATCACGGCGTCAGCGAGGCGCTGTATCTGCGCGATCCCGACCAGAACGGGGTCGAGCTGTATTGGGACAGGCCCAGGGAGCAATGGCCGTTCGGGCCGGATGGGAAGCTGGCGATGTTCACCAAGCGGCTGGATGTGGAGGCGTTGCTGAAGCAGCGCGAGGCGTGAGCCGCAGGGGCACGATCTCGTAGGGTGGGCAAAGCGTAGCGTGCCCACCGATTCTTGCGGCGCACGTGGAGAGTCCGATGGTGGGCACGGCGCTATGCGCCTTTGCCCACCCTACGAGATTCTCTTCTCCGCACCATGATCAGCGCCGCGGCCATCACCTCCAGCGCGATGCAGAGATAGAACGGCAGCGCATAGCCGCCGGACCAATCGCGCAAGGCCCCGACGACGCCCGGGCCGAATGCGTAGGTCACCTGGTTGATCGCCGTATTCAAGCTGATCAGCACGCCGAACGCGGAACTGTCGAACTCCTGCTGCACGATCAGCGACGGCAGCGTGATGAGGTTGCCGACCGAGAAGCCGAACACCGCGCAGGCCGCGATCAGCACATAGTCATCATGCAGATTGATGACGACGAGAAGCGCCGCCGCCTGGCTGAGGAACGAGAGCGCGGAGGCCAAACGCTGATCGAGGCGGTCGATCACCAGCGAGAACAGCACCCGGCCGACGACGGCCATCGCCGTCAGCACCGCGACGGCGACGGCGGCGCGCTCGCGACCGATTACGGGATCGAGGAACGAGATCAGGTGCACGATGAAGCCCACCTGGGCGAACAGCACCAGGGCAAAGGCGATCGTCACCGTGAGGAAGCCGACGTCACGCAGCGCCCATGCGCGGATCTGCGTCGACGATTGCGGTTTGGCCTTCGCCGTCGCGTGCCAGCCATGACGATCGGGCGGGCGGCCGACGAGAAGCAGGATGACCGGCAGCAGCAGCACCAGCATGGCGCCGGCAGCGGCATGCATCGCGCTGGCGAAGCCGATATGGCCGATCAGCGTCACCAGCAGCGGCACGCCGACGATGCCGCCGAAGCTGGCGCCGTTCAGCGCCAGGCTGATCGCCATGCCGCGCTTGCGGTCGAACCACAGGCTGATCGTGTTGGTGATCATGGCGAGACTCGTGCCGGCCCAGCCGAAGGCGAGCACGGCATTCGCGAGATAAAGCTGCCAGGGCTCGCGCACCGCGCCGATCGCGACCGCGGCCGCCGCCATCGCCAGCGTGCCGGCAATCAGGCAGAGGCGCGGACCGTATTTCCGCACGGCTTCGCCGACGAAAACGACCAGCAGCGCGCCGAACAGATAGAAGAACGTCGTCCCTGCGGAGATCAGCGTCGTCGGCCAGCCCCGCGCGCGCTGGAGCTCGGCGACATAGACGCTCTGGCCGTAGAAGCCGAGACCCCAGCCGAAGGTGGCGAGCAGGAAGCAGACCGCGACGATGCGCCAGCCTTCGTAGCGGAGGGAGGATTCGTCGATCGTGGGCTGTTGAGGATTATCAAGCATTGCCGCTTACTCCGTCATGCCCGGGCATAGCCGTCTGAAGGACGGCGTCGCTTCCGCTCGCCTATGCCCAGGCATCCACTCTCTTCCTTCGACGTCGCAAAGACGTGGATGGCCGGGACAAGCCCGGCCATGACGACATCTAACTAACCCTCACCAGAAAATCACTTCGACCCGGATCGAAGTATCAACGCTGCTGACAGCCTCCCGCCAGCCTAGACCGCATCAGGGAACTCGCCCATCGCCGCATCCAGCCGCGCCTTGCGGCGGCGCGCCCAGGAGACCAGCGAGAGCACGGCAAGACCCAGCACGACAGGCGGGAACACCACCAGGTTCACCGCCGACCAGCCGTAATTGGCGAGCAGCTGCCCGGAGGAGAACGAGCCGATCGCCATCATGCCGAACACCAGGAAATCGTTGAAGGCCTGCACCTTGTTGCGCTCCTGCGGCCGGTGCGTCTCCAGCACCAGCGCGGAGGCGCCGATGAAGGAGAAATTCCAGCCGACGCCGAGCACGACCAGCGTGGCCCAGAAATGCATCGCGGTGAGCCCGGAGAGGCCGATGCCGGCGGCGCCGGCTTCCAGCAGCAGGCCGGCGGCCACGATTCTGGGCGCACCGAAGCGGGCGATCAGCGTGCCTGTGAAGAAGCTCGGCCCGTACATCGCGACGATGTGCCATTGCAGGCCGAAATTGGAATCGGACACGCTGAGGCCGCACAGCTTCATGGCGAGCGGCGCCGAGGTCATCACCAGGTTCATCATGGGATAGGAGATCACGCCGCACAGCGCCGCCGCGATGAAGCGCGGCTGGGTCACGATGGTGAGCAGCGGCCGGCCGCCGTGCAGATCGGCCGGCGCGGGCCTGGGCATGTCGACGCCGGCGACGATGCCCATCGCGACCAGCGCGACGGCGGCCTGCACCAGGAAGCTGAAGGCGAACAGATAGGGCTGCCAGACATCCATGGTCCATTGCACGAGCTGCGGACCGAGCACGCCGGCGAACACGCCGCCCGCCATCACCCAGGACACCGCCTTCGGACGGTAGGCCGCGCTGGCGCCGTCGGCGGCGGCGAAGCGATAGGACTGCGCCACGGCGCCGTAGAGGCCGCCAAGGAAGGTCGCGACACAGAACAGTGCGAACGAGCCGTGCAGGATCGCGAACGAGCCGAGCAGGCCGGTGAGCGTGCCGAGGCCCGTGCCGATGACGAAAGCCGCGCGGCGACCGAAGCGGCGCGAGATCGCACCGGTCGGCAGCGTGCCCGCGGCGAGTCCCACCACATACATCGAGATCGGCACAGTCGCGAACGACATGTCGGGCGCGAGCGTGGCGCCGACGATCGCGCCGGTGGCGAAGATCACCGCGGAGTTGGCGCCGGTCAGCGCCTGCGCCGCGGCAAGGCGCACCACATTGGCACGCACGCGGGCATCGTCGGCGATCTCACTGACTGCAGTCACGTCCAGCATCGAAATTTTTCCGCCCCAGGGGACTTTCAAGGGCTCACGAGGGCTGTTGATTCCCGGCACTATGGAGGGGCGTGGGAAGGCGGGCAACCGGCGCAAACGGGCGCAGGCCATGTCTCTGACGCAATCGAACAGATGATAGCGGGCCGCCGCGCTTGACGGCTTGCGCTCGATCAAATCCTATCCGCCGCGAGTTTTTGGAGTTTCGCTCATGTCCGTCGACGACAGGCCCACGCTCAGCGCTCCCGACGACGATCCCTGGCTATGGCTGGAGGAGATCGAGGGCACACAGGCGCTCGATTTCGTGGAGCGGCAGAACAGCCTGACGCTCCAGGCGTTCGGCGGAGCGGCTTTCGCGCGCGACCGCGACATCCTCGCGGCGATCTACGACCGGCCGGACAACATTCCCTATGTCAGCCGGCGCGGCAACGACCTCCACAACCTCTGGAAGGACGCCAGCAACCCGCGCGGCCTGTGGCGGCGCACGACGCTGGCGGAATTTCGCAAGGCCGATCCGGCATGGGAGACCATGCTGGATATCGACCGGCTCGCGGCGAGCGAAGGCGAGGACTGGCTGCTCGGCGGGATCGCCACGATGCCGGGAAGCTCGCGGGCGATCCTGAGCCTGTCGCGCGGCGGCAGCGACGCCGTCACTCTTCGCGAGTTCGACCTCGCCACGAAGAGCTTCGTTGCGGACGGCTTTACGCTGCCGGAAGCAAAAGGCGGCGTCGACTGGCTCGATGCCGACACGCTGCTGCTGTCGAGCGCGCATGGCGAGGACATGGCGACGAGCTCGGGATATGCGCGGACGGTTCGCCTGTGGCGGCGAGGCCAGCCTGTCGATCAGGCGCAGGTGATCATCGAGACCGCGGCCGATCACATGACGATCTATGGCAGCGCCGACGACACCGGAGCGGCGCCCCGGGTCTGGATCGTCGACCAGATCGACTTCTTCAATCACGCGATCCGGCTGCGCGATGCGGCCGGCACGACGACGAAGCTCGACCTGCCGACCGGGATCTGGATGCAGGCGCATGGCGACTGGTTCGCGATGAAGCTGCGCAAGGACTGGACGGTCGCAGGCCAGACCCATGTCACCGATACCGTGCTCGGCATCTCGCTTTCGGCGTTCCTGGCCGGCAGCCGCGATTTCGCGGTGCTGTTCGAGCCGGCACCGCGGCGCGCGCTGCAGGGTTTGTTCTGGGCCGCCGGACAGCTGGTGCTCTCGATCCTCGACGAGCTCAAGCCTCGCTTCGATATCTGCACGCCATCCGCCACTAGCTGGAGCCGTGAGACACTTGGCGGCCTGCCGGGAATCGGCGTCGTCGACGTCTGGCCGCTCGATCGCCATCCCTCCGAAGGCAATGGCGATCTGCTCGCCAATGTGCAGGATCCGCTGACGCCGCCCTCGCTGCTGCTGATCGAGCCGGGCGTTGCCAGTCCGACCGTGCTGAAGCAGGCGCCGAAGACATTCACTGCCGACGGCCTTGTCGTGACGCAGCACGAGGCGATCTCTGTTGACGGCGAGCGCATTCCCTATGTGCAGACCGGGCCCGCCGGGGAGACCGGCGATGCGCCGGTCTATATGAGTGCCTATGGCGGCTTCGGACTTGCCGTGAAGCCGTACTACAATGCCTCGCTCGGCAAGCTGTGGCTGGAGCGCGGCGGCACGACGGTGCAGGCGAATTTGCGTGGCGGCGGCGAGTTCGGCACGCGCTGGCACGATGCCGGACGGCTGGCCGGCAAGAAGCTGTCGCACGACGATTTCGCCGCGGTCGCGGCCGATCTGGTCCGCCGCGGCGTGACGCAGCCGAAGCGCATCGCGGCGCAGGGCGGATCGAACGGCGGCATCCTCATCACCAACATGCTGGTGCGCTATCCCGACCGGTTCGGCGCACTGTTCTGCACCATCCCGCTGATCGACATGCGCCGCTACACGAAGCTGCTCGCGGGCGCGAGCTGGATCGCCGAATATGGCGACCCCGACAAGCCCGAGGAATGGGAGTGGCTGAAGACCTACTCGGCCTATCACAACGTGAAGGCCGGCCAGGCCTATCCGCCGATCCTGATCGCGACCACGCGGCGCGACGACCGCGTCCATCCCGGCCATGCGCGCAAGATGGCCGCCAAGCTCCAGGCGATGGGCTTTGAAGCCTGGTTCTATGAGCCGGCTGCCGGCGGCCACGGCTACGGCAAGGACAACAAGGAGCGCGCCGGCTTCGAGGTGCTCGGCTTCCGGTTCTTGAAGGAGAGGATCGGGTGGAAGGATGGAGGCTAGTACCCACTTTTCTTGGAACGTGAGTCGTGATTCAAGGTCGGGATGATACCCGAAGCAAGAGAAGTCCACCTTTCGAGGAAAGATCGCAAGGTGCTTGAGGCGTGCTGTCGCTCACCGGTGACGTTGCAGCGCGATTTGAAGCGGGCGCGGATAGTTCTGTTGGCGGCGGATGGGCGCAGCACCCGGTCGATCGCCAAGGAAGTTGGGGTCCAGCCGCGGATTGTCAGCCTTTGGCGGCATCGCTATGCCGACCATGGCCTTGAAGGGCTGCAAGACAAGCCGCGGCCTGGCAAGCAGCCGATCTATACGAAGACGACCGACAAGCGGATTCTGAAGCTGCTGGATAAGCCGCCACCGCAAGGGTTTGCGCGCTGGACCGGCCCCCTGCTGGCCGAGGCGCTGGGCGATGTCGATGTCCAATATGTCTGGCGGTTCCTGCGCAGCCACAAGATTGACCTGGTGGCTCGCAAGTCCTGGTGCGAGAGCAACGACCCGAACTTTACGGCCAAAGCCGCCGATGTTGTCGGCCTCTATGTCGCGCCGCCGGCGAAGGCCATTGTGCTGTGCGTGGACGAGAAGCCCTCGATCCAGGCTTTGGAGCGAGCGCAGGGTTATCTGAAGTTGCCCAATGGCCGCGCCTTAACCGGCCAAAGCCACGATTACAAGCGGCATGGCACCACAACATTGTTTGCGGCGCTCGAAGTCGCCACCGGAAAGATCATCGCGACCCATTCAAAACGCCGGCGCCGCGTCGAGTTTCTCGATTTCATGAACAGCGTCACCGCGACTTTTCCGAACCGCAAGCTTCACGTCATCCTCGACAACCTCAACACCCATAAAAAGAACGAGGACTGGCTCAAGGCCCACCCCAACGTGCAATTTCATTTCACGCCGACAAGTGCGTCATGGCTCAATCAGGTCGAAGTATGGTTTTCCATCTTGCAGGGGCAGTCGCTCAGCGGCACCTCCTTCACGAGCCTCAAGCAGCTTCAGGAACACATCGATGCCTACGTCAACGCATACAACGACAGAGCCGAGCCCTTCGTCTGGACCAAGAAAAAGGTCCGTCAACGCCGTTTCAAAGGCCGCCGTATCACTCAGCTCTGATTCCGGGTACTAGAGTTGGATCCGCTGACGTCTCCACATCGTCATGGCCGGGCTTGACCCGGCCATCCACGCCTTGCCTTGGTGCCCGAAGAACGTGGATGCCCGGGACAAGCCCGGGCATGACGACCTCCTAGCGCCTCGCAAACACCAGCGTAAGATTGTTCGCGGGCATCTCGATGGTATCGACGAGGCCAAGGCCTACCGCCTTTGCGAGCTTTTCGACATCGCTGATATCGCGCACGCCCCAATCGGGATTGCCCTCGCGCAAGGAGGTGTCGAACACCGCATTGCTGAGCGCAGTGTGCTTGCCGTCGCGCTTGAAGGGGCCGTAGAGGAACAGCTTGCCGTCGGCACGCAGATAGCGGCCGGCGCCGGCGAACAGGCCTTCGGCCACGGCCCAGGGCGCGATGTGAATGACATTGGCGCAGAACACGACCGCAAGGCTTGTCGGCCCCTGCCCGCTCTTCATCTCCGGACACCAGTCGGGATCGGTGAGATCGATCCGCAGGGGCGAGCGGATGTTCGGCAGGCCCGCATGCACGCGCCAGGCTTCGATGCTCTTGAGATGGCGCTGGTTGAGGTCGCTCGGCCACCAGATGAGGCCGGGCGTGTGGCGGGCGAAATGAACCACGTGCTGGCCGGTTCCACTGCCGAGTTCCACCGCGATGCCGGTGCAGCCCGCGAGATCCTTTTCCAGCGCCGCCCAGATCGGTTCGTGATTGCGATGAAAGGCCGGCGCATCGAGGCGGCCATCCGGCTCGACCCGTCCGCCATCCTTGCCGAATTCGACGACATATTCAGCCAAGTGACGTCCCC
Organism: Bradyrhizobium sp. USDA 241; assembly: GCF_049739505.1. Classification (NCBI taxonomy): domain Bacteria; kingdom Pseudomonadati; phylum Pseudomonadota; class Alphaproteobacteria; order Hyphomicrobiales; family Nitrobacteraceae; genus Bradyrhizobium; species Bradyrhizobium sp. USDA 241. Next base: position 1,761,736 of record NZ_JBMGPZ010000004.1, on the reverse strand, counting down.
AATAATGTGAAAAAGAAAGCACGGGCTTCAGGGCAAAAACGCCCACGAGAATAATTTGCTAATCGCAGTCGATCCGATGAACGAACTATCTCATCAGCTGGAATGCGCAGGATATTAACTCCATTTTGCCGCGTGCATAGTCTTGATTGTCAGGCGGTGCCCTTTGTGCTTTTGAACATTCCGCAAACGAGATCATCGACATACCGCTCCGGACGATGCCTTGACCGTCTTTCCCTGCAAGCCCGCCCTGCTGGTTGCGCTGGCCCTTGTCGCCGGCGCGGCTGCGGCCCCGGCGCGGGCGCAGTCCACCGTAACCGAGGGCCAGAAGCTCGCCTTCGACCGCGGCAAGGGCAATTGCCTGACCTGCCACGTCATCAAAGGCGGCGACCTGCCGGGAACGATCGGGCCGGAGCTGAAGGACATCACGGCAAAGTATCCCGATCGCAACGAGCTGTTCGCCATCATCTTCGACGAGACCAAGCGCAATCCGCAGACCATGATGCCGCCGTTCGGCCGGAACCGGATTTTGACCGAACAGGAGATCAACGCGATCGTTGATTTCCTGCAGACCCTGTAACGGCCGGCTGCCCAGGAGACTTGAGATGACCACGACCACCGGCGCTCATCCGACGCGGCGCCTCATCCTTCAGGGCGCAGCCAGTGTCGCGCTGCTCGGCCTCGGCAATCTGCCGTTCGGCGCCGCTCCCGCGCGCGCCGCAGCCAACGACAAATATCCGGAAGAGGCGTTCAAGCAGAAGAACGAGGCCGACGCGATCAAGGCCCTCTATGGCAGGACCGCGGAGCCGTCCGACAAGGTCAAGCTCGACGCGCCGGAGATCGCCGAGAACGGCGGCGTGGTGCCGATCTCGGTGACGACGTCGCTCGACAAGGTCACCTCGATCTCGTTCTTGGTGGCCGAGAACCCGAACGCGCTCGCGGCAAGCTACAAGATTCCCGACGGCACGATCCCTGCCGTCGCCAACCGGCTGAAGATGGCCAAGACCACCAAATTGACCGCGATCGTGGAAGCCGACGGCAAGCTCTACAGCGCGACCAAAGAGGTCAAGGTCACCGTCGGCGGTTGCGGCGGCTAAGCGAGGCAGTTCGACATGGCATCCAGCATTCGCGTGCGCGCGACATCCAACGGCGACATCACCGAGGTGCAGACGCTGATCCAGCACCCCATGGACACCGGCCTGGTCAAGGATTCCAAGGGCGAGCTGATCCCGGGCGCACTTCATCCAGGAGCTGAAGTTCGAGTGTAACGGCAAGGACGTCTTCGTCGCCAATTGGGGCACTGCGGTCTCCAAGGACCCCTACGTCAAGTTCAGCTTCAAGGGCGCCAGGAAGGGCGACGAGCTCAAGATCTCCTGGACCGACAACAAGGGTGCGTCGGACACGACCACCGCGAAGATCGCGTGATGAAACAGCGCGCCACGATTCTGCTCGGCTCGGCGTTCGTCGCACTCGCGGCGCTTGCTTTCGCCGCAACGCGTGTCGTCGCCGCCGACAAGGTCGATCCCGTCGCCGATGCCAAGGCGTTCCAGAACTTCTTCTTCCAGAAGTTTCCGAACGTGAAGCACGAGGATTTCGTCAACGGTCCTTATTCCATGAACGAGGACATGAAGCGGCAGTGGCAGGAGAAGGAGGAATTCCCGCCCTACGAGTTCGCGCTCGATGCCGGCAAGGAGATGTTCTCGACCCCGTTCAAGAACGGCAAGACCTACGCCGACTGCTTCCCGAACGGCGGCATCGGCATCCGCCAGAACTATCCATACTTCGACGAGAAGGAAGGCAAGGTCGTCACGCTGGAGCTCGCACTCAACCGCTGCCGCGAGGCCAACGGCGAAGCGCCCTATTCCTACGTCAAGGACGAGATGGCTTCGCTCACCGCCTACATGGCCTACACCTCGCGCGGCAAGCCGATGGACATCAAGATTCCCGACGATCAACGTGCGCTGGCGGCGTACGAGAACGGCAAGCGCTATTTCTACACCCGGCGCGGCCAGATGAATTTCTCCTGCGCCAGCTGCCATGTGCAGAGCCCGGGTGAGCGCATCCGCGCCGAGACCCTGGCACCGGCGCTCGGCATCCTCAACGCGATGCCGATCTACCGCTCCGAATGGAGCGGCATGAGCACCACCAGCCGCCGCTTCGTCACCTGCAACAGCCAGACCCGCGCGGTTCCGCTGGAGCCGCAATCGGACGAATATCGCGACGTCGAATATTTCCTGTCCTATGTCGCCAACGGCCTGCCGATCTCGGGACCGGGAGCACGGCCATGAAGCGGTCACTTGCTCTCGCCATGCTGCTCGTCTTGAGCCTTGCGCCATCCGCGCGCGCGGCGAACGAGGCGGACTACAAGGCGGCCTATGCCGCCGCCGAAGCCGCCTCCAAGGAGGCGGCCGGCATGCGCAATCAATGGACCGTGACCGTATCTGCGCTGGCGGCAGCGAAGAAGGCTGCCGACGGCGGCGATTTCGACCGTGCGGTTGCCGCGGCCAGGGAGGCCGAGGCCCTGGCGAAGGCGTCGATCTTCCAGGCCACGTCCGAAAAAGAAGCCTGGAAGGCGATGGAAATCCGCTAGACTGCGCCTGAGTGGAATAGTCCGACGATCACGAGAGGCGCGGAGAATTCTTGGATGGCGATCCGCCGCCGCGATTTCCTGAGAAGTGCAGGCCTTGCCGCCGCGACGCTCGGCCTGCCGCGGCTGGCCCGCGGCACCGAGACAGCCAGCATCTACGACATCGAGCGGTTCGGCAACGCGCGGATCCTGCACATCACCGACACGCATGCGCAGCTCAATCCGGTTTATTTCCGCGAGCCCAGCGTCAATATCGGCATCGGTGAGATGGCGGGACGGCCGCCGCATCTGGTCGGCCGCGCCTTCCTGGAGCGGTTCGGCATCCGGCCCGACAGCGCGGATGCCTATGCTTTCACCTGCTTCGAGTTCGAGAAGTCTGCAGGCCGCTTCGGCAAGCTCGGCGGCTTCGCCCATCTGAAGACGCTGGTCGACCGCTTGCGCGCCGATGTCGGCGAGAAGCGTTCGCTGCTCATCGACGGCGGCGATCTCTGGCAAGGCACCGGGCTTGCAAACGTCATGCAGGGCCGCGACATGGTCGAGGTCGCCAATCTGCTCGGCATCGAGGCGATGACCGGGCATTGGGAGTTCACCTATGGCGAGCAGGCGCTGCGCGACAATCTCGAGCGCTTCAAGGGCGAGTTCCTGGCGCAGAACGTGTTCCTGACCGAGGAAGCCGCGTTCAACGACGCCCCCGCCTTCGACAAGGCCACCGGCCGCGTGTTCAAGCCTTCGATGATCAAGGAGATCGGCGGGCATCGCGTCGCGATCGTCGGCCAGGCCTTCCCTTACGTTCCGATCGCGCATCCGAAACGATTCACACCGGATTGGAGCTTCGGCATCCGCGAGGAGGAGTTGCAGAAGCATGTCGATGCCTTGCGGGGCACCGACAAGGTCGATGCCGTCGTCCTGCTGTCGCACAACGGCATGGATGTCGACCTCAAGCTCGCAAGCCGGGTCACCGGCATCGACGTCATCCTCGGCGGCCACACCCATGATGCCGTGCCGCAGCCGATTGCCGTGAAGAATGCAGGCGGCACGACGCTCGTCACCAATGCCGGCTCCAACGGGAAATTCCTGGCCGTGCTCGATCTTGCACTCGACAAGGGCAAGGTCAGCGACGTCCACTATCATCTGCTGCCGGTCTATTCCGAGCTGCTGAAGCCCGACCCTGCCATGGCCGAGCTGACCGGCCGGCTGCGCGCGCAGCATGTGAGCGACTGGTCGGAGAAGATCGCAACGCCGGATCGCCTGCTCTACCGCCGCGACAATTTCTCCGGGCCCGTCGACGAATTGATCTGCACCGCGCTGCGTGCCGAGCTCGACGCCGAGATCGCGCTGTCGCCGGGCTTCCGCTGGGGCGTCACCGCGCTGTCCGGCCAGGCGCTGACCATGGAGGATCTGCTGGCGGAGACCGCGATCACCTATCCCGAGACCTATGTGCAGGAAATGACGGGAGCCCAGATCAAGGACGTGCTGGAAGACGTCTGCGACAATCTCTTCAACGCCGATCCCTATTACCAGCAGGGCGGCGACATGGTGCGCGTCGGCGGGCTCAGCTACACCTGCATGCCGACAGCCGAGATCGGCAGCCGCATCTCGGAGCTGAGGCTTGGCAGCGGCAAGACGCTCAGCGCCAGACACCGCTACAAGGTCGCGGGCTGGGCTTCTGTCAACGGCCAGCAAGGCGCGCCGGTGTGGGACGTCGTCGGCAAGTATCTGCGCTCGGGCCGGATGTTGCCGGAGCGGCTCGGCTCCGGCGTGACGCTGAAGGGAGTCGAGGGCAATCCAGGCATTGCAGGACAGGGATGATGAGGTCGCAGCTCATATCCGCGATGATGCTGGCACTGCTCGTCTGGGCGGCGGCCCCGCCCGCTCTGGCACAACAGGTGCCGCTCCAGGACAAGCCGTTCGCCGAGCACAGGATCGTGCTGCAGCTCTCCGATGGCGATGCGAAGAAGCAGGCGCTGGTGCTGAGCGTCGCCAACAACCTGCTGAAGGCCTACGATCCCGACAAGATCGCAATCGAAGTGGTGGTGTTCGGTCCCGGCATCGACCTGCTTCTTGCCGGCAGCGAGCGCCGCAAGCAGGTCGAGAGCCTGATCGCACAAGGCGTGCGCTTCGACATCTGCCTCAACACGGTGGACACGATCGAGCGCGAGACCGGCAGGAGGCCGGAGTTCATCCCTTCCGCGACTCCGGTGCAGGTCGGGGTTGGGCAGATCCTGTTCCTGGCGGAGAACGGGTACACATTGGTGCGGCCGTAGGGGCGCGGCGATCTCCGTGTCGTCCTGGACAAGCGCGCCTCAAGCGCGCGCCGATCCGGAACCCATAGCCACAGGGAGTGGTTTGGCGATGACCCGGAGTTACCAGTTACGCCCGCAACTACTCCCTGTGGTTATGGGTCCCCGCCTTCGCGGGGACGACACTGAGTTTGTGGGACCGGTTGCACCCGCACCGTCACCCGCCTCACAATAAAAATCTTCCAAATATTACCATTCACACAGTGAATTGCTTCTTCCGGCCCCGGGCGTAGTAGAATCGTCGAAATCAGTTCCACGCCGGGTCAAAGCCATGATCTTCCGTCAGCTCTTCGACAGCGTTTCGGGCACCTACAGCTATCTCTTGGCCAGCCGCGCCGGCGGCGAGGCGCTCATCCTGGATCCCGTGCTGGAAAAGGTCGACCGCTACTGCCAATTGCTGCGCGAGCTCGACCTCAAGCTGGTGAAGGCAGTGGATACCCATCTGCATGCCGACCACGTCACCGGCCTCGGCGAGCTGCGCGACCGCACCCATTGCATGACCGTGATGGGCGACCAGACCAAGGCCGACGTGGTGGCGATGCGGGTGGCCGATGGCGACAAGGTGACGATCGAGGGCCTGTCGCTCGACGTGATGTACACGCCGGGTCACACCGACGATTCCTATTCCTATCTGATGGGCGACCGCGTCTTCACCGGCGACACGCTTCTGATCCGCGGCACCGGCCGCACCGATTTCCAGAACGGATCCTCGCGCGCCCAGTATGATTCGATCTTCAACCGCCTGCTCAAGCTGCCGGACGAGACGATGGTGTTCCCGGCGCATGACTACAAGGGCGACACCGTCTCCACCATCGGCGAGGAGAAGCGCTTCAATCCGCGGCTCCAGGTGCGCTCGGTGGACGAATATATCGAGTTGATGGCGAACCTGAAGCTGCCCAATCCGAAGATGATGGACGTGGCGGTGCCCGCCAACATGCATGTCGGCCTGCATCAGGAGGAGCTGGAAAAGGAAGGCCGCGCGCTCAGCGCCGTCGAGGCGATCCGCGCGCTCGGCCGGCCTGACATCCTGCTGGTCGACCTGCGCGAGACCAACGAGCGGCTGAAGCACGGCACGCTCGAAGGCGCGCTGCACACGCCCTATCCCTCCGTCGAGGAGAGCCTCAAGCCCGGCGGCATGCTGCGCGAGGTCGCGGCCGCCACCGGCCGCCGTGTGGTGTTCTTCTGCGCCTTCGGCGAACGCTCGGCGATGGCGGTTGCGGCTGCGAAGGAAGCGGGACTTCTCAACACCGCCCATATCGCCGGCGGCATCGATGCCTGGAAGAAGGCGGGCGGGCCGGTGCTGCACTGAACGGCCATCGGCTTGCGATAGGTCAGGCGCTGCAAGCATTTTCCGGATAGGATCGGGTTCAGCATCACCATCCGGGACCAATCATGGCCAAGACTGGCAAGCCGAGCGAGCCGCCCAAGACCGCCGAGAACAGGTCGGCGGACGACAAGGCGAAGAAGCCTCTGCCACCGCGCGAGATCGATGACGACGATTACGAAGACGGCGATATCGCAACACCGAAGCGCGACCGCTACGGGCCGGATGACGACCCGTTGTGAGGGCATGAAGCTGCATCGCGAATGGTGCGTACTCTCCCCCTTGCGGGAAAGGGAGCGCAGTGTGCCACACTGCACCGCCGAGCAATCATCGAGATTGCAGCGTCCTCGCTAGCTGCCATGCGCCTGCGTTCATGGACAAATAACCGCTCTCCCCGATAGTTTGCGCCTCCATCGGGAGTGAAACGGAACTGCAATGGTCGACGTTCTCGCCGCACCGCAGCAAGGCAAGGCGGACAGTGCGCTGCGCACGCTGACCGGAATCTCGATTGCGCATTGGGTCAGCCATTTCCATCTGCTGGTGCTGCCGATGCTGTTCCCGTTTCTCAAGAGCCAGCTCGGCGTCGGCTATATCGAGCTCGGCTTCGCGCTCACCGTGTTTGCCGTGGTGTCCGGCCTGACGCAGGCGCCGACGGGCTATCTGGTCGACCATTTCGGTGCGCGCAGGATTTTGCTGGCCGGGCTGACGCTGGGCGGTGTCGCGCTGATCCTGCTCGGGCTGCACCTCAGCTACGCCTCGCTGATCGCCTGCGCCGTGCTGCTCGGCCTCGCCAACAGCGTCTACCATCCCGCCGATTACGCGATTCTGGCCGAGCACATGGACGAGGCGCGGATGGGCCGCGCCTTCTCGATTCATACCTTTGCCGGCTTTCTCGGCGGTGCGGTGGCGCCGGCCATCGTCGCAGCGCTCGTCCCATTGTCCGGTGGCGCCGGGGCGCTGATCGCGTCCGGCGCGGTTGGTGTCGCAGTCGCGCTGCTGCTGATCGTCATGAACATTCCGGACGCCGGCGCGCACAAGAAGAAGCCGGGCGGCGAGAGCGCGCCGAAGCAGGCGGTGATCACGCCGGCGCTGATCACCCTGACCGCGCTGTTCATGCTGCTCAGCCTGTCGGTCGCCGGCATCAACAATTTCGGCGTGGTGGCGCTGATGAGCGGCTACGGCGCCTCTTACTCCGCCGCCAACATCGCGCTGACGGCGTTCCTGGGCGCCAGTGCCATCGGCGTGCTCGCGGGCGGCTTCCTCGCCGACCACACCGAGCGTCACGGCTATGTCGCGGCGGCATGCTTTGCGGCGAACGCGGCAATCGTGCTGCTGATCGCGCTGGTGACGCTGCCGGGCTGGGCGCTGACCGCCACGATGGCGACCGCGGGCTTCCTCTCCGGCGTGATCGCGCCCTCGCGCGACATGCTGGTGCGCAATGCGGCGCCCGCCGGCGCTGCGGGGCGCGCCTTCGGCATCGTCTCCACCGGTTTCAATATCGGCGGCATCGTCTCACCGCTGCTGTTCGGCTGGATCATGGACCAGAACGCACCGCACTGGGTGTTCGGCGCGTCCGTGATCTTCATGGTGGCGACGGTGGTGCTGTCGCCGTTCACGGAACGGAAGCCGGCCAAGGCTTGAGCTACAAATTCAACCGTCGTCCCTTCCGAGTGCGCAATTGCGCACGAGGCGCAGGGACCCATAGCCACAGGGAGGAATCGCAGCGCAAGACTGGTCACTACGAATCTTCGCAAAACGTCTCCCTGTGGATATGGGCCCCGGATCTGCGCTTCGCTTGTCCGGGACGACGGATAGAGAAAAGCAAAACAACAAAGCGGGAAGAAACACATGAGCACCCCTGATCTCGTGATCCGTGGCGGCACTGTCGCGGATGGAAGCGGCGGCGAACTGTTCGAGGCCGACGTCGCCATCAGCGGCGGGAAGATCAGCGAGGTCGGGAAGGTCGCAGGCACAGGCCGCGAAGAGATCGACGCGCGCGGAAAACTGGTGACGCCGGGCTTCGTCGACGTGCACACGCACTACGACGGGCAGGTCACCTGGAGCCAGGACATCACGCCATCCTCACAGAACGGCGTCACCACGGCGATCATGGGTAATTGCGGCGTCGGCTTTGCGCCGTGCAGGCCTGCTGACCAAACCCGCCTGATCCAGCTCATGGAAGGCGTCGAGGACATTCCGGAGCCGGTGCTGAGCGCCGGCATTCCCTGGGCCTGGGAGAGCTTTCCGGATTACATGGACTGGCTCTCCAGGCGCGATTTCGACATCGATGTCGGCGCGCAACTGCCGCATGCGGCGCTGCGCGTCTACGTCATGGGCGAGCGCGGCGCGCGCCGCGATCCCTCGACCGCGGAGGACAATGCGGCGATGGCAAAGCTCGCGGGCGAGGCGGTGCGATCCGGCGCGCTCGGCTTCTCAACCTCGCGCACGCTCAACCACCGCACCTCGACCGGCGATTTCACGCCGACGCTGAAAGCAGGCGAGGACGAGCTCACCGCGATTGCCGGCGCGATGCACCGGCAGGGCCGCAGCGTGCTGCAATTCGTGCTCGACCTCTCCACCATACACGAAGACCTGCCGATGATGCTGCGGGTCGCTGACTCGACGAAATGCCCGATCTCGTTCTCGATCACGCAGAACGACAAGGCACCGCAACGCTGGCGCCAGACGCTGGACGAGATCAATGCGGCAGCGCGGCGCGGCCTCTCCATCACCGCGCAGATTGCGGCGCGCCCTGTCGGGCTCCTGCTCGGGCTCGAGCTATCGCGCAACCCTTTCCAGACCCATCCGAGCTACAGGGCGATCGCCCATCTGCCGCTGCAGGAGCGGCTGGCGCGTCTGCGCCAGCCCGATGTGCGCAAGGCGATCCTGAGCGAGACGGCGACCGCGACCGACGATCCGCTGTTCTTCCGTCCCGACTACGACAAGATGTTCCTGCTCGGCGATCCCCCCGACTACGAGCAGCCGCCGGAGAACGCGCTGGGACCGCAGGCGCGCAGGCAGGGGCGTCGGCCGGAAGAGCTCGCCTATGACGCCATGCTGTCGGACGAGGGCCGCGGCATGCTCTACGTGCCATTCCTCAACTATTCCGACGGCAATCTCGACGCGACGCGCGAGATGCTGCTCGATCCGCAATCGGTGCCGGGCCTGTCCGACGGCGGCGCGCATTGCGGCATCATCTGCGATGCGAGCTTCCCGACCTATCTGCTGACGCACTGGACGCGCGACCGCAAGCGCGGCGAGAAGCTCACGATCCCGTTCGTGGTCGCGGCGCAGTCGCGCAAGACCGCGCTCTCGGTCGGTCTCACCGACCGCGGGCTTATTGCTCCGGGCTATAAAGCTGACGTCAACGTGATCGACTACGACCGACTGCATCTGCATCCGCCGAAGGTGCATTACGATCTGCCCGTTGGCGGGCGGAGGTTGCTGCAGGATGTCGACGGCTACGAGGCGACCATCGTGTCGGGCGTGGTGACGCGGCGACAGGGTGAGGCCACGGGGCGGCGGCCGGGGAAACTGATTCGCGGTGCGCGGGGGATGAATTAGCGAGACGGGCGCCTTGCTACCCTCCCTGGAAGGGGAGGGGAATCGCATGTGATCTCTCGGAAAGGTCTGAGCAAGCGCCTCGTCCTTCGAGACGACCGCTCCGCGGTCTCCTCAGGATGAGGCTTCGCTAGAGCGGTGTCCTTTGAAACTGCCGCTGCACACTCCGCCCTCATCCTGAGGGCCCGCCGGAGGCGGGCGTCTCGAAGGATGGCCGCAGGCGAGTTTCCCGCCGCGCTTCCATATACGATAGCCCTGCCCTCCAGGGGAGGGCAGGAGAGCCTCGCCCTACGTCGGCGACACCACGCCCTTCAGTGCCGCCGCCTGCGAAGCGGCACCGCGTGTCAGCCTGGCCTTCTCCGTGTTCGGCCAGAGCAGGAGCAGTCCGAGCAGGCCGGAGCCGACCATGATCACGGCGTTGATGGTGAAGCCGGTCATGTAGCCGTCGATCGTGCTGCCGGCACGCTGGATCGTGGCCCCCATCACGGCCGGCGCGATGATGCCGGCGAGCGTGTAGAGCGCACCGTAGATCGCGAGGATCGCGCCGCGCTGCGACGTCGGCGTGAATTCGCCGAGCATGGGCGGGCAGACGACATAGATCGCCCCGCACAGACCCGAGCCGACCACAAGCAACGCGATCTGGAGACCGGCGCCCTGGACATGCGGCATCATCGCCAGGATCAGCCCACCGATCACCAGCGGCACCGAGCCGAGCACGCCGCGCGCCGCACGGGTGTTGTAGCCGCGCGCCACCATCACCTGCGAGATCCAGCCGGTGAGGATGACGATGGTGGCGCCGAACACCCAGGGCAGGACCGAGATGAAGCCGGCCTGGCTCTGTGAGAAGCCGAGCCCCTTGACGATGAACGGCGTGAACCAGGTCAGGCCGAGCGACAGCGCCCAATAGGCGCCGAACGTTGCGGCGACGCAGCCGATGAAAGTGCGCGAGGTGAGAAGCTGCAAATAGGGGATCTTCGGCTCGGCCGCGGCCGAGACTTGCGTGTCCTCCAGCGGCCCTTCCTTGCCGAGCGCGAGCCAGGCCGCAACCCAGATCAGGCCGACGATTCCGAGCGCCCCGAAGGCATAGTGCCAGGAATGGTTGACGATGATCCAGTTCAGCGCCGGCACCGCGAGGATGACGCCGAAGGCCGAACCCTGCGACAGGATCGCGGTCGGCAGCGTGCGCTTCTCGTCGGGGAACCATTTGTAGATGGCGTGCGCGGCGACCGAGAAGGCCGGGCCTTCGCCGGCGCCCAGCACAATGCGGCAGATCAGGAGCGTGGTGAAGGAAACGGTGCCGACCATCGGAAATTGCGCCAGCGCCCAGATGACGGCCAGAGCAAGCAGCACCCAGCGCGTCGGCACCTTGTTGACGATGAAGCCGACCACGATGGCGGAGATCGAGAACAGGAAGAAGAAAGAAGACCCGAGCAGGCCGAATTGCTCGGCGCTGAGCTTCATGTCGGTCATGATCGGCACGCCGGCGAGACCGACGACGATCTTGTCTGCGAAGTTCACCACCATGAAGAGAAAGAGGAGAAATGTAATGGTCCAGGCGCCCTTCGGCGTTGCCTTGGATTGCCCTGCCGTCCTGCCCGCCACTGCTGGCGTTCCCTGAGCGCTCATGAATCTCCCCGTATGTCTTTTTGGCACTTTTTTGATTTGGCCGTCTTGGAAGCTAACAACGGCTTCACAACCAACGCAACCCGGCATTTCCGCAGCAAGTGTGCTACGCAGCAATTCCGTTAATTCCGTCCGGCGCCATTCATCGTGCTGAGCATCCGAAATCTGTCTAAGACGTTCTCCTCGGCCGGCGAGCCGGTCCATGTGCTGCGCGGCGTCGATCTCGACCTCAGGCACGGCGAACGCGTCGCGCTGACCGGCGAGTCCGGCAGCGGCAAGAGCACATTGCTGCATCTGATCGCGGGGCTCGATGCGGCCGACGCCGGCACGATCCGGCTGGAGGAGATCGAGGTCACCAAGCTGTCGGATGCGGGACGCGCCAGCTTGCGGCGGGATCGCATCGGGCTGGTCTTCCAGCAATTCAACCTGATCCCGAGCCTCTCGGTCGCGGACAATCTCGCCTTCCAGGCCCGGATCGCCGGCCGGCATGACGGGGCCTGGATCAAGGAGCTTGTCGATCGGCTCGGACTCGGCAGCCTGCTCAAGCGTTATCCAGAGCAAATATCAGGCGGCCAGCAACAACGGGTCGCGATCGGCCGCGCGCTGGCGACAAAGCCCTCGCTGCTGCTCGCGGACGAACCGACCGGCAATCTGGACGAGGCCACCGCCGAGGACGTGCTGGCGCTGACGCGCGACCTCGTCGCGCGCACCGGCTGCGGCTTCCTGATGGTGACGCACAGCCTGCATCTGGCTGCGACGCTCGACCGTCACCTCACCTTGCATGCGGGACGCATCGCATGAGGCGCGCGCTGTGGATCCTCGCCGTGCTGCTCAGCCATTGGCGGCGTCACAAGATGCAGTTCGCCACGCTGCTGATCGGGCTGATCGCGGCGACCGCGCTGTGGAGCGGCGTGCAGGCAATCAACCAGCAGGCCCGCAATGCCTATGACCGTGCCGCGGCGACGTTCGGCGGCGCGCGCACGGCGATGCTGGTGGCGCCAAAGGCGGCAACCTTTTCCCAGGAGCTGTTCGTCAAGCTCCGGCGCGCGGGCTGGCCGGTCTCGCCGGTGCTGGAGGGGCGGGTCCAGATCAACGGCCGCTCGGTGCGGCTGCTCGGCATCGAGCCGGTGACGCTGCCGGCCGATGTCGGCAACGCGCCGCGGCTCGGCGCCTCGGATCTGAGCAGCTTCGTTGCGCCGCCGGGCCAGACGCTGGCGGCGCGGGAGACGCTGGCCGACCTGAAGGAGGCGGAAGGCGCGGCGCCGGCGATCAGCGATGGCGCAAAGCTGCCGCCGCTGCGCGTGCTGCCGCAGCTCGTGCCTGATGTGCTCGTGGTCGATATCGGCGTGGCACAGCGCCTCCTCAAAAAGCCGGATCAGGTGTCCCGGCTCCTGATCGGCAAGCCGAAGGGCAAGCCGGCACCGCTGGCCAGCATCGTTGGCGAGCAGTTGCAGCGAGTCGAGCCGGATGCCGAGACGGAGCTGGAGCACCTCACCGACAGTTTCCATCTCAATCTCACCGCGTTCGGCCTGTTGTCGTTCTTCGTCGGCCTGTTCATCGTCAACTCGGCCGTCGGCCTCGCCTTCGAGCAGCGGCTGCCGATGCTGCGGACCTTGCGCGCCTGCGGCGCCTCGGCGCGGCTGGTCAACACGGTGCTGGTGATCGAGCTGGTGGCACTGGCGCTGATCGCCGGGCTGATCGGGCTCGCTTGCGGCTATTTCATCGCGGCTGCCCTGCTGCCCGACGTCGCCGCTTCGCTGCGCGGGCTCTATGGCGCGCAGATTCCGGGGCAGCTCAGCCTGCGAGGCGAATGGTGGCTCGCCGGCATCGGCATCAGCGTGGCGGGCGCGCTGGTGGCGGCCGCAACAAGCCTGATCAAGGCGATCAGGATGCCGGTGCTGGCAACCGCCCAGCCGCGCGCCTGGCAGCAACGGCAACGCCGCTGGCTGGTCCTGCAGAGCTGCGCGGCCTGCGCCGTGTTCGCGGTCGCCCTGTTGCTGCTCCACTACGGGCAATCGCTGATCGCGGGCTTTGGCGTGCTCGCGGCCCTGATGTTAGGTGCGGCGCTGATCCTGCCGGCCTTCCTCGACATCATCCTGCTCGCCGGCCAGCGCGTCGCGCGTGGCCCGCTTGCGCTGTGGTTCTGGGCGGACAGCCGGCAACAGCTTTCCGGATTGTCGCTCGCCCTGATGGCGCTGCTGCTCGCGCTCGCCGTCAATGTCGGGGTGTCCACCATGGTGGAGACCTTCAGCCGCACCTTCATCGGCTGGCTCGACGGGCGGCTCGCCGCCGACGTCTACATCAGCGCGTCCGACAATGCGCAGGGCGTTGCGATCCGCAGCTGGCTGAAGCAGCGCAGCGACGTCCAGGCCATCCTCTCGGGCGGACGTGCGGAAGCGCAGATTCAAGGCCAGCCGGTCGAGCTGCTGGGCCTGCCCGATCACGCGCTGTATCGCGAGCGCTGGCCGCTGCTGCAAGCCGCGCCGCGCGCCTGGACCCGGCTGGTGCCGGGCAATGCCGCCTTCATCAGCGAGCAGTTGAGCCGCCGGCTGAATGTGCGCCTCGGTGACGTGATCGAAGTGCCGGCGCCGGGCGGCACCTGGGAGCTCGACATCGTCGGCATCTATGCCGATTACGGCAATCCCAGGGGGCAGCTGGCCGTGAATGTCGCGGCGCTGATCCGGCAATTTCCGCAGACGCCGCAGACGCGGATGGGCCTGATCGTCGCCAAGGAAAATATCCCCGGCCTGATCGCGGCCCTGCAGAAGCAGTTTGCGCTCGACGACCGCAGCGTCGCCGACCAGGCGACGGTGAAGGCGGAATCGATCCGCATCTTCAATCGCACCTTCGCCGTGACCTCCGCGCTGAACGCCTTCACGCTCGGCGTCGCCGGCATCGCGCTGCTGACCAGCCTGCTGACGCTGGCGAATTCCCGCCTGCCGCAGCTCGCCCCGCTGTGGGCGATCGGCGTCACGCGGCCGCGCCTTGCCGCGATCGAGCTGACCAAGACGCTTTCGGTCGCACTGTTCACGTCCCTGCTGGCGGTGCCGCTCGGCCTGCTGGTGGCGTGGTGCCTGATTGCGATCGTCAATGTGAAGGCATTCGGCTGGCGGCTGCCGTTCCACGTGTTTCCGCTGCAATTGGTCGAGCTGGTCGTGGTCGCACTGCTCGCTTCGCTGGTGGCCGCCTTGCTGCCGATGCTGCGGCTGGCGCGGATGCAGCCGGCGACTCTCGTCAAGGTGTTTGCCAATGAGCGCTGACCGGATCTCGCGGCGCGCCTTCGCCGCCGGCATCGCCGCTCTCGCTCTCGCGCGGCGCGCCGGCGCGCAGGGCTATGCCGGGCTCGGCGAGACCGCCGACGGCTTTGCCAAGGTCACGCCGAGAAAGACATTCACCTTTCCCGCCGATCACGGGCCGCATCCGGACTTTCGCATCGAGTGGTGGTATCTCACGGCAAACCTCGTCGATGGCAGCGGCGCAGCTTGCGGCCTGCAATGGACGCTGTTCCGCCAGGCTGCGCAGCCGGGTCCACAAGGCGAAAGCTGGGCCAATCAGCAGGTGTGGATGGCGCATGCCGCGGTGACGCGCGCCGACACCCACCGCTTCAACGAAACGTTTTCGCGCGGCGGCGTCGGGCAGGCCGGCGTGACGGCCAAGCCGTTCGATGCCTGGATCGACGACTGGGAGATGAAGGGCCTAGAGCGCACCGACGATCGCACACTGGCGCCGCTGACGCTAAAGGCGTCCGGCACCGATTTCAGCTACGCATTGACGCTGGAGGCCGATCGTCCGGTGGTCCTGCAGGGCGATGGCGGTTACAGCCGCAAGTCCGAGCGCGGGCAGGCGTCCTACTATTACAGCCAGCCGTTCTACCGCGCGCGCGGCACGCTCACCATCGACGACAGGCCGGTCGACGTCTCGGGCCAGGCCTGGATGGACAGGGAGTGGAGCAGCCAGCCGCTCGATGCCGACCAGACCGGCTGGGACTGGCTCTCGCTGCATCTTGCGTCTGGCGACAAGCTGATGCTGTACCGGCTGCGGCAGAAGGACGGCAAGGATTATCCATTCGGCAACTGGATCAGCGCCACAGGCGGGACGCAGATGATCGCAGGAGGCGACATCCAGATGATGCCAAGCGCCACCGCGGATGTCGCGGGACGCAAGCTGCCGGTGGAATGGCAGATCGCGATCCCCTCGCGATCGTTCTCGATTGCTTGCAAGCCACTCAATTCCAAGGCCTGGATGGGGACCGGCTTCTCCTATTGGGAAGGACCGATCAGCTTTGCCGGCACGCATGACGGCGTTGGCTATCTCGAGCTGACAGGGTATTGAAGCGCGACCTCTTCGAAGGGACTAGCGATGTATCATCTCACCGCCCTCGTCACGCTGTTGGCGATCGCGTTTTATTTCTTCACCTGCATCAATGTGTCGCGCTCGCGTACCGCGACCGGCGTCAAGGTCCCGGCGATGTCGGGCCATCCGGATTTCGAACGGGCCTTCCGCATCCAGATGAACACGCTGGAATGGATGCCGATCTTCCTGCCGGCGCTGTGGCTGTTCGCGATCTATATCAGCGACGCCATCGCGGCGGGCATCGGCGTGGTCTGGATTATCGGCCGTATCGTCTATTTCGTCGGCTATTCGAAGGCGGCGGCCAAGCGCGGCACCGGTTTCGCGATCCAGAGCCTCGCCGCCATGGCGTTGTGGGTGGGAACGCTGGGAGCTGTGGTGTTGCGGATGGTGTGAGGCAATCCGCCGCCCATACATTCCGCTGTCGTCCCGGACGAGCGCAGCGAAGATCCGGGATCCATACCCACAGTAAGTCGTTTTGCGAAGACTCGGAGTGGGCATCTCGCGCCACACGTCTCCCTGGGGTTATGGATCCCCGCTCCCGTGCGCAATTGCGCACTGGGCGGGGATGACACCGAGTGTATGGCGCTCGCTGTGCCACTTCCCTACTTCGTCAGCGGGCAGCCGCTTTCCTTGGCGGTGAAGAAGGCCTTGTCGCCGGGGACGGTGGCGAGCAGCTTGTAATAGTCCCACGGCTTCTTCGACTCCGACGGCTTCTTGACCTCGAACAGATACATGTCGTGGACCATGCGGCCGTTCTCCAGCACCTTGCCGCCTTGCGCGAAGTCGTCGTCGACCGGCAGCTCCTTCAGCTTCTTGGCGACGGCATCCGGATCCTTGGTGCCGGCGGCCTTGACGGCCTTCAGATAGCTCAGCGTCGCCGAATAGGTGCCGGCATGGATCATGCTCGGCATCCGTCCGGTGCGCTTGAGGAAGCGTTCGCCGAGATTGCGCGTCTTGTCGTTGAGATCCCAGTAATAGCCTTCGGTCAGCACCAGGCCTTGCGCGGCCTGGAGACCGAGGCCGTTTACTTCGGCGAGCGTCATCAAGAGGCCCGCGAGCTTCTGGCCGCCGGAGACGATGCCGAACTCGGACGCCTGCTTGATCGAGTTGGTGGTGTCGAGGCCGGCATTGGCGAGGCCCACGATCTTCGCCTTCGAGCTCTGCGCCTGGAGCAGGAAGGAGGAGAAGTCCGAGGAGTTGAGCGGCACGCGAACCGAGCCGACGACCTTGCCGCCATTGGCCGTGACGATCTCGCTGGTGTCCTTCTCCAGCGCATAGCCGAAGGCGTAATCCGCGGTGAGGAAGAACCAGGTGTCGCCGCCGGCCTTGGTCAGTGCGCCGCCGGTGCCGACGCCGAGCGCATGGGTGTCGTAGGCCCAGTGGAAGCCGTAGGGCTGGCAGGCGTCGCCGGTGAGGCGCGAGGTTGCGGCACCGACGACGATGTCGATCTTCTTCTTTTCCTTGGAAAGCTCGTGGATCGCGAGCGCAACCGAGGAGGTCGTCAGCTCCGTGATCATGTCGACGTTCTCGACGTCGTACCAGCGCCGCGCGATCGAGCTGGCGAGATCCGGCTTGTTCTGGTGGTCGGCGGTGATGAGCTCGATCTTCTGGCCGAGTACCTCGCCGCCGAAATCCTCGATCGCCATCCTGGCCGCTTCGACCGACCATTTGCCGCCGTAGTCTGCATAGACGCCGGACTGATCGTTGAGGACCCCGTGGGTCGGTCAAAATCCCCCGGGTATGGTCACTTGAAACTCCCCCACCTGATGATCGCCGTCAGCGCCGCTGAACAGCAGTAGCCGGTCAGGCAGGACGTTTATGTTCGACCCCTTTAGCCAGCAAGGGGCCGGGGAGTTGAACGTCTTGAAGCGACATCTGCAAAGCACCGTACTTACATTACTTGATCGCAACACCAGCCAGCGCGAGATTCACCGGCTGACGGGTGTCGATCGCAAGACGATCCGGCGTTATCAGGCGCTGCGGGCCGGTGCGGAGGCAAATTCCCCCGGGGAAGTGACCACCGGCTCGGTGAGCGCGGACGGCCAAATTCCTCCACCCCGACCACCGGCTTTTGGGACATCGGAAGCGACGGTCACCAGCAGCCTGGCCCGTTCGGCTTGCGAAGCGCATCGGACGTGGATCGAAGAACAGGTCCGGCTGAAGCGGAACGCGCAGGCGATTTACCAGGACCTGGTTGATCAATTTGGCTTTCCGTCCAGCTACCAGAGTGTCAAGCGGTTTGTGCGCCGGTTGCGGCACGCTGATCCTGAGCAGTTTGATCGTCTTGAGTTCCTCCCCGGCGAGGAAGCTCAGGTCGACTATGGCGAGGGCGCGCCGACGGTTGATCCGAAGAGCGGGCGGTACCGTCGTCCCCGCCTGTTCGTGATGACGCTACGCTACTCGCGGCGCAGCTTCCGGCGGGTAGTCTGGAAGTCCAGCCAACAAGTCTGGGCGCAGCTCCACGAAGAGGCGTTCCGGTATTTTGGCGGGGTCCCCAGCTATGTCGTGCTCGACAACCTGAAGGAAGGCGTCCTCAAGCCGGATTTGTACGAGCCCCAGCTCAACCCGATTTACAGCGCGATGCTGGCTCATTACGCCGTGGTCGCCGATCCCGCGCGCGTGGCCGATCCAAATCGGAAAGGATGCGTCGAGAATGCGATTCAACATACCCAGGGCACTGCGCTGGCCGGACGGCGCTTCGAGACGCTGGAGGCGCAAAACGAGTTCTTGAGGCACTGGGAGGAGAACTGGGCTTCCAAACGCATCCACGGCAGCACGCGCCGTCAGGTCGAGGCGATGTTCCAGGAAGAGAAGCCGCACCTGCGGCCGCTGCCTGTCGCTCCCTTCCGCATCTTCACCGAAGTCGTCCGGACTGTCTGCGACGACACCACCGTACGCGTCGACAACAGCTATTACGCCGCGCGGCCCGCGCCGATCGGCAGCCAGGTCGTCGTGCGCATCTACACCACCACGATCGAGATCCGTGATCGCCACACCCGTGCGCTGCTGCGTGTTCATTCCCGGATGGCGCACCCCGGTTCTGTCGTCCTGCCGACCAGCGAACGGCCGTTCAACCCGTCGCGGCAAACCGCCGTGCTGCTGGCGAGCGCCGAGCGCATCGGACCGCAGACCAGGGCCTTGTGCCAGCAGGTGTTCGACACCGAAGGGCGCCCCGGACAGCGCGCGATGTGGGGCATTGTCGGGCTGGGCCGGAAGTATCCGGCGCGGCTGGTCGAGCAGGCCTGCGCGCACGCCATCGACAACCGCATCTACCGCTACAAGCACGTGCGTGCGACCGTCGAGCGGTTGTTCGAACAGGCGATCGAGCAGGTTGGAGTGACGCCACAGCCGGCATCGCCGCTCACCCAGGATCATCCGCTGATCCGTACCCCCGCGGAATACGGCGACCTCTTCAGCCGCGCTGTGCGGCGCGACGCCGACGACAATGGTCGGCAGGCCGAGGCTCACGACGATCACGCCACGGCAATCCGCGCTCGTGTCGCCTGCGCAACCCCGGCCAACTCCGGCGCCACGAGCGCTCCCGCTGCACCTTCTCACCTTAAACTGGAGACCTAGCCACATGATGACCATGCCGGAAATTGAGCGTTGCCTACGACAGCTGCGCCTGTCGGGTGTCCGCGACACGCTGCAGACGCGCGTGCTCCAGGCGCAGGGCGCCAACCAGCCCTTCCTCGAGACCTTCTCCCTTATCCTGCAGGATGAACTGGACCGTCGTCAGTCCCGTCTTATCGAGCGGCGATACCAGCAATCCGGGCTCGACGAAAAGCTGACGCTCGCCGAGTTCGACTGGTCCTTCAATCCCAAACTGCCACGTCAGACCTGCTTCCAGCTCCACACCCTGGCGTTCATTGCCGCTGGCGAGAACGCTCTGCTTGTTGGCAAACCTGGCACCGGGAAGTCGCACATCGCCAAGGCGATTGCCTATCAGGCGATCCTGCAAAGCCACAAGGTCCAGTATCTTGAGACCGACGACTTCTTCCACCGCTACGCCCTGAACTCTCCGGCACAACGCGAGGTCCGGCTGCGAACCATCATCGACTGCGATCTCCTCGTGCTGGACGATCTATTCCTCGCACGCGCCATCCCCGACGACGCCGGCACTTTGCTGCAGACCCTGATCCATCAGCGTTACAAACTGCGCCGCAGCGTCATCGTCACCTCCAATCGCGTCGTGCAGGATTGGGGGGCATACCTTGGGGACAACACTATGAGCACGACGATCCTCGATCGCCTTATGCATCATTGCCATCTGCTTGAGTTCGACGGACGCAGCTATCGGCTCAAAGAAGCCGCTGAAGCTCTTGCCCGGGAAACAAACTCAAACTAACAGTCCCTTGTCCTGCCTCGCGGGTGGAGGAATTTGACTGACCACACCCGGAGGAATTTGAAGTGACCCGCGGGGAGGATGCCGATCTTGACGCCTTGCGCGGAGGCCGGCGCGGCGAGCAATACGGCCGACGCTGCGGGCGACCAAAAATGCTGATTTCATTCGTTAAGCTCCCAGTAGTTTTCTGTTTTGAAATCGCGCGGATACTAGTGAAGAACCCCGCGCGTGCCCATCCGTTTCACGTTGGTCGTTAGTATGGGTGGGGTGCGCCAAGCTACCGGTGTCGTCCCGGACAAGCGCGCCTCAAGCGCGCGTAGATCCGGAACCCATAGCCACAGGGAGATGTTTGGCGAAGACTCGGAGTTGCCAGCGTCACCCCAAACTCCTCCCTGTGGTTATGGGTCCCCGCGTTCGCGGGGACGACACCGAAGGTGCGGACGCGCCGGCGGCCACAATGAATCAGGCCACCACCTCCGGCTTCTTGTCCCGCCGCCCTTCCGCGAGGTTCCGCACCACCACGTAGAAGATCGGCGTGAACAGAAGCCCGAACAGGGTGACGCCGATCATGCCGAAGAACACGGCAACGCCCACGGCCTGGCGCATCTCCGAGCCGGAGCCGCTGGAGATCACCAGCGGCAGCACGCCGAGGATGAAGGCGAACGACGTCATCAGGATCGGCCGCAGGCGCAGGCGGCAGGCCTCGATCACGGCCTCGAGCCGCGGCTTGCCCTCGTTCTCGATGTCGCGCGCGAACTCGACGATCAGGATCGCGTTCTTCGCCGCCAGCCCCACCAGCACGACAAAGCCGATCTGGGTGAGGATATTGACGTCCTGGCCCATGATGCGCACGCCGATGGTGGCAGCCAACAGGCACATCGGCACGATCAGGATCACCGCGAACGGAAGCGTCCAGCTGCCATATTGCGCGGCGAGCACGAGATAGACGAACAACACGCAGATCGGGAACACGTAGAGGCCGGCATTGCCGCCAGTGATCTGCTGGTAGGACAGGTCCGTCCACTCGAAGGTGAAGCCGCTCGGCAGCGTGTCGTCCGCGAGCTGCTTGATGGTGTTGAGCGCGGTGGTCGAGCTTACGCCCGGTGCCGGTTCGCCCTGAAGTTCCGACGCCGCATAGAGATTGTAGCGCGCCACGCGGTCGGGGCCGGACACGTCCTTGAACTCGACCACACTGCCGAGCATCACCATGTCGCCATTGGCGTTGCGCGTCCGCAATCGCGCGAGATCGCTGGGCTCTTTCCGGAACGGGAAGTCCGCCTGCGCGGTGACGTGGTAGGTGCGGCCGAACAGGTTGAAGTCGTTGACATAGGTCGATCCGAAATAGGTCTGGATCGTATCGTTGATGTTGGAGATGGGCACGCCCAGCTTCTGCGCCTTGGTGCGGTCGATGTCGACGAAGAGCTGCGGCGTGTTGGCACTGAACGGCGAGAACACCGTCGGAGCGAGCAGCAAGGGCGATTTGCGCGCCGCGGCGACGAGCTCGTCGGTGGCCGCGGCGAGCAGCTCAGGCCCGCGACCCTGGCGGTCCTGGATGCGGATGGTGAAGCCGCCGCCGGTGCCGATGCCGGGCACAGCCGGCGGCGGAATCACGATGATGAAGGCGCCCTGGATCGCGGCCAGGCGCTTGCGCAACTCGACCGTGATGGCGTTCGCAGACAATCCCTTCTTCATCCGCGCCTCAGGCTCGTCGAACACCGGAAACAGCGCGGCCGCGTTGCCGGCCTGCGTGCGCGTAGCGCCGGAGAAGCCGGCGAAAGCGGCAACGCGGATGATGCCCGGCGTATCCAGCGAGATGCGCTCGATCTCGCGGACCACCTCGGTGGTGCGCGCCAGCGAAGCGGCGCCCGGCAATTGCACCGATATGATGACATAGCCGCGATCCTGCGCGGGGATGAAGCCCTGCGGGGTGGTCACGATCAGCCAGCCGGCGCTGCCGATCAGCACGACGTAGATCAGAAGCATCACGACGGAGTGGCGGATGACGAAATTGGCGAGGCCCGCATAGCCATGCGCCAGACGGTCGAATACGCGGTTGAACACGCCAGTGAAGGCGTTCCAGCCGCGCGCGATGACATTCCAGGCGGCCGGCGGACGCTTCTCTTCGTGCGGCGTGAGGATCTGCGAGGCCAGCGCGGGAGACAGCGTCAGCGAGCAGAAGCAGGAGATCGCGGTCGCAACGGCAATGGTGACGGCGAACTGCTGAAAGAATTGCCCGGAAATGCCGCCGATGAACGCGGTCGGGACAAACACCGCACACAGCACCAGTGCGATCGAGACCAGCGCGCCGCCGACCTCCTCCATCGTCTTCAGCGCCGCATCGCGACGACTGAGGCCGTGCTCGAGATGGCGCTCGACGTTCTCGACCACGACGATGGCATCATCGACCACGATGCCGACGGCGAGGACAAGTCCGAACAAGGTCAGATTGTTGATCGAGAATCCAAGCGCCGCCATCACCGCGAAGGTGCCGACCAGCGAGACCGGGATCGCGATGATCGGAATGATCGCGGGCCGCCATCCTTGCAGGAAGACCAGCACCACGACGACCACGAGCAGCATGGCTTCGTAGATCGTCTTGATCAGCTCGTGGACGGACTGCGCGATGAACTCGGTCGGATTATAGCCGATGTTGTAGTCGAGACCTTTCGGAAAGCTCTCCTTGAGCTTCGTCATGGTGTCGGAGATGCTCTTGGCCGTCGCGAGCGCGTTCGATCCGGGCCGCTGGGTCACCAGCATGGCGACGGCCGATTTGCGCAGCAGGAAACTGTTGGTGGAATACGCGAGTGCGCCGAGCTCGATGCGGGCGACATCGCGCAGGCGCACCGTGCGACCGTCGGAACCGGCCTTGATCAGGATGTCCTCGAACTGCTTCTGGTCCTTCAGGCGTCCGGTGAAGGTGAGGTTCGGCTGGAAGGCGCGGTCCGCGATCGGCGGCTCGGCGATCTGGCCGCCTGCGATCTGCACGTTCTGGGCGCGGATCGCGGCCAGTACCTCGGCCGAGGTCAGGCCGAGATTGGCGATGCGGTCAGGGTCGAGCCACAGCCGCATCGAATAGTCGCGCGCGCCGAAAATCTGGATGTCGCCGACGCCGTCGATGCGCAGCAGCTGGTCGCGGACCTGAAGCAGCGCGTAGTTGGATATGTAGAGCTGGTCGAAGGTGTCGTCCGGCGACAGCATGAACACGACCATCAGGATGTCGGGCGAGTTCTTGCGGGTGACGACGCCGTTGCGCTGCACCTCGTCCGGCAATTGCGGCTGTGCAATCGCGACGCGGTTCTGCACCAGCACCTGAGCCTTGTCGAGATCGGTGCCGAGCTTGAAGGTGACGGTGATCGTCAACTGTCCGTTCGAGGTCGCCTGGCTGTAGAGATACAGCATGTCCTCGACGCCGTTGATCTGCTGCTCGATGGGAGCCGCGACCGTGTCGGACACGGTCTGCGCCGAGGCGCCGGGATATTGCGTGGTGACGACCACGGTGGGCGGCACCACTTGTGGATATTCGGACACCGGCAGCGTGGTGTAAGCGAGCGCGCCGACGATCAGCAGCACGATCGACAGCACCATCGCCAGGATGGGCTGGTTGATGGAGAGGCGGCCGAGGTTCATGACTTGCCACCGGCCGGGGTTTGCGCGGTCTGCGGGGCGACCTTGGCACCGACGCGGGCGCGCTGGATGCCGCTGACGATGACGCGATCGTCCGGCTTCAGCCCTTCGCGGATCACGCGCAGGCCCTCGTCGAGCGGCCCGAGCGCGACAGGGCGCGCCTCCACCGTATCATCAGGTTTCACTACGAAAACGATCTTGCGGGACTGGTCGGTCGCAACAGCGGCGTCCGGAATCAGCAGCGCCTCATAGGGCGCGCTGGCGATCAGGCGGACGCGGCCGAACTGGCCGGGCAGGATCGACAAATCGGTGTTCTTGACCACCGCGCGGCTGCGCAGCGTTCCCGTGGAGACGTCGAGGCGATTGTCGAGGAAGTTGATGGCGCCTTCGTGAGACGGCTTGGTCTCGCCGGCGAGAGACACTTGCACCGGGTTTGCCGTGTCGCGCGAGCTCGGGCGACGACCTTCGAACCACAGCTTGCTGTATTTGATGAACGTTGCCTCATCCATGTCGAAATTGATGTAGATCGGATCGAGCGTCACGATGGAGGTCAGCAATGTCGACGTTGCGTTGTCGCTGCCCTGCACGAGATTGCCGGGGCTGACGAGGTGGCGGCTGACGCGGCCGGTCAGCGGCGCCGTGACATGCGTGAACTCGATGTTGAGCTTGGCGGCTTTGAGCGCGCCTTCGGCCTGCATCTCGGCCGCGTGCGCGGCCTGCAAGGCCTGGCGGCGCTGATCGACGACTTGCTCGGAGACGGCGCTGGTCTGTACCAGGCTGAGGCCGCGATCGAGCTCGCGCTTGGCGAGTTCCACTTTGGCCCGTGCATCCGACAACTGGCCCTCCGCCTGAGTGGCCACCGCCTCGAACGGGCGCGGGTCGATCACGTAGAGCAGATCGCCCTGACGCACGATGGCGCCGTCCTGGAATTCGACCGAGTTGACGAAGCCGCCGACACGGGGGCGCACCTGGACCTCCTCGACCGCCTCGAAGCGGCCGGTGAACTCATCCCAATCGGTGACGGTGCGCTTGACCGGCTGGGCGATTGTTACCTGCGCCGGCGGCGGGGCAGCGGCCTGTGATGCCGGCTTGTCGCAGCCGGCTAGCGCGAATGCCCCAGCGAGAAGGCCTGTCATCGCGTAGAGCCGAGGCTGAACGAAATCGTGCTTTTTGACAAACTGCTCGCTTCCGTCAGGTCCGCTCATCCCAGGTCCTCGCATCAAAGCCGCAGAAAATAGCAGGGTACTCGCCTACCCGCGGGCGACACAAGATGTGTTGCGATGATGAACTCTTCAAGACCGCACTCCGCGCGAGGCTTGGACAAGCGCCTTGACCGGATGGCGGGTTGACAGGGCTTTCTTCCACCCATCTCCCGGCAAGAACGAGCAGCGGAGCCGAGAGCCCACCCCAGCGTCTTCGCGCATGACGGGGACAGCAGGCTCGGCTAGATTACCCCTACAATAACAAGACGAATTGTCCGGGAGGACAGGCGTGCACCAGGGACGTGTCGTTTTCGGCGCGATCGAGGAGGTCGTGTTCGGCCATCCTGCAGCCGGCGCCATCGTCGCGCAGATGGACCGGCTGGGAACGCGCCGCGCGTTCCTGATGGTTTCTGGCACGCTCAACCGGCAGACCGACGAAATTGCGAAGATCACGCAGGCGCTCGGCGAGCGCTGTGCCGGCCTGTTCGACACCATGCCGGCGCATACGCCGCGTGAGGCGGTGATCGCGGCGACCCAAGCGGCGCGCGAGGCGCAAGCCGACCTCATCGTCACCGTGGGCGGCGGCTCGATCACCGACGGCGCCAAGGCGGTGCAGCTCTGCCTCGCCAACGACATCGGTGATATCGAAGGCATCGAGCGCATCCGCGTGCACAAGGGTGTCGCGCCCGAGATGACCGCGCCGACCGTGCGGCAGATCAGCGTGCCGACCACGATCGCCGGCGGCGAGTTCAGCGCGATCGCGGGCGTCACCGACCGCAGCACGCATGTGAAGCAGATGCTGCGGCATCCGCTCCTTGTGCCGCGCGCGACCATCCTCGATCCCGCCATCACCGTGCACACGCCGGAATGGCTGTTCCTGTCCACCGGCATCCGCGCCGTCGATCATTGCGTCGAGGCGATCTGCTCGCGCGAGACCCACCCCTATGCGGATGCGCAATCGGTGAAGGGGCTTGCCATGCTCGCCGACGCGTTGCCGCGGGTGAAGGCCGATCCTGCCGATCTCGATGCGCGGATGGACGCGCAGATCGGGACCTGGCTGTCGATGGGCGCGCTCGCAGCAGGCGTGCCGATGGGTGCGAGCCACGGCATCGGTTACGTCCTGGGCGCGGCCTTCGACGTACCGCATGGCTACACCTCGTGCATCATGCTGCCGGCGGTGATGCGATGGAATGCGCGCGACAATGCCGAGCGCCAGATGATCGTCGCGGCCGCCATGGGCGATCCCGGCCACGACGCCGCCGATGTGCTCGATGCCTTCATCCGCTCGCTCGGCATGCCGCGCAGCCTCGCTGACGTGCGGGTGTCACCGCAGCACTTCGACGCCATCGCCGAGCAGGCGATGCGTACGAACTGGATTCCGCGCAACCCACGCAAGATCGATGGCCCCGCCGACGTGCGCGAAATCCTGCTTCTTGCCGCCTGATCGAAAGCCGGAGGATCGATGTATACTGGTACGCATGCCCGCCTGCGCCCGCTCCAGCCCGCCTTCATCATGGCGGCGACGGGCGAGACCGTCACCTATCGCGAGCTCGAGGCACGCAACAATCGGCTGGCGCATCTGTTCCGCAAGCACGGCTTGAGACGGCTCGATCACTACTCGATCTTCATGGAGAACAATTCGCGCTATCTGGAAGCCTGCGGCGCGGGTGAACGCTCCGGGCTCTACTACACCTGCATCAACTCCTTCCTGACGCCGGGCGAGCTCGCCTATCTCCTCGTCAACAGCCAGTCGAAGATCCTGATCACGTCCATGGCCAAGCTCGACATCGCGCGCGAGGCGATCAAGGCCTGCCCCGACGTCAGGCTCTGCATCGTCGCCGACGGCCCCGGTGAGAGCGAACGTATCGTCGGGCTTGCGGAGGTGACTGCCAAGCTGCCCAAAACGCCGATCGCCGACGAGTGGCTCGGTACCGCCATGCTCTATTCGTCCGGCACGACGGGACGACCGAAGGGCATCTTGCGGCCCCTGCCGGAGGAGCCGCCGAAGCACAATCTGCCGCTGTTCGATTTTCTGACGAAGCTCTGGCACTACCGGGAAGGCATGGTCTATCTGTCGCCCGCGCCGCTCTATCACTCCGCTCCGCAGGCTGCCGTGAACCTCACGATCCGCATGGGCGGCACCGTGATCATCATGGAGAGTTTCGATCCCGAGCGTTACCTCCAGCTCGTCGAGCAATGGGGCATCACCCACACGCAGCTGGTGCCGACGATGTTCTCGCGCACGCTGAAGTTGCCGGAGGAGGTGCGTGGCCGCTACGACCTTTCCTCGCTGGAGATCGCGATCCACGCCGCCGCGCCCTGCCCGGCCCTGGTCAAGGACGACATGATCAAATGGTGGGGACCGATCATCCACGAATATTACGGCGCGACCGAAGGCCTCGGCTTCACCGCCTGCGACAGCGAGGAATGGCTCGCCCATCGCGGCACGGTCGGCAAGGTGCTGCTCGGCGATCTCCACATCCTGGATGAGAACATGCGGGAATGCCCGTCCGGCACCCCCGGTCAAGTCTGGTTCAAGACGGCAACGCCGTTCGAATATTTCAACGATCCGGAGAAGACCAAAGAGGCACGCTCGGCCGACGGCAGCATGAGCACGGTCGGCGATGTCGGCTATGTCGACGCCGACCGCTTCCTGTACCTGACCGACCGCGCGACCTTCATGATCATCTCCGGCGGGGTGAATATCTATCCGCAGGAATGCGAGAACCTCTTGATCACCCACCCGAAGGTGGCGGATGCCGCCGTGTTCGGCGTGCCCAATGCCGATCTCGGCGAGGAGGTGAAGGCCGTGGTGCAACCGATGCCGGGCGTGGTGCCGGGGCCGGCTCTCGCAGAAGAGCTGATCGCGTTCTGCGCCAAATCGCTGTCGCGGCAGAAGGTGCCGCGCTCGGTCGATTTCGAGAAGGAGTTGCCGCGGCTGCCGACAGGAAAGTTGTACAAGCGGCTGCTGCGGGATCGGTATTGGGGGAACAAGGCCTCCCGGATCGTGTGAGGGTCGTGCTGGATAGCGCGCGCAGGCAAGCGCCACAAACTCTGCTGTCGTCCCGGGCAAGCGTGCCATAGGCGCGCTTGTCCGGGACGACGGTGGAGTTTGTTGCGGCAGTCGGGACCAACACCCGCGCAGGAACCGTTCGCACCTGCACTCTCGCATTGTGAAAGTGTAAGCCCCGCAGCCTGCCGTCATCCGAATTGTCGAGAGGCTGGGTGGCCTTGCGGGTTGCCTCGCTGCACGCGCCTCGCTATCGTCTGACAAACAGGCCGCAAAAGGCCGTTGTCCAGGGAGGATGAGCATGCGGAGCGTGTGGGCGCTCGCCGCAATGGCGGCGCTATCTGTGCTGACGGCCTCAACCGCCACGCTCGCCGGCGAGTCCAAGCAGGGCGGTATCCTGCGGATGTATCACCGCGACAGTCCCGGCAATGCTTCGATCCACGAAGGTGCGACCTACTCGCTCAACGTTCCCTTCATGCCGGTGTTCAACAACCTCGTCATCTACAAGCAGGACGTGGCTCAGAACAGCATGGACAGCATTGTCCCCGAGCTCGCCGAGAGCTGGGCCTGGGTGAACGACAACAAGACGCTGACTTTCAAGCTGCGCCAAGGCGTGAAATGGCACGACGGCAAGCCGTTCACCTCGGCCGACGTCAAATGCACCTTCGACATGCTGATGGGCAAGGCGCAGCAGAAGTTCCGGCAGAACCCGCGCAAGTCCTGGTACGATCAGGTCGTCGACATCTCGACCAACGGCGACTCCGAGGTCTCCTTCAATCTGAAACGGCCGCAGCCCTCGCTGCTGGCACTGCTCGCCTCGGGCTACACGCCGGTCTATCCCTGCCACGTCTCGCCGGCGGAGATGCGCACCCATCCGATCGGCACCGGCCCGTTCAAGTTCGTCGAGTTCAAGGCCAATGAGTCCATCAAGCTGACCCGCAATCCCGACTATTGGCGCAAGGGCCGGCCCCATCTCGACGGCATCGAGTTCACCATCATCCCGAACCGCTCGACCGCGATCCTCGCCTTCGTGGCCGGCAGGTTCGACATGGCCTTTCCGACGGAGGTGACGATCCCTCTGGTGAAGGACGTCAAGTCGCAGGCGCCGAACGCGATCTGCGAAATCGCGCCGACCAATGTCTCGACCAACATCATCGTCAACTCGTCTTCGCCCCCGTTCGACAATGTCGACATCCGCCGCGCCATGGCGATGGCGCTCGACCGCAAGGCTTTCATCTCGATCATGTTCGAGGGCCAGGGCGACATCGGCGGCACCATGCTGCCGCCGCCGAACGGTCTGTGGGGCATGCCGAAGGAGATGCTGGAGACCATTCCGGGCTATGGCCCCGACGTGAAGGCCAACCGCGAGGAGGCGAAGAAGCTGAT
Organism: Bradyrhizobium sp. USDA 241; assembly: GCF_049739505.1. NCBI lineage: Bacteria > Pseudomonadati > Pseudomonadota > Alphaproteobacteria > Hyphomicrobiales > Nitrobacteraceae > Bradyrhizobium > Bradyrhizobium sp. USDA 241. Next base: position 1,732,424 of record NZ_JBMGPZ010000004.1, on the reverse strand, counting down.
GCAGAAGGCCGGCTACGGGCCGGACAAGCATCTCGCCGTGAAGGTCTCCACGCGCAACATCCCGATCTATCGCGATCCCGCGGTGATCCTGATCGACCAGCTCAAGAACATCTACATCGACGGCGAGCTCGACGTCGTCGAGACCGCGAACTGGTTCCCGAAGGTCGCGCGCAAGGACTACATGATCGGACTCAATCTGACCGGCAACGCGGTGGATGACCCCGACCAGTCGTTCTACGAGAACTATTCCTGCGGCTCGGAGCGCAACTACACCAATTACTGCAACAAGGAGATCGAAAAGCTGTTCGACGTGCAGTCGCAGGAGACCAATGTCGAGAAGCGCAGGAAGCTGGTCTGGGACATCGACAAGAAGTTGCAGGAGGACGTCGCACGGCCCATCATCTTCCACAGCCGCATGGGCAGCTGCTGGCAGCCCTACGTGAAGGGCATCACCATCATGACGAACAGCTCCTACAACGGCTATCGCTACGAGGACGTGTGGCTGGACAAGTAGCGCAGGCCGCGGACGGCTGACGGGCTCGACGGGAGGCGGTGGATGTTTGCCTATCTGGTGCGGCGCCTGTTCCTGATGCTCGTGACCCTGTTCGGGATATCGATCGTCATCTTCTTCCTGCTGCGGATCGTTCCCGGCAACATCGTCGACATCCTGTTCGCGGCCGCCGGCTACGTCGACCCGGCCGACAAGGCCAATCTGGAGAAGGAGCTCGGCATCGACCGGCCGCTGATCGTGCAATATTGGCACTGGATCAGCGGCTTCCTGCGCGGCGATCTCGGCTACTCCTATGTCTCGGAAAAGCCGGCGCTGCAGGAGATCCTGCCGCGGATCCCGATCACCGCGCGGCTCGCCGGCCTCGCGCTTTTGTTCTCGGCATCGATCGGCATTCCGCTCGGCGTCATCAGCGCGGTGAAGCAGGGAACAAAGCTCGACTACGCGCTCCGCGTCGTCAGCCTCAGCGGATTGTCGCTGCCCTCGTTCTGGCTCGGACTTTTGATCCTCACCGCATCGGTGGCGATGTTCGGCCAGATGCCGATCTTCAATCCGAATCCGCAGACCTGGCTCGAGGCGTTTGCGACCTACGCCGTGCCGGCGGCCGCCGTCGGCTTCCGCAGCGCGGCGCTGACCATGCGCATCACCCGCTCCTCGATGCTGGAGGTGCTGCGGCAGGACTATATCCGCACCGCCCGCGCCAAGGGCGCCTCCGAAACGGCCGTGAACTATCACCACGCGCTGAAGAACGCGATCTTGCCCGTCATCACCGTGATCGGCATCGAGGCGGCGTTCCTGATCGGCGGCCTGATCGTCACCGAGACGGTGTTCAACATTCCCGGCGTCGCGCGCTTCCTGGTCGAGGCGATCCGCTGGCGCGACTATCCGATCGTGCAGAATCTCGTGATGTTCATCGCGGTCGTGGTGGTGTTCGCGAATTTCACCGTCGACATGCTCTACGCGGTATTCGACCCGCGCATCAGATACACGGACTAGTACCCGGAATCAGAGCTGAGTGATACGGCGGCCTTTGAAACGGCGTTGACGGACCTTTTTCTTGGTCCAGACGAAGGGCTCGGCTCTGTCGTTGTATGCGTTGACGTAGGCATCGATGTGTTCCTGAAGCTGCTTGAGGCTCGTGAAGGAGGTGCCGCTGAGCGACTGCCCCTGCAAGATGGAAAACCATACTTCGACCTGATTGAGCCATGACGCACTTGTCGGCGTGAAATGAAATTGCACGTTGGGGTGGGCCTTGAGCCAGTCCTCGTTCTTTTTATGGGTGTTGAGGTTGTCGAGGATGACGTGAAGCTTGCGGTTCGGAAAAGCCGCGGTGACGCTGTTCATGAAATCGAGAAACTCGACGCGGCGCCGGCGTTTTGAATGGGTCGCGATGATCTTTCCGGTGGCGACTTCGAGCGCCGCAAACAATGTTGTGGTGCCATGCCGCTTGTAATCGTGGCTTTGGCCGGTCAAGGCGCGGCCATTGGGCAACTTCAGATAACCCTGCGCTCGCTCCAAAGCCTGGATCGAGGGCTTCTCGTCCACGCACAGCACAATGGCCTTCGCCGGCGGCGCGACATAGAGGCCGACAACATCGGCGGCTTTGGCCGTAAAGTTCGGGTCGTTGCTCTCGCACCAGGACTTGCGAGCCACCAGGTCAATCTTGTGGCTGCGCAGGAACCGCCAGACATATTGGACATCGACATCGCCCAGCGCCTCGGCCAGCAGGGGGCCGGTCCAGCGCGCAAACCCTTGCGGTGGCGGCTTATCCAGCAGCTTCAGAATCCGCTTGTCGGTCGTCTTCGTATAGATCGGCTGCTTGCCAGGCCGCGGCTTGTCTTGCAGCCCTTCAAGGCCATGGTCGGCATAGCGATGCCGCCAAAGGCTGACAATCCGCGGCTGGACCCCAACTTCCTTGGCGATCGACCGGGTGCTGCGCCCATCCGCCGCCAACAGAACTATCCGCGCCCGCTTCAAATCGCGCTGCAACGTCACCGGTGAGCGACAGCACGCCTCAAGCACCTTGCGATCTTTCCTCGAAAGGTGGACTTCTCTTGCTTCGGGTATCATCCCGACCTTGAATCACGACTCACGTTCCAAGAAAAGTGGGTACTAGGAGACCAGCTTGGCTGCGATCGACTTCGACGTTGAACTGAGGCGGGCCGGCGCATATGCGACCGGCGGCTGGCGGCGCGTGCTGTTCATGGCGCAGCGGCATGTGCTGGGCGCGGCCGGCCTCGTCATCATAACGGTGTTCGTGCTGACCGCGATCTTCGCCGACTTCATCGCGCGCTACGATCCGCTGACGGTCGATTCCGCCCGCGCGCTGGCCCGCCCGAGCCTCGCGCACTGGATGGGCACCGATTCCTTCGGCCGCGACGTGTTCAGCCGCATCATCCACGGCGCGCGGATCTCGCTCGCGGTCGGGCTCGGTTCGACCGCGCTCGGCGGCACGATCGGCGTCATCGTCGGCCTCACCTGCGGCTATCTCTCGGGCTGGGTCGATCTCGTCTTCCAGCGCGTCTCCGACGTTCTCCAGGCGCTGCCACTGCTGGTGCTGGCCCTGGTGATGACGGCGGCGCTCGGCCCTTCGCTGCCCAATGTGATCATCGCCATCGCCATCCCGCTGATCCCGACGGTCGCGCGCGTCATCCGCGCCAATACGCTGGCGCTGCGCGAGCAGCCCTTCGTCGAAGCTGCCAAGTCGATCGGCATGAGCGAGATGCGGATCGCGCTGCGCCACGTTCTGCCGAACACGCTGGCGCCGCTGATCGTGCTGGCGACCGCGCAGCTCGGCTCGACCATCCTCACCGAAGCCTCGTTGTCCTTCCTCGGCCTCGGCATTCCCGAGCCTTATCCGTCATGGGGGCGCATGCTGTCGGAATCCGCCGCCGAATATGTTCGCACCGCGCCGTGGCTCGTGATCTTCCCGGGCATCGCGATCAGCCTCGCCGTGTTCGGCGCCAACCTGTTCGGCGACGCCCTGCGCGACATCCTGGATCCGAGGCAGCGCGGCTGATGGCGGACAAATCCGATCTCGTGCTCGACGTGAAGAACCTGAAGACGGTGTTCTTCACCAATTCCGGCCTGTTCAAGGCCGTCGACGATCTCTCGTTCAGTGTCAGACGCGGCGAGACGCTGGCGATCGTCGGCGAATCCGGCTGCGGCAAGAGCGTCACCGCCCTCTCCTTGATGCGGCTCGTGCCGGATCCGCCCGGCCGCATCGTCGGTGGTTCCGTCACGCTCGAAGGCACCGAGCTGCTGTCGCTGGATGAAGCGCAGATGCGCGCGGTCAGGGGCAACCGCATCTCCATGATCTTCCAGGAGCCGATGACTTCGCTCAATCCGGTGATGCGAATCGGCGACCAGATCGCCGAGGCGGTGCGGCTGCACCGGAGCATCACGTCGAAGGAAGCGCAGAATATCGCGGTCGAGATGCTGCGCCTGGTGCGCATTCCCGAGCCGGCACGACGCGCGCGGGAATATCCGCATCAGCTGTCCGGCGGCATGCGCCAGCGCGCGATGATCGCGATGGCGCTGGCCTGCCGGCCGGCGTTGCTGATCGCGGACGAGCCGACCACCGCGCTCGACGTCACCATCCAGGCGCAGATCCTGGCGCTGATCCTCGACCTTCAGAAGGAGCTCGGCACCGGCCTCGTGCTGATCACGCACGATCTCGGCGTCGTCGCGCAAACGGCGCAGCGCGTGATCGTGATGTATGCGGGGCGAAAGGTCGAGGAGGCCAGCGTCGAGGCGCTGTTCGCCTCGCCAATGCATCCCTATACGCGCGGGTTGATGGCCTCGATCCCGGCCGTCCCGGCATCCGGTGTCCCGGCGCAGGCGCGGCTGAACGAGATCCCCGGCACGGTGCCCTCGCTGGTGGGGCTGCCGAAGGGCTGCGCCTTCGCGCCGCGCTGCAAGCTCGCCATCAAGCGTTGCGAGGCCGAGTATCCGCCGCTGGCCGACTGGGGCGGCGGCCATCTCGCTGCCTGCTGGCGCGCGGAAGAAGTCGCGGAGGTGGCATGACCGAAGCGCTGCTCGAAGTTACCGACCTCAAGAAGCACTACCCGGTGCGCGCCGGCGTGTTGCGCCGCCAAGTCGGCACCGTGCATGCGGTCGACGGCGTCTCGTTCGCGCTCGGGACCGGCGAGACGCTCGGCCTCGTCGGCGAATCCGGCTGCGGCAAGTCCACGGTGGCGCGGAGCGTGCTGCGGCTGGTCGAGCCGACCTCGGGCCAGATCCGGCTCGACGGCGAGGACATCACCCATCTGTCGAAGACGGCGCTGCGCCCGCACCGGCGTTCGATGCAGATCGTGTTCCAGGACCCGTTCGCCTCACTCAATCCGCGCATGACTGCGGGCGACATCGTCGGCGAGCCGCTTGCCGTGCACGGGCTTGCAAGCGGCAAGGCGCTGGAGGCGCGCGTCGCAAGGCTGTTCGAGCAGGTGGGCCTGCGGCCCGACCAGATGCGCAACTTCCCGCATCAGTCCTCCGGCGGCCAGCGCCAGCGCATCTGCATTGCGCGGGCCCTGGCGCTGGGGCCGCGCCTGATCGTCTGCGACGAGCCGGTGTCCGCGCTCGACGTCTCGATCCAGGCGCAGGTGATCAACCTCCTGATCGACCTGCAACGTCAGCACGGCTTCTCCTACCTCTTCATCGCCCACGACCTCGCCGTGGTCGCCCATATCAGCCACCGCGTCGCGGTGATGTATCTCGGCCGCATCGTCGAGATCGCCGAGAAGGACGAACTGTTCCGCAACCCCCGTCATCCCTACACGCAGGCCCTGCTCGCGTCGGTGCCCGTCGCCAACCCGCTCGCGAAGAAGCTCGCTCCGCTGGTCGACGGCGACGTGCCGAGCCCGGTCAACCCGCCTTCGGGCTGTGCGTTTCACACGCGCTGCCGATTTGCGATGGAACGCTGCAAGACGGAGCGGCCGGCGCTGGCGGACGCCGGCGACGGGCACCAGGTGGCGTGCTTGCTCAATGAGGGGACGGGGCGCGGCCAGTAGGCCGCAACGCCCGGATCACCGGCCAGGCCGCCAACGCCGCGGCCAGATGCTTGAGCGTGTGGCCCGAGACGATGTGCCCGGTCGCTTCGAACACTGTCGCGTCACCGAGTTCGAAGAGTTTCGCCAGCACATAGAAGAAGATCACGCCGCCGAGCGGCACGCCGAGCGCACCCGGCAGGGGTCGTGTGAACGCCAGTCCCACGGCGAGAGCCATGCCGCCGAACTGCACGACCACCCATGGAGTGAGATTCTCGTGCGCCACCCAGGCCGCGAGCAGTCCCGCAACCATCATCAGCACCAGCACCGCTTCGCCTGCGCGCACGCTGATGCGCTCGCTGGCCGCGATGCCAAGAAAGCCCGCGAACGCCACCGCCATGCCGAGGCGATCGGCCACGAGCCGCTGCGGCATGTCGGGGTCCAGATGATAGAAGCCTGAGCCCAAGCAGGTGAGGATCAGTCCGATGAAGAACCAGCCTGCACCCACGGGCGCATCATTGCGGGCGCGCAGCCGCTCCGTGCCCCAGACACCCATCGCGAGGAAGGCGAGATTGCTCAGCACGTCGGCGGCATTGGGCACACCCAGCCAGGGGCGGGTGTCAACGAAATGCGGGATGTGCCAGGCGGCGGCAGGCAGCGCAGGTGCTAGCAGCACCACCACCGCAAGGACGAACAGCGCGCCGACCAGGCATTTTTCGCGGACCGTTGGTACGGCGAACGGCAGCCGGCTGGACACTGAGGGGAGCGCGGCATCCGTCTCTCGGGCGGGATCAGTTGCGCGCGGCATGCGAGCCTCCATACGAACTGAACGATGTTCATATTTGTCGCATGAAAATGAACACCGTTCAATCCGAATTGTGCGGCAGCATGATTCGCGACCTATCGTATTGAAATTCTTCGTATTTCATTGATCAACAGGCGATGGGCACGCGCTAGGCGCCGTTGCCCACCCGATACTGCATTCGCGGCGCTACCCCGCCCCGATCTCCGCCACGATCCTGCCTGTCGTCACCTGCTCGCCTTCGGCAACGTCGATCGCCGCGACGATGCCGTCGAGGCCGGCCTTGTGGACGTGCTCCATCTTCATCGCTTCCAGCGTCAACACCGGCTGGCCCGCGGTGACGCGGTCGCCCGGCTTGACCAGGACGGCGACGACGCGGCCATTCATGGCGGCGCGGACCTTGCCGTCACCGCCGTTGCTTGCTGCAGCCTTCGGCGCCGCCAGCGTGAGATCGATCGCCGCAAGCGGGATGCCGCGATGCTGGAGGTAGAGCCGGTCGGCATCGCGCAGGAATTTGGCGCTGTCCATCACACCGTCATGGCGAAAGCGAATCGCATCGGCATCGAGCTGCTCGATCTCGAACCTGTCCTGACGGCCATCGGTGGCGACGGTGTAGCTGCCATCGCGCTCGCGCGTGACTTCGAGCTCGTGGACGTGGCCGGCGATCTCGAGTTTCGCCGGAAGCGGGAACGTTGCGGACAGACTCCGACCACTTTGCCAGGCAGGCGCGCGCGGATTTGTGACGTAGAGCAGCAAGCCCGCCAACACCGTATCGAACGCAGCGCCCCTGCGCGGCGCCAGCAGCTCGTCGCGATGCGCACCGATGAAGGCTGTCGTCGCCTCGCCCTTGGCAAAGCCGGAGTGACGCAGGCAGGACATCAGGAACGCCTGGTTCGTGGTCACGCCAAACGCCGTGAGCTGCTCGAGGCCGACGATCAGCCGTCCCCTCGCCTCCTCGCGACTCCCGCCATGGCTGATGATCTTGGCGATCATGGAATCGTAGAACGGCGGGATTTCGGAGCCCGACTGCAGCGCGTGCTCGACGCGGATGCCGTCGGGCACCTGCCAGCGTGCCATGCGGCCGGACTGCGGCATGAAATCCTGCGCGGCATCCTCCGAGCAGAGCCGCACCTCGATGGCATGGCCCTCGAAGCGGATGTCCTGCTGCTTCACCGGCAACGGCTCACCGCGCGCAACGCGCAGCTGCAACTCGACGAGATCGAGCCCGGTGACCGCCTCGGTCACGGGATGCTCCACCTGGAGACGCGTGTTCATCTCCATGAAGTAGAACCCGCCACGTTCGTCGAGCAGGAACTCCAGCGTCCCCGCCCCCTCGTAACGCAGCGCCTTTACCGCGGCGACTGCGACCTCGCCCATCCTCGCCCGCAGCTCAGGCGTCACCGCGGGCGACGGCGCTTCCTCGATCAGCTTCTGGTGCCGCCGCTGCACCGAGCAGTCGCGCTCGCCGAGATGGATGGCGCTGCCGTGGCTGTCGCCGAACACCTGGATCTCGATATGGCGCGGGTTCTGGATCGCACGTTCCAGGATGACAGTGGGGTCGCCAAACGCGGCCTTCGCCTCGGAACGCGCACTGCGCAGCGCATCGGGAAACGAGGCTGCATCGGCCACGAGTCGCATGCCGCGCCCGCCGCCACCCGCAACCGCCTTGATCATCACGGGAAAGCCGATCTTTCTGGCTTCCGCGAGCATCACCTCGTCGCCCTGGTCTGCGCCCTGATAGCCGGGCACGATGGGGACACCGGCCTTCTTCATGATCTCCTTGGCGCCGGCCTTATTGCCCATTGCCTCGATCGCCTGCGGCGACGGGCCGATGAAGACGAGACCGGCCTCCTTGCAGGCGCGCGCGAACTCCTCGTTCTCGGCGAGAAAGCCGTAGCCGGGATGGACGGCATCCGCGCCGCTCGCCTTCGCGGCTCCGATGATCGCGGGAATGCTGAGATAGGATTGCGCCGGAAGCGCTTCGCCGATGCGCACGGCCTGATCGGCCTGCCGCACGTGGAGCGCATCGCGGTCGGCATCCGAATAGACCGCGACGACGCTCAAGCCCAAGCGCCGCGCGCTACGCATCACGCGCAATGCGATCTCGCCGCGATTGGCGATCAGGACCTTGAAGAACGGCCGGTGCTGCACTGATCCGTTCCTCATGGCCGGGCCACCGAAAACTGCATGCGCTGGGGTATGCGCGCATCGCCCTCGCGGCAGACCGCGAGCACTTCGGACAGCACCGCACGGGTGTCACGCGGGTCGATCACGCCGTCGTCGAGCACGCGTGCGCTGGTGGAGAACACATCCATCTGGCCGTCGAACACACCGACGATCTGCGCCTTCATCGCGTCCAGCTTGTCCTTCTCGATCGGCTTGCCGCGGCGCGCCGCAGCAGCTTCAGTCACGATCGCCATGGTCTCGGCCGCCTGCTCGCCGCCCATCACGGCCGTCTTGGCATTCGGCCAGGAGAAGCAGAAGCGCGGATGGAAGCCGCGCCCGCACATGCCGTAATTGCCGGCCCCGAACGAGGCGCCGCAATAGATCGTGATCTGCGGCACCGTCGCCGAGGTGACCGCCTGGATCATCTTGGAGCCGTGCTTGATCATGCCGGCTTCTTCATAGGCCTTGCCGACCATATAGCCGGTGGTGTTGTTCAGGTAGAGCAGCGGCGTACGGGTCTGGCAGCAGGCCTGGATGAAATGCGTCGCCTTGTTGGCGCCGGCGGGATCGAGCGGGCCATTGTTGGTGATGATGCCGATGGCCTGCCCTTCGATGCGGGCATGACCGCACACCGTGGCGGGCCCGTAATTCGGCGCCATCTCGGTGAAATCGGAATCGTCGATGATGCGCGCGATCACCTGCTTCATGTCGACCGGACGCTTGTGATCCATCGGCATGATGCCGAGCAGCTCGTCCTGGTCGTAGCGCGGCGGCTTGAATTCTGGCGTCGCCCTGCCCGGCCGCTCCCATGCCAGCGCTCCCATGATCTCGCGCGCGATGCGCAGCGCGTCGCGATCGTCCTCGGCCAGGTAATCACCGAGGCCGGAGACCTGTGTATGCATCTCGGCGCCGCCGAGCTCTTCCTCGGTCGCGATCTCGCCGGTCGCGGCCTTCAGCAGCGGCGGCCCGGCGAGGAACGCACGGGTGCGGCCACGGACCATGACGATGTAATCGGAGAGACCGGTCTGATAGGCGCCGCCCGCGGTGGACGAGCCGTGCGTGACGGTGACGACCGGCAGGCCGGCCGCGGAAAGACGCGCCAGATTGCGAAAGATGTTGCCGCCGCGGACAAAATCCTCGACGCGGTAGCGCAGCAGGTTTGCGCCGGCGCTTTCGACGAGCTGCACGTAAGGCAGCTTGTTCTCAAGCGCGAGCTCCTGCACCCGCAGCGTCTTGTCGAGACCGTAAGGCTGCAGCGCGCCGGCATCGATGCCGGAATCACTGGCGCTGACCATGCAGCGAATGCCCGAGACGAAGCCGATGCCGGCGATGACGCCGCCGCCGGCACGCTCTTGTTCGCATCCGGCACGTCGAACATGTAGCCCGCGAGCGTCGACAGCTCGATGAAGGGCGCACCGGGATCGAGCACCAGGGCAACGCGTTCGCGCGGCAGCAATTGTCCGCGCTTGTGGAAGCGATCCTTGGCCGCGGCCGACGCCGCCCGTGTGCGCTCTTCCAGCGCGCGCATGCGGTCGATCAGCGCGAGCATGCCGTCACGGCTGGCCTGGTACGCGGCGCTGCCGGGGGAAATGGTGTTTTCGAGAATGGACATGACTCTATCCCAGTCGTCATTCCGGGGCGCGACGAAGTCGGGAGCCCGGAATCCATAACCACGATCGGGAGTATGGATTCCGGGCCTGGCCCTTCGGGCCATCCCGGAATGACGGAGTGTATGACTACCTGTTCGTCCCAAAGATCTTCCGCGCCTCGGCCGGGCTCGCGATCTCGCGGCCGGCACGCCGCGCGCAGGCGGCGACGGCTTCGATGAGCTGGCCGTTCGAGGTCACCTTCTTGCCGTCGGCGAGATAGAAGGTGTCCTCGAGGCCGGTGCGCAAGTGGCCGCCGAGCTCGGCGCAGCGCTGGTGCAACGGCCAGATCTCCTCGCGGCCGATCGCGGTGACCTGCCAATGCGCCTCGGGGCGCTTCAGCTTGATCAGGATCGGCAGCAGCTCGGGATCAGCAGGCATGCCGGAGGCGACACCCATCACGAAATTGTACTCGAGCGGGCCGCTGTACATGCCGACCTGGCGATACATGCCGACGCAGCGGACGATGCCGACATCGAAGCACTCGAACTCGGGGATGGTGCCGACTGCGTTCATGACGTCGAGATAGTCCTTCACCTTCTCGACCGCATTGTCGAACATCATCGGCGGCCAGGCCCAGGTGTTGTCGGCCTTCACTTTCAGGTAATTCAGCGAACCGGCATTGCAGGCGGCGATCTCCGGCCTGGTCTCGCGGATGCAGTCGAGCGCGCCTGAGTAGTTCGGCCCTGACACGCCCGAGGTGTGGTTGATGATCACGCCCGGGCACGCCTCGCGGATCGCCTGCTGGATCTCCTTGCTGACGGCGACCTCCCAGGACGGCAAATGCCCCTTGTTCGGCGCCTGCTGGCGCAGATGGATGTGCATGATGGACGCGCCGGCGTCGAACGCAGCCTTGGCCTCGCGCGCCATCTGCTCGGGCGTCACAGGCACGTTGTGCTGCTTCGGGTCGGTGAGCACGCCGTTCAGCGCGCAGGTGATGACGGCCTTGTCGCTCATGCCACTAATGTCTCGCACGTTGAGAATTCAACGCTTGCGATCATGTGACGCGCGACATGCGGCTTCTTGCGCGGAGAAGCTGGAAAGCAACGACAAATCGTAGGGTAGGCAAAGGCGCCCTTGCGCCTTGCCCACCGCATTTCAAGGTTCGGCGACGATGGTGGGCACGCTACGCTTTGCCCATCCTACGAGACCGAAGTCAGCTCGCTTCGGCAAGCCGCACCGTCTCGGTGCTGCGGTAGATCGCAAGGTCGCGCGAGCCGACGAAGATCGCACGCGGTTTCAATCCGTAGAAGCGGCGGATCGAGTGACTGAAATGCGTCGAGTCGGGATAGCCGATGTCCTGCGCGAGATGAGCGAGGTTGAGGTCCTGGTTTGCGAAGTGCAGCAGATGCCGCGCGCGCTTCCAGGCACGGAAGGAGCGGAAGGAGATGCCGGTCTCCTCCTTGAACAGATGCAGGAAGCGCGATGCCGAGAGGCCCGCTTCTGCCGCACACGTATCCGCCGTCACCGGCTCGCCGGAGAAGCGCCCGATGCGGGCGACCGCACGCATCACGCGCGGATCGAGCACGCGGCGCGGCAGCGCCTCGCCAAAGCACATCTCGTCGAACTCGGCGGTGGTGATGTCGCCGTAGCGGCGGTGGCGCAGCAGCGTGTAGGCGGCCAGGATCTTGCGCGCATAGGCGGCCTTGTCCGGACCGCGCAGCCGCTCGGCCAAAGCCTCGATCACGCCATCCGGCATGCTCTCCGGCTCAAGCGTCACGCTGACGACGGTGCGATAGTCGCTGGCGATGGTGTGCCGCTGGTTCGGCAGGGTCACGACCAATTCGTCCGAGGTCTGGACGTCGTCGGTCGTCAGATGCAGGCTGCCCTTCACCGCGACATAGACATGGCAGCTACCGGGGGTGCGCTTGCGGGGCCGGCCGAGCAGGCCGGCATAGAATACCCGCTCGGGCGTGATCAGCATCAGATGGTCGGATTCGCGACCTTTATCTTCCATTGGGGTCCTCCTCGCGCGGCTCTCTGGCCGCTGCGGACGGAGGTCATGCGCATCGCCCCGGAATGACGGAAACTTACGCCCTCACCCTCGCCGCAACATTCTGCTCGGCGCCAGCCTTCTGCTCTGCAGCAACCGCGCGCTTGAAACCGTCGCGCTGCTGCAGGCGAGCCCAATAGGCTGCGACATTTGGCCCAAAATCCTTGGCGAGCCCGATGTTGCTCGCCAGGCGAAGCGCGTATCCGATGACGATGTCAGCGGCGGTGAAGCGGCCCGCGCACAATGTTTCGGCATTCGCCGTGGCTGCCTCGACGGCGCGCAGGCGTCCCAGAAACCATTTGGCGTAGTCGCCGGCAACTTGCGGGTTGCGGCGCTCCTCCGGCTCGAGCTGGGTGTATCGGAGCACCAGCGTCTGCGGGAAGGTTAACGTGGCGTCGCTGAAATACATCCAGTTCAGGAAGGCGCCATAGGCGGGATCCTCCGGTCCGACCATCAGCGGCGTCGGTCCGTACTTGACGCCGAGATAATGGCAAATGCCGGAGGATTCGGTCATCTTGGTTTCGCCGTCGACCATGAAGGGAATCGTGCCCAGCGGATTGAGCACAAGATATTCCTTGGCGAAGACGCGCGGCGGGAACGGCAGCATCTTCAGCTCATAGGGCAGCCCCATCTCCTCCAGCATCCAGAGCGGGCGAAACGAGCGCGCGGCGTCGCAGTGATAGAGCGTGATCATCAGGCACTCCCTTTGCTGCCGGGCAGCGTACCCATCATCTTGCACAGGACCATCAGCATGACCTCGTCGGCGCCGCCGCCGATCGAGGTCAGGCGGCTGTCGCGATAGGCGCGGCTGACCGGCGTCTCGTTGGTAAAGCCCATTCCGCCCCAATATTGCAAGCAGGCGTCGGTGAGCTCGCGGCCGAGGCGGCCGGCCTTCAGCTTGGCCATGGTCGCAAGCCTCGTCACGTCTTCGCCCGCCACCAGCTGCTCGGCGGCACGATAGATCAGCGCGCGCAGCAGTTCGACCTCGGTCTGCATCTCCGCGAGCTTGAAGTGCACGACCTGGTTGTCGAGGATGCTCTGGCCAAAGGCTTTGCGATTGCGAGTGTACGCGATGGTCTCGTTGATGATGTATTCGTGCGACTTGAGGCAGGCGGCCGCGCCCCACAGCCGCTCCTCCTGGAACTGGATCATCTGGTAGGTAAAACCCTTGCCCTCCTCGCCCATGCGGTTGCGCTTGGGCACGCGGACATTGTCGAAGAAGATCTGCGCTGTGTCGGAGGAACGCATGCCCATCTTGTCGAGCTTGCGGGCGACCGTGACGCCCTTGCTCTTCATGGGCACGCAGATCAGCGACTTGTTGCGATGAACGGGGCCGTCGCCGGTGTTGGCGAGCAGGCAGATCCAGTCGGCCTGCGTGCCGTTGGTGATCCACATCTTGCCACCGTTGATGACGTAATCGTCGCCGTCGGAGCGCGCTTGGGTCTTGATCGAGGCGACATCGGAGCCCGCGCCGGGCTCGGACACGCCGATGCAGGCGACGAAATCGCCCGAGATCGAGGGCGCCAGGAATTCGCGCCGCACCTCGTCGGAGCCGAACCGCGCCAGCGCGGGCGTCGCCATGTCGGTCTGCACCCCGATCGCCATCGGCACACCACCGCAGGTGATGGCCCCTAACTCCTCCGCCATCATCAGCGCGTAGGAGTAGTCGAGGCCGGAACCGCCGAACTCGACCGGCTTGTTCAGACCGAGGAAGCCGAGATTGCCCATCTTCTTGAACAGCTCGTGCGCCGGGAAGATGTCGGCCTTCTCCCATTCATCGACGCGAGGATTGATCTCGTTCGCGATGAACTTCTGCAGGCTGCGGCGGATGTCGTGGTGGTCGGCGGTGAATAGCATTTTGCTCCTGTCATTCCGGGGCGGCGCGAAGCGCCGAACCCGGAATCTCGATATTGTTGGACTCATCTCTGGGTCCCGGGTTCGCGCTGCGCGCGCCCCGGGACGACGGTTATCACAACCCCATCTGCCTCGACGCCAGATCCTTCATGATCTCCTCGGTGCCGCCGCCGACGGCATTGACCTTGACCTCGCGGTAGATGCGCTCGGCCTTGATGCCGCGCATGAAGCCGGCGCCGCCGAAGATCTGCACGGCTTCCGAGGCGCAGAAGGCCATGGTCTGCGTCGCCTGGTTCTTCATCATGCAGATTTCCGCGACCGGGCTTTCGCCCCGCTCCAGCCGCCAGGCCAGCATCTCCAGCATCGCCTGGGATGCCGCGACCTTCTGCGCCATGTCGACGATCTTGTGGCGGATCACCTGGTGCTGGGCGAGCGGCTTGCCGAAGGTCTTGCGCTCTTTCGCATAGGCAACCGCCTCGTCGAGGCAGACCCGGGCGAAGGCGGTGCAGCTTGCCGCCATGCCCATGCGCTCGCTGTTGAAGTTCTGCATGATGATCTTGAACCCCTGCCCCTCCTCGCCGATCAGGTTTCCTGCCGGGACGCGGCATTGGTCGAAATGCAGCGTCGCGGTGTCGGAGGCCCACCAGCCCATCTTCTTCAGCTTCGTCCGCGACAGGCCAGGCGTGTCGCCTTCGATCAGGAGCAGGCTGACGCCACCGGCGCCCTCGCCACCGGTGCGCACCGCAACAGTCAGATAGTCCGCGCGCATGCCTGAGGTGATAAAGGTCTTCTCGCCGCTCACGACGTAGTGATCGCCGTCGCGCCGGGCCCGGGTACTCAGGTTCGCGACATCGGAGCCGCCGCCAGGCTCCGTGATCGCGAGCGCGGAGATCTTCTCGCCGGAGAGCACTTGCGGCAGCACGCGCCCCTTCACCTCCGGACGAGCTGCGCGCGCGATCGGCGGCGAGCCGATGGTATGGCTCATCAGGCTGGCGCTGACACCGCCGGCGCCGGCGCGCGCCAGCTCCTGGCTGGCGACGATCTTCATGAACTGGTCGGCGGTGATCCCGCCATATTCCTCGGGAAAACCGAGCCCCATGAGGCCGATCTCGGCCGCCTTGCGATAGAGCACGCGCGGGAATTCACCGGCCTCGTCCCACTCATGGGCGAACGGGGTGATCTCCTTCTCGACGAAACGGCGCATGACGTCGCGAAAGGCGTCGTGCTCGGCGGTATAGAACGGGCTCTTCATTGCAGTCTCGCCCTGTTGGCGGATTCGCTCGTCCACCATGGC
The DNA here is from genome assembly GCF_049739505.1 of Bradyrhizobium sp. USDA 241. Lineage (NCBI taxonomy): Bacteria > Pseudomonadati > Pseudomonadota > Alphaproteobacteria > Hyphomicrobiales > Nitrobacteraceae > Bradyrhizobium > Bradyrhizobium sp. USDA 241. Next base: position 1,717,176 of record NZ_JBMGPZ010000004.1, on the reverse strand, counting down.
TGGAACATTTGCCATTCACTTGCGCGGAGTGGCTGGCCATCGGAGCCGCTCCACCGCAGCCTATGGCCTAGCAACTCCACGCAAGACGATTTTCGTCCCGCACAGGCTAACTCTGGCTCAAAAAACGTTGCTGCACAAACTCCGGCTGGCGCCACGCCGGGCATGGTGCACGGGCAGCAAGAGGGAGGGCGGCACCGACCGCCGAGGGAGGAATTCTTGGCCGTTCGCTACTACGATTGGATTGCCCATCATGGCCGCCGCACACCGAACAAGGTTGCGGTGATCGACCTCGCAAGCGAGCGCCGCTTCACCTATTCGCAGCTCGACGCCCGCGTCTCGCGCCTCGCCTCGTTCCTGCGTCACACGCTGAAGGTCTCGCGCGGCGACCGCGTCGCCGTGCTGGCGCTGAACACGACCGATACGCTGGAGGTGCAGTTCGCCTGCGGCCGGTTAGGTGCCATCTTCGTGCCGCTGAACACCCGCCTCACCGTTCCCGAGCTCCAGTTCATCACTGCCGATTGTGCGCCGAAGGTGATGATCCACGACACAGACCTAGCCGAGACGGCGCTCGCCGTCGCAAAGCTCTGCAACGTTGCGACCAGCCTGCTGCTCGGCCCCGGCGGCACCTATGAAGCCGGTATCGCCGCCGCGAAGCCGCTCGACCGCGCCGAAGAAGTCACGCTCGATGACGTCTCCACCGTCATGTACACCTCGGGCACGACGGGCCATCCGAAGGGCGCGACCATCACCCACGGCATGACCTTCTGGAACTGCGTCAATCTCGGCGGCCCCGCCTGCATCGGGCCGGCCTCGGTGCTGCTCACCGTGCTGCCGCTGTTCCACACCGGCGGGCTCAATTGCTACACCAATCCGGTGCTGCACGCCGGCGGCACCGTGATGATCATGCGCGCCTTCGATCCCGGCACGGCGCTCGCCTGATCAACGATCCCGCGCAGGGCATCAACGTGTTCTTCGGCGTGCCCGCGATCTACCAGTTCATGGCGCAGCACCCGGCCTTCGCGACGACCGACCTCAGCCGGCTGATCGTCGGCGGTGTCGGCGGCGCTCCGATGCCGGTGCCGCTGCTCAAGGTCTGGGAGGCGCGCGGCGTCGCGCTTCAGCAGGGTTACGGCATGACCGAGACCTCGCCGGCCGTGCTGGTGCTCGATCGCGAGGATGCCGCGCGCAAGGCCGGCTCCGCCGGCAAGCCAGTGCTGCACACGGAGGTGCGCATCGTGCGTCCCGACGGCAGCGATGCCGATGTCGGCGAACTCGGCGAACTCTGGGTCAGGGGACCCAACATCACGCCGGGCTACTGGAACAGGCCGGAAGCGAACAAGACATCCTTCACCGACGGCTGGCTGCACACCGGCGATGCGACCCGGGTCGACGAGGAGGGCTTCTACTACATCGTCGATCGCTGGAAGGACATGTACATTTCCGGCGGCGAGAACGTCTACCCGGCCGAGGTCGAGAACGTCCTGCACCAGCTCACGGCGATCGCAGAGGCTGCCGTGATCGGCATTCCCGATCCGCAATGGGGCGAGGTGGGCCTTGCCATCGTCGCGGTCAAGCCCGGACAAAAGCTGACGGAGACAGAGGTTTTCGCTCATTGCGCGGCCAATCTGGCGCGTTTCAAGTGCCCGCGCCAGATCCGATTCGTCGAGGCGCTTACCGCGCAACGCCACCGGCAAGATCCACAAACCGACCCTGCGCAAGGAATTCTCGGTGGCTTCCGAAATCGACAAGAAGGTCGCCAATGCCTGATCGAAGCGCCCTCCCGGGCGCTTTCCTTTCTGACGTGCCTGCCCACCAACAAGAAACTCCAAGGAATTTCCATGAAGAACAAGAAAATCGTCCTGCTCGCCGCGGCAACAGCCCTGACCTTGCTCTCGGCTCAAAGCGCTTTCGCACAAAAGAAATACGACACGGGTGCCAGCGACACCGAAATCAAGATAGGCAATGTCGAGGCTTATTCGGGTCCCGCCTCCGCCTACGGCATCATCGGCAAGACCGAGGAAGCCTATTTCAAGATGATCAACGACCAGGGCGGCATCAACGGCCGCAAGATCAACTGGATCTCCTACGACGACGGCTATTCGCCGCCCAAGACCGTGGAGCAGGTCCGCAAGCTGATCGAAAGCGACGAGGTGTTCCTCGTCTTCAATGCGCTGGGCACGCCGACCCAGACCGCCGTGCAGAAGTATCACAACGCCAAGAAGGTCCCGCAGCTCTTCCTCGCAACCGGCGCCAGCAAGTGGAACGACCCCAAGGGCTTTCCATGGACCATGGGCTTCCAGCCGAGCTACCGGGTCGAGGCGCGGATCTTCGCCAAGTACATCCTGCAGGCGAAGCCCGACGCGAAGGTCGCGATCTTCTATGCCAACGACGATTTCGGCAAGGACTACGTCGCCGGCATCAAGGAGATCTTCGGCGACAAGGCCTCATCGCTGATCGTGGCGGAAGAGAGCTACGAGACCACCGAGCCTTCGATCGATTCCCACATCGTCAAGCTGAAGGGCACCGGCGCCAACGTCTTCGTCAACATCTCGACGCCGAAATTCGCGGCGCAGGCGATCAAGAAGATCGCGGAGCTCGAATGGAGGCCGATGCATGTGATGACCGACGTGTCGATCTCGATCGGCGCGGTGATGAAGCCCGCCGGGCTCGACGCGTCGGAAGGCGTGCTGTCGGCGAGCTATCTGAAGGACGCATCGGACCCGCAATGGAAGGGCGACGAAGGCATGAAGAAGTTTCTCGCCTTCATCGACAAATACATGCCGGGCGCCAATGTCTCCGACACCAACATCGTCTACGGCTATGCCGCCGCGCAGACTCTGGTTCAGACCTTGAAGCAGTGTGGCGACAACCTGACGCGCGAGAACGTGATGAAGCAGGCCGCGAGCCTGAAGGATTTTGCGCCCGATACATTGATCCCCGGCATCAAGATCAACACCGGCGCCAACGACTTCGCACCGATCGAGCAGCTCAAGATGATCCGCTTCAAGGCTGGTCAGTGGGAGCTGTTCGGCGACATCATCAGCGCCGAGACCGGAGGCTAGCTCGCATCAGCTGAACATGCTCCAACCCAGATAGCGGCCGAAAGGCCGCTATCTTTTTGTGTGAGCGAGGTCGAAGCGAGGCTATGCCGGCAGGAAGAGCGCAAAGGGCTCTTCCACCGTGCGGCGCAGATGCTTTCGATACAAGACGTAGTTGTCGTCGTCGGGCGCAACCCGCCCCAAGGACGGCTTTGGAATATTCCTGAGCGGCACATAGGCGATGGGCGCAGCGATCGGCGTGAGCTGCGAGCCGGGGCCGGCACGGAGCGTCGAGATGATGCCGTACATCTCGCCGGCAACCGTCGGCCGCGACACCGTGATGACGCGATGCTGACCGTGCTTGATGATGACAAGGTAGATGAAGCCGGACTGATGGGGAACGGCGACCTCGCCGGTGTGCTCATAGGCTGCGTCGGTCCGCTCGCCCTCGCGAAAGACCAGCGCGGAGACCTTCGGCTCCCAGACGATCTCGGTGCGATAGGCAAAGATCGCATCCTTGTCGCCGAAGGACGGGCGCAGGGTGATGTAGACGTCCTCGAGCCAGGTCACGGCGCGATGAGCATAGGAGCCGAGGCTGTCGGGCGCGACGTCACTTGCGGCCGGAGGCGTCACCACGATGGCACTTTTGCGCAAGGAGACGCCTAGCGCCTGCTCGAGCCGAACCGTCGTCGCCAGCGTGAACGGCCGGCGGCCGCCGAGCACCTTCTCCAGCGTCGACAGGCTGAGCTTGGCCAGCTCGGCCAGGGCCTGCCGGGAGATCCGGCGTCTGGCCAGCTCTTCGCGAATGGTCTCCGCGATCTCGCGGCTCTGCTCGTCCGAAAGCTGCTTGTCGGCCTGCATCTGCATCATCAACCCTGCCCTGGGAGTGCCATTCTAGCAGGGCGGACAAACCAGCACAAAACCGCACATGGCCGCCCGACGGCGGCCTGCTCGCGCCGGCCGCGGCGGAACATTGCCGATCATTCTGCTCGCGAAATAAGCCTCTCCAGACCGATCCTGCGGGCCAGCAGACAACCCTCGGGAGCAGGCCAAATGGATAGCTACGACACTGCCGACAGCGACGAACACCCCTTGCTGGGCCGGCTGACCAAGCTCGGATTATTCCTTCTCGCGCCAGGGCGTCGCGGTGATGCTGGTGGCCTTCGTGGCCCTGCTGGTGAGCTTCGGGACCGGCTGGTCGGCAACGGCCGAGCAGACCAGCCTCCTCCAACCTGGCGAGGCACGGTCAGGCAGCCTGTTACTGAAGGAAGACGGCGCCTACACCGAGGCGATCCGTCTCGGCACCGACATCGACATCACCGTATCGGGCCCGACGCTGCGCGCCCGCGTCACGCAACTGTTCCGCAATCCGACCAGGGACTGGGTCGCGGCCACCTATGTCTATCCGCTCGCAGCCAATGGTGCCGTCGACACGCTGAAGATGGTGGTCGGCGACCACGTCATCGTCGGCGACATCAAGGAGCGGCAACAAGCCCGCGTGATCTACGAGCAGGCGCGAAGCGCCGGCCAGAAGGCCGCGCTCACCGAGCAGGAGCGGCCCAACGTCTTTACCAATTCGGTCGCCAATATCGGTCCTGGCGAGACCGTGCTGGTGCAGATCGAATATCAGGAGCCGGTGCATCAATCCGGCGACGAATATTCGCTCCGCGTGCCGCTGGTGGTCGCCCCGCGCTACAATCCGGCGCCGATCGTGCAGAGCGTCGACTTCCGCAAGGACGGCTCCGGCTGGGGCGCAGCGACATCAGATCCGGTTCCGGATCGTGACCGCATCTCGCCGCCTGTGCTGGATCCCGCTAGACATGTGCCGGTCAACCCGACCAGCATCACAGTGCGTCTGCAGGCCGGCTTTGTGCCCGGCGAGGTCAGGAGCCGCCACCATAACGTCAAGATCGAGAGCCCGGACGACACGACGCGTATCGTCACGCTCGCTGATGGCGCTGTCCCCGCCGATCGTGATTTCGAGCTGACCTGGAAGCCGGCCGCCGGGCTGGCGCCGTCGGTTGGCCTGTTCCGCGAGCATGTTGGCGATGCCGATTACCTGCTCGCCTTCGTCACTCCGCCCAGCGTCGAGCAGGCCACGCAGAAGCCGCTGCCCCGCGAGGTCGTGTTCGTGATCGACAATTCCGGCTCGATGGGCGGCACCTCCATCGTTCAGGCCAAGGCGAGCCTGCTCTATGCCCTCGGCCGGCTCCAGCCCAATGACCGCTTCAACGTGGTGCGTTTCGATGACACCATGGACGTGCTGTTTCCGGCCTCGGTGCCGGCGGATGCCGCGCATCTCGGCGAGGCGACCTCGTTCGTCAGCGCTTTGCAGGCGCGGGGCGGCACCGAGATGGTACCGGCGATGCGCGCTGCGCTGTCCGACAAGATCAGTGACAGCAGCATGGTCCGCCAGGTCGTGTTCCTCACCGACGGCGCGATCGGCAACGAGCAGCAATTGTTCGAGACGATCACGGCCATGCGTGGCCGTTCCCGCGTGTTCATGGTCGGCATCGGCTCGGCGCCCAACACCCATCTGATGACGCGCGCCGCCGAGCTCGGCCGCGGCGCCTTCACCCATATCGGTTCGGTTGAGCAGGTCGAGGAGCGCATGCGCGGCCTGTTCGCCAAGCTGGAGAATCCGGCGGCGACCGGCCTTACCGCAAGATTTTCCGACGCCAAGGCCGACATCACCCCGGCGATCATTCCGGACGTCTATCGTGACGAGCCGCTGGTGCTGGTGGCTAGGCTCGACAAGCTCGCGGGCTCCCTTGAAATCAAGGGACGCGTCGGCGATCGCCCGTGGTCGGTGACGCTGCCGCTGCAAAGCGCCGCCGAAGGCAAGGGCCTTTCAAAGCTCTGGGCCAGGCGCAAGATCGGCGACGCCGAAGTGGCGCGCGCCATGCGCGAGATGGCGCCCGAAGAATCCGACAGGGCGATCCTGGCGCTGGCGCTCGATCATCAGATCGTCACGCGGCTGACCAGCCTCGTTGCGGTCGACAGGACGCCGAGCCGGCCCGAAGGCGAGCCGCTCAAGCTCAGCGACCTGCCGATCAATCTGCCGGCCGGCTGGGATTTCGAGAAGGTGTTCGGCGAGCGGCCGCAGGTGCCGACGCAGTTGCGTGAACGTCATGCCGATGCGCGCAACCAGCCGGAGCTGAGGCGGCCGACGCCTGCCGCGCCCGATGCGATCCGCCTGCCCAAGACTGCAACCTCGGCCGAGCTGAAGATGATCGCAGGCCTGGCCCTGATCGTGCTCGCCCTGATCCTGTTCGTGTTCAACCGGCGTCGGCACTTGCTCACCGACGCCGCTTGAGAGAGGAGCGCCCCGAACTCCTCTGTCAGCGCGCGCGGCTGCCCGTCCCCTCCAAACGGCCGCGCGCGCCTTTTTTGAACATCATTGCGAGGGTGGACACAATGCACCGCCTCATCTCCCCTCTGGTCTTGGCACTCGTCGGCATCATTCTGTTCGGAGATGGCGCCTACATCCATGCCAAGGCATGGCTCGCGCAGGTGCTGCTGGAGCGGGCGTTCGACCGGAGCATTGCGACGGGACAGGCGGTGAAGCCGTGGTCGTGGGCCGACACCTGGCCGGTCGCGCGGATCGAGGTCAAGCGGATCGGTGCCAGCGCCATCGTGCTGGAAGGCGCGAGCGGACAGGCGCTCGCTTTTGGCCCCGGCCATATCCACCAAACGGCTGATGCGGGTGAACGCGGGGTTGCGGTCTATACCGCCCATCGCGACACTCATTTCCGCTTCCTGCGGAATGTGGTCATTGGTGACATCATCGACGTCACACGTCGCGACGGTCGACATTTCAGCTATCGCGCGGATTCCTCGACCGTGGTCCGTTTCGATGCATCGGGCATCGACGCCACGACACAGGGCTTCGAGCTTGTTCTCGCGACCTGCTGGCCATTCGACGCCGTCACCTCCGGCCCCGAGCGCTACATCCTGCATGCAACATTGGTTGGAGCCGACAAATCGCCCACCGAGCCGACGACACGCGCCAGCGTCGCTCATTCCAACGCACGGCATACCACCCCCAAGGTTGCCACTCCGAAGGACTCGCCATAGAACGGGGCGGCACTCGACCAAGAAGAACAACAGGAGAGGTCACGGCATGGAAGCCAAGGTGTCTGCTGCGTCCGCGTTCCATCCATGGTCTCCACCGTCCGATGCCAGCGACATCGTCAAGGGCATCCACGCCATGCTGCACCCGCGCAACATCGTGCTGGTGGGTGCGACCGACAAGCCCGGCAATTATGCCGAGCGCATCTGGAACAATCTGGTCAAATACGGTTTCGAGGGCGGCCTCTATCCGGTCAACGCCAAGCGCGACGCCATCTGGGGCGTCCCCTGCTACAAGGATTTTGCGAGCCTTCCCGAAAAGCCCGATCACGTCCTGGTGCTTGTGCCCGCGCGCTTCGCCGTGCAAGTGATCCGCGACGCCGCCGCGGCCGGCGCGCGATCGGCGACCATCGTCACCTCGGGCTTCAGCGAGTTGCAGGATGAAGAAAGCCAGAAGCTTGCCGCCGACTTGCAGGCGGCCGTGCGCGAGACGGGCCTTGCCGTCACCGGCCCGAACTGCCTCGGCAATTTGAGCGCCGGCGAAAAGCTGTTCACCAACATCGACGATCGAATCGTCACCATGGAACAGGGCGCGGTTGCGGTCGCCGGGCAATCGGGCGCGATCGTCATGGCGATCCGCCAGGCGCTGGAGGATCGGGGTGTCGGGGTCGGCTATATGGTGACCACCGGCAACGAGGCCGGGCTCGAGACGCCCGACCTGATGCACTATTTCGCAGAGGATCCGAGCATCAAGGTGATCGTCGTCTACCTCGAAGGCGTGCGCAATACCAAGGCCTTCCGCGACGCCTGCAAGGCGGCGCGCGCCGCGAGCAAACCCGTAATCGCGCTCAAGCTCGGTGCATCCGAGGGCGGCCGCGCCGCGGCGATGGCGCATACCGGAGCGCTCGCGGGCTCGATCGAGACGTTCGACGCCATCGCAACGCGAGAAGGCGTCATCCGGGTCGGCGGACTCGACGAGCTGATCGAGACGACCGAATGCTTCGTGCACGCTGCCGTGCCAAAAGGCGACCGGCTTGCCGCCGTCACGCTCTCCGGCGGCAAGCGCGGCATGCTGATCGATGCCTTCTATGCCGCGGGGCTGAATTTCGCGCCGCTGAGCCCGCATGTCAGCTCGGAGCTGGCGAAGATGCTAGGTCCCGGCTCGATCGTCGGCAATCCGCTCGACGCCGGCTTTGCCGCGGTCGTCGATCCCTCCGTCTATATGAAGTCCATCAAGCTGATGATCGACGACCCCGATATCGACATCGTCATCGTCGATGCCGAACTGCCAAAAGCCCCGCACGAGCTGCGCGAGCGCAATCTGCGCATCGTCAACGAGATGGCGGGGCAGGCCGGCAAGCCGGTGATCTATATCAGCGCGATGTCGATCGGCTTCACAGAGCTGGCCCCGCAAATTCGGACAGTAGCTTGAGTGGATTTTCTGCCTGACAGCGGCGAGGATTCTTGCTGCGAATCAGGAGCGAAGATGACGAAGAAGAGCCGCCGGACGCATTCTCCGGCATTCAAGGCGAAGGTTGCTTTGGCTGCGGTCAAAGGCGACAAGACACTGGCGGAGCTGGCGCAACTGTTTGATGTTCATCCGAACCAGATCACGATCTGGAAAAACCAGCTCCTGGAAGGCGCCGCCGGCGTGTTTGGGCATGACAAGACATCGGCCGAGACGCCGGTCGATTTGAAGGCGTTACATGCCAAGATCGGCGAGCTGGCGTTGGAAAACGATTTTTTGTCCGGCGCGCTCACCAAGGCGGGCCTGCTGAGCGCAAAGCGATGATCGACCGCGATCATGATCTTTCTATCGTGCGCCAGGCGAAGGTCCTGAAGCTGGCTCGCAGCACGGTCTACTATGAACCTCGGCCAGTTTCGGCCGAGGACCTTGCCTTGATGCGTCGGCTCGATGAGCTGCATCTCGATTATCCCTTCGCGGGAGCGCGTATGCTGCGATCGTTGCTGCGGCGGGAGGGCGTATACGCCGGTCGCCGCCACATCGCGACGCTGATGAAGCGCATGGGGATCGAGGCGGTCTATCGTCGCCCGAACACGAGCAAGCCGGCTCCGGGTCACAAGATCTACCCGTACCTGTTGCGCGGATTGAAGATCGAGCGGCCCGACCATGCGTGGGCAATGGACATCACCTACATTCCGATGCGGCGTGGCTTCGTCTATCTCGCGGCGGTCGTCGATGTGTTCAGCCGACGGGTCCTGGCCCATCGCGTCTCGATCACAATGGAGGCGGCCTTCTGCGTCGAAGCGGTCCAGGAGGCGTTGGCGAAGCACGGCAGGCCCGAGATTTTCAACACGGATCAGGGCAGCCAGTTCACCAGCCTCGAGTTCACCGATGTGCTGCTGGACGCGAAGATCGCCATCAGCATGGACGGCAAGGGCGCCTGGCGCGACAACGTGTTTGTCGAGCGGCTCTGGCGCACGGTCAAATACGAAGAAGTATATCTCCGCGCCTACGACAGCGTGTCCGAGGCGCGAGCGTCAATTGCCAAGTATCTGGCCTTCTACAATCAGGGACGCCCTCACTCGAGCCTTGACGGGCGCACGCCCGACGAGGCTTACTTCGGCACGCAAGCTATGGTGATGGCCGCATGACCGTCGCCGACGGTTTTGTCGTCGCTCTGGTCGGGCTACGCCCTCCCGACGCAACGACAAAACCGTAAAGCCCCGCGTTCAGCATAACCCGGCAGGAATCCACTTAAATCCAGCGGGGCGCTGTCCAAACAACCGGGGCCAGCTCTCACCGAGTTCACCAAGGGCCTGCGCAAGTCGCTGCCGCATCTTGCGGTCATGCAGGGCATGGACCGTGCGGTGACCGCGATCAGGTCGCTGCTCGACTACGCGAAACTGCGCAAGGAGGTGCCCGACATCGTCTCGAGCTCGAAGCCGGCCGCCCGCGCCATGCTGGAGAAGACATTGAGATCGGCGACTGGCGCCGCGCTCGACGAGGTCGCCTCGAAGAAGCTCCTCAAGGCTTACGGCATCCCGATCTCGAAGGAGGCGATCGCGCAGACGGCGGCCGAAGCAGTGAAGATTGCGAAGCAGATCGGCTTTCCGGTCGTGGCAAAGGTCGTCAGCGCGGAGATCCTGCACAAGTCCGACATCGGCGGCGTGGTGCTGAACCTCAACAGCCCGGCCGAGGTGAAGAAAGCGTTCGCCGACATCACGACCCGAGTGAACAAGCTGAAGGGCAAGCCGAAGCTCGACGGCATCCTGATCGCACAGCAGGTCAAGGCCGAGCTCGAGCTCGTAGTGGGCGCCTCGCTCGATGCCGAGATGGGGCCTGTCGTGCTGTTCGGCACCGGCGGCATCGACATCGAGCTGATGAAGGACGTCGCCCTCGCCGGCGCGCCGCTGGACGAGGCCGAGGCGCGGCTCCTGATCGGCCGCACCAAGGCCGGGATCAAGATGCGAGGCTATCGCGGCAGGCCGGCCTTGCACGAGGCCTCGGCGGTGAAGGCGCTGGTCGGCCTCTCCAATCTGATCGCGGATGCCGGTGACCGGATCGCCTCGATCGACATCAACCCGTTCCTGATCAACACCAGGACGGGCGTGGCCGTGGATGCGCTGATCGTGCTGAACAATGCTGCGGCAAGACGCGCGGCTGGACATTGAGGATGTCGTAGGGCGGATTGGCGGCAGTGCAATCTGCCAATTCGGTCCATCCAAGCGCAACGCATTGGCGGGTTACGCTTCGCTAACCCGCCCTACCTAGACTCGCGGCCATTCGAACACCTTCCAACCATCCCGCTTTGGCCGTAGACTCGACCTCATGGCGCGCGCGAGCAATCTTGTGATCGGAACGGCAACGCTGGCGGCGATTGCCGTGGCGTTCGGCGGCCTGCTCGGCGTGCAGAAATGGCGCACCATCCAGAGCCGCAGCCAGTTGCGCGTGGTATTCGAGGGTGGTTCCGCCAGCGGCCTGCGCCGCGGTGGGCCGGTCAATTTCGACGGCGTGCCCGCCGGCCAGATCCTGTCGATCAAGCTCGACAACCCCCGCAGGATCGTGGCGCTGGTGATGCTCGACAACACCGCACCGATCCGCAATGACACCGTGGCAGGCATCGAGTTCCAGGGCCTCACCGGCGTTGCCGCGATCTCGCTGATCGGCGGCGCGCCCTCTGCGCCGCCGGTGCCGCTGGACACGGACGGCATTCCCGTGCTGACGGCCGACCTCAGCGATGCCGAATCCATCGTCGAAACCCTGCACAGCGTCGACCGCACGATCGTGAACAACGCGCCGGCGATCAAGGATGGCCTGCGCACGTTCGAGGGCCACACTGCCGACCTCAGAGCCAAGGGCGCGGAAATCGATTCGGTCATGGCCAAGGTCGACAGCGCCTTTGCCGGATTCGACAAGGCGGTCGCAAAGATCGAGGGCGTGGTGCCGGGCTTCGTCGACGGCAAGGCCGACGAGCTCTTGGAGAAGATCAAGGGACTGCACGAGCTTGCCGACACCATGAAGAAGAAGTCGGCGACCTACCTCGAAGACATCCGCCGCTCGCTGCTCGACGTCAGCGAGGCCGCCAACAAGATGAGCGGGACGCCCACGCCGCCGCGTCCACCGCGCAGGCCCACGGAGCAGCAGAAGCGGTAATGCTTACCCTCCCCTGGAGGGGGAGGGTCGGCTCGCAGCGCGATAGCGATACGAGACGGGGTGGGGTGACGGTCTCTCCACCTCGCACACTGCCTGTGTTGAGAGATCACCCCACCCCGCTCGCGCTGCGCGCGATCGACCCTCCCCCTCCAGGGGAGGGTAACGCGGAATCCGCCAACAGCTCAGTAGTTGCTGGCCGCCGCCCCGTTCGGAATGCCCTCGATCGGACATTCCTCGGTGCCCGGAGTCGCGCGGGTCATCGCTTCCACCATGTCGCGCGTGCCTTCGGGGTCCTTGATCCAGTTCTTGTAGAAATCATACGGGCACGCTGCGACGCCGCGCGGGCTGTCGCCGGAATTGATCATGCCGGTGTAGCCGCGGTGGACCAGCTTGTAGAGATGGTTCTGCGACTGGCCGTTGCGGCGCGCATCGCGGATCAGATGTTTCGAGAGCTGGGCGTACTGGATGCCGTAATCCTCCTCGCCGCACTCGCCGAGGGTGCGGCCGTCGAAGCCGATGATCGCGGAATGGCCGAAATAGGAATAGACGCCGTCGAAGCCGGCGGCATTGGCGACGGCGACATAGACGTTGTTGGCCCACGCCATGGCCTTGGAGATCATGACCTGCTGCTCCTTGGCCGGATACATGTAGCCCTGGCAACGCACGATCAGCTCGGCGCCCTTCATGGCGCAGTCGCGCCAGATCTCCGGATAGTTGCCGTCGTCGCAGATGATCAGGCTGACCTTGAGCCCTTTCGGCCCCTCGGACACATAGGTGCAATTGCCGGGATACCAGCCCTTGATCGGCACCCATGGCATGATCTTGCGATACTTCTGCACGATCTCGCCCTTGTCGTTCATCAGGATCAAGGTGTTGTAGGGCGCCTTGTGCGGATGCTCCTCGTGGCGCTCGCCGGTCAGCGAGAACACGCCCCACACCTTGGCCTTGCGGCAGGCCTCGGCGAAGATCGCGGTTTCCTCGCCCGGCACCATGGATGCCGTTTCGTACATCTCCTTGGAGTCGTACATGATGCCTTGCGTGGAATATTCCGGGAAGATCACGAGGTCCATGCCGGGCAGGCCGAGCTTCATGCCAACGATCATGTCGGCGATCTTGCGGGCATTATCGAGCACCTCGGCCTTGGTATGCAGCCGGGGCATCTTGTAATTGACCACTGCAACGCCGACCGTGTCGTTGCTGCTTGAGATATCGCCGTGAAGCATGTTGACCGCTCCTGTACTTGACTCGTTGTTCTGGGTCGCCGCCGATCAGGCGGTCGCGTAGGTTAGTGGCTGATCATCCAGGGCCGCGCCGTCGGAAACCCCTTGGCGCCGCTGCTGGTCTTGGTCATCAGACGCGCCGGTTTCTTCCTGTCCCTTGCGCCCTTGTCCTTCACGGTCTTGCCCGAGGAGCAGCAGCCGCAGCCGGGGCCGTGCGAGGCCTTGTATTGTGCGAGCGTCTGCGGCGCATGCGTGCTTCGCTCGTTGACCGCGTGCGCCTTGCGCTTGTCGGCCGGCATGCAGAAGAAGTTCGGCGCGGTCAGGATGACGCGGGGCGCCAGGGCCTCGCAGTGCGGACAGCTTTGCGGATCGTCGCACTCCGCCATCGGGCGAAGGTCCTTGAATGGACCGCAATCGTCACAGAGATATTCGTAGACCGGCATCGCATCATCCCCACGCTGTAGCTTGTTCAACACACCTGGCAGCGGATACGGGGCGGCAAGCAAACGCCGTCCCGCATCCCGTCGCGCAGGAACTACTTGTCCGGCGAGATCGGCATCTGGATATCGCCGGTGATGTGCTTGATCGGGCCCGCCGAAGACGGCATCACGTCGAAGTCGAAGATTTCCGTCGGCAGCCACAGCGTGGCGCAGGCGTTGGGCACGTCGACCACGCCGGAGATGTGGCCCTGGCAGGGCGCGGTGCCGAGGATCGAATAGGCCTGGGCGCCGGAATAGCCGAACTTCTTCAGATACTCGATGGCGTTGAGGCAGGCCTGGCGATAGGCGATATGGACGTCGAGATAGTGCTGCTTGCCGGCTTCATCCACCGAGATGCCTTCGAAGATCAAATAGTCCTTGTAGTTCGGCGTGATCGGCGACGGCTTGAAGATCGGGTTCTTGATGCCGTATTTCGACATGCCGTCCTTGATCACCTCGACCTTCAGATGCAGCCAGCCGGCCATCTCGATGGCGCCGCAGAAGGTGATCTCGCCGTCGCCCTGGCTGAAGTGCAGGTCGCCCATCGAGAGACCGGCGCCGGGCACGTAAACCGGGAAGTAGATCTTGGAGCCGCGCGACAGATCCTTGATGTCGCAATTGCCGCCATGCTCGCGCGGCGGCACGGTGCGCGCGCCCTCCGCGCCGATCTTGGCTTTCACATCGCCCTTGGCGCGGCCGCCATGGGCGGTCGGTGCGAAGGGCGGATTGGCAAGGCCGGGCACGCGGGTCGGATTGGTCGAGATCAGCTCGGCCTCGCGCTTGTTCCACATGTCCAGCATCTTCGGATCGGGCAGGCAGCCGATCAGGCCGGGATGGATCAGGCCGGCGAAGTTGACGCCGGGCACGTGACGGGACGAGGTGTAGAGGCCCTTGATGTCCCAGATCGACTTCTGCGCCAGCGGGAAGTGATCGGTGAGGAAGCCGCCGCCATTCTGCTTGGAAAAGAAGCCGTTGAAGCCCCACAGGCTCTCCTTGAGCGGCCCCACGTCGAGCAGATCGACGACGAGGAGGTCGCCGGGCTCGGCGCCCTTGACGCCGATCGGGCCCGAGAGGAAGTGCACGATCGACAGATCGATGTCGCGCACGTCGTCGGCGGAATCGTTGTTCTTGATGAAGCCGCCGGTCCAGTCATAGGTCTCGATGATGAAATCGTCACCGGGATTGACCCAGGCCACGATCGGGATGTCGGGGTGCCAGCGGTTGTGCACCATGTCATTTTCATAGGCCGATTTGGTGAGATCGACCTTGATCAGTGTCTCTGGCATCGAGAGGCTCCCCTTTTACTACGGTTGGTTAGACGGACAGATATTTCGAGACCTGCGCGGCATCGACGGCATCGCGACGATCGTCGCGGACGATCTCGCCGTTCTCGATCACCAGAACGCGGTCGGCGATATCGAGCGCAAAGCTCAGGACCTGCTCGGACACGACGATCGAGAGGCCCTTCTCGTCGCGGATGCGCTTGAGGGTGCGCGCCATCTCCTTGATGATCGACGGCTGGATGCCTTCGGTCGGCTCGTCCAGCAGCAGCACTTTCGGCTTGGTCGCGAGCGCACGCGCGATGGCGAGCTGCTGCTGCTGGCCACCGGAGAGATTGCCGCCGCGGCGGCCCTTCATCTCGAGCAGGACCGGAAACAATTCGTAGATGTCGCCGGGCACCTCGGAGCCACCGGAGACGACGAGCCCGGTCTCGATGTTCTCCTCCACCGTCATGGTGGAGAAGATCATGCGGCCCTGCGGCACATAGGCGAGGCCCTTGGCGACGCGCTCGTAGCTCTTGAGGCCGCCAAGTTCAGCGCCGTCCATGGTCACCGAGCCGCTTTTGGCCGGCAGGATCCCCATCAGCGACTTCATCAACGTGGTCTTGCCCATGCCGTTGCGACCCATGATCGCGACGATCTCGTTGGGCGCGACCTTGACGTTGAGCCCGTGCAGCACCTCGCTCTGCCCATAGGCGACATGGAGATCGGAAATTGCCAGCATCGATTGCTCCTAAGCTCGGCATGCCTTCCTTCTCCCCTTGTGGGAGAAGGTGGCGCGGACGACGTCCGCGACGGTTGAGGGGTATGCATCGGCGGATGCGAGAGGCAGTTGGACGCGCGGAGAGATACCCCTCACCTGGACCGCATCTGACGATGCGGTCCGACCTCTCCCACAAGGGGAGAGCTGCACCGTCCGAGCTGCAGCTAGCTCACTCGATCTCGCCATGTCTCAGTGGCCCAGATAGACTTCGATGACCTTGGGATCGTTCTTCACCTTCTCCATGGTGCCCTCCGAGAGGATCTGGCCCTGGTGCAGCACGGTGACCTTGTGCGCGATGTCCTCGACGAACTTCATGTCGTGCTCGATCACCAGCACCGAGCGGTTCTTGATGATGCGGTTGAGCAGCTCGGCGGTCTTGGCACGCTCCGACACGCTCATGCCGGCGACGGGCTCGTCCAGCATCAGCAGGTCCGGGTCCTGGATCAGCAGCATGCCGATCTCGAGCCACTGCTTCTGGCCGTGGCTGAGCTCGTCGGCATAGGTATTGAGCTTGTCCTTGAGGAAGATCATCTCCGCGACCTCCTCCACCCGGTCCTTCACCGGCTGGTCGCGCTGAAAGGTCAGCGAGCCGAACACGGTGCGACCGCGCGGAAACGAGATCTCGAGGTTCTCGAAGACCGTCAGGTCATCGAAGACCGAAGGCGTCTGAAATTTGCGCCCGACGCCGGTCTGAACGATCTCGTTCTCCTTCATCTTCGTGAGCTCCTTGCCACGAAACTGGATCGAGCCCGAGGTCGCCTTGGTCTTGCCGCAGATCAGGTCAAGCACCGTGGTCTTGCCCGCGCCGTTGGGACCGATAATGACGCGGATCTCGTTCTCCTCGACATAGAAGGAGAGGTCGTTGACTGCCTTGAACCCGTCGAACGAGACGGTCAGTCCGGAGACCGCGAGCAGGAATTCCTTCGGCTGATGACCGACGAGCATGATCTATCTCCTCACTGCCAGCGTGGCATCGGCATCGTGATGACCGACGAGCATGATCTACCTCCTCACTGCCAGCGTGGCATCGGCATCGTGATGACCGACGAGCATGATGGTCTCCTCACTCTGCCGGTGCGCCGTCGGCGACCGAATTGTCGTTCCAGCCCGCCTTCGTCTTGCGCGAGCCGAACAACCGATCGATGCGCGGCTGCACGTAATCGGCCCAGAGCCCGGACAGTCCGTTCGGGAAGGCAAGCACGACCGCGATGAACAGCGCGCCGAGGCCGAACAGCCAGAGCTGCGGGAAGGATTCCGACAGGCTGGTCTTGGCGAAGTTCACCAGGATGGCTCCCCAGACCGCGCCGAAGATCGACGTCCGCCCGCCGACGGCGGTGTAGATCACCATCTCGATCGACGGCACGATGCCGACGAAGGACGGCGACATGAAACCGACATTGAGCGCGAACATGGCGCCGCCGATCGCGGCGAAGATCGCGGCCATGCAGAAGGCAAAGATCTTGAAGTTGGCGACGCTGTAGCCGGAGAAGCGGACGCGGTCTTCCTGCTCGCGCATCGCGACCAGGATGCGGCCGAGCTTGGTCAGGCGGATGAACTGTGCGATGCCGATGCAGGCGAACAGCAGCACCACCTCGACGAAGTACAGGATGACCTTGGCGTGGTCGGGCCGGATGTCCCACCCCTTGAGCGTGCGCAGATCGGTCATGCCGTTGATGCCGCCGGTGTAGCCCTGCTGCCCGACGATCAGGATGGTCAGGATGGCGGCGACCGCCTGGGTGATGATCGCGAAGTAGGTGCCGCCGACGCGGCGCTTGAACATCGCAGTGCCGATGATCAGGGCGAAGAGACCGGGAACCAGGATGATGGCCAGGATGGTGAAGGTCAGGCTGTGAAACGGTTGCCAGAACAGCGGCAGCGACGTGATCTGATTCCAGTCCATGAAATCGGGGATGCCGGGCGTCGACTGGATCTTGGTGTTCTCGACGCTCGATGCCTCAAGCTTGAGGAACATCGCCATGCAGTAGCCGCCGAGGCCGAAGAACACGCCCTGCCCCAGGCTCAGAATGCCGCCATAGCCCCAGCACAGCACGAGGCCGAGCGCAACGAAGGCGTAGGTCAGGTATTTCGCGACGAGATTGAGGCGGAACACATCCAGCGACAGCGGCAGGATCACGAACAACACGGCGGCCAGGACGATGAAGCCCGTGAGTTCGGAGCGATTGAAGAAGCGTGAGTTGATGATCATGACTTGCCTGCTTCTCGTTATTTGCGGACTTTGAGGGCGAACAGACCCTGCGGCCGCAGCATCAGGATGCCGACGACAGCGAGCAGCGTGAGCACCTTGGCCATCGAACCCGACATGAAGAACTCGAGGGTCGATTGCGTCTGCGAGATCGAGAAGGCCGAGGCGATGGTGCCGAGCAGGCTGGCGGCGCCGCCGAACACGACGACCAAGAAGGTATCGACGATGTAGAGCTGACCGGAGGTCGGCCCGGTCGACCCGATCATGGTGAAGGCGCTGCCGGCGACGCCCGCGATGCCGCAGCCGAGTCCGAACGTATAGCGATCGACCTTCTCGGTGTTGATGCCGACCGCGCCGGCCATGATGCGGTTCTGCACCACCGCACGCACCTGGCGACCCCAGCGCGACAGGTAGAGAACATAGGCAACGGAAACGGTGATCAGCACGGTGAGACCCATCACGAAGACGCCGTTGATCGGCACTTCGATGCTGTCGGTCACGTGCAGCGAGCCGAGCATCCACTGCGGCAGCTCGACGCCGACCTCACGCGCGCCGAACACGGAGCGATAGGCCTGCTGAAGCATCAGGCTGAGGCCCCAGGTGGCAAGCAGCGTGTCAAGCGGGCGCTTGTAGAGGTGCCGTATCAGCACCCACTCCACCAGCATGCCGAGCGCGCCGGATGCGATGAAGGCCAGGATCATCGCGAGGAAGAAGTAGCCGCCGAACAGGCTCGGCATGTAGGCCTGGAAGACGTTCGAGGTCATCCAGGTGACGTAGGCCCCGAGGATCATGAACTCGCCATGGGCCATGTTGATGACGCCCATCTGGCCGAAGATGATGGCAAGCCCGAGGGCCATGAGGACATAGACGGAGAACAGGATCAGTCCGGCAAAACCCTGCATGACGAAGATCGAGCCAAGGTCGCCAATCGAGTAGTCGCCGAACATGTATGTCCTCCGTCGAGATGGGGTCCCGCGTCGCGAGCAGGTTCGCGACGCGGGGGCTTGAGGCATGGACTTGCGATCCACGCCAGGGAGCGGCTTGGTGTCGGGGAGAATGCGCGACGGATGCCGCTTACTGGTAACCCTTCGGGAACGGATCGGGCTCGACGAGATCGGCGGTCTCGTAGATCAGCTCGAACTGGCCATCGAGCTTGGCGCGACCGACCCGGGTCTTCGACCAGAGATGATGGTTCTCGTGGATGCGGACGTAACCTTCCGGAGCCCCCTTGAACTCGACACCGGGCGACGCCGCAGCGATCTTGTCGACGTCGAAGGAGCCGGCCTTCTCGACCGTCAACTTCCACAGCCATGGGCCGAGATAGGCAGCCTGGGTGACGTCTCCGATCACGGTCTTCTCGCCCCACATCTTCTTGAAGGCGGGCACGAAGGCCTTGTTGTTGGGATTGTCGAGCGACTGGAAGTACTTCATGCAGGCGTACGCACCCGCAATGTTCTCGCCACCGATGCCGTCGATTTCGTCCTCGGTGACCGAGATCGTCAGCAGCGGCTGCTTGGCGAGGTCGATGCCGGCCGCCTTGAGCTGCTTGTAGAAGGCGACGTTGGAGCCACCGACGACGTCGGTGAAGATCACGTCGGGCTTGGTGAGCTTGATCTTGTTGATGACCGAGTTGAACTGGGTCGAGCCGAGCGCATAGTACTCCTCGCCGACGACCTTGCCCTTCAGGACGTTCTCGACGTGCTTGCGCGCGATCTTGTTCGAGGTGCGCGGCCAGATGTAGTCGGAGCCGATGAAGAAGAAGGTCTTCGCACCCTTCTCCTTGGCGATCCAGTTCAGGCCGGCGAGAATCTGCTGGGTCGCCTCCTGGCCGGTGTAGATCACGTTCTTGGACTGCTCGAGTCCTTCGTAGAAAGTCGGGTAGTAGAGCATGCCGTTATACTGCTCGACGACCGGCAGCACCGCCTTGCGCGAGGCCGAGGTCCAGCAGCCCATGATGGCCGCGACCTTGTCGTTGACCAGCAGCTTCTTGGCCTTTTCGGCGAAGGTCGGCCAATCGGAGGCGCCGTCCTCCTGGATGAACTTGATCTTGCGGCCGAGGACGCCGCCGGCCGCGTTGATCTGCTCGATCGCAAGCTTTTCGGCCTCGATCGAGCCGGTCTCGGAGATCGCCATGGTGCCGGTCGCCGAGTGCAGGATGCCGACCGTGACCTCGGTGTCGGTGACCGCAAGACCCGTGGTGTTGACCGCCGAGGTCGCCGGGGCCTGCGCAAAGGACGCCCGCGGCAGCATCGTGACGGCCGGCACGGCCGCCATCCCCATCAACAATTTGCGCCGAAGCGGCGACAATAGGCCCTTGTTTGCTTCGTCTGACATGAGCACCCCACTTTTGTTCGAGAACGCGCTATTGGTGGCCGTGAGGATGGCTCGAATTTATGCAGCGCAAGCATACGCAAGATCGCGTATACTGCACCGCAAAATGCCGACGTAGGCTTCTGGTACGGAATTTGCGAGGGGTCCGGGTCCGTATCGGGAGTGGGGTTCAGTGGCAGGGCGGCAGCGAATAGACCGCGTCAGGCGCCAGTACAACCAATGGGTCGCCAACCAGACTCTGGAAGACTATGCCCTGCGCTTCACCGCCAAGAGCGCACGCCGCTGGTCCGCCGCCCGCGTCGCCAACACGGCGCTGGGCGCGATCTCGTTCCTGGCAATGGAGGCGATCGGCGGCACCATCACGCTGAACTATGGCGTCACCAATGCGACTGCCGCCATCCTCGTGGTCTCGATCATCATCTTCTGCTGCGGGATGCCCATTGCGTATTATGCGGCCAAGTGCGGCATCGACATCGACCTGCTGACGCGCGGAGCCGGCTTCGGTTACATCGGCTCGACGGTCACCTCGCTGATCTACGCGTCCTTCACCTTCATCTTCTTTGCGATCGAAGCCGTGATCCTCGCGTCCGCGCTCGAAATGTGCTTCGGGATTCCGCGGCCGGTCGGCTATCTCATCAGCGCCGTCGTCATCATCCCGCTGGTAGCCTATGGCATCACGCTGATCAGCCGCTTCCAATTGTGGACGCAACCGCTATGGGTGATCCTTCACATCATTCCGTTCGCGGCGATCGCCTGGCACAACCCGCACTCCTTTACGGAATGGCGCAAGTTCTCGGGCGAGCACGGCGATCTCAACGGACATTTCGATCTGTTGCTGTTCGGCGTTGCGGCCTCGGTGGTGTTTTCGCTGGTGGCGCAGATCGGCGAGCAGGTCGACTTCCTGCGCTTTCTCCCCCGCGACCGCCGCGCCTCGAGGGTCTCCTGGTGGATGGCGCTGATGAGCGCAGGACCGGGCTGGATCGTGCTCGGCGCGCTGAAGCTCCTGGCCGGCTCGTTTCTCGCCTTCTTTGCGCTCAGCCACGGCGTGCCGCCCGAGGAGGCCGCCGAGCCGGCGCATATGTACCTCGAAGCGTTCCGCTATGTGCTCTCGCAGCCCGAGCTCGCACTGGCGTTGACCGGCACCTTCGTGATCCTGTCGCAGGTCAAGATCAACGTCACCAACGCCTATGCCGGCTCGATCGCCTGGTCGAACTTCTTCTCGCGTCTGACTCACAGCCATCCCGGGCGCGTGGTCTGGCTGGTCTTCAACGTCATCGTGGCACTGCTGTTGATGGAGATCGGCGTCTACAAGGCCCTGGAGCAGACGCTGGCGCTCTATTCGAACGTCGCGATCGCCTGGGTCGGCGCGCTGGTCGCAGATCTCGTCGTCAACAAGCCGCTTGGATTGCGACCGCAGCAGATCGAATTCAAGCGCGCGCATCTCTACGACGTCAATCCGGTCGGCGTCGGCGCGATGACGATCGCAACCATCGTCTCCATCAGCGCCTTTTACGGCCTGTTCGGACCTACCGCGAAGGCGCTGTCGGCCTTCATAGCGCTCGCAGTGGCTTTCCTCGCCGCGCCGTTGATTGCCTGGGCCACCGACGGCAAGTACTACATCGCACGCAAGCCGAAGCGGAGCTGGCAGAACCTCGAGGCGATCCAGTGCTGTATCTGCGAGCACGCGTTCGAGCCGGAGGACATGGCCTCCTGCCCCGCTTACGCCGGTCCGATCTGCTCGCTGTGCTGTTCACTGGACGCGCGCTGCCACGATCTCTGCAAGCCGCACGCTCGAATTCAGGCGCAGGTCTCGGAGACGCTGGGCAAGCTGATGCCGCAACCGATCTACGCCCGGATCAACTCGCAGCTCGGCCACTATATCGGCGTGTTCGAGGTCTCCGCCGGCCTGGTCGCCCTGGTGCTGGGACTGATCTATCTGCAGACGTCGGCGAGCGTCCATGGCGAAAACGAGCTCGTCTCCGACGTGCTGTGGAAGGTGTTCTTCTCGCTCAGCATCATCATCGGCGTGGTTGCCTGGCTGTTCGTGCTGGCGCAGCAGAGCCGCCGCGCCGCCGAGGCCGAGACGCGGCGGCAAACCACGCTGCTGATCCAGGAAATCGACGCGCACAAGCGCACCGATGCCGAGCTCCAACGTGCCAAGGAGGTCGCCGAGTCCGCCAATTTGGCCAAGAGCCGCTACGTGGTGGGCCTGAGCCATGAGCTGCGCTCGCCGCTGAACGCGATCAGCGGCTATGCCCAGCTGCTCGAGCAGGATACGACACTGGGCCCGAAGCCGCGCGACCAGGTCCGCGTCGTCCGCCGCAGCGCCGACCACCTGTCCGGCCTGATCGACGGCATCCTGGACATCTCCAAGATCGAGGCGGGGCGGCTGTATCTGTCGCGCGACGAGGTGCGCCTCGGCGAGTTTCTCGAGCAGCTCGTCGGCATGTTCCGCCTTCAGGCCGCGGCCAAAGGCATCGATTTCGTGTTCAGGCGGCCGGCGTCGCTGCCGCTCGTGGTCTATGCGGACGAGAAGCGGCTGCGTCAGGTGCTGATCAACTTGCTCTCGAACGCCATCAAATTCACCCAGTCAGGCAGCGTGCAGTTCGTCGTGCACTATCGCAGCCCCGTCGCCGAGTTCGAGGTGATCGACACCGGACCGGGCATCCGGGGCGACGATCTCGAACGCATCTTCGCGCCTTTCGAGCGCGGTGCGCTTGGCGTCTCGCAGCCGCAGACCGGGACCGGCCTCGGCCTCACCATCAGCCGCCTGCTCGCCGGCGTGATGGGCGGCGATATCAAGGTCGTGAGCACGGTCGGCACCGGCTCAACGTTCAAGGTCAAGATCCTGCTCTCGGAGGTCACCAATCCCCAGCGCATCGCGCCGGTCGAGGCCCCGGTCTCCGGCTATCACGGCGCGCGCAAGACCATCCTCGTCACCGACGACGACCCTGTGCATCGCGATCTCCTGCGCGAGGTGCTGACGCCGCTCGGTTTCATCCTGCTCAGCGCGCCGGACGGCGCCGGTTGCCTCGCGCTGGCACAGCATTGCCGGCCCGATCTGTTCCTGCTCGACATCTCAATGCCTGCCATGGACGGCTGGACCGTGGCCGAGGCCTTGCGCGCGAGCGGCCATCACCAGGCGCGCATCCTCATGGTGTCGGCAAGCGCGTTGGAGGCCCACGGCGCTCCGCTGGCGCAACCCTTCCACGACGGCTATCTGATGAAGCCGATCGACATCCCGCGGCTCCTGGAGACGATCCGCCAGCTGCTCAAGATCGAATGGCAATACGGCTCGGACGAGATCGCGGTGCCGTTCTGGCGTCCCGAGACCGGATCAAAGCCGCCGGTGCGGCACATCGAGGCGCTGATCGGGCTCGGCCAGATCGGCTACGTCAGGGGTATCCAGTTGAAGCTGGACGAGATCGGCAGCGAACATCCTGAGCATGCCGACTTCGTCGCGCAGATGCGGTCGCTGGTCGATCGCTTCGATCTCGACCAGTACATGGCCACATTGAAGACGTTGCACGCGTATGAACATTGAGTCGAAGAAACGCGATGTCGCGCTCGTTGTCGATGACTCTCCGGAGACGCTGCGGCTGCTCACCGACGCGCTCGACGGCGCCGGCATGACGGTCATGGTGGCGCTTGATGGCGCCGCGGCGATGCGCATCATCGACCAGATCACGCCCGACATCATTCTGCTCGATGCCGTGATGCCCGGCATCGACGGCTTCGAGACCTGCCGCCGGCTCAAGCGCGATGCCGGTCTCGCCAACGTGCCCGTGATCTTCATGACGGGCCTTGCCGAGACCGAGCACATCGTGCGCGGACTTGAAGCTGGCGGCGTCGACTACGTGACCAAACCGATCGTGAACGAGGAAATGCTGGCGCGCATCCGCGTCCATCTCGGCAATGCCCGGCTGACCCAGAGCGCGCGCACCGCGCTCGACGTCTCCGGCCGATTCCTGTTCGCGGTCAACCGCCAGGGCAACGTGCTGTGGGCGACGCCGCAGGCGCAGAAACTGCTGTCCGACCATCACGGCGCGCAGGCCGACGATTTCGTCCTGCCGCCAGCGCTGCTGCAATGGCTGGAGCAGGCCAAGGCCAAGGGCAGCTCGAAGTCGCAAGGAGCTTCCTTGCCCGACAATCCGCAACTTCGGCTCTTCTACATGGGTGAGACCGCGCCGAACGAATTCCTGCTGCGGCTCTCGAGGGAGTCCGGCACCGCTCTGCCACCCGAATTCACCAGCGAGCTCGGCCTCACCACGCGCGAGGGAGAGGTTCTGGCCTGGCTCAGCAAGGGCAAGACCAACCGCGACATCGCGCAGATTTTGGGCCTCAGCCCGCGCACGGTCGACAAGCATCTCGAGCAGATCTACGCCAAGCTCGGCGTGGAGAACCGGACGGCCGCGGCGGCCATTGCAGCGAATGCGACGAGGCGGAATTCGTGAGCGGCGTGTGAATGAGTGGGAATGCCGCTACCCCAGTGAACAGTGTCGTCCCGGACAAGCGAGCGAAGCGTAGCGCTGATCCGGGACCCATATGTGGACGGCCTCCGTGGCACAAGAGCTTTGTGAAGGTTTTGATCGGATCGCTTGCATCCATATGTCCGGCCTGTTGGTTCGGCGTGTTAGACCGCTGGCCAAGATGGTTTCCGCGACACGAGCTCCAATCAACCACGCGACCTTGATCGGCCAATGGGTCCCACGGATTTGCTCGCATCTTCGGTCGATCGATCGCACCATCTCCTCTGCTCTTGCAGCTCCGGTTCGGCCGGTGGGTGAACCCGCCGGTCGGCCGAATCTCTCAACTATGCGGCGGCTGGCGCTTGGTCGGCTCGGGCATTCAGCCGCGCGCTGTCATATTCCTGTGCCGTCGTCATCAGCTTCCAGGCGATGCGGGCCATCTTGTTGGCGAGTGCCACTGCGGCAAGCTTCGGTGTCTTGCGCTTCAAGAGCTCGACGAGCCAATGTGGACCGGAATCTTTCGCCATCGCTTGCTTGACCACCGAGGTCGCCCCGACCACCAGCAGTTGACGCAATCTCTCATCGCCAGCGCGGGTGATCTTGCCGAGCCTGGTCTTTCCCGCAGTGGAATGGTCCTTGGGGGTCAAGCCGAGCCAGGCCGCGAACAGTCTTCCTGAGCGGAAGGCATGCGGATCTGGCGCCTTCATGACCAGTGCCGCAGCGGTGACCGGACCGACCCCCGGGATTTGTGCCAATCGCCGGCTCATGGCATCGGCACGGTGCCAGGCCACAAGCTTGGCCTCGACCGCCTTCAGCTCGACTTGCACCTGGTCATATTGGCGGGCAAGCATTGCAAACAGCTCGCGAGCCAGCGCTGGAACACGATCGTCCTGTTTGATCGTCGCCAGGAACGCGGCAAGCTTGTCCAGCCCCTTGGCTGCTATCAAACCGAACTCCGCCGCATGACCGCGGATCGTATTGGAGAGCTGGGTGCGACGCGCGACCAATTGCTCGCGTACGCCAAGCAGCATCAGCGCCGCCTGCTGCTCGGCCGTCTTCACCGGAACGTAGCGCATCCGCGGCCGGCTCGCCGCCTCACACAGTCCTTCCGCGTCGCGCCCGTCGTTCTTGTTGCGCGGCACGTAAGGCTTGACCAGCTGCGGCGCGATCAGCTTGACCGTGTGCACTAGTACCCACTTTTCTTGGAACGTGAGTCGTGATTCAAGGTCGGGATGATACCCGAAGCAAGAGAAGTCCACCTTTCGAGGAAAGATCGCAAGGTGCTTGAGGCGTGCTGTCGCTCACCGGTGACGTTGCAGCGCGATTTGAAGCGGGCGCGGATAGTTCTGTTGGCGGCGGATGGGCGCAGCACCCGGTCGATCGCCAAGGAAGTTGGGGTCCAGCCGCGGATTGTCAGCCTTTGGCGGCATCGCTATGCCGACCATGGCCTTGAAGGGCTGCAAGACAAGCCGCGGCCTGGCAAGCAGCCGATCTATACGAAGACGACCGACAAGCGGATTCTGAAGCTGCTGGATAAGCCGCCACCGCAAGGGTTTGCGCGCTGGACCGGCCCCCTGCTGGCCGAGGCGCTGGGCGATGTCGATGTCCAATATGTCTGGCGGTTCCTGCGCAGCCACAAGATTGACCTGGTGGCTCGCAAGTCCTGGTGCGAGAGCAACGACCCGAACTTTACGGCCAAAGCCGCCGATGTTGTCGGCCTCTATGTCGCGCCGCCGGCGAAGGCCATTGTGCTGTGCGTGGACGAGAAGCCCTCGATCCAGGCTTTGGAGCGAGCGCAGGGTTATCTGAAGTTGCCCAATGGCCGCGCCTTGACCGGCCAAAGCCACGATTACAAGCGGCATGGCACCACAACATTGTTTGCGGCGCTCGAAGTCGCCACCGGAAAGATCATCGCGACCCATTCAAAACGCCGGCGCCGCGTCGAGTTTCTCGATTTCATGAACAGCGTCACCGCGGCTTTTCCGAACCGCAAGCTTCACGTCATCCTCGACAACCTCAACACCCATAAAAAGAACGAGGACTGGCTCAAGGCCCACCCCAACGTGCAATTTCATTTCACGCCGACAAGTGCGTCATGGCTCAATCAGGTCGAAGTATGGTTTTCCATCTTGCAGGGGCAGTCGCTCAGCGGCACCTCCTTCACGAGCCTCAAGCAGCTTCAGGAACACATCGATGCCTACGTCAACGCATACAACGACAGAGCCGAGCCCTTCGTCTGGACCAAGAAAAAGGTCCGTCAACGCCGTTTCAAAGGCCGCCGTATCACTCAGCTCTGATTCCGGGTACTAGCTTGCCAAGCTCCCGCGCCAGGTAGTGCGCCGCCCCGCAAGCCTCGATCACAATCACCGTCGCCGGCAGCTTGGTAAAAAACTCCAGCATCGCCTTGCGGCTCAGCCGCTTGCGCAACACCACTTGCTCCGAAGCGTCAACGCCATGGAGTTGAAAAATATGCTTCGACGTATCCATCCCAATGCGGATAATCTGGCTCATGGACGGCTCCTGTGAATGGGTCTTTGACAACCTCATTCTGGCACAACTGATGCCGTAGGGGCCGTCCACACCATCAGCCACGGGAAGTGGTTTGGCGAGGACTTGGACTGACCAGCTCGCTTCATAACCACTCCCTGTGGTTATGGGTCCCGGGCTCGCTTCGCGCCCCGGGACGACGGTGGAGGGCGGGGGCGAGCATTCGCCACGCCCACTACACCCCTCGCTACATCACCCATAGACAAACGCCTTGTCGTCCAGGTCCGTCTTCGGGATCTCGTCCTTCTCGGTCCAGTAATCCTGGCTGTGCTGCCATTCCGGCTTGTCGCCGCGCTTGGGCAAGAGGTCCATGTTGCGCATCATGTAGCCGGGGTTGAAGTTCTCCGGATCGATCCAGGGCAGGATCGGCATGTTGTGGTCCTCGGGACGCAGCTTGACCTCGACCTTCTTGGCACCTTTCGCCTTCATGTGTCCGAGCAGCCTGCAGACGAAATCGGCGACGAGGTCGACGCGCAACGTCCAGCTGGCGCGGAAGTAGCCGAACACCCAGACCATGTTGGGCACGCCCGTGAACATCATGCCGCGATAGGTGACGGTGTCGCCAAAAGCGAGCGGCCTGCCGTCGATCTCGAACGCGATGTCGCCGAGCGCGGCGAGGTTGAACCCGGTCGCGGTGACGATGATGTCAGCCTCGAGCACCTTGCCCGATTTGAGCTGGATGCCGTTCTCGACGAAGCATTCGATCTCGTCGGTCACGACCGAGGCCTTGCCGCTGGCGATGCCCTTGAACAGGTCGGCATCGGGCACGAAGGCGATGCGCTGCCGCCACGGCCGGTATTTCGGCGTAAAGTGGGTCTCGACGTCGTAGTCCGGGCCGAGCACGGCGCTGATCTGGCCGATCAGCTCCTTCTTGACCTGCTCGGGCTTGGACACGCAGAGCCTCGTGAACGCATCCTGCTCGAACAGGATCTTGCGCCGCACGATCTCATGGATCCAGGCTTCGTCGACCTGAAGCCGGCGCAATTCTTCCGCGATCTCGATGGCGTTGCGGCCCAGGCGGAAGTAAGTCGGCGAGCGCTGCAGCATGGTGACATGCGCGCATTGGTCCGCGATGTTCGGCACCAGCGTTGCCGCCGTCGCGCCCGAGCCGATCACGACGACCTTCTTGTTGGTAAGGTCGACATCATCGGGCCAGGTCTGGGGATGGACGATGCGGCCCTTGAAGCGGTCCATGCCCTTCCATTGCGGCGTGTAGCCTTCCGAATGGCGATAATAGCCCTGGCACATCCAGAGGAAGTTGGCGGTGAAGATCTTCGGCTCACCGGTGTCGGTCGTCACCGCCTCGATGGTCCAGAGATTCTGCTCGCTCGACCAGCTCGCCGAATTGATCTTGTGCTTGTAGCGGATGTGCCGCGCGATATCGTTGTCGTCGATCACCTCTTTCATATAGGAGAGGATTTCCTCGGCGGTCGCGATCGGCGGGCCGACCCACGGCTTGAAGCTGTAGCCAAAGGTATGGAGATCGCTGTCGGAGCGAATGCCGGGATAGCGATGTGTGCTCCAGGTGCCGCCGAATGTTTCCTGCGTCTCCAGGATGACGTAGCTCGTGCCCGGAAGCTGCTTCTGGATGTGATAGGCGCTGCCGATGCCGGAGATGCCGGCGCCGACGATCAGCACGTCGAAATGTTCAGAAACCTGTTTGGCCGTGGCGTGACTGCGAACAGCGACATTCATTGTTGTTTCTATGCCTTGCTTGTTTTTGTGGCCGCCCTTGACCGGACGGCGCGTTTCCTCCGCGCCGGGCAGTTTCGCCCGCCGCGCTTCCGCTACAAAATGACATAGATCAAGTCGCGGTCAAATCACAGCGCCGCACCCCAGCTCCGCGCGGTCTGCAAAATCCAGTCGCGATAGAGCGTGAGCGGCGTGACGCCGGTCAATCCGCCGCAACCGGCGGCGCCGTTCGGCCCTGTCGACCAGCTGATGATCCCGACGAGCACGGGACCATTCGGCCTGTCCTCGAGCACGGGGCCGCCGGAATCGCCGGTGCAGGCGCCAATTCCGTCGCGAACACCGTTGGTTACGGGATCAACCAGGCGAATCTGGAGCGTGCCGGGCTGCCCGGTCGCAACGAGGCCGGCCACGCGCGTCGTGCCGCCACTCTTGCCGTCACCGCGCACGGTGACGCCGATGCCGGCAATGACGAAGCGGCTGCCGACCTGAATTGGAATCGTCGGCGTCCCGACCGTCACCGTGGATTTTCCTTTGAGTGGAATTTCCAGCTGCAGCAGCGCCACGTCGGCGGTGGCACGGTGCGCCTGCATGGCCTGCATGTTGAAATTCGGATGGATCGCGACGGCGCGGACGTTCAGCAATTGCGGCTGGCCGTCGGCGCCGCGATCGACGATCTTGTAGTCGGCGCCGGGCTGCACGCAATGGGCGACCGTCAACACCAGCCTCGGGGCGATCAGGCTGCCGGTGCAGAAATTGCCGCGCGACCCGACGATGGTGACGACGGCGCGCGCGACACCATCGGCCTGCGGCGTGCCGCCGCCGACGATGGCGCGGGCAGGCGTGGCGAGCAGCAGCGCTGCTGCGATGAACATGGCGAGCTTCTTCATGGGAACACGCTTTGGCGTCAGCATCGGTGAAGGAGGGAGGCTTCGGACTGGCTCTTGCCGATACCGCATGCTAGCCCTCTTGGAAAGGAATTGACGAGGGCAGGACATTGACGGTCGAGGCTGTGATCTTTGATTTTGGCGGCGTGCTGACGAGCTCACCATTCGAGGCGTTCACGCGGTTCGAGACCGAGCGCGGCCTGCCCATCGACATCATCCGGCGCACCAATGCCGCCAACCATCTGGAGAACGCCTGGGCCAAGTTCGAGCGGGCCGAGGTGGACATCGACACCTTCGACGAATTGTTCGCCGCCGAATCGCTCGCGCTTGGCGCGGAAGTGCGCGGCCGTGACGTGCTGCCGCTGCTGCAGGGCGATCTGCGCCCGGAAATGGTCGAGGCTCTGAAGCGTATCAAGGCGCAGTTCAAGACCGGCTGCATCACCAACAATTTGCCGGCGAACGCCATCGGCAGCCTGACGGGACGCTCCCTCTACATCGCCGAAGTGATGGTGTTGTTCGATCACGTCATCGAATCCGCCAAGATCGGACTGCGCAAGCCTGACCCGCGCATCTACCGGATGATGGTCGAGACGCTGAAGGTCGATCCGAACAATTGCGTCTATCTCGACGATCTCGGCGTCAACCTGAAGCCCGCGCGTCAGATGGGCATGACGACGATCAAGGTCACAGGCGGTGCCCAGGCGATTGCGGAACTCGAGGCGGCGACGGGGTTGAAGCTGAGCTAGCGCGTCATACTCCGTCATTGCGAGCGCAGCGAAGCAATCCAGACTGTCTCCGCGGAAAGATTCTGGATTGCTTCGCTGCGCTCGCAATGACCGCGTGGAACGATCTCGCCTCGAGAATTGACTACTCCGTCCCAGCGGCAACCCGCTCCGGGAATGCAGACGCCAGCGAGTCACGATCCGCCTTCAGCACGCCGCGTTCGGTGATGAGGCCGGTGACAAGCCGCGCCGGCGTCACGTCAAAGGCGTAGTTCGCGACCGGCGAGTTCTCCGGCACGATACGAACCGTCTCCAGCCTTCCGTCGGCGGTACGGCCGGTCATGTCGGTGACTTCCGTGCCGCTGCGCTGCTCGATCGGGATGTCGCGAACGCCGTCATGGACGGCGAAGTCGATCGTCGGCGACGGCAGCGCGACGTAGAACGGCACGCCATTGTCATGCGCGGCAAGCGCCTTCAGATAGGTACCGATCTTGTTGCAGACGTCACCATTGGCGGCGACGCGGTCGGTGCCGACAATGGCGAGATCGACCATGCCGTGCTGCATCAGGTGTCCGCCGGTATTGTCCGGGATCACGGTGTGCGGCACGCCGTGATGGCCGAGCTCCCAGGCCGTCAGCGAGGCGCCCTGGTTGCGCGGCCGGGTCTCGTCGACCCAGACATGGATCTTGAGGCCGCGCTCATGCGCGAGATAGATCGGCGCCGTCGCCGTGCCCCAATCGACGGTGGCGAGCCAGCCGGCGTTGCAATGGGTCAGCACGTTGACCGCCTGCCCCGGCTTCTTGGCCGCGATCGCCTCGATCAGCTTCAGACCGTTGCCGGCGATGCCGCGGTTGATCTCGACGTCCTGCTCGACGATCTCGTCGGCGCGAGCATAGGCCGCTTCCGCCCTTTCAAGGGGGTCGATCGGAGCGAGCGTCGCGCGCATCTCGTCCAGGGCCCATTTCAGATTGATCGCGGTCGGCCGCGCCACGACGAGCGTGTCATAGGCGCGCTTCAGGCCTGCATCCGAGGCATCCTCGCGCATCGCGAGCGCCATTCCATAAGCGGCAGTCGCGCCGATCAAAGGCGCGCCGCGCACCAGCATGTCGCGGATTGCGACGGCCGCGTCCTCGCAGGAGGTGAGGCGCGCGATGACGAACTCATGCGGCAACCTGCGCTGATCGATCGCGCCGACCGACCAGCCATCACGCTCGCGCCAGATGCTGCGGAAATGCTTGCCGTCGACCTTCATGGCATTCTGCCTTTCACATCACGCCCGCAGGATGCGCCCGGCCACCGCATCGAGCTTCTTCAGAAGCTCCGGATCGCGCGCCTCCGGCGCCGTGATCAGCGCGGTATCGAGCGCACGGTCCGAGCCAATCGGGCATGGCTCGTGCTCGCGCGGAAAATCCTTTGCCAGCCGCGCCACCAGCGCCTTCGCCTTGTCGGCGTTCGAGGTCAGCACGCGGATGATGTCCTGAACGGTGACGGCGTCGTGATCGGGATGCCAGCAGTCGAAATCAGTCACCATCGCGACCGTGGCGTAGCAGATCTCCGCCTCGCGCGCGAGCTTCGCCTCGGGCATGTTGGTCATGCCGATCACGGAATAGCCTGATGTCTTGTAGGTCATGCTTTCCGCATAGGTGGAGAATTGCGACCCCTCCATGCAGACATAGGTGCCGCCGCGCGCGACCGCGATGCCCTCGGCTTCGGCCGCCGCCGCGAGATGGATGCGCAGCCGCGGCGAGACCGGATGCGCCATCGACACATGCGCGACGCAGCCGCGGCCGAAGAACGAGCTCTCTCGCTTGTAGGTACGGTCGACGAACTGGTCGACGAGAACGAAAGTCCCGGGCGGCAGTTCCTCCCTGAAGGAGCCGCAGGCCGAGAGTGAGATCAGGTCGGTGACGCCGGCCCGCTTCAGCACGTCGATATTGGCGCGATAATTGATGTCGGAGGGGGACAGCCGGTGGCCCTTGTCATGCCGCGGCAGGAACACGATCGGCAGGCCGGCGATGGAGCCACGCCGCAAGGGCGCAGACGGCTCGCCCCACGGGCTCTTGATCACCTCTTCGCGCGCACCCTCGAGGCCCGGGAGGTCATAGATGCCCGAGCCGCCGATGATACCCAATACCGCCTGCGTCATGCCTGCTCCAACCTGTCCGCCATGTGTGACATGGTTAAGCTATGCCAGCTTTGCGGCGGTTTTGAAACGGGGCTGGAGGGGCGATGGCGGTGGTGTCGGGGGCGCGAGCCTGCGCCTCATACCTGGTGTCGTCCCCGCGAACGCGGGGACCCATACCGCGGGATCTATGGAGGTGGCTGGTCGCAATCCCGAACGACCAATCTTCGCCAAACTCCTCCCTGGGGTTATGGGTCCCTGCGTTCGCAGGGACGACACCGGAGAGGGAGTAGCGCCCTTAACTAAGCCGCGGTCGCCGGCTGCAGCTGCGTCGCGATCATCCGCTCCAGCGTCTCGACGGACTGGAAATTCTCCGGCGTGATCTCGGATTGCGGGATGGTGAAATCGAACTCGGCTTCGACGCCGAGCATCAGATTGACCATGTCCATCGACGTCAGGCCGACATCAACGAGCTTGGCGGAAGACGTGACGTCTGCGGTGAGTGAATTCTGTTCGAGGATGCCCTTCACCAGCTTGATGATGCGATTGCGCACGTCGGTATTGAAGGCCTGCATCGGCAAATTCCCATCTGTCTAACGAGGTCGGACCGGACTGTCGGCTACGATGGGCACGGCTTGCCGGTCCTGCAATGGGCGTCACCAATACTTCGCGTTTCTTAGTAAACGATGACTCAGATTGTCCGGAATTCAGGCTTCTTCCAGAGTCCTAACGCGACGCCGGAAAATCCGGTGATGCAAACAACCGGCCCTTAACTGTCCGTCCGGAATTGGGCTTTGTTTACCCTCTATTTCATCGACGAATTTGAATTAAATCCGTAGCCTCGTCTCACAAGCAAAGATGGCCGGAGGATCACCGGCGGCATCGCGAATGATGCCGGCGATCTCGAACGGGCAAAACGGAGGCGGACGAGCATGAACGTGCGTGAAGCGGTCCTTACTGTCGACGAGATGCAGACGAGCTTCCTCGAGCAGGGCCCCTCCCTGATCGAGCGCGCCGCCCGGACCGCCGCCGCTGCTGCGGCCGACGCAGACGGGGTCGATCGCGACGCCCGTTTCCCGCACAAGGCATTCGAGGTCGCACGTGAGCAGAAGCTGCTCGGCGTGACGGTTCCGGTCGAGTTCGGTGGCTTCGGCGCTTCGATCCATGAGGTCACCGACATCTGCTACACGCTCGGACGCGCCTGCGCGTCCACCGCGATGATCTACGCGATGCACCAGACCAAGGTCGCCTGCATCATCAGGCACGGCCATGGCATTCCCTGGATGGAGACCATGATGCGCCGGGTCGCCCGCGACCAGTGGCTGCTCGCCTCCTCCACCACCGAAGGCCAGAACGGCGGCAACATCCGCGCCAGCGCCGCCGCGGCCGATCATGCCGGCGACACCGTCTCGCTGGTGCGCGACGCCACCGTGATCTCGTACGGCGCCGAAGCCGATGGCCTCGTCACTATCGCCCGCCGCGCCACCGATGCGGCGGCCTCCGACCAGGTGCTGCTGGCGCTCGCCAAGGACGACTATTCGCTGAGGCGGACGCTGGGCTGGGAAACGCTCGGCATGCGCGGCACCTGCTCGACCGGGTTCGAGCTGAAGGTCGACTGCCCCGCCGACCGCGTCTTCCCTGAAGCCTATGACAAGATCCACGCCCAGACCATGACGCCGTTCGCGCATCTGTGCTGGTCGTCGGTCTGGGCCGGCATTGCCGCTGCGGCAGTGACTCGCGCGCAGGCCTTCATCCGCAAGGCGGCGCGCTCTTCCGGCGGCCAGATGCCTCCGGCCGCGGCGCACTTCACCGCCGCCAAGATGTCGCTGGCCAAGCTGCGCGCACTGATCGCCGCCAACATCGATGCTTTCGCCGTCGCCGAGCATGACGAGCGTGCGCTGAGCTCGCTCGACTTCCAGTCCTCCATCACGCTGTTGAAAGTGCAGGCCTCCGAGCTCGCGGTCGAGACCGTGATGCATGCGATGCGCACCGCGGGTCTTTCCGGCTACCGCAACGACGGCGAGTTCACCATGGGCCGCCATCTGCGCGACGTGCTGTCGTCGCCGATCATGATCAACAACGACCGCATCCTGGCCAACGCCGCGACGTCGACGCTGATGAGCGGAGTGCCGACGAGCCTTCGCGACTGAGATGCCTCGACGACTGAATCAACAAGAACAATTTTGAGATAGCAGGACATCGAACCATGAATATTGCCATCCTCCCCGACTCGCCCGCCACCGCCCCGCAGATGATCGATCCGCTCGATCATCTCGCCGACAAGCTGTTCCACCGCATGGGGGCCGACGGCGTCTACGCCCGCACCGCACTCTATGAGGGCGTCGTCGAGAAGCTCGCCGCGCTGATCACCAGCCATCGCGAAAGCGGCACCGAGGTGATGCGCTTCCCGCCGGTCATGAGCCGCGCCCAGCTGGAGAAATCCGGCTATCTCAAGAGCTTTCCGAACCTGCTCGGCTGCGTCTGCGGCCTGCACGGCACCGAGCGCGAAATCAATGCCGCGGTGAGCCGCTTCGACGCCGGCGGCGACTGGACGACCTCGCTGTCACCCGCCGATCTCGTGCTGTCACCCGCCGCCTGCTATCCGGTCTACCCGATCGCGGCGAGCCGTGGCCAATTGCCGAAGGGCGGCCTGCGCTTCGACGTCGCTGCGGATTGCTTCCGCCGCGAGCCGTCGAAGCATCTCGACCGGCTGCAATCGTTCCGGATGCGCGAATATGTCTGCATCGGCAGCCCCGAGGACGTCGCCGACTTCCGCGAGCGCTGGATGGTGCGCGCGCAGGCGATCGCCCGCGATCTCGGCCTCACCTTCCGCGTCGATTACGCCAGCGATCCTTTCTTCGGCCGGGTCGGCCAGATGAAGGCGG
Organism: Bradyrhizobium sp. USDA 241; assembly: GCF_049739505.1. Lineage (NCBI taxonomy): Bacteria > Pseudomonadati > Pseudomonadota > Alphaproteobacteria > Hyphomicrobiales > Nitrobacteraceae > Bradyrhizobium > Bradyrhizobium sp. USDA 241. The sequence continues at coordinate 1,681,852 of NZ_JBMGPZ010000004.1, read as the reverse complement.
TGAGCCAGAAGCAGCAGCAGCTCAAGTTCGAGCTCCTTATCCCGCTGCGCTCGGAAGAGCAGCCGACCGCCTGCATGAGCTTCAATTATCACCGCGAGCATTTCGGCACGACCTGGGGAATCCAGGACGCCAACGGCGAGCCGGCCCATACCGGCTGCGTTGCTTTCGGCATGGACCGCCTGGCCGTCGCCATGTTCCACACCCACGGCACGGATCTTTCCGCCTGGCCGGCGAAGGTGCGGGACGTCCTGGGCTTGCAGCCGCATGTCGCGGCCGAGGCTCATGGCGAAGGCTGGCGCTAAGGTAAGAGGTCGACCATTTCCACGGGCAAGACGAGCGTGATCCATACCAAGGTCCGATGCCGCGAGATCACCGAGTCCGACGTCGAAAAGATCGCGGACTTGCTGACGCGCGGCTTCGTGGGGCGTTCGCGCGAATACTGGGTTGAGGGCCTGCGCCGGCAGGCCTTCCGGCCCGTGCCGGAGGGCTATCCGCGCTTCGGCTACATGCTCGACGACGGCGGCACGCCGGTCGGCGTGCTGCTCTTGATCTACACGGCGCGCAAGGATGGCGAAGAGACCGCCATCCGGTGCAACCTGTCGAGCTGGTATGTCGACCCGGCCTACCGCAACTACGCACCGCTGCTGACCAAGATCGCCCAGCGGCACAAGGACGTCACGTATTTCAACATCAGCCCGGCGCCGTGGACCTGGCCGATCATCGAGACGCAGGGCTTTCGCGCCTATTGCCGCGGCATATTCTTCTCGGTCCCTGCGCTGTCGCGCGCGCCGCGCTGGAGCGAGATCGAGGTCATCGCGCCGCATGCCAAAGAGATCAAGGGGCTTTCCGACACCGAGACCGAGCTCCTGACGCGGCATGCGCGCTACAATTGCCTCAGCCTCGTCTGCCGCACGCCGAAGGGAACGTTCCCCTTCATCCTGCAACCGGTTCGCATCCGCCGCGGTTTTATCGCACCGCCCGCGATGAAGCTGATCTATTGCCGAAGTGCCGAGGAATTTGCCGAATGCGCCGGCCGCATCGGCCGGTTGCTGCTGCGGCTCGGCAAGGTCTCCGTGGCCGTCGATGCCAACGGTCCGGTTGCCGGCCTCGTCGGCATCTACACCGAGCGGCGCGGCCGCAAATACTTCAAGGGCCCGCACCGGCCGCAGCTTGGCGACCTCACGGACACGGAGCTCGTGCTGTACGGGCCGTAAAGAAGCCCGGTCCCGAGGCTATCCTCCCTGCGGACGCACTGCGTGCATGCACCAGTGCGCTCGCAGAGACGACACCGCGATACGTGTCGACACCTCGTCCGACTTTTGCAGGCGCCCTCCTATTTCGTCGCATCTCTGCATCGCCGGTCACCCTCCATAAACTACTGCGCTTAAGGGAATTTTCCAGCCTCTTCGCTACCGTCGGCGGCTGAATTAGGTTGCGTTGAACCTATTGCCTGCCGAGGTCCCGCCGACCCCATGACGTCGAGCCGCGACGAAGAGCTTGCTGCACACAGCGAGCAGGGCCCGGACGCCCTGGTCGCGCTGAGCCAACTCGCGCTCGACCATATGGAGCAGGGAGTCTGCGTCTACGACGCCGACAATCGCATCTTGCTGGTCAATCAACGTTACCTCTCCTTCTTCGACATGTCTGCCGACATCGTGCGCGTCGGCACGAGCTACCGTGAGGTGCTCGCGCATAGCGCGCGGCGTGGCAACTTTCCGGAAAGCGAGCTCGACGCGTTGTATTCGGCGCGGATCGCGCAGATCGCCGCCGGCAAGCCGTTCCGGACCGAGCAGCGGCTTGCGAGCGGCCTCGTCATGTCGCTCGATCTGAAGCCACTCCCCGGCGGCGGCTGGATGACGATCTGCGACGATGTCAGCCGCCTCGCCCGGCTCGAAGCGGAATTGCGCGTGCAGACCGAGCGGAGCCAGCACGCCCTCGCCAACATGTCGCATGGCCTCATCATGTACGACGTCGACAGCCGCGTCGTCCTCTGCAACGAACGGTTCCTGAAGCTCTACGATCTCGATCCCGAGATCGTGAAGCCGGGCGTTCCGCATTGTGCGGTGATTGAGCACTGGATGTCGCGCGGCAACCTGCCGGGCATGTCGAACGACGAATTTTACGAAAGCCGGCTGGAAGACGTGCGCCGCAGGAAGGCGAAGACCCTGCTGGTGATGCGTTACGACGGACGGATGATCCAGGCGGTCTCCCGCTTCCTGCCCGACGGCGGCTGGGTGACGGTGCACGAGGACGTCACGGAGCGGCTGCAATACGAGGAAACGCTGAGGCAGCAGAACTTCATCCTCGATGCGGCGCTGGAGAACATGGCGCACGGGCTCGCCTTCTACGACAGCGACATGCGCCTTCGCGTCTGCAACGCCACCTACCGCAAGATCTACCAGCTGTCGCCGGAGGAGACCAGGCCCGGCACGCATCTCGCCGAGCTGATCGAGCGTTCGATGGCGAAGGGCGCAGTCTCCTCCGAATACGGTCCGCAACAGCTCCTCGAAGCCGCCTGCACGAGCATTGCGAAGCGCGATTCCTCGCCAATGCGCCGGCGCATGGCGAACGACACCGTGGTGTCGGTGCGCTACTGCGCACTCGCCGAGGGCGGCTTCGTCGCCACCTATGAGGACATTACCGAGCGCGAGCACGCGGTCGAGGAGCTGAGCGAGCAATATCGGCGCTTCGACGCTGCACTGAACAACATGAGCCAGGGCCTGTGCATGCTCGATTCGAGCCTGCGCGTGATCGTCTGCAACCGCCGTTATCTCGAGATGTACGGACTATCGCCGGAGATCGTGAAGCCCGGGGTCTCGATGCGAGAAATCATGGAGTACGGCTGCGAGCTCGGCATCCATCCGAACATGACCGGCGCCAGGCTCTATGCCGACTATGTCGAGAGGTTGCGCGAGGGTGAGCACACGTTGCACCGACACTTGAGCGACGGCCGCATCATCAAGCTCAATCACAAGCGGATGGAGCACGGCGGCTGGGTCGTCACCTACGAGGACGTCACCGAGCGTCACAAGGCCCAGGCCCGGGTGGCGCATATGGCGCAGCACGATTCGCTCACCGACCTGCCCAACCGCACGCTGTTCCGCGAGAAGATGGGCGAAGGACTGAACCAGGTCGCGATCGCCGGCGGCGCCATGGCCGTGCTGTGCTTCGACCTCGACAACTTCAAGACCGTCAACGATCGTCTCGGCCATGCCGCAGGCGACCGCCTGCTGCGCTGGGTCGCAGCGCGCCTGAAGGAGAATGTCGGCGAGCACGATACCGTCGCCCGCCTCGGCGGCGACGAGTTCGCCATCCTCCAGCGCGGACCGCAGCCGCAATCGGCCGAGGAGCTCGCCCGCCGCCTCGTCGACATCATCGGTCATCCGCCGCCGCTGGAGAGCCAGTCGATCCATGTCGGCGTCTCCGTCGGCATCGCGATCGCACCCGACCATGGGCTCGATGCCGACGAGCTGATGAAATGCGCCGACCTCGCGCTGTACCAGGCCAAGGCCAAGGGGCGCGGAGCCTATCAGCTGTTCGAGCCCGAGATGGAGGAAGAGGCGCGCAGCCGGCACGCGCTGGAGCAGGATCTGGTTGGCGCGCTGGAAGGACGTGAATTCCACCTGGTGTTCCAGCCGCAGATGCGGCTCGATTCCTGCGAGCTCACCGGCTTCGAGGCACTTCTCCGCTGGAAACATCCCTCGCGCGGCTTCGTCTCTCCGACCGAGTTCATTCCGATCGCGGAGGAGAACGGGCTGATCGTACCGATCGGCGAATGGGTGCTGCGCACGGCCTGCGCGGCCGCCGCGTCCTGGCCCGATGTCACCGTCGCGGTGAACCTGTCGCCGGTGCAGTTCCGCGCGCGCGGGCTGGTGGCGATGGTCACGAGCGCACTTGCGGAAGCCGGCCTGCCGCCGCAGCGGCTGGAGCTCGAGGTCACGGAGACGGCGCTGCTCGATGACAGCGAGGCGACGATCGAGATCCTGCACCAGCTCCGCACGTTAGGGGTGCGCGTCAGCCTCGACGATTTCGGCGTCGGCTATTCCTCGCTGAGCTATTTGCGCAAGTTTCCCTTCGACCGCATCAAGATCGACCGCTCCTTCGTCGGCACGCTCGGCGAAAGCCCGGAGAGCGTTGCCATCGTCCGAACGATCGCAAGCCTCGGCTCCGTGCTCGGCGTCGAGACCACGGCGGAGGGGGTGGAGACCGAGGAGCAGCTCGATTTCGTTCGCGAATGCGGCTGCACTGCCGTGCAGGGCTATTATTTCGGCAAGCCCTGTCTCGCATCGGAGGTCGGTCGCACCATCGAGAGGCTGAACATGGTCCGGCGCGTGGCCTAACGGCTTCTCCCCCCTCAAATTCCGCCTCTCGGCACGCGGCCGAACGACGAATTGTCGCATGTGCCAGTTCTGCCGGCATGGCCCAACCGATCGCCGCGCGCGGTCCGCGCAATGCGCTTTTCTTCTCCCTCGATTTCAGGAACAATCGTCTCACAAGAACAAGAGGCGGCGGCCCAAAGGGGCCACTGCGAGGGAGGCGTTTCGATGTCGGGATACGGGCTGAAGACGATCGCATTTGCCGCGGCGTACGCTGTCGTGGGCGCATTGTTCCCCACTGCCGCCAGTGCGCAGGACTATCCCAGCAAGCCGATCACGTTGATCGTGCCATGGCCAGCCGGCGGATCGACCGATATCTCGATGCGCGCGATTGCCGACAGCGCGTCCAAGATCCTGGGTCAGCCGATCGTGATCGACAACAAGGCCGGCGGCGGCGGCACGGTGGGACCGGCGACCATGGCGGCGGCCGCGAAGCCTGATGGCTATACCATCTCGCAGATCCCGATCACGGTGTTCCGCCTGCCGCTGATGCAGGAGGTATCGTGGGATCCGGCGAAGGATTTCAGCTACATCGTCCATCTCACCGGCTACACTTTCGGCGTCACGACCAGTGTGGAGTCGCAGTTCAAGAGCTGGAAGGACGTGGTGGAGTTCGCAAAGGCCAACCCGGGCAAGGTGACCTACGCCACGCCGGGCGCCGGCACCTCGCTGCATATCGGCATGGAGCAGATCGCCGCGATGTCCGGCATCAAGCTGACGCAGGTCCCTTTCAAGGGCGGCGCAGAGACCAACGCGGCCGTGCTGGGACAGCACACCATGCTCCAGGCTGATTCCACGGGATGGCGACCGCTGGTCGATGCGGGCAAGCTTCGACTGTTGATGGTCTGGACCGGCGCGCGCTCGCCGAACTACCCGGATGTACCGACGCTGAAGGAGCTCGGCTATCCCATGGTCTATGATTCTCCGTTCGGCATCGCCGGGCCGAAGGGCATGGATCCAAAGATCGTCGCCAAGCTGCACGATGCCTTCAAGAAGGCGATCGAAGACCCGGCAGTCGTGGCGACGCTCGCCAAATACGACATGGTTCCGAACTACAAGAACACCGAGGACTACAAGAAGTTCGTCGTCGAGGTCACGGCCTCCGAGCGCAAGGTGATCGAGACGCTCGGGCTTGCGAAGAAGTAGAGCTGAGCTACTTACGCGTCCCGGACGCGGTGCAGCGCTTCTTCAACGCTGCACCGCAGAGCCGGGACCAACCGTTTGCCCAACTTCATGGGCCCCGGCTCGGCAGCGCATCACCATAGCGCGTTGAAGACGCGAGTGAACGCACTTACGGTGCTGCGCCGCGTCCGGGGCACGAGAGGGAATCGATGAGCAACCAAACCAACGTCAAGCTCCGCCTCAGCAATTCCGAGCTCTGGGGCGGTGTGATCGGGCTCGCGCTTGGCGGCTTCGTGATCTGGTCGGGCTTGAAGCTCAGGCTCGGCACCATCAACGATCCCGGCTCGGGCTACGTGCTGTTCTATACGGGCATCCTGATGTGCGTGTTCGCAGGCGCCATCATCGTCTCGGCGGTCACCGAGGGCGGTCCGACACTGGCCTCGCGCTGGGAGAATGTGCGCTGGAGCAAGCCGCTTCTCGTCATCGCCTGCCTCACCGCCTTCTCGTTCGCGCTGGAGCCGCTGGGATTCCTGTTGTCGTCGATCCCGCTGATGCTGCTGCTGTTGCGGCTGATCGATCCGGTGCGCTGGACGTTGGCGGTCCCGATCGCCGTGCTGGTGCCATCAGGCATGTGGTGGGTGCTCAAGCGGCTGCTGTTGATCCAGTTGCCCTCAGGCCTGTTCGGGATCGGTTGACCGCATGGATACGCTTGTCAATGTGGCCCATGGATTCGGCGTCGCGCTGCTGCCGATCAACCTGCTCTACTGCTTCATCGGCGTCTTCATCGGCACGCTGGTCGGCGTGCTGCCGGGCATCGGGCCGATCTCGGCAATGTCGCTGCTGCTGCCCGTGACGCTGTCGGGAACGCCGGAATCCGGCATCATCATGATGGCCGGCATCTATTACGGCTCGATGTATGGCGGCTCGACCACCTCGATCCTGGTCAACATCCCCGGCGAGGCCGCCTCCGTCGTCACCTGCATCGACGGCCACCAGATGGCGAAGCAGGGCCGTGCGGGCCCCGCCCTCGGCATCTCCGCTTTCGGCTCCTTCGCCGCGGGCACGTTTGCGCTGATCGCCCTGATGCTGGTGGCGCCGAAGCTTGCCAGCATTGCCATCGCCTTTGGCCCGGCCGAGTATTTCAGCCTGATGGTGCTCGGCCTCGTCGTACTCACCTTCCTCACCCAGGGATCGATGCCGAAGGCACTGCTGATGGCGTGCATCGGTGTCGTGCTCGGGCTGGTCGGGCTCGACAGCATCACCGCGCAGCCGCGGCTGACCTTCGGCCGCATGGAATTGATCGACGGCATCGGCCTCGTGCCCGTCGTGATGGGCCTGTTCGGCGTCGCCGAAGTGCTGCTCAACACCGAGCAGGCCATCAAGCGCGACATCATCAACACCAGGATCACCCATCTCCTGCCCAGCAAAGAGGACTGGAAGGCCAGCGCAGGTCCGGTCGGCCGCGGCACGATCCTCGGCTTCTTCCTCGGCATCCTGCCGGGCGGCGGCGCGGTGGTGGCGTCCTTCGCCTCCTATGCGCTGGAGAAGCGGCTGTCGAAGACGCCCGAGCGTTTCGGGCAAGGCGCGATCGAAGGCGTCGCGGGACCGGAATCGGCGAACAATGCCGCGGCGGGCGGGGCCTTCATTCCGCTGATGACGCTCGGCATCCCGCCGAATGTGGTGATGGCGCTGCTGCTCGGAGCCTTCGTCATTCACGGCCTGCAGCCGGGACCGCTGCTGATCACGCAAAACCCCGGCCTGTTCTGGGGCATCGTCGCCAGCATGTATATCGGCAACGTCATGCTGCTGATCCTGAACCTGCCGATGATCGGCATGTGGGTGCAGCTGCTCAAGCTGCCCTACAACATCCTGTTCCCCCTGATCATCCTGTTCACGATCATCGGCGTCTATTGCTCGAGCAACAACGTGTTCGACGTCCATGTGATGATCGCGTTCGGGATCATCGGCTATTTCATGCGCAAGTTCGGCTATGAGCCGGCGCCGCTCGTGCTCGCCTTCGTGCTGGGGCCGATGATGGAGAACAATCTGCGCAAGTCGCTGATCCTGTCGCAAGGCGATCTCTGGACCTTCGTGCAGCGGCCGATCTCGGGGGTGTGCCTGACGCTGGCGCTCGTGCTGCTGATCGCGCCGCTGCTGCCATCGCTGCGCAAGAAGCGCGAGCTGGTGGCGCTGGATGAGGGGGCGTGAGGAGACTGGTAGGGTGGACAAAGCGACTTGTCCGCCGTAGCTCGAAGAGCGAAGGCGGAAGCATGCCCACCATTCGCGCCGCATGGTCGGAGAGATGGTGGGCACGGCGCAAGCGCGCCTTTGCCCACCCCACGATATCTCAGATCGCCGCAGGCAGCACATTCTCCGGCGCGCGCCACGGCCGCTCGGCTGAGGCGAGCCCGATCAGGCGGCCCTGGATGTAGTCGCAGCCCCACTCACGCAGCATGCCTGCGGCTTCCTCGTCCTGCACCCATTCGGCGACCGTCTTGATGTCGAGGCGGCGGGCGAGGTCGATCAGGGTCTGCACGAAGGCGCGATCGTCGGCGGAGCGGGTGATGTTCTGCACGAAGGCGCCGTCGATCTTCACGATGTCGACGCCGAGCTTGCGCAGGTTTCGGAACGAGGTGTAGCCGGCGCCGAAATCGTCGATGGCGATGCGGCTGCCGAAATTCTTCAGCCGCGTGACGAAGCCGCGGACGTCGTCGATGTCCTGGATCGCGACCGTCTCCGTGATCTCGACGATCAGCCGCTCGGCAACACCGGGATGCGCCAGCATCAGCGACTCGATCCCGGCCCACCAGTCCGGATCCATCGTCGTATCAGGCGAGATGTTGAGGCTGAGGCAGATGTTGGGTGCAGCGGCGAGCTCGGCGACCACGAGCTCGAGCACGCGGTGGTCGACCAGGCGGATCAGGCCGAGCCGCTCGGCCACCGGCACGATGTCGGGCGCGAGCAGTACCTGGCCATCACCCTGGTCCATCCGCACCAGGCACTCGTGGAAGGCGCGTTCGCGCGAGCTGGCCGAGACCACCGGCTCATAGGCAAGCTTGATACGGCGTTCGTTCAGCGCGGTGACGATCTCGTCGGTGACGCGGATGTTGACCCGGCGCTGCGCGTCGCGCGCGGCGTCCGGGCGCCACGCGGCGAACGAGCCGGCGCGGCGGCGCTTGGCGGCATCCAGCGTTTCATGGGCGCGGTTGACCGCTTCATCGGTGTTGCGGGCATAGCGCGGCAGGCTGACCGCGCCGATCGAGGCGGTGACCGAGACCGGGCCGGATTTCGTCGGCACCACCTCGTCGCGGATGCCGGTGAGGAAACGTTCGGCGGCGACGTTCATGTCGTCGACGGTACAGTTCTTCAGGATCAGGCCGAACTTGTTGCCGGAGAAGCGCCCGAGCACGTCGCCGCCGCGCAGGCGCGAACGAATGCGCTTGGCGACATCCAGGATCACGGCGTCGGCGACATCGAAGCCGAAGGCGTCGTTGACGCGGGCGAGATGATCGATGCCGACCAGCATGAAGGCCGCGGTCGAGCGGAAGCGGGTCGTCTCCTCGATCGCCTCGGCCAGTGCCGCCAGCAGATGGGAGCGGTTGAGCTCGCCGGTCAGGGGATCGAGCCTGGCCAGCTTGGCCAGTTCCTCGTCGCGGGCGTGGCGCTCATTATTGATACGGACGGATCCGATCGCACGTGTGGGGCGACCATCGGGGCCCGCGAACCAGCGGCCGGTCTCCTCGACCCAGATCACGGGATCGGAGGCGCTCATGCGGACGCCGTACTCGACCCGGTAAGGCGTACCGCCGGCGCCGTGCACGGCGGAGGTCTGCGCCAGGGCCGCGGTCCGCAGCGTTTGCGCGGGCTCGATCAGCTTGGCGAATTCGGCGCCGGTCGCGAGCCGCTCGGCCGGGATGCCGGGAAAGATGCTGCCGACCTGCTCACCCCAGACGATGGCATCGCTGGCGATGTCCCAGGCGAACACGGCCTGGCCGAGCGCGGCGAGGATGTCGGAGGCTTGCGGCAATGCGGGAGTCAAAATCGCCTCGTTCTGGGACAGTGGAGAAGTCCTGAGCCGGCACAGGATAGAGCTAGTACCCGGAATCAGAGCTGAGTGATACGGCGGCCTTTGAAACGGCGTTGACGGACCTTTTTCTTGGTCCAGACGAAGGGCTCGGCTCTGTCGTTGTATGCGTTGACGTAGGCATCGATGTGTTCCTGAAGCTGCTTGAGGCTCGTGAAGGAGGTGCCGCTGAGCGACTGCCCCTGCAAGATGGAAAACCATACTTCGACCTGATTGAGCCATGACGCACTTGTCGGCGTGAAATGAAATTGCACGTTGGGGTGGGCCTTGAGCCAGTCCTCGTTCTTTTTATGGGTGTTGAGGTTGTCGAGGATGACGTGAAGCTTGCGGTTCGGAAAAGCCGCGGTGACGCTGTTCATGAAATCGAGAAACTCGACGCGGCGCCGGCGTTTTGAATGGGTCGCGATGATCTTTCCGGTGGCGACTTCGAGCGCCGCAAACAATGTTGTGGTGCCATGCCGCTTGTAATCGTGGCTTTGGCCGGTCAAGGCGCGGCCATTGGGCAACTTCAGATAACCCTGCGCTCGCTCCAAAGCCTGGATCGAGGGCTTCTCGTCCACGCACAGCACAATGGCCTTCGCCGGCGGCGCGACATAGAGGCCGACAACATCGGCGGCTTTGGCCGTAAAGTTCGGGTCGTTGCTCTCGCACCAGGACTTGCGAGCCACCAGGTCAATCTTGTGGCTGCGCAGGAACCGCCAGACATATTGGACATCGACATCGCCCAGCGCCTCGGCCAGCAGGGGGCCGGTCCAGCGCGCAAACCCTTGCGGTGGCGGCTTATCCAGCAGCTTCAGAATCCGCTTGTCGGTCGTCTTCGTATAGATCGGCTGCTTGCCAGGCCGCGGCTTGTCTTGCAGCCCTTCAAGGCCATGGTCGGCATAGCGATGCCGCCAAAGGCTGACAATCCGCGGCTGGACCCCAACTTCCTTGGCGATCGACCGGGTGCTGCGCCCATCCGCCGCCAACAGAACTATCCGCGCCCGCTTCAAATCGCGCTGCAACGTCACCGGTGAGCGACAGCACGCCTCAAGCACCTTGCGATCTTTCCTCGAAAGGTGGACTTCTCTTGCTTCGGGTATCATCCCGACCTTGAATCACGACTCACGTTCCAAGAAAAGTGGGTACTAGATTCGCCCCCGACCCTAGGCAAAGTTGATAAACAATTTGGAAACCACGTTTCCCAGACGTGGGGAACCAAACCGGCCCGCGCGGCATAGGCCTTGCGAGTACAGGACTCGCACCGGCGCCTGCGTCCCGAAACGCGACAATCTCGCCGGATCAACGGTGATTGCGATGTTGAGTACCGATCGATCGGACGTGGCTGAGAACGGCGCAGGCACAGTCCTGGTGCCGCTGATGCCGACGTTGCAGTGGGTTCACAAGGCGCCGCTGCCCCACCCCGATCCGAGCTTCGTCACCCAGCTCATCGCCAACGCCGAACATCTGTCCCAGACCAGCCGGCTGCGCCGGGCCTCTTCCGAGGACGCGAGGACGGCCTATGGCAGCAAGCGGCCATTGGGAAGCGTCAGCGCGCGGACGCGGCAGGTGGCGTAACCCGGCTTATGGGGCAATTTTCGCCTCACGTTCGCCGCGCCTCTCCCCGCCTGCGGAAGAGGTCGACGCGCTCGGTCAGCGTGGCGGCGCGTCAGGGGACGACGGCGAGCCGTTGCCCGGCTGAAGATGGGGCGAGGAAATTTCCGGCGAGGGTGAGCCCTGCACCGGCTTTGGCGCAGGATGATCCATCAGCACGGATTCGGCGACGGATTGCGCCGAGGGTGCGGGCGGCGCCGCCGGCGCCGGCTGCGGCGCAATCACCGGCTCGAACCTGGAGGCGGCCTCCGCATCTTCCGCCGGCGCTTCACCCCTGCGCTTGGCCTTGCGTGGCGCCGGCACCGTCGTCTCGGCGACATAGGTGACGCGGCGACGCGTGCGCTGGGCAATGCCGGCAAGGAAGTCGGCCATCGCCAGCAGCACCAGCAGGAAATAGGTGGAATTGCCGAATTTGGGCCACATCACGAATTCGGCTGCGGCCGCCCCGAAGACGATCAGCGACAGCAAATGATCCATCAGGAATTTCGAGCCTGGCCGCGCGCCCTTGACCACTTCGAGCAGCAGCAGCACCACGCCGAGCGCGAGCAGCAGATCGGCGAGCGTGACCGGCCAGCTCTCGCCCGTGATCATCGGCACATTGAACAGCACGTCCGAGAAGGACACGCTGGGCATCAGGAAGGCGATGATGTTGTAGACCGCGAGCGGAATCAGAAGCAGCGGGAAACCGACCATCGGCGAGATGCCTTCTCGATCAAGATATCCGGACAGAGCAATGCAGCGGCGAAGCATTTGCCCCGCCGCCGTCACCGTCTAGCTCATGGGTTGGCCGAAATCACGCGGGTTCAATCATCCCGCCTGAGGAAAGGTCCTGCCTTCAGGACTCTTTCTTCTTCAGGACCTGACGGCCCTTGTACATGCCGGTCTTGAGGTCGAGATGGTGCGGACGACGGAGCTCGCCGGAGTCCTTGTCTTCCACATAGGTCGGCTTCTTGATGGCGTCAGCCGAGCGGCGCATGCCGCGGCGCGACGGCGAGGTTTTTCTTCTCGGAACGGCCATTTCAATATCCTCTAGGAATTGGTGTCATCAGGGCATCGTCCGCGAAGGGACGGCTCAGCACCCGCAATACGAGGCGAGCTGAATGCCGATCAAGGCCGCGCTTATAGAGGAAGGCTGGCCGTAAAGCTAGGCTCTTGGGCCGGAAAATGCGCCCGGAACGGGCCAAAAATCAGCGATTTTCGCGCCAGCAGGTCGCAAGCGAGTTCGCCTGCCCCCGCGCCATATAGGTTGCCGCCAGCCGCCGGACGCCCGGCCCGGGGGTCCTGGCGCTGCGTTTGACCGGATTCGGCAGGATCGAGGCCAGAAGGGCTGCCTCCCGCGGGGAGAGGCTGGCGGCCGATTTGCCAAAGGCATAGGCGCTGCCCGCCTCGACGCCAAACTGGCCCAGCGGACCGAACTCGGCGATGTTGAGGTAAATCTCCAGGATCCGCGGCTTGGGCAGGACGAGATCGATCCAGAGCGCCAGCGGGAATTCCAGCGCCTTGCGAACGAAATCCCGCCCCTGCCAAAGGAACAGGTTTTTCGCCACCTGCTGGGTGATCGTGGAGGCGCCCCGGAACGGCGTGCCATCCTCCTGCGCGTCGTCGATCGCCTCGCGCAACGCGCCCCAGTCGATGCCGTGATGCTTGCAGAAATGGGCATCCTCGGCCGCCACCACGGCGCGCGGCAGATAGGGCGACATGTCAGCAAGATCGATCCACGTCCGCTGCATCGGCGCGCCCCGGAGCGAACGCCAGGCCATCAGCGTCGAAACCGGATGGCCGGTGCGGTAGAACGGCGCGATCACATAGGGCGCGAGAGCCGCGACCACGAACGCCAGGAGAAGGATTTTGACGATGCGCAAGTCGACCTTTCCGGCGCAAAATGAAACGAGGCCCACGGCTGAGTCATTAAGTCTGTGATAATTCGGGTCTTTTCCAGCACTTTTTAGCCCTTCCAAACGATTGACTGGCGCGGGCGCATAAAGGATTGTCCGGCCGAATTTTAGTTCTGGAGCCCTTCTTGATGACCGGCACGTCCCCGTCCGATTTCGCCAAACGTCTGGACAAGACCGCTGATGACACCGAGGCCCTGCTCGGACGGCTATTGTCGGACGACATCCTGCACGACGAGATCGCCCGGCCCAAGCGACTGATGGACGCAATGCGCTATTCAAGCCTGAATGGCGGCAAGCGTCTGCGGCCGTTCCTGGTGGTCGAAAGCGCCGCCGTGTTCGGCGTGCCGCGCGAGGCGGCCCTGCTCGCCGGCGCGGCGCTCGAATGCATCCACTGCTATTCGCTCATCCATGACGACCTGCCGGCGATGGACAATTCGGACCTGCGCCGCGGCCGCCCCACCCTGCACAAGAGGACCGATGACGCGACCGCGATCCTCGCCGGCGACGGCCTGCTGACGCTCGCCTTCGACATCATCACCCGCGACGAGATCCACCGCGACGCCAATGTGCGGCTGCTGCTGACGCGCGCTTTGGCGCGCTGCGCCGGCATCGGCGGCATGGTCGGCGGCCAGATCCTCGACCTCGCCGGAGAAGGCCGCTTCGGCGGCAACGAGCCGATCGACGTCGCCCGCATTCAGCAGATGAAGACCGGCGCGCTGCTGCGCTACGGCTGCATCGCCGGCGCGATCCTCGGCCAGGCCTCGCAAAAGGAATATCAGGCGCTCGACGATTACGGACGCGCGCTGGGCGAAGCCTTCCAGATCGCCGACGATCTGCTCGACGTCGAAGGCGATGCGGCCGCGCTCGGCAAGCCCTCCGGCCAGGACGCAGCCCTCGGCAAGACCACCTTCGTCACTCAGCTCGGCATCGAAGGCGCCAAGCAGCGCGTGCGCGATTTGCTCGCGCGCGCGGACAACGCAGTGTCGATCTTCGGCGACCGCGCAGCCGTGCTGCAGGCCGCCGCGCGATTCGTCGCCGAGCGGAAGAACTGACGCGCGCCGATGGCGGACCGCGGCAAAGAGGATCCCGCTCTTGTCCGCTTCCGCCAGATGTCGCGGCCGATGCGGCTGCTCTATGCACGGCCGCGGACGTTCATTGCGCTCGCTGTCGGCATCCTCGTCTCCCTGCTTCTGCCGGGCACGCACCGGCTGGTGACGCGGCTCCTGTTCGGATGGGACGCGCTGATCGCGGTCTATCTCGGGCTGGTCTATGCGATGATGCTCTGCAACGACCACCGGCACATCCGTCGCGCCGCTGCGATGCAGGACGACGGCCGCTTCGTGATCCTGCTCGTCACAGCGACCGGTGCCTTCGCCAGCATCGCGGCAATCGTCTCCGAGCTGGGCACGCCGCAGCGCGGCGGCCTGGAGCTGACGATCGCGATCATCACCATCGTGCTGTCATGGGCTGCGGTGCACACGACCTTCGCGCTGCATTACGCGCATGATTATTATCGCGACGGTACGGCAGGTGGCCTTCAGTTTCCGAGCGGCGACAAGGAAGACCATGCCGACTATTGGGATTTCGTCTATTTCTCCTTCGTGATCGGCATGACTGCGCAGGTCTCCGACGTCGGCATCACCGACAAGACCATTCGCCGCACCGCGACGGCGCACGGCATCGTGTCCTTTATCTACAACACGGCGTTGCTGGCACTGACGGTGAACATCGCGGCGAGCGCGATCTCGAAATAATCCGTCGTCCCGGCCTTCGCTGGGACGACCCAGAAAGTAGCGGTCAGTAACACACCTCGACATTGGCGTCGTAGCCGGGGCCGCCGCCGCCGCGATATTCCAGACGGCAACCGCGATGGACCGGACGACAACCGGTGTTGTTGCAGTAGACCTGCCCGCCACTCGTCGCACGGCCGCCGCCAGCAGCAGCAATGCCGGCAGCGGCACCATAGCCGTCCGCCGCCCCGCCAGACTGACGACGCTGCCGTCCGGGACGCTCGTCGCCGTCGTCGCGCTTCGCGGTCGCAGGCTTGGCCGGCTTGGCCGCACGCTGCTTCTCGCATTCATTGTCATCGTTGACCGCATAACCCTCGCGGCAGACGATCCTGGCGCATTTGTCGCCGTCAGCCTTGAAGCCGTGCTCGCACACCAGAGGACAAACGCGAGACTGCTTGGCCTTGACTGTATCGAGCGCGTCGGTGCTTGCCACCGTCACGTCGAGCCTGGTGCCGGCATAGCGGTTGAACTGCGACAGTGATCGCTGCGAGGACGTATTCCAGTTGCCGTCGACCTGCCCGGAGAAACACCCGACGCGGCCGAGCTCGGTCTGCACCGAGCGGTTGAGATCGGCCGGCGCGATCGCCGGGGTCAGCGAGGCGACGTTGGTGCCGGCGGGGCTTGCGGTGCCGGCCGGCGCAGCGCTCGGGGCGGCAGCAGCGAGATTGACGCGCTGCTGCTCGGCGGCGGCGGCCTGCTGCTGCGCCTGCTCCTTGGCTTTTTGGGCGGCAAGCTGTGCCTGCTCGGCGGCCTTCGCATCGGCCGCAGCCTTGGCCTGCGCCTCCTTCTGCGCGCCGAGCGCAGCAAGACGATCGCGCTCGGCCTCGGCCTGCTTCGCCTTCTCGATAGCCGCCGCATGAGCCTGCTCGGCGCCAATCTTCTCGAGCTGGAGCTTGGCGAGGCTCGCATAGAAGCCGTCGGGATGCTGAGCGAGGAACGCTTCCCACGCCGGCCCGCTGCCGACCTGGAGCGCGAGCTCATAGTCACGGCGGATATCAGCCTGGGGATTCGCCGCAGGCGCGACGGCGGCCACCTTGACCGGCACCAGCGGCACGTCCTCGCCACCGAGCGAACCGTAGACGAACGGCTCCTGCTTGTTGCCGGTCGATTTGAGCACGTCGTCACGCACGAAGCCGAAGGCGCGGCCGACGTCGAGGCCCGGCGTCGTCAGATGCTTCGACAGCGCGACCGTGAACGGGCTGTTGGCACCGTCGCCGTCCTGCGCCGTGAACCCGGCCTTGGCCGAATAGGCAATCAGCGTGTTGGGGCTGCTCGGCTCGACCTGGGCAAGACCACGACCGATGCCGCGCGCGGCGATCGTACGTTTCATCCTCTTGCCGAACGGATTGTCGCGGCAAGCATCGAGGATCACCAGGCGAAGCCGCTTTGCAGGCTCGACCGCGACCAGGACACGGTCGAGCGTGAGCGCCTCGTCGTACACATCGGTGTCGCGCTCGAGCCTGGCGTCGACGGGAATCAGATAGTTCGCGCCCTCGACCTCGATGCCGTGGCCGGCATAGTAGACCACGGCGATATCGGCATCCCGGGCCGCGTCGGCGAAATCGCGCAGCACGCGCCGCATATCCGGCGTCTGCAGATCGTGCCGGGACTCGACGAGATCGAAGCCCGCCTCCTTCAGCATCTTCGCCATGACCACCCCGTCATTGACGGGATTGGCGAGCGAGGGCGCGTGCTGATAGGCCGAATTGGCGAGCACCAGCGCGACGCGCTTCCCGGCCAAAGCGGGCCCGGCGCCGAACAGCAGGCCGAGGACGACCAAAAGCGGACAAAGTCTGAGCAAACTGCGCATGACACGACTTCCGATGGTTCCGGGCCGCTCGGGCCCTTTGGGACCAATTAGCAACATACCGCTGGCGCTTGTGATGGAGGTCACGAAGGGGATGCCGACGACAGGCCGAAGGCCCCCTTTTTTGTTGCGCCAGCACGGTCGCGGTTCGCCGACAGCCGCGCCGACCGGGTTCCGTCAAACAACCCCGATGTGCCCCCGATATTGCGGCAGATTGTCCGTGATCTCGTGCCAGGGCGCTTTCGAGCCGACGAAAATATGGGCGCTGGGCCGGATCGAGGGGGCGTCGACCAGGGTGCCCATGGCGACATGGACCCATTGTCCTTCACGCACCCGGGAATAGAGCAGCGAGCCGCAGCGGGCACAATGCGCATCATGGGTGGTATCGTCGCCGAAAATCATCCGCTGGTCCTCTCCCCGGACGATGCGGAGCTTGTCTTGCGCGATGCCGGCGAACGGCTTGAAAGCGGCTCCGGTGGTGCGACGGCAGTTCGAGCAGTGGCAGTTCATCGCATAGGAGAACGCATCCGCCACTTCAAAGCGCACAGCGCGGCAATAGCATTCGCCGGCGAGGATACGAGCATTCGAATTGTATGATCCGGTCATGACGGTTGCCTTCGCGCAAAACGGCCCACAGACCCATAGCGCATTTTGACGTGTACGACTAAGTTCGCCCCGCACCATCATGCAAAGGAATGACTCATGAACCAGGACCGGTCGAGCGTCGAAGCCGTCGTGCAATCCTATTTTGACGGGCTCTATGAGGGCGACGCCGAAAAGCTCGGCGCCATCTTCCATCCCACCGCCGATCTGCGCTGGGTCGAGAAGGGCGAGCTCCAGGTTCTGACCGTACCCGACTGGCTGGATCGCGTTCGCAAGCGCGCCTCGGCCAAAGCCGAGGGCAAGCCGCGCGAGGACTTCATCGTCACCATCGACCGGTCCGACGACAAGACCGCCTTCATCAAGGTGCGCTGCCAGCTGCCGCCGCGCTATTTCACCGACTATCTGGTGGCGATGAAGCTCGCCGACGGCTGGCAGATCGTGTCGAAATCGTACAGATACGACCTGCGGGAGTGAGTCCTCCCGATCTTCCGCTGCCCGAAATCTGTCGCACTCGTTCTCCATTCGTCATTGCGAGCCAAGCGAAGCAATCCAGAATCTCGCCGCGGAGGCTGACTGGATTGCTTCGCTTCGCTCGCAATGACGGTGCGGATAAAGCGCCCGCTACATCCCTACACCGTCTGACCCACGCCAAAGGTCTCCCATGCTTGTCGATCGCCGCTCCCTGCTCGCCTCCCTGTGCTGGATCGCCGCTTCTCCCGCGCTCGCCGCGGAGGCGCCGGCCGAACTCGAAGCCTATGAGCGCGACAGTGGCGGGCGCATCGGGCTCTATGCGGAGAATCTTGCGACCGGCAAGAAACTCGCCTGGCGCGCCGACGAGCGATTCGTCATGTGCTCGACATTCAAGGCTTCGCTTGCCGCCTGCGTGCTGGCGCGGGTCGATCGCGGCGAGGAGCAGCTCGCGGCCATGATCCCTTACGGCCAGGCCGACCTCCTGGAGTATGCGCCGGTTGCCAGGCAAAATCTCGCGGCCGGCAAGATGTCGGTCGGCGAGATGTGCAAGGCGATCGTCGAGCTCAGCGACAACACCTGCGCCAATCTGCTGCTGGCGCGGATCGGCGGACCCGCCGCGCTGACTGCATTCTGGCGATCGCTCGGAGATACCACCTCGCGGCTCGACCACAACGAGCCAGAGCTCAACCGCTCACGGCCCGGCGATCCCCGGGACACCACGACACCCGCAGCGATGGCGGGCAATCTGCGGCGGCTGTTGCTGGGCGAAGCCTTATCGGCGCAATCGCGCCTCCAACTGACCGACTGGATGGTGAATTGCAAAACCGGTGCGAACCGGCTGCGTGGTGGCCTGCCGGCAAGCTGGAAGATCGGCGACAAGACAGGCAATAACGGCAAGGATGCGTCGGGCGATATCGCGGCCGTCTGGCCGAAGCCGGATGCACCGATCCTGATCGCGGCCTATACCCAGGGCGGCACGCCGAATGCGGCGCAGATCGCGACTTTGTTTGCGCAGATTGGACGGATGGTCGCCAGCCAGTTAGCGTGAGCAGCGCCGCATTGACCTTGCGCGCGCTTCCGGGTCAAGACAGGTCATCATGGAAGCGAAATTTCAGACCTTTCTCATCCTGCTTGCCGTGCTGGCGGGCGTGGCGCTGGCCGCGCGCCGCTTCAACGTCGCCCCGGCCATTCTGCTGATGCTGGCCGGCGTCGGCCTGGCCTTCGTGCCGCGCATGCCGCCGGTCGAGCTGCCGCCGGAACTGGTTCTCTTGATGGTCCTGCCGCCGCTGATCTACTCGGCGAGCGTCGCCATGAGCTGGCGCGAGTTCAGGAACAATTTACGCCCGATCGTACTGCTCGCGGTCGGCGCGGTGATCTTCACCGCGGCGATGGTGGCGGCCGCCACACACTACATGATCGGCCTGCCGTGGACCGTCGCCTTCCTGCTGGGAGCCATCGTTGCGCCGCCCGACGTGGTGGCGCCGCTCGCGATCGCGCGCCGGCTCAACATGCCGCGCCGGCTCCTGGTCATCCTCGAGGGTGAAGGGCTGGCCAACGACGCCACTGCGCTGATCCTCTACCGCTTTGCGCTCGCCGCGATCATGGTCGGACATTTCTCGCTGCCGCTGGCGGCCGGCGAGTTCCTCCTGATCGTCGCCAGCGAGATCGCCTTCGGCATCGGCGTCGGCTGGCTCTCCCTGCGCTTCCGCAAATGGTCGGGGGATCCGCAGGTCGAGCTGACGTTGTCGCTGATCACACCCTACGTCTCCTACTGGCTGCCCGAACATGTCGGCGGCTCCGGCGTGATCGCGACCGTCGCCTGCGGCCTCTACGTGAGCTGGAACGGGCCGCTGCTGATCTCGTCGGCAACGCGCCTGCAAGGCATCTTCTTCTGGGATCTGGTGATCTATCTGATCGAGGGCATGCTGTTCCTGCTCACCGGCTTCCAGATGCGCGCGCTCTACGAGAAGTCGAAGTCCTTCCCGCTCGACGACATTCTCATCGCGACGGCAGTGGTCCTGGTCATCGTCGTGATCGCGCGCTTCGCCTGGCTCTACCCCGCGACCTACCTGCCGCGGATGCTCAGCAAGTCGCTGCGCGAGCGCGACCCGTCGCCGCCATGGCAATGGCCGTTCGTGCTCGCCTTCACCGGCGTGCGTGGCGCCGTGTCGCTGGCAGCCGCGCTGGCGCTGCCGTTCACGCTGCCTGATGGCGAGGCCTTTCCGTATCGCGACCTGATCCTGTTCGTCGCCTTCGGCGTCATCTTCGTGACGCTGATCGGCGTCGGCCTGACGCTGCCGCCGGTCGTGCGCTGGCTCGGCGTCGCCGAGGCCGGCCGCCACGAGCATGCCACCGAACACGAAGCCGAGATCGCCGCCCGCCGCCAGGCGCTCGATGCCGCGCTGAAATCGCTCGACGTACTAACCGCGCAGAAGGAAGTATCCGAAGAAGTGATGCGGCTGCTGCGCGCACGACACGATATCCGCGTCAACCAGCTCCCGGACTCGCTCGATCCCAACCACCACGACGTCTCCGCCGCCGGTACCGCGCTGACCCGCGAGCTGATTGCCGCCGAAAGAAAATTCATCCACGACCTCCTGCGCGAGGGCCAGATCACCGACGAAACGCGGCGGCGAATCGAACGTGATTTGGATCTGGAGGAGGCAAGTCTGGCAAACCGGGAGTATCGGAGAATGCCGCTGTAGCTTCTCGTCATTGCGCGCGCAGCGAAGCAAGCAAGAGTCCTTCCGCGGAGAATCCGGATTGCTTCGCTGCGCTCGCACCGACCAACCGAAGCCGAACTCGCTACCGCCTCTCGCAAAACTCCCTCATTGCAGCTGCCACGGCGCCCGCGACCGCTTCGTGCCGCTCCGCCGAATTCAGCTCCATTTCTTCGTCGCGATTGATGATCGAGCCGGCCTCGAGCAGCACCGCGGCGCTCCTCGTCCGGGACAGCACGATGAGCCCGTCATAGCGATAGACGCCGACGTCCTTGTCGAGCAGCTGGCGCCGGTAGCGGCCCATCACCGGCAGGGTGTACTGGCTGGCATAGCGCAGGCCCTGCTCCTTCAACTGCCTGCCGATCATCCGGGCCAGCATCAGGCTGGTGGCGAAGTGCGGATTCTGCCGCGACACGAACAGCGAGTGCCCCGAAAAACGGTCGCTGAAATAGCTCTTTGCGCCGTCGAACTCCCAGGTATCGAGCAGCTTGTCCGGCACCGAGTCGTGATGCACCGACAGGAACAGATCGGCCCGGCCTTGATTCGCGGCACTGATGCGCTTGAACAGGCTCGGCCGTGCCTTGCCGTCCGTGACAAGCAGGCGGGTTTCGGCGAAGCCTTCGGACCTGAGCTTCGCCGTGATCAGCCTGGCGAGGCGGAAGTTGAAGCCGAACTCTGGATCGTTGCGCGCGCTCAGCGCACCGTAGGAGTCCGGGGTGTGCCCGACGTCCACGACGATCTTGAATTTCGGCATCTCGCATTTGGCCGGTGGCGACGGCTTCGGCCTGGGTCTTGCAATCTTTCGCGCAGCAGCAGCCTCGCCGGCATCGATAAGGGCGAGCGACGACAGCAGGATCGACGCGACCAGCCCGGCGATGATGCTGCGCGATTGCCCCAAGCTCTCCTCCGCTGCCGCGACCCGCGGGCGGCGACGAAGCCCGCGATTTGTTTTCGGGAAGATTGGCGCGGGAATTGGAGTGCGTCAACGCAAGATAGCGCTCGTGTCCCGGACGCAGCGGATCAAACCGGCCGCTCCCCCTTCACCGTCACGCGCGTGCCCGAGCGCGTGTGCGGCCAGTAGTCCCACATCGCACGGTGCTGGGTGCAGCGGTTGTCCCAGAAGGCGATGGCGTTCTCGGTCCAGCGGAAGCGGCACTGGAACAGCGGGTTCTCGGCGTGCTGGTAGAGATAAGCCAGCATCGCATCGCTCTCGTCGCGCGGGATGCCGTTGATGTGGCGGGTGAAGCCGCGGTTGACGTAGAGCGCCTTCCTGCCCGTGACCGGATGCGTGCGCACGACGGGATGCTCGGCATGCGGATACGAGGGACGGTCGGCCACGCCGTAATTGGCGTAGAGTCCGCGATAGATCGGTTCGCCATCGTGCAGCGCGGTGAGCCCGTCGAGATAGGCCTTCATGCGGTCCGACAGCGCCTCATAGGCCGCGTACATGTTGGCGAACAGCGTGTCGCCGCCGCGTGGCGGGCATTGCCTGATGTAAAGGATCGAGCCCATCGGCGGCTCGAGATCGCAGGACACGTCGGAATGCCAGCCCTCGCCATTGGCGCGCGGCGAATTCTTGTCGGCGTAGATCTTCATCAGCGCCGGATCGTCGTCCTCGTGCGGCGCGGCCGGATGGACATGCAATTCGCCGAACTTGCGGCCGAAGGCGAGATGCTGCTGCGGCGTGATGTGCTGATCGCGGAAGAAGATCACGAGGTTTTCGGCAAGCGCGCGATGGATCTCGTCCATCTGCCGGTTGGAGCGGGTGTCGCCCTCGACGAGCGCGCCGATATCGACGCCCGAGATTTCCGCGCCGATGATAGGGGTGAGCTTTTCGACCGCAATGGTTTCGTACGGCGCACCATCGTCCGCCATGTGGCGATAGCGCGGACCCTGCTTGCCGGCGAGTGAGCTCATGGCGGTTCTCCCGATCGTTGTTGATTGGGAGCATGGTAGCGTGCAGCGACGGATGTGCAATCTGCGCTGCAAACACGGATCGTCGTCCCGGAGCGCGCGTAGCGCGAGCCATGATGCGCAATTGCGCATCTGAGGACCCATAACCACAGGTGGGTTTGATGAAGACTTGGAGCCACTATCTCGCGCCACAACCACGGCCTGTGGTTATGGGTCCCCGCCCCCGTGCGCAAGTGTGCACTAGGCGGGGACGACACCTGAGTGTGGAGCGCTGGCGGAGTGAAATCACTCCGCCGCTGATACCGGCACCTTGGCGCCCTGGCCGTAGCGCTGGTCGATGTAGTCGATCACCAGCGCCTTGAAGTCGGCAGAGATGGTCGGCCCGCGCAGCGTGCGGAACTTCTTGCCATCGACGAACACGGGCGCGGCCGGGGCTTCGCCGGTGCCCGGCAAGGAGATGCCGATATTGGCATGCTTGGACTCGCCGGGGCCGTTGACGATGCAGCCCATCACCGCGACGTTGAGCTCCTCGACACCAGGGTACTTCGTCTTCCAGGTCGGCATCTCGTCGCGGATGAAATCCTGGATCGAGCGCGCCAGTTCCTGGAACGTGGTCGAAGTGGTGCGGCCGCAGCCGGGGCAGGCCGCAACCAGCGGCACGAAGGTGCGGAAGCCCATGGTCTGCAAGAGCTCTTGGCCGACCTGCACCTCGCGGGTACGGTCGCCGCCGGGCTCCGGCGTCAGCGAGATGCGGATGGTGTCGCCGATGCCCTGCTGCAGCAGGATGCCGAGCGCGGCCGAGGACGCCACGATGCCCTTCGAGCCCATGCCGGCCTCGGTCAGACCGAGATGGATGGCGTAGTCGGAGCGCGACGCGAGATCCTGGTAGACCGCGATGAGATCCTGCACCGCCGAGACCTTTGCGGAGAGGATGATGCGGTCCTTGGGCATGCCGAGCTCTTCGGCGCGCGCGGCCGAGAGCAGTGCGGACTGCACCATGGCCTCGCGCGTCACCGCGCGCACGTCGCGCGGATTGGCCGAGGCTGCGTTCTCGTCCATCAGCTTGGTCAAAAGCTCCTGGTCGAGCGAGCCCCAATTGGCACCGATGCGGACCGGCTTGTTGTTCTTGTTCGCGATCTCGATGATGTCGGCGAACTGGGTGTCGCGCTTGTCCTTGAAGCCGACATTGCCAGGATTGATGCGGTATTTCGCCAGCGCCTCGGCGCAGGCCGGATAGGCCGCAAGCAGCTTGTGGCCGATATAGTGGAAGTCGCCGATTAGGGGCGTCGTGATGCCGCGCTTGGCGAGGCCGTCACGGATGTGCGGAACGGCGGCAGCGGCCTCCTCGCGGTCCACGGTGATGCGGACCATTTCGGAGCCGGCGCGCGCGAGCGCTGCGACCTGGGCGATGGTACCGTCGATGTCGGCGGTATCGGTGTTGGTCATCGACTGCACGACGATCGGCGCACCGCCACCAACGGCGACGTTGCCGACCTTGACCTGAGTGGTCCGGTGCCGGGGCGCGGGGCCCGCGACGTCGGAATCGAGGGGATTTTCGAGCTTGTTCATGGGGTCCAAATATCAGGTTTTGGTGACGTTCAGCAATGCATCACGCGGCGCCGCAGCCGATGAGCTGGGACGATTAACCAGAAAAAGCCCAGCAATTACAAGGAGGGCGGCGGCCCCGAATGCCAAGCTTAGGGTGTCGTGCATGATGAAATAGCTACCCACCACGCCAAACAAAGGGGTGATGAAGGTAAAAGCCGACAATTTGCTGGCCGAATAGGCCTTCACCAGCGCGAACCAAAGGGTGAACGTGGTTCCCACCACCCAGATCGCCTGGAATGCCATCAAGCCGAGCGATAGCGGTGCCGGCATGTGCGTGATCGATTCGCCAAACAGCCAGGCCGCCAGCCCCAGGATCGGGATCGAGGTCGCGACCTGATAGCCCAGCGCCTTCTCGGGTGCGGCGAAGCGCAGCCGCGTGCCCTTGGCAACCAGCGTCGTCGCGGCCCACAGCGCAGCGCCGCCGACGATCATGAGGTCGCCGAGCAGAACATGCGAATCGACATTGGGCTGCGGCACGCCGATCGCAAGCGCCACGCCGGCAAAGCTGATGGCCAGGCCCAGCCATTGCGAGCCGCCAAGACGCTCGCCAAGCACTTGATAGGAGCCGAGCGCGACGAAGAACGGCGCCGTGTAGAGAAACACCACCGCACGCGAAGCAGACGTGAAGCGCAGTCCCTGAAAGATCAGTATGAACTCGATGCCGAACATCAGCCCGGCGATCAGGCCGGGCTTCCAGGTGCCGTCGCGTTCGAAGAAATTGACGCCACGCAGGGTGCCGATGATGAACAGCACCGGCAGCGCGCCCATCGAGCGGATGGTGGCCTGGAGCATCGGCGGAATGTCCGGCAGCACCAGCTTCACCGCGATCTGGTTGAACCCCCAGGTCAGGCACAGCATGAGCATCAGGGCAATGGCGCCGGCACTGAGGGGGCGTGCGGCGGAGGGCACGATTTGAGCTGAGGACATTCTCTTCCCGGATACCGGCTTTGCGCCGTTGTTGGTCTATGCAGTCTTCTGACAATGGGTGCAGACGCCCGTGATCTCCACCACGGACAATTTGGGAGCGAAGCCCGAGGCGCGCGCGGCCGCGTTGAGATCCCCGGCAAAGGACGCCGACGGGATCTCGCCGACGAGGCCACAGCGCTCGCAGATCAGGAACGCCACAGCCGAGGTCGCATCGTGATCATGGGCGGCGCAGGCGAGATAGGCATTGCGGCTCTCGATGCGATGCACGAGGCCGTTGGCCATCAGGAAATCGAGGGCCCGATAGACCGTGATCGGGGCCGGCCGCGCCATCGACTTGGCGAGCTCGTCGATCACCTCATAGGCGCCGAGCGGGCGATGGCTGGAGAGCAGCGCGCCCAGCACCTGACGGCGAATTGGCGTGAATTTCTGCGCGCGCTGCTCGCACACCGCCTCGGCATGCGCGAGCGCATCCGCGGTGCAGCGGCGGTGATCGTGATCGGGCGCGGGAAATACCGGGTTTGCGAGGGTCATGCAGCCGACCTTTTAGCATTTCGGCCCGGGAACCCAAAGCACGACACTGCAAACGGCTGCCAGCCATGCCCGAGCTGCGGGACAGCCACCCGCTAATCCGCCATGAAATAATCATAAGCTTGCTTATGATATCTCCTGCTTATTGGAGACCAAGCTCATGACCCGCCGGTCTGTCGACCAGAACTTCCTGTTCACGCTCGCCGAACTCTACCGCCTGCTGCGCGTCTATGCCGACAAGGAGGCCTCGCGGTTCGGCATCACCCGCGCGCAATGGGCCGTGCTGGCCAAGGTCGAGCGCAGCGAGGGCATGAAGCAGTCGGAGCTCGCCGAACTGCTCGAGGTGCAACCGATCACGCTGACGCGTCTGATCGACAAGCTCTGCGACAACGACTGGCTCGAACGGCGCAGCGACGCCTCGGACCGCCGCGTCAAGCGCCTCTATTTGAAGAAGGCCGGCCGGCAGCTGCTCGGCCGGATGACCGGGCTCAGGTCCGAGATCACCGCCAACGCGCTCGACGGCATCAATCCGGCGGATGCCCACCGTCTCCTCACCCAGCTCGAAACCATCAAGGAAAACGTGCGGACCGCGAGCCAGGCCAGCGGCGCGGAACAAGCGCGTAAGGAGCAGCGCTATGGCTGATCAGGTTATCAAGTTCCAGCCCGAGCAGAAGAGCGAGAGCGGCAAGCCGACGAAGAAGGCCGGCGCCGATCCGCGCCGCCGCCTGGTGGCGGGCCTGCGCCGCTATCGCCGTTTCCTGCTCCTGGTCGTGCTGCCGGTCGTCGTCGCCATCGGCGGCCTCACCTTCTATCTCAATGGCGGACGCTATGTCGGCACCGACGACGCCTATGTCGGCGCGCAGAAGGTGCTGGTGACGCCCGACATCTCCGGCAAGATCCAGAAGGTGGTCGTGAAGGAGGGCCAGCTCGTCAAGCAGGGCGATTCCTGTTCGAGATCGACCCCGTACCGTTCCGCCTCGCGGTGGACGAAGCCAGAGCACAGCTGACGCAGGCGCAGACGACCTATGACAATCTCCGCGCCAACATCAAGATCTACGGCGACATGCTCAACCTCGCCCAGCAGGGCGTCGACCTGAAGCAGCGCGACGTCGAGCGCAAGCAGGCGCTGGTGAAGAACAATTACGGCTCGCAGCTCGACCTCGACAACGCAGCGAACGCGCTGGTCACGTCCGGGTCCATCGCGCAATATGTCAGGCAACAGCTCTCGACGGCGAAGACCCAGCTGCTCGGCGATCCCGACCTGCCGCTGGAAAAATTCCCGGCCTATGCGGAGGCCAGGGCCAAGCTCGACAATGCCGAACGCAATCTCGACCACGCCGTGGTGCGCGCCTCGATGGGCGGCGTGGCGACGCAGGTCGAGCAGATCCAGCTCGGCCGCTACGTCGCCGCCGGCACGCCGGTATTCACCATCATCGACGTCGCCCATCCCTGGGTCGACGCCAACCCGAAGGAGAGCGACCTCACCTACGTCACCGAAGGTCAGCCCGTGACGCTCGAGGTCGACGCGTTCCCCAACCACCTCTTCAAGGGCAAGATCGGCTCGCTCTCGCCGGGCACCGGTGCGCAATTCGCGATCCTGCCGCCGCAGAATGCCACCGGCAATTTCGTCAAGGTGGTGCAGCGCGTGCCGATCCGGATCTATTTCGACGAAACCGACAAATATGTGCGGAAGCTGAAAGCCGGCATGAGCGTCTATGCCACCATCGACACCGGCCACAAGCGCCCGCTGGCCAGCCTGTTCGGCCTGTCGGCGACCGCGGGCCAGGACAAAGACCACGACTAAAAAAGACCAAGCTAGAGACTGCGACAAGGACTGATGCGATGTCCGACGCCAATGCCAGCCTGATGGTCCCCGGCCTGCGCCGGAACATGGTGACGGTCTGCGCCATGACCGCGACCGTCATGCAGGCGCTGGACACGACCATCGCCAACGTCGCCCTGCCATACATGCAGGGCACGCTGTCGGCATCGCAGGACCAGATCAACTGGGTGCTGACCTCCTACATCGTCGCCGCCGCGATCATGACGGCGCCGGTGGGCTGGATCGCCAACCGTTTCGGCCGAAAGCGCCTCTTCATCATCTGCTCGGCCGGCTTCACCATGGCCTCGGTGCTGTGCGGCCTCGCGCAGGACATCAACCAGATGGTGCTGTTCCGCCTGCTGCAAGGCGTGTTCGGCGCGGCCCTGGTGCCGCTGTCACAATCGGTCATGCTCGACTATTACACGCTCCAGGAGCGCGCCAAGGCGATGTCGATCTGGGGCATGGGCGTGATGATGGGCCCGATCATGGGGCCGTCTCTGGGCGCCTGGCTCACCGAGACCTATTCCTGGCATTGGGTGTTCTTCGTCAATCTCCCGTTCGGCGCCATCACCGTGCTCGGGCTGATCCTCTTCATGGACGAGACCAGGAAGGACCTCAGCCTCAAGTTCGACTGGTTCGGTTTCGCCGCGCTGGCGATCGCGATCGGCTCGCTGCAGCTCGCGCTCGACCGCGGCGAGCAACTGGGCTGGCTGGAATCGGGCGAGATCCTGGCGGAGTTCATCGTCTCGGCCGTCGCCTTCTATTTCTTCCTCGCGCATTCGTTCACGACCTCGACCCCGTTCATCCGCTTCGCGCTGTTTCGGGACCGCAACTTCGTCACCGGCTGCGTGTTCATGATCGTGATGGGGCTCGTGCTGTTCTCGACCATGGCGCTGGCCTCGCCCTACATGCAGAACGTGATCGGCTATCCCATCATCACCGCCGGCCTGCTGCTGGCGAGCCGCGGCATCGGCACATTCTTCGCGATGATGCTGGTCGGCCGCATGATGCGTTATTTCGAGGCCCGCACGCTGATCATCTCCGGCCTGACGCTGACCGCGGGCTCGCTGTTCCAGATGACCGGCTGGACCGACCTGACCCAGGTGCCGGAGATCGTCACCGTCAGCGTCATCCAGGGCTTCGGCTTCGGCCTCGTCTTCGTGCCGCTCTCGACCGTGGCGTTCCTGACGCTATCGAACGAGCTGCGCACCGACGGCACCGCGATGCTGACCTTGATGCGCAACGTCGCGAGCTCGGTCGGCATTTCCGTCGTCATCGCCGAGCTGACGCAGGGCACGCGGCGGACCTATGCGATCCTCTCCGAGCACATCAATCCGTTCAACCATGCACTTCAGATGCCCGGCGTCAGCGGCATGATCAATCTGTCCACCGACCTCGGCCGCGCCATGGCCGACAGAATGGTCAGCGTGCAGGCGCAGATCATTGCCTTCGCGCACGACTACCAGCTGGTGATGGTCTTCATCCTCTGCACCATCCCGCTCGCTTTCCTGATCGGCTCGACCAAGGCCACGCTGCGCAAGCAGGCGGCGGGGCCGGAGCATGCAGTGATGGAGTAGGGTCGACTTCGCGCGATCTCGTGTCCCGGGCGCGGTGCAGCGCGTAGCGATGCGCCGCAGAACCGGGACCCATCTGCTGTCAGACCTGGGCCCCGGCTCAGCAGCGCATCACTGCGTGCTGCGCTGCGTCCGGGGCACGAGAGATCATCCCAACAATTCCTCGCAGCCCAAATCGTCCACCGCCGCAAACACCCGCTCCAGATTGTTCCACCAGATTACCCGCGGGATGTCGATGCTCCATTGCCAAACCGGCCTCGTGATCTGCCAGAGCACCGCCCAGCGATAGTCGCGATCGAGCGCGCCGCGCGAATAGCCGGTGATGCCGCTTTCGATCAAGGTATCGTGGTAGACATTGAGCAACGGGCGTTCGAGTGCCTGCCGGCGTTCCGGATACCAATGCATGGCCATCATATAGGCGAGGTCGTGAGTCGGAACGTTGATACTCCAAAGATCGAAATCGAAGATGCGCACGGTATCGGCAACGCCCGCGCGCGGCAGCAGGAAATTCCAGATATGAGCGTCGCCATGGGTGATGCTGAGGTGGCGGCGTGAATGGTAACGCTGCGACAGCCGGTCGGACTGATCGATCAAACGGCGATAGAGCGTGCGGCGTTCTTCGCTGAGGCGATCTCCGAGAGCATCGGCAAAGCGGTCGTAGTGGCCGGCAAAGGTCTCCATACGCTGCACGCTGTCCTCGGCGCTTGCCAACGTGCCGACGGTGTCACCAAGATCGGGATGGTCCCACCATGCCGCATGCCAACGAGCGAGCGTCGTGACGATCGCAATCGCCTGACCGCGCGACGGCGGCAGCGGCCATTGGGTCGCGGTCGCATGGCTGTCGGTGAGATCTTCGAGCAGAAGATGCCAGGCAAGGCTTTGCTCGTCGAAATGTCCGTCGAAGCATCGTGGTACGAGTCCCGGCGGCATTCTCGGTGCGAGCTGCATGTAGTAGTCCACCTCGCGCCTGCCGCCATTGGCGAGGCGCTCGGCGAAGGCGGAATTGGGCATCTTGAGGATCAGCGACTGCGGGGCGCCGGCGGATTCGCCGACATAACGCAGGCCGAGACGGATGATATGCGACACGACGGTGTCGCGCTGATGCAGCACCTTCACTTCGCGCACCGCGCCGGCGTCAAGCACGCCGCCCCGGCGCAGCGCGGCCGTCAGTCGGGCGGGCTCAACGACCGCCGGCAATTGTGGAGGTGTCATGAACCACGATGCCCCTGTCCCGCGCCATACTGCACAATCACACTTCCGGGCGCCAGCGGCGGAGCTGATGCCAGGCTCAAGCCGCCGCCGTCGAGTCGCGCACGGTTCGCACCACGACCGACCGCAGCTGTTCGAGATTGGCCGCCATCCCGGCGATCGCCTGCCTGACGTCCGCGGCGCGCTGGTCGACGGAGGCGGCATCGCGGCTGACATCGCCGATCTTGGCCGAGACCTCCTTCGCCGCGGAGGCCGATTCGGAAATCGACCGCGCGATCTCCCGCGTCGCGGCATCCTGCTCTTCCATCGCGGCGGCGACCGAGGTCGCCACGCCGTCGATCTCGACGATGTGGCCCCCCATGGCCTCGACGGAATCGACCGCGGCCTGCGTCGAGGCCTGGATCTCCGCAATCAGCCGCCCGATCTCCTCGGTGGATTTGGCGGTCTGGTCGGACAGGGATTTCACTTCGGCGGCGACCACCGCGAAGCCGCGGCCGGCTTCGCCGGCGCGCGCCGCCTCGATCGTCGCGTTGAGCGCGAGGAGATTGGTCTGGCCCGCGATGCCGCCGATGAGGTCGGAGACCTCGGCGATCTTCTTCACCGACCCGGCCAGCGCCTGGATGGTCGAACGCGCCTGCTCGCGGCCGGCGACCGCCGATTTGGTGACGGTGCTGGTGCGTGCAACCTGCCCTGCGATCTCGCGGATCGAGGCGCTCAATTCTTCTGCTGCGGCCGAGACGGCCTGCGAGCTGCCGAGGGCCTGCGTGGAGGCAGCCGCGACCGCCTGCGACTGCGCAGAGAGCGACTTCGCTATCTCCGACAGGCCGGAGGCGGCCCGCTCGACGCCTTGCGTTGCAGAGGTCGCGGTGTCGACCGAGCGGCCGGTCTCGCGCTCGACGGTTTCGGCCATCTGGTGCAGGGCGGAGCGCTTGGCAAGCGCCGCCTCCTGCTCCTGCCGCAACTGCTCCTCGCGCAGACGGGAATTCTCGACCGCCGCCTGCTTGAACACCACAAGCGCACCCGCCATCGAGCCGACCTCGTCCTGGCGGTGCGCGAACGGAATGTCGGCGGCGAGATCGCCGGTCGCGAGCTTCTGCATCGTATCCGTCATGCGCACGATCGGACGGACCACCCCGAGGGCAACTCCGAGCAAGCCCGCAGCGATGAAGGTGAGAACGGCGGCGGAGACGCCGAGGAGGATATAGAGGATGGAGCTGTCGCGGTCCGCAGCCAGCTTCTCCATGGCCGCATTCTGCTTGTTGGCGTTCTCGACGATGCTGTCGATGACGGCGCGATGCGCGGTATAGGCGTCCTTGAGCTGCGCATAGGCGCGCTCGGAAACAGCTGCGTCCCTGGCCTTGAGGGCCGGCAGGAGCTGGTCGGACGCCTTCCAGAATTTCTGCACCTCCGCATCGGACTTCGACACCAGCGCGGTCTTGAGGTCGGCCGAGAGGCTGGAGGAGACCCAGAACGCCTTGCGCTCGTCGTAATCCTTGCGGAGCTGGACCAGGCGCTCGCCATGGGCGGCCAGCTGGTCCGGCTCGCGCATGGCGAGGGTGGCCTCGAGATAAGCCTCGATGACATATTCCGGCGGCGGCAGGATGTCGGCGATCAGGTCGTTGCCGAGCTTGATGTCGGAATAGAGCGGGCCGCCGACCTTGAGCTCGCGCAGCGCATAGAGGCTGGTGGAAACAACCGCAGCAAAGCCGATGGCAAGGACGATCCCGAAAGCGACGATCGCGGCCGACAATGACAGACGAATCTTCATGAAATAATCCAGGGCGCGCGCTGAAACCGCGAGGAGCCTAGATCAATATGGTAAATGCGGGATTGCCCTGCGGGAAAGTCTCCGAAAGAAAGGCTCCGAAAAGCTCTCGGAAGTGAGCGTCGATCAATCGGATTTGGGTCAGCGGGACTGACGCACAGGCGAGCATGGAGACGATCAGGCCTGATGCAAGGCAGCGCCGACGCGGTTGCGCTGGATAGGAAACGTGGTGCCGACGACCTGACGCCGTCGGCACATATTCGCTCAGACCTCGAAGAACACCGTCTCGTCGTCGCCCTGGAGCCGCAGGTCGAGCCGGTAAACCGCCTTGCCGGCCTCGCGCACCGCGGTCAGCGTGGCGCGGCGGTCAGCCGGCACCAGCGCCAGCACCGGATCGGCGGCGTTGCCGGCCTCGTCGCTGAAATAGATGCGGGTGTAGAGATGCCGCAGCATGCCGCGGCCGAACACCGCAAGCAGGATGTGCGGCGCCTGCGGCTTGCCGTCGGGATCCGGCACCACGCCCGGCTTGATGGTCTCGAAGGCGTAGTTACCGTCCTTGTCGGTGCCGCAGCGGGCAAAGCCGCGGAAACTCGCATTCGGCAGCGCACGCTTGTCCTGCGGGTCGGCGAAGCGTCCCTGCGCATCCGGCTGCCAGATCTCCAGCATGCAATCCGGCACGGCAACGCCGTCGCCATCGAACACGCGACCCTCGATGCGGATGCGGTCGCCTGACACGTCGGGGGTCAGCGTCGAGTTGGTGAACGCGTCGTTCCAGGCGTATTCGCCGGTCGGCGTCAGGCCGTATTTGAAGAACGGACCGACGGTCTGCGAGGGAGTGATACCGTCAGGCTTCACAGACTCTTGCACCTTAGTGGTTCTCCATAGGCGTAGCGTTCTTGCCGCGCAGCACGATGTCGAAGCGGTAGCACAGCGCCCATTCGGGCTGGGTGTTCTCGAGATCGAACGAGGAAACCATCCGCGCCCGCGCCTTCTCGTCCGGCACCGAATTGAAGATCGGGTCGAACGGAAACAGCGGATCGTTCGGGAAGTACATCTGCGTCACCAGGCGCGTCACGAAGGAATGGCCGAATACCGACAGATGGATGTGCGCCGGCCGCCACGCATTGTGATGATTGCCCCAGGGATAGGCGCCCGGCTTGATGGTGACGAAGCGGTAGTAGCCGGACGCATCGCTCACGGTGCGGCCGGCGCCCGTGAAGTTCGGATCGAGCGGCGCCGGATGCTGGTCGCGGACATGGACGTAGCGGCCGCAGGAATTGGCCTGCCAGATCTCGACGAGCGAGTTCGGCACGCCGCGGCCGTCCTCATCGCGCACATGGCCGTGGACGATGATGCGCTCGCCGATCGGCTCGCCACTGTGCTGGGTGGTGAGATCGCTGTCGCCCTCGCGCACGGTCTCATGGCCGTAGACCGGGCCGGTCAGCTCCGACAGGGTGTGGCGCATCGGGATCAACGGCTTGTTCGGCGCGCGCTTGATCGAGCTCTTGTAGTCGGGGGACAGCGGCAGCGGATGCGCCTTGTTGCTGTCCACGGGATAGATGAATGTCATTGGCGAACTCCTCCCCGGCCATTTTTGCTCCCGGCCGGTTCAACGCTTCCGCCAATCATTATAGGATATAACTAATCTGGGGAAGCGGGTTTGGCGGGCGTGCGGCGCCTGCCAGCTTCGCGCTATTTGATCGGCGGACGCGGCAATACGGCCTCCCCGGCTTCGAGCCGGTAGGTGTGGTCAAGCGAATACCAGGGCGCGATGACGTCGCGTGCGGTCGGATGCGGCGTGTCGTGGCGCTGGAACTTGCCGAGCAGCGCCTGCGTCACCCCGAACTGCACGTCGCTGTCGATATGCGGGTCGGTGGGATCGTAGACCTGCGAGATCAGCACCTTGAACCCGGGCTTGAAGATCAGGGCGTGCAGATGCGCGGGCCGGTAGGGATGCCGGCTCTGCGCCTCAAGCAGGCGGCCGACCACGCCATTGGTCGGAATGGGATAACCGACCATCATCACCGAACGAAAGGAGAAGCGCCCCTCCGCGTCGGTCGTGAACTTGCCGCGCAGGTTCATGTCGGCCTGCTCGGGGTCCTGGTTCTCGTAGAGGCCGACCGGCGAGGCATGCCAGACATCGACCTCGGCGCCGGCGACGGGACGGCCGTCCCTGTCGACGACGCGGCCGCTGACGAACAGCGGCGCACCCGGCGTCTCGGAACGGACGATGGAGCCACCGTTCTCCACGCGCGGCGAGTTCAGCCGCCAGAACGGCCCGAGCAGCGACTGATCGGTTTCGGTATTGCCCTGATCGCCATTGTTGAGCAGGCACACCAGCGGCGAGACGCCGAGCGAGCCCGCCATCAGCACCACCTCGTTATGCGTGTCGGTGGTGAGCTTGCCGAGCTCGGCGATGACCGCGGTGGCATCGCGAAACTCCTTCTCGGTCAGGCGGACGTCGCGCACGAAGCCGTGCAAGTGCTTGACCAGGGAGACCATGATCTGGCGCAGCCGCGGATCGGTTGTCCGTTCCATCACGGCCAGTGCCGCGGCCGTGACGTCCTGCTCGCGCTCGATGATCATCGGACGGTCCTTGAAGCGACAACAAACGCCGTCATTCCGGGGCGATGCGACGCATCGAACCCGGAATCTCGAGATCCCGGGTTCGGTGCGAGTGCACCGCCCCGGGATGACGGGACGCTACGCGTCCCGTCAGTTCAGCTTCTCGATCGCGACAGCCACACCCTGCCCGACGCCGACGCACATGGTGGCGAGCGCCAGCTTGCCGCCGCGCTTTTCCATGCCGTGCACGGCGGTGAGCGCGAGGCGGGCGCCGCTCATGCCGAGCGGATGCCCGAGCGCGATCGCGCCGCCATGCGGATTGACGAAATCGGCATCGTCGGCAACGCCGAGCTGGCGCATGCAGGCGATGCCTTGCGAGGCGAAGGCTTCGTTGAGCTCGATCAGGTCGAAATCGCTGATCTTCTTGCCGAGCCGCTCCATCAGCTTGCGGGTCGCGGGCACCGGGCCGATGCCCATGATGCGCGGCGGCACGCCGGCCGAGGCGAGCCCGAGGATGCGCGCTCGCGGCGTCAGGCCGTGCTTCTTCACCGCGGCTTCCGAGGCCAGGATCATGGCGGCGGCGCCGTCATTGACGCCGGAGGCGTTGCCGGCCGTCACCGTGCCGGGATTGCGCACGATCGGCTTCAGCTTGGCGAGACCTTCCAGCGTGGTCTCGGGACGCGGATGCTCGTCCTTGTCGACCGTGATGGGGCCAGCCTTGCCGCCGGGAATGGTGATCGGCGTGATTTCCTCGGCGAAATAGCCTGCCGCGATCGCCGCACCCGCACGCTGCTGCGAGCGGATGGCGAAGGCGTCCTGGTCGGCGCGCGAAACCTGGAATTCCTCGGCGACGTTCTCGCCGGTCTCGGGCATGGCATCGACGCCGTACTGCGCCTTCAGCAGCGGATTGATGAAGCGCCAGCCGATGGTGGTGTCGAAGATTTCGGCCGAACGCGAGAAGGCTTCCTGCGCCTTGCCCATCACGAAGGGTGCGCGCGTCATCGACTCGACGCCACCTGCGATGGCGAGCTCGATCTCGCCGGCGCGGATGGCGCGGCCCGCGGCGCCGACTGCATCAAGGCCCGAGGCGCAGAGCCGGTTCAGGGTCTGGCCGGGAACCGAATCCGGCAGGCCCGCCAGCAGCAGCGCCATGCGCGCGACGTTGCGGTTGTCCTCGCCGGCCTGGTTGGCGCAGCCGAAGAACACTTCGTCCACCTGCGCCCAATCGAGATTGGGGTGTTTTGCCATCAGCGCCTTGATGGGGGCGGCGGCCAGATCGTCGGCGCGCACCTTGGCGAGCGACCCGCCGAAACGGCCGATCGGGGTCCGCACGGCATCGCAGATAAAGACGTCACGCATCGTTGTTCTCCCTGAATGCCGCGGTCCGGCCAAATTCTTCAATGTCGGCGGAGTTTTAGGAGGGCGCCCGCGGTAGGTCAATTGACGGTTTCGCGGGTGGCGTATTCGACTGAATGTCATGAAACTCAGCCGTCATTCCGGGGCGCGACGAAGTCGCGGGCCCGGAATCTATAACCACGAGCCGGGGTTATGGATTCCGGGCCTGCGCCTGGCGGCGCATCCCGGAATGACAGCGGAAAATGTGGCAGCAGCTTCCGCCACGCGGACAACGTGGAAAACCTCCCCTCGCCGGCCAAACCGATAGGAGCAGGTGCCGAAATTTTGTAGGTTGCGCCGCCCATGACGATGCAACAGCCGATACCTGTCCCGCCCCCCGAGGACGCGCCCGCGCCGCAGGCCGAGGCCGCCGCGCGCGTCACGCCGATGATGGAACAGTACCTCGAGATCAAGGCGGCGCATCAGGGCCTCCTGCTGTTCTACCGGATGGGCGACTTCTACGAGCTGTTCTTCGAGGACGCCGAGATCGCTTCCAGGACGCTCGGCATCGTCCTGACCAAGCGCGGCAAGCATCAGGGCGCGGATATCCCGATGTGCGGCGTGCCGGTCGAGCGCTCCGAGGACTATCTGCATCGTCTGATCTCGGCCGGCCACCGGGTCGCGGTCTGCGAGCAGACCGAGGATCCCGCTGCGGCCAAGGCGCGCGGCAACAAGAGCGTGGTGCGTCGCGGCGTGGTGCGGCTGGTGACGCCGGGCACGCTGACCGAGGACACGCTGCTCGACGCGCGCGCCAACAATTACCTGCTGGCGATCGCGCGTGCCCGCTCCTCCGCCGGCGGCGACCGCTTCGGCCTCGCCTGGATCGACATCTCGACCGCCGAGTTCATGGTGACGGAAGCTTCCGGCGGCGAGCTCGCCGCGACGCTGGCGCGGATCAATCCGAACGAGGCGATCGTCACCGACGCGCTCTACAACGACAGCGAGCTCGGACAGACCCTGCGCGAGCTGCCGGCGGTGACGCCGCTGACCCGCGACGTGTTCGACGGCGCGACCGCCGAGAAGCGGCTGTGCGACTACTTCGCCGTCGCGACCATGGACGGGCTCTCCCAGCTCACGCGCCTGGAGGCCACCGCCGCGGCCGCCGCCGTCACCTATGTCGACCGCACCCAGGTCGGCAAGCATCCGCCGCTGTCGCCGCCCGCGCGCGAGGCTTCCGGCGCGACCATGGCGATCGATCCGGCCACCCGCGCCAATCTCGAGCTGACGCGGACACTGGCCGGCGAACGCCGCGGTTCGCTGCTCGACGCGATCGATTGCACGGTCACCTCGGCGGGTTCGCGGCTGCTGGCGCAGCGCCTGGCGGCGCCGCTGACCGATGCCCCGGCGATCGCCCGCCGGCTCGACGCGGTCACCGCCTTCGTTGCCGATTCCGCGGCACGCGAGGACATTCGCAGCATATTGCGCGGCGCACCCGACATGTCGCGCGCATTGGCTCGGCTCTCGGTCGGCCGCGGCGGACCGCGCGACCTCGCCGGCATCCGCGACGGCATCATCGCCGCCGACCAGGTGCTGACGCGGCTCTCCGAACTGGATGCGCCGCCGCAGGAGATCACGGCGGTGATGGCGGCGCTGCAAAGGCCGTCGCGCGAGCTCGCATCCGAATTTGCCCGTGCGCTCGGCGAGCAGCTGCCCCTGATCAAGCGCGACGGCGGCTTCGTTCGTCCCGGCTTTGAGCCCGCCCTCGACGAGGCGCGGAACCTGCGCGACGCCTCACGCCTCGTGGTGGCTTCGATGCAGGCGCGCTACGCCGACGACACCGGCGTCAAGGCTCTGAAGATCCGGCACAACAACGTGCTCGGCTATTTCGTCGAGGTCACGGCCCAGCACGGCGACAAGCTGATGTCGCCGCCGCTGAACGCGACCTTCATCCATCGCCAGACGCTGGCGGGACAGGTGCGCTTCACCACCTCCGAGCTCGGCGAGATCGAAGCCAAGATCGCCAATGCCGGCGACCGCGCGCTCGGGCTCGAGCTCGAGATCTTCGAGCGGCTCTGTGCGAGAGCGCTCGAGATCAGCGACGATCTGCGCGCTGCAGCGCAGGGTTTTGCGCTGCTGGACGTCGCGACGTCGCTGGCCAAGCTCGCGGTCGACGAGAACTATGTGCGGCCCGAGGTCGATGGCTCGCTCAGCTTTGCGATCGAGGCCGGCCGCCATCCCGTGGTCGAGCAGGCCCTGAAGCGCAACGGCGAGCCGTTCATCGCCAATGCCTGCGACCTGTCGCCTGCGCCAGCGCAGAAGTCCGGCCAGCTCTGGCTGCTGACCGGCCCGAACATGGCGGGCAAATCGACCTTCCTGCGCCAGAATGCGCTGATTGCCTTGATGGCTCAGGTCGGCAGCTTCGTGCCGGCCACGCGCGCGCGGATCGGCATCGTCGACCGCCTGTTCTCGCGCGTCGGCGCCGCCGACGATCTCGCCCGCGGCCGCTCCACCTTCATGGTGGAGATGGTCGAGACCGCGGCGATCCTGAACCAGGCCGGCGAGCGCTCGCTGGTCATTCTCGACGAGATCGGGCGTGGCACCGCGACCTTCGACGGCCTCTCGATCGCCTGGGCCTCGATCGAGCATCTGCACGAGAGCAATCGCTGCCGGACGCTGTTCGCGACGCATTATCACGAGCTGACTGCACTCTCGGCCAAGCTGCCGCGGATGTTCAACGCGACCGTGCGCGTCAAGGAGTGGCAGGGCAACGTCGTGTTCCTGCACGAGGTGCTGCCGGGCTCGGCCGACCGCTCCTACGGCATCCAGGTCGCCAAGCTCGCAGGCCTGCCGCCGGCCGTGATCACACGCGCCAAATCCGTGCTCTCCAAGCTGGAGGCGCAGGACCGCGGCCAGACCGCGCGAGCCTTGGTGGACGACCTGCCGCTGTTCGCCGTGCCCTCGCGCGCCGCCGCGGAAGCCGCGCCGCCGAGCGAGGCCGAGTTGCTGATGGAGGCGATTAAAGCGCTGCACCCCGACGAGATGTCGCCGCGCGAGGCGCTCGATGCGCTCTATGCGTTGAAGGCCAGGCTGCCGAAGCAGTGACGGTACCGTAGGGTGGGCAAAGCGGAGCGTGCCCACCACTTCAATGAAGAGATCGGGAAGAGATGGTGGGCACGGCGCGCGAAGTGCGCGCCTTTGCCCACCCTACGATCCTGTCTATCCTACGCCCGCGCCGCGATCGCCGCGGCCTCGGCGGCCGCGCGCTGCATGCTGGTCGACATCTCGTTCGTCACCGTGCTCTGCTCCTCGATCGCCGCGGCGGTCGAGGTGACGTACTCGCTGACATTGTTGATCGCCTGCTTGATCGAACCGAGCGCGCTGACGACGTCGCCGGAAATGCTGTTGAGGCTGCCGATCTCCTCGCCGATCTTGTCGGTCGCCTGCTTGGCCTGGTTGGCGAGGCTCTTGACCTCGGAGGCGACCACCGCGAAGCCGCGGCCAGCCTCGCCGGCGCGGGCCGACTCGATCGTGGCGTTGAGCGCGAGCAGGTTGATCTGTCCGGTGATGTTGTTGATCATCTCGACGATGCCGCTCATCGCCTGCGCAGCTTCGGTGAGGCGCTGGGCCTGCGCGTCGGCGGAGGAGACCTGGTCAACCGCGCTCATCGCGGTTTCGCGGGATTTGGTCATCGCCTCGGAGATCTCCCGCACCGAGGCGTTGAGCTCCTCCGAGCCGGCGGCGACCGATTCCATCATGCCGCGGACGCGCTCATTGCCCATGCGGACCAGCACCTGCCGCGTGGTGTCGGTGGCGTATTTCACCACCTTGAACGGCTTGCCGTTGAGATCGAGGATCGGGTTGTACGAGGCCTGGATATAGACTTCCTTGGCGCCCTTGCCGATGCGCTTGTATTCGGCCGCCTGGTATTCGCCGCGATTGAGCGCGGCCCAGAACTCGCGATAGCCGGCTCCATCGCGCTCCGAGGGCTCGACGAACATGCTGTGATGCTTGCCCTTGATCTCGGCCAGCGAATAGCCGAGCGCGCCGAGGAAGTTGGCGTTGGCGGTGATGATCGTGCCATCCATGTTGAACTCGATCACCGCCTGCGCCTTGTCGATGGCGGCGATCTGACCGGCGAGATCGGCGTTCTTCAGCTTCTCCGCGGTCACGTCGGTTGCAAATTTGACGACCCCGTACGGCTTGCCGGTCTCGTCGAGCAGCGGATTGTAGGAGGCGAGAATCCAGACCTCGCGGCCGCCCTTGGCGATCCGCTTGAACTCGCCGGCCTGATAGTCGCCGCGGTTGAGCGCGGCCCAGAATTCGCGATAGGCCGAGCTGTTGCGTTCGGCCTCCGCCACGAACAGGCTGTGATGCTTGCCCTCGATCTCGGCCAGCGAATAACCGAGCGTCTTGCAGAAATTCTCGTTGGCCGTGACGACGGTGCCGTCGAGCTTGAATTCGATGACGGCCTGAGCGCGGCTGATGGCGGCGATCTTCGACGCATCCGTCATGCTCCGGATCTTCTTCGCAGTGATGTCGGTCGCAATCTTGGCGACCATCACCGTCTTGCCGTTGCCGTCGAGCACCGGATTGTAGGAGGCTTCGATCCAGACCTCGCGGCCGTCCTTCGCGATCCGCTTGAACTCGCGCGCCTGATACTCGCCACGGTTCAATGCAGCCCAGAACGCCTTGTACTCGGCGGTGTCGCGCTGGTCGGCGGGCACGAACATGGAGTGATGCTTGCCCTGAATCTCGTCGAGCCGATAGCCGAGAGCGTCGAGAAAGTTCTTGTTCGCCGTGATGATCGAGCCATCGAGATTGAATTCGATCATGGCCTGCGAACGGCCGATGGCGTCGAGCCGTGCCTGTGCATCACTGTGGGACTTGCGACCGAACATCAAGGAATCTCCATCTCGAAATAGCGTGGACGGCTTGTATGGGAAGTAACAGTTGCAGCGGCACAGCCGTATTCAAATCGACAATTCCCGCGCGTCCCTGCACTCGAATGCAGCCCGGACGAGTTCGCGCTCACGGCAGCGGAGGCGGGTACGCTGGCTTATTCGTAGATGAAAAGCGCGAAGAAAGTTCTAATAGACCTGTCGGAAACCGGCGGGAACCGGAGCGATGCTCTACGCGTCGACGATCAACGGCAATCGCGGCTGCGATTTGAAATGACGCATCTCGATCAACAGCTTGTGCGTACGCCGCGCTGTCTTGGACATTTCTGGGCCGGCCTTTGCGCGACGCGCGTGTCGCTCCGTTCCGTAGTCTCACGGTGATCGCGCTTTCCGCATGGCGCGCCCACGTTGCCACAGCGTCAAATTCCACAGCACGCAGGTTGCAAGGGCAAGAGAAAGACCTGTCGCCGATCCGAATTGCGCCACCGCAATGTGCATGATGGCGATCGCCATGCCGAAACCGAGCAATCCCCAGGCGGAGTTGGCAAGCACCGCGGCCGTCGGCGGGCCGCCGATGGGCGGGTGCAGGATCACCATCATGCTGGTGAACACGACCGGAAACAGCGCGATGATACCGCTGATCCGCGGGCCGACCCATCCTGACGTCGAGACCACGATGGCGACGAGAGTCGCAACCAGCAGAGCCCGCATCGGCACGTCGTACCAGCGGCGCGTCACCAAGGGCATTTTCACATGGCGATAGCCCGCCAGGAGCGGGATGCAGATGCCGAACGCGATCAGGTTGGCAGCAAGCCCCGCGGCGAGCGACCAATCGAACTGGCGGATGATCGATGCAAGCACGATCCAGACCGCGACGGCGCTTCCACAACTCACCACGAGATTGTGCCGCTGCGACAGCACGACATAGGTGAGACACATGGAAATCGTCGCCGCATTGACCGGCAGGCTCGCCAGCGCACCCTGCGCGATGAAGGCGGCGTCATGATCGATCGCGAGGAAGACGTAGGAGGGGCCGGCCGAGACCGGCAGGGTCGCAACCAGCGCGCCGATCACAGGCCCCGCGCGTTCGGTGATGATCGACGCCGACACCACGAACGCCGCCGCGATCGCCATGCGCAACAGGAGGACGAGGATGAAATGGAGTTCGAGGGACATTCTGTCTGTCATTCCGGGGCGCGACGCGCGAGCCCGGAATCCAAGACCACAGGCCGTAGTGGTTTGAGAGCTGGAGCAACGACCGTTCGAGATCACGACGGCCTGGGCTTATGGACGATACCAATTGCTGGGATGACGACCTGCGCCTTTTACAACCGCTGCATCGACACCGACACCTTCGGGCCGTTCTTGATGGTCTGATAGACCACGCAATAGCGCTCGGTGAGCTTGAGCAGGAGATCGAGCTTGTCCTGCGGCGCGTCGGTGTCGACCTCGAAGCGCAGGCGGATCTCGGCGAAGCCGACCGGGGTCTCCTTGTCGATGCCGAGCGTGCCGCGGAAGTCGAGATCGCCCTCGGCGTAGACGTTGCCGGTCTTGAGCGGCACCTCGATCGCGGTCGCAACCGATTTCAACGTGACGCCGGCACAGGCGACCAGGGCTTCGAGCAGCATGTCGCCGGAGCAGAGCTCGAGGCCGGAACCGCCAGTGCCCGGATGCAGGCCGGCCATCGCGATGGCACGGCCGGTCTCGACCTTGCAGGCAATGCCTTCGCCGTCGGTGGAGCCCTTGGCCTTCAGCGTGATCAGCGCGGCCTTGGGATCGGTCTTGTAGCGCTCCTTGATTGGGGCTTGCATCTGGCGCAGTTGGACAGCGTCCATCTTGTTCTCTCCCGACATGTCGGTTCTCACGAGCGGTATAGAAGGCGGCCGGTTTCGTGTCAGCTCATGATTGATGGGATCTGCCATGAGCGACCGGAATCGAGCCAAAAACAAACGTACTTTCATGATGTTAGGCTTGAATTCACGAGCAGCGCCACAGACTGTCCGATCTGCATGACCGAGCTGGTCGGTCGCGGGCTTGCGAATGTCTCGTGACAGCGCCTGTCACCTCTTATATCCGGAGAGACATGGACAGCATCGCGACTGAGCAGAAGGCCGGGGTGGACGATCGTTTCGACACCGCGCGGATCACCGCCGCGGTCGATGCGCTTGCCGAACAGTATCAGGGACGCGAGGACGCGTTCCGCACGGCGATGGCGCAATTGCTCAAGGCGGAACTTATCGCAGCGCGCGACGCCGCGCAGGCGATTCTCTTGAAGGACCGCCACGGCCGGCGCTGCGCCGAGCGGCT
Organism: Bradyrhizobium sp. USDA 241; assembly: GCF_049739505.1. Lineage (NCBI taxonomy): Bacteria > Pseudomonadati > Pseudomonadota > Alphaproteobacteria > Hyphomicrobiales > Nitrobacteraceae > Bradyrhizobium > Bradyrhizobium sp. USDA 241. The sequence goes on along the minus strand of NZ_JBMGPZ010000004.1, from coordinate 1,638,939 downwards.
GTGCCACGTGCAGGACGAGATCATCCGCATCCTGTATTCGGCGGCGACGCGCCATCTCTACCGCTCGCCGATCCCGAGCGGCGCCGAGCGCATGGCGGTCGTGGCCACGGGCGGCTATGGCCGCGGCCTGATGGCGCCGGAATCGGACATCGATCTGCTCTTCATCCTGCCCTACAAGCAGACCGCCTGGGGCGAGCAGGTCGCCGAGGCGATCCTCTATTGCCTCTGGGACATGGGGCTGAAGGTCGGTCACGCCACCCGCTCGGTCGACGAATCGATCCGGCAGGCGCGCGGCGACATGACGATCCGCACTGCGATCCTGGAGACGCGCTTCCTCACCGGCGACAAGCCGCTCTATGAGGAGCTGGTCGAGCGCTTCGACAAGGAAGTCGTGCAGGGCACCGCCTCGGAATTCGTCACCGCAAAGCTCGCCGAGCGCGAGGAGCGGCACCGCCGCGGCGGCCAGTCGCGCTATCTGGTCGAGCCCAATGTCAAGGACGGCAAGGGAGCCTTGCGCGACCTGCACACGCTGTTCTGGATCGCCAAATACGTCTACCGGGTGCGCGATACCCACGAGCTGGTCGCGCGCGGCGTATTCGACGCGCAGGAATATCGCAGCTTCCGCCGCTGCGCCGATTTCCTCTGGTCGGTGCGCTGCAATCTGCATTTCTACTCTGGCCGCGCCGAGGAGCGCCTGTCCTTCGACCTCCAACGCGAGATCGCCATACGCCTCGGCTACACCTCGCATCCCGGCATGCAGGACGTCGAGCGCTTCATGAAGCACTACTTCCTGGTCGCCAAGGAGGTCGGCAACCTCACCGCCATCCTCTGCGCCAAGCTCGAGGACCAGCAGGCCAAGCCCGCCCCGGTGCTGAGCCGGATGATGGCGCGGCTGCGACCGACCGCGGCGAAGCGGCGCGTCCCTGACAGCGACGACTTCATCGTCGACAACAACCGCATCAACGTCGCCGCGCCGGACGTGTTCAAGCACGATCCGGTCAACCTGATCCGCATCTTCCGCTTGGCGCAGAAGAACAACCTCGCTTTCCACCCGGATGCGATGCGAGACGTGACGCGCTCGCTCGGCCTGATCAACGCGGGCTTGCGCGAGAATCCCGAGGCCAACCGGCTGTTCATGGAGATCCTGACCTCCGACAACGCGGAGATCGTGCTGCGGCGGATGAACGAGACCGGCGTGCTCGGCCACTTCATCCGCGCTTTCGGCAAGATCGTCTCGATGATGCAGTTCAATATGTATCATCACTACACCGTCGACGAGCACCTGATCCGCTGCATCGGCTTCCTCCAGGACATCGAGCGCGGCGGCATCGAGGAGTTCACCCTCGCCAGCGATCTCATGCGCAAGAGCCGGCCCGAGCACCGCGCGGTGATCTACATCGCGACATTGCTGCACGACGTCGCCAAGGGCAGGCCCGAGGATCACTCGATCGCCGGTGCGAAGGTCGCCCGACGGCTGTGCCCACGGCTCGGCTTCAGTCCTGCCGACACCGAGCTCGTGGCGTGGCTGATCGAGGAGCATCTGACGATGTCCACGGTCGCGCAGTCGCGCGACCTCTCGGATCGCAAGACCATCGAGAATTTCGCCGCCGTGGTGCAGTCGGTCGAGCAGATGAAGCTCTTGACCATCCTGACCACGGCCGACATCCGCGGCGTCGGCCCGGGCGTGTGGAACGGCTGGAAGGCGCAGCTCTTGCGCTCTCTATACTATGAGACGGAACCGGTGCTCACGGGCGGGTTCTCGGAGGTCGACCGGGGAAAACGTCTTGCGGCCGCGCACGCCGAATTCCGCATGGCCTTCGCCGAGTGGCCGAAGGACGAGCTCGACGCCTATATCGCCCGGCACTATCCCGCCTACTGGCTCAAGGTCGAGCTGCCGCGCAAGATCCGCCACGCCCGCTTCGTCCGCTCCAGCGAGCAGGCCGGCCACAAGCTGGCGATCAATGTCGGCTTCGACGAGGTGCGCGGCGTCACCGAGCTGACGATCTTTGCCGCCGACCATCCCTGGCTGCTGTCGATCATCGCGGGCGCCTGTGCCTCGGCCGGCGCCAACATCGTCGATGCCCAGATCTACACCACGACCGACGGCCGCGCGCTCGACACGATCTCGATCTCCCGTGAATACGACCGCGACGAGGACGAGGGTCGGCGCGCCACGCGCATCGGCGAGATGATCGAAGACGTGCTGGAGGGCAAGCTGCGCCTGCCCGAAGCCATGGCGCGGCGCACCGTCCGCAGCAAGGCGAAGCCCTTCGTGATCGAGCCGGAAGTGACCATCAACAACCAGTGGTCCGACCGTTACACCGTGATCGAGGTCTCGGGCCTCGACCGGCCCGGCCTGCTCTACGAGCTGACCACGGCCATCTCCAAACTCAATCTCAACATCGCCTCGGCCCATGTCGCGACCTTCGGCGAGCGCGCGCGCGACGTGTTCTACGTCACCGACCTCCTGGGCGCCCAGATCAACGCGCCGACGCGGCAGGCCGCGATCAAGAGCGCGCTGACCCATGTGATGGCCGGCGACAAGGCGGTGCAGCCGGCGGCGTAACGGGCGGCGGGTTCTCTCCTCGTCATTCCGGGGCGCGCGGAGCGCGAACCCGGAATCCATTCCTCGACACGGTCGGTGTGGCCTGATGGATTCCGGGTTCGCCGCTACGCGGCGCCCCGGAATGACGTTTGGAGAGAGAGCGGCTCGCTACGCCCTCACACCTCCACCCCCTCATGCCGCAGCAGCCAGCGCTTGCGCTCCAGTCCGCCGCCGTACTTCACCAGCGAGCCATCCGCGCCGATCAGCCGATGACAGGGCAGCACCACGCTGATCGGGTTGGAGCCGTTGGCATGGCCGACCGCACGAATGGCCTTGGGCATGCCGATCCTTGCGGCGAGCGCGCCGTAGCTCAGCGTGGTACCCGCCGGGATTTGCGCAAGCGCGGTCCAGACCTTTTGCTGGAACGGCGTGCCGGCGATGCGCCACGCGATGGCGGAGAGCTGGCCGAGTTCGCCTTCGAAATAGCCGGACAGCGCCGTCCGCATATCCGCGGGCGCAGGCTGGTTGCCCAGATCCACGGCACCGTAATGCAGGCGCAACAGTCCGCGCATGCGGTGCTCGTAATCCTCCCAGTCGAGCGCGCGCAAGTCACCATCAGCATCGGTGACAAGCAGCGCGATCCCGATCGGCGTCGTCAGGCGGTCGAGGCCGAAGCGTTCAGGCGTCTTGATTGATCGAACGGGCATCGCGGCACCAGGCAATCGAAACACACCCATCGCACTTGCCATGCCGGCCGTGCTAACGTCCACCCGAAAGCTGACGCTTTTGGGGGAGCTGACCTTGATCCTGATCGCCAATGTGTTGGTGGCGCTGGTCGCGGCACTGCACGTTTTCTTCCTGATCCTGGAGATGTTTCTCTGGGACAGGCCGCTGGGCCTCAAAGTGTTTCGGAATACGCCGGAGAAGGCCGAGATCACGAAAGTGCTGGCCGCCAATCAGGGCCTCTATAACGGCTTCCTCGCTGCCGGCCTGCTCTGGGGCCTCGTGCACGGCAATCCCGCCTTCGCGCTCCAGATCAAGGCGTTCTTCCTGCTTTGCGTGATCGTAGCCGGCGTCTATGGCGCAGCAACCGTCAGCACGCGGATTCTGATGGTGCAGGCGCTGCCGGCGGCGGTCGCGCTGGTTGCGTTGTTCTTGGCCTGAGACGCTACGGCGCAGCGCGGCGATCCTTGCGCCGCGGCGAACCTTCCTCCACAATCTTCGGCAGCGATGGCGACCGTTGCAATCAACGGAGAAAGACCGTCGGCCGAAAATTCCGTCAGGAGGAACAACCCAAGATGAACAATCGCAGAGCCTTCATAGCTGCCACGGCGGCGATCGCCTTCGCGGTCTCCGCCACCCAGGCCCTCGCCCAGAAGAAATACGACACCGGCGCAAGCGACACCGAGATCAAGATCGGCCAGACCGTGCCGTTCTCCGGCGCCTATTCCGTCTACGCCAATATCGGCAAGACCCAGGCCGCCTACTTCAAGATGATCAACGATCAGGGCGGCATCAACGGCCGCAAGATCAACCTGATCCAGTATGACGACGCCTATTCGCCACCGAAAACCGTCGAGCAGGTGCGCAAGCTCGTCGAGGGCGACGAAGTGCTGTTCACCTTCCAGCTGATCGGCACCGCCGCGAATGCCGCCGTGCAGAAGTACCTCAACGGCAAGAAGGTCCCGCAACTCCTCGCCTCGACCGGCGCCGCGCGCTTCAACGATCCGCAGAACTATCCCTGGACCATCGCCTACAATCCCAATTACGTGTCCGAGGGGCGGATCTACGCCAAGTACATTCTCAAGGAGCATCCCAACGCCAAGATCGGCGTGCTCTACCAGAACGACGACATGGGCCGCGACTATCTGGCGGGGCTCAAGAGCGGCCTCGGCGACAAGGCCGCCAGCATGATCGTCGGCGAGGTCTCCTACGAGGTCACCGACCCGACCGTCGATTCCCAGGTGGTCAAGTGAAGTCGATGGGGGTTGATCTGTTCTTCGACGCCTCGACGCCGAAATTCGCGGCGCAGGCGATCAAGAAGCTTGCCGATCTCGGCTGGACACCTGTGCACATCCTCGACATCAATGCGAGCCCGGTGTCGGCAACGCTGAAGCCGGCCGGCCTCGATATCTCCAAGGGCATCATCTCGACCAATTACGGCAAGGACCCGGGCGATCCCCAGTGGAAGGACGATCCGGGCGTGAAGGCCTTCTTCGCCTTCATGGACAAGTATTTCCCGGAGGGCGACAAGCTCAACACCATCAACACCTATGCCTATTCGGTGGCCGAGCTGCTGGTGCAGGTCTTGAAGCAATGCGGCGACGACCTGACGCGTGAGAACGTCATGAAGCAGGTCGCCAACATCAAGGGCTACACGCCGAGCCTGGCGCTGCCGGGTATCAAGATCAACACCGGCCCGAACGACTACCGCGTCAACAAGCAGATGCAGATGATGAAGTTCAACGGCGAACGCTGGGAGCTGTTCGGACCGATCATCGAGGACACGGGCCCGTCGGGTTAGGCCGCATCTGCCTCTGCGACGTCATGCCCGGGCTTGTCCCGCCTGCGCGGCCGAAGCCGCTTCGGCGAGGCGAAGGCCCGGGCATTCACGTTCTTGGGCCAAAGGGAAGCCGTGGATGGCCGGGTCAAGCCCGGCCATGACGATGGCGAGAGATTCGCCGCATGACATTCAGATGGGTATCTCGCCAAAATTCTTTCCCACCGGCAGCACGGCATGCCGGATCAGCCGCGAATCCTCCACCGCGGCCTGGCGGTGCTTCACCGCCTCGCGATAGACGGGATCGCGGATCATCTCGACGAAGGCCGCGACGCTGGGATATTCGGCGATGAAGCAATGGTCCCAGCGCTCCTCCTGCGGGCCGATCAGCATCAGCTCGAACTTGCCCTGCCAGACGATGCGGCCGCCGAGCCGTTCGAACACCGGCCCGCTCTCGCGGCCATAGGCCGCATAGGCCTCCGCGCCGTTCGCCTTGCGGCCGTCGGGATAGGCCGCTTCTTTCCGCAGGCGCACCAGATTGAGCATGTGGATCGGGCCCGGGCGGTCGTTCTCCCGGAACTGCGCGAAGATCTCCTTGGTCGGATCGATATGGCCCATGCGAGCTCCCTCTTTATTTATGCGGGCGATCCTAGCCCCGGCGGCAGGGGAGCGGAACTGCGGCGGGCGAATGCCCCACCTCCTAATCACGCGTTAACGTCAGGGTAACCGGGCCTTAAACAGCGACCGCTAGCGTGCGGCGGGGCGGACTGACCGGGCGTATTGCGTATGGCGTGGGGAAAGAAAAAGGGTGCGCGGAAGGAGCCGCTGTTCGGCTTGCCTGCGGCGCTCGCCGATCTGCGCCTGACCGCTGCGGACCGCGTTCCCGGCGGCGACGACAAGCCGAAGAAATCTGCGAAGACATCCGCCAGGCGCAAGAGCGAGGATGCCGGCGACGAGCCGCCCCGCGAACGGAAGGCACCTGCCAGCCGCAGCGGCGCCAAGCGCCGCTCGAGGTCGCGCAGCGGCTTCAGCCTCGGCCGCCTCGTCTATTGGGGCGCGGTGCTGAGCCTGTGGGGCGTCATCGCCGTGATCGCCGTCGTGGTCTATGTCGGCGCCCATCTGCCTCCGATCCAGTCGCTGGAGATTCCCAAGCGGCCGCCGACGATCCAGATCGTCGGCATGGACGGCAGCATGCTGGCGCAGCGCGGCGAGATGGCCGGCGCCAATGTCGCGCTGAAGGACCTGCCGCCCTACCTGCCGAAGGCGTTCATCGCCATCGAGGATCGCCGCTTCTATTCGCATTTCGGCATCGATCCCGTCGGCATCCTGCGGGCCCTCGTCACCAACGTGCTCCATCGCGGCGTGTCGCAGGGCGGTTCGACGCTGACGCAGCAGCTCGCGAAGAACCTGTTCCTGACCCAGGAGCGCACCATACAGCGCAAGCTGCAGGAGGCAGAGCTCGCGATCTGGCTGGAGCGCAAGCACTCCAAGGACGACATCCTGGAGCTCTATCTCAATCGCGTCTATTTCGGCTCCGGCGCCTACGGCGTCGAAGCCGCCGCGCAGAAATATTTCGGCAAGTCGGCGAAGAACGTCACGATTGCCGAAGCCGCGATGCTGGCCGGCCTCGTCAAGTCGCCGTCGCGCCTTGCGCCGAACCGCAATCCGGAAGGCGCCGAGGCGCGCGCGCAGATCGTGCTCGCGGCGATGGCGGACGCGAAATTCATCACCGACGCGCAGGCGAAGGCCTCGATCGGCCATCCCTCCTACAATGTGAAGCCGGCCGGCGCCGGCACGGTCAATTACGTCGCCGACTGGATCGGCGAGGTGCTGGACGACCTGGTCGGCCAGATCGACGAGAGCATCAAGGTCGAGACCACGATCGATCCGAAACTGCAGAGCGTGGCGGAAGCCGCGATCATCGATGAGCTCGCGGCCAAGAGCGTGAAGTTCAATGTCAGCCAGGGCGCGCTGGTGGCGATGACGCCCGACGGCGCGGTGCGCGCCATGGTCGGCGGGCGGAACTATTCCGACAGCCAGTACAACCGGGCTGTGACCGCCAAGCGCCAGCCGGGCTCCTCGTTCAAGCCGTTCGTGTACCTCACCGCGCTCGAGCAGGGGCTGACACCCGACACGATGCGCCAGGACGCGCCGATCGAGGTGAAGGGCTGGAGACCCGAGAACTACACCCACGAATATTTCGGCGCGGTGACGCTGACGCAGGCGCTGGCGATGTCGCTCAACACGGTCGCGATCCGCCTCGGCCTCGAGGTCGGGCCGAAGAACGTGGTGCGCACCGCGCACCGGCTCGGCATCTCCTCCAAGCTCGAGCCCAATGCCTCGATCGCGCTCGGCACCTCCGAGGTCTCCGTGGTCGAGCTGGTCGGCGCCTATGCGCCCTTCGCCAATGGCGGCCTCGCGGTGGCGCCGCATGTCGTGACGCGGATCAGGACGCTCAGCGGCAAGCTGCTCTACATGCGCCAGCCGGAGGAGCGCAACCAGGTCATCGAGCCCCGCTATGTCGGCATGATGAACGCGATGATGCGGGAGACGCTGATATCAGGCACCGCCAAGAAGGCCGAGATTCCCGGCTGGCCGGCCGCCGGCAAGACCGGCACCAGCCAGGATTATCGCGACGCCTGGTTCATCGGCTACACCGCCAACCTCGTCACCGGCGTCTGGCTCGGCAACGACGACAACTCGCCGACCAAGAAGGCGACCGGCGGCGGCCTGCCAGTGGAAGTCTGGACGCGCTTCATGAAGGCTGCGCATGAGGGCGTGCCGGTGGCAAACCTGCCGAGTGCACCCGGCGGCTGGGGCTTGTCGAACCTCGCGCAGGCGGCCTCGCAGGTGTCGCCGCCGACAGCGGCAGCGCCCGGACCGGCAGCGGCGAACAATGGCGGCTATCGCCCGCCACCGACGCGCGCCAATGTACGGCCCGAGGCTGCGGCAGGACTCGATGGCTGGCTGATGGACCGGCTGTTTGGCGGAAACCGATAGGCTCTGCCCGAGATTTCGATGACCTCGAAACAAGAACTGCGAAAACAACCCCATGCACAGTAGCCGAGGATAACGAAATCAACGGCTTGCTCGGGCAGCGCAGAGCCTGAAGCGCGCGCTTCACCACTTCGGCAATTCCTGCCCAGCGCGGCAAGATCGACCGCGACCCACGCATGGCTGATGGGAAAAACACCAATCTCTTCAAGCACCCGTCTTCGGCCCGGGATTTGCTCTCATAGGTCGAGCAGGGACCTGGGAGCGTTCGATGATTTCAAATGTATCCGGTGCGGCGTTGCCTCATCTGCGGCCCGCATCAACTCCCGCGTCGAATGCGGCATCGGGTCTCCAACCGGTGGTACCGGACGCGACTGACGCTGCGACCAGCGGCTTCCGGATTGACGTCTCGCAAGTCAAGCCGCTGTCAGGTGCCAAGGTGATATCGGCGGCGGACAATCCCCACCTGCGCGACCTCCTGGCAACGAACTGGCTGAGGACTCACGACGCGAGTGCGACGCAACCGCTCGCCGCAGACAACGCACCGGAGAACACCTACGCTCAGGTCAAGGTTGACGGCAAGGTGGTGGCCACGTTGTACAATGGCGGGTCCTCGGTGACCCCGCGGGTCACTTCAAATTCCTCCGGGTGTGGTCAGTCAAATTCCTCCACCCGCGAGGCAGGACAAGGGACTGTTAGTTTGAGTTTGTTTCCCGGGCAAGAGCTTCAGCGGCTTCTTTGAGCCGATAGCTGCGTCCGTCGAACTCAAGCAGATGGCAATGATGCATAAGGCGATCGAGGATCGTCGTGCTCATAGTGTTGTCCCCAAGGTATGCCCCCCAATCCTGCACGACGCGATTGGAGGTGACGATGACGCTGCGGCGCAGTTTGTAACGCTGATGGATCAGGGTCTGCAGCAAAGTGCCGGCGTCGTCGGGGATGGCGCGTGCGAGGAATAGATCGTCCAGCACGAGGAGATCGCAGTCGATGATGGTTCGCAGCCGGACCTCGCGTTGTGCCGGAGAGTTCAGGGCGTAGCGGTGGAAGAAGTCGTCGGTCTCAAGATACTGGACCTTGTGGCTTTGCAGGATCGCCTGATAGGCAATCGCCTTGGCGATGTGCGACTTCCCGGTGCCAGGTTTGCCAACAAGCAGAGCGTTCTCGCCAGCGGCAATGAACGCCAGGGTGTGGAGCTGGAAGCAGGTCTGACGTGGCAGTTTGGGATTGAAGGACCAGTCGAACTCGGCGAGCGTCAGCTTTTCGTCGAGCCCGGATTGCTGGTATCGCCGCTCGATAAGACGGGACTGACGACGGTCCAGTTCATCCTGCAGGATAAGGGAGAAGGTCTCGAGGAAGGGCTGGTTGGCGCCCTGCGCCTGGAGCACGCGCGTCTGCAGCGTGTCGCGGACACCCGACAGGCGCAGCTGTCGTAGGCAACGCTCAATTTCCGGCATGGTCATCATGTGGCTAGGTCTCCAGTTTAAGGTGAGAAGGTGCAGCGGGAGCGCTCGTGGCGCCGGAGTTGGCCGGGGTTGCGCAGGCGACACGAGCGCGGATTGCCGTGGCGTGATCGTCGTGAGCCTCGGCCTGCCGACCATTGTCGTCGGCGTCGCGCCGCACAGCGCGGCTGAAGAGGTCGCCGTATTCCGCGGGGGTACGGATCAGCGGATGATCCTGGGTGAGCGGCGATGCCGGCTGTGGCGTCACTCCAACCTGCTCGATCGCCTGTTCGAACAACCGCTCGACGGTCGCACGCACGTGCTTGTAGCGGTAGATGCGGTTGTCGATGGCGTGCGCGCAGGCCTGCTCGACCAGCCGCGCCGGATACTTCCGGCCCAGCCCGACAATGCCCCACATCGCGCGCTGTCCGGGGCGCCCTTCGGTGTCGAACACCTGCTGGCACAAGGCCCTGGTCTGCGGTCCGATGCGCTCGGCGCTCGCCAGCAGCACGGCGGTTTGCCGCGACGGGTTGAACGGCCGTTCGCTGGTCGGCAGGACGACAGAACCGGGGTGCGCCATCCGGGAATGAACACGCAGCAGCGCACGGGTGTGGCGATCACGGATCTCGATCGTGGTGGTGTAGATGCGCACGACGACCTGGCTGCCGATCGGCGCGGGCCGCGCGGCGTAATAGCTGTTGTCGACGCGTACGGTGGTGTCGTCGCAGACAGTCCGGACGACTTCGGTGAAGATGCGGAAGGGAGCGACAGGCAGCGGCCGCAGGTGCGGCTTCTCTTCCTGGAACATCGCCTCGACCTGACGGCGCGTGCTGCCGTGGATGCGTTTGGAAGCCCAGTTCTCCTCCCAGTGCCTCAAGAACTCGTTTTGCGCCTCCAGCGTCTCGAAGCGCCGTCCGGCCAGCGCAGTGCCCTGGGTATGTTGAATCGCATTCTCGACGCATCCTTTCCGATTTGGATCGGCCACGCGCGCGGGATCGGCGACCACGGCGTAATGAGCCAGCATCGCGCTGTAAATCGGGTTGAGCTGGGGCTCGTACAAATCCGGCTTGAGGACGCCTTCCTTCAGGTTGTCGAGCACGACATAGCTGGGGACCCCGCCAAAATACCGGAACGCCTCTTCGTGGAGCTGCGCCCAGACTTGTTGGCTGGACTTCCAGACTACCCGCCGGAAGCTGCGCCGCGAGTAGCGTAGCGTCATCACGAACAGGCGGGGACGACGGTACCGCCCGCTCTTCGGATCAACCGTCGGCGCGCCCTCGCCATAGTCGACCTGAGCTTCCTCGCCGGGGAGGAACTCAAGACGATCAAACTGCTCAGGATCAGCGTGCCGCAACCGGCGCACAAACCGCTTGACACTCTGGTAGCTGGACGGAAAGCCAAATTGATCAACCAGGTCCTGGTAAATCGCCTGCGCGTTCCGCTTCAGCCGGACCTGTTCTTCGATCCACGTCCGATGCGCTTCGCAAGCCGAACGGGCCAGGCTGCTGGTGACCGTCGCTTCCGATGTCCCAAAAGCCGGTGGTCGGGGTGGAGGAATTTGGCCGTCCGCGCTCACCGAGCCGGTGGTCACTTCCCCGGGGGAATTTGCCTCCGCACCGGCCCGCAGCGCCTGATAACGCCGGATCGTCTTGCGATCGACACCCGTCAGCCGGTGAATCTCGCGCTGGCTGGTGTTGCGATCAAGTAATGTAAGTACGGTGCTTTGCAGATGTCGCTTCAAGACGTTCAACTCCCCGGCCCCTTGCTGGCTAAAGGGGTCGAACATAAACGTCCTGCCTGACCGGCTACTGCTGTTCAGCGGCGCTGACGGCGATCATCAGGTGGGGGAGTTTCAAGTGACCATACCCGGGGGATTTTGACCGACCCACGGGGTCGGTGATGACCAACCAGGCCGCGGCGAAGGTCGGCAAGCTCGAGGATCCTCCCGGCTTGAGCGGGCCGGACCTGGCGCAATGGCGGGCCGACAGATACGCCGAGCTTGGCGGCACCGTCGAGAAGGCCTCCACGGCCATCACGCAATCGCAATGGACGCCGCGCGAGAGCAGGCCCACGACATATAGTCGCGAGCAACTCGACGCGGCGTTCCAGGCGATGGTGGCGGAGGGTCAGACGGCTGGCGCGCAGCAGCAATCAGCCTATCTGGCCTCACGCGCGCAGGCGGGAACGAGTGCGGATTTCAGTGCATGAGGGTGGTTGAAGCCGCCCCGCTCTCTGCCGTCACTTACCGCGAAAGCGGGGCATCTAGTACAGCACCGCGCCCCGGCTCAACAACAACCGTCTCTGGAATACTGGGTCGTCCGGTCAAGCCGGACGACGACAGCGAGTGTTAGGCGGGTAGTGAGAGCCTACTCCTCGACCCCATACCGGTGCAGGTCGTTGCCGTGCGTGTCGAGCCACTTCTTGGCGCGCTCCATCGATGGGCAGACCTTGCCGCACACGCGCCAGAACCGCGCCGAATGGTTCATCTCGACGAGATGAGCGACTTCGTGGGCGGCGAGATAGTCGAGCACGAAGGGCGGTGCGAGGATCAGGCGCCAGGAGAACGACAGCGAGCCGGCCGAGGTGCAGGAGCCCCAGCGGCTGGACTGATCGCGGATCGAGAGTCGCTTGACCCTGACCCCGAGCTCGGCGGCATAGGCTTCCGCCGAGCGCTGCAGATCGCGGCGGGCCTCGCGCTTGAGGAAGTCGCCGACGCGGCGATCGACATGCTCGAGGCCGCCGGCGACGCAGAGAATGCGTTCACCGGACTCGCGCATCTCGGTCCACACCGTGCCGCGCGCGCCGGCGCGATGAACGATACGATGGGGCGTGCCGCGCAGCGGTATCACCGTGCCCGGCTGGAAGGGCGCGGCCTTCGGCAGGCGGCCGAGACGTGCGGCGATCCACGCACCGTGACGCTGCGCGAAGTCCTTGGCTTCCGCGAGCGTGCCGCGCGGCGGCATGGTGAGGATGGCTTCGCGGTCGCTCGGATGAATTCTGAGCGTGTAGCGGCGCGCACGCCGGTGCCGGCGCAGCCGAATCGCAAAAAATTGCGATCCGTGCGTGATGACGAGGGTCTTCGGTTCGTGGGGCCGACGATAAAGGAGTGCGCGAGTGGCCATGTCTGTCAGTCCGGGGAGCAGGAGTTCGCCCGGATTCTGCCATAACCGCCGCCAGGGAAAGCGCTCGGCGCAAAAACAAATCATTTGCCCAATATACAGCGGTCAGGAGCCCGGGAGACCCTACAGACTGGGGTTGGAACCGGGTTTTTTCGCCCCCGCGGGACGCATGCGACACCCCCAAGAGGTGAGGACGGACTCACTCCTATAAAGCTACCTGAATACCGCGAATCCGGCGGGAACTTACCCACCGCCGGAGGCTCCGACAGGGCCGAAATTTCGACGGGAAAGCCGAAATTCGCGGCCAGAGCCGTTCCGATGAAAATCGGAACGGCTCCAGATTCTTATTCCGACGCGTTTTCTTTACGCGAACCGGCCACCACTTCGCTCGAAAACGCTCTATTCGGCCGCGAGAGCCTGTAACGAGCTCGGATTCGCAGCCGAAACCATGAAGTCGTGAATCCGCGGCACGATCTCCGACTTGAAACGCGATCCGTTGAACACGCCGTAATGTCCGACGCCCTTCTGGACGTAATGAACGCGACGATGATCGGGGATCGAGCTGCACAAACCGTGTGTTGCTTCCGTCTGACCGAGGCCGGAGATGTCGTCGTTCTCGCCTTCGACCGTCATCAACGCGACGCGCTTGACCTTGGACGGTTCGACGCGGATTCCACGATGAGTCATCTCGCCCTTCGGCAGCGAGTGCTTCACGAACACGGTGTCGACGGTCTGCAGGTAATACTCGGCCGAGAGATCCATCACCGCGAGATATTCGTCATAGAAGTCGCGATGCTTGTCGACGAGATCGCCGTCGCCCTTCACCAGATTGGCAAACAGCTGCTTGTGCGCATCCATGTGCCGATCGAGATTCATGCTGATGAAGCCGTTCAGCTGCAGGAATCCCGGATAGACGTCGCGCATCATGCCCGGATGCGGGAACGGCACCTTGGTGATGACGTGGTTGCGGAACCAGTCGATACCGCGCTCCTGGGCGAGGTTGTTCACCGCGGTCGGATTGCGGCGGGTGTCGATCGGGCCGCCCATCAGCGTCATCGACGTCGGCACGAACGGATCGCGGCGCGCCTCCATGACCGAGACGGCTGCGACGACGGGCACGGAGGGCTGGCACACCGCCATGACATGGGTGTTGCCGCCGAGGACGTGCAGCATCTCGATGACATAGTCGATGTAGTCGTCGAGATCGAAGCGGCCTTCACTCAGGGGGACCATGCGGGCATCGGCCCAATCGGTGATGTAGACCTCATGCGCCGGCAGGAAAGCCTCGACGGTGCCGCGCAGAAGCGTCGCATAATGGCCGGACATCGGGGCCACGATCAGCACGCGCGGCTGCGGGCTGCGCAGCGGGCGGGTGAATTTGCGATCGAAATAGAGCAGCCTGCAGAACGGCTTTTCCCAGACCGAGCGGATCTCGACGGGGACGCGGATGCCGTTGACCTCGGTGTCGTCGAGACCCCATTCCGGCTTGCCGTAGCGGCGCGTGGTGCGCTCGAACAATTCGCAGGCCGCGGCGACTGACTTGCCGACCTCGGTGCGCGCCCAGGGGTTGAGGGGATTCTGAAACAGCAGCTTGGTCGCGTCGGTGACCGCACGTGCCGGATTGAGAGAGGCATGAGCCATCTCGTACATCCAGTACATCGGCGTCGTCAGGACCGGACTGCCTTCTGCCGCCAGCGGCGGTGCGCCGCCGAACTCACCAATGGGCATTGCTATATTCCTCTTCGCATCGCAACATACTGCCGAATGCGTAATATTGCGTCAATGCATGGTTCCGTACATCTACGTAGCCGAAGGCGGCCAAACCAGCCTGAATCCACGAGAAAGTGACATTATTCGCCCCCCGCCAGCAGCGAGCCGTGCTTTCTGGCGCTGCGCAAAAGGGCAAGGAATGCCCCAAAAGATGCAACCAGCAGCACTCCGTTGATGGCCAACGCAGCCAGCATCAGATCGGTCCTGAAGGTGTGCTCAATCAACAGGGCCCGCATTCCCTCGAACACGTAGGTCGGCGGCAACGTCCAGGCGACGTATTGCAACCAGACCGGCAGCACGCTGACGGGATAGTAGATGCAGGCGAGCGGCATGATCGCGAACATCAGGGTCCAGACGATGCTTTCGGCGCCAAGGCCGTTTCGCAGCACCAGACCCGAGACGAAGATGCCGACCGACCAGCTCGTGAAGATCAGATTGCAGAAGAAGGCGATCAGCGGCAGGCCGAGGGCATAGACGTTGAAGTGAAACAGGAACAGCGCGATCAGCGTCATCGGGATGACGCCGATCGCGAGCCGGATCAGGCTCATGACCATCAGCGACAGCAGAAACTCGATCGGCTTGAGCGGACTCATCATGAGGTTGCCGAGGTTGCGCGCCCACATCTCTTCCAGGAACGAGATGGAGAAGCCGAGCTGTCCGCGGAACAGGATGTCCCAGAGGATGACGGCGCCGATCAGCGTGCCGCCGGCGCGCGCGAAGAAACTGGCGTTCTCGGCGATGTAGAGCTGGAGGAAGCCCCAGGTGATGACCTGCAGCGCCGGCCAGTACAGCAGCTCGAGCAGCCGCGGCCAGGACGACAGCAAGAGATACCAGTAGCGCAGGATCATCGCGCCGATGCGATGAACGGAGATGCCGCGATGGAGGGAGAGCTCGGTCATTGGCGCAGCCCTTGGCCCAAACCAAGTCCCGTCATTCCGGGGCGCGCGGAGCGCGAGCCCGGAATCCATAACCACAAGCGGCGATTGCAGGGCGAGACTGATGACCCCGAGTCTTCGCCAAATTCAATCCTGTGGTTATGGATCCCGGGCTCGCGACTATGTCGCGCCCCGGGATGACGGACTCCATCCGGACTACGAAGACCGCTCCCCCTCATCGCGCCGGCTCCTGCGCGCCGTTCACCCGGCCGCGCGCGACGTCCAGAAACACCTCCTCCAGGGTGGTGCGGTTGTAGCGGGCCATGATCGCTTCCGGCGCGTCGTCGTCCTCGATGCGGCCGCGCTTCATGATGATGACGCGGTCGCAGAGCCGTTCGACCTCGAGCATGTTGTGCGAGGCCAGCAGAATGGTGGCGTTGTTGTCCCGGCGATAGCGTTCCAGATGCGCGCGCACCCAGTCGGCGGTATCCGGGTCGAGCGAGGCGGTCGGCTCGTCCAGGAGCAGCAGCTCGGGCTGGTTGATCAGCGCCTTCGCCAGCGCCACGCGGGTCTTCTGACCGGCCGAGAGCTTGCCGTTGGCGCGGTCGATGAATTCGGTGAGGTCGAGATCCTCGGCGAGCTTCGCGATGCGGTCAGAGAGATTCTTCACCGCATAAAGCTTGCCGAACACGGTGAGGTTCTGCCGCACCGTGAGCCGCATCGGCATGTCGACATAGGGACTCTCGAAATTCATCCGGCCCAGCACGGCCGCGCTCTCCTCGGGCATGCGATGCCCCAGCACCTGCACGCGGCCGGAGGTCGGCAGCACCAGGCCCATGATCATCGCGATGGTCGTGGTCTTGCCGGCGCCATTGCCGCCCAGAAGGCCGGTGATGCTGCCGCGCGGAAGCGTGAAGGAGATATCGTCGACGGCGCGGGTCTGCTTGTAGACCTTGACGAGGTGATCGACCGCGATTGCCGCGGACGAGCTGCGATCCGCGACAGTCGGCCGACTTGAAGCCTTGTCATTCTCGGTCATGCTGGCCGTTCTTCTGCTATTGCAGCCGATAGCGCAAGGCTTGTAATGCCTGCGTGGTTCCGCGAGCCCAGCGTTTGTGATCGAGAAAGCACCAGCACATTGTCCGATATGAACGAAATTGCCGCTTCCGACTTCCGCCACGCGCAGCGGCACATCCGGCTGGACACGATCCTGCGGCTGCGCTGGCTTGCGGTGCTGGGCCAGCTGGCCGCGATCTTCATCGTGGCACAGGGGCTGGAGTTCAACGTCGAGATCATCCCCTGTGTCAGCATCATCGCTTTGTCGGCGGCACTCAATCTGGCGCTCCAGACCGCGGCCAATCCGATGCAGCGGCTGGAGCCGATGCAGGCGGCCGGGCTGCTCGCGCTGAACATCGTGGAGCTGGCCGGCCTGCTGTTCTTCACCGGCGGCCTGCAGAACCCGTTCTCGTTCCTGTTCCTCGCGCCCGTGCTGATCTCGGCCACCGCGCTGCCGGCCCGTTTCACCTTCGGCCTCGGCCTGCTCGCGGTTGCCTGCGCTTCGCTCCTGTTCTTCTTCCATTTTCCGCTGCCATGGGATTCCGACGATCCGCTGGTGCTGCCGCCGGTCTATCTCGTCGGCGTCTGGCTCTCGATCGCGCTCGCGATCGGCGTCACCAGCCTCTACTCGTTCCAGGTCACCGAGGAGGCGCGCAAGCTCGCGGACGCACTGGCCGCGACCGAGCTGGTGCTGACGCGCGAGCAGCATCTGACCCAGCTCGACGGACTCGCCGCCGCCGCCGCGCACGAGCTCGGCACGCCGCTCGCGACAATTTTCCTGATTTCGCGCGAACTGGAAAAGACGGTGAAGGACCCAAGCTTTGCCGCCGACCTGAAGACCTTGCGCGAGCAGACGCAGCGCTGCCGCGACATCCTGAGCAAGATCACCCAGCTCTCCTCCACCGGCGCGCCGTTCGACCGCATGAAGATGTCGGAGCTGATCGAGGAGGTGGTGGCGCCGCACCGCGATTTCGGCGTCGAGATCAAGGTGCGGATCGCGGTGGCCGCGGCGGCCGAGCCGGTCGGCTCGCGCAATCCGGCGATCCTGTACGGCATCGGTAACATCGTCGAGAACGCGGTCGATTTCGCCCGCACCACCGTCGAGGTGAACGCATGGTGGAACAAGGACACTATCGAACTCGTGATCTCCGACGACGGACCGGGCATTCCGCCCGACATCCTCAACCGGATCGGCGAGCCCTATCTATCGCGGCGCCGTACCCAGGACGATGGCGGCGGCGGACGACGCGGCCTCGGCCTCGGCGTGTTCATCGCGCGTACCTTGCTGGAACGCACCGGCGCCAAGGTCTCGTTTACCAATCGTACCTTTCCGGAACACGGCGCGGTGGTCCAGATCTCATGGCCCAGGCAGCGTTTTGAGGCTATCGAGACGCACGAAGAAACAATAGAATAGCCGCGACCTTGCGTCGCACAACAGGGCCGATCGACTATCGGCGACCTTGGCACCGCGTGATTGCGAGGCCATATGTCGATGCGCTGGAGAGAGGACAAAACCTTGAACGCCATTGCCGAACTGAACGAACAGAGCGACCGCTCGCTTCTCATCGTGGAAGACGACAAGCCGTTTCTGGAGCGGCTGTCGCGCGCCATGGAGACGCGGGGCTTCTCGGTGACATCGTGCGACACCGTCTCGGACGGACTTGCGCAGATCGGCAAGTCGGCACCGGCATTCGCGGTGGTGGATTTGCGGCTCGGCGACGGCAACGGCCTCGACGTGGTCTCGGCGCTGAAGAAGAAGCGCCCCGATGCACGCGCGATCGTGCTGACCGGCTATGGCAACATCGCCACCGCCGTCACCGCGGTGAAGATGGGCGCGATCGATTATCTCTCCAAGCCCGCGGATGCCGACGACGTCGTCGCGGCATTGCTGTCGACCAGCGCGGAGAAATCCGAGCTGCCGACCAATCCGATGTCGGCCGACCGCGTGCGCTGGGAGCACATCCAGCGCATCTACGAAATGTGCAACCGCAACGTCTCGGAAACGGCGCGCCGGCTCAACATGCACCGTCGCACGCTGCAGCGCATTCTGGCCAAGCGCGCGCCGAGGTAGTCTCGGCGTTCACTGATGAGAACGCAGATCTCTGGCCTTTGAGGCTGAGGCGGAGATGCTTGGCGTGGTCGAAGCGTTGCCGTTGACCCGGAGGATGGTCGTTTCCGCGGAGGTAATCGGCGGCAGCGAAAGCCGGGTCGGCTGCGAATTTCGCAACTCGACGGGCGCGCTCCCATAGCTCAAGCTCCCATAGCTCAACATGCCTAAGGTCGGTCGGCCCCTGAATGTGCCCCGGCCTGACGTCCCGGCGTCGTGTCGGTAAACCCGAGTGTTGGCCTCGCGAGTTCGTTGAACCCGACGTTAACCTCGGACGGCGGATCATCGCGTCGACCTGGCGCATCGAATTGGCGCGTCCAATATCCACCTGATGTCGAGAGATCGATGGTTCACCCTACGCCGCTTCTTGCACTGCTTGGCTTCTGGACGATGCGCGCGGTGGCCGTCGCTGTCATCGCCGTAGCCGCGCCAGCCGCGGTGCGAGCTCAGCAGATATCCTCTCCGGTCTGGACGGTACCGGAAGTCGGCGCGCTGCCTGATGACGCTCATGGCCGGCTCGTGCGGCGCGGGCGCGACCTCATCACGGCGACCTACGCCCATATCGGGCCGGAGGTGCCGGACCCAGCCAAGCGTTATGCCGGCAATAATCTCGCCTGCAGCAACTGCCATCTCGAAGCCGGTACGAAAAAATTCGGCTTGCCGATCTTTGGATTGTTCGAGCTCTTCCCGCAATACAGCGCCCGCCTTGGCGCCGAGATCACGATCGAGGATCGTGTGAACTCGTGCATGTCGCGCAGCATGAATGGTCGCGCGCTGCCGCTCGACAGTCCGGAAATGCAAGCCATCGTGGCCTACATCAGGTTTCTGTCGTCCGGCGTGCCAGCCGGCAAGGCATTGTCAGGACTCGGTACCGGATCGATGCCTGAGCTCGATCGGGCGGCCGACCCGGTTCGCGGCAAGGCGATCTATGCGAAGGCTTGTCTTTCCTGTCACAATGAGGACGGCTCCGGAATACGCCGCAGCGTGCCGAGCGTCGATCTCGGCTACATGGTGCCGCCGCTCTGGGGCCCGGATAGTTTCAATGATGGCGCCGGCATGGCGCGGTTGATTACTGCGGCGAACTTCGTGCACTTCAACATGCCGCACGGGACGGACTATCTGGATCCGCAGCTCACGGTCGAGCAGGCATGGGATGTGGCTGTTTATATGATCTCTCAACCGCGTCCGAAAAAGGCCGGTCTCGACAAGGACTATCCAGACCTTTCGACCAAGCCGGTCGATGCGCCTTACGGACCGTACGCTGATGGTTTCGATCAGCAGCAGCATATGTACGGACCTTTCGGTCCGATCCGGGCGGCGCACGCCAAAAAGTAGTCCGGACAGAAGGACAACCGGCGACCTCGTATCACGAGGAGACGATCACGCCACGCTTCGCCCGGGCCGCCTATTCCCAGAAATCCGCGTGGCCCTGCGGGTCGACCAGCCGGTTGATCCGCAAGGCTGCCGCCATCGCGAACCGCACGGTCATCTGCTTGCGCGTCGGTGCTGCCATCTTGTGCTCGGGCGCCTCGCAATGCAGATGCGCGCCATAGGCGTCGGCGATGATCAGGCCGGTGTCATCGGGGAAGATCTCGCACGGCAGATCCTGCGTGAAGGCGAAGAACAGCCGGTCGCAATGGGCGCGGTATTCGTGCCATTTCTGGTCGGCGCGCAGATCCTCCACCGACGACTTGATCTCGACGATCCAGATCTCGCCGCGCTCATTGAGCGCTACCAGATCGGCGCGCCGGCCCGACGGCAGCGGCAATTCGCTGATGCAGGAGAAGCCGAGCGAACGTAACAGACGCGCGGTGCCGCGCGCGATGGCGAGCGCGGTCTCAGACTGGCGACGGTCCGGCGGCGGCACGAGGGCGATGTTGCGAGCGGTGTTGTCCATGGGGGGAGGATAGCCGATTCCATGAGGGGCGGACACCCGGGCTCGCGCTTCGCGCGCCCCGGGACGACAGTCAGGCGGGCAGCGCCACCACCACGCCCTCATTGCCGCGCAAATCCAGCACGCCTTCCAGCCGCTCGCCCTCGCGATCGAGGAACGTCGACAGCAATATCTCGCTGCCGAATCGGATCGCGCTGGTGGTCACAGCGACCGGCTCGGGCCCGAGATTGAGCGCCACGATCACCGCCCTGGCACCGGCCTCGCGGCGGTAGATCAGGAGATCGCCTTGCGCCGAGATCGGGTGGTAGTCGCCCGCGATCAACGGGGGACAGCTCCTCCGCAGCGCGATCAGGCGCTTGTAGAGATTGAGGATCGAGCGCCCATCGGCTTCGAGATTGGCGACATTCTCGCGGATATGATCCTCCGGCAGCGGCAGCCACGGCCTCACTTGCGAGAAACCGGAGAAGTTCGACGAATCCCATTGCATCGGCGTGCGGCAGCCATCGCGGCCGACGCCGATGCCGGGCACGTTCTTCTCGAACGGATCGCGCACGTCCTCCGGCGCGACCGCGAGCTGGTGCATGCCGATCTCGTCGCCGTAATAGAGCGTCGGCGTGCCGCGCAGCGTCAGCAGCAGCATGGCCGCGACGCGGGCCTGCTCGGGACCGACGCGGCTCGCCACGCGCGGCCGATCATGATTGCCCAGCACCCAGTTCGGCCAGGCGCCCTTCGGCAGCGCCTTCTCGTAGTCCTCGATGATCTTCTCGATCGAGCGCGCGCTCCAGAAGGTCGAGAGCAGCGCGAAATTGAACGGCATCTGCGCGCCGGTGAGATCGTTGCCGTAATAGGCCATGAGGCGATGCAGCGGCAGATAGATCTCGCCGATCAGGACGCGGGTGCCATAGGAATCGATGACGCGCCGCATCTCGGCGATGACATCGTGCACCTCCGGCTGATCGGTCGAGTACTGCGTCAGGATCTTCTCGTTCGGCGGCCTGCCCTCGACATAATGCGGGTTGGGCGGGTTGTCGCGGAATTCGGCGTCCTTGATCAGGTGCCAGATCACGTCGACGCGAAAGCCATCGACACCCTTGTCGAGCCAGAACCGCATCACGTCGTAGATCGCGGCGCGGACGTCCGGATTGCGCCAGTTCAGGTCCGGCTGCTGGGCGAGGAAGGCGTGGTAGTAATATTGACCCGTGGTCTCGTCGAATTGCCACGCGCTGCCGCCGAACTCGGACAGCCAGTTGTTCGGCGCGCCGCCGTCAGCCGCGGGATCGCGCCAGATGTACCAGTCGCGCTTGGGATTGTCGCGCGACGACCGGCTCTCGATGAACCAGGGATGCTGGTCCGAGGTGTGGTTCGGCACGAGATCGAGGATCAGCTTCAAGCCGTTGTCATGGGCGGCCGCGAGCAACGCGTCGAAATCGGCCATCGTGCCGAACAGCGGCTCGATGCCGACATAATCCGAGATGTCGTAGCCGAAATCCGCCATCGGCGAGGGAAAGATCGGCGACAGCCAGATCGCGTCGACGCCGAGCGATTTGACGTAAGGCAGCCGCCTGAGGATGCCGGCGAGATCGCCGACGCCGTCGCCATCGGAGTCCTGAAACGAGCGCGGATAGATCTGATAGAAGATGCCGTCGCGCCACCAGTTCTCGTTGCCTTGAGCCATGCCGAAGACCACCCAAAATCTGCGCCTTGCGCGGGAGAACGCGACAGCATCGCCCCCGGTTCAAATTGGCAGGCCAATTGGGACGGCCGTGTGACGAGAACCGCGGCTGTTCCCGAAGCTCTCGGACCGAATCTTTTGCGAATCTTTTGCTTGGCGGACTGACAAAAATCGGCATTGTGGCGCCATGACCGAGCAAACTGACACCCAGGACTCCTCGCCACCCAAGGCAGGCGCGATCATCGTTCCCGTGACGCTGTTCGAGCAGAACTGCACCATCATCTGGGACGAGCCCACCAAGAAGGCGGCGGTGATCGATCCCGGCGGAGACGTGCCGAAGATCCTGGACGCGATCAAGCAGACCGGCGTCACCGTGGAGAAGATCTGGCTGACTCACGGCCATATCGATCATGTCGGCGGCGCGGCCGAGCTGCGCGAGGCGCTGAAGGTGCCGATCGAGGGCCCGCATGTCGCGGACAAGTTCCTGCTCGACAACGTGGTCGCAAGCGGCGCGCGGTTCGGCATGACCGGCGTGCGCGATTTCGCGCCGGACCGCTGGCTCGACGAAGGCGATAGCGTGTCGATCGGCGAGCTATCCTTCGACATCCTGCACTGCCCGGGCCATTCGCCCGGCAGCGTGGTGTTCTTCAACAATGCGTTACGATTTGCTCATGTCGGCGACGTCCTGTTTGCAGGCTCGGTCGGCCGCACCGATCTGCCCGGCGGCAGTCACGCCACGCTGATCAATTCGATCAAGACAAAGCTGCTGCCGCTCGGCGACGAAGTCGGCTTCATCTGCGGCCATGGCGCCGGCTCGAGCATCGGCCAGGAGCGCATGACCAATCCGTTCATCACCGGCGAGATGTAGCCACAAGCTCCGCTGGCGTCACCGACAGTCCGCCACAAACTCCGCCGTCGTCCCGGACAAGCGCAAGCGCAGATCCGGGATCCATAACCACAGGGAGACGTGGTTACGGGGACTCGGAGTTGCGCTTTCGCGCCTCACTCAATCCTGGGAGTATGGGTCCCGGATCGGCGCGCGCTTGGGGCGCGCTTGTCCGGGACGACAGCGGGGATGGAGCTATTTCATCAATCCCGCGGCCGTGAGCGCGCGCGTGATGATCTGGCCGAGATCGAAGCCGCGAGCCTTTTCGCGCTGCGGCTCGGCCTGCTCTTCGGCAATTGCTGCACGGATCGAGCGGGCGAGATGCGGCGCGGGCGACAGCGCCGGCTTCGGTGCAGAGTTCATGGCAGGCTTGGCTTCCGCCTTCCTCGTCGCGGCGTCCGGAATCCAGCCGGTGAGGCCGAAGAACTTTGCGATGTGATAGGACGAGGAGATGCCGGCCTCGATCAGGAATGCGCCTTCGACGCCGTAGCGCTGATCGTTGTCGGCGATCCCGAGCGGCGTGCCATGCGCCATGTCGGTGATGGCGTAGGATTCGACCAGCGTCTCGCCGTCCTTGTTCCACCAGGCCTGGCGCGGATAGCCGTCGACGACCGTCTCCGCCATCGGCGCGTCAGGCAGGTCGTGCAGGTCGAGCCATTGTTTGACGATCTCGTTGGCATTCCCGGGATTGACGGTGCGGTCGGCGCTGCCGTGCCACACCGAGACCTTCGGCCAGGGTCCGCGATGATCCGAGGCGCTGCGCACGAGATCGCCGAGCTCGCGCGCGGGACGCGCCGGGGAATGAAACATGCCCTCGAGCGCCTCGCGCAGATTCGAGGCGATGCCATAGGGCAGTCCGGCAATGACCGCGCCGGCCGCGAAGACTTCCGGATAGGTCGCGAGCATCACCGTCGTCATGCCGCCGCCGGCCGACAGGCCGGTGATGAAGACGCGCCTGGAATCGATGCGGTGCGTCTCGACCATGTGCGCAATCATCTCGCGGATCGAATGCGCCTCGCCGCCGCCGCGCACGGTGTCTTCCGGATTGAACCAGTTGAAGCAGGTGTTGCCGTTGTTGACACGCTGCTGCTCGGGCATCAGCAGCGCGAAGCCATAGTGCCTTGCCAGCGTCGACCAGCCCGCGCCGAGATCGTAACCGGCTGCCGTCTGCCCGCAGCCATGCAGCACGACGACGAGCGCGCGCGGCTTCTGCAATTGCGCCGGCACGAACGTGAACATGCGCAAGGCTCCGGGATTGTCGCCGAAGCCAAGAACCTCCTCCAAGGGGCTCGATGAATCAGCGCTGCGGCCGAGCTCGCCAAAGCGCAGTCCGTCCAGCCTCGGCAGACGTCTCAAGAGATCGATATTCTTGGCTAACGACACGGCAACTTCCTGGTGAGCGACGTTCAACGTCCAGCCCAACCAGATAGTTGCTGCATTGCACAATAAAAAGACCGTGCGCTGTCAATCTCGCGAAAAGGCCACGGATTCCTGCAGGAATCCCCACGTATTAACCGCAATGCCTCAACATCGTGCAGATGCGCGGGCATGCATGCCGGAAATGCGGCGCAAATCATGATGATGTCACAAACGGCCTGAGCGAGACGACAGATCCTGCGCGCGCTGATTGCACGGCTTGGGCGGTGGACAACACCGCGCCGTGAGCGGCCATCAGAAGTCCCCGACCATCAGCGAAGATGATCATGATGAGCGCAGACGCGAGCGACATCGGCACATCGACATGAAATGTGACGAGCGCGAGCGCAGCAAGGCCTGCGATCTGCAGCGCGCAGCCCTCGATCAGCAATCTGGTGCGCGATGCTCACCTCAGCTCGCATGCCTGCATTCCGCTGCGCGGGACATCGCGCGATTGCGTTCGCGCCATCAGGCACGTAGCCTTGCCGTCTCAACAAGCAGAAAATCAAAGCCGGAGAGACCGCCATGGCGCGCCTGAAGTTCGGAGCCTTCCTTGCCCCGCATCACCCGATCGGGGAGCATCCGATGCTCCAGTTCCGGCGAGATCTCGACCTCGTCGAGCAGCTGGATGCGCTGGGCTATGACGAGTTCTGGTGTGGCGAGCATCATTCGTCCGGCTGGGAGATGATCGCCTCGCCCGAGATGTTCCTGGCCGCAGCCGGCGAGCGCACCAAGCGGATCAAGCTCGGCACCGGCGTGGTGTCGCTGCCCTATCACCATCCTTTCAATGTCGCCCAGCGCATGGTGCAGCTCGACCACATGACCGGCGGCCGCGCCATCTTCGGCTCCGGCCCCGGCGCGCTCGCCTCGGATGCGCATACGCTCGGCATCGATCCGATGACGCAGCGCGACCGCCAGGACGAGGCGATCGGCATCATCCGCCGCCTCTTCAACGGCGAGCGCGTCACCGCCAAGAGCGACTGGTTCACGATGAACGACGCCGCGCTGCAGATCCTGCCCTTGCAGGAGGAGTTGCCGTTCGTGGTGGCCTCGCAGATCTCGCCCTCCGGCATGACGCTCGCCGGCAAATACGGCATCGGCATCATCTCGCTGGGCTCGATGACGACGCAGGGCCTGATGTCGCTGCAGCAGCAATGGCAGTTCGCCGAGGATGCCGCCAGGAAACACGGCACCAAGGTGAACCGCGCCGACTGGCGCGTGCTGCTGACCTTCCACATCGCCGAGACCCGCGAGCAGGCGCGCCGCGAAGCGGGCGCCGGGCTGATGCGTTGGCACAACGAGTATAATGTCGGCACGTTGCAGCGGCCGGGCCTCACCGCATTCTCCTCACCCGACGAGGCGGTCGACAAGACCGCCTTCGTCGAGGGAGCCGCGTCCACCATCGGCACGCCCGACGATCTCGTCAAAACCATCAAGAACGTGATGCAGGTCTCCGGCGGCGTCGGCGCCATCATCGGCTTCGTGCACGACTGGGCCAATCCGGAAGCGACGCGGCGGAGCTGGGACATGGTGGCGCGCTACGTCGTGCCCGAGATCAACGGCTACATCGACGGCTTGCGCAAATCGCAAAAATTCGTGATCGAGAACCGCGCGATCTTCGAGCGCGCGGGACAGGCCGTAATGGCCAAGATCATGCAGAACGAAAAGGCCGCCGAGGCGCTGAAGGTCACCGGCCCCGGCCGCGTCGCCATTCCCGCCGTCAACGCCCCGGATCTGCAGAAGGAAGCGGCGAAGCGGTAGGCCGCACTCCACTCGTCGTCCCGGGGCGCGCGCAGCGCGAACCCGGGACCCATAACCGCAGGATGCGGTTTTACGAAGACTCGGAGTTACCAGCCTCGCACCAAAACTCCTCCCTGTGGTTATGGGTCCCCGCCCCCGTGCGCAATTGCGCACTAGGCGGGACGACACCCGAAGGTCATTTGCGCCAGCAACCGTCGCATCGCCGTGCCCGGATTGTGCTACGCTGGCGGAGCCCGCCAACCGGAGCAATCGTCATGTCGATGCAGAATGTGGCCCCTGCGCTTCAGTTCACCCCGCCGCGACGCAATGAGCTGACCCACATTCCCGGCGACGAAGGCTGGCCGATCATCGGCAAGACCTTTCAGGTGCTCGCCGATCCAAAGGGCCATATCGAAGCCAACGGCGCCAAATACGGCCTGGTCTACCGTACGCATTTTTTCGGCGAGACCAATGTCGTGCTGCTCGGGCCCGAGGCCAACGAGCTCGTGCTGTTCGACCAGCAGAAGCTGTTCTCCTCGACCCATGGCTGGAACAAGGTTCTGGGCCTGCTGTTTCCGCGCGGGCTGATGCTGCTCGATTTCGACGAGCATCGCCTGCATCGCAAGGCGCTGTCGGTCGCGTTCAAGTCCGGGCCGATGAAGTCCTATCTCGGCGATCTCGACCGCGGCATTTCTGCGCGCGTCGCGCAATGGAGGGCAAAGCCCGGCGAGATGCAGCTCTATCCGGCGATGAAGCAGCTCACGCTCGATCTCGCTGCGGCTTCGTTCCTCGGCGCCGATATCGGGCCTGAGGTCGACGAGATCAACCGCGCCTTCGTCGATATGGTCGCCGCCTCGGTCTCCCCGGTCCGCCGCCCCCTGCCCGGCACCCAGATGGCGCGAGGGGTGAAGGGACGCAAGCGCATCGTCGCCTATTTCCGCGAGCAGATTCCGCTCCGCCGCGGCAATCATGGCGGCGACGATCTGTTCTCGCAGCTCTGCCGCGCCACCCATGAGAACGGCGCGTTGCTCTCGGAACAGGATATCATCGACCACATGAGCTTCCTGATGATGGCGGCGCATGACACGCTGACCTCGTCGCTGACCTCCTTCATCGGCGAGCTCGCCGCCAATCCGGACTGGCAGGACAGGCTGCGCGCGGAGGTGCTCGCGCTCGGGCTTGCCCCGGGGGCGCCGAGCAGCTTCGATGATCTCGAAAAGATGCCGCTGTCGGAAATGGCGTTCAAGGAAGCGCTGCGGATCAGGCCGCCGGTGCCGTCGATGCCGCGCCGCGCGATGCGCGATTTCAGCTTCAAGGGGTTTGCGATCCCCGCCGGCACGGCGGTCGGCATCAATCCGCTCTATACGCACCACATGAAGGACATCTGGCCGGAGCCGGGCCGCTTCGATCCGCTGCGCTTCACCGAGGAAGCGCAGCGCAACCGCCACCGCTTCGCCTTCGTGCCGTTCGGCGGCGGCGCGCATATGTGCCTCGGTCTGCACTTCGCCTACATGCAGGCGAAATGCTTCGCGCGGCACTTTCTGCAGAATATCGAGGTGTCGCTCGCGCCCGGCTGCAAGCCGGACTGGCAGATGTGGCCGATCCCGAAGCCGCGGGATGGGCTGCGCGTGTCGGTGAAGGCGGTTTAGCCTCTCGTGTCCCGGACGCGCGAAGCGCGAGCCGGGACCCAAGCCAGAGGATAAGCTGCGGAGAGATGGGCCCCGGCTCTGCAGCGCGGCACTTCGCGCCGCGCCGCGTCCGGGGCACGAGACCTATCCGCTACGCCCCATCGAACGCCTTGCGCAGCGCCACATAGCCCTGCTGCTGCTGGCTCCAGTTGCGGCCGCCGGTGATCGCACCGTCGACGACGAGATCGTGGCCGTTGACGAAGCTGGATTCGTCGCTGGCCAGGAACACCGCGGCCTGGGCGATGTCGTCGGGAAGGCCGGCACGCGGGATCGGCTGCGCGGTCTTGTAGACCTCGCGCATCACCGCCGGCGTCTTCTCCGCTGGCGTCGGTCGAGAGCCCCAGCGCCTTGCCGAAGATGCCCGTTGCGATCGCGCCCGGCGAGATCGAGTTGACGCGGACGTTGGATTCGCCGAGCTCCAACGCCACGCATTTGGTGAGATGGATCACCGCCGCCTTGGCCGCGCTGTAGACCATCGACGACGAGAAGCCGGCGAGGCGGCCGGCGATGCTGCCATTGTTGATGATGCTGCCCGCCCCCTGCTTCTTCATGTAGGGCGCGGCGTGCTTCATGCCGAGCATGACGCTGCGCACCAGCGTCGCCATCGCCGCGTCGAACCGCTCGGCCTCGAGGCCCTCGATGCCGCCGGTCTGCGCCGGCCCGCCGGCATTGTTGAACAGGCAATCGATCCTGCCGAACTTGTCGACCGCGAGCGCGATCAGCGCCTGCATCTGCGCTTCGACCGTGACGTCGGTCTGGCGGAAGATGCAATTGGCCCCGAGTTGCTTTGCCAGTGCCTCGCCTTCCGGTACGCGCCGGCCGGCGATCACAATTTTGGCACCTTCGGCAACGAAGACTTCCGCAGTGCGCAATCCGATCCCGCTCGTCGCCCCCGTGATCACCGCAACCTTGCCGTCCAGCCTGCCCATGGAATGTTCCTGTTTTCGAGTGATTTGATGCCAAATGGCGCATGTCGGCCGCCGCCGTCGCCGGAGCGGCCACTATCCCTGCCCGCTTCCGACAAGGCAAGCTATGCTTGTGCGGGCGGCATGCGTAACGTTCTCACGGGCCGCTCGATGTTCGAACGCATATCGCAACTGGGCTGCGCATGGGGAAGCTGATCGACGAGTTCCGCAAGGGCTGGCAGGGCGCGGCGCCGCCCTCGCTCGGTCTGAGCATCTCGTTTGCGATAGTCTGCCTGCTGGCCGCAACCCTGGTCCGCTGGGGGCTCGCTCAGGTTCGCCCCGACATCTACTTCACACCGTACTTTCCGGCCGTGTTCTTTGCAGCTGCCCTGGGAGGATTCCGGATCGGCGTGGTCACGGCGCTGATCGGCGGCGTGCTTGGAGTCGTCCTGAATTTCGGCGATGCCTTTGCCGATCGCGCGCGCTTTGCCCTGCTGGCCCTTTACTGGGCCGTCTGCGCGATAACCATCTGGGGTGTCGAGCACTATCGCACCATGCTGGCAGAGCAGCGCCGGATCTCCAAGCGCCTGATCGAGGAAGAAGAGTATCGCAAGCTGCTGGTCGAGGAGCTGCAGCACCGGCTGAAGAACAAGCTGTCGACAGTGCATGCCGTGCTGCACCAGGTGCTGCACGACCACCCGCAGGTCTGGGCCCGGGTCGATCCCCGGCTGCGCTCGCTGGCCGCAACGGACGATCTGATCTCGCGGATCGACAAGGGCGGCTGCGATATCCGCGACCTCCTGATCTCGGAGCTCGGCCCCTATGGCCATGTCCGCTTCACCCTCAATGGCGATCGATTGTTCCTGCCGCCGAAGCTCGCGGTCACGCTGTCATTGATGTTTCACGAGCTTGCCACCAATGCGGGCAAGTATGGCGCATTCTCCTCGCCGCGCGGCCTCTTGCAGGTGTCCTGGACCATCAGCGACGATCGCCTGACCATCACCTGGGACGAAACCGAGGGGCCGAGCGTGGACAAGGTGTCCGAGCCCGGCTTCGGCACCAAGTTGCTGAAATCAGCATTGTCGTCCTTCGACGGCAGGACCGAGATCTCGTATCTGAAGACCGGGCTGCATTGCATCATGCAGTGCCGAATCCCGCGAAGCGAATAGAGAATGATGAACCAGCTCCGCTCGCGCATCACCTCTCCGAGACGGAGAAAAGTGTCGACTGTAGCTCGCACCGTTCAACCAAGGCTCATACGCAGCCGGACTCGATAGAAGCGAAAGCGCGGTCACGCCCTTCGCTCGCAGTTTCGCTTGACGCGTTGACCCTCTGTTAATGACGATCGTCGGCGCGCGTCGCATCGTCGCAAGTTTTCTCCAAAACACCCCGGTATTTCTCCTGGCCCCTTAACCAAACTTAAGAGGGAACTGCGCAAGATCGCGCCCATTGCAAAGGCGCGCCGAAACAACAAGATTCATGACTTGTATGAACGACAATACATATTCCGGCGCGACTGAAGCCGAGCTCAGTTTTCTCAAGGAAATCGTTAGAATGCTACCTGCCGGCCTCACCGTGCAGGACGCGCATGGCGAGCTTCTGCTGGTCAACGATGCCGCCGCCGCCCAGCTCGGCATGGACGGCAGCCGTCCCTCACCCGATCTGGCCCCGCGACGTCAAGCCTGCCGGCAGGCGCTGAGCGCCGGCCAGGCGGTCGTGACCGAGGAGGCGCTTCACGTCGGCGCCGCGCGCCAGGTGCTGCTCACGACCCATCGTCCCGTTCGCCTCGCCGGGCGCGAGCTCCTGATCTCGGCATCCTCCGACATCACCGAGCAGAAGAATTTCGAAGACCAGCTGTTCCGCTCGGCCTATTTCGACGAGCTGACCGGATTGCCCTCGCGGCGCGTGATCGAGCACCGCGCCAACAGTCTGCTCGCGACGGGTCGCGGCGGCGAGCGTTTCGCGCTGGCCTTTCTCGACGTCGACAATTTCAAGCACATCAACGACTATTACGGCCACTCGGTGGGAGACGCGCTGCTGGTCGAGTTGTCGAAGCGGCTCGGGCGCGACCTGCGCGATTCCGACATGCTGTCGCGCATCTCCGGCGACGAATTCCTGCTGCTGCTCTCCCCGATCCAGAGCCAGGAGGAGGTCGCCGAGTTCATGCAATCGACGCTGGAGCGGCTGACTGCACCGTTCTTCATCGACAATTCGGAAGTCTTCGCCTCGACCTCGGTCGGCATCAGTCTCTATCCCGACCACGGAAGCAGTTTCGAGACGCTGCGGCAGAACGCCGACATCGCGATGTACCGCATCAAGAACAACGGCAAGGGACTGGCGACCTTCTTCGATACCAGCATGGAGCGCGAGGCGCAGGCGCGGATGAAGGTCGAGCAGTCGCTGCGGCTCGCCATCCTGGAAAAGCGCTTCTGCTGCGCCTTCCAGTCCAAGGTCGACATCCGCACACAGGCCGTGAAGGGCATCGAGGCCCTGGTCCGCCTGCGCGACGACGAAGGCGTGATCCAGGCGCCCGGTTCGTTCATCAATCTTGCCGGCGAGCTCGGGCTGATCGACGAGCTGACCCATCTCGTGCTCGCCGAGATCGTCAAGTCGATCGACCTGATCAACGACACGTTCGGCGCGGATGCGACCATCAGCATCAACGTTGCCGCCAAGCAGGCCGGCAATCCCGAATTCATGCGCAGCTTCGCGCGGGCGCTGGACGACACCGGCTTTCCCCAGCGCTTCATGATGGAGGTGACGGAAGACGCCTTCGTCGCCAAGAATCATTTCCAGGCCGAGATCCTGCCGATGTTCCGCAAGCTCGGCGTCGGCATCTCCATCGACGATTTCGGCACCGGCTATTCCTCGCTCTCGGCGCTGGCCGACATCACCGCGGACGAGATCAAGATCGACCGCTCGTTCATCACCGACATCCATAAGCGCCCGCGCAGCCAGGGCATCCTGCGCGCGATCGAATCTGAGCGAAGCGCTCGGCATGACGGTGGTCGCCGAAGGCCTCGAATCCTACGAGGAGCTCGCCTATCTCCAGGCAGCAACGAAGATCCGCTACGCGCAGGGCTACTACTTCTCCCGGCCGATCTTCCTGGAAGAGCTGAAGCTCGCAACGCCCGCCTCCAGCGAAGCGCGAGTCAGCGTGGCGAGCCGCCCGATGCAGCAGAACCGCCAGGGCTATTCGCGGGCGAGCGGGTATCGAAGGTAAGGCCGAAGACGGCGCAACCCATACCGCTGTCGTCCCGGGCTAGCGTCAGCGCAGACCCGGGATCCATAACCACAGGGAGCCGTGTGACGCGAAGCTCCGATTCCGAGTCTTCGCCAAACGTCTTCCTGTGGGTATGGGTCCCGGGTTCGCTTCGCGCCCCGGGACGACAGCAATTGCCGAGCTCGCTGAGTGCCCATTTCCCCCCTTTGAAATTGCTGGCCTTTTGCTAATACACAGGCGAACCTCCCCGAGGTATCTCATGTCTGCGCCTTCCTCCTCGATCAGCGACCCCGTCTATCTCCGTGCGCGCGCGATGGAGACGCTGTTCGCGCGGCTGGAACAGCTCTGTGAAGGTGCCATCGCGATCGACCGCGGCGGGCGCGTCGTCTACGTCAACGAAAAATATCTCGCAGCGCTCGGCCTCGGGCGCACCAGCGAGGCGATCGGCCGGCCTATCGAGGAGGTCATCCCGAACAGCCTGATGCGGAAGGTGGCCGAAACCGGCGAGCCGATCCTGCTCGACATCATGGAGCTCGGCGGCGAGCAGCTCGTCGTCACCCGCATGCCGATCGAGGACGAGAACGGGACGGTAATCGGCGCGATCGGATTCGTGCTCTATGATCATCTCGAAAGCCTGAAGCCGCTGCTCGCCCGCGTCGCCCAGCTCGAGAGCGATCTGCGGCTGGCGCGGCGGCAATTGTCCAACGCCCGCGCCGCGCGCTTCACCTTCGCCGATTTCGTCGGCAACACACCGGGAATCGCGCAAGCCAAAGAGCTCGCAAGCCGTGCCGCGCGGCAGAGCGTCACCGTGCTGCTCACCGGCGAGACCGGAACGGGAAAGGAGATGCTGGCGCAGGCGATTCACAACGCCTCCTCGCGCGCGGAGAAGCCGTTCGTCAGCGTCAACGTCGCCGCCATCCCGGACACGCTGATCGAGTCGGAGTTCTTCGGCACCGCGCCGGGCGCCTATACCGGCGCCGACCGCAGGGGGCGCGAGGGCAAATTCCGCATTGCCGACGGCGGCACGCTGTTCCTCGACGAGATCGGCGAGATGCCGCTGCAATTGCAGGCCAAGCTGCTGCGCGTGCTCCAAGAGCGCGAGATCGAGCCGCTCGGCTCGGACAAGATCTCGAAGGTGGACGTGCGCGTGATCGCCGCCACCAATGTGGATTTGCGCAAGCGCGTCAGCGACGGCGCGTTCCGGCCCGACCTCTATTATCGGCTCAACGTGCTCGCGATCGAGCTGCCGCCGCTGCGCCATTGCCTCGATGATCTCCCGGACATCTGCGCCCGGCTGCTCGACGACATCAGCGGATCGGGCGACTACGTCAAGGCGAAGATCACGCCGAGCGCGCTCGCCGCGCTCGCGCGCTATGACTGGCCGGGCAATGTCCGCGAGCTCCGCAACATCCTCGAACGCGCGCTGATCCTCAGCGATTCCGGGCGGCTGACCGGCGAGGACGTCGCGCGCATCCTCCCGGTCGGCACCGAGGTCAGGTTGGCGCCGCCCGCGCGACCGGCCGGAGCGGTGGTGCCCTATGCCGAAGCCGAGGCGGAGTTCGAGAAGCACACGCTCGAACAGGCACTCGCCGCCAGCAACGGCCAGATCACGGAAGCCGCCAGGATGCTGCGGATCTCGCGCGCAACCTTCTACAAGAAGCTCGCCAAGTTCGGCCTGGCCACGGGACCCGCTGCCGTCTGAGTTTCGAGACTCCCCGTGTCCGGAGTCTCGGATTCCGGACACGGGGCCTGGCTACTCTTTGGCTGCAGACATGCGGAAAATGCCGCAGCTTTGGCCACTTTTAGCGAATTGACGGCCTCTGGCGCGGACCTTGCTCTCTGCTGCCTTCTCTCGTGGGGAGCAGCTGTTCCACGGCCGATCCCCGCGATAAGATCAACGCAAAACAATAACGGCATGCGGATCGGGAGGAACGCCGTGAGCCAGCACCCAGCTCTGCCTTACTTGCGCAATTCCGAGAAGGGCAAGGTCGTGTCGGCGACTGAGGCCGTCATGCTGATCCGCGACGGCGACACCGTGGCGACCGGCGGCTTCGTCGGCATCGGCTTTGCCGAGGAGATCGCGATCGCGCTGGAGCAACTCTATTTGTCCCACGAGGGCGATGCGCCCTACACGCAGGGCAAGCCGCGCAATCTGACGCTGGTCTATGCGGCCGGACAAGGCGACGGCAAGCAGCGCGGTCTCAATCATTTCGCGCATGAAGGGCTGGTCCGGCGCGTGATCGGCGGACACTGGGGCCTTGCGCCGAAACTGCAGCAGCTTGCGATCGCGAACCGGATCGAGGCCTATAACCTGCCGCAAGGCGTGATCACGCATCTGTTCCGCGACATCGCCGCGCACCGGCCCGGCCACATCACCCGCGTCGGATTGAGCACCTTCGTCGACCCCCGGCACGGCGGCGGCAAGCTGAACGCACGCACCACCGAGGACATGGTGGAGCTGATCACGCTGCGCGGCGAGGACTGCCTGCTCTACAGGACGTTTCCGATTCAGGTCGGGATCATCCGCGCCACCACCGGCGATCCCGACGGCAACCTCACCATGGAGAAGGAGGCGCTGACGCTCGAAGCGCTCGCCATCGCCATGGCGGCACATAATTCCGGCGGCATCGTCATCGCCCAGGTCGAGCGCGTCGCCGAAGCCGGCAGCCTCAATCCGCGCCAGGTCAAGATTCCCGGCATCCTCGTCGACTGCGTCGTCGTGGCAAGGCCGGAGAACCACTGGCAGACTTTCGGCACGCAATACAATCCGGCCTTTTCGAGCGAGATCCGCGTCCGTGCCGCCACTCTGCCGGTGATGCCGATCAGCGAGCGCAAGATCATCGCCCGGCGCGCCGCGCTCGAGCTGAAGGCCAACAGCGTCGTCAATCTCGGCATCGGCATGCCGGAGGGGATCGCCTCGGTCGCCAACGAGGAGCGGATCATCGATCTGATCACGCTGACGGCGGAGCCGGGCGTAATCGGCGGCATCCCGGCGAGCGGCATCGATTTCGGTGCGGCGATCAACACCCAGGCCGTGATCGACCAGCCCTACCAGTTCGACTTCTACGACGGCGGCGGTCTCGATGCCGCCTTCCTCGGGCTTGCCCAGGTCGACCGCGCCGGCAACCTCAATGTCAGCAGGTTCGGGCCGAAGCTTGCCGGTGCCGGCGGCTTCATCAACATCAGCCAGAATGCCAAGGAAGTCGTCTTCGTCGGCACGTTCGGTGCGGGCAAGCAACGCATCGCGGTGCGCGACGGGAAACTCGTCATCCTCGACGAAGCCAAGTCACGCAAGTTCGTCGATCGCGTCGAGCACGTCACCTTCAGCGGCCCGTTTGCCGCCGCGCGCAAGCAACGCACGCTGTACGTCACCGAGCGCTGCGTGTTCGAGCTCAGGGACGAGGGGCTCGAACTCACCGAAGTTGCGCCCGGCATCGATGTCGAGCGCGACATCCTGCGCCTGATGGACTTCAAGCCGCTAATCCCGCGCGACCCTGCGCTGATGGACGCGCGCATCTTCGGCGAGGGTCTGATGGATCTGCGCGAGCGCCTGCTCACCATCCCGCTCGACCAGCGCTTCACGCTGGACGAGCAGCAGAACCTGTTCTTCGTCAATCTGGAGCGCTACCCGCTGCGCAGCAAGGCCGAGATCGACACCATCGCGTCCCTCGTCGAGGCCCGCCTGGCGCCGCTCGGCCGCCGGGTCTACGCCATCGTCAATTATGACAACTTTTCCATCCTGCCGGAGCTGATGGACGATTATTCAGCGATGGTGCGCAGCCTCGTCGACCGCTTCTATTCCGGCGTGTCGCGCTACACCACGTCGGGCTTCCTGCGCATCAAGCTTGGTGAAGCCCTCGAGAAACGCGGCGTCGCGCCGCACATCTTCGAAAGCGCGGAGGAAGCGCAGTCGGACTGGCGCCAGGTCGAGGCCGGCGCAGCGAGGCAGGCCCAAAAATGATGCATGCCCGCAAAGGCCAGCCCGCTCCGCCGGAAGGTTCAATTGCAATGTTCGCAAGCTTGTGCAAATCGCTGTTACCGAGAAACTTCAAATCAGGAGGGACCATCGTGCGTCGATCACTCATCATAACAACAACTATTGTCGCGCTCGCCGCGGGCGCCTCCGCACAGGCCGACGATCTCAAGATCGCGCTGATCTACGGCAAGACCGGTCCGCTCGAGGCCTACGCCAAGCAGACCGAGACCGGCCTGAAGATGGGCTTTGAATACGCCACCAAGGGCACCATGACGCTCGACGGCCGCAAGATCGTCGTCATCACCAAGGACGACCAGGGCAAGCCGGATCTGGCCAAGGCCGCGCTCGCGGAGGCCTATCAGGACGACAAGGCCGACATTGCGATCGGCACGACCTCGTCGGCCGCGGCGCTCGCCATTCTCCCGGTCGCCGAGGAGAACAAGAAGATCCTGATCGTCGAGCCCGCGGTCGCGGACCAGATTACCGGCGAGAAGTGGAATCGCTACATCTTCCGCACCGGGCGCAACTCCTCGCAGGACGCGATCTCCAACGCGGTCGCGATCGGCAAGCAGGGCGTCACCGTGGCGACGCTGGCGCAGGACTATGCGTTCGGCCGTGACGGCGTCGCCGCCTTCAAGGAGGCGCTCGCCAAGACCGGCGCGACGCTCGCCGCCGAGGAGTATGCCCCGACCTCGACCACCGACTTCACCGCCGTCGGCCAGCGCCTGTTCGACGCGCTGAAGGACAAGCCGGGCCGCAAGGTGATCTGGGTGATCTGGGCCGGCGCCGGCAATCCGCTGGCCAAGCTGCAGGACATGGACCCGAAGCGCTACGGCATCGAGCTCTCGACCGGCGGCAACATCCTGCCGGCGCTCGCCGCCTATAAGGGCCTGCCCGGCATGGAAGGCGCGACCTACTACTTCTACGACATTCCGAAGAACCCCGTGAATGACTGGCTGGTCGCCGAGCACCAGAAGCGCTTCAACGCGCCGCCGGACTTCTTCACCGCGGGCGGCTTCGCCGCCGCGATGTCCGTCGTCGCCGCCGTCACCAAGGCGAAGTCGACCGACACCGAGAAGCTGATCACGGCGATGGAAGGCCTGGAGTTCGACACGCCGAAGGGCAAGATGGTGTTCCGCAAGGAAGATCATCAAGCGCTGCAGAGCATGTATCATTTCAAGGTCAAGGTCGATCCGAACGTCGCCTGGGCCGTGCTCGAGCCGGTGCGCGAGCTGAAGATCGAGGACATGGACGTTCCGATCAAGAACAAGCGCTGAGGTTTTCTTGCTTCACCTCTCCCGCTTGCGGGAGAGGCCGGGAGAGGGCTCTATCCTCTCAGGGGTTCTCGCTTGCGGAAGCACCCTCTCCCCGACCCTTCCCCGCAAGCGGGGGAGGGAGCCCACTGTGATCGTAGATAGATCGTCATCCAAATCCGATCGAAATTTCTCATGCCGCTCACCCTCGAAACCCGCGACCTCACCATTCGCTTCGGCGGCCATGTCGCGGTCAACAACGTCTCCTGCACGTTTCGCCCGGGCGAGCTCACCGCCATCGTCGGGCCGAACGGCGCCGGCAAGACCACCTATTTCAACCTGATCTCGGGCCAGCTCCGCGCGTCGAGCGGCAGCATCCTGTTCGACGGCACCGACATCACGGGGCAGTCCGCGCCGATGCGCACCCGCGCCGGCCTCGGCCGCGCCTTCCAGCTCACCAATCTGTTCCCGAACCTGTCGGTGGAAGAGAACGTCCGCCTCGCGGTGCAGGCCGCGAGCGGCACCCATTACGACATGCTGCGGCCCTGGATGGTGCGCCGCGACCTGATCGCGCGCGCCGACGCCATCCTCGACCAGGTCGCGCTCGGCAGCCGACGCGGCGTCGCCGCGACCGCGCTGTCCCACGGCGACCAGCGCAAGCTCGAGGTCGCGCTGATGATCGCGCTGGAGCCGAAAGTGTTCATGTTCGACGAGCCGACCGCCGGCATGAGCATCGACGAGGTGCCCGTCGTCCTCAACCTGATCGCGCAGCTCAAGCAGGACAGGAGCAAGATCATCCTTCTCGTCGAGCACAAGATGGACGTGGTGCGTTCGCTCGCCGACCGCATCATCGTGCTGCATAACGGCCAGCTCGTCGCCGACGGCCCGCCCGCGGAAGTGATCGCCTCGCCGATCGTGCAGGAAGCCTATCTCGGCGTCGCGCCCAAGAACGCCGCAGAGAGCGCCGCATGACCGATCTCCTGAAGCTCTCCAGCGTGCACACCCATATCGGCCGTTATCACATCCTCCAGGGCATCGATCTCGCAGTCCCGCAAGGACAGGTCACGATGCTGCTCGGCCGCAACGGTGCCGGCAAGACCACGACGCTGCGCACCATCATGGGTCTGTGGCAGGCCTCGAAGGGCGAGATCACCCTCGCCGGCGAACGCATCGAGAGCCTTGCCACGCCCGACATCGCGCGGCGCGGCGTCGGTTACGTGCCGGAGAGCATGGCGGTGTTCTCCGATCTCACGGTGAAGGAGAACCTCGTGCTCGCGGCCCGCGACGGGCCGCTCGACGACGCCCAGCTCGACTGGATCTTCGGTTTCTTTCCGGCGCTGCGCCGCTTCTGGCTGTCGCGCGCGGGAAGCCTCTCGGGCGGGCAGAAGCAGATGCTGTCGATCGCCCGCGCCATCATCGAACCGCGCAAGCTGCTGCTGGTCGACGAGCCGACCAAGGGGCTCGCGCCCGCCATCGTGATGGCGCTGATCGAGTGCCTGAAGGAGATCAAGCGCAAGGGCGCCACCATCCTGCTGGTCGAACAGAATTTCTTCGCCGCCCGCGAACTCGGCGACAACGTGCTGGTGATGGACAACGGCACCATCGTCCATCGCGGCGAGATGGCGGCGCTCGCCGCCGACGTGCCGCTGCAAGAGCGGCTGCTCGGCCTGAGCCTGGAGACGCATCAGTGAGTGACATTGCCGCAACCGATCCGCTGCCGAAGCCGAAGCGGGATCTCGCACCGATCCTGCTGCCGGTCGCGCTCGCCCTTCTGATGATCCCGCTGATCGGATCGACTTCTTCCTGGCTCACGCTGACCGTGGCGAGCCTCGCCATGGGCATGATGATCTTCATCATGGCCTCGGGGCTGACGCTGGTGTTCGGCCTGATGGACGTGCTCAATTTCGGCCACGGCGCCTTCATCGCCGTCGGCGCCTATGTCGCCACGCTGGTTCTGGCCCCGTTCGCAGCGTCCATCCAGGCGGATTCGCTCTGGATGAACCTCGCGGTGCTGGCGCCGGCCGCGCTGCTGTCGATGGCGGTCTCCGGCGCGCTCGGCCTGGTCGTCGAGCGCGTGCTGATCCTGCCCGTCTACGGCCAGCATCTGAAGCAGATCCTGATGACGACCGGCGGCCTGATCGTCGCCGAGCAGACGCTCTATGCGCTGTGGGGACCGCAGATCATCCCGATGCCGCTGCCCACCTCGCTGCGTGGCTCCTTCATTCTCGGCGACGTCGCGATCGCCAAATACCGCGTGCTGGCGATGCTGATCGGCCTCGCCATCTTCATCGCGATCCAGCTCGTGCTCAACCGCAGCAAGGTCGGCCTCCTGATCCGCGCCGGCGTCGAGAACCGCGAGATGGTGGAGGCGCTCGGCTATCGCATCCGCCGCCTGTTCCTCGGCGTGTTCATGACGGGATCGGCGCTGGCCGGTCTCGGCGGCGTGATGTGGGCGCTCTATCGCGAACAGGTGCACGCCTCCATGAGCGACGACCTCACGGTGCTCATTTTCATCGTCGTCATCATCGGCGGCCTGGGGTCGATCGGCGGCTGCTTCATCGGCGCCATCCTGGTCGCCATGGTCGCCAACTACGGCGGCTTCCTGGTGCCGAAACTCGCCCTCGTCTCCAACATCCTGCTGATGGTCGCCATTCTGATGTGGCGGCCGCGCGGCCTCTATGCGGTGACCAGCCGATGATGATCCTCTCAGGCGATCCGCCGCGGAGCCGCGTGCTCACGCTCCTTCTCGTCGTCATCATCCTGGCGCTGGCGGCGACGCCGTTCCTGTTTCCGGGTGCCAAGGCGCTGAACGTCGCCGCCAAGATCTGCGTCTTCGCCGCGCTGGTCGCCTCCTACGACCTCCTGCTCGGCTATACCGGCTCGGTGTCGTTCGCCCACACCATGTTCTACGGCATCGGCAGCTACGCCATCGCGATCGCGCTGTACGGGATGGGCCCGAACTGGGCCGCGGTCGCAACCGGAATCGTCGTGGGCCTGCCGCTCGCAGCTCTGCTCGCGCTGGCCATCGGGCTCTTCTCGCTGCGCGTCGCGGCGATCTTCTTCGCCATGATCACGCTGGCCGTGGCGTCCGCCTTTCAGGTGCTGGCCTCGCAGCTGTCCTGGCTGACAGGGGGCGAGGACGGACGCAGTTTTCAGTTGCCGGAGCTGCTGCGCCCCGGCACCGTGCTGATCCCCAAGAGCCTGTTCGGCTTCGAGATCAACGGCCGGATCCTGACCTTCTATCTGGTGTTCGCCGTTTCGGCGCTGATGATCCTCGCCTTGCTGCGCGTCGTGAACTCGCCGTTCGGGCGTGTGCTGCAGGCGATCCGCGAGAACCGGTTTCGCGCCGAGGCACTCGGCTTCCGCACCGTGTTCCACCTGACCTACGCCAACTGCCTCGCGGCACTCGTGGCCGCCAGCGCGGGCATCCTGAACGCGTTGTGGCTGCGCTATGCCGGCCCCGATACCTCGCTGAGCTTCTCGATCATGCTGGACATCCTGCTGATGGTCGTGATCGGCGGCATGGGCACGATCTACGGCGCGCTCATCGGCGCCACCATCTTCATCCTCGCCCAGAACTATCTGCAATCGCTGATGGGCGTTGCCTCCAACGCGGCGGGCGAAGCCGGCCTGCCGCTGCTGCCGGGGCTGCTGCATCCCGATCGCTGGCTGCTGTGGCTCGGGCTGCTGTTCATCGCCAGCGTCTACTTCTTCCCGACCGGCGTGGTCGGGCGGCTGCGCAAGGCCGGCGGCGACAAGAGCGCCGGCAGCTCGCATTAAGCCATTAGTAATGATGCAGCGCGGCGCTTGCGGCGCGCGCCGCACAACCGTGACGGGCTTCCCGCTGCGCGACATGCGGACGCCGTTGCTCAACCAGATTAATGCTTAGGTAACTGGCTTTCCTAAGGTTTGCGCCATTTGTGTGGTGTAATCCTGTTCCCACGAGGAGGGGGAATGCGCCAGGTCTTTTCCAAGGTGGCAGCCGGAATGTCTCTAGCCGCAAGGAACGGCTGGGAAGCCTTGGCGCGACGTAGTCCCGTCCTGTGGTTGACGCTGTGCGGCGTGTTGCTGGTCGCCGGAATCTTCGCCGTCACGGCCATGGCCGTCGGCGAATTCCGCGAGCGGACCCTCGCCAACCGCGAACGCGAGCTCGAAAACACGGTGCAGCTGATCGCGCGGCATTTCGATCAGCAATTCGAGGACTCCGACGTCGTCGCCGCCGATCTGATCGGACAGATGAACCTGGCCGACATCACCTCCCCGGCAATGTTCCGCGAGCGCATGTCCGGTCTCGCCACGAATCAGATGCTGCGCGGCAAGATCAGCTCCGTGTCCTATCTCGGCGATATCGCGATCTATGATGCCGAGGGCGAGCTGATCAACTGGTCGCGCGCCCACCCGCTGCCCAAGATCAACGTTTCCTCCCGCGGCTACTTTCAGGCCTTCAAGACCAATCCCAAGTCCGAACCGGTCATCCTGGAATCCGTCCGCAGCTTCATCATCGGCAAGTGGACCACGATCGTCGCACGCCGGCTGAACGGCGCCGACGGCTCCTTCCTCGGCGCGATGGTGCGCCGGATCGATCCGGACAGCTACCAGAAGTATTTTGCATCCGTGACTCTTGCCGAGGGCACCGCGATCTCGCTGTTCGACCGCCAAGGCAAGATGCTGGCGCGCTATCCGCATGTCGAAGAGCTGATCGGGCGGAACTTCAAGGATGGGCCGCTGATGCAAAAGGTGCTGACCGAGGGCGGCCGGCACACGCTCCGCGGCAGGAGTCCGGTCAATGGCGAGGAGCGGCTCGGCTCGGCAGCTTCCCTGGGGCATTTCCCGCTCGTCATCCTCGCCACCAGCACCACGGCGGCAGCGCTGACCGACTGGCGGCAGCAGACCGGCTTCATGGTCACGACCGCCGCGCTTTCAGCCGCCGTCATCGCGCTGATCCTGTATCTGATCATCCGCCAGATCAACCGGCAGAATCGTGAGGCGCAGGAGCGGATCGAAGCGAAGCGGCTTCAGCTCGACACAGCCCTCAACAACATGTCGCAAGGGCTGATCCTGTACGACGCCGCCGGCTACATCGTCACCTGCAACCGCCGCTACGCCGACATGTTCGGCCTCTCCCACGACGTCATCAAGCCGGGCTGCCACATCCGCGAGGCGATGTATCATCGCAAGGAGCGCGGCGCGTTCGACGGCGATGTCGAGGCATTTTGCGCCGACGTGATGAGGATCGTCGCAGAAGGCAGGGTTTCCACGAGAATTCATCAGTTGGCCAACGGCCGCGCCTTCCAGGTCATCAACACGCCGCTCGCACAGGGCGGATGGGTCGCCACGATCGAAGACATCACCGAGCGCCGCAACCTGGAACGGGAGCGCGACCGCAACTACACCTTCCTGCGCGAGATCATGAGCTATGGCGGAATCTGGGTGATGACGGTGTGAGGAAGGCGGCGTATCGAGGCGGGTGACGAGCCTGCCAGAACCTCTCGAGGAGAGCGATACGCCATGACCGAGACTACCAATGTTCTTGCTTTCCGTCAGCCGTCCGCGGTTGATGATCCACTGACCGATATCGTTCGTGCCGGCGCGCGGGACCTGCTTGCCAGGGCGATCGAGATCGAGGTTGGCGCGTTTCTGGCCAGCACGGCCAATCTGACGCTGCCCGACGGTCGAGCGCGCCTGGTCCGACATGGGCACGGTCCGGTGCGCGAGATTGCGACCGGCATCGGTCCGGTGGAGGTCGCTCGTCCCAAGGTCCGCGACCGCGGAGCGAGCGGGCCAGGCGACCGCCTCCGCTTCAGTTCGGCAATCCTGCCGCTATGGGCGCGGCGGACGAAGAGCCTGGATGCCTTGATCCCGGTCCTCTATTTGCGCGGCATCTCGACCGGCGACTTCCAGGAGGCGCTCTCGGCGCTGCTCGGCAAGGATGCGCCGAACCTGTCGCCTTCGGTGATCGCCGGCCTGAAGGCCGATTGGCAGGTCGAGTACGAACGCTGGCAGAGACGCGATCTGTCGGCGCGTCGCTATGTCTACATCTGGGCCGATGGCGTGTACCTGCAGGCCCGCATGGAAGATCACAGCGAATGCATGCTGGTGCTGATTGGCACCACGCCGGAAGGCAAGAAGGAGCTGATCGGCTTCCAGGGCGGCGTGCGCGAGAGCGCGCAGAGCTGGCGCGAACTCCTGATCGACCTGCGGCAACGCGGGTTACGGATTGCCCCGCAACTCGCCATCGGCGACGGCGCCCTCGGCTTCTGGAAGGCACTGGACGAGGCCTTTCCCGGCACGCGGCACCAACGATGCTGGTGCCATAAAGTGAGCAACGTACTCGACAAGGTCGCCAAATCCGTGCAGGGCCCCATGAAGAACGACCTGCGGAACATCTATCTGGCCCCACACCGGGCCGAAGCTGAAACCGCGATCGACGTCTTCGTCGAGAAATACCACGTCAAATACGGACGTGCGGTGGAGTGCCTGATCAAGGATCGCCATGCGCTGCTCGCCTTCTTCGACTTCCCTGCTGAGCACTGGATCCACCTACGCAGCTCGAACCCGATCGAGAGCGTCTTCGCCACGGTGCGCCACCGAACGGTGCGGACCAAGGGATCGCTGTCGCAACAAACTGCGAAGCTGATGGTGTTCAAGCTCATCGACGCCGCATCGAAGACCTGGCGGCGATTGAAGAGCACGAACCAGTTGCCGAAAGTCATCGCCGGTGTAAAGTTCATCGACGGAATCGAAGTCATTCCGAACACTGAAAGCCACGCCGCCTGATCAGGCCGCGTCACCCAAAATCAGCCATAGCTCCGAGATCATCGACCATATCCCCTCGCAGATCACCGTGAAGGATGCGCGCACGCGGCAATATCTGCTGCTCAACGGCGTTGCCGAACAGC
Organism: Bradyrhizobium sp. USDA 241; assembly: GCF_049739505.1. NCBI lineage: Bacteria > Pseudomonadati > Pseudomonadota > Alphaproteobacteria > Hyphomicrobiales > Nitrobacteraceae > Bradyrhizobium > Bradyrhizobium sp. USDA 241. Next base: position 1,594,982 of record NZ_JBMGPZ010000004.1, on the reverse strand, counting down.
TATTCGGCAGGTCTCGTCAGGATCTCGTGGGCAAGACGGCGTTCGACATCTTTCCCGAGGCGCTCGCCGCCCGTATCACCGAAGACGACAGCAGCGCGCTGGAATCGGCCAGGGGATTGTTCAAGGACGAGCACGCCTGGCAGATGCCGGGCACGGGACCGCGCTACATCACGTCGAGCCGGATCGGTATTCGCGATGAGGCCGGCGAACCGCGCTATCTCATCCATGTCATCGAGGACGTCACCGAGCGCCGCCGCGCCGACGAACAGATCGCGCATCTGGCGCACTACGATGCGCTGACCGACTTGCCGAACCGAACCCTGTTCCGCGAGCAGATCGAACGCGAGCTGGCGAAGGTCGCCGGCGGCGAGCAGTTCGCGCTGCTCTACATCGACGTCGACGAATTCAAGGGCATCAACGACTCGCTCGGCCATCACGTCGGCGACGAGCTGTTGAAGGCGATCGCGGACCGTCTCCGCGGCTGCCTCAAGCCGGGCGACCTGATCGCGCGGCTCGGCGGCGACGAATTCGCGGTGATCCAGACCGGGATCGAATCCCACGCCGACGTGCTGTCCTTCCTGACGCGGATCTACCAGGCGATCCGGCAGCCCTATCGTTGTCTCGGCCATCAGCTCTCCACCGATGCCAGCATCGGAATTGCGCTGGCGCCGCAGGATGGCGCCGATCTCGATCAGCTGATCAAGAACGCAGACCTTGCAATGTACGGCGCCAAGGCCAATGGACGTCGCACCCACCGCTTCTTCGAGCCGGAGATGGATGCGAGCGCCAAGGCGCGCCTGAGCATGGAGCTGGATTTGCGGCAGGCCCTCGTGAATGGCGGCTTCGAGATTCACTATCAGCCGCTGGTCGACCTGCGCACCAACGAAGTATCCGGCTGCGAGGCGCTGCTGCGCTGGCGGCATCCCGTCCGCGGCATGGTGTCGCCGGCGGAGTTTATTCCGGTCGCCGAGGACACCGGCCTGATCAACGAGCTCGGCGCCTGGGTGTTGCGGATGGCCTGCAACGAGGCCGCGACCTGGCCGGCGCATGTGCGCGTCGCGGTCAACGTGTCGCCGGTGCAGCTCAAATGCGACACGCTGGCGCTGCGGATTGCGGGCGCGCTCGCCGACTCCGGGCTGAACCCGCGTCGGCTCGAGCTCGAGATCACCGAGGCCGTGCTGATCCGTGACGACGAGGCGGCGCTCTCGATCCTGCATCAGCTCCGCTCGATCGGCGTGCGCATCGCGCTCGACGATTTCGGCACCGGCTACTCCTCGCTGAGCTATCTGAAGCGCTTCCCGTTCGACAAGATCAAGATCGACCGCTGCTTCGTCGTCGACATCGCAGAGGCGAGCGGTTCGCCCGTGATCGTGCAGGCGGTGGTGAACATTGCGGCCGCCAGCAGCATGACCACGGTCGCCGAGGGTGTCGAGACCGAGGCACAGCGCGACATGCTGCGCGCGCTCGGCTGCACGCAGATGCAGGGCTATCTGTTCAGCGCGCCGAAGCCGGCCAGCGAGGTGCGAAAGCTGTTCGGCCCCGGCGACTCCGCGCCCGTGGCTGCGGTGGCCTGATGGTGAAGTCGAGGACAGCTCCGGCCGAAGCCGTTGACGTTGCGGATTCCTATGCCGTGCGGCTGATGCAGCACCTGGTGGTGCCGACCTTCGTGATCGACCCGAAGCGCCGTGTGGTGATCTGGAACAGGGCCTGCGAGCGATTGACCGGCGTCGCCGCCTCCGAGGTGATCGGCACCGGCAAGCACTGGCAGGCCTTTTACGAGACCAGGCGCCCTTGCCTTGCCGACCTCGTCGCGCTCGACCGTCCCGAGCGGCTGCCGGAATATTATTCGGAATATGCCGCGCGCGGCCATAACGGGCTCGGCTTTTCCGCGGAGAACTGGTGCGTGATGCCGAAGCTCGGCAACCAGCTCTATCTCGCCATCGACGCCGGCCCGATCCACGACGAGGCCGGCCGGCTGATCGCGGTGGTGGAGACGCTGCGCGACCTCACCGACCAGAAGCGCGCCGAGATGGCGCTGAAGGAGCTCGCTACCAAAGACGGGCTGACCGGCCTGGCGAACCGCCGCTCCTTCGACCAGATGCTGTCGGACAAATGGGCGCGCGCCCAGCGCACGCAGAAGCCGCTGGCGCTGCTGTTCGTCGATGTCGATCATTTCAAGCTGTTCAACGACCGCCACGGCCACCAGAGCGGCGACGAGTGCCTGCGCGCGGTTGCCGCCGTCGTCAGCCGGCACGCGGGGCGCCCGCTCGACCTCGCCGGCCGCTATGGCGGCGAGGAGTTCGCGCTGATCCTGCCGGACATGGATTGCGACACCGCCTGCAAAGTGGCCGAGGCGATCCGCTGCGCGGTCACGGCCTTGCAGATCGCCCACGGCGCCACGGGCGCCGGCGACCACGTCACCCTCAGCGTCGGTGTCGCCAGCCACATCCCCGGCGGTGCCGACGGCGGCCCCGACCGGCTGCTGGGCGCGGCCGACGAGGCGCTCTACGTGGCCAAACGCCTCGGCCGCAACCGCGTCATCTGCGCCGAACGGGTGCTGGCCGAATTCGCCGCCCTCGGCCGGGAGGCGGCAGCGGTTCCGGCCCCTGCCCGGCGCAAATCGGCTTGAGCGCATGCGGCGAGAAGCGGTTGCCCGCCCCTCGCCAATCGGCTAAATGAAATCCCACTGCACCCGTAGCTCAGCTGGATAGAGCGTTGCCCTCCGAAGGCAAAGGTCACACGTTCGAATCGTGTCGGGTGCGCCAGTGTTATCAGCCGTTGCGATACCGGCACTCACGTCAGCATCGCGACAATCGCCTGGATCTGATCGGAGGCGGACGTCACCAGTCCGTCATAGGACGTTTGGCCGTGTGCGGCGGCTTTCAGGATGCATTCGGCCACGGCCGCTTTGAGACCGAAGACCGATTGATGGGCCGGCACGCTCGCCATCACGGTTTCCAGGGCCTGACGCATCGTCTGAATGAGCTCGGAGCTGTATTGCATTGGCTGTCCTCCGCGGGCTCATATTAGATCGCGTGCCCATGCTTGCCACTCACAAGCCTGGGATTGCTGTTTGAGATTGTTTGAGAATCATCGTCTCAATTCAAACGCCAGATCGCCGCATTGAGCACGCCGGCAAACGCGACCCAGGCCGCGTAAGGCGCGAACAAGGCGGCTGCCAGCCTGTCTCGTGACATCTCGAGGCCGATGTAGGTCACGATCGCGACGAACAGGCCGATGAGGATGACGAGCGCGGCGCCGATCTGGTGCATCGTGAACATGACCGGAGACCAGATGAAATTGAGCGCCAGCTGGACCGTCCAGACCAGCATCGCCCTTCCCGACGGAGCGCGACGATAGGTCCGCCAATCCGCGACGGCGATCATGATGTAAAGGATGGTCCAGGCCACCGGAAACGCCCAGTTCGGTGGCACGAAATCCGGCTTGGCCAGGCCCGCATACCACTCTCCGGGCAGATTGGTCGCGCCGATCAGCCAGCCGATGCCGACCACGGCGACGACGAAGACCAGCAACTGAAACATCGATCACCTCGCGCTTCCCCTGGCTCGATTGTATCATCTTTCCATGAGCGAATCCGACACGGTGACCGGCGCAGCCTCGCCGGTGCGCAAGATCATCCATATCGACATGGATGCCTTCTATGCGTCGGTGGAGCAACGCGACAATCCGCAGCTGCGCGGAAGGCCGGTCGCGGTCGGAGGCTCCGCGGAACGCGGCGTCGTCGCGGCTGCCAGCTACGAGGCCCGCAAGTTCGGCGTTCGCTCCGCCATGCCGTCGGTGACGGCGAAGCGGCAATGTCCAGAGCTGATCTTCGTCAAGCCGCGCTTCGAGGTCTACAAGGCGATCTCGCGGCATATCCGCGAGATCTTCGCCGAGCACACGCCCATCGTCGAGCCGTTGTCGCTGGATGAGGCCTATCTCGACGTGACGGAGAACCTGCAAGGCATCCCGCTGGCGGCGGGACATCGCGCTGAAGATCCGCGAGAAGATCAAGGCCGAGACCGGCCTCAACGCTTCGGCGGGCATCTCCTACAACAAGTTTCTGGCCAAGCTCGCCTCGGACCATCGCAAGCCCAACGGCCAGTTCGTGATCTCGCCGGAGATGGGGCCGGCCTTCGTCGAGACGCTGCCGGTCGGCAAGTTCCACGGGATCGGCCCGGCAACGGCTGCGAAGATGAATGCGCTCGGCCTGTTCACCGGCCGCGATATCCGCAACCAGACGCTGGAGTTCATGAACGCGAATTTCGGCAAGTCCGGCGCGTATTACTATTGGATCTCACGCGGCGTCGACGAGCGGCCAGTGCGGGCCAACCGGATCCGCAAGTCGATCGGCGCGGAGAACACGTTCTCGATCGACCTCGACGCATTCGACGCGCTGGTCGCCGAACTCAGGCCTCTCGTCGACAAGGTCTGGCGCCATTGCGAGGCGACCGGCAATCGCGGCCGCACCGTTACCCTGAAGATCAAGTTCGCCGACTTCGAGATCATTACGCGCAGCAGGTCCGTCGCTGCGGCCGTCGCGGGCCGGGACGAACTGGAGCGGCTGGCCTGCGGCCTGCTCGAAGCCGAGATGCCGCTGCCCAAGCGCGTCAGACTGTTGGGGGTCTCGCTGTCCTCGCTCCAGGTCGGCGGCGATTCGGAGCCGCAGTTGACGCTGGGGATCTGAATCCGGCCGGAGGACCGCTTCGGCGAGCGCGACATCTTTTTCGGCGACGCGCAGCAGAACCTGTCGTAGAGACGACAGTCAGGTCTTTTCGCGATTGATGTTGGAATGCTTGCCTTATTGATACGCCTCGGACTGCGCTTCGAAGACCGCATCGAGGAGCGGCGGTTCGTCGACCAATATGTCCGGGGCAGCCTCGGATGGACGCAGATCGCAATGCTGCTCGGCGCCGCCACCTATGCCGGCTACACGCTCTGGGATTGGGTGCTGTACCCCGAAGTGGTTCCGATCACGCTCGCAATCCGCGGCGGCACGGCCGTATTCATCCTGCTGCCGCTGACGGCGCTGCTGTCACGGCGATGGATGAAGCCCTGGGCGGAGACGATCTTCCTCGTCTATTGCGTCATTCCCGGCTGCATCCTGCCCAGCATTTATCACGTGCTGCCGTCGGGCTTCACGTTTGCCGCGCCCGGCATGATGATGATCATCCTGTTCGTCTCGACCATGCTGCCGTTGCGGATCGGCTCGCTGGCGATTTTCTGCTTGCTGTCGTGGGTGGCGCTGCTGGTCGCCGAGTCGTTCGCGACGACGATGCCGACCGGGCTGAGCTTCATCAATCATTCTCTCGTCGGCAACGCCTACGCCTTGTCACTCTACGCCGTGGCTGCGCGCGAATACCGGGCGCGAAGACAATTCCGGACGTCGGAGGCGCTGCAACGGGAAAAGGAACGCTCGGAGAAATCGCTGCGCGATCTGCGCGCGACCCAGGAGCAGCTCGTGCAGGCCGAAAAGCTCGCCTCGCTCGGCCAATTGGTGGCCGGTGTCGCGCACGAGGTCAGCACCCCGCTCGGCCTCGCCTTGACGACCTCGACCGCCATGCAGACCGATCTGCAGACAATGGCTGATGCATTGGGCGGAGCCTCGGTCCGGCGTTCCGATCTGACCAGGGGCATCGACAGGCTCAAGCAGGGGCTCAATCTGACGTTCGACAATCTGCACCGCGCATCCGAGATGGTGCACAGCTTCAGGCAGGTCGCCGTCCATCAGGCCGACGAGGACCGGCGGACCTTCGAGCTCAGGGACTGGCTGTCGGAGTTGACGTCCAAGCTCGGGCCCTTGCTGTCGCATCATGGCCTGACGGTCGAGGTCCGATGCCCGGCGGGAATCAAGCTCAACAGCTACCCCGGAGCGCTTGCCCAGGTGATCAGCAATCTCGCCCTCAATAGCGCAGGGCATGCCTATCCCGACAAGAGAGGCGGCCGGTTTGTCATCACGGTCAGCCAGCCGGACCCGGCATCCGTCCGCCTCGTCTGCGCTGATGAAGGCGTCGGAATTCCCGACGAATTACAGGCGCAGATCTTCGATCCGTTCGTCACGACTGGTCGGGAGAGCGGCCATGCCGGCCTGGGGCTGCACATCGCCTTTAATCTGGTGGCCTCATCGCTGAACGGCCGCCTGCGGCTCGAGAGCACGACGGGTCCGGGGACTCAGATCGCCATCGAGATTCCACTCCAGGCATGACTCCCGCGGCCACGTTGGAGTCGCCTCAAAAAGCGAAAATAGATCGCTCGGTGAGCGCGACTGTCGGTGACGGATTTTCAGGCCCGCCACCGTTGAAAGTCGACCCGCTCAATGCCTCACGTGCTCGAACACCACGATCACGCCGGTCGGCTCGGGCTCATGCGCCATCAGGCGCGTCAGGTCGGAATCGCCCCAATCGGCGAGGCTGACGACCTCGCCACTCGGGCGGTCGGTGTCGGCACCAGGCGATGCCGCAGGCTCGAGGACCTTGAGGCCCCTCTCGTCGACGAAGAAGGTGTGCTCGCCGAACATGCTGTTGAGCTGCGGCATCGCGGGATGCTCGTCGGGCAGCACCTGAGCGCCGAGTTGGTTGACGGTCTGCTTCACCTGTTCGGATGTGAGCTTCATGAGCTGCTCCGTTTCTGTCTGCGGTTTCATGACCCAGTCGGGAGCATGCGTTCCCTGCCCTTTCCGCCTGGCTCAAAGTCCCGAACAGGCGCTGCGGACAAATGTTCCTGCAAAATGTATTTCGTGATCGCGCGCCGCATCCGCCGCGCTCGCGGCACAAGATCGCCACAGGATGCACACGATCTCGCTGTTCCGCGCGCTACTCGACAGCCTCGACGATCCGGATATCGCGATCCGCGCCATCACCGAGCAGGTCGTGCGCGGCCTTGTAGGCCGGGCTCTCATACGCCGCCTTGGCGCTCGCGACGTTGTCGAACTCGATGAGAACGACACGCTCCATCTGGCCGAGCTCGAAGACGGCCGCGGGTATCCCGCGCGCGATCACGCGGCCACCCGCCGCCTCGATCGCCTGGCGCGACACGTTGGCATAGGCGGCCATCGCATCGGGATTCTTGATCGCACGATAGGTCGCAACCCAATAGGCTTTCGCCATTGTTGTTCTCCAGGTTGTTGTGAGTGCTATTCGCCGCGGTTCTCACCGACCGACAAAGCGCAGATGCGTGACAGATAAGTGTAGGACAGGCCGGTCTCCTCGGCCCAGGCATTGAACTGCGCCTGCACCTTGGCGAGATCGCCCTTCGACTTGACCTCTTCGGCGATGTCGAGACCTGCATCGCGCAGGCAGACCACCACGTCCTTGGACGTCACGAAACCGTCCCAGCCGACGAAGCGCAGCAGCATCTGGCCGGTGTTGCCCCCTAACCGGCTGCCGCGCTTGTTGAGCAGATCGAGCAGGCCGATCTCGTCGGATGACGGCCAGTTCGCCAGAAACCTGCCGAAGCTGCCGTGCTGCTTCGCGATCTCCTGCACGAAGGCGGCGTTGTCGCGCACCGACATGATCTTGGCGCCGTTACGCACGATGCGCGCGTCGCGCAGCAGGCCCTCCCAATAGTCCTCGGGCTGGAAGGTGAGCTTGGCGGGCTGGAAATGCAGGAAGGCGTCTTCAAAGCCGTCCCATTTCGAATCGATCACGCTCCAGGCGAAGCCGGCGCAGAACACCCGCCTGGTCATCTCGGCGAGAATCCGGTCATCGCCGAGCCTGGCCAGCCGCTTCAAGTCCGGCTTGGCCGGCATCAGTTTCTCCAGCGCCCTGGGCCCGCCCTTGCGCTTCTCGGCCCGCGCGCGAATGGTCTTGAAGGAGGTCATACGGGCATCCGCTTTGCGGTGCCCACGACACCAGAATTCGATCAACCGGTCCAGCCCCGCGACGATGACGCGCAGGGGCGGCCATGGTGGTCCGCTTCTTGCTTCATGACGCCTGGAATTCCCAGACATTTTCGAGCTCTCGCCGACGGATTTTCGATGCGTTGCCTGGTCGTGGCCGACCTGCACTATTCGCTGCCCCAGCTCGACTGGCTGGTCAGCGCGGCGCCGCAATTCGACCTCTTGATCTTCGCCGGCGATGCGCTCGACATCGGCTCGATCGTGGACTTCCGCGCCAGATCGTGGTGGTGAAGAAATACCTCGCGCTCCTTGCCGCGCAGACCCGCGTGATCCTCTGCTCCGGCAATCACGACCTGGACGAGCGCAACACCGAAGGCGAGAAGGTCGCACGCTGGATTTCGGAGGTACGCGAGCTGGGCATCGCCTGCGACGGCGACAGCCTCAGCATCGGCGACACAATGCTCACGGTGTGCCCGTGGTGGGACGGGCCGCTGGTGAAGCAGCGCATCGTCGAACAGTTGCGCGATGCCGCCACTGGCCGGCTGCGGCGCTGGATCTGGGCGCATCACGCGCCGCCGGCGGATTCACCGACGAGCTGGGGCGGTAAGCGCTTCTTCGGCGACGTCGAGCTGGTGCAATGGATCATGCAATACCAGCCGTCGATGGTGATCTCGGGCCATGTGCACCAGTCGCCGTTCATCACCGGCGGCTCGTGGTTCGACCGGCTGGGCCAGACCTGGGTCTTCAACACCGGCCTGCAACCGGGCCGACCGCCGACCTGCATCGTCCTCGATCTCGACGCGGACAAGGCGTTCTGGCTCGCGGCCGGCGAAGCCCAATGGATCGACCTGAATGCGCCGCTGAAGCGCCCCGCCGCCCCCATCGAGGCGCCGCCCGACTGGCTCACATTCTTGGATCGGATTTCCGATCCGAGCCTGGCGAGACCTCAAGCGGCGGCAGGTTGATCATGCTCTGGAGCACCTCGCCGATCATGGCCAGATGCGTGCCCTGGCCGGCATATTGCCGCTTGAGATCGGCGAGATAGGTGTTGGCGACATTGAGCCGCTGCGCCAGCATCTTTGCGATCAGCAGGGCCACACCCGGCTCCTTCTCGAGGAACGAGGCGGCGTCCTCGAACTCATAGACGATCGCGTCGGTGCAGGCCCGCACGGTGGCGGTGTGCGGCTGACCCAGCAGCACGGACATCTCGCCGAGCACGGCGCCAGGTTCGGTGACGGTGGCCACCACCATCTCACCCTTGAGCACCTCGAGCTTGCCTTGCATCAGCACGTAGAGGTGGCCGCTGGTGCCACCTTCGTTGACAATCAGCGTGCCGGCGGCGACCTGCCGCTCCGTTCCGCCGGTGCAATAATCCAGGACTGCGCGCATCGCAGAAGCTCCCGTCGCTGCGGACCCCATCACCCCAGACCAGAGCATGATCCGTGCCACACGACAAATCAACGCGTATGAGGGGTGCGCCCGCGCGCCGTGCGTCACACCCGGGAGAGCGAAGGCACCTCTTCCGGCACGATCGCTGGAAGGCCGCCGAAGCGGCGCTCGCGGCCGTGGAAGGCGGCGAGCGCCTCGGCAAGATCGCCCGCATCGAATTCGGGCCACATCCGCTCGGTGAAATGCAGCTCGGCGTAGGCGCCCTCCCAGAGCAGGAAGTCCGACAGCCGCTTCTCGCCCGAGGTACGGATGATGAGATCGACATCGCGAAGGCCAGCCTCGCCGGTGACGAGCTGCGAGAACGCTTCGCGGGTGAGGCTGGTGAGCGCGGCCGCTTTGGCCGCCGCGTTGAGGATCGCATCGCGAGCCGAATAATCCACGGCGATGCGCAGATGCAGCGCGCTTCCGCGGGCGGTCGCCTCTTCGGCGCGCGTGATCGCGGTGGCGATGCCGTCGGGCAGCCGATCGCGGCGGCCGATCACGGTGAGACGCACGCCGTTCCTGACCAGGCTCTGCACCTCGTTGGCGAGATAGAAGCGCAGCAAGGTCATCAGCGCCGCGACCTCCGCCCTCGGCCTTCGCCAATTGTCCGCCGAGAAGGCGTAAAGCGTCAGCGTGCCGATGCCCTGCTTGGGCGCGGCCTCGACGATTCGGCGGATGGTGTCGACGCCGGCCTCGTGGCCACGCACGCGGGACAGGCCGCGCCGCGTCGCCCATCTGCCGTTGCCGTCCATGATGATGCCGACATGAAGCTTCTCGTTGCGCGACGTGGATTCGCTTTGCATTGCAAAGTCTCCGGTCAATAAAAGGGGAGAATCAGGTCGAGGCGATACCGAGGCGCCCGAGCGGCGGCGCCTCGCGGCCGGCGGCTTTCGCCGCGTCGCGCACCAGCCGCTCGAGCACGGCGAGGTAATCGAGGAAACGGCGGCGGCCGGCCTTGGTCAGGCGACAGGTCGTGTGCGGGCGGTTGCCCTCGTAACCCTTGGTCATCTCGACGAGGCCCGCCTCCTGGAGCACGGCAAGGTGCCGGCTGAGATTGCCGTCGGTGAGGCCGCAGAGCTGCTTGAGATCGCCGAATGCCAGCCCCTTGGGATGCGCCATCAGCGAGGTCAGAAGCCCTAGCCTCGCCTTCTCGTGGATGACGCGGTCGAGTCCTTCGTAAGAGAAGGGCGCGCTATCAGTCTTCGACATCGTTGTCTCCAGACGCGAAATGCAGAATGGCCGCCATCACCGATTGCCCGATCACGAAGGGCAGCCCCATGGTCCATGGTGACAGCGTATGGGTTCGGCTTGCCAGCACCACCACTGCGAAGCCGGACACGAAATACCAAGCGCCGGCGAATGCGACGGTGCGCGGCAGTGAGCGGACCGAGGCAAAGATGCCGAGCGACACCAGGATCTGCCACAGGCCCGGCAGCAGCCACAGCGTCTCGCTCGCGAACTTCCACATCACCACCGCGAGCAGCACGCCGGCAACGCCTGCCGGCAGGAACTGCTCGACGGCCTGGTGGATCATGGCATCCGCCAGGCCCGAATGGTGACGGCGCGAACGCGCCCGCATCTCGATGCCGATCATCAGCCCCGAGAGCACGGCGGCACTGAGCCAGCCGATGAAGAATCCGAGCGGCTCGCCGGTGGGGTCATCCAGCAGCCAGAACTGCAGAACCGCGGTGATGAGCGCGACAGCGCCGGTCGCCACCATCGTCGCCGGGCCGTAGCCGCGGAAGGCGGTGCCCGCCGCGATCTGACTGCGGATCGCCACGATGTCGGCCAGCGCCTTGTCGAGATCGCGCATCGGCAACGTAAATCCTCGTTCCACCCGGGGGCGTTTCCGGGACTGCAGGGGCCCGTTACTTTGTATTGCAAAGTATATGGCACCGCAAAGTAAAGGCAAGCCCGAATGTCGCGGCGGCCGGATCGAATCCGAACGGACAACTGGCGGTTGCGCGCTACATATCCTGACGGATAAGATGGACCCGGAAGCGTTCCAGGGGGCTGGTATGTGGCTGAGGTCGTTTGTCGTTGCCTTTGTTTTGCATGTGAGTGTTGTCGGCGCGAATGCGGCGGGACCGTTCGGTAGCGTCAATGTCGGCAACTGGATCGGCGGCGCCTTCAGCAATGATCAGACGGGCGCCTTCTCCCATTGAGCTATGGCGGAATCTGGGTGATGACGGTGTGAGGAAGGCGGCGTATCGAGGCGGGTGACGAGCCTGCCAGAACCTCTCGAGGAGAGCGATACGCCATGACCGAGACTACCAATGTTCTTGCTTTCCGTCAGCCGTCCGCGGTTGATGATCCACTGACCGATATCGTTCGTGCCGGCGCGCGGGACCTGCTTGCCAGGGCGATCGAGATCGAGGTTGGCGCGTTTCTGGCCAGCACGGCCAATCTGACGCTGCCCGACGGTCGAGCGCGCCTGGTCCGACATGGGCACGGTCCGGTGCGCGAGATTGCGACCGGCATCGGTCCGGTGGAGGTCGCTCGTCCCAAGGTCCGCGACCGCGGAGCGAGCGGGCCAGGCGACCGCCTCCGCTTCAGTTCGGCAATCCTGCCGCTATGGGCGCGGCGGACGAAGAGCCTGGATGCCTTGATCCCGGTCCTCTATTTGCGCGGCATCTCGACCGGCGACTTCCAGGAGGCGCTCTCGGCGCTGCTCGGCAAGGATGCGCCGAACCTGTCGCCTTCGGTGATCGCCGGCCTGAAGGCCGATTGGCAGGTCGAGTACGAACGCTGGCAGAGACGCGATCTGTCGGCGCGTCGCTATGTCTACATCTGGGCCGATGGCGTGTACCTGCAGGCCCGCATGGAAGATCACAGCGAATGCATGCTGGTGCTGATTGGCACCACGCCGGAAGGCAAGAAGGAGCTGATCGGCTTCCAGGTCGGCGTGCGCGAGAGCGCGCAGAGCTGGCGCGAACTCCTGATCGACCTGCGGCAACGCGGGTTACGGATTGCCCCGCAACTCGCCATCGGCGACGGCGCCCTCGGCTTCTGGAAGGCACTGGACGAGGCCTTTCCCGGCACGCGGCACCAACGATGCTGGTGCCATAAAGTGAGCAACGTACTCGACAAGGTCGCCAAATCCGTGCAGGGCCCCATGAAGAACGACCTGCGGAACATCTATCTGGCCCCACACCGGGCCGAAGCTGAAACCGCGATCGACGTCTTCGTCGAGAAATACCACGTCAAATACGGACGTGCGGTGGAGTGCCTGATCAAGGATCGCCATGCGCTGCTCGCCTTCTTCGACTTCCCTGCTGAGCACTGGATCGACCTACGCAGCTCGAACCCGATCGAGAGCGTCTTCGCCACGGTGCGCCACCGAACGGTGCGGACCAAGGGATCGCTGTCGCAACAAACTGCGAAGCTGATGGTGTTCAAGCTCATCGACGCCGCATCGAAGACCTGGCGGCGATTGAAGAGCACGAACCAGTTGCCGAAAGTCATCGCCGGTGTAAAGTTCATCGACGGAATCGAAGTCATTCCGAACACTGAAAGCCACGCCGCCTGATCAGGCCGCGTCACCCAAAATCAGCCATAGCTCTCTCCCATTGCGCCGCGACGACGCCCTATGCGAACGGCGTCATCCTCGTCGTGAGCCAGAATGCCGCCGGCACCTGGTCGCTGGCCTTTGCGAGTCTCAGCTACCGCTTCAACAAGGGCGAGAGCGCCCCGATCGACGTGACCTTTGACGGGCAGGAGCAAGCCAGGCTGTACGCTACGGCGTATCAGTCCAACATGCTCACGGCCATCATGCCGCTCAATGTCGTGCGTAGGTTTCAGAAGGCGAGCCTTATGGTGGCAACAGCCGGCCGCGGCGTTCTGAATTTCGATCTGACATCGACCGGGCCGGTCATCTCGGCGTTGGCCAATTGTGTGAGCAAGGTGAAAGCCGACGGTCTCGACAAGGCCGGCGACTTCACCAAGGGCGCGGCCAAGCCGGCAGCGACGGCGGAGAGGCAGGCGTCACCGCCGGCCGGCGGCAAACCTGCGCGGTCCAAGAGCGGCACCGGCTTCGTGGTGAGCACGAGCGGGCACATCGTCACCAACCACCATGTGATCGACGGCTGCATCGGCGACATCAAGGGCAATCTCACGGGCGAGGCCGCAACGGTGCTGCGCGTGGTGTCGAGCGACGCCAACAACGATCTTGCCCTGTTGCAGGCGCCATCGACGACGACATTCAAGGACTTTGCCCGGATCCGCGACCGCTCGATCCGCTCCGGCGATTCCGTGGTCGCGATCGGCTTTCCCTATCACGGAATCCTGACCTCGGACTTCACTGTGACGACCGGCATCGTGAGCTCGCTCAGCGGCATGCGCAACGACTCGCGCTTCCTGCAGATCAGTGCCCCCGTGCAGCCCGGCAATAGCGGCGGGCCACTGTTCGATAGTACCGGTCAAGTCGTGGGCGTGGTCACCGGAAAGATCCCCGCATTGCGTATTGCCGCGGTGACCGGCAACATTCCCGAGAACATCAACTTCGCCATCAAGACCGGCGTGCTGCGCGACTTCCTCGACAATTCCGTGGTGCCCTATCAGACCGCCGAATCGAAGAGCGAGCTCAAGACCACCGACATCGCCACCAACGCCCGGCCCTACACGATGCTGATCTCGTGCAATGCGACGGAGCAGGCGGACGCGAAGCGGTAGCGTGAGCCTTGTCGACCTTGACCCGGGGCAAGGCGCGGCGCTCCTCGGCGAGGCGCTCGCGGGCCGCCGTGAGCTCCTTCTCGCGGACCAGATGGGCCCTGCGCGATGATCCATTGCTCGCGCGGGACGATTTGATGGTGCTGCATGGCGTCCTCCCCGACGTCAGGCGACGAAGGCGTCGAGCTTGTCGAGGAACGAGCTCCAGCCGCGCTCGTGATTGTCGCGTGCGGTCTCGTCGAAGAACTGGGCGTGATGGAAGACCATCAACGTGCCGGCACCGTCCGGCTTCAGCGAGATCGTCACCAGCGATTCACGCTCCGGTGTCGAGTGCCAGGCCCAGGTGAAGACGAGCAGCTCGTTCGGCACCACCTCGCGATAATGGCCGCCGGCTTCGAAATATTCGCCGTCGTCGCGGATGAAGCTGATGCGGTAGCGGCCGCCGAGGCGGACGTCGAGCTCGGCCTGAAGCGTCGCCGGCTTCATGTTCGGCGGCCCGAACCATTGCGCTAGCTGCGCGGCTTGCGTCCAGGCGGCGTAGACCTTTTCGGGCGGCGCGCGGAGCCGGCGCGTGAGCGTGAGGCTTGGACGTTCTGCCGGGCGTTCGGCGGCGTTGGCGGCTGCGTTGGCCATTTCTCATCCTCCACGAAGGCGGCGAGACGATCGAAATTGTGGGACCAGAACTGCGCATAGCGATTGAGCCAGTTCATCGCCTGCTCCATCGGCTGCGCGCTGAGCCGGCAGGCGACGGTGCGCCCGGTCTTCTCCCGCATGATCAGGCCGGCATCCGTGAGCACGTCGAGATGCTTCATGATCGCCGGCAGCGAGACCGGAAACGGGGCCGCCAGCTCGCTCACCGTCAGGCCGTCCTGCTCGCCGAGGCGTGCGAGCAGCGCACGCCGTGTCGGGTCGGACAGCGCCGCAAAGGTCCGGTCCAGCGTCTCGTCCCTATACTTAACCATGTGGTTTAGTATAGCTCCGAACGGAAAGGCGTCAAGCAGGAACCCGTTCGCACGGGTCCGCGCGACTGCGTGATCGGGCAAGCGTGCGAAGCGCGATCAGTACGGAGTGACAGGCCGCGCGCGCCGGTGCGGCCGCGGTTGAGGGACCTGTTGCTGGCCGTAGGCAAAGCGAGGATTGCGATCGCAGAACAGCAGGCGGCCGGAGACGCTGGCCTGGCACTGCTCATAGCTGCTGTAGGCGCATTCGCCGGGATAGTCATACTCGCCGCCCTGCGCGCACCAGGGATAATCGCGCGCCGCGGCGGGGGTGCTGGCGGCAAAACCGACGAGAACCATGGTGGCCAGCGCCGGCAGCGCCAATTGCATCATGCGCATGAGTTCGAATTCCTCTCTTTGTGACGCGAGATACGCCCCCACATATCATCAGGTTTCGTTGCGGCCTTTTATTCCAGATCAACTGGCATTGAGCGTGCAAGAAAAAAGCCCTGCCGAACGGCAGGGCTCCATCTCGATCATCACAAGATCGCTATTCGACCTTCAGGCCGGCGAACTCGACGACCTTCTTCCATTTCTCGGTCTCGGCCTTGATCTCTTCGCCGAACGCCTCTGGCGTCTGCACCCGCGGCTCGCCGCCGAGCTCGACCAGACGCTTGGTCATGTCGGGCTCCTTCATCAGCGCGTTGACCTCGGCATTGAGCTTGGCGATGATCTCCTTCGGCGTGTTCTTCGGCGCACCCATCCCGAACAGCGCGCTGGCCTCGTAGTCCTTCACGGTCTCGGCGATCGCCTGCACGTCGGGCAGTTGCGGCGAGCGCTGCGCGGTGGTGACGCCGATCGCGCGCAGCGAGCCGGAGCGGATGTGCTGGATGATCGAGGGCATGTTGTCGAAGATCACCTGCACCTGGCCGCCGAGCATGTCGGTGATTGCGGGCGCGGCGCCGCGATAGGGCACGTGCTGCATCTTGCAGCCGGTCATGGCCATGAACATCTCGCCGGACAGATGCACCGAGGTGCCGTTGCCTGACGAGGCCATGTTGACCTTGCCGGGATTGGCTTTCACATATTCGATGAACTCGGCGACGTTCTTGGCCGGGACGTCCTTGTTGACGGTCATCACGTTCGGCACCCGCTGGAACGAGGCGACCGGCGCGATGTCGCGCACGAAATTGAACTTCAGGTTGGCGTAGAGCGAGGCATTGATGTAGTTGGCCGGATTGACCAGCTGCAGCGTGTAGCCGTCGGGCTCGGCATTGACGACCGATTCGGTGGCGATATTGTTCCCGGCGCCCGGCTTGTTCTCGACCACGAATTGCTGGCCGAGCTTTTCCGAGAGCCGCTGGCCGAGCAGCCGCGCCAGGATGTCGGTGGCCCCGCCCGGCGGATAGCCGACCACCCATTTCACCGGACGGGCCGGGTAATCGGCGGCAAGGGCCTTCGACAGCGGGGTGGCTGCAAGCGGACTGGCGGCGAGCAGGCCCAGCGCGGCACGGCGAGTGATCATCTCAAGGGTTCTCCCAGTGTTGTTCTTGAAAGTCGGATAGCTTGAAAGTCGCGTCGGTTGTAACAAAGCTTGCTACAGGCGGAAAGTGCGCAGCGCGCATCACGACGAAAGGATGAGACATGCCGGTCAAGGTTCACGCCCTGGATCATCTCGTGATCAATGTCAGCGATGTCGCGGTGACCGCGGAGTGGTATCGCAAGATTCTCGGCATGGAAGTCAAGCTGTTCGATCCTGGCGGCGGCAAGCCGCCCCGCACTTTGCTTGAATTCGGTAACCAGAAGATCAACGTCCGGCAACGCGATGCAGATAAAGTGGAGTGGTTCACCGCCGGCCACCCGACCGCCGGCAGCGAGGATCTGTGCTTTCTCACCTCGGCCAAACCGGACGAGGTGGTGGCGCATTTGCAGGCACATGGCGTCGCGATCGAAGCAGGCCCAGGCCCGAGGCAAGGCGCGCGCGGCACGCTGCGCTCGGTCTATTGCAGGGACCCGGATGGCAGCTTGATCGAGATTTCGTCGTACGAGGATTGAGGCGCTCACGCACCACCCCCACCGTCATTGCGAGCGAAGCGAAGCAATCCAGACTGTCTCCTCGGAGGGATCCTCGGTTGCTTCGTCGCAAGAGCTCCTCGCGATGACGGTGGAGAGACTGCCCGCCCAGCGCCATTTGCGCCTGGCGCCATCCGGTGGCAGGAAGACGCAATCATCAAAAAGCAGCCGCCAGCAAGATGCAGGCTGCACGGGAGGACACATGGCTATCCAGAAAACCACCGCCGGAATCGTGGGCCCCTTCGACGGGCTCGACGTGCCCTGGCTCTTGAGGATGCGCGCCGAGGTGCGCAGCTCCCATCCGTTCCTGATCTGGGCGCCGTTCGACGCGCCGGCGCGGCACTGGAGCTATGGCGAATTT
Source organism: Bradyrhizobium sp. USDA 241 (assembly GCF_049739505.1). NCBI lineage: Bacteria > Pseudomonadati > Pseudomonadota > Alphaproteobacteria > Hyphomicrobiales > Nitrobacteraceae > Bradyrhizobium > Bradyrhizobium sp. USDA 241. The sequence goes on along the minus strand of NZ_JBMGPZ010000004.1, from coordinate 1,577,674 downwards.
CACGAGCGAGTCGGTGCGCTCGCGGCTGGGCTGGCCAGGCGTGGTGTCAAGCCCGGCGAATATGTGCTCATTCATCTCGACAATTGCATCGAGGCTATGCTGGCCTGGTTTGCCTGTGTCGAGCTCGGCGCCATCGCGGTCACCACCAACACCCGCTCGGCGCCGGCGGAGATCGAGTATTTCGCCGATCATTGCGGCGCAGTCGCCGCGATCACGCAGCCGGCCTATGCGGAAGTCGTCGCGCGGAACTGCCGCAACATTCGCTGGATGGCCGTGACGTCGCATGACGCCGGCACGGCGCCTGCGCAGGCCGTCTCGCGCGGCGACAGTTTCGAGGCGCTGTTCGCCGACAGCGCCGACCGCCCGCAGCGGGCGGCCGATCCGCTGGCGCCTTGCAGCGTGCAGTACACCTCCGGCACCACGTCGCGGCCGAAAGCGGTGCTGTGGACCCATGCCAACGCGCTGTGGGGCGCCAAGATCAACGCCGCGCATGAGGATCTGCATGCGAGCGACGTGCACCAGACCTATCTGCCGCTGTTCCACACCAATGCGCTGGCTTACTCCATGCTGGCGACGCTGTGGGTCGGCGGCTCCTGCGTGATCCAGCCGCGCTTCTCCGCCAGCCGGTTCTGGAGCGTCGCGCGCGCGCACGGCGCGACCTGGACCTCGACCATTCCGTTCTGCATGAAGGCCCTGCTCGAGCAGGAAATCCCGAAGGACCACAAATTCCGCCTGTGGGGCACGGCGATCAACGAGCCGCCGGCCTTCGCCGCGTTCGGCGTCAAGGTCATCGGCTGGTGGGGCATGACCGAGACCATCACCCACGGCATCGTCGGCGAGGTCGATCAGCCCAACATCCCGATGTCGATCGGTCGCGCCGCGCCCGAATACCAGATCCGCATCACCGACGATGACGGACGGCCGACGGAAGTCGGCGGCACCGGCAACCTCGCGATCAAGGGCATCCCCGGCCTGTCGCTGTTCCCAGAATATCTGCACAACGAGAAGGCGACGCGCGAGAGTTTTGACGAGCACGGCTTCTTTCTCACCGGCGACCGCGTCGAGCGGCTTCAGAACGGCTACATCAAGTTCGGCGACCGCGCCAAGGACATGCTGAAGGTCGGCGGTGAGAACGTCGCGGCCTCCGAGATCGAGCAGGTGATCGCGCTGGTCCCCGGCGTGCGCGAGGCGGCGGTGGTGGCGAAGACGCATCCGATGCTGGACGAGGTGCCGGTCGTCTTCATCATCCCGCAAGGCGGCGTCGCGGGCGCCGCGCCCGACCTGCATGACAGGGTGATGGCCGCCTGCCGCAAGGGCCTCGCCGACTTCAAGGTGCCGCGCGAGATCAGGCTCGTCGACGACATGCCGCGCTCGACGCTGGAAAAGGTAGCGAAGGCGGAGTTGAGGAAGATGGTGGGGTAGCGCAAGCCAAACGGCGCGCTGCCGTAGGGTGGGCAAAGCGAAGCGTGCCCACCATTCTGAGTGTGATCGGAGAAGGCTCGTGGGCACGGCGCTGCGCGCCTTTGCCCACCCTACGGCAGCGGAGAACGCTGCGCTAGAACGACCCCAGCGCCACCGGGCGGAACGCCTGCAACAGCTGCTGGTCGAGCTTGCCGCCCATGCCTTCCATCATCGTGAACGCGCGGGAGTGGGTGAAGGGCATGCGGTAGGCGCGCTTCTCCACCAGGGCGGCGTAGATGTCGACGATCGTCGTCAGCCGCACGATGTCGCTGATCTGGTTCGACGACAGGCCGTTCGGATAGCCGGAGCCGTCGAGGAATTCGTGATGATGCAGCACCACGTCCAGCATCTCCGGCGGGAAGCCGCCTTGTGCAGCGAGCGCTTCATAGCCGCGACGCGGATGCTGGCGCACCTCTTCCATCTCCTCGTCGGTGAGCTTGCCGGGCTTGTCGAGCAGCGCGGCGGGAACGAAGGCCTTGCCGACGTCGTGCAGCAGCGCGGCGCGGGTCAGGCGGCGCTGGTCGTCCTCGCGCATGCCGAGATGCTGGGCGAAGGCGACGGCGAAGCCGGTGACGAACAGGCAATGGCGATAGCTGCCGACATGGTGGCAGCCGACCGTGGTCAGCCATTCGCGCAGCGAGGAATGCTTGATCGCCTTCAGAATCTTGCTCTCGGCCGCAATGACGTCGTCGAAGGTCAGGGACACGCCGAGCGGCATCTTCTCGAACATCCTGACCAGCACCGCGTGCGCCGCCTCGACGCCGCGGTTGAGCGTCTTGCCGCGATCGGTCGCGTCATAGGCGGCAGTGTCCGGGAAGGCGGCGCGGATGCGCTGCAGGATGGCCTCGGGCTGAAGCGGCCGCGAGATGGTGTCGGTGGCCCCCAACGCCCAGGCCTGCATGGTGCCGTGATGCAGGGCGTCCGCGAGCACGAACAGCCGCGGCATCGAGCGGTACGCATCGCCGCGCAGCTTGTTGCGGACCCGCTGCACGCTTTCGGGCGAGCGCAGGTTGATGTCGACCACGAGGCCGGAGAGATCGCGCGCGGGTTGGGCGGGGATGGCCTCTGTCGTCACTGTCGAGACGTCGCCGACCGCTTTCAGAATGCTGGCAAGCTCGCTGCTCTCGTCGCTGCGATCGGAGGCGAGCAGAAGCCGACGTTTGGCGGCGGGTTTCGCTGAGGCGTTCATGACTTCCCCAAGGCACGGGACGGATTTGGCGTCAGCCTAAGCCGGATCAGGTTCTCTGGCCCTTAAGAGGCGTGCTCAATGGAACCCTGCGGAATTGCGTCCAATTTTACGAGTTTCGGTCCCCTTAGGAGGAACTTCAAAACCCGCGAAAACAACCCCATGCACAGTAGAACTGGCATTGATAATAAAGGGGAATTTTTGGCTCCGAAATTCTCCGTCATGGCCGGCCCGTCCCGGCCATCCACGGCCTGAGCCGGGACACGAAGAACGTGGATGCCCCGGGACAAGCCCGGGAACGACGGTGAACGCGGCCGCAAAGGCTCAAAACAAATCCGCCGGAGGTTGGTCCTCCGGCGGATTGTCTCAAGCAGCATTCATCCAACCTTACGCCTTCATGCTCGCCTTCACGGCCTCTGCCGTGATCGGCAGCGCGCGGACACGGGCACCGCTGGCATTGAAGATGGCGTTGCCGATGGCGGGGGCCACCACCGTCACCGCGGGCTCGCCGACGCCGGTGGCCTTCTCGCCATTGGCGATCACGGCAACCGCAACCTCGGGCGTCTGGCTCATGCGCAGCGGCGTGTAGCTGTCGAAATTGGTCTGCTCGATGCCACCGTCCTTCAGCGTCGCCTTCTCGTACATCGCCAGAGACAGGCCCCACAGCGCCGCGCCCTCGACCTGGGCGCGGATGTTGTCGGGATGCACCTGCGTGCCCACGTCGGTTGCGATCGTGAGCTTCTTCACGGTCACCGCGCCCGACGGCGCGACGGCGACGTGAGCCACGCACGCCGTCCAGCTCGCGCTCGCGCGTTCCTGCGACGAGACGCAGGCAACGCCCATGCCCTCGCCTTTCGGCAATTGCCTGGTGCCGTAGCCGGACAGTCCCATCGCGGCGAGCAGCGTGTTGCGCAGCCGTTGCGCGCCGCCGTCGTTCTTGCCGGCGCCGTCGAGCAGCGAGATGCGGAACTGCGCGGGATCCTTGCCAGTCGCAGCCGCGATCTCGTCGATCATGCTTTCGACCGCCCAGAAGGTCCAGCCCGGCGCCACCGAGCGAAGCTGGCCGGACGGCGTGGCATTGTGCGCGAGCTCGTTCTTGATCGCGCGCACGTAATGGTTGGGCACCGTGTAGAAGAAGTCCGCTCCATTGACCGTGAAGGAATCGAGCGGCCCCTTCTTGTCGACCGAGGGCGTCAGGAAATCGGGGATTCCCCAGCGCGCGGTCGGCCAGGCCGAGACCACGTCGTGGCTGATGGCGATGAGCTTGCCGTCGCCGTCCACGCCGGCCTTCACCTTCTGATAGGTGAGCGGACGCGAGAAATCCATCGTCATGTCGTTCTCGCGCGAGTAGATCACCTTCACCGGCTTGCCGACCGCCTTCGCCGCCTGCACGGCGGGAATCATCATGTCGGCATCGAGCCGCCGGCCGAAGCCGCCGCCGAGCCACATCTGATGCATGACCACGAACTTCGGATCGATCCCGGCGGCGCCTGCGGCGATCGCACCGGAGCGCGTCGCGAACTGGTTGCCGGAATAGATGTGCAGGATGTCGCCCTTGAACTCCGCGGTGGCGTTCATCGGCTCCAGCGGCGCGTGGATGTTGATGCTGGTGGTGTACTCGGCTTCCACCACCTTGGCCGCGGAGCCGAACGCAGCAACGGGATCGCCGTCCTTGACGAAGAACTGGCCGGAATCCTCCAGCTTCTGAAGCCGCATGGCTTCATCGAGCAGCGACTGGCTCGACAGCTTCGCGTTTGGACCGCCGTCATAGGCGATTTTCAGCGCCTGCGCCGCCTTCCTGGCGTTGGCATAGGTGCTGGCGACGGCGACGACCCAGCCCGACGTCGTGCCGGTCTTGTCGTCGAGCGTGATGGCCTTGATGAAGCCCGGCACCTTCTTCGCCGCGCTGTCGTCGACCGATTTCACCGTGGCGCCGAAGCGCACCGGCGGCGTGACCACCGCCCCATAGGCCATACCCGGCAGCATCACGTCGATGCCGTACTTCGCCGTGCCATTGGTCTTGGAGGGAATGTCGAGTTGCGGCACCGACACCCCGATCAGGGTGTATTGATCCGGCGTCTTCAGCTTGATCGCCTTCAGCTCGTCCGGCGTGAAGGTCTTGGTCGCCTTGCCGCTCTTCACGACGTCGGCGAACGACATCTGCTTCTTCGACTTCGGATGCACGATCATGGAATCGCGCACCACGAGCTCCGACGCCGGCACGCCCATTGCGGCGGCCGCACCCTCCGTCAGGGCCATGCGGCCGGCGGCGCCCGCGCGGCTCATGGCGTCAAAGTTCATCATGGTCGACCAGCTGCCGCCGGTGATCTGCGCGCCCAGAACGGGATCGTTGAACTTCGGATCGTTGGAGGCGAGCGATACGCGCATGTCGCTCCACTTCGCGCCCAGCTCCTCACAGACGAGCTGCGCCATGGTGGAGGCGACGTGCTGGCCCATATCGGCCTTGCCGCAGGTCACGGTGACGAGACCATCCGGCGAGATCGCATACCATACGCTCGGCTCGAAACTGGCGGGCGCAGCGGCCACCGCGGAATCGATGCCGGGCACGCCGGCATAGCCGAGCACGAGGCCGGTCGCGGCGGTGCCGACCAGGAAGGAGCGGCGGCTGAGATCGGTCGTCGCGGGGACGACGTTCTTCACATGCTCGTTCATGTGGGCCTCCGCTCGCTGGAGGTGGCGGACGCGGTGCGCATCTCGGATGCGGCGCGCATGATCGCCTTCTGGATCCGCGAATAGGTCATGCAACGGCAAAGATTGCCGTCCATATGCGCGACCACTTCTTCCCTGGTCGGATTGGGATTCCTCGCGAGCAGCGAGGCCGCCTGCATGATCTGCCCGGACTGGCAGTAGCCGCATTGCGGCACCTGCTCGGCGATCCACGCCTTCTGCAAGGGATGATCGCCCTTGGCGGAGAGGCCTTCGATGGTGGTGATCTTCTTGCCGGCGACGTCGCCGATCAAGGTCTGGCACGAGCGCACGGCTTCGCCGTTGACGTGCACCGTGCAGGCACCGCACAGCCCGGCGCCGCAGCCGAACTTGGTGCCCGTCATCTGCAATTGCTCGCGGATCGCCCAGAGGAGCGGCGTATCATTCGCCGCATCCACGGACAGACTCCGCCCGTTGATGGTGAGTGTTGGCATAGGCGTCTTCCCCTGCCGGTGCATGAAGCCGCTTACGGCGGCAATTTGTGCGGCTGAAGCCCACCGGGCTGGCGTCAGCCTTGCCCGGAAGAATGATCGCGTTCAGGCGGCGAGGCAAATGCAATTTGGAAGCAGTCGAGAAAACCACGTTCACACCCGTTCGTTGTGCGCCGCGCCAACGGCGCCGGCGCAGCTACTGGACACAACAGCGAGCACACCAGACATGCGTGCCATCGCATTCCGGCAGTTTCTTCGAGGTAACTTCGCAAAGTAGAATGGAGCACTCGCGAACCCTTAACCCCCTGGAGGACAGGGCTATCGCATATGGAAGCGCGGCGGAAAGCTCGCCTGCGGCCATCCTTCGAGACGCCCGCCTCCGGCGGCCCCTCAGAATGAGGGCGGAGTGTGCAGCAGCAGTTTCAAAGGACACCGCTCTAGCGAAGCCTCATCCTGAGAGCCTGACTCAAAAAGCGCAAGAACGCTTTCAAGGTCTGGCCAGTCGGCGAATTAGGCCCCTCAGATGGGCGATGAGCAGCCATGCGAGCTCGGTGGCGGCCGAGCCTTCGAAGTCTTTGGACAGGCGCCGGCATCTGCCGAGCCATGCAAAGGTACGCTCGACAACCCAGCGCCTGGGCAGGAGCTGGAAGCCTTTGACTCCGAGCGGTCGCTCAACGATCTCGATCGTCCACGGCCCACAGCCGGAGAGTGCGTTGACAAGCTGTTTGCCGCGATAGATCCGGTCGGCAAAGACATGCTCAAGCCTTGGGAAGCGGCCTCGCAAGTCCTCCAACAGGGGAACGGCACCATGGACGTCCTGAATGTTGGCGGGATGAACATATGCAGCCAGCAGAAAGCCGTTGGTGTCGGTCACGATATGGCGCTTGCGCCCATGGAGACGCTTGCCGGCGTCGAATCCACGCGGCCCGCCGGCCTCCGTTGTCGAGGCCGTCTGACTATCGATGACGGCAGCTGTCGGTGTGGGCTTTCGTCCTAGTTTCCGACGTGCCTTCCGAACCAAGGCTTCGACGATCTCCTGCCATCTACCCGTGTCGCGCCAAGCGTAAAAATAGCCCTGCACCGTCGAGTATGGCGGGAACTCCTTCGGCAAGGCTCGCCATTGGCAGCCGCTCGACAGAATATAGAAGATTGCCTGCACGATCTCGCGTAGGTCGACCTCCCGCGGCCGGCCCAATCGCCGGCGCGGCGGCATCTGCCGGGCGATCAACGCCCATTCTGCATCGGTCAGATCACTTGTGTAACGCAGCCCACTGCGCTGATACTGGAGACGAGCGGCTTTGGTCCACGGCATGGTGTCCTCCCTCGAATCTTTGCAAATCCGAAGGAATCACAGGCCCGCCAAAACCGCTCACCCTTTTTCGGTCAGGCTCTGAGGAGACCGCGGAGCGGTCGTCTAAGGACGAGGCGCTTGCTCAGACCTTTCCGAGAGATCATATGCGATTCCTCTCCCCTTCCATGGAGGGTGAAGCACTGAAGTCGCGGCTGGAATAAAACGAAAGGGCGGAAGCAATGCCGAGGATCGATCGGGACGGCGTCAATATCTACTACGAGGTTCATGGCGAGGGGCCGCCGTTGCTGCTGACGCACGGCTATTCCTCGACCTCGGCGATGTGGCATGGGCAGGTCGAAGCGTTCGCGAGGGATCACAAGCTGATCCTGTGGGACATGCGCGGCCACGGCCAGTCCGACTATCCCGATGATCCGAGCGCATACAGCGAAGCGCTGACCGTCGGCGACATGGCGGCGATCCTCGATGCGGTCGGAGCGAAGCGCGCCATCATCGGCGGTCTCTCGCTCGGCGGCTACATGTCGCTTGCGTTCTATCGCGCGCATCCCGATCGTGCCCGCGCGCTGCTGATCATCGACACCGGTCCTGGCTTCAAGAAGGACGACGCGCGCGAGGCCTGGAACGCGCGGGCGCTTGCGACCGCCGACAGGCTCGACCGCGAAGGCCTCGAGATGCTGAAATCGGCGACGCGCGAGCGCGCCACCGCCAGCCATCGCAACGCCAATGGGCTGGCGCTGGCCGCGCGCGGCATGCTGACCCAGCGCGATGCGCGCGTGATGGAGCTATTGCCCGACATCAAGGTGCCGTCACTGATCGTGGTCGGCGCCGACGACACGCCATTCCTCGCCGCGTCCGACTACATGGCGGCGAAGATCCCCGGCGCACAAAAGGTCGTGATCCCCGCGGCCGGACACGCCGTCAACATCGATCAGCCCAAGGCTTTTGTTGACGCGGTCGCGCCTTTCCTGAAGAACTTGCCGGCACAGGTCGATCAAGCAAGGACGTAGGCGATGAAGCTGATGATGCTGGCTGCGGGCGCGATGTTGCTGTCGGTATCTGCGCAGGCGGAACCGTTCGGCGCCATACCGCCGCGCCGGCCCTTCGTCGCGACCTTGTCGAACAACACGCCGCTCGCCTTCGGCATGGATGCGGAGCAGACCGCGCGCGCCCTCGGCCAGCCGCTGCAATATGTCCGAGGGCGTCCCGGCAACGAGATCTATCTCGCGCTGCGCAACATCGGCGGCAGCGGCCTGATCCCCTACCGTCACCGCCTGTTCCTGCAATTCCGTCACGGACGGCTGGCAGGATGGAAGGAGGACTACGGCGAGAACTGGATGTGGGAGTGATGGCGGCCCTTCATGACCCAGAGAAGAAATCGTATCCGCGCTGTCGCGCATTGAAGTTGCCACATCGTCATGGCCGGGCTTGTCCCGGCCATCCACGATCCTTCGTGCGGCGCCAAGAACGTGGATGCCCGGGACAAGCCCGGGCATGACGAGACTGTGGCGCGAGTAGAATTCCCAACTAACGACCATCAAGAAGAAGGACAATTCGCGTGGGACAGGACATCAAGCTGACGGCCTCCGACAATTTCCAGCTCGGCGCCTATCGCGCTGACCCCTCCGGCACGCCGAAGGGCGCGGTCGTGGTGATCCAGGAGATCTTCGGGGTCAATCACCACATCCGCTCGGTCTGCGACCGGCTGGCGAAGGAAGGTTATGTCGCGATCGCGCCGTCGATCTTCGACCGGACGTCACCGAACTTCCAGTCGGGCTATTCGCCCGACGAGATCGCGGAGGCGCGCAAGTTCGTCGCCAATCCGGATTGGGCCGCGATGCTGCGCGACACGCAAGCCGCGATCGATGCCGCAAAGAGTGTCGGCCCCGTTGGCATCATCGGCTTCTGTCTCGGCGGCAGCGTCGCCTTCGTCGCGGCGACGCGGCTGTCGGGGCTGAAGGCCGCGGTGGGCTATTACGGCGGCGCGGTCGTGCGCTTTGCCGACGAGACGCCGAAGGTGCCGACGCAGCTGCATTTCGGCGAGAAGGATGCCGGCATCCCGCTGACCGACGTCGAGACCATCAAGTCGAAACGGCCCGACGTCGAGGTCTTCATCTATCCGGGCGCCCAGCACGGCTTCCATTGCGACGAGCGCGCCAGCTACGACAAGGCCAGCGCCGACATCGCCTGGCCGCGCAGCATGGCGTTCTTCGCGAAGCATTTGAAGTAGGACGCTTCTCTTTCCGCTGTCATTCCGGGCTCGCGCTACGCGCGCCCCGGAATGACGAGGAGAGAGTTGGCCGAAACCTAGAACCAGCGCTCGCCGACGAACACGGTATCGCCCGGGCTGAGGGGTGTGCCGAGCGGCACCACGGCGCGCATGGCGCCGCCGTTCTCGGTATGCGTGATGGTGACCAGGTCGCGCTTGGCGCGCGGCGAGAAACCGCCGGCGATGGCGACCGCGCTCTCGACCGTCATGTTCGGCACGTAAGGATACTGGCCGGGCGCGAGGACCTCGCCCAGGATGAAGAACGGACGATAGGCCTCGATCTCGACCGCCACCGAGGGCTCGCGGATGTAGCCGTTGCGCAGGCGCGCGGCGATCTCGCCGGCCAGACCTGCCGTGGTGCGGCCGCGCGCCGGCACGGCGCCGATCAGCGGCATGGTGATGGAGCCGCCGGCATCGATCGAATAGCTGTTGGTGAGACCTTCCTGGCCGTAGACGACGACGCGAAGCTTGTCGCCGGCGTCGAGATGGTAGGAGGTGCCGTGGCGCACCGTCATCGGCGCCGCGTAGCCGATCGGCATCGGTGCGGGCGACGCTGCAAAGGAGTCGCTGAGCGCTGCGATGGCGCCACCGCCGTTGTTGGCGACGACGACCGGCTGCGGCGCGCTGTAGGGCTGGCCATAGGCCATGGAGTCGAGATCGGCGCGCGGCTGCATCACCGCGACGGGACCGGCGGTCTGCATGCAGCCGCCGAGGGCAAGCGCGGCGGACGCTGCCAGGGACGCTGCCAAGATCGACCATCGAAACGCGCGTGCAACCGGCACCGGACTTATCCCTCGAAACGAGACGGCTCCAGTGATGCACCGGTTATGGTTAATAAAGCGTTGAACGGGGGCTATGAGCAACGGGCGCGGTACGCTCCCTCTCCCGCTTGCGGGAGAGGGTTGGGGAGAGGGTGTCTCCACAAAAGGACCATCATCTCGAGGAAAGAGCCCTCACCCGCATTGCATCTCACGATGCAATGCGACCTCTCCCGCAAGCGGGAGAGGTGCAGCGAGCCCGGAACTGGCTCAAGTGCTCACGCCAACCCCGATCGTAAAGCGGCTCCAGCTTCGCGCCGTTGACGAATGGGTGCTCGCGGTCGGAATGGCCTGTGCGCAACCCAGCAGCGCGGCGGGAAGTGAAGATCAATCCCGGGAATAGCCGATCAACGGCTTGCGCGGGCGGAACAGGATCATCAGGAGAATGCCCAGAATGCCGAGCACGGCGAAGACCGGCTGATCCAGCACGAGGCGGATCACCGAGGTCCAGAGCCAGGGGGCCTTGGTCTCGACCCAGGTGCGGAACGCCGCCTGGCTGGCCTGATTGATGTCGTTCCAGAACTGGCCGAACCGGGTGAACCTGAGGGTCTGGTCGGCGACCCAGCGGGCGCCGTCATAGACCATGAAGATGAACCCGCCGGCGAGCAGCAACAGCCCAATCAGTCGGAAAAAGCCGCGGATCATGCCTCACCTACGATGGTCGTCCGATCGGACGACCTCTTGGAACGTTGCCAGCCAATAGCCGGACGACGGCAGAAATTCAACCTCTTCAGGGCGTTACGGCTCCATTCAGGCCGTCAAAGGCCGGATTTCCGGCTCCCGAAAGCGTTGACGGTGCCAAAGACCCTCTCTATAAGGGCGCCAATTGGCGGTGGGCGCAATCCTGCCGCCGCTGTTCTTTGAGCAGTTGCAGGCACCTTGAGCTTGAAGCCACTCTCGAGCTTGAAGACTCTTTGGAGCCTCAGAGACAGCCGCAAGGCCGTCGCTCATGTTCCAGGAACGGCCCAGCAACCGAACACCCTAAATCCGAGCGTCGATTACGCGGTCAAGCAAGCCGGCGCTACCCGACCAAGACGCGACCGGTACCCGCAAAGGACATTGAGACCATGGCCAATACCACTTCCGCCAAGAAAGCGACGCGCAAGATCGCCCGCCGCACAGCCGTCAACAAATCGCGCCGCACCCAGATGCGCGGCGCCGTGCGCACCGTCGAGGAAGCCATCAAGACCGGCGATCGCGCCGCTGCCGTCAAGGCACTCGCGAGTGCCGAGCCCGCTCTGATGCGCGCCGCCCAGCGCAACATCATTCACAAGAACAACGCCAGCCGCAAAGTCTCGCGCCTCACCGCGCAGATCGCCAAGCTCGCGAAGTAATCTCGCGACATCATCTGATCGGTCGATCCGGTCAGCGCGTCAAACAGCCCGGCATCGCGCCGGGCTTTTTTGTTGACTGTCATATTCACGCAAGCGGTCAAGCGAAGTTCGATCGTGGACGCACCGTCTGCGTTATCTTGCCGACGACGTGCAACGGCGGAAGCTTCACCGCGTTGCAAAAATCCCTGCGCCGCGGGCTCGAATTGAATTGGCGGCGGACGAGAGTTCTGCACACCGTAGATTCACTGGACCAAGTGCGCCGTGGAGTTACCCTGCAAAACGAGTCTCGAAAAGCGATGCACCAATAATCACTTATCAACATAGCAGCGACAAGCATTTGGAAAATTCGCTCGCACGTCGGGCGCGTGACGAATTTGTTAAAAAATTTTGGCGGTGGCCGAAAATTGTCACACGCCGCGCGACATTCTCGATTCTGTGCACGGATTCAAAAACTTGCTTCGGAGCCTGTGAACAACCCGCGCGCGGCGTTAACCGAGGTCAAGTTTTTTGACGCCTCAAGTGTGAATCAATTTCGTTGCGAGTCTTTCCGCTTAGTGTATTCCTTAAGTCGTCAGCGGCGCCCACGATCTTCAGACCAGTGCGGTTTAGGAAACGGGGCGAACGTGCAAATCGGCGGCGGTGTGCACGTAGGCGACGCTTCAACAAGCGATGTCGGTTCAAAACCCATAGCAATATGGGAATGGTAGCTGTTTGTCTGAATGTCTCCAAGCGGGATCTTCCCGCTAGCGCCCGGCGCAATATGAGAGACATCGCAATGCTATCCCGGCACGCAAGGTGGCGAAGTCGAGCGGACGACCAGTACATTGGGCAGGCATCCGCGACAGGAGTACGGCGCGGTTGTCTTCAGGACACGCAGGACCTTGTCGTGAGTGATCACGGCAGGACGGGGAGGTATCATGTCTTACGGACTCAACGCGGTATTGAAGCACGTTTCCTATTCCAACGATGCCGTTCCAGCTCCGTCGGATATCCAGCCTCCCGCGTGTGACGGAGCGCCGAGTACGCGCTGACCTCGCGACCCTTCCATCCCCAGACATCGCTGATCTGACTTGCGGCGTCCGCGCCGAACGGTCGAGCATTGCCTGACGATGGACTCGCTTGAGGTCGCGCCACTGCAGGGACCGTGGCAGGAACCCTGCATGGCGCTCACAACGCAACTATATCTCTCGAGAGAAGTTTTCTGACGATGACAATGGAACAGGATCGCTGGTCACGCGTGAAGGGTCGGCTGCGCTCTAGCGTTGGCGAGGACGTTTACACGAGCTGGTTTGCACGCATGGATCTGGAAGGCGTGCAGGACGAGAGCGTGCGGCTCTCGGTGCCGACGCGTTTCCTGAAGAGTTGGATCCAGGCCCACTATGCCGAGCGCGTGCTGTCGTGCTGGCAGGCCGAGATGCCGGAGGTGCATCGCATCGATCTCACCGTTCGCTCCGCTGTGCGCCCGGTGGTGCAAACGAAGGAAGCGCCCGCGCCGGTCGAGGCGCGCCGCGCGCCGTCGCCGGAGCTGCGCTCGACCGCGACCGCGCCGGTCTCGGCCAGTCACGACGCGCTCGGCGGCTCGCCGCTCGATCCGCGCCTGACCTTCGCGAGCTTCGTCGTCGGCCGCTCCAACACGCTGGCGCACGCGGCCGCGCGCCAGGTCGCCGAAGGTCGCCGCGGCGCCCCCGTGATGTTCAACCCGCTCTACATCCATGCCGGCGTCGGCCTCGGCAAGACGCACCTGCTCCAGGCGGTAACCTGGGCCGGCAATTCCGGCAACGAGCGCAAGGTGCTTTATCTCACCGCTGAAAAATTCATGTACGGCTTCGTCGCCGCGCTGAAGACGCAGACGGCGCTGGCCTTCAAGGAAGCGCTGCGCGGCATCGACGTGCTCGTGATCGACGATCTGCAGTTCCTGCAGGGCAAGTCGACGCAGGCCGAATTCTGCCACACGCTGAACGCGCTGATCGACGCCGGCCGCCAGGTCGTGATCGCTGCCGACCGTCCGCCGTCCGACCTCGAAAGCCTCGATGACCGCGTGCGCTCGCGTCTCGCAGGCGGGCTCGTGGTCGAGATGGGCTCGCTCGGCGAGGAGCTGCGCCACGGCATCCTCAAGTCGCGCGTCGCAGCTGCCCGCGCCCATCATGCGACGTTCGAAGTGCCCGAGGAGGTGCTGCACTATCTGGCGCGCACCATCACTCATAACGGGCGCGACCTCGAAGGCGCGATCAACCGTCTGCTCGCGCATTCCAAGCTCAACAACCGGCCGGTGACGCTGGAAATGGCGGAGCACGAGGTGCGCGACCTGGTCCGGCCGCAGGAGCCGAAGCGGATCAAGATCGAGGACATCCAGCGCGTGGTGGCGCGGCAGTACAATGTCAGCCGCTCCGACCTGTTGTCCTCGCGCCGCACCGCCAACGTGGTCCGCCCGCGCCAGGTGGCGATGTATCTCGCCAAGACGCTGACCTTGCGCTCGCTGCCCGAGATCGGCCGCCGCTTCGGCGGACGCGACCACACCACCGTGCTGCACGCGGTGCGCAAGATCGAGGCGCTGGTCTCCAAGGACACCGCGCTGTCGGAAGAGGTCGAGTCGCTGAAGCGCCAGCTCCAGGAGTAAGGGCCTACTTCTTTGGCCTCTCCCCGCCTGCGGCAGGTCAATCGTCGCGGAGGCTCGCGCACACCGGCGGCCCCACAACAGCGTCATGGCCGGGCTTGTCCCGGCCATCCACGCCTTTCCCTGCGGCACCAAGAACGTGGATGCCCGGGACAAGCCCGGGCATGACGGCTCGATACGGCCGAAACTGCCTGTAAATCGTGGGGAACTGCCTCCGATCCCTTGAATCCGGGGGCCATCCGAGCCACCTTGCGCGACCCTGAAGGCTTTGATCATATCGGCTGGATCCGGCTTCTCGGGGTCTTCGGTGCCGTGGCGCGCGTCCCGCCGCCCGGCCGTCTCAACGCTGTGTTTTTCCTTGGGGATCGGGCGAGTAGTGCAATGAAGGTTACGGTCGAACGCGCGCAACTCCTGAAGTCGCTGGGCCATGTCCACCGCGTGGTCGAGCGCCGCAACACCATTCCCATCCTCGGCAACGTGCTGGTTCGCGCCGAGAACGCGAAATTATCGCTGAAGGCGACCGACCTCGACCTCGAGGTGACGGAGACGCTGCCGGCGGAAACCGCGACTGCCGGTTCCACCACCGTGCCGGCGCACATGTTCTACGACATCGTGCGCAAGCTGCCCGATGGCTCGCAGATCGTGCTGGAAGCCGACGGCGACCGCGCCGTGCTGGCGATCCGCGCCGGCCGCTCGCGCTTCACGCTGCAGACGCTGCCGGAGAACGATTTCCCGGATCTGGCCGCAGGCGACATGTCGCACTCGTTCTCGCTCGCCGCCAAGGACGTCAAGCGGCTGATCGACCGCACCCAGTTCGCGATCTCCACCGAGGAGACGCGCTACTACCTCAACGGCATCTATCTGCACGCCGCCGGCACGCCGAAGGCCGCCACCCTGCGCGGCGTCGCCACCGACGGCCACCGCCTCGCCCAGCTCGATCTGGTGCAGCCCAAGGGCGCCGAGGGCATGCCCGGCGTGATCGTGCCGCGCAAGACCGTCGGCGAGGTGCAGCGCCTGATCGAGGATACCGACGCCGAGATGACGATCGAGCTGTCGCAGGCCAAGATCCGCTTCACCATCGGCAACGTCGTGCTGACCTCGAAGCTGATCGACGGCACCTTTCCGGATTACGGCCGCGTCATCCCGCAGAACAACGACAAGGAGCTCGTCGTCGACAAGAAGGATTTCGAGAATGCGGTCGATCGCGTCTCCACGATCTCCAGCGAGCGCGGGCGGGCGGTCAAGCTGTCGCTGTCGCCGGGCAAGCTGGTGCTGTCGGTGACCAACCCGGATTCCGGCAGCGCGACCGAAGAGCTCGAGGTCGAATACGCCTCCGACGCCCTCGATGTCGGCTTCAACTCCCGCTACCTGCTCGACATCGCCGCCCAGATCGAAGGCGACGTCGCGACCTTGAGGCTCGCCGACCCCGGCTCGCCCACCCTGGTGCAGGACCGTGACGACAAGAGCGCCCTGTACGTGCTGATGCCGATGCGGGTGTGAGACCTACCAACATCCCGACCTATCAACTACATCCGTCATGGCCGGGCTTGTCCCGGCCATCCACGTCTTCGGAGTCCAAGAACGTGGATGCCCGGCACGAGGCCGGGCATGACGAAAAGCGGATCCCATGACCCCCTCCCGCATTCATCGCCTGACGCTGACGCATTTTCGCAATTATCGGGCGGCGGGGCTCGAGACGGCGGCTGACATGGTGGCGCTGGTCGGGCCGAACGGGGCAGGCAAGACCAATTGCATCGAGGCGATCTCGTTCCTGTCGCCGGGGCGGGGTCTAAGGCGCGCGACGCTGGAAGACGTTGCCGACAACCAGGGCGACGGCTCCTGGGCCGTGTCCGCGCAGGTCGAGGGCGCGCTGGGGCTTGCGACGCTCGGCACCGGCAGCGACGCGCCGCGCGCTGACAGCTCCGTCAGCCGGCGCTGCCGCATCGACCGCGAGCCGGTGGGTTCTGCCAGCGCCTTCGGCGACCACATCCGCATGGTGTGGCTGACGCCGGCGATGGACGGGCTGTTCATGGGCGCAGCCTCCGAACGGCGGCGCTTCTTCGATCGCCTGGTGCTCGCGATCGACAGCGAGCATTCCAGCCGGATCAACGCACTCGAACGCTCGCTGCGCTCGCGCAACCGCCTGCTGGAGACGCGCAATTACGACGACCATTGGTGTGACGCGATCGAGCGCGAGACGGCGGAGCTCGCGGTCGCGGTGGCGGCAACGCGCGGCCAGACCGCGGCAAGGCTCACCGGCATGCTCAACGCGCGCGCGCAGGCTTCCGCCTTCCCCTCGGCGCAGATCGCACTCGACGGCTGGATGGAGAACGCGCTGCTGACGGAGACCGCGACCTCGGTCGAGGATCGCTACCGCCAGATCCTGCGCGACAACCGCCCGCGCGACGCGATTGCCGGCCGCACCACCGACGGTCCCCATCTCACCGATCTGCAGGTCGTCTATGCGCCCAAGAGCATGCCGGCGCGCGATGCCTCCACCGGCGAGCAGAAGGCGCTCCTGATCGGCCTCGTGCTCGCGCATGCGACGTTGGTCGCCGAGATGACCGGCATCGTGCCGCTGCTGCTGCTCGACGAGGTGGTCTCGCATCTCGATCCG
Organism: Bradyrhizobium sp. USDA 241; assembly: GCF_049739505.1. Taxonomy (NCBI): domain Bacteria; kingdom Pseudomonadati; phylum Pseudomonadota; class Alphaproteobacteria; order Hyphomicrobiales; family Nitrobacteraceae; genus Bradyrhizobium; species Bradyrhizobium sp. USDA 241. The sequence continues at coordinate 1,560,911 of NZ_JBMGPZ010000004.1, read as the reverse complement.
AACCGCCGTACGGCGCTGTTCGAGGAACTGAAGAAGCTCGGCGCGCAGGTGTGGCTGACCGGCGCGGATCCTGCGGCGTTCGCCGAGATCGGCGCGGGCGGCGAGGTCTTTGACGTCGAGAGCGGACGAGTCTCGGCGCGAAGGTAGGCCGCCACATTGAACCCGCCCGTTTCCATCAGCGACTAGCTGCTTGTGGCTGCCAGGGGCGGCCATCGGCGCAGGATTTCAGACGCGCGATTTCCTTGGAGCATGAGCATGGCGACGGTGGGGCGTGGGGCGCAAGCTCCGGCACGATGGCAGCTTGTTGCGTGCGGTCTCGCTCTCTTCGCGAGCTGCCTGCTCGCGGCCAGCGCCGGCGCCTTCGTGTCGAATCTGCCGCCGCTGTTCTCGGCCGCGCTCACGCTCGATCCCGCTGCCAGGCTGCCTGCACCGACCCGCTACAGCTATAGGGGGATCCACACCACCGTGATGCCCGGCCTCGAAGAGCCGCTCCGGACCCGGCTCGAAGCCCGCGTGCCCGCAGCGCTCGACGACGTCCTCGCCTTCTATCGAACCGAGCTTCGAAAGCTCGGTTGGCAGGAACGGCAGGATGGCGCGGTGGTCACCGCCGATCACGCGCGCCTCGCCTTCGTCTCCCCGATCGGGCCGGCAACGCTGGAGCTCGATCGCAACGGCGGCAGCACCGCGGTGTATCTCGTGCAGAAGAATTCCGATGTCGCGACCCGGGCGAACGTCCTGCCCGAGCCCGGCCGGGCGAAGCTGGTGTTCAGCAACATCGGCGAGAACGAAGCCGTGCTCGAGATCAGCGAGCGGACCATCCCGCGCCCCGCCGGCGCCAATGCCGTCGCGCTGGACCTCGTGCCCGGCAAATACCCCTACGCACTGAGCGTGCCGGGCCGTCCGGCCACCACGAACGTGCTCACCGTCACGGCTGGCGATACCTGGGAGCTCACGGTCGGGCGCGACGGAGCGGCGTGGCCGCCGCTCCAGCTGTATTGAGCCCTGCCTGCGCGCACCGCGCAGCTCCTGCGCCGCCTGTTGAACCTGGCCGGTTCCTGCAGCGACTTCTCGTCGAGGCCGCGCCGATGGTGCCGCAGCCTGCAATTGCGCGGACTTGAAGCCGCGCCCAAATCCGGAGCTTTGACGATGCCGATGATCCGGCGCGGGGCGCAAGCCCCGGCAAGATGGCTGCTGCTTGCCTGCGGCATTCTCGCGATGGCGAGCGCCCACATCCCGCGAGCGCGGCCGACGAAGGCATCGTCGACGTCCATACCTTGCCGCGGCTGGACGGCGCGGTGGAGGATAGCTCGCGCCCGGACACCTATCGTGTGACGTACACCGTGCCGACCGGGGTTGCCGCCACGTCGGAAGCGGCGAAGAAGCTGCTGAGCGCGGACGGCTGGGTGCCCTATGTGTATCCGCTGGACGAGAAGAGCTCCACGCTGACCTTCAAGAAGGGACGGCAGGGGCTCCGCGCCTCCTTCACGCAGGCCCGCGGCCAGTCCGCCGTGTCCTACACGCCGAACCGGATCTATTCCAACGTGCCGTTTCCGGACGGCGCGACCGAACTCGTGTTCGACGAGACCCGGCCCTATCTCGGCTGCATCGCGCCCGGCGCGCTCGATGCGACCTCGGCCTTCTTCGCCAAGGAGATGGCGGCGATGGGCTGGCGCAAGCTCACGCCCGAGACCGCGGCGCGCTGGCCGAACGCCGATCTCGCCGAGACCGTCCCGAACGGCATGCGCGTCTTCTACGACCATCCCGATGGCGACACGACGCAGTTCTACAAGCAGAAGCCGGTCATGCTGACCCTGACGCGCCGCGACGACGGAAGGACCAATGTCGAGATCCGGGTGGCGCCGTTCGCGCTGCCGGAGGCGCTTCAGGCTGACGACGACATGGCCGGCCTGCCGCGCCCCAAGCCGACCAAATCTGCAAGGGGCCTCGGCGGTGCAAGCTCCAACAAGCGCGAGATCTCGGCGGCCGCGATGGCCGAGCTGCCTGCCGTGCTCGCCTTCTATCGTCGCGAGCTCGCCGCACGTGGCTGGCAGGAGGATGGCAGCGCGCCCCTCGCACCCGGCGACGAGGTCGCGATCCAGATTTCCTCGGCGGAGGAAACCGCCGTGCTGCGGCTCGGCCGCAAATACGATTTCACCATGATCAGCCTGACCGCGCAGGTAAAGGAATCCGCGCTTGCCGCCCGCGCCAGGGCGAAGAAGGAGGCCGACGAAAAATTCCTTGGCGATGCGTTGGGCGCGGCCCAGCAGCTCATTGCCGCTGATGAGGCCAGGCGCAAGGCGCAAGCGGCTTCCCTGTCCGATGCGCCGCTCAATGCGCGCGCCGACAGCAAGACGCCGGTGCCGCTGCCCGAGACCGCCGAGGGGGTGACGTTCGAGGGTAGCGACGGCCGGCTCGAATTCTCGTCCACGTCGACCGTGAAGGCGCTCAGCACGTTCTACCGCACGACGCTGAAGAGCTCGGGCTGGAAGGAGCAGCCCTCCGTCATCAACCAGCCCAACATGGCGGTGATGACGTTCTCCAGGGGCGGCAAGTCGATCTCGATGACCGTGATGCAGATGGGTCCGAAGGTGAATGTCCGCGCCAATGGATCGGGCCTGGTGACGGAAGCGGCCAAGCCTGCCTCCGGCGCGGAGGTGGAGGTGCAGGCCAAATCATCCGAGCCGCTCAAGCTCGATCCCGACTCCCAACTGCCCGTGCCGACACAGCGTTCGCTAAAATCGTTCGCCACCACAAAGATGCCGGGCAACGAGGCGCCGTTCCGCCGCGAGCTGACGGCCAGCATCCCGGCACCGCTCGGCGACGTCCTCGCCTTCTACCGTGCGGAGCTGTCCAGGGCTGGCAGGAGAAGAGCGACGGCGCGACTGTGTCCGCAGAACGCGCGCAGATCGACTTCACCTCGCCACAAGGCCCGGCCGTGCTCAAGCTCGGCCGCGCCAAGGGCGAGACCACGGTCAATCTGGCGCAGAAGAATTCGGAGCCGCAGCCAAGGCCGACATCATGCCGAAGGCGGGACAGGCAAGGCTCGTGCTCGGAAACATGGGATCCAGCGAAGCCTCGCTGACGATCAACAAGCAGACGGTGAAGATCGCGGCCGGCGCAGGGGGCCCGCAATCGCCGAAAGGCCCGATGCTCGACCTGCCGCCCGGCAAGTACCAGTACGCGCTACGCCTGTCCGGACGCCCGGCCCGCACCGAAGCGCTGACCGTTGCCGCCGGCGAGGCCTGGGGCCTCCTGGTGGGGCCAGTCGGAGACGTGCTGCCGCTTCAGATGTACTGAGGCTACACCAAGCCGGTGCGCTCCTCTCCCGCTGGCAGGCTTGCGGGAGAGGTGCCCCGAGCCGGTGGCCCGACCGACTTCACCAAGACCCGGAACCACCGTTCCCGACCCGCAAAATCCACGTCTTGCAAGACCCGGAACGAGCCCTCGAATCGCGCTTTTTGCAGTGCCGGAAATCGCACTTCAAAAGCCTTGAAAATCGGCCTAAAAACCCCATCTGTTCAAAGGGTTGCCGGGAGAGACTTTGCGCTAGGCGCAAGCGGCCTTTCGTGGCACAAATAGCCGTGTAAATCAGCGCCTTTTGCGCCGCTGATTCGGGCGACATCTCGAAGGCCTCTCATGACAGAACCTGCTCGGCAGCCTGCTGCCGAAAACGAGCCCTCCACCGCGAGCGAATACGGGGCGGAATCGATCCGCGTGCTCAAGGGTCTGGACGCCGTCCGCAAGCGCCCGGGCATGTATATCGGCGACACCGATGACGGCTCGGGCCTGCACCACATGGTCTACGAGGTCGTCGACAACGCGATCGACGAAGCACTCGCGGGCCATGCCACGCGGGTCGAAGTGATCCTCAATTCCGACAATTCCGTCACCGTGCGCGATGACGGCCGCGGCATTCCCGTCGACATCCACAAGGGCGAAGGCATCTCGGCGGCCGAGGTCATCATGACCCAGCTGCACGCCGGCGGTAAGTTCGACCAGAACTCCTACAAGGTCTCCGGCGGTCTGCACGGCGTCGGCGTCTCCGTCGTCAACGCGCTGTCGAGCAAACTCGGCCTGCGCATCTGGCGCGACAACAAGGAGCACTATATCGAGTTCGCCCATGGCGATGCCGTCGCACCGCTGAAGGTGGTCGGCGACGCGCCGGGCAGGCGCGGCACCGAGGTGACGTTCCTGGCCTCGACCGAGACGTTCAAGAACATCGAATACGATTTCGCCACGCTCGAGCACCGCCTGCGCGAACTCGCCTTCCTCAATTCCGGCGTCAACATCGTCCTCTCCGACATGCGTCATGCGGTCGAGAAGCGCGAGGAGATGCACTATTCCGGCGGCGTCGAGGAATTCGTCAAATATCTCGACCGCAACAAGAAGGCGATCGTGCCGGCACCGATCATGGTGCGCTCGGCAGCCAACGGCATCGGCGTCGAGGCCGCGTTGTGGTGGAACGACAGCTACCACGAGAACGTGCTGTGCTTCACCAACAACATCCCGCAGCGGGACGGCGGCACCCATCTCGCCGGCTTCCGCGGCGCGCTGACGCGCCAGGTCAACGGCTATGCCGAGGCCAACGCCAAGAAGGAAAAGATCGCGCTGACCGGCGATGACTGCCGCGAAGGTCTCACCGCCGTCCTGTCGGTGAAGGTGCCCGATCCGAAATTCTCGTCGCAGACCAAGGACAAGCTGGTGTCCTCGGAAGTGCGCCCCGTGGTCGAGAACGTCCTCAACGAGGCGCTCCAGGCCTGGTTCGAGGAGCACCCGGGCGAAGCCAAGATGATCGTCGGCAAGGTGATCCAGGCCGCGGCGGCGCGCGAAGCCGCGCGAAAGGCGCGCGAGCTGACCCGCAAGAGCCCGCTTTCCGTCTCCTCGCTGCCGGGCAAGCTCGCCGACTGCCAGGAAAAGGATCCGGCCAAGTCCGAACTCTTCATCGTCGAGGGCGACTCGGCAGGTGGCAGCGCCAAGCAGGGCCGCAACCGCGAATTCCAGGCGGTATTGCCTCTGCGCGGCAAGATCCTCAACGTCGAACGCGTGCGTCCCGACAAGATGCTCTCGTCGGAGCAGATCGGCACCTTGATCACCGCGCTCGGCACCGGCATCAGCGACGAATTCTCGATCGAGAAGCTGCGCTATCACAAGATCATCGTGATGACGGACGCCGACGTCGACGGCGCCCACATCCGCACGCTGCTGCTCACCTTCTTCTATCGCCAGATGCGCGAAATCATCGACGGCGGCTATCTCTATATCGCCCAGCCGCCGCTCTATAAGGTCAGCAGAGGCAAGTCCGAGCAGTACCTGAAGGACGAGCGGGCACTGGAAGACTATCTGATCGACACCGGCCTCGACGACTGCGTCTTCATTTCCGGCGCCGGCGGCGACCGCACCGGGCGCGACTTACGTTCGCTGGTCGACGACGCCCGCGTCGTCCGCAGCATCCTGCGCAACTTGCACAGCCGCTACAATCGCAAGGTGATCGAGCAGGCCGCGATCACCGGCGTGCTGAACAAGGCGATCTACGGCGATCCGGAGAAGGCTGCGGCGGCCGCGCAGTACATCGCGAGCCGGCTGGACAACCAGGCGGAGGAGGTCGAGCGCGGCTGGATCGGGCAATATGTGGAAGCCCAGGGCTTCCAGTTCGAGCGCACCGTGCGCGGCGTCAAGGAAGCCGCTGTCATCGACGCCGCTTTCCTGGGGTCCGCGGAGGCGCGCAAGCTCGACGAGTACACAGTGAAGCTTCAGGACGTCTATGCCCGCCCCGGCAAGCTCAGGCGCAAGGACGTCGAGCACATGGTCTACGGCCCGGTCGACCTGTTCGAGGCCGTCACCGACGCCGGCCGCAAGGGCATCACGCTGCAGCGCTACAAAGGTCTCGGCGAGATGAACCCGGAGCAGCTCTGGGAAACGACGCTGGACATCGATGCACGCTCGCTGCTCCAGGTGAAGGTCAAGGAGGTCGACGAGGCCGACGACATCTTCACCAAGCTGATGGGCGACGTGGTCGAGCCGCGCCGCGACTTCATCCAGGAACACTCGCTCAGCGCGACGATCGATATCTAAAGCGCGATGCGATTAGGATGAATCGTCATCGCGCTTTAGGTTGTTGTTTAAGCATGATCTTTTCGGAAAACCGCTGCGCACTTTTCCGGATCATGCTTTAGGGCCGGGATGGCTTTTGGCCAATAGCTCGGCCACGCAGCGGATGCTGCACGTTCCGACCTAGGTCGCGACGAGTTCGATGGCAGGCAACGGGCTCGACAGCATTCTTGGTGGGACGGCAAGGCTGCTAGATGGCCATCCCGCCCCAGACCTCGATGCACTGCGCGTTGATCCAACGGTTCTCATCGGACAGCAGAGAAGCGATCATTGGACCGATATCCTCCGGTACAACCGGCCGACCGAGCGCGGTCATGTTGCCGACCTGGGCATTCAGTTCGGGATTTTCCCAGACCATATCGTCACTGAAATCAGCTCCGATCGCCACGGGGACGACTGCGTTGACCGCTATGCCTCGAGCACCGAGTTCTTTTGCCTGGTATCGCGTCAGCACCTCGATCGCAGCCTTGAATGCACCGTACGGCCCGCTGCCGGGCACGATGATCCGGGCGAGCCCACTCGACATGTTGACGATACGGCCGCCGTCCTTGATGAGAGGCAGCAATTTTTGAGTGAGAAAGAACACTGCCTTGAAATTCACCTGGTAGATCGCATCGAGTTCTGCCTCGGTCGTGCTTTCCAACCTGCCATGATGCAAGATCCCGGCATTGTTGACGAGATAATCGAAACGGGTGGCGCCAAGAACTCCAAGTGCTTCGCGGAATTGCAGTACGAAACCGTCGAAGCTGCTCGCTTCCGCGAGATCAAGCTGCAAAGGAATGGCTCTCCGGCCGATCTCCTCAACGGCCGTCGCAACCGCATCGGCCTCAGCAAAAGCAGTTTTGAAGGTGAAGATGCTGTCAACACCTCGCCTTGCCAGACTGAGAACCGTACTCCGCCCGATGCCGCGGCTGCCGCCCGTCACGACGGCGATTCTCCGGTCCTGTTCCATCGCTGCTCCTGCGGTTGCTTTTTCAAGCGGTCTTGCGGAGAGGAGGAATATGGACCAGACTTGGACGCCCAAGGTGTTATGAACTGCAAGGAAATGAAAAGCCGCCGCGGCTCCCCTGACCGCTCATGCCGGATTCTTCCCGATCACGCCAAGCGCGCCAGAAGATCCGTTGCGTCCAGGAGATCCGATGAGCCGGAATCTTCCTCGTGAGCCGCCAGGACCGGCTCGAGGAGTGCGCGCGTCTCTGCTACCCGCCCATGCACGATCAATAGCCGGGCCAATGCGAGCGCAGCCCTCAACTCCCATGCCAACGCGCCTTGGCTCCTTGCGTAGTTGATCGACTCCCGCAGCAATGACTCTGCCTTGTCGTGCTGGGCATCCGCACTTCTCATGATTATTTGCGCTTGCGTGCGCAGCAGGCCGGGCATTGAAAACTTCTGACCCATTTTTTGTGCTGAAGAGATCGCCGTCTGGATCGTCGTTCGTGCCTCGACCAACCTTCCGCTCTGTGCCAATCCATCTGCCAGGGCCTGCGCGGCAGCGGACGTAAGCATGCGAAATTGTTCGCGGTACAGCAGATTCAAAGCCTGGCGCAATATTTCCACGCCGGCTGCAGGTTTTGCCGTCATCGTGAGCCACTCCCCCTTCAACGCCAGGGCAGCGGCTGCGAGCGCCTTGAGAGAGTGCTTTTCAGCCTGCACGATTGCGCGATCTATATGTTCGGCGCAAACTTCAGTTTCGCCATTCCAGAGCAGGATAGGGACAGCATGGACTACAGCCATGCAATAGTTGCTCGGCGGTGACAACCCTTCGGCCTCATGGAGAGCCGCCACAGCCAACCCGCACGCGCGCGTTGCCGCCCCTCTGAGCCAAAGCGATCGTGCCAACGCGAGTTCCGCGCGGAGGCGGTGATCGTAGCCGAACAAATTGAGGTCGAGGCGGCTATGGGTGGCCTCGAGCTCAAACCCCAGTTCGCAATGGGCGATGGCATCGGCTTGATGACCGGCAAGATGCAAGGCGGCCGCAAGCATCCATTCGGAGATGACCCGATCGCTGATCGATCCGCTCCGGTCGGCTACGGCTTTGCATCTCTCGGCGGCCGCCAGCCCGCCATCAAAGTCGCCAATCCTCGTCAGGAAGAGGTTGAGGCCGGCCAGAAGGCGAAGTTGCGCCAATCCTTGCTCGCCCGCTTCGTACAGGTCCAGCCCACGCTGGATTGCATCTTTCACCTCCTGCGTATTGCCCCACATATGCATGGAGGCGACAGCGAACGCCTCCAGCAAGCGCGCCTCCCGGTGCGACATCTCGCTCATATGCTGGATCGCGGTCAAGGCAAGGCGCGACCAGTGGCTGCAGTCCGCAAGCAGCCAAAGACCAAGAAACAAAGGCGCAGCATCGGCCGCCAATTCAATCCCGATCTTGCGATTCTCCTCGCTGGAGAAACTCCACTCGAGCGCCTTTCGTACATTCCCGAGGTGTGGTGCATGGCGCCCGATCTCGGCATACGCGCCGTGCTCGAGAGCAAGTGATTTGAACAAGGAAGCAAAGTAGCGAGCATGGCGACTGGCAATCGGCTCGACGTCTTCGGACTGGCTGAGCTTCGCCGCAGCATAGGCGCGCGTCGTATCGGGGAGGCGGTAATAGACCGCTTCATCGATCGGTCTTACCCAGACCAGAGACTTGTCGACCAGTCTCTCCAGAGTCGAAGCGATAGCTGCCCGGTCGCTCTCTTCTTCGCCCGCGACGGAGCAGGCCGCCTCCATTGTGAACAGACCGACGAAGGCGGACAGGCGCGAAAGCGTTCGCCTTTCGTCTTCTGCGAGCAGATCGTAACTCCAGTCGAGCATCGCTTGAAGCGTTCGATGTCGAGGAGAAACATTGCGTCTGATGGGTAATGCCATCTCCGCATTTTGCGCCAAGAGGCCTGCAACGCCACGGATCCCATAACTTCCGACGCGGCTGGCGGCCAGCTCTATCGCCAGCGCAATTCCGTCAGTCCGCCGGCATATGTCCGAAACGATCGGCGCATCGGCGTCAGTTAGATCCTCGGTGAATCCGCTGAACGCCGCCCTATCCATGAACAGACGCACGGCCGGCGTTGCCAAAGCATCCACCGCCGTCGGGGCTTCCTCCGCTGGATAAGCGAGCGGACCGAGCAGATGCACCGTCTCACCCTCGACATGCAACGGCTCCCTCGAGGTGGTCAGTAAATGGACGAAGGGGGCATCACGGAATAGCCGGTCTGCCAGGAGCGAGATCGGATCGAGGAGGTGCTCGCAACTGTCGAAGACAACCAGCATGCGCTTATCTGCAAGGAAGCTTGACAGTTCGGCGACGGGATCGGATCCCCCCAATGTGCAGCCAACCGCCGAAATCACGCTGCCAGGAACCAAGCCAGGCTCGAGCACCGCGCCAAAATCGACGAAGGCGACGTTCTCGTCGCCAAATTCGGCTCGCAACCGCGCGACCAAGGCAACCGCGACCGCCGTCTTGCCGATGCCGCCGGCGCCCACGATACTGACAAACCGTCGACTCGCGAGAAGCCTGCTTATACTGAGAACGACCTCGTCGCGGCCGACGAAAAGCCCGCGATGCGAAAGGAATTGACGACCCAGCCGGTCAGCCGAGTTGGAATCCGACGAGGACGCCAGGCTCGTGTGAGACCGCTTGATTGCGGCAACGAAACTGTATCCGCGGCCTGCGACGTTGACGATGTAGCGCGCATCATTCCGGCCATCGCCCAAAGCTCGGCGAAGCGTCGACATATGTACCCTCAGGCCCGCCTCGTCGGTCACAACACCATTCCACACCGACTCGAGGAGATCACGCTTGCTGACAACTTCACCCGCGCGATCGGTCAACGCGATCAGAATGTCCAGGCCGCGCGACCCAATTCGTACTGGATTTCCATCCTTGAGAAGCAAGCGACGCCTGCGATCGAGCTGGAAGTCGCCAAAGAGAATGATCGCGTCGGAACTCATCGACGCCCGAGTATTGCTCGACATCATCCCGCTTCACCTGAAGGCGCGTCTCCAACCTGAGCGGCTGGATGCAGTTACCGGCTTCGCAAATGTACGTGCGAACCGGGCTGCCGGGTAGCGCGTCTTCGCGTTCCATACTCTGGCGACCATCACGCGCGTTCCACTATCCATCGTCGCAAGTAACTGATCGAACTCGGATATCAGGGAAGACCGGTTCTACGTGAGCGACCTAGCGCCACGCCTGCGGCGGGCGGTCGCAGCATTCGATTTAGCGGAATCCAACATTTCTTAAGAGGAGCTAACGCGCCTTCCGAAGCAAGTGCAGGCTAAATCCACTCGGTATCGCAAGTACAAGCCAACAGAGGAGAGCCAGGATGCGCGACGACATGCATGCGGTCCCCCCCAAACACGGCCATCACCCCGCGTTGTGCGACAAGAGACATCCGCGAGGATATCCTTTGGAGGAGCGGGCGTGGCGCAGGCCGGAACAAAACGATGCGTCCCTGGCCCAGGACATCACCATTTCGCGCTGGCTCGATCTCCGAACCGCGTCTCGTACCGAGGAGGCGGTGACCCCCAATGATCGCTACTTCATTGGCGTGGCATTGAGGACGACACGCATCAAGTTGACGGGAGAGCAGCGAACAATCTTCGAGGGCGTCATGCCGGAAAGCACGCTGTATGTCAGCGCTCCCTCAAAACGGCTCGCCGCACGCTTCGATGCACCCTGCGACTTCCTGCATTTCCACGTCCCAGACTCATACTTTACAGATCGGCTACCAATTGCGCAGCGTCGCCCAACTCAGCATCTGAATGACCTTATTCTGCTTCGCGACATGTTCGCAGGACAGCTCACCCGCCCGCTGCTCGGACCCGGCGAACCGATCGACGACACGTTCGCCCGCTGCATCGGGCAAACGCTGGCGATGCGGCTCGCGCGCCTCGAATTTCCACGAACCAAGGTCGGCGCCCTGGCAAACTGGCGGCTTCGGCGCGTCCAAGACCACGTCAAACAGAATTTTCGTCGGTCGATAAGGCTTCCGGAGCTGGCTCGGGTTGCCGGACTTTCCCGTATGCATTTTGCCGCGCAGTTCCGGGCCGCGACGGGATACCGCCCCCACGAATATCTGCTGGCTCAACGGGTCGAACACGCGAAGACGCTGCTGAATACAGAGGCGCCTCTCGTCCAAATCGCGCTCGCGGTCGGATTTTGCACTCAGGCACATTTCTCGGCGGTGTTCAAAGAAATCACCGGTGACACCCCTGCTCATTGGCGAACGAGGTCGAGGAGCAGGGCCGCTTCCGGACCGGTGTAGCGCACTTCCGTACGACAGTGGAGAGCGACCAAAATGCCGAGCGCTCCGACCGCCGCCTCGCGTAATCCGGCTTGGCCGATATGCAGCGAACTCGCCATGCGATCTCGCAATAGGTTGCTCACCCGAGAAGACGCAATGCCGGCGTTCTGAACAATGATGCCTGGATCATCCTGAAAGGGCTCGGGAGCAATGACCTCCACCGCGACGAGCATTGAAACGGAGGGGCGCGTCTCGCCTCCCGGAGACGCTGCAACTGGGGCATCCGAACGTCTGGGCAGGGCGTCCACAGAGCGGGCGCGTCCGTTGCTGAGACACTTGGTGCCCGTGATACTGGCGATCGCGGCGGTTTGCGGCGGGACCTATACCGGTTGGAAGTATTGGGCGCATTGGCGCTTCGAAGCCGCCACAGACGATGCCTATGTGCAGGCCGATGTCGTTTCGATCGCACCACAGGTTGCGGGGAATATCGCATCCTTGTTCGTTGACGATAACCAGCACGTGAAGATCGGACAGGTCCTGGCCATCATCGACCAACGCGACTACGAGGCAGCTGTCGAACAGGCGGCCGCCGGCGTCGAGCAGGCCACCGCCGGGATCGCGACCATCGAGGCCGAGATCGCCCAGCAGCGGGCCGTGATCCGCCAAGTCGAGGCGACGATCGATGCGGACAAGGCACAGGAGCTGTTTGCGAAAGAGAACAGTCAACGTTACGGCAAGCTCGCAGACGACGGCTACGGCTCGGTCCAGGACGCACAGCAGGCGGCCTCGCAGATCGATACCGCGACGGCGGTCGTCGCCAAGGACAAGGCCGCGCTTGATGCCGCCAAAAAGCAGATCGAAACCCTGAATGCTCAACTGGCGCAGGCCAAGGCGACACTCAAGCGAAACGAAGCGGCATTGCAGCAGGCACGGATCAATCTCGGATACACCACGATCACCTCGCCGGTTGACGGCGTCGTCGGCGATCGCACGCTGCGGCTTGGCCAGTACGTTCAGCCAGGCACCCAGCTTCTCGCCATCGTCCCGCTCGCGAAGATCTACGTCGTGGCGAACTACAAGGAAACCCAACTGGCCGAGGTGCGCGCCGGGCAGCCCGTCGTCCTGGAGATCGACGCGTTTCCCGGGAAACGAGTTCGTGGCCGGGTCGACAGCTTGGCACCTGCCAGCGGACAGGAGTTCGCTCTGCTGCCGCCCGACAATGCCACCGGCAATTTCACGAAGATCGTTCAACGCATTCCGATCAAGATCGCCGTTGACTCGAGCGACCCGCTCGCCGGCAAGCTGCGTCCCGGCATGTCGGTGACTGCGACAATCGACACAAGGCGCGGCGCCACGCCTCAGGGATCGCAGCGATGAGCGGCGCGATCGATGATCGGGACACCGAGCGTGCGTCGCTGCGGACCTGGGTCGCCGTCTATGGCTGCATGCTCGGGGCGCTGATCGCCGTGCTGGACATCCAGATCGTCAATTCATCGCTTGCGGAAATCGAAGGAGGAATCGGCACCGGGGTCGACAACGGCGCGTGGATATCGACGTCTTACCTGATCGGCGAGATCATCATGATTCCGCTGACCGACTATCTCAGTCGCGTGTTCGGCTTCCGCCGATTCCTGCTGACCAACGTGACGCTCTTCCTGACTTTCTCGGTCAGCTGTGCCTTTGCCGACAGCCTCGGCACCATGATCGTCACCCGCGCGCTGCAGGGCTTCACGGGCGGCGTCATGATTCCGATGGCATTCACCATCCTGCTTACCAAGCTCCCTTCCGGACAACGCCCGATCGGGCTGGCGATATTCGCGGTCACAGCCACCTTCGGTCCGGCCATCGGGCCGACCATCGGGGGCTATCTCACCGAGCACTTCGGCTGGCAATACATCTTCTTCATCAATCTTATCCCCGGCTCCGTGATGCTCGCCTTGCTATTCCCGAGCCTCGACCACGCGCCGATGCAGCTGCACCTTCTCAAGGACGGCGACTGGTACGGCATTGGCTCGTTGGCAATAGGGCTTGCCTGCTTTCAGACCGTGCTCGACGAGGGTAACAAGGACGACTGGTTCGGCTCTCCCTACATCGCGCATCTCGCCATCGTCGCGGCCGTCATGTTGACGGCATTCGCGGTCATCGAGCTGAGAAGCGACAAGCCCGCCGTGCAGCTTCGCCTGCTTGCGAATCGCAATTTTGGCCTCGGTACACTTGCCAACACACTCGTCGGATTCGGCTTGTTCGGATCGGTCTATGTGTTGCCGGCCTATCTCGATTCGTCCAAGGCTATAATGCCGAACAGATCGGGCTTGTGCTCGCCTGGTCAGGCTTCCCGCAGCTCGTCATCATTCCCTTTGTCCCGCTCATCCTCAAGTACTTCGATGTGCGCGTGGTCGTCTGCGCCGGACTGATCGTGTTCGCAGCGAGCTGCGTCATGAATATCCATCTGAGCTTGAACGACTCCGGGCCGCAGTTGATGTTGACCAACCTGGTGCGCGCGGTCGGCCAGTCGCTCCTCGTCGCACCCTTATCAAGCATCGCGATGGCGCACATAAAGCAGGATGAATCGGCGGCGGCGTCTGGCCTGTTCAATATGCTTCGCAGTCTGGGCGGCGCTATTGGAACGGCCGCGCTGGCCACAGTCATCACGAAACGCGAGCAGTTCCACTTCAACATCATCGGACAAGCGGTGACGTCGTTCAATCCGATCGACCAGTCTTTCCTGACCCGGATGCAACAGTACTTCTTGCCCCATGGCGTGCCAGATCCGGCGCGCTCCTATCAGCAGGCCGAGATCCTGCTCGGCGAACTTGTCAAGCAACAGGCAACGATAATGGCCTATTCAGACGCGTTCTATTCGATAGCAGTCGTGTTACTAACCGCCGTGCTTGCCGTGGCGCTCACAAGATCGCCGATGAACAAGCGGGCTGCTGCCGGATGAGAAGCCCCCACAAGCGGGATAGGCGAACCCTCCTCGACGCAAAATCAAGCCAACCTCAAATCACACCCAATCCCATCGCATTCCGGGATCGTTTGGGCGCCGGTGAACCTCACCAGCAGCCCTGGCGACGAAGTGGCATGAACCCGCAGCGCCAGTTCCGGCCGGGAAGCGCCACGTCATGACCATCTCCGCAGCGACCAGCTCCACCCCGCCCTCCCGCCGTCTCGGCGTGATCGGCAGCATCGTCGGGGTGCTGGCACTGATCGCGGCCGTCCTGCCGCACTGGGTCGTGCCGGTGCTCTATCCGCCGCCGCCAGCCGACAAGGTGATTGTCGACACCGGTCACCGCCTGAAGGACCGCCTGATCGCGCGTGTCAAAGGCGTCGAATATCAGGCGCCGCCGCGCGAGAAATCGACGGGAAGCCAGTTGAGGGAGGCATCCTCCATCGGCGCGATCTCGCTCGGCCTGCTCGCCATCCTGTTCTCGGTTCTCGCCCTGGTGTTTCGCGAAGAGAGGCTGCTGGCCGGCGTGGCAGCCGCACTGGGGGCCGGCGCCATCGCCGTCGAGATCTCCTTCCTGGCGATGGGCGTCTTGATGCTGATCGTAATCCTTTATGTGGTGGCGAATATCATCGGCTTGTTCTAAACGCTGGTGCAGCCGGCCTCTTCGGGCCAGCAGCGACCCGCGGCCGCGACAAGTGCAGAATTGCTACCCCGCTCAATTATCGGTAGTTTCCGCCTCCGAAGCAGCCCACCCACCACAACAGGACAGCGAGAGACCAAGTGGCGCCCATCCAATACATCGTCGAGGGCGGTCACCGGCTCTCGGGCTCGATCGAGCCGTCCGGCAACAAGAACTCGGCGCTGCCCATCATCGCCGCCGCGCTGCTCACCGAGCATCCGGTGACGCTCCACAACGTGCCGCGGATCCGCGACACCGAGACGCTGGTCGAGCTGATCCGCTCGGTCGGCGCATCGGCGGAATGGACCGACCGCAATACGCTGGTAATTCACGCCAAGAGCATCCGCGCCGCCGATCTCGACCCCGAGCTCTGCGTGCGCATTCGCGCCTCGATCCTGCTCGCGGGGCCCCTGCTCGCCCGCTGCGGCGAAGTGATGCTGCCGCCGCCCGGCGGCGACGTCATCGGCCGGCGCCGGCTCGACACCCATGTGCTGGCGCTGGAGCAGCTGGGAGCAAAGGTCACCGCGACCGACCGGCTCGAATTCCGCGCGCCCAAGCTCGCCGGCGCGGACGTGTTCCTTGACGAGCCCAGCGTCACCGCGACCGAGAATGCGCTGGTCGCGGCGGTCGCCGCCGACGGCGTCACCCATTTGCGCAACGCGGCCTCCGAGCCGCATGTGCAGGACCTCGCCAATTTCCTGGTCGCGCTCGGCGCCAGGATCGAAGGCATCGGCACCAACACCATGATCGTGCACGGGCCGGCGACGCTGGGGGAAACGACTTACCGGATCCAGCCCGACCACATCGAGGTCGGCTCGCTGATCGGCCTTGCCGCGGTGACGCGCTCGCCGCTGCGCATCACGCGCGCCGGCATCGAGCATCTGCGCTCGATCCGCATGGGTTTCGAGCGGCTCGGCATCGTCTGCCGCGTCGAGGGCGACGATCTCATCGTACCCTCGAACCAGACGCTGAAGATCCAGGACGATTTCGGCGGCCATGTGCCCAAGCTGGAGGACCAGCCCTGGCCGGCGTTCCCGGCCGACCTGATGTCGATCGCGATCGTCACCGCCACGCAATGCGAGGGCGTGATCCTGATGTTCGAGAAAATGTTCGAATCGCGGATGTTCTTCGTCGACAAGCTGATCGCGATGGGCGCCCGCATCGTATTGTGCGACCCGCACCGCGCCATCATCGCCGGCCCCAGCCGCCTGCACGGCGCGACGATGACGTCGCCGGACATTCGCGCCGGCATGGCGATGCTGCTCGCCGCGGTGTGCGCCGAGGGCACCTCGACCATCAACAACGCCGACCAGATCGAGCGCGGCTATGAGCGCATCGAGGAACGGCTGAACGCGCTTGGGGCGAAGATCAAGCGCGTGCCGGCGCGTAGCTGAAGCGCGATGCGATTGGAACGGACCGTCATCGCGCTGTGGGTCGTCGTTCGAGCATGATCCTTCCGGACGACCGCTGCGCGCTCTTCCGGATCATGCTCAGCCCACCATCCTATTTTGGCGGGTTCGCGTCGAACGCCTGCTTGCAGGCCGCGGACAAGCTCGCGTAATTGTCCCCCAGGCATTTGCGAATGCGGCCGCCGCCCGGCATCGTTCCCGCGCAGAGGCGCGAATAGTCCGCCTTGCAGGCCTGCTTTGCCTCGCTCCGCGCGTCCTGCGCGGAAGCTTGCGAAAGAAACAGCACCAGAAGTGCGATCAAGCTCGCGGCCGCAAGAGCCGCGCGCACATAGACGGGGGCCCGTCGCGAGAAACTCACCGCCGGTCCGCTTGCCGCCCTGCCAAATCGTTGCACCATGTCATCTCCATCAATTCGCAGACATCGATGTAGGTGATACGTCTGGACGGACGGAATCCCTCGTTCACCCTGCCAGATTCAGCGAAAATAGCCGCCGACGAGTTGGCGGCGTCCTTTCGGTGAAATTCGCTCCAGCATCTCGACGAAGGTTGCGACGACGAGGTCACCTATCTTCAGCCGCTTGTCGCGGGCATCCTTCACGGCCGCTGCCAGCTCGGCCCTGTCCAGATTCGTCTGTGCGGCAGTCTTCATGGCCTTCATCAGCGCATGCCGGTACTCGGTCTGGAGAGGCAGCAGCTCGGCCTCCTTGCCCTGATAGATGCTCCACAGGATCTCTGCGTCTTCCTTCGGCAACCTCTCGGCCACACGCTCGATCATCCGGAGCGGCGCTCCGGCGCCCGGCAGGAAGCCGCCGGGCTGCAGCCATTGCACCGAGACATAGGTGAACAGGATGACGTTGAGGCAGAGCGACAGCAGCACGAGCGCTCGCAAATGAGTAGACGATTCTCGCCAGAACTTCATTGCACCGATCCAAAACCGATTGCGTAGACGTCGAAGACGCCGCTCACGACGGACAAGGGGTCCGACGGCGGATGAACATAGGGAATCGCCCCCGCCAGCCACACGCCCACCATCACGGAGCAGGCGAGGCTTGCGGCGGGAACGAGAGCCGGCCAGCGCAGCAGGCGGCGATGCCACGGCGGCCGATGCTGCTGCGGCATCGCGGCCAGTCTTTGCAGGACAAGCAAGCTTGAACGATCCGCCCTTTCCGTCTCGATCTCCGGGGCGACCGCAAGGAGGCGGTCGAGGCGCGCCTGCTGATCCAGGACGGCAGCCCCTTCCGCGCTCGCCGCAAGTCGCCGCGCGGCCTCACGCGTTGCCGCGGGCCAGCGCTCGACATCGCCTCCCCACGTCTCGGCCAATCGTCTGAACTGATCGGGCGTCATGCGTAGCTCCCCGTGTCTTGTATTTTCTGAACATTTGCCTTGAGCGCCGTGCGGGCGCGGCCCAGCAGCGATTCGAACGCCTTGGCGCTGAGGTTCATCGCCTTCGCCGCCTCCTCGCCGCTCAATCCCTCCATGTGGAAGAGCGCGATCGCGCCGCGCTGGCGGTCCGACAGTCCGAGCATTGCGCGGTTTGAGCAGGCGGAATTCCTCATCGGCGATCAGCCGCTCGACCGCGTGCGGCCCCGTATCGGGCACATCACCTGCCGCATCGAGCGGTTGGAACGTGCGGCGCCTCGTGCGGTCGAACGTCAGATTGAGGACGATGCGGTAGAGCCAGGTCGTGAATTTCGCAACCTGCGGATCGAACGAAGCCGCGTGAGTCCAGACGCGCATGAACGCCTCCTGGCCGATGTCATCGGCCTCGACCGGATCGCGGACGATCCGCTCGGCGACCCGCAGCGCCCGCGGCATGTGACGCCGCATGAGAATACGAAACGCATGCTGCCGCCGCGCCGAAACCTCCGCCATCAAGGCCTCGTCCGATGGCTCTTCCATCATCTCGATCTGTTGCCCTGGCCTGCGGCCATCGTTGCTGCGGAGTGCGAGCCGGCCTCGGCCAGGAGAGATATGCCGCATTGCCGGGGCGCACCGCCGCTTCAATTGAGGCACCTGCGGCAACAAGCCGCGACAGCCCCGGTCAAAAGCGCCAATACACGCCGGCTCGAACGGTATGCGTATCGAGCCTGGATTCGCGCTCACCGAAAGCGGTCGCCCCGACCGTCTGCGCTCCGAGCGTCTTTGATCCGTAATTGTCATAGAGATATTCGAGCCGGAGCGACGCCGGCCGGGCGAAGCGGAATTCCGCGCCCGCTCCGATCGACCAGCCGATTCGGGTGTCGCTCCAGTTCGCAACAGTGCCGCTCGCATTGTCGAACGCCTTGCTCTCGACGCCTGCGATCGCAACGCCGCCGCTGGCGAACAGCAGCGTCCGGTCGAACGCGTAGCCGATGCGCCCACGCAGATGGCTATTCCAGTTGACGGCGGATTGCAGCTGCGTGACGGCGGGGGTCGGCGCAAAGCCGGTATCGATGGTCGCGCGCGCATCGACGAAGTTCACATCGCCCTCGATGCCGGCGACGATCCGGCCCCATTGCGCCGCGAAGCCGGCCGTGGCGCCTACCGTGGCTCCCTTGGGATCGACGAAATGAAATTCACCGGTGGTGGGAAACGAGACCTCGGAGCGGCCCGACAGATAGCCGGCCTGGACGCCGAAATAGGGCCCGGCCCAGCTCAAGAGAGCCGCCGACGCGGCCTGGGCTTGCGGCGGGGGTGAGACAGGCAGCCTCAGATCGGCCGCCGCGACGTGGCCAGCACCCATGGCAGAACCGATGACCACCGCGGCGAGCGTCAGTCCAAATCGCGCTATCATGCTCAAATTCCCAATCTGAGACCGGCGGAAGTTCGCCGCACATGACGAATACGGCGCAAGCCACACTTTCCTTCGCTCAGCACACGCTTTTTTCTGGCGGGACCCACCCACCTCGTTTCTTTGCCGTTACTTCGCCAATCGGGGCTGCTATGCCCCTGCCATGACTGATCTTGTGGATACCAAACAGCCGTACCGAGCACGCTCGGATGCGCCGCCAAACCATCTCGCGCAAGAATTCGTCGAGACGCTGCGCCTCGCCGTGCCGTTGATGCTGACGCAGCTCGGGCAGATCGCGATGATCACCACCGATCTCGCGATGATCGGGCGGCTCGGCGAGGATGCGGTGGCCGCGGCGGCGCTGGCCCATACGGTCTATTTCGTCAGCTTCACCTTCGGGCTCGGGTTGACGTCCGCCGTGTCGCCGCTGGTGGCGCAGGCGTTCGGCGCCGGCGATGTCAGGCTGATCCGCCGCTCCCTGCGCGTCGGGCTTTGGGTCGCGCTGCTGATCTCGCTGCCGATGATGGCCTCGCCGCTCTATGGCGAGCAGATCCTGCTCGCGCTCGGACAGGCGCCGCATTCAGCCAGCCTCGCCCAGCACTACCTGAATGGACTTGCCTGGGGCATTGCACCGGCGCTCGGCTTCATCGCCCTGCGTGGCATGATGAGCGCGGTGAACCGGCCGCAGGCGCCATTGTGGATCACGGTCGCAGCGATTCCCGTCAATGCCGCGCTGGTCTATGCCCTGATCCACGGCCTGTTCGGCCTGCCGGAGCTCGGCCTGTTCGGCGCGGGGCTCGCGACCTCGCTGGTCAATCTCGGCACCTTCGTCGCGGCACTCGCCATCGCCGGGCTGCGCAAGCCGTTTGCGGACTATCGTCCGCTCGCCCGGCTATGGCGGATCGACTGGCCCTTGATGCGCCAGCTGATTGCGATCGGCGCGCCGATCTCGTTTTCGCTGCTGCTGGAATATGGCCTGTTCTCCTCGGCGGCACTGCTGATGGGACTGATCTCGACCGCCGCGCTTGCCGCGCATCAGATCGCGCTCCAGGTCACGGCCGTGCTGTTCATGGTGCCGCTCGGCATCGGCATGGCGGCGACGGTGCGGGTCGGCTATGCCTTCGGCCGCGGCGATGCCGCGGCGGTGAAGCGCGCAGGGCTCGCCGCAGCCGTGCTCGGCGTCGCGCTGGTGTCCGCGCTGACCATCGCCATCATCATCGGGCGCTACCAGCTCGGCCGGCTGTTCTTCGGCGGCGGCAGCGAAAGCTCCGCCACCGTCGAACTGACCGCGACACTGCTGGTGGTCGGCGCCACCTTCTTCATCGCCGACGGCCTCCAGACCATCATGGGCGGCGCGCTGCGCGGCATCAACGACACCAGGATGACGCTGCTGTTCGCGGCGATCGGCTATTGGGGCGTCGCCTTTCCCATCGCCTGGGTGCTGGCGTTCAATGCCGGGCTCGGCGCGGTCGGAGTCTGGATCGGATTCTCGATCGGCACGTTCGTCTATGCCGGCCTTCTGATCTTGCGCTTCCGGATGCTGACGCGCAGACTGGCGGGATGATCGGGACAGTCCGCGAAGTCACCCCCAATGTCGACGCCGGCACGGTGCTGACAGGCGCGCAGTTCATCGACGCGTTTCGCGTGGAGGTTGGCGCGGCGGCACTCAATGCCCGCGAGGCCTGCACCAGGATGGTGCTCCACGGGCCGCGCTGGGCACTGCTGCGCCTGCGCAACATTCTGGTGAGGCCGTTCGGGCTGAAGACGTCGGGCGAAGGCGCGCCGGCGCCGGGCGGGTTGATCGGGCTGTTTCCGGTGCTGAGTGAGACGCCGGAGCGGCTGGTCGCCGGCTTCGACGATTCTCATCTCGACTTCCGCATCGTGGTCGATATTTCGGGCAATGCCGCGAGCCGCCAGGTGACCTCGACGACGCTGGTGCGGACGCATAACCTGCTCGGCAGAACCTATCTCGCGCTGATCATGCCCTTCCACAAGCTCGTCGTCCGCAACATGATGGGGCGCATCGTGGAGCCGGTGCGATGACCCTATCCGTCGACCTCTTCTACTCCTACCGCAGTCCCTCGCCAGCCCGGCTGACGTGAACCGGTTTCCTGGAGCGAGCGACTGAGACGTGGTGCCCCGATGCCGGCGGCGCCTCTGGAGGTCGCATGCACCTGGCAAAATTCTTCCATCGCCCGCCCAGCGATGACGATCGCGAGCTGATGCTGATCCCGGGCGGTGATCCCATCGTGATCGGCGTCCGCATGAACCGGGAGGACGATCCGGACTCGGATCAATATCTGCGCGAGGAATTTTCCGACATTGACGACGCCGTCACGGCCTTCCGCCGCCATGCAGCCGAGCTCGTCGCGGCCGGCTATGTCGAGACCGATCATACCAACTACACGCTGCGTGACCTCGGACCTGATCCTCAGCCCAAGCCGGACTGGCAGAAGGGGCTCGATGAGCTGATGCTCCTGGTGCTCGGTTCGCCGCTGGCCGAGCAGGCGAAGCAGATCGCAGCGCTCAGGGGCACGCCGGCCGAGCACGAGCCGCTTTATCTGTTGCTCGCTGCCGATCACGGCAAGACCGCAGGCGAGGACTTCGCGCAGACCCTGCACTATGCCGAACAGGCGCGCGATGCGCTCAACGCTCGGCGGGCCGCCGGACAGACGCATTATGCATGGTCCATCTCAGAGCGAGACCTCGAAGGAGAGATCCTGGAGTTGCTGAGCAGCCTCTATCTTCTCGCCAGCAACCAGGCCGCTGCTCTGGCGATCGTCGAGCATTTGTGCCGGACCGCCCCGAGCCATGATCGCATTCGCCAGCGCGCCGAGCTTCTCTGTGGCTTCTTTCCCGAACGTCGGGAGGAGGCCTTCGACGACGCCTATCAATGGTCGCGCTTCGGCGGCTACGACGTCATCATGCTGTTTCCCGAATATGCGGAATATGTAGCGCGCCGCAAGGCGGGGACATCGGCCAAGGGCTGGCGCTGGCGCCCCGCCACGCCGGTCAGCGACGCGGACATCAGCGCCGCGGAGCAGACGCTCGGCGTTCGGCTGCCCGACGACTACCGCGACTTCCTGCGGACCCGGGGCGAGACCGAACTGCTGGTTCGCCTGCCCGAATCCTCCTCCGAGCTGCGCTTCTATGCGCCGGGCGAGCTCGCCGCGCAGCTGCGCAATGTCCTCGACTTCATCGCCTGTTCAGAGGACGAGCTCGAAGAGGCCTGCGCCTATTTCCGCAAGGCGTATGGCATTTCATTGAAGCATCTGATTCCGATCGCTGAACCCTCGCAGCTCAGCCGCTGCCTGCTGCTCCATGTCGAGCCCGGCGAGCGCTATGGCTGGTGCTTCCAATGGGAGAGCTGGCCCCGCAAATTCGGACAGTAGCTTGAGTGGATTTTCTGCCTGACAGCGGCGAGGATTCTTGCTGCGAATCAGGAGCGAAGATGACGAAGAAGAGCCGCCGGACGCATTCTCCGGCATTCAAGGCGAAGGTTGCTTTGGCTGCGGTCAAAGGCGACAAGACACTGGCGGAGCTGGCGCAACTGTTTGATGTTCATCCGAACCAGATCACGATCTGGAAAAACCAGCTCCTGGAAGGCGCCGCCGGCGTGTTTGGGCATGACAAGACATCGGCCGAGACGCCGGTCGATTTGAAGGCGTTACATGCCAAGATCGGCGAGCTGGCGTTGGAAAACGATTTTTTGTCCGGCGCGCTTACCAAGGCGGGCCTGCTGAGCGCAAAGCGATGATCGACCGCGATCATGATCTTTCTATCGTGCGCCAGGCGAAGGTCCTGAAGCTGGCTCGCAGCACGGTCTACTATGAACCTCGGCCAGTTTCGGCCGAGGACCTTGCCTTGATGCGTCGGCTCGATGAGCTGCATCTCGATTATCCCTTCGCGGGAGCGCGTATGCTGCGATCGTTGCTGCGGCGGGAGGGCGTATACGCCGGTCGCCGCCACATCGCGACGCTGATGAAGCGCATGGGGATCGAGGCGGTCTATCGTCGCCCGAACACGAGCAAGCCGGCTCCGGGTCACAAGATCTACCCGTACCTGTTGCGCGGATTGAAGATCGAGCGGCCCGACCATGCGTGGGCAATGGACATCACCTACATTCCGATGCGGCGTGGCTTCGTCTATCTCGCGGCGGTCGTCGATGTGTTCAGCCGACGGGTCCTGGCCCATCGCGTCTCGATCACAATGGAGGCGGCCTTCTGCGTCGAAGCGGTCCAGGAGGCGTTGGCGAAGCACGGCAGGCCCGAGATTTTCAACACGGATCAGGGCAGCCAGTTCACCAGCCTCGAGTTCACCGATGTGCTGCTGGACGCGAAGATCGCCATCAGCATGGACGGCAAGGGCGCCTGGCGCGACAACGTGTTTGTCGAGCGGCTCTGGCGCACGGTCAAATACGAAGAAGTATATCTCCGCGCCTACGACAGCGTGTCCGAGGCGCGAGCGTCAATTGCCAAGTATCTGGCCTTCTACAATCAGGGACGCCCTCACTCGAGCCTTGACGGGCGCACGCCCGACGAGGCTTACTTCGGCACGCAAGCTATGGTGATGGCCGCATGACCGTCGCCGACGGTTTTGTCGTCGCTCTGGTCGGGCTACGCCCTCCCGACGCAACGACAAAACCGTAAAGCCCCGCGTTCAGCATAACCCGGCAGGAATCCACTTAAATCCAGCGGGGCGCTGTCCAAACAACCGGGGCCAGCTCTACGCCGGCGGTCGCGGCGCTGCTCAACGGCGCGCTCGGCCATTCCCTCGACTTCGACGACACCCACGCCGATTCCTCGCTGCATCCGAGCGCGCCGGTGGTTCCCGCCGCCTTCGCCGTCGGCGAGATGGTCGGCGCGTCCGGCCGTGACGTGCTGACCGCGATCGTTGCGGGCTATGAGGTCTGCTGCCGGCTCGGCAACGCGCTCGACCCGACCTCGCACTATGCGCGCGGGTTTCATCCGACCGCGACGGCCGGCACCTACGGCGCGGCGGCGGCGGCCGGCAAGCTGTTCGGCCTCAGCGAGAAGCAGCTCATCGCTGCGTTCGGCGTCTCCGGCAGCCAGGCCGCTGGCTCGCTGCAATTTCTGGTCAACGGCGCCTGGAACAAGCGCTACCAGGTCGGCGCCGCCGCGATGAACGGCGTGATCGCCGCGACGCTGGCGCGCAACGATTTCGTTGGCGCAACGGAATCGGTCGAGGGCAAGCACGGCCTGCTCGCCGGCTATACCGATGACGCGCATCCGGACAAGGCGGTCGCCGAGCTCGGCAAGACCTACGAGACCATGAAGATCGGCGTGAAGCCGTATCCGAGCTGCCGCTACACCCATGCCGCGATCGACGCGCTGATCGCGATGCGGCGAGAGCACAATCTGACGCCGGACCAGGTCAAGCGCGTCGAGATCGGCCTGCACCGCAACGGCATCACGCTGACCGGCGATGCAGCGACCAAGCGCCACCCGCGCTCGATCGTCGGCGGCCAGTTCTCGATGTTCTTCACCGGCGCGCTCGCGCTCGACCAGGGCTCGTTCGGCTGGGACGACTATAACCGGCTCGGCGATGCCGCGATCGACGCGCTGGCCGACAAGTTCGACGTGGTGCAGGACGACCGCCTCGAGATCGGCCGCACCCATCCGTTCGGCGCCGGCGTCAGCATCACCACGGACGATGGCGTGCATGAGCGGCTCTATGCCGATCCGTCGGGAGAGCCGAATTCGTTCCCGGACACGCAGGCCATGCAGCAGAAATTCCTGACGCTGGCCCGCCCGGTGCTGAACGCACGCGCGGAGAAGTTTGCGGACGCGATCATGACGCTGGAGCGGTTCGATCGCGTCGCCAAGGCGACGGCGCTGGGGAGGTAGGAGCTAGAGCCGCGGCCGCTTCTTACCCTCCCCTGGAGGGTAAGAAAGACCTCAATCCACTCCCGCCAGCTTCCCCTTCTCGCGCGTTGCGGCAATCACATCCCGCACCAGATCGAACACGCCATCGGCTTGCGGCGGGGCGTTCGGCGAGCGTCCCATGCGCACGATCACCAGCTTCTCCGACGGGATCACGATGGTGTATTGCCCGATCGTGCCCTTGGCGAAGAAGGCATCGCGCGGCCAGCCGTGCTCCACGCGAAGCTTCGCGCCAAAACTGTCGCCCTGGTTGGTCCAGAAGCCGGCGCCGATGCCGACCCACGCGTTCGATGTGGGCGCGGCCGTGTAGCTCACCCAGCCCTCAGGGAGGATGCGCTTGCCGCCGGCGACGCCGTCATTGAGATAGAGCTGGCCGAAGCGCGCCCAGTCGCGCGCTGACGCCAGCATCTCGGTCGACCCTTCGATCGTGCCCGAGCCGTCGAGCTGGAGCACGACATGGCGCATGCCGAGCGGGCCAAACAATTCGCGGCGCGCGAAGCGGAGCGCGTCAGCAGGCTTGCCACCGGTGGCAACGCGGATCAGATGCGAGAGGATGAGGAAGTTGCCATCGTGATAGTTCCACGCCGTGCCGGGCGCCGTCTCGAGCCGGATGCTCGCCGCATAGGCGGCCATGTCGGCCTCCACGAACTTCATCCTGTTGACCGGCTCGAACGCCGAGCCGAGCGAGGCTTGCAGCGAGCTGCCGAGCGCCAGCCCCGCGGTGTGACGCAACAACTGATCGACGGTGATGGCATGGCGCGGATCATCAGGATCTTTCCAGGCCGCAACCGGCGCGGGCCCGTCGAGCTTCAGCTTGCCCTGACGCACCAGCACGCCTGTTAGCGCCGAAATTACCGATTTCGTCATGGAGAAGCCGAGTAGCGGCGTCTCCGGTTCAATACCGGCCGCATAGCGCTCGGCGATGATCCGGCCCGCCTTCATCACGACGACCGCGCGGGTGCGGCGGTAGGGCGGTCGTGCGGGCTCCGCGAAGGCGCGGTCGAGCGCGGCGGCGAGTTCGGGACTTTGCGGCGGCACGATCGCGGGGCCGGCGATCTCGGGGAGCAGCGCCGGTTGCCTGTCGTCCGCCGGCACCGTGACGTCGGCAATCGCTGCGCCCTGCTCGAGCGTGCAGCCCAGCCCCTCGCGATAGACGGCATGGCTGCGGCCGATGCCGAACAATGTCACCGTGACGTCCTTGCGCACGCGATCGACCTG
This sequence comes from Bradyrhizobium sp. USDA 241, assembly GCF_049739505.1. NCBI lineage: Bacteria > Pseudomonadati > Pseudomonadota > Alphaproteobacteria > Hyphomicrobiales > Nitrobacteraceae > Bradyrhizobium > Bradyrhizobium sp. USDA 241. The sequence goes on along the minus strand of NZ_JBMGPZ010000004.1, from coordinate 1,534,649 downwards.
GTAGTCCATCGCCCAGGTGATCAGGCTGGTGCCAGGCATCGCATCGTTGGTCTCGCTGAAGTTGCGCCTGGTATCGAGGCCCGAGACGAACGTCTCGGCGCAGAGGATGTCGGCGACGAAGCCGGTGGCGACCTTGGGCATATCCTGGGCGCGAACCGCACCGAGCGCGAGGCCGGCACAGGCGATAGAGGCGGCGAGCAAGAGGATCTTGCGGCGGCGGGTCACGGGCTTTCTCCGGTTTCGAGAGGTGTGCCGGGGGAGGAAGCCGAAGCTCGCCAATGGCGGCTCGCCGAAGTTTGAAATCGACTTGGTCGAAGCCGGGCGAGGCTCGCCGATTCTAAAATTCCGTCGTGATTAGAAAGGCTTAGAAATCAGACCGCATTTACCTTCAGCCGCCGGTATTCCGTCGGTGTCACGCCGGTCACCGCCTTGAACGCGCGGTTGAACGGTCCGAGCGACTGGAAGCCGGCATCCATCGCGATGGTGATGACGGGGACCTCGGCCTGGGTGGGGTCGGCGAGCGCGGCCTTGGCCTCCTCGATCCGGTGATTGTTCAGGAACACATTGAAGTTGCGATAGCCAAGCCGCTGGTTGATCAGCCGGCGCAGCCTGTATTCGGGAATCTTGAGCCGGCCCGCCAAGGCGCCGATGGTGATGTTCTCCTGGCGATAGACCCGCTCGTCCGCCATCAGCCGCATCAGGGCATCGATGAGCTTCTGGTCGGCGGATTCATCGACCGTCGCGGGCTGCGCCACGATTGCCGGCGCCCCCACCGGTGCCGGAAACAGATCGGCGCCATCGACGCGCATCATGGCGTAGGCGATCGCCGCGACGATGCAGGCGAGCACACCGGCATTGATCGTGTTGGCGACATCGCCGGCAATGCCGCCAACGAGGATTTGGAGCACGGCATTCAACCCGCCATAGAGCGCGGCGGCGCTGACGATGAAGACGCGAACATTGCGGCGGCGCTCGACCAGATCGGCCGACCACGAGGCGATCGTCTGCGCCACGGCGAGCGCGATGAAACCGAGCACGATCAGGTTCACTGCCGTCACGGAGAACCGCGCATTCCCGCCCGGCGCGATCCAGAGACACCCGACGAAGCTGAAGGCGGTCACCGCGGCCCAGATCAAACCGTGCCACCCGCGTAACCGGAATTCGTCGTCGAACAACACGCGTGTGAACAGCCAGAACACGACGATGTTTCCGGTCGAAAGCGCAATCAGCGGCGCATGCCAGATCGGAACGGGCGACGACACGCCGATGGAATAGCTCGCGGCATGCGCCGCCGAGCCGAGCGCGAAGGCGGCGCCGAGCCGGGCGGCGAGGACATTGCGGAAATCGGAGAGTAATGACGCCACCAGCACCAGCAGCAGCGCGACGCTGGCAGCGCGAAAGGCAAGTTCGAGATTGGTCAACAGCATCCCGCCGTTCCGATTGCGCCGATTGTCTTTGCCGCGAACTTAGGTCAGATCGGACCTCGGTTCAATTTATCGCCTCCACGAAGCCCGCGAGGTGATCCAGGCGTCGGCTGGCTTACCGAACAGATCAATCTCGCGATCCTTTCGGGCCCCGAGGCTGCGTGCCACCCCCTGCGACGACGCATTCGCGCTTTCGATACAGTGCATAATCTCGTCAACCTCAAAACTGTCAAACACCCAATCGATTGATGCGCGCGCTGCTTCCGTAGCGTAGCCCTGGCCGCGGAATTCCCTGGCAATGCCCCAGCCGACTTCGAAGCCGGGCCAGCCCGGAGGGCACCACGGACCAACCCGCCCGATGTAGCTGCCGCTTGATTTCTCTTCGACCGCAAACATGCCGAAGCCGTGGAGCGACCAATGCCCGGAGATCACGGCCGCGTTGCGCCAGCCAGCGATCTCGGTCGTGACCGGCTTGCCGTCGGCGGCGATGTAGCTAGCTGTGCCGGGATCGGCGAGCATCACGGAATTCGGAGCGATGTCGCTCGCGCGCCACGGGCGCAGAATCAGACGTTCTGTCTCAATGCTGGGGCCCGTGACGCGGAGCAGTTCGGCTCCAGGCTTGAGCGGCGGAATCATCAGTTTTCTCCCTTTCCCTCGATCATTCTGCTACGATCATACCAGCAAGAAACAGGAGTCCCACCCATGAGCTGGCAACCCTCGAACGATCCCGTGCTCGGCGATCCCATGTCCTGCGATGCGCTCGATCTCGTCATCGTCCCGCGGACGCGCGATCTCGGCGACGGATTCGCGGTGCGGCGGGCGCTGCCGCATGGCAAGCGGCAGATGGTGGGGCCCTTCATCTTCTTCGACCATTTTGGCCCGGTGCAGTTCGTCTCGGGCAAGGGCATGGACGTGCGTCCGCATCCACATATCGGGCTTGCCACCGTCACCTATCTGTTCGACGGCGCGATCATGCATCGCGACAGCGAGGGCAACGTCCAGGAGATCGCGCCGGGTGCGATGAATCTGATGACGGCCGGCCGCGGCATCGCGCATTCCGAACGCACGCCGGATGCGCAGCGCGCCTCGGGCCAGAAGATGCTGGGATTGCAGAGCTGGATCGCGCTGCCGGCCGGATCGGAAGAGATCGCGCCGTCGTTCCAGCACTACGCCGCCGGCGAACTGCCGATGATCTCCGAGCGCGATTTTACCGCACGCGTGATCGCGGGCTCGTCCTTCGGCATCGCCTCGCCCGTCACGATGGTGTCCCCCTGGTTCTACACCGAGGTCACGGCGGTCGCGGGCGCGACCGTGCCGCTCGATCCTGATCATGAGGAGCGCGCGATCTACGTGGTGGAGGGCGAGGTCGAGATCGCGAACGAACGTTACGAGGGGCCGCGGCTCCTGATCTTCCGGCCCGGCGACCGCATCACCGTGAAGGCGCTCAAGGCGACGCGGATGATGTTTCTCGGCGGCGATGCGCTCGAAGGACCGCGCCACATCTGGTGGAATTTCGTCTCCTCCAGCAAGGAGCGGATCGAGCAAGCCAAGCAGGACTGGAAAACCGGCCGCTTCGCCGCAGTTCCGCAGGAACACGAGTTCATTCCGCTGCCGGAATAGGCTAATCGGGTTTCCGGCTGCGCCATCCGGCGCGGCCGGTTCATTGCCTGAAGGCCCTGCCTGCGAAAGCCATACCGATGTCCACCATGCTCTCCAGCGACCTGCCCCTGCCCAAGATCGGACGCGGCAAGGTGCGTGATATCTACGCCGTCGACGATGATCGTCTGCTGCTCGTTACCACCGACCGCATCAGCGCCTTCGACGTGGTGATGGGCGAGACCATCCCGATGAAGGGCGCGGTGCTGACCCAGATCAGCGCGTTCTGGTTCAACGAGCTTGAAGGCGTGGTGCCGCACCACATGATCAGCGCGGACACCGACGAGATCGTCGCGGCCGTGCCGGCGTTGAAGCCGCACCGCGCCGAGATCCTCGGCCGCGCCATGCTGTGCAAGCGGACCACCGTGTTCCCGATCGAATGCGTGATCCGCGGCTATCTCTCGGGCTCCGCCTGGAAGGAATATGCCGCCAGCGGCACGCTGGCAGGCGAAAAACTGAAGGCCGGTCTCGTCGAGAGCGAGAAGCTGGAGCCCGCGATCTTCAGCCCGGCGACCAAGGCCGAGAGCGGCCATGACGAGAATATCACCATCGCCAGGATGCGCGAGGTTGTCGGCGACGAGGTCGCCTACACGCTGGAGAGCATGACACGCGCGATCTACACGCTCGGCGAGGAGCTGGCGCGGGAGCAGGGCATCATCATAGCCGACACCAAGTTCGAGTTCGGCCGCGACAAGGACGGCCGCATCATCCTGATCGACGAGGTGATGACGCCGGATTCCTCGCGCTTCTGGGCGGTGGATGCCTACAAGCCCGGCCAGCCGCAGGCGAGCTTCGACAAGCAGCCCTTGCGCGACTATCTCGACGTCGAACGCCGCGCCGGCCGTTGGAACGGCGACGCCCCGCCACCGCCGCTGCCGGCCAGCGTCGTCGATGCAACCAGCAAACGATATCTGGAAGCGTATCGGCGCGTGACCGGAACAGAGCTGAAGATCTAGCGCGTACCTTGTCGGTCCGGCGCGACGGGCTCGTCTCAAACGCCCGACGGCGCGATGCGTTTGGCAGGGACGGATGGATGACCCGCTTCATCGCCGGGCGCGTGATCCGCATCCAGGGCCAGCAGGAGTTCGGCAACCCGGTTGGCGGAGGCGGTCCATTCCGCGAGCTTGGCATAATTGTCCGTGAACCAGTTGAACGCGGTCTGGACCACGACGAATGCCGCCGAAGCCTGAACCACCTCGCCCAGCGTCATCGTGTCGCCAAGATACTTGGGGAGGCAAAGCAAGAGGCCGACCACCGGCGTCACCAGAAGACCCGTATAGGTCACCAGCGTCATCCGCATCAATTGCCAGCAGTAGATTCGCCAGATCGCAATCACGGCTTTCAAGGCGGCGCCAACGGCGTGGCGGCCATTCATGCCGGCCTCCTGCACCACCTTGCCTTCGCGGGTCTCGCGCACATGTGTTCCAATCGCCCGCAGTTCGGCTTCCATGCGCTTGTTTTCCTCGATGACCCGCGTCAGACGGCCGGCCGTCAGCCAAATGCCGATCACCAGCAGCGCGGAATACGCGATCACGGCGAGGACGAGGTAACCGGGAATCGCAAAGGCGATACCATCGAAATTGATTTCCAGACCGCCGCCGACCTACCATAGCACCCCGACGAATGTTGCAATCGTGAGCACCGATTGAAGCAGACCGGTTGCCAGATCGATCGGGAGGTCCGTCGCGACCTTGGCATCCTCGGCGATGCGATACTCCGGTGCCTCGTGATGTCCCTGGATTGCGTTGCGCCTCGGAAGACGATCATCCGCCAGCCAGTCGCTATAGAGGCGGTTGCTCAACCACTCGCGCCAGGAACGCTGCAGGGTCATGCGTGCCCACACCGAGAACACGGTCAAGGCGATGCTCGCCGCCGCCAGCGGCAAAAACCGGAACGCCTGGGACAGAAGTTCCGCCTGGTCCTTCCGGCCAATGGCGTTGAAGAAGTCACGATTCCAGAAGTTGAGTCCATACTGCGTCAGCAGCTGCAGGATGACGTTGACGATCAACGCGACCACCAGAAGCCACGCTGTCCACGCCGTTGGTCCGCGCCAGTATCCCGAGGCGCTCTGCCAGAAGCGGCCTAAAAGTTGCTTTTCACCCGGAGCGAAAGAAATCCTCGTCAGCATTCGAGAGCCGCAATCTTGCGCGCGCCACCATATGATGCCGTTCTTGCCAGACTATGCTGTCTCGCCTGAGGTCTCTTGATCTGCGTCAAGCGAGGTGCGACGCACCATCGTGCTCCGCCGCGCCTCACGCCTGCACATAGACCGGATCCGTTGTGCAGCGCTCAGCAGCCGGCGATTTCCGTTTCGGCGCCCGCCTGGCGTCGAGCCGGACCAGCCAGCATCTCGGCTGTCGGATTGCGGTCGTCGCTTCGACGTCAACGATGATGCCGTTGTCGACATCGATCATGTCGTTGGCGGAATAGGCGCAGGAACGCCTGCCCACCATGGGCTCCCGTTCAACGGCTGCCGGATCAGCAGGTGAGACGAAACTTGGCTGGCGCGTGGCGCGATGCTCGTCTGTGGCATTGCCGACGAAGATGCCGGCCTTATCAGTTCGGCTCAGCCATCACGCACTAGTGAAAGTTACAACAGGACAGCCGCTGCCCTTGCGAGTGAACACAAAGGCCGGCAGGTGCGACCAACATTCTACAGCGGAAGAGTTGGCACAGCGCCTGCCTCAGCCGGCCGCATGTCAGGAGGTTCGAGGCAGCATTTTGGTATCGAAGGAGACACCATATGCAGCTGAAAGATAAAGTCGGACGGTTCGCGGCGACGGGTCGAAGCTGCCAGAACTGGAAGAAGGACCAGGAGCTGGTCATTTCGCTGCTCAACAAGATCTCCATTTCCGACGGTGGTGCTGAGAACATGCTCAAACCGCAGCTGGTCGTGACCGGTCACGCCAGCGACAGCCTCTACACCTCGATTCTGTATTTCCAAAAGAAGAACTTTCCCGGCACGCCCGACGGTTACATTCGGCCTACGGGCCCGACATTCAAGCGGCTCGTTGAACTGTCGACAAAGGCGGCCGCCAAGCCCGCCCCGCAAAAGGGCCAGTGGGATGCCGTCGCTACTCCTTCCGTCAATGCTGCACTTGGCAAAGGCCTCGCCGACGATTCAAAGCTGGATTACGCGGAGGTGGTCGATATCGTCCGGGCCACCGTCACGGACGGCATGGTCACCGCATTCGAGCTGGACGACCTGATCACCATTGCGAATACCTCCAGAACGCTCTCCCCTACTTCGAAAAAGCTCATCACCCTTTTCGTCGGCGACGAAAAGAAGAAGTGGCTCGGGATCGGACCGTACGATCTCAATTCGGATCACAAGCCCCGCGGGTCACTTCAAATTCCTCCGGGTGTGGTCAGTCAAATTCCTCCACCCGCGAGGCAGGACAAGGGACTGTTAGTTTGAGTTTGTTTCCCGGGCAAGAGCTTCAGCGGCTTCTTTGAGCCGATAGCTGCGTCCGTCGAACTCAAGCAGATGGCAATGATGCATAAGGCGATCGAGGATCGTCGTGCTCATAGTGTTGTCCCCAAGGTATGCCCCCCAATCCTGCACGACGCGATTGGAGGTGACGATGACGCTGCGGCGCAGTTTGTAACGCTGATGGATCAGGGTCTGCAGCAAAGTGCCGGCGGCGTCGGGGATGGCGCGTGCGAGGAATAGATCGTCCAGCACGAGGAGATCGCAGTCGATGATGGTTCGCAGCCGGACCTCGCGTTGTGCCGGAGAGTTCAGGGCGTAGCGGTGGAAGAAGTCGTCGGTCTCAAGATACTGGACCTTGTGGCTTTGCAGGATCGCCTGATAGGCAATCGCCTTGGCGATGTGCGACTTCCCGGTGCCAGGTTTGCCAACAAGCAGAGCGTTCTCGCCAGCGGCAATGAACGCCAGGGTGTGGAGCTGGAAGCAGGTCTGACGTGGCAGTTTGGGATTGAAGGACCAGTCGAACTCGGCGAGCGTCAGCTTTTCGTCGAGCCCGGATTGCTGGTATCGCCGCTCGATAAGACGGGACTGACGACGGTCCAGTTCATCCTGCAGGATAAGGGAGAAGGTCTCGAGGAAGGGCTGGTTGGCGCCCTGCGCCTGGAGCACGCGCGTCTGCAGCGTGTCGCGGACACCCGACAGGCGCAGCTGTCGTAGGCAACGCTCAATTTCCGGCATGGTCATCATGTGGCTAGGTCTCCAGTTTAAGGTGAGAAGGTGCAGCGGGAGCGCTCGTGGCGCCGGAGTTGGCCGGGGTTGCGCAGGCGACACGAGCGCGGATTGCCGTGGCGTGATCGTCGTGAGCCTCGGCCTGCCGACCATTGTCGTCGGCGTCGCGCCGCACAGCGCGGCTGAAGAGGTCGCCGTATTCCGCGGGGGTACGGATCAGCGGATGATCCTGGGTGAGCGGCGATGCCGGCTGTGGCGTCACTCCAACCTGCTCGATCGCCTGTTCGAACAACCGCTCGACGGTCGCACGCACGTGCTTGTAGCGGTAGATGCGGTTGTCGATGGCGTGCGCGCAGGCCTGCTCGACCAGCCGCGCCGGATACTTCCGGCCCAGCCCGACAATGCCCCACATCGCGCGCTGTCCGGGGCGCCCTTCGGTGTCGAACACCTGCTGGCACAAGGCCCTGGTCTGCGGTCCGATGCGCTCGGCGCTCGCCAGCAGCACGGCGGTTTGCCGCGACGGGTTGAACGGCCGTTCGCTGGTCGGCAGGACGACAGAACCGGGGTGCGCCATCCGGGAATGAACACGCAGCAGCGCACGGGTGTGGCGATCACGGATCTCGATCGTGGTGGTGTAGATGCGCACGACGACCTGGCTGCCGATCGGCGCGGGCCGCGCGGCGTAATAGCTGTTGTCGACGCGTACGGTGGTGTCGTCGCAGACAGTCCGGACGACTTCGGTGAAGATGCGGAAGGGAGCGACAGGCAGCGGCCGCAGGTGCGGCTTCTCTTCCTGGAACATCGCCTCGACCTGACGGCGCGTGCTGCCGTGGATGCGTTTGGAAGCCCAGTTCTCCTCCCAGTGCCTCAAGAACTCGTTTTGCGCCTCCAGCGTCTCGAAGCGCCGTCCGGCCAGCGCAGTGCCCTGGGTATGTTGAATCGCATTCTCGACGCATCCTTTCCGATTTGGATCGGCCACGCGCGCGGGATCGGCGACCACGGCGTAATGAGCCAGCATCGCGCTGTAAATCGGGTTGAGCTGGGGCTCGTACAAATCCGGCTTGAGGACGCCTTCCTTCAGGTTGTCGAGCACGACATAGCTGGGGACCCCGCCAAAATACCGGAACGCCTCTTCGTGGAGCTGCGCCCAGACTTGTTGACTGGACTTCCAGACTACCCGCCGGAAGCTGCGCCGCGAGTAGCGTAGCGTCATCACGAACAGGCGGGGACGACGGTACCGCCCGCTCTTCGGATCAACCGTCGGCGCGCCCTCGCCATAGTCGACCTGAGCTTCCTCGCCGGGGAGGAACTCAAGACGATCAAACTGCTCAGGATCAGCGTGCCGCAACCGGCGCACAAACCGCTTGACACTCTGGTAGCTGGACGGAAAGCCAAATTGATCAACCAGGTCCTGGTAAATCGCCTGCGCGTTCCGCTTCAGCCGGACCTGTTCTTCGATCCACGTCCGATGCGCTTCGCAAGCCGAACGGGCCAGGCTGCTGGTGACCGTCGCTTCCGATGTCCCAAAAGCCGGTGGTCGGGGTGGAGGAATTTGGCCGTCCGCGCTCACCGAGCCGGTGGTCACTTCCCCGGGGGAATTTGCCTCCGCACCGGCCCGCAGCGCCTGATAACGCCGGATCGTCTTGCGATCGACACCCGTCAGCCGGTGAATCTCGCGCTGGCTGGTGTTGCGATCAAGTAATGTAAGTACGGTGCTTTGCAGATGTCGCTTCAAGACGTTCAACTCCCCGGCCCCTTGCTGGCTAAAGGGGTCGAACATAAACGTCCTGCCTGACCGGCTACTGCTGTTCAGCGGCGCTGACGGCGATCATCAGGTGGGGGAGTTTCAAGTGACCATACCCGGGGGATTTTGACCGACCCACGGGGCACAAGAAAATCGCCGCAGAAATGGTCTGCGATTTCCTCAAGAACACGAGGACCACGTTCTTTCCGAAGCTCGACCCGCACCGCGTCGGCATAGGTATTCTCAGGCGCATCGCGAAGCCGAGCCTCATCGATCAGGATAAGGGAAGTCTGTGCGGGCCCTCCGCGCTGATGTTCAGCTACGCATCCGATAAGCCAGGGCACTACGCGCGGTTCGCGATCGACCTGTATCAGAAGGGGCAGGCGAATCTTGGCCGCCTGCTGATCAAGCCGGGAAAGGATGTGAGGAACTACACGCCGCCCTGGTCGCTGGACCACGTCGATTGGCTGACGTGCGCCTCCATACGCGATTCAGAGAATTGGTTTCTCGATTTCGACGACACGGGCAAAATCAGCGATCTTGCCGGCGTCACCATGCCGAGCGAGATGGAGCAATGGTTCCGCAAGGCCGGATACCGGGACGTGCGCGAGAATACCAACATTTCGCGATTCAACAAAGGCATCGACGATGTAAACGAAGCCAACACCCTGCTCGACAGGGGGTATCGCGTATGCCTCTTCATAAGCGCCAATATGACGGACTATGATGATCAGTCCGATAAAGGCTCCGCGTTCACGATGCACTGGGTCGTGCTGCGCGAGAAGATACAGGTCGTGAACGGGTACGTGAAGGCGAAGGTTTTCTCTTGGGGCAACGGAGAATACGAGATCCCGCACGCGAATAAAGCCGGCGCCGCAAAGCCCCTCGCCACTAAAGACTTTCTCATGAATTTTTACGGGTACGTTGCTGCCAAGGCGTGATTCTGCCTCCCCGCTGAGGCAGGGCTATCGCATGTGAGGAAGCGCGGCGGGAAACTCGCCTGCGGCCATCCTTCCAGACGCCCGCCTCCGGCGGGCCCTCAGGATGAGGGCGGAGTGTGCGGCAGCAGTTTCGACGGGCACCGATGTCACTTAGCCCCACCCTGAGTCGCCAGCGCCGAAAGCGGACGCTGCACATGGAACCATGAACCACCTGCCAGACGTCGTCTGACAGGTGGTTCATGGAGAGGAGACCGCAAAGCGGTCGTCTCGAAGGACGAGGCGCTTGCTCAGGCCCGTCCGAAAGTCATATGCGATTACCTCCCGCTGAGGGAGGTTTCTCCGCGACAGGTGCCGGTGACCAATCCCTTGCGTGGAGCCGGGAAGTCAAACGTGATCGCACGAGGATGATGCCTAACCAGCCGGAATGGGCCCTTCGTCCCAACAGGTCGTAAAACGAGGCCGGGGGTTAAACCCCCGCCATCATCACGTATTTGATCTCGACATATTCCTCCATGCCGTGATGCGAGCCTTCGCGCCCGAGGCCGCTTTCCTTGACGCCGCCGAAGGGCGCGACCTCCGTGGTGATGAGGCCGGTGTTGACGCCGACCATGCCCGACTCCAGCGCCTCGGCGACGCGCCAGACGCGGCCGAGATCGCGGGAATAGAAGTAGGAGGCCAGGCCGAACGGCGAGGCGTTACACATCGCAATCACATCGGCTTCGTCCTTGAAGCGGATGACAGGCGCGAGCGGGCCGAAGGTTTCCTCCTGCGCCACCAGGGAGTCCGGCTTGACGTCGGCCAGCACGGTCGGCTCGAAGAACGAGCGTCCGAGCTCGCTGCGCTTGCCGCCGGTAACGACCTTGGCGCCGCGCTTCACGGCATCGGCGATGTGGCGCTCCACCTTGTCGACGGCCTTCATGTTGATCAAAGGCCCTTGCGTGACGCCGCTCTCGGTGCCGTCGCCGATCTTCATCGCCGCGACCTTCTTCGACAGCTTCTGCACGAACTCGTCGTAGATCTTGTCCTGGGCATAGAGGCGATTGGCGCAGACGCAGGTCTGGCCCATGTTGCGGTATTTGGAGACGATCGCGCCTTCGACCGCGGCGTCGATGTCGGCGTCGTCGAACACCACGAACGGCGCATTGCCGCCGAGCTCGAGGCCGAGCCGCTTCACGCCGACCGAAGCCTGCTGATACAGGATCTTGCCGACCGCGGTCGAGCCGGTGAAGCCGACGAAGCGCACGGCCGGATGCTCGCACAACACCTTGCCGATCGGCGGGGCATCGCCGGTGACGATGTTGAAGACGCCCTTGGGCACACCCGCCTTCTCGGCAAGCGCGGCAAGCGCGAGCGCCGACAGCGGCGTCTCGTTGGCGGGCTTGAGCACCACGGTGCAGCCGGCGGCGAGCGCCGGGGACACCTTGCGCGTGATCATCGAGTTCGGGAAATTCCACGGCGTGATCGCACCGCAGACGCCGATTGGCTGCTTGATCGCAAGCAGCCGCGCATCGGGACGTTGCGTCGGGATGGTCTCGCCATAGACGCGCCTCGCCTCCTCGGCGAAGAACTCGACATAGGCGCCGCCGATGTCGACCTCGCCGAGTGCCTCGGTGAGCGGCTTGCCCTGCTCGGAGGTGAGGATCAGCGCGAGGTCCTCGCGATTGGCGATGATCAGCTCGAACCATTTGCGCAGGATGTTGGAGCGCTGCTTGGCGGTGTGCTTGGCCCAGGCCGGAAAGGCGCGCTCGGCGGCTTCGACCGCCCTGGTCGTCTCCTCCGCACCAAGCTGCGGAACCTTGGCGAGCTCGACGCCGGTGGCGGGATTGTTGACGGCAAAGACCGGCGTGCCGACCCAGGCGCCGTCGATGTAGCAGGCCTCCCTCAAGAGCGACGGATCCTTCAACCGGTCGCGCAAATTGGAGGTGGCTTGCGGGGCGCGTGCGGCGGCAGTCGGGGTCATGGCGTTTCTCCCTGGGCGATCGGATCGGCCGCAATATAGGGACGGACGACGCGCAATGCACCGCCCTGCAACGCACGTCAGATGGCAGTTAAACTGGCAGCGGCCTTAGGCCGCGCCGCTCATATAGGTCTCGCGCCGGCCGATCATGCGCTCGGCCGCCGCCTTGGCGTCGGCCTTCGTGGATGTCGCGCACGTCCGGTACTCGAGATCAGGGACTGAAGAGGTGTCGCGGCGGCCGAACCATGACTTCGAGCCGACCGGCAGCAGCGCCAGCGCCTGCGCCAGATTATCGACGGCGCCGAAGGAATAGAGTGCGCCGGTGCCGGCGATGCGGACCTCGTAAATACCGGGCGAAATCGGCGCCTCCAGGTTCTCTCCGCGTCCCTGACGGGGATAGCGCTTCCAGTCGCTCCAGGTCGAAATCATCTGAGGTCCCCCTCGCCACCCATCCTCGGACGGCAACATTTGCATCAAGTCTTAATCGGCCCATGGATCGGACCGGGTGCTGAACGCGGCAGCTCACGAAATGTTTCAGGCGTCCGAAAACGCGTGAAACCTATCGCCTGGAGCCCCCATCCAGGGTGAGGGCGACGTGTGGACATCCACCGCAGATTGCAAAGGAGCTTCGCCGTCCAGCCCCGTTGTCGTCCTGCGTGGGACCAAGACCGTCAAGTCACGACATCGCGACCGGCGCATGCGCGTAGATGCGCTTGCCGCGCCGGGCATGTGGGACGACAATCGATCACTTCCAACAATAATCAAACCCGAGGAAACGCCATGCAAGGCAAAGCACAGATCGATGAGATTCTGCGTCAGAAGAGCGAGGCCAAGGAGATTCCGGGCGTCGTCGCGATCGCCGCGAGCGGTAACGACGTGCTGTATCAGGGCGCGTTCGGCAAACGCGACCTGTCCAAGCCCGACGCGATGACCGATGACAGCGTGTTCTGGATCGCATCGATGACGAAGGCGGTGACCACAGCGGGCGCGATGCAGCTGGTCGAGCAGGGCAAACTTTCGCTGGATACGCCGATCGGCGACGTACTGCCCGATCTCGCCAATCCGCAGGTGCTGGAAGGCTTCGATGCCAACGGCGAGGCGAAGCTGCGCCCGGCGAAGGGACCGATCACGCTGCGCCAGCTCATGACCCACACCGCCGGCTTCTGCTACAATATGTGGAACGGCGATCTCGCGGTCTATCTGGACAAGAACGGCATCCCCGCCATCACCACCTGCCAGAATGCGGCACTGAAGACCCCGATCATGACCGACCCCGGCACGCGCTGGGAATATGGCACCAATATCGATTTCGTCGGCAAGGCCGTGGAGGCCGCCAGCGGCAAGCGGCTGGATGCCTATCTGCGCGACAATCTGTTCAACCCGCTTGGCATGAACGACACGGCCTTCAAGATCACCGACGACATGCGCAAGCGCCTGGTCGGCATGCACGCGCGCGGTGAGGACGGCCAGCTCGCTGCCATCCCGTTCGAGCTCGAGCAGGAGCCGGAATTCCACATGGGTGGCGGCGGCCTCTACTCGACCGCGGCCGATTACATCAAGTTCACCCAGATGATCCTGAACAAAGGCCGCGGCAACGGCAACCAGGTGCTGAAGGCCGAGACCGTCGCGACCATGGGTCAGAACCACATCGGCGAACTCGCCATGGGCAAGATGACGACGGCGGGGCCGATGTACACCAACGACGTCGATCTCTACCCGGAGCAGGTGAAGAAGTGGGGCCTCAGCTTCATGATCAACACTGCCAAGACCGCCGAGGGCCGCAGCGCCGGCAGCCTCGCCTGGGCGGGCCTCGCCAACACCTATTACTGGATCGACCCGGCCCGCGGCATCACCGGCGTGATCCTGATGCAGCTGTTGCCGTTCGCGGATGCGAAATGCCTGGAGGCATTCGCAGGTTTCGAGCGCGGGGTTTATGCCGGACTCGATGCTGCTGGAAGCGGGCAGAAGGCGGCCTGAAGGGCGCGGCCCTCACCAACCCCTCATGGCCGGGCTCATCCCGCCTGCGCGGCCGAAGCCGCTTCGGCGCGGCGAAGGCCCGGCCATCCACGTGCAGCCGCAGGGCACAAAGACGTGGATGCCCGGGTCAAGCCCGGGCATGACGACTGAGAGACTATGCTGGGTATTTTGACGAGAGGATTTCGACTTGGCTGACAATTTGGCTGATAAAGCGGACAGCTACGTTTGCGGCATCTCGGACACGCCGCTGCTCGGCGACACCATCGGTCGCAGCCTCGACCGCGCGGTGCGGCGCTGGGGCGATCGCGAGGCGCTGGTTTCGCCCAGCCACGGCGTCAGATGGACCTGGAGAGAATTCGCCGAGCGGGTCGATACGCTCGCCGCCGGCTTCCTCGCGCTCGGGCTCGAACGCGGGGAGCGGATCGGCATCTGGTCGCTGAACCGGCCGGAATGGACTCTGACCCAGTTCGCCGCCGCCAAGGCCGGCCTGATCCTGGTGACGATCAATCCGGCCTACCGGCTCAGTGAGCTGGAATTCGCGCTGAAGAAGGTCGGCTGCGCGGCGATCGTCACCGCAACGGCGTTCAAGACCAGCAATTACATGGAGATGCTCAACACGCTGCTGCCGGAGCTGGCGGACGCCAGGCCCGGACAGTTGCAGGCGGCGCGATTGCCGGCCTTGCGGATGGTGATCCAGATCGGCGGCCCGGCGGCCTCAGGCACTGTCGCGTTCGAGGAGGTCGCGCGCATGGGCCGGGCACAGCATCGCGAGCAGCTTGCCGCGCTCGGCGCCGCCCTGCAATTCGACGACCCCGTCAATATCCAGTTCACCAGCGGCACCACGGGATCGCCGAAAGGCGTGACGCTGACCCACCACAACATCCTCAACAACGGCTATTTCACCGGCCGTGCCATGCGCCTGACCGAACAGGATCGCATCTGCATTCCGGTACCCCTCTATCATTGCTTCGGCATGGTGATGGGCAACCTTGCCTCGGTCACGCTCGGCACCGCGATGGTCTATCCCGGCGAGGGGTTTGACGTACTCACGACGCTGCGTACGATTGAACAGGAGAAATGCTCAGCGCTCTACGGCGTGCCGACCATGTTCATCGCCGAGCTCGATCACCCCGAGTTCAAGACGTTCAATTTGAAATCACTGCGCACCGGCATTATGGCCGGCGCGCCCTGCCCGATCGAGGTGATGAAGCGCGTCAACACCGAGATGAACATGCGCGAGGTCACCATCGCCTATGGCATGACCGAGACCAGCCCGGTCAGCTTCCAGAGCGCAACCGACGATCCGCTGGAGCGGCGCGTCTCCACGGTCGGCCGCATTCACCCGCATGTCGAGGTGAAGGTCGTCGATCTCGAAGGCAAGATCGTCAAGCGCGGCGAGCGAGGCGAGCTGTGTACCCGCGGCTACAGCGTCATGCTGGGCTATTGGGAGGAGAGTGAGAAGACCGCCGACGTGCTCGATGCCAATGGCTGGATGCACACCGGCGATCTCGCCACCATCGACGACGAGGGTTATTGCAATATCGTTGGCCGCATCAAGGATCTGGTGATCCGCGGCGGCGAGAATCTCTACCCGCGCGAGATCGAGGAGTTTCTGTACCGTCACCCCAAGATCCAGGACGTGCAGATTTTTGGCGTGGCGGATAGCCGCTATGGTGAGGAGCTCTGCGCCTGGGTCCGCGTCAGACCGGGCGAACAGATGACGGCGGACGAGGTGCGGGCGTTCTGCGAGGGCCAGATCGCTCACAACAAGATCCCGCGCTATGTCGAGTTCGTCGATGAATTCCCGATGACGGTGACGGGAAAGATCCAGAAGTTCTTGATGCGCGACGAAGTCGAGCAGCGGCTGGGATTGAAGGCGGCGAAGACGGCGTGAGGGGTTGAACGCACTCCCTACACGATGACTGTCATTCCCCGCGCAGGCGGGGAATCCAGTACGCCGCGGCTTCTCGATCGATCGCAACCTGCTCGGAGTACTGGATCGCCCGGTCTTCGCCGGGCGATCCAGCTGAGGATGGGGCGCGACTTCGTCTATCCCGTCAGCCCGCGCTGCTGCGCCAGCTCCTTGAGCGACACCTGCGGGCGGGCGCCGATGTGCTGAATCACTTCGGCGGCAGCAAGCGCACCGAGTTCGCCGCACTGCTTGTAGGCAAGATTGCGCGCCAGGCCATAGAGAAAGCCTGCGGCGAAGAGATCGCCGGCGCCGGTGGTGTCGACCACCTTGTCGACCGGGAATGCCGGCGCGGCAACGGCGTCTTCCACCGAGACCACCATGCAGCCCTTCTCGCTGCGGGTGACGATGCCGAGATTGACGTCGTTGCGCAGCTGCTTCAGCGCGGCGTCGAAGTCCGAGGTCGTGTAGAGCGAATGCAGCTCGGACTCGTTGGCGAAGACGATGTCGACGGTGCCGTTGCGCATCAACGAGAGAAACTCGTCGCGATAGCGGTCGACGCAGAAGGAATCCGACAGCGTCAGCGCCACCTTGCGCTTGGCGTCATGGGCGATCTGGGCCGCCTTGACGAAGGCATCCTTGGCGTTCTTGGGGTCCCAGAGATAGCCCTCGAGATAGACGATGCCGGCAGCAGCGACCTCGGCCGGGTCGATATCGGCGGGCGACAGGTCCTGCGCCGCGCCGAGATAGGTGTTCATGGTGCGCTCGCCGTCGCCGGTGACCAGGATGTAGGAGCAGCCGGTGGCGGGGCCGTCCTTGGCGGCCGGCGTGTTGAAGGCGACGCCGGCGGCGCGGATGTCATGGACATAGAGCTTGCCGATCTGATCGTCCTTGACCTTGCCGACATAGGCGGCGCGGGCGCCCAGGCTGCCGATGCCGACGATGGTGTTGGCAGCCGAGCCGCCCGAGACTTCCGTGGCCGGACCCATGTCCTTGTAGATGGCGGCCGCGCGCGCCTCGTCGATCAGCGACATGCTGCCCTTGGCCATGCCATGCTTGGCCAGAAAGGACTCGTCGGTCCTGACCAGCACGTCGAACAGCGCGTTACCGATGCCGAGAACGTCATATTTCACGTCAGCCATTCACCTTGATCCTGTTTGCCGGATTGCGATCCCTGCGGAAATCCGCTTCCTGTCGGCCTGAAATCCAAGCTCGCGGCCTATCATGACCGGGCCGGCGCGGGCAAGCAACGGTATGATAAAGGGCCGATGATCCGCTCCTTCCTCACCGTCTCGACGGGAACGCTGGCCTCGCGGCTGCTGGGTTTTGCCCGCGATTCCATGATTGCGGCGCTGCTCGGCACCGGCGCCGTGGCGGATGCGTTTCTCGCGGCGTTTCAGCTCGTCAACGTGGTGCGCCGGCTGCTCAGCGAGGGTGCGCTGAACGCGGCGCTGATCCCGGCCTGGCTGCGCATCAGGGATCGCGACGGGGCGGCAGCCGCAGCGGCGTTCGCCGGGCGCGTGCTCGGCACGGTCAGCGCGGCCCTGATCGCGATGTCGATCCTGCTCGCATTGTTGATGCCGCTGGTCATCACGGTCATCGCGCCGGGCTTCCTTGGCAGCGGCACGCTCGATCGCGCGGTCGAGAGTGCGCGGCTGATGCTGCCCTATCTCGCCTTTGCCGGCCCGGTCACCGTGCTGATGGGATTGCTCAATGCGCAGGGCCGCTTCGCGCTGACGGCGTTCTCGCCCCTGTTGTTCAACATCGCGCTGATCGCCGCGATCGCGGTGCTGCTCGCCTGGCAGGCTGACGCCGGTTTCGCTGCGTGGGTGTTGGCGGCCACCGTCGGCATCGCCGGCCTGCTGCAACTCCTGATGCTGCTGTCGCAGCGAAGCGCACATCTTGCGACGCCGCTGCGCGCCAGTTTCGACAAGGAGATGCGCGGCTTCTTCGCCAAGGCGATCCCCGGCATGCTCGCAAGCTCGGGCCCGCAATGGCTGATGGTCGCGGGCGCGATCATCGCCTCCGCGACACCGTCGGCGGTGTCCTGGCTGTATTTCGCCAACCGCCTGATCGAGCTGCCGCTCGGCATCGTCGGCGTCGCCATGGGCACGGTGCTGGTGCCGGAGCTGACGCGCGCGGTGAGCAGCGGCGATCGCGACGCCGTGGCGCATGCCGAATCGCGCGCGCTGGAGCTTGCAACCGGGCTGGCGCTGCCCGCGACGCTCGGCCTGGCCGTTCTGGCCGAGCCGATCGTGCGGCTGCTGTTCGAGCGTGGCGCGTTCGGTGCGGAGGACAGCGTGGCGACGGCGCATGCATTGATGTGGCTGGCGCTGGGCCTGCCGGCGCATGTGCTGATCAAGGCGTTGTCGCCGGCCTTTTATGCCCGCAGCGACACGATGACGCCGCTGCTCGCCACGGCCACAGGCTTCGTGGTCGCAGTCGTGCTTGCCGTCCTGCTCGGCCATCTCTTCGGCACGAGCGGGATCGCCGCAAGCATCGCGGCCGGCGCCTGGAGCAGCGCGCTCTCGCTGCTCCGCAAGGGCTGGAGCGAGTTCGGCTTCTCGGTCGATGCGAGCGCCCGCAAGCGGCTGCCGCGGATCGTGCTCGCCGCCGCGGCCATGGGCGCTCTGCTCTGGCTGACTGCAGGCCTTGTGCCGGCCGGGGCCCATGGCTTCATCGATTTCATCGTGCTCGGCGCGCAGATCGCGGCCGGAATCGCCGTCTACGGCCTGCTGCTGCAGATCCTCGGAGCGGCGTCCTGGCGCGAAGCAGTCAACGCCCTGAAGCGGCCTGTCCCGCACGACCGGCACGACTGACCTCGCGAATTGCCCTTGACGGGGCAGCGCCGCTGTTGGAAACGACGGCCGAATAGCTTCAGGAAGGCTTGCCAGGAAAACTAACCATGCCATTCGTTGAACGGGTCTTTTCGGGCGTCCAGCCGACGGGCAATCTGCACCTCGGCAACTATCTCGGCGCGATCGTCAACTTCGTGAAGATGCAGGAAACCCACAACTGCATCTATTGCGTCGTCGACATGCACGCGATCACGCAGGGCGTCGACGTCTGGGGCGGCCCGGCCGAGCTCACGCGCAGCACCCGCGAGGTGACCGCCGCGTTCATCGCTGCCGGCATCGATCCCAAGAAACACATCGTGTTCAACCAGAGCCAGGTCTCGGGCCATGCCGAGCTCGCCTGGATCTTCAACTGCGTCGCCCGCATGGGCTGGCTCGGCCGCATGACCCAGTTCAAGGAGAAGGCCGGCAAGGACCGCGAAAACGCGTCCGTCGGGCTGTTCGACTACCCTGTGCTGATGGCCGCCGACATCCTGCTGTACCGCGCCACCCACGTTCCGGTCGGCGAGGACCAGAAGCAGCATCTGGAGCTCTCGCGCGACATCGCGCAGAAGTTCAACAACGATTTCGGCGACTCCATCCGCAGCCACGGTGCCAATCACGGCCTGTTCTTCCCGCTGCCGGAACCCTTGATCACGGGCCCGGCGACGCGCGTGATGAGCCTGCGCGACGGCACCAAGAAGATGTCGAAGTCGGACGCCTCCGACAATTCGCGCATCAACCTCACCGACGACGCCGACACCATCGCGCAGAAGATCCGCAAGGCGAAGACCGATCCGGAGCCGCTGCCGACGGAGGAAAAGGGCCTGGAAGCCCGTCCCGAGGCCGACAATCTCGTCAGCATCTTCGCCGCGCTCTCCGGCCGATCAAAGGCCGAGGTGCTCCGCGATTTCGGCGGCGGCCAGTTCTCCAGCTTCAAGAACGCGCTGGCGGAGCTGTGCGTCACCAAGCTCGCGCCGATCGCCGGCGAGATGAAGCGCCTCGTCGCCGACCCCGGCCATATCGACGCGATCCTCATCGACGGCTCCGACCGGGCCCGTGCCATCGCCGACGAGACGATGAAGCTCTCCAAGGACATCGTCGGCTTCATCCGCCGGCGCTAGAACGATCGGCGCCAGGCGCCGATCGCGTCTCATCTCCCCAAGCGGGAGCGAGTGTGGCAGCATGCGGCCATGCACTCGCCGGGACATGCATGACCAGCAAGCGACTTTGCTTCGAGCCGGGTCACAAGCCCAAATGCCTCGTCGTCGTCGACGACACCGCGGAATGGGATCGCGCGGTCTATTATGCCAGCCGCTGGGCGATCCGCGCCGGCGGCGGCGTGGTGATGCTGCGCATCATCGAGCCCGAGCAGCAGAGCCAGGAATGGCTTGGCGTCGCCGACATCATGCGCGCCGAGGCGCAGGAAGCGGCGGAGGCCGCGCTCGACCGCGCCGCCGGCCGCGCCAACGGCATCGCCGCGATCACGCCGGAACGGGTGATCCGGGAAGGCGCCGCTATGGAACAGCTGCTCGCAGTGATCGATGAGGACCCCGACATCGCGATGCTGGTGCTGGCTGCCAATCCCGGCGCGGAAGGGCCGGGGCCGCTGGTCGCATTGCTGGCGCACGAATTGGGCACATTCCCGGTGCCGGTGACCATCATCTCGGGCGCGCTGAGCGACCAAAGCGTGGATTCGCTGTCGTAGCCACGCCGCCTCTTACCCTCCCCTGGAGGGGGAGGGTCGCTTCGCATGGAGCGAAGCGATGCGAAGCGGGGGTGGGGTGACGGTCTAGCCTCAACGAATACTGCCCGTGAGGAGAGATCACCCCCCGCTCGCGCTGCGCGCGATCGACCCTCCCCCTCCAGGGGAGGGTAAGGCCAACACACTGATTTTTATGAGCTAATATCCCACCTGCCCTTGATCGTGCGTTCCCCGTCGCCATCTGCTAGTGGATAGGCACGCGCCGGCCTTGAACCGGCGACGTCTGGAGAAAACCATGTTCATTCAAACCGAAGCCACCCCCAATCCCGCCACGCTGAAGTTCATTCCCGGCCGCGTCGTGGTCGACGGCAGCCCCGTGGAGTTTTCGAGCCGCGAAGCCGCAGGCCGTTCGCCGCTCGCCGAAAAGCTGTTCGACGTGCCCGGCGTCACCGGCGTGTTCTACGGATCGGACTTCATCACCGTGACCAAGGCGAGCGGTGAATGGCAGCAGCTCAAGCCCGCGATCCTGGGTGCCATCATGGAGCACTACATGTCCGGCGCGCCGCTGCTTGCCGACGGCGCGGCGCAGAGCGACGCCGATCTCGACGACGAGGACGAGTTCTTCGACGAGGCCGACGCCGAGACGGTCGACATGATCAAGGATCTGATCGAGACCCGGGTGCGGCCGGCCGTCGCCAACGACGGCGGCGACATCACCTTCCGCGGCTTCAAGGACGGCATCGTCTATCTCAACATGAAGGGCTCCTGCTCCGGCTGCCCGTCATCGACGGCGACGCTTCAGCACGGCATCCAGAACCTGCTCAAGCACTTCGTGCCCGACGTGGTCGAAGTCCGGCCGATGTGATTAGAGCGCGAATGGCGAGTCGCGAATGGCGAATGGAACTCCGATCGGCTAGACTGTTCGCCATTCACCACTCGCCATTTGCTTTTTCATGCTGATCCTCGCCATCGATACTGCGCTCGACGCCTGCGCGGCCGCCGTGCTCGACACCGAAACGGCCGAACTGCGCGCGCAGGAATCACTGCTCATGAAGCGCGGCCACGCCGAGGCTCTGATGCCGCTGATCGCGCGGGTGATGCAATCGGCCAATCTCGCTTTCACCGCGCTCGACCGCATTGCGGTCACCGTCGGCCCCGGAAGCTTCACCGGGCTGCGCGTCGGCATTTCGGCGGCGCGCGGCCTTGCGCTCGCGGCCGGGCGGCCGGCCGTCGGCCTGACCACCCTGTCGGCCTATGCCGCCGCCGCCGTGGGCCAGAGCGGAACGGCGCCCGTGCTCTCCGCAATCGATGCGCGGCACGATCACGTCTATTTCCAGATCGTCGCCGGCGACGGCAGCCAGCTGGTGCGACCTAACGTCGCCAGCATCGACGAGGCGATCGCGGCCTCGCAATTCGGCGCGCCGCATCTGGTCGGCAACGCTGCAAGGATCCTCGCCGATCGCTGGCCGAAGGATGGACCGCAACCTGTTGCGGTCGACGCGCAGCCCGCGCCCGACATCAGCTGGATCGCCTGGCTCGGCGCGGCGGCCAATCCCGACACCACGCCGGCGCGGCCGTTCTATCTGAAGGCGCCCGATGCAAAGCCGGCGGCACAGAAACCGCTCGCGGCGCAAGCTGCAACTTCATGATGGGATGGCTGTCGGAGTGGTGGCACGGCGGCAGCGCCGTCGTCGAGCCCGCGACTTTGCGCGATGCCGCGCGGCTCGCGCAGCTGCACGGCGCCTCCTTCGCGCACGGCTGGGGCGAAGGCGAATTCGAGAGCATGATCAGCGAGCGCAACACGCTGGTGCATCGCTTGCGTCTCGGCCGCAAGACGATCGGCTTTGCGGTGTCGCGGATCGGCGCGGACGAGGCGGAGATTCTCTCGATTGCGGTGGACGGGGCTTATCGCGGCCGCGGCCTCTCCCGCACGCTGCTGATGACCCATCTCGGCCACCTCGCCGGGCGCGGCGTCCGCACAATATTTCTCGAGGTGGAGGAAAACAACCAGCCGGCGCGACGGCTCTACGACGGGTGCGGATTCGTGGTGGTCGGGCGCCGCGATCGCTACTATAAGCAGCCCAACGGGGAACAATTGAACGCCCTTCTGATGCGACGTGACTTGTCGTAACATCGGTGGCAGAAAGCGCCCGCCAGGCAGACAACGCTATGACCACATTGAAACCTTCCTCTGCATCCAAGGCGTCCGACATCGAGGCGCGCTGTGCCGCCACGGGCATGCGCATGACCGAGCAGCGCCGCGTCATCGCCCGCGTGCTCGCGGAGGCTGCCGATCATCCCGATGTCGAGGAGCTCTACCGGCGCTGCGTTGCGGTCGACGACAAGATCTCGATCTCGACGGTCTATCGCACCGTGAAACTGTTCGAGGATGCCGGCATCATCGAACGGCACGATTTCCGCGAGGGCCGCGCGCGCTACGAGCAGATGCGCGACAGCCATCACGACCATCTCATCAATCTGCGCGACGGCAAGGTGATCGAGTTCACCTCCGAGGAGATCGAGAAGCTCCAGGCGGAGATCGCCCGCAAGCTCGGCTACCGTCTGGTCGATCACCGACTCGAGCTCTATTGTGTCCCGCTCGACGACGACAAGCCGACGAATTGACTTAGTGCCCATCGACCTCATCATCTTCGACTGCGACGGCGTGCTCGTGGACAGCGAGGTGATCTCCTGCCGCGCGCATGCGGATGTGCTGACGCGGCACGGATATCCGATCACGTCGGAGCAGGTGTTCGAGCGCTTCCTCGGCCGTTCGACAAAGCAGGCCAATCTCGAGATCGAGACCGAGCTCGGCCGCAGGCTCCCCGAGGCCTATCATGGCGACTTGCAGGATGAGCTGTTCCGTTCGTTCGAGGCGGACCTGGAAGCGATCCGCGGCATCCACGAAGTGCTCGACGTCGTCACGCAAGCCGTCTGCGTCGCCTCGAGCGGCTCGCATCAGCGCATGCGCGTAAGCCTGGGAAGCACCGGGCTCTACGAGCGCCTGGCACCGAACATCTTCTCGGCCTCGCAGGTGAAGAACGGCAAGCCGGCACCGGACCTGTTCTTGTTCGCGGCGAACGAAATGGGCGTGCCACCCGAGCGCTGCGTCGTGATCGAGGACAGCCTGGCCGGCATTGCCGGCGCGCGGGCGGCGGGAATGACCGTGTTCGGCTTTTGCGGTGGCAGCCATTGCGGGGACGGCCATGCCGAGACCCTGCGGCAGGCTGGCGCCGATCTGACCTTTGCCGACATGCACCAGCTCCCGGAGTTGCTCCGGCGGGTTGAGGCGAAGGCCCTTGCGGGCTGATTATTGCAGTCATTCCTGGGCGACGCGCAGCATTGCCCCCTGAATCTCGGCCAAAACCTCTGAATTCCGGGTTCGCGACTGCGTCGCGCCCCGGAATGACGGGACCAAGGCTCCATTTGCTGGATTTTCGGCTCTCCAGCCTCTATGTGAAGGCCGTCCTCCACCTCCATTTCGGGTTCCATGACGGCGCCGCGCAAGCTGCACATCAAATCATATGGCTGCCAGATGAACGTCTACGAT
This sequence comes from Bradyrhizobium sp. USDA 241, assembly GCF_049739505.1. Classification (NCBI taxonomy): domain Bacteria; kingdom Pseudomonadati; phylum Pseudomonadota; class Alphaproteobacteria; order Hyphomicrobiales; family Nitrobacteraceae; genus Bradyrhizobium; species Bradyrhizobium sp. USDA 241. The sequence goes on along the minus strand of NZ_JBMGPZ010000004.1, from coordinate 1,510,793 downwards.
GCCCAGCGCATGGTGGACACGCTGGCACCGGAAGGATTCGTGGAGACGGCCAGCGCGGAGGACGCCGACCTCGTCATCCTCAACACCTGCCATATCCGCGAGAAGGCCTCGGAAAAGGTTTATTCCGAGCTCGGCCGGCTGCGCGTGGCCAAGGACGAGGCCGCGCGCGGGGGCCGCGCGATGCAGATCGCGGTCGCGGGCTGCGTGGCGCAGGCCGAGGGCGAGGAGATCGTGCGCCGGGCACCTGTGGTCGACGTCGTGGTCGGCCCGCAGAGCTATCATCACCTGCCGGAGCTCTTGAAACGCGCCGGCGACGAAGGCCGCGCGATCGAGACCGAGTTTCCCGCGGCCGACAAGTTCGGCTTCCTGGCCCAGCCCAAGCCCGATGCGATCCGCGCGCGCGGCATTTCCGCTTTCGTCACCGTGCAGGAAGGTTGCGACAAGTTCTGCACTTTCTGCGTCGTGCCGTATACGCGGGGCTCGGAAGTCTCGCGCCCCGTCGCGAAGATCGTCGACGACGTGAAGCGGCTCGCCGACAATGGCGTGCGCGAGCTCACGCTGATCGGGCAGAACGTCAACGCCTATCACGGCGACGGGCCGGACGGGACGAGCTGGCCGCTCGGCCGGCTGCTTGAGCATCTGGCGAAGATTCCCGGCATCGCGCGGCTGCGCTATTCGACCAGCCATCCGCGCGACGTCGACGACAGCCTGATTGCAGCCCATCGCGATCTCGGTGCCCTGATGCCGTTCGTGCACCTGCCGGTGCAATCGGGCTCGGACCGGATTCTGGCCGCCATGAACCGGAAACATACCGCCGATGATTACCTTGGGGTCATCGACCGTTTCCGCGCCGCCCGCCAAGACATTGCTTTTTCATCAGATTTCATCGTCGGCTTCCCGGGCGAAAGCGAGCAAGATTTTCTCGCCACCCTCGCGCTTGTCACGCAAATCGGTTACGCTGCGGCATATTCGTTCAAATACTCCGCCCGGCCGGGAACGCCGGCCGCGGATATGCAGGAGACGGTGTCCCCCGCCGAGATGGACCAGCGATTGGAGCGGCTCCAGGAACTGATCGACAGCCAGCAATCGGCCTTCAACAAGGCTGCGATTGGCTCAACGGTCGATGTGCTGTTCGAGCGTCCGGCGCGCAAGGAGGGCCAGATCGTCGGCCGCACCGCGTACCTCCAGCCCGCCCATGTCATGGCCTCGCCCGACATCATCGGACAAATCCTGCCGGTCCGCATCGACAGCCTCGAACGCTACAGCTTTCTCGGCGAGCTCGTGACGCCGCGCAACGCGCGCGAGCCCGCTTTATCGCAAGCCACTGGAGCCTGAACCCTTGCCCAAAAGCGCATCGGATTCGTCTTCGTTCGCTCCCAGCCGCAAATTTGACCGCGACATGCAAGTTCCGCCCGAGACCCAGGTCGTCATCGACTTCGACGACAACCGCGCCGCTTCCGCGCTGGTCGGCCCCTACGGCCAGCACCTGGCGCAGATCGAGCGGCGGCTTGGCGTGGTCGTCGATTCCAAGGGCAACCACATCACCATCGGCGGCAGCCGCGACGGCTGCGACGCCGCGCGGCGCGTGCTGGAGATGCTCTACACGCAGGCCGTGAAGGGACAGGATCTCGACCAGGGCGAGGTCGAAGGCGCGATCCGCGCCGTGATCGCGCAGGGCTCGCTGTTCGAGTTCGACGCCAAATCGGCCAAATCGACCTTCGACAGCATCAACTTGCGCAAGCGCCCGGTGCGCGCGCGCACGGCCGCCCAGGACTCCTACATCCGCGCGCTGAAGCGGCACGAGCTGGTGTTCGGCGTCGGCCCCGCCGGCACCGGCAAGACCTGGCTCGCCGTCGCCCATGCCGCCCAGCTGTTCGAGCGCAAGGAGGTCGATCGCATCATCCTGTCGCGCCCGGCGGTGGAAGCCGGCGAGCGACTCGGCTTCCTGCCCGGCGATCTCCGCGAGAAGGTCGATCCTTATCTGCGGCCGATCTACGATGCGCTCTACGACCTCATGGATGCACGCATCGTCGAGCGTGCGCTCCAGACCGGCGAGATCGAGATCGCGCCGCTCGCCTTCATGCGCGGCCGCACGCTCACCAACGCCGCCATCATCCTGGACGAGGCCCAGAACACCACATCGATGCAGATGAAGATGTTCCTGACGCGTCTCGGCGAGAACAGCCGCATGATCGTGACGGGCGATCCCTCGCAGATCGACCTGCCGAACGGCCAGACTTCGGGCCTGGCCGAGGCGACCCGCCTCTTGAGCGGCGTCGAGGGAATTGCCCAGGTTCATTTCAAGGCCGAGGACGTGATCCGCCACGAACTCGTGGCGCGGATCGTCTCCGCCTACGAAGGTTCGCCGCAGCGGCCGGCCACCGGTCAATCCTGACGAGGCAACACCGGACGCGAGAAGGCGCGAACACCGCGCCTTTCGTCCCAGACAACACAATGTCCCATTCCAACCTTCCCATGACCGAGGTCCTCGTCGTCGCCGATTGCTGGCAGCACGAGCCTGATTCCGAAGCCGTGATCCAGCGCGCCGTGGCGGCCGCCGCCGAGAGCGTCGACGAAGACGTTGCCGACGCGGAAGTGGCTGTGATGCTGACCGATGACGCCGGCATCCGCACCCTCAACAGCAACTGGCGCGGCATCGACAAGCCGACCAACGTGCTGTCGTTCCCCGCGCTCCAGCCGGAGGGCGGGTGGAAGCCGGGCGATGCGCCGCGCATGCTCGGCGACATCGCGATCGCCTACGAGACCATGCGGCGCGAGGCGGACGAGGAACACAAGCCGTTCGAGCACCATTTGAGCCACCTCGCCGTGCACGGCTTTCTTCATCTGATCGGCTACGATCACGAGGACGACGGCGACGCCGAGGAGATGGAAGCGCTGGAGACGCAGATCCTGGCGCATCTCGGCATCCCCGATCCCTATGCCGACCGCGCCGGGGCGCACTGAGATGCCGGATTCCGATCCAATCCAGGACAACCCGCGCAACACGCGCAATCTGCCCGCCGTCGTGGCCCATGGCGAGGTGATGCGCCCGGCCACCGAAGGCTGGCTCCTGCGCGCCATCCGGACGCTGTTCGGCTGGAAGGCGGGCTCGGTCCGCCACGACCTCCAGGTCGTGCTCGATGCATCGACGCCCGACGACACCGGCTTCTCCGCGGTCGAGCGCACCATGCTGCGCAACATTCTCGGCCTCCACGAGCGCCGTATCGCCGACGTCATGGTGCATCGCGCCGACATCATCGCAGTGAAGCGCGACATCCCGCTCGGCGAATTGATGGACCGGTTCGAGAGTGCCGGCCATTCCCGCCTCGTCGTCTTCAACGAGACGCTCGACGATCCCGTCGGCATCGTCCACATCCGCGACCTGCTCGCCTTCATGACCGCCCGCGCCCGCGTATCGGAAGCCACCAAGACCAAGCGCAAGAAGCCGTTGCCGGCCGGGCTCGACCTGCGCGCCGTCGATCTCGCGCTGCCGCTTCATGATGCGCACATCATCCGCAAGCTGCTCTACGTGCCGCCGTCGATGCGGGCGATCGACCTGCTCGCACAGATGCAGGCCACGCGCATCCATCTGGCGCTGGTGGTCGACGAATATGGCGGAAGCGACGGCTTGGTTTCGATCGAGGACATCGTCGAGCAGATCGTCGGCGAAATCGACGACGAGCACGACAGCGACGAGCCACCCTCGATCGTGCGCCTGCCCGACAATGCCTTCATCGCCGACGCCCGCGCCAGCCTCGACGACGTCCGCTCTGTGATCGGCGAGGATTTCGTCACCGGCGAAGCCGGCGAGGAGGTGGAGACGCTGGGCGGTTATCTCGTCAGCTTCGTCGGACGCCTGCCGGTGCGCGGCGAAGTGATCTCGGGTCCGGGCACTTACGAGGTCGAGGTGCTCGACGCCGATCCGCGCCGGGTCAAGCGACTGCGCATCTCGACACGGAAGGAGCGCCCCGCGCCGCGCACCCAGCGCGAGAGCCGGCGCCGAGAGGCCACGCCGGAGAGCGGACAGCCACCGGCCAGCGACACGCCCACGCCGCCACCGAGCGACGGGACCGGCCCGCAGTGAGTCCATCACAGCGACTCCGGCAGATTGCGCTTGCCATCATTCTCACCTGGGGATGGAAGCGCGCCGTCATCGCCATGGCGGCGGGGGCGCTGTCGGTGCTGGCGCTGGCGCCGTTCAACCTCTTCCCGGTGCTGTTCGTCACCTTCCCGGTGCTGGTCTGGCTGATCGACGGCGCCGGCGGCGCCGGCGGCGGCCGCTATGGCGGCGTCCCCGCCGCGGCTTTGACCGGCTATTGGTTCGGGCTCGGCTATTTCGTGCCCGGCCTCTACTGGATCGGCTACGCCTTCTTCGTCGACGCCGACGTGTTCGCCTGGCTGACGCCGTTCGCCGTGCTCGGCCTGCCGGCCTATCTGTCGATCTTCACGGCGATGGGCTTTGCGCTGGCGCGCCTGCTCTGGACCAAGAACGCCACGCGCGTGCTTGCGCTCGCCGCAAGCCTCACCATGAGCGAATGGCTGCGCGGTCACGCACTGACCGGCTTTCCCTGGAACGCGTTCGGCTACGCGCTGTCCGAGCCGCTGCCGCTCGCACAGACGGCATCGCTGATCGGCCTGTGGGGCATGACGTTCCTGACGGTTGCGATCTTCGCAAGCCCGGCGACGCTGATCGACCGCACGCCCGATCGCCGCCTGTCGTGGCGCGCGCCGGCGGCCGCCGTCGCGCTTCTGGTCGTCATGAGCGTCTTCGGCGCAATCCGCCTGTCGCTGCATCCAACCACAATGGTGTCAGGCGCCAAGCTGCGCCTGATGCAGCCGAACCTCCAGCAGGACGCAAAATTCAACTACGCCGCGAAGACGGAGGTGATGAAGAAGTACCTTGCGCTGTCGGACCGCGCCTCCGGCCCGCAATCGACCGGCGTACGCGATGCCACCATCCTGATCTGGCCGGAATCCGCCTTTCCGTTCTTCCTGACCCGCGAAGCCGACGCGATGGCGCAAATCGCCGACCTCCTGCCCAAGGGTACCGTGCTGATCACGGGGTCGGTCCGCGCGCCCGACCTGCCACGGGGCACGCCGATCACGCGCGCCTATAACTCGATTTACGTGATCGATCACGACGGCAGCGTGCTCGCTGTGTATGACAAGGTGCATTTGGTACCGTTCGGAGAATTTCTCCCCTACCAGGCGTTGATGGAGAAGCTCGGTTTCGAGCAGCTGACGCGTGTGCGCGGCGGCTTCATCGCCGGCAGCGTGCGGCATGCACTGCCGGTCCCCGGCGTACAGCCGGCGCTGCCGCTGATCTGCTACGAAGCCATCTTTCCCGGCGAAGTGGCTGGACGCAACGAACGTCCGGGCTGGATCGTGAACCTCACCAACGACGGCTGGTTCGGCATCTCGACCGGCCCCTATCAGCATCTGGAGCAGTCGCGGATGCGCGCGATCGAGCTCGGATTGCCGCTGGTCCGCTCTGCCAATACCGGCATCTCCGCAGTGATCGATCCGGTCGGACGCACGGTCGCGAGCCTCGGCCTCGGCCTCGAAGGCATTTTGGATGCAAACCTGCCGGCCGCGATCCAGCCGACCGTCTATGCACGGGTGGGTGATGCGCCCGCGGCCATGCTCGTCGCAGTGGCTGTGCTCCTGGCGGTCCGCCGACGTGTCGCCAAGCGTCAGCCCTGATCGCGCCGCCACCGAAGCGGCCGGAATCCTTTGACAACCGTAGTCCCACGGTTGACAGACTGCACGCGGGCTCCCCATTCTGCCCCGGCTGCGAAAGACAGCGGTGCGTTGCTAAATTTCTCCGCAATGTTTCCCAATAACAGGGTTTGGTTTTGACGGATGCTGCACCCGAGGCATGCTTGATGATTGCGCCGAAGGTGATGTTTGGAGGGCTGAGGAAATGTCGAAAGCGCCCAACCCTGTTGACAAATATGTCGGCAGTCGCGTGCGCATGCGCCGCATCATGTTGGGCATGAGCCAGGAGAAGCTCGGTGAAGCTTTGGGCCTGACTTTCCAGCAGGTCCAGAAATACGAGAAGGGCACCAACCGGGTCGGCGCGAGTCGCATCCAGCAGATCGCCGAGATTCTCCAGGTGCCGGTGTCATTCCTGTTCGAAGGCGGCCCGAGCGGCGTGCCGGGTCCGGATGGCTTCAGCGAAGGCGCCTCGCCCTCTTACGTCTCGGACTTTCTCGCGACCTCCGAAGGGCTCGCCTTGACCAAGGCGTTCACGCGAATCACCGATTCGAAGATGCGCCGCTCCATCGTCGATCTCGTCGAGCAGATTGCGGCCCGCGAAGGCCCCGACAAGCGCTGAAGCGCCATCTCGATGGCGATTTGAGACTGCGTCAAATCTGGCCTATGTCGTCATTTAGGACCGCGCTTTGATGCGCGCCCGCTTCGATGATGCGATTCAAAGGCACAGATGCGTCCATGACCGGCTCCAATTGGTTCGATTCCCAAACCATCCTCGATGGCATCCGCCGCTGGGTGGAAATCGAGACGCCGACCGAAGCGCCTGAACAGGTCAACAAGCTGGTCTCTCTGGTCGCGGAGCAATACCGCGACCTGCCTGTCACGCTCGAGCGCGTCGCCGGCGTGAATGGCTGCGGCGATCATCTCGTGGCGCGCACGAATTGGGGCCAGGACCGACCGGGCATCCTGGTGCTGAGCCACCTCGACACCGTTCATCCCATCGGATTCATCGAGCGCCTGCCGTTCAAGGTCGAAGGCGACGTCGCGTTCGGCCCCGGCATCTACGACATGAAGGGCGGCGCGTACATCGCCCATCACGCCTTTCGCGCGCTTTGCGCGACGGCCGATCGCTCGCCGCTCGGCATCACACACCTGTTCACCTCCGACGAGGAGATCGGCAGCCCGACGTCGCGTGCGCTGATTGAGAAGGAAGGGCGCAAGGCCAAATATGTGCTGGTGACCGAGCCGGCGCGCGACGGCGGCAAGATCGTCACGGGACGCAAGGGCGTCGGACGCTTCCAGGTCTTCATCAAGGGTGTGCCCGCCCATGCCGGCTCCCGGCCCGAAGACGGCCGCAGCGCCGTCCGCGAGCTCGGCAATATCATCCTGGCGCTGGAAGGAATGAACGATCTGACGCGCGGCGTCACCGTCAATGTCGGAGTGGTGCGCGGAGGCACGCGCCCCAACGTGACACCGGAAGAGGCTTATGCCGAAGTCGATCTGCGCGTGCCGAGCCCGAAGGACGCAGACGAGTTCGTCGGAAAGATTCTCGGGCTGACGTCGAAGACGGACGGCGTCACCGTCACGGTCACCGGCGAGCTCAATCGTCCGCCTTACGAGAAGAGCGATGCAGGCGCCTCGCTGTACGAGCATGCGAGGGCGCTCGCCACGGAGATCGGCTTCGAGCTGATCGACACGCATACAGGCGGCGGCTCGGACGGCAATTTCACCGCCGCGTACACCGCGACGCTCGACGGGCTCGGCGTCGACGGCAAGGGCGCGCACACCCATTATGAGCAGCTCTATGTCTCGTCGCTCGCGCCGCGCGCGCGGCTGCTCCATCGCCTGTATCAGACGCTGCGATGACCGAACGCAAATCAGACCCGGATCGCGACGACAGCGACCGCGCCTTCTTCGGGCGCCGCAAGGGCCACAAGCTCAGGCAACACCAGGCCGGGCTGATCGCGCAGCTGCTGCCGCATCTTGCCCTCGACATCGACGGTGAGGCGCCGGCGGATGCCCGCGCGATCTTCGCTCCCGCAGCCGAAGACGTCAGGCTCGAGATCGGCTTCGGCGGCGGCGAGCATCTCGCGGCCGAGGCCCAGAACTTTCCCGCCACGGGCTTCATCGGCTGTGAACCCTATGTCAACGGCATGGCGAAAATTCTCGCGCAGATCGAGGCCGCCAACATCGGCAACATCCGCCTGTTCGCGGGCGATGCCGCCGAGCTCGTGGCCTGGTTGCCGAGGGATTCGCTGTCGCGGATCGACCTGATCCACCCCGATCCATGGCCGAAGCGGCGACACTGGAAGCGGCGCTTCGTCCAGGACCGGACCATCGCCGCAATGGCGCGCGTGCTCCGAAGCGGCGGCGAGTTCCGTTTCGTCTGCGACATCGACGACTACTGCGCCTGGACGCTGTCGCATCTTGCGCGCTCGCAGGACTTCGTCTGGCTCGCCGAACGCGCCGACGATTTCCGCCAGCCATGGCCGGGCTACACCATGACACGCTACGGCCGGAAGGCCGCGCGCGAGGGACGCAAGGCGGCTTATCTGCGGTTCAGGCGGGTGTGAATTTTTTCACGCGATACATCCGCAGTCGTCATGGCCGGGCTCGTCCCGGGCATCCACGTACTTTCTTTCGGCGGCACGAAGAACGTGGATGGCCGGGACAAGCCCGGCCATGACGACAACGCCTGTTCTTTAAATCGTCCGCCGGTTGCGCCAGAAATTCACGACGCGTTCGGCGGTGGCCGGCATCAGGCGCGTGAAGTTCAGACGCGCAGCCTCGATGTCGGCATCGGCGGGCGTGCGTTGCGGACCGTACCAGAGCAGGATGAGCGCGCGCACCGTAGGCCAGCCGAGATTGAGCACGCGGCCCAGGATCAGAAGCGGATCGTAGCGGTCGCCCGCGATCAGGCGGTCGAGGGTCGAGAGGCGAACGCCGGACATCGCCGAGAGCGAGGCGATCGATTCCTCGTATTTGTGCGCCTTGGCGAAGCCGAGCAGCGCGCTTTCGCCGAGATGGCCCTCTCGATGCAAGGCGAGCACCGTGCGCTGCGCGCCCGAAAAATCGCGTCGCGGCCCCGGCGGCCGCGCGGCCTCCTCGATCGCCGCCATCGCGCGCTTGATCTCGGCCTTGCGCGCGGGATTGACCACGCTGGAGAGGCGGCGGCGGATGACGTCGAGCGTCCCGTCGAGCAGCTGTTTCAGGTGCTCGCCGGAGAGGTCGTTGCGCTGGCCGATCTTGAGCGTCAGCACGCCGTCCTGGGCCGCGCGCTTGATCATCTCGGAATAGCTGCCTGGTGAGAACACCGCGCCGGCATTGCCTGCGGCGCGGCGCACCACGTCGCGATCGCCGCGCTCGACCAGCACGTCGGTGACGACGGGAGACAAGGCTGGGCGCTCCGTCATCGCCAGGAGATGGCCCTGGCCTTTCAGGCGCGCGATCTCGGCAAGAGCCGCGTCGTCGAGCACGGGCGAGCGGCGCAGCACGGGACCGGCCACCATGATCTCGTTTTCGCGCGCGAGCTGATTGACCAGGTGCGGCGGCGCGTTGTTCAGGCGCGAGAAGCGCTCGGCCAGATCGACCCGCGAGGACAGCTCGGCATGCGGGACGAGATCGATCAGGAGATTGTCGAAGAGATCGATCAACTCGGGGCGGAGCTTCTCCGCATCCTGGAAGAACAACTGGGCGATGGCCCGCGCGATCTCGCCGCGTCGCCGCGGATCGCCGCGTTTGACGATATCGTCCAGTCCAGGAATGAGCGACGTGGCAACGGTCATGAAAACGCAACTCGAACGGGGCACGCCGCGGGTGCGCCCTTGGTTCAAGCCGCCCCACGATCGCGGAAGTTAGGCCTGCTTGATGAAAGAAGCGTTGCGCAGGGTGCGCCGATCGGCGCAAAAAGGCCCCATTCCCGCTGCGATGGGCCTTGTCCGGCAGGGCGGAAAGCGCTATATCAGCGCCAATTCATCTTCTCATACGATCCGCGTAGTGAGAGTGGGCCCGCAAGGACCCGCTCTTTTTTATTACCTGAACGCGGCTTGGCGGAAGATGCGGCCCGACGCGCTGTCGGGAAAGTTCCGAAGCGGGCTTTGAAGTCGTAACCAAGCCTTAACCATCGAGCGCCCTGACCCTGGACATGACCGAGCCGAACCCTGGTTCCACGGATGCCGAATTGCTGGCCGAGCCGCGGCTCGTGGTCGAGCCGGGCGTCGCGGCACGGGTGTCCGCGGTGGCTGCTCCCGTCCTCCAGGGCATGGGCTATCGCCTGGTGCGGATCCGCATCTCCGGGGAAGCCGGCTGCACCGTTCAGGTCATGGCCGAGCGACCGGACGGCTCGATGCAGATCGAGGATTGCGAGGCGATCTCGCGGGCATTGTCGCCCGTGCTCGACGTCGCCGATCCCATCGATCGCGCCTACCGGCTGGAGATCTCCTCGCCGGGGATCGACCGCCCGCTGGTGCGCCGCTCCGATTTCGAGCGCTACTCCGGGCATCTGGTGAAGATCGAGATGGCGGTCGCGCACGAGGGGCGCAAGCGCTTCCGCGGCACGCTCGGTGCTGTGGAAGGCGATCGCGTGCATCTGCATCGCGACGACGTCAAGGGAAGTGACGAAGCCGACGTTCTCCTGACCATGGAGGATATCGGCGAGGCCCGGCTGGTGCTGACCGACGAACTGATCGCCGAATCCATGCGCCGCGGCAAGGCCGAGGCACGCGAGATGCGCCGCAATCTCGGTCTCGAGCCGCCGCAGGCGCCGCACGCGAAGATCAGTGAAAGAATCACCAAGAACACCAAGCCGAAGAAGAAGCCGGCCCCGACCAATACCAAGAAACATCGCCTGGCCGCCGAACGCGCGCGGCGGGGCGAGATCGAGCCTGACCAAGGAGACTAGCCATGGCAGTCAGCGCCAACCGACTTGAATTGCTTCAGATCGCGGACGCCGTTGCACGCGAGAAATCGATCGACCGCGGCATCGTCATCGCCGCGATGGAGGACGCCATCGCCAAGGCGGCGCGGGCCCGTTACGGCAGCGAAACTGACGTTCATGCCGAGATCGACCCGAAAAAGGGCGAGCTGCGGCTGTCGCGCCACATGCTGGTGGTCGACAAGGTCGAAAACCATGCCAACCAGATCTCGCTGGTGGACGCGCAGCGCGCCAATCCCGGTGCCCAGGTCGGCGACACCATCGCCGATACCCTGCCGCCGCTGGAATATGGCCGCATCGCCGCGCAATCGGCCAAGCAGGTGATCGTGCAGAAGGTGCGCGAGGCCGAGCGCGACCGGCAATACCAGGAATTCAAGGACCGTATCGGCGACATCGTCAACGGCGTCGTCAAGCGCGTCGAATATGGCAGCGTGATCGTCGATCTCGGCCGTGGCGAGGCCATCATCCGCCGCGACGAGATGCTGCCGCGCGAAGTGTTCCGCAACGGCGACCGCGTCCGCGCCTACATCTTCGACGTCCGCCGCGAGACGAGAGGCCCGCAGATCTTCCTCTCCCGCACTCATCCGCAGTTCATGGCGAAACTGTTCGCGCAGGAAGTGCCTGAGATCTATGACGGCATCGTCGAGATCAAGGCGGTGGCCCGCGATCCCGGCTCGCGCGCGAAAATCGGCGTGATTTCCCGCGATTCCTCGGTCGATCCGGTCGGCGCCTGCGTCGGCATGCGTGGCTCGCGCGTGCAGGCCGTGGTGAACGAACTGCAGGGCGAGAAGATCGACATCATCCCCTGGTCGCCCGACATCGCGACCTTCGTGGTCAACGCGCTGGCGCCGGCCGAAGTCTCCAAGGTCGTCATCGACGAGGACCGCGAGCGCATCGAGGTCGTGGTTCCCGACACCAACAACCAGCTCTCGCTGGCGATCGGCCGCCGCGGCCAGAACGTGCGTCTGGCCTCGCAGCTCACCGGCTGGGACATCGACATCCTGACCGAGCAGGAGGAATCGGAGCGCCGCCAGGCCGACTTCGAGAACTCCACTCGCGTCTTCATGGAATCGCTCAATGTCGACGAAGTGGTCGGCCAGCTGCTGGCGTCCGAAGGCTTCACCTCGGTCGAGGAACTCGCGATGGTGGACGTCAAGGAACTCGCCGGCATCGAAGGCTTTGACGAGGAGACCGCGCAAGAGCTCCAGAACCGCGCCCGCGAATATCTGGAGCAGCAGGAAGCCGAGCTTGAGGCCAGGCGCAAGGAGCTCGGCGTCGAGGACGCGGTCAAGGACGTGCCCGGCGTGACCTCGAAGATGCTGGTGAAGTTCGGCGAGAACGACATCAAGACGGTCGACGACCTCGCCGGCTGCGCCACCGACGATCTGGTCGGCTGGACCGAGCGCAAGGAAGGCAGCGAGCCGACCAAGCACGCCGGTGCGCTCGATGGCATCGACATCTCCCGCGACGATGCCGAAGCGATGATCATGCAGGCCCGTGTCAAGGCCGGCTGGATCACCGAGGCCGATCTCGCCAAGCCTGCTGAAGAGGCTGCGGCGACCGAAGACCAGCCGGCGTAAGGGCCAGGGAGGATGTCATCCGGATGCTCGCCAGCATTGACAGCGAACTCGACCATGGGCCGCGGACCGAAAGGTCCGCGACCATGCGCATGTGCGCGGTCAGTCGCGAGGTCCGGCCGATCGACGAGCTGATCCGCTTCGTCGTATCGCCGCAAGGCGATGTGGTTCCCGATCTCAAGCGCAAGCTGCCCGGGCGCGGCATGTGGATCACCGCCTCACGCAAGGTGGTTGCGGAAGCCGTGCGGCGTCACCAATTTAGCAAGGCCTTCAAGCGCGATCTGCGCATCCCTCAGACGCTTCCCGCCGACATCGAGGCGCTCCTGGTTCGGAGCGTGACGGAAGCCCTTGGGATCGCCGCCAAGGCGGGCCAGGTCGTGGCCGGCTTCGGCAAGGTCGAGAGCGCCCTTCGGGGGGGCACGGTCGAGGTCCTGATCCACGCCAGCGACGGGGCCGCGGACGGAATCCGCAAATTGGACATGCTGGCACGTCAAAATGCCGGAAATCGCGGCGCTGAGCCGCAGATTCCCGTCGTCACCGCACTGAAATCGGTAGAATTGGATTTGGCACTCACCCGGTCAAATGTGATACATGCTGCGCTGCTCGCGGGCCCGGCGAGCAGGTCATTCCTGTCACGTAGCCAGATGCTGGTCCGATACCGGATGGCGGACGATGACAAGACTGCCGAAAAGCACGGCCAGGATTTCTGAGAGACAACGACGACCCCATTGGACGGTGCGGCAACGCACAACACCGATAAATCAGGATTAGGACTGCTGAATGGTTGATACCAAGACCCCTGGCGACAAGAAGCTGAGCGTTCCGAGCAAGACGCTATCGCTCAAGCCGCGCGTCGAAACGGGGACCGTGCGCCAGAGCTTCAGCCATGGCCGCAGCAAGCAGGTCGTGGTCGAGAAGCGCGGCAAGCGCCGCATTGGCGATGGCCCCGAGCCGCACGTGCCTGAGGTGGCCGCAAAGCCGGCGCCAGCGGCACCCGCTGCGCCGTCGCGCCCGGCTCCGCCCGCCCCGCCTCGCAACGCCGGTTCCGGCGTGGTGCTGCGTACCCTGACCGAGGACGAACGTTCGGCCCGCGCCAGCGCGCTGGCCGATGCCAAGCTGCGCGAAGTCGAAGAACGCCGCCAGGCCGAGGAAGAGGCCCAGCGCCGCGCCGTGCGCGAGGCCGCCGAACGCGCCGAGCGCGAAGCCGCCGAAGCCCGCCGCAAGGCCGAGGACGAGCGCCATCGCCACGAGGACGAAGCCAAGCGGAAGGCCGAGACCGAAGCCAAGAAGCGTTTTGGCGAAGGCGAGCAGCCGGCAGCGGCCGTGCGCCCCGCAACGGCCGCACCGGCCGCGCCTGCGCCGCGGCCCGGCGCCCCCGCGGCCCGGCCCGGAACCACCACGACCCGCCCTGGAACCACGACGGCGCGTCCCGCAGGGACGACCGCGCAGCGTCCGGGTGCACCGGCAGGTCGCGGTCCGGCAGTTGCAGCCGAGCCTGATGAGGACGAAGCTCCGCGCCAGATCCGTCGCGGTCCCGGCGGCGCCGCGCGTCCCGCGCCTCCCCCGAAGACCACCCACAAGCCCGGCCCGCAGAAAGAGCGCGGCCGCCTCACCGTGGTCACCGCGCTCAACGCCGACGAGGTGCGCGAGCGCTCGATCGCCTCGTTCCGCCGCCGCACCCAGCGCCTGAAGGGCCACGCCTCGAACGAGCCGAAGGAAAAGCTCATCCGCGAGGTGATCATTCCGGAAGCGATCACCATCCAGGAGCTCGCCAACCGCATGGCCGAGCGCGCGGTCGACGTCATCCGCATGCTGATGAAGCAGGGCGCGATGCACAAGATCACCGACGTGATCGACGCCGACACCGCGCAGCTGATCGCCGAAGAGCTGGGCCACACCGTCAAACGCGTTGCCGCGTCGGACGTCGAGGAAGGCCTGTTCGACACCGTCGACGATTCCACCGATACCGAAACGCGCTCGCCCGTCGTGACCGTGATGGGCCACGTCGATCACGGCAAGACTTCGCTGCTCGACGCACTTCGCCACGCCAACGTTGTCTCCGGCGAGGCCGGCGGCATCACCCAGCACATCGGCGCCTATCAGGTGGTGTCGCCCGAAAGCGGCAAGAAGATCACCTTCATCGATACGCCAGGCCACGCCGCGTTCACCGCGATGCGCGCCCGCGGCGCCAAGGTCACCGACATCGTCGTGCTGGTGGTCGCGGCCGATGACGGCGTGATGCCGCAGACGGTCGAAGCCATCAACCACGCCAAGGCGGCGCGGGTGCCGATCATCGTTGCCATCAACAAGATCGACAAGCCCGACGCCAAGCCCGAGCGCGTGCGCACCGAGCTGCTTCAGCACGAGGTGCAGGTGGAATCCTTCGGCGGCGAGGTCGTCGACGTCGAGGTGTCCGCCAAGAACAAGACCAATCTCGACAAGCTGCTCGAAATGATTGCCCTCCAGGCCGAAATCCTCGACCTGAAGACCAATTCGCAGCGTCCGGCCGAGGGCACCGTGATCGAGGCCAAGCTCGATCGCGGCCGTGGTCCGGTCGCGACCGTGCTGGTGCAGCGCGGCACGCTCCGCGTCGGCGACATCATCGTCGCCGGTGCCGAAATGGGCCGTGTCCGCGCCTTGATCTCGGATCAGGGCGAGACGGTGCAGGAGGCCGGTCCCTCGGTACCGGTCGAAGTGCTCGGCTTCAACGGTCCGCCCGAGGCCGGCGATCGTCTCGCGGTGGTCGAGAACGAAGCCCGCGCCCGTCAGGTCACCAGCTACCGTGCGCACCAGAAGCGCGAGAACGCGGCAGCCTCGATCTCCGGCATGCGCGGCTCGCTCGAGCAGATGATGTCGCAATTGAAGACGGCGGGCCGCAAGGAATTCCCGCTGATCGTCAAGGCCGACGTGCAGGGCTCGCTGGAAGCGATCCTCGGCTCGCTGGAGAAGCTCGGCACCGACGAAGTCGCAGCCCGCATCCTGCATGCTGGCGTCGGCGGCATCTCGGAATCCGACGTGACGCTCGCGGAAGGCTTCAACGCCGCGATCATCGGCTTCTCGGTCCGAGCCAACAAGGAAGCCGCTGCGGCCGCCAAGCGCAACGGCATCGAGATCCGCTACTACAACATCATCTACGACCTCGTGGACGACGTGAAGAAGGCGATGAGCGGTCTGCTCGCGCCGACCTTGCGCGAAACCATGCTGGGCAATGCCGAGATCCTGGAGATCTTCAACATCTCCAAGGTCGGCAAGGTCGCCGGCTGCCGCGTCACCGACGGCACCGTGGAACGCGGCGCCAATGTGCGCCTGATCCGCGACAACGTCGTGGTGCACGAAGGCAAGCTGTCGACGCTGAAGCGCTTCAAGGACGAAGTGAAGGAAGTCCAGTCGGGCCAGGAATGCGGCATGGCCTTCGAGAGCTATCACGACATGCGTGTCGGTGACGTGATCGAGTGCTATCGCGTGGAGACGATCCAGCGCTCCCTGTAAGTCCAAATCTTACCGAAGCGTTCGGATCTTTTTGAACTGAAATTGCGGGAGTGCGATGGCCGGATTTTTCCGGCCATCCACCCCTCTTCGTTTCAACAGGAAAACGACAATGCCCGTGTCTCAAGCACGGGCATGACGAGGTGATTTTCGAGAATGCCACGCCACCATCAGAAGAAAAGTTCCGCGCCCGGCGGAGGCTCGCAGCGTCAGTTGCGCGTCGGCGAGCAGGTTCGCCACGCGATGGCCGATATTCTGGCGCAAGGCAACGTGCATGATGCGGATCTCGAAGGTCACATCATCACCGTGCCGGAGGTGCGGATGTCGCCCGACCTGAAGCTCGCGACGGTCTACGTGATGCCGCTCGGTGGCCGCGACACCGAGATCGTGATCGCGGCGCTCGAGCGCAACAAGAAATTCCTGCGCGGCGAGGTCGCGCGGCGCGTTAACCTGAAATTTGCACCTGACATTCGCTTCCGCGTCGACGAGCGATTCGACGAAGCGGAACGGATCGAGAAGCTTTTGCGAACACCTGCGGTGCAGAAGGACTTGGACAAGGATCTGGAACAGAATCCGGCTTCGGATCGGGAAGAAGAGCAATGACCATGGACCCGGCTCACGGCACGATCGGCGGCAACGATGCTGATCAGCGCGAGGTGCAGAAGAATGATTTCGCGGATCTGGGAGGCGATGCCCGAGCGCATCAGGAGCCGCGCCGCGTCAACAACGATCCACGCGCCAAGCAGCAGAAGGGCAACCAGCCGCGTCGGGACCGCCGTGACGTCCATGGCTGGGTCGTGCTCGACAAGCCGATCGGCATGACCTCGACGCAGGCGGTTGCCGTGCTCAAGCGCCTGTTCAACGCCAAGCGCGCCGGCCACGCCGGTACGCTCGATCCGCTCGCCTCTGGCGGGCTGCCGATCGCACTCGGCGAAGCCACCAAGACCGTTCCCTTCGTGATGGACGGCCGCAAGCGCTACCAGTTCACGGTCTGCTGGGGCGAGGAGCGCGACACCGACGACATCGAGGGGCGGGTGACCGCGACCTCCGACCAGCGCCCGACCCGGGAGGCGATCCTGGCTCTTCTGCCGCGCTTCACCGGGGTGATCGAGCAGATCCCGCCGCGCTATTCCGCGATCAAGATCCAGGGCGAGCGCGCCTATGACCTTGCCCGCGACGGCGAGATCGTGGAACTGGCCCCCCGGCCGGTCGAGATTCACCATTTAACCCTTGTAGATCAACCGGATAAGGACCGAGCCGTATTCGAGGCCGAGTGCGGCAAGGGCACCTATGTCCGCGCCCTGGCTCGCGATATGGGCCGGATTCTCGGCACTTACGGCCACATCTGCGCGCTCAGGCGGACCCTGGTCGGCCCGTTTGGCGAAAATGACATGATTCCGCTGGATCAGTTGGAGGCTTTGTGCGATAGAGCCGCGTCCGGCGAGGGCAGCCTCGCCGACGCGCTTTTGCCCGTTGAGACCGCGCTGGACGACATCCCGGCACTGGCCGTCACTCGGGCTGATGCGGCAAGGCTCCATCGGGGCCAGGCCGTTTTGTTGCGCGGACGGGATGCGCCCACTTGTAGCGGCACAGTCTATGTCACGGTGGCAGGCCGGCTTCTCGCGCTTGCTGAAGTCGGCAATGGCGAAATCATCCCCAAGCGTGTGTTCAACCTGACCGGCCTGACTGCCAGCTCCGGTCGCAACGAGAGAAATTGACGATGTCGATTGCCGCAGAACGCAAAGCGGAAGTCATCAAGACGAATGCCACCAAGGCCGGCGACACCGGCTCGCCCGAGGTTCAGGTCGCGATCCTGTCGGAACGCATCAACAACCTCACCAACCATTTCAAGACCCACGTGAAGGACAACCATTCGCGTCGCGGCCTCTTGAAGCTGGTCTCGACCCGCCGCTCGCTCCTCGACTACCTCAAGAAGAAGGACGAGGCGCGGTACAAGGCGCTGCTCGAGAAGCACAATATTCGTCGTTAAGTGTTCCTGCGCGCGCCATTGGCGCGCGTTTTCGTGCGTGGTTTCGAACGAAAGCGCTTCCTTAAAGGTTTTTGATCGAGGCTGCGTGCGCGTCGGATGCGCGTCTTTGAGGATTCGCATCCGGGCATGATAGAGTGAAGACCGCGGTTCGGTGTTCGCGTTCGTGCCGACTGACAGTCCAGCAGCAATCCGGCGGCTGGGCACAACGGGCAAGGCGCCCGTATGACCCGAAAGGATGGACGCCATCCGAAATCCAAAAACCATGGCAGGATCGCAGGACGCTGATCATCCGCTCCGATCAGCGTCCCGCAATCTTGCGCATGGTTTTTGTTTTTCGACGCGTCCCTTCTTTCGAGAACCCATGAAAGAAGACCACTATGTTCAATAAGCATTCAGTCGAGATCGACTGGGGCGGACGCCCACTCAAGCTCGAAACCGGCAAGATCGCCCGTCAGGCCGACGGCGCCGTCGTCGCCACCTATGGCGAGACCGTGGTGCTCGCCACCGTCGTCGCGGCGAAGGCGCCGCGCGAAGGCGTCGACTTCCTGCCGCTGACCGTCGACTACCAGGAGAAGACCTACGCTGCGGGCCGCATCCCCGGCGGCTATTTCAAGCGCGAGGGCCGTCCGACCGAGAAGGAGACGCTGGTCTCCCGCCTGATCGACCGTCCGATCCGTCCGCTGTTCGTCGACGGCTGGCGCAACGAGACCCAGGTGATCGCCACGGTGCTGTCGCACGACATGGAGAACGACCCTGACATCGTCGCGCTGGTGGCCTCGTCGGCGGCGCTGACCTTGTCGGGCGCTCCGTTCAAGGGCCCGATCGGCGCAGCTCGCGTTGGCTTCGTCAATGACGAATATGTGCTCAACCCGACGCTCGACGAGATGGTCGACACCCAGCTCGACCTCGTCGTCGCCGGCACCGCCGACGCCGTGCTGATGGTGGAATCGGAAGCCAAGGAGCTGAACGAAGACATCATGCTCGGCGCGGTGATGTTCGGTCACCGCCACTTCCAGCCGGTCATCAACGCGATCATCGAGCTCGCCGAGAAGGCCGCCAAGGAGCCGCGCGAAGTCACCGTGATCGACAATGCCGCGCTCGAGAAGGAAATGCTCGGCATCGTCGAGCAGGAGCTGCGCGCCGCCTACGCCATTCCGGTCAAGCAGGATCGCTACGCCGCGGTCGGCAAGGTCAAGGAAAAGGTGATCGCCCATTATTTCCCCGAAGGGCAGGAGCCGAAATACGACAAGCTGCGCATCGCCGGCGTGTTCAAGGAGCTCGAGGCCAAGATCGTTCGCTGGAACATCCTGGACACCGGCAAGCGCATCGACGGCCGCGACAGCAAGACGGTCCGCAACATCATCGCCGAAGTCGGCGTGCTGCCCCGCGCCCACGGTTCGGCGCTGTTCACCCGCGGTGAGACCCAGGCGATGGTCGTGACCACGCTCGGCACCGGCGAGGACGAGCAGTACATCGACGCGCTGTCCGGGACGTACAAGGAAACGTTCCTGCTGCACTACAACTTCCCGCCCTATTCGGTCGGCGAGACCGGCCGCCTCGGCGGCACCAAGCGCCGCGAGATCGGCCACGGCAAGCTGGCCTGGCGCGCGATCCATCCGGTGCTGCCGCCGCACCACGAGTTCCCCTACACGGTGCGCGTGGTCTCGGAGATCACCGAATCCAACGGCTCCTCGTCGATGGCGTCGGTCTGCGGCGCCTCGCTGGCGCTGATGGATGCGGGCGTGCCGTTGAAGCGGCCGACCGCGGGCATCGCGATGGGCCTGATCCTCGAAGACAAGCGCTTCGCGGTTCTCTCGGACATCCTCGGTGACGAGGACCATCTCGGCGACATGGACTTCAAGGTGGCCGGCACGGAAGCGGGCATCACCTCGCTCCAGATGGACATCAAGATCGAGGGCATCACCGAAGAGATCATGCGCGTCGCCCTTGGCCAGGCCAAGGAAGGCCGCATCCACATCCTCGGCGAGATGGCCAAGGCGCTGACCAACGCCCGCGCCGAGCTCGGCGAATATGCGCCGCGCATCGAGACCTTCAAGATCCCGACCGACAAGATCCGCGAAGTGATCGGCACCGGCGGCAAGGTGATCCGCGAGATCGTCGAGAAGACCGGCGCCAAGGTCAACATCGAGGACGACGGCACCGTGAAGGTCGCCTCCAGCGACGGCGAGGCCATGAAGGCTGCGATCAAGTGGATCAAGTCGATCGCCTCCGAGCCGGAAGTCGGCCAGATCTATGACGGCACCGTCGTCAAGGTCATGGAGTTCGGCGCCTTCGTGAACTTCTTCGGCTCCAAGGACGGCCTCGTCCACATCAGCCAGCTCGCTTCCAGCCGCGTGCAGAAGACCTCCGACGTCGTCAAGGAAGGCGACAAGGTCAAGGTCAAGCTGCTCGGCTTCGATGACCGCGGCAAGACCCGCCTGTCGATGAAGGTGGTCGACCAGACCACCGGCGAGGACCTCGAGGCCAAGGAGAAGGCCGCCGAGGGCGAGAAGGCGCCGCGCGAAGCGGCGGGCGAATAGGCTCTCGCACCACAGCCAGAAACACGAAGGGCGGCCGAGAGGCCGCCCTTTTTGTTTGTGTTCGCTCCGGGCGATATGTGCCGCCTCTCCCGCTTGCGGGAGAGGCGACAAAAAGCCCTCACGCCACGATGTCGTACCGGTCGAGGTTCATCACCTTGGTCCATGCCTTGGCGAAGTCCTTGACGAACTTCTCCTTGGAGTCCGAGGTAGCATAGACCTCGGCGAAGGCGCGGAGCTGCGAGTGTGCGCCGAAGATCAGATCGACACGCGTGCCGGTCCACTTCACCGCGTTGGTCTTGCGGTCGCGCCCCTCATAGGAGCCGTCGGCCGACGGCGTCCACTGCGTGCTCATGTCGAGCAGGTTGACGAAGTAGTCGTTGCTCAGCGTACCCACCTTCGGAGTAAAGACGCCGTGCTTCGAACCGTTCGCATTTGCACCGAGCACCCGCAGGCCGCCGACCAGCACCGTCATCTCCGGACCGGTCAGCCTCAACAGCTGCGCGCGATCGACCAGCGCCTCTTCAGGATGCATGAACTGATGCCGCTTGCCGATGTAGTTGCGGAAGCCATCGGCCCGCGGCTCCAGCGGCGCGAAGGAGGCCGCATCCGTCTGCTCCTGCGAGGCGTCCATGCGGCCCGGCGTGAAGCCGACCTTGACGTCGACACCGGCGTCCTTGGCGGCCTTCTCGACCGCGGCGGTGCCGCCGAGCACGATCAGGTCCGCCAGCGAGACCTTCTTCGCGCCGGATGACGCGTTGAAGTCCTTCTGGATCGCTTCGAGCTTGCCGAGCACCTTGGCAAGCTGAGCCGGCTCGTTCACCTCCCAGTCCTTCTGCGGCGCGAGACGAATGCGCGCGCCGTTGGCGCCACCGCGCTTGTCGGAGCCGCGGAACGTCGAGGCTGACGCCCAGGCGGTCGAGACCAGCTCGGGCACCGAGAGGCCGGAACCCAGGATCTTGGTCTTCAGGGCGGCGATGTCCTGATCGCTGACCAGCTCGTGATTGACGGCTGGAATGGGGTCCTGCCAGATCAGCGTTTCCTTCGGCACCAGCGGGCCGAGATAGCGCTGGATCGGGCCCATATCGCGATGGGTGAGCTTGAACCAGGCGCGGGCGAAGGCGTCAGCGAACTGATCCGGGTTCTCCAGGAAGCGACGCGAGATCTTCTCATACACGGGATCGAAGCGCAGCGAGAGGTCGGTCGTCAGCATCGTCGGCCGATGCTTCTTCGACTTGTCGAAAGCATCGGGGATGATCGCCTCGGCGTTCTTGGCCGTCCACTGCTGCGCACCAGCCGGGCTCTTCGTCAGCTCCCATTCGAAATTGAACAGGTTCTCGAAGAAGTTGTTGCTCCACTTGGTCGGCGTCTTCGTCCACGTCACCTCGAGGCCGCTGGTGATGGAATCAGCCCCAAGGCCCGACCCATGCTTGCTCTTCCAGCCGAGCCCCTGATCTTCCAGCGCGCCCGCTTCCGGCTCCGGGCCGACCAGCGATGCATCGCCGGCGCCGTGGGTCTTGCCGAAGCTGTGGCCGCCGGCGATCAGCGCCACGGTCTCTTCGTCGTTCATCGCCATGCGGGCGAACGTCTCGCGGATGTCCTTGGCCGCAGCGACCGGATCCGGCTTGCCGTTCGGCCCCTCCGGATTGACGTAGATCAGGCCCATCTGCACCGCGCCGAGCGGCTCGGCGAGCTGACGCTCGCCGCTGTAGCGCTCATCACCGAGCCAGGTGCCTTCCGGACCCCAATAGAGCTCTTCCGGCTCCCAGACGTCGACGCGACCACCGGCGAAGCCGAAGGTCTTGAAGCCCATTGATTCCAGCGCGACGTTGCCGGCGAGCACCATCAGATCGGCCCAGGAAATCTTGCGGCCGTATTTCTGCTTGATCGGCCAGAGCAGACGGCGCGCCTTGTCGAGATTGGCGTTGTCGGGCCAGCTGTTGAGCGGCGCGAAGCGCTGCTGACCGGCTCCGGCGCCGCCGCGGCCGTCGGTGATGCGGTAGGTGCCCGCGCTGTGCCAGGCCATGCGGATCATGAGGCCGCCATAGTGACCGAAGTCGGCGGGCCACCATTCCTGCGAGTCCGTCATCAGAGCGGTCAGGTCCTTGATGACCGCATTCAGGTCGAGCGACTCGAACTCCTTGGCGTAGTCGAAGTCCTTGTCCATCGGATCGGACTTGTTCGAGTTCTTGTGCAGGACCTCGACGTTGAGCTGCGTTGGCCACCAGTCGCGGTTTGTACGCGCGGCTTTTCCGCCCGAAAACGGGCACTTCGAAGTGTCGTCCATGAATACCTCCTCTGGCGGCGTCGAACTCGCGCCCTTGACCAGGTAGAACCACTCTAAGCGCCGCATCCCATCAGGGGAAGTTGACTTTAGTGATCGCTGCGATAGGATTTTCTTATGATAAATCTGACGCTGCGCCAGCTCCGGTATTTCGATGCGCTGGCGCGCCACGGCCATTTCGGCCGGGCGGCCGAATCCTGTTCCATCTCGCAACCGGCCCTGTCGATGCAGATCAAGGAGCTGGAGGAGACGCTCGGCGGGCTGTTGCTGGAGCGCAGCGCGCGGCAGGTCGCGCTGACCCGGTTCGGCGAGGAACTCGCCCAGCGCGTCCGTGACATCCTGCGCTCGGTCGACGAACTCGGTGATTTCGCCCGGGCCTCGCAGGACCGCTTCGCCGGCCGACTGCGCATCGGCATGATCCCGACCATCGCGCCTTACCTGCTGCCCAAGATCACCAAGAATCTCACGCGCATGCATCCAGAGCTCGATATCCGCGTGCGCGAGACCATGACCCCGCGGCTGATCCAGGAACTGGTGGAAGGCCGGCTCGACACTGCCATCGTGGCGCTGCCGGTGTCGGAACCCTCGCTCACCGAGGTCGCTCTGTTCGAAGAGAAATTCTTGCTGGTCCGGCCGGGCTCCGACGAGGGCACACCGGTGCCGTCGCGCGAGATGATGCGCGAGATGCGGCTCCTGCTGCTGGAAGAGGGGCACTGCTTCCGCGACCAGGCGCTGTCTTTCTGCAACATGCAATCGGCGCCGCCGCGCGAGATGCTGGACGCCAATTCACTCTCGACGCTGGTCCAGATGGTCAGCGCCGGCATCGGCGTGACGCTGATCCCGGAGATGGCGGTGCCGGTGGAGACGCGATCTGCGTCGGTCTCGGTGGCGCGCTTCCGCGACCCCGAGCCGTCGCGCACCATCGGCATGGTCTGGCGCAAGACCAGCCCGCTGGCACGGCAGCTGCTGCAAATCTCCGAGGTGGTCTGCCTGTCGGCCGGCAAGGTGCGCGCGCGTCAGAGCGTGCGCAGCCAGCGGGCCTAGCTCCGATGCCGCATCCCGTCATCCGCCCTGCCCGCGCCGACGAGTATGATGAGGTCGGTCGCGTCTGGATGGAGAGCTGGGCCTCGACCAGGCTTGCCGAGACCAGCGACTTCCTCTTGGCCAACCTGCGCGCGCGCATCAGGCGCGAGATCGCGAACGGCTGGAGCCTGTTCGTCGCCGATGACAACGGCACGATCGCTGCGATGCTGGCGCTGCATGTGCCAAAGCTCTATCTCGACATGCTGTTCGTCGCGCCCGCCTATCAGGGCCGATCGATCGGCCGGCAATTGCTCGCCTTCACGCGCACGCAAATGCCCGACGAGATGTATCTGCGCTGTGTGCGCGAGAACGAAAAGGCCTGGCGCTGGTACGAGCGCGAGGGCTTTGTATTCGAGAAGGAAGAGATCGAGCCGTCGAATGGGTTCATGATGAAATATTATCGGTGGAAGAGGGCAGCTTGAAGCCGCGCGCCACGCTTGCAGGCGCGGCTTACACGCTCTAGTTTTGCAACTCTCACACTATCGACCGCTCATTCCCCGATCATGTTCTGTCGTTTCATCGTCGCCGGCATCCTCGCTTCATCGTGCCTGACTGCCACTGGATGGGCCGAGGTCCCAGCATCGGCGGCTCCTGGCGCGCCTGTTAAACCGGCGGTCAAGAAACCCGCCTCCAAGCCAAATGCAGCGAAGGCCAATACCGCCACGAGGCAACCGGCAGCAATCGAGACCGGCCCTTGCCGCCTGGGCGTCATCTCAGCGATCGGCGGTCGGTTCTCCGTCGAGAAGTTCGGCCTCACGGTGTTCGAGACCGAATTCAACGAGATTCCGATCGACGATTGGAGCCTTGACGACATCCCGCTGGCGCGTGTGCGTGCCGCAAGCGGCGCCGATCCGTCGATCAGGAAGATCAGCTACCCCAAGGGAGCGTTCGAGCCATTCTACAATCCAAAATCCAGGCTCTTCCCTGATCCGAGCGAGCGTTTACCGGCCATCGTTCGCAACATCACCTCCAATGCGAATTGCGATCGCTATCTCGTCGTTACGAGGTACAAGACCGAATTACAAGGCACCAGCCTGGTGCTGGACGGCATCGGCGCCTACAGCCGAGGCCTCGGCTCTTTCGCCAGACATTCGCATTTGTTCGCCAATGTTGCGGTCAACCTGATTGACGGCAGGAGCTATGAGCAGATCAATCGGCATTTCGCGAATTTCGGCTCCAATCTCGCCGAGAGCATGAGGCTGACGGAAGATCCGATCACCAAGCTCGACAATTCGCAGTTTCCCGATCCTCCTGCCTCCGCCGCGAGCAATACAGCGTTGCGAGAAAGGACCCGCGCACTCGTTGCGGCGAGGCTCGACCGGACTCTCCCCGGCTATCTCAAGCAGGATTGAGCGACTCGCCGCCGCGGTCCCGTCGACCAAGATGTCGCAAGGCAAGGCGTCACCTCCACGCATTGCGACTTGTACGTTGCGGATTCGCGGCGGACAGGCGATGAATGAGCCTCGTCGCGCTCCACGTTGAGGAGGTTCCTCGCCATGATCAAGCTCTATTGGTCGCCCCGCTCGCGCTCGTTCACGACGCTTTGGCTGATGGAAGAGAGCGGCCTGCCCTACGAGCGCGTGCTGACCGATATTTCGACCGGCGCGCAGAAGACGCCGGACTTTCTAAAGATCAATCCGATGGGCAAGGTGCCGGCGCTGACCGACGGCGACGCGGCGCTCGGGGAAGCCGCGGCCATCTGCGCCTACATCGCCGACCGCTATCCCGAGACGAAACTGGCGCCCGCGGTGACCGACCCGCGCCGCGCGCGCTACCTGCAATGGCTGTTCTTCTCGCCGGGCTGCATCGAGCCCGCCATCATCCAGATCTTCACGAAGATCGAGATCCCGACCTCGACCGCGGCGTGGGGCAGCGCGACGCAGGTGTTCGACGTGCTGGAAGCCGCGCTTGAGAAAGGACCGTGGATTCTCGGCGAAGACTTTTCTGCTGCTGACATCACGGTCGGCTCGGGCCTGAACTTCGCAGTACGGCTGTTCAAGATGGTGCCGTCGCGGCCGGCCTTCGACGCCTATCTGGCGCGCTGCATCGCGCGGCAGGCGTTCCAGCGCGCGGAGAAGATCGCGGCGGGTTAGAGCGTGATGAGATGAGGCTGGATCGCTGCAACGACGGAGGTGCTCTCCCGCTCGCGGGAGAGGGTCGGGGAGAGGGTATTTCCGCAATGGGACAATCCCCAAGAGGAGAAAGCCCTCACCCGGCGCTTCGCGCCGACCTCTCCCGCAAGCGGGAGAGGTGAAGGAGCCGCGGCAATCGACTCAACCTAAAGCCATTCCGCTTTAGTCCGGCGTCTTCAGGTCGTCCGGCCTCGGCATCAGGATGATGTTGTAGCCGGAATCCACGTAGTGGATCTCGCCGGTCACTCCGCCGGAGAGATCCGACAGCAGATACAGCGCCGAGCCGCCGAGGTCGTCGAGCGTGACACCGCGACGAAGCGGTGCGTGCTTCTGCATGAAGGCGAACATCGCCCGCGCCTCGCCGATGCCGGAGCCGGCGAGCGTGCGGATGGGGCCCGCGGAGATTGCGTTGACGCGGATGCCGCGCGGTCCGAAATCGGCGGCGAGATAGCGCACGGAAGCTTCCAGCGCCGCCTTCGCCACACCCATCACGTTGTAATTCGGCATCGCGCGCTCCGACGCGCCAAAGGTCAGCGTCATCATGCTGCCGCCTTCCGTCATCAGCTCGGCGGCGCGTTTTGCGACCTCCGTGAACGAGAAGCAGGAGATCACCATGGTGCGCGAAAAATTCTCGCGGCTGGTGTCGGCGTAGCGGCCCTTGAGCTCGTTCTTGTCGGCAAAGCCGATCGCATGGATCACGAAGTCGAGCCGACCCCATTTCTCGCGGAGCGCAGCGAAGGTGGCATCGACACTGGCGATGTCCTCGACGTCGCAAGGCAGAACCAGATCCACGCCAAGCTGCTCCGCCAGCGGCTTCACGCGCTTGCCGAGCGCCTCGCCCTGGAAGGTAAAGGCAAGCTCTGCGCCATGGGCATGCAGCGTCCGCGCCATGCCCCAGGCGATCGAGTGATCATTGGCGATGCCCATGATCAGACCGCGCTTGCCTTTCATCAGACCTTCCATCTCACCATCACCTTCCGCTTCGCCGTGACCGGGCTCATCGCTTCGATGCTTGAGGCCAACACGTGGATGGCCGGGACGAGCCCGGCCATGACGAAGAAATCAACAATGCACCAATGATGTCACGCATCCAGCCGGCTGAACACCAGCGTAGCGTTGGTGCCGCCGAAGCCGAAGGAGTTCGACAGCACGGTGCCGATCTTGACGTTGTCGATGCGCTTGCGCACGATCGGCATGTCGGCGAACACGGGATCGAGCTCCTGGATGTGCGCGCTCTCGCAGATGAAACCGTTGTTCATCATCAGCAGCGAATAGATCGCTTCCTGCACGCCGGTGGCGCCCAGCGAGTGGCCGGTCAGCGCCTTGGTCGCCGAGATCGGCGGGCACTTCTCGCCGACGCCGAATACTTTTCGGATCGCCTCGATCTCCGGCGGATCGCCGGCAGGTGTCGAGGTCGCGTGCGGATTGATGTAGTCGACCCTGGTCTTCACCGTCGACATCGCCATGCGCATGCAGCGCTCGGCGCCTTCGCCCGAAGGCGCCACCATGTCGTGGCCGTCCGAGGTCGCGCCATAGCCGACGATCTCGCCATAGATGCGCGCACCGCGCGCCTTGGCATGCTCGAGCTCTTCCAACACCAGCACGCCGGCGCCGCCGGCGATGACGAAGCCATCACGATTGAGGTCGTAGGGACGCGACGCCGTGGCCGGCGTGTCGTTGTATTTCGAGGACATCGCGCCCATGGCGTCGAACAGCACCGACAGCGACCAGTCCAGCTCCTCGCAGCCGCCGGCGAAGATGATGTCCTGCTTGCCGATCTGGATCGTCTCATAGGCATTGCCGACGCAATGGTTCGACGTCGCGCAGGCCGAGGAGATCGAATAGTTCACGCCCTTGATCTTGAACCAGGTTGCAAGCGTCGCGGAGGCCGTGGAAGACATCGCCTTCGGCACCGCAAACGGGCCGACGCGCTTGGGTCCCTTGGTGCGGGTGATGTCGGCGGCTTCGACGATGGTGCGGGCCGAGGGACCGCCGGAGCCCATGATGATGCCGGTACGGATGTTGGAGACTTCGTCGGGCGACAGGCCGGAGTCCTGGATCGCCTGCTCCATCGCGACGTGATTCCACGCCGCACCCTGGCCGAGGAAACGCATCGCGCGGCGGTCGACCACCGTCGACGGATCGAGCGTGGGCTCACCTTGCACCTGCGAACGGAAGCCGAGCTCGGCATATTTCCCTGCCCGCGAAATGCCAGACTTTGCCTCGTGAAGGCTCGCAAGCACTTCCTGGGTGTTGTTTCCGATGGACGAGACGATGCCCATTCCGGTGACCACAACCCGCCTCATGACAGCCTCGCCTCAATCGTTGTCTTCTTGGTGATGCACTCAGCCCAGGCTCGTGCCCTGCTTGAACAGGCCAACCTTCAGATCCTTGGCGCGATAAATAATCTGGTCATCGACCGAAAGCCACCCGTCGGCGATGCCGAGCACCAGCTTTGCCCGCATCACGCGTTTGATATCGATGTTGTACACAACCTTGCGGGCGTCGGTCAGCACCTGGCCGCCGAACTTCAGCTCGCTCAGGCCGAGCGCCCGGCCGCGGCCTTCGCCGCCGACCCAGCCGAGGTAAAAGCCGACCATTTGCCACAGCGCATCCAGGCCGAGGCAGCCGGGCATCACCGGGTCGTTCTTGAAATGGCAGCCGAAGAACCAGAGGTCAGGCTTCACGTCGAGCTCGGCGCGCACCAGGCCCTTGCCGAATTCACCGCCATTGTCGGTGATTTCCGTGATGCGGTCGAACATCAGCATCGGCGGCAGCGGCAGCTGGGCATTGCCCGGACCGAACATCTCGCCGCGGGCACAGGCCAGCAGATCTTCGTAATCATAACCGTTGCGCCTGTTCAGCATTCACGTGCCTCTGTTCAATCTCGATTGAGCGGCGTTCTTTGGCGAAAATGGCCCCGTCTCGATCGGACAGCAACGCCAATTGCCACCGTCGGCCGCGACTCGCGCAAGCCCCGGATGGACTGCGAACCAAGCCTTCACGCTCGGCTGCACCAAAATCGGCTAAGCGGAACCGCGCGCTCTCTAACACAGGCCATTTCGGGTGGCAAAGCGCATCCATGAAGGTAAAATGACGCGCTCATCGCCCGGTTCCAAACCTGATTAGAACCTCTCTAGTTGCGAGAAACTTGCATCTGCATCTTTCTCTTCTTATAGTAACAAAGAGATATTGTTCACGCGTGCCCGAAATCTGGAAATGACCGAGAATACCGCGTCCCACTACGACGACGACGCCCATGCTGCGGCCCTCCTGTCCGGCCGCCAGCCGGCCTTGACCGGCTGCCCGTGGCACGACGTCAACGAAATGCTCCAGTCCGCGGGGCTCCGTCCAACGCGCCAACGCATGGCGCTCGGCTGGCTGCTGTTTGGCAAGGGTGCACGTCACCTCACGGCTGAAATGCTCTACGAGGAAGCGACGCTGGCCAAGGTTCCGGTATCGCTGGCGACCGTTTACAACACGTTGAACCAGCTCACCGATGCCGGCCTGCTCCGCCAGGTCAGTGTCGACGGCACCAAGACCTATTTCGACACCAACGTCACGACCCACCATCACTACTACCTCGAGAACAGCCACGAGCTGGTCGACATCGAGGACCCGCATCTGGCGCTGTCGAAGATGCCGGAGGTGCCCGAGGGCTACGAGATCTCCCGCATCGACATGGTTGTGCGCCTGCGCAAGAAGCGCTGAGATCGTCTTAAGATCGAACTGAGATCGTCATGGCCGGGCTTGTCCCGGCCATCCACGTTTTTGGACCAGGCGCAAAGGTCGTGGATGCCCGGGACAAGCCCGGGCATGACGCTGGAGCGGCGAGCGCGCCCTCCGCCTATCGTCGTCAATTCACCTGCTCGTCCGAATAGACGCCCCAGAGGCGCTCCTGCTGGATCCAGCCGTCGAAGCCGTTGCCGATGACGCGGCACCAGTTTGCGGCGCACTTCTTCACCTGCGTGACGACGCCAGCCTGGAGCTTTGCTGCAACCGCGCTGTCGGGATCGGGCCGGTCGTAGATCGGGGCGAGGTCGTCCTTGTGCTTCATGGTGACGACCGCGGTGCGGCGGCCCGACAGCAGCGAGTGATAGACCCAGCCTTCGGCGCCCTCGGAATCGCGCACCCGGCGCCAGTTCTCGAACTCGGCGGTGATTTCGACCGGCAGGCCGGCGCGGGTGTAGACCCAGGCGACGTCATTGTCCTTGGTCGGGCCGGCGCGGACGTTGACGTGATCCGATTTGAGGCTGACATAGCGCGGCACCGGTAAGCCGCTGGCGGTCTGCGGGGTATTGTCCTTCGCCGAATGCGAGGGGCCGACCGAGGCGCTCAACCAGGTGCAAACGAGCGCCATCACCGAACAAAAACGCCCCAACGCCATCAACCCGTCTCCTGTCGAAGACCCGGCCGAACCGGATCCTCACCCCAAATTCCAAAACCCTGCCGCGTCTGCCCCTTTTCCCGCCCCACGCGGGTTCCAAGCCTCGGCCCGTGGTTCTTGTCTTGGCCCGGCCTTCTGCTAGAGAGGACGGGCACTTGAACAACCAGTTTGCCCCGATTTTCCGGCCGGAAATGTCGGGAGAGCTTGGAGGAAGCGCCGGGGACGGACACGGCAAGGGCAGTGTCGAACAACCGGGTTAATGAGGCCTCAACGGCCGGCCTTTGGCGACAGAGGCGGACCGCGACGCCTCATGAGAGCAGGACATGTCGGTGAAGAAAAAGCCCCTCGTCGTGGTGACGCGCAAGCTGCCGGATTCGATCGAGACGCGAATGCGCGAGCTGTTCGACGCGCGGATCAATCTCGAGGACACGCCGATGTCGGCCGACCAGATCGCGGAGGCCGCGCGCACTGCCGACGTGCTGGTTCCGACCGTCACCGATCACATCAGCGCCGATGTCGTGAACCAGCCCGACTGCAAGCTCCGCCTGATCGCCAATTTCGGCAACGGCGTCGACAATATCGACGTTGCGGCCGCCCATGCCCGCGGCATCACCGTCACCAATACGCCGAAGGTTCTGACCGAAGATACCGCTGATATGACCATGGCGCTGATCCTCGCGGTGCCCAGGCGGATGATCGAAGGCGCCTCGATCCTGACCGAAGGAAAGCCCTGGGCGGGCTGGTCGCCGATGTGGATGCTCGGCCACCGCATCGGCGGCAAGCGTCTCGGCATCATCGGCATGGGCCGCATCGGCCAGGCGGTGGCGCGCCGCGCGCGCGCGTTCGGCCTTCAGATCCACTATCACAACCGCCGTCCCGTCGCTCCTGTCATCGCCGAAGAGCTCGGCGCGACCTATTGGGAAAGCCTCGACCAGATGCTGGCGCGGATGGACATCATCTCGGTGAATTGTCCGCACACGCCGGCGACCTATCATCTGCTCTCGGCGCGGCGGCTGAAGCTGATCCGCAAGGACGCCTACATCGTCAACACCGCGCGCGGCGAGGTGACCGACGAGGACACGCTGATCAAGTTGATCGAAGGCGGCGAGATTGCCGGCGCCGGCCTCGACGTCTACGAGCATGAGCCCGCGGTCAACCCGAAGCTGGTGCGGCTCGCCAGGGCCGGCAAGGTGACGCTGTTGCCGCATATGGGCTCGGCCACGATCGAAGGCCGCGTCGAGATGGGCGAGAAGGTGATCATCAACATCCGCACCTTCCTCGACGCCCACAAGCCGCCGGATCGCGTGCTGCCGAGCATGCTCTGAGTTTCTGCGCGAAAAGCTCCCACTCCTCATCCTGAGGAGCGCTGTACGCGCGTCTCGAAGGATGAAAGGCCCGGCTGCATCAGCGCGGGCCTGCGTGTTCGGGACGCGCGCAAGAGCGCGCTCCTCACCACGAGGGTCTACGATCTGCGCGTTTCGCGCTTGCGCCAGTCCGCGACGAAATCGATGAAGGCCCGCAGTGCCGGCGGCGTCTGGCGTCGGCTCGGATAGTACAGGAAGGGGCCAGGGAACGGCTCGCACCAATCCTCCATCAGGCTGACCAGCGCGCCGGATTTCAGCGCGTCGCCGACATAGCCGTCGAGCGATGCCCAGATGCCGGCACCGTCGAGCGCGGCGCACATGGCAAGATTCATGTTGGTCGAGATCAGCTTGGCCGGCGGATCGACCTTCATGATCTGACCGTTCTTCTCGAACTCCCAATCATGCATGACGCCGCTCGAATAGCGGGCGCGAATGCAATCATGGTCGAGCAGATCCTTCGGATGCTCCGGCCGGCCGCGGCGCGCGACGTAGTCGGGCGATGCGACGACGACGTAGCGCTGCGGGCCGCTCAGGGGGATCGCAACCATGTCCTGCGCGAGGTGCTCGCCATAGCGCACGCCGGCATCAAAGCCGGCGCTGACGATGTCGACGAAACCGCTCTCGGAGACGATGTCGAGATCGACCTTGGGATGCGCGGCGAGAAACGGGCCGACCATCGGCGCCAGCACCAGATCGACCGCCGGCGGCGGTGCGTTGATGCGGAGGCGGCCGGAGGCGACCGCGCGCAGGCCCCGTACCTGGTCCAGCGCATCGCCGACCTCGCGCAGCGCCGGCGCCACCCGCGACAACAGCAATTCCCCCGCCTCGGTCAGGGCGACGCTGCGGGTGGTGCGGTTCATCAGGCGGACGCCCAGGCGCTCCTCGAAGTCGCGCAAACGCTGGCTAAGGCTTGATACTGACACGCGAATTTCGACCGCCGCGCGCCGGAAATTGCGGGTGCGGGCGACGGCCACGAAGACGTCGAGGTCGCGCAGATCAGGCTCGGCCATTGTTCGCTATTGTGAACAAGCCATTCCGGATTGTCCAGCTTATCGGCTCAATCAGTCGGGCGCATATCCGTCCTCGTCGCGCGGCATTCGCCGCGCCCTTCGAGGAGAGCCATCATGGAACAACGAAAACTCGGTTCAACCGGCCCCACCGTCTCGAGCCTCGGTCTCGGCTGCATGGCCATGTCCGACGCCTACGGTCCTTCCGATCGCGGCGAAAGCATCGCCACCATCCATGCGGCAATCGATGCGGGCATCACGCTGCTCGACACCGGCGATTTCTATGCCATGGGCCACAATGAAATGCTGATCCGCGAGGCGCTCAAGGACGTTTCACGCGAGAAGGTGCGGATCAGCGTCAAGTTCGGTGCGCTGCGCGGCCCCGCCGGCGACTTCATCGGCATGGACTGCCGGCCGGCCGCAACCAAGAACTTCCTCGCCTATTCGCTCCAGCGGCTCGGCACCGACCATGTCGACATCTATCGCCCGGCGCGGCTCGATCCGAACGTTCCCATCGAAGACACCATCGGCGGCCTCGCCGATCTCGTAAAGGCGGGCTATGTCAGGCATATCGGCCTGTCCGAGGTCGGCTCCGACACCATCCGCCGCGCGCATGCGGTGCATCCGATCGCCGACCTGCAGATCGAATATTCGCTGATCGAGCGCGGCATCGAACGCGACATCCTCAAGACCTGCCGCGAGCTCGGCATCGGCATCACCGCCTACGGCGTCCTGGCGCGCGGCCTGATCAGCGGTCACTGGTCGAAGGATTCGGGTAAGGCCGGCAAGGACTACCGGCTGATGACGCCGCGCTTCCAGGGTGCGAACCTCGATGCCAATCTCGCGCTGGTGGATTCTCTACGCGCGATCGCGAATGAGGTCGGCGCGACGCCTGCGCAAGTCGCGATCGCCTGGGTGGCGGCGCAAGGCCGGGAGATCGTGCCGCTGGTCGGCGCCCGGACCCGCAATCGTCTGGCCGAAGCGCTCGGCGCAACCAAGGTGACGCTGACGCAAGCTCATCTCGCAGCATTGGCGAAGGCCTTCCCGCCGGATGTCGCTTCGGGCACGCGTTACGCGGCCGAGCAGATGGCCCATCTCGACAGCGAGAAACCGGCCACCAGGTAACGGCGGCAATCAGGTGCGATGGGCGCTCAGATCGCTGATCACAGGCCCGTCGCCGTTGAGCGGATTGGCGGGATCGCGCCCGTAGCGCAGCGTCTCGAAGCGCATCGCGCGCGCATCGATCATCAGGAGACGGCCGACGAGGCCGTCGCCGAAGCCGACGACCTCGCGGATCGCCTCCAGCGCCATCATCGAGCCGAGCACGCCCGCCAATGCGCCCATGACGCCAGCCTCGGCGCAGGCCGGCACGGTGCCGGGCGGCGGCGCTTCCGGAAACAGGCAGCGATAGGTCGGATTGAACTCGCCCTGCTCGTTGGTCTCATGCGCACGGATGGTGGTGAGCGAGCCGTCGAAGGTGCCGAGCGCCGCCGTGATCAGCGGCCGCTTGGCGAAGAAGCAGGCGTCGGAGACGAGATAGCGCGTCGAAAAATTGTCGGAGCCGTCGAGCACGAGGTCATAGTCGCCGATCAGGCTGAGCGCGTTGTCCGCGTTGAGCCAGGTGGCGTGGCCGACGAAACGGACATGCGGATTGAGCGCCGAGATCCGCTCGGCGGCGCTCTCGACCTTGTGGCGGCCGATATCGGGCGTGGTGTGGATGACCTGGCGCTGCAGATTGGACAGCGAGACCACGTCGTCGTCGACCACGCCCAGCGTGCCGATGCCGGCGGCAGCCAGATACATCAGCGCGGGCGCGCCGAGCCCGCCGGCGCCGATCACCAGCACGGAGGCCCGCTTCAGCGCAGCCTGGCCCGGCCCGCCGACATCGCGCAGCACGATATGACGGGCATAGCGTTCGAGTTCGTCCGGGCTCAGCATCGTCCTACATTCCTCTCACTCCTCATGGTGAGGAGCGCGGAACGCGCGTCTCGAACCATGAAGGCCCCGATCTCGCTCGTGGCCATCCTTCGAGACGCGGCCTTCGGCCGCTCCTCAGGATGAGGACCTGATTGCGTGGCTCGGTCACGAACCTGAACCACCGCAACATTGTTCGCGACCAACGAGATGTGCTTCAATGACACTGCGTTCAATGGGCTGGCTGGATTTGTCATGAGATCGATGCTTGCGGCAACACTGATGTTTGCGGCCGCCACAGGCGCGAACGCCCAGATGACGGCGCCACAGGTCCCCGGCACCAAGCCGAAAACGGTTCAGACCGTCCCGGTCCGGCCTCCTGCGATGCAGACGCCGTCGGCGACGGCCGATGCCATGGCAAAAGCGGAGCGGCTGTCGCTCCAGTCCGACCTCGCCTGGGTCGGCCAATATAACGGCGCCATCACCGGCGACGTCAGCGAGCGCATGGTCAACGCCATCAAGGAGTACCAGAAGGCCAAGGGCGGCAAGCCGACCGGCGTGCTCAATCCGCAGGAACGCGCCGCGCTCGCCGAGGCGGCCCGAAAGAAGCAGGACGGCGTTGGCTGGAAGATCGTGACGGAGCCGACCAGCGGCGCCCGGCTCGGCATCCCCGGCAAGCTGGTGCCGCAGCAGGCAAGCGACGCCAACGGCTCGAAATGGACCTCGCCGACCGGCACGGTTCAGGTGCTGTTTAGCCGCCGCAAGGAGGTGAACCCGACCTCCGCAAAGCTCGCCGATCTGGAGAAGGAGCCGTCCGGGCGCAAGGTCGATTACACCGTGGTGAAGCCCGACTTCTTCGTGCTGTCGGGATTGCAGGGCCTGAAGAAGTTCTACGTGCGAGGCACCTTCAAGGGTGACGAGGTCCGCACCATGACGATCCTGTACGACCAGGCGACCGAGAACACGGTCGAGCCGGTGGTGATCGCGATGTCGAGCGCGTTCAATGCATTTCCGTCCGGACCGCAAGCCGGGCCGCCGCCGCGCAAGACCGTCGAATACGGCACCGGCATCGTCGTCAGCGACGACGGTGCGATCGTCACCGACCGCCTCGTCACCGATGGCTGCCTCGCGATCACGATCGCCGGTCATGGCAGCGCCGACCGCCTCGCCGAGGACAAGGAGCATGATCTCGCGCTCCTGCACATCTACGGCGCCCGCGGCCTGAAGCCGCTCAGCCTCGCCGGCGGCGCAGCGAAGGCGAATGTCGACATCGTCGGCATCGCCGAACCGCAGAGCCAGGGCGGCGCGACCGGCGTGTCGAGCGTCAAGGCTGCGCTGGCGGCGGTCACGCAAAGCGCTTCCGCATTGTCCCCGCCGCCGGCGATCGGATTCTCCGGCAGCCCGGCCATCGACGCCGACGGCAAATTCGCGGGCATGGCCTTGCTGAAGCCGGCCATGGTCGCAGGGCCTGCGACGTTGGTCCCGGCGTCACAGGCTTTGATGGTCTCCGCAGAGGCGGTGCGCGGATTCCTGACGGCGAACGGTGTCACCGCGAATGGCACGTCGACCGATGCAAAGGCCGCTGTCGTGCGCGTCATCTGCGTCCGGAAGTAGCGCGGACAATATCATCATCGTCTCGCGTCCCGGACGCGGCGCGGCACGAAGTGACGCTCCGCAGAGCCAGGACCCATGTGTCCTCAAATTCCGTGCAAGCGGCTCACTGGGGCCCCGGCTCTGCAGCGCATCGCTTTTGCGCTGCGCTTTGTCCGGGGCAGGACGGTCAACCATCACACGTACGACTACGGAGCCGGTAATGGTACGGATTCGCTGGCATTCCCTATTCCGCCATCATCGTTATCGTTGATTCGGACCTCCGCGATCCCCCCTTTGGATCGGGCCGGCATGTCCTGAGCGAGAAGAGCTCAGCATCGCGAAGCGGTGCACGTTCGCGTGGCGCATTCCTGACCCAACGTTCCAAAGGATTGAACTTCAATGCACACGATCGTACTGGCCACCCAAAAGGGCGGCAGTGGCAAGAGCACCCTCGCCGTCGGTCTCGCGCTGGCGCCAAGCAGTCCGGCTTCACCGTTCGCCTGATCGAGACCGACCCACAGGGCACCCTGTCCAACTGGCAACGCCGCCGCACCACCGACGATCTCATCGTCGAGCCGATCTATAACGCCGCGGATATCCAGCCTCGCCTGAAGATGCTCGCCGACAGCGGCCTCCAGCTCGCGATCGTCGACACCGCGGCCGGTCTCAGCGCCGCGACCACCGCCGCGATCCGCCATTCCGATCTCTGCCTGATCCCGGCCCGTCCCAGCGTCGCCGACATCGAGGCGACCGTCTCGACGCTCAGCGTCGCACGCGCCTGGAAGCGGCCGTACGGCTTCGTGCTGAACCAGACGCCGATCCGCGGCCAGCGGATCGACAACGCCGCCAGCACCCTCGCTGAAGAAGCTTCGCTTGATCTCGCCGAGGTGCTCGCACGTCCCCTGATCGCGATGCGCAACGACCACCAGGATTCGCTTGCCAGCGGCCTTGCCGTGAGCGAATTCGCGCCGAACGGCAAGTCGGCGGACGAGATCCGCGGCCTCTGGCGCTGGATCGAGACCCGGCTCGAGCTCGAAGCCACCACCAATGTCCTGATCGACCAGGTCATCTCGGCAGCGCACGGCATGCTGCAGATCGCTGCAGAACAGGGGGCGGACGAGACCACGACACTGGCGTCCTGAGCGGGGCGATCGCTCGGGCGACAGTCGGGCTCTTCGCCGTCCGGTGAACGAGCCCAAGCGACGAAGCAGTCCGGCCACCAGCCCGGCCGGATTGCTTCGCTATGCTCGCAATAGAGGAGTAGTTCCTGCTGCGGCTTTGCGCTCATCTACGGTGACGACGTCACTTCTGGCATTTCGGGCACCAGAAGGTCGATCGGCCGTTCTGCGTGAACCGCTTGATCGTACCGCCGCAGCGCGGCGTCGTGCATTTCTCGCCTTCGCGGTCGTAGACCTTGAACGAGTGCTGGAAGTAGCCGAGTTCGCCTGACGTCTGGCGATGGTCGCGCAGGCTCGAGCCGCCGGCCTTGATGGCATCGTTCAACACGGTGTGAATCGCGCCGACCAATCGCTTGGCGTGGTCCGTTGGCTCGCCCCCGGCAACGCCTTTGCGTTGTCCGGACTTCGTCGACAAGGTCGCGGCGATCCGGCGCGGCGACAGATGCGAGCGGTGCAGCGCCTCGCAGACATAGATGTTGCCGAGCCCTGCCACGACGCGCTGGTCGAGCAGCGCGGCCTTCAGGCTGGTGGTCTTGCCGGCGCAGGAGCGCGCCAGCATCGCGGCGTCGAATTCGTTGCCGAGCGGCTCGGGTCCGAGCCCGCGCAGCAGCGGCTCGTCGTCGAGCGCATTGCGCGCGATCACTTTCATGTAGCCGAAGCGGCGCGGATCGTTGAACACGATGTCGGCGCCGGAGGACATCCGAAACAGCACGTGGTCGTGGGTGGAATCCTTGGCCCGCGGATAATGAAACTCGCCGGGCCGGGTGTCGTTGTCCGGCTTGATGACACGGAACGAGCCCGACATGCCGAGATGCATCAGCAGGACGTCGCCGGAGCCGAGATCGGCCATGAGATATTTTGCACGGCGGCCGAGGCCCGTGACGACCTGGCCCTTGAGCCGGGCCACGAAGTCCGGCTGGAACGGAAAGCGCAAGTCCGGCCGGCGGGCCTCCGCGACGAGGATTTTCGCACCCT
Organism: Bradyrhizobium sp. USDA 241; assembly: GCF_049739505.1. Taxonomy (NCBI): domain Bacteria; kingdom Pseudomonadati; phylum Pseudomonadota; class Alphaproteobacteria; order Hyphomicrobiales; family Nitrobacteraceae; genus Bradyrhizobium; species Bradyrhizobium sp. USDA 241. The sequence continues at coordinate 1,472,638 of NZ_JBMGPZ010000004.1, read as the reverse complement.
CCATCACCGGCTGAAGGCCGCGGCGGACGGTCTCGACTTCTGGCAATTCAGGCATGGTCAGGCATTCACCTTATGAAGGCGGTGTGATAGCGCCATTGCGGCGGGCGCGCTATGGTCCGCCTCGCGGAGTAGAGTAATGGATCGGCCGGGCGAAACCACGCATTTTGGCTTCAGGGACGTCCCCCTGGGCGACAAGCAGACGCTGGTGAACGATGTGTTTCACAGCGTGGCGTCGCGCTATGACTTGATGAACGACCTGATGTCCGGTGGACTGCACCGGGTCTGGAAGGACATCATGATCACGGCGCTCGACCCGCCCAGGGGCGACCGGCCGTTCGCGCTGCTCGACGTTGCCGGTGGCACCGGCGACATCGCGTTCCGCGCCGCCAAGGCCGCGGGTGCGGGTTTCCATGCCACCGTCTGCGACATCAACACCGATATGCTGGCCGTGGGCCGCGAACGCGCCGCCAGGCAGCATCTCGACACCCGAGTCGACTTCGTCGAAGGCAATGCCGAAGCGCTCGCCTTCGCCGATCGCAGCTTCGACGCATATACGATCGCTTTCGGCATTCGCAACGTGCCGCAGATCGATCTGGCGCTGCGCGAGGCCTATCGCGTGCTGAGGCCCGGCAGCCGCTTCCTCTGCCTGGAGTTCTCGACCGTCGAGATGCCCGGGCTCGACAAGCTCTACGATCTGTTCTCGTTCAAGGTGATCCCGCCGCTCGGCCGCATGGTCACGGGCGACGCCGAATCCTACCAATATCTCGTCGAATCGATCCGCAAGTTTCCGAGGCCTGCCGCTTTCGCCGACATGATCCGCGAGGCCGGCTTCTCCCGCGTCAGCTGGCAGACACTCTCCGGCGGCATCGTGGCACTGCATTCGGGCTGGCGTTTGTGATTTCTGCCATCACCCACATGACGCGCCTGATCCGCGCCGCGTTCGTGTTCGCGCGTGAGGGCGTGTTCGGCTCGGTCGATCCGAGCCTGGTGCCGCCGCCGGGACAGCTCGCGCTGAAACTGGCGCGCCTCGTCGAACGCCGCGGCACCAAGCACGGCCCGCGGATCGCGCGCGCGCTGACGCGGATGGGCCCGGCCTATCTCAAGCTCGGACAATTCCTGGCGACGCGTCCCGACGTGGTCGGCGTCATCATGGCGCGCGACCTCGAAAGCCTGCAGGACCGCCTGCCGCCGTTTCCGCAGGACGAGGCCGAGGCCGCAATCGCGACGTCGCTGGAGCGGCCGCTGAAGGACATTTTCGCGAGCTTCGGCCCGCCGGTCGCGGCTGCCTCGATCGCGCAGGTGCATCGCGGCGAAGTGCTGCGCGACGGCATCCGCAAATCGGTCGCAGTGAAGGTGCTGCGGCCCAACGTCGCCGCACGCTTCCGCCGCGATCTCTCCGATTTCTTCTTCGTCGCGCACAAGGCCGAAGCCTATTCGGCCGAGGCGCGGCGGCTGCGCCTGATCGAAGTCATCAACACCATGTCGCGCTCGGTCGCGATGGAGATGGATTTGCGGCTGGAAGCCGCCGCGCTGTCGGAGATGGCAGAGAACACGCGCGACGATCCTGATTTCCGCGTGCCGACCGTCGACTGGGACCGCACCACGCACAACGTGCTGACGATGGAGTGGATCGACGGCATCGCGCTGAACGACCACAAGCGCCTTGCCGAGTCGCAGGTCGACCTGCCCGACCTCGGCCGCAAGATTATCCAGAGCTTCTTGCGGCACGCGCTGCGCGACGGCTTCTTCCACGCCGACATGCATCCGGGCAATCTGTTCCTGGACGATGCCGGCCGGCTTGTCGCGGTCGATTTCGGCATCATGGGCCGGCTCGGCATGAAGGAGCGGCGCTTCCTCGCCGAGATCCTGCTCGGCTTCATCACCCGCGACTATCGCCGCGTGGCGGAAGTGCATTTCGAAGCGGGCTATGTGCCCGCGCACCATTCTGTCGAGAATTTTGCGCAAGCCATCCGCGCCATCGGCGAGCCGATCCACAACCGCACCGCCGAGGAGATCTCGATGGCGCGGCTGCTGACGCTGCTGCTCGAGGTCACCGGCCTGTTCGACATGACCACGCGGCCCGAGCTGATCCTGCTGCAGAAGACCATGGTGGTGGTCGAGGGCGTGGCCCGCGGCTTCGATCCCAAGCTCGACATCTGGAAGATCGCCGACCCCGTGGTACGCGAATGGATCGAGCGCAATCTCGGGCCCATCGGCCGGGTGCAGGGTGCGCTGGCCGGGACCGGCGACATCGCGCGCGTGCTGATGCGCCTGCCGGAGATCGCCGAGCGGTCGGTGAAGGTCCTCGAGCAGCTCGAGACCATGACCCGCGAGGGCATCAGGCTGTCGCCGGAGAGCATCGCGGCCATGGGGCGCAGCGAAGGCCGCAAGAACCGCTGGCGCACCGTGGCGATGTGGATCATCGCCGCGACATTCATCGGCATCCTGATCGCCGTCCGGAATCTTTGATTGCACTGCAATCACGCGAATGATAGCATCGCTATCATTCCGTGCTGGAGGGCGTCATGGCAAGCCTGACCATCCGCAAGCTCGACGACGGCGTCAAAACCTATCTGCGACTGCGCTCGGCCAAGAACCGCAGGTCGGTCGAGGAAGAGGTTCGGGTCATCCTGCGGGAGCTGATCGAGGGCCGCGAGGAGCCGCTGACGCCGTTTGCGGTGCCGCCTGCCCCATCCGCCACTCCGGCGCCGCAGCGCACCGGCGCCCTCCCCGAGGCCAGCGTCACCCTGATCATCGGCGGCGGGATCGCGGCGTACAAGTCGCTCGACCTGATCCGCAGGCTGAAGGAACGTCGCATCGAGGTCCGCTGCGTGCTGACCAAGGCGGCCCAGCAATTCGTGACGCCGCTGGCCGTCAGCGCGCTCTCGCATGAGCGCGTCTACACCGACCTGTTCGACCCCCAGAGCGAATTCGACGCCGGCCATATTCGCCTCGCGCGCGACTGCGACCTGATCGTGGTGGCGCCCGCGACCGCCGACCTGATGGCGAAGATGGCGAACGGTCATGCCGACGATCTCGCCAGCGCCATCCTGCTCGCCACCAACCGCAAGGTGCTGCTGGCGCCGGCGATGAACCCGCTGATGTGGAGCAACGCGGCGACGCGCCGCAACGTTGCCTTGCTCCAGCGCGACGGCGCGGTGCTGATCGGCCCGAACTCGGGCGAAATGGCCGAAGCGGGTGAAGCCGGAATCGGTCGCATGTCGGAGGCCATCGAGATCGCCAATGCCGCCGAACGGCTGCTGCGGCCTCCGGTGCCGCGGCCGCTCGCCGGCAAGCGCGTGCTGATCACCGCGGGTCCCACGCACGAGCCGATCGACCCCGTGCGCTACATCGCCAACCGCTCCTCCGGCAAGCAGGGCTTTGCCATCGCCGCTGCCGCGCAGGCCGCCGGCGCCGAGGTGATCCTGGTGAGCGGCCCGGTCGACCTCGACGATCCACCCGGAGTGACAGTGAAGCACGTCGAATCGGCACGGCAGATGCTGGAGCAGGTGCAGGCCGCGCTTCCCGCCGATATCGCGATCTTCGCCGCGGCGGTCGCCGACTGGCGCGTCGCCAACGAGGGCGAGCAGAAGCTGAAGAAGACCGCGGCCGGCATGCCGCCGCTTCAAATGGTCGAGAATCCCGACATCCTCGCCACGATCTCGAAGCTGACCGACAAGCGCCCGCCCCTGGTGATCGGCTTTGCCGCCGAGACCGAACATCTCATCGACAACGCCAAAGCAAAACTCGCGCGCAAGGGCTGCGACTGGATCGTCGCCAATGACGTGTCGCCGGCCACCGGCGTGATGGGCGGCGACCGCAACACCGTCCACCTCCTCAGCCGCAAGGACGGTGCCAAGGACGGTGAGATTGCAGTTGATTCCTGGCCGGTGATGACCAAGGAACAGGTCGCCACCGAGCTGGTCGCGCACATCGCCCGAAGCGTGACCGACAAATCCCTGGAGACGGCATCTTGAGAACGAAGGTCACGGTCGAACTGCAGCGCCTCGCCCATGCCGAAGGTCTGCCGTTGCCGGCCTATCAGACCAGCGAGGCCGCCGGCCTCGATCTGATGGCAGCCGTTCCGGACAGCGAGCCGATGACGCTCGCCCCCGGCCAATACGCGCTGGTGCCGACCGGCCTTGCGATCGCGCTGCCGCCGGGGCACGAGGCGCAGGTGCGGCCGCGTTCGGGGCTTGCCGCCAAGCACGGCGTCACTGTGCTGAACTCGCCGGGCACGATCGACGCGGACTACCGCGGCGAGATCAAGGTGATCCTGATCAACCACGGCGCGGCGCCCTTCGTGATCAAGCGCGGCGAGCGCATCGCCCAAATGGTGATCGCACCCATGGTGCAGGCTGCCCTGGTTCCCGTCGCGACGTTGTCGCCGACCGATCGCGGCGCCGGCGGCTTCGGCTCGACCGGCCGCTGAAGTCCTTACCCCTCCGCGAGCGAGCGGGAACGCGCACCCTGATCGTGGCGAGCAATCCGCGCGACCTGCGGAACCCCAAAAATTACGTGGGCGGGAACACCACGGCGGCATTTTTAGGGGCCCGCCTTTACGTTCACGATCTGGACTCTTACCGGCGGAGTCACGGTGGGGGTATTGTCTTTTGATTCGCGCGCGACGGGGGTCGCCGCGCGCAAATTCGTGCGGTCTTGGGGCAACTATGTCAGGCGTGATCGTGTCGATGCGTCGGACGCTGCTGTCGTGCACGTCGCTGGCGCGCAGCGGCTTGATTGGGAGCGCTCTTGCGGCGCTGCTGCCGGCTGCGCCGGCCCGGGCCGCCGATCTCATCGACACCCTCTCCACCATGCTGGATTTCAACCGGCAGGAACTCGCCGTCCTCGCCACCGCGCTGGCGCTGCTCGGCTTCTCGGTGGTGGCCGCGATCCTGTTGATGCGCACGCGGGTACGCCTGGTCAAGAACGAGGCGCGGCTGCGCGCCCGGATCGGGGAACTTCAGCTCCAGGCCGACCGCTTCGGCGCGCTGCTGTTCGCCGAACCGCAGATCCTGATCTCCTGGCCCGCCGGCGATAACCGCGTTCAGATTTCCGGCGACATCTCCCTGGTGCTGCCGCGCGACTCCTCCCCGCAGCGCGTGCTGGCGTTCGGAACCTGGCTGCCCCCGGAGCCCGCGCTCCAGATGGACCATGCCGTCGACGCGCTGCGCGATCGCGGCGACGGGTTCCAGCTGACCTTGACCACCGCGCACGGTCATACGCTGGAAGCGATCGGCCGCGCCATCGGCGGCCAGGCCATTGTCCGGATTCGCGAGCTCTCAGGACTGCGCCGCGATCTGGCCGAGACCCATCTGCGCTACAAGGCGCTCTCCGACGAGACCGAGATGCTGCGCGGCTTCGCCGCCGCCTCACCCTGGCCGATCTGGGCCAAGGGCGAGAACGGCGCGCTGACCTACGCCAACCCGGCCTATGTGCGCGCCACCGAGGCAAACAGCGTCACCGACGCGCAGGAGCGCAAGCTGGAGCTGCTCGACAGTGCCGACCGCACCGCGATGGAGCGGGGGCTGAAGGACGCGGCCAGCTTCACTTCGCGGCTGCCGATCGTGATCGGCGGCGAGCGGCGCATCTACGACGTGCGCGCGGTCAATGTCGGCAGCGGCAGTGTCGGTGTTGCGATCGACGCCAGCGAGGCGGCCGCACTGAGTTCGGCACTGGTGCGGATGGCGGAGGCGCACCGCCGCACGCTCGACCAGCTTTCCTCCGGCGTTGCCGTGTTCGACGGCCAGCGCCGCCTTGCCTTCTACAACGATTCCTATCGGCGGCTGTGGGACCTCGACCGCACCTTCCTCGACGCCAACCCTGACGATTCCAGCGTGCTCGACCAGCTCCGCGCCGCGCGCAAGCTGCCGGAGCAGCCGGATTTCCGCGCCTGGAAAGCCAAGCTGCACGAAGCCTATCGCGCGGTCGAGACCGCCAAGGACACCTGGTTCCTGCCTGACGGCCGCGCGCTCTCGGTCGTCACCACGCCGAATCCCGAGGGTGGCGTCACTTACCTGTTCGACGACGTCACCGAGAGCCTCGACCTCGCCCGCCGTTTCGACGGCCTGATCCGCGTTCAGCGCGAGACGCTGGACAGCCTCGCCGAGGGCGTCGCGGTGTTCGGCAGCAATGGCAAGGCGCAGCTGTTCAATCCGGCCTTCGTCCGGATGTGGAAGCTCTCCAGCGATGCCATGCGCGACGAGCCGCACATCCAGACGGTGGAAGGCTGGTGCCATCAGCTCTACGACGATCCCGTCGTCTGGCGCCAGATCCGCGAGGCCATCACCTCGATCGAAAACCGCGCCGACGTGCCGCTGAAGCTGGAGCGCAAGGACGGCAGCGTGCTCGACGGCATGATCCGGCCGCTGCCCGACGGCGCCACCATGCTGACGTTCCAGGACATCACCGACACCGAGAATGTCGAGCGCGCGCTGCGCGAGCGCAACGAGGCGCTGGAGGCTGCCGACCAGATGAAGGTGGATTTCGTCCACCACGTCTCCTACGAGCTGCGCTCGCCGCTCACCACTATCATCGGCTTTGCGCATTTCCTCAGCGATCCCTCGACCGGGCCGCTGACGCCGAAGCAGGCCGAATATCTCGACTACGTCACCAAATCGACCAATGCGCTGCTCGCGCTCACCAACAACATCCTGGATCTCGCCACCATCGACGCCGGCGCGATGAAGCTGGAACTCGGGCAAGTCGACGTCAGCAAGGCTATCGAGCTCGCCGCCGAGGGCATCCAGGACCGGCTCGCCACCGACCGTATCCGCCTCAAGGTCGAGATCGCACCCGATGTCGGCAGCTTCGTCGGCGACGAGAAGCGCGTGGTGCAGGTGCTCTATAACCTCCTCGCCAACGCCGTCGGGTTTTCTCCACAGGATTCCACCGTCGGCATCAGCGCGCGCCGCACCGAACGCAGCGTGGTCTTCACCGTGACAGATTCGGGACCTGGAATACCTGCCGACATGAAGGACAAGGTGTTCAACTGGTTCGAAAGCCGCTCGCAGGGCTCGCGTCACCGCGGCGCCGGGCTCGGCCTGTCGCTGGTGCGCTCCTTCGTCGAGCTGCATGGCGGCAAGGTGCGGGTGGATTCGATCGTCGGCCGGGGCACGGTCGTGATCTGCGATTTCCCGACCGACCAGGCGGCGCATCGCGACGCCGCCGAATGACGGAACCAACCACATTCTCCGTCGCGCTCCACAACGAGACGGCCACTGCGCAATTGATGGCCGACCTCGCGCTGCTGGTCGGCCCCGGTGACGTCATCACCCTCACCGGCGATCTCGGTGCCGGCAAGACTGCGGCGGCGCGCAGCCTGATCCGCTACCTCGCCGGCGACGAGACGCTGGAAGTGCCGAGCCCGACCTTCACGCTGGTGCAGGGCTACGAGCTGCCGCCCTTCCCGGTGATGCATGCCGATCTCTACCGCGTCGAGGACGAGGGCGAGCTGGAGGAGATCGGCCTGTCGCCGCTCCCCGAGGCAACGCTCGTGCTGATCGAATGGCCGGAACGCGCGCCCTCGGCGATGCCCGAGGATCGCATCGACATCGCGCTAACGCACCGGCCGGCGCTGGGATCGAGCGCACGCGCTGCCGACATCACCGGCCATGGCAAGAGCGCCGCCACCGTCGCGCGGCTGAAGGCGCTGCGGGACTTCCTCGATGCATCCGGCTACATGGATGCGACGCGCAAGCGCATGGCCGGCGATGCGTCGACGCGCTCCTATGCGCGGCTGCTGCGCGACGACAGCATCGTCATCCTCATGAACTTTCCGCAGCGGCCCGACGGCGCGGCTCTCTACAACGGAAAGTCCTACAGCGCCGCGGTGCATCTCGCGGAGAACGTCAAACCCTTCGTCGCGATCGCCGAAGGCCTGCGCGCGCAGGGAATCTCCGCGCCCGCAATTCATCATTCCAACCTCGATCATGGCTTCCTGATTACCGAGGACTTTGGCAGCGAAGGGGTGATCGAGGGCGATCCGCCTCGCCCGATCGGCGAGCGCTACGAAGCCGCGACCGACCTGCTGGCGATGCTGCATGGCAAGGCGCTGCCGGAGACGCTGCCGCTGGACGGGAGAACCTACGAGATCCCCGTCTTCGACGTTGAGGCGATGCTGATCGAAATCGGATTGATGCCAGAATGGTACCTGCCCGATCGCAACGCGCCGCTTAGCGACGACAAGCGCGCGGAATTCTTCGCGATGTGGCGCGAACTGCTCAGGACGCCGCTGGCGGCGCCGAAGACATGGATCATCCGCGACTATCACTCACCCAATTTGATCTGGCTCGGGGAGCGCAGCGGCATCGAGCGGATTGGCGTGATCGATTTCCAAGACACCGTGCTGGGGCCCCAATCCTACGACGTGGTGTCGCTGCTCCAGGACGCCCGCATCGACGTGCCCGAGACCGTCGAGCTGACGCTGCTGTCGCGCTACATCAAGGCGCGGCGCGCGCAGGACACGAGCTTCGATGCGGCCGGCTTTGCCGAGCTCTACGCCATCATGTCGGCGCAGCGGAACACGCGCCTGCTCGGCACCTTCGCCCGCCTCAACCGCCGCGACGGCAAGCCGCATTATCTGCGCCACCAGCCGCGGATCTGGACCTACCTCCAGCGCTCGCTGGCGCATCCCGCGCTGAGCTCCTTGCGCGAGTGGTATCTCGCCAACGTCCCGCCGCCCCAAGAACCGTCCCAAGAATCGCCCCAAGGGGCGTCTCAAGCCTGATCTGGGGCCCGATTTACCGGCCGTTAGCCAAAATGTCGGTATTCTGGCGGCGAGGCAGCCGGACAATTGCGGGGCTGGAGCGGACAGATGGCGGGACAGACGGACCAGCGCGGCAATGGCCGGGTTGTTTTCGAACGCGGGATTCCGGCCCAGGTGATGGGAATCGACGGCACCTGGCGGCGCGACTGCACCATGGAGGACGTCTCGGAGAGCGGCGCCAAGCTGACCATCGACGGCTCGGTGGAAGGGCTCCATCTGAAGGAATTCTTTCTCCTGCTGTCGTCCACCGGGCTGGCGTACCGGCGCTGCGAACTTGCCTGGGTCAATGGCGACCAGATCGGCGTCAATTTCCTCAAGCTCGGCGACAAAAAGAAAAGGGCGCGTTCCGCGACCATTGGGGCGTGACGGCAACACCCGTCGTACAACCGTCACGGCGGGTGGTTAAGGCGGTCGAGATGCGATGCGGCTGATCGAGCCTCGTGGTAGGATTGCTGCGAATGCGAATGGTCTGAGAAAGCGAAGGATGCCCGTCAAACCGACCAAAGCCATGGTGCTCGCCGCAGGGTTTGGCCTGCGCATGCGTCCGCTGACGGACAAGATGCCGAAGCCGATGGTGCCGGTGGCCGGCCAGCCGCTGCTCGACCACGTGCTCGACAAGCTCGGCCGGGCCGGCGTGACCGAGGCGGTGGTCAACGTGCATTACCTGCCCGACCAGATCATCAATCACGTCGCTTCGCGCCAGCATCCGCGCGTGACCATCTCCGACGAGCGCGACCAGGTGCTCGGCACCGGCGGCGGCGTGGTCAAGGCACTGCCGCTGCTCGGCGACGCGCCGTTCTTCCACGTCAATTCCGACACGCTGTGGATCGACGGCGTGCGCTCGAACCTGACGCGGCTCGCTGAAAATTTCGACCCGGAGCGCATGGATATCCTGCTGCTGATGGCGCCGACCGCAACCAGCATCGGCTATGGCGGCCGCGGCGATTACGGCATGCTGCCCGACGGCGCCCTGCGCAAGCGCAAGGAAAAAGAGGTCGTTCCGTTCGTCTATGCCGGCGCGGCGATCATATCGCCGTCGATCTTCGCCGACGCGCCGAAGGGCGAGTTCTCTTTGACCAGGATGTTCGATCGCGCCAACGAGCAGGAGCGGCTGTTCGGCCTGCGGCTTGACGGTGTCTGGATGCATGTCGGCACGCCCGATGCCGTTCACGCCGCGGAAGAGGCGTTTCTGGAAAGCGTGGCGTAGGGCCATGCTGTCATGCCCCGCGAGGGCGGGGCATCCAGTACGCCGCGGCCTCTCGGGTCAACCTCCATCGCCTCTGGAATACTGGATCATCCGCCTTCGCGGATGATGACACCTGTCCAGCCTGGCGAACAGCGGGGAAGACTCCGCACCAACGCATGACCATTTGAACCCGCCTCCCTATATTGCCCTGATTCTCGAATCAGGCGGCTCATGCGCGTTTTCAGCGTTCCCATCTCAGTTCCGTTTCTGCGCACGGTCGTCACGGCCCTGCTCGACGGCCGGCTGGTCGAGGGGTTCGAGGCCCGCAAGGAACCGGCGCGGCTGGCCGACGCCACGCTGTATTTGCCGACCAGGCGTGCGATGCGCGTCGTGCGTGAGATCTTTCTCGATGAAATGAAAGCGGACGCGGTGGTGCTGCCGCGCATCGTCGCGCTCGGCGACATCGACGAGGACGAGCTCGCTTTCGCCGGCGAGAGCGAGCAGTTTTCCGGTGCAGCGCCGCTCGACATTCCGCCGCGGCTGGGCGAGCTCGAACGGCGGCTGACGCTGGCGCAGCTCGTCGCCGCCTGGGCCAGGGGCCCGGTGCTGTCGCCGCTGGTGGTCGGCGGGCCGGCCTCGACGCTGGCGCTTGCATCCGACCTCGCGCGCCTGATCGACGACATGGTCACGCGCGGCGTGGACTGGAGCGCGCTCGATGGACTGGTGCCGGACCAACTCGATCGCTACTGGCAGCACTCGCTCGAATTCCTGCGCATCGCGCGCATGGCCTGGCCCAATCATCTCGCCGAGATCAACCGCATCGAGCCGGCCGCGCGGCGCGATCTCCTGATCGCGGCGGAAGCCAAACGGCTGACCGCGCACCCGGGCGGGCCGGTGATTGCGGCGGGGTCGACCGGCTCGATGCCGGCCACCGCGAAGTTCTTGCACGCAGTCGCGTCGCTGCCGCATGGCGCGGTGGTGCTGCCGGGCCTCGACACCGATCTCGACGACGACGCCTGGCGCACCATCGGCGGCGTGCGCGATGCGCTCGGCAAGTTCGTGGAGCATCCGGCCTCGAACCATCCGCAATATGCCATGCACGCGCTGCTGCAGCGTTTCGGTATCAAGCGTGACGATGTCGAATTGCTTCAGCCCCCAGCGGACGGCGGCCGCGATCTGCTCGCGTCCGAATCGATGCGGCCGTCCGCCAGGACGGAAGTCTGGCATGACCGGCTGAAGCAGCCTGACGTCGCTGCGAAGATCGCCGGCGGCATGAAGAACCTCGCTGTCGTCGAAGCCCCCAACCCTGAAATGGAAGCGCTCGCGATCGCCATTGCGATGCGCGAGGCGCGGCATCTCGACAAATCGGCGGCGCTGGTAACGCCCGACCGTGCGCTGGCGCGGCGGGTGATGGCGGCGCTGACCCGATGGGACCTCGCCTTCGACGATTCCGGCGGCGATGTGCTGATGGAAACATCCGCCGGCACTTTCGCGCGGCTCGCGGCAGAGGCGGCGACTAAGGGACTTGAGCCGGCGACATTGCTGGCGATGCTGAAGCATCCGTTATGCCGGCTCGGCCGCGCGCCCGGCGCGTGGAAGAGGGCAATCGAAGGCCTCGAGCTCGCAGTCCTGCGCGGCACGCGCCCGCCGGCGGCCACCGCAGGCCTGTTGCGCGAATTCAACCGTTTCCGCGAGGAACTCGCAAAGCTCTGGCGCCGCGAGGTCTCCGCGCTGCACCGCGCCGAGCCGCGGGCGCGTCTCAAGGCGGAGGATCTCGATCGCGTCCAGGCGCTGATCGATGTCCTGCAAAAGGCATTGGCGCCGATCGAGAGCCTGCCGCCCGCGAGACCATATGACTTCGCCGAGCTCGCGCATCGGCATCGCGAGATCATGATCGAGCTGTCGCGCGACGAGCAGGGCATCCCGCTCGCCTTCGAGGATCGCGATGGTCTCGCGCTTGCCAGCGCCTTTGACGATCTCCTGCGCAGCGGCACGGCCAGCGGGCTGATGGTGCCGCTGCCCGACTATCCCGACGTCTTCCAGACCGCGTTCGGCGATCGCGCGGTGCGGCGGCGCGACAGGCCGGGCGCCCGCCTGCAGATCTACGGCCCGCTGGAATCGCGCCTGATGCAGGCCGACCGCATCATCGTGGGCGGCCTGATCGAAGGTGTCTGGCCGCCGGCGCCGCGCATCGATCCCTGGCTCAGCCGGCCGATGCGGCACGAGCTCGGGCTCGACCTGCCGGAGCGCCGCATCGGCCTCTCCGCCCATGACTTCGCGCAACTGCTCGGCGGCGAGGAGGTGATCCTCACCCATTCCGCCAAGGCCGGCGGCGCGCCGGCGGTGGCTTCGCGCTTCCTGCACCGCTTGGAGGCGGTCGCGGGCGACGTTCTCTGGAACGCGGCTGTCCGTGCCGGCGAGAAATATGTGCAGTTCGCCGCCGCACTGGACCAGCCCGACGAGGTCAGACCGATCAAGCAGCCGGAGCCGCGGCCGCCGCGCGCCATGCGGCCGCTCAAGATGTCCGTCACCGAAATCGAAGACTGGCTGCGCGATCCCTATACGATCTACGCCAAACGCATCCTGAAGCTCGATGCGCTCGATCCCGTCGACATGCCGCTCTCGGCGGCCGACCGCGGTTCGGCGATTCACGATGCGCTCGGCGAGTTCACCGAGGCCTATGCCGCATATCTGCCCGCCGATCCCGCGCGCGTGCTGCGTGCGATCGGCGAGAAACATTTTGCGCCGCTGATGGAGCGCCCCGAGGCGCGGGCGCTGTGGTGGCCGCGCTTCCAGCGTATCGCGCGCTGGTTTGGCGAATGGGAGACGGCGCGGCGCGATGCGATCGAGGCCATCACGGCCGAGACCCGGGGCGAGATCTCGATCCCGCTCGACAACGCGCGCACTTTCTATCTTTCCGCGCGGGCCGACCGCATCGAGCGCCGACAGGGCGGCAGCTACGCCATTCTCGACTACAAGACCGGGCAGCCACCGACCGGCAAGCAGGTCCGCATGGGCCTGTCACCGCAGCTCACGCTGGAAGCCGCGATTCTGCGCGAGGGCGGCTTCCCTGATATCGACGCCGGCTCCTCGGTGAGCCAGCTCGTCTATGTCCGCCTCAGCGGCAACAATCCGCCGGGCGAGGAGCGCATCCTGGAGCTCAAGTTCAAGCAAGGCGACGAGCCGCAGCCGCCCGACACCGCGGCAGCCGAAGCGCGAGCCAAGCTGGAAGCGCTGATCCGTGCCTTCGAGGACGAGAGCCAGGCCTATACCTCGCTGAATCTGCCGATGTGGGCGAACCGCTACGGCACCTATGACGACCTCGCCCGGATCAAGGAATGGTCCGCCGCCGGAGGATTGGGGATCGAGGAATGGTGAAGGCGCCGCGGCCCATCCCTGACGAGGTGCGCGCGCGGCAGGCGCGTGCATCCGATCCGACTGCATCGGCCTTCGTCTCGGCCAATGCCGGCTCGGGCAAGACCCATGTGCTGGTGCAGCGCGTGATCCGCCTGTTGCTGTCGGGCGTGCCGCCGGAAAAGATCCTCTGCATCACCTTCACCAAGGCCGCCGCGGCCAACATGGCCGAGCGCGTGTTCGCCACGCTCGGGCATTGGGTGACGCTGGATGATGCCGGACTCGATGCCGCGATCCGCGCCGTCGGCATCCCGCATCCGAGCGCAAAGCTGCGGCGCGAGGCACGGAAGCTATTCGCCTGCGCGCTGGAGACCCCGGGCGGGCTGAAGGTGCAGACCATCCACGCGCTGTGCACCCGCCTGCTCCAGCAGTTTCCGTTCGAGGCCAACGTGCCGGCGCGCTTTGCCGTGATCGACGAGCGCGACCAGACCGACATGATGGAGCGCGCCAATCTGAAGGTGCTGCTTGAGGCAGCGCGCGACCCCGAGAGCGTGACCGGCCGTGCTTTGCTGACAGCGATGGCGAGCGCGGCCGATGTCACCTTCAAGGAGGTCGTGCGCGAAGCGTGCCTCAGCCGCGATCACTTCATGGCCTGGACCGACCAGGCCGGCAACGCGGAAGCCGCAGCGGCGCAGATGGCTGCGGTGCTCGGCGTTGACGTGAGCGACCGCATCGAGGACGTCGAGACGGAGATGCTGGATGGTCCGTTCCTGCCGCGATCGCGCTGGGACGACATCGCCTTCACGCTGGAAGACGGCAGCAAATCGGACAATGACCAGGCGGGGCGCCTCCGCGCTGCAAAGGCGTTCTCCGGCAGCGACCAGGTCGATGCTTATTTGTCCGTCTTCCTCACCGACGAGAAGCTGCCGCGCAAGGCGGTGCTGACCAAGAAATTCTGCGATCACAATCCGTCCGTTGCCCGCCTGTTCGAGGCCGAGTCGCAGCGTCTTGCAGGGCTGATCGAGAAGCGTCGCGCCGTGACGGTTCGCGATCGCACTGCCGCTCTGCTGCACATCGCGACTGCCGCTGCCGCGAACTACCGCCGCGAGAAGCAGGAGCGCGGGCTGCTCGACTATGACGATCTGATCGACAAGACGCTGGCGATGTTGAACCGCGTCGCCTCGGGCTGGGTGCATTACAAGCTCGACCGCGGCGTCGACCACGTCCTGATCGACGAGGCGCAGGACACGAGCCCCCGGCAGTGGGACATCGTCGCGCACATCATCTCCGAATTCACCGCCGGCGAAGGCGCGCGCGAGGGGCTCAACCGCACCATCTTCGCGGTTGGCGACGAGAAGCAGTCGATCTTCTCGTTTCAGGGCGCAGCGCCCCACGAGTTCGATGCGCGCCGGCGCGAGCTGCATCGCAAGTTCACGGCAGCCGGGCTGAAATTCGATCCGGTCGCCTTCACCTATTCGTTCCGTTCGGGCGCGACGATCCTGCACTCCGTCGACCACGTCTTCCGCGATCCGCAGATCTACAAGAGCATCCATTCGGTCGAGATCGGTCATCCCCTGCACAATGCGCTTGCCGATGCCGGGCCGAGCGTGATCGAGCTGTGGGATCTGGCCGAGGCCGACGACAGGCAGGATATCGAGGGCTGGCGAGCCCCGTTCGACGGCGTCGCCGTCACCAGCCCGGAGGTGAAGCTTGCCCGCCGCATCCAGGCCGAGATCAAGCGGCTGGTGGAGAGCGGCACGCTGACGGGACACGAGGGCGAGCGGCGGCCGCTGCGTTATGGCGACATGCTGATCCTGGTGCGGCGGCGCGGCAACGCCTTCGACGCCGTGATCCAGGCGTTGAAGCACGCCAACATCCCGGTCGCCGGCGCCGACCGGCTGAAGCTCACCGAGCACATCGCCATCATCGATTTGATGAACCTCGCCGACGCGCTGCTGCTGCCGCAGGACGATCTCGCGCTCGCGGTGGCGCTGAAGAGCCCGCTGTTCGGGCTCGATGACGACGACCTGTTTCAGCTTGCCCATGACCGCAAGGGATCGCTGCGCCGCGCGCTCGGCGAACATGCGGCTGGAAGCGAAAGGTTCGCCACGGCATTGCACCGCCTGGAAGCCTGCGAGATTCGTGCGCGCGAGGAGACGCCGTTCGCCTTCTACGCCTGGCTGCTCGGCGGCGACGGCGGACGTGCGCGCGTCCTGCGCCGGCTCGGGCACGAGGCCAACGATGCGCTCGACGAATTCCTGGAGCTGGCGCTGAACTACGAGCGCAAGGCGCCGGCCTCGCTGCAGGGCTTCATGGCCTGGCTGCGTTCGGCCGACACCGAGGTGAAGCGCGACATGGAGATCTCGCGCGACGAGGTGCGGGTGATGACCGTGCACGGCGCCAAGGGGCTCGAGGCGTCCGTCGTGTTCATGGTCGACACGACATCGTCGCCCGCGGACTCGCAGCGGGTTCGGCTGATTCACGTGCCGCGCGGCAATGGCGGCGAGGTGGTGGTCTGGGCCGGCCGCAAGGCGGATGATCCCAGGCCGGTTGCCGAGGCGCGCAAGGCGATGCTCGAGGAGACCGAGGACGAGTATCGCCGCCTGCTCTACGTCGCGATGACGCGCGCGGCCGACCGGCTGATCGTCGGCGGCTGCATGCCCGGCAACATGAAGACGGTCCGCAAGCTGAGCTGGTACGATCTGGTCGACACCGGTCTCGCCGGCTCGGGCCTGGACAAGCAGATCATCGAGACGCCGCTCGGCAAGGTCACCCGATTCGCCCGACCGGAGGATGTCGCGGCGCTGGGGGCGCCGGCGGCGACCCTGGACCAATCGATCGTGCTGCCGGACTGGCTGCGGACGCCGGCGCCGAGCGAGCCCATCGACGACGATCCCGTGCGCCCCTCCGGCCAGTCTGCCGAGGAAGGCCGCAGCGTGCGGACCGGCGAGTCAATCCAGTCGCGCGCTCTGGCGCTGCA
This sequence comes from Bradyrhizobium sp. USDA 241, assembly GCF_049739505.1. NCBI lineage: Bacteria > Pseudomonadati > Pseudomonadota > Alphaproteobacteria > Hyphomicrobiales > Nitrobacteraceae > Bradyrhizobium > Bradyrhizobium sp. USDA 241. Next base: position 1,456,351 of record NZ_JBMGPZ010000004.1, on the reverse strand, counting down.
GCGCGGCACGCTGGTGCACCGTCTGCTGCAATCCCTGCCCGACATCGCCATTGAGCGCCGGCGCGAGGCGGCGCTCGGCTTCATGGTGCGCAATGCCTCGGACTGGCCGGAGGCCGACCGCATTGCGCTGGTCGACAAGGTGCTCGCCTTGATCACTGAACCGCGTTTCGCCCCGGTGTTTGCCGCCGGCAGCCGGGCGGAGGTTGCCATCGCCGGCCGGCTGGAGCGGCCGGGCGGCGCCCCGGCGCTGATGTCGGGGCAGATCGACCGGCTGGTCGTTCGCCCGAACGAGGTCCTGATCGTCGATTTCAAGACCAACCAGGCAGCCCCCAGAAGCGCCGCAGAGGCGCCGGCGGCCTATGTCCGCCAGCTTGCGCTGTACCGGGCGGTGCTGTCGCGGCTTTATCCCCGAAAGCCCGTAAGGGCCGTCCTGCTTTGGACCGAGGCCCTTGAATATATGGAGATTTCGGCCCCCGCGCTGGACGCGGCGCTGGCATCCCTTCATCTCGGTGTGAGCGTCCTTGACCCGGCAAGGAGCCGTTCATAGGTTGACCGCATGATCCCGGGCGCGATTCCAGGTCGCGCCGATTCTCTTTCAACCGAGTGAGGTACTCCCAATGGCCGTTAGCAAGGTTTCCGACGCCGATTTCGAAGCCGAAGTGCTCAAGGCGAACGGCCCCGTGGTCGTCGATTTCTGGGCCGAATGGTGCGGCCCCTGCCGCATGATCGCGCCCGCCCTCGACGAGATCGCCGGCGCGATGGGCGACAAGGTCAAGATCGTGAAGCTCAACGTCGACGAGAGCCCGAAGACCGCCTCCAAGTACGGCGTGATGTCGATCCCGACCCTGATGATCTTCAAGGGCGGCGAGATGGCCTCCCGCCAGGTCGGCGCAGCGCCCAAGGCGAAGCTGCAGCAGTGGATCACCTCCGCGGTCTGATCCACCTCGAAGATTATTTTCGGAAACGGCCGGCGAAAGCCGGCCGTTTTGCGTTGATGGGACATGTTCGGCGTATGACGAGTCCCGCCCTTGCCAACCCCTCCCGCGAAGCGCGCCCGAAGATCGAGCTCTCTCGTCGCAATGGAGGCGCGTTCGGTCGACGGGATTCCGCGCGGCAGGGAATGGCAATATGAACCCAAGTGGGACGGCTTCCGCTGCCTGCTGTCGCGCGAGGGTGGCAACGTCGATCTGCGCTCGAAATCCGGCGAGGACCTTGCGCGCTATTTCCCCGAGATCGTTGCCGCCGCGCTCAAGCTGAAGGCGGATCGCTTCACGCTCGACGGTGAGATCGTGGTGCCGCAGGGCAAGGGTTTTTCGTTCGACGCGCTGCTGCAGCGGATTCATCCTGCCGCAAGCCGGGTGAAGAAGCTCGCCCAGGAGACGCCCGCGCTCTACCTCGTTTTCGACCTGCTCGCGACGGCCGGGGACAAGCAGCTTGCCAAGGCGCCGCTCAGCGAGCGACGGCCGGCACTGGAAGCTTTTGCGAAGTCCCATCTCAAGGGCAGCATCTTCCGGCTTTCGCCTGCGACGGCGAGTTACGCGACGGCCGGGAAATGGCTCGCGCAATCCGGCGGCGGCTCGGATGGCGTCATCGCCAAGCGCGTCGACCTGGCCTATCAGGCGGGAAATCGCGACGGCATGCAGAAGATCAAGAAATTCCGCAGCGCCGATTGCGTGGTCGGAGGCTTCCGCTACGCCACCAACAAGATCGCCGGCCGCAACGTGGTCGGCTCGCTGCTGCTCGGACTCTACGACGATGACGGCCTGCTGCATCATGTCGGCTTCACCTCGGCCATCAAGGCACAGGAGAAGCCCGACCTGACCGACCGGCTGGAGGCGCTGATCGGCGAGCCCGGCTTCACCGGCAATGCGCCGGGCGGGCCGAGCCGCTGGTCGACAGAGCGCTCGGCGAAATGGTGTCCGCTGAAGCCGAAGCTTGTCATCGAGGTCTGCTACGATCATTTCAGCGGCGAGCGCTTCCGCCACGGCACCTCGATCCTGCGCTGGCGCCCCGACAAGGCGCCGCGGCAATGCCGCTTCGAGCAGTTGAAGCAGAAGTTGGCCAACCCGATGAAGCTGTTGAAGTAATGGCCGACGCGCGCGGCCCTACTTGATCCATCCCGTCGCCAATGCGTTCGCCAGTTCGGGCTGACCGTTGCGGCGCGCCAGCGCGGCCATGGCCTCGTGATCGTATGCGACGTGACGGAACGTCACCTGCTAACCGCCATCGACGAGTTCGAGGATCGCATAGCGCGCGTGGGGGGTGCCGGCCTCGACGACATGCGGGTATGGATGCTTGTCGCGATAGCCCGGGCTGCCAACGCTGCCGGGATTGACGATCAGCCGGCCGTCGCGCAAGCGCACGGCACGGGCGAGATGGGTGTGGGCGCACAGGATCAGCGACTGCGTGATCCCTTGCGCAAATTGCTCGATCCGATCGAGCGGCGATAACGCGACCGTGCCGTCGGGATGCACGGTGTCGAGCCAATAGACTTCATCGTTGCCGGGCGTCGCGTGGCAAAGAAACACGTCACGGAAGACACGCGTCATCGGCTGCGCGCGCAGCCAGTCGAGCTGCGCGGCATCGAGCTGTGCGTGGGCGGGCCGGTCCCACGAGCCCATCTTCTCCGGAGGGCGGTCGAGCAGATAGCGGTCGTGATTGCCGAGCACATGCACGGCATCGAGCGGCATCAGGATCTCGACCGTGCGGCGCGCATCGAGCGGACCGCTCAGCATGTCGCCGAGATTGACAATGTCGGCGATGCCGTGCGCGCGGATGTCGGCGAGGACAGCTTCGAGCGCGAGGTAGTTTCCGTGGACGTCGGCGATCGCGGCGAAACGCATGGGCATTCTCTCTTTCGTACCCGGACGCAGAGCAGCGCGTCTTCCGCGGTGCACTGCAGAGCCGGGGCCTATACGCGTCCCGGCTCAGCGTCGCGTCATTTCATGCCGCGACGCGTCCGGGACACGAAAACTCATGCAGGAGGCGTGCCGTTGATCGCCAGCACATGGCCCGCCAGATACAGCGAGCCGGTGATCAGGATGCGCGGCGGCACCTCGTAGGCGAGCTTGGCCAAGGCGCGGAGCGCGGCTTCGACGCCGGAAACGGTCTCGACGCGCATGCCGAGGCTGCGCGCGGCATCCGCGAGGCGATCGACCGGCATTGCGTTCTCGGTGTCGGGAATCGGCACCGCGATGATATGACGGGTGAGGCCGGCGAAATTGGCGAGAAATCCCTGCGCGTCCTTGTTGGCCATCATGCCGGCGATCACCACCAGCGGCCGCGACACCCGCTCCTCGAGATCGCCAAGCGCCGCCGCTGCGACACGCCCGCCCTCGGCATTGTGGCCGCCGTCGAGCCATATCTCGGAGCCCTGCGGACCCCAGGACAGCAGTTCGCCCGAGGTGAGGCGCTGCATCCGCGCCGGCCATTCGGCACCGACGATGCCGGCTTCGAACGCGGCGTGGTGGACCTTGATGGCTGGAAGCGCACGCAGCGTCGCGATCGCAAGCCCGGCATTGGCGAATTGGTGGCGGCCGAACAGACGCGGCGCCGGGAGATCCATCAAGCCGCGATCGTCGGAATAGACCAGACGCCCGCGCTCGACATTGACGTGCCAGCTCTCGTTCGCGGCAAACAGCGGCGCACGCATGTGCTTCGCCTGCGCTTCGATCACGGCCATTGCCTCCGGCATTTGCTCGGCGCAAATCACGGGCACGCCGCGCTTGATGATCGCGGCCTTCTCGCCGGCAATCGACGCCAACGTATCGCCGAGGAAATCCATGTGGTCCATGCTGACAGGCGTGATCACGCAGGCCGCCGGCGCATCGACTACGTTGGTCGAATCGAGCCGGCCACCGAGGCCGACTTCGAGCAGCACCACATCGGCCGGGTTCTGCGCGAACAGGTGAAACGCGGCAGCCGTCTTCAGCTCGAACACGGTCGCGGCCTCGCCGGCATTGACGCGCTCGACCTCTTCCAGTGCGGCGCGCAACTCGTCGTCACCGACGAGCACGCCGCCGCCCACGCGGCCGAGCCGGAAGCATTCGTTGATGCGGACGAGATAGGGCGAGGTGTAGGCATGGACCCGCAGGCCCGCGGCTTCCAGCGTCGCGCGCAGATAAGCCAGCGTCGAACCCTTGCCGTTGGTGCCGGCGATGTGGATCACCGGCGGCAGCTTGCATTCGGGGTGGCCGAGCCGTTCGAGCAGGCGGTGCATCCGCTCAAGCCCGAGATCGATGCGCTTCTGATGCAGGGCCGACAGCCGCCCGATCAATTCGCCGAGCGGTGTCTTTGCACTGTCAGAGGAGGCGTTCACGCGTGGGGCGCAGCCGGCGCCGTCTCGGCGGCCGATACGATCTGCGCCGGACTCGCCACTGGCTGCACTGATTTCGATACGCCTTCCAGCGCCGGCGCCTTGGTCAGCAGTCGGCAGAGCCGCGCCAGCGTCGGGCGCAACTCGTGGCGATGCACGACCATGTCGACCATGCCGTGCTCCTTGAGGTACTCGGCACGCTGGAAACCTTCCGGCAACTTCTCGCGAATGGTCTGCTCGATCACGCGCGCGCCGGCGAAGCCGATCAGCGCACCGGGCTCGGCGATCTGCACGTCCCCCAGCATCGCATAGGACGCGGTGACGCCACCGGTGGTCGGATTGGTCAGCACGACGATGTAGGGCAGTTTTGCCTCGCGCAGCATCTGCACCGCGACCGTGGTGCGCGGCATCTGCATCAGCGACAGGATGCCCTCTTGCATGCGCGCGCCGCCCGAGGCGGCGAACACGATGAACGGCGACTTCTTCTCGACCGCGAGCTCCATCCCGCGCACGATGGCCTCGCCCGCGGCCATGCCGAGCGAGCCGCCCATGAAGTCGAAATCCTGCACGGCGACGACGACGGCGGAGCCTTCGAGCTTGCCGTAGCCGACCTTGATCGCGTCGTTCAGATTGGTCCGCGCCCGCGCATCCTTGATGCGGTCGACATATTTCTTCTCGTCGCGGAACTTGAGCGGGTCGGGCGTGACCTCGGGCAGCGCGACGTCGAACCAGGTCTCGTTGTCGAAGATCGACTTCAACCGGGCCACCGCGCCCATGCGCATGTGGTAGTTCGAGCCGGGAATGACGAACTGGTTGGCCTCGACGTCCTTGTAGAACACGAGCTGCCCGGAATCCGGGCACTTGATCCAGAGATTCTCCGGCGTCTCCCGCCGCAGCATGTTGCGGATCTTCGGCCGGACCACATTGGTAAGCCAGTTCATGGTTTGCTCCGATGTGCGATCCCGCCTTGCGGATCGCCTAAAGGGATATATGGCGGCCCGCCCTCTGCCCGGCAAGCCGCCGTGTCGCTCGCCTCAAGAGCGGAATTATGGCCTATTCCGCCGCCTGTTGCGCACCCTTGACGCCCAGGGCCAGGGCGGCCGTCAATTCCGCGACGGCGTTAACGGTTTTGGCGGTCGCCCGCCCTTCCGCATCGAAACTGTTCTTGAGCGCATCCACCAGCGCGGTGCCGACCACCGAACCATCGGCCTTCTCGGCAATGGCGCGCGCAGCCTCCGGCGTGCGGATGCCAAAACCAACGCAGATCGGCAGCTTGGTATGCCGCTTGATGCGTGCGACCGCTTCACCGACGACATTCGCGTCCGCCGCCGCTGCACCGGTGATGCCGGCGATCGAGACGTAATAGACAAAGCCCGACGTGTTCGCGAGCACCGCGGGGAGACGCTTGTCGTCGGTGGTCGGAGTCGCCAGGCGAATGAAGTTCAGACCGGCCTTCAGTGCGGGAATGCAGAGCTCGTCGTCTTCCTCCGGCGGCAGGTCGACGATGATCAGGCCGTCAACGCCCGCGCTCTTGGCGTCGGCCAGGAACTTGTCGACGCCGTAGATGTAGATCGGATTGTAATAGCCCATCAGCACGAGCGGCGTGACGTTGTCGTCCTTGCGGAAGTCGCGCACCAGATCGAGCGTCTTCTTCAAGGTCATGCCCGCCTTGAGCGCGCGCAGACCTGCAGCCTGAATCGAGGGACCATCCGCCATCGGATCGGTGAAGGGAATGCCGAGTTCAATGACGTCGGCGCCTGCCTTGGGCAGCGCCTTGACGATATTGAGCGACGTCGTGAGGTCGGGATCGCCAGCCATCACATAAGTGACGAAGGCCGAGCGGCCCTGCTTCTTCAGCTCGGCGAAACGGGTGTCGATACGCGTGGTCACTTCTTGCCCCTCAGGATGTCGCCGACCTGCGGGACGTCCTTGTCGCCGCGGCCGGAGAGGTTGACGACCATCAGGTGGTCCCGTGGCCGCTTCGGCGCGAGCTCCATCACCTTGGCGATGGCGTGCGCGGGTTCGAGCGCGGGGATGATGCCTTCGAGCTTCGACAGCAGCTGGAACGCGGCGAGCGCCTCGTCGTCGGTGGCGGAGAGATAGTTCACGCGGCCGACCTCGTGCAGCCAGGAATGCTCGGGGCCGATGCCGGGATAGTCGAGGCCGGCCGAGATCGAATGCGCGTCCTGGATCTGGCCGTCCGCATCCATCAGGAGATAGGTGCGGTTGCCGTGCAGCACGCCGGGACGGCCGCCTGCGATCGAGGCCGCATGCAGTTGCGTGAGCCCATGGCCTGCGGCTTCCACTCCGAAGATCTCGACCGTGGGATCATCGAGGAAGGGATGGAACAAGCCCATCGCGTTCGAGCCGCCGCCGATGCAGGCGACCAGCGAGTCCGGCAGGCGTCCCTCGACCTCCTGCATCTGCGCCTTGGTCTCGTTGCCGATGATCGACTGGAAGTCACGCACCAGCGTCGGATAGGGATGCGGACCTGCGACCGTGCCGATGCAATAGAAGGTGTTATGCACGTTGGTGACCCAGTCGCGCAGTGCCTCGTTCATGGCGTCCTTGAGCGTGCGGGTGCCCGACTGCACCGGCATCACCTTCGCGCCCAGCATTTCCATGCGGATGACGTTGGGCTGCTGTCGCTCGACGTCGACGGCGCCCATATAGACCACGCATTCCAGGCCAAAGCGCGCGCACAGCGTCGCAGTGGCGACCCCATGCTGGCCGGCGCCGGTCTCGGCGATGATGCGCTTCTTGCCCATGCGCCGCGCCAGCATGATCTGGCCGAGCACGTTGTTCACCTTGTGCGAACCGGTGTGGTTCAGCTCTTCGCGCTTCAGGTAGATCTTGGCGCCGCCGAGATGCTCGGTCAGGCGTTCGGCGAAATAGAGCGGCGAAGGCCGGCCGACATAGTTCTTGAGATAGCCGTTCATCTCGGCCTGGAAGGCCGGATCGTCCTTGGCGGCGGTGTAGGCCTTTTCCAGGTCGAGGATAAGCGGCATCAGGGTTTCGGCGACGAAGCGGCCGCCGAAGATGCCGAAATGGCCGCGCTCGTCGGGGCCGCTGCGGTAGGAATTGGGTTTGGCGACGGTCATCGAACACTCAACTCTTGATTTGCATCTTGGCTGGCGCGCGCGGCGCGAATGAAGGCCTTGATCATCTCGGGATCCTTGACGCCGGGGGCGCTTTCGACACCGGAGGACACGTCGACGCCGCCGGCGCGGGTGACGCGGAGGGCTTCGGTGACGTTGCCGGCGTGAAGCCCGCCCGAGACCATGTAGGGCAGTTTCAGATCGAGATTTTCCAGCAGGTGCCAGTCGAAGGGCTCCCCCAAGCCGCCGGGCCGCGTCGCATCCTTCGGCGCGCGCGCGTCGAACAAAATGCTGTCGGCGACCGCGGCGTAGCCCGGCAGCGCGGCGAGATCGGCCGACGTTGCGACCGGAACCGCCTTCATCACCGGACGGCCGAACCGCTGCTTGATGTCGCGCAGCCGCGCCACGCTCTCCTTGCCATGGAGCTGGAAGATGTCCGGCGACAGCGCATCCATGATGTTGTCGAGCGTGGCGTCGTCGGCATCGACGGTGAGCGCGACCTTGAGCGCGCGCTGCTTCACCTGGCGGCCGAGCTCGCGCCCGGCCTCCAGGGAGAGATGTCGCGGCGACGGCGGAAAGAACACGAATCCCACCATGTCGGCACCGGCGTCGAGCGCCGTTTGAAGCGTCTCCCGCGTGGACAGGCCGCAGATTTTGACGAGCAGGGACATGGTCTCGAAGCAGATGGAGGCCGCTGGTCCGCGGCCGGAAAACGGGGCTTTCGGTCGGGGCCGCTTCTACAACGTCGCGCGCTGCTTGTCTCGCCCGATGGGCCCGTACAGGCCCACCCCGGAGGGAGAGGGAAGGCGCTGGGGCTCGGGCCTGGCCGCAGCCGCCTGGGCCCGAAGATCGGCCAGTTCGGCCCTGGCGGTCCGGGCCTCCGCGTCATTCCGGCGCGCCGCGCGCCGCCAGCGCCGCTGGCCGAACCAGACGGCTGAGCCGCCGACCACGACACCCAGCGCAGCCACCAGGATCAGGAGCAGGAACAGCGGCAACGTCAGCGACAGCGACGGGTCGTCGGAAATGAAGGGATCGAAGGAGACCGTGACGAAATGCCGGTTGGCGACGGCGAACGCGACCAGGATCACGCCCAGCGGAATCACGATCAGCGCGGTCAGGAACTTTCGCATCTCGCTTCGCTCGCCTTGAATCAAGCCTGCGGCTGCATCGCGCGCGACCGCGAAAAACCCTGAGGCCGGCCTTGGAGCCTGATCCGGAAAAGTGTGCAGCGGTTTTCCGAAAAGATCATGCTCAAATAACCTGAAGCGCGATCACATCGCGCTTTAGTCTGCCGCGCCGGGATCCGGATGGTCGCGGTTCAGCCGCTCGCGCATTTCCTTGCCGGTCTTGAAGAACGGAACGCTCTTCTGGTCGACGGGCACATGGGCGCCGGTGCGTGGATTGCGCCCTGCGCGGGCAGGGCGGTGCTTGACCGAGAAGGCACCGAAGCCGCGCAGCTCGACGCGATCACCGCGCGCAAGCGCCGCTACGATCTCTTCGAGAATCGCATTCACAATGTTCTCGACATCCCGCTGGTACAGATGCGGGTTGTGCTCGGCGATACGCTGAACAAGTTCGGATTTGATCATCGAGAGATAGGACCCGGAAGCGTGCGGATGACCATTTCCGTGAAAATACCTTGATCTGTCAAGACGCTAAATCAAGGCCGAGCGTCGCGAAAATACGTGACAAATGCCGAAAAAGCGTGCTGCGACGGCACTCGCAAGGCGCGAAAACCTTCTGGAACTCGCCTGCCCCAGTCAGTTTGATGCGGCCGGCTGCCACAGGGCCAGCATTCCATCCATTCCGAGCCGGTCGACCGCCTGCGCGACGCCGGTTTGGCCGATCTGATGCGCAATCGAGCTCAAACCGAGCGCTTCCAGCGTCACGGCGGCGGCCGTCTTGAGAAAAGTCAGATCGCCAAAGCGCGGCTGAAGCTTGTAATCGCGTACCGGAAGCCCCTTCTTGACGCCCTTGTGCTCGACCAGCCAGGTCACCGCCGTCTTCTCGTCGCCGATCTGGTCGATCAGCTTGAGATCGATCGCCTGGCGCCCGGTGAAGACACGGCCATCGGCGACTTTTTCGAGCTGCGTGTCATCCATGCCACGCCGCTCCTTCACCATTCCCTTGAACCAGGCGTAGGAATCCTTGACCAGCGCATCGAGCGCGGCACGCGCCTCGGGACTGGTCGGCTCAAAACCGTTGGGTGCCGCCTTCAGCGGCGAGGACTTCACCTCCTCGACCTTGACGCCGATGGTCTTCAGCAGCTCGGAGACGTTGGGGTACTGGAACAGCACGCCGATCGAGCCGACCAGCGAGCTCTGCTGGGCGACGATGTGGTCGCTCGCGATCGCCGTGATGTAGCCACCCGATGCGGCGAGACCCTCGACGACGACCACCAGCGGCTTCTTCGCCTTCAGGCGGGTGAGCGAGTCGTAGAGCTGCTCGGAGCCGGCAGTGGTGCCGCCCGGCGAGTTGACGTGAACGATGACGGCGGCGGCGGCCGAATTCTCCAGCCGCTCCAGCGCCTGGGTGCGCTCGGAATCGCTGCGGATCAACCCATCGATATGAACGCGCGCGATCGAGCCGGCGGATGCGAAGGTGCCGCGCGCCCCGGGTGTCGCGATCAGCGCGAAGCTCGCGATCGCCGCGATCGCGATCAGCGCGGCCATCACACGCCAGAACGTCAGCTTGCGGCGGATCCTGCGGCGATCGACGATGATGTCCGAATCGAGCGACATCGGAATATCTCCAAATGAAAGGCTGGGCGCGTTGTGCCGTCACAGCGTGACCATTGGCTTAGCTGAATACATCAATTGCGGCGCATTTTGAAGAAAACAAGGCCTCGTTGGGGGGCGAGCAAGTCGGCGCGGACTCAGTCGTCATCCCCGCGAAGGCGGGGATCCATAACCCCAGGGAGAAGTCGTCGCGCGAGCTGGCAACTCCGAGTCTTCGTCAAACTCCTCCCTGGGGTTGATGGTGTGGACGGCCCCTACGGCATCAGTTGTGCCAGAATGAGGTTGTCAAAGACCCATTCACAGGAGCCGTCCATGAGCCAGATTATCCGCATTGGGATGGATACGTCGAAGCATATTTTTCAACTCCATGGCGTTGACGCTTCGGAGCAAGTGGTGTTGCGCAAGCGGCTGAGCCGCAAGGCGATGCTGGAGTTTTTTACCAAGCTGCCGGCGACGGTGATTGTGATCGAGGCTTGCGGGGCGGCGCACTACCTGGCGCGGGAGCTTGGCAAGCTAGTGCACACGGTCAAGCTGATCGCGCCGCAGCTGGTCAAGCCTTACGTGCCGCGCAACAAGAACGACGGGCGCGACGCGGAAGGACTGTGTGAGGCGGCGAGCCGGCCGCGGATGCGCTACGTTCCGGTGAAGACGGCCGAGCAGCAGGCGGCGCTGATGCTGCTTGGCGTACGCGAGCAATTGGTCGCGCGTCGCACCCAGCTCTCCAATACGATCCGCGGTCATGCGGCGGAGTTCGGTTTGATAGCAGCCAAGGGGCTGGACAAGCTTGCCGCGTTCCTGGCGACGATCAAACAGGACGATCGTGTTCCAGCGCTGGCTCGCGAGCTGTTTGCAATGCTTGCCCGCCAATATGACCAGGTGCAAGTCGAGCTGAAGGCGGTCGAGGCCAAGCTTGTGGCCTGGCACCGTGCCGATGCCATGAGCCGGCGATTGGCACAAATCCCGGGGGTCGGTCCGGTCACCGCTGCGGCACTGGTCATGAAGGCGCCAGATCCGCATGCCTTCCGCTCAGGAAGACTGTTCGCGGCCTGGCTCGGCTTGACCCCCAAGGACCATTCCACTGCGGGAAAGACCAGGCTCGGCAAGATCACCCGCGCTGGCGATGAGAGATTGCGTCAACTGCTGGTGGTCGGGGCGACCTCGGTGGTCAAGCAAGCGATGGCGAAAGATTCCGGTCCACATTGGCTCGTCGAGCTCTTGAAGCGCAAGACACCGAAGCTTGCCGCAGTGGCACTCGCCAACAAGATGGCCCGCATCGCCTGGAAGCTGATGACGACGGCACAGGAATATGACAGCGCGCGGCTGAATGCCCGAGCCGACCAAGCGCCAGCCGCCGCATAGTTGAGAGATTCGGCCGACCGGCGGGTTCACCCACCGGCCGAACCGGAGCTGCAAGAGCAGAGGAGATGGTGCGATCGATCGACCGAAGATGCGAGCAAATCCGTGGGACCCATTGGCCGATCAAGGTCGCGTGGTTGATTGGAGCTCGTGTCGCGGAAACCATCTTGGCCAGCGGTCTAACACGCCGAACCAACAGGCCGGACATATGGATGCAAGCGATCCGATCAAAACCTTCACAAAGCTCTTGTGCCACGGAGGCCGTCCACATATGGGTCCCGGATCGGCGCTCCGCTTCGCTTCGCTTGTCCGGGACGACAGCGGAGTTTGCGGAGACAGCAACAAAAAAGCCCCGGCTCGCGCCGGGGCCTTGATGTCAGCGAAACGTACGATTCGCTTACTTGCTGTCGCGGTTCTTGAGCGCGGTGCCCAGAATGTCGCCGAGCGTCGCGCCCGAATCGGAAGAGCCGTACTGCGCGATGGCTTCCTTCTCTTCGGCGACTTCGAGCGCCTTGATCGACACCTGGACCTTGCGGGCCTTCTTGTCGAACTGGATCACGCGGGCATCGACCTTCTCGCCGACGGCGAAGCGTTCGGCGCGCTGGTCGTTGCGGTCACGCGCGAGCTCGGAGCGCTTGATGAAGGTGGAGAAGTCGGTACCGGCGATCTTCACCTCGATACCGCTCTCCTTCACTTCGAGCACTTCGCAGGTCACGACCGCGCCCTTCTTGACATCGCCCGGCTCGGCGAAGGGGTCGCCTTCGAGCTGCTTGATGCCGAGCGAGATGCGCTCCTTCTCGACGTCCACATCGAGCACCACGGCCTTCACCATGTCGCCCTTCTTGTAGTTGTCGATCACCTGCTCGCCCGGAAGCTTCCAGTCGAGGTCGGAGAGGTGGACCATGCCGTCGACGTCGCCCTCGAGACCCAGGAACAGACCGAACTCGGTCTTGTTCTTGACCTCGCCCTCGACCACCGAACCGGTCGGGTGAGCTTCGACGAAGACCTCCCAGGGGTTGCGCATGGTCTGCTTGAGGCCGAGCGAGATGCGGCGCTTGACGGAATCGACTTCCAGCACCTGCACGTCGACTTCCTGCGAGGTCGAGACGATCTTGCCGGGATGCATGTTCTTCTTGGTCCACGACATCTCGGAGACGTGGATCAGGCCTTCGATGCCCGGCTCGAGCTCGACGAACGCGCCGTAGTCGGTGATGTTGGTGACGCGGCCGGTGAAGCGGGCACCCAGCGGGTACTTGGCTTCGATGCCCTGCCACGGATCGTCCAGCAGCTGCTTCATGCCCAGCGAGATGCGGTGCGTCTCGTGGTTGATCTTGATGATCTTGACCTTCACGGTCTGGCCGATCGAGAGCACCTCGGTCGGGTGGTTGACGCGGCGCCACGCGATATCGGTGACGTGCAGCAGGCCGTCGATGCCGCCGAGGTCAACGAACGCACCGTAATCGGTGATGTTCTTGACCACGCCGTCGATGACCTGACCCTCTTCGAGGTTCTGCACCAGCTCCTGACGCTGCTCGGCGCGGGTCTCTTCCAGCACCGTGCGGCGGGAGACGACGATGTTGCCGCGGCGGCGGTCCATCTTGAGGATCTGGAACGGCTGCGAGTTGTTCATCAGCGGCGCAACGTCGCGGATCGGGCGGATGTCGACCTGCGAGCGCGGCAGGAACGCAACGGCACCGTCGAGGTCGACCGTGAAGCCGCCCTTGACCTGGTTGAAGATGACGCCGTTGACCTTCTCGTTGTTCTGGAACGCCTTCTCGAGCTTGCCCCAGCTCTCTTCGCGGCGCGCCTTGTCGCGGGACAGCACGGCTTCGCCGAGCGCGTTTTCGATGCGATCGAGGAACACTTCCACCTCGTCGCCGACCTTGAGGTCGCTTTCACGGCCGGGGCCGGAAAATTCGCGCAGCGCGACGCGGCCCTCGGTCTTCAGGCCGACGTCGATGACGGCCATGTCCTTTTCAATTGCAACCACCTTGCCCTTGACGACGGAGCTTTCCTGCAGGTTGCCGCCTGCGAAGGACTCGTCGAGCATCGCGGCGAAATCGTCGCGCGAGGGGCTATAGGTATCAGCAGAAGTCGAAGCCATTTGTTCTCCAGTTGCGGATGTCTTGCCGGCCGTTGGGTTCATCGGCGCATCGCACGCGCAGTGTCGGAAGGTCCGCAAAAACCTTCGAGCGACCGCTCGCTGCCCCGGCTCGGCGCCGGAACAGCGGGAGCGGGCCGGCAGAGGCCCGCGCGTTCGACACGTGGAATCTTTGTCCGGAGCCTGGATTGCGCCGGCCCCGAAACAGGGACCGAGGTATCGACATCAAAGAGGCGGGAGCGGGCGCTTCCTCCAATGACGGTTGCGGCTTAACCCCGCGACCGGCCCGCTCGGACGGCCTCGATAATGTCGATGGCGGCCCGGACGCCGCCTTCTATATCCAGTTGGGAGTTATCTAGCAAGTAAGCATCCGGGGCCGGTTTCAAAGGCGCAATCGGCCGGTTCTTGTCGCGCTCGTCGCGCTGGATGATGTCGGCGAGCACGGCGGCCTCGTCCGCCTCCTCGCCCCTCGCCCTGGCCTCCATGGTGCGGCGGCGCGCGCGAACCTTGGGGTCTGCCACGACGAAGATCTTCACGTCGGCATGGGGGCAGATCACGGTTCCAATGTCGCGGCCGTCCAGCACCGCCCCGGGCGGATCGGCGGCGAATTGCCGCTGGAAGTTGACCAGAACCTCGCGGACCCTGGGGATCGCCGAGACGATCGAGGCACCCTCGCCGGCCTTCTGGGTCTTCAGCGCAGGATTGCCGAACTTCTCAGGATCGAGTTCCAACGCGGCCTGCACCGCAGCCGCCTCGTCGTTGAGGTCGTGCCCTGATTGCATCAAGGCATAGGCGACCGCGCGATAGATCACGCCGGTATCGAGATGACGATAGCCGTAATGGTGGGCAAGACGCTTGCCGAGCGTCCCCTTGCCCGAAGCCGCGGGCCCGTCGATGGCGATGATCATGAGAACTCGGCCCCTAGCGAACGCATCATCGGAATGAAATCCGGGAAACTGGTGGCGATGAAAGCGGTGTCGTCGACCGTCACCGGCTGGTCGGAGGCGCAGCCCATCACCAGCGCGGACATCGCGATGCGATGGTCCATGTGGGTGGCGACGGTCCCGCCGCCCGGGACATGGCCGCGGCCCTCGACGATCAGATCATCGCCTGAGACCACGACCTTGACGCCGTTGACGCGAAGCATGGCGGCGGTCGCCTCCAACCGGTCGGATTCCTTGACGCGCAGCTCCTGCAGGCCGCGCATGATCGTCGTGCCTTCGGCGAAGGAGGCTGCCACCGCCAGCACCAGATATTCGTCGATCATCGAGGGCGCGCGCTCCGGCGGCACCTCGACGCCACGTAGCTTCGAGGCACGCACGCGCAAGCGCGCCATCGGCTCGCCGGCATCACCCCGCACTTCGCTCTCTTCGATCGAGGCGCCCATTTCGCGCAGCGTGGTGAACAGACCGGTGCGCAGCGGATTGGTCATGACGTCGGACAGCACGATATCGGAGCCCTCAACAACCAGCGCCGCAACAATCGGGAAGGCCGCCGAAGAGGGATCGGCGGGGACGACGACATTGGCGCCATGCAGCTCGGGCTCGCCCACCAGCGTGATGCGGCGGCCGTGCTGGCCTTCCTGGGCCGAGGTGATGTCGGCGCCAAAATGCTTCAGCATCAGCTCGGTGTGGTCGCGGCTGGCCTCGCTCTCGATCACGGTCGTGGTGCCCGGCGCAGCCAGGCCCGCCAGCAGCACGGCCGATTTGATCTGGGCCGAGGCGACCGGGGTCCTGTAGGTGATCGGCAGCGGATCGCGCGCGCCCTGGAGGGTCAGCGGCAGACGGCCGCCCTCGCCCCCGGACACGACCCTGGCGCCCATCTTTTCCAACGGATCGAGGATCCGGCGCATGGGGCGGCTGCGCAGCGAGGCGTCGCCGTCGAACACCGCCGAGATCGGGCAGCCGGCAACGGCGCCCATGACCAGCCGGCAGCCGGTGCCGGAATTGCCGAAATCCAGCGGCGCCTTGGGCTGGGCGAAGCCCCCAACGCCCACGCCCTGCACCTTCCACGCGAAATCGCCGGTACGCTCGACCCTGGCGCCGAGCGCCTGCATGGATTTGGCTGTGTTGAGGACGTCCTCGCCCTCCAGCAGGCCCGAAATCCTGGTCTCGCCGACCGCGAGCGCGCCCAGGATGAGGGCACGGTGGGAGATCGACTTGTCCCCGGGCACCCGTGCTTTCCCGGTCAGGGGGCCGCTGGCGCGAGCCCGGAGCGGGCTCGGTTGGTCGGAATGGGTCAAGATTGTGTCCTTGGATGCGCCCTCGCCGGGCTGCGGCGCAGGTACCACATGGTCCGCGCCTCGTCACGGGCATGTCTTTCTCCTGTAATGCGCTATTGACAGCGGGCCGCCAACTAGCCAAGTGAAACACCGCTTTTTCAGACATCCCAGGATTCCTGCCGTGGCCAAGTCCGAACTCGGAACCAAACGTATTTGCCCGACCACGGGCAAGAAGTTCTATGACCTCAACAAGAATCCGGTGATCTCGCCCTATACCGGCGAGGTGGTGCCGATCGCCCCGGTGGCGCCCGCTCGCGTCCCCCGCGGCGCCGAAGCCCGGCACGCGGCGACAGCGGACGCCGCGCCGGAACCGGCGGAGGCCGAAGAATTGGTCTCCCTCGAGGAGGCCGATGCCGAGGAAAATACCGGCAAGGTCAAGGCCGTCGTGCCGGAATCCGAGGATGATATCGAGGTCGATGAGACCATCGACGACGACGATGACGATGATTCGACCTTCATTGCCGACGAGGAAGAGGGCGATGAGGACGTGACCGACATCATTGGTGACGTCGGAGGTGATGAAGAGACTTGAGATCAGCCCTGATCTGTGAAAAAGGGTGCTCCGCGCGAGTCGCTAGGCTCGCCGGTCCGGGGTGATCAACCAGGTTCACCCCGGTGAAGGACTAAGGGGCCATAGCTCAGCTGGGAGAGCGCTTGCATGGCATGCAAGAGGTCGGCGGTTCGATCCCGCCTGGCTCCACCACGCTTCGCCCTTCGGGCTACGCGTGGCGCAGCCGCGCGGAACCTGAAGGGTGAAGCGTGGTGTCCGGCGTAGCCCGTAGGGCGAAGACGGACTGTCTCACATTCTGATTTCCTCTACTTCCCATCCGGCTACCCAGCCGCGAGACATCGATGTGGTATGTCTACATCATCCGGAGCATCGAGTTCCCCGACCAGGAATACATTGGTGCCACGGAAGATCTGAAGCGACGTCTTCCGGAGCACAATGCCGGCAAATCCGCTCACACCGCCAAGTTCGTGCCGTGGAAGCTGGTCTGGTACTGCGCCTTCCCTGATAAGCTGAAGGCCTTGGCATTCGAGAAATACCTCAAATCACACTCCGGCCGCGCCTTCTCGAAAAAGCGGCTCTGCTAGCCCTACTCCCCGATCACCGCATTGAGCCTGTCGCGCAGCGCGACGATCTCGTCCTTCATCGCGACCAGTTCCGACACCGAACAGTCCGACGCCGCAAGGATCGACTGCGGCACGGCGCGGGCCTTTTCCTTGAGCGCGTATCCCTGCGGCGTCAGCGCGATCAGCACCTGGCGCTCGTCCTCGCGCGAGCGGCTGCGCTTGACGAGATGGGCGGCCTCGAGCCGCTTGAGCAGCGGCGTCAACGTGCCCGAATCCAGGAACAGCTTCTCGCCGATGTCCTTGACCGGCACGTCGTCGCGCTCCCACAGCACCAGCATCACCAGATATTGCGGATAGGTCAGGCCGAGCCGGTCGAGCAGCGGCTTGTAGACGCGGTTGAAGGCATGCGCTGCGGAATAAACCGCAAAGCAGATCTGGTTGTCGAGCCGCAGCGGCGCGTCCGCTGCCGATGGTTTCCTGGCCATTGCAGAATCTCACGAGGTTCGGCCGCATTGTGGGGCCGGTCGGCGGCACATTCAATTGCGAACAATTAAATGTGAGACAGCGCAATTTCAATTGCGCACAATCTAATTGCCTGCAATAAAGATCGCACCCACCCCAAGATCAGGGAGACCACAATGTCCGTGAACGTCCTCTACAAGACCAGCGCAAAAGCCACCGGCGGCCGCGACGGCCATGCAGCGACCCTCGACGGCGCGCTCGACGTCAAGCTCACCACGCCGAAGGAGCTCGGCGGCGGCGGCGCCGGCAACAATCCCGAGCAGCTGTTTGCGGCCGGCTATGCCGCCTGCTTCATCGGCGCGATGAAGTTCGTGGCTTCGCAGGGCGGCCCGAAGGTTCCGGCCGACGCCTCCGTCACCTCGACCGTCGGCATCGGACCGCGCTCCGAAGGCGGCTTCGGCCTCGACATCGATCTGGCGGTCTCGCTGCCGGGCCTTGCCCGCACTGAGGCCGAGGCGCTGGTCGAAAAGGCGCATCAGGTGTGCCCCTACTCCAATGCCACGCGCGGCAATGTCGACGTTCGCCTGACGGTCGTCTGATCGAAGTGCGGATGGGCTGGCCCCGGGACCTCCCCGGGGCGGGCCGCTTTGCTGTTTTGCCACGCCGCGGCATTGACGCGCGACGGCGCATGCGGCCCTACGCCGGGAGCCATTGCTGCTCCTGGCAAACCTCGCTAGGCCTGTGACCGAACCTCGACACAGGAGAAGCGAAGGCATGAGTTCTGAAGCCGCCCCAGGTGCCATGAGCGGACTGCGCGTCATCGATCTCACGCGCGTGCTCGGCGGTCCCTACTGCACCCAGATCCTCGCCGACCATGGCGCCGACGTGATCAAGGTCGAGCCGCCCACGGGCGACGAGGTGCGCGAATGGGGCCCTCCCTTCCACGAGGAGGACGCGGCCTATTTCGTCGGCATCAACCGCAACAAGCGCTCGATCGGCCTCGACCTCGCCGCCGAGGGCGGCCGCGCGGTGCTGCTCAAGATGCTGGAGACGGCCGACGTCCTGATCGAGAATTTCAAGCCGGGCACGCTGGAGAAATGGGGCATCGGCAACGAGAGCTTGCGCGAAAAATTCCCGCGCCTCGTGCATTGCCGGATCTGCGGTTTCGGTGCCGATGGCCCGCGCGGCGGCAACCCCGGCTATGACGCCATCATCCAGGCCATGACCGGCATGATCGCAGCGACCGGCTCGCCCGAGAGCGGGCCGATGCGGATCGGCGTGCCGCTGGTCGACATCACCACCGGCCTTTATGCGGCGATCGGCATCCTGATGGCGCTTTCGGAGCGGCAGCGCTCCGGCAAGGGCCAGTTCCTGGAGACGACGTTGTACGAGACCGGCCTTGCCATCATGCATCCGCACACCGCGAACTATTTCATGCATGGCAAGCCGCCGTCGCTCACCGGCAACGAGCACCCGAACCTCGTGCCCTACGCGATCTTCCCGACCAAGACCGACAACATCTTCATCGGCGTCGGCAATGACGGCACCTTCCGCAAGCTCGCCAAGGAGATCGGCAAGCCCGAGCTCGGCACCGACCCGCGCTTTGCCCGCAACAAGGACCGTATCGCCAATCGCGAGGCGCTGCGTGCCGAGCTTGCCGCCGTGTTCAGCCAGCACGAGGCCGAGCCGCTGTGCAATCGCCTGCTCGCGGCAGGCCTGCCTGCGGGGCCGGTGCAGAAGATCGACCAGGCGTTGACCAATCCGCACACGATCTACCGCGGCGATATTATCGAGAAGGACTGGTACAAGGGCGTGGCGTCACCGATCCGGCTCGATCGCTCAAAGCCGAGCCTGCGCCGCCTGCCGCCGAAATTCAGCCAGCACGCGGCGGAGGTGCTCGGCGAGTTCGGCTACTCCAAGGCCGAGATCGACGCGATGGTCGAGAATGGCACGGTCTGCGGCCCCGAGCGCAAGCGCTGAGATAAGACCGGGATCGAGCGTCGCCGCAGGTGCGCTCCCTCCCCCGCTTGCGGGCAGGGCCATCGCATATGACTTTCGGACGGGCCAGAGCAAGCGCCTCGTCCTTCGAGACGACCGCTTTGCGGTCCCCTCAGGATGAGGCTAAGTGGCATCAGTGCCCGTTGAAACTGCTGCCGCACACTCCGCCCTTATCCTGAGGGCCCGCCGGAGGCGGGCGTCTCGAAGGATGGCCGCAGGCGAGTATCCCGCCGCGTTTCCTCACATGCGATGGCCCTGCGCTTGCGAGGGAGGGCTGAGGAGAGTGTGTCTCCGCGAAGGGACAGCCCCCCAGAGGAGAAAGCGCTCGCCCGGCGCTGCGCGCCAACCTCTCCCGCAAGCGAGAGAGGTTTGGAGCCGGCGGCCTGACCGTCAGCCACAACGATGCCGCACTGCGACGCGACCACACGCGTGCGGCGCGCACGTCTTCGCCTATTCGACGGCTTCCCTTTTCCAGCGCTTGCCGCTTTCGTTTCGGCCGCTTACACAGTCATGTGAACGTCATATGGTGCTGCTAGCGCAAGCGCTTCTTCAGTGACGGGCAAGGGAGGATTCTTGATGGCTCTTCGACATATTGGTGCGGCTGCCGCATTTGCACTCACGGTCGGCTTGTCGGCTTCGCCGGCGCTGGCTGTGACGGAAATCCAGTGGTGGCACGCGATGACCGGCGCCAACAACGACGTCATCGTCAAGCTCGCCAACGACTTCAACGCCGCGCAGAGCGACTACAAGGTGATCCCGACCTACAAGGGCAACTACGCCGATACGATGAACGCCGGCATCGCGGCGTTCCGCGCCGGCAACGCGCCGCACATCATGCAGGTGTTCGAGGTCGGCACCGCCACCATGATGGCCGCGACCGGCGCCGTGAAGCCGGTCTACAAGCTGATGGCCGAGACCGGCGAGAAGTTCGATCCGAAGGCCTATCTGCCCGCGATCACCGGCTACTATTCGACCTCGAAGGGCGAGATGCTGTCCTTCCCCTTCAATTCGTCGTCGACCGTCATGTGGGTCAATCTCGACGAGCTGAAGAAGGCGAATGTCGAGATCCCGAAGACCTGGCCTGAAGTGTTCGACGCCGCCAAGAAGCTGCACGACAACGGCCATCCCACCTGCGGCTTCTCCAACTCCTGGGTCACCTGGGTCAATCTCGAGCAGCTCTCCGCCTGGCACAACGTGCCGCTCGCCAGCAAGGCCAACGGCCTCGACGGTTTCGACACCGTGCTGCAGTTCAACGGACCGCTCCAGGTCAAGCACCTCGAGAAGCTGGTCGAGCTCCAGAAGGACAAGACCTACGACTATGCCGGCCGCACCAACACCGGCGAAGGCCGCTTCACGTCGGGCGAATGCCCGCTCTACCTGACCTCGTCGGCCTTCTTCGGCAACGTCAAGGCGCAGGCCAAGTTCGCCTTCACCGCGGTGCCGATGCCCTATTATCCCGACGTGAAGGGCGCGCCGCAGAACTCGATCATCGGCGGCGCTTCGCTCTGGATCATGGGCGGCAAGTCGGCCGAGGAGTACAAGGGTGTCGCGAAGTTCCTGACTTTCCTCTCCGATACCGATCGTCAGGTCTATATCCACAAATCGTCGGGCTATCTGCCGATCACCAAGACGGCCTATGACAAGGCCAAGGCCGAAGGCTTCTACAAGGACCAGCCCTATCTCGAGACCCCGCTGCTCGAGCTGACCAACAAGGAGCCGACCGAGAACTCCCGCGGCCTGCGCCTCGGCAACATGGTGCAGCTCCGCGACGTCTGGGCCGAAGAGATCGAGCAGGCGCTGGCCGGCAAGAAGACCGCCAAGCAGGCGCTGGATTCGGCCGTCGAGCGCGGCAACACGATGCTGCGGCAGTTCGAAAAGACCGCCGTGAAGTAAGGCGACAAGCGGCAGGCCGGTGAAGCCGGCCTGCCGCTGCTGCGGGCATCATGCAAAAGCAAGCCATTTTCCAATCCAAGCTGTTGCCCTACGCGCTGGTTGCGCCGCAGCTCGCGATCGTCCTGATTTTCTTCTACTGGCCTGCCTTGCAGGCGGTGATCCAGTCCTTCCTGCTCCAGGACGCCTTCGGCCTCTCGACCAGCTTCGTCTGGTTCGAGAACTATATCGACCTGTTCAAGGACCCCGCCTATTTCGAGGCGATCCTGCGCACCTTCTTCTTCTCGTTCGCGATCGCGGTGTCGTCGCTGTCGTTTGCACTGCTGCTCGCCGTGATGGCGGACAAGCCGCTGCGCGGCTCGATGCTCTACCGCACGCTGCTGATCTGGCCCTATGCGGTGGCGCCGCCGGTCGTCGGCGTGCTCTGGATCTTCATGCTGCATCCCTCGCTGGGGGTGCTCTCGCGCTATCTGCGGGCGCTGGGCATCGACTGGAATCCGCTGCTCGACGGTGACCAGGCCGCGGCGCTGATCATCCTCGCCGCCGCCTGGAAGCAGATCTCCTACAATTTCCTGTTCTTCCTCGCCGGCCTGCAAAGCATCCCCAGAAGCGTGCTCGAGGCCGCCGCGATCGACGGCGCGCGCCCGATGCGGCGGTTCTGGACCGTGACCTTCCCGCTGCTGTCGCCGACCATCTTCTTCCTCCTGGTCGTCAACATCGTCTACGCCTTCTTCGACACGTTCGGCATCATCGACACCATGACCCGGGGCGGCCCCGGCAAGTCGACCGAGACGCTGGTCTACAAGGTCTATACAGACGGCCTGCTCGGCGGAAATCTCGGCAGCTCTGCGGCACAGTCGGTGATCCTGATGATCATGGTCATCGTGCTGACGGGAATCCAATTCCGCTTCGTCGAACGCAAGGTGACCTACTGATGGTCGAGGAAGAGGGCTTCCGGCGCTACGTCGCCCACATCATCCTCTGGATCGGGATCGCGATCGTCGCCTTCCCGGTCTATCTCGCCTTCATCGCCTCCACCCAGGACAACGCGGTGATCGCCAACGGCCAGATGTCGCTGCTGCCGGGCGGCCATTTTCTCGAGACCTACTATCAGACGATCTTCGTCGGAACGAGCGGCTCGACCCGCGAGCCGGTCGGCAACATGATGCTGAACTCGCTGGTGATGGCGCTGCTGATCGCCGTCGGCAAGATCGCGATCTCGATCATCTCGGCCTATGCGATCGTGTATTTCCGCTTTCCGTTCCGGATGCCGATCTTCTGGCTGATCTTCATCACCCTGATGCTGCCGGTCGAGGTTCGCATCTATCCGACCTACAAGATCGTCGCCGATCTGCACATGCTCGACAGCTATGCCGGCCTGTCGCTGCCGCTGATCGCCTCGGCCACCGCGACGCTGCTGTTCCGCCAGTTCTTCATGACGGTGCCGGATGAGCTGCTGGAAGCCTCACGCATCGACGGCGCAGGTCCCTTCCGCTTCTTCTGGGATACGCTGCTGCCGCTGTCGCGCACCAACATGGCGGCGCTGTTCGTGATCCTGTTCATCCTCGGCTGGAACCAGTATCTCTGGCCGCTGCTGATCACCACGCGCGACGACATGCAGACCATCCAGGTCGGCATCCGCAAGATGATCACCACCACCGACGCGCTGACCGAATGGCCGATCGTGATGGCGACCGCCGTGCTGGCCATGCTGCCGCCGGTGTTCGTCGTCGTCGTCATGCAGAAGCTGTTCGTGCGCGGACTGGTCGAGACGGAAAAGTGAAGATGGCGAATAGCGAATGGCGCGTAGCGAATGGGGTCGCTGCGTCAGCCTTGCGTACTAACCAGTCCCCATTCGCCACTCCCTTTTCGCCATTCGCCGGAAGATCCCATGGCTAACGTCACCCTGCGCAACGTCCGCAAGACCTATCCCGGCGGCTTCGAGGCCATCAAGGGCGTCGACGTCGATGTCGGCGACGGACAGTTCTGCGTGCTGGTCGGGCCAAGCGGCTGCGGCAAGTCCACGCTGCTGCGCATGGTTGCGGGGCTGGAGACGGTCACCGGCGGCGAGATCGACATCGGCGGCCGAATCGTCAACGGAATCGAGCCCGCCGATCGCGACATCGCGATGGTGTTCCAGAACTACGCGCTCTATCCGCATATGAGCGTCTACAACAACATGGCCTATGGCCTGCGCAACCGCGGCATGGCGGAAGCCGAGATCAGGACCCGCGTCGACGAAGCCGCGCGCATCCTCGAGCTCACGTCGATGCTGGAGCGCAAGCCGCGCCAGCTCTCGGGCGGCCAGCGCCAGCGCGTCGCCATGGGCCGCGCCATCGTGCGCCAGCCCAAGGTGTTCCTGTTCGACGAGCCGCTGTCGAACCTCGATGCGAAGCTGCGCATCGCGATGCGGGTCGAGATCCGCAAATTGCAGCGCCGGCTCAACACCACGTCGATCTACGTCACCCACGACCAGCTCGAGGCGATGACGCTCGCCGACATTCTCGTCGTGATGAACGGCGGCCAGGTCGAGCAGGTCGGCAATCCCCTCGCGATCTACGAGAAGCCGGCGACGACCTTCGTCGCCTCCTTCATCGGCGCACCGCCGATGAACCTGATGTCGACGCGGCCAGAGGAAATCCGGTCCCAGCTCGCCGGGAGCGCGGCGGCCGACGCCGGCATCCTCGGCATCCGCCCGGAAGACTTCGTCATCACCGATCAGACCCCGGACGGCGGCGTCGCCTTGCCGCTCACCGTGGAAGCGATCGAGCGCGTCGGCGCCGAAACCTTCGTCTACGGCTCCCGCGAGCAGGAGGACCAGCGCGTCGCCGCCACGCCCGGCGAGCTGCCGCCGGGCGAGATCATCGTCCGCATTCCCGGGACCGAAGCGCCACCTATTGGCGCGAGAATCCGCGTCGCCGCGGCGCGGGCGAAGCTGCATTTGTTCAGCGGCGACGGGCGGACGCGGTTGGAGGCCTGACCGGATTCGCGGGGCCGACAGACGAAACTGCGAAAACAACCCCATGCACAGTAGAAGGGGGCTTGTTTTCATTGGAATAATTCGCCCCGCGAACTCGTCATGCCCGGGCTTGTCCCGGGACAAGCCCGGGCACGACGATGTGAAGCGCCCGAGCGAAAGCAAACCGCGTCACATGCGGGAATGACACCTGTGCAAGCTCACCGCTACGTCCTTGAACCTCCACGAGGATATTCCCATATTGCTGATCAAGGGGTGCCTTGACGGGCCCTGAAACACCAAAGTCGCTTCTGCGAGGACTTTGTAAACTATGTCTCGTGTTCCAACGCTCTCCAGTCCCTTTCTGCTGGGCTTCGACGAGATCGAGCGCGTGCTCGACCGCGTCGTCAAAGGCGCCGACGGCTACCCTCCCTACAATATCGAGAGGTGCGGCGGATCGGACGGGCAGCCCGAGCGTTTGCGCATCACGCTGGCGGTCGCCGGATTTACGCGCGACCAACTCGATGTAACCATTGAGGAAAACCAGCTCGTGATCCGCGGGCGGCAGCAGGACGACAAGTCCCGGCAATACATCCATCGCGGCATCGCCGCGCGCCACTTCCAGCGCACCTTCGTGCTGGCGGAGGGGATGCTGGTGCTGGGTGCGGATCTGAAGAACGGGCTGTTGTCGATCGATCTGGCCCGGCCAGAACCGGAGAGGATCGTTAAGACAATCGCTATCAATGAGCACGAATAATGGAACGAGTAGCGGACTCGACCGCTTAGTGTTCCAGAGGAGTCGAGACCATGAGTGAAGGTCACGTTGCGTTCGAATACGAAGCCAAGAACGTCTCTCCGGAGACGCTGGCAACCCTGGGCGAAGGCCATATCGCCTACGTCAAGCAGATCCGCTCCGAGGACGTTCCGGGCCTGTTTCCCGAGGCGCCGAAAATCGCGCCAGGCCTCAAGCTGTTCGCGCTCCATGCCGCCGACGGCACGCCGATCATGCTGACCGACAGCCGCGAAGCCGCGGTCGCCAACGCCTGGAGCAACGAGCTGCAAGCGGTGAGCGTGCACTGAGCGCTCCAAGCGTCGCACGAATAGGGTTTCAACGGGCATGCCTTCACGTGAAGGCGTGCCCGTTTTCATTTGGGAGGTGATGTTTTCGCATCACCATCGCCAGGGAATTCGGCGATGTCCCCGCCCGCGTGCCGGGGGCGGCCTTGGCTCTTGCGTGGAGACCGTCATCCATCCGTGATTTGACATTTCAGTCGTGTTTGTCAAATCTGACAAAATGCAGGCCAAGGCCCCTCCCCAGGACCGGATCCTCGACGCCGCCTTGCGCGTGTTCCGGCGCCACGGCTTCCGCCGCTCCTCGATCGAGCAGGCGGCGGAGGAAGCCGGACTGACGCGGCAGGCGCTCTATCATCACTTCGCCTCCAAGGAGGCGCTGTTTCGCGCCGTGCTCGAGCGGATCTACGAGCAGGGGCTAGCCGCCGAAATCGCGGCAGCGACGGCGGCGGAAGACGCGGGCCTCGAGCTTGCCGACATCCTGGTCGCCGAGATCGGCGCGCGCATGCAGTCGCTGCTCGCCTCGCTCAAGGACTCGCCCCATACCGAAGAGCTGTTTTCCGAGCACCTCGCGCAGGCGCGTGACCTCTACCAGAGCTATTCCAACCGTTTTGCCGACGAGATCGCGACCACGATCGCGCGGGTGTGCCGCAAGCGAAAGCTCAAGCTCGAAAGCGGCGTCAGCGTGCGCGAGCTCGCGCGCTGCGTCGAGATGGCGATCCACGGCACCAAATCCGCTTTCCCTTCCATGCAGCCGGTCGACGCGTTTCTGAAACAGCTCGAGACCATGCTGCGCATGCTGATCGCCGGCGCGATGGCGCCGTCCGCAAAGAAGTCCCACCGCAAAACGGGAGTTCGCAAATGACCACCACGACCATCAATGGACGGCCTCTGGTGCTGCCCGACGATCCGGATGCGCTCTTGATCGACGTGATCCGCGATGGCGGCCTCACCGGCACCAAACTCGTCTGCGGTTCCGGCGTCTGCGGCGCCTGCACCGTGCTGCTCGACGGCACGCCGGTCGTGAGCTGCCTGTGGCCGGCACAGGCGGCCGCCGGTAAATCGCTGACGACCATCGAGGGCATAGGTAGCACCGGATTGCATCCGGTGCAGAAGGCGTTCATGGCGCACGACGCTTTGCAATGCGGCTTCTGCACGCCCGGCTTTGTCGTCGAAGCCACCGCCTTCCATGACGGCTGGCGCGCGACCAAGGGCGCGGCGACACCCTCGCGCGAGGAGATCGCCGCCGCGCTATCGGGACATCTCTGCCGCTGCGGCGCCTATGAAGGCATCTATCGCGCCGTCGCCGAGGCTTGCTCGGGCCGCTTCGACGGCATCGAGCCCATCGCGCCGCGGCTGGAAGCCCGCGACAAGGTGACGGGACTGGCCCGCTACACAGTCGACATCCACCATGACGGCCAGCTCGAAGGCGTCATCCTGCGCGCGCACATCGCGCATGCGAGGATCACCGGGCTCGACCTGGCGCCGGCGCGCGCCATTGCCGGCGTTGCCGCGGTCGTTCCGCTGCTCGACGATGACAACATGGTCCGCTTCGTCGGCGCGCCGATTGCAGCCGTCGCGGCCAGGGATCGCCGCACCGCACTGAAGGCAATCGCCGCGATCAGCTTCAAGCCCGAGCCTTTGCCCGCGGTGATCGGGCTCGATGCAGCGCGACGCGACGATGCGCCCGTCGTGTTCGAAAAGAAGGACCGCAAGCGTGCCGGCAACGTGTCCGAGGGCGCCGGCGGCGCACCGGTGTCGTGGAAGGGCAATGTGCGCGGGCCTTCGGCGCCGTTCTCGCAAAAAGCCAAGCAGGCCAAGAGCTGGCTTGACGACGCGCGCCAGCAACGCAATCCGCTGCTGGTCGAGGAAACCTTCCGCGTCTCGACGCAACAGCACGCAAGCCTCGAACCACATGCCGCCGTAGCCAAATTCGATGGCGATCAGCTCACCGTGCACATCTCGACCCAGGCCATTCACGAGAGCATGGAGAAGATCGCCAAGCGTTATGGCCTTCCGCACGACAAGGTGCGTGTGATCGCCGACCATGTCGGGGGCGGGTTCGGCTCCAAGGGCAGCGTTGGGCTGGAGACCATCGCCGCAATCGAGCTTGCGCGCGCCGCGAAGGCACCGGTGCGTGTCGCCTTCGATCGTGAAGAGGAGCTTTCCGTCGCCGGCTATCGTCCGGCCGCCGAGCTGAAGCTGTCCCTGCTGCCGTCGGCGGAAGGCCGCCTCAAGGCGCTGTCGCTCACCGCCCATGCCGATACCGGCGCCGCCGTGAATTCGCTGATCGCCGGCCTGGCGCGGCTGATCTATCCGGCCGAGGCAAAGGAACTCGTCGACTTCGACGTGCTCAGCAATTTGCCGCCCGGCGCGCCGTTCCGCGGCCCCGGCGGTCCGCCGATGTCGTTTGCGCTGGAGCAGGCGGTCGACGAAGCGGCGCTGCGCATGAAGATCGATCCGATTCACCTGCGCAAGCTCTGGGACCCCGATCCCAACCGCCAGCGGCTGTACGACTGGGCTGCCGGCCTCGACGTCTGGAAGCGCCGCAAGCCGGCCGCCTCGCAGACCGGCCGCTATCGGCGCGGCGTCGGCGTCGCCACCGGCTACTGGCTCTATCTCTGGCAGACCGGCTCCTCGGTCGAACTCGCGATCAAGGGCGGCCGCATCGTCGCAAGCTGCGCGGTGCAGGATATCGGTACGGGCACGCGCAGCGTAATCGCGAACACCGTCGCGAAGGCGTTTGATCTCGAGCCGCAGGACGTGGAAGTTCGCATCGGCCGCTCCAACCTGCCGCCCGGACCAGGCTCCGGCGGCAGCCGCGTCACCGCCTCGGTGGTGCCGCCGACCTTGCTCGCCATCGACAAGCTGAAAGCGGAAATCAAGCGCATCGGGTCTCGCACACCTGCTCCGGGCTCGAACGCGCCGTGGCGCGAGATGATCGCGGCTTCTCCCGACATCGCGGTGTCGGCGAGACGCCAGGAGGACGGCAAGCCGCCGCGCGGCGTCAGGCCCGCGCTGCACGAGGCGGGCATCATGGGCCGGGTGTTCGGTTGGGTGCTGCGTCTGATGAACCACATGGTGGTCGGCGCCGGCGTGCCCAGCTCGGTGCAGGTGATGGAAGTCGAGGTCGATACCTGGCTCGGCCATGTGCGCGTGCTCAACGCCTATACGGGCCTCGCGATCGGCAAGCTGGCCGCGCCGACGCTGGCGCGAAGCCAGGCCGCGGGCGCGGTGATCCAGGGCATTGGCTACGCACTCTATGAGTCGCGGGAGACCGATCCTTTGAGCGGCCACATCCTGAGCGGCAGCATGGAGGATTACCGCATTCCGGGGATTGGCGACATGCCGAAACTGGAAGTGCATTTCGACGAGGCCGGTTTCGAGCATGTGCCGGGCGGCAGCGTCGGCATTGGCGAAGTCGCCACCGTGCCGACCTCGCCCGCGATCGCCAATGCCATCCGCGATGCGATCGGCGTGAGACTGACCGAAATTCCGTTCCGGCCCGATCGTCTGGTGGCCGCGCTGAAAGGGAGGGATGCAGCATGAGTGTCGCCGTCATGACCGCCATGCCCACGCCTGAATTCCGCGCTGGAGGCACCGACTTCAGCGAACGCCGCCGCAGCGGCGTGTCGCAGGGAATGCTGATCGACATATCGGCCACCGGCGACAAGACGATCACCTGGGACGCCGATGGAGCAGCCCAGATCGGCGCGCTTACCACCATCGCCACGATCGCGACGGACGCTCGCATCGCCGCTGCCTATCCCGGTATTGCGGCGAGCGCGCATGGCCTCGCCACACCACAGGTGCGCCAGGTTGCAACGCTTGGCGGCAATCTCGCGCAACGTTCGCGCTGCTGGTATTTCCGCCGGGCCGACATCGATTGCCTGAAGAAAGGCGGCAGCACCTGCCCTGCCCGGTCTGGCAATCATCTCTATGGCGTTGCCTTCGATCTCGGCAACTGCGTCGCGCCGCATCCCTCGACCATGGCGGCGGCTCTACTCGCCTATGATGCGACCATCACCACGGACCGGCGCAGCGGATTGACGATTGCCGGCCTGCTCGGCGACGGCTCGGTCGCGCACGCCGATCATACACTGGCAGCAGGCGAGATGATCAAAAGCATCGCGCTTCCTGCTCCGATTGAGGGCGAGCGCGCTTCCTACAAGCGGGCGATCAGCCGGACCTATGCGGAATGGCCGCTGGTGGAACTCTGCGCCCGCGTCGTGATCGCCGACGGCAAGTTCCAGCTCGTGCGTCTCGCTGCAGGCGGCGTCGCGCCCGTGCCGCTTCGCCTCACCGCCGTGGAAGTCCAGCTCAGTGGCAAGATTGCCAACGCGGCATCGATCGCAGAAGCGGCGAAAGCGGCGAGCTCGGGTGCCAAACCATTGCCGATGACGGCCTACAAGCTCGATCTTCTGCAAGGGCTGGTGCGCGACGTGCTGGAGCGACTTTCGGACTAAAGCGCGATGAGATTTGGATGAATCGTCATCGCACTTTAGGTTCTTGTTTGAGCATGATCCGGCGCCTGCTGCCGACGGTCAGCTGAAGCGCACCAGCGGCGCCCTCGAAGGCGTCGCCGGGAATGCTGACCGACAGCCGCGAAGCTGCGATCGCCAGCGCCTTGAGCGACGAGCTGCAAGCGGTAAGAGTGCACTGAGCACACGCGCGCGAACCTCCCGCCTCAACGCCCCGCCGGGATCAGCGCCCGCATGATGTCCGGCTTCCAGGTTTGACGCGCGCCGTCGAATGCCGCGAAATCATGGTCGAACTGCCAGTAGGCCCATGCCCAGCCAAGCCGCTCCGCACTTCGTGCCACGAACGACAGATATCTCGTCCGGGCTTCGGCTGGGGCGGCCTCGTACACGCCGAACTCGCCGAGATAAATCGGGCGCTTTTCCCGTTCGGACCAGATACGCACCTTCTCGAAATCGGCGCGCGCCTTTCGTTCGTCCTCCGGAGTGCCCCAATCGAGCGGCCCTACGCGCGAAAACGTTTCGGACCACGGCGCGCCCTGGTGCGTGAAACGGATCGGCGCGTAGTAGTGAAAAGTGACGATGAGGTTTCTGTCATCCGCCGGCAGGACCAGTTCCTCGACCGGCATGTCATCGACGTTGAGAACGGCGGCAATGACCGTCCGCGTGGGATTGGTGGCGCGGATGATGTCGAGACACTCGTTCAGAAGGGCGTTCCAGGCGGCGGACGTCATCTGCCCGCCCGGCTCGTTGAGGACCTCGAAGACGAGCCTCGGATATTTTCCGGCATAGCGCTCGGCGAGCTGCGTCCAGAACGCTTTCAGCTTCCCGGAGCATTCGGACACGTCGCGCTGGCAAAGCTCGGTATCGTGCTCGTCGAGGACGGGAATGAGATTCCGGGCAAGCACGTCCTCGATGACGGCATCAAGCCGCCTCAGCACGATTTCATCCAGCAGATTCCCGGCGCCCATGAACTTGAAGCCGAAGAAATTGATCCGGACGTGCGAGAAGCCGGCCATTCTGATCGCAGTGAGGTTGTCCAGACGAAACGGCGCGTTCCGGCCTCCCTCCCAGATGCCGTCGTAGCCAAGGATGTTGATGCCGCGCCTCAATTTCGGGGGCGCGGTGCCCTGCCCGGCCGCCTCGGCCTGGGAGAAGATCGCAAGCGCCGACATCACCAGCGCGAGGGCGAAGATTACCGCCCGGCGGGCGCAGAGCAGCTTCATCCTGCGTGCTCCATCATTGCAGGGTTTGCTGCTGCACCGGCCTGCACACAGCGAAGAAGAATGCGACGAGCAGCACCGACGTGAACATCGTCGAGCGAAGGAACATCGTCTCCGTGAAATTCGATTGAAAGCTCAGGACGACGAATCCGATGATGAGAGCGCAGTAGCGACGATCGATCGACCGGGTGGCGATCAAATACAGGACCTTCTCCGAGAACAGATAGACGCTCGCGACGAACAGCAGATATCCCAGGAATCCCGTCTCGATCGCCACCGCGATGTAACCGCTGTGATAATTGTCGAGCACCCAGCCATGGTTCTGGTTGAAATAGTCGTAAATTGCAGGACGCGTCCAGAATCCGTTGATGCCAAAGCCCAGCAGCGGCGCATCGTTGAAATGGCTGATGGCGTACTGCCAAATGAAGGTCCGCTCGGTCAAATTGATCGTCGTTTCTCCGAGATGGATGGAATCGTACCCCGTCACGTAGAAATACAGGATCAGCAGGGCGGCCAGGATGCACATGATGAACGGCAGCACCGCGTAGACTCTCATGCAGCGGATCGACCACATCGAGGTAAAGAGCAGTGCTCCCGCGGCAACTGCAACGGCACCGGCGCCGCGCGATTCCGAGGCGATGACGCAGGTCGATGCCAATAGGATATCGAGAGGAAGGCGATCCATCCCTGCCCCGTCATCTTCCGATAGCAGGCAAAGAACATCAGATATGCGCTGATGAAGCCGAGCGTCTGCTTCGATTCATAGATTCCTTGCCACTGGCCATTGTGCATCCAGCTCTGGTCCACGCCGATCTCGGGCACGAACACCGCGCACAAGGCCGAGGCCGCGACCAGTATGAAGAGCCCCAGCGCCGTCGACCCGACGATCTCGTCGATGTCGATACGCGTAATGAGGCAGTACGCACCGAAAGTCGTCACCGCGAGTGCCGCGCTCTTCATGAACGCCGCACTGCCGAGGCTGGTCCAGAGAACGGAAACGACGGCAAGAGCCCCCGCGGGTTACTTCAAATTCTTCCGGGTGTGGTCAGTCAAATTCCTCCACCCGCGAGGCAGGACAAGGGACTGTTAGTTTGAGTTTGTTTCCCGGGCAAGAGCTTCAGCGGCTTCTTTGAGCCGATAGCTGCGTCCGTCGAACTCAAGCAGATGGCAATGATGCATAAGGCGATCGAGGATCGTCGTGCTCATAGTGTTGTCCCCAAGGTATGCCCCCCAATCCTGCACGACGCGATTGGAGGTGACGATGACGCTGCGGCGCAGTTTGTAACGCTGATGGATCAGGGTCTGCAGCAAAGTGCCGGCGTCGTCGGGGATGGCGCGTGCGAGGAATAGATCGTCCAGCACGAGGAGATCGCAGTCGATGATGGAGAGCTGGCCCCGCAAATTCGGACAGTAGCTTGAGTGGATTTTCTGCCTGACAGCGGCGAGGATTCTTGCTGCGAATCAGGAGCGAAGATGACGAAGAAGAGCCGCCGGACGCATTCTCCGGCATTCAAGGCGAAGGTTGCTTTGGCTGCGGTCAAAGGCGACAAGACACTGGCGGAGCTGGCGCAACTGTTTGATGTTCATCCGAACCAGATCACGATCTGGAAAAACCAGCTCCTGGAAGGCGCCGCCGGCGTGTTTGGGCATGACAAGACATCGGCCGAGACGCCGGTCGATTTGAAGGCGTTACATGCCAAGATCGGCGAGCTGGCGTTGGAAAACGATTTTTTGTCCGGCGCGCTCACCAAGGCGGGCCTGCTGAGCGCAAAGCGATGATCGACCGCGATCATGATCTTTCTATCGTGCGCCAGGCGAAGGTCCTGAAGCTGGCTCGCAGCACGGTCTACTATGAACCTCGGCCAGTTTCGGCCGAGGACCTTGCCTTGATGCGTCGGCTCGATGAGCTGCATCTCGATTATCCCTTCGCGGGAGCGCGTATGCTGCGATCGTTGCTGCGGCGGGAGGGCGTATACGCCGGTCGCCGCCACATCGCGACGCTGATGAAGCGCATGGGGATCGAGGCGGTCTATCGTCGCCCGAACACGAGCAAGCCGGCTCCGGGTCACAAGATCTACCCGTACCTGTTGCGCGGATTGAAGATCGAGCGGCCCGACCATGCGTGGGCAATGGACATCACCTACATTCCGATGCGGCGTGGCTTCGTCTATCTCGCGGCGGTCGTCGATGTGTTCAGCCGACGGGTCCTGGCCCATCGCGTCTCGATCACAATGGAGGCGGCCTTCTGCGTCGAAGCGGTCCAGGAGGCGTTGGCGAAGCACGGCAGGCCCGAGATTTTCAACACGGATCAGGGCAGCCAGTTCACCAGCCTCGAGTTCACCGATGTGCTGCTGGACGCGAAGATCGCCATCAGCATGGACGGCAAGGGCGCCTGGCGCGACAACGTGTTTGTCGAGCGGCTCTGGCGCACGGTCAAATACGAAGAAGTATATCTCCGCGCCTACGACAGCGTGTCCGAGGCGCGAGCGTCAATTGCCAAGTATCTGGCCTTCTACAATCAGGGACGCCCTCACTCGAGCCTTGACGGGCGCACGCCCGACGAGGCTTACTTCGGCACGCAAGCTATGGTGATGGCCGCATGACCGTCGCCGACGGTTTTGTCGTCGCTCTGGTCGGGCTACGCCCTCCCGACGCAACGACAAAACCGTAAAGCCCCGCGTTCAGCATAACCCGGCAGGAATCCACTTAAATCCAGCGGGGCGCTGTCCAAACAACCGGGGCCAGCTCTCTCGGCGAGCGTCAGCTTTTCGTCGAGCCCGGATTGCTGGTATCGCCGCTCGATAAGACGGGACTGACGACGGTCCAGTTCATCCTGCAGGATAAGGGAGAAGGTCTCGAGGAAGGGCTGGTTGGCGCCCTGCGCCTGGAGCACGCGCGTCTGCAGCGTGTCGCGGACACCCGACAGGCGCAGCTGTCGTAGGCAACGCTCAATTTCCGGCATGGTCATCATGTGGCTAGGTCTCCAGTTTAAGGTGAGAAGGTGCAGCGGGAGCGCTCGTGGCGCCGGAGTTGGCCGGGGTTGCGCAGGCGACACGAGCGCGGATTGCCGTGGCGTGATCGTCGTGAGCCTCGGCCTGCCGACCATTGTCGTCGGCGTCGCGCCGCACAGCGCGGCTGAAGAGGTCGCCGTATTCCGCGGGGGTACGGATCAGCGGATGATCCTGGGTGAGCGGCGATGCCGGCTGTGGCGTCACTCCAACCTGCTCGATCGCCTGTTCGAACAACCGCTCGACGGTCGCACGCACGTGCTTGTAGCGGTAGATGCGGTTGTCGATGGCGTGCGCGCAGGCCTGCTCGACCAGCCGCGCCGGATACTTCCGGCCCAGCCCGACAATGCCCCACATCGCGCGCTGTCCGGGGCGCCCTTCGGTGTCGAACACCTGCTGGCACAAGGCCCTGGTCTGCGGTCCGATGCGCTCGGCGCTCGCCAGCAGCACGGCGGTTTGCCGCGACGGGTTGAACGGCCGTTCGCTGGTCGGCAGGACGACAGAACCGGGGTGCGCCATCCGGGAATGAACACGCAGCAGCGCACGGGTGTGGCGATCACGGATCTCGATCGTGGTGGTGTAGATGCGCACGACGACCTGGCTGCCGATCGGCGCGGGCCGCGCGGCGTAATAGCTGTTGTCGACGCGTACGGTGGTGTCGTCGCAGACAGTCCGGACGACTTCGGTGAAGATGCGGAAGGGAGCGACAGGCAGCGGCCGCAGGTGCGGCTTCTCTTCCTGGAACATCGCCTCGACCTGACGGCGCGTGCTGCCGTGGATGCGTTTGGAAGCCCAGTTCTCCTCCCAGTGCCTCAAGAACTCGTTTTGCGCCTCCAGCGTCTCGAAGCGCCGTCCGGCCAGCGCAGTGCCCTGGGTATGTTGAATCGCATTCTCGACGCATCCTTTCCGATTTGGATCGGCCACGCGCGCGGGATCGGCGACCACGGCGTAATGAGCCAGCATCGCGCTGTAAATCGGGTTGAGCTGGGGCTCGTACAAATCCGGCTTGAGGACGCCTTCCTTCAGGTTGTCGAGCACGACATAGCTGGGGACCCCGCCAAAATACCGGAACGCCTCTTCGTGGAGCTGCGCCCAGACTTGTTGGCTGGACTTCCAGACTACCCGCCGGAAGCTGCGCCGCGAGTAGCGTAGCGTCATCACGAACAGGCGGGGACGACGGTACCGCCCGCTCTTCGGATCAACCGTCGGCGCGCCCTCGCCATAGTCGACCTGAGCTTCCTCGCCGGGGAGGAACTCAAGACGATCAAACTGCTCAGGATCAGCGTGCCGCAACCGGCGCACAAACCGCTTGACACTCTGGTAGCTGGACGGAAAGCCAAATTGATCAACCAGGTCCTGGTAAATCGCCTGCGCGTTCCGCTTCAGCCGGACCTGTTCTTCGATCCACGTCCGATGCGCTTCGCAAGCCGAACGGGCCAGGCTGCTGGTGACCGTCGCTTCCGATGTCCCAAAAGCCGGTGGTCGGGGTGGAGGAATTTGGCCGTCCGCGCTCACCGAGCCGGTGGTCACTTCCCCGGGGGAATTTGCCTCCGCACCGGCCCGCAGCGCCTGATAACGCCGGATCGTCTTGCGATCGACACCCGTCAGCCGGTGAATCTCGCGCTGGCTGGTGTTGCGATCAAGTAATGTAAGTACGGTGCTTTGCAGATGTCGCTTCAAGACGTTCAACTCCCCGGCCCCTTGCTGGCTAAAGGGGTCGAACATAAACGTCCTGCCTGACCGGCTACTGCTGTTCAGCGGCGCTGACGGCGATCATCAGGTGGGGGAGTTTCAAGTGACCATACCCGGGGGATTTTGACCGACCCACGGGGGAGCATAGAATGCGACCAGCGCGATGAGATCGGGATTGCACTGCACTCTCACGCGCGGGCGTACGAAGGCACTGGCGTAGATCAGGATGATCCACATCAAGAGCGCTACGGCCTGTTGCACATAGCTCCACTCTGCGCGAAGCAGCGCGGGATTGAAGACGCCCATCGACGCGATCACGTTGACGGTGATCGAAATGCGGATCACGTTTCTGGCAAGCGTTTCCACGCCGACCCCGCGCGCTTTCCAGATCGCGCTGTCGTATGCCTCGGAATCCGCCACGGTGTGCAGGCTGGCCATGAGCTGACCTTCCAGAAGCACGGTTAATATTTCGCTTAATGCGGAACGGCCTCAGGTTGAAGCGATTGCCACGGGCTCGGTGCGGGTGAGGGCTTTCTCCTCTAGGAGATTATCCCATCGCGGAAACACCCTCTCCCGCAAGCGGGAGAGGGAGTGCACCTCCGCCGTTGCAGCAATCAAGCCTCAACTCATCACGCTCAGGCCGCGGTCGCGGGCGGCAGTGCCAGCACCGAATAGATCGCCTCGGCATCGCGCGAGGCGCGGAGCTTCTTGGCGATGTCCTGGTCGCGCAGCAGGCGGGCGATCCGGGCGAGCGCCTTGAGGTGATCGGCGCCGGCGCCTTCGGGGGCGAGCAGCAGGAAGACGAGATCGACCGGCTGGCCGTCCATCGCCTCGAAATCGATCGGGCGGTCGAGGCGCGCGAACAGGCCAAAGATCTTTTCCAGCTTGGGCAGCTTGCCGTGCGGAATGGCGACGCCGTAGCCGACCGCGGTGGTGCCGAGCTTCTCCCGCTGCAGCAGCACCTCGAACACCGAGCGCTCGTTCTGCCCGGTCAGCTCGGCGGCCTTGGCTGCGAGCTCCTGCAAGGCCTGCTTCTTGCTGTTGACCTTCAATGCCGGGAGAATCGCCTCGGGTGCGACCAGATCGGTAATCGGCATGGAGGGTTTCCGAGGTGAATTAAACCGTCAGGTTCCGATTTGGCCAACTTGATAGACCAAGCTGAGCCGGCGTCAATAACATGAAGCAGGAGGCGCACTTAGCCCCGGTCGAGATGTGGGGGGCTTCTACTCCAACGCAATCCCGGTGCCAACTCCCGCGTGTGGCTTTGCCACCGTCAATGTTAAGGGCCGGAATGGTACGGTGCCCGAATCCCGGGCCTAGCCGGGCGATTGGCCGTCCACTTTCGCTCCCGGCGGGTCAATCCAGCCCACATTGCCGTCCGCCCGGCGGTAAATGATGTTCACCCGGCCTGACGAACCATGCTGGAATACCATGCAGGGCGCCCCGCTGAGGTCGAGTTCCATGACCGCTTCGCTGACCGAGAGCCGCTTCAGCGACGTGGTTTGCTCCGCGATGATGACCGGGCTGTAGCCGGTGACTTCCTCTTCGCCCTCTCCGGGCGCTTCCAGCACGTAAGCCGTGGCGTCGAGCGCAGCCATCGCTTCGGAGGCGACATGGGCCTTGCGCGCGGAGCGGTCCTTGAGCCGGTTCTTGTAGCGACGCAGCCGCCTCTCGATCATCAGCAGCGCCTGGTCGGCGCTGGCATAGGCATCCGGTGCGTTCGAATCGGCCTCCAGCGTGATTCCCGAATCGAGATGCAGGGCGCAATCGGTGCGGAAACCGAAACCGTCCTTGCTCAGCGTGATGTGGCCGGAATAGTTGCCGTCGAAATATTTGCGCAGCACCTCGTCGGTGCGGTCGGCGACGCGGCCGCGCAGGGCCTCGCCGACGCTGATGCTCTTTCCCGAAATCCGGAGAGTCATTGGATGCCTCGCTTGGTTTGTTGCCCCTGTCGCGATGACGAATCATCGCAACTGAAGTCGCTCCCTGCGCACGATCTTCGCGCGAACGCGCTCCGCGTATGTCGCGAGGAGAACCGCTGCACATCTTTCCGGAGCATGCGCATGCCTGGATCGGTCTCGAAGGGAAGACGAGAGTAGCGCGATTTCGCGCCAGCGCAATCAGGCCGGCTCGGGGTTGCGGGAGCGATCGGACAATGCGGTGGAGAGAACGTTACCAAGAGCGCTCTGCTTGTCGCGGCGGCGTTGCACCGAAGAGGGTATGCGCATGGCTTCGCGGTACTTCGCGACCGTGCGGCGGGCAATATCAATGCCCGAAGCGCGCAAGCGTTCCACGATGGTGTCATCCGACAGGATCGCGGAGGGCTCCTCCGAATCGATCAGCTGCTTGATGTGGTGACGCACGGCTTCGGCCGAATGCGCCTCGCCGCCGTCGGCCGAGGCGATCGAGGCCGTGAAGAAATATTTCAGCTCGAACGTGCCGCGATTGGTCGCCATGTATTTGTTGGCGGTGACGCGCGACACCGTGGATTCATGCATCTGGATGGCATCGGCGACGGCCTTCAGATTGAGCGGCCGCAGGTGCGCCACGCCATGCGTGAAGAAGCCGTCCTGCTGGCGCACGATCTCGGTTGCAACTTTCAGGATGGTGCGGGCGCGCTGGTCGAGCGCGCGCACGAGCCAGGTCGCGTTCTGAAGCGCGTCGGTGAAATAGGACTTGTCGCCGTCCTTGCCGACCTTCTTCGACAGCTCGGAATAATAGGTCTGGTTGACCAGCACACGCGGCAAGGTGTCGCTGTTGAGCTCGACATGCCAGCCGCCGTCGGGACCCGGACGGACATAGACGTCGGGCACCATGGTCTGCAGGCGCGCCGAGCCGAACTTCATGCCGGGCTTGGGATTGAGGCGGCGGATCTCGCCGATCATGTCGGCGATGTCCTCGTCGTCGACACCGCAGATCTTGCGCAAGGCAACGATGTCGCGCTTGGCAAGCAGATCGAGATGCTCGACCAGGGCCTGCATCGCGGGGTCGTAGCGGTCGAGCTCGCGGAGCTGGATCGCCAGGCACTCGCTCAAATTGCGCGCGAAGACGCCGGGCGGATCGAATTTCTGCAGCACGGCGAGGACGCCTTCGACGTCGGCTTGCGATGCGCCAAGACGCTCGGCGGCCTGGCCGAGATCGGCCGGCAGATAGCCGGCCTCGTCGACGAGGTCGATCAGGTACTGGCCGATCATGCGCTGGGCGGGTGCGGTGAAGGCGACCGCGAGCTGCTCGGCGAGATGGTCCGACAACGTTGTCTCGGCCGCGACAAAAGCTTCGAGATTGTAGTCTTCGGTACCAGAGGCACCGCCGCCCCATTCCGTATAGGTGGTCGGCGCGGCGTCCTGGGCGGTGCGCGCCGCAGCCTCGGCGGGCTCCTCGGAGAAGACGTTGTCGAGGCCCGTATCCAGGGTCTGCTCGATCTCGGCGCGGGTGCCGAGATCCTTGCTCATCCATTCTTCCTGGCCCGGCTCGAAACCCTCGGCGCCGCCGCCGAAGCCGTCCTCGCCCTGACCATCGCCTTGACCGTCGGAATCGCCGTAACTCCCGGCCTCGGCCGTAGCCTCCCCCGCCGGGCCCTCGTCACTGGCCCGTTCCAGCAGCGGATTGCGCTCGAGCTCCTCTTCCACGAACGTCGTGAGATCGAGATTGGACAATTGCAGCAGCTTGATCGCCTGCATCAGCTGCGGCGTCATGACCAGCGACTGCGACTGCCGGAACTCTAGTCTCTGCGTGAGCGCCATGAAGCAAGAACCGTTCCCAAAAATTGGTCCGATTTTTGCTTATCCTGGTCCGAGCCCGATGTACACGTCTTGACGAAACGCAAAAACGGGCTAGAGGCGGAATTCCTCGCCAAGGTAAAGGCGGCGCACGTCCGGATCGGCAACGATCTCATCCGGAGTTCCCTCGGTCAAGATTTCCCCGGCATAGACGATATAGGCGCGATCGGTGAGGCCGAGCGTCTCGCGGACATTGTGGTCGGTGATGAGCACGCCGATGCCGCGATTGGTGAGATGGCGGACGAGGTCCTGGATGTCGCCGACCGCGATCGGGTCGATGCCGGCGAAGGGCTCGTCGAGCAGCATGTAGTTCGGCCGCGTCGCCAGCGCGCGCGCGATCTCGACGCGGCGGCGCTCGCCGCCGGACAGCGCGATCGACGGCGATTTCCGCAGGCGCGTGATGTTGAATTCGTCGAGCAGCGAATCGAGCTGCTGCTCGCGCTTCTTGCGCGAGGGCTCGACCACTTCGAGCACGGCGCGGATGTTCTGCTCGACGGTGAGGCCGCGGAAGATCGAGGCTTCCTGCGGCAGATAGCCGATGCCGAGCCGCGCGCGCTGATACATCGGGAGCTTGGTGACGTCGTGGCCGTCGAGCTCGATCGCGCCGCGGTCGGCCTTGATCAGGCCGGTGATCATGTAGAACACGGTGGTCTTGCCGGCGCCGTTCGGCCCGAGCAGGCCGACCGCTTCGCCCCGGCGTACATAGATGCTGACGCCGCGCACGACCTGGCGGCTGCCGAAACTCTTTTCCACGCTATGCACAGCCAGGAAGCCGGGCCGCTTCAGCAGCTGAGGGCCGCCCGCGCCATTGGAGCTCGCGGCGGCCCTGACCGGGTGAACAGCCTGCGGACGCGGCGGCTCGACTTGATAGTCGGCCTGGTAGTCACCCCGGAACTGGTCCGGCGCGCGTATCGGCTGGTCGCGGGCGACCGGCGGCGCGTCCCTGATGGGACTGGGCACGAGGCCGCCGACGCTGTCACCGAGCGCGGTGATGTCCTGACGCGTAAATCCTGGCCGGCCGCGCTTGGCGGGGCGCCGACGGAACATGCTGAAGAGATCGACCATCCCCGCCTTCTAGCCTTTTCGCGACGATCCTGCGCGAATTCGCGCGATCTGCCGCACCGGCCTTTCAATTCGCCGAGGCAGCATGAGGGATGTCTCATGCCCAGTGAAACACGCCCGAAAAGCGGCGGATCCCGCTTCGAAAGCCCTGCGCGCTAGATACAGCCTCGCCGGGCAAGCTTCAACCTCGGATCGCGAGGATCCGAAACAAGTGATTGAATTCACTTTTGTTTACTTGCACCGGGCAATTGCAGAGGCGGCGCCGCGCCGGGTTTGGCCCCCTGCCCCCCCTGGCCGCAATCATTGCTGCCGCCCTGCGGCAGCAGCGCCTGCACCCGGCCGTTGTCGGATTCGACACGGGACACGCCGGTCGTCATGTCGACCATCAGGCGGTCGCCGCGCAGCACGTTCTTGCACTGGGTCAGAACCACCTGGCCGCCCGCGCCGCCGAGCATGGTGATGAGGTTGGTCCTGGTGTCGAACACGGCGGTCTCGCCGGTCACCACCTGGTCCTTCTGGGTGACCACGACATTGCCGCGCGCCTCCAGCCGCTTGATCGAGGAGCTGCCGCCCGGACCCGGCGTCGCCGACTGCATCGGCGCCGATTTCGTGCCCTTCGCCGCAGGCTGCGGTGCTGCCGGCTTGTCGCCGCCGGACTCGTAGAACACCACCAGCGTCTTCGAGGTCATGGTGGTGTCGCCCTGCACGACCTTCACATTGCCGGCGAAGGTCGCCTCCTTCTTCTTGTCGCGCATCTCCAAGGAGGCGGCTTCGATCTGGATCGGCTGATCGCGATTCTGAGAAAAACCCTGCATCGCGTTGGGCACGCCTTGCATCGTGCTCTGTGCGACGGCAGCGCCCGTGACGAGGAGCGCGAGACCGACGGCGAGCGCGGCCTTGCTGGCGACAGCGTCGCGCGGAAAACAGTTCATCATGAAAATCATCTTGAATTGGCAGACTTGTTCTGAGGCGTACGCGTCTTCGCAGGCGGCGCAGGCTCGGGCGGCGCAGGCTGGGCGGCGGGCTGAGCAGTAGCCGGCTCGTCCAGCTTGTCCAGGTGCATCACCACATTGCCCTCGAAGCGGATGACGTCACCACCTTCGGTAATTCGCAAGCGATCCGCGGTCAGCGTGCCATTGGTCAGCGTGACGTCGACGCGCTCGTCCGAGGAGACCGTGCCCTTGCCCATGTCGACGAAGGCCGAGTTCAGCCGCGCCTCGTAGCCGGTCGAGGTGCGCAGGAAGATATCCTTGTGCAGCTCGAGCTGCTGCTGCTTGTTGTCGAAGCGGCCGGTGCGGGCATCGAGGAAAAGCGTCGATCGATCCTCCATCAGCACCTTCGCGCGCAGGTCCGACAGATCGACATGATCGGGGTCGGTGATGTCCTGCGTCGCGGTCTTGGCCCAGAGCTCATAGGGCCGCTGGTCCGGCGTGAAACCGGCGAGGTGCGGCGATTCCATCGTGATCTTGGTGCCCGACACCACCATGTTTCCGGAATCGAGCGGCAGCTTCGGCATCAGCATGCGGAACGGATTGAAGATCGAGACGCCGACGATGGCGGCCATGGACAACAGCACCGCACCCGGAACCGCAATGCGCAGAATCCGCACCAGGCGGCTGTGGCGCGCCGCGCTGGCGAACTTCGCCGCAAGCGCGGCGTCGTAGGTGGGATTCTGGGCCGAATTCACCTGGGCTCCTGAAGTCCTGGGCTCCTGAAATATCGCTCGCCTCGTCCGGTCGACGGGCGCCCCATTGTATCCGGCGCCGCCCAAATATGCAGCCGGCGACAGGCCGTTACGAAAGTGTCCGAAACGGGGCGGCAACCTCAGGATAACCGCCGCACGGGGCCTCAGGAATGCGCGAAAATGTCCTCTTCCGCCCAGCCCTGGAGGTCGAGCAAGGCGCGGGTCGGCAGGAAGTCGAAACAGGCCTGTGCCAGCTGGCTGCGGCCTTCACGGACCAGCATGGCATCGAGCCGCTCGCGCAAGCCGTGCAGATGCAGCACGTCGGAGGCGGCGTAGGCGAGCTGCGGCTCGGTCAGGCTGTCGGAACCCCAGTCGCTGGACTGCTGCTGCTTGGAGAGGTCGATGTTGAGCACCTCGCGCACGAGGTCCTTGAGGCCATGGCGGTCGGTGTAGGTGCGGGTCAGGCGGGAGGCGATCTTGGTGCAGTAGATCGGCCCGGTCATGACGCCGAAGGTCTGGTACAGCACCGCGATGTCGAACCGCGCGAAGTGGAAGATTTTCGTGACGGCCGGATTGGCCAGGAGCGCCTTGAGGTTCGGCGCATCAGTGTGCCCCTTGGGGATCTGCACCACGTCGGCGCTGCCGTCGCCGGGCGAGAGCTGCACCACGCAGAGCCTGTCGCGGTGCGGGTTCAGCCCCATGGTCTCGGTGTCGATCGCCACCGCTCCGGTGTAGCGGGACAGGT
The DNA here is from genome assembly GCF_049739505.1 of Bradyrhizobium sp. USDA 241. Lineage (NCBI taxonomy): Bacteria > Pseudomonadati > Pseudomonadota > Alphaproteobacteria > Hyphomicrobiales > Nitrobacteraceae > Bradyrhizobium > Bradyrhizobium sp. USDA 241. The sequence goes on along the minus strand of NZ_JBMGPZ010000004.1, from coordinate 1,413,340 downwards.
CGGGCAAGTCGCCGCGGTGCAGACGTACGGTCATGGCGTGTCAAAACCTCGGGTCGAATCGGTGCATCGATATCATAGGCTAAACGGATGGACCGCGATGTAGCCACTGGCGAGAGGTCACGCAAGCGGCGGCCGTGGCCTTACGGGCGGTCAGATCGCGGCGATGGCGTGCAGGTCGGCGATCCCTTGGTCGGGATTGGAGGGATCGGCTGGTCCTGCACTCTCGCGCATCCTGAGGGCTAAAACGCTTGATCAGTCGCGCCCCAATCAAGGTGATTCACACCCTCCACGGCGCGCGAAATGATGGACCGCCGCTCTTTCCGGCAGAGCAGGTCTTCAGGCCGGCCCGCTGCAATTCGCCCCGGCACACCCTATCTGTTGCCGGCCTCTCCGCCCTCGCCCGCTCACGACGAATGACGTGCCAATGACCGAACAGACGCTCGCCGCGCCGATCGACGACCAAGGGAAACGCCAGCGCGGCTTCTCGCGCTACCAGGCACTCCTCATCGCGTTGCTGGCGTTCACGCAGTTCACGATCATTCTCGACTTCATCATCATGTCGCCGCTCGGCGCCATCCTGATGCCCTCGCTCGGCATCACGGCCGGGCAGTTCGGCGTCGCGGTGTCGGCCTACGCCTTCAGTGCGGGCATTTCGGGGATCCTCGCCGCCGGCTTCGCCGATCGCTTCGATCGCAAGCGCCTGCTGCTGTTCTTCTATGTCGGCTTCACGCTCAGCACTGCGCTCTGCGCGGCCGCGCAGACCTACCATGTGCTGCTGCTCGGCCGGATCGTGACCGGATTGTTCGGCGGCGTGATCGGCGCGGTCGTGCTCGCCATCGTCACCGACCTGTTTCCGCTGCACCTGCGCGGCCGCGTCATGGGTTTCCTCCAGACGGCGTTCGCCGCGAGCCAGGTGCTCGGCATTCCGGCCGGGCTGTTTCTCGCCAATCACTGGAATTGGCATGTCTGCTTCGCGGCGATCGTCGTGGTGTCGATCGCAGCGATCGCAATCATCGCCCTCGTGATGGAGCCGGTCGATGCGCATCTGAAGCTGAAGCAGGACAAAAACCCGTTCCACCATCTGATCGCGACGATCGGTCAGCCACGCTATACGCTGGCCTTCGCCGTCACGACGCTGCTGGCAACGGGCGGCTACATGCTGATGCCGTTCTCCAGCGCCTACACCGTGCACAATCTCGGCATCGACATCACGCATCTGCCGACGATCTATCTCGTCTCCGGCCTGTTCAGCATCGTCACGGGACCGCTGGTCGGACGTGCCAGCGACGCGTTCGGCAAATATCCGACCTTCGTGTTCGGCTGCGCGATGACCGTGGTCATGGTGCTGATCTACACACATCTCGGCCACGTCTCGCTCGCGACCGCGATCCTCGTCAACGTCCTGATGTTCGTCGGCATCTTCTCGCGGATGATCCCGTCGCAGGCGCTGATGTCGGCGATCCCCGACGCGAGCCAGCGCGGCTCCTTCAGCGCGGTCAGCGCCTCGCTGCAGCAGTTCTCCGGCGGACTCGGTTCGGTGCTCGCCGGCGCGATCATCGCGCAGGCGCCCGACGGCTCGCTGATCCATTTCGACCGGATCGGCTACGTCGTCGTCGCGACGACGATCATCACGCTGGTGATGATGTACTTCGTGCAGAAGGCGGTGGCGGAGCGGGCGGGGAAGCAGGTGGTGTGAAGGGCACCTTGCCGCAACAGCAGCCCGGCTCCCAGGTCAGCCGCCGCCGAACTTGGATGGATCGTCATAGGCGGGAGGATCATCGTGGTCGGTCCGCAGACCGCCGGGAACGGAGTCGTCGCGATAGATGCGCACACCATTCGGAGTGACATAGACTGGAGCCGTGGCCTGGCCCGGCCGAGCAATGACATGTCGCAACTTGTGATGCCCTCTTGCGGCCGCGTTCGCAGAAGCACACAGACCGATCAAGAGGCACAAGAAGACGCACGATCCCAAGACACAGCGCATTGCACTTTCTCGGCTCATGGCCCAATGCCAACGCAGCACTCTGAAAGGGCTTATCTATCTGGATCTGTTTGCGATCCAGAAAAGGATGGTGCCCAGGAAAGGACTGGGTCGCCCAACCGCAATGCGTTTGATTTCGCTGGGATATTTGACCCAACCGGCTGGATTTGTGTACCGGCTTTGTGTACCGAAAACAAGCCAGCAAGTATAGCTTCATCGCGACACGACTGGTCAAGAAAGCACTAGCCTAATCATTGTGGCCAAGTAAGTTAATAACTGGCGGTTGTGGGTCGAATTCGGGGACAAGATGGCGACGTTGCGTCGTACTTTCAGGACGATCTTTCCCGACAGACCGACACAGGAAGATCCATTTGATACACCACCGGTTCTGCCAGCTGACTTATTTGCGTTCAGCGCATACCTGCTTGAGGCGAGCGGGGCCTACCATCACATCGCACCAGCCGTAAGCACAGCCCATACTTCAAATCGGCATCTCGCTGTCACGGCAGGCATGCGTAACCGGGCCCGACACGTTGGCAGAATTTGGCGCGAAGGGCCGCGGCGCGCTGGGTTGCTTCCCCGAGTACCACATCGCGTGAATAGCTTGTGGCTCGAACTCAAGGAGTACTCAGGAGAGGAGGTTTTTGTATCGCTTGATCCTGACGACCCTGCGCCCGAGTGGTGGCTGATTGCGCTTGAGTTGCTAATGATCGCCGACGAGGCATCGCGTGACCTTGGCTTCGATCCGCAGAATCCATTTTTTGAGCCGATTGCACTTGGGTTGGCGGAGTACGATGTTTTGTCAGGTGACGAGTTCCGCCAAGTGCAACGAGCACCGCACACTTTCTCTACTGCGGCCCGCAGCGTTCTGTGTGTCCAGCCGAAGTCGTTGACACCAGGCGTGGGATGTACACTCCGTTCTTTAAGCCATCACCTCTCCCTTCTCCCAGGGCAAGGGCAAGTGCGAGCCCGCTGGGTGCTTTCTCCATTTAGTTCTGAAAGCACAGCTCCGGTCGAAGATTTAGGTCTCCTGTTGGTACCGTTTCCATATCGGGTGGTGGATGGAGCATTCCAGAATGGCGGAGTCCACAATAGCGGTCGATGGGGATGGTTCGATGTGGAACAATCTTGGCTTCCCGGCTCCTTAGACCGCACGAGGCGTAGAGAACTTGTAGCGTTTATTCGTGATCTCGTAGACGAGGCTCGTTCCAAAGGTGACCGCGTTGACGCGGTTATTTTGCCTGAACTTGCGCTCGACTACGCCTTGTTCAATCGACTTGCCCGAGCGCTGGCCGAATACGACATCGATTTCCTTATTTCTGGCATTAGCACCAATCGGGATGGCAGGCCCGGAAACTTCGTTGCCATCGCACCATTTTTCTTGCTCGGAAGCGAGTGGTCTGACGTTGCTGGACTTCAAGAACTTTTTTTGGTCCGAGAGAAGCACCATAGATGGAAGCTCAACGGCTCCCAGATCAAGGATTACGCGATCGAATCCGATCTCGATCCCAACAAGAGTTGGTGGGAGCGTCTGGACCTTCTAGGTCGTAGTCTAGACGTTCTAGTTTACCGCGGAGGCACTAGCCTCACCACGTTGATTTGTGAGGACCTCGCAAGAGTTGATCCTTGTCAATCGGTGCTCCGGGCGATCGGGCCAAATCTTGTAATTGCGCTCCTGATGGATGGAGCACAACTGAAGACGCGCTGGCCCGCGAGATACGCCACAGTTCTGGCTGAGGATCCGGGATCTTCGGTTCTAAGCTTCACAAGCCTCGGGTTGATTTCGCGCCAGAACGACCACGGTCACTTTGGCCAGCAGACAAGCGTGGGCTTGTGGAAGGACGAGATTAAAGGAGTCGAGCAACTGGAGTTGCCCCGTGAGGCAGATGCGCTCTACCTAAAGCTCAGCACTCAGATTAAAACCGAACACTCTCTCGATGGGAGATCCGATAATGGAAGCTCGCACCGTTGGGTTTTCGACCGCGTGCACGGAATCGCACACCGCGAGCCCGTGCCTCCGTGGATCGTCACAGGGAAGGGACGTTAGCGCTCACCCCTAACCGGGCGAGTGGGTTTCTTCAAAGTCCGGTAGTCCTCCCGAGCATTACGGCGGAAAGCATCAAACACCCTCTGCTCTTCCCGAGAGCGATCACCGGTGGTCTTAGCCTGTTCGGCCCGCCTTTTGACGCTTCTCAAGGCTTCCACGTATCGTTCTTTGACGTCGCTCATAGTGGCTTTCTGGCGGCTTGCAAACACAAGGGGTTCATATCGAAGGTAGACCTTGAAGAGCCCTGCGCCAAGCCCCGACCGTATCATCCCACCAATTAAGAAGCAGCAACTCTCAATATTCTATTAGCTAGTCAGAGGGTTAAGACTTTGAGGAGGTGACAAGAACTTCAGATCCTGCCGAATAACCATGGCGGCCCCTTATCTTCCTCCCCGAGTTCCCTATATCACGATCTGACCCAGAGGGGGCTTTTCTTGACCAATTCATTTGAAGAGGAGTTGGAGGTCTTCCGAACTGAGGAAGAGACCGCCCAGCAGCATTTTTTTGCGTACTTGTCGGTGCGAACCCTCGCCGCATCGGATGAGGGTGTCCTCAATAACATCAAAACCACACCTCTTTTTTGGCGGACGACCCATCACGCAATGCTGTTGGCAGCGTTCGTCACGCTCGGTCGGATATTCGACCAAGATCCCAAGTCGGATCACAACATTGACAAGCTAATGCGGGTTACCAACGACAACCTACATCTGCTTACAAAGGCGGGGCTTGCCTCGCGAAGGGTCGCCTCCGGCTCCATGACCCAGCAACAAGCTAACCGCTACGCCGCCGACGCCTACGATATGACAGTGCAAGACGTGCGTGACTTAAAGAAGCAGGTCGCAAAGTGGCGTCGTGTCTACGAGGACAAGTATCGAGACGTCCGCCACTTCGTTTTCGCCCACAAGAAGACGCAAGCTACGGTCGAACAGGTCTTGGCGCGAACTAACGTCGAGGAAGTCAAGGAGCTGTTTGGCTTCCTGGCCGGTCTTTATCACGCGCTTGATCAGCTCTACCTTAATGGTCGTCGACCAGTCGTCGAGGTCCGCAAGTTTGTCCTCTCACCGAATTCCCGATCTTCATCGATGTCGCCGGGCGAGCGGGTGTTCGCAGAAGGCCATGAGGTACTACGAATGGTAACGATGCCGGATCCCGACGAGCTTCGATACAATGCCGGCATGGAGGCGTAGCGAAAGACACTCCTGCAATTGCCAATGAGAAACACCACCTGCAGAAGCTCGCGGGTAGCTCGACCCCGGCGTTATGCAGCGGTTTGTGTGTCGAAAACGACCGCGCGCCGATAGCAACCCGGCTTATGCTTCATCGAAAAAGTCTTCGTCGAGGCGTCTGAACTCAATGGTTCAGCTCGTTCGGACGCCTATACCGTGCTCGATCATCAGGTCTGCTAGGTTTGCGCCATCGAGTAGGACGACCCGCTGCGAAAGGTGCTTTACGAAGTCGCGCGCCTGGGCGCTAAAGGTCGAGGTGGTGACAAAGACGCCCTTGCTCGCGCCGAGCCCAACAAGGCTGCCAACAAAAGCCTGCACGTCCGGCCGACCCACGGCATTTCCAGCCGAGTAGCGCTTGGCCTGAATGTAAACGCGATCGAGCCCCAGTCGATCTTCATTGATCACACCATCGACGCCCCCATCACCAGATCGGCCAAGCTGGGCAGCGGCATTTTTGTGGGAACCTCCGTACCCCATGGCCACGAGTAGTTCAACGATCAACTGTTCGAAGAAGGCAGGGCTGTTCTTCGCGATCCGATCTAGGAGATCGGCGCGAAGAGTGCCTTCAAGGGTCTGATAGGCTGCCTCGATCTGCTCTTCAGGCGTTGTCGCGTCAGAGCCAGTCGAGCTGGGAGCAGAGGTGGCAGCCGTGCTGGATGCCCCACCACCCTCGTTCCGATAAAACTCTCGAAACTCAGGCTGCCTCATCAACACCGAAACATCAATCCGAGCCGGCTTCTCCGCGAGCAGCTCCCTGCCTGCTTGCGTGGCGGCAAATCGTCCGCGTCCCGGCGAGGTGAGAAAACTGGCCTTGGTCAAATAGAATTTGGCCCAGTGAATACGGTTATGCAGAACGCGCTGCCGCCCGCTTGGCAGAAGTTTCTGCCTTTCCTCCTCGGTCAGTCCGAGTCTGTCCGCGAGAAGATCAACAACGTCGGCGACCCGCTGCTCCCCCTCGCTGGCAAGTTGGAGCACTGGCAACATTAACGTTTGGTAATCAGGGATCGCCATGGTCACCGGATTCTCAATCGAAAGACATTCCCGTTGTAAGTCACCGTCCCGGCGCCCTCGCGGCCCAGAGCCTAGCAGGCTGCCCCTATTTCGCTGTTTTGACGAACGTCGCGAGGTCCTGCAGGCGGTGCTGCCAGAAGAGCGCAACGCGCATGTTGTTTTGCACATTCTCAAGATTGGCGACGCTGAAGACGCCGCTCATCACTGCCGCTGGCACTACCTGAGCATCACCCAGGGTTCGATACCACGTCGCCGCCTTGCCTCCGGTGTCATGCACGATCCGTTTGTAGGAATTGACGGATGAATTTGAGACCTTGCATTCGATGGCCATAACGCGCCCGTCATGTAGCCGCACCACGACGTCGGCGCGGGTACCTGCTAGTCGCGTTTCACCGCAAAACTCGCCAGGCTGTGGCGCCGCGGTGAGCATGGGGATGTCACGAACCGCAACCTCCTTGAAGTTTATGCTGGTCAGCAAATCCTTGACCGCTTGTTCTTGGCCCTCTTTCGAGGTGGTGCGCCGGTGGGTTTCGACCTCCCGGGCCGCGGCCAGGACAGCCGACGCGATCACGGCGCGTTCAAGTTCTTCCGCGTTCGGCGCCGGCCCTGTTGTACGGCGGGGATGAACCATCCAGGGGAAACGGTGAGGATCAAGAATCGTCATCACGGTATCGCGCACGCGCTTGGCCAGCTCGGCGTCGGCAGCCAGCACAGACGGCGCCAGCGTTGTATCGGCGAGCGCCTTTAAATCATCTTCGGAGATCGGCGGCGCAGTGAGATAGCGGAATACTTTTTGTTGGTCGCGGCCTGTAACCAAGCTGGCGATGAGCGCCGCATCGACCGGGTCAGCTGCAACCTTGGGAAGTTGGTCGATTGTCCCGCGGAAGATCTCGGCGAAGGTGGCAAAGAACTTCTCGTAGAGAGCCAGCGGCTCTCCTACCCGTTCATTTCGGAACAGATCGCGCGCCGTTTTTGCGTCGACCTGCAGTTCCGGCAGCTTCCACCGAATCGGCTGTATACTCATGCAACCTATCTAGAGCCGGTATTCGCAGGCGCTCAAGCTCGCGCGGCTCAAATTTGACCAATCCCCCAGCATAAATCCGCCCGCCCTCAGTGGTGACGTAGCGCCGCAGGTGGGATACGACTGCCTCAAGCTGGCCAGAAGTCATCGGCTCGCGTGGATAAAGCCCGTGGGCGATGTTGATGTAACGCGCCTGGGCAAGGTTGGTGACAAACGACGGCGCGCTGCGTGCCATATACGTGGAAAAGATCGGCGGTGGTTCGCGCAATTGCACGGCCCACCAAGCCTTGCGGCTGGCGGCAATATAGCCGGTGTCGATCTGTCGTTCCTTGGCCCACCTCAAAAACCGCTTCACGGCGTCCAGCTCGGCTGGCGCCAGTTCGTCAAGGTCGACCGGCAAGTCGAGCACACGTCTCAAACGGGACGCATCGCGTAATGCACTGCCGGCCGCGATCAGCTCGCGCGCCCGTGTAATGCTGGGACGCAGGTAGCGGTCGGGAATGCCCGCCATCATTTCGTTTTCGATCCAGGTCGCATTGCTGCCTGTGACCTGGCCGCGATGCACCCGGAAAAGTTCGCCAAGCTCTACAAAGCCGGGCTGTACGGGCGATTGCTCCCGCACAAAGACAGACCACTTACGCGCATGCGCGATGTCGCTCCAGGCAACCTCGCGGCCGGCCGCAAGCGGCGACAGCTCTGCAAGCGAATTGACCTCGCGCATACTGAGGGTGTTCGGCCGGTTGCCCACGTGAAAGCACGTGATGGCCCCGGTGGTCAGCGCGTTCTCGAACGGCTGCGCAGTCGGCTTGATGATATGAATGGCAGAGCCGCCCAAACCATCGGCCAGCATTTTCCGGAGCAGGCTGCCGTAGTTCACGTCCAGCCATTCGGCGGCGGTGATGAACGCGCCAAAATCGCCGGGCTTGGCCAGCTCGCGGGTTTTGAGGAAAAAATGCATATGTAGGCCGGCTAACTTGCTGGCCGTGAACTTGAGCCGCGCGGCTGTGGCGGCAAACCAGGTTTTCCATTCGTCGGTGATGTCGTGGTGCCGGACGTACGGCGGATTACCGATGAACAAGGTGGCGCCATCAATGGCCGGCAGCTCCAGCGCCCGATAATCGGTGAGCTGAATGCTTAGGCGGTTGGCAAAACCAAGCACCGCGGCGTTGGCGCGCAGTAGCAACGCGGCGAGAGGATCCACCTCGACGGCGATTAATTCGGCCATCGGAAAGCAATGCGCGGCCGCAATCAGAAATCGGCCGGAGCCAGCGCCGGGATCCACCACGCGATCGGGAGTAACGTGGGCGATCGAGGCCCAAGCCAGCATGGCGTCGACGATGGGGGCCGGCGTGTAGACGGCGCCCATATCGCGACGCAGCTCAGGGCTGCGCAGCTGGCAAAACAGGTCGCCAAGGGGATCTCCACCAGCCTTGATGGCAGCGCGGGTTTCGGCAATCTTGGTGCGGCTGATTTTCGGCACGCGCGCTATCAACTTGCGCTCGGCCGCAGTGAGCTTCGCTGTTTTGCCGATGAACGAAGCGGCGAGCGCAGCCAGTTCCCGCTCGGGGGCACTCATGGCTTTTTCTTTCCCTCGCCGTATTTCTCGTAGAGGTCCCACAGTTCGGAGAACAAAGCCTTAAGACTGATGCCCCGGCGACCGGCCTCCGCTTTGACCTTGCTGGCCAGAGCGGGTGACAGGCTGAACCCGACGATCTTCCGGTCTTCGGTGCGAGTGTTGCGGGGCTTACTTGTCATGCGACCATTCTTGTCGACTCGTCGACAACCGTCAAGAAGGGAGGTGGAACGGCTTCGATGACTTCAATCTTATCGACAGCTTGTTCTCCTCGTCGGAGCCGTCGCGCGCTTCGTTTAAGAGGGGCAAGTAGGAATAAAAAAAGCCGGGCGAGTGATCGCCCGGCTTATCATCATGGAACTCGGAGTAGGACCTAGGCTGCAGCACCAATTGCCGGTTCTTCAACATCGGGCCCGTCAGGTGCCTCCTGTTCCTGGACGTTCGACTGCCAGCCAATCTGCGCCTTGAGGACCTCGACTCCAGCGCGAAACGCCTTGTGCGCCGTCGAGATGCGGTTGCCGTCGTCCGAGACAACGTTACCCTGCCAGATTGGCGCAGTGCGCCGCCAATCAACCTGCGAGAGGCGAGATACATAATCCCGCCATGCCGGCTCATTCTCCCGCATCATTTCGAAGCCGATGCGGGCCAACATGTTCAGACCTGTTGCCGTCAGGCAGACCCATCCCTCATCGCGGAAGGCTGGTATGCGCGTCTTCATGAGGTCCGGTGACATCGAAGAGACCTCTTTCAGGAGCGGAACGGCTTCGAAGGCTGCGGTGAGGAACTCGACATACTTATCCCTCTTCGCCGTATACTCCACGCTGCTTCCCGATTTCAGGTCGGCTTTCGCCTTTTCCTCGAACTCGATCTCGCCGATCCCGTAGCCGCCCGTCATGAGAACCTTGATGACTTGGCGTACCTGGTTTGTCAGGAAAGGGGCGGCCGACTTCTTGGACAGCTTCGCGCTGGTGCTATCAACCTTGCCCGAGAAGAGAGGGATCAGGTCGATCAAATCGATCACCAGAGCGTTGGCGGGATTTCGACGGTCGTAGACTGCCAGTTGGCTCGACGCCAACGGCTTGGTCCGGCTGCAGTCGGCGAAGTCTTGATGGACCTGAGCCACGTCGGCTTCGCAGGTCACCATGACTACAACCGAGCTGCTGTCCAACAGCTTCTGCTTCTCCCGACCGAGCTTCCGGTATGCCTGAGCTATACCAGAGCGGCGGTGCTGCCCATCGGTGATGTCAATTTTGGCACTCATGGGGATGATGAGCATGCCATTCTTGGTCGGCGGCTCGCCGTCAGGGTACTCGACTGAGTGGACAACGATCTCCTCGGAGACGTTGAGCGTAAGGGGCGGAAGGATGAACTTTCCGGTAACGTTCTCGACGATGTAGTCGCCGATTGCTTCGGAATGCCCAGTATCCTCCGGCCGGTTGTGGGCCGCCTGTACCTGCTCGATGGTGCTGGCTTCGGGAGCGCTTTCACTGATGAGGCGCTCCATCACCATCTTAAAGGGCAAGGCGCCGGCGATCATTGTGCGTGAGCCCTGACGGAACAAAACACACGGACTGGCGTAGCCGCCGGTGAGACCAGCCGAGGATCGCGCAGTATTGACCGCTTCGTCCAGGGAACCGTGGGGCACGAACTTGACGTGGGTGCTGTCGAACGTAAACATGAGGAGTGACCTTCTATGAGGGTTGCTATGGCGCCGTAGGGAGAGGTTTAGCGACTGATCCCCTGCGGCGCTTACTTTTTGATGGAAGCGAAATCTGAAATCAATAAGTTTCTTCCGTACGTAGCTAAGTTACGTACAGAACCTTGTTCGCATCCGACAGGTTTTCAAAAACAAATCAATCACGTAGCTTGCCGGCACATCTTGTGGAAAATAATCGTTGAAGGCGCCGCCTACGAGGCTCTTGGGGCTCTAAGAACGGCGATTTCCCGCGAATCACCCCACCGAATCACGATTCGAGTTGGTCGACGCGCGAACGTTAAGGCCAGTTCTGAACTGCAGCCTCGGCAGCGGCAGGATCTTTCTTGATGCGGTAGACGGACTGGCGGCTCAAGCCGGTCGCCTTTGCAATCTGACCGACGCCGGCAGACTGGCTCAACATGAAGCGCACTGCTTCCAGCTGGTCAGCCGAATAGCTAGGCTTGCGACCTCGATATTTTGTTTCCGCCGTCAATCTGGCCAGGGCGATTCCGCTGCGTTGCGCTTCCTTGATCGCCTCTGCATTGGCCTGAGCAGTGGCAGCCATGAAGGCAATCATTGCATCTCGGACGGCCTGCTGCATCGGGTCAGTCGTGGCGCCGTCGAACGTAAGCCCGTTGATGACCGTCCGAATGACCACACCTCCACGCATGAACTCGCGGATGGTGTCGCAGACGTCGGCATAGTTGCGACCGAGGCGGTCAACCCACCTGACCACGAGCACGTCCCCGCCTCTTAGGATGTCAAACAGGCGCCGGCCTTCCGGCCTCTCGGCGAGCTTCGTGCTGATCCCAGAGACGCCGTGGTCGGCGATCACTCTGTCCACCACAAAACCCGCCGCTTCGGCCTGGGTGCGTTGATGTTCGATCGTCTGGTCGGCAGTGGAGACGCGAGCGTAAAGTACAGTTGCCATGGAAACGTCCGATAAGGTTATGTCCGATGATTTTCATGTCCATTGATCGGGGTCAGCCCTAACGGACATCTTTTTCTGCACCTATCCGCCTGCTCGTAAGGGCATACCCTATCGGACAGGTGCGGGCGATGCGCCGCCAGCTCCAGGACGGCAAATGCGCCCGCGGGCGATCAAGCCTCTACGGTGATCTTAATGTTCTCTGGTTTGAGCCCGAGGGTCAGAGCCAGGCGGCGCTTTGCCTCCGGAATCGTCAAAGGAGGATCGTTATCGACGTCGGGGGCAGACTCGTCGGCAGAAGCCGCTTCGGCGATTTCCTCGTCAGCATCCGCCAACAAATCGGCAATCGGAATCACGGCGACCGGCTTGTAATGGTCGACGATACCGGACCCGACGTCTGCTGGCGAGTTCCGCTCCTTCTTGTCTAGCGCCACCCACATCCCAAAATTGTCCCGCATCGTCTGCCCGGCCGCGACCCGCGCAGCATAGGAGGCGTCGAAACGCTTCCGGACTTCTGCCGCTGGGAAAATGTAGACCTCAACGTTCTTGGGGTCGTGGCGGTCGTCCACGGTGGCAACAATGACGACATCAACCTCGTCAAGCGTCTTCCACTTCTTGCCATTCTCTAAGGGAGGGAACGCGAACCAGCGGTCCCGTGTGGTCCGGATCGAAGCCTTCCGGGTCTTCCCCCACTTCGTGATCACCCAAACGTTCGACAGCCCGCGTCCAGGCACCCTATCCAAAGTGTATCCGTCCGCCTCGGCCCCGCGCCTCGCCCCTTCAACCATCAAGCGCCATTTAATCGTTTCAGACGCACCTTCTAGTACGCTCGTCATACGAAAACCTCCTCTTTGGACCTATTTGAATAGCAAGCTCCAGTCACTGCAACTGGCAAACTGTACGACAAACGGTTTCATTTGGTCAAGCAAGTTCCGCGAATTAATTGAAACCAATTGGACGCGCACCTTCTCGCATCCCAATGCGGACCACAATTGAAGCGCTATACAATATGACAGAGCAACTTTTGATAGGGACTTTTTTTTATTCAGCACACCCCCTCGGTCGAGCAACCCATTCCGAGTTCGAATCCGCAAAAGACCGATTTTAGTCGAGCTGGCGTTCCCGCCGGTGCAGACCAGGAATTGCTGCTCGTTCACAGCGACCCGAGCGCCGCTGTTGTTCGGCGTCGCCTCGGTAATCAGTCGCCATGCCGACGAACTTCGTAGAGATGGCTCCTGGAACGGATGAGGAACAGGGTTCTACGTCCGTACCGGCCCGCCTTGCCTAAAAATACTTCAAGATCGCAGTTTCGCGGCGCCGGGGAAAAGCCGGAGGGCGCGCGGCAATGGCGCGATGTGCGTGGACTCCGGTGGACCGAGGCATCACCATTCGCGGTCTAATTTTTTCTTGAACAGGCCCCCACCTCTGATGACCCGCTCCTACCTCGAACTTCCAAAAGGACCCATTTTCGCGAACGACAACTTTCAAGAACTTGAGACGGAGTTCTTGGAAGGCGGTGGCTGCAAAGAACTGCGAATTTCTCGGGATTCTTGGACAGTCAGCGGCTCCGCGCCCCAGCTGGAGCCGAAGAGTGTCCCTTCTATGGTTTCAGGCACTGGGGCGGAGCACCATCCTGTAGGTTTATCTCCGTCATCAGGAGCGCACCGGTACGCGAACTGGACAACCAAGACCAAGATTGGTCGTCGCAAGGTGACCAGAAGCCTCACGCTGGCCCAGGTCAAAGACGCTCAGTCAGCATGGCATCACGCCCGAAGCATCGGTCAGCCGATGAACCGCTTCGTCACCTTCCGGCCACGCAGCATCGACGCTCAGGACCCGGCACAGCGCGTCAAGACCTGGAGCAAATGGCGGAACAAGTTGGCGCAGTTCGCGCGGGACAACGGCTTCGAGTTCACATGCCTCTGGACCCGCGAGTCCGAGCGCGACACCGGGATGAAGGAGCACATGCACGTCCTGATGCACGTCCCCTGTGACATGCAGCGGAGGTTTAATAAGGTTGTCAAAGGATGGTGCGATGGCCCAGACGAGATCGATGTCACGCCCTGCCACTACAAGACTAAGACCAACCACAAGGGAGGTCCGTCGAACGTCTTGACGTACGTCACGAAGAACAGTCCCCAGGCGGGGCGGTTTCTGCAGCGGGTGATCCAGCTCGGTGGTCCCATTTTCGGCAACCGCTATGGCCTGTCCCGCAATCTGACCGCCCGGGCTCGTGCTCGCGCCGCGGTCGCCGGACGCCTGCGGCAGGACCTCGGGCTGCCGAGCGTCGCCTACGGAGTAAATCATCCCATGCCAGAACCCGCCAACGATCGGGGCAGCAAGCAGCATCGGCCCAGAGCGGCCTAGGAGGCTCGCTGGCGCGCTTCGGGATCGGTCAGCAGGGTTGACCCTTCGCTGGCGGCAAATCGCACCCAGCGACGATCCTATTGAATCCTAGACACATTCTAGGGCGAGTGCCCGCCAGTGTGCCTTGCCGGTCCTTGTAAAAGGACCATTCCGTTTTCATGGATCGAATGCCCAAAAGGGAAAATCGGAAAACTGTTTATAGATCAGTATCTTACAGTCATTTTGTCGCCAAGGTCCCCAGACCGAAATTCGCTAATTTTCGCTGGCAGCTCCTCATAACCTCTTGTTGCTCTTGACAAATCGTATCTTTACAGTGTAAAGATTACTTGAACTGAGATGGCCTGCGAACGCCACCGGTTCGCACCCTCCACCCACCCCATTGAGGAGACCAACATGCAGGAAATCGATCTCGACCTGCTAAGAAACGAGCGGACCGTCACAATCGGTACCGTGTTCCCCGAATCCATGGCTACCGCCATCGAAGAACGCGCCAAGTCCGAACTGATCTCACGGTCATCCTGGCTGCGCCGTGTCGTGCTGGCCGAACTCCAGAGGGCGAACGCATGACCCAAGTCATTGCAGGCCGCGCAAACACCACGACTGTCCTACGTGATATCATCGATCGTCATGGCCTTAAGCTCACCGCTGAAGGCGAAGACGCCCTCGTCGAGCACTTCGCAGACCGGCTCGTCACCGGTGGCGGACACGCCATCAAATACCTGGACCAGGACGGATCAGAGGCTGACCTCACCGCGTACTTGGCCGAGTTGTACCGACAGCCCGAAACGAAGAGGTTCTTTACTCCTTCTGGCCGACCGATCCGCCTGCCGCAGGGCGCATCGCTGTTGACCCAGAACCCGTTCTCGAAACGACACTGGAACGTCACCAAGCAGATGCTCCTCCAGCGCGACGATCCACAATATGCGCAGCAGCTTGAGCGTTACGCCGCTGGGGAGCGCAGTGCTCGCAGGGATGACGGGGACCCGACGAACCCGTTCAGCCGAGCCGGCTTCAACCTGACGCAGCAGATGCTGCTTGAGAAAAACGACCCGGATCGCGCCGAGATGCTGCGGCGGTCAGCTGAGGGCGCCTGAGATGAGCCGAAACGCCTTTTCCACGAAGGGATGGTCACACCGCCAGGAGCGGGCAAAGATCGTTCGCGACAGCCAGAAAGCCTCCGATGAAATCAGGGCCGCCCGTTCCGCTGCCCTTGCTCGTAAGGACCTCGAGCGACGACAGCAGGAGGCTCTCGAACGAGTGGCCAAGGCCCGAGAACGTTTCGAGATGTTCGACCCTGCAGGCCATAAGCTCGCTCTCGCGGACGCCTTGCGAGAAGCGGAGGAGCTGGCTGCTGCACTCCAGCCTGCGGTAGCCGATCCCTCGCCGCCTAAGAAAACGAAGTGATGACAGGGCCGCCGGACGCGCACAGCTGGCGGCCCTACTCTGCGGCCTCTTCAGCCGGACTGCTCGCAGTTATCCCCGGCACCTGGACCCTGTTCACGACGGGCGCTTTGATTGCAACAGTGTAGTGGCGGTATCGATCTGCAGCTGATCTCTTGGCGTGACCGACGATCGCATCGGCCAAACTGTCAGGCACCTCCAACGCGCCGAGCTTGGATTTGAACCAATGGCGGAAGCCATGGCTCGGTGCCTTACGCGGATCACGGAAGCCTTGCGACCTGATCCAATCCGCAACCCGGTTGTTGACGCCTTTCGATGCGTGCTTTCGGTTGGGATCGCCCGAGCTTCGCCCATAGAACAACGGCCCCGGCCCGGCTTCCCTAACGAACTCAAGGAATCCTTCCTCGATGAGCGCTTGATGCAGCGGTGTGTCTCGTTCGCTCCATGCGTTCTTCAGTCGGCCGCCGTCCTCGGCCGGCTTGATCGACATGACCCACACGCCATCTACTTGCTTGATACGCTCGCTCCAAAGCTGGCTGACTTCGCCGATGCGAGAACCGCTAAATGCACACAACCACGGCAACCAACGAAGCGCTTCCGACCTTTGTTGCCGGGCCAGCATCAGGATTTGAACGACCTCATCGTCGTCGTATGGAAGCGGCTTTACGCCTGCAAGTCCTCGGGTACTGACTCGGACATCGTCGGCGACATTTTCGCTCAGCCGGTGGTTCTCGATCTCGTAGTTCAGCAGTCGCTTGATGCAGGCGAGAGAGCTGTCATTGATCGTTTTCGGCGCCATGCCGTCCTGGCGCAACTTGTCCTTCCACCCGACGATGTCATGTTTCGTCAGGCTGGAAACCAGTTCGTGGCCGACGAACTCCTGCAGCGACCGAACGTGCCCGCGCCATGTCGAGACGGTACTTGGAGCTGGTTGCGTTTCCGCTCGCCAACTGTCGAAAACCTGGGTGAGGGTCCGGCCTGAATGGAGCTGCGGATACCGCGCGCGGTGCGTGTCGATGCCGTAAATGAAGTCTGCATTTTCCTTGAGACGACGCGGAGCGGTTTGCCCAGCGATGGCGATGGCGGACAGCAGCTTCTTCCTGGTCGCGTAGTCGACCCGCATTGTGTGCTTGGTCAGCACCCAGTCGCATAGCAGGCCAAATCTATTTTCCAGGCCGCGGTCAGGATCTGGCAAAAGGGGGAGCGCATTGATCCCCGCCGTCAGTTCCTCCCCAAAATGGTCGATCGCGAATTGCCGCTCGTCCGGCATTTCTCCTGGCACGATGGCAGGCACGCTGGTCAGCCGGCCTTCCATCACTGCTCGGTTTATCCCCTTGTGTGCTACCCAGGCTGCCCGGTCACCGGGATTTTGTTCGAAGTGAGCAACCCATAGGTCATGGACGATACCTGCGAGCCCGAGCACCTGCATGTGCGTCAGCTGCCTTGGCTCTGATCGTCGCGCTGCCCAAAGTCTGGCGAGTATGTCCCGAGCTTGGTTCTTGCGAATCTCGGCGATCGAATGATCGCGAGTCCGTAAGGAGAACTTGATCTCGGTTCCAATTTTCGCCGAAACGGCGAATGCGGGGCTTCCCATGCACTCGTCGAACGTCAGAAGTGCCCTCTCGTTGTCGAGGGTTTTGAGGACGTCGAGGGGTGTCCGTGCCCTGAAGCTGTAGAACGAAGAGTCGGTATCTTTCGAGAGGTAGGCCATTCGATAGTTCATACGAGCTGTGTTCCGGTTTTGTGTACCGGTCAGCGGCTCAAATTCCCTGCAAATGAGCGATTTCAACCACTTGGGTTGGCGGTGGTGCCCAGGAAAGGACTCGAACCTTCACGGCCGTTAAGCCACTGGCACCTGAAGCCAGCGCGTCTACCAATTCCACCACCTGGGCATGCCGTTTGGGGCACGGAGGCGGTTACTACGGTTCGGTGACGCCGTTGTCAATTCATGCGTGCGGCCCGGTTCGGGATGCCGATTGCGCATCGCAAACCGGCTCGATAAAAGCCTGACAAGACGCACTCTTTTCCGCAGGAACGGACACCCCCATGGCATCGAATCTGGACACGCTCGTCACGGTTTTCGGCGGATCGGGGTTTTTGGGCCGGAATGTCGTCCGGGCCCTGTGCAAGCGCGATTACCGGGTCCGGGTTGCGGTACGGCGACCGGAACTCGCCGGATACCTGCAGCCCTCCGGCAAGGTCGGACAGGTCCACACCGTGCAGGCGAATCTGCGCTATCCGGCCTCGGTCGAGGCGGCGCTGCGTGATTCGCATGTCGCGATCAACCTCGTCGGCGTCCTCACCGAGGGCGGCGCGCAGACCTTTGACGCCGTCCAGGCCAAGGGCGCCGAAACGGTCGCCAAGGCGGCGGCCGCGGCCGATGCCGGCCTGGTGCATGTCTCGGCGATCGGCGCCGACGCGGAATCGCCCTCGCGCTATGCCAAGGCCAAGGCGGCCGGCGAAGCCGCGGTCCTGGCCGCGGTTCCCTCCGCCACGATTTTCCGTCCCTCCGTGATGTTCGGCCCCGAGGACCAGTTCACCAACCGCTTTGCCGCGCTGGCCCGGATGTCGCCGGTGCTGCCGCTGATCGGCGGGACTACCCGGATGCAGCCGGTCTATGTCGGCGACGTCGCCACCGCGATCGCGGATGCCGTCGACGGCAAGGCCAAGGCGGGCGCCACCTACGAACTCGGCGGGCCGGAAGTGCTGACCATGCGCGAGATCATCGAGACCATCCTGGAGATCACCGACCGCAAGCGGATGCTGATCCCGCTGTCGTTCGGCCTCGCCCGCTTCCAGGCCGCCTTCCTGCAATTCGCGCCGGGCGCGTTCAAGCTGACACCGGACCAGGTCACGCTGCTCGAGCGCGACAACGTCGTCTCGGAGGCGGCGAAGGCGGCCGGCCTGACGCTGGAAGGCCTCGGCATCACCCCCGATTCGCTGGAAGCGATCGCCCCGCAATATCTCTGGCGCTTCCGCGCCGCCGGTCAGTTCCAGCGCATGAGCGTGTGAGGCTGGTTTGCTTCTCCCGCTTGCTTGCGGGACAGCGTAGTCCGCCTCTGGCGACCGTGCTCGAGTACGCCGACGCTTAGCTTCGGCAATGGCGTCGCGGCGATGAGGACTTTCGCCTCATCGGCAGTCTCTCTGCGGAGACATCCCTCTCCCCGGCCCTCTCCCGCAAGCGGGCGAGGGAGCGCACCAACCGAGTTGCTGCTCTAAAGCGCGATGCGATTAGGATGAATCGTCATCGCGCTTCAGGTTGTTGTTTAAGCATGGTCTTTTCGGAAAACCGCTGCGCGCCTTTCCGGATCATGCTTTAATGGCCCAGCGCCAGCGCGATCAGGCCGAGCGTGCCGACGATGACGCGCCACCAGGCGAACACCACGAAGCCGTGACGGGTGACGTAGGTCAGGAACGTCTTCACCACGATGATGGCGGTGATGAACGACACCACGAAACCGATCGCGACGATGCCCATGTGGTCCATCGTCATCTCGGCGCGGCTCTTGTAGAAGTCGTAGGCGAACGCACCGATCATGGTGGGGATGGCGAGGAAGAACGAGAACTCCGCCGCTGCGCGCTTGTCGGCCCCGAGCAGCATCGCCGCGACGATGCTGGCGCCGGAGCGCGACACGCCGGGGATCATCGCCACGCACTGCGCGATGCCGATATAGAGATACATCAGCAGCGGAAACCTGGTGGCGTCATGCTCGCGCGGCTTGAGATCGAGCTTGTCGACCCAGAGCAGGATGGCGCCGCCGACGATCAGCGTGAAGCAGATGACCCAGGGATTGAACAGCAGGCTCTTGATGTACTTGCCGGCGACGAGGCCGACGATCACGGCCGGCAGGAACGCCACCAGCACGCCGATCACGAAGCGGCGCGCATCGGCATCGCCCGTGAACAGGCCGATCACGACGTCCCACAGTTTCCTGAAATACAGCCCGACGATCGCCAGGATCGCGCCCAGCTGGATCAGAACGGTGAACGAATCCCAAAAGTCGCCTTCGCCGAGATGGAAGAAGCGCTCCGCGAGCAGGAGGTGACCGGTCGAGGATACGGGAAGGAACTCGGTCACACCCTCGATGATGCCGAGGATCACTGCCCGTATTGCGTCTGACATATTTACGGTCCATTTCGGCTGGAAAAGCGGGGCTCTTCTCGCCTATTCGTTCCCATGCCGCAATCGCAAAATGCGCGATCACGACCTTGCCTCGCGGTTTTGAGGGACTAGTGTGGCGCCGCACAAACATTGATGGATTCTTAAGCACCATCAAATAGTCAAAGGCTTCATGTTTACGCTGTTTCATCATCCCTTCTGTCCGCATTCGCGCTTCATCCGCCTGATCGCGGGCGAATACGGGCTCGATCTGAAGCTGATCGAAGAGCGCAGCTGGGAGCGGCGCGAGGCGTTTCTGCTTCTCAATGCGGCCGGCACCACGCCGGTGTTGGTGGACGAGGAACAGCCGCCGATTCCCGGCGCGGCCATCATCGCCGAATATGTCGACGAGGCCTATGGTGCCGAGATGGGCCCGAAACGCCTGATGCCGCAGACGATCGGCGAACGCGTCGAGGTGCGCCGGCTGATGGCCTGGTTCAACGAGAAGTTCTTCGAGGAAGTCTCGCACCCGCTCGTCACCGAGCGCATCTACAAGCGCTTCATGAGCGAGGAGAATGGCGGCGGCCCGCCTTCGGCCGACGTGATGCGCGCGGCGAAGGCCAATGTGCGCTATCATCTGGCCTATATTGGCTGGCTGGCACAGACGCGCAATTTCCTCGCCGGCGACCGGCTCACCTACGCGGATCTCGCCGCCGCGGCGCATCTCTCGGCGATCGACTATCTGGGCGACGTGCCATGGAGCGAGGACGACGCAGCAAAGGCGTGGTACGCGCGGGTGAAATCCCGCCCGTCGTTCCGTCCGCTGCTCAGCGAATGGCTGGCCGGCGTGCCGGCGTCGCGGACCTACGTGGACCTGGATTTCTGATGAGGATCGTCATGCCCGGGCTCGTCCCGGGCATCCACGTTCCTTCTCTTATCATGAGCGCGACGCAAGGACGTGGATGGCCGGGACAGGTCCGGCCATGACGAGCGTGGATCCGACGGCGATCAAATCTGCCTCCGACATGGATGGGCTGCGTTCCGCACTCGAGGAGCAGGCACGCACGCTTGGCTTCGACTGCATCGGCATCACCGCGCCGGGCACGATCGAGAGTGCCGGCAGACACTTCCTCGAATTCATCGCATCCGGCGGCCATGGCGACATGGACTGGCTCGCCGCAAGCCCTGAGCGCCGCGTCGATCCGCGCGGGCTGTGGCAGGACGTTAGCAGCGTGATCATGCTCGGCGTCAACTACGGTCCCGACTCCGATCCGCTGGCGATCCTCGAGCAACCGACGCGCGCGGCGATCTCGGTCTATGCGCAGGGCGACGACTATCACGATCTCATCAAGAAGCGCCTGAAGGCACTGGCGCGGTGGCTGGTCGCGGCCGCGCCGTCGGACGTGAAAGTCTTCGTCGACACCGCGGCGGTGATGGAGAAGCCGCTGGCGCAGGCGGCGCATCTGGGCTGGCAGGGCAAGCACACCAACCTCGTCTCGCGCGAGTTCGGCTCATGGCTTTTTCTCGGCGCGATCTACACCACGCTGGAGCTGCCGCGCGATGCCGCCGAGATCGATCATTGCGGCTCGTGCCGGGCCTGTCTCGACATCTGCCCGACCGCGGCGTTCCCCGCGCCCTACAAGCTCGATGCGCGACGCTGCATCTCGTATCTCACCATCGAGAACAAGGGACCGATCCCGCGCGAATTTCGCAAGGCCATCGGCAATCGCATCTATGGCTGCGACGATTGCCTCGCCGCGTGCCCCTGGAACAAGTTCGCGCAGGAAGGGCGCGAGGCCAGGCTCGCGGCGCGCGACGAATTGCGCGCGCCTTCGCTTTCTGAACTCGCACGGCTCGACGATGCCGCGTTCCGCGCGCTGTTCACGAAGTCGCCGGTGAAGCGCATCGGCCGCGACCGGTTCTTGCGGAACGTGCTGATTGCGATCGGCAACTCGGGCGAGGCGACGCTGGCGGAGGAGGCGCGGCGCTTGCTGGACGATGCGAGCCCGCTGGTGCGCGGGGCTGCGGTGTGGGCGCTTGGGCAATTGGTGGAACGCACCGAGTTTGATGCGATGAAGTCTGCTGCGGCGAGCAACGAGCACGACGACAGCGTGCGTGACGAGTGGCTGGCTGCGTCCTAACTCTCCGCTGTCATGCCCCGGCTTGACCGGGGGATCCAGTACGCCGCGGCTCCTCGACTCAATCACGACTGCCTCGGCGTACTGGATCGCCCGGTCAAGCCGGGCGATGACACCTTTTGTTTGGCGAGCGCACATGCGCCTCACCGCACTTGATTTCCCCACCCATTCCCGCAATCTCGCGCGCATGACAAACATGCCTTTCTTCACCCGCGACGGCGAGACATTCCACCCGACGGAAGTTGCCAATGGCCCCTGGGATCCGAAGTCGCTGCACGGGCGCGTCATCGTCGGCCTGCTCGGCTTCGCCATCGAGGAGCGCCATTCCGGCCCTGAGTTCGTGCCGGCACGGCTCACCGTCGACATGTTTCGGCTGCCGACCATCGACAAGCCGATTGAAGTGACGACGCGTCTGGTGCGCGATGGCATGCGCATACGCGTGGTGGAAGCGGAATTCTTCTCCGCTGGAGTCAGTATGGCGCGCGCCTCGTGCCAGCTGCTGCGCAAGACGCAAAATCCCGACGGCAACGTCTGGTCGCCGCCGAACTGGGACGCGCCGAAGCCGGCCGACATTCCCAAGCCCACCGATGCCAGACTCGGCATGAACGGCAAGTGGGCCACGCGGCCGATCGTCGGCCATATGGGCTCGCTCGGGCCGCGCCGGCTCTGGATGAGCGAGGTGCGCGAGCTCGTCGCGGGCGTGCCGATGACGCCGTTCGTCCATGTCGCAACCGGCGCCGATTTCGCCAGCCCGTTTGCCAATGCCGGCGACAAGGGGCTCGGCTACATCAACAGCGACGTCACGATCTATCTGCACCGCCTGCCGGTCACGGAATGGATCGGCTTCGAAGTCGTGAACCACCACGCCACCGACGGCGTCGCGATCGGCGAATGCTGGCTCTATGACGAACAGGGCCCGATCGGCACCGCCACGGTCGCCGCACTGGCGCAGCGAAAGCCGATGGCGAATCCGTCGAAGCGGTAGGAGCACGCGCCTCTCTCCGGTCGTCATTCCGGGATGCGCCGTCAGGCGCAGACCCGGAATCCATTGGACCGCAGGCAAAAAGGCGAAATGGGTTCCGGGTTCGCGCTTCGCGCGCGCCGGAATGACGGTCAGCTGAGATGCCGCAGCATCTCCGGCCGCGCCTTCAGCTCGGCGCCCTGTCTGGCGACGATCTTCGTGATGCGCTCCGGCGCGAACTTCAGATCGACGAATGCCGGCGCGGTGTTGGCGACCTCGTGATAGCTCGCGATCTTTCCATCCTGCAGCGTCATGATCGCGACGCCCTCGAACATAGCCCGCGCGCCATTGGCTTCCGGCAGGGTCAACTTGTAGCTGAAGGTGTAGCGCGCATAGAGCGTCGTGCCGTCGGTGACGGGATCGTGCATGTCCCAGCGGAAATCCGTCGCCGTCCGATAGAACCAGTCGTCGATCATCGCCGCGATTTTTTCGTGGCCTTCGAAGGCGCCGTAGAAGACGTCGTGATAGACGCCGTCCTCGGTGAACAGTTCGGCAAAAGCCCGGCCGTTGCGCTGCTGGACCGCATCGCAGAAGGCGCGCAGCATGGCGGTTGTGGTCATTGGCGTTTCTCCTTCCCCGTTCTCTGTCATGCCCCGGCTTGACCGGGGCATCCAGTACGCCGCGGCTTCTCGACTCAAGCACAGCCGTCTCTGGGATACTGGATCGCCCGATCAAGTCGGGCGATGACACCGAATGCTGGGTGATGATTTCACCCGATCTCGGCGACCGCGGCAAGGATGCGCGCGATGTCCTGCGGGCGGGAGAGGCGGTGATCGCCGTCCTGGATCATGGTCAGCACGACGTCGTCGGCCGGCAGGCGGTGCGTCAGCGCGAACGCGTGCTGCCATGGCACGTCAGGATCTTTCGCGCCTTGCAGGATGCGCACGGGGCAGCCGAGATCGATGGCGCTGCCGAGCACGAGGTGGTTGCGGCCCTCCTCGATCAGGTTCCGCGTGATCGGATAGGGTGAGCCGTCGCCGTAATCCGACGGCCGCATCCAGACACCCTTGGTCTCAATCTCTTTCTTCACCGCGGGCGAAAAATTCTTCCACATCAGCGCCTCGGTGAAGTCGGGCGCGGGCGCGATCAGGACGAGGCCGGCCAGCGACGCCTTGCCAGGACGCTTCTTGATCTCGCGCGCGAGCAGCAGCGCGATCCAGCCGCCCATGGATGAGCCGATCAGGACTTGCGGGCCGTCGCAAAATCGCTCGAACACCGCAACGCTCTCCTCCAGCCAGCGTCCGATGGTTCCGTCAGCGAAGTCGCCGCCGGACTCGCCGTGGCCGGAATAGTCGAACCGGACCATTGCGCGGCTGTGATCCCGGGCGAAGGCGTCCAGCGCCAAGGCCTTGCTGCCCTGCATGTCCGACTTGAATCCGCCCAGCCAGACCAGTCCAGGCCCCTGGCCGCGCCGACTGCGTACCGCGATCCTGCGTGCGGACAGGCCCTCACCCACATCGATGAAGTCGAGCATGGCATCAGGAATTATATCGGTCATGGAACATTTACTCTGGCTGTGCGGTTTGAGCTGTCCGGGCGCGTCCCGCGATGCAACCCCTTGGCTGCATTGGCCGCCCTTTGGGACGCTTGCGGAACAGAAGCAAGGTGTCTATGTCGTCTGCGTGCTCAGGCGTGACCAAAATGCCTCGCATTTGAGGGTTTTTCGCACGCCGCATGAGCGACTTGCTTGCCGGCAAACGCATCTTCCTTCAAGATAGCCGCTTCTTTCACAACTTTGGAGAACCACCCATTCGCCGTCCTAATAAAGCTCCGCCCGCTGCCAGCAAAGACGGGCCGCGCATCAATGATGATATCCGCAATGCGCAGATCCAGCTGATCGACCAGACCGGTGATAACAAGGGCACGGTCGAGACCGTCGTCGCTATCCGGATGGCTCAGGAAGCCGGCATGGATCTGGTCGAGATTTCGCCGAATGCCAGCCCTCCCGTCTGCAAGATCATGGACTACGGGAAGTACAAGTATTCCGCCCAGAAGAAAGCCGCGGAAGCTCGCAAGCGGCAGAAGACCGTCGAGATCAAGGAGATCAAGCTCCGCCCGATGATCGACGACCATGATTACGACGTGAAGATGCGCGCGATGCAGCGGTTCTTCGAAGAGGGCGACAAGGTCAAGATCACGTTGCGCTATCGTGGCCGCGAAATGGCGCACCAGGAGATCGGCACCAAGCTGCTGGACAAGATCAAGACCGACGTCGCCGAGCTCGCCAAGGTCGAGCAGGACGCGCGGTTCGAAGGTCGTCAGGTCGTCATGGTGCTGGCGCCGCGCTGACGCGAAGCGCTTTGGTTCAGGACTGAGTTTTCAGCGGCCCGTCCGGATCTCCGGCGGGCCGTTTTGTTTTGGTCAAGGTGGAAGCCGCGCGCTCCGCTGCACCCTCGCCCGCTTGCGGGAGAGGGTGGCGCGAAGCGCCGGGTGAGGGCATTTTCCTCGTGGGGGTTCTCGATTGAGGAAACACCCTCTCCCCAGCCCTCCCCCGCAGGCGGGGGAGGGAGCGCACCGTGGCTGTGGCGATGGCTCGTTCGACTACGTCCGCGTCGCCTGCCAGGTGCCGCTGCGCTGGTCGCCGGAGATGATACCTCTCCACGAGCCGGCGCCGTTCATGCCGGCGAGCCGGCCGCCGCCGCTGGCGTGGGAGGCGCCGACCGAGACATGGACAGCCACAGCGCCGGAGCGGTTGATCCTGCCCGAGACCCGGCCGCCGCCGGCGGACGAGACGCGGCTGCCCGCCACAGTGAAGGGAACGCTGTAGCCCGAGCTGCAACTGCCCCTCGTGGTGGCGAAGGTGACGTTCCAGACGCCGTCATAGCCGCCGACGCGGGCATCGGCAGTCGTCGGCAGCATGACGGCCGCGAGCACGGCAAACACCGCCAGATGACGCGGGCGGACGAAACCAGTCAAATACGAAGGCGATTGGGACAAATGGGCCATTTGGGTCCTGCTCCGGGCGACACGGCTGGGGACATGAGGGTGGCAACACCGGATAGTCTCCGGGCCTGTTCCGCCGGTTCATCGTTGCCATTTGGCTCCCGCTCTGTCATAAGCCCAGCCTTCATCGCCCGGCTGATTAAGGGCTGCCGTGGCGGTGTTTCGTGCGGGTTTCGCGCTCGTTCGCAAAAACCTGAGCACAATCAACGCTCTAACGAGCAATTTAGACGGCCAGCCGCCTTCACGGGCGGATTTCTGTTGTGGCCATTAGGAGAGCCAAATGCCCAAGCTGAAGACCAAATCGGGCGCTAAAAAGCGCTTCAAGGTGACTGCCACCGGCAAAGTGATGCACGCCCAGCGTGGCAAGCGTCACGGCATGATCAAGCGGACGAAGAAGCAGATCCGTCAGCTCCGCGGCATCCGCGTGCTGTTCAAGACCGACGGCGACAACGTCAAGAAGTACTTCTTGCCGAACGCCTGATCGCGTCCAGGATCACTGCCACCTCGTGCCGCCTTCGCGCGGCGATCCGAAAACCAAGTCATCTCTGAAGGAATTTTGTCATGTCTCGCGTCAAACGCGGTGTGACCGCCCACGCCAAGCACAAGAAAGTCTACAAGGCCGCCAAGGGCTTCTATGGCCGCCGCAAGAACACCATCCGCGCCGCCAAGCCGGCCGTGGAGAAGGCGATGCAATATGCCTTCCGCGACCGCAAGCGTAAGAAGCGGACGTTCCGCGCGCTCTGGATCCAGCGCATCAACGCTGCCGTCCGTCCGTTCGGCCTGACCTACAGCCGATTTATCGACGGCATGGCCAAGTCCGGGATCACCGTGGACCGCAAGGTGCTGTCGGATCTCGCGATCAGCGAGCCCGCCGCGTTCCAGGCGATCGCCGAGAAGGCCAAGGCTGCGCTGGCTGCCTGAGGCTTGCGCTAGCGGGCCTTTTGGCCCGCAGCTTTCAAAGCTTGTTGCGAGTAGCGCTGGGCGACCTCCGCCCGGCAGAATGCTGTCGCCGAAATATACATGGTGCCGGACTTGTTCCGGTACTTGCGATCGCACGCCTGCAACTCGCGCTGATAGCTGAGCTTCTGCGGCGGCTTCTGCTGGCCGACGAAATCAGCTTCGCATTTCTTCTCGACCACTTCACCGAACTGCACGTCGCCGCTGGCGCCATATGCGCAGGCCTCGAACAGCTTCATGGCAGGGCCGCAGCCAGGCGCCGCATTGAGGACTGCGATGACGTCGTCCATCGACGTCGATTTGGCCGGGCATTCCTCGGCGTAGGCCGCGCCACCCAAAGCACCTTCCAACACAAGCAGGGCCAGACCGACCAGGCAGGATCTCGAAAGCATCGCAAGACTCTCCTCATACCCCCATTGGTGCCGGGTCCCCGCGCAGCGTTCAACCCAGCCGGCCGCAAGCCCGAAATGACCGGCTTTTTGCTTGACGTTACGGCCTTCGGGCGGCGACAACCCAGCCGAATTTTGGCAGCAAGGATTTGACTGTGTCCGACCTCGCAACGCTCGAAACGTCCATCCTCGACCAGATCGCCGCCGCCGGCGATGAAGCCGCTCTTGAAGCCGTGCGCGTTGCCGCGCTCGGCAAGAAGGGCTCGATCTCGGCGCTGCTCGCCACCCTCGGCAAGATGTCGCCTGATGAGCGCAAGACGCAAGGCGCCGCGATCAACCAGGCCAAGGACAAGGTCACCGAGGCGCTCGCCGCGCGGCGCGACCTGCTGAAGTCGGCGGCGCTCGATGCGCGGCTGGCGTCCGAAACCGTCGACGTCACCCTGCCGCTGCGCGACGCACCGGTCGAGGCCGGCCGCATCCATCCGCTGAGCCAGGTCTGGGACGAACTGACCACGATCTTCGCCGACATGGGATTCTCGGTGGCCGAAGGTCCCGACATCGAGACCGACGACTACAACTTCACCAAGCTGAACTTCCCGGAAGGCCATCCCGCGCGCGAGATGCACGACACCTTCTTCTTCCATCCGAAGGAGGACGGCTCGCGCATGCTGCTGCGAACCCACACCTCGCCGGTGCAGGTGCGCACGATGCTGAGCCAGAAGCCGCCGATCCGCGTGATCTGCCCGGGCCGCACCTACCGCATCGATTCGGACGCGACCCATACGCCGCAATTCCACCAGGTCGAAGGCCTCGTCATCGACAAGACCTCGCATCTCGGCCACCTCAAATGGATCCTGCACGAGTTCTGCAAGGCGTTCTTCGAGGTCGACCACATCAACATGCGCTTCCGGCCCTCGTTCTTCCCGTTCACCGAGCCGTCGCTGGAAGTCGACATCCAGTGCCGCCGCGACAAGGGCGAGATTCGCTTCGGCGAGGGCGAGGACTGGCTCGAGATTCTCGGCTGCGGCATGGTGCATCCGAACGTGCTGCGCGCCTGCGGCATCGATCCCGACGAGTACCAGGGCTTTGCCTGGGGCATGGGCATCGACCGCATCGCCATGCTGAAATACGGCATCGCCGACCTGCGCCAGCTGTTCGACAGCGACGTCCGCTGGCTGAGCCACTATGGCTTCAAGCCGCTGGAAGTGCCGACGCTGGCGGGGGGATTGAGCACGTGATGCTCGCACTGAAGCAAGAGCTTGCGAAGACTCTCTCCGTTCCCGTTGCGGAGACAACCCTCTCCCTGACCCTCCCCCGCAAGCGGGGGAGGGAATGGATGGAGCGTTCGCGTGGCGTTCGTCGTATGGATACGTATCCTCTGGCCGCCCGGCAGGTCGGACTCCCTCCCCCGCTTGCGGGGGAGGGCTGGGGAGAGGGTGTCGCAGCAATGGGGCTGCCGATGGTCGATCCAAAGCATCCGGATTGGAAAATATCCGACGGGCTGCGCGCCAATGCGCGCGCGCTCAGGCGCAATTCGACCGACGCAGAACGGATCCTCTGGTCAGAGCTGCGCGCCGGCCGATTGAACGGCGTGGTCTTTCGTCGCCAAGTGCCCATCGGGAATTACATCGCCGATTTCATCTGTCACGCGGCCAAGCTCGTCATCGAGCTCGATGGCGGCCAACACTTCTCGGATGAAGGCGAGCGCGCCGACGCGCGCCGCTCTGCCGCAATCGAATCGAAGGGCTTCAAGGTGCTCCGCTTCAGCAATCTCGATGTCATGACCAATCGTGGCGGCGTTCTCGACACAATCGCGACCACCATCGCGGAGAGAGCCCCCACCCCAGCCCTCCCCCGCAAGCGGGAGAGGGAGCAGACCGTCTCCGTGGAGAAGAAGCAGCCATGAAATTCACCCTCTCCTGGCTGAAGGATCATCTCGAGACCGACGAGCCGCTCGACAGGCTCGCCGAGAAGCTCACCATGATCGGGCTCGAGGTCGAGAACATCGAGGACAAGGCGAAGGCGCTGAAGCCGTTCACCATTGCGAAGGTGATCTCGGCCGAGCAGCATCCGAATGCGGATCGCTTGCGGGTCTGCATGGTCGACACCGGCGACGGCGGTGCGCCGGTGCAGGTGGTGTGCGGTGCGCCGAATGCGCGCGCGGGTCTGGTCAGCGTGTTCTCGCCGCCCGGCACCTACATTCCCGGCAAGGACATCACGCTCGGGGTCGGCACCATCCGCGGCGTCGAGAGCCGCGGCATGCTGTGCTCGGCGGCCGAATTGCAGATCTCCAACGACCATGATGGCATCATGGAATTGCCGGCCGATGCGCCTGTTGGCGCGGGCTATGCTGAATGGGCTGGGCTCGGCGATCCCGTGGTCGAGATCAATCTGACGCCGAACCGGCAGGACTGCACCGGCGTGCACGGCATCGCGCGGGACCTCGCCGCCGCCGACATGGGCAAGTTCAAGGATCCGACCATCAAGCCTATAAAGGGCGAGTTCCCTTGCCCGGTGAAGGTCACGGTCGAGGATGCCACGCTGTGCCCGGGCTTCGCGCTTCGCCTCGTGCGCGGCGTCAGGAACGGACCCTCGCCGGAATGGCTGCAGAAGCGGCTGACCGCGATCGGACTACGCCCGATCAACGCGCTGGTCGACATCACCAATTTCATGACCTTCGATCGCGCGCGGCCGCTGCACGTGTTCGACGCCAGGAAGGTGAAGGGCAATCTCGTGGTGCGCCGCGCCCGCGACGGCGAGACACTGCTCGCGCTCGACGGCCGCACCTACAATCTCGATCCCGCGATTTGCGTCATCGCGGACGAGCACGGCGTCGAATCGCTCGCCGGCATCATGGGCGGCGAGGCCTCCGGCTGTGACGATGACACCACCGACGTGCTGATCGAATCGGCGCTGTGGAACGAGATCAACATCGCCCAGACCGGCCGCAAGCTCGGCATCAATTCCGATGCGCGCTACCGCTTCGAACGCGGCGTCGATCCGGCCTTCATGGTGCCGGGGCTGGAGCTCGCGACCAGGCTCGTGATGGAGATGTGCGGCGGCACGCCGTCCGACACCGTCGTGGTCGGCAAGGCCTTTGGCGATGACCGCCTGATCGAGTTCCCGGTCACCGAGGTCAAGCGGCTCTCCGGCATCGAGGTGCCGCAAGCCGAGATGAAGCGCATCCTGACCCATCTCGGCTTCATGATGGCGGGCCCGGGTCCGGTCGTGAAGGTGGCGGTGCCGTCCTGGCGCACGGATGTGCACGGCAAGGCCGACATCGTCGAGGAGATCGTCCGCATCTTCGGCGTCGACAAGGTGCCGGAGACGCCATTCGAACGCGGCGAGGACGCGCGCAAACCCGTGCTGACGCCGCTCCAGCTGCGCACCCGCCGCGCGCGACGCGCGCTGGCGAGCCGCGGCATGGTCGAGGCCGTGACGTGGTCGTTCATTGCCAAGTCCGCGGCCGAATTGTTCGGCGGCGGCCAGCGCGAGCTCGAAGTGGCCAACCCGATCGCGTCGGATCTCTCCGACATGCGCCCGACCTTGCTTGCGGGCCTGATCGCGGCCGCGCAGGCCAATGCCGATCGCGGCTTTGGCGATGTCGTGCTGTTCGAGGTCGGCCAGATCTTCAAGGGCGATCGCCCGCAGGACCAGTTCATGGCGGCGAGCGGCGTGCGCCGCGGCTTTGCTTCCTCCGAAGGTCTCGGACGGCACTGGACCGGCTCGACGCAGGCTGACGTGTTCGACGCGAAAGCCGACGCGCTGGCGGTGCTCGCTGCGGCCGGTGCGCCGATGCAGGCGCTTCAGGTCGTGGCGGGTGGTCCCGGCTGGCTGCATCCGGGACGTTCCGGCACGATCCAGATCGGCCCGCAAAACGTGCTCGGCCATTTCGGCGAGATGCATCCGCGCGCGCTCGAGGCGCTCGGCGTCGACGGTCCCTTGATGGTGTTCGAGGTGATCCTGGACCGCATCCCCGAGGCGAAGAAGAAGCCGACCCGCGCCAAGCCGCTGATCGAGCTCTCCGCCTTCCAGCCTGTTACGCGCGACTTCGCCTTCATCGTCGACCGCGCCGTGAAGGCCGGCGACATCGTTCGCGCTGCGCAAGGCGTCGACAAGAAGCTGATCACCGGCGTGAACGTTTTCGACGTCTACGAGGGCAAGGGCATCGATGACGGCAAGAAATCGATCGCGATCGCGGTGACGATCCAGCCGCGCGAGAAGACCCTGACCGATCAGGAGATCGAGGCCGTCGGCGCCAAGATCGTGGCCGAAGTCACGAAGAAGACCGGCGGTACTCTGAGAGCATGATGCCGAAAAGTGTAAAGCGGTTCTCGGACGACATCATGCTCCAGAATCAACAAGCATGAGTCTAGCCGACTTTCTCCCGAAGGATGTCAGCCTCACCATTGCGATGGCGCTCTGCGCCGTCGCTTTCGTTTCGGGCACCGCACGCGGCTTCTCCGGCTTCGGCTCGGCGCTGATCTTCATGCCGCTGGCGAGCAGCATCGCAGCGCCGCGGCTCGTTGCGGCCCTGCTGCTCGTCATCGATTTCGTCGCGGCCGCGCCGCTCCTGCCTGACGCATGGCGGAAGGCAGACCGCAAGGCCACCGCCGTGATCGTGCTGGGCGCGCTGATCGGCGTGCCCGTCGGCACGTATTTCCTGAGCGTGCTGGAGCCCGTCACCACGCGCTGGATCATCTCCTGCTTCGTCGCCGCCCTCCTGCTTCTGCTGTTGTCGGGCTGGCGCTATCGGGGCAAGGACCACGCCTGGCTCTCGGTCGGCATCGGCGGTCTCTCCGGCTTCTGCAGCGGCCTCGCGCAGACCGGCGGCCCGCCGATCGTCGGCTACTGGCTCGGCCGCCCGATCGCACCGATCGTGGCACGCGCCAACATCGTGCTGTTCTTTGGCGCGTCGGATTTCTTCTCGATGGTCAGTTATGCGATGACCGGCCTGATCTCGCGCGAATCGCTGGTGCTCTCGCTGGTCGTCGGGCCGGTCTATGCGATCGGTGTCGCCTTCGGCGCCTCGCTGTTCGGCCGCGCCAGCGAGAAAGTGTTTCGCGGGATCTGCTATGCGCTGATCGCGGTGGCGGTGATTGCCGGGCTGCCGGTGCTGGACGGGGTGTTGCGCTGAGCTCTCTCCGCGGGTCGTTCCCGCGAAGTGTTGCGCCTTTGTTGCCTATTGCCGCGGCGCGCGCCGCTTCTTCGTCGACTGCGTCGGCGCGTCGGCCGGCTCGGCCTTGAGCGCGCCGATCTTGCGCAAGGCGGCATCCGCGGCGCGCTCGCCGCTTTCCCAGGCACCGTCGACGGTGCCCCAGAGCGTCTCGTGGGTGGCTTCGCCGGCGAGGAACATGTTGCCGATCGGCTCGCCCAGGGTTTTTCGCGAAAGCTGGCCGCCGGGCGCGGATGCCGACATTGCGCCCAACACGTAGGGCGAGGCATTCCAGCGCGTCGCGCTGGTCTTCTGCACGGCGGAAGCGGTCTCGCTGCCGAACAGCTTGGTGATCCACTCCCTCGCGAAGGCGGCCATGGCCTTCTCGCCCTGCTCGGAGAGATCGCGGCCGAAGGAGCCGCCGACATCGATCGAGCACAATGAGGAGCCGCCGATATTGGCGAACATGAGCGCCGTGCGCGTCGAATTGCTCTGCTCGATGAGGATATCGTCGCGCGACAATCCGAGCGGATTGCCCGGCAGTTGCAGCACAATGCGGTCGTAGCTGCCCAGGCTGAGCTTCGAGGCCGCGTCCAAGGTGCGCTTGGGGATGTCGGGTGCGAACTTGATCGCGCCCGACGTCAGCACATTGGTCGAGACCGTGAGGATGGCGGCGCGTGCGGCGATCTTGCCGGCTTGCGTCTCCACGCTGACGTCGCGGTTGCTCCAGGCGATCCGGCTCGCCGGCGTCGACAGCGCCACCGGCGCCTGCTCGCCGAGCTTGGCGATCAGAGTGCCAAGGCCCTGACGGCAGGCGATCGCCGCATTGCGGTCCTGCGCGCGTCCCTTGTCGATCGCGGACAGCTCCTTCAGGTCCTTGCCGGCGAAGCTCGGGCCCAGCACGAACTCGGCCGCGCCCGCCCAATCGCCGAGATCCTTCGGCAGCACGGACGCGCAGGAGGTATCCAGCTTGCCGCGCGCGGCCTCGTCGATGGCGCGGTTGGCGCGCACCAGCGCGGCCAGGAACTGCTCGGTCTCGCCCGCGCGCGCGTTGCGGCGGCCGATGCGCATCTTCTGGCCCGATGGCGCCGGCAGCGCGTCCAGCCCGATACTGCGCGCCAGCCGGATCATCGGGTTGGTGTCGGGATTGTACATCCAGCGCGCGCCGCGGTCGAACGGCGTGTCGAAGGTCGTGCTATCGGTGATGCAACGGCCGCCAACTTGCGATGCCGCTTCCACCACGATGACCTTGCGGCCCGCCGCCATGATGCGCCGCGCCGCGGCGATTCCAGCAGCTCCCGCCCCGATCACGACGATGTCGGCCTCGCGCGGCAGGGGCGCGGCGGATGCGCGCAGGACCGGCAGCGCCGCAAGGGCCGCCGACGCCGAAAGGAAACCGCGGCGCGTGATTGTCATGTCATGGTTTCCGGGGACTTGCGACGTATGGGAACAGCCCGCGAACCTTGCTGCATCTGATGTTGCACGGCAACCATCATGGTGAATCAATCGTGCTTGATCTCACAGAGTGATGAACCGAATTGCAACACGTTTCGACCATGATAGAGAAGGGAAAAAGACGGCCGGAAAAGGCCGTGGGGGGAGTTCGACATGGGGACGGTCCTGGATTCAGTCGGCAAGCTGATTGCCGCGTACCTCTCGAAGGAGGTGCCGGGCTACGAGCCGTTCACGCCGAGCGACCCGGAGCACCTGCGCGGCGTCATCGAGCCCGGCGACGTGCTGCTGGTCGAGGGCAACAACCGCATCTCCGGCATCATCAAATATCTGACGCAGTCGACCTGGTCGCATGCGGCGCTCTATGTCGGCCCGGTCGCGGGTGCGGAGGAAGCGGATGGCGAGCCGCATGTGCTGATCGAGGCCAATATCGGCGAGGGTGTCACCTCGGCGCCGCTGTCGAAATATTTCCCCTACCACACCCGCCTCTGCCGCCCGGTCGGACTGTCCTATGAGGACCGCACCACTGTCTGCCGCTACGCCATCAACCGCATCGGCTTCGGCTACGACACCAAGAACATCGTCGACTTGATGCGTTATCTGTTCCCGATGCCGATTCCGCAGCGCTGGCGCCGGCGCATGATCGCGATCGGCTCGGGCGACCCGACCAAGATCATCTGCTCGGCGCTGATCGCGCAGGTCTTCGACGCCGTGCGCTATCCGATCCTGCCGAAGATCACCAAGGCCGGCAGCCGTGCCGCGCGCCGCGAGATCCTGCACATCCGCGATTCCTCGCTCTACATGCCCCGCGACTTCGACATCTCGCCCTATTTCGAAGTCGTCAAACCCACCATCGTGCACGGGTTCGACTACACCGCCCTGCACTGGGCCGACAAGCAGAAGCCGCTCGAGGAGGTAGCAGGCTCATTCAGTGTGTTTCCAGAAACGGTCCTGGCGCCGCCGCTCATTCCTGAGGCGATTGACGAAGAGGCGCCGGCTGAGATTCCGGCTGAAGAAGTGAGGGCGCAACTCGCGGAGATCACCGCCGCGTTCTCCGAGCATTTCGTGCAACTGAGCGAACTCGCGACGTACCGCGCGCGGGCGCGGGAGATGGCGGCTTAAGTCACGCCCAGAAACGTCGTCCTGGCTTTGGACAGGACGACGTTAGAGGAGATACCGCGTCCCTCTCCTCCGTCATTGCGAGTACAGCGGAAGCAATCCAGACTGTTACCGCGGTGGCAGTCTGGATTGCTTCGTCGCAAGAGCTCCTCGCAACGACGGTGGAGAGAGCGTGAGCTACCGCTCGGCCCGTCCGATCACCGCCATCAGCTCCGCGATCTTCTCGCGCTGGTCGGCCTTGTCGCCGCTCGCAATGGCGTGCTCGACGCAATGGGCGACGTGGTCCTTCAGGACCTCCTCCTCGACCCGGCGCAGCGCGGCACGCACGGCCGAGATCTGCGTCACGATGTCGATGCAGTAGCGGTCTTCCTCTACCATTTTCGACAGGCCGCGAACCTGGCCTTCGATCCGGCCGAGACGTTTTCCGACAGATGCCTTGATGTCCTTGCGCATGGGGTCTATATACCCCTACCGGGTATAGGTTGCAAGACCAGGGACAGGACCGGAGCATGGCAATGAACAGCAGCGAGCATCATCACGACGCGGAAACACATTCCGGATGCGGCTGTTCCACGAAAGCGGCACCGCCGGCGGCGAAGCCCGCGGCATCCTCGTGCTGCGGCGGCCACGGCGATCCTTCCAGCCATGCCCATCATCACGGCCACGACCACGGTGATTCCAAGGTGAAGGACCCCGTCTGCGGCATGACGGTCGATCCCGCGACCTCGAAGCACCACTTCACACATCACGGCGAGACCTTCCATTTCTGCTTGGCCGGCTGCCGCAGCAAGTTCGCCGCCGATCCCGCCAGGTATCTTGCGAAGGAGAAGGCGCCCGAGCCCGAGATGCCCGCGGGCACCATCTACACCTGTCCGATGCACCCCGAGATCCGCCAGGTCGGCCCGGGCAGCTGCCCGATCTGCGGCATGGCGCTGGAGCCTGAGGTCGCAAGCCTGGAGACCGGCCCCAATCCGGAGCTCGCCGACATGACACGGCGGTTCTGGATCGGCGGCGTTCTGGCGCTGCCGCCGGTGGTGCTGGAGATGGGCGGCCATCTCGCAGGCCCCCACAGCTGGATCGATCCGACGCTGTCGAACTGGATCCAGTTCGTCTTCGCCACGCCGGTGGTGCTTTGGGCGGGCTGGCCGTTCTTCGTCCGCGGCTGGCAGTCGCTGCTGACGCGCAACCTCAACATGTTCACGCTGATCGCGATGGGCACCGGTGTGGCCTATGTCTACAGCGTCCTCGGCACCGTCACGCCGCAGATTTTCCCCGCCACCTTCCGCGGCCATGAAGGCGCGGTCGCAGTCTATTTCGAGGCGGCTGCCGTCATCACCGTGCTGGTGCTGCTCGGCCAGGTGCTGGAGCTGCGCGCCCGCGACGCGACCTCGGGTGCGATCAAGGCGCTGCTCCAGCTTGCACCGAAGACGGCACGCCGGGTCGACGCTGACGGCAGCGAGCACGAGGTCGAGATCGACGCGCTCCATGCCGGCGACCGCTTGCGCGTTCGTCCCGGCGAGAAGGTGCCGGTGGACGGCATCATCCTGGAGGGCCGCTCCTCGCTCGACGAATCCCTGGTCACCGGCGAATCCATGCCGGTCACCAAGGAGACCGGCGCCAAGGTCATTGCCGGCACGCTGAATCAGTCCGGCAGCTTCGTGATGCGCGCGGACAAGGTCGGGCGCGAGACGCTGCTGTCGCAGATCGTGCAGATGGTCGCGGACGCGCAACGCTCGCGCGCGCCGATCCAGCGCCTGGCCGACCAGGTCTCCGGCTGGTTCGTGCCGATGGTGATCGTCGTCGCGCTCGCTGCCTTCGGCGCCTGGGCCTGGTTCGGACCGGAGCCGCGGCTGGCCTTCGGTCTGGTCGCTGCCGTCAGCGTTCTGATCATCGCCTGCCCCTGCGCGCTCGGACTTGCGACACCGATGTCGATCATGGTCGGCGTCGGCCGCGGCGCGCAGGGAGGCGTGCTGATCAAGAACGCCGAGGCGCTGGAGCGGATGGAGAAGATCGACACGCTGGTGGTCGACAAGACCGGCACGCTGACCGAGGGCAAGCCCAAGGTGGTCGGAATCGTGCCGGCGGCCGGCTTTGCGGAAGACGACATCCTTCGGCTTGCGGCCAGCGTCGAGCGCGCCAGCGAGCATCCCCTGGCTGACGCCATCGTGCGTGCGGCCAGGGAGAAGCAGCTCACGCTTGGCCAGGTCGAGCAATTCGATTCGCCGACGGGCAAGGGCGCGACCGGCAAGGTCGACGGCAACACCATCGTGCTCGGCAATGCAAAATACCTGACGTCGATCGGCATCGAGACCAAGACGCTCGACACCGAAGCCGAACGGCTGCGTGGCGACGGCGCGACCGTGATCAACATGGCCGTCGACGGCCGGCTGGCCGGCCTGTTCGCGATCGCCGATCCGGTCAAGGCCTCGACCCCGGAGGCGCTGAAGGCGCTCGCGGCGGAAGGCATCAGGGTCATCATGCTGACCGGCGACAACCGCACGACGGCCGAGGCCGTGGCGCGCCGGCTCGGCATCGCCGAGGTCGAGGCCGAGGTGCTGCCGGACCAGAAGAGCGCGGTCGTCACCAAGCTGCAGAAGGCCGGCAGCAGCGTCGCCATGGCCGGTGACGGCGTCAACGACGCGCCGGCGCTGGCGGCGGCCGAGGTCGGCATCGCCATGGGCACCGGCACCGACGTGGCGATGGAGAGCGCCGGCGTCACGCTGCTCAAGGGCGATCTCGTCGGCATCGTGCGGGCGCGAAAACTGTCGCAGGCGACGATGAGCAACATCCGCCAGAACCTGTTTTTCGCCTTCATCTACAACGCCGCCGGCATTCCGATCGCCGCCGGGGTGCTCTATCCCACCTTTGGCGTGCTGCTGTCGCCGATCATCGCCGCAGCGGCGATGGCGCTGTCCTCGGTGAGCGTGGTCGGCAATGCGCTGCGCCTGCGCACGACGCGGCTGTGAGCTACCGGCACACTCCCTCGCCTCCCTTCGGAGGAAAGGCTACAAAAGCCCGGTAGCCCGATGGAGAGGACCCGATGCAGCGGATAACGATCACGATCGAGGACGATCTCCTGGCGGAGATCGACGCCGCGGCGGAGGCGCGCGGCTACCAGAACCGCTCCGAGATCATCCGCGATCTCGCCCGCGCCGGCCTGCAACAAAGCACGGAGGGCACGGCACAGACCGGCAAATGCGTGGCCGGTCTCGTCTATGTCTACGACCACGCCGCGCGCGATCTCTCAAAGCGCCTGGTGCAGGAATTCCACGGCCATCACGACCTCGCGCTGGCGACGCTGCACGTCCATCTCGACGACGACAATTGCATGGAGATGACGGCGCTGCGCGGCAACGCCTCCGAAGTCAGGCATTTCGCCGACCACATCATCGCCGAACGCGGCGTGCGCTACGGCCGCGTGGTGATGATCCCGACGGGCGATGGCAAGCCGGCGAAAGCGCGCAAGCACGGGCACCGGCATGACTAGTACCCACTTTTCTTGGAACGTGAGTCGTGATTCAAGGTCGGGATGATACCCGAAGCAAGAGAAGTCCACCTTTCGAGGAAAGATCGCAAGGTGCTTGAGGCGTGCTGTCGCTCACCGGTGACGTTGCAGCGCGATTTGAAGCGGGCGCGGATAGTTCTGTTGGCGGCGGATGGGCGCAGCACCCGGTCGATCGCCAAGGAAGTTGGGGTCCAGCCGCGGATTGTCAGCCTTTGGCGGCATCGCTATGCCGACCATGGCCTTGAAGGGCTGCAAGACAAGCCGCGGCCTGGCAAGCAGCCGATCTATACGAAGACGACCGACAAGCGGATTCTGAAGCTGCTGGATAAGCCGCCACCGCAAGGGTTTGCGCGCTGGACCGGCCCCCTGCTGGCCGAGGCGCTGGGCGATGTCGATGTCCAATATGTCTGGCGGTTCCTGCGCAGCCACAAGATTGACCTGGTGGCTCGCAAGTCCTGGTGCGAGAGCAACGACCCGAACTTTACGGCCAAAGCCGCCGATGTTGTCGGCCTCTATGTCGCGCCGCCGGCGAAGGCCATTGTGCTGTGCGTGGACGAGAAGCCCTCGATCCAGGCTTTGGAGCGAGCGCAGGGTTATCTGAAGTTGCCCAATGGCCGCGCCTTGACCGGCCAAAGCCACGATTACAAGCGGCATGGCACCACAACATTGTTTGCGGCGCTCGAAGTCGCCACCGGAAAGATCATCGCGACCCATTCAAAACGCCGGCGCCGCGTCGAGTTTCTCGATTTCATGAACAGCGTCACCGCGGCTTTTCCGAACCGCAAGCTTCACGTCATCCTCGACAACCTCAACACCCATAAAAAGAACGAGGACTGGCTCAAGGCCCACCCCAACCTGCAATTTCATTTCACGCCGACAAGTGCGTCATCGCTCAATCAGGTCGAAGTATGGTTTTCCATCTTGCAGGGGCAGTCGCTCAGCGGCACCTCCTTCACGAGCCTCAAGCAGCTTCAGGAACACATCGATGCCTACGTCAACGCATACAACGACAGAGCCGAGCCCTTCGTCTGGACCAAGAAAAAGGTCCGTCAACGCCGTTTCAAAGGCCGCCGTATCACTCAGCTCTGATTCCGGGTACTAGGCACGCTGCCGTAGGGTGGGCAAAGCGAAGCGTGCCCACCGACACTGTATCCGCGGTGAAGACGGTGGGCACGGCGCTGTGCGCCTTTGCCCACCCTACGGCACCGATTGCTTGGCCGGCCCCACCTTCCTTTGGCACAGCGCCGCCACCGCCCCCAGCGCCAGCAGCGCCGCCGAGACATTCAGCGCGTAGCTCAGGCTCCCCAGCGCATCCGTGATCGCGCCCACCGCGATCGGGCCGAGCGTCTGGCCGACGCCGAACGAGATCGTCATCGCGGCGATCGCGGTCGGCCACACCTCGGGTGGATAGTTGAAGCGCACGAAGGCGGTGGTCGAGCCGACCACGGCGAAGAAGGCGACGCCGAACACGACGGCCGAGACCGCGAGCCAGGCCGGCGAATGCCCGAGGATCGGCAAGGCCGCGCCTAACGCGTTGGTGCCGAGGATGATCGCGGTGGCGAGCCCGCCGCGGTCGAGCGCCAGCACGCCGCGCCAGGCCCAGGGCGTGACGAAGGCGCTCAGCCCGATCAGGCTCCAGAACGCGGCCTGCGCCGCGGCCCCGCCGCCGCCGTCGCGCACATAGGCGATCATGAAGGTCATGTAGGCGATGTAACCGGCGCCGAACAGGAAATAGCCGGCGAGGTAGATCAGCACGGGGAGGATCGCGAACGAGGCGTGGCTGCCTTCCGAGAAGCGGACGCCGCTCTCGATGCGGATCAGGAACAGCGGGATCGTCATCGCGACGGACAGCAGCGTCAGCGCCCACCAGACGATCCACCACGAGCCCGGTCCGAAATATTGCAGCGTGAACGGAGCGATCAGACCGGAGGCGAGAATGCCGACGCCGGGCCCGGCATAGAACAGGCTCAGCAGGAAATTGGCCCGCTCCGGGCGCGACTGGGCAATGGTCGCGGCCAGCGCGCCGCCGGCGACGAAGCCGACCGCCGCGCCCAGGCCCAGCACGAGACGGGCGAGGCTCAGCGCAACGAAATTGCCCGATAGCGCGCACGTCGCGAGCGCGGCGAGGCAGGCCAGGGTCCCGCCGCGGATCGCCGCGGACCAGCCGATGCGCTGGATCAGCCGGGACGCCACCAGCGCGCCCACGAGATAGCCGACGGCGTTGATCGTGTTCATGAAACCGGCGGCCGAATAGGACCAGCCGAGGTCCTCCCGCATGTCGGGCAGCACCAGCGCATAGGCAAAGCGGCCGATGCCGAGCCCGACCGTCGCAGCCAGCGACAGGGTCAGGATCAGCCGCGCAAGATGCGGGTTGGGCGAGGGGCCGTCAGGGGCGTGCAAGGGGTACTCCGGCGCCAGCACTGTGTCAGGCCCTGCCTGTCTTGCACAGCGGCGAGGCGGCAATGGTGTCTTGCCAAGCGCGCAACGCCGCTCTAGCACTCCGGCCGGCCGTCATTCCGGGCGCGCGAAGCGCGAGCCCGGAATCCATAACTCCAGCTGGTGGTTATGGATTCCGGGCCCGCGCCAAGGGGCGCGTCCCGGAATGACGAGAGAGGATCAAGAAGGACCTGACCATGGCGACCCACAAACTGCTGCTGCTCCCCGGCGACGGTATCGGCCCCGAGGTGATGGGCGAGGTGAAGCGGCTGATCGACTGGCTCAATGCGGCTGGCATCGCCAAGTTCGAGACCGACACCGGCCTCGTCGGCGGCTCCGCCTATGACGCCCACAAGGTCTCGATCTCCGAAGGCGACATGGCCAAGGCGAAAGACGCCGACGCCGTCATCTTCGGCGCGGTCGGCGGCCCGAAATGGGATGCGGTTCCGTACGAGGTGCGCCCCGAAGCCGGCCTGCTCCGCCTGCGCAAGGATCTCGCCCTGTTCGCCAACCTGCGTCCCGCCGTGTGCTACCCGGCGCTGGCCGATGCCTCGAGCCTGAAGCGCGAGGCGGTCGAGGGGCTCGACATCATGATCGTGCGCGAGCTCACCGGCGGCGTCTATTTCGGCGAGCCCAAGACCATCACCGATCTCGGCAACGGCCAGAAGCGCGCCATCGATACCCAGGTCTACGACACCTATGAGATCGAGCGCATCGGCCGCGTCGCCTTCGAGCTTGCCAGGAAGCGCAAAAACAAGGTGACGTCGATGGAGAAGCGCAACGTCATGAAGTCGGGCGTGCTCTGGAACGAGGTCATGACCCAGGTCCACAAGCGCGAATATCCCGACGTCACGCTCGAGCATCAGCTCGCCGATTCCGGCGGCATGATGCTGGTGAAATGGCCGAAGCAGTTCGACGTCATCGTCACCGACAACCTGTTCGGCGACATGCTGTCCGACATCGCGGCGATGCTGACGGGATCGCTCGGCATGCTGCCCTCGGCCTCGCTCGGCGAGGTGGATGTGAAGAGCAAGAAGCGC
This sequence comes from Bradyrhizobium sp. USDA 241, assembly GCF_049739505.1. Taxonomy (NCBI): domain Bacteria; kingdom Pseudomonadati; phylum Pseudomonadota; class Alphaproteobacteria; order Hyphomicrobiales; family Nitrobacteraceae; genus Bradyrhizobium; species Bradyrhizobium sp. USDA 241. The sequence continues at coordinate 1,371,835 of NZ_JBMGPZ010000004.1, read as the reverse complement.
AAGGCGCTGTACGAGCCGGTGCACGGCTCGGCCCCCGACATCGCCGGCAAGGGCCTCGCCAATCCCATCGCGATGATCTCGTCCTTCGGCATGGCGCTGCGCTATTCCTTCGACATGGGCGATCTCGCCGACAAGGTCGATGCCGCGATCGCCGCGGTGCTGGCGAGCGGCCTGCGCACCGCCGACATCAAGTCGGAAGGCACCACGTCCGCCTCGACCACGCAGATGGGCGAAGCGATCCTGAAGGAATTGCAGAAGCTGCACGCGTAGCCACAAGCGCCGCAATCGTAGCCCGGATGAGCGAAGCGACATCCGGGACCTTGCCTGCAGTGTTCCCCGGGTGTCGCTACGCTCACCCGGGCTACGACTTCATCGGAGCTCCCTCATGGATTCACCCCGCCCAAGATCGCGGAAACCATCATCCATGAAACGGTGCGCCGGCGCGAGGCGCAGATCGGGCGCCGTTGCGAGGTGCTCGCCAACACGCGCATCGAATATGCCTCGCTCGGCGACTATTCCTATCTCGGCGAGAATTGCGACGTCGCCGACGCCGCCATCGGCAAGTTCACGGCCATCGCCAATTCGGTGCGGATCGGCGCGCCGAACCATCCGATGGGCCGTCCGTCCCAGCATCGCTTCACCTATTGCCCCGAATATTACGAGGCGAGCGCGACGCGCGACCGCGACTTCTTCGCGGAACGCCGCGGCGACCGCGTCGTCGTCGGCAATGACGTCTGGATCGGGCACGCCGCCATCCTGCTGCCGGGCGTGAGCGTCGGCGACGGCGCGGTGATTGCTGCAGGCGCCGTCGTCAGCCGTGATGTCGAGCCCTACACCATCGTCGGCGGCGTTCCCGCGCGTGCCATCCGCAGGCGCTTTGCCGAGTCCGTCGCGGCAAGCCTGCGCCGGATCGCCTGGTGGGATTGGCCGGATGCGCTCATCTTCGAGCGCCTCGGCGATTTCCGCTCCGAGGCGATCGAAGAATTTTGCGGGCGTTACGATCCGGCATTTGCTTCAGCCGCGGAATCCTAAAGCATGATCCGGAAAAGTGCGCAGCGGTTTTCCGAAAAGATCATGCTTAAACAACAACCTAAAGCGCGATGACGATTCATCCTAATCGCATCGCGCTTTAGGGCGGCATCGCGAACCAAACAAAAATGGCCGGGCGTGAGCCCGGCCATCTTGATTCGGGTCGCCTTGCGTCCGCTCAGTACAGCGGGAAGTTCTGCGGATAGCCGCCGACATCCTGCGGCGGCGAGAGCGGCTGCCGGTCGATCGGGCGATTCAGGTTCTCGCGGGCGAAGGACGGATAGCCAACGGCCGGCGGGAAGGCGTAGTCGGTGAACTTGCGGTCGCCCGGATTGACCTCGGTACCGCCGTCCAGCCAGGAACGCTTGCTCACATAGATGCGGGTGCGGCCCTGCTGATAAACCGCGTTGGGGCCGCTCGGGCCGTAATAGGGGCGGCCGCGCTCGTCATAGTTGCGCTTGGTCTTGGTGTCGGCCGAGGCCGGAGTCGCGAACGCGATGGCAATTGCGGCGCCCGCCGCAAGCAATGTCGCCAGTTTGTTCGCGGCAGAAAATTTCGAGCTCATCACGTCCCCTTCAGGCGGCACGCCGCCAGTCGATTTCACCGCATACTAGCCCGGCGGGGGTGACCGCAACTAGGTCAATTGGGTCACACCGGCGGGGAATAATCGTGCGCACCGGCAAAAGTTGCATGCAAACCAGCCACTTGAGCTTGATGCTGATCAAAGCGCTCCGCGCAATTGCGCGTTCGCGGCGCCGAGCAGCCAGTCCGCCGGGCCCGCGGGGTCGCAGCCGCGGCGCTTCAGCTCCGCATGGGCGAACAATTCCGCCAGCCTGGGCTCGTTGCCCGAGGCCAGCAGCGTCAGCCGGTTCAGCGTGCAGGCGATCGCCGCGCGCCGGGCGGGCAGGCTGTCGCCCTGGCAGGAGAAACCGGAGATCTGCAGCGCCGGCTCCTCACTGCGCTTGAGGTAACCGAGGCAAGCCTGTGCGCCCTCCATTGTGCCGGTTGGCCGGAACAGGGCGACGGGGCCGAATTTGGTGTCGATCAGGCCGGCCTGCTCGAGCGTGGTGGCCGCGCCCAAGCCCATTCGGGCGGCGAGATCCGAGGTCGCCGGACGCGTCACGTCGAATTCGGTGCCTTCGCGGTAGATTTCGAGCTCGGCCACGGGCCTGCCCGCGTCATCGGTCCAGCGCAGCACGTCCCTGCGGCCGCCTTCGGGGTGCCTCAGGATGGTATAAGACGCTGTTTTATCGGAGGAATCGCGTCGGCTGACGGCGAAGGCCGGGTGCGAACGGTCAGCCACGCTCCAGCCCGGTTTCCCGGCCGGCGCGTCGCCGCGCAGATCGGGCAGCTGGCCCAGCGCTGCGAGGGCGAGGATGGCAAACAGCGCGAGCGTCCCCACATAGGCGAACAGGCGCGCCAGCGTGCCGACGACCTCGTCGGCGAAGGCGAGCAGCGCCAGCTGGATGGTGGTCCGGGTAGGGCTAACGGCCGTGCTGGCCTCAGGCGACTGCATCCACGGCCTTCAGGCATGGTCCCACGTTGTCTTGAGGCCGGTTCTCGCATAGAAGCGCTGCTCTTCCTGTTTAAGCGTCAGCTTCAGGAACGGGCTTTTTCATCGGAGAGTGAACGATGGGTTACAAAGTCGCAGTCGTCGGCGCGACCGGCAATGTCGGACGGGAAATGCTCAACATCCTGGATGAGCGCAAATTCCCCGCGGACGAGGTCGTGGCCCTGGCCTCGCGCCGCAGCGTCGGCGTCGAGGTCTCCTATGGCGACCGTACCCTGAAGGTCAAAGCGCTCGAGCATTACGACTTCTCCGACGTCGACATCTGCCTGATGTCGGCGGGCGGCGCGGTGTCGAAGGAATGGTCGCCGAAGATCGGCGCCGCCGGCACGGTGGTGATCGACAATTCCTCGGCCTGGCGCATGGATCCGGACGTGCCGCTGATCGTGCCGGAAGTGAACGCGGCTGCGACCGAAGGCTTCAAGAAGAAGAACATCATCGCCAACCCGAACTGCTCGACCGCGCAGCTCGTGGTCGCGCTCAAGCCGCTGCACGACAAGGCCACGATCAAGCGCGTCGTGGTCTCCACCTATCAATCGGTGTCGGGCGCCGGCAAGGACGCGATGGACGAACTGTTCTCGCAGACCAAGGCCGTCTACACCAATGACGAGCTGGTCGCGAAGAAATTCCCCAAGCGCATCGCCTTCAACGTCATCCCCCACATCGACGTCTTCATGGAGGACGGCTACACCAAGGAAGAGTGGAAGATGATGATGGAGACCAAGAAGATTCTTGATCCCAAGATCAAGCTCTCCGCGACCTGCGTGCGCGTGCCCGTGTTCGTCGGCCACTCCGAGGCCGTCAACATCGAGTTCGAGAATCCGATCAGCGCGGACGAAGCCCGCGAGATCCTGCGCAGGGCGCCCGGCTGTCTCGTCATCGACAAGCAGGAGCCCGGCGGCTACGCCACGCCCTATGAGGCGGCCGGCGAGGACGCGACTTACATCAGCCGCATCCGCGAGGACGCGACGGTGGAGAACGGCCTCGTGCTCTGGTGCGTGTCCGATAACTTACGCAAGGGCGCCGCGCTCAACGCGATCCAGATCGCCGAAGTGCTGATCAACCGCAAGCTGATCAGCGCGAAGAAGCAGGCGGCGTAATTTCGAGATGCCGTAGGGTGGGCAAAGGCGCGCTCTTCGCGCGCCGTGCCCACCATTCTTTCCGATTGCGACAGGTGGTGGGCACGCTTCGCTTTGCCCACCCTACGAGAGCGGTCGCCTACGCCACGCTCCGTGCGTTCTTGAATTCCTTCGTCGCCTTGTCCAGCACGAACAGCGAGCCCTCCGAGACGCCGAAATAGGCGCCATGCGTCTGCATCTGGCCGCTCTCCACGGCCTTGCGTACGAACGGGAACGTCATCAGGTTTTCCAGGCTGCGGAACACGGCGGCCTTCTCGATGCGCTCGACGAACTGCGCCATGCTCTCGTGCTCGCGCTGCTCGACCACTTCGCCCGGCTTGATGAACATCTGCATCCATTTGCCGATGAAGTCGCCGGGCGTAAGCGGCTCAATCTTGTCGACGAAGGCGCGGATGCCGCCGCATTGCGCGTGGCCAAGCACCACGATGTGCTTCACCTTCAGCACCGTCACGGCATATTCCAGCGCCGCCGAGACGCCGTGGGCGGTGCCGTCGGGCTGATACACCGGCACGAGGTTGGCGATGTTGCGGACGACGAACAATTCGCCGGGGCCGACGTCGAAGATCACCTCCGGCGAGACGCGGCTGTCGCAGCAGCCGATCACCATCACTTCCGGCGACTGCCCCTTCACCGACAGCTCGCGATAGCGGGTCTGCTCGGTCGGCAGCCGCTGGGTGGCGAAGGCCTTGTAGCCTTCCAGCAAATGCTTCGGGAATGTCATCATACCTATGCCTAATCATAGACCGCTGGGGTGAACAAGCCTTTCGAATGGGCAGGCCAAGTGCTATCGGCTGATGTCGGAAGACAGACGAGGAAGGAACGCTTGCATGACCCGCCCGCGCCGAAGCCATCTGTTCATGCCCGGCTCCAACCCCCGCGCGCTGGAAAAGGCGCGCAATCTCGCCGCCGACGGCCTGATCCTCGATCTGGAAGACTCGGTCGCTCCCGAGGCCAAGGCGGCGGCGCGTGACGGCATCGCCGCCGCGATCGCGGCCAAGGGTTTTGGCAAGCGCGAGATTTTGATCCGGACCAACGGCCTCGACAGCCCCTGGTGGGCGGATGACGTCGCGATGGCCGCCAAGGCATCGCCGGACGGCATCCTGGTTCCAAAAGTTTCAAGCGTCGAGGATCTCGACGCCATCGGCCGCCGCCTCGCCGAGCTCGGCGCCGCGCCGACCGTGAAGGTCTGGGCCATGATCGAGACCGCGCGCGCGGTGCTGCACGCCGAGGAGCTGGCCGCCGCCGGACGCGACCCATCGAGCCGCCTCTCCGGCTTCGTGTTCGGCCCGAACGATATCTCGCGCGAGACCCGCATCCGGATGCTGCCGGGCCGCGCCGCGATGATCCCGATGATCACCCACTGCATCCTGGCGACGCGCGCCCACGGCCTCGAAATCCTCGACGGCCCCTATAGCGACATCGCCAATTCCGACGGCTTCGCCACCGAATGCGCGCAAGCCCGCGATCTCGGCTTCGACGGCAAGACGCTGATCCACCCATCGCAGATCGACGCCTGCAACGCGATCTTCACGCCTCCCGAAGAGGAGGTCGCGCGCGCCCGAAAGATCATCGCTGCGTTCGAGCTGCCCGAGAACGCCTCGCGCGGCGCGATCCGCCTCGACGGCGCCATGGTGGAGCGCCTGCACGCCGACATGGCCCGGCGTACGATCGAGATCGCGGACGCGATCGCGGCGATGGGGAAGGGCTGAGGAAGGCTCCTTCCGCCGGATATCCGCCTGGAGCGATTTCCCTTCAGTGTCGATAGGTCGCAAGTGCCGCTGGCCTGGTGCGCCAGCTGTAATTTAGATCACACAGTCCGGCTCGTTGCTCCGATAGATTTGCGTCGTTTGAATACTGCTTCCCGTCCCAATATCGCGAGTGGGCGTTCGCATGCTTCGCAAATTATTCTGTTGCTTTGTAGTCCTTATCCTCGCCGGCCCCGCGGCCGCTATTGACCGCGTCAAAGGCGACGCGAACCCGGCCATTGCCGCCGCCTCCGAGCAAATACGGCGAGATCCCAAGGACGCGAATGCGTACTACAACCGAGGGAATGCTTACGCCGCCAGGGGCGATACGGATCGCGCCATAGCCGACTACACGGCGACGATCCGGCTCGATCCGGCGCATGCGAATGCGTATTACAACCGGGGCAACGGTTACAGCAGCAAAGGCGACACGGACCGGGCCATCGCTGACTACACGGCGACGATCCGGCTCGATCCGGCCTATGCCAACGCGTACTACAACCGAGGCAACGCCTACAGCAACAAGGGCAACACCGATCGGGCCATTGCCGACTACACCGAAGCAGTGCGCCTGCAGCCGACGAATGCAAACGCGTATTTCAATCGCGGCAACGCCTACGGCAACAAGGGCGACACGGACCGCGCCATCGCAGACTACACTGAAACGATACGCGTGGATCCCACCTATGCGAACGCGTATGTCAACCGCGGGCTGGCCCACGAGAAGCGCGGAGATTTCGCCAAGGCAAGAGCCGATTTCAACGCCACGCTCGGACTGACCCGGAGCGCCACAAGATGGGCTCTGGACAAGGCGCGTGAGCGACTCTCCGCGCTGCCGCCGCCGCGGCCAGCTACGATCCTGGTCGAGAAAGCGGGCGTCCCTCCGGCTGTCGTGGCGCCCGGGGTTGCGAACGGTGATCGCCGTATCGCCCTTATCATCGGCAACTCGGCTTATGAAAACGTCGCCGCCCTGCCGAACCCCGTCCGCGACGCAAGCCTCGTCGCTGACGTGCTGAGGCTCACCGGGTTCGAAGCAGTCACTCTGCTGACCAATCTCCGCAAGGATGCGTTGGTGAATGCCTTGCGCGAGTTCGCTGCACGTGCGGAAACGGCGGATTGGGCGGTCGTGTACTATGCCGGACACGGCATGGAGGTCAGCGGCGTCAATTATCTCATTCCGACCGACGCGAGGATCGCGGCGGATCGCGAGATCGGATTCGAAGCCGTGCCGGTCGATCAGGTTCTCAATGCGGCAGAGCGCGCCAGGAAGCTGCGTCTCGTCATCCTCGATGCCTGCCGCGACAATCCGTTCGCGGCCCAGATGAAACGCACGATGACGGTGGCGTCGCGTTCCGTGTCGCGAGGCCTCGCCCCGGTCGAGCCGGAGGCCGGCACGCTGGTGGTCTATGCCGCCAAGGACGGCGAGACCGCGCTCGACGGTGACGGGATCAACAGTCCGTTCGCGACGGCCTTCGTCAAGAATCTTCCGACGCCGGGCCTCGAAGTCCGCAGGCTGTTCGATTTCGTTCGCGACGATGTCATGGAAGCGACCGGCCGCAGGCAAAAACCGTTCAGCTACGGCTCGATCTCCGGACGGCAGGATTTTTATTTCGTGGCCGGCAAGTGACGCCGGCCTTGGTAGAATTAAGCCGGAGCTTTACCGAAGTGCCTGCAGGAATGAGCAAGGGCTAGGGCGTCGTTTCGGCTTGGCGAGCGATGCCGTGCCATATGGCATCCTTGAGAGCGATGAATGAGGGCGGTGGAATGGTCTGCGGATCGGCTGGTCCGCTCGCCGCTCCCGGCACCAGGACGGCGACGTGGATCTCGCCATCCGTATAGTAGGGGTCGCCGCCACCGTTTCGGCCGAACAGAGTGGGGCCTATGCCGGAGATCTGAAAGAAACTGCTGACGACGCGGGCCGCTCGCAGGTCGGCCATCAGGAGATCCCGCTCGGCATCGATGTTGGCCGCGATGTGATGGGTGACCTGTCCCGTATCGTGGCTCAGCCCGACGCCTCGGTCGAAAGTTGCCGAACCGAGCCAGACTGGTCGACCGTCATCACCCTTTTCGAGGGCCTTCCAGAACCGAACGTGATTCCGCCGGTCTGCACTTTTCCCTGCAGGCTTCTCGAACGCGTATTGCTCCTTCTTTCCCAGATAGTAGAGCGGGCTGACGGGCGCGTCGCCCCCGCGGGTCACTTCAAATTCCTCCGGGTGTGGTCAGTCAAATTCCTCCACCCGCGAGGCAGGACAAGGGACTGTTAGTTTGAGTTTGTTTCCCGGGCAAGAGCTTCAGCGGCTTCTTTGAGCCGATAGCTGCGTCCGTCGAACTCAAGCAGATGGCAATGATGCATAAGGCGATCGAGGATCGTCGTGCTCATAGTGTTGTCCCCAAGGTATGCCCCCCAATCCTGCACGACGCGATTGGAGGTGACGATGACGCTGCGGCGCAGTTTGTAACGCTGATGGATCAGGGTCTGCAGCAAAGTGCCGGCGTCGTCGGGGATGGCGCGTGCGAGGAATAGATCGTCCAGCACGAGGAGATCGCAGTCGATGATGGTTCGCAGCCGGACCTCGCGTTGTGCCGGAGAGTTCAGGGCGTAGCGGTGGAAGAAGTCGTCGGTCTCAAGATACTGGACCTTGTGGCTTTGCAGGATCGCCTGATAGGCAATCGCCTTGGCGATGTGCGACTTCCCGGTGCCAGGTTTGCCAACAAGCAGAGCGTTCTCGCCAGCGGCAATGAACGCCAGGGTGTGGAGCTGGAAGCAGGTCTGACGTGGCAGTTTGGGATTGAAGGACCAGTCGAACTCGGCGAGCGTCAGCTTTTCGTCGAGCCCGGATTGCTGGTATCGCCGCTCGATAAGACGGGACTGACGACGGTCCAGTTCATCCTGCAGGATAAGGGAGAAGGTCTCGAGGAAGGGCTGGTTGGCGCCCTGCGCCTGGAGCACGCGCGTCTGCAGCGTGTCGCGGACACCCGACAGGCGCAGCTGTCGTAGGCAACGCTCAATTTCCGGCATGGTCATCATGTGGCTAGGTCTCCAGTTTAAGGTGAGAAGGTGCCGCGGGAGCGCTCGTGGCGCCGGAGTTGGCCGGGGTTGCGCAGGCGACACGAGCGCGGATTGCCGTGGCGTGATCGTCGTGAGCCTCGGCCTGCCGACCATTGTCGTCGGCGTCGCGCCGCACAGCGCGGCTGAAGAGGTCGCCGTATTCCGCGGGGGTACGGATCAGCGGATGATCCTGGGTGAGCGGCGATGCCGGCTGTGGCGTCACTCCAACCTGCTCGATCGCCTGTTCGAACAACCGCTCGACGGTCGCACGCACGTGCTTGTAGCGGTAGATGCGGTTGTCGATGGCGTGCGCGCAGGCCTGCTCGACCAGCCGCGCCGGATACTTCCGGCCCAGCCCGACAATGCCCCACATCGCGCGCTGTCCGGGGCGCCCTTCGGTGTCGAACACCTGCTGGCACAAGGCCCTGGTCTGCGGTCCGATGCGCTCGGCGCTCGCCAGCAGCACGGCGGTTTGCCGCGACGGGTTGAACGGCCGTTCGCTGGTCGGCAGGACGACAGAACCGGGGTGCGCCATCCGGGAATGAACACGCAGCAGCGCACGGGTGTGGCGATCACGGATCTCGATCGTGGTGGTGTAGATGCGCACGACGACCTGGCTGCCGATCGGCGCGGGCCGCGCGGCGTAATAGCTGTTGTCGACGCGTACGGTGGTGTCGTCGCAGACAGTCCGGACGACTTCGGTGAAGATGCGGAAGGGAGCGACAGGCAGCGGCCGCAGGTGCGGCTTCTCTTCCTGGAACATCGCCTCGACCTGACGGCGCGTGCTGCCGTGGATGCGTTTGGAAGCCCAGTTCTCCTCCCAGTGCCTCAAGAACTCGTTTTGCGCCTCCAGCGTCTCGAAGCGCCGTCCGGCCAGCGCAGTGCCCTGGGTATGTTGAATCGCATTCTCGACGCATCCTTTCCGATTTGGATCGGCCACGCGCGCGGGATCGGCGACCACGGCGTAATGAGCCAGCATCGCGCTGTAAATCGGGTTGAGCTGGGGCTCGTACAAATCCGGCTTGAGGACGCCTTCCTTCAGGTTGTCGAGCACGACATAGCTGGGGACCCCGCCAAAATACCGGAACGCCTCTTCGTGGAGCTGCGCCCAGACTTGTTGGCTGGACTTCCAGACTACCCGCCGGAAGCTGCGCCGCGAGTAGCGTAGCGTCATCACGAACAGGCGGGGACGACGGTACCGCCCGCTCTTCGGATCAACCGTCGGCGCGCCCTCGCCATAGTCGACCTGAGCTTCCTCGCCGGGGAGGAACTCAAGACGATCAAACTGCTCAGGATCAGCGTGCCGCAACCGGCGCACAAACCGCTTGACACTCTGGTAGCTGGACGGAAAGCCAAATTGATCAACCAGGTCCTGGTAAATCGCCTGCGCGTTCCGCTTCAGCCGGACCTGTTCTTCGATCCACGTCCGATGCGCTTCGCAAGCCGAACGGGCCAGGCTGCTGGTGACCGTCGCTTCCGATGTCCCAAAAGCCGGTGGTCGGGGTGGAGGAATTTGGCCGTCCGCGCTCACCGAGCCGGTGGTCACTTCCCCGGGGGAATTTGCCTCCGCACCGGCCCGCAGCGCCTGATAACGCCGGATCGTCTTGCGATCGACACCCGTTAGCCGGTGAATCTCGCGCTGGCTGGTGTTGCGATCAAGTAATGTAAGTACGGTGCTTTGCAGATGTCGCTTCAAGACGTTCAACTCCCCGGCCCCTTGCTGGCTAAAGGGGTCGAACATAAACGTCCTGCCTGACCGGCTACTGCTGTTCAGCGGCGCTGACGGCGATCATCAGGTGGGGGAGTTTCAAGTGACCATACCCGGGGGATTTTGACCGACCCACGGGGTCGCGATACGGTCGATCCAGTACCACACTCCCGACGATCTCGATGCTTGATCGCAGCGTCACGGCGTCGGCCGCAGACCATCCCGCCGCGTTCATGGCGCGGACGACATCTCCGCCCTCGCCAACAAGTCCAACGTTCAGAGGGTCACCAGGGATATCGTCCGATGTCCTGGTGAGCATCGGCAACGAAGCGAGCCCCGCTTCGTGTTCGTGGTGAATCCACAGGGTGGGCACCAGAACATATGCGAGGGCTAGATAGACGAGCACAACAAAGGCCAGCACGAAAGGCCACCGTCGCTTCCTCGTCCCGGTCTTCGCGGAATTGGTCATGCGGTATCGTTCGAGCCAGTATACGCGACAGCATACCTATCCAGCATAGTCCGTGACAACGTCCGGCGCGAGGTTTGCGCCCGCAGGAGCATGCGTCAGGCCGATGGCCCGTTCTCGCCGAAAATCTCATTCGTCGGTCCAGCCCCCGCGACTCAGCGCGGCGCGAGGTCGGCGCGATCGAGCGACTCCAGCGTCGAGGCGTTGGCGCAATAGCCGTGATAGTTCTCCGCGGCGGTGCCCTCGGCGAGATCGCGGTCGCACTGTCCCTTGTGACCGCAGAGCGAGCAGGTCCGCTCCATGTCGCGCAGCAGCAGGGGCTGCGCCTGCCCGAGCCGTTCCGCGCTGATGCCGAGCTGCTCCAGCATCTTCGGAAGTTCGTCGGCGGCGTGCCGGCCGTGACGGACCAGCTCTTCGAGATCGTCGGGCGCGATCCTGAGATCATTCGCGATCCGGTCGAAATCGGCGCGGTCGAGCTGCCGCATCTCGTTCATCTCGCGGCGATGCTTCAGCCAGCTCGCAAAGGACTCGATGAGGTCCTGAACGATGGGATAAGGCTTGCTTGCGGTGCTCATGGAACGCTCCATTCGGACGTCGGAATTGGAGCGAACTAAGCACAATGGTGCAGGAGCGCGTTGCGCTGGATCAAACTGGGAATGGTCACGCAAAGCAGGTCTCGTGCCCCGGACGCGGCGCAGCACGCAGTGGTGCGCCGCTGAGCCGGGGCCCATCTCGCCACTTTGCTGGGTCCGGCTCTGCGGTGCAGCGTTGCACGATGCGCCGCGTCCGGGGCACGCGGGGAGAGCTACGCAAACCGCTCCGCAGCCCAGGCATACAGGCTGCCCGGAATCGGCTTTTCGCCGCCGCGGCCCTTGGGCGAGATGTGCAGGCCGATGATCTCGGGGCTGGTGACGAGACCGAGATAGCTCGAGGGGTCGAAGAAAAGTTTCGGCTCGGCATGCACGGCATAGAACGACTGCTTCGGGAGTGCGTTCTGCAATTCACCGGTGCGGCGCGCGAGCGCGGTCAGCGCGGCAGGGCCGTAGATCGCGACGCGAATATCCGAGAGGCGGCTCGAGGCGCCGCGCAGGCGGCGCATGATGAAGGTGATGCGATGGCGCAGCGACAGCCAGTTCGGCGTCAGCTCCTCCTGCTCCATCAGATCCTCGAACGCGCGCACGATGCCGTGCCCGGGTGGAAGATAGATCACGGAATTGCCGAGCTGGCGCCGCCGCTCCCAGGCGAAGTAGGGCTTTGCCGGATCGATCTCGATGGGCTTCAAGAGCAGCACGTCGGCATCGAGCCAGAGGCCGAGGCCTTTCGCCATCAGCTTCATGCGGAAGAAGTCGCTGAACTGCAGCGTGGTCCAGTCGCGCCAGCTGCCGTCCGGCTGCGGCGGCCGCAGCCGTTCGGAGAAGGCGTGCGGCAGGATCGCCTCGGCATCCGCATTCGCGATCCCTGCGGGCAGGCCGGGAATGGTGTCGAAGCTGTAGACCGTGATCTTGTGGCCGGCAGCGAGCTGCGAGCGCAGACAGGTCTGGCGCAGCGCATCCATCGGGCCATGCCAGAAGGTGACGATCTCGGGGAGCATGAGGAAAAGCTATACGGGATAACCGGAGCAAAGAAAAAGGCCCGGCGCGGATGACGCACCGGGGCTCGAACGAAAACTAGAGCACGATCCGGAAAAGTGCGCAGCGGTTTTCCGGAAAGATCATGCTCAAATAATATGAGGTCAGGCCCAGGCGCGTTCGCGCTTGAGCTTCTCCTCGTAGCTGTCGATCGAGGCCTTCTTCTCCATGGTGAGACCGATGTCGTCGAGACCGTTGATCAGGCAGTGCTTGCGGAACGGATCGATCTCGAACTTGACCTTGCCGCCGTCGGGGCCGCGGATCTCCTGGTTCGGCAGGTCGATCGTCAGCGTCGCGTTGGCGCCGCGCTCGGCGTCGTCGAACAGCTTGTCGAGGTCTTCCTGGCTGACGCGGATCGGCAGAATGCCGTTCTTGAAGCAGTTGTTGTAGAAGATGTCGCCGAACGAGGTCGAGATGACGCAGCGGATGCCGAAGTCGAGCAGCGCCCAGGGCGCGTGCTCGCGGCTCGAGCCGCAGCCGAAATTGTCGCCGGCGACCAGGATCTTGGCGTTGCGATAGGCGGGCTGGTTGAGAACGAAGTCCGGGTTCTCGCTGCCGTCATCCTTGTAGCGCTGCTCGGAGAAGAGCCCCTTGCCAAGGCCGGTGCGCTTGATGGTCTTGAGGTACTGCTTCGGAATGATCATGTCGGTGTCGACATTGATGATCTTCAGCGGCGCCGCGACGCCTTCCAGCGAGGTGAACTTGTCCATGGTTGCGCTTTCCCGGATGGGTCTAGGGGAACGGGTATTTATCGCGATCGGGGCGGGAATCCTAGGCCGAATTGGGCAGATCTGCCTTACCTCTCTTGCCTGCGATTGAGCCGGGGTTGGTGCGGCATCGGGACTTCACCTCTCCCGCTTTGCGGGAGAGGTCGCGCCGGAGGCGCGGGTGAGGGTTCTCTCCTCTGGGGGATTGTCCCGTTGCGGAAACACCCTCTCCCCAACCCTCCCCCGCAAGCGGGGGAGGGAGCACACCTCCCTCGACGCTTCCTACTCCGCCTTGGCCTCGATCGCCGCCATATCGTCGTCGGAGAGGCCAAAATGGTGGCCGATCTCGTGGATCAGGACGTGGCGGACGATATGGCCGAGGCTTTCGTCGTGCTCGGCCCAGTAATCCAGGATCGGCCGGCGGTAGAGCCAGACCATGTTCGGCAGCCGCGCCACGTCGCCAAAACTCTGCTGCGGCAGGCCGACGCCCTGGAACAGCCCGAGCAGGTCGAACTCGCTCTCGCACCCCATCTCGTCCAGGACCTCCTCGGTCGGGAAGTCGTCGACGCGGACGATCACGCCGCAGAGCTTGCGAAACGACGCCGGCAGGCGCTCGAATACCTCGTGAGCCATCGCTTCCATCTCGGCCAGCGAGGGCGCTTTCAATTCCGTCCACATGGGCTTCTTCTAAAGCGTTTTCGAGCGAAGTGGATACCGGTTTCGCGTGAAGAGGACGCGTCAAATAGAATCCGGATCCTGTTCCGATTCCATCGGAACGGCTCCGGCGCGGGTTCCGCGGCGATGCATCTGGCTTTATAAGCGCGGCGAGGTTGACGGGCGCCGCCAAAACGGGGAGCGTGGGGCCGTCGATGGGACGTTTCAGGTGGGCGGAAAAATGCGAGCGAAAACAGCGCTGACTCTACTGTGCATGGGGTTGTTTTCGCAGTTTTGCGTCGGCGCGGAAGCCCAGACCGCCAGTCCCGGGATTCGCCTCGCCCAGGCGGCTCCGCCCGACGACGTTCCCCCGCCACGCAAGCGGCCCCCGGCGCGCTTGCGTGTCACGCCCTATTACAGCCCGGACGGTGTCTATCCCCGCTACAATCCGGGTCCCGACGCAGTCCGCGTGTGCAACGCCACCTATGTGCAGGAGTACCGGCCGAGCGGCACCGTGATCGTGCCGCGTGTGAGCTGCTACTGGCGCCGGGGCTGACCAGTTCAATGCCCGCGCCAGCGAACTGCGCGGTGGCCTCGTGAGGGTCGTGATGGCGAGATGGATCGCACTGGCCGTTGCCGTCGCGCTTGCCGCCGGCCTGCCTCGCGCTGCTTCCGCTGCGCAAAGGGTGACGATACCGGAGGCCTCGGCGGGGATCGCGGTTTTCGATATGCGACGACACGCGCGAACCCGTGACATCGTGCGGCCTGCTGCGCGCCCTGATCCACGCTACTACGCGCGGCCCGTCTACTACCGTCCATATCCTTACGGCGTGCCCGCACCTTTCGTGTTCAGCTACGGACCCATCTGGTGAGGCGCCGCTCTAGCCGGGCGCAAATCCCCTGACCAGCAGCACGGTCGCCTGCGCGCCGGCTTTGCGATCACGCGAGATGTCCGCGTACTCGGGCGAGTTCGAGAAGGCGAGGAACGCGGCCTCGTCGGGAAACGACATCATGACAAGCTTGTCATGCGGCCATGCGCCTTCGAGCACGCGCGGATGTTCGTCGGCGGCGAGCAGCAGTCCGTTGTACTTCTTGAACACGTCGAAGAATCGCGCCTGATAGCGGTCATAGGCCGCGCGGTCCGTCATCTTCAATTGTGCAATGGCGTAGACAGTCATCTGCAAAATTCCTCCCGTCGCGGCACTGCGTCGCATCGCGGGACCCAGCGTCGTTCATTCATGGCGCGTTCACATCGCTCTCCTCAGTTTACCCGAGGGAGCGACCGTTATTGAACAGCAACGGCGCGGCCGAGGCGTCGCGACGCAGCGCTGCCGTCCAGATTCAGGGAGGATTCCATGCTGAGAATGTTCGGCCTCGGGACGAGCCCGATGCGCTTGCTCGGGCTTGCGGCCGCCGCGACGCTGATGCTGTCGGCCGGCACCGCGCGTCGCGCTGAAGCGCTCACCTTGATCAATCCAGCGACGTCACCCGCAACGAAGGCTGCGGCCGACGATCTCGTCACGCAGGTTCGCCACGGCGGCGGTCACGGTGGGCATGGCTTTCACGGCGGAGGTTTCCGCGGAGGCGGCTTCCATGGCGGCGGGCGACATATCGGCGGTTTCCACGGTGGCGGTTTCCGCGGCGGCCATATCGGCGGCTTCCGCGCCGGGCCGGCCTTTCGTCACGGCCATGTCGGCGGCTTTCGGCATGGCGGCTTTCGGCACGGCGGATATGGCGGCTATCACCGTCACTGGGGCCATCATCGCCCGCACTACGGTTATCGTCACTTCCACCGGCGCTACTATGTGGGCGGATACTATCCCTACTACCACTACCCGCGCCGCTGCCGGATCGTCTGGACCTATTACGGCCCGCGCCGCGTCTGCCACTGGCCGCGCTGGCAGTATCCGTACCGCTATTGGTGACGTGAGTGAATTGCTGGCTCTGCATTCGTCATGGCCGGGCCTGTCCCGGCCATCCACGTTCTTGGGGCTTGCAGAGAGTTCGTGGATGCCCGGGACGAGCGGGCATGACGGAGAGGCTGGTTAAAGCCAATCCCTCAACTTCCATGACGCGGACTTCCACCGCATCAAATTCTCGACCTTCCACTGCCGGAACATCGCCGGCGGCCACCGGCTGAGCCTGGACGTCTCCTCGACCTCGGGCTTGGCGACGATGCGCAGCGGCGTTGCGCGCCGGCGGTGCTGGCGCGTCGCGTCACTGATCAGATCGACATATTCCGGCTTGTTGGCCATGAGGCGTGTCCTCGCGAACCGTCGCGAGGACGCAATGTGGGCGACGCGGATTAACGGCGGTTTGCCGCGATCGCTACAATTGCAGGAACTGGCTTACCGCCATTCCCTGACATCGACGAAGTGCCCTGCGATCGCCGCAGCCGCCGCCATCGCCGGCGAGACCAGATGCGTGCGGCCCTTGAAGCCCTGGCGGCCCTCGAAGTTGCGGTTCGAGGTCGAGGCGCAGCGCTCTTCCGGCTTCAGCTTGTCCGGGTTCATGGCGAGGCACATCGAGCAGCCCGGCTCGCGCCATTCGAAGCCGGCCTTGATGAAGATCTTGTCCAGACCCTCGGCTTCCGCCTGCTCCTTCACGATGCCGGAGCCCGGCACGACCATGGCGTTGACGTTCGCTGAAACGGTCTTGCCTTCGGCAATCTTCGCTGCCGCGCGCAGGTCCTCGATACGGCCGTTGGTGCAGGAGCCGATGAAAACGCGATCGAGCTTGATGTCGGTGATCCTGGTGCCCGCGGTCAGGCCCATGTACTTGAGCGCGCGATGCTTGGAGATGCGCTTGGCCTCGTCCGCGATCTTGTCGGGATCGGGCACGATGCCGGTCACGGAGATGACGTCTTCAGGCGAGGTGCCCCAGGTCACGATCGGCGGCAGCTTCGCGGCATCGAGGCGCAGCTCGTGGTCGAAATGCGCGCCTTCGTCGGAGCGCAGTGTCTCCCAATAGCGCATCGCCGCATCCCAGGCCGCGCCCTTCGGTGCCTTCGGCCGGTCGCGCAGGAAGTCGTAGGCCTTCTGGTCGGGCGCCACCAGGCCGGCGCGCGCGCCGCCTTCGATCGACATGTTGCAGACCGTCATGCGGCCTTCCATCGAGAGCGCGCGGATCGCCTCGCCGGCATATTCCAGCACGTAGCCGGTGCCGCCCGCCGTGCCGATCTCGCCGATGATGGCGAGGATGATGTCCTTGCCCGTCACGCCGTCAGGCAATTTGCCGTCGACGGTAACGCGCATGTTCTTGGCCTTCTTCTGGATCAGCGTCTGCGTCGCCAGCACGTGCTCGACCTCGCTCGTGCCGATGCCATGCGCGAGCGCGCCGAACGCGCCATGCGTCGAGGTGTGGCTGTCACCGCAGACGATGGTGGTGCCGGGCAGCGTAAATCCCTGCTCGGGGCCGATGACGTGGACGATGCCCTGGCGCCTGTCGAACTCGTTGTAATATTCGACGCCGAATTCCTTGGCGTTCTCGGCCAGCGCCTTGATCTGCTCGATGCTCTCAGGGTCGGGATTCGGCTTGGTGCGGTCGGTGGTCGGCACGTTGTGGTCGACGACGGCGAGCGTCTTCTCGGGCGCATGAACCTTGCGTCCCGTGGCGCGCAGGCCTTCGAACGCCTGCGGCGAGGTCACCTCGTGCACCAGGTGGCGGTCGATGTAGAGCAGGCAGGTGCCGTCCTCGGCTTCGTGCACCAGATGGTCGTTCCAGATCTTGTCGTACAATGTGGTCGGCTTGGACATGAGCTTGAGCTCCGAAGAATGTGTGTCAGCGATGAGCGCGCCTGGCGCGCGGGCAACAAAATCGTCAGCGCAGCTTTTAGGCTGCGCGCGTAAGCTCTGACGTTGCCGAGGTCGCGAAGCGTCCGAAGAACCGGCCAGGCAGCCGCGAGCGATCGTCGATGACGATGCGCTTGACGGACGAGGGTCTGGTCAGATCTGGAAACATTCTAGAGGTATATAGCAGGCCGAATTGGAAGCGCGAGAGCTTTGACGCGCACGGCTGACGCAACAAAAAAGCGCGGGGTTTTGCCCCGCGCTCCTCGAAACTCGTCTGTAAGCGGAGCTTACTCGTTGACGGCGGCCTTGGCGTGCTCGGTCTTCTCGACGATGCGGGCCGACTTGCCGCGGAGATTGCGGAGGTAATAGAGCTTGGCGCGACGCACCTTGCCGCGGCGCACCACCTTGATCGAGTCGATCATCGGCGACATCACCGGGAACACGCGCTCCACGCCTTCGCCATAGGAGATCTTGCGGACGGTGAAGCTCTCGTTGAGGCCACCGCCGGAACGGCCGATGCAGACGCCTTCATAGGCCTGCACGCGGGTGCGGTCGCCTTCGACGACCTTCACGTTGACGATCACGGTGTCGCCGGGGCCGAATTCCGGAATGTCCTTGCCGGCGGACAGCTTGTCGAATTGCTCTTGCTCGAGCTGCTTGATCAGGTTCATGGGTAAATCTCCATCGGCGCGCCCAGCCTTTTCAAACGGGGGCTGCGCGAAATTCGTCTATCCAGCCATTGCGGATGTGGCCGCTCCTATAAGGCAAGCCGGAGCGTTTGTCACCCGTCTGTCTTGCTTTTTGGCGTTTTTTGGCGCCCGGCCCGATTCGGGGCGGGGGTCGGCACTTGCGCCCATAAATCCGGCCGCCGGGCCGCCGTCAGGGCCTCCGATTGCGCCCGCCGCCAGCTCGCAACCTTGGCATGGTCGCCCGAGGTCAGGATTTCCGGGATCGGGACCCCCTCGAACAGCTGCGGGCGGGTGTATTGGGGGTATTCGAGCAGCCCATCAGAAAAGCTCTCTTCGGTTCCCGAGGCCTCCTTGCCCATCACCCCGGGCAGGAGCCGGACACAGGCGTCGATCAGGGCCAGGGCCGCGATCTCACCCCCGGACAGGACGTAGTCGCCGATCGAGATCTCCTCGAGGCCCCGTCCGTCGATCACCCGCTGGTCCACCCCCTCGAACCGCCCGCAGACGATCAGGGGGCCGGGGCCCCGGGCCAGCTCGACGACGCGGGCCTGGGTCAGTGGCCGACCCCGGGGGCTCATGAGAAGGCGGGGGCGCTCGGAACCGATCTCCGCCGCATCGATGGCGGCGGCCAGGACGTCCGCGCGCAGCACCATGCCCGGACCGCCGCCGGCCGGGGTGTCATCGACGCTGCGGTGGCGGTCGGTGGCTGAGGCGCGGATGTCCCGCGCCTCGAGTTGCCAGAGCCCGCCTGCCAGCGCCCGGCCGGCCAAGCTCACGCCCAGCGGTCCCGGAAACATCTCCGGAAACAGCGTCAGCACGGTCGCGCGCCAGGGTGAGGGGTTGGTCATTCGATCCTGATCTCGTCGTCCCGGGGCGCGCGAAGCGCGAGCCCAGGACCCATAACCACCGCAGCCGGTTTTGCGATGGCCGGAACTGTCACCTTAGCCAAAACCACGGTCTGTGGTTATGGGTCCCCGCCCCCGTGCGCTTTGCGCACCAGGCGGGGACGACTCGCGGAGGGAGCATTGCCAGGCTCCTCGCCCTCGATTTCCTGTGGCAGCGCGATCACCACGCGCCCGCCGGCGAGGTCGACTTCCGGCACCACCGCGTTGGAGAACGGCAGCAGCAGCGTCGGGCCCTTGGGCGGGGCGATCTCGATGATGTCGCCGGCGCCGAAATTCTGGATCGCAACGACGCGGCCGAGCGGCTCGCCGTCCGTGGTGACGGCGGCGAGACCGATCAGGTCGGTGTGGTAATATTCGTCCGCGTCGGTCGCCGGCAGCTTGTCGCGCGGAACGTAGAGCTCGATGCCGTTGAGGCGCTCGGCCTCATCGCGGGTCGTGACGCCCTTGAACGTCGCGACCAGATGATCCTTGGCCTCGCGCGCCGTCGCGACCTCGAACTGGCGCTTGCCGTCCTTGGACAGCAGCGGACCGTACCGCCTGACGGCGAAGGGATCTTCGGTGAAGGTCCACAGCTTGACCGCACCGCGCACACCATGCGCGGCGCCGATCCGCGCGACGCAGACCAGCGCCGACATGATCTGGCCTTAGCCCTTCGCGGCGGCTTCGGCCTGCGCCTTGCGCTCCTTGCGCGGCACGGCCTTTTCGGGGTTGTTGCGCGCTTCGCGCTTCTTGACGCCGGCAGCGTCGAGGAAACGCGCCACGCGGTCCGACGGCTGCGCGCCCTTGGCGACCCAGGCCTTCACCTTCTCCAGGTCGAGCTTGAGGCGCGCCTCGTTGTCCTTCGGCAGCAGCGGATTGAAATAGCCCAGACGCTCGATGAAGCGGCCATCGCGCGGAAAGCGCGAGTCGGCGACGACGACGTGATAGACGGGACGCTTCTTGGTGCCTGCGCGGGCGAGGCGGATAACGACGGACATTCAGTTCTCCTTCAAAGTACGGTTTGTTCGGTTGATCAGTATTTTCGCGTTGCGCGGGACCGGTGCGATCCCCCGCGACGAATTCCTCATTTCTTCTTGCCCGGAAAACCGCCGAGGCCCGGCAGCGTGGGCTTGCCGCTCAGCCCGGTCAGTCCAGGAAGGTTGGGCAGACCTTGGCGAAGTCCAGCCGGCAAATCCTTCGGCAGGTTCGGCAGGCCCTGTCCGCCGCCGCTCTGCATCTTCTCCTGCAGCGCCTTCATCTCTTCCGGAGAGGGAGGCTTCATGCCGCCGCCAAAGCCCATGGCCTGCGCGATGCCGGCGAGCGGGCCGCGCTTGCCCGAGCCCATGGCCTTCATCACGTCGGCCATGTTCCGGTGCATCTTGAGCAGCTTGTTGACGTGCTCGACGCTCTGGCCGCTGCCTGCGGCGATGCGCTTCTTGCGGCTGGCTTTCAACAGGTCCGGATGCCGGCGCTCGTCGCGCGTCATGGAATCGATGATCGCGACCTGGCGCTTCAGGATCTTGTCGTCGATGCCGGCCGCCGCGATCTGGTTCTTCATCTTGGAGATGCCGGGCATCATGCCCATCAGGCCGCTGATGCCGCCCATGTTCGCCATCTGCAGCAGCTGCTCGCGCATGTCGTTGAGGTCGAACTGGCCCTTGCGCATGCGCTCGGCGGTGCGCGCGGCCTTTTCGGCATCGATGTTGGCGGCGGCGCGTTCGACCAGCGACACCACGTCGCCCATGCCGAGGATGCGGCCGGCGATACGATCAGGGTGGAAATCCTCCAGCGCGTCGGTCTTTTCACCGGTGCCGAGCAGCTTGATCGGCTTGCCGGTGACCGCGCGCATCGACAGCGCCGCGCCGCCGCGGCCGTCGCCGTCGACGCGGGTCAGCACGATGCCGGTGAGGCCGACGCGCTGGTCGAACGAGCGCGCGAGATTCACGGCGTCCTGGCCGGTGAGAGAGTCGGCGACGAGCAGCACTTCATGCGGATTGGCCGCGGCTTTGATCGCGGCCGCCTCCGCCATCATCTCTTCGTCGAGCGTGGTGCGGCCCGCAGTGTCGAGCAGCACGACGTCGTAGCCGCCGAACTTGCCGGCCTCCAGCGCGCGCTTGGCGATCTGCTGCGGCTGCTGGCCTGCAACGATCGGCAGGGTCGGAATGTCGAGGTCGCGGCCGAGCACGGCGAGCTGCTCCATCGCCGCCGGGCGATAGACGTCGAGCGAGGCCATCAGCACCTTGCGCTTGTCGCGCTGGACTAGGCGGCGGGCGAGCTTTGCGGTGGTGGTGGTCTTGCCGGAGCCTTGCAGGCCGACCATCATGATCGGCACCGGCGGCACGGAATTGACGTCGATGGTCTGGCCTTCGGCGCCGAGCGTGTTGATCAGCTCGTCGTGGACGATCTTGACCACCATCTGGCCGGGTGTGACCGACTTGACGACGGTGGCGCCGATCGCCTGCTCGCGGACGCGCTCGGTGAAGCTGCGCACCACCTCGAGTGCGACGTCGGCCTCCAGCAGCGCGCGGCGCACCTCGCGCATCGCGGCGTCGACGTCCTTTTCGGTCAGCGCACCGCGCCCCGTCAGACGATCGAGAATGCCGCCAAGCCGTTCCGACAGATTGTCGAACAATGCCGTTGTCCTTTGTCCTGCTCGCCAAAAAGCGATCTTCCAAACACCTTTGCGCCCGAGGGCGCACAGCGCTGTCGGGCGTTGACCTCTGGCCTCCAGGGCCAGTCGGCGGGTCGAAAAGAAAGCCTTTCCGAGAAAGTGGCGGGGTTAAACGCCGCTCCAGCCCAAAAGTCAAGGAAAGTTAGGGTGCCGGGGCGTCCTCGATAGGGCAAGGTACTGAAAATGTGACCTTTTTGGCCATGGGTTCCTTTTCTGCCAGCCCGGCCCATATAGCCGGTGATGTCTTACCGTCCGACCATCCTTACCAGCCTAACCCGTCTTATTCGCGAGAGGGCGCCTGAGAGGCTGGCGAGCGTGGTGTAAAGCGCTGATGCGGCGTAGGATTCGGTTGCGAAGCCACCCCATCACCTTCAACCGCGAACGCCACGCCCGCCATGACCGATGATACGATTTCAGACCACTATCGAGAAGCAAGAATTCAACACAAATAAAACCTCTGCCTCGCGCTCGATCTCTTCATGCTTGATAGTCTCGTTTCGGAGGCTGAGCACCTACCGCGTCTAATAGGCCGCTCGCGCCGGTTTCTTTGGACGCGGCACGACCGCGACTCCACGTTTCGGCACAGAAATGATCGGGAGTCACTCAATCTTTCTTCAACTTAACCCGTCTTATTCGTAAGAGTGCGCCTGAGGGGTAAAGCGCTGATGCGGCGTAGGATTCGGTTGCGAAGCCAACCCCATCACCTCCAACCGCGAACGCCACGCCCGCCATGACCGACGATACGATTCCGCCCTTCTCGTTTCCAGCCGTTCACGCCAAGAAAGTCACAGCTGCCTTCGATGGTGGGCGCCTAACCTCGAACGGGGGCGTGATGCTTCTGGCGATGGCCGAGCGGCGTCTCGGTTTGGCCAACAATCTGGCCCGGGTGTTCCCGGATCGGCGCGATCCGACGCGGGTCGTGCACAGCCTGGTCGATATGTTCCGCGCGCGCATGTTCGCGATCTGCTGCGGCTACGAGGACGCCGACGACCTCGATCATCTGAGGTCCGATCCGGCATTCAAACTGGCCTGCGGTCGCCTACCGGACACGGGCCGGGATTTGTGTTCCCAGCCGACGCTGTCGCGGCTGGAGAATGCTCCGCGCCTGCGCGACGTGATCCGGCTGACCTACACTTTGGTCGACGCATGGATGGATAGCTACCCGCGCGAGCCGGCATCCGTCACGCTCGACATCGATGATACCTGCGACGTCGTCCACGGCCATCAGCAGCTCTCGCTGTTCAACGCTCATTATGACGAACGCTGCTTCCTGCCGATCCACGTCTACGACACGGAGAAGAGCCGGCCCGTGGCGGTCGTGCTGAGGCCCGGCAAGACGCCGGGCGGCGTCGAGGTGCGTGCCCATCTGCGCCGCCTGGTACGGCATATCCGGACGCGATGGCACAACACGCAAATTACGTTCCGTGGCGACGGGCACTATGCCCGGCCGGAGGCAATGGCGTGGTGCGAGACCAACGGCATCGACTACATCTTCGGTCTGTCCGGCACCAAGCCTCTCGCCAGAAAAGTCGACGAGGTCGCCGACGACATCCGCACGCGACGCGCCATCGAGAACCTGCCGGTTCTGCGTGGCTATACCGAGACGCGCCACAAGGCAAAGTCCTGGGATCGCGAACGGCGCACCGTCGCCCGTATTGAGGCGACGATGCTCGGCCTCGACATCCGTTTCGTCGTCACCAGCCTCGATGTCGGCTCGGCCGAGTGGATCTACGACAGCCTGTATTGCGCGCGCGGCCAAGCCGAGAATCTGATCAAGCTGCATAAGACGCAGCTCGCCTCCGATCGCACCAGCTGCCGTTCGGCGCTCGCCAACCAGGTCCGTCTCGTGCTCCATACGGCCGCTTATTGGCTGATGCTGACCGTGCGCGACGCCATTCCCAAAGCCCGGGAATTGGCCGCTGCCGAGTTCGCGACGCTGCGTCTTCGGCTCTTGAAAATCGCCGCCCGTGTCGTCGAGACCACGAGCCGCATTCGCCTTGCGTTTGCCGCGGCATGTCCCGAAGCCGACCTGATCTGCGGCTTGCCCGGCGCGCTGCTGCCGCTCGGTCCTTGACCGGCGGGGCGTCCGCCCCCGTTCGCCCAACCCATCCCTCAAGCGCGTTGCAAAGTACCGGTCGTCAGGCGGCGAAAAGCCGAAGGCAATCCTGTGCGCCTCGTCAGACAAGATGTGCGGCCGCATCAATCGGGCCCAAAAGCCGCACTCTCACGAATAGGACGGGCTAGTACCCGGAATCAGAGCTGAGTGATACGGCGGCCTTTGAAACGGCGTTGACGGACCTTTTTCTTGGTCCAGACGAAGGGCTCGGCTCTGTCGTTGTATGCGTTGACGTAGGCATCGATGTGTTCCTGAAGCTGCTTGAGGCTCGTGAAGGAGGTGCCGCTGAGCGACTGCCCCTGCAAGATGGAAAACCATACTTCGACCTGATTGAGCCATGACGCACTTGTCGGCGTGAAATGAAATTGCACGTTGGGGTGGGCCTTGAGCCAGTCCTCGTTCTTTTTATGGGTGTTGAGGTTGTCGAGGATGACGTGAAGCTTGCGGTTCGGAAAAGTCGCGGTGACGCTGTTCATGAAATCGAGAAACTCGACGCGGCGCCGGCGTTTTGAATGGGTCGCGATGATCTTTCCGGTGGCGACTTCGAGCGCCGCAAACAATGTTGTGGTGCCATGCCGCTTGTAATCGTGGCTTTGGCCGGTCAAGGCGAGCTATGCGGGATTTTGGGTGACGAGGCGATCAGGCGGCGTGGTTTTCCGGCACTTGGATGACCTCGATGCCGTTTTCGAATCTGACACCTGCGCTGACCTTCGGCAACTGATTTGTGCCTTTCAGCCGCCGCCAGGTCTTTGATGCGGCGCAGAGCAGCTTGAACACCATCAACTTGGCAGTCGTTGACGATAACGAACCTTTCGTGCGCACCGTTCTGTGCCGGACCGTCGCGAACACGCTTTCGATGGGATTCGTCGTCCGCAAGTGGTCCCAATGCTCGGCGGGGAATTCGTAGAACGCAAGCATTGCGTCGCGATCTTTCGTCAGGCACTCGACCGCCTTGTCGTACTTCGCTCCGTATTTCTCGGCAAAGACATCGATCGCCACTTCGGCCGAAGCTCGGTTGGACGCCAAATAGACCTCGCGCAGATCCTTCTTCATGCTGGCCTGTACCGACACTGCGACTTTGTTCAAGATATTCGCGGTTTTGTGCACCCAGCACCGCTGATGTCGCGTGGCGGGAAAGACCTCGTCGAGCGCCTTCCAGAAGCCGAGCGCGCCGTCACCGACGGCGATTTCCGGGGCGATCTTCAGCCCTCGGGTTTTCGCCTCGACGAGCAGTTCGTGCCAGCTCTGCGTGCTCTCGCGCACGCCGACCTGGAAGCCGATGAGTTCCTTCTTGCCTTCCGGCGTCGCGCCGATCAGCACCAGCATGCATTCGCTGTGGTCTTCCATGCGAGCCTGCAGGAAGACGCCGTCCGCCCACACGTATACGTACCGGCGCGCCGACAGATCGCGCTTCTGCCAACGCTCGTACTCGAGCTGCCACTCCGTCGTCAGTCTGGAAACCACCGCCGGAGAAAGATTCGGCGCATCCTTGCCCAAGAGCGCCGCCAGCGCCTCCTGGAAGTCGCCCGTCGAGATGCCTCGCAGGTACAGAACCGGCAAAAGTGCATCCAAGCTCTTCGTGCGCCGTGCCCACAACGGCAGGATCGCCGAGGTGAAGCGGATCCGCTCGCCATCGCTGGTCACCGCGCGATCGCGAATCTTTACCCGGGCGACTTCGACGGCGCCGATCCCCGTCTGGATCGTCCGCACTGGACCATGGCCGTGTCGCACGAGGCGGTCGCGGCCATCGGGAAGCTTCAAGCCCTTCATCGCGGCGAGAAACGCCTCGGCTTCCATCTCGACAGCCTGCGCAAGCAGCTGCCGAGCTCCAGATCGCAAAATATTCGTCAGTGGATCGTCGATCTCATCGGGCTGACGCAGTGGGACAATGTTGCTATGCTCGTTCATGGCGTATCGCTCTCCTTGAGGTTCTGGCAGGCTCGACACCCGCCTCGATACGCCGCCTATCTCATTCCGTCATCACCCAGTTTCCCGCATAGCTCAGTCAAGGCGCGGCCATTGGGCAACTTCAGATAACCCTGCGCTCGCTCCAAAGCCTGGATCGAGGGCTTCTCGTCCACGCACAGCACAATGGCCTTCGCCGGCGGCGCGACATAGAGGCCGACAACATCGGCGGCTTTGGCCGTAAAGTTCGGGTCGTTGCTCTCGCACCAGGACTTGCGAGCCACCAGGTCAATCTTGTGGCTGCGCAGGAACCGCCAGACATATTGGACATCGACATCGCCCAGCGCCTCGGCCAGCAGGGGGCCGGTCCAGCGCGCAAACCCTTGCGGTGGCGGCTTATCCAGCAGCTTCAGAATCCGCTTGTCGGTCGTCTTCGTATAGATCGGCTGCTTGCCAGGCCGCGGCTTGTCTTGCAGCCCTTCAAGGCCATGGTCGGCATAGCGATGCCGCCAAAGGCTGACAATCCGCGGCTGGACCCCAACTTCCTTGGCGATCGACCGGGTGCTGCGCCCATCCGCCGCCAACAGAACTATCCGCGCCCGCTTCAAATCGCGCTGCAACGTCACCGGTGAGCGACAGCACGCCTCAAGCACCTTGCGATCTTTCCTCGAAAGGTGGACTTCTCTTGCTTCGGGTATCATCCCGACCTTGAATCACGACTCACGTTCCAAGAAAAGTGGGTACTAGCCTGCCGGTCACCCCACTTTTGGGGACTGCTCGCCGGCGCCGGTGCTCTGGTCGGCGTCCTCGCGCTGGATCTTCCGCATGAAAACCTATGACGGCCCCGCCTCCGACCATTTCAACGGCCTGCACTTCTTCGATCCGGACGGGGCGCCGCCGAAATCGCTTCGCGAGGTGCTGCGCTGGCAGCTCGGCGGCGGACGGCAGCGCGCGAAATGGCCCATGTGGGCGCCGAGCCCCCATGCCGACATCCCGCCGGAGCGCATCGAGGGCGACAAAGTGCGGCTCTCCTTCGTCGGCCACGCCAGCTGGCTGATCCAGGCCGGCGGCCTCAACATCCTGGTCGATCCGGTCTGGTCGATGCGGGTCTCCCCGGTCGCCTGGGCCGGGCCGAAGCGGCACAACGATCCCGGCATCGCCTTCGAGAAGCTGCCGAAGATCGATGTCGTGCTGGTCTCGCACGGGCATTACGATCATCTGGATATCGCGACGCTGTCGCGGCTCACCAAGAATTTCGCCCCGCGCGTCGTCACCCCGCTCGGCAATGACGTCACGATGCGCGGCGCCGATCCGACCATCAAGGTCGAGGCCTTCGACTGGCACGATCGCGTCGAGCTCGGCGGCGGCATCGCCGTGCATCTGGTGCCGACCCGGCACTGGACCGCGCGCAGCCTGTTCGATCGCAACAAGGCGCTGTGGGCGAGCTTCGTGCTGGAGACGCCGGCCGGCCGGATCTACGTCGTCTGCGATTCCGGCTATGGTGACGGCCGGCACTTCCGCCGCGTCGCCGATAGGCACGGGGCACTGCGCCTCGCGATCCTCCCGATCGGCGCCTACGAGCCGCGCTGGTTCATGAGAGCTGGCCCCGCAAATTCGGACAGTAGCTTGAGTGGATTTTCTGCCTGACAGCGGCGAGGATTCTTGCTGCGAATCAGGAGCGAAGATGACGAAGAAGAGCCGCCGGACGCATTCTCCGGCATTCAAGGCGAAGGTTGCTTTGGCTGCGGTCAAAGGCGACAAGACACTGGCGGAGCTGGCGCAACTGTTTGATGTTCATCCGAACCAGATCACGATCTGGAAAAACCAGCTCCTGGAAGGCGCCGCCGGCGTGTTTGGGCATGACAAGACATCGGCCGAGACGCCGGTCGATTTGAAGGCGTTACATGCCAAGATCGGCGAGCTGGCGTTGGAAAACGATTTTTTGTCCGGCGCGCTCACCAAGGCGGGCCTGCTGAGCGCAAAGCGATGATCGACCGCGATCATGATCTTTCTATCGTGCGCCAGGCGAAGGTCCTGAAGCTGGCTCGCAGCACGGTCTACTATGAACCTCGGCCAGTTTCGGCCGAGGACCTTGCCTTGATGCGTCGGCTCGATGAGCTGCATCTCGATTATCCCTTCGCGGGAGCGCGTATGCTGCGATCGTTGCTGCGGCGGGAGGGCGTATACGCCGGTCGCCGCCACATCGCGACGCTGATGAAGCGCATGGGGATCGAGGCGGTCTATCGTCGCCCGAACACGAGCAAGCCGGCTCCGGGTCACAAGATCTACCCGTACCTGTTGCGCGGATTGAAGATCGAGCGGCCCGACCATGCGTGGGCAATGGACATCACCTACATTCCGATGCGGCGTGGCTTCGTCTATCTCGCGGCGGTCGTCGATGTGTTCAGCCGACGGGTCCTGGCCCATCGCGTCTCGATCACAATGGAGGCGGCCTTCTGCGTCGAAGCGGTCCAGGAGGCGTTGGCGAAGCACGGCAGGCCCGAGATTTTCAACACGGATCAGGGCAGCCAGTTCACCAGCCTCGAGTTCACCGATGTGCTGCTGGACGCGAAGATCGCCATCAGCATGGACGGCAAGGGCGCCTGGCGCGACAACGTGTTTGTCGAGCGGCTCTGGCGCACGGTCAAATACGAAGAAGTATATCTCCGCGCCTACGACAGCGTGTCCGAGGCGCGAGCGTCAATTGCCAAGTATCTGGCCTTCTACAATCAGGGACGCCCTCACTCGAGCCTTGACGGGCGCACGCCCGACGAGGCTTACTTCGGCACGCAAGCTATGGTGATGGCCGCATGACCGTCGCCGACGGTTTTGTCGTCGCTCTGGTCGGGCTACGCCCTCCCGACGCAACGACAAAACCGTAAAGCCCCGCGTTCAGCATAACCCGGCAGGAATCCACTTAAATCCAGCGGGGCGCTGTCCAAACAACCGGGGCCAGCTCTATGCGCGACCAGCACATGAACCCGGAAGATGCGGTGAAGGCGCTGCTCGACTGCGGCGCCGAGCAAGCGCTTGGGCACCATCACGGCACGTTCCAGCTGACGGATGAAGCGATCGACGCGCCGGCGAAAGCCTTGGTCGAAGCGCTCGATGCCGCGAAGATTCCGCAGGAAAGATTCGTGGCGATGAAGCCTGGGCAGGTGGTGGAGATTTAGGCTCGCTGCCTCCACCCATACAGCTCGTCGTCCCGGGGCGCGACGAAGTCGTGAGCCCGGGACCCATATGTGGACGGCCTCCGTGGCACAAGAGCTTTGTGAAGGTTTTGATCGGATCGCTTGCATCCATATGTCCGGCCTGTTGGTTCGGCGTGTTAGACCGCTGGCCAAGATGGTTTCCGCGACACGAGCTCCAATCAACCACGCGACCTTGATCGGCCAATGGGTCCCACGGATTTGCTCGCATCTTCGGTCGATCGATCGCACCATCTCCTCTGCTCTTGCAGCTCCGGTTCGGCCGGTGGGTGAACCCGCCGGTCGGCCGAATCTCTCAACTATGCGGCGGCTGGCGCTTGGTCGGCTCGGGCATTCAGCCGCGCGCTGTCATATTCCTGTGCCGTCGTCATCAGCTTCCAGGCGATGCGGGCCATCTTGTTGGCGAGTGCCACTGCGGCAAGCTTCGGTGTCTTGCGCTTCAAGAGCTCGACGAGCCAATGTGGACCGGAATCTTTCGCCATCGCTTGCTTGACCACCGAGGTCGCCCCGACCACCAGCAGTTGACGCAATCTCTCATCGCCAGCGCGGGTGATCTTGCCGAGCCTGGTCTTTCCCGCAGTGGAATGGTCCTTGGGGGTCAAGCCGAGCCAGGCCGCGAACAGTCTTCCTGAGCGGAAGGCATGCGGATCTGGCGCCTTCATGACCAGTGCCGCAGCGGTGACCGGACCGACCCCCGGGATTTGTGCCAATCGCCGGCTCATGGCATCGGCACGGTGCCAGGCCACAAGCTTGGCCTCGACCGCCTTCAGCTCGACTTGCACCTGGTCATATTGGCGGGCAAGCATTGCAAACAGCTCGCGAGCCAGCGCTGGAACACGATCGTCCTGTTTGATCGTCGCCAGGAACGCGGCAAGCTTGTCCAGCCCCTTGGCTGCTATCAAACCGAACTCCGCCGCATGACCGCGGATCGTATTGGAGAGCTGGGTGCGACGCGCGACCAATTGCTCGCGTACGCCAAGCAGCATCAGCGCCGCCTGCTGCTCGGCCGTCTTCACCGGAACGTAGCGCATCCGCGGCCGGCTCGCCGCCTCACACAGTCCTTCCGCGTCGCGCCCGTCGTTCTTGTTGCGCGGCACGTAAGGCTTGACCAGCTGCGGCGCGATCAGCTTGACCGTGTGCACTAGCTTGCCAAGCTCCCGCGCCAGGTAGTGCGCCGCCCCGCAAGCCTCGATCACAATCACCGTCGCCGGCAGCTTGGTAAAAAACTCCAGCATCGCCTTGCGGCTCAGCCGCTTGCGCAACACCACTTGCTCCGAAGCGTCAACGCCATGGAGTTGAAAAATATGCTTCGACGTATCCATCCCAATGCGGATAATCTGGCTCATGGACGGCTCCTGTGAATGGGTCTTTGACAACCTCATTCTGGCACAACTGATGCCGTAGGGGCCGTCCACACCATCAGCCACGGGCAGATGCTTGGCGAAGGCTCGGAGTTGCCTGCGTCGCGTCATAACCACTCCTCGTGGTTATGGGTTCCCGCTTTCGCGAGGACGACACTGCTGTTGAAGCGGCAGTGTGCCCTCTTGCGGCTCACTGCCCCGGCTTGATCGCCCAGCTCACATTCACCGTCACCGACAGCGTCTCCTCGCCCGGCGCCACCGCCGCCTGCGGTGCTGCGGCCATTGGCGCTGCCATGCGGCCCTTGAACAGCGGCACCGGGCCGCCGCCCTCGGTGACGCTGAGGGGCGCGCCCAGCGTCACGCCGGTGGCCTTGGCATAGACCTCCGCCTTGCGTCGCGCATCGGCGATCGCCTGCGCGCGCGCATCGTCGAGCAGCTTCGACGCCTGGGTTACCTCGAACGAGATGTTGCCGATGTCGTTGGCGCCGGCGCTGACCAGCGTGTCGATGATGCCGGCGACCTTGGTCACGTCGCGAATCTTCACGGTGACGCGGTTGCTCGCGCGGAAGCCGACCACGGGCGAGGCGCCGGTGGATTTGTTCTGGCCGTATTGCGGCTGCAGCGACAGGCGCGATGTCTGGTAGTCCTTCTCGGCGATCCCCGCGCCCTTCAGCGCCAGCAGCACCTTGCCCATCGCGGCATTGTTGGCGTCAGCAGCTTCCTTCGCCGTCTTGGCGTCGTTGGCGACGCCGGCATCGATCTGCGCGAGATCTGGGGCCGCGGAAATCGTGGCTTCGCCGCTCACCGAAATGGCGGACGGGAAATCATCGGCGCGTGCGGGCGCCGTCAGCAGTGCGGTGGCGAATATGGCGGCGAGCAGGGCAGGCTTTTTCATCGGTCTCACTTCAGCGGCACGAAAACATTGATCACGAGCTTGTCCTCGGCCGTCTTCAGGGGATCGGTGAGGTACTCCTCGATGAAGGTGTCCTTGGCTTCCAGCTTCTTGTCGTCGAGGTGATTGGTGATCGCCTCATAGGTGTTGTCCATGTTGTCGTAGGAACCGCGATGGACGAATTTCAGGGCTTTGCCCTCCGGCGATTTGCCGATGCTCATGTCCTTGGACAAGTTCTTCGGATCCTGGTCGACCGGGATCTCGGCAAGGAAGGTAAAGCCGGTGTCGTCGGTCGAGGTGTAGACGATCATCGGATTGCCGGCTTGCTTGATGCCCTGCTTGTCCAGCAGCGTGTTCAGTGCCTTGAAGGCGTCGATCAGCGTGTCGAAGGCCGAGTCCCAATTGGCAGTGCCCTTGACCATCACGACCTTCCTGGCCTCGAGCGTGGTCTCGAGGCCGAAGGGATCGGCGGTCTGCACCGGGGCGGGCGTCGCGGCCGCCGCCGGGGGCGGGGCCGTCGGGGCGGGGGACGGCGAGGCGCTGGCCGCCGGCGACGGGCTTGCCGCCGGCGCTGGCGAAGCGCTTGCGGCTGGGGCGGGTGCCGCCGACGGTGCAGGCGAGGGGCTTGCCGACGCGGCCGGTACCGGGCTGGGTGTCTGTGCCGGAGCCCCGGACAGGCCAATCGACATGGCCGCCGGGATCAGCGCGGCCAGAGCGAGACGACGAAAACCAGTCATTCTATTCTCCCCAAGGCCTGGATTCACCAAGGCCTAAATTCATCAAGGCCTTACCCACCAAGGCCTCAACCTGGCCGCGCGTCCCGGTTCGCGCGAACCGCGCCGTTCTAACACGCGAGCGCCGAATTCGTCCCATGACAGATGCGTCATGGCCGGTGTCCTGCTTCGCGGCCGCAAATCACTGGCCAAGCCGGCAAGGATCGCCATATAAGGCGGGCGAAATTCGGGAATTTTCATGAGCGCGCTGGCCAACCACGCATTTGCCAAGATGAACGGCATCGGCAACGAGATCGTCGTTGTCGACATGCGCGATTCCGCAGGCCGGGTGACGCCGGACGATGCGCGGGCGGTGGCGTCTGCGCAAGGCGGCATCGCCTATGACCAGCTCATGGTGCTGCAGAAGCCGCGGCTGGACGGCACCGAGGCCTTCATCCGCATCTACAATCATGACGGCTCGGAGGCCGGCGCCTGCGGCAACGGCATGCGCTGCGTCGTGCGCCGCATCTTCGAGAAGACCGGGCAGACCACCGCGACCTTCGAGACGGCCGCCGGCCTGCTCAATGCCTGGCAGGGTCCAGCGGCCGATCTCTACACCGTGGACATGGGTGTGCCGAAGTTCGGCTGGCAGGACATTCCGCTGGCGGAAGAGTTTCGCGACACCCGCTACATCGAATTGCAGATCGGACCAATCGACAATCCGATCCTGCATTCGCCCTCGGTGGTGAGCATGGGCAATCCGCATGCGGTGTTCTGGGTCGAGGACGTCAACGCCTATGATCTCGGCCGCTTCGGTCCGCTGCTGGAAAACCATCCGATCTTCCCCGAGCGCGCCAACATCACGCTCGCCCATGTCGTCGATCCCCAGCACATCACGATCCGCACCTGGGAACGCGGTGCGGGCCTGACCAAGGCCTGCGGATCGGCGGCCTGTGCGACGGCGGTCGCGGCGGCGCGGCTGAAGCGCGCGGAGCGCAAGGTCGAGATCACGCTGCCCGGCGGCAAGCTCGGCATCGAATGGCGCGAGCGCGACGACCACGTGCTAATGACCGGCACGGCGACCTTCGAATATGAGAGCACCTTCGATCCGGCGCTGTTCGCGCCTGTCACGTGATGGGCGTCGAAGTCGTCACCTTCGGCTGCCGCCTCAATGCCTTCGAGGCCGAGGTGATCCGCAGCAAGGCGGAAGACGCGGGCCTTTCCGACACCATCGTCATCAACAGCTGCGCCGTCACCAACGAGGCGGTGGCGCAGGCGCGCCAGTCGATCCGCAAATTGAAGCGCGAGCGGCCCGGTGCGCGCATCGTCGTCACCGGCTGTGCCGCGCAGACGCAAGCTGCGATGTTCGCCGACATGGCCGAGGTCGATCGTGTCGTCGGCAATGACGACAAGCTGCACGGCGATGCGTGGCGCGAGACGCAGGCGGCGTTCGACGTCGGCGCCAGCGAGAAGATCGCCGTCAGCGACATCATGGCTATCAGGGAGATGGCGCCGCACCTCGTCGACGGCTATGCGAGCGGCCTGCCGCGTGTGTTCGTCCAGGTCCAGAACGGCTGCGACCATCGCTGCACCTTCTGCATCATCCCGTTCGGCCGCGGCAATTCGCGCTCGGTGCCGATGGGTGCCGTGGTGGAGCAGGTCCGGACACTGGTCGAGCGGGGTCATGCCGAGATCGTGCTGACCGGCGTCGACCTCACCAGCTACGGCACCGATCTGCCGGGCGCGCCGAAACTCGGCATGCTGACCAGGCAGATCTTGCGGCATGTGCCGGAGCTGAAGCGCCTGCGCATCTCCTCGATCGATTCGATCGAGGCGGATGGCGACCTGCTCGATGCCATCGCCGACGATGCCCGGCTGATGCCGCATCTGCACCTGTCGCTGCAGTCAGGCGACGACATGATCCTGAAGCGTATGAAACGGCGGCATTCGCGCAATGACGCCATCGCGTTCTGCGACCAGGTCCGCCGTCTGCGCCCGGACATCGCCTTCGGCGCCGACATCATCGCAGGCTTTCCGACCGAGACGGAGGAGATGTTCTCGCATTCGCTGGACCTCGTCGAGGAATGCGGCCTGACATTTCTCCACGTCTTTCCCTATTCGCCGCGGCCCGGCACGCCGGCGGCGCGGATGCCGCAGGTTGCGGGGCCGGTCATCAAGGAGCGCGCGAGACAACTGCGTGCAGCCGGGGAAGCCGCACTGCGGCGGCGGCTGCAGGCCGAGGTCGGCGCAACGCGCGAAGTGCTGATCGAGAGCGCGGGGCAGGGCCGCACGGAGCATTATCTGCCGGTGGTTGTTGCAGGCGAGCGTGTCGGCAACGTGGTGCCGCTGACGATTGCCGGCAGCGATGGCGAGCGGCTGACCACATAGTCGGGCTGCGGTAAGTTGCGCCGCGCTCCATCCTCAACGTCGTCCCTGCGTGCGCAGGGACGACGCCGAGGGTGTGGATACGCCGTGACCCGAACACGCGCGCCTACGACGCCCGCACCTGCCAGAACCGCAGCGTGCGCCGCGCGTCCTCCGTCGTCATTCCCGCAAAATGATCCTGCGCCCTGGCGAGATCGGCCGGCTTCATCGCGCCCGTCGCGAATCGGCTTTCGAGCACGGCGGCTGTCGTCCCCCAGCTGAGCTGCGCGGCCTTGCACGGCACCAGCAGGCCGTCCTCGCGCAAGCTCTGCATCAGCGGGCGAATCACCTCGACCGTCGACCTGGATAGCGCCGCAAGGGTTGCCACCGTCTCCTCATAGCGCCGTTGTCTGGCGAAGCCGAGCAACGCCGCCTCGTCAAGCTGGCCGGTCGCCTTGAGACCCGCGATGGCGCGCTTGGCGCCTTCGAAATCACGGACACCGGACATCTCGCGCTCGACGCCGATGGTGACGGCGGCGATCGCGCTCCGGATCTCCTCGAACAGATGCGGCGGCGCGCGCGACAACAGGCGGGCGCGCACGGCATCCGTCGCCGAGCGCAGCAATTGGTGGCGCAGGTCCGATGGCAGATCGACGCGAACGCCGACGCGGACGGCGAGCTCCGGATCGCTCTCGGCCTGTCCGACGATGATGGCAAATCCGCCTCCGGAGACGCGCGCGCCGGGATTGGCGGCGAGCCGCCGGCTGACGCTGGGATAGCGGCGCGCCAGCAGCGCGTCGGTGACGATCTCCTTCAGCCACCAGCGTCCGGCGACGGCGAGCAGATGCGGCTCGCCCTTGCTGGAGGCGACCTTCACCAGTTCGCCGTCGTCGAGGCGCGCGGATTCCTGCAGCACGGGACCGGCGATGCGGATCTCGTCATTGTTGGCGAGGCGGCGGATCACGGACGGTGGTGCCTGCGCGACCGGCGCGAGCTGGGCGCTGATCTCGGCGAGCGCGATGCGTGCGCCCATGTCGGCGATGGCGCGCAGCTCGATGGTGCCGATCAGGCGGTCGAGCACGTCGTCGAACAGTGCGATCTGCTCGTCGTCAAAGCTGCCGGCGGAAGACAGGAACAGGTCGGTGACGCGGCGGGCCGTCTCCAGCCCCTTTTCCGGCGAGCCTGCCCGAATCGCGGATTCGACCTCGTCGATGATCGATTGCTGGGCCTTGGACATCACGTGCTGCTCGTCCCGAGCGGTTAACGGAAGCTTTTTCTAAGCAACCGTTATCATTAGAGAGGAGCGCTGAAGGTTTGGTAAACCATGGGGCCATGACCCTTGTCCTGAGGAGCCCGCGAAGCAGGCGTCTCGAAGGATGCAGGCCGAGGTGCAGCAGCGGGGGCCTCTTATGGTTCGAGACGGCCGCTGCGCGGCCTCCTCACCATGAGGGTTTGCACCTATTCCCCATTCCACCCGCAAGCCCTGAGCTTCTCGTGCATGTGCGGCGGGGCCGGCGCCACGACGCGGACCGGCTCCTTGTTCCGGGATATCGGCACCACGATCTCGCGGGAATGCAGGTGCAGGCGCGGCTCGCCGAAGCGCGGGCCGTTGCCGTAAATGTTATCGCCGAAGATCGGCCAGCCGGTTGCGGCCGCATGCACCCGCAATTGATGGGTCCGGCCGGTGACGGGTTCCATGGCGAGCCAGGTCACGCCCTCGCCCCGACCCATCACCTTCCAGTTGGTGATGGCCTTCTGGCCCTCCGGGTCGGGCTTCTGCCACCACCCGCGCTCGGCATTGAGCCGGCCGAGCGGCATGTCGATGGTGCCTTCGTCTTCAGCGGGGCCGCCCTCGACCACGGTCCAGTAGGTTTTGCCGATCTTGCCGTGCTTGAAGAGGAGGCCGAGCGATGCGGTGGCCTTGCGATGGCGGCCGAGCACGAGGCAGCCGGAAGTGTCCTTGTCGAGCCGGTGAGCCAGCACCGGCGGCCGCGGCAGGCCGAAACGGAGCGCGTCGAAGGAATCCTCGAGGTTCGGCCCGCCCTTGGGGCCGCGATGCACGGGAAGGCCGGCCGGCTTGTTGATGACCAGCATCAAGCCGTCGCGATGGAGCACGCGCGACAAAATCTCCTCGGCGGTCAATTCGGGAACATCGAGCAATGGCAAGACTTTCGTTTAATCGCCGGAACGGCTAACACACCAGTGCGGCGGATTTGGCATTCGCTCGGTGTTCGCCGCAAGCGCGAAGCGAATGCCAAATCCAAAAGCCGCACTGGCAAAGAAATTTTCGCTCGGGCCGCTCTTCGATTTGAAGTTCCTAACCGAACTTGCGGCAAGAGAGTAGGAACTTCAAATCGGCGGCACGAGCACATGAACGATACCTCCGAGACCCCCAAGCTGAGCTGGTGGCGCCGCCTGTCCAATGGGCTGAAGCGCACGTCGTCCTCGCTGGGGACCGCGGTCGCCGACCTCGTCACCAAGCGCAAGCTCGACCGCGCCATGCTCGACGACATCGAGGACGTGCTCTTGCGCGCCGACCTCGGCACCTCGGTCGCGGTCCGGATCGCGGACGCGGTCGGCACGGGGCGGTATGACAAGGCGATCTCGGCCGACGAGGTCAAGGACGTCGTCGCGACCGAGGTCGAGAAGGTGCTGGCGCCGGTCGCGAAGCCACTCGAGATCGATGTGGGCAAGAAGCCGTTCGTCATTCTCGTCGTCGGCGTCAACGGCTCCGGCAAGACCACCACGATCGGAAAACTCTCGCAAAAATTCGCGTCCGAGGGCCGCAAGGTGATGCTGGCCGCCGGCGACACGTTTCGCGCAGCGGCGATCGAGCAGCTCAAGGTCTGGGGCGAGCGGACGAAGACACCCGTCATATCAGGTGCGCAGGGCTCTGATTCGGCAAGCCTTGCCTTCAACGCGCTGACGGCGGCGAAGGAGCAGAACATCGACGTGCTCCTGATCGACACCGCCGGCCGCCTGCAGAACAAGGCCGAGCTGATGAACGAGCTCGAAAAGGTCGTGCGCGTGATCCGCAAGGTGGATGCCAGCGCGCCGCACGCGGTGCTGCTGGTGCTGGACGCGACCGTCGGTCAGAACGCGCTGTCGCAGGTCGAGGCCTTCCATCGCACCGCAGGGGTCACCGGCCTCGTGATGACCAAGCTCGACGGCACCGCGCGCGGCGGCATCCTGGTGGCGCTTGCGGAGAAATTCAAACTGCCGGTGCATTTCATCGGCGTCGGCGAAGGCGTCGACGATCTCGCGCCGTTCACCGCGCGTGACTTCGCCCGCGCCATCGCCGGAATCGAGAGCTGAAGAATGGACAAGACCCAGCCGCATCCGCTGTTCAAGCTCGCGACCGAGCTCGGTCCGCTGCTCGTATTCTTCTTCGTCAATGCGAAGTTCAATCTGTTCGCCGCGACCGGCGCCTTCATGGTCGCGATCGTGGTGGCGATGGTCGCCTCCTATGTGGTGACGCGCCACATCCCGATCATGGCGATCGTGACGGGCGTGATCGTATTGGTGTTCGGCACGCTGACCCTGGTGCTGCACGACGAGACCTTCATCAAGGTCAAGCCGACCATCATCTACGGCCTGTTCGCCGCGATCCTCGGCGGCGGCCTGTTGTTCGGCCGCTCCTTCATCGCCGTGATGTTCGACCAGGTATTCAACCTGACCCCGCAGGGCTGGCGCATTCTCACGCTGCGCTGGGCGTTGTTCTTCGCCGGCATGGCGGTGCTGAACGAGATCGTCTGGCGCACCCAGAGCACCGACTTCTGGGTGAACTTCAAGGTGTTCGGCGTGACGCCCATCACGATGATCTTCGCCATCGCCCAGATGCCGCTGACCAAGCGCTACCACCTCGCGCCGGTATCGCTGGAGACCAGCGAGGCGGAGGCGGGGGATGTGAGCAAGGGGTAGGGCGAAACGTCGACCCACATACCGCTGTCATTCCCCGCGAAAGCGGGGAATCCGGTACGCCGCGGCTTCTCCGTATACGTCTGACGTCTCTGGAATATTGGATCGCCCGATCAAGTCGGGCGGATGACAGTTGAGTGTGTCGCACGAGTGCGGCGATCAGCTCCCCGCCGCCCTCAGCGCCTTCTCCATCTGCGGCATCAACACGGTCCGCAGATTGTCCGGCGTGACCGGCCCCACCAGCTTGTAGACGATGGTGCCCTCGCGCCCGACGACGAAGGTTTCCGGCACGCCATAGACGCCCCATTCGATCGAGGCGCGGCCGTTCGCGTCCACGCCGACGCGGCCGAACGGGTTGCCGTAGCGGCCGAGGAAGCGGCGCGCATTGTCGGAGGCGTCCTTGTAATTGATGCCGACCAGTTGGAAGCGCTTGTCCTTGGCGAGTTCGGTCAGGAGCGGCGCCTCGTCGTGGCACGGCACGCACCAGGACGCCCAGACGTTGACCAGGCTGACCTTGCCCTTGAACGCGGCGGGATCGAGCCCCGGCACCTGGGTGCCGTTGTCCTGCAATCCCTCCAGCGGCGGCAGCGCCGTCTGCGGCGCCGGCCGACCGATCAGCGCCGAGGGAATCCGCGAGGGATCGCCGCTGCCGAGCCGGAACCAGAACAGCAGCGCAAGTCCGATGAAGGCGATCAGCGGCAGCACCATCAGGAAGGTGCGGCGCTGCGGCGGGGCGGAAGTCGACTGATCGCTCATCGCAGCTCCGTCGCGCTGCGGCCTGAACGACGGGTGATGCCGCGCTCCTCCAGTTCGCGCAGGCGCTGCGTCTGGCTGCGATAATCGAGCACGATCCAGCCGATCAGGATCGCGACCACGGCGGCCGCCGCGGCATAGGACGTCACGATGAAAGAGGCGTAGGGACCGAGCGACATGATCAAGCGGCCCCGACTTCGTTTGAAGCGCTTTCTCCACGCGAACCGCTTTCGCTCGAGAACGCGATGCGGCTCGCCTGCATCATCTGCAGCGAGCGGACGCGGCGGCGCAGGATCTCGTTGCGCATCGCAGCCAGGTGCAGCGTGACGAACAGCAGCGTGAACGCGATCGCCATCACCAGCAGCGGAATCAGGAACGACTTGTCGAGGGCCGAGCCGCCCATGCGCATCACCGAGGCCGGCTGGTGCAGCGTGTTCCACCAGTCGACAGAGAACTTGATGATGGGCAGGTTGATGGCACCGACCAGGGTGAGCACCGCAGCCGCACGCGCCGCGCGCGAGGGATCGTCGACCGCTCGCCACAGCGCCATCAGGCCGAGATACATCAGGAACAGAATCAGCACCGAGGTCAGCCGCGCATCCCATTCCCAATAGGTGCCCCACATCGGCCGGCCCCACAGCGAGCCCGTGAGCAGCGCAAGGAAGGTGAAGCTGGCGCCGATCGGAGCTGCCGCTTTCGCGGCGACATCGGCGAGCGGATGCCGCCACACCAGCGTGCCCAGCGAGGCAATGCTCATCACGCCCCAGACGAACATCGACAGCCAGGCATTGGGCACGTGGATGAACATGATCTTCACGGTCGCGCCCTGCTGGTAGTCGTCGGGCGCGAGCGCGGATTGATAGAGGCCGATCGCGAGCAGGATGACGGTCGCGGCGGCGAGCCACGGCAACACCCGCGCCGTCAGGGCGAGGAACCGTGTCGGATTGGCGAGGTCGATCAGCGTCATGGTATCCTGATAATCACCGGGAGCCGCTCAGGCAATCAGCACGAAAGGCCGCAGCGAAAATTGATCGGAGTCAAGGTCAGTCGAGTCCATCTCAATCGAGACCATGGCGCAGGCTCGCCGCCGCGGCGAACGGGCCGACGACGAGGCTGACCAGGGACAGCGCACAGAGGATCGAGAACGGCGCCCCGAACGTCATGGGACCGACGATCACGGCCTGCGAGGCGGCAACGCCGAAGATCAGCACGGGAATCGACAGCGGCAGCACGAGAACGGCCATCAGCAGCCCGCCGCGGTGCAGCGTCACAGCCAATGCCGCGCCGATCATGCCGGTGAAGGTCAGGGCCGGCGTGCCCGCCAGCAGCGTCAGCGCCACTGCGCCGGTTGCGACCGTGTCGAGGTTGAGCAACAGGCCGAGCACGGGGGTTGCGACGATCAGCGGCAGGCCGGCGGCCAGCCAATGCGCCAGCGCCTTGGCGGCGCAGGCGAGTTCCAGCGGCGTGCGGCTCATCGTGATCAGGTCGAGCGAGCCGTCCTCATGATCGGCCATGAACAGCCGGTCCAGGGTGAGCAGGCTCGCCAGCAGCGCGCCGAGCCACAGGATCGCCGGCCCCAGCCGCGACAGCAGCGCCAGATCCGGCCCCACCGCGAACGGCATCAGCACCACGACGGTCAGGAAGAACAGCACCCCGATCAGCGCCCCTCCGCCGACGCGCAGCGCGATCCGGATGTCCCGGCGGATCAGGGCGGACAGGGCGGTCATGGGCGGCTCCAGTCGTGCCCCAAGGGTGGTGCGCTCCATCCCCCCTTGCGAGGGAGGGCGGGGGAGAGGGGTAGCGCCGGGAGGGATGCTCGCTGGGGGCGAGCCCACGGCAACCGAGCGCCTGCCTCCGCAAAGCTGGAACCGAGAGGCCCTGCCGTGCGGCACCCCTCTCCCTGACCCTCCCCCGCAAGGGGGGAGGGAACGGAGAGGCTGGCGCCTAGCCGCTTGGAAAACTGAGGGTCCATCGGAATCACGCCGCTCCCCCAATCCGCAGCTCCCGCGAATCAATGCCGAGCGGCGCGTGGGTGGCGGCGATGATCAGGCCGCCGCGCGACAGGTGCTCACGCATCAGGCCGCCGAACATCGCCTGGCCGGTCACATCCAGCGCATTGGTCGGCTCGTCCAGCAGCCAGACCGGGCGACGGATGGTCAGCAGCCGGGCCAGCGACAGGCGGCGGCGCTGGCCGGCGGACAGGAAGCCGGCGGGCAAATGGGTGGCATGGTCGAGGCCGACGGTGGAGAGGCTTTCAGCCGCGTCACCGCGGTCCCCGCCCAAGAAATCAGCCCAGAAGACCAGATTTTCAGCAACGCTCAGCGCCGGCTTCAGGGCGTCGCGATGGCCGAGATAGTGGCACTGCTCCGGCACCGTCAGCTCGCCATCGCCCCCGTCCAGCGCGATCGTCCCGGCGGCGGGAACGAGCAGGCCCGCGATCAGCCGCAGCAGCGAGGTCTTGCCCGATCCGTTGCGACCCGTCACCGCCACGGCTTCGCCCGAGGCGGCCGCAAATTCGAGGCCAGCGAATACCTCGCGTCCGCCTCGTACGCATCTGAGCCCGTGACCTGAAAGCCGCATCTCGCCTCGTTTCAACCCGCTCAAAGCCAGGCCTCAGGAAATCTTGGGGTAGCGCATGGGAATTTTTGGCTCGCGGATTGCTGCGGCACGATTGTGGCTGTGGCGGCGCCGTTAGAAAGCTTCTATAAGCCCGGAACTACTTGATGCAGCAACTCAACCTGCCCCTGCAAGCGGCCCAGCCTGATACGCTGACGGTGTTAAAATACCCTGCCGGGTATAGCTAACAATTGGGATCTCCTACATGACCTCGCTCGACAGCTTCAAATGCAAAAAGACCCTCAAGGTCGGCGCCAAGACCTATGTGTATTACAGCCTGCCCACGGCCGAGAAGAATGGTCTGAAGGGAATTTCGAAACTTCCCTATTCGATGAAGGTCCTGCTCGAGAACCTGCTGCGCAACGAGGACGGCCGCTCGGTCAAGAAGGAAGACATCGTCGCGGTGTCGAAATGGCTGCGCAAGAAGTCGCTGGAGCATGAGATCGCCTTCCGTCCCGCGCGCGTCCTGATGCAGGACTTCACCGGCGTGCCTGCGGTGGTCGACCTCGCCGCGATGCGCAACGCGATGCAGAAGCTCGGCGGCGATGCAGAGAAGATCAACCCGCTGGTTCCCGTCGATCTCGTCATCGACCACTCCGTGATCGTGAACTTCTTCGGCGACAACAAGGCCTTCGGCAAGAATGTCACCGAGGAATACAAGCAGAACCAGGAGCGCTACGAGTTCCTGAAGTGGGGCCAGAAGGCGTTCTCGAACTTCGCCGTCGTGCCGCCCGGCACCGGCATCTGCCACCAGGTCAACCTCGAATATCTGGCCCAGACGGTCTGGACCAAGAAGGAGAAGATGACGGTCGGCAAGAAGACCGGCACCTTCGAGGTGGCCTATCCCGACTCGCTCGTCGGCACTGATTCGCACACCACCATGGTCAACGGTCTCGCCGTGCTCGGCTGGGGCGTCGGCGGCATCGAGGCGGAAGCCTGCATGCTCGGCCAGCCGCTGTCGATGCTGCTGCCCAACGTCGTCGGCTTCAAGCTGAAGGGCGCGCTCAAGGAAGGCGTCACTGCGACCGACCTCGTGCTGACCGTGACGCAGATGCTGCGCAAGCTCGGCGTGGTCGGCAAGTTCGTCGAGTTCTTCGGCCCGGGCCTCGACCATCTCTCGGTCGCGGACAAGGCCACCATCGCCAACATGGCGCCCGAATATGGCGCGACCTGCGGCTTCTTCCCGGTCGATGCCGCCGCGCTCGATTATCTCAAGACCTCGGGCCGCGCCTCGGCGCGGGTCGCGCTGGTGCAGGCCTATGCCAAGGCACAAGGCCTGTTCCGCACCGCCAAGTCGCCCGACCCGGTGTTCACGGAGACGCTGACGCTCGACCTCGGCGACGTGGTGCCGTCATTGGCCGGCCCGAAGCGGCCCGAAGGCCGCATCGCGCTGCCCGCGGTCGCGGAAGGCTTTTCGCTCGCGCTCGCCAGCGAGTACAAGAAGGCCGCGGAGCCGGCGAAGCGCTTTACGGTCGAAGGCAAGAACTTCGATCTCGGCCATGGCGATGTGGTGATCGCCGCCATCACCTCCTGCACCAACACCTCGAACCCGAGCGTGCTGATCGGCGCCGGCCTGCTCGCCCGCAATGCGGTGAAGAAGGGCCTGAAGGCCAAGCCCTGGGTGAAGACCTCGCTCGCGCCAGGCAGTCAGGTGGTTGCGGAATATCTTGCGAATTCCGGCCTTCAGGCTGATCTCGACAAGGTCGGCTTCAACCTGGTCGGCTTCGGCTGCACCACCTGCATCGGCAATTCCGGCCCGCTGCCGGAGGAGATCTCGAAATCGATCAACGACAACGGCATCGTCGCGGCCGCCGTGCTCTCCGGCAACCGCAACTTCGAAGGCCGCGTCTCGCCGGACGTGCAGGCGAACTACCTGGCCTCGCCGCCGCTGGTCGTCGCCTATGCGCTCGCCGGCAGCGTCACCAAGAACCTTGCCGCCGAGCCGCTCGGCGAGGGCAAGGACGGCAAGCCGGTGTACCTGAAGGACATCTGGCCGACGACGAAAGAGATCAACGCCTTCATGAAGAAGTTCGTGACCGCGTCGATCTTCAAGAAGAAGTATGCCGACGTGTTCAAGGGCGACACCAACTGGCGCAAGATCAAGACGGTCGAGAGCGAGACCTATCGCTGGAACATGTCTTCGACCTATGTGCAGAATCCGCCCTACTTCGAAGGCATGAAGAAGGAGCCCGAGCCGGTCACCGACATCGTCGAGGCGCGCATCCTCGCCATGTTCGGCGACAAGATCACCACCGACCACATCTCGCCGGCCGGTTCGATCAAGCTGACCTCGCCCGCTGGCAAGTATCTCAGCGAGCACCAGGTGCGTCCGGCCGACTTCAACCAGTACGGCACCCGCCGCGGCAACCACGAAGTGATGATGCGCGGCACCTTCGCCAACATCCGCATCAAGAACTTCATGCTGAAGGGCGCCGACGGCAACATTCCGGAAGGCGGCCTGACCAAGCACTGGCCCGACGGCGAGCAGATGTCGATCTACGACGCCGCGATGAAGTACCAGCAGGAGCAGGTGCCGCTGGTGGTGTTCGCCGGCGCCGAATACGGCAACGGCTCCTCGCGCGACTGGGCGGCGAAGGGCACGCGTCTGCTCGGCGTGCGCGCCGTGATCTGCCAGAGCTTCGAGCGCATCCACCGCTCCAACCTGGTCGGCATGGGCGTGCTGCCGCTGACCTTCGAGGAAGGCACCTCATGGTCGTCGCTGGGTCTGAAGGGCGACGAGAAGGTCACGCTGCGCGGCCTCGTCGGCGACCTCAAGCCGCGCCAGAAGCTGACCGCGGAGATCGTCTCCGGCGACGGTTCGCTGCAGCGCGTTTCGCTGCTCTGCCGCA
This sequence comes from Bradyrhizobium sp. USDA 241, assembly GCF_049739505.1. Taxonomy (NCBI): domain Bacteria; kingdom Pseudomonadati; phylum Pseudomonadota; class Alphaproteobacteria; order Hyphomicrobiales; family Nitrobacteraceae; genus Bradyrhizobium; species Bradyrhizobium sp. USDA 241. The sequence goes on along the minus strand of NZ_JBMGPZ010000004.1, from coordinate 1,327,412 downwards.
TCGATACGCTGGACGAGCTCGACTACTACCGCAACGGCGGCATCCTGCACTACGTGCTGCGCAAGCTCGCGGCGTAAGCGCGGATTTGTGAACGATGGCTCACTGCGAAGTGAGTAGAAGCCCAAACGAAGGCGGCCTATCAAAGGCCGCCTTCGCGCGTTTGCGGTACGTTTCAGATGGGCCCGCCCGGCGGAAAACCTTCCTTTGGACGGTTGGCTGGACGGACGAATGTACCGCGCCCCGTAAGACTACGGTGACCATCCGGCGATAAGATTTCCCTTCCCACGAGCAATGGTGCGCGGCGTTCGACATGACGACAATGACGGCTTCTCATCCGATTTCGCGCTGGTCCAATGCCCTCTGGACGGGAGCTCTCGGCATCTGCGCGATCGTCGCCGTCATCCGCCCCGCGCACGCTGATCCCCGCGCCGTTGTCGAATTGTTTACCTCGCAGGGCTGCTCCTCCTGCCCGCCCGCCGACCAGATCATCGGCGATCTCTCGAAAGACCCGTCGATCATCGCGTTGAGCATGCCGATCGACTATTGGGACTATCTCGGCTGGAAAGACACGCTGGCGGACTCGCGCTTCTCTGCACGGCAGCGTGCCTATTCGCGCATGCGCGGCGACCGCGAGGTCTACACGCCGCAGGCCGTCGTCAACGGCTCCACGCATGTCATCGGCAGCGATCGCGCCGGCATCGAGAATGCGATCGGCAAGACCGACAAGGGCACCGGCGTGATGAGCGTGCCGGTGACGATGTCACTGTCGGGCAAGCACATCAACGTCTCGGTGGCCGAAAGCAAGGAGCCCGCGGCCTCGCACGGCGAGGTTTGGATCTGCTCGATCGCCAAGTCGGTGCCGATCGCGATCACCCGCGGCGAGAATCGAGGACAGCAGGTCACCTATCACAACGTCGTGCGCAACCTGCTCAAGGTCGGCGACTGGACCGGCCGTCCGGAAAGCTGGACGGTGCCGATCGAGAACCTCACGCGCGATGGCGTCGATGGTGCGGTGGTCTATGTCCAGGACGGCAGCCGGGAGAAGCCCGGCCCGATGCTTGGCGCGGCCTACACGTCGCTGCGCTGAAGCGCAGATATTTCTCCAGACAATCAGTCGTCATTCCAGGGCGCGCCACTTGGCGCAAACCAGGGTGCGCAATTGCGCGCCGTAGCTCGCGCTTCGCGCGCCCGGAATGACAGCGCGCCGGAAACATTCCGACACAAACAAAAAAGGACCAACTTGCGTTGGCCCTCCTTGCCGTGCGTACAGACCCGATCCTGTTCGACCCCGGGGGGCTGGGGGCTGAGGAATCCGGAACCGAAAGGACCGGGTCAACGCACGGAAGTCTTTATCGCAATGCAGGGCGGCGGGCGGTGGGCGGAAAAACGGCGATACTATGATTCCTGCTAACGATCCCGTGACGGTTTGCCGCGACAAAGTTCCACTCCTGCGTGTGCCCTGGCCCGCGGCCGATTCGGTGGGTTGAGCCCCTTGCAGCGCGGAACGGTTGGCGCAATCATGCAATTGTCATGAGCGCGGTTCCGGGGACGGTCTTCGCGGACGTGGTCATGGCGTGCGATGAGGAGGCGCTTCCCATGAGCCTGATGTCGGAGGATGCCGATCCGAGCGAGCAGCGCGCGGCGGCGCGCCCTGCCGCTGCGAATGCGCAGCCGAACCGGGTGACGTTCAACCGGCTCGAGCTGCACCGGATTCTCAATCTCTACGGCCGCATGGTTGCCGACGGCGAATGGCGCGACTACGCCATCGACTTCCTGAAGGACCGCGCCGTGTTCTCGGTCTATCGCCGCGCCTCGGAAGTGCCGATCTATCGCATCGAGAAGGACCCGCGGCTCGCGCGCAAGCAGGGCATGTACAGCGTGATCTCGGCGACCGGGCTGATCCTGCGCCGGGGCCATGAGCTCGAGCGGGTGTTGCTGGTGATCGATCGGAAGCTGGCGGTGGTGTGACGGGACTTTCGTAGCCCGGATGAGCGAAGCGACATCCGGGTCTTGTCTCGCAGCGTTCCCGGGTATCGCTGCGCTCATCCGGGCTACAGAACCTACGTCCCCGGCACCGTGCTTGCGCCCTCGCCGAGGTCCCGCTGCATCATCACCGTGTCCAGCCAGCGGCCGAATTTCAGCCCGACATTGGGATGCGTGCCGATCATCTTGAAGCCGGCTTTGGTGTGCACGCCGATCGATCCGGCGTTGGCGGAATCGCCGATCACCGCGATCATCTGGCGAAAACCGCGCGCCTCGCATTCGGTGATCAGCCGTTCCAGCAGCAACGAGCCGACGCCGCGGCGGTGGAAGGCGGGGTCGAGATAGATCGAGTTCTCCACCGTGAAGCGGTAGGCCGGCCGCGGCCGGTAGGCGCCGGCATAGGCGTAGCCGGCAATGCTGCCGTCGAGCATGGCGACGAAATAGGGATAACCGCCGTCGATCAGCGTGCGGTAGCGACGCGTCATCTCGGCGAGGTCGGGCGGCTCCAGCTCGAATGTCGCCGTGCCCTCGCGGACGGCCTGCTGGTAGATGGCGGTGATGGCGGGAAGGTCGGCCTCGGTGGTGGGCCTGATTTCGGGTGCGGACATGGCGGGAAGATAGCAGCGGTATTGCAACGAGCAACGCTGTTTCCGCATGCGTCATGGCCGGGACAAGCCCGGGCATGACTGAGTGTTACGCAAACAAAAACCCCGGCCTTTCGGCCGGGGTTCGTGTCCGTTCTCTCTCGTCGTTGCGCTTACTCGCGCTGGCCAAGCAGCTGCAGCAGCAGCGTGAACAGGTTGATGAAGTTCAGGTACAGCGACAGCGCGCCGGTGATGGCCGCACGCTCTGCGATGTCACCGCCGGCCGAGGCGTAGCCGTAGATGTAGTCGTTCTTCAGCCGCTGCGTATCCCAGGCGGTGAGGCCCGAGAACACCAGCACGCCGACCACCGACACGATGAACTGCAGCATCGAGCTGGCCAGGAACAGGTTCACCAGGCTGGCGAGGACGATGCCGATCAGGCCCATGAACAGGAACGAGCCCATCCCGGTGAGGTCACGCTTGGTGGTGTAGCCGTACAGGCTCAGCGCACCGAAGGTGGCCGCGGTGATGAAGAACACCCGCACGATCGAGGTGTGCGTGAACACCAGGAAGATCGACGACAGCGAGATGCCCATCAGCGCCGAGAATACCCAGAACAGGATCTGGGCGGTCGAGGGGGCGAGACGGTTGATGCCCGCCGAGATCACGAACACCATCGCGAGCGGCGCGAGCATGAACAGCCACTTCAGGGGGCTGACGAACATGGCGTAGCCGAACGGCGTCAGGAACAGCTTGCCGACGCGGACCGCTTCCGGGGTCGCAACGTCGGTCACGGCGGCCATGTAGACGCCGAGGGCGGCCAGGCCAGTGATGGCCAAGCCAATGGTCATGTAGTTGTAGATGCGCAGCATGTAGGCGCGCAGGCCGGCATCGACCGTCGCGGCGTCAACACGCCCGGCGGCCCTGCCGAAAGGAGAAGCGTAGTTACGGTCTAGGTCCGACATGGTCGAAATCCCGCTGGTTGGCCGGTCCGGCATGAGGGTCGCCATGCCGCCGGTTCGTCAAATTCTATCTCGGATACCAATCGCTGCCGACTAAATTCCAGCTAACAATCGGGTCTCCGAACCCATCCGATATGTGGGAAACTAACACATTCGGTGCAACCGTCCACGCGCGGCTGAATGTCGCCCTCGGCTACAATCCTGACGGGCGGCCATGATTAATCGCAGGAATCGTGCGATTCCGCTCCCGCGCGGCGCGCCCGCTACATTTTGTCACAAATTCCGCAACACCGTCGCGGGCTTTTTGTTCAACGCCAGCAGCGTGCCGGCGAGTCCCAGCCCGACGGTGACCACGAGGGCGGCCGCGACCACGCCGGCCGCGCTGCCGGCCTGCCAGACGAAGCTCAGCGTCATCAGCCGCGTCACGATCATCCAGGCCGCGATGCTGCCGGCGATCACGCCGAACACCGCGGTGGCGAGCCCGATCAGGAGGTACTCCAGCGCATAGGCGCCGAGCAGCCGCAGCCGCGTCGCGCCCAGGGTCTTCAGGATCACCGCATCGTAGACCCGGTGGCGGTGGCCGGCTGCGAGCGCCCCGCCCAGCACCAGGATCGCCGAGATCAGGGTGACGGCACTGGCGCCGCGGATCGCCAGCGCCAGGTTGGTCACCACCGAGCCGACCGTCTCCATCACCTCGCGCACGCGCACGCTCGTCACCATCGGATAGGCGTCGGCCACCTGCTTGATGATCTTGCCGTCGCCCGCGGCATTGCCGCCGGCCTCGGTCAGCGTTGCGATATGGGTATGCGGGGCGCCCTTGAAGGCGTTGGGCGAGAAGACGAGGACGAAGTTGATGCCGAGCCCTTGCCAGTCGATGGTGCGCAGATTGCCGATTCTCGCCGGGATGTCGCGGCCGAGCACGTTGACCACGATCTCGTCGCCGAGCTTGAGGCCGAGTCCGTCGGCGATCTTCTTCTCCATCGAGACCAGCGGCGGCCCGGAATAATCGGCGCTCCACCATTCGCCCTCGACCACCTTGGAACCTTCCGGCAGCTCGCCGGTGTAGGTCAGGCCGCGGTCGCTCTGCAGCACCCATTCGGAATCGGTCGTCGGCTTGAGTTCTTCGGCGCGGACGCCGCGCGCCGCGACGATGCGTCCGCGCAGCATCGGCACGTCCTCGACCTTCGCGCCGGGCGCGATCTGGCGCAGATAGAGGTCGAACTGCTCGGCCTGGGCGCTCGGAATGTCGATGAAGAAAAAGGATGGCGCCTGATCGGGCAGAGCTGCGAGGAACTGCCGGCGCAGATTGCCGTCGATCTGGGTGATGGTGACGAGCACGGCGAGCCCGAGCCCCAGCGACAGCACGACCGAGGGCGTCAGCGCGCCCGGCCGGTGGATGTTGGCGATCGCCAGGCGCAGCATCGGCAGCCGCGTCCGCGGCAGCCGCCGCGCGATTGTCATCAGCAGGGCGGCGATGCCGCGCAGCAGGGCGAACACGACGACCGAGGAGGCGACGAATACCGCGGCGATGCGCTTGTCGAAGGAGAGGCCGATCACGACCGCGATGAGCAGGGCGATCACGAGCCCCATGAACAGGAGATAGCCCAGGCGCGGTCGGTGCCATTCCGAGCTGATGGTGTCGCGGAACAGCGCGGCGACCGGCACGTCGTGCACGCGGCCGAGCGGCCACAGGCCGAAGGCCAGCGCGGTCAAGAGGCCGTAGACGAAGGACAGCGCGAGCTCGTCGGCATGCACGGCCGGCACCACCGGCAGCGGGAGCAGCTTGCCGAACAGCCCGACGATCGCGAAGGGCATGGCGGCGCCGAGCACGAGGCCGATCACCGAGCCGATGCCCGCGAGCAGCATGACCTGCGCAAGATAGATGCCGAAGACGTCGCGCCCGGTGGCGCCGACGGCCTTGAGGGCCGCGATCACCTCGACCCGGCGGTCGATATGACTCTTCACGGCATTGGCGACGCCGACGCCGCCGACCAGCAGCGCTGCGAGGCCGACCAGGGTCAGGAACTGCGTGAAGCGGCTGATGTTGCGCTCGAGCTGCGGCGAGGCATTGGAGCGGCTGCGGATCTCCCAGCCGGCCTGCGGCGCGGCGTTGCGGGCGTCCGCGATGAAGGCTTCGGTAGCGCGCTCGTTATTCGCGGCATCGGGCAGCTTGACCCGGTAGACCCAGCGCACCAGGCTGCCGGGCTGGATCAGGCCGGTGGCGCGCAAGGCCCTCTCGCTGATCAGGAAGCGTGGCCCGAAGCCGATGCCGCCGGCGAGCTTGTCGGGCTCGGATTCGACCGTCGAGCGGATCTGGAAGGTCGCCGAGCCGATGGTGACGCGGTCGCCGGTCCTCAGCGAGAGCCGCGCCAGCAGCGTCGGATCGGCGGCGGCGCCGAATGCGCCGTCACGCTCTGCGAGCAGGTCGGACATCGGCAGGGGCGGTGCCAGCGTCAGCTGGCCCAGCAACGGATAGGTGTCGTCAACCGCCTTCATCTCGACCAGCGCCAGCTTGCCGTCGGTCGTGCGCGCCATGCCGCGCAAGGTCGCCGCCGTCGACAGCGTGCCGCGCGAGCGCAGGAAGGCGACCTCTTCGGGCTTGGCCTCGCGCTGGAACAATACGAGGGAGACGTCGCCGCCGAGCAGCGTGCGGCCTTCGCGCGCGAGACCATCGGAGAGGCTCGCGGACACCGAGCCGACGCCGGCGATCGCCATCACGCCGAGCGCGATGCAGGCGATGAAGACATAGAAGCCGCGCAGGCCCCCGCGCAATTCGCGCAGGGCGTAGCGCAGCGACAGCGCGACGCCGCCCGGCCTCGCGAATGGTTCGACTGCCGCGCTCATGCCGGCGCAGACTGCGTGTCGATGCGCCCCGAGCGCAGGCGGATGACGCGATCGCAGCGATGCGCGAGCGAGGAATCGTGCGTGACCAGCACCAGGGTCATGCCGCGCTCGGCGTGCTTGCTGAACAGGAGATCGACGATCTGTTTTCCGGTCGTCTCGTCGAGATTGCCGGTCGGCTCGTCGGCGACGAGGATCGCGGGATCGGGCGCCAGTGCGCGCGCGAGCGCAACGCGCTGCTGCTCGCCGCCGGAGAGCTGCGTCGGATAGTGATGCAGGCGGTCGCCGAGCCCGACCGATTGCAGCTCCTGCGCCGCGCGCCGCGCAGCATCGGGATTGCCGGCAAGCTCGAGCGGCACGGCGACGTTCTCCAGCGCCGTCATGGTCGGAATCAGGTGGAAGGACTGGAAGACGATGCCGACCTGGCGGCCGCGGAAGCGGGCCAGCGCGTCCTCGTCGAGGGCATTGAAAGGCGTACCTGACACCACCACCTCTCCGCTATCAGGACGCTCCAGCCCCGCCATCACCATCAGCAGCGTGGATTTGCCCGAGCCTGACGGGCCGATCAGGCCGATCGTCTCGCCCGAGGCGACCCGCAGGCTGATATCCTTGAGGATGTGAACGCGTGCCGCGCCCGTGCCCAATGAGAGATTGACGTTGGAGATGGCGATGGTGTCCGCGGCGGCAGCGGCGAGCAAAGGGGGGTCGATGCGAGTGTCCATGGTCCGGTCATATGGCAACTCCGACAGCGCGGTCGAGAGGCGTTACGGATTGTTCATGCACATAGCCGTGTTGATGCTCGCTTTGATGACGATCGCGCCCCCCGCCTGGGCGGAAGCTACAAAGCCGATCAGGCTCGTCGTTCTCGGCGATTCCCTCAGCGCCGGTCTCGGCCTCCCGGCCCAGGAGGCGTTTCCCCAGAAGTTAAAAAAAGCGTTGCAAACCAACGGCATAGAGGTCGACATGATCAATGCCGGGGTATCCGGCGACACCTCATCCGGTGGCCGCGACCGGCTCGACTGGTCGGTGCCCGACGGAACTGATGGCGTCATCGTCGAACTCGGCGCCAACGACGCGTTGCGCGGCATCGATCCCGACCTGACGCGCGCCGCGCTGACCGACGTCATCCAGCGGCTCAAGGGGCGCAAGATCGCGGTGATGCTCTGCGGCATGCTGGCGCCGCCGAATTACGGCGCCGACTATGCCGCGCGCTTCAATTCGATTTATCCGGATCTGGCGAAAAAATTCGACGTGCCGCTCTACCCGTTCTTCCTCGAGGGCGTTGCGGCCGACGCCAAGCTCAATCAGGCCGACGGCATTCATCCGACTGCGGCCGGCGTCGACATCATCGTCGCCAACATCGTGCCCACAGTGGAGGCATTCCTTGGCACGATAGCTGAGCAACGGCGTTGAATGCAGGCAACGCTAACCCTAATTCCCAGGGTTTTCCCGGGGTGGCCCGCGCGATGCTTCGCAGAGTCACACAACTGCGATAGGAATCAGGGTACCGGTGATTCGTCACCGGCTCTAAAATTTGGATATGGTCTTTCCCAAGGATCATGCCCAAGCATCGGGAGTGCGAAACGATGCCGCGTTTGTTCACGGGTCTGGAGATTCCGGCCGAGATCGGCCACTCGCTTTCCAACTTGAGGGGCGGCCTTCCCGGCGCCCGCTGGATTGATCCCGAAAATTATCACGTCACCTTGCGCTTCATCGGCGACATCGACGGCGTCTCCGCCAACGAGATCGCCTCGATGCTGTTTCGCGTCGACCGCAAGCCGTTCGAGGTCAAGGTGCAGGGGCTCACCAGCTTCGGCGGTCGCAAGCCGCGCGCGGTGGTCGCCACCATCGCGCCGAGCAAGCCGCTGATGGAATTGCAGGCCGAGCTCGAACGCATGATGCAGCGGATCGGCCTCGATCCGGAGGGACGCAAATTCATCCCGCACGTCACGCTGGCCCGGCTGCACGACGCCACCGACCGCGACGTCGCCGACTATCTCTCGCTGCGCGGCTACTTCCCGAGCAAGGCGTTCATGGCGGAGCGTTTTGTCTTGTTCTCGTCGCGGGCCTCGACGGGCGGCGGGCCTTATGTGGTCGAGGACGCCTACGAGCTGTGTGAGTAGCACCGTCCTCGTGCCCCCGATGCAGCGCGGCGCCGGGGCCATTTCGCCACGCTCGATGCACGAAACGGTAGGTCCCGGCTCTGCACAGCAGCGTAACACGCTGCGGCGCGTCCGGGATACGAATCCGCATACTCCGTCCACCAATTGACGGCTTGCAATTTCCGCTCATCTCTGGCGGTAAGGAGCCATGCTCTCCACCCCCAGTTCCTCATTCCGCGACGCCTATCAGGCCCAGATCGCCGACGGCGCGATCGAGCCCGATGCGGCGCAGGCCGAGGTCGCCGAGGCCTATGCGGCGCTCGACCAGCGGCTTGCAAGCTACAAGCCCGCGCGCAAGCAGGGCCTGCTCAGCCGCTTGTTCAGCAGTGACAAGGACGAGGCGCCGCGCGGGCTCTACATCCATGGCGAGGTCGGCCGCGGCAAGACCATGCTGATGGATCTGTTCTTTCAGCACTCTGCCGTCGAGCACAAGCGCCGCGCGCATTTTCACGAGTTCATGGCGGATGTGCACGAGCGCATCTACGACTATCGCCAGAGCATCGCGCGCGGCGACACCGCCGACGGCGACGTCATCGCGCTGACCGCAAACGCGATCTTCGAGGAGAGCTGGCTGCTCTGCTTCGACGAATTCCACGTCACCGACATCGCAGACGCGATGATCCTGGGACGCCTGTTCGCCAAGCTGTTCGAGCTCGGCACCGTGGTGGTCGCGACCTCCAACGTCGCGCCCGAGGATCTCTACAAGGGCGGCCTGAATCGCTCGCTGTTCCTGCCCTTCATCAAGCAGATCACCGACCACATGGACGTCGCGCGGCTCGACGCGCGCACCGACTTCCGGCTGGAGAAGCTTCAGGGCGTGCCGATGTGGCTGACGCCGGCGGATGGCGATGCGGACGCCGCGCTCGACCGCGCCTGGAAGCGGATGTCAGGCGGCGCCAAATGCAGGTCGCGCGACATTTCGATCAAGGGACGCATCCTGCACGTGCCGTGCTCGGCCCATGGCGTGGCGCGGTTCTCGTTCGCCGACCTCTGCGAGAAGCCGCTCGGCGCATCCGACTACCTCCGGCTGGCGCACGACTATCACACCATCCTGGTCGACCATATTCCAGTGATGGACGTCTCCCAGCGCAACGCAGCCAAGCGCTTCATCACGCTGATCGACGCGCTCTATGACAATGCCGTGAAGCTGATGGCCTCGGCCGACGCCAACCCGATCTCGCTTTATCTCGCCCATGAGGGCATTGAGGCCATGGAGTTCAAGCGGACCGCCTCGCGCCTGATCGAGATGAGCTCGGAATCCTATCTGGCGCTGGCTCACGGTCGCAAGGATTCCACCGCCAGCGTCTCGACCAAGGGCCTGGTCGAGACTTAAGTCCTATTTGCCAGCGCCGTCATTCCGGGGCGTCGCGAAGCGGCGAGCCCGGAATCCATCGTGCCAAAAACTCTGCCGCCCGATGGATTCCGGGCCTGCGCCTGTCGGCGCATCCCGGAATGACGGACCCAGTATGGCTGCCATCGCGCCAAGCCCGACAATTGGGCATTCGGCGACTTGAACGGGGGAGGCGAAAGGGATAACCACCCGTCTCAGTTTTCCCCTCCTTACGTGTCTAAAGGACAGGTTCACATGGCGCGCGACAAGATTGCTTTGATTGGCTCCGGTCAGATCGGCGGAACGCTGGCTCATCTCATCGGCCTGAAAGAGCTGGGCGACGTGGTGATGTTCGACATCGCCGAGGGCGTGCCGCAGGGCAAGGCGCTCGACATCGCGCAGTCCTCGCCGGTCGACGGCTTCGACGCGCACTACAGCGGCGCGAATTCCTACGAGGCACTCGACAACGCCAAGGTCTGCATCGTGACCGCCGGCGTGCCGCGCAAGCCGGGCATGAGCCGCGACGACCTCCTCTCCATCAACCTCAAGGTCATGGAGCAGGTCGGTGCCGGCATCAAGAAGTACGCGCCCGACGCTTTCGTCATCTGCATCACCAACCCGCTCGACGCCATGGTCTGGGCGCTGCAGAAGGCCTCGGGCCTGCCGCACAAGAAGGTCGTCGGCATGGCCGGCGTGCTGGATTCGGCCCGCTTCCGCTACTTCCTGGCGGACGAGTTCAACGTCTCGGTCGAGGACGTCACCGCCTTCGTGCTCGGCGGCCACGGCGACACCATGGTGCCGCTGGTGAAGTACTCCACCGTCGCCGGCATCCCGCTGCCCGACCTCGTCAAGATGGGCTGGACCTCGCAGGCGCGCCTCGACGAGATCGTCGACCGCACCCGCAACGGCGGCGCCGAGATCGTCAACCTGCTCAAGACCGGCTCGGCCTTCTATGCCCCGGCCGCGTCCGCGATCGCGATGGCCGAGAGCTATCTGAAGGACAAGAAGCGTGTGCTGCCCTGCGCCGCCTATCTCAACGGCGAGTACAGCGTGAAGGACATGTATGTCGGCGTCCCCGTCGTGATCGGCTCCAAGGGCGTCGAGCGCGTGGTCGAGATCGAGCTCGCCGGCAAGGACCGCGAGGCCTTCGACAAGTCGGTCGGCGCCGTGCAGGGCCTGGTCGATGCCTGCAAGAAGATCGCCCCCGATCTTCTCGGCCGCTAAGCCGCAAGCAATACCCCGCCGAAGATCGAAACCCGGTCTTCGGCGGTTTCACTTCCGGAGCCCGGCTCACTGACTTGTCTAAGGCCGGGCGGGTTCCGGCACAGTCCAGATCTCGAAGTCAAAGAATCCAGGTTGCAGTTCCTGTGGTATATGGTATGCCAGCCACAAGACTGAGGTGGGCCCATGAGGTCACCGCCCGCGGGTTCAGGGAGCGACCATATGAATATCCATGAATATCAGGCCAAAGCGCTGCTGGGCGAGTTCGGCGTGCCGATCTCCAAGGGCGTCCCGGTCCTCAAAGCCGCCGACGCTGAAGCTGCGGCCAAGGCGCTGCCCGGCCCGGTCTGGGTGGTGAAGAGCCAGATCCACGCCGGCGGCCGCGGCAAGGGCAAGTTCAAGGAAGCCTCTGCCGGCGACAAGGGCGGTGTCCGCATCGCCAAGTCGGCCGCCGAGGTCGCCGAATTCGCCAAGCAGATGCTGGGCGCGACGCTCGTGACCGTGCAGACCGGACCCGCCGGCAAGCAGGTCAATCGCCTCTACATCGAGGACGGCTCCGACATCGACAAGGAGTTCTATCTCTCGATCCTGGTCGACCGCGAGACCTCGCGCGTCTCGTTCGTCGTGTCGACCGAAGGCGGCGTCAACATCGAGGACGTCGCGCACAACACGCCCGAGAAGATCGTCACCTTCTCGGTCGATCCCGCCACCGGCATCATGGGCCATCACGGCCGCACCGTCGCCAACGCGCTGAAGCTCTCCGGCGATCTCGCCAAGCAGGCCGAGAAGCTCACCGCGCAGCTCTACGCCGCCTTCGTCGCCAAGGACATGTCGATGCTGGAGATCAACCCGCTGGTGGTGACCAAGCAGGGCCAGCTCCGCGTGCTCGACGTCAAGGTGTCGTTCGACGACAACGCGCTGTTCCGTCACCCCGAGGTGCTCGCGCTGCGCGACGAGACCGAGGAAGACGCCAAGGAAATCGAGGCGTCCAAGTACGACCTCAACTACGTCACGCTCGACGGCAACATCGGCTGCATGGTCAACGGCGCGGGTCTTGCCATGGCGACGATGGACATCATCAAGCTCTACGGCATGTCGCCGGCCAACTTCCTGGACGTCGGCGGCAGCGCCAGCAAGGAGAAGGTCGCGGCCGCCTTCAAGATCATCACCGCCGATCCCAACGTGAAGGGCATCCTGGTCAACATCTTCGGCGGCATCATGAAGTGCGACGTGATTGCCGAGGGCGTCACGGCGGCGGTTCGTGAAGTCGGTCTCAACGTGCCCCTGGTGGTTCGCCTCGAAGGCACCAATGTCGAGCTCGGCAAGAAGATCATCGATGAATCCGGGCTGAACGTCGTTGCGGGCGACAATCTCGACGATTCCGCGCAGAAGATCGTGAAGGCCGTCAAGGGAGGCTAAGGCCATGACCCAGGACCATCTCGCCGCATCATCTCCGCTTCCCGAGCACGCGCGTCTCGCCGCGTTCGCCGGCGAATGGAATGGCGAAGAGGTGGTCTTCCCGTCGCGCTGGACGGAAGGCGGGCCGGCGACCTCTCGCGTCGTCGCCCGCATGGACCTCAACGGGTTCTACCTGATCCAGGATTCGGCTCAGATGCGCGACGGCAAGCAGGTCTTCGCCACTCACGGCATCTTCACCTACGATCGTGACGACCGGACCTACAAATTGTTCTGGTACGACTCGCTCGGCTACACGCCGCCCTCGCCCGCTTCGGGCGGGTGGGTCGGCAAGACCCTGACGCTGGTGCGCGGCTCGCTCCGCGGCAATGCGCGCCACGTCTACGAGATCATCGACGACGATTCCTATTCGTTGAAGATCCAGTTCTCGCCGGACGCGGAAGGCTGGGCCGACGTGCTCACCGGCGTCTACCGCCGCATCCACTGACCTCTCACTCGTTAGTTCGCGAAAGCAGACCTCATGTCCATCCTGATCGACAAGAACACCAAGGTCATCTGCCAGGGCTTCACCGGCAAGAACGGCACCTTCCATTCCGAGGCCGCGATCGCCTACGGCACCAAGATGGTCGGCGGCACCTCGCCGGGCAAAGGCGGCTCGACGCATCTGGGCCTGCCGGTGTTCGACACCGTGCGCGAGGCGCGTGAGAAGACCGGTGCCGATGCCTCGGTGATCTACGTCCCGCCGCCGGGCGCGGCGGACGCGATCTGCGAGGCCATCGACGCCGAGATCCCGCTGATCGTCTGCATCACCGAGGGCATTCCTGTTCTCGACATGGTGCGGGTGAAGCGTTCGCTGGCCGGCTCCAAGTCGCGCCTGATCGGGCCGAACTGCCCCGGCGTCATGACCGCCGGCGAGTGCAAGATCGGCATCATGCCGGCCAATATCTTCAAGACCGGCTCGGTGGGCATCGTCTCCCGCTCGGGCACGCTGACCTATGAGGCCGTGTTCCAGACCTCCCAGGAAGGCCTCGGCCAGACCACGGCGGTCGGCATCGGCGGCGACCCCGTCAAGGGCACCGAGTTCATCGACGTGCTGGAGATGCTGCTCGCCGACCCCAAGACCGAATCGATCATCATGATCGGCGAGATCGGCGGTTCCGCCGAGGAGGACGCCGCCCAGTTCCTCAAGGACGAGGCCAAGCGCGGTCGCAAGAAGCCGATGGTCGGTTTCATCGCCGGCGTCACCGCCCCTCCCGGCCGTCGCATGGGGCATGCCGGTGCGATCATCTCGGGCGGCAAGGGCGATGCCGGTTCCAAGACCGAAGCGATGAAATCGGCTGGGATTACAGTGTCCCCGTCGCCCGCCCGCCTCGGGCACACGCTTGCCGAAAAATTGAAAGGCTAATTCACTCCTTCGTGCTTTTCCGGGCGAAGTTTCGCAGCAAATAGGGTAAAGGGTGCCTGTCGCGCCGAGCCTCTGCCGGGGGAGCTCGGCGCCAGCGCCGTTTGTTATGCGCGAACCGAAATCGCCAGGAACTCCAGTATGTCTCGCCAGGACGCGAACGCAGCCTTTGCCTTGTCTTCCTTTTTGCAGGGCACCAACGCCACCTACATCGACGAAATCTACGCCCGCTATGAAAAGGACCCGTCCTCGGTCGATGCCGAGTGGCAGGAGTTCTTCAAGAGCCTGAAGGACCAGCCGGACGACGTCCGCAGGAATGCCCAAGGTCCGTCCTGGGAGCGCGCCAACTGGCCGCTGACGCCCCAGGACGATCTGACCTCGGCGCTCGACGGCAACTGGGCCGAAGTCGAGAAGACGGTCGGCGGCAAGATTGCCGCCAAGGCGCAGGCCAAGGGCGCCGATATCTCCTCCGCCGATCTGCTCCAGGCCACGCGCGACTCCGTCCGCGCCCTGATGCTGATCCGCTCCTACCGCATGCGCGGCCATTTCCATGCCAAGCTCGATCCGCTCGGCATCGAAGCGCCGCGCAACCGCGAAGAGCTCGATCCGCGCACCTACGGCTTCACCGAGGCCGACTACGATCGCAAGATCTTCCTCGATCACGTGCTCGGCCTCGAATACGGCAGCTTGCGCGAGATCACCGCGATCTGCGAGCGCACCTACTGTCAGACGCTCGGCGTCGAGTTCATGCATATCAGCAATGCCGCGCAGAAGGCCTGGATCCAGGAGCGCATCGAGGGACCCGACAAGGAGATCTCGTTCACCCGCGAAGGCCGCAGAGCCATCCTGATGAAGCTGATCGAAGCCGAAGGCTTCGAGAAGTTTTGCGACACCAAGTTCACCGGCACCAAGCGCTTCGGCCTCGACGGCGGCGAATCGCTGATCCCGGCGCTGGAGCAGATCATCAAGCGCGGCGGCAATCTCGGCGTGAAGGAGATCGTGCTGGGCATGCCGCATCGCGGCCGCCTCAACGTGCTGACCCAGGTGATGGGCAAGGCACACCGCGCGCTGTTCCACGAATTCAAGGGCGGCTCGGCCAATCCCGACGCGGTCGAGGGCTCCGGCGACGTCAAATATCACCTCGGCGCCTCCTCGGACCGCGAGTTCGACGGCAACCGGATCCATCTGTCGCTGACCGCCAACCCCTCGCATCTCGAGATCGTCGATCCCGTCGTGCTCGGCAAGGTGCGTGCGAAGCAGGACCAGCACGGCGATCCGCCGGACATGCGTATCTCCGTCATGCCGCTCCTGATGCATGGCGACGCCGCGTTCGCCGGCCAGGGCGTGGTGGCGGAGTGCTTCGGTCTGTCGGACCTGAAGGGCTACCGTACCGGCGGCTCCGTGCACTTCATCGTCAACAACCAGATCGGCTTCACGACCTATCCGCGCTACTCGCGCTCCTCGCCCTATCCGTCCGATGTGGCGAAGATGATCGACGCGCCGATCTTCCACGTCAACGGCGACGATCCGGAAGCCGTGGTGTTCGCGGCCAAGGTCGCGACCGAGTTCCGGCAGAAGTTCCACAAGCCCGTCGTCATCGACATGTTCTGCTACCGCAGGCATGGCCATAACGAGGGCGACGAGCCGGCCTTCACGCAGCCGGTGATGTACAAGCGGATCGCGGCGCATCCCTCGACGCTGGAGCTCTACTCGCGGCGGCTGATCAGCGAGGGCGTGATCACCGAGGGCGAGGTCGAGAAGGCCAAGGCCGACTGGCGCGCCCGGCTCGATGCCGAGTTCGAGGCCGGCACCTCCTACAAGCCGAACAAGGCCGACTGGCTCGACGGCAAATGGGCGGGCTTCAAGATCGCCGACCAGGAAGAGGACGCCCGCCGCGGCGTCACCGGCGTCGATCTGCCTGTGCTGAAAGACATCGGCCGCAAGATCACCAAGGTGCCGGACGGCTTCCGCGTCCACCGCACCATCCAGCGCTTCCTGGAAAATCGCGCCAAGGCGATCGACAACGGCGTCGGCATCGACTGGGCGACCGGCGAGGCGCTGGCGTTCTGCACGCTGCTGCAGGAAAATCACCATGTCCGCCTGTCCGGACAGGATTCGGAGCGCGGCACCTTCTCGCAGCGCCACTCGGTCCTGATCGACCAGGAAGACGAGAGCCGCTACACGCCGTTCAACCATCTCGGCAGCCAGCAGGGCCACTACGAGGTCATCAACTCGCTGCTGTCGGAAGAAGCCGTGCTGGGCTTCGAATACGGCTATTCGCTCGCCGAGCCGAACACGCTGACGCTCTGGGAAGCCCAGTTCGGCGACTTCGCCAACGGCGCGCAGGTCGTGTTCGACCAGTTCATCTCCTCGGGCGAGCGCAAATGGCTGCGCATGTCCGGTCTCGTCTGCCTCCTGCCGCACGGCTATGAAGGCCAGGGGCCGGAGCACTCCTCGGCGCGCCTCGAGCGCTTCCTGCAGATGTGCGCGGAAGACAACATGCAGGTGGTCTATCCGACCACGCCGGCGAACTACTTCCATGCGCTGCGCCGTCAGCTGCATCGCGAGATCCGCAAGCCGCTGATCATGATGACGCCGAAATCGCTGCTGCGTCACAAGCGGGCGGTGTCGCGTCTCGAGGAGCTGGCGAAGGGCACGACCTTCCACCGCATCCTGTACGATGACGCCCAGATGCTGCCGAACGAGGCGATCAAGCTCGTTCCGGACGAGAAGATCCGCCGTATCGTGCTCTGCTCCGGCAAGGTCTATTACGACCTCTACGAGGAGCGCGAGAAGCGCGGCATCGACGACATCTATCTGATGCGCATCGAGCAGCTCTATCCTGTGCCGCTGAAGGCGCTGGTGGCCGAGCTGTCGCGCTTCAAGAAGGCCGAAGTGGTGTGGTGCCAGGAAGAGCCCCGCAACATGGGTGCCTGGCACTTCATCGAGCCCTATCTGGAATGGGTGCTGAACCAGGTGAACGGCGCAAGCCGGCGTCCGCGTTATGTCGGCCGCGCCGCTTCCGCTGCGACCGCCACGGGTCTGATGTCCAAACATCAGGCGCAGCTGAAGGCGTTCCTGGACGAAGCACTGAGCTGAATTTCTTGAACTGCGTCATGCCCCGCCTCGTGCGCAAACGCGCACTGGAGCGGGGCATCCAGTACGCCGTGGCGTCCGTGCAGAGTACGAACGTCCGGTTTGCTGGATGGCTTGCTTTTCGCAGGCGATGACACACCCGCACTTATGACCGCATTGGCGATCTCCTTAAGGAAAAGACCATGACTGAAATTCGTGTGCCGACGCTCGGCGAATCCGTCACCGAGGCCACCATCGGCCGCTGGTTCAAGAAGGCCGGCGATCCGGTCGCCGTCGACGAGCCCTTGGTTGAGCTCGAGACCGATAAGGTCACCATCGAAGTCCCGGCGCCCTCCGCGGGCACGCTGAGCGAGATCATCGCCGCCGACGGCGCGACCGTCGCCGTCGGTGCGCTGCTCGGCCAGATCACCGAGGGGGCCGGCGCTGCCAAGCCCGCCGCCGCTCCCGCCAAGCCGGCCGCTGCTGCCGCCGCTGCGCCTAAGGCGCCGCCGGCCGATGCGCCGCTCGCTCCGTCCGTGCGCAAGCTGTCGGCCGAGACCGGCATCGACGCCTCGACCGTTCCGGGCTCCGGCAAGGACGGCCGCGTCACCAAGGGCGACATGCTAGCTGCGATCGAGCGCGCCGCCTCCGCGCCGACCCCGGTCAACCAGCCCGCCGCCGCCGTGCAGGTTCGCGCGCCGTCGCCGGCCGATGACGCCGCCCGCGAAGAGCGCGTCAAGATGACCCGCCTGCGCCAGACCATCGCGCGCCGCCTCAAGGACGTGCAGAACACCGCGGCCATGCTCACGACCTTCAACGAGGTCGACATGACCAACGTCATGGCGCTGCGTGCGCACTACAAGGACGCGTTCGAGAAGAAGCACGGCGCCAAGCTCGGCTTCATGGGCTTCTTCACCAAGGCGGTCGTGCAGGCGCTGAAGGACATCCCGGCGGTCAACGCCGAGATCGACGGCACCGACCTGATCTACAAGAACTACTACCACATCGGCGTCGCCGTCGGCACCGACAAGGGCCTCGTCGTGCCCGTGGTGCGCGACTGCGACCACAAGTCGATCTCCGACATCGAGAAGAGCATCGCCGATTTCGGCCGCCGCGCCCGTGACGGCCAGCTCAAGATCGACGAGATGCAGGGCGGCACCTTCACCATCACCAATGGCGGCATCTACGGTTCGCTGATGTCGACCCCGATCCTGAACGCGCCGCAGTCCGGCATCCTCGGCATGCACAAGATCCAGGAGCGGCCGATGGTCGTCGGCGGCAAGATCGAGGTCCGCCCGATGATGTATCTGGCCCTGTCCTACGATCACCGCGTCATCGACGGCAAGGAAGCCGTCACCTTCCTGGTCCGCGTCAAGGAGAGCCTGGAAGATCCGGCGCGCCTGGTGCTCGATCTCTGATCCCTGTCGCTTTGCGAGCGCCGTCGCGATCAACGCGGCGGCGCGTGTCGAACCATGGAGGTGCGCGTGACCGATAAAGTCGTTGTCATCACCGGCGGCAGCCGCGGCATCGGGCGGGCGACCGCGATTGCGGCGGCCGCGCGCGGCTATCGCGTCGTGGTCGGCTATGCCAGCAACAAGAAGGCGGCCGACGAGGTGGTCGCGCAGATCGAGGCCGCCAACGGCAAGGCCATCGCGGTGAAATGCGATGTCGCCGAGGAAAGCGACATCCTCGCCCTGTTCAAGGAAGCTGACAAGCTGGGCACGCTTGGCGCGCTCGTCAACAATGGCGGCATCGTCGGCAAGAGCGGCGTGCGGGTCGACGAGATGTCGGCCGAGCGCATCCAGCGCGTGATGGCGGTGAACGTGACCGGCTCCATCCTCTGCGCGCGCGAAGCCATCAAGCGGATGTCGACCAGGCACGGCGGCGAGGGCGGCGTCATCGTCAACCTCTCGTCCGTTGCTGCCAGGCTCGGCGCACCCAACACTTATGTCGATTACGCCGCGTCCAAGGGCGCGGTGGATTCGTTCACCGTCGGCCTCGGCTACGAGGTCGCGGGCGAAGGCATTCGCGTTGCCGCCATCCGCCCCGGCCTGATCGACACCGAGATCCACGCCGCCGGCGGCGAGCCGGACCGCGCCCATCGTCTGGCCCATATGGTGCCGATGAAGCGCGTCGGCACCGCCGAGGAAATCGCCAATGCCATCGTCTGGCTGATGTCGGACGAGGCCTCCTACGTCACCTCAGCCATTCTCGATGTGTCCGGCGGACGCTGACGCGCCGCGCGGACGCTGACACATCCTCATCACGCCAAACCTCACGGGACTTTCTCTCATGGCTACCTACGATCTCGTCGTCATCGGCACCGGACCGGGCGGTTATGTCTGCGCGGTGCGCGCAGCGCAGCTCGGCATGAAAGTCGCCGTGGTCGAAAAGAACGCCACGCTCGGCGGCACCTGCCTCAATGTCGGCTGCATGCCGTCGAAGGCGCTGCTGCACGCCTCCGAGATGTTCGAGGAAGCCGGCCATTCCTTCGCCAAGATGGGCGTGAGCGTTTCCGCGCCGAAGCTCGATCTGCCGGCGATGATGAACTTCAAGCAGCAGGGCATTGACGGCAACGTCAAGGGCGTCGAGTTCCTGATGAAGAAGAACAAGATCGACGTGCTCAAGGGCACCGGCAAGATCCTCGGCACCGGCAAGGTCGAAATCTCCGCCGACGGCAAGTCGCAGACGATCGAGACCAAGAACATCGTGATCGCCACCGGCTCCGACATCGCGCGCCTCAAGGGCATCGAGATCGACGAGAAGCGCATCGTCTCCTCGACCGGCGCGCTGTCGCTGGACAAGGTCCCCGGCAAGCTCCTGATCGTCGGCGCCGGCGTGATCGGCCTCGAGCTCGGCTCGGTCTGGCATCGTCTCGGCGCCGAAGTCGTCGTCGTCGAATTCCTCGATCGCATCCTGCCCGGCATGGACGGCGAGATCGCCAAGCAATTCCAGCGCATCCTCGAGAAGCAGGGCTTTGCGTTCAAGCTGGGGGCCAAGGTCACCGCGGTCGATACCTCGGGCAAGACGCTGAAGGCGACCATCGAGCCCGCTGCCGGCGGTTCGGCCGAGACGCTGGAAGCCGACGTCGTGCTCGTCAGCATCGGCCGCGTGCCCTACACCGACGGTCTCGGCCTGAAGGAAGCCGGCGTGGCGCTCGACGCGCGCGGCCGCGTGCAGATCGATCCGCATTTCGCCACCAGCCTCAAGGGCGTCTACGCCATCGGCGATGTGGTCGCGGGCCCGATGCTCGCGCACAAGGCCGAGGATGAAGGCGTTGCAGTCGCGGAGATCATCGCCGGACAAGCCGGCCACGTGAACTACGATGTCATCCCGGGCGTCGTGTATACCACGCCGGAAGTGTCCTCCGTCGGCAAGACCGAGGAGGAGCTGAAGCAGGCCGGCATCGGTTACACCGTCGGAAAGTTTCCGTTCACCGCCAATGGCCGCTCCAAGGTCAACCAGACCACTGACGGCTTTGTGAAGATTCTCGCAGATGCGAAGACCGATCGCGTGCTCGGCGTGCACATCATCGGCCGCGAAGCCGGCGAAATGATCCATGAAGCCTGCGTTCTCATGGAATTCGGCGGCAGTGCGGAGGATCTCGCGCGCACCTGCCACGCCCATCCGACCCGCTCGGAGGCCGTCAAGGAAGCCGCGCTTGCGGTCGGCAAGCGGGCCATCCATATGTAGGCACGCGCCCAGCATCGAATCGGGCGGGAAACACATGCTACGCCGCCTCCTTCAACCGGTCTGGGTCCTGCTTGCGATCATCTTCCTGATCGAAGCCTGGCTGTGGGACCATCTCGAGCCGATCGTTGCCAAGGTCGTCGCAGCCATCCCGCTGGCGCGGTTCAAGCATTGGCTGACGGAGCGCGTCAATGCGCTGTCGCCCGCCATGACGCTGATCGTGTTCGCGGTCCCCATCGTCCCGCTGTTTCCGCTCAAGCTGGTCGGCCTCTGGCTGCTCGCGCACGAATACTGGACCAGCGCGGTCTTCATGATCGTGTTCGCAAAGCTGATCGGCGTCGGCGTCACCGCCTTCGTGTTCGACGTGACGCGCCACAAGCTGCTGGAGATGCACTGGTTCGAGCGGATCTATGATCTGGTGCTGAAGGTGCGCGCCAAGGCCGCCGAACTGGTCGATCCGATCAAGCGCCGCATCCGCGAGCTGATCGCCGGCGACGGCGAGGGGTGGTCCTCCCGCACGCTCCGCCTGATCCAGCGTTTCCGCAAGAGCGTGCATCAGGCGCGCTGAGCGCCGCGGCGTGTTCGGTGTTCGCCACACACTCGCTGTCATCGCCCGGCCTGACCGGGCGATCCACTATTCCAGAGACGTCAATCGAATACGGAGAAGCCGCGGCGTACTGGATACCCCGGTCAAGCCGGGGCATGACACTGTCTTTGTGGCGTTCAAGCCACATGGCTAAATCCCTCAATGCAAATGCAGGAAATGCGGCCACCACAGGCCGAGCGCGGTCATGAAGAGACCGGCGATCGTCAGCACGCCGCTGACATAGGCGAGCGCGAGCATGCCGGTGATGATGGTGGCCGAGGCCAGCACGATGCCGATCTGGAAGGCGGCCGACGCCAGCTCGAAGTGGTGGTACTTCGCGGTCGCCTCGTCGCGCGCATGCTCGGCGTGCTTGGCCTTCTCCGCGAGCTGCTCGGTGCCTTCGCCGGTCTCCGGCTCGGAGCGGTAGCGCTGCGCGGTCTTGGTCCAGTCGTCGATCTGCTTCTGCACGGCCGGCTTCATGGCGGCGTCGTCGGCCAGCGAACCCAGCGTCAGCTTGCCCTGCTCGGCCGCGGTAATCACCACGGTGCGGCGGATGCTTTTGGCCTGGAAGAACGCCCAGAGATTGGCGGCCTCGACGTTCTTGCTGATCGATTCGGTCTGGGCGCCCTTGCCGAGCGTCTCCGAGATCGCCAGGAACAGCGCCAGCACCGCGATCAGGAGCGCGATCTTCTTGTTCGAGCCGGACGCGTGTTCGGCGTGCTCGGCGTGCTCCATGCTTTCATGTGCGCCCATCATGTCTCTCCTGTCTCGGTTCCCCACGATTTGACCGAACCGTGGACGCCGCGCAAGAGGCACGCGAGCTATGACGAGAGTGTGTCAGCGCCGCGGATGCGCGCTCGCATAGACTTCCAGCAACCGCTCGGAATCGATGCCGGTGTAGACCTGCGTGGTCGAGAGCGAGGAATGGCCGAGCAACTCCTGGATGGCGCGCAGGTCGCCGCCGCGCGAGAGCAGATGCGTGGCGAAGGAATGGCGGAGCGCGTGCGGCGTGGCGCTGTCGGGAAGTCCCAGCGCGCCGCGCAGCCGCTCCATCGCGAGCTGGATGATGCGCGGGCTCAAGGGCCCGCCGCGCGCGCCGACGAAGATCGGCCCCTCCGCGGGTAGCGGATACGGGCACATCGAAACGTACTCCTGCACCAGCTCCAGCACGTTTTGCAGCACCGGCACCATCCGGGCCTTGTTGCCTTTGCCGGTGACGACGAGCACGTCGCCTTCGCCGGGACGCGGCACCTCGCGGCGCTTCAGGCCGAGCGCTTCGGAGATGCGCAGGCCCGAGCCATACAGCAGCGCCATCACCGCCGCGTCGCGCGCCAGGATCCAGGTCTCGCGGTCCTCGCCGGCGCGCTCGTCGGCGTCGGCCAGGCGTTTTGCGGAGGCCATCGGCAGCGGCTTCGGCAGGCTCTTCGCAACCTTTGGCGCGCGGATCGCGGAGAGCGCGCCGACCTTGCCCTTCCCCTCGCGTTCGAGAAAACGGCCGAACGAGCGCAGGCCCGCCAGCGCGCGCATCAGGCTGCGTCCGGCAATGTCGTCGGCCCTGCGCATCGCCATGAACGCGCGGACGTCGGTGGCCTCCAGCGCTGCGAAGCGCGCCAGCGTGACGCGCTCGCCCCAATGATTGCTGAGGAAATCCAGGCACTGCCGCAAGTCGCGGCCATAGGCCTCCAGCGTCTTCGGCGACAGCCGCCGCTCGGCGCCGAGATGCGACAGCCAGCGTGCCATCTCCAGCGCGATCGAGGGATCGGCGCTGGCGAGCTCGATTCTTGGGGCAGCCGCTTTGCTCATGCGCTCTGGACGTGGTGATTCCGCACAGTATATCGCATCACACTCGTTTATCGTTCGCTAAGGCCGGCCCGCGGCGCTAGCCTGAAGTCCCCGAGTTCCGATTCTCCACCCATGGATCACACACCGCGCAGCCCCGCCTCCGCCCACGCGACCGGCATGGTCGATGTGCTGGTGCCGGTCGCGCTCGACCAGACCTATTCCTACAAGGTGCCGCGCGGGATGGAGCTGAAGGCGGGCGATCTCGTCGGCGTGCCGCTCGGGGCCCGCGAGGTGCTGGCGGTGGTCTGGGGCGAGAACGCCAATCCCGATCCGCGCCTGCACAATCGCCTCAAGGAGGTCAGCGAGAAGCTCGACATCCCGCCGCTGAAGCCCGAGCTGCGCTCGGTGGTCGACTGGGTCGCCAATTACACGCTGAGTCCGCGCGGCATGGTGCTACGCATGTGCCTGCGCATGGGCGAGAACCTCGGCCCGGAGCGGGTGCGCGCCGGCGTTCGCCTGGTCGGCGATCCCCCGAAGCGCCTGACGCCGGCACGGCAGCGGGTGATCGCGGTGCTGTCCGACCGGCTGCTGCACGGCAAGTCCGAGGCAGCCAAGGAAGCGGGCGTCTCCTCAGGCGTGATCGACGGCCTCGTCGACGAAGGCACGCTCACGGTCGAGCCGATGCCGCCGCCCCCGCCGCCGCCCGCGCCAGATCCTGATTTCGGCCGGCCGGATTTCTCGCCGCTGCAGCGTGCCGGTGTGGATGCGATGCGCGCGCTCGCGGCCAACGGCACCTTTCACGTCGCGCTGCTCGACGGTGTCACCGGCTCGGGCAAGACCGAGGTCTATTTCGAAGCCGTGGCCGAGGTGATCCGTCGCGGAAAGCAGTCGCTGATCCTGATGCCGGAGATCGCGCTGACCGGCCAGTTCCTCGACCGCTTCGCGCAGCGCTTTGGCGTGCGGCCGCTCGAATGGCATTCCGAACTCACCCCGCGCACCCGCGCGCGCAATTGGGCCGCGATCTCCGAAGGTTCAGCGCCGGTCGTGGTCGGCGCGCGCTCGGCGCTGTTTCTGCCCTATGCCAATCTCGGCCTCATTATCGTCGATGAAGAGCACGACCAGGCCTACAAGCAGGACGACGGCGTGCATTACCACGCCCGCGACATGGCGGTGGTGCGCGCGCATATCGCCAGGATTCCGGTCGTGCTGGCCTCCGCGACGCCTTCGGTGGAGTCCGAGGTCAACGCGCGCAAGAGCCGCTACCAGCGCATCGCGCTGCCCTCGCGCTTCGGCGGCCAGCACATGCCGCATATCGAGGCGATCGATCTGCGCCGCGAGCCGCCCGCGCGCGGCCGCTTCATCTCGCCGCGACTTGCGGGCGAGATCAGAATCGCGATCGAGCGGCGCGAGCAGGCGCTGCTGTTCCTCAACCGCCGCGGCTATGCACCGCTGACCTTGTGCCGTGCCTGCGGCCATCGCTTCGCCTGCACCATCTGCGATGCCTGGCTGGTCGATCATCGCTTCCGCCAGCGCCTCGTCTGTCATCATTGCGGCTTCTCGATGCCGCGCCCGCACATCTGTCCGAACTGTTCGGCCGAGGAATCGCTGGTCGCGGTCGGGCC
Organism: Bradyrhizobium sp. USDA 241; assembly: GCF_049739505.1. Classification (NCBI taxonomy): domain Bacteria; kingdom Pseudomonadati; phylum Pseudomonadota; class Alphaproteobacteria; order Hyphomicrobiales; family Nitrobacteraceae; genus Bradyrhizobium; species Bradyrhizobium sp. USDA 241. The sequence goes on along the minus strand of NZ_JBMGPZ010000004.1, from coordinate 1,302,756 downwards.
CGGCGTCGAGCGCCTGCAGGAGGAGGCGGCGGCGCTGTTCCCGGAAGCGCGCACCATGGTGCTGTCCAGCGATCTCATCACCTCGATCGAGACGATGCGCTCGGAGCTCGCCGAAATCGCGGAGGGTCGCGTCGACATCATCATCGGCACGCAGCTCGTCGCAAAAGGCCACAATTTCCCGCGGCTCAATCTGGTCGGCGTGGTCGATGCGGATCTTGGCCTCAGCAACGGCGATCCGCGCGCCGCGGAGCGCACCTGGCAATTGCTCAACCAGGTGATCGGCCGCGCCGGACGCGAGCAGGGCCGCGGCGTCGGCTACCTCCAGACCCACCAGCCCGATCATCCCGTGATGAAGGCGCTGATCGCCTGCGACCGCGAGGCCTTCTACGACAGCGAGATCGAGCTGCGCGAGAAGACGCTCTATCCGCCGTTCGGCCGGCTCGCGAGCCTGATCATCTCGGCAGGCGACCGCCCGAGCGCGGAAGGTTTCGGCCGCAAGCTCGTCGCGCTGGCGCCGCGCGACGAACGCGTGGTGGTGCTGGGGCCGGCGGAAGCGCCGCTCGCCGTCATCAAAGGCCGCTATCGCTTCCGCATCCTGGTGAAATCGGCGCGCGGCTTCGATCTGTCGGATTATCTGCGCAGCTGGCTCGCCGTGTGCCCGAAGCCATCAGGCAATCTCAAGCTCGAAGTGGACGTCGATCCGCAGAGCTTTTTGTAAGCGCCACCGTCACCAAATGCTTGGTCGTCATTCCGGGGCGCGACGAAGTCGCGAGCCCGGAATCCATTCCTCCACCAACTCTGTCGCGCGATGGATTCCGGGGCTCGCTGCGCGCGCCCCGGAATGACGGCAAAAAAAGCCCGCGGTCCCCCAAGACCACGGGCTTGTCTCACGCGCGCAGCAAACTGATGGAAACTGCGCGTGCGAGGAGAGGCGCTTGAAGCGCCCCTTTAGGAGACGACTTCCGCGGTGACGCGGCCGACGCCGGCACCGGTGAGGCCGATGGCGCGGGCAGCGCCGGTGGAGAGGTCGAGGACACGGCCGCGAATGAACGGACCGCGGTCATTGATGGTGACGACCACGCTCTGGCCGCGATGGGTGACACGCAGCTTGGTGCCGAACGGCAGCGAACGGTGCGCCGCGGTCATGGCGTTCTGGTTGAAGCGCTGGCCCGACGCCGTCCGGCTGCCGGACTCGTTGCCGTAAAAGGAAGCCATGCCGGAGAAGCTGTGGCTCGTGCCGGAGGTCGGCGTCATCGACGCATTGGCGTTGCGCCAATCGGAGGTCGCGTTGGTGTCGGTCTGGGCGTGGTGGCGGTGATGATGATGCCGGTGATGCCGGGATTTGGCGGAAGCTTCGGTGGCGGTTCCACCGATGAGAAGGGTTGCGGCGACGAAAGCGAGCGCCGTGCGCGGCCGGGTCACAAAGCCCAGCGTCTTCAAAGACAGCATTTACTGGTCCCTAAGCTAGTATTGCCACATATGTGGCTAGTGGAGCCCCCATCAGTTTGTGAGCGGGTTGGCGTTTCGATTCCCAATGAGGCGTGAATTGGGCAGTAAATTGAGTATGTTTCGTCATGAAACATCTTGTCACCGTTGTCCGATAATCAGCGGATGTTCCGTAATCTTCGGCTTTAACGATTCATTAACCTCATTATTACTTCGTAATACTGTAAAGCGAAGTGATTGTTTCGATTGTTCAGAATTCGGTAAGTATTCGGCCGGTGGAACCAGCCACTCCGGAATCGCGCCTCAGCGATCCGTGTTCATGGCCGCTATGCGCTGGGGGCAGGAACCAACCGCGGGAATGCTCCCGGCAATTTCCGTGGCGCGGGAGGTCATCGGTCCGAACGCGTCAGCGCCGCCCTCGCGGTGTCGTCCGCTGCGACGAACTGGCGGGAGAGCCGCGTGCCTTTAATTTGGCGTCATGTTGCACGTGCGCGCCTGCTATGTTAGCAAAGCCGCGATTTTAACGAGCCCGGCACCTCCCGTGCTGGTCGAAAATCGAAGTCCCGCTTGAATTCCAAGGGCTTGGATCGCTAGGCGCCGCTTCGTGGCGACGGTTTTTCCCTTGCGAGTTTGACAGCAAAAAGAGCGCGTCTGTGGCTGCAGAAGATACGTCCGTTTCCGGTGTGTCCGGCCGTTATGCAACGGCCTTGTTTGAACTGGCCCGCGACCAGAAAGTGGTCGACGAGGTCAAAGCCGATCTCGACAAATTCGATGCCTTGCTGAACGAAAGCGCGGATCTCAAGCGCCTCGTCCGCAGCCCGGTGTTCGCGGCCGAGGCCCAGTCTCGGGCCCTCTCGGCCGTGCTGGCCAAGGCCGGCATCGCCGGCATCTCCGCCAACTTCCTCAAGGTGCTGACCGCCAACCGCCGCCTGTTCGTGGTGGCCGACGTCATTCGCGGCTACCGCGCCCTCGTCGCCAAGTTCAAGGGCGAGACGACGGCCGACGTCACCGTGGCGGAAGCGCTCTCGGACAAGAATCTCGATGCCCTCAAGGTTGCCCTGAAGTCGGTGACCGGCAAGGACGTCGCGCTGAACGTGAAAGTCGATCCCTCGATCATCGGTGGCCTCGTCGTCAAGCTGGGCAGCCGCATGGTGGATGGTTCGCTTCGCACCAAACTCAATTCGATCAAGCACGCGATGAAAGAGGCAGGCTGATGGACATCCGCGCCGCGGAAATTTCCGCGATCCTGAAGGACCAGATCAAGAATTTCGGCCAGGAAGCTGAAGTCTCCGAAGTCGGACAGGTTCTGTCCGTCGGCGACGGTATCGCCCGCGTCTACGGTCTGGACAACGTCCAGGCCGGTGAAATGGTCGAGTTCGAGAACGGCACCCGCGGCATGGCGCTGAACCTCGAAACCGACAACGTCGGCGTCGTTATTTTCGGTGCCGACCGCGAGATCAAGGAAGGCCAGACCGTCAAGCGCACCCGCGCCATCGTGGACGCGCCCGTCGGCAAGGGGCTGCTCGGCCGCGTCGTCGACGCGCTCGGCAACCCGATCGACGGCAAGGGTCCGATCCAGGCCGAGAAGCGCATGCGCGTCGACGTCAAGGCGCCCGGCATCATTCCGCGCAAGTCGGTGAGCGAGCCGATGGCGACCGGCCTCAAGGCCATCGACGCCCTGATCCCGATCGGCCGCGGCCAGCGCGAGCTGATCATCGGCGACCGCCAGACCGGCAAGACCGCGATCGCGCTCGACACCATCCTGAACCAGAAGCCACTCAACGCGCAGCCCGACGAGAACATCAAGCTGTACTGCGTCTACGTCGCCGTCGGCCAGAAGCGTTCGACCGTCGCCCAGTTCGTGAAGGTGCTGGAAGAGCAGGGCGCGCTCGAATATTCGATCGTTGTCGCCGCCACCGCCTCCGATCCGGCGCCGATGCAGTACATCGCGCCGTTCACCGGCTGCACCATGGGCGAGTACTTCCGCGACAACGGCATGCACGCGGTCATCATCTATGACGACCTCTCCAAGCAGGCTGTCGCCTACCGCCAGATGTCGCTGCTGCTGCGCCGCCCGCCGGGCCGCGAAGCCTATCCGGGCGACGTGTTCTATCTGCACTCCCGCCTGCTCGAGCGCGCGGCGAAGCTGAACAAGGACCAGGGCTCGGGCTCGCTGACCGCGCTGCCGGTCATCGAAACCCAGGCCAACGACGTGTCGGCCTACATCCCGACCAACGTCATCTCGATCACCGACGGCCAGATCTTCCTGGAAACCGACCTGTTCTTCCAGGGTATCCGTCCTGCCGTGAACGTCGGTCTGTCGGTGTCGCGCGTCGGCTCCTCGGCGCAGACCAAGGCCACCAAGAAGGTCGCCGGCAAGATCAAAGGCGAGCTCGCGCAGTACCGCGAAATGGCGGCGTTCGCGCAGTTCGGCTCCGACCTCGACGCCTCGACCCAGCGTCTGCTCAACCGCGGTTCGCGCCTCACCGAGCTCCTGAAGCAGCCGCAGTTCTCGCCGCTGAAGATGGAAGAGCAGGTCTGCGTGATCTGGGCCGGCACCAACGGCTATCTCGATCCGCTGCCGCTCAACAAGGTGCGCGCTTTCGAGGACGGCCTGCTCTCGCTGCTGCGCGGCAAGCACGTCGACATCCTCAACACGATCCGCGACAGCCGCGACCTCGCCGACGACACCGCTGCCAAGCTGAAGTCGGTGGTCGAAGGTTTCGCGAAGAGCTTCGCTTAAGAAACAACCGTCATGGCCGGGCTTGTCCCGGCCATCCACGTCTATTGGCGTGGAAGACGGGACGTGGATGCCCGGGACGAGCCCGGGCATGACGACTGGGATAGGCTAGTGGCTTGGCCGTAATGGTCGAACCGCCGGGGTGAACGAAGAATGGCGTCACTTAAAGACATGCGCGTCCGCATCGCCTCCACCAAGGCGACGCAAAAGATCACCAGGGCCATGCAGATGGTCGCAGCCTCGAAGCTGCGCCGTGCGCAGACCGCCGCGGAAGCGGCGCGTCCCTATGCCGACAAGATGAGCGCGGTGATCTCCAACATCGCCAGCGCCGCCGCGGGCTCGCCCGGCGCGCCGGTTCTGCTGGCCGGCACCGGCAGGGACCAGGTTCATCTGCTGCTGGTCTGCACCGGCGAGCGCGGCCTGTCCGGCGCCTTCAATTCCTCGATCGTGCGCCTGGCGCGCGAACGTGCCCTGGCGCTGATGGCGCAGGGCAAGGACGTGAAATTCTTCTGCGTCGGCCGCAAGGGCTACGAGCAGCTCCGCCGCCAGTTCGACAAGCAGATCGTCGAGCATCTGGATCTGCGCAGCGTCCGCCAGCTCGGCTTCGTCAATGCCGAGGACATCGCCAAGAAGGTCCTGGCGCGTTTCGAGAACGGCGAGTTCGACGTCTGCACGCTGTTCTATTCGCGCTTCAAGTCGGTGATCGCGCAGATCCCGACCGCCCAGCAGGTGATCCCGCTGGTCGTCGAGGAGAGCGCTGCTGCGAGCACCACGTCCTACGAATACGAGCCGGAAGAGGACGAGATCCTCACCCGCCTTCTGCCGCGCAACCTCGCCGTCCAGATCTTCCGCGCGCTGCTCGAGAACAACGCTTCGTTCTATGGTGCGCAGATGAGCGCGATGGACAACGCGACGCGCAACGCCGGTGAAATGATCCGCAAGCAGACGCTGGTCTACAACCGCACGCGTCAGGCGCAGATCACCAAGGAACTGATCGAAATCATCTCGGGCGCCGAGGCCGTCTGATCAAGGCGCGTCGGTACCCATCACACGCAACATCCCGGTCAAGTTGACCGTGGTCTACCGAGCATGATCCGGGAAAGTGGAAACCGGTTTTCCCGAAGATCATGCTCAAAAGTGAAACTAGCTCATGATCCGATCATGAGCTGAATTCGGATCGAAGGAGACATTCAATGGCAGCCCAGGTCGGTCGCGTCACCCAGGTCATCGGCGCCGTCGTCGACGTGCAGTTCGAAGGCCACCTCCCGGCCATTCTCAACTCGCTCGAGACCAAGAACGGCGGCAACCGGCTGGTGCTCGAAGTCGCCCAGCATCTCGGTGAATCCACGGTGCGCACGATCGCGATGGACACCACCGAAGGTCTCGTCCGCGGCCAGGAAGTGAGCGACACCGGCGCGCCGATCCGCGTTCCCGTCGGCGAAGGTACGCTCGGCCGCATCATCAACGTCATCGGCGAGCCGATCGACGAAGCCGGTCCGGTCAAGTCGGAAGGCCTGCGCGCCATCCACCAGGAGGCACCGAGCTACACCGACCAGTCGACCGAGGCAGAAATTCTCGTCACCGGCATCAAGGTCGTCGACCTGCTCGCTCCCTACGCCAAGGGCGGCAAGATCGGCCTGTTCGGCGGCGCCGGCGTCGGCAAGACCGTGCTGATTCAGGAACTGATCAACAACGTCGCGAAGGCGCACGGCGGCTACTCCGTCTTCGCCGGTGTCGGCGAGCGTACCCGCGAGGGCAACGACCTCTATCACGAGTTCATCGAGTCCAAGGTCAACGCCGATCCGAAGAATCCGGATCCGAGCGTGAAGTCGAAGTGCGCGCTGGTGTTCGGCCAGATGAACGAGCCGCCGGGCGCCCGTGCCCGCGTCGCGCTCACCGGTCTCACCATCGCGGAAGACTTCCGCGACAAGGGCCAGGACGTGCTGTTCTTCGTCGACAACATCTTCCGCTTCACCCAGGCCGGCTCGGAAGTGTCGGCGCTGCTCGGCCGTATTCCGAGCGCCGTGGGTTATCAGCCGACGCTCGCCACCGACATGGGCGCGCTGCAGGAGCGCATCACCACCACGCAGAAGGGCTCGATCACCTCGGTGCAGGCCATCTACGTTCCGGCCGACGACTTGACCGACCCGGCGCCGGCGACCTCGTTCGCGCATCTTGACGCGACCACCACGCTGTCGCGCTCGATCGCCGAAAAGGGCATCTACCCGGCGGTGGACCCGCTCGACTCGACCTCGCGCATGCTCTCCCCGCTGGTCGTCGGCGAGGAGCACTACGCGGTCGCCCGTCAGGTCCAGCAGGTGCTGCAGCGCTACAAGGCGCTCCAGGACATCATCGCCATTCTCGGCATGGACGAGCTTTCGGAAGAGGACAAGCTGACGGTGGCCCGCGCCCGCAAGGTCGAGCGCTTCATGTCGCAGCCGTTCCACGTCGCCGAAATCTTCACGGGATCGCCGGGCAAGTTCGTCGAGCTCGCCGACACCATCAAGGGCTTCAAGGGCCTGGTCGAAGGCAAGTACGATCACCTGCCGGAAGCCGCCTTCTACATGGTCGGGACCATTGAAGAAGCCGTCGAGAAGGGCAAGAAGCTCGCCGCTGAAGCGGCTTAAGAGGCGAATGGCGAATGGGGAGTAGCGAATAGTCCGCTGCTCCCGACCGCCACTCGCTATTCGCCACTCGCTATTCGCAGGTTTCCCATGGCCACCTTCCACTTCGATCTCGTCTCTCCGGAAAAGCTCGCCTTCTCAGGCGAGGTCGATCAAGTCGACATCCCCGGCGTCGAGGGTGATTTCGGCGTGCTGGCCGGACATGCGCCGGTCGTGGCCGCGATCCGCCCGGGCATTCTCACCATCACCAGCGGCGGCAGGCACGAGAAGGTCATCGTGCTCGGTGGCATCGCTGAGGTCTCCGACAAGGGCCTGACCGTGCTCGCCGACGTCGCGACGTCGCTGGCCGAGCTCGACCGTGCCCAGTTCGCCGAGACGATTGCGGAGATGGAAGAGGGACTGAAGGAGCACGAAGGCGGCGAGCTTGATCACGCCATCGAGCGGCTCGACCACTTCAAGAGCATCCAGCAGCAGCTCAGCTCCACGGCTATGCACTAAGCCCCGGGGCACCGCTCCGGGGCTCAAGCCTGGAATTCCTGAACAGGATCAGCGCTCGTCACCACCGTGGCGGGCGCTGAAACCTTGTTGCGGGATCGCTGGAGCTGCCGCCGATTTTATCGCGATGTATCAAACACTTCGCTACTGTGCATGGGGTTGTTTTAGCGGTTTTCAGTTTCCGAACACCGCAAACTCTCGCGCCACGGCGCGATACACATCGCGGCGGAACGGCACCACGAGATCGGCGACGCGGTCGAGACGCTCCCAGCGCCAGGCGTCGAACTCGGCGGGCTGGCCGTTTCGCGGTGTCAGCGGATCGATCTCGTCGTCGCGGCCGGTGAAGCGCAGCGCGAACCATTTCTGGCGCTGGCCTCGGAACTTCGCCAGCCGGTGCGTCTGCGGCCCGTCGTAAGGCGGGAATTCGTAGGTGAACCAGTCGGTCTCGCCGAGATAGTCGGCGCTGACCACGCTGGTCTCCTCCCAGAGCTCGCGCATCGCCGCATCGCGCAGGTTCTCACCCTCGTCGACGCCGCCCTGCGGCATCTGCCAGTCGAGCCCCGGCAGGATGATCTCCGGCCCATCGCCCTTGAAGCGGTGTCCGATCAGCACACGGCCGCCAGCATTGAACAGGGCGATGCCCACGTTGGGACGGTAGGGCTTTTCATTGGTCATCTTTGTCATTCCGGGGCGCGCGGAGCGCGAGCTCCGATGCGCAATTGCGCATCTGAGAATCCATAACCACAGGCAGTCGACGGTTGGAAGCTCGTAGTGATATTCGGCCCACCACTGCCGCCTGGGGTTATGGATCCCCGCCTTCGCGGGGATGACGAGCGAGGGTGGAGCGACAGTGGATCATTCATCCGCCAGCGCAGAAAATTCCTTCACCACGCGCTCATAGACCGGGCGCTTGAAGGGGATGATCAACCCAGGGAGATTCTTCATCGATTCCCAGCGCCAGCTCACGAATTCCGCCTTGTGGCCGCCACCGCCGGGCTTCTCGACGTTGATCTCGCTGTCCTTGCCGGTGAAACGCACCGCGTACCATTTCTGGCGCTGGCCGCGGTAGCGGCCCTTCCAGGCGCGCCCTGCAACCGTGCGTGGAATGTCGTAAGTGAGCCAGTCCGGGACCTCGCCGAGCCGCTCGACCGAGCGTACGCTGGTCTCCTCGTAGAGCTCGCGCTTGGCGGCTTCCCAGGTGTCCTCGCCGGGGTCGACGCCGCCCTGCGGCATCTGCCAGACATGGGTGTCGTCGACATGCTCGATGCCGCCGGCGCGGCGGCCGATGAACACCAGTCCCTTTGGATTGAGCAGCATCACACCGACGCAGGTCCGGTAGGGCAGATCCTCGTAACGCGCCATTCCGCCAGACCTCTCGCATGCCTCAGGTCCGGCTTGATGCGGCCCCGCGGGAGCCGTGCCGTACCAATTCGTTGATTTAGCTGGATTTTGATTTCAGCATCGCGGTTGTCAATGGCACCAAAAGGATACCTCGGTCGCCCAATGTCTTGGTCCAGGCGCCGATGCGCTCGATCGAGACGGGCAGGGCGGAGGCCGTTCCGACAGCGATGCCGCGTTCGCGTGCGGTCGCTTCGAGCTTGTTGAGGGCGCGGTCGATCTCGGTCGGCGTCGGCACCACGTCGATGGGGATGTCGCCCTTGCCGAAGGGCATGGCCTGGTTCGCCGCGGCCTGGGGCGCGATGCTGCGCGGCGAGGAGCCGTCGTCGAAGAAGCCGAGGCCGCGCTTGGCGGCCTCGCGGATGATCGGCTGCATCGCCGGCTCGGTCGCGATGAATCGCGCGCCCATGAAATTGGTGAGGCCGGCATAGCCCTGCATCCGGCTCAGGTGCCAATAGAGACGGTCCATGTTCTGGTCGGGGCTGAGCGAGGTCAGCAGCGTCTGCGGTCCCGGGTCGTTGTCGGGGAAGTCATAGGGCTCCATCGGGATCTGGAGGAAGATCTCGTGGTGCTGCGCACGGGCCCGCTCGGCGAGCTTGCCGGGGTCGGCGCCATAGGGCGTGAAGGCCAGCGTCACTGCCGGCGGCAACTTCATGATCGCGTCGGTGGTCTTGGCGGCGCCGACGCCGAGGCCGCCGATCACGATCGCCACCACGGGCATCTTGGCAGCCTTGGCGCGGTCGGCGTCCGCCGCATAGACGTTGAACGGCTTCAGCCCGTCAGCGGCCACCGGGATCATGCCGTAGCGCGATTTCTCCAAGAGCTTCGGATTGATCCCGGCCATGACGGAGGGCGTGGCGTTTGCCGCCTCGCCTTTGTCGGCGGCATCGCCACCGCCGATCACCACGTCGTGGCGGGCGCCGGTCGAGCCGTCGATCATGGTGATGGTCTTCTGCTCACCGGGGGCGGCCTGCTTCGGCGCCTCCTTGGTCTCGTGCTTGCCCTCTGGCTTGCTCTCCGAGCCGTGGCCGGAGGCCGCCGGCTTCTCGTCCGTGGCATCGGGAGCGCGGATCGCGATCCGGGTCATCGGCTCGCCGCCGAGCGGATCCTTGTTGAAGATGGCGAAGCCGGCAAAGGTGAGGAGGAAAAGTCCGAGCAGGACGGCAAGCAGCTGCATGGCCGTGAACGGCAGCCGCAGCCGGCGTTTCCGGCGCGGCCCCCGTGGGTCGGTCAAAATCCCCCGGGTATGGTCACTTGAAACTCCCCCACCTGATGATCGCCGTCAGCGCCGCTGAACAGCAGTAGCCGGTCAGGCAGGACGTTTATGTTCGACCCCTTTAGCCAGCAAGGGGCCGGGGAGTTGAACGTCTTGAAGCGACATCTGCAAAGCACCGTACTTACATTACTTGATCGCAACACCAGCCAGCGCGAGATTCACCGGCTGACGGGTGTCGATCGCAAGACGATCCGGCGTTATCAGGCGCTGCGGGCCGGTGCGGAGGCAAATTCCCCCGGGGAAGTGACCACCGGCTCGGTGAGCGCGGACGGCCAAATTCCTCCACCCCGACCACCGGCTTTTGGGACATCGGAAGCGACGGTCACCAGCAGCCTGGCCCGTTCGGCTTGCGAAGCGCATCGGACGTGGATCGAAGAACAGGTCCGGCTGAAGCGGAACGCGCAGGCGATTTACCAGGACCTGGTTGATCAATTTGGCTTTCCGTCCAGCTACCAGAGTGTCAAGCGGTTTGTGCGCCGGTTGCGGCACGCTGATCCTGAGCAGTTTGATCGTCTTGAGTTCCTCCCCGGCGAGGAAGCTCAGGTCGACTATGGCGAGGGCGCGCCGACGGTTGATCCGAAGAGCGGGCGGTACCGTCGTCCCCGCCTGTTCGTGATGACGCTACGCTACTCGCGGCGCAGCTTCCGGCGGGTAGTCTGGAAGTCCAGCCAACAAGTCTGGGCGCAGCTCCACGAAGAGGCGTTCCGGTATTTTGGCGGGGTCCCCAGCTATGTCGTGCTCGACAACCTGAAGGAAGGCGTCCTCAAGCCGGATTTGTACGAGCCCCAGCTCAACCCGATTTACAGCGCGATGCTGGCTCATTACGCCGTGGTCGCCGATCCCGCGCGCGTGGCCGATCCAAATCGGAAAGGATGCGTCGAGAATGCGATTCAACATACCCAGGGCACTGCGCTGGCCGGACGGCGCTTCGAGACGCTGGAGGCGCAAAACGAGTTCTTGAGGCACTGGGAGGAGAACTGGGCTTCCAAACGCATCCACGGCAGCACGCGCCGTCAGGTCGAGGCGATGTTCCAGGAAGAGAAGCCGCACCTGCGGCCGCTGCCTGTCGCTCCCTTCCGCATCTTCACCGAAGTCGTCCGGACTGTCTGCGACGACACCGCCGTACGCGTCGACAACAGCTATTACGCCGCGCGGCCCGCGCCGATCGGCAGCCAGGTCGTCGTGCGCATCTACACCACCACGATCGAGATCCGTGATCGCCACACCCGTGCGCTGCTGCGTGTTCATTCCCGGATGGCGCACCCCGGTTCTGTCGTCCTGCCGACCAGCGAACGGCCGTTCAACCCGTCGCGGCAAACCGCCGTGCTGCTGGCGAGCGCCGAGCGCATCGGACCGCAGACCAGGGCCTTGTGCCAGCAGGTGTTCGACACCGAAGGGCGCCCCGGACAGCGCGCGATGTGGGGCATTGTCGGGCTGGGCCGGAAGTATCCGGCGCGGCTGGTCGAGCAGGCCTGCGCGCACGCCATCGACAACCGCATCTACCGCTACAAGCACGTGCGTGCGACCGTCGAGCGGTTGTTCGAACAGGCGATCGAGCAGGTTGGAGTGACGCCACAGCCGGCATCGCCGCTCACCCAGGATCATCCGCTGATCCGTACCCCCGCGGAATACGGCGACCTCTTCAGCCGCGCTGTGCGGCGCGACGCCGACGACAATGGTCGGCAGGCCGAGGCTCACGACGATCACGCCACGGCAATCCGCGCTCGTGTCGCCTGCGCAACCCCGGCCAACTCCGGCGCCACGAGCGCTCCCGCTGCACCTTCTCACCTTAAACTGGAGACCTAGCCACATGATGACCATGCCGGAAATTGAGCGTTGCCTACGACAGCTGCGCCTGTCGGGTGTCCGCGACACGCTGCAGACGCGCGTGCTCCAGGCGCAGGGCGCCAACCAGCCCTTCCTCGAGACCTTCTCCCTTATCCTGCAGGATGAACTGGACCGTCGTCAGTCCCGTCTTATCGAGCGGCGATACCAGCAATCCGGGCTCGACGAAAAGCTGACGCTCGCCGAGTTCGACTGGTCCTTCAATCCCAAACTGCCACGTCAGACCTGCTTCCAGCTCCACACCCTGGCGTTCATTGCCGCTGGCGAGAACGCTCTGCTTGTTGGCAAACCTGGCACCGGGAAGTCGCACATCGCCAAGGCGATTGCCTATCAGGCGATCCTGCAAAGCCACAAGGTCCAGTATCTTGAGACCGACGACTTCTTCCACCGCTACGCCCTGAACTCTCCGGCACAACGCGAGGTCCGGCTGCGAACCATCATCGACTGCGATCTCCTCGTGCTGGACGATCTATTCCTCGCACGCGCCATCCCCGACGACGCCGGCACTTTGCTGCAGACCCTGATCCATCAGCGTTACAAACTGCGCCGCAGCGTCATCGTCACCTCCAATCGCGTCGTGCAGGATTGGGGGGCATACCTTGGGGACAACACTATGAGCACGACGATCCTCGATCGCCTTATGCATCATTGCCATCTGCTTGAGTTCGACGGACGCAGCTATCGGCTCAAAGAAGCCGCTGAAGCTCTTGCCCGGGAAACAAACTCAAACTAACAGTCCCTTGTCCTGCCTCGCGGGTGGAGGAATTTGACTGACCACACCCGGAGGAATTTGAAGTGACCCGCGGGGATCAGGTTCGCAAGATAGCGCCACAGCGGCGTGTGCAGCCAGATCAGCAGGACGAATACGGGCACGCCGAGAATGTTGTGCGGCAGGCGGCCCCAGGTGTCGGCAACCTCCTTCGCCAGCGGCTGGTACCAGATGTAGGCGAATTGCAGCAGGTCGGTGCGGGACGGATTGGCCATCCGCGTTTTGAGATACGCGACGAAGTCCGCCTCCGGGATCGGCATCGTTCCGAGAAACTGCGCGGCGAGGAACAGCGCGGAGACCAGGGCGAGGGCGACGATGCCGAACGCGACGTCGGCGCGATTGCAGCCGTGGGAAAGGTAGTGCCGGATCACGACGATGGTGATGATGGTCGGCACATACATCAAGAGATGGATGTGGTGAATCAGCACGAGAACGATCGCTAACAGCGCGGCCGTGGCAACGAACAGCAGCGAGCCTGAGGGTATCAGCAGCAGGATGATCGCCAGCGCACAGCCATAGATGTCGAAATGGCCGAGCGTGTGCATGAAGTTCTTCAGGAAGAACGGCGAGCCCGCAGTGAAGACGAACAGCGGCAGCGTCCTCGCGGTGAAGCCGAAGGCCTTCTGAAACAGCCTTGCGTAAAGCGCTGATGTCACCAGCCACGTCGTCCCGCCGAGGGCGAACACAAGCCAGACCGGCACCTTGTCGGTGAAGAGGGCGACGACGGCACCGATCAGCGCGCGCTTGATGAAGCCGAAATGATAGTCGACGAGGAGGTGGATGTAGGGGACGTAAGGCGGCAGCTGGATCTTGTGGATGAAGACGCCAACGATGACCGCCGCGTTGATCGCGAGCAGAAGCCGCCAGGGATTTTGCAGGATGCGTACGGTCACGCCCCACCCGAACTGGTGAGAGCAACCTCCGCTGTCGTCCCGGGCAAGCGAAGCGCGACCTGGGACCCATAACCACAGGCGGTCGTTTGTGCCGGGATCGGAGCCGCCATCTGCTTCAACAAGGACCGCTGGTGGTCATGGGTCCCTGCTTTCGCAGGGACGACCGCGGATAGATAGCGGACTGAACCAAAATTACAAAATGAACCGGCTCAGATCCGCGTTCTTGGCGAGGTCCCCGACGTGCTTCTGCACGAAGTCCGCATCCACCTTGATCGTCTCGCCGCTGCGGTCGGGGGCGGTGAACGAGATGTCGTCCAGCACCCGCTCCATCACGGTCTGGAGCCGCCGTGCGCCGATGTTCTCGACCGTGGAGTTGACGGCCACGGCGACGTCGGCAAGCGCGTCGATTGCGCCGTCGGTGATGTCGAGCGTCACGCCCTCGGTCTGCATCAGCGCGATATATTGCTTGATCAGCGAGGCCTCGGGCTCGGTCAGGATGCGGCGCATGTCGTCGCGGGTCAGCGCCTGCAATTCGACGCGGATCGGCAGGCGGCCCTGCAATTCCGGCAGCAGGTCGGACGGCTTGGCGACGTGGAACGCGCCGGATGCAATGAACAGGATGTGGTCGGTCTTGACCGCACCGTGCTTGGTTGAGACCGTGGTGCCTTCGATCAGCGGCAAGAGATCGCGCTGCACGCCCTCGCGCGAGACGTCGCCGCCGACGCGGCCGTCGCGCGCGCAGATCTTGTCGATCTCGTCCAGGAACACGATGCCGTTGTTCTCGACCGCGCTGATCGCCTCCAGCGTCAGCTGCTCGGTGTCCAGCAGCTTGTCGGATTCCTCGTTGACGAGGATCTCGTGCGAGCTCTCGACCGTGAGCCGCCGCGTCTTGCTGCGTCCCCCCAACTTGCCGAAAATGTCGCCGAGCGAGATCGCGCCCATTTGCGCGCCCGGCATGCCCGGGATCTCGAACATCGGCATGCCGCCGCCGGACGATTGCGTCTCGATCTCGATTTCCTTGTCGTTGAGCTCGCCGGCGCGCAGCTTCTTGCGGAAGGATTCGCGCGTCGCCGAGCTCGCATTGGCGCCGACCAAGGCATCGAGCACGCGCTCCTCGGCGGCGAGCTGGGCACGCGCCTGCACGTCCTTGCGCTTCTTCTCGCGTACCTGGGCGATCGCGACCTCGACGAGGTCGCGCACGATCTGCTCGACGTCGCGGCCGACATAGCCGACCTCGGTGAATTTCGTCGCTTCCACCTTCAGGAACGGCGCGTTCGCGAGCTTGGCGAGCCGTCGCGCGATTTCCGTCTTGCCGACGCCGGTGGGGCCGATCATCAGGATGTTCTTCGGCAGAACCTCCTCCCGCAAGGAGCCGGAGAGCTGCTGCCGCCGCCAGCGGTTGCGCAGCGCGATCGAGACGGCGCGTTTGGCGTCGCCCTGGCCGACGATGAAACGGTCGAGTTCGGAAACGATTTCGCGGGGAGAGAAGTCTGTCATGTGTGCTTAGCTAGGGTCAGATGCGGGCCGGGACAAGCCGGATTTCAGGTCAGATGATCGGCGGCCCCGATTGCCATTGTTTCACGGCCTCGATCGGATGGATCAGCATCAGGATGTTGAGCGTCAGATTGTCGCGAATGTGGAGCGCCAGCATGATCTCGAAGGCGATGCCGAGCAGGACGGTCGCTGTGACCGGCAGCACGCGTGCGGCCAGGAACCCCAGGATCATGGCCAGATTGTCCGAGACCGAATTGACGATGCTGTCGCCGTAATAATCCAGCGAGATCGTGCCGGCGCGATAGCGCTCGATGATGAACGGTGAGTTCTCGACGATCTCCCAGGCTCCCTCGATCAGCATGGCGACGATCAGCCGGGCCGGCCAGGACAAGGGCAGGAACGGCAGCCGTGCGAACAGCAGCCAGGTCAGGCCGTAGAACAGGAAGCCGTGCAGCACGTGCGAAAAACTGTACCAGTCGGCGATCTGCTGGGAATTTTCCGAGCTGTTCACCACCCCATGCCAGAGCTTGATGGTGCCGCAGGTGCAGATCGGCACGCGCCCCATCGCAAGCAGGATCGAGGCCTGCAGCGCCAGCAGCAGCAGCGCGATGCCGACCCAGGCGAGCGGCGGAAATGCGGTCTTGGCGGTGGGGGTCACGGCGAGCGTCATGGGTCTCGGATCATCAGGAGTGCCGGACCGTCGGGCGTGACGATGATATGCTGCGGCAAAAATCCGGCCTTCTCATAGGCACGGATCGCACGGGTATTGGCGGGATTCGGATCAATCACGATGCGCGGCACGCCGCGCACGAAGAGCTCCTCGATGAACGCGCGGATGAAAGCGGAGCCGTGGCCGCATCCGAGCATGTCGGCCTCGCCGATGAACTGATCGAGGCCGCGTGTTCCTGTCGGCTGCGGACCGAAGCTGAGGTGCCATTCGCCGAGCTGGTAGCACTGCAGATACGCCAAGGCCTGCCCGTCCTTGCTGACGATGAACTGCGCCAGGTCAGGGTGATCGAGGTCGCCGCCGACGAATTCAAGCGTCTCCGGATCATGCCACCATTCGGCGACATGCGGTGCGTCCAGCCACCGCCGGATCAGCGGCATGTCGGCCCTGGTCATCGGGCGGAAGGTGTAGGCATGCGCCATGGCCTAGCCCGTCGCCAGGCTTTCGATCGTCACATTCCGGTTGGTGTAGACGCAGATGTCGGCGGCGATGTCGAGGGAGCGGCGGACGATGGTCTCGGCGTCCTTGTCGGTGTCGAGCAGGGCCCGTGCCGCCGCAAGGGCATAGTTGCCGCCGGAGCCGATCGCCATCACGCCCGCCTCGGGCTCGAGCACGTCGCCGGTGCCCGTCAGCACCAGGGAGACGTCCTTGTCGGCGACGATCATCATGGCCTCCAGCCGCCGCAGATAGCGGTCCGTGCGCCAGTCCTTGGCGAGCTCGACCGCGGCCCGGGTCAGCTGTCCCGGATATTGCTCGAGTTTGGCTTCCAGCCGCTCGAAGAGCGTGAAGGCGTCGGCGGTCGCGCCGGCAAAGCCCCCGATCACGTCGCCCTTGCCGAGCTTGCGGACCTTCCTGGCATTGGACTTGATCACGGTCTGGCCGATCGAGACCTGGCCGTCGCCGCCGACCACCACTTTGCCGCCCTTGCGGACCGTCAAGATCGTGGTGCCGTGCCAGACCGGCGAGCTGTTCTGGGAAGCCTGCATGGATGATCCTCGTTGTCCGGCCTGATTTAGGCGGTCGGGGCAAAGGGCACAACCTGGGCACAACGGGCCGTTCCGGCCCTAGATTTCGCTCACCATAGGCGGAAGTGCCGGCCTGCCGAAGCGTTCCCGCAGTAGCGAAGCCGTCATTTGGCTGTTAAAAGACCGCCGTTTTCGGGCAAACCATAGCGAAAGCTCTCAATGCGCACCGCGACGATCAAGCGCAAGACCAAGGAAACCGACATCGAGGTTTCCGTGAACCTCGATGGCGCCGGCGTGTCCAATATCGCGACCGGCATCGGCTTTTTCGACCATATGCTCGATCTCCTCGCCCGCCATTCCCGCATCGACCTCACGGTCAAGGCGGTGGGCGATCTGCACATTGATCATCACCATACCACCGAAGACACCGGCATCGCGCTCGGCCAGGCGGTCAGGCAGGCGCTCGGCAACATGGCGGGCATCACCCGCTATGCCGGCGTGCACATGCCCATGGACGAGACGCTCTCGCGCGTGGTCATCGACATCTCGGGCCGCCCGTTCCTGGTGTTCAAGGTCGATTTCCCCCGCGACAAGATCGGCGAGTTCGACACCGAGCTGGTGCGCGAGTGGTTCCAGGCCTTCGCCATCAACGCCGGCGTGACTCTCCACGTCGAGACACTATATGGCGATAACAGCCACCATATCGCCGAGTCCTGCTTCAAGGGCCTGGCGCGGGCGCTGCGCGCGGCGGTCGCGATCGATCCGAAGGCGGCGGGCGAAATCCCGTCCACCAAGGGTTCGCTCGGCGGCTGACATCTTCGTCTCGGTGGCAAAACGCTGCCGGCGGCATCACTGAATTCAGAGAACGGGGCATCATCATGCCTGTCTACACAGTTCACGCTCCCTTCCCTGGCGGAGCCGATCTGCGCGCGACCGACAAGTTCGTCTTCGTGCGCGACGGCTTCCATTTCTGGGCGATGGTCTTCGGTCCGTTCTGGCTGCTGTGGAATCGGCTGTGGCTGGCGTTGATCGGCTGGGTGCTTTTCACGGCCGCGTTCAGCGCGGGGCTGTCCAGCCTCGGTGTCGGCCGCAGCTCGGTCGTCTTTGCCAATCTCGTCATCGCGCTGCTGATGGGGTTCGAAGCCTCGAGCCTGCGCCGCTGGACGCTGTCGCGCGGCAAATGGCGGCAGCTCGACGTGGTGGTCGCCGACAACGGCGACACCGCCGAGCGCCGCTTCTTCGAGCGCTGGAGCCAGAAGCAGCACGGCATCGTCAACGATCAATGGGCCATCGATCGCGGCGGTCCGCCGCCCACCCGCAACACGCAGGGTCAGTCGTTTTCGAACCCGCCGCCAATTCCGGCCGGCGGCATCATTGGATTGTTTCCAGAACCGGGAGGGTCAAGATGAGCGTCGCCATCATCGATTACGGTTCCGGCAACCTGCATTCCGCCGCCAAGGCGTTCGAGCGCGCCGCGCGCAGCCTGGAGAGCCCGCAAAAGGTCTTCGTCACCAGCGATCCGGACCAGGCTTACAGCGCTGATCGTCTGGTGCTGCCGGGCGTCGGCGCCTTCGCCGATTGCCGGCGCGGCCTTGATGCCGTCAACGGCATGGTCGAGGCGATCACCGAGGCGGTGCGGGTCAAGGCGCGGCCCTTTTTCGGCGTCTGCGTCGGCATGCAGCTGATGGCGAGCCGGGGCAAGGAACATGTCATCACTGAAGGCCTGAACTGGATCGGCGGTGACGTCGAGAAGATCACGCCACGTGATGAAAGCCTGAAGATCCCGCACATGGGCTGGAATACGCTCGACGTGCTGCAGGAACATCCGGTGCTGAACAAGCTGCCGCTCGGCCCCAAGGGCCAGCACGCTTATTTCGTGCACTCTTACCACCTCAATGCCACCAGCGAGGCGGACGTGCTCGCGCGCGCCGATTACGGCGGCCCCGTCACCGCGATCGTGGCGAAGGAGACCGCGATCGGAACGCAATTCCACCCCGAGAAGAGCCAGCGTTTCGGGCTGGCCCTGATCTCGAATTTTTTGCGATGGAAGCCGTGATTCTCTTTCCCGCGATCGACCTCAAGAACGGCCAGTGCGTGCGCCTCGAGCAGGGCGACATGGCGCGTGCGACCGTGTTCAACCTCAATCCGGCCGCGCAGGCGCAGAGCTTTGCCGAGCAGGGCTTCGAATATCTCCACGTCGTCGATCTCGACGGCGCCTTCGCCGGCAAGCCGGTCAACGCGCAGGCCGTCGAGGCGATGCTGAAGACGATCAAGATCCCGGTGCAGCTCGGCGGCGGCATTCGCGATTTCGCCACGGTCGAAGCCTGGCTCGACAAGGGCATCACCCGCGTCATCATCGGCACCGCCGCGGTGCGCGATCCTGAATTGGTGAAGTCTGCGGCGAAGAAGTTTCCCGGCCGCGTCGCGGTTGGGCTCGACGCGCGTGACGGCAAGGTCGCGGTCGAAGGTTGGGCCGAGACCTCGCAGGTCACGGTGCTCGAGATCGCGCGGCGTTTCGAGGATGCCGGCGTCGCCGCCATCATCTTCACCGACATCGCGCGCGACGGCCTGCTCAAGGGCCTGAATCTGGATGCGACCATCGCACTCGCCGACGCCATCTCCATTCCCGTGATCGCCTCCGGCGGCCTCGCCTCGATCGAGGACGTCAAGGCGATGCTGGCGCCGCGCGCCGAGAAGCTCGCCGGCGCGATCGCCGGCCGCGCGCTCTACGACGGCCGGCTCGATCCCGCCGCCGCCCTCACCTTGATCCGCAACGCGCGCGCGTAGGAGCTGGCCCATGTTCAAGGTGCGCGTGATCCCCTGCCTCGACGTCAAGGACGGCCGAGTCGTCAAGGGCGTCAACTTCGTCGATCTGCGCGATGCCGGCGATCCCGTCGAGGCCGCGATCGCCTATGACGCCGCCGGCGCCGACGAGCTCACCTTCCTCGACATCACCGCGACCCATGAGAACCGCAGCATCATGCTGGACGTGGTCCGGTGCACGGCGGAAGCCTGCTTCATGCCTGTCACCGTCGGCGGCGGCGTGCGCGAGGTCAACGACATCAAGACGCTGCTGCGCGCCGGTGCCGACAAGGTCTCGATCAACAGCGCCGCCGTGGCGCGGCGCGAGTTCGTCAAGGAAGCTGCCGAAAAATTCGGCGAGCAGTGCGTGGTGGTCGCGATCGACGCCAAGCGCGTCAAGCGCCCGGGCGGCGACCGCTGGGAGATCTTCACCCATGGCGGTCGCAACTCCACCGGCATCGACGCGATCGAATATGCCCAGGAAGTGGTCTCGCTCGGTGCCGGTGAAATCCTGCTCACCTCGATGGATCGCGACGGCACCAGGCAGGGCTTCGACATTCCGCTGACCCGTGCGATCGCCGACAGTATTCCCGTTCCCGTGATCGCCTCGGGAGGCGTCGGCAATCTCGACCATCTCGTCGACGGCATCCGCGACGGGCACGCCACGGCGGTGCTGGCCGCCTCGATCTTCCATTTCGGGGAATTCACCATCCGCGAAGCCAAGGAGCACATGGCGCGGCGCGGGCTGCCGATGCGCCTCGATGCCTGACGACTCCGGTTCATAACAATGCTAGATTGACGGACGGGATGGCCGTCCATGGTCCTGTGCGTTTCCGAGTGAGTCCGATGCCGCGTTTCACGATCCACGATCTGGCCGAGACCATCGACGCCCGCGCGGCCTCCGGTGGCGAAGCCTCCTATACCCGCAAGCTCCTCGACAAGGGCGCCGAGCATTGCGCCAAGAAGTTCGGCGAGGAAGCAGTCGAAACCGTAATCGCTGCAGTCGAAAACGATCGCGCACATCTGATCGCTGAAAGCGCCGACCTGCTCTATCATTTCCTTGTGCTGCTCAAGGTACGCGGCGTAAAGCTGGAAGAGGTCGAAGCCGCGCTGGACAAGCGGACGAATATGTCAGGGCTGGAAGAGAAGGCGTCGCGCAAGAGCGGTAGCTAGAGGGTTTGTTTGAGCATGGTCTTTTCGGAAAGACGCTTCACACTTTTCGCTAACGCGGCCCTTCGGGTCCGGATCATGCTCTGGTCGTAACGGAAAGGCGGCGTTATGGATATCCGCGCACCCGAGCAGCAGTATAATCCGTACCGCGTCTATACGCGCGAGCAGTGGGCGCGCCTCCGCGACGATACGCCGATGACGCTGGAGCCGGGTGAATTCGACCGGTTGCGCTCGCTGCACGATCGCCTCGATCTCCAGGAAGTCGAGGACATTTATCTTCCGCTGTCGCGCTTGTTGTCGATCTATGTCGACGCCATGCAGCGCCTGTATTACGCAGAGCGCCAGTTCCTCAACATCCGGGATCGCAAGGTCCCCTACATCATCGGCGTCGCTGGCTCGGTTGCGGTCGGGAAGTCCACCACGGCACGCGTTCTTCAGGCCCTGCTGGCGCGCTGGTCGCCGCGGCCGAAGGTCGAGCTGATCACCACCGACGGATTCCTCTATCCCAATGCGGTGCTCGAGCGGCACGGCATGATGCAGAAGAAGGGTTTTCCGGAGAGCTACGATCTGCCGCTGCTGCTCAGCTTCCTCTCCGACATCAAGGCCGGCCGCCGCCACGTGCGCGCGCCGGTCTATTCGCATCTGACCTACGACATCGTGCCGAACCAGTGGGCCGAGATCGACCAGCCCGACATCCTGATCGTCGAGGGCGTCAACGTGCTGCAAACCGGCAAGCTGCCGCGTGACGGCAAGGCGGTGCCTGTCGTCTCCGACTTCTTCGATTTCTCGGTCTACATCGACGCCGACGAGGCGGCGCTGCGGCAATGGTACATCAAGCGCTTCCTGGCGCTGCGCGACACCGCATTCACCAATCCAAAATCCTACTTCAACCGCTACGCGCTGCTGTCGGACGAGGAAGCCACGGCCACCGCGATCGCGATCTGGGAACGTACCAACCTCGCCAATCTCGAGGACAACATCCTGCCGACCCGCCCCCGGGCGACGCTGATCCTGAAGAAGGGCGCCGACCATACGGTGGAGAGCGTGGCGCTCAGGCGGCTATGACGGCGACCTGAACACGGCGCTGGCTGGTTTGCGCGATAAGTATCTTTTGTTGCAGACCAATAATCGGTATTCCGCTATTCCTTTGGAAACGGCGGGAAAGGCACCATGGTCGATCGTCTCAGAAGCGCTGCGGAGCAACTCGAAGCGCCGATCTGTCCCGATTGCCATGTCGAGATGAAGTGGTTCCGCTCCGAGCTGCTCGCGGACGAGCCGACCCCGATCATCGCGCATCTGTTCGTGTGCCCGCATTGCAAGCGTGCGGCCAAGGTAGACACCATCTTCCGGGGAAGCCAGGCGCCGCCCGACAAGCTGTCTGCGCCGCGCTTTGTCGCCTGTGCCGCGTAATCAGACTCTTCCGGGCCGGCCAGATTCGAATTCCGGCTGGCGCTCGCGCCGCTTGTGACTCACCCGTCCGGGTGCCGGAATGACGGTCATTTCCGGGCTTCCCGTTGCGCTTTCGAGCCGATGTAAATCTGCCACGCCGTCAGAAACATCGCGGCGACGAGTGGGCCGATGACGAAGCCGTTCGCTCCAAAGGCCGCAAGGCCGCCCAGGGTGGCGATCAGCACAACATAGCTCGGCATTTGGATAGACTGGCCGACCAGGATCGGGCGGAGAAAGTTGTCCGCAAGGCCGATCACGAATGTCCCGAAGGCGAGCAGGATGATGCCCTTCGTGACTGAGCCTGCGACAAGCAAATAGAGTGCGATCGGAACCCAGACCAGCGCGGAGCCGAGCACGGGCAGGAGTGAAAGCAGCGCCATGAGGGCGCCCGCCAGCAGGGGCGCAGTCAAGCCGAGCAGCCAGAAAATCAGCCCGCCAAGCGCCCCCTGAATCAGGGCGACGAGCACGATCCCCTTGATCGTCCCGCGAACGGCGAGCGTGAACGCATTCAAAATCTCGGCGGTATAGCTCGGGTGCAGCGGGAGCGCGTCACGGATGCGTGCGTTGAGCTCGTCACCGTCGCGCAGCAGGAAAAACAGCAGGTAGAGCATCACGAGCAAGCTCGCGACGAACTCCAGCGTCAACTGACCGATGTTGAGCGCATGTCCGGCGATCTGTTGTCCGGCCGGAACGACCAGTCCCGACAGGCGCTCCTTCAGGGCCGAAAGATCGATACTGGCCAGGCGATCCGAAATGGAACCAGCCCAGTCGGGCAGCGCGGACCTCAGCTGCTGCAGGGGATGCGCGAAACTGATCTCTCCGTTCTGGACGCGCTGATAAAGCTCGCCACCCTGGTCTATGAGCGAAGCGATGACGATCGCCACGGGGATCAGGACCATGACGATCACGACGACGACAGTGAACAATGCGGCAACGTTGTCCCTTCCCGGGATGGTTTCCAGGGCGCGTCGATAAAGCGGTGCGAAGATGATGGCCAGCAGCGTGGCCCACAACAATGCGCCGGAGAATGGCCAAAGCACCCAGCCGAACACAACGGAGATCGCGGCAAGCAAGATGAGGAATGAGCGGTCTTCTGATGTTCTCACGTATTTGCCAGCCTTTCAGTCGCTCGTCATAAGACGTCCGTATCACAACAACGTGGCGGAGCGGCAAGTTGTGCCGAGCCAATCGCTGCGCCACGTCGCGGCAGCGCTCCGACAGTTCGCGGGAACGTCGTTACGCGATCAGGGCTGAGAAAGACTGGACTTTCCCTCGCGCCGGCAGTCCCGGCCGGAGGCCAGGGCTCTCACCTGCCGGCTTTCGCGTTCCAGTCCGCAAGCTTGATGCGCCCCGCGAAGGTGGCGGGGCCGGAGCCGTTGGCCTTGTAGACGAAGGCCTCGCCTTCCTGCACGTCGCCGGCCTCTTTGCCGAAGGCATCGGCGATGTTCGTCTTGTGGGTGACCAGGAACGTGTTGGTGTCTGCCTTCGGCGGCGCATCGACGAGCTGACGCACGGCCTGCCCGGCCTTTGTATTGGCACCAGTCGGGTTTGCCATTCCCGACGCGCTGGCATTGCTGCTGTCCGTGAGCGCATCGACCGGCTTGACCTCGCGGCCGGAGATCAGCTTGCCGGCCTCGACCGCGCGGTTCAGCCTGCTGGTGTAGACGTCGCCGATCGGGATCGCCTGCTCCCTGATCGCTGCCCCGATCTGGCGCGCCATGTCCCTGCCCTTGTCGCTGAGCTGACGCTGGGCGCTCATGTCGTCGAACTTGAACGGGTAGACGTCCTTCTGGCTGTCGTCGGTCGCGGTGTGCCGGAAGATCAGGACGTAGCCGCCTTGCTTGAGCGAGGAGATGAGTTCCGGCGTATCGGCTGCGGCGTGCCGGGAGATTCCAGCGAGGAGAGCAATAAGCGCGAGGCGGCAAAGCACGTTCATGCGCAAAATCCTCGTTTGCAAATGCCCCCGAGGATGGTGACGCGCAACGCGCGCGATTTCAATTAGCGATTGCCGGCCCGGATCGGGTTCCCGTGATCCGGGACTGCCGGATGCCGCGATGCGGCCAGCCCGGCCAGCGCCTCGTCCAGCTTCTCCCGGTCGAGCGGCTTGATCAGAAATCCGTTCATGCCCGCCTCGAAACAGGCATGGCGATCCTCCGCCAGCGTATTGGCGGTGAGCGCCAGGATCGGCGTGTGCCGACCGCCCGTGGCGGCCTCTTGCGCGCGGATGCGTTTGGTCGCCTCGATGCCGTCGAGCTGCGGCATCTGGATGTCCATCAGCACGAGATCGTAGGGCGTGCCGGCGGATGAGGCGGCGAGCCAGGATTCCAACGCGGCCTCGCCATGGACGGCGATGACGACGCGGTGGCCGAGCTTGGTCAGCAGCGAGCGCATCAACAATGCGTTGATCTCGTTGTCCTCGGCGACGAGGATCGACAGGCCCTTCGCCGGCGCTGGGCTGGTGGATGCCGCCGGCGGCTCCGGCGCGAGATCGGGCGAGGCGACCTCCGGCGTCAGGGCGAGGCGCGCGGCGAGCGAGGCCGCCCGCAGCGGCTTCATCAGAAAGCCGGTGAAGGCCGGCGACACCTTCTCGTGGCGCGAGCTCGACGTCAGCAGCACGAGCCGCTGCAAGGCATGCGCGCGGGCCGAGTCACCCAGGCGGTCGGCAATGGCCGGGCCGATCGCGCGATCGATCAGCACCGCGTGCCATGAGCGTTCCGGCAGCAGCGCTTCGGCGACCGCCGCATCCGCAACCAGGCAGGTCTGGCCGCCCCAGCGCGCAAGGCGCCGCGCGATCAACGAAGCCTCGATGCCGTCGGCGACGAGGAGCATCGACTTGCCGGTGAGATCGGGGCTCGGAAATGCCGTCTGCCCGGCGCCGGCCTGCGACGGCGGCAGCGGCACGGCGACCTCGAAGGTCGAGCCCCTGCCCGGCTCGCTCGTGAGCGTGATCCGGCCGCCCATGCGCTTGACGATGCGTTCGCTGATGGCAAGGCCGAGCCCGGTGCCGCCATAGGTGCGGGCAACGCGCTCGTCGGCCTGCTCGAACTCGCGGAAGATGCGCTGCTGGGCTTCGGCGGCGATGCCGACGCCGGTATCGCGGACCAGGAAGCTGATCTCGTTCGGCCAGATGCCGGGCTCGACGACCAGCGCAACGCCGCCGCCCGCGGTGAACTTGATGGCGTTGCCGGCGAGGTTGAGCAGCACCTGGCGCAGCCGCGCGGCGTCGCCGACCACCTCGAGCGGCAGGCGCTCGTCGACATAGGCGGCAATCTCGAGCGTCTTCGCCTGCGCGCGCGGCGCAAGCAGCTCGGTGATTTCCTCGACCAGGGTCGAGAGCGCGAAGGGACGCTGATCGAGGTCGAGCTTGCCGGCCTCGATCTTGGAATAGTCCAGCAGTTCCTCGATCAGCGCCATCAAGGCTTCGCCCGAGGTCTTAACCGCCCTGGCATAGGTCGCCTGCTCCGGCGTCAGCGTGGTGTCGAGCAGGAGGCCGCCCATGCCGATGATGCCGTTGAGCGGCGTTCGGATCTCGTGCGAGGCCATCGCGAGGAAGCGCGACTTGGCGCGGTTGGCGGCATCGGCCTGGTCGCGCGCGTCGGACAATGCGCGTTCGGTCTCGGTGCGGTCGGTGACGTCGCGTCCCACGCTCTGCAGTTCGGGCGGGCTGTCCGGCATCGAGCCGGACATAGCCCTCGCGCCAGGCGATCCAGCGCGTGCCGAGCGGGGTTGCGATCTTCTGGTCGTGGATGCGCGTGCCGTTGCTCTCGCGGGCATTGTCGCCCTGCTCCAGCACGTCGAAATCGAAACGCGTGCCGACCAGTGCGCCGCGCGCCTGTCCTGCGACCGCGCAATAGGCCTCGTTGGCAAAGGTGATGCGGCCCTCTGTGTCGCGCAGCACGATGAGGTCGCCCTGCTGTTCGAACAGGCTGCGGGCGCGTTCTTCCGCTTCCTTCAGCTCCCAATTGCGGTCGATCAAGGCCTCATTGTGGGCGGCGAGCGTGCGCAGCCGCTTGCCCACGTAGCGCAGACGCATGCTCAGCGTCGCAAGGCCGAGGCAGGCGAGCGCGAACAGGAAGCTCGCGCCGATCGCAAAGGCGTGGGGATCGTAGGCGGAATTCTCCGAGCGGCTGCCGGACACGAAACCATAGGCGCCGCCGAAGGTCGCCGAGAAGATCATGAAGGAGCGGATCGCGAAGGCAATGCGGGGGTGCTGCCGCTTGAAGCGGCGCATGCGCACCTTGATCCGGAACGTCCGACCCATCGCCACCGACCCGACTCTCTTGCTCGAAACCTGTGTTCGCCGGCTGCCACGATGTCGCGCCGACCTTGCGAACAGTTTGCGGCCTGGGCCCCGCCTTCCGACAGGGTTGACGGGATGTTAACGGCTCAGAGCGAGGCGGCCTGGAGCTGGCGGTGGCCGCCGCGGGCGCCGACGATCAGCGCCGCAGCCTCGCGCTGCGAGAACGTCTTCGAGCGCACATAGATGCGGTAATCCGCCGGTCCTTCGCTGGAGAGATAGACCACCGGCCCGCCGTCGACGGGCTGTGCGGCAATCGAGATCAGCCGTGTCGAGGGGGTGAGCTCGCAGGAGTCCGGCTCGGAGCCGAGACCGTCGTCCACCACGGTGAAGTCCGCGGCGTCCGCGTCATCGGTGATCTGGACCCGCACCGTGGCCTGCGCGGGATCGTCGGTGAAGGCGACATGCACGTTGGCGGTCCAGAAAAGGGATGTGAGCTCGACCGTCGTGTCGCTGAGCGCGATGCAGGGATGCGAGACCGATCCGATCTCGGCACGGGCGAACACCGCAGCCGCCAGCAGGGGAACAACCGAGGCCAGGATCTTGAAACGCAACATGACACTCTACTCGCCGGGCCCTTCAGGAACTCACGATGCGAAACGCGCGGGCCTTATGGTTTGCAGAGCGTAAAGGAAAATCGTTACCGCCGGGTTGATGAGCGAGGCGATCACGCCATCTGCCGCACATCCTCCGCGAGTGCCCGGTAGGACAGCGCTTCGGCCAGATGCAGCCGGCCGATCTTGTCG
Source organism: Bradyrhizobium sp. USDA 241 (assembly GCF_049739505.1). Lineage (NCBI taxonomy): Bacteria > Pseudomonadati > Pseudomonadota > Alphaproteobacteria > Hyphomicrobiales > Nitrobacteraceae > Bradyrhizobium > Bradyrhizobium sp. USDA 241. Next base: position 1,275,620 of record NZ_JBMGPZ010000004.1, on the reverse strand, counting down.
GCGTTGTCGAGGTCGGCCAGCGTGCGCGCCACCCGCAGCACGCGGTGATAGCCGCGCGCCGACAGCCGCGTGGTCTCGGCGGCATCGCGCAGTAGCTTGGCGCCTTGCGCATCCGGCTTTGCGATCTCCTCCAGCACCGAGGCGGGCGCCTCGGCATTGGTGCGGACTTTGGGCAGGCCGGCATCCGCATAGCGCGCGAGCTGGATGTCGCGCGCCGCCGCCACGCGCGCGGCGACCTCGGCGGAGCCTTCCGCCGGCGGGGGCAGGATCAGGTCCGCCGCGGTCACGGCCGGCACCTCGATACGCAGATCGATGCGGTCCATGAGGGGACCGGAGATACGCGCCTGGTAGTCGCCGGTGCAGCGGTCGATGCGGCCGCGCTTGCAGGCATAACCGGGCTCGAACGCATTGCCGCAGCGGCAGGGGTTCATCGCCGCGACCAGCATGAAGCGGGCAGGGTAGGTGACGCGGTGATTGGCGCGCGACACCGCGACCTCGCCGTTTTCCAGTGGCTGGCGCAGCGAATCCAGCACGCGCGGATCGAACTCCGGCAGCTCGTCGAGGAACAGCACGCCCTGATGCGCGAGCGATATCTCGCCGGGCCTGGCGCGCATGCCGCCGCCGGTGAGAGCGGCCATGCTGGCGGAATGATGCGGCGCGCGGAACGGCCGCCGCGCCGTCAGCGCCCCGCCTTCGATCTCGCCGGCGACGGACGCGATCATCGAGACCTCGAGCAGCTCGCCCGGCGACAGCGGCGGCAGGATCGAGGGCAGGCGCGCCGCCAGCATCGATTTGCCGGCGCCGGGCGCGCCGATCATGAGCATGCCGTTTCGTCAATGGGAAAACGGGACTTTCTAGCGGGTCCCCTATCGCGCACTGGGGCCCCTTTTTAGTTGACCCCGGCCCCCCAATTTCGAATGTCCGGCTTAAAGGGCGCAGCCGCCGCCGACGTGTCGCAAGCAGTGTGCTTCCCCTAGCTGTCGCACGTTGTGTCACTGCGGTTATCTTGCGGCTGTCTAAACTTTTCGGGCATTGCGCTTGGTTGCAGTGGAACTAAGGTGCTAGCCCGTCCTATTCGTGAGAGTGCGGCTTTTGGGCCCGATTGATGCGGCCGCACATCTTGTCTGACGAGGCGCACAGGATTGCCTTCGGCTTTTCGCCGCCTGACGACCGGTACTTTGCAACGCGCTTGAGGGATGGGTTGGGCGAACGGGGGCGGACGCCCCGCCGGTCAAGGACCGAGCGGCAGCAGCGCGCCGGGCAAGCCGCAGATCAGGTCGGCTTCGGGACATGCCGCGGCAAACGCAAGGCGAATGCGGCTCGTGGTCTCGACGACACGGGCGGCGATTTTCAAGAGCCGAAGACGCAGCCTCGCGAACTCGGCAGCGGCCAATTCCCGGGCTTTGGGAATGGCGTCGCGCACGGTCAGCATCAGCCAATAAGCGGCCGTATGGAGCACGAGACGGACCTGGTTGGCGAGCGCCGAACGGCAGCTGGTGCGATCGGAGGCGAGCTGCGTCTTATGCAGCTTGATCAGATTCTCGGCTTGGCCGCGCGCGCAATACAGGCTGTCGTAGATCCACTCGGCCGAGCCGACATCGAGGCTGGTGACGACGAAGCGGATGTCGAGGCCGAGCATCGTCGCCTCAATACGGGCGACAGTGCGCCGTTCGCGATCCCAGGACTTTGCCTTGTGGCGCGTCTCGGTATAGCCACGCAGAACCGGCAGGTTCTCGATGGCGCGTCGCGTGCGGATGTCGTCGGCGACCTCGTCGACTTTTCTGGCGAGAGGCTTGGTACCGGACAGACCGAAGATGTAGTCGATGCCGTTGGTCTCGCACCACGCCATTGCCTCCGGCCGGGCATAGTGCCCGTCGCCACGGAACGTAATTCGCGTGTTGTGCCACCGCGTCCGGATATGCCGTACCAGGCGGCGCAGAAGGGCACGCACCTCGACGCCGCCCGGCGTCTTGCCGGGCCGCAGCACGACCGCCACGGGCCGGCTCTTCTCCGTGTCGTAGACGTGGATCGGCAGGAAGCAGCGTTCGTCATAATGAGCGTTGAACAGCGAGAGCTGCTGATGGCCGTGGACGACGTCGCAGGTATCATCGATGTCGAGCGTGACGGATGCCGGCTCGCGCGGGTAGCTATCCATCCATGCGTCGACCAAAGTGTAGGTCAGCCGGATCACGTCGCGCAGGCGCGGAGCATTCTCCAGCCGCGACAGCGTCGGCTGGGAACACAAATCCCGGCCCGTGTCCGGTAGGCGACCGCAGGCCAGCTTGAATGCCGGATCGGACCTCAGATGATCGAGGTCGTCGGCGTCCTCGTAGCCGCAGCAGATCGCGAACATGCGCGCGCGGAACATATCGACCAGGCTGTGCACGACCCGCGTCGGATCGCGCCGATCCGGGAACACCCGGGCCAGATTGTCGGCCAAACCGAGACGCCGCTCGGCCATCGCCAGAAGCATCACGCCCCCATTCGAGGTTAGGCGTCCACCATCGAAGGCAGCTGTGACTTTCTTGGCGTGAACGGCTGGAAACGAGAAGGGCAGAATCGTATCATCGGTCATGGCGGGCGTGGCGTTCGCGGTTGAAGGTGATGGGGTGGCTTCGCAACCGAATCCTACGCCGCATCAGCGCTTTACACCACGCTCGCCAGCCCTCAGGCGCACTCTTACGAATAAGACGGGCTAGGACATCCATGATTTGCCGTCTTCTGCGCTGTAGCAGGCAGCACCCTGCAGGTGATCGCAATAATTCGTCACGATTCGCGCTGAACTAACTCCGGCAGAATGGTCTCTCCAGGAACCACCCGCCGGCCCGACGCACAGCACGATTTGCTTTTATAGCCGCTGGCGGCGTTGTGAACCCTCTTCACTGCCTTTTTAACGGCGTCGACCCTTACAGGTCCTCCTGCATTCAGCTGATTTCGTGCGCTTGCTCGCGGCGACAGCGGCCGGTCCTGAAACGCCGCCGAAAACCCTGGAGATCGACACGCCTACCGGACGGGCGCATCGCCATCAACCCCTAAGCCGGTCCCGGAGTTCCTGCCGATTGGCGACGAGGTTGTCGAGGTGCAGCGGCTCGGCTTGTGGCCGCTCTCCTTGCGCCAATCGTCGAACCAGCTCCCGTGTGCCATCCACCACGAACACGCCGCAATCATAGCTGTTCTGCTGCGGGGCCATTCCGGCTCGCTGCAGAGTCAGGCCCAGCCGTTCTGCGAGCCGTTCTGCGGGCCCGTCATTGTGTCCCTCGACGGAATCGTAATGATAGGCGACCGGCACTCCTCGCGTGCAGCGATCTACGAGTAGCAGCGACCAATGGGTGCCGTTAGGATGGGTTGGACTGGCATCGGTCACTGGCAGGAATAGGAAGTCGGCTACATCATTGTCATGATCATAGACGATGCGCTGCAATGCGCTGAGCGCGTCGCGCTCGGCGCCCCAACTCAACCGAAAGGCAATGAGAGGATCGACGAACCGCGTTCGGGCGGCAAGATTCGGATCATTCATTTGCAACTCCTGCGTCAGGAGCTCGTAGTCCCTCTGGATATGCTCGTCGCCCAGCCACTGCATGGGGTCGAGAGCCCGCCCGCTACGGTCGTGGGATGAGGCCGCCGGACCCGACGCCCCGATCTCGGCACCGGAGTGTATGCGCGGGAACGCCGACAGATAGTTCGCGTAATCAGGCAGCTCCTCCGGTGTGGACGGCAAATCAAGGACGTTGTAGACGTCTGACGGTGCCGCTGGCGCAGCTTCATCAGCAACTTGAGGATGATGGATGAGGTGAACGTCGTTGGGTCCTTTCGGTCCCAAAACGGCCGTGTAGCGTTCGCCGCCAATCTCGTAGTTCATGATTGGATGTTCCGCGACAGGCAAGAAGTCCCACTTGCCCAACGTGGACAGCATCATGTCGGGCGCCGGCTGGGTGCGATGAGAAAAATCCTTGGGAACGGCGAACGAAACATCGAATGTATCGCCGACAGCGGGAGACCGCAGGTGAATGAGCCGAACATCATCGGGCCCTCCCGGTCCCAACACGGCCGTATAGCGTTCACCGCGAATGTCGTAGGTCTTTACCCGCTCTGCCACATCCGGAAACTGACCCCAGCGGCCCAACCTGGACCGCATCATACCCGGCGCAGGCTGGGTGCCGTGGGAGAAGTCCTCGGGAGCGGACAAAGACGCATCAAAAGTCTCGCCGAGCGCTGGGAACACCGCCTCAGCCCGGTCGGACGCCGGCGCGGCTTGCTCCATCCTGCGTGAAGGCAGTGCTGGCGAGGCTTGATTCCCCGACGGCGCGCTGGGCTGCGGAGCGTTTTCCGATCGAGGATGGAGCGGGAAGCTCTGCCTGGTCATCCCCGCGGGCACCAACAACGCCGTGTAACGGTCAGTGTTGATCACGAAGCTGGTCGGTCGGTTGTCCCCGCTCGGGAGGACGCTGCTCCTGCTCGGTGCAGCAGGTTGTTCATGCCCGCTCTGCTGCATTGTGGGCTGCCTCTCCAATTCGTGGAGGGAAGCCCGCATCAGCACGCCAGCGTCTGCATTGAGGTCGTTTGGATTGACGAAGACTTGCGGCAGGGCGGAATGATCATCCAGCAATCGGCGAACTTTCGCAGGAGGGGACTCTGGATTAAACGTGAATCCCTCTGGCTCTACGGAGAAGGGCGGCTGAGCGGGGTGGTCGCCTAGCCGTCCCTGAATTTCCCCGCGAAGCTCATGCTCCAGCCGCTCAAGTTCCGATGGATCGGCCGGCGGCTCCTCGGCCTCATCATCGAACAGGCCCCAGACTTCCGCCGGAACCCCGCCTGACCTGGGCGACGGGACACCATCGCCCCCGGCTTCCCGAGGGCCGCCCGGACCTGAAACTTGTTTCGCGTCGAGCTGGTCACCCAACGTCCCCAACGCGGAGATGAGAGTTGCGTGCGTCGGAAGCAACCTACGAGCGAACGCGACTCGCGAATCCTGATCCAGTTCAGATATCGTCTGGCCCTTGCCCTTGAGTTTGTCAGAAAATTGGCGAAGAGCATTCTGATATAAACCAAAGGAACTCTCGTTGAGTCCGCCGGGATTAGTCAGATGCTCTATGAGAAGGGCGTCTTCCGCTGAGGGGGCAGCGCGTCGCGCGCCATAAGCTACATGGCCCGGCTCATAATACGCACGAAGGATGTTCAACCCCGTTACGATAGCATTGTCTAACGGAAAGTAAGCTTTGGCGTGCTCGGCCAGGGATTGGTGATCCCTTAGATCGGTCGATTGGCCACGACCGCGGATTTCGTTTATCAATCGACGGAGTCCTCGAGCATACTGATAGACCGTTGTCGGTTTTCGCGGACCTGCATATTGAGCAATCGCCTTGTCGATAATGTCCCGATCTTCCGTAGAGAGATTGGGATGGTGGCTCCGGCTCGCCCCCCTAGAGACAGGAGCCGGATCAGGCGGGCGCGCCTCGGCCAAGCGCTGCTCAAAGCCCTCTTGCCCGGCCTGGCCGGCGTGCGTCTCTTCCGAGACGTCGTGCTGCACTTGCGACCAAGCTGTTACGTTGGATGGATCAAAGTTCTGCCGGTCCACGCTAGCCTCACGTCCAAGATCACTTGAGCAGACCTATAGTCGCGCGAGCTTTCGAGAAGCTGACGAGGCCGCGTAGAGCCGCGGCAGGATGTTGCTCGGCTTGCCCGGGGTGCGTCTGTATGGCACCTTACGGCTCGGTAGGGCGCGCCCAACATGGCCCCCACCGCAGTCTTGAGGGGCGGCCCTCTAAAAGGGGTGCGCGGGTGCGTCTTAGCCCGTCCTATTCGTGAGAGTGCGGCTTTTGGGCCCGATTGATGCGGCCGCACATCTTGTCTGACGAGGCGCACAGGATTGCCTTCGGCTTTTCGCCGCCTGACGACCGGTACTTTGCAACGCGCTTGAGGGATGGGTTGGGCGAACGGGGGCGGACGCCCCGCCGGTCAAGGACCGAGCGGCAGCAGCGCGCCGGGCAAGCCGCAGATCAGGTCGGCTTCGGGACATGCCGCGGCAAACGCAAGGCGAATGCGGCTCGTGGTCTCGACGACACGGGCGGCGATTTTCAAGAGCCGAAGACGCAGCCTCGCGAACTCGGCAGCGGCCAATTCCCGGGCTTTGGGAATGGCGTCGCGCACGGTCAGCATCAGCCAATAAGCGGCCGTATGGAGCACGAGACGGACCTGGTTGGCGAGCGCCGAACGGCAGCTGGTGCGATCGGAGGCGAGCTGCGTCTTATGCAGCTTGATCAGATTCTCGGCTTGGCCGCGCGCGCAATACAGGCTGTCGTAGATCCACTCGGCCGAGCCGACATCGAGGCTGGTGACGACGAAGCGGATGTCGAGGCCGAGCATCGTCGCCTCAATACGGGCGACAGTGCGCCGTTCGCGATCCCAGGACTTTGCCTTGTGGCGCGTCTCGGTATAGCCACGCAGAACCGGCAGGTTCTCGATGGCGCGTCGCGTGCGGATGTCGTCGGCGACCTCGTCGACTTTTCTGGCGAGAGGCTTGGTGCCGGACAGACCGAAGATGTAGTCGATGCCGTTGGTCTCGCACCACGCCATTGCCTCCGGCCGGGCATAGTGCCCGTCGCCACGGAACGTAATTTGCGTGTTGTGCCATCGCGTCCGGATATGCCGTACCAGGCGGCGCAGATGGGCACGCACCTCGACGCCGCCCGGCGTCTTGCCGGGCCGCAGCACGACGGCCACGGGCCGGCTCTTCTCCGTGTCGTAGACGTGGATCGGCAGGAAGCAGCGTTCGTCATAATGAGCGTTGAACAGCGAGAGCTGCTGATGGCCGTGGACGACGTCGCAGGTATCATCGATGTCGAGCGTGACGGATGCCGGCTCGCGCGGGTAGCTATCCATCCATGCGTCGACCAAAGTGTAGGTCAGCCGGATCACGTCGCGCAGGCGCGGAGCATTCTCCAGCCGCGACAGCGTCGGCTGGGAACACAAATCCCGGCCCGTGTCCGGTAGGCGACCGCAGGCCAGCTTGAATGCCGGATCGGACCTCAGATGATCGAGGTCGTCGGCGTCCTCGTAGCCGCAGCAGATCGCGAACATGCGAGCGCGGAACATATCGACCAGGCTGTGCACGACCCGCGTCGGATCGCGCCGATCCGGGAACACCCGGGCCAGATTGTTGGCCAAACCGAGACGCCGCTCGGCCATCGCCAGAAGCATCACGCCCCCGTTCGAGGTTAGGCGCCCACCATCGAAGGCAGCTGTGACTTTCTTGGCGTGAACGGCTGGAAACGAGAAGGGCGGAATCGTATCGTCGGTCATGGCGGGCGTGGCGTTCGCGGTTGGAGGTGATGGGGTTGGCTTCGCAACCGAATCCTACGCCGCATCAGCGCTTTACCCCTCAGGCGCACTCTTACGAATAAGACGGGTTAAGTTGAAGAAAGATTGAGTGACTCCCGATCATTTCTGTGCCGAAACGTGGAGTCGCGGTCGTGCCGCGTCCAAAGAAACCGGCGCGAGCGGCCTATTAGAGCGTGATGTTTTTGACTGGAATCGGGGTTCCCAGAGCGGGCGATTTCTGATTCAAGCTCCATGCTGGAGTGCGGAGGCCAGCATGGATGACGCGCCCCTATTCGGAAGACATCCGTGAACGCGCCTTGGCTCGCGCTGACGCGGGCGAGACGGTTCGTTCGATCGCAGAGGCGCTACAGATCAGCCCCTCGTGCGTGACGAAGTGGAAGAACCTAAGGCGTGATACCGGAGGCCTGGCGCCCGGCCAGATCGGCGGCCACAAGAAGCGGGTTCTGTCGGATGCCAACGCCGACTGGCTGCGCAAACGCATTCGCTCGGGGCCATTCACCTTGCGCAAGCTGACGCAGGAGCTGGCTGCACGGGGGATCAAGACAGACGTGCGGGCGGTGTGGACTTTTGTTCACGCCGAGGGGCTCAGCTTCAAAAAAAACGCTTCTACCAGCCGAGCAGGATCGCCCAGACGTCGCCCGTAAGCGGACCCGATGGAAAGCGCATCAAGGCAGGATTGACGTCACGCGGTTGGTTTTCATCGACGAGACGTGGATCAAGACCAATATGGCGCCGCTACGCGGCTGGGGGCCTTGTGGGCAGCGCCTCCAAGCATCTGCACCTTTCGGCCATTGGAAGACCATGACCTTCATCGCGGCGCTGCGTCATGATCGGATCAGTGCGCCTTGAGTGATTGATGGTCCCATCAATGGTGAACTCTTCACGCTGTACGTCGAGAAGGTGTTGGCACCCACCCTCGCACCGGGCGAGATCGTCGTTCTCGACAATCTTGGCAGCCACAAGGGCAAAGCGGCTCGCCAAGCTATCCGCGCCAGAGGAGCCCACCTTATCTTCTTGCCGCCCTACAGCCCTGACCTCAACCCGATCGAGCAGGTCTTCGCCAAACTCAAACACCTCATGCGATCCGCAGAACCTCGTGACGTGGAGGCAACCTGGCGGAAGGTTGGTGAACTCCTCGATCTCTTCTCCCAGGAGGAGTGCACCAACTACTTCAAAAACTCAGGCTATGGTTCCGTGTAAATACATCATGCTCTAGACGCGGTAGGTGATCAGCCTGAGCTATGGCGGAATCTGGGTGATGACGGTGTGAGGAAGGCGGCGTATCGAGGCGGGTGACGAGCCTGCCAGAACCTCTCGAGGAGAGCGATACGCCATGACCGAGACTACCAATGTTCTTGCTTTCCGTCAGCCGTCCGCGGTTGATGATCCACTGACCGATATCGTTCGTGCCGGCGCGCGGGACCTGCTTGCCAGGGCGATCGAGATCGAGGTTGGCGCGTTTCTGGCCAGCACGGCCAATCTGACGCTGCCCGACGGTCGAGCGCGCCTGGTCCGACATGGGCACGGTCCGGTGCGCGAGATTGCGACCGGCATCGGTCCGGTGGAGGTCGCTCGTCCCAAGGTCCGCGACCGCGGAGCGAGCGGGCCAGGCGACCGCCTCCGCTTCAGTTCGGCAATCCTGCCGCTATGGGCGCGGCGGACGAAGAGCCTGGATGCCTTGATCCCGGTCCTCTATTTGCGCGGCATCTCGACCGGCGACTTCCAGGAGGCGCTCTCGGCGCTGCTCGGCAAGGATGCGCCGAACCTGTCGCCTTCGGTGATCGCCGGCCTGAAGGCCGATTGGCAGGTCGAGTACGAACGCTGGCAGAGACGCGATCTGTCGGCGCGTCGCTATGTCTACATCTGGGCCGATGGCGTGTACCTGCAGGCCCGCATGGAAGATCACAGCGAATGCATGCTGGTGCTGATTGGCACCACGCCGGAAGGCAAGAAGGAGCTGATCGGCTTCCAGGTCGGCGTGCGCGAGAGCGCGCAGAGCTGGCGCGAACTCCTGATCGACCTGCGGCAACGCGGGTTACGGATTGCCCCGCAACTCGCCATCGGCGACGGCGCCCTCGGCTTCTGGAAGGCACTGGACGAGGCCTTTCCCGGCACGCGGCACCAACGATGCTGGTGCCATAAAGTGAGCAACGTACTCGACAAGGTCGCCAAATCCGTGCAGGGCCCCATGAAGAACGACCTGCGGAACATCTATCTGGCCCCACACCGGGCCGAAGCTGAAACCGCGATCGACGTCTTCGTCGAGAAATACCACGTCAAATACGGACGTGCGGTGGAGTGCCTGATCAAGGATCGCCATGCGCTGCTCGCCTTCTTCGACTTCCCTGCTGAGCACTGGATCCACCTACGCAGCTCGAACCCGATCGAGAGCGTCTTCGCCACGGTGCGCCACCGAACGGTGCGGACCAAGGGATCGCTGTCGCAACAAACTGCGAAGCTGATGGTGTTCAAGCTCATCGACGCCGCATCGAAGACCTGGCGGCGATTGAAGAGCACGAACCAGTTGCCGAAAGTCATCGCCGGTGTAAAGTTCATCGCCGGAATCGAAGTCATTCCGAACACTGAAAGCCACGCCGCCTGATCAGGCCGCGTCACCCAAAATCAGCCATAGCTCGATCAGCCTCCGAAACGAGACTATCAAGCATGAAGAGATCGAGCGCGAGGCAGAGGTTTTATTTGTGTTGAATTCTTGCTTCTCGATAGTGGTCTGAAATCGTATCATCGGTCATGGCGGGCGTGGCGTTCGCGGTTGAAGGTGATGGGGTGGCTTCGCAACCGAATCCTACGCCGCATCAGCGCTTTACACCACGCTCGCCAGCCTCTCAGGCGCCCTCTCGCGACTAAGACGGGCTAGCCCCGACTGTAAGCCGTCACTAGAGGAACCCCATGACCGCCGTCAATCCGCTGCTGTCGTTGTTCAAGGAGCAACTTGAGGCCGAGTGCAAGACGCTATCCGATCACCATGGCCTTACAGAGCGAGGCCATTCCCTCCTGTATTGGTATTTCAATCGTCTCCATGATTTCATGGACGCAGACGTCGAGGAAGTGTTCTGCGACGGTGGCGGGGATCTGGGCATCGACGCTCTGTGGATCGACGATGATGAGTTGGTCCACTTCTATCAATTCAAAAACCCGCAGAGCATCGACAAGGGGATCCCGACTGGCGACGTAGATAAGGTCATCTCTGGCTTGGGGTTGATTTTGAACCGAAAGCACGAGGCGGTAGCAAATCCTGATCTCAAGGCCAGACTTGAGGAACTCTATCAGCAGGTCCCAAACGGTTACCGCATTCACTTCGTTAGCAGTGGCGCTGGGCTGGCTCCCGAGGCAAAGCTCAAACTTGACACATTCGTCACGGCGTTAAAGGGCCGTGCCGCCGATAGCTTTATTGAGTGGGATGAACAACCTATCGAAATCCTTCAAGAGCGCTTCTACCAGCACTCCCTTCCGGCTGTTAAGGATCCGCTGCGACTTGACGTTCCTGTAACTCCCTACACCCAACGATCCGGCATTGCGGATTGCTACCTGTTCTCTATTCCTGGAAACACGTTGGCCGAACTGTACGCGCAACACGGAGAGGGATTGCTACAGAGGAATATCCGGGTTGATCAACGCGATACGGCTACCAACAGATCAATCGAGGCTACGTGTACGGGGAGCTATGGCTGATTTTGGGTGACGCGGCCTGATCAGGCGGCGTGGCTTTCAGTGTTCGGAATGACTTCGATTCCGTCGATGAACTTTACACCGGCGATGACTTTCGGCAACTGGTTCGTGCTCTTCAATCGCCGCCAGGTCTTCGATGCGGCGTCGATGAGCTTGAACACCATCAGCTTCGCAGTTTGTTGCGACAGCGATCCCTTGGTCCGCACCGTTCGGTGGCGCACCGTGGCGAAGACGCTCTCGATCGGGTTCGAGCTGCGTAGGTGGATCCAGTGCTCAGCAGGGAAGTCGAAGAAGGCGAGCAGCGCATGGCGATCCTTGATCAGGCACTCCACCGCACGTCCGTATTTGACGTGGTATTTCTCGACGAAGACGTCGATCGCGGTTTCAGCTTCGGCCCGGTGTGGGGCCAGATAGATGTTCCGCAGGTCGTTCTTCATGGGGCCCTGCACGGATTTGGCGACCTTGTCGAGTACGTTGCTCACTTTATGGCACCAGCATCGTTGGTGCCGCGTGCCGGGAAAGGCCTCGTCCAGTGCCTTCCAGAAGCCGAGGGCGCCGTCGCCGATGGCGAGTTGCGGGGCAATCCGTAACCCGCGTTGCCGCAGGTCGATCAGGAGTTCGCGCCAGCTCTGCGCGCTCTCGCGCACGCCGACCTGGAAGCCGATCAGCTCCTTCTTGCCTTCCGGCGTGGTGCCAATCAGCACCAGCATGCATTCGCTGTGATCTTCCATGCGGGCCTGCAGGTACACGCCATCGGCCCAGATGTAGACATAGCGACGCGCCGACAGATCGCGTCTCTGCCAGCGTTCGTACTCGACCTGCCAATCGGCCTTCAGGCCGGCGATCACCGAAGGCGACAGGTTCGGCGCATCCTTGCCGAGCAGCGCCGAGAGCGCCTCCTGGAAGTCGCCGGTCGAGATGCCGCGCAAATAGAGGACCGGGATCAAGGCATCCAGGCTCTTCGTCCGCCGCGCCCATAGCGGCAGGATTGCCGAACTGAAGCGGAGGCGGTCGCCTGGCCCGCTCGCTCCGCGGTCGCGGACCTTGGGACGAGCGACCTCCACCGGACCGATGCCGGTCGCAATCTCGCGCACCGGACCGTGCCCATGTCGGACCAGGCGCGCTCGACCGTCGGGCAGCGTCAGATTGGCCGTGCTGGCCAGAAACGCGCCAACCTCGATCTCGATCGCCCTGGCAAGCAGGTCCCGCGCGCCGGCACGAACGATATCGGTCAGTGGATCATCAACCGCGGACGGCTGACGGAAAGCAAGAACATTGGTAGTCTCGGTCATGGCGTATCGCTCTCCTCGAGAGGTTCTGGCAGGCTCGTCACCCGCCTCGATACGCCGCCTTCCTCACACCGTCATCACCCAGATTCCGCCATAGCTCGTGTACGGGCGATGGTTCTGTTAACTTCCTTCACTTCAATAATGGTGTGACGTTCCTGTGTGAGAAAGCGTTCTATGACGTTTTCCAAAAGACCTTGACCTTGGAGAGGGCTCAGGTCGTAAACGGTGGCCAAACGATCCGTGCGCTGCATCGAGCCCTCGAAAAAAGGAAGCTGAAGTCAGACGTTATCGTTCCAGCGAGAGCAATTACGTCAAGTGGTCACAAGGACTTCGCTAACGATGTCGCAGTCAATCAAAACAACCAAAACCAAGTTGGCACCGGCTTCCTGCGGTCGAACGATCAGCGCGTCGTTCAACTAGGGTCTGTACCTAAATAGCGCCACGTGATTCTCTTGCCTACGTGTTGATTCGGGGGCGAGAGAATGCGCGCTGGTTTGTTTTGGCTGAACGACAGGCAATGGGCGCGTATCGAACCGCATCTGCCGAGGGGACTGACGGGGCCGGATCGGGACGACGACCGACGCATCGTCAGCGGCATCATTCACATGCTGCAATCGGGTGCACGATGGCGTGATTGTCCACGTGAATACGGCCCTTACACGACGATCTACAATCGCTTCAATCGCTGGGCCAAGCGAGGACGATGGTGCGCAATCTTCGAAGCGCTGGCCAAGCCTGGCGAAGACGGCGTCGTACTGTCGCTCGACTCGACCTCGATTAAAGCTCACCGGTGTGCCTCCGGCGGAAAAGGGGGGAGCACAATCAAGCAATCGGCCGCTCGCGCGGAGGCCGCACGACAAAAATCCATGCGCTGAGCGATCCGCTCTGCCGGCCGGTCGTCCTGCATCTGACTCCAGGCCAGGATGCCGATATCGCTGCGGCTCCCGATGTCCTGGCGCTCGCGCCACCCATGAGCGTGCTCCTCGCCGACAAAGGGTATGATGGCGACAAGCTTCGCGGCGAAATCATTCGTCGTGGCGCCAAGCCCGTAATCCCCAATAAATCTAACCGTGTCGTCATCCATCGCTTCAACAAACGCGCCTACAAAGGACGAAATGTCATCGAACGCTGCTTTTGCAGGCTCAAGGACTTCCGGCGCATCGCCACGCGATATGACAAGCTCGCCCGTAATTTTTTGGCCGCTGTTCATCTCGCCGCTCTCGTCGCATATTGGCTCAATTGAGTCTGGACCCTAGATCATGCGCTTGCCTCGCTTGGGTGGTTGCTGGAACGGCGAGAGGGAGAACTGACTAGCTTGACGGACACCGAGCGGGTGGCTCTTGAGCGGCGTATTGGCCATCATCTTGACGGCCGCATCATTCGCCTAAAGGACGGCGCGCAAGCCTACACCGCTACATTTTACGGCCAGCCGGAAATCGCGAAGAAGAACGTGAAGAAGATTTTCCTCTCGGTCGAAGATGGCGGTTACTACGAGCGCATCTTTTCCGGTGACATGACCGCAGAGAAAATCGTGATCGCTCACGACCTGAAGCAAAGGCTTGACGATTTTGTGAAGCGGTTCACCGCAATCAGGCGGAAAGCGCAGGCTTCGACTAACTTGAAGACTGTTTATGAACCCATTCTAGGAGAGCCTCTAGCGCAGAAACACAGCGACGTGATGCACCAAGTGATCCCGCAATGCTCGTTGTTCATCTGCGGCACAATCTACAGGGAACTAGCCCGTCTTATTCGCGAGAGGGCGCCTGAGAGGCTGGCGAGCGTGGTGTAAAGCGCTGATGCGGCGTAGGATTCGGTTGCGAAGCCACCCCATCACCTTCAACCGCGAACGCCACGCCCGCCATGACCGATGATACGATTTCAGACCACTATCGAGAAGCAAGAATTCAACACAAATAAAACCTCTGCCTCGCGCTCGATCTCTTCATGCTTGATAGTCTCGTTTCGGAGGCTGAGCACCTACCGCGTCTAATAGGCCGCTCGCGCCGGTTTCTTTGGACGCGGCACGACCGCGACTCCACGTTTCGGCACAGAAATGATCGGGAGTCACTCAATCTTTCTTCAACTTAACCCGTCTTATTCGTAAGAGTGCGCCTGAGGGGTAAAGCGCTGATGCGGCGTAGGATTCGGTTGCGAAGCCAACCCCATCACCTCCAACCGCGAACGCCACGCCCGCCATGACCGACGATACGATTCCGCCCTTCTCGTTTCCAGCCGTTCACGCCAAGAAAGTCACAGCTGCCTTCGATGGTGGGCGCCTAACCTCGAACGGGGGCGTGATGCTTCTGGCGATGGCCGAGCGGCGTCTCGGTTTGGCCAACAATCTGGCCCGGGTGTTCCCGGATCGGCGCGATCCGACGCGGGTCGTGCACAGCCTGGTCGATATGTTCCGCGCTCGCATGTTCGCGATCTGCTGCGGCTACGAGGACGCCGACGACCTCGATCATCTGAGGTCCGATCCGGCATTCAAACTGGCCTGCGGTCGCCTACCGGACACGGGCCGGGATTTGTGTTCCCAGCCGACGCTGTCGCGGCTGGAGAATGCTCCGCGCCTGCGCGACGTGATCCGGCTGACCTACACTTTGGTCGACGCATGGATGGATAGCTACCCGCGCGAGCCGGCATCCGTCACGCTCGACATCGATGATACCTGCGACGTCGTCCACGGCCATCAGCAGCTCTCGCTGTTCAACGCTCATTATGACGAACGCTGCTTCCTGCCGATCCACGTCTACGACACGGAGAAGAGCCGGCCCGTGGCCGTCGTGCTGCGGCCCGGCAAGACGCCGGGCGGCGTCGAGGTGCGTGCCCATCTGCGCCGCCTGGTACGGCATATCCGGACGCGATGGCACAACACGCAAATTACGTTCCGTGGCGACGGGCACTATGCCCGGCCGGAGGCAATGGCGTGGTGCGAGACCAACGGCATCGACTACATCTTCGGTCTGTCCGGCACCAAGCCTCTCGCCAGAAAAGTCGACGAGGTCGCCGACGACATCCGCACGCGACGCGCCATCGAGAACCTGCCGGTTCTGCGTGGCTATACCGAGACGCGCCACAAGGCAAAGTCCTGGGATCGCGAACGGCGCACTGTCGCCCGTATTGAGGCGACGATGCTCGGCCTCGACATCCGCTTCGTCGTCACCAGCCTCGATGTCGGCTCGGCCGAGTGGATCTACGACAGCCTGTATTGCGCGCGCGGCCAAGCCGAGAATCTGATCAAGCTGCATAAGACGCAGCTCGCCTCCGATCGCACCAGCTGCCGTTCGGCGCTCGCCAACCAGGTCCGTCTCGTGCTCCATACGGCCGCTTATTGGCTGATGCTGACCGTGCGCGACGCCATTCCCAAAGCCCGGGAATTGGCCGCTGCCGAGTTCGCGACGCTGCGTCTTCGGCTCTTGAAAATCGCCGCCCGTGTCGTCGAGACCACGAGCCGCATTCGCCTTGCGTTTGCCGCGGCATGTCCCGAAGCCGACCTGATCTGCGGCTTGCCCGGCGCGCTGCTGCCGCTCGGTCCTTGACCGGCGGGGCGTCCGCCCCCGTTCGCCCAACCCATCCCTCAAGCGCGTTGCAAAGTACCGGTCGTCAGGCGGCGAAAAGCCGAAGGCAATCCTGTGCGCCTCGTCAGACAAGATGTGCGGCCGCATCAATCGGGCCCAAAAGCCGCACTCTCACGAATAGGACGGGCTAGTTGAGATTAGAAAGACGGCTCTAAAGGACATCTCTAAAATCGTGAGCATGGAGGCAGACGAGCTAATTCGCGCGCACTTGCTCCATATCATCGACTTTGCCAAGAACAACAAAGACAAGGCCGATAAGAGCTGGCCCGTGCTGCTAAAGAGCAACGCGTTTTTCAATCACATAACGGCATACGTGGCCGGCGTCGCAAAGGGCCGCGCTGCCGCAGGATCCGCCCATTAATCGCCGCGGTGGATCCCTCTCGTAGTGCAGCGGGTCTCCTATCGCTGAGCCTCGTTCGGCGGGTACCCTTTTTGGCCTCAAGCCCCGGCCGGATTTCAGGGCCGCCTTGACGTGTTCCTTGGCTGGTTGTTTCCGCCGATGCTCTGGTCGATGCGGCTCCTGCCGTTCTGATGGCGGAGAGCCCGCCCCGGATGGATCGTAAACGGTACGAGAGGCCCACGGAGCCACGGACTTGGTGCGGACGGCCTACGCACCGCGCTTGAAGCGTATAGGCATCCAGAACTGCCGGAGGGCCTCGACGGTTGCTGGAATGTTGCGCCAGGCGTTTTGGATGATGGGCTGCGTTCCCAGCGTGCGCCGGGCCGGGGGTAGCAAGGGTCGACCGGCGTCGTCGATGCAATGGACCAAGATCGGCCGCAGCATAAGGTGTTCGGTTCCATTCGGGGGGAGAAGCCGCGACCAGACGAGAAGCCGAAGCTTCATGACGGCGTAGAAGCCCATGCACCAGGGCTGCGGGTCGACTTCGCCGTCCGGTGATCGCACGAACAGCGGCTCGAAGCTCTCCGGTCTCGTCGACAGCGTCTCGCTGATAGCGTTGTGGCGCATCAGCGTGGCGGCGATTGCCGAGAACTCCTCGGTGTCGTGATTGAAGGCGTCGGGATCTACGCCGAGGAGCGGGCACACCCATTCCTCGGACGCCATCGAGACCGGCCCGGCGACGACCGCGGCCACCGCGCCATCGAGCATGGAGAGCGACGTCGCCCGCGGATGCCGAAGCGTCGGCGACCTGGCGCGCTTGCTGATCCATTGCCCGAGCCGTTCGAACGACATGGCATAGTCCGCCATCGTCGTCTTGCGTGCTTTTCGCGTTCCCCGCCCTTGCTTCGGCTTCGTCATGCCACGGCCCGCTTTTCGGCTTCGCGTGCGGCCTTCCAGTTCCAGGCCAGAAGTTCGTGAAGCTGGTTGGTCTTCGTGGCGCCGCTCACCATGCGATCGAGAACGTCGACGAGATACGCCTCGGGGTCGAGGCCATTCAATTTCGCTGTGTTAAGAAGCGAAGCGAGTATCGCCCAGGTCTCGCCCCCGCCTTCGTCACCACTGAACAACGAGTTCTTTTTTCCGATCGCAATTGGCCTGATCGATCGTTCGACCGTGTTGGTGTCCGGCTCGAGCCGCCCGTCATCCAGGAACGTCGTCAGGCCCTGCCAGCGTTCGAGCATGTAGTCGATCGCCTTGATGAGCGTCGAGCGGCGGGAGATCCCGTCCTTCACCGCGATCAGACGGGCCCTCAACGCCTCCATCAGCGGCTTCGTCTCGGCCTGTCGCGTCGCGCGGCGTTCCCCAGCATCGAGACCGCGGATCCTCTCCTCGATCGCGTAGACGGCCGCAATGCGCTCGATGACCTCCGCGGCGAAGGGTGAGTTCGTCGTCTTGTGCACCCTCACGAAGTTGCGGCGCGCGTGAACGAGACAATACGCCAGCTGGATCTGGCCCGACATCATCGCATCGCCCGCCAGCGAGGCGTAGGCGGCATAGCCGTCGACTTGCAGCACGCCTTCGAAGCCGGCTAACTGCGCCACGATCTCCTTTTTGCCGCGACCACCTGCGAACACGTAGGCGACCGCCGGCGGCGCCGGCCCCTTCCACGCCCGATCGTCCGTCGCGTGCGCCCAGAACTGGCAGATCCTCGTGCGGCCGCGTCCCGGATCGAGCACTGGCATCGGCGTCTCGTCGCAGAACAGCCGCTCGAAGCCGTGCATAGTCTTCAGTTGCAGATCGTAGAGGCCCCTGACCAGCCACGCCGCGCTCCCCATCCAGCGCGCCAGCGTCTGACGGTCGACGACGACACCCTGACCCGCCAGGATCTGCGTCTGGCGATAGAGCGTCGATTGCCAGGCATATTTGGCCGCGGCGATATGCGCGATCAGCGCCGTCGTTGCCATGCCGCCCTCGACGAGCCGCGCCGCGCCGGTGCCGGGGCCTGGACAATCGGGCCCTCACAGGAGCGGCAGGCGTATTTTGGACGGATCGTGCGGAGCACGCGCAGCCACGCGGGAACCCGATCGAGCGCTTCGCTGCTCTCCTCGCCGATCCGATGCATCTGACCCGTGCAGCACGGGCACAGCGTGGACGCCGGCTCGATCACCCGCTCGACCCGAGGCAGATGCGCCGGCAGCGCGCCGATGTTGCGCTTCGCTTTGCGCCGCTCCGGCCGCGGCGCGTCCGGTTTGTCGTCATTGGCCGGGAGCTGTGAGCCGGCGGTCCGTTCCAGATCAAACGCGATCTGTTCGGCGCAGACGATCGCCGCGCGCTCCGATCGTGCGCCGAAGATCAGGCTCTTCAACGTGGCGATCTCTGCGCGCAGATCATCGTTCTCGCCTTCGAAAGCCAGCACCATCTCGGCAAGAGCCGCAGGGTCAGAGGGGAGATCTTCGGGGCGAAGCGCCATATCGCAGAGCTACACGAACGCACTCGCAATCGCCAGCAAAACAAGACGCTTCAGGCAACCTTCGTCGGCCGCTTCGTCACCTTCGGGACCACACGCGACCACTCCGCAAGACCTTCAATCAGCATCGCCAGTTGCGCCCCCGTCACCGGCATCGTACCCTCGCGAACAGGTGGCCAGGCAAAGCCCCCATTCTCCAGCCACTTCGTCGCTAGAACCATTCCCGAGCCGTCAAAAACCAGTAGCTTCAAACGATCCGATCGCTTCGATCGGAAGACATAAACGTCACCGCTGTAGGGCTTGCCGCCTAATCCCTCCGCTACCAGCGCGACAAGGCCATGAACGCCTTTACGAAAGTCAATCGGCTGCGTCGCGACGAACACACGGACCATTGGACCGAAAGAGATCATCGCGTCGATCTCACCGCCGCCAGCACGCGCTCCAGCGTCGCGGCGTCGACGCCGACGGGCACGCGCACCGTCGCGCCCGCGATCATCACCTCGATCCGCTCGGCCGGATCCGTCAGAACATGCGCCTTATCGATCGCGTTCGGCTGCGCCTCGACGGCGGCCTGGAGCCTGACTTGCACGAACTGCGGCGCTTCGCTCGACGCGAGCCGCGCCTGGCGCCGCCACACACTGAGCAGTCCCCGGTTCACCCCGTTGCGTCGAGCCACCTCGGAAATGAGAGCTGGCCCCGCAAATTCGGACAGTAGCTTGAGTGGATTTTCTGCCTGACAGCGGCGAGGATTCTTGCTGCGAATCAGGAGCGAAGATGACGAAGAAGAGCCGCCGGACGCATTCTCCGGCATTCAAGGCGAAGGTTGCTTTGGCTGCGGTCAAAGGCGACAAGACACTGGCGGAGCTGGCGCAACTGTTTGATGTTCATCCGAACCAGATCACGATCTGGAAAAACCAGCTCCTGGAAGGCGCCGCCGGCGTGTTTGGGCATGACAAGACATCGGCCGAGACGCCGGTCGATTTGAAGGCGTTACATGCCAAGATCGGCGAGCTGGCGTTGGAAAACGATTTTTTGTCCGGCGCGCTCACCAAGGCGGGCCTGCTGAGCGCAAAGCGATGATCGACCGCGATCATGATCTTTCTATCGTGCGCCAGGCGAAGGTCCTGAAGCTGGCTCGCAGCACGGTCTACTATGAACCTCGGCCAGTTTCGGCCGAGGACCTTGCCTTGATGCGTCGGCTCGATGAGCTGCATCTCGATTATCCCTTCGCGGGAGCGCGTATGCTGCGATCGTTGCTGCGGCGGGAGGGCGTATACGCCGGTCGCCGCCACATCGCGACGCTGATGAAGCGCATGGGGATCGAGGCGGTCTATCGTCGCCCGAACACGAGCAAGCCGGCTCCGGGTCACAAGATCTACCCGTACCTGTTGCGCGGATTGAAGATCGAGCGGCCCGACCATGCGTGGGCAATGGACATCACCTACATTCCGATGCGGCGTGGCTTCGTCTATCTCGCGGCGGTCGTCGATGTGTTCAGCCGACGGGTCCTGGCCCATCGCGTCTCGATCACAATGGAGGCGGCCTTCTGCGTCGAAGCGGTCCAGGAGGCGTTGGCGAAGCACGGCAGGCCCGAGATTTTCAACACGGATCAGGGCAGCCAGTTCACCAGCCTCGAGTTCACCGATGTGCTGCTGGACGCGAAGATCGCCATCAGCATGGACGGCAAGGGCGCCTGGCGCGACAACGTGTTTGTCGAGCGGCTCTGGCGCACGGTCAAATACGAAGAAGTATATCTCCGCGCCTACGACAGCGTGTCCGAGGCGCGAGCGTCAATTGCCAAGTATCTGGCCTTCTACAATCAGGGACGCCCTCACTCGAGCCTTGACGGGCGCACGCCCGACGAGGCTTACTTCGGCACGCAAGCTATGGTGATGGCCGCATGGCCGTCGCCGACGGTTTTTGTCGTCGCTCTGGTCGGGCTACGCCCTCCCGACGCAACGACAAAACCGTAAAGCCCCGCGTTCAGCATAACCCGGCAGGAATCCACTTAAATCCAGCGGGGCGCTGTCCAAACAACCGGGGCCAGCTCTGTGGTCTGCGACAACCTCAAAGCCGCCGTCAGCAACCCCGACCGCTACGATCCCGGCCTCAATCGCACTTATGCCGAGATGGCGAGCCATTACGGCACGGCCATTCTCGCCGCACGGCCGCGGCGCCCAAAAGACAAGGCGAAGGTCGAGGTCGCGGTGCAAATCGCCCAGCGCTGGATTCTGGCCCGGCTGCGCAATCAGCGCTTCTTTTCCCGGGCCGAGCTCAACGCCGCCATCAAGACACTCGTCGACGAACTCAATGCTCGTCAAATGCGTGGCTTCGGCTCAAGCCGCGCCGAACTGTTTGCCGAACTCGACAAACCCAAGCTAACCCCGCTGCCAGATCAGCCTTATGCCTTCGCACGCTGGAAGCGCTGCCGCCTCGCTCCCGATTATCATGTCGAGGTCGACGGCCATTGGTACTCCGCGCCGTATCGTCTGATTGGCGAGCTGGTCGATGCCCGTATCGACGATCGGACGGTCGAGATCTTCCACAAGGGCCAGCGGATCGCCAGCCATGCCCGCGCGCCCAACCGACGCGGACACACCACCATCGCCGACCACATGCCCAGCGCCCATCGCCGCTACGGCAAATGGACCCCCGCCGCGGTGATCGCCGCCGGCGAGCGGATCGGTCCTTCGACAGCAGCGTTTTTCCAGGCCGTGATCGACGCCCGCCCCCATCCAGAACAAGGCTTTCGAACCTGCCTTGGCATTCTGGCGCTCGTCAAAAGCTACGGCGCCGAACGCCTCGACGCAGCCTGCCGGAGGGGCATCCTCATCAAGGCGCGCTCCGTCGCCTCGATTAGATCGATCCTCCAGAACGGCCTCGATCGCACGTTCTTCGACGAATCTTTCGAGCACCAGCCCCTGCGCCACGGCAACATCCGCGGACGCGACTACTTCCACTGAAGCAAGGAGAGACCCGGCATGCTTAACCACCCAACCCACGAACGGCTGATCGAGCTTGGCCTGACCGGAATGGCCAAGGCCTTCGAGGAGCAGCGCCGATCGCCCGATCTCGAAGCCCTGCCGTTCGAAGATCGCATCGGCCTGTTGGTCGACCGCGAAGCCGCCGAACGCGACACCAGGCGGCTCACCACGCGCCTCAAGATCGCCGCACTGCGCCAGACTGCTTGCGTCGAGGACGTCGATCTGCGCACCCCGCGGGGCATCGACCGCGCCGTTTTCGCCAAACTCGTCGAAGGTCGCTGGATCGATCGCCACGAGAATTTGCTCGTCACCGGGGCAACCGGCCTGGGCAAAAGTTGGTTAGCCTGCGCGCTCGGCCACAAGGCCTGCCGCGACAACCGATCAGTCCTCTATCATCGCGTTCCAAGGCTGTTCGAGGCGCTCGCGCTCGCGCGCGGAGACGGACGTTACGCCCGGCTCCTCAAAAGCCTCGGCCGCGCTCAGCTTCTGATTTTGGATGATTGGGGACTATCGGTGCTCACCGCCGCGGAACGCCGCGATCTGCTCGAAATCCTCGAGGACCGCCATGGCCGCGCATCCACCATCGTCACAAGTCAGCTCCCCGTGGACACCTGGCATGGAGCCATTGGGGACCCCACGGTCGCCGACGCCATTCTCGATCGCCTCGTCCACAACGCCCACCGCCTCCAGCTCACCGGAGAAAGCATGCGAAAACGCAGCGCCAAAACCATCACCCTTGACGGCCAACCAGAACACTGACTCTATCTCCCATCGGCCGTAGCGGGCTGCTCACGATCGTCTGAATTCAGTGCTCACGATCGCGCGAAATCGATGCTCACGATCCGTGAAATCCGCAGCGCTTGCCATCAATCTTCCGCACCGTGTGCGGCACAAAGACCCCAATGGCGGCCTTGTTGGTCAGGAGCTTGCGGATGTAGGAGCGGTGCCAATACTTGGCCTTCCACTTCCCCGCGCCCCATGTGTCCTCCTTGGTATCGTTGAGGTGCGCAGCGATGCTGTGAGCCCCCGTTCCGTCGTCAGACATCTCGAACATCCACCGCAGCAACTTCGCTCGGTGTTCAATCAGCTCATAGCTTGCTGTCTGGGTGTTCCAGCGGATCCACGCGGGGAGCTTCAGGGTGTAGGGCTTGGTGAGCTTCTCCTGCCCCCTGAACTTCTCCCGTCTGGCGGCGTGCGCCTTGGCCACACGAACGCCCTTGGTGGCGCTCTCTTCGTTGGCGCGGATGAATTTGAGCACCATCATCATGAAGAGGAACGGGTCCTTTTCGAGCGTCTCGGCGCTGTACTCCCGTCCTCCATCGGACAGGTCCACAACGGTGATCCCATGCTCGATGATGTCTTCAATGACCCGCACCGCCCGTCGCGCTGCTTGCCTGCTGATGCGGTCAAGGCTCTCGACCAAGAGCCAAGAGCCGTGCGGTATCGTCCCGTCCTTGACGCGCTCAAGGAACACCCCGAGTTCCCCGGTCTCTCTATTGGCCCCTGTGAAGCCCGAGACGCCCTTATCTTGAAAAGTCAGCTCGTCATCCAAGGTGACCTTGGTTGCAGCGGCCCACGCCCGCGCTGCATCGGTCTGACGCTGGAGCGAATGGCCCTTGGCCTGCTCAGGTGTGCTGAACCGAACGTAGCTGTACGCCCTCGGGAGCCGCTGCGTGTCCATGGGCTTCCCTCAGCGGCTCAGAGCTTCGCGTGTGACCGTGGCGAGTACGGTATCGACGCAACCCCACCGGACGGCTAAGCGGTGCGCCCACGCCTCCACGCGTTCCCCAAGGGCTTGCTTGCGCTCCCCTGGGATCTGTACGGCCCAACTGAACTTGATGGCTGCGGTGGTGATGCGGTTCATGTCTGGTCTTCCCTATAGCGCCCACTTTGGGCATTGGGAAGATCACATGAGCAGGTGATGCCCGCCGGCGGCTGCGATCTCCAGCGCGCGCTTGGCGCTCTCCTGGCCCTTGATGTCGCGCAGGTCGAGCGTGGAGGCGGCGGCCTCGTGCACCTTCGGCGAGGGCCGCGACAGCACCTGCGTGCCCTTGAAATGGTTGGCGATCTGGATCAGCGAACTCGCCGCGACGATCTGGATGTCCGGGCTCGCCCAGGCCGCTTCGGAGCCGCAGGCCGCCGGGCAGATCAGCCCTTCCTCGCGCGCATTGGCGCCGATCGCGGCGGGAAGAACGCCGGCCACCGGGGCGATCGAGCCGTCGAGGCCGAGCTCGCCGAGAACGGTGATGCCGGTCAGCGCATCCGGCGGGATCGCGCCGATCGCCGCCATCAGCCCGAGCGCGATCGGCAGGTCGTAATGGCTGCCTTCCTTCGGCAGGTCGGCCGGTGCCAGATTGACGATGATCCGCCGCGCCGGCAGCGCCAGCCCCGAGGCGATCAGCGCCGAGCGCACCCGCTCGCGCGCCTCCGACGCCGCCTTGTCCGGAAGGCCGACGATGGCGAAGGCCGGCAGGCCAGGGGCGACCTGCACCTGCACATCGACCGCACGGGCCTCGATCCCCTCAAAGGCGACGGTAGAAACCCGCTGAACCATGCTCGAACCAGCCTGCCCCTTTGCTCAATCGAGGGTAGCAGAGGGCGGCTGTTTCCGCAAGAACAATACGGGAACACTGCCCGACGCCTGCGCAGACCCTAACCAGTCGTAAACGCGACGCGGAGACTACGTCTCGAATGCTCGCTTCTGTCCTCAGCACATTCCAACGAATGTCCGTTACTCCTGGGCCTGCGGGATGGGCCGTGGTCTAACGGGTGAACAGTTCAAATGCTTGCAAATCGCCGGAGAAGCGAACGTCGGGTGTGCAGCCGGCTCGCCAAGATTCATTTTGGCGCGGGCTCGCTGCCGCGGGACTGCACGATCACGGATATTTCGGATGGGGGTGTGAAGGTGGTGGCGGAATTCCTGGAAGTGCCGCCGCAATTCACCATCATCTTCGCGCCCGACTATTCCCGCCAATGCCGCCTGCGCTGGCGCATCGGCTGCGAGTTCGGCGCCGAATTCGTCGACTAGGGTGATCCGGAAAAGCTGCGCAGCGGCTTTCCGAAAAGATCATGCGCAAAGGATAGAGCGACCCGCGTCCCTTAACGGGACTTTAGCGTTAATGGGTCAGCATCTCTGATCAGTTGCCGAGTGATCAGAGTATGTCCAAGCGTTCGTCCCTCGCCTCCCCGGCGAGATTCCTGCTTCCCGCGCTCCTGGTGCTCGGCCTCGGCGGTTGTCAAACCAATGGCATCGAGGATGTCACCGGCGCGCTCGGCGTCAGGTCGGAGCCGGCCGGCAAGGCCGAGGCCAAACCGGATATGGACGCGCTTCGCGAGCGCTATCGCGCCAGGCCCGGCGATCCCGGCGTTGCGCTCGCCTATGGCAAGGCGCTGCGCGAGACCGGTCAGCGCGCGCAGGCCGTCGCAGTGCTGGAGCAGGCCGTGCTCGGCCATCCCAGCAACAAGGCGCTGCTCGCCGGCTATGGCCGCGCGCTCGCCGACAACGGCAATTTCCAGCAGGCGTTCGACGTCCTCGGCCGTGCGCATACGCCTGAGCATCCGGACTGGCGCATCCTGTCGGCGCAGGGCGCGGCGCTCGATCAGCTCGGCCGCAACGAGGAGGCGCAGCAATATTACGCCAGCGCCTTGTAGATCGTGCCCGACGAGCCGCAGGTGCTGTCCAATCTCGGCCTGTCCTACATGCTCCAGAACAATCTGCCGCGGGCCGCGGAAACCTTGCGTCGCGCGCATGAGCGCAATCCCGCCGATTCCCGCGTGCGCGCCAATCTTGCGCTCGTGCTGGGGCTGGAAGGAAAGCAGGCCGAGGCCGAGGCCATCGTGAAGGCCGATCTGCCGCCCGATCAGGCGGCAGCCAAGGTCACCGCGTTGCGGCAGCTGCTGGCGCGGAAGCAGCAGCGGGCGGACAAGTAGCTCGCTCTTTCCGGATTGTTATCCTGACGCGTTTTCGTGACGCAACCGGCATCCACTTCGTCGAAAACGCCTCTGGTCCCTACGACGCCTTGCGATGCGGGGCTGACCCGCGCCCCGACCTGCCCTTCAGCTTCTTCAGGAGCGGCTCGAGCAGCGAGCGCTTCGGCTTCTTCACCTCGCCGCGGCCGGCGAGGCGGTTCGCCATGTTCTGGAACAGAAGGGTGGTGCGGTGGGTCTTGGAGACCTCCGCGATCATCTGGCCGTTATTGGCCGCGGTCGAGAACAACTTCGAATCGAACGGGATCACCGCGATCGGCTGACTCTCCATGGTCTTGGCAAACGCCTTGACCTCGATCTCCGCGCGCTTGTGCATGCCGACCTGGTTGAGGCAGTACAGCGGCGGGCGATCATTGGGGCGTGCCGCCTTCAGCACGGTCAGCATGTTCTTGGTGTTGCGCAGGTTCGCGAGATCGGGCTCGGCCACGATCACGATGTCGTCGGCGTTGACCAGCGCGCGCCGCGTCCAGCCGGACCATTGATGGGGAACGTCGAGCACGATGCAGGGCGTGGTCATGCGCAGCGTGTCGAACACCGCATCGAAGGCTTCGGCACCGAAATCATAGACCCGGTCGAGCGCAGCCGGCGCCGCCAGCAGGCTGAGGCGATCGGTGCATTTGGCGAGCAGGCGCTCCATCAGCGCCGTGTCCGGCCGGTCCTGCGACAGCACCGCATTGGCGATGCCCTGCACCGGATCCTGGTTGTAGTCGAGGCTCGCCGTGCCGAAGGCGAGGTCGAGATCGATCACGACGGAATCGAGCGCAAGGTCCCGGGCGATGGTCCAGGCCACATTGTGCGCGACGGTGGACGCACCGACGCCGCCCTTGGCGCCGACCACGGCGATGACGCGGCCGGTGATGATGGCCTCGGAAGCCGAGAACAGGCTGCAGATCGAGCGAACGACATCGAGTGTTTCGACCGGGCCGACCACGTAGTCGTTGACGCCGCGGCGCACCAGCTCGCGATAGGGCGCGGTGTCGTTGGGATTGCCGATCACGACCACGCGGGTGCCGGGATCACAGACGCCGGCGAGGTCGTCCAGGCCCTCGAGGATGTCGCGCGTGCCGTCGGACTCGATGACGATCACGTTCGGCGTCGGCATCGATTCATAGACCTCGATCGCCGCGGCGAGGCCACCGTCCTTGACGGTGAGGTGGGCCTTGGCGAGCCGGCGATCCTCGCCCGCCGCGGTCATCGCCTTGAACGTCTGCTCGGTCTCGCAAAAGGCTTGCACGGAAATGCGAGGAACCGGTGCAATGTGTTCCTCGGGGTGCCGCGGATCGTCCGCTTCTTCGTCGTCGAAGTTTGTCATTGGCCGGTGTCGCTGAGTTTGGCCTTGTCGGATTCGGGATAGGCGGTCGTGGTCGTCGTGCCCTTGCGATAGCGTTCGAACGCGATGTTGCGCCGTGCGGTATAGGCGGGCGTCTCGGCGCGCGGTTGCTCGAGATCGGCCGGGTTGTCGATCATGGCCGCGAGATTGCGCTGGGTGGCGCAGCCCAGATTGAAATAGGGCCGGTTCTCGTTGTAGCCGGGGTCGAGGATGGAGGGGCCGACGTCTTCCGGCCACAGCCCGCAGGGGCCGGCGACGGCCGCGATCTTCGAATAGCTCAGGCGGATGGTGGGCAGCAGCCCGGGATCCTCAGGGCGATAGGGATGCTGGACGATGGCACGCGACGGCACGCCGCCCGACGCCAGCACGGACCGGATTTCCTGGTAGGTCGCAGCAGCCGCGCGCGAATTGGGGGTGTCGACAGGCACGTCGACGACGACGGAGCCGGTGCCTTCGCGCGCCCAGTCCCGCGCGATGCCCGCGACGTCCGAGTGCTGGGCGGCCGAGAGGCCGCCTCTCGCCTTGCCGACGAAGATCACGATCGAGCGCTTGCCCTCCTGCACCGCGATCGGGTGACGCTGGCGATAATCGGTCGGCACCGTCTGGGTAACGATCTCGCCGGTGGTGTTGCAGGCGCCCAGCATGACGGAGATCCCCGCCAGTGCCAGCACCACGCCCAGATTGCGACGTCGATCGGCTGTCGTCTTCGTCATCGCCTCATCCCCTCCTGCCCCAATTCCTGCACCGGTCCCCACGCCGCGCGTTCGTCTCAGTCGATGATGAAGCCGAAATCACCCGGCGTGCCGCTGATCGGATCGACGCGGCGCGCGATGCCGTAGAGGCGGTTCATGCGGCCGAGCAGCGCCGTCTGCGCATCCGAGGCCGGCGCAAAGCCGTCGTCGGGCCGCGACAATTCCTTCTGGGCGACCGCGCGGACCACATAGGGCGTCACGATCACCATCAGCTCCGTCTCGTTGTTGACGAAGTCCTGGCTGCGGAACAGCGCGCCGATGATCGGCAGCTGGTCGACGCCGGGCAGGCCGTTGATCGCCTGCTTGGTCTGCTGCTGGATCAGGCCGGCCATGGCCATCGACCCGCCCGAGGGAATTTCCAGCGTGGTCTCGGCGCGGCGGGTCTGGATCGACGGGATGGTGATCGAGCTGGTCTGGCCCGCGGACAC
The DNA here is from genome assembly GCF_049739505.1 of Bradyrhizobium sp. USDA 241. NCBI lineage: Bacteria > Pseudomonadati > Pseudomonadota > Alphaproteobacteria > Hyphomicrobiales > Nitrobacteraceae > Bradyrhizobium > Bradyrhizobium sp. USDA 241. The sequence continues at coordinate 1,247,440 of NZ_JBMGPZ010000004.1, read as the reverse complement.
CGCTTGCGTCACGGAGATGGCGTTCTGACTCGACAGCTCCGAGACTTCGGTCATCACGCGCAGGCTGATACGTCCCTCGCTGAGCACGACCGGCGTGAAGTTCAGGGAGATGCCGAACTTCTTGTAGGTGATCTGGGTGGTACAGACATGGGTGACCGGATCGCAGGAATAGCCCGCAGGGATCGGGAATTCGCCGCCGGCAATGAAAGTGGCGGACTCGCCGGAGATCGCCGTCAGGCTGGACTCGGCCAGGGTCCGCATGACGCCGGCGCTTTCCATCGCGCGCATCGTGGCGTTGACCGTGGCCACGCCTTTTGCGAGTCCGGTGACACCGAGCCCGTTGCTGCTGACGAGCGGGCCGCCGGAGACCGAGAACGGGTTGGAGTTATTGAAATTCACCACCGCGGTGCCGGCATTCAGGCTGGCGCTGAGATCGACGCCGAGCTGCTTGACGATGTCGCGGCGCACTTCGCCGACGACGACCTTGAGCATCACCTGGTCGCGGCCGCGCACGATGATGTTGTTGACGACTTTCTCGGCGCTGCCGACGAGCTTGGCGGCGACGTCACCGGCTTGCTGAGCCTCGACCGGGCTCGACACCGAGCCGGTCAGCATCACGCTGTCGCCGACGCCTTCGACCTGTACGCCCGGCAAGGACTGGCGCAGCGCAGCGCGCATGCCGTTGAGATCGCGCTTCACGGCGATGTCGTAGGAGGCGACCTGCTGGCCGTCGGCGCTGAAGAACACGACGTTGGTCTGGCCGACCTGGCCGCCGATGATATAGGCGCGCTGCGCCGAGCGGATCACCGCGTTGGCGATCTTGGGGTCGGCCACGAGCACGTCCTTGACCTCGCGCGGCAGGTCGATGACGACGGATTTGCCGACGCCGAGCGACAGGAATCGCGTCCTCGCCGCTGCGACCGTCGAGACCGGCGACACGCCGAGGTCGGGCGCTTGCATCGGCGCCTGGTCGCCAACCGGCGCATCCGCAGCGCTGACGGCGTCGAAGGCTGCGAGCAGCCCCAGCATCAACATCGTCCCCGCCAGGAACGAGCGCGCGCGCTTCCCCCGAATGCGCAGGCTCGTCCGATCACCCCCGTAACTCATGCTATCCCCATCACTTCTGTGACGTCAGTTGTCGTGCCTGCACGCCGTAACGGATCACGTTCACGCCGCCCGGGCGCTTGACCGCCTGGTCCTCGGGCGTGCCCTCGAATGCGTTGGCATCGACGATGCTGCGCAGCGCGAGCGTCAGCGTGCCGCCCTGGCGTGCGGCCGAGAGCGTTGCGACCTGGTCGGGTCGGAGCTCGAGCGTGACGGTCTTGCCGAGCACGGCGTTCTGGCCGTCCTTTTCCTTCGGCGCCTGGTCGATCGCGAGCACGCGGATGTTGGTGAGAATGACCTCGGACAGGATGAGGTCGTTGCCGCCGGTCGGGCCATCGCTGTTGCCGTCGGGATTCTTCAGGCGGCGGGTCAGGATGATGTCGACGCGGTCGTTCGGAAGGATGAAGCCGCCGGCGCCCGTTTCGGCTGAAATCTCGGTGGAGACGGCGCGCATCCCGGACGGCAGGATCGCGGCCATGAAACCGGAGCCTTCGGCCCTGACCAGCTTCTGCTCACGGATCGGCTCGCCCTGCATCAATGGCACGCGTGCGATCGAGCCGGCGATCTGGGTCTGCGCGTCGGGCCTGCCGTCGCGGCGGATGAAGGCGCTGCTCGCCGTCGCGGCCGGCCAGGCCTGCCATTGCAGGTCGTCGGGCTTCACGGCCTGGCCGAGCTGGATATCGTTCTTCGCGACGAGCACCTCGACCGTCGGCAGCTTCTCGGCGACGGGAAGGGCAGGCGCGGGATTGTTGTCGAAGCCGCTCGCCAGATACGCAGCGACGCCGCCGGCGCCCAGTGCGATGACGAGAACGACGATGCGTGCGGTGTTCATGCGCCTCTACTCTTACGCGGGGCACTCGAACTGCACTTTGCGTGTTCCCCCGCGTCGATGAGTAGGGAGCAAAAGTATAAGGGGTGTTGCGAGGCCGAATGCGATGGCCGGCCGCGATGCTGGTTTTAGGCGGATGGTGAACGTGGCGTTATTCGATCCGCCAGCGGCTCCGTAGTTTCACGCAGTGCGTCCCCTGCGTTCGAACGAACGCGGGCGGCTTCATGGTGAATGGGTGGTTAGCGACGCGCGCGTGATGGCGCGCCAACGGATCGCAGCAACGCCCCACAACATCGGTGTCGTCCCGGCGAACGCCGGGACAACGTTGAGGAGAGTTCGTGCGCTCCCCAACGCAATCATCGCAAAGCGCTACTTCGTCCGCTTCCGCTCGATCACGTCCCAGATCTTCGCTGCGACGTCAGGGCCGCCGAGCCGCGAGATGGCGCGGATGCCGGTCGGCGAGGTGACGTTGATCTCGGTGAGGTTGCCGTTGATGACGTCGATGCCGACGAACAGGAGGCCGCGCGCGCGCAGCGCCGGGCCGACGGTGGCGCAGATCTCGCGCTCGCGCGGGGTGAGCTCCGTTTCCTGCGCCGCGCCGCCGCGCACCATGTTGGAGCGGAGGTCGTCGGCGGCCGGCACGCGGTTCACCGCGCCGGCGAACTCGCCGTCGACCAGGATGATGCGCTTGTCGCCGTGCTTCACCTCGGGGATGAACTGCTGGATCACCCAGGGCTCCCTGAACGTCACCGAGAACATGTCGAACAGCGAGCCGAAATTCATGTCTTGCGGCATCACGCGAAACACCGCCGCGCCGCCATGGCCGTGCAGCGGCTTCATGACGACGGCACCGTGCTTGTCGCGAAACGCGTTGATCTCGTCCAGGTCGCGCGAGATCAGCGTCGGCGGCATCAGCTGCGGAAAATTCATCACGAACAGCTTCTCCGGCGCGTTGCGCACCGAGGCGGGATCGTTGACCACCAGCGTCTTCGGATGAATGCGCTCCAGGAAATGCGTCGAGGTGATGTAGGCGAGGTCGAACGGCGGGTCCTGGCGGAGCAGCACCACGTCGAAGCCGTTCAACGCTTCGCGCCTGGGCTCGCCCAAGGTGAAGTGGTCGCCGGGCTCGTCGCGCACGGTCAGGAGCTGAACCGGCGCGACCAGCTCTCCGCCGACCATCGAGAGCTTGTCGGGCGTGTAATAGGACAGGCCATGGCCGCGCTTCTGCGCTTCCAGAAGCAGCGCAAAAGTGGAATCGCCCTTGATGTTGATGCGGGCGATGGGATCCATCTGGACGGCGACATTGAGTTTCATGATCTGCCTTTCAGGTCGAGGCGTCGAATGCCGCCAACACATGGCGCGGAAGCGAGCGCGGCGCAATCAGCATCGCGTCGAATCGCAATTCGAATTCGGCATGCTCGGGATGCGCCACGAGCCAGCCTTGCGCGGCGTCGATGATGCGCTGCTGCTGGCGCGGCGTCACGGCGAAAGCGGCGTCGTCCAGGCTCGCCCGCGCCTTGACCTCCACGAAAGCGATCAGGTTGCGGCGGCGCGCCACGATGTCGATCTCGCCATGCGGGGTGCGGTAGCGTTTGGCGAGGATGCGGTAGCCCTTGGCCATCAGATAGGCCGCGGCGCGGCTCTCCGCGGAAATGCCGGTGCGGAACGCGGCGACGCGCTCGGGCGAGGCGACCTTCGGCTTCCTGGGGATCTCAGTCTTCGCCATCGCCGCCCCGAAGATCCTTTGCGAGCTCCAGCGCGCGGGTATAGACCTCGCGGCGCGGCCGGCCTGACAGTGCGACCGCATGCGCCACGGCATCCTTGACGCTGTTTGCGGCAAGCTGCTCGCGCAAGAGTCCGTCGAGCGCGTCCGATGCCAGCACGTCGGCGTCCGCTGCGGGCGGGCCGATCACCAGAACGAACTCGCCGCGCGTCTCGGGCGCATCGGCTTGCCGCGCGAGCTCGGCGAGCGGCGCACGCCTGACCTCCTCGTGCAACTTCGTCAGCTCGCGACAGACCGCGGCCTCGCGTTCGCCCATGATCTCCGCGAGATCGTCCAAGGTGGCCTGCATCCGGTTGCCCGATTCGAACATCACCAGCGTCGCGTCGATGCGCGCAAGCTCGGCCAGGCGTGCGCGGCGCGCGGCGGATTTCGCCGGCAGGAAACCCTCGAAGAAGAAGCGGTCGGTCGGCAGCGCGGCGACGGACAGAGCTGCCAGCACCGAGGACGGGCCGGGCAGCGCGTGCACCGGATGGCCGGCGGCGCAGACCTCGCGCACCAGCTTGAAGCCGGGATCGGAGATCAGTGGCGTGCCGGCGTCCGACACCAGCGCGACCGAGCCGCCTTGCGCCAGCGCCTCGAGAATCTTCGGACGCGCCGCTTCCGCATTGTGCTCGTGATATTGCTTGAGCGTTGCAGCGATCGCATAGCGCTCGGTCAGGCGGCGCGTGATGCGGGTGTCCTCGCAGGCGATGACATCGACGCCGGCGAGCGTCTGAAGCGCGCCGCAGGGTGATGTCGCCGAGATTGCCGATGGGTGTCGCGACCAGATAGAGGCCCGGCGCGGCCTTCGGCGCCGTGAGCCGATGGGCATCGATGGAGAAACCGCGCGAGGCGGCGTCTTGAGTAGCTTCAGACGTATTTATCGGGGCCGGCTTTGCGCGCATAATGAAGCCAACTTAGGCACGATCCGCAGGGCTGGGAACCGGCTGGTCGAAAAAGATCGTGCCCAAGATCGTGCCCAAGTGAGGGGGCGAGGAACGGACGGGAATGTGATCGGCCAAGGTCACCTCGAGTGGGAATGGGGGCCATCGCGCCATATTCACGACGGAAACGCCGCCTTGATGCTCGATGAGCGACGGCGAACGGCTGCCGGGACGGGAGGGCGGTCGCGTTAAGCGGCTGTTATCCTTTTGTTTTGGTTAACTGTTTGCCGACAATATGCCTGAATCCGCGGCCTGTGTCGCGGAAGGAATGTCGTGACCGGCCGGCGACGGCGGGTCAGAAGAGAAGCTGCCATGGTGGGCCCGCGTCATCCAAAGTCTCTCGCTCCGGGATCCCGATCGTCGGGGGCCACTCGCCGGAGCGCACTTGGCCTGTTGCTCGGTGCGCCCGTGCTGTCGGCCTGCGCCGGCGTGCAGCAGAGTCTCAGCCAGTTCTCCAACCCGTTCTCGAGCTCCGCGCCGCCGGCCCAGCCGGCAGGGCCCCCGCAACAGGCGACAACTGCCGGCACCGGCGGCGTGAAGGTCGCCGTGATTCTGCCGCTCTCCGCCGCCGGCAATGCCGGGCTCGCCGCGCAATCCATGCGCAACGCCGCCGAGATGGCACTGGCCGAGTTCCAGAACCCGAACATCCAGCTCCTGATCAAGGACGACAATGGCAGCCCGCAAGGCGCGCAAGTCGGCGCGCAGCAGGCGGTCGACGAAGGCGCCGAGATCATCCTCGGGCCACTGTTCGCGCAGTCGGTTCCGGCGGTGGCGCAGGTCGCGCGCACGCGCGGCATCTCCGTCATCGCCTTCTCGACCGATTCCAGCATCGCCGGACGCGGTGTCTATCTGCTCTCGTTCCTGCCGGAGTCCGACGTCAACCGCATCGTCGACTATTCCGCCAGCATCGGAAAGCGCTCCGTCGCCGTGCTGGTGCCCGACAATGCCTATGGCAATGTCGTCGAAGCCGCGGTGAAAGCAGCGGTGCCGCGGCGCGGTGGGCGCATCGTCGCCTTCGAGAAATACGGTGCCGATCGCGCCACGCCGGCGCGCACCGTGGCGCAGCAGCTCGGCAGCGCGGATGCGCTGTTCATTGCCGATGATGGCGATGCCGTGGTGTCGGTGGCGGATGCGATGACGGCGGCAGGCGCGAACCTGCGCAACATCCAGCTGCTCGGCACCGGCCTGTGGGACAATCCGCGCGTCTATGCCAGCGCCGCACTGCAGGGCGGCCTCTACGCCGCGCCCGACCCGGCCGGCTTTCGCGCCTTCTCCGGCCGATCGCACCAAATATGGCGGCGAGCCGGTGCGCACGGCGACATTGGCCTACGACGCGGTCGCCCTCGTCGCCGCACTGGCGCGCACGCAAGGTCCCACGCGCTTCTCGCCGGACGTGCTCACCAACCCTTCTGGTTTCGCCGGCATCGACGGCCTGTTCCGCTTCCGCGCGGACGGCACCAACGAGCGCGGGCTCGCGGTGATGAAGGTGACGCAGGGTGGCGGCGTTGCGGTCGCAGGCTCGCCGAAGAGTTTTGGGGCGTAGCTCAGGACGACGGTGCCGTAGGGTGGGCAAAGCGAAGCGTGCCCACGCATTTTTTGCGATCGAGAGAGATGGTGGGCACGGCGCAAGTGCGCCTTTACCCACCCTACAAGATCTCGCTAGGCCGCCAGATCCGCGACCACCGCGTCCAGCACCGGAAATCCGCTGCTGGTCACGCGCAGCCGGCCCGTCGGGTCCACGGTGATCGCGCCTTCCTCGCGCAAGAGCGCGATGCGGCGGGGGTCGAGCGGGCGGCCGGAGAGGGCCTTGTAGCGCTCGGGGTCAATGCCTTCGGCGAGGCGCAATCCCATCAGCAGGAATTCGTCGGCGCGCTCTTCGCTGTTGAGGCGCTCGTCGGTGACGATGCCGTGGCCGTTGGTCTCGACGCGCATCAGCCAGGCCTCGGGGCGCTTCTCGGTGGCGGTGGCGTGCCTGATACCGTCGATGTCAAGGCGGCCATGTGCGCCGGGGCCGATGCCGGCATATTCCTCGCCGCGCCAGTACACCAGATTGTGCCGGCACTCGGCGCCGCGCCGGGCGTGATTGGAGATCTCGTAGGCGGGCAGACCGAGCTTGTCGCAGGTCTCCTGCGTGACGTCGTAGAGCGCGCGCGCGACCGCTTCATCCGGCGTCTTCAATTTGCCGGCCTGGTGCAGGCCGAAGAACGGCGTGCCTTCCTCGATCGTCAATTGATAGAGCGACAGATGCTCGGCCGCTTCATCGATTGCCAGACGCAGTTCGTCGGCCCACATCGCCGGCGTCTGGTCGGGACGGGCGTAGATCAGGTCGAACGAATAGCGGTCGAACGAGCGGCGTGCGATGGCGACGGCATCGAGCGCCTCGCGCGCGCTGTGCATGCGGCCGAGCGCCTTCAGCGAGGCATCGTCGAGGGCCTGCACGCCGAGCGAGACGCGGTTGACGCCGGCGGTGCGATAGCCGGCGAAGCGCGTGGCTTCGACGCTGGTCGGGTTCGCTTCCAGCGTGACCTCGACGTCGCCTGCGACGGTCCAGTGCTTGCCGATCGCATCGAGCACGGCGCCGACCGTTGCGGGCTGCATCAGGGATGGCGTGCCGCCACCGAGGAAGATCGAGGTGACCTCGCGGCCCGGCGCACGCTCTGCGGTGGTTGCGATCTCGCGCGCAAAGGCGGAAGCGAAGCGCGCCTCGTCGATCGCGGCGTGGCGAACGTGGCTGTTGAAGTCGCAATAGGGACATTTCGACAGGCAGAACGGCCAGTGCACGTAGACGCCGAAAGCTTCGGATTGTTTTGACGCGTTTTCCCGGCGCGAACCGGTGTCCATTTCGCTCGAAAACGCTCTAGCGCGGCTCAAGGCAGATCTCCGCCAGTTTCACGAAGGCGCGGGCGCGGTGCGACAGGCCGAGGCCAAGCGGCGGCAGGCCGTGCTTCTCGATGCTCTCCATCTCGCCGAAAGTGCGGTTGTGGCCGTCGGGCAGGAACATCGGATCGTAGCCGAAGCCGGCAGTCCCGCGCGGCGGCCAGACCAGCGTGCCGTCGACGCGCGCCTCGACCTGCTCGAGGTGATCGTCGGGCCAGGCGACGCAGAGTGCCGAGACGAAATGGGCTCTGCGCTTGTCCGGCGTGGTGGCGCCGCGCTCCTGCAACAGGCGCTCGATCTGCGCCATCGCCGCGTTGAAATCCTTGGACGGGCCGGCCCAGCGCGCGCTGTAGATGCCGGGCGCGCCGTCGAGCGCGTCGACCACGATGCCGGAATCATCGGCGAAGGCGGGAAGCCTGGCTGCTTGCGCCGCCGCGATCGCCTTGATCGCGGCATTGCTGCGGAAATCGCTGCCGGTTTCCTCCGGCTCGGACAGGCCGAGCTCTCCCGCCGACACCGCCTCGATGCCGTACGGTGCAAGCAGCTCCCGCATCTCGGCGAGCTTGCCGGGATTGTGGGTGGCGATGACCAGCTTGTCCGTGATTCGGCGGTGCATGGCCTATTGACTACGCCACAGCCAGTTTCTGCAAGTCCACCAGACGCGCGACGCCCTTGCGGGCCAACGCCATCAGCGCCAGCAGCTCGGCTTCGGTGAACGGCTCGCGTTCCGCGGTGCCCTGCACCTCGATGATGCGGCCATCGCCGGTCATGACGAAATTGGCATCGGTCTCGGCCTCGGAATCCTCAGCGTAGTCGAGGTCGAGCACCGGCGTGCCGTTGTAGATGCCGCAGGAGATCGCGGCGACGTTGTCGCGCAGCACGTTGGCCTTGACCATGTTGCGCGCCTTCATCCAGTTGACGCAATCGGCGAGTGCGACCCAGGCGCCCGTGATCGAGGCCGTGCGCGTGCCGCCGTCGGCCTGGAGCACGTCGCAATCGACCGTGATCTGGCGCTCGCCAAGCGCTTCGAGATTGATGATGGTGCGGAGCGAGCGGCCGATCAGGCGCTGGATCTCGACGGTGCGGCCGCTCTGCTTGCCGGCGGAGGCCTCGCGGCGGGTCCGTTCCGAGGTCGCGCGCGGCAGCATGCCGTATTCGGCGGTGACCCAGCCGCGGCCCTGGCCCTTCAGCCACGGCGGCAGGCGGTCCTCCAGCGTGGCGGTGACCAGCACATGGGTGTCGCCGAATTTCACCAGGCACGAACCTTCCGCATATTTCACCACGCCGCGCTCCAGCGTCACGGGGCGCAATTCGTCGGGCGCACGGCGGCTTGGCCGCATGGGAAATCCTCCAAAACTCACGGGAAAAGGCTGCTCGCGGTGCTTGTAGGTGCGGCGGGGATGGGCGGCAAGGCTTTTTCACCCCCTGATTTCGCGGCCGCAAACGCCACGCTTGTCAGAAGCGTCCGGGATAGACAAATTACAAGTATCTGAGAGGAGTTACCGTCTGTGGCCCATCACGATCCGATCCATCTGATCGCGCCGCGCGCAGGCCTTGCCCAGCTCAACGAGCGTTCCCGCGACATCTTTCGTCAAATTGTCGAAAGCTACCTCGCGACCGGCGAGCCTGTCGGCTCGCGCAACATTTCCCGCCTGATCGCCATGCCGCTGTCGCCGGCCTCGGTCCGTAACGTCATGGCGGATCTGGAACAACTCGGCCTGATCTATGCCCCGCACACCTCCGCCGGGCGGTTGCCGACGGAACTCGGCCTGCGCTTCTTCGTCGATGCCCTGATGCAGGTCGGCGACCTCAACGAGGCCGAGCGGCAGTCGATCCAGAGCCAGCTCTCCTCGGTCGGCGAGGCGCAGTCGGTCGAGGCGGCGCTGGACCAGGCCTTGATGCGGCTCTCCGGCCTCACCCGGGCCGCCGCCGTCGTGTTGACGCCAAAGTCCAATGCGCGGCTGAAGCACATCGAATTCGTCCGCCTGGAACCCGAGAAAGCGCTGGTCATCCTCGTCGGCGAGGACGGCCAGGTGGAAAACCGCGTGCTGGCGCTGCCGCCTGGAGTTCCCTCCTCGGCGCTCACCGAGGCCGGCAATTTCCTCAATGCGCGGATCCGCGGCCGCACCCTGGCCGAGGCGCGGCTCGAGCTCGAGACGGCACTTGGAGAGGCCCGTGCAGAGCTCGATCAGCTGACGCAGAAGGTGATCTCGGCCGGCATCGCCAGCTGGTCCGGCGGCGAGAACGAGGACCGCCAGCTGATCGTGCGCGGCCATGCCAATCTGCTCGAAGATCTGCATGCGCTGGAGGATCTGGAGCGCGTTCGCCTGTTGTTCGACGACCTCGAGACCAAGCGCGGCGTGATCGACCTGCTCGGTCGTGCCGAGACGGCGGAGGGTGTGCGCATCTTCATCGGCAGCGAGAACAAGCTGTTCTCGCTGTCGGGGTCCTCCACCATCATCTCGCCCTATCGGGATGCCGCCGGCCACATCGTCGGCGTTCTCGGCGTGATCGGCCCGACGCGGCTGAATTATGCCCGCGTGATCACGACCGTGGACTACGCCGCCCGCATCGTCAGCCGCCTCTTGGGGGGCTGACCGGCGCCTCCTCCGATCACGGACGCTTGATTTTCGTGAGCTTAGGCACGATATCCGGGCCAACAACCCCTGGAAACGAGTTCGAGATTAGAGCCGATGACCGATCGAGACCGGCAACCCGAAGACACGACCGCGCCGACGCCCGAGCCCGTGGTGTCAAAGCCCTACATCATGCCTGACGATCCCGAGCCCGGCTCGGTCGAGACGTTGCAGAAGGAAGCCGCCGAGGCGCGCGACCGCATGCTGCGGACGCTGGCCGAGATGGAGAATCTGCGCAAGCGTACCACCAAGGAGGTCGCCGACGCCCGCCTCTACGGCATCACCGGCTTTGCCCGCGACGTGCTCGATATCGCCGACAATCTTCAGCGCGCGCTCGATGCCGTTCCGGCCGAAGCGCGTGCCGCGGCCGATCCCGGCCTGACCTCGCTGATCGAGGGCGTCGAGCTCACCGAGCGCTCACTGCTCAATGCGCTGGAAAAGCACGGCGTGAAGAAGTTCGATCCGCAGGGCCAGAAGTTCGACCCGAACTTCCAGCAGGCGATGTTCGAGGTGCCCGATGCGTCGGTGCCGTCAGGCACCGTGGTGCAGGTCGTGCAGGCCGGCTATACCATCGGCGAGCGCGTGCTGCGCCCCGCGCTGGTCGGTGTCGCCAAGGGCGGTGCGAAGGCAGCCCCCGCCGCCAACAACAATGAATCGAACGGCGCGCCGAACTGATCGAACCTCATGGTGCGCAAGCGGCCGGTTGAGGCTCTCCTCTGAGAGAGTCTTCGCTGGTGAGACAGCGCTCTCCCAGCCCCCGCAAGCGAGGGAGGGAGCGCATCTCGCTTGCGGATGCAGCTATCCCTTCGGCTGGATGCCGTCGCGGACGGCGCGGAAGCGGGTGAAGGCGGGCAGCCACTGGTCGCGCGGGGCGCTGGCGATGATGCGCAATGATGCGCCGCCGGTCGAGAAGCGGATCCACTGCACCACGGTCACAGGGATCTTGTCCTTGCCGCTGACGCCGTCGATCCGGGTCTCGAAACCCTGCTGGCCGTTGATGCGAATCGGCTCGGACATGGTGATGCGCGACTCGCGCACGCCGGGAATCTGGAGCGCCGCCTCCTGGGCGAAGCGGGCGCGGTCGTCGGCCTGCTGCGGGGTGGCGCCGATCACGCCGAGAATCATGAACGGCTTCGACTCGTAACCCGTGCTCTCATCGCCGTCGGCGAGGATGATGCTGCTGCCCGGCGCGAGCGTTCGGATGTCCTTGAAGTTGGCGAGATCGGTGATCTTGAACGGCATCAGCGCGATCTGCTCTTCAGCCGAGACCTGCCTGCGGGTGACGGTGCTCGCAAACATCTGCCGCACCGCTTCATCCGTGTAGATCTTGGTCGCATTCTCCGGGATCTGCACCGCGACATAGCCGGAGAAGCCGGCGCCGGGCACGATCATCGAATAGCGCTTCACCGGGGTATCGCCGGCCTTGCCGCTTTCGGTGGTGAAATAGGCGAGCCCCGCGGGGGTCTCGATCTTGTCCTGCGTGACGCCATTGGTCCCGGCGGGATTGGAATTGAAGGCGCTCACGACCTCGCCATAGGCCGCCGGCGGCAGCTCGGTCACCAGCACCTTGACGCTGCCATCCTCGCTCTCGAAGCCCGGAAAGGTCTTGGCCGTGCTGAGGCCGATCAACGGCACCATGCCGAGGCGCAAGCCAGGTGGGAAAACGGCGTCGGCGGCGAGGGCCGGAAACACTGTTACGGCGAGGAGGGCTAGCGCGGCGAGGGGGCGGATCAGCTTCATGGGCACTCTGATTGGTTCACATTGAGGCCGTTCGATGGTCGGCCGCCGGGCCGCTTTGTCGCGCGAAGCAGCTGCGCCGGCTGTCCGGCCGGTTCGCCTTTTAGCGGGTTTGGCCTTGCCGCAACAGGGCAGGGCCTGTTGCGGGTGGCGGGGGTTTGCCGAGGCCCGAACCTGTTAATAATTCCACACCCGCAAGGGCGGTGGGGCCCAGACATCTTCTTTCAAAACCCAATGTTTTCGCGGCAGAAACGTAGCTTCGGTCCTTGCGGGCCCCTCCCCCCCTCCTATATGAGCCTCAATCATCGCAATATCGCGGATGTTTGATCTTAGGGGGTTTCGGTTCGGGTGCCTTCTGGGCCCAGCCAACCTGCCGCAAAAAGAAGGGTATCAGGACCATGGGAAAGGTCATTGGGATCGACCTCGGCACCACAAATTCGTGCGTCGCCGTGATGGATGGCAAGAACGCGAAAGTCATCGAGAATTCCGAAGGCATGCGGACGACGCCTTCGATCGTCGCCGTCACGGATGACGGCGAGCGCCTCGTCGGCCAGCCGGCCAAGCGCCAGGCCGTCACCAATCCCGAGCGCACGTTCTTCGCAGTGAAGCGCCTCATCGGCCGCCGCTACGACGACCCGATGGTCGAGAAGGACAAGAAGCTCGTCCCGTACAAGATCGTGAAGGCCTCCAACGGCGACGCCTGGGTCGAGGCTGACGGCCAGACCTACTCGCCCTCGCAGGTCTCGGCGTTCATCTTGCAGAAGATGAAGGAGACCGCGGAAGCCCATCTCGGTCAGAAGGTCGATCAGGCCGTCATCACCGTTCCCGCCTACTTCAACGACGCCCAGCGCCAGGCGACCAAGGACGCCGGCAAGATTGCGGGCCTTGAAGTGCTGCGCATCATCAACGAGCCGACCGCGGCCGCGCTCGCCTACGGCCTCGACAAGACCAAGGCCGGCACCATCGCCGTGTACGACCTCGGCGGCGGCACCTTCGATATCTCCATTCTCGAAATCGGCGACGGCGTGTTCGAGGTGAAGTCGACCAACGGCGACACCTTCCTCGGCGGCGAAGACTTCGACATGCGTCTCGTGGGCTATCTGGCCGACGAGTTCCAGAAGGAGCAGGGCATCAACCTGCGCAACGACAAGCTCGCGTTGCAGCGCCTGAAGGAAGCCGCTGAGAAGGCCAAGATCGAGCTGTCCTCGACGACGCAGACCGAGATCAACCTGCCGTTCATCACGGCGGACCAGACCGGCCCGAAGCATCTGACGATGAAGCTCACCCGCGCCAAGTTCGAGGCGCTGGTCGACGACCTCATCCAGAAGACGGTCGAGCCCTGCCGCAAGGCGCTGAAGGATGCCGGCGTCACCGCCGGTGAGATCGGCGAAGTCGTGCTGGTCGGCGGCATGTCGCGCATGCCGAAGGTCCAGGAAGTCGTGAAGCAGCTGTTCGGCAAGGAGCCGCACAAGGGCGTCAACCCGGACGAAGTCGTGGCGATCGGTGCCGCGATCCAGGCCGGCGTGCTCCAGGGCGACGTCAAGGACGTGCTGCTGCTCGACGTGACCCCGCTGTCGCTGGGCATCGAGACGCTGGGCGGCGTGTTCACCCGCATCATCGACCGCAACACCACGATCCCGACCAAGAAGAGCCAGGTGTTCTCGACGGCTGAAGACAATCAGAATGCCGTCACCATCCGGGTCTTCCAGGGCGAGCGTGAAATGGCGGCTGACAACAAGATGCTCGGTCAGTTCGACCTGATGGGCATCCCGCCGGCTCCGCGCGGCATGCCGCAGATCGAGGTGACCTTCGACATCGACGCGAACGGCATCGTCAACGTCTCGGCCAAGGACAAGGCCACGGGCAAGGAGCAGCAGATCCGCATCCAGGCCTCGGGTGGTCTGTCGGAAGCCGACATCGAGAAGATGGTCAAGGACGCCGAGGCCAATGCCGAGGCGGACAAGAAGCGCCGCGAGGCCGTGACCGCCAAGAACGAGGCCGACGGCCTGGTGCATTCGACCGAGAAGGCCCTGGCCGAGCACGGTTCGAAGGTCGCCGAGAGCGAGCGCCGCGCCATCGAGGATGCCGTCAGCGACCTCAAGGAAGCGCTGAAGGGCGACGATGCCGAGGCGATCAAGGCCAAGACGCAGACGCTGGCGCAGGCTTCGATGAAGCTCGGCGAGGCCATGTACAAGCAGCAGGCCGAGGCCGACGCCAAGAAGGACGCGGCCAAGGACGACGTCGTCGATGCGGAGTTCACCGAAGTCGACGACGACAAGAACAACAAGAAGTCCGCCTGAACCCCGAGAGGGTGATGATGCGGACGGCTTGGACCCCACACGCAGTGCCGGCCTCCTCCTTCGCGGGGGAGGCCGTCGTGTCGGGGCGGGCGGGCAAGGCGCCCACTATGATCGATCAATTCCCAGCCGTTATTCCCAGCGCTGCCATGCTGCCCTCTGCCGCAAGGTCGAAGGGCGCTTATATCGGTGCGTGGCAACGTTGTTTCGCCCCAACTTGAATCGCGATTGGATAGACCGAGCTCAGCATGTCCACGTCCACCAAGCGCTGCTATTACGAGACCCTCGAAGTCGAACGTGATGCCGACGAATCCAGGCTGAAATCGTCGTTCCGCAAGCTGGCGATGAAATTCCACCCCGACCGCAATCCCGGGGATGAGACCAGCGAAGTCAAGTTCAAGGAAATCAACGAGGCGTACGAGGTCCTGAAGGACAAGGACAAGCGCGCCGCCTATGACCGTTACGGCCACGCCGCCTTCGAGCAGGGCGGCGGCTTTGGCGGCGGTGCCGGCTTCGGTGCGGGCTTCGCCTCCTCCTTCTCGGACATTTTTGAAGACCTGTTCGGCATGGCCGGACAGCGCGGCCGCGGCGGCCGCGAGCGCGGCGCCGACCTGCGCTACAACATGGAAATCACCCTCGAGGAAGCTTTCGGCGGCAAGACCGCGCAGATCGAGATTCCGGTCTCGGTCACCTGCGAGGCCTGCTCGGGCATCGGTGCCAAGGCCGGCACCAAGCCGAAGACCTGCTCGACCTGCGGCGGCGCCGGCCGCGTGCGGCAGTCGCAGGGCTTCTTCACGCTGGAGCGGACCTGTCCCGGTTGCCAGGGGCGCGGCCAGATGATCGAGGACGCCTGCCCGTCCTGTGCAGGCCAGGGCCGGGTCACCCGCGAGCGCACGCTGTCGGTCAACATTCCGCCGGGCGTCGAGGACGGCACGCGGATCAGGCTCGCCGGCGAGGGCGAGGCCGGAGTCCGCGGCGGACCGCCCGGCGACCTCTACATCTTCCTTTCCCTAGCCCAGCACCAGTTCTTCCAACGCGACGGCGCCGATCTGCATTGCCGCGTGCCGATCTCGATGGTGACGGCCGCGCTCGGCGGCGAATTCGAAGTGCCGACGATCGAGAAGGCCAAGACCAAGGTGAAGGTGCCCGCCGGAACCCAGTCGGGCCGCCGATTCCGCATTGCATCAAAGGGTATGCCGGTGCTGCGCTCGCGACAGATGGGCGACATGTATGTTCAGGTCGTGGTCGAGACCCCGCAGAATCTCACCAAGAAGCAGCAGGAATTGCTGGCCGAGTTCGACAAGCTCTCCTCCGGCAACACCCAGCCGGAATCCGAGGGTTTCTTCGCCAAGGTCAAGGATTTCTTCGGTAATCGGGCGAGTTGACTCGTCTTGACCGTACCGCCTTCGGCCTATACGTCTTTATGACCATTTTCTGACACGCCGCGGTCCCGCGGTCCCGTCCGGTCCCAACATG
This sequence comes from Bradyrhizobium sp. USDA 241, assembly GCF_049739505.1. Taxonomy (NCBI): domain Bacteria; kingdom Pseudomonadati; phylum Pseudomonadota; class Alphaproteobacteria; order Hyphomicrobiales; family Nitrobacteraceae; genus Bradyrhizobium; species Bradyrhizobium sp. USDA 241. The sequence continues at coordinate 1,231,778 of NZ_JBMGPZ010000004.1, read as the reverse complement.
CCATTGCCATCGTCCGCGCGTGCGTTGAAGAAGCCTCGACTCGATGACGAGGTGCGCTTTCTGAGGTCGTGGATCGAAAAGCCACTGCACATGGGCGCGGTCATGCCGTCAGGCAAGCTGCTGGCGCGGACCATGGCTCATTACGTCGATGTCGATTCGGACGCACCGGTGGTCGAGCTCGGACCCGGCACCGGCGCCATCACCTCCGCGCTGATCGAGCGCGGTGTCGACCAGAAGCGTCTCGTCCTGGTCGAATACAATCCCGGCTTCTGCGCGCTGCTGCGCGACCGCTATCCACAAGCCAAGGTGGTGCAGGGCGATGCCTATCGCCTCCGCGACACGCTCTGGAATGTCTTGAGCGCGCCGGCTAGCGCGGTCGTCTCGGGCCTGCCGCTCGTCACAAAACCGATGCTGACGCGGCTGCGGCTCATCCGCGACGCCTTCACCGCGCTCGCGCCCGGCGCGCCCTTCATCCAGTTCACCTATGCGGTGGTGCCGCCGATCCCGAAATCGCTGCACGGCGTGTCCACAGAGGCTTCGGAACGGATCTGGATGAACCTTCCGCCGGCCCGCGTCTGGGTGTATCGCAAGGACTAATTCCGCCGGCTCCTCGTTTTGCGCGGCGGGCTCGTTTCGCCGAACGCATGGGATTGGATGTCCGCGCCCAAAATCCTGATCATTCCCGGCTCACTGCGCACCGGCTCGCACAACGCGAAGCTGGCAGCGGTCGCTGCGTATGAATTCGCCCGGGCCGGCGTCGACGTTACCCGCATCTCGCTGGCCGATTTTCCGCTGCCGATCTACGACGGCGATCTCCAGGCCAAATCCGGCGTGCCCAAGCACGCCATCAATCTCAAGCGCATGATCGGCGCCCATCACGGCGTCCTCATCGTCTCGCCCGAATACAACGCCTCGGTGCCGCCGCTGCTCAAGAACGCGATCGACTGGGTCAGCCGCGTGCACGAGCTGCACGAAGCGCGCGGCGAGGTGTTCCGCAACCGCGTCTTCGCGCTCGCCGGCGCCTCGCAGAGCCGCCTTGGCGCGGCCCGCGCGCTCCAGGCCTTGCGGCTGATCCTCTCCTCGTGCCACGCCAATGTGATTGCCAGCCAGCTCACGCTCGCCTTTGCCGACCAGGCCTATGACGATATGGACAGGCTGAAGAATGAGGGCGATATCGCCGCGTTGAAGGAGCTGGTAGCGCAGTTGATCGACGTTTCCCAACGCATGATGTGAGGTGACATGACGCCAGCCGAGATCGCCCCCAAGGACCGCCTGATCGTTCCGCTCGATGTGTCGAGCCCGGAGGCTGCGGAGGCGATGGTCGCAAGGCTCGGCGACAGCGTCACGTTCTACAAGATCGGCTATCAGCTCGCCTATGCCGGCGGCCTGCCGCTGATCGGCAAGCTCGCCGGCGAGGGCAAGAAAGTGTTTGCCGATCTCAAGATGCACGACATCGGCAACACCGTGATGCGCGGTGTCGAGAGTGTCGCCAGGCTGGGGGCGACCTTCCTCACCGTCCACGCCTATCCGCAGACCATGAAGGCGGCGGTCGACGGGCGTGGCGGATCGAGCTTGAAGATTCTCGCGGTCACGGTGCTGACCTCGTACAATGACGACGACCTGCACGCGGCCGGCTATCGGCTCGGCGTCTCCGAGCTGGTCGAAGCGCGCGCACAGCAGGCACAGGTGCTCGGCATCGATGGACTCGTCTGCTCGCCGGAAGAGGTGGGTGCCTTGCGCAAGATCGTCGGCCATCAGATGAGCCTCGTCACGCCCGGCATCCGTCCGGCGGGCGCACCGACCGGCGACCAGAAGCGCGTCATGACGCCGGGTCGTGCGATCGCGGCGGGCGCCGACTATCTCGTCGTCGGACGGCCGATCCTCGAGGCGTCCGATCCCAAGGCCGCGGCCGATGCAATCCAGGCCGAGATCGTGCAAGCGCTCAGCTAATCAACAAGGGAGAGAACGATGGCAAAGGGCTACTGGATCGGGCGTGTCGATGTAAGCAGTGACGAGGGCTACAAGCCCTACGCCGTCGCCAACGGTCCGATCTTCAAGAAATGGGGCGGCCGCTTCGTCGTCCGCGCCGGCAAGTTCACCACCGTCGAAGGCGCCAGCCGCACCCGCAACGTCGTCATTGAATTCCCGGACTACGAGACTGCGCTCGCCTGTTACAATTCGCCGGAATACCAGGCCAACATCAAGGTGCGCCAGCCGCACTCGGTTGCCGACCTCATCATCATCGAAGGCTATGACGGCCCGCAGCCGCAGGACGGCTGAGGCTCTTAACCCTCCCCTGGAGGGGGAGGGTCGATCGCGCAAAGCGCGAGCGGGGTGGGGTGATCTCCCCTTTTCGGGCGCTGTTCGCTGTCGAGAGACCGTCCCCCACCCCGTCACGCAATCGCGCGTCGCGCTCTCGGGCCCTCGGTTGCCGGAACTGCATCCCCCCGCTAAAACGGCGCCGGAGAGGATCACACCATGTCCGACATGCGCTTGATTGTTGCAGGAGCCGGCGGCCGGATGGGCCGTGCGCTGGTGCGGGCGATTGCCGAGAGCAAGGGCGCGGTGCTGGCGGGCGCGCTGGAGGCACCGGGTTCGGAGCTGCTCGGCAAGGATGCCGGCGTGCTCGCAGGCCTGCCGGCCAGCGGCATCAAGCTGTCCGCCGATCTCTGGGCAATGTCCAAGGATGCCGACGGCATCCTCGACTTCACCGTTCCGGCGGCGACCATCGCCAATGTCGCGATCGCCGCCGAGCGCGGCATCGTCCACGTCATCGGCACGACCGGACTGTCCGGCTCCGACAACGCCGTGATCAAGAGCGTCACCAATCGCGCCGTCGTGGTGCAATCGGGCAATATGAGCCTCGGCGTCAATCTGCTCGCCGCCGTGGTCAGGCGCGTCGCCAAGGCGCTCGACCAGAGCTTCGACATCGAGATCGTCGAAACCCATCATCGCATGAAGGTCGACGCGCCCTCGGGCACGGCGCTGATGCTGGGCCAGGCCGCAGCCAGCGGCCGCGGCGTCACCCTCGATGAACATTCCGAGCGCGGGCGCGACGGCATCACCGGCGCGCGCCGGCCGGGAAATATCGGTTTCGCCTCCTTGCGCGGCGGCACCGTGGCCGGCGATCACAGCGTCAGCTTCCTCGGCCCGTTCGAGCGCCTGACGCTGTCGCATCAGGCCGAGGACCGCATGCTGTTCGCCCATGGCGCGCTGAAGGCGGCGCTGTGGGCGCACGGCAAGCAGCCGGGGCACTACTCGATGGCCGACGTGCTCGGCCTCTCCGACATCTGAGCGAACCTAACGGAAAGCAGTCAATGAGCGAACGTCTTCTCGTGCTCGTGCGCCACGGCCAGAGCGAATGGAATCTGAAGAACCTGTTCACGGGCTGGAAGGACCCCGATCTCACCGAGCTCGGTGTGAACGAAGCCAAGGAAGCCGGCCGCAAGCTGAAGGCACAGGGTCTCGTGTTCGACGTCGCCTTCACCTCGGTCCTGACGCGCGCGCAGCACACGCTGGATCTCATCCTCGCCGAGCTCGGCCAGACCGGTCTGCCGACCTCGAAGAATCTCGCGTTGAACGAGCGCGATTACGGCGATCTCTCCGGTCTCAACAAGGACGATGCGCGCAAGAAATGGGGCGAGGAGCAGGTGCTGATCTGGCGCCGCTCCTACGACGTGCCGCCGCCCGGCGGCGAAAGCCTGAAGGACACGCTCGCGCGCGCGCTGCCCTATTACGTGCAGGAGATCCTGCCCGGCGTGCTCAACGGCAAGCGCACCCTGGTTGCCGCCCACGGCAATTCGCTGCGCGCGCTGATCATGGTGCTGGAGAAGCTCTCGCCCGAGGGCATTTTGAAGCGCGAACTCGCCACCGGCGTGCCGATCATCTACCGGCTCAATGCGGATTCGACCGTGGCCTCGAAGCTGGACCTGGCGGGTTGACGAAGGTCTCGTAGGGTGGGCAAAGGCGCATAGCGCCGTGCCCACCATTCATCCGCAATCAATGAGAATGGTGGGCACGCTTCGCTTTGCCCACCCTACGGCATCTCGGTCACTGCACCCCCAGCTGCCCCGCTTCCCAGCCCAGCATCGCCTGCTTGCGGGTGATGCCCCAATGATAGCCAGTGAGCGTGCCGCTCTTGCCGAGCGCGCGGTGGCAGGGCACGACGAAGGAGACCGGGTTCTTGCCGACGGCAGCGCCGACGGCGCGCGAGGCCTTCGGGCTGTTGATGTTGCAGGCGATGTCGGAATAGGACACCGCGCGTCCCATCGGAATCTTCAGCAGCGTCTCCCACACCCGCACCTCGAAATCGGTGCCGATCAGGATCACGCGCAGTGGCTGATCCGGCCGCCACAGCTTCGGGTCGAAGATGCGCGCTGCGAACGGCGCGGTGCCTTCGTGATCTTCCACATAGGTGGCCTTCGGCCAGCGCCGCGTCATGTCGGCGAGCGCCACCTTCTCCTCGCCGTGATCGGCGAAGGCGAGGCCGGTCAGGCCGCGATCGGTGGCGATCACGATCGCGGTGCCGAACGGCGAGGGATGGAAGCCGTAGCGCAAGGTGAGGCCGGCACCGCCGTTCTTCCATTCGCCCGGCGACATCGCTTCGTGGGTGACGAAGAGATCGTGCAGCCGGCCCGGGCCCGACAGGCCGGAGTCGAGCGCCGCATCAAGGATGCTGGCGGAATCCCTGAGCAGGTTCTTGGCGTGGTCGAGGGTGAGCGCCTGCATGAAGGCCTTCGGTGTGATCGAGGCCCAGCGGCGGAACAGATGGTGCAGCTCGTCCGGCGTGACGCCAGCGGCATCCGCCATCGCCTCGATGGTCGGCTGCGCGCGCCAGTTCGCCGAGATGAAGGCGATCGCCCGGCGCACCGAATCATAGTCGCGCAACGCGGCGTTCTGGGTGCCCGGCTTGGTCAGGCGCTGGTCATGTATCGCGAGGGTCATCATGACCGGAATGTAGGAGAAGGGGTGGCTCGAAACCACCCGATTTCCGACTGTGCTCAGGTCACCGGATTATACGTCGGTCCACGTCTTGCAGCGTTGAGGGCCCCGACTAAGGCATTGTAAAAGTTTGCCTTTTCTACTGGTCCGAGAAAACCGGCGATGAGCAGCCGGCGGCCGCGCGAGATCAGATAGAGGTGCTCGATGCCGTATTCCTCGTCGATCTCCTGGTCGAGCCGGACCCAGAGCGGATTGAAGGTCCATTCGGCAACCTGGCCACGATGGCTGACGCGCCGCACGCGCAGTTCCGACGGCGTCACCACGATCTCCTCGCTGGCCCGCGCCGCGCGGAAATTGACCTTGAAGGCCCACCAGATCACCAGCACGTCGAGGCCGAAAAAGCCGAACACCGGCCAGGCGCCCATCATCAGGAAAGCGAGGCCGGTGACGAAGCTGACGACGCTCAGGAACAGCATCACGGCGAGAAAGCCGGTGCGGTTCAGCGAGCGGTGCGGCGTCAGCAGCGCGGAGAAGATCTGAGGCTCGTCCTCGCTTTCAGATCGCGCGCACTCAATTTCGTTGCCTGTGCTCATCGTCCATCAGTATATCCCGATCATGGCGAAAATCACCCGCAAGCCGGCCCCGCGTAAAGCGGCGGTGCCGAAGAAAAAGGCAAAACCGGTCGCGACCAAACCGAAGGCGCCCGCGAAGAAATCGCTCAAAGCCATAAAGCCCTGGACGCCGGCTGAGGTCCACGAGGTCTTCAGCCGTTTCCGCAAGGCCAATCCGGAGCCGAAGGGCGAGCTCGAGCACGTCAATCCGTTCACGCTGCTGGTCGCGGTGGTGCTATCGGCGCAAGCGACCGACGCCGGCGTCAACAAGGCGACGCGCGCCTTGTTCGAGGTCGCCGACACCCCGCAGAAGATGCTCGAGCTCGGCGAGGAGCGCCTGCGCGAGTACATCAAGACCATCGGCCTCTACCGCACCAAGGCGAAGAACGTGATCGCGCTGTCGGCGAAGCTGCTCAGCGAATTCGGCGGCCAAGTGCCGCGCACGCGTGCCGGGATCGAATCGCTGCCCGGCGCCGGACGCAAGACCGCGAACGTCGTGCTCAACATGGCCTTCGGCGAGCACACCATGGCGGTCGACACGCATGTCTTCCGCGTCGGCAACCGCACTGGACTTGCGCCGGGCAAGACGCCGCTCGAGGTCGAGCTCGGTCTCGAAAAGGTCATCCCGGCAGAGTTCATGCTGCATGCCCATCATTGGTTGATCCTGCACGGTCGCTATACTTGCCTCGCGCGCAAGCCGCGCTGCGAGGTGTGCCTGATCAACGATCTCTGCCGGTGGCCGGAGAAGACGGTGTGATTCAATGATCGTCATTCCGGGGCTGTCCGAAGGACCGGGTCCGGAATCTCGAGATTCCGGGTTCGATGCTACGCATCGCCCCGGAATGACAAGGCGGGATTTGTGTTTTAGTGGCGCCGGGTTGAGGTGATCTCGTGAGTCAACAGGAACAGAACGCACCACCCGCATCACCGGCCCTACCGCCGAAGCCGACGCAGCGGCCGGCCACGCCGCTCTGGAGCCGGCTCGCGATCCCGCTGTTTGCGGTCATCGTCGCGCTCGCCTTCGTCGCGCTGGCGACGCTGCGCTTCGACGAATGGGTCGGCAATACGGTGATCCAGACCACCAACGACGCCTATGTGCGCGCCGAGTTGACGCGGCTGTCGAGCCGCGTCTCGGGCGAAGTGCTGAGCGTGGGGGTCACCGATTTCCAGCGCGTCAAGGCCGGCGACCTCCTGATCCAGATCGATCCCGCCGATTACGAGGCGCAAGTCGCGCAGGCCGAAGCTGCGGTCGCCGCGGCGCAAGCCGCGCTCGACAATCTCGCCAACCAGATCGAGCTGCAATATGCGACGATCGCGCAGGCGCAGGCCGCGCGGCTGTCTGCGGAGGCCATGGAGGTCGAGGCCCGGCAGGAGCAGGAGCGCCAGCAATCGCTGTCGCAGACCGAGTCCGGCACGCGCCAGCGCCTCGAGCAGGCGGTCGCGGCACAGGCCGACGTGCGCGCGAGCCGCGCCGTGATCGCGGCCCAGCAGCACCAGCTCGAGGTCCTGCAAGGTACCAGGAAGCAGCGCGCTGCCGATGTCGAGGCGGCCAAGGCGACGCTGGCGGGTACGAAGCTCAAGCTTGGTTACACGAAGATCACCGCGCCGTTCGACGGCGTTGTCGGCGAGCGCCAGGTGCAGCCCGGCGACTACGTCAATATCGGCACCAACCTCATCAACGTGGTGCCGCTGCCCAAGGTCTATGTGATCGCGAACTACAAGGAGACCCAGCTCACGCACGTAGCACCGGGCCAGCCGGTCGAGATCACCGTCGACAGTTTCCCGCGCGAGAAGCTGCGCGGCCGGGTCGAGCGCATTGCGCCGGCGACGGGTGCACAGGTGGCGCTGCTGCCGCCCGACAACGCAACAGGCAATTTCACGAAGGTGGTGCAGCGCATTCCCGTGCGCATTCAGTTCGATGACGGCCAGCCGCTGCTGGCGCGGCTGGTGCCGGGCATGTCGGTGGTCACCAGCATCGATACGAAGGCCGCGAATGGCCGAAAATGACGATGCCAGCCGCGAGCCGCTCTCGCGCGGTGGCGTCGCGCCGCAGCCGCTGTTCGCCGTCGCGGCGGTGCTGCTCGGCTCGTTCCTTGCCAATTTCGACAGCCGGCTGACCACGGTCGGCCTGCCGGACCTGCGCGGCGCGTTCTCGCTCGGCTTCGACGAGGGCGCCTGGCTCTCGACCGCCGGCATCGGCTCGCAGATCTTCATCGCGCCCGCGGTGGCCTGGCTTGCCACGGTGTTCGGCCTGCGCCGCGTGCTCGGCATCCCCAGCCTCGTCTATGCCGCCGTCTCGTTCATCATTCCGTTCGTGCACGACTATCCGACATTGCTCGCGCTCAGCGTCGTGCATGGTCTCCTGCTCGGCACCTTCGTGCCGGCGACGCTGATGATCGTGTTCCGCAATCTGCCGATCCGCTGGTGGCTGCCGGCGATCTCGATCTATGCGATCCGCGTCGGCTTCGCGTTGGACACCTCGACCTCGCTGGTCGGCTTCTATGTCGACCATCTCGGCTGGCAATGGCTGTACTGGCAGGGCGTCGTGATCGCGCCCTTGATGGGCCTGATGGTCTATCTGGGCACGCCGAACGAGCCGGTGAACCGCGCGCTGCTGCGCGAGGCCGATTGGGGCGGCATGCTGCTGCTCGGCGCCTCGGTGTCGATGATCTATGCGGGGCTTGACCAGGGCAACCGGCTGGACTGGCTCGGTTCCGGCACGGTGATGGCACTGCTCGCAGCGGGCGCGGTGCTGTTTCTGGCCTTCCTCGTCAACGAGTCCCTGGTGCGGAAGCCCTGGGCACATGTCAACGTGCTGTTCTCGCGCAACATCGGCCTGGGACTGGTCCTGATCCTGCTCTACACGCTGACCAGCCTGTCCAATGCGTCGCTGGTGCCGAACTTCCTTGCCACCATCGCGCTGCTCAGGCCCGAGCAGAGCGGCCTGTTGCTGCTCACCTATGGCGCGTTGCCGATGTTCGTGCTGGTGCCGGTCTCGATCTGGCTGCTGCGGCATTTCGATACGCGGACGGTGATCGTCGTGGGCTTTGCCTGCTTCGCCGCGGCCAATCTCTGGGGCACGCAACTCACCCACGCCTGGGCGCGCGAGGACTTCGCCGGCATCGTGCTGCTCCAGGCGATCGGGCAGTCGCTGACCTTGCTGCCGCTGATCATCACGCTGCTCTCCAACTCCGATCCCAGCCGCGCCACCTCCTTTGCCGCCTATATCCAGATTATGCGGCTCGGCGGCGCCGAGATCGGCGTGGCGCTGATGGGCACGTGGCTGCGCGTGCGCGAGCAGGTCCATTCCTTCTATCTCGGCCAGAACCTTGCGGTCGGCGATGCCGATGTCGTGCAGAGATTGAAGCAGCTTGCCGATCACTTCGCCGCCCATGGCACAGGATCTGCGCAGTCGCGCGCGGTCGGCACGCTGGCGGGCATCGTGCAGCGCGAGGCCAATGTGCTCGCCTATATCGACGGCTTCTGGCTCTGCTTCTGGCTCGCGATAGTCGCGCTCGCAATCGTCGCGCTGGTTACGCGCGCGCCGACGGGTCCCTTCACGCCGGCGCCGTTCGGCTTCGCCAGGATGCTGCTGCGAAAGTGTGGTGTGCGGGCCGCCTGAATGGGGTGGTGGTTGGTTCGTTCGCTCGCGCGACGGGGGTGTTCACCTCTCCCGCAAGCGCAAGCGGGAGAGCACAATCACCGCACCTGCCGCACCGGCTCGATCAGCTCGGGCCGCGGGCCTGACAGGCGCTTGTGCATGTGGACCATGAAGGCCATGGCGAAGATCGGCGTCGCCAGGTTGACGATCGGAATCGAGACGAAGGCGGCGATGAAGAGCCCGGCCGTGAAGATCGTGGCGGCGTTGTCACGCCGCATCGCCTTGGCTTCCTCCGGCGGGCGGAAGCGCATCGCGGCGAGCTCGAAATATTCGCGGCCGAGCAGCCAGGCCGCGGCGAGGAAGAAGATCAGGAAACCCGCGCCGGCGAACAACACCAGCGGCAAGGCGACGAGATAGATCACAATCGTCAAGAGCGCGGTCTTGATGCCCTCGAGGATCGCCTGGCTGAACGGCAGCGCCACGCCGGGCCGCTCGGCCGGATAATGCTCACGCTCGACGATGTCGGCGACGTCGTCGACGAACAGGCTCGCCACCAGCGAGGTGATCGCGGGCATCAGGAAGATGCCGCCGAACACGACGCCGAGGCCCGCCGCGATCGAGACGATCCAGGACAGGACTTCGATCGATGAATGCCAGCCCGGTCCGAGCAGGCCTTCCAGCCAGACCTCGCCATTGGTCGCAAACCAGCTGAGGAGCCGCTGCAGGCCGATCGCCAGCACGGTGATCAGCACCAGCGCCAAGCCGACCGATCGCCACAGGATCGAGCGCATTGGCGGCGAGATCATTTGCGACAGCGCCTTGATGGCGGCATCCAGCATGGGAGATCCTCTGAAATAAGCACCTCGCGAGAGGTAGACACCCAATGCGGCTTCGGCAAGGGCGGGTGGGCCGCTGCGAAGGTGGCGCGATTTCTTGCTGACCCTCCCCTGGAGGGGGAGGGTCGATCGCGCGCAGCGCGAGCGGGGTGGGGTGACGGTCTCTCCGCGACGAACAGTGCCCGAGTGGAGAGATCACCCCACCCCGTCATGCGATCTCGCTTCGCTCGATCACGTGCCGACCCATGGGCGAGCTACGCTCGTCCCGGACCCCTCCAGGGGAGGGTAAGATCCAGCCTAGTACCCGGAATCAGAGCTGAGTGATACGGCGGCCTTTGAAACGGCGTTGACGGACCTTTTTCTTGGTCCAGACGAAGGGCTCGGCTCTGTCGTTGTATGCGTTGACGTAGGCATCGATGTGTTCCTGAAGCTGCTTGAGGCTCGTGAAGGAGGTGCCGCTGAGCGACTGCCCCTGCAAGATGGAAAACCATACTTCGACCTGATTGAGCCATGACGCACTTGTCGGCGTGAAATGAAATTGCACGTTGGGGTGGGCCTTGAGCCAGTCCTCGTTCTTTTTATGGGTGTTGAGGTTGTCGAGGATGACGTGAAGCTTGCGGTTCGGAAAAGCCGCGGTGACGCTGTTCATGAAATCGAGAAACTCGACGCGGCGCCGGCGTTTTGAATGGGTCGCGATGATCTTTCCGGTGGCGACTTCGAGCGCCGCAAACAATGTTGTGGTGCCATGCCGCTTGTAATCGTGGCTTTGGCCGGTCAAGGCGCGGCCATTGGGCAACTTCAGATAACCCTGCGCTCGCTCCAAAGCCTGGATCGAGGGCTTCTCGTCCACGCACAGCACAATGGCCTTCGCCGGCGGCGCGACATAGAGGCCGACAACATCGGCGGCTTTGGCCGTAAAGTTCGGGTCGTTGCTCTCGCACCAGGACTTGCGAGCCACCAGGTCAATCTTGTGGCTGCGCAGGAACCGCCAGACATATTGGACATCGACATCGCCCAGCGCCTCGGCCAGCAGGGGGCCGGTCCAGCGCGCAAACCCTTGCGGTGGCGGCTTATCCAGCAGCTTCAGAATCCGCTTGTCGGTCGTCTTCGTATAGATCGGCTGCTTGCCAGGCCGCGGCTTGTCTTGCAGCCCTTCAAGGCCATGGTCGGCATAGCGATGCCGCCAAAGGCTGACAATCCGCGGCTGGACCCCAACTTCCTTGGCGATCGACCGGGTGCTGCGCCCATCCGCCGCCAACAGAACTATCCGCGCCCGCTTCAAATCGCGCTGCAACGTCACCGGTGAGCGACAGCACGCCTCAAGCACCTTGCGATCTTTCCTCGAAAGGTGGACTTCTCTTGCTTCGGGTATCATCCCGACCTTGAATCACGACTCACGTTCCAAGAAAAGTGGGTACTAGCTTCCACTAAACGAATTATATCCCTGGTCTTCCCAATAGCCGCCCTTGTAGTCGTTGGTGACTTCCATGGAGACCACGTATTTCGGGTTCTTGAAGCCGAGCTTCGTCGGCACGCGGATCTTCATCGGGAAACCGTAGGCGCGCGGCAGGATCTCGCTCGCGTATTTGAACGTCATCTGGGTCTGCGGATGCAACGCGGAGCGCATGTCGAGCGGCGAGTTGTAGCCGTCCTTGTCGGCGCACTGGAACCAGACATATTTGGCGCGCGTGTCGGCGCCGATCAGCTTGAGGAAGTCGCGCATGGGCGTGCCGGTCCAGCTGCCGATCGCGCTCCAGCCCTCGACGCAGATGTGGCGGGTGATCTGCGTCACCTGCGGCAGCTTGTAGAGCTCGTCCAGCGTCCATGACTTCTTGTTGTCGACGAGACCGCGCACCTCGAGCTTCCAGTCGGCGCCGTCGATATCGGGCGCGTCGTCGAGATCGTAATAGGCGTTGAACGGAAACGGCTTCGTGATCGCGCTCTCGGGAAAGGTCGGTGCCAGCGCGTCCGGATTGAACATCCAAGCCTGCACGGCGTCGTTGAACTTCGAGACCTTGGCGAGCATGGTTTCGGCCGAGGACGAGTCGACGACGTCGCAGCCGGTGAGCAGCGTCAGCGCCCCGAGACTGGCACCGCCTGCGATGAAGCGGCGGCGGGTGACATCGGGCATCGTCTTGAGGGAGTCCTTGATCAGGAGCCGCTTGTCGACGCCGGGGATCAGAAACGGACGCTTGGCCATGACAATACTCCTAATCAACGGCCGATGATCATGGCGCGCAGGCTCTTCGGCACCAGCAGCGCGAGCAGGACATGGATGACGAGGAATGCGCAGATCGCGGCCATGCAGAAGAAGTGCACGTAGCGCGCGGCCGGATAATCGCCGAACAGCATCACGAGGTAATAGAGCTGTACCGGCTTCCATATCGCAAGTCCCGACAACACGATCAGCACGCCGACCACGATGATGCCGGCATAGAGCAGGCGCTGAACATAGTTGTAGACGGTGAGATCGTCATGGCCGAGCTTGAAGGTCAGCGCCGCCCTGACGTCGTGCAGCACGCCGGACGCCGTGATCGGCAGCAGCTTTCTGCGGAAGCGGCCGGTGACGAAGCCGGTGACGAGATAGGCGAGGCCGTTGATCATCAGCAGCCACATCGCCGCAAAGTGCCAGAGCAGGCCGCCGCCGAGCCAGCCGCCGAGCGTATATTCGCGCGGGAAGCTGAAGCCGAACAGCGGCGAGGCGTTATAGATCTGCCAGCCCGACAGGATCATCAGGATCATGGCAAGCGCGTTGACCCAGTGCATGATCCGCACCCAGGCCGGCTGGATCACTTTGGCCGGGGTGGCCCCGACCCGCTCGTCGGTGACTGTGAGACTCGCCATGCTGGTTCCGTCCTGAAGATCGTCTGACGATAATTATACGCCGAAGTTTCCGCTTTCGTTACGCCCTGTCCGGCATGGAATCGATGCCGCGAGCCTATCGCGGTCACAAAAAAGCGAGCCGGGCACCCCCGGCTCGCCGTCTCAAAGCACCCTGTTCGGGGGATGAAACAGGGGCGCGCGGTGTTACGTCGCCGGCATCAGCACGGTGTCGACCACATGGATCACGCCGTTCGACTGGTTGACGTTGGAGATCGTCACCATCGAGGTGCCGCCCTTGGCATCGACGATCCAGGTCTTGCCGTCCATCTTCTTCACCGTCAGTTCCTCGCCCTCCGCGGTCTTCATCTTCTTCCCGTCGGTGAGGTCGGAGGCCGCGAGCTTGCCGGGCACGACATGATAGGTGAGAATCTTGGTCAGTGTCGCCTTGTTCTCGGGCTTGACCAGATTGTCGACGGTGCCGGCCGGCAGCTTGCCGAAGGCGGCGTTGGTCGGCGCGAACACCGTGAACGGACCCTTGCTTTCCAGCGTCGGCACCAGGCCCGCCGCCTTCACGGCCGCCACCAGCGTGGTGTGGTCCTTCGAGTTGACCGCGTTCTGCACGATGTTCTTCGACGGGAACATCGCAGCGCCGCCGACCATGACGGTCTTCTCCTCGGCGCTGGCCGGCGCGACGACGGTCGCGGTGATGGCGAGGGCGCTGAAGGCGGCAGCAGCGAGATAGGCAATGCGCTTCGACATGGAGATCTCCCGATTGAATGGTGACCGGCACGGCCGGCGTTGAGTTTGCAACAACGGCGCTTGCGACAGTTTGACGTGAAGCAGCAGCGCCGTCGTTGGCCGAGCTACGGGAGGGTTTGCGATGTGGTTTCGGAGAAAAATTCTTTGTGATGCGTGAAACTATGGGGCGGAATGGCCGTGTGGTGGCTTCGTCGTCATTGCGAAAAGCGAAGCCACACACTCCGCTGTCATCCCGGACAAGCGCAGCGCAGATCCGTACCTATGACCACAGGAAGTGGTTTGGCGAAGACTCGGAGTTACCAGTCTCGCGCGACGATTTCTCCCTGTGGTTATGGGTCCCGGGTTCGCGACTGCGTCGCGCCCCGGGACGACGAGGAGAGATTGCCGCGCGGTGGTCGTGCTTCAATCCCTGTTGTTCGGCGTCTGGATGAAGCCGCGATTATGCGTCGGGCTGATCAGGAGCTCGTTGATGCAGACACGCGGCGGCATCGACGCGATGAAGGCGATGGTGCGGCCGAGATCCTCGGATTGCAGCATCTTCGCCTGCTCCTCCTCGCTCGGCACCACCGGGCGCAGCTTCAGGATCGGGGTCGCCACCTCGCCCGGCATCAGACAGCAGGCGCGCAGGCCGTTGACGCATTCGTCCATGTTAAAGGAATGGGTCAGCGCCAGCACCGCGTGCTTGGTCGTGGTGTAGGCCGGACCCGGCATCTTCGAGACATGCCGGCCGGCCCAGGACGAGACGTTGATGATCGCGCCGTCCTGCTGCTTTCGCATCGTCGGCAGCACGGCGCGCATGCAATAGAGCACGCCGTTGAGATTGACCTGGACCAGCTTGTCCCACCCTTCCAGTTCCATGTCCTTCCAGCTGCGCTTGGGGAGATTGATGCCGGCATTGTTGACCAGCAGATCGATGCGGCCGTGCTTTGCGACGATCTGATCGGCCGCCTTCTGGGCCTCGGCTGCATTGGAGACGTCGAGCGCAATGGCCTCGGCCGCTCCGCCCGCCCCGATGATCCTGGCAACCACGGTATCCAGGGCATCCTTGCGGCGGCCCGAGACCACCACCGTCCAGCCGTCGGCCGCCAACGCCTCGGCGCCGGCTTCCCCGATCCCGCTGCCGCCGCCCGTGACCCAGGCCACGCGTTTCCCGTTTTTTGACATGCAAACTGTCTCCGTTGCTTCTGCGGGGCGGTTTTTGCTAATCCAGCCCTCGGTTTTAACCGGCCTCTGCCGGCGAGGAATGTTGCATGAACCAAGCTGCCGACGCCAACCTGTTTTCCCGCCTGTTCGATGGCCTGGACGATCCCAAGCGGCTCGCGATCGAGACGCATGACGGCGCCCATATCAGCTATGGCGATCTGATCGCGCGCGCGGGGCAGATGGCGAACGTGCTGGTCGCCCGCGGCGTGAAGCCGGGCGACCGCGTCGCGGTGCAGGTGGAAAAGTCGGTCGCCAATATCGTGCTGTATCTCGGCACGGTGCGGGCCGGCGCGGTCTATCTGCCGCTGAACACCGCCTATACGCTGAACGAGCTCGACTACTTCATCGGCGATGCCGAGCCGTCGCTCGTGGTCTGCGATCCCGCCAAGGCAGAAGGGCTTGCCCCCATTGCCGCCAAGGTGAAGGCCAAGGTCAAGACGCTCGGGCCCGACGGCAAGGGCTCGCTGACGGACGCCGCCGACAAGGCGAGCAGCGAGTTCACCACGGTGCCGCGCGAAAACGACGATCTCGCCGCGATTCTCTACACCTCGGGCACCACCGGCCGCTCCAAGGGCGCGATGCTCACGCACGACAATCTCGCGTCGAACTCGCTGAGCCTCGTCGACTATTGGCGCTTCACCGACAAGGACGTGCTGATCCACGCGCTGCCGATCTACCATACGCACGGCCTGTTCGTGGCGACCAACGTGACGCTGTTCGCACGCGCCTCGATGATCTTCCTGCCGAAGCTCGATCCGGATCTGATCATCAAGCTGATGGCGCGCGCGACGGTGCTGATGGGCGTGCCGACCTTCTACACGCGGCTCCTGCAAAATCCCGCGCTCTCGCGCGACACCACAAAGCACATGCGGCTGTTCATCTCGGGCTCGGCACCGCTGCTCGCCGACACCCACCGCGAATGGTCGGCGCGCACGGGACATGCGGTCCTCGAGCGCTACGGCATGACCGAAACCAACATGAACACGTCGAACCCCTATGACGGCGAGCGTGTGCCCGGCGCGGTCGGTTTTCCCCTTCCCGGCGTTTCGGTGCGCGTCACCGATCCCGAGACCGGCAAGGAATTGCCGCGCGAGGAGATCGGCATGATCGAGGTGAAGGGCCCGAACGTCTTCAAAGGCTATTGGCGCATGCCGGAGAAGACCAAGGCCGAATTCCGGCCGGACGGATTCTTCATCACCGGCGATCTCGGCAAGATCGACGCCAAGGGCTACGTCCACATCCTCGGCCGCGGCAAGGATCTCGTGATCTCCGGCGGCTTCAATGTGTACCCGAAGGAGATCGAGAGCGAGATCGACGCCATGCCTGGTGTGGTCGAGTCCGCCGTGATCGGGGTACCGCATGCCGATTTCGGCGAGGGTGTCACGGCGGTGCTGGTCTGCAACAAGGGCGCCGATGTCAGCGAAGCCTCGGTGCTCAAGGCGCTCGACGGCCGGCTCGCCAAGTTCAAGATGCCCAAGCGCGTCTTCGTCGTCGACGAGCTCCCGCGCAACACCATGGGCAAAGTGCAGAAGAACGTGCTGCGCGATACGTACAAGGACATCTACGCGAAGAAGTGAGGCGCTCGTCGCAGTCGTTGCAGCGGAGAGCATCCACATAGCGCGCTGTCATGCCCCGGCTTGCCGCCTTCGCTGACGCTTCGGCGCGCCGAGCAACTCCGTGGGCCTCGGCGTAGCCTTGG
The DNA here is from genome assembly GCF_049739505.1 of Bradyrhizobium sp. USDA 241. Lineage (NCBI taxonomy): Bacteria > Pseudomonadati > Pseudomonadota > Alphaproteobacteria > Hyphomicrobiales > Nitrobacteraceae > Bradyrhizobium > Bradyrhizobium sp. USDA 241. The sequence continues at coordinate 1,215,305 of NZ_JBMGPZ010000004.1, read as the reverse complement.
CGGAGCCGGGACCGGGGCATCCAGTACGCCGCGGCCTCTCGGCCCAATCAATGCTGTCTCTGGAATACTGGATCGCCCGATCAAGTCGGGCGATGACAGCGGAGTGTTCGATGTGGGGTTAGGCCTAAGCCGGCTACAGCCCGCCCACCAGACTCAGCACGAACCGGCTGCCGACGATAAACAAATAGCACCCGAACGCGGCCTCCAGCGTCCGCTTCGACATCGCATGCGCGGCTCTCACGCCGAGCGGTGCTGTCACAAGACTCATCGGCATCACCAGCACGGCACCGATCAGCGAGACGTAGCCGAGCGCGAAGGGAGCCTGCAGGGCCGCGACGGCCGGATATTTCGCCGCCGCCGGCCAGCCGGCATAGATGTAGCCGAGCGCGCCGGGAATCGAGATCAGCACCGCGAGCGCCGACGAGGTCGCGACGGCTGATGGATCGGACGGCTATAGAAGGTCATCAGCAGGTTCGAGAACAGGCCGCCTCCGATGCCCATCAAGGTCGACAAGATGCCGACGCAGAAGCCGTAGACGCGCATCAATGGGCCCTTCGGCATATCGTCGCCGAGCTTCCAGGTCTCGCGCGCGAAGATCAGCCGGACCGCGGCTGACCAGGCGACGGCCACGAACACGATCTTGAACAGCCGCTCCGGCGCGTAGCGCGCGATCACGCTGCCGGCGAGGACGCCGATCACGATCGGCAGCCACCAGGCGCGCAGGATCGTCATGTCGACCGCCCCGCGCTTGTAATGCGCCTGGAACGAGCGGATCGAGGTCGGGATGATCACGGCGAGCGAGGTGCCGACACACAGCGGCATCCGCACCTCGAGCGGCACGCCGGCGATGCGGAAGCACTCATAGAACACCGGCACGAGGATCGCGCCGCCGCTGATCCCGAACACGCCGGCCAGAAATCCCGAGAGCGCGCCGGTTGCGATCAGCAGCAGCGCGAGCTCGACGATTTCCTTGATATCGAGACCCGCAATCACCCCGAACTGCCCCGTCGACTGGCGCAGCTGCTCCGAAGCATCGGCTCGGATCTGGCTGCGGGCAAAGCTGTAGGCGATCTGCCTGATCTGGTCGACACGCCGGGACAGCCCGGCTGGGGTGGAATGCGGGCCGCGCATATCGGCTGGCAGCGCGCCATGGCACCGTTGAGCTGCGTCCAAGGTTCCGTCGCGAGGAATGAGCGGCTAGCTGCGCCGATGCGCTGGCCGTCACGAACCGCCGATGGCAATTGGGTGGATTAGAGGCGTTCCAATAGCGATTTCAACGCGCCTGCCTTGCCGGCCCAAAATATGAATTTATATTCCTATCTTGGTTGGTGGACCGCCGGCCTGGTATACCAAGAGCCGGATTGGCCTTGGTTCATCAAGACCATAGAGCTGAACCCAAGTTCGATTTATGGCGATTTGGTGATTGCGCCGGCCAAATCGACTCCGTAAATAGAGCCGACCTTTCAAGATCCCCGCGCGCCCCATGCTGGGCCGCAACAAACATCAAAAGCCGCCCATGACCGCACGGATCGAACGACCGCTTTCGCCGCACATCCAAACCTATCGCTGGACCCTGACGATGGCGCTGTCCATCGTTCACCGTGCCACCGGCATCGCTCTTTACGTCGGAACGCTGCTGCTCGCCTGGTGGCTGATCGCGGCAGCCTCCGGCCCGGCCGCCTACGCCCACGTCCAGGCCTTCACCGGCAGCATCATCGGCCGCCTGATCGTGTTTGGCTACACCTGGGCGCTGATGCACCATATGCTGAGCGGCATCCGGCATTTCGTGTGGGACCTCGGCTACGGCTTCAAGGCCAACGAGCGCGAAGCCCTGACCTGGGGCGCGCTGATCGGTGGCATCGTGCTGACGGTGCTGATCTGGATCATCGCCTATGCAATCGGAGGCGGACGATGAGCTACACCGAGTCGCACGGCTCTCCGAAGCCGCCGTCCATGCGCACCCCGCTCGGCCGCGTCCGCAATCTCGGCGCTGCGCATTCCGGCACCACCGACTTCTGGCGCCAGCGCATCACCGGCGTCGCCATGACGCTGCTGATGATTCCGGTCGTGGTCATCGTGATGATGCTGCTCGGCCGCAACCAGGCCGGCGCGGCGCAGATCCTCGGCTCGCTGCCGATCGCGGTGATCCTGCTGCTCTTCATCTTCGCCAGCGCCTGGCACATGAAGATCGGGATGCAGGTGGTGATCGAGGACTACGTCCATAACGAGAAGCTGAAGCTCACCGCGATCATGCTCAACAACTTCTTCTCGATCGCCGTCGCACTCGCCTCGACCTATGCGATCCTGAAACTTTCTTCCGGAGTGTAACCCATGGCCGCCACAACGAATGGCACGGGCAACGGCGCTCCCGCCACCAACGGCAAAGCCTATCCGATCGAAGACCACACCTACGACGTCGTCGTGGTCGGCGCCGGCGGCGCCGGCTTGCGCGCGGTGGTCGGCTGCAGCGAGGCCGGACTTCGCACCGCCTGCATCACGAAGGTGTTTCCGACCCGCTCGCACACGGTCGCGGCGCAGGGCGGCATCTCCGCCTCGCTCGGCAACATGCACAAGGACGACTGGCGCTGGCACATGTACGACACCGTGAAGGGGTCGGACTGGCTGGGGGACCAGGACGCGATCGAATACATGGTGCGCAACGCGCCCGAAGCGGTCTACGAGCTCGAGCATTGGGGCGTGCCGTTCTCGCGCACCGAGGACGGCAAGATCTACCAGCGCCCGTTCGGCGGCATGACCCTGGACTACGGCAAAGGCCAGGCGCAGCGCACCTGCGCCGCCGCCGACCGCACCGGCCACGCGATGCTGCACACCATGTACGGCCAGTCGCTGCGCCACGCGGCCGAGTTCTTCATCGAATTCTTCGCCATCGACCTGATCATGGACGACCAGGGCACCTGCCGCGGCGTCATCGCGATCAAGCTCGACGACGGCACGCTGCACCGCTTCCGCGCCCAGACCGTGATCCTCGCGACGGGCGGCTATGGCCGCGCCTACGCCTCCTGCACCTCGGCGCACACCTGCACCGGCGACGGCGGCGGCATGGTGCTGCGCGCCGGCCTGCCGCTGCAGGACATGGAGTTCGTGCAGTTCCACCCGACCGGCATCTACGGCTCGGGCTGCCTCGTCACCGAAGGCGCGCGCGGCGAAGGCGGCTATCTCGTCAACTCCGAGGGCGAGCGCTTCATGGAGCGCTATGCGCCGTCGGCGAAGGACCTCGCCTCGCGCGACGTGGTCTCGCGCGCGATGACGATCGAGATCCGCGAGGGACGCGGCGTGGGCAAGAAGAAGGACCACATCTTCCTGCATCTCGACCATCTCGATCCCGCCGTGCTGGCCGAGCGCCTGCCGGGCATCTCGGAATCCGCAAAGATCTTCGCCAATGTCGACGTGACGCGCGAGCCGATCCCGATCGTGCCGACGGTGCACTACAACATGGGCGGCATTCCCACGAACTATCACGGCGAAGTCCTGACCAAGAAGGACGGCGACGACAACGCGGTGATCCCCGGCCTGATGGCGATCGGCGAAGCCGCCTGCGTCTCCGTGCACGGCGCCAACCGCCTCGGCTCCAACTCGCTGATCGACCTCGTCGTGTTCGGCCGCGCCGCTGCGCTCCGCCTCGCCGAGAAGCTCACGCCCAACGGCAAGCAGCCCGAGCTGCCGGCGAACTCGGCCGAGATGGCGCTCGGCCGCCTCGACCATTTCCGTTACGCCTCAGGCGGCACACCCACCGCGAAGCTTCGCGAGGGCATGCAGCACGTGATGCAGAACAATTGCGCGGTGTTCCGCACCGGCGAAGTCTTGAGCGAAGGCCAGAACCTGATCCAGAAGGTTCACAGCGGCATCAGCGACATCGCCGTGTCCGACCGCTCGCTGGTGTGGAATTCGGACCTCGTCGAGACGCTGGAGTTCGACAACCTGATCTCGCAGGCGGTGGTGACGATGAACTCGGCCGCCAACCGCACCGAGAGCCGCGGCGCCCATGCGCGCGAGGACTTCTCCGAGCGCGACGACAAGAACTGGATGAAGCACACGCTGGCCTGGCTGGACGATGCCGGCAAGGTCAGGATCGAGTACCGCCCGGTTCACGACTACACCATGACCAACGACGTGCAGTACATCCCGCCGAAGGCGCGCGTGTATTGATCGAACAGTAGCCGTCATTCCGGGGCGATGCGAAGCATCAGGCCCGGAATCTCGAGATTCCGGGCCTGGTCCGACCAGCCCGGAATGACGAAAGGTTAGAGCAATGGTTGAATTCGCACTTCCGAAGAACTCCAAGATATCAGGTGGCAAGACCTGGCCGAAGCCTGCGGGCGCGACCGAGCTCCGCGAGTTCAAGGTCTATCGCTGGAATCCGGACGACGGCAAGAATCCGAGCGTCGACACCTATTACGTCGACACCAATGATTGCGGTCCGATGGTGCTGGACGGCCTGATCTGGATCAAGAACCACATCGACCCGTCGCTGACCTTCCGCCGCTCCTGCCGCGAAGGCGTCTGCGGCTCCTGCGCCATGAACATCGACGGCCAGAACACGCTGGCCTGCACCCGCTCGATGCACGACGTCAAGGACGGCGCGGTGAAGATCAACCCGCTGCCGCACCAGCCGGTGGTGAAGGACCTCGTCCCCGACCTCACCAACTTCTACGCCCAGTATGCGTCGATCGAGCCCTGGCTGAAGACGACCTCGCCGACGCCGCAGAAGGAATGGCGCCAGAGCCACGAGGACCGCGAGAAGCTCGACGGCCTCTACGAATGCATCCTGTGCGCCTGCTGCTCGACCTCGTGCCCGAGCTATTGGTGGAACAGCGAGCGCTATCTCGGACCTGCCGCGCTGCTCCAGGCCAACCGCTGGGTCTCCGATTCCCGCGACGAGGCAACCGGCGAGCGGCTCGACAATCTCGAGGACCCGTTCCGCCTCTACCGCTGCCACACCATCATGAACTGCGCCAAGGCGTGCCCGAAGGGACTGAACCCGGCGGAAGCCATCGCCGAGCTCAAGCTCAAGATGGTCGAACGCCAGATCTGATTGGCCCTGTGTGAGCGACGACGCGTCTCACTGCGGCCCGGAGCGTTGTCGGTTCTGATCGAATCAGAGCCGACGCTCAAAATCATTCTCAAACGATGATCCAAGCGCGACGTCGATCACCCGATCCCCATCGCGCTTTATTGATGCTCCACTACACGCTTGGTGCCAGGCAGGGGCGACGCTGCCGCCGCGCCAGGTTTTGAATTCCCGCGTTCGATTGCCCAGCGCAGTTGGCGGTCCGTGGCGCGCAACTTAATCTCGTCCGAGGCGAGAGCGGCGAGATTGGCAAGGATCTGCTTCTGCGTTTCGTCCAGCGCGCGTGGCCGAGTGTCGATCACGCAGAGCGACCCCAGGGTAAAGCCGTCGGGATCGCTCACTGGGCAGCCAGCGTAGAACCGAAACCCCAGCTCACCCTTCACCGCCGGATTCTCCGCAAAACGCAGGTCGGTCGCGAGGTTCTCGGCGACCATGATACCCTTCTGCAGAATGGTGTAGTTGCAGAACGCCCAGCCGCGCGGCGTATCGATCATATCGAGCCCATGGCGCGACTTGAACCATTGTCGGGTCGGGGTCAGCATCGTCAGCAGTGCCACGGGAGCATCAAGGCTGCGCGCCGCCAGCCAGGTCAGGCGATCGAAAGAATCTTCAGGCGGCGTGTCGACGAGGCCGGAGCGTTCGAGTGCGAGAAGCCGCTGGCCCTCATTGTCCGGGAAGGGAAAGGAAGGCGGCGTCTCGAACGGAAAGGGATGTCCGACGGCGGCTTTGAAAACGGTTTCGATTGCTGCAGGCAACGCCGGCAATTCGTCGACGAACACCGTCATTCTGGAGTCGGGCCCGCCCCCGCCTGATCGCCGGGTTGCAGCCGAGCGCCCGACGACAAGGATCTCGGTACTTCCGAGTGATGGATCGGCGCGCAGGCTCTCCAGCATGGCGAGTCTGCTGGCGTCCGATGTTTCGGCTTCGATCACAACGGCAGCCGGCAACCGCGTGCCGATCGCAAGCAGCGCGGTGTAGATGTCCGAGTAACTTTCGACGACACAGAAATCGACCTTCGCCAAGGCCGCCTTGTAGTCGGCCATGCGTTCTTGCCGCGCAATGAGGATCACCCGGGCGGAAGCAAGCATCGGCGGCTCGCCGGAGCCGGCGATCAGCCCGAGAACGTCGCGGCGGTAGACGCGGCGATGACCCCCCGGGGTTTTCCAGGACGGGATCGAGCCGCCTTCGATCAGAAGCTGAGCCGTGCGGACGGAGACGCCCAGTATCTTGGCAGCCTCCGCCGTCGTCAGAATGTCCTTGGCCATACCATCCATCTTTACCCCCGACCGCGCGCCGGCCGGCCTCGTCCCAGACCTCACAATGTCGTGCTGCCACTTTGTGTTGACAAGAGCAGGAGGCTGCTATTTTGATAGATTTGATGATAACGATAGATTTGATAAATCTGATAGGATGGCTCCGCACTGCATGGCAGATGCGAGCTGCCGAGGGCCACGTCTTCCTCTGGAAGAAGCCGGGCTCTGGCCCTGAGCCGCCCGGCGAATCGTCCTCGCGCAAGCCGAACCGCCGCGCGGCTGGCCACTCCACACACTCTCAACCACGGGAATGTCGCGATCCGTGACGCCTCTCGACCGAGCTTCGTCCCGGCGACGCCCCTCTTCATCTCCTTACCGCCGTCTTCCCTGGTGCGTTGCGTCCCCCGCACCGTCGATTTGTCTGGAGCATCCTCATGAGTGACTTTCTGCCTTCCGATCTTCCGGAGTTTGCTGACCGCGTTGCTGCCAATCAGCGTCGCCTCCACGAAAATTCCAGCGGCAGTTACGACTTCGTCGTTTGCGGCGCTGGCAGTTCCGGGTCGGTCGTCGCGCGCCGCCTCGCCGAAAATCCCTCCGTCACTGTTCTGCTGATCGAAGCAGGGGGAAGCGACGAGGTGCCGACCGTCATGGAGCCGGCGGCATGGCCGGGCAACCTCGGGAGCGCGACCGATTGGGGCTTTGTCGCAGAGCCCAATCCGCATTTGAACGGCCGTGCGCTTCCGATGTCGATGGGCAAGGTTCTCGGCGGCGGCTCCAGCATCAATGTGATGCTGTGGGCGCGGGGTCACCGCAGTGATTGGGATTTCTTCGCCGAGGAAACCGGCGATCAATCCTGGGGTTACGACGCAGTCTCGAAGATCTTCCGGCAGATCGAGAACTGGCAAGGCAAGCCCGATCCACGCCATCGCGGTACCGGGGGCCCCGTCTTCGTGCAGCCGTCACCGAATCCCGGTCCAGCCGCCCTGGCCATGCTCGATGCAGCAGAGGAGATCGGTATTCCGACTTTCGAAAGCCCCAATGGTGAGATGATGGAGGGCGAAGGCGGCTGCGCCGTTGCAGATATCCTGGTCCGGAACGGCAGACGCCATTCCATCTTCCGCGCCTATACCTATCCCTATCTCGATCGGCCCAATCTCACCCTGCTGACCGGCACACAGGTCTCCCGCGTCCTGCTCGAACGCGGGAGGGCCGTCGGCGTCGAGGCGGTGCGCGACGGCAGGACATTGCGGATCAACGCGTCCAGGGAGGTCGTGCTCGCGCTCGGTGCAATACAAACACCGTCCGTGCTGATGCGCTCCGGCATCGGCGATGAGAACGAGCTTCGAACGTTTGATATACCCGTGGTCCAGCACCTGCCCGGTGTCGGTCAGAACCTGCAGGATCACGTATCGTTTGGATGCATCTGGGAGTATCGCGAGCCGATCGCGCCGCGCAACACCGGCAACGGGGCGACGCTCTATTGGAAATCTGATTCTGCACTCAGGACTCCCGACCTGCTGTTCTGCCAGGTCGAGTTTCCCGTGCCGAGCCCCGAGGCAGCCGGCCGGGCGCCTGCCCATGGCTGGACGATGTTCGCCGGCCTTGCATTGCCGAAGAGCCGAGGCAGGGTGAGGCTCCGAAACGCCGAGCCGCTGGCGACGCCGCGGATCGAAGCCAACATGCTGTCGCATCCTGACGATGTGAGGACGGCGATCGCCTGCGTCGATGTTTGCCGTGCGCTCGGCAATACCCGCGCCTTCGAGCCGCTGGTGGTGCGCGAGTCGATGCCCGGCCCTCTCGGTGGCGCCGCGATGGAACGCTTCGTGCGCGACTCCGCGGTGACCTACTGGCACCAGACATGCTCGGCGAAGATGGGACGCGATGCGATGTCCGTGGTCGATGGCAAGCTCAAGGTGTACGGCATCGACGGTCTCCGCATCGCCGACGGCTCGGTGATGCCGCGGATCACCACCGGGAACACGATGGCGCCCTGCGTCATCATCGGGGAGAAGGCGGCACGCGCGCTGCGCGACGAGCACGATATCTGACCGCGCAGCCAGGCTGGTCTGGGAAAGAGCCCTGTCCATCGGGCGCAATTTGAGTAGAATCTTCCTCAGCCCGCGAGGCGCGCGGCTTCACAAGAATTCAACCCGTGGCTGGACCAACAAGCTGCTTCCTTCCTAGCGCGAAATTCGGTTAAGCTTACGATCAGGGTCCGGAGCCGTGCAGGGCGCGCATCGCAATTCGCTAAGGCTTTTGCAGTGGATGATGGCGGCATCCCTGGCGCTGCCGATTGCGCTCTTCGCCGTTGCCGCCACGATCTCCTACACCTCCACCAGGGATATCGCCGACCGGGAGATCGAGCGCACGGTCGATGTCGCTCATGAGCACGCGCTCAAGGTGTTCGAGACCATCGACCGCAGCATCGCCGAGCTCAACGAGGTCGTGCGCGGCTTGCCGGACGACATCATCCGCGCGCGAGAACCGGCGCTGCATCGCCGCCTGAAGCGCCTGACCGATGCGCTGCCGCAGCTCAAATCGGCCTGGATCTTCGACGCGAACGGAAAGGCGCTGGTCAACAGCCTTGCCTCGCCGCCGCCGGACCTCAGCTTTGCGGATCGCGATTACTTCTACGCCCACATCGACCATGGCATCGGCACTTTCATCGGCACAGCCCTGACGCCACGGCCACCCTATCGGGGCGCCCGCTTCTTTGGGGTCAGCCGCCGCCGTGACTCCGATGACGGCAGCTTCATCGGCGTGATCCAGGCCTCGGTCCTGCCGGAATATTTCGAGAGCTTTTACGCCAGAATTGGATCGGATCCCGGCAGCTTCTTCGCGATGGGCCGCACCGACGGCGCGATGCTCACGCATTTTCCCCGGCTTGACCAGGAGCTTCGGCTCGATCCGGCCGGACCGGTGGGCCAGAAGATCGCGGCTCAACCCGAGCACGGCCTCATCACCGTCGCATGGCCCTCGGACGGCATCGAGCGGCGCATCGCCTACCGGCGTGTCGCCGAATATCCGATCTATGTCAGCGCCGGGCTCGAGACCTCGGCGATCCGCGCGCGCTGGTTCGCCACCATGGGCCAGCATCTGGTGTTCGGCATTCCCGCGACCGCGCTTCTGTTTCTGTTGCTGGCGCTCGCGTTGCGGCGAACGCGGCACCTTCAGGCGGAAGCTGCAAAGCGGCGCGAGGCCGAGGAGGCGCTCAAGCACGGCCAGCGCCTGGAGGCGCTCGGGCAGCTCACCGGCGGCGTCGCGCACGACTTCAACAACCTCCTGACCGTGATCCGCGCGTCGGTCGACCTCTTGAACCGGCCGCAACTGACGGAGGAGCGCCGACAGCGCTACATCACGGCCATTGCGGATTCGGTGGCGCGCGCGGCCAAGCTGACCTCGCAGCTACTTGCCTTTGCGCGGCGCCAGACCCTGAAGCCGGAGGTGTTCGACGTCGGTGCGCGGGTGCAATCGCTGCACGACATGCTCGCCACGCTGCTCGGCCCCGCGATCGAGATCGTCATGCGGCTGCCGGCGGAGCCGTACCTCGTCAATGCCGATGCCAGCCAGTTCGAGACGGCGCTGATCAACATGGCCACCAACGCGCGCGATGCCATGCGGGGCAAAGGCACGATCGTTTTCAGCGTCGAGGCCGCAACGACAGTTCCGGACACGCTGGCGAAGCCTTCGGCCAGCCAGATCTTGGCTGACCATGGCTTCGTCCGCGTCAACGTCAGCGACACCGGTGTCGGCATTCCCGCCGCACGGCTCGGGCGCATCTTCGAGCCGTTCTTCACCACCAAGCAGATCGGCCACGGCACCGGTCTCGGCCTGTCCCAGGTGTTCGGCTTCGCCCGGCAGTCCGGCGGTGAAGTGACCGTCACGAGCGAGGTGGGACACGGCAGCATCTTCTCGCTCTATCTGCCGCGCGTGTCCCCGGAGCTGCTGCCGCAGCGCCAGGCGCCCAACACTGCGCCGGCGGTGGCCGGTACCGGCATGTCGGTGCTGGTGGTCGAGGACAATATCGAGCTTGCCAATTTCGCCGCGGATGGCCTCACCGAGCTCGGCTACAGCATCACGCTGGTCGACAATGCCGCCGATGCGCTTGCCGAGCTCGTCGTGGATGCGGATCGTTTCGACGTCGTGCTCTCGGACGTGGTGATGCCCGGAATGACCGGGCTCGATCTGGTACGGGCGATCCGCGAGCGCGGCATCGCCGTGCCGGTCGTGTTGACCACGGGCTACAGCCAGGCTCTGTCACAGGAGGGCGCGGCCGGCTGCGATCTCGTGCAAAAGCCCTATTCGGTCGAGGAATTGTCGCACGTTCTGCACCGGGCCGCGCGGCTGCGGCACGTCCGCGACGGCGCCGCCGAGTGATCCGGCGGCCGGAACCAAAGGGAACCGTTTGATTTCCTTGTGCGTTGTCCGCTCATGCACAAGCCGGCCACAACGCGCGAACCGCGGCAGGAAGCCGCCCATTGTGGAGATCAAAGGCGAGAACGGCGATGACGTGGCACCGCCCCCGCCGGAGCTGGTCGAACCCGACCCCGAGCTCTCGCCCGAGGAAGCCGAGCAGGCCCGCAAGGACTATCTGCTGACCCGGTTCTGGATCAGCGCCCGCGGCTTCTGGGGCCGCAGCGGCGACCGCCTCGCCTGGCCGCTCTCGATCGGTCTCGGCCTGCTGATCGTGCTGACGGTTGGCTTCCAGTACGGCATCAATGTCTGGAATCGCGCGATCTTCGACGCCATCGAGAAGCGCGACGCAACGAGTGTCTTCCAGCTCACGGCGGCGTTCGTCCCGCTCGCGATCGGCAGCATCGTGCTCGCAGTGGCGCAGGTGTTCGCGCGCATGGGCATCCAGCGGCGCTGGCGGGCCTGGCTCACGGCGAGCGTGCTGACCCGGTGGCTCAAGAACGGGCGCTACTACCAGCTCAACCTGGTCGGCGGCGATCACGAAAATCCCGAATACCGCATCGCCGAGGATCTGCGGATTGCGACCGACTCCCCGGTCGATTTCCTCGCCGGCGTGACGTCCGCACTGCTGTCGGCCGCGACCTTCATCGTCGTGCTCTGGACCATCGGCGGCGCGCTCACCGTCACGCTCGGCGGCTCGGCCATCACCATCCCCGGCTTCCTCGTGATCGCCGCGATCCTCTACGCCGCTACCGCATCCAGCTCGATTGTGGTGATCGGCCGGCGCTTCGTCCAGGTCTCCGAGGACAAGAACCAGGCCGAGGCCGATTTCCGCTACACGCTGACGCGCGTGCGCGAGAACGGCGAGAGCATCGCGCTGCTCGGCGGCGAGGAGGAGGAGCGCGACGGCATCGACCGCAATTTCACCCGCGTGCTGCGGCAATGGGCGCGACTCGCCGGCCAGCACATGCGCACCACGCTGGTGTCGCAGGGATCGAGCCTGGTTGCGCCGGTGGTGCCGCTGCTGCTGTGCGCGCCAAAATTCCTCGACGGCAGCATGACGCTGGGACAGGTGATGCAGGCGGCTTCCGCCTTCACCATCGTGCAGAGCGCGTTCGGCTGGCTGGTCGACAATTATCCCCGGCTGGCAGATTGGAACGCCTGCGCGCGCCGCATCGCCTCGCTGATGATGTCGCTCGACGGCCTCGAACGCGCCGAGCAGGGCGATGGCCTTGGGCGCATCAAGCGCGGCGAGACGCGCAACGACGCCATGCTGGAGCTGAAGGACCTCTCCGTCACGCTCGACGACGGCACCGCCGTGGTCGGCGAGACCGAGGTCGTGATCGAGCCCGGCGAACGACTGCTGGTCGCCGGCGAATCCGGCACCGGCAAGAGCACGCTGGTGCGCGCCATCGCAGGCCTATGGCCCTGGGGTGGCGGCAGCGTCAATTTCCATGCCGACCGCCGGCTGTTCATGCTGCCGCAGCGGCCTTACGTGCCCTCCGGCTCCTTGCGGCGGGCGGTCGCCTATCCGGGCGCTGCCGACCACTGGACCGTCGAGGAGATCGGCGAAGCCCTGCACAAGGTCGGCCTCGATCATCTCAAGGAGAAGATCGAAGAGGAAGGACCCTGGGACCAGACGCTGTCCGGCGGTGAGAAGCAGCGCCTCGCCTTTGCGCGGCTGCTGCTGCACAATCCCGACATCGTCGTGCTCGATGAGGCGACCTCGGCGCTCGACGAGAAGAGCCAGGACAAGATGATGAAGATGATCACCGACGCGCTGCCGAAGGCGACGATCGTCAGCGTCGCGCATCGCGCCGAGCTGGAGGCCTTCCACAGCCGCAAGATCGTGCTGGAGCGGCGCAAGGGCGGCGCCAAGCTCGTCAGCGACATCGACCTGATTCCGCGCAAGGGCAAGCGCAAGCTGCTCGGCCGCTTCCTGAGGCAACGCAAGCGGGCGGCGTAGCACTCTCTCTCCGTCGTCCCAAACAAGCGTGCGCCGATCCGGGGCCCACCCACAGGGAGCAATTTGGCGAAGACTTGGAGTGGGCATCTCGCGCCACATTCGCTCAAGAGCGATGACACGCAAGACCCGACGCAATACGTTCCTGTCACGCCGACAGGGGCGGACAAGGGAGGTTGCCATGATCGACCATCTGGGTATCTCGGTCTCCGACTATGAACGCGCGAAAGCGTTCTACACCACGGCGCTGGCGCCGCTCGGCTACAGCCTGGTCATGGAGGTCACGGCAGAGCAGACCGGCCACGCTTCCGCCGCAGGCTTCGGCGCCGAGGGCAAGCCCGATTTCTGGATCGGCGGCGAAGGCGCCATGAACAAGCCGGTGCATGTCGCCATTCGCGCCAAGGATCGTGCCACGGTCGACGCCTTCTACAAGGCCGCAATCGCAGCCGGCGGCCGCGACAACGGTTCGCCCGGCATCCGCCCGCATTACCACCCGAACTACTACGGCGCGTTCGTGCTCGACCCTGACGGCCACAATATCGAGGCCGTCTGCCACGCCCCGGAATAGGAAGGATTCGACAGGAACATCGTTCCAGGCAGGCCGTTATCGTTCCTTGCAAAAAGGAGCACGACATGGCCAACGACAATGCCGGCAACGTCGATCGCGTCTGGGATCTGATGAAGAAAATCGGGTTCGCGATGCTGGTCACGCGCGACGGCGACAAGCTCCGCGCGCGGCCGATGAGCGCTTATTTCGACCGCGACGCGAACACGATTTTTTCCTGACCGATGCACGGCGTCACAAGGATGAGGAAATCGCGCGCAATCCATCCATCAACCTGTCGTTCGCGGATGCCGGCAGCCAGAAATATGTGTCGCTGACCGGCACTGCCGTCGTCTCCAACGATCGTGCCAAGATCAAGGAGCTGTTCTCGACGCCGGCCAAGGCATGGTGGGACTCTGCGGAAGATCCCAACATCCGCGTGCTCAAGGTCACGCCTGACGACGCCGAATTCTGGGACTCGCCGGGGACGGTGATCTCCTACGTGAAGATGGCGGCCGCGGCCGTCACGAACACACGCCCGGACATCGGCGAAAACCGCAAGGTCTCGATGTGATGCCGATCGAACCGCCCGAGATTCCGCCGTCGACACCAGGCACGCCAACTGAGCCGCCGCCCGGAATCCCCCCTGGCAATCCGCAGCCTGAGATCACACCACCGGTCCGCGAGCCAGGCGAATCACCGCGCCCCGACGAATTGCCGGGCCACGTGCCCGAAGAGATTCCCTCACGCGGTCCGAATGGGCCGCTCACTCCGAATCCTGCGACAGATGCAATGCCGCGGGATCACGCATGAACTCTCCAATCACATGCAAGGCGATTGCAACCAGCATCTGAATGCGCAATGAACGTCGCCATAGTGAGATGATTTGCGTGCAGAAATAAATCGGGCTGCGGCTGCATCGCCTGCCACAATGCGGCCTAACGCGTAGCTGTTCATCCCGACACTTCGTCAAAGAACCTTCCGGGGAAGTTCAACACCATGACCAACCTTCGTTTCGTGCTGCTTGCGACGACGGCTCTGACCGCGATGCAATTGGCAAACACCGCATCGCATGCGCAGGACGCTTCGCCGCTCGTGGTCGCGCAGGCCCAGCCTCAAGAGACGGGCCCTGACGGAAAACCGAAGCAGCCGCCGAAGGGACCGCCGGCAGCGGCTCCGCCTGCAGCACCCGCGCGCCCGGCGGCACCACCGCCCGCGGCTGCGCCACCCCATCCGCCCGCCGCGCCCCCGCCGGCAGCCGCACCGCCGCGTCCGGCAGCACCGCCTCCGCCTCCACCTGCGGCCCGTCCGGCGCCCCCACCTCCGCCGCCGCCTGCGGCCCGTCCGGCACCTCCGCCGCCCCCGCCGCCGCCGGCCGCTCCGAAGCAGCCTGCGCCGCCTCCGGCTGCGGCTCCGCAGCCGCCTGCCGCGCGCCCGGCGCCCACGCCGCCGGCACCGCCGCCTGCCGCGCCGAAGCAGCCTGCGCCGCCTCCCGCCGCGGCTCCGCAGCAACACGCGCCCACACCGCCGCCGCCTGCGGCTCGCCCGACTCCGACGCCGCCTCCTCCAGCGCCTCCTTCGGGGCGGCCCGCGCCGGCGCCCACGGCGACACCCCCTGCTCCGACAGCAGCGCCCACGGCTCGACCGGGCGCACCTGCCCCGGCGACCACACCCGCACCGACTGCGACCCCGGCCCCCGGCACGACGTCGCCCGGCGTGCGTCCCGGCACGCCCCCGGCTGCAGGATCGCCTGCTCCCGGTGCCACGCCCGCTCCAGCGGCCACGCCGGCACCAGGTGGCGTCACTCCGACGACGCCGCCCGCACGTCCCGGGACGGCACCGACGCCTGCACCCGGCGCAACCCCGGCCCCAGCCGCGACGCCGACCCCCGGCACGGTGACGCCGACGCCCGGCCCTCGAGGTGATACGCCGCCTGCGGGCGCACCCGCTGCCGGTACGCCGCCCGCACCGCAAGCCGGCGCTCCGGCTCGCCCACCGGCGCCTCCGGCCGGCGCTGCGGCGCCGACGGTCGTTCCCGGCTCGCCGGCCGCCGCACCGCCGCCGAACAGGGCGCAATACGCCCCGCCCACGGTGACGCCCGCGTTCCGGGCCGCTCCCACGGTTGCTGCACCGCTGCCGCCGCCGCCGCGTCCGCCGCAGCGTGACCTCACGCCGCTCGCAGTTGGTGCGGGCGTGGTGGCCGGCGCCGTGATCGGCGCCACCATCGCCGATCTCCATAACCAGCGCCGCGAGACCATCGAAGGCGGCCGCACCGTCTACACCGAGCCGGACCGCATCATCGTCCGCGATCCGGGCGGGCAGGCCTATGTCCGCGGCAACGATCTCTATCGCTTCCGCTATGGGGCCCGCGACATCCGCACCGACACCGTCGGCGGCGAAACCCGCACCGTCGTGATCCGTCCCGACGGCAGCGAGATCATCACCGTGGTCGGCACCGACGGCCGGCTGATGCGGCGCATCCGCCG
Source organism: Bradyrhizobium sp. USDA 241 (assembly GCF_049739505.1). NCBI lineage: Bacteria > Pseudomonadati > Pseudomonadota > Alphaproteobacteria > Hyphomicrobiales > Nitrobacteraceae > Bradyrhizobium > Bradyrhizobium sp. USDA 241. The sequence goes on along the minus strand of NZ_JBMGPZ010000004.1, from coordinate 1,199,557 downwards.
AGACCCCGCTGGGCGCGAGGTCATCATCATCGACAACACCTACCGCGATCCGCGGTCGGTCGGCGGCTTCTATGTCGACGTGCCGCCGCCGGTCGTCAACATGCCCTATGACCGCTACATCGTCGATGCCCAGGAGGCGTCGCCGGACTTGATCTACGAGACCATGGAGGCACCGCCGGTGCAGCGGATCGATCGGCGCTACTCGCTCGACGAGATCCGCTACAGCCCCAATGTTCGCATGCAGATGCCGAGCATCGACGTCAACACGATCAACTTCGAGACGGGATCGTGGACCATCCCACCGGACCAGGCGGCCCGGCTGCAGGCGATCGCCGACGGCCTCAACCGTGCGATCCAGCGCAACCCGCGCGAGGTGTTCCTGATCGAGGGCCACACCGACGCGGTCGGCAACGAGGTCGACAATCTGTCATTGTCGGACCGTCGCGCGCAGTCCGCGGCCGAACTGCTGACGCAGCAGTTCGGTGTCCCGGCTGAGAACCTGACGTCGCAAGGTTACGGCGAGCAGTACTTGAAGGAGCAGACGCAAGGACCGAGCGTGATCAACCGGCGCGTCACGGTCCGCCGCATCACGCCGCTGCTCAACGGCGGCCAGGCCTCGCTGCCGCCGCCCCCGCCCGGCACTGCGCCGCCGCGCTGAGGCACAAGCCACAAACGTAAATGGCCGGGAGCGATCCCGGCCAATTCATTTTGCATGTATCACGCACTCATCGCTTCTGGCGGCAGGCAGGCCTCGCAAACGGCCGCAACGTGCCGGTGATCGGTACCGCAACAACCGCCGAGAATCCGCATCTGCGGAAACGCGCGCCTGAGCGAGAGGTAACGGCGGCCGAGATCGACGGGATCGCCGCTGTCGAGCGTCTCCGATTCGTCGAGCTCGGCATGGCTCTTGATCGACGCGTTGGCCCGGATGCCGTGGATGCGCTGGACCCACGATTCGCCGGCCGCGAGCGCGCTGTCAAAATGGGCCGGATGCGCGCAGTTGATCAGGAAATATTCGCAAGCACGGTCCGTTGCGTCGTCGACCGCTTCGATCGCCTCGCGCAACGACTCTCCCCTGACGAGGCAGCCATCGGTCTCGACCGTGAAGGAGATCGCGACCGGAATGTCCTGCGTCCTGGCTGCACCCACCACGCCGATGGCTTCGTTGATGCTGTTCAGCGTGAATGCAGTCACCATGTCGGCGCCCGCCTCGGCGAAGGCTGCGATCTGGGCCGCGTGGTAGACCTCCGCCTCCGCCGCGTCCATGTTGCCGGCCTTGTAGCCGTCGCCACGCGGACCGATCGCGCCGTTGATCACGCATGGGGTGCGAGGCGATTCCCATGTGCTGCGCAATTCGTCGAGAAAACGAATGGCGCCCATGTTGACGGCCTTGAGCCCGGCCGCATCGTAGCCGAGCTTGACGCCCCAATCAGGGTTGGCGCGCCAGGTCGGACTGTCGAGCACGAAGCCGAGTCCATGCTGCCGCGCGATGCGAAGATAGGCTTCGTAGTACCGCTTCAGATGCGCGCGACCATCCGCGCTGTCCAGCAGCACGAATGCCGCGAAGTGCGGCAGCTCCAGCCCGTGGTGAAAGATCAGGCTGGTTTCCATGCCGCCGTCGGTCAGGAAAATGCCGCCGCCATGCTGCGGCAGATCGTGCCTATATTTGGCCATTGATCGCTCCTTCGCTTGGCGCCAGCCGCTCCACTTCGGTCGCGTCGCGGCGCCTTCGGTCTCGCGCAAGTGGTGCCGCATAATGTCGCGCCGCTCTAGAAGTCTGATGGTGCGGCTGAACCTCCACCTGCAAACAGATACAAAATCAGAGACTTACGCGGAGCGCCGGGAGCGGCGCGGATTTCGCACGCGGCGGATTCCACACCGCTGGTACGGTTTTGGAGGGATCGATGGGAAAGGGCGAAGCGACGCGCGAACGCATTCTCGAGATCGCGGAAGCGGCGGTGCTCGCAAAGGGCTTCGGCGCGACCTCGATCGAAGAGGTCATCGCCGAGGCCGGACTGACCAAGAGCGGATTCTTCTATCACTTCAGGGACAAGAACGCGCTCGCGCGGGAGATGCTGCGCCGCTATGTGGAGACGAACGATCGCCTGTTCGAGGAGATCTTCCAGCGAGGGCGTGAGCTCTCGGACGATCCGCTGCAATCATTCCTGATCTCGCTGAAGCTGCTGGCCGAGGTCATGGCCGATCTGCCCAACGGCCATCCCGGGTGCCTGATCGCCAGCATCTGCTATCAGGAGCGCCTGTTCGACCGCGAGGTTCGCGACCTGACCGCGCAATCGGTCCGGGCCTGGAACGCGCACTTCCGCGCGATCCTCGACGGCATCGCCGCGGTCTATCCGCCGCGCGAGCCGGTCGACCTCGACGATCTCGCAGAGATGATCTCGTGCGTGGTCGACGGCGCGATCATCATGTCGAAGACACTCAACGATCCGAAGCGGCTGGAGCGGCAGATCCTGCTCTTCCGCAGCTGTGTGAAACTGGTCTTCGCGCCGCCCCCCTCATCGTGAAATGCATGTGATGTGAGCGAGCCAGGGCCGGACCGACTTGCTGCGCCCGTTTGCGGGAGAAGTGCAACCGGGCCGCGGTTCGCAATCGAACCGCTGTATCATTGCCCCGCGGCCAATCCCAACGCGTCGGCCATGACACGAAACACGTCGGTATTGTCCATCGAGCCGTGCACGCGCTCGCTGCCCGGTCCGGTCGCGGTCAGGATGACGTCCTCGCCCGAATGCACGCTGGCGCCGATCATCGCCGAAAGATTACCGGGGCGCAGCACCGCGCCGGAACGTCCTTGTATTTGTCGTTGGCCTTGAAGGTCCCGTCGGCGTCGGCCTTGACGGTCGGCTCGTTGGGATTGTCCAGCTTCGGACGGAACGTCTCGTAGTGATCCGGCAGACTGGCGGAGAAAATGGCCAGCCGGCGGCTCACGTCGATGCGCGCCGGATAACCGTCCGCGTCAGGAGCCGGATAGTTGGGAAATCCAGCCCGATCGTAGACGCCGACGCGCTCGCGCAAGGGAACGTTGGGCACGGTGGCCATGTCGTCATTCACCGTGCCGACGAGGCTGTTGGGATGATTGTGGTCCGCCAGCACCAGGATGAGGGTGTCGTCGCCGCGCGCCCGCGCCCATTCACGCGTCTGGCGCACCGCATTGTCGAGCATGATCGTGTCGTAGACGGCCCGCTCCATGTCGAGCAGATGCGCATATTTGTCGATCATTCCGGATTCGACCATCAGGAAGAAGCCGGCCTCATTCCGCGACAGCAGTTGCAGCGCTGCCTGCACCTGCTCGGTCAGGTCGGGCTGCTCAGGAAATTTCTTGACGCCGCCACCCTTCAGGAATTTGCGGTCCAGCACACCGTCCATGTTGCCGGTGGCGAACAGGCCGAGCAGCCTGGCCGTCTCGGGCTGTGCCGAGAGAGCGCCGAGCTCGCTCGCGGTGGTCGCCACCTGATAGCCTGCATCGCGGAACTTGGCGATGTAGTCGGTCTCGTCCTTGCGTTTCGAGCCGGCGGCCGACTTCGGCAGAAAATTCGCGCTGCCGCCGCCCATCAGGACATCCGGCTTCGCCGCAAAGAACTGCTCGACGATCTCGTCGTAGGCGGCACGGCGGCGCGTGTGCGCCACCATCGCCGCCGGCGTCGCGTCTTCGATCTCGGTGTTGGTGACGACACCGATCGCCATGCCGTGCCGCCTCCTGGCGAGGCTCGTGATGGTCTCGACCCGGGGATCGTCGAACGGGCTTGCGGTGCGGTCCGCATAGACGCCGAGAGCGTTGACGGCGCTCTTGTGCCCGGTCGCATAGGCACTGGCCGCGTTCGCGGAATCGGTGACGATCGAATCCGAGCCTGCGGTTGCCACCAGCGCCATGTGAGGCATGTCGTCGATGGCGAGCTTGCCGCGGCTCTTGCCCTCCGAAATCCCCTTAGAGAGGATTCGGGCTGCGACCCGATGAGCCGGCGACATGCCGTCACCGATGAAGAGGATGACATTCTTCGCCTTGCGCGGGCCCGTGTCGTAGACCGTCCATGTGACGCTGTGCTGGCCCATGCCGTCGCTCACGTCGACGACGACGTTGCCTGGCCTGGTCAGCGTGACGTCGCGCAGGATTAGAGCATGATGTATTTACACGGAAACATAGCCTGAGTTTTTGAAGTAGTTGGTGCACTCCTCCTGGGAGAAGAGATCGAGGAGTTCACCAACCTTCCGCCAGGTTGCCTCCACGTCACGAGGTTCTGCGGATCGCATGAGGTGTTTGAGTTTGGCGAAGACCTGCTCGATCGGGTTGAGGTCAGGGCTGTAGGGCGGCAAGAAGATAAGGTGGGCTCCTCTGGCGCGGATAGCTTGGCGAGCCGCTTTGCCCTTGTGGCTGCCAAGATTGTCGAGAACGACGATCTCGTCCGGTGCGAGGGTGGGTGCCAACACCTTCTCGACGTACAGCGTGAAGAGTTCACCATTGATGGGACCATCAATCACCCAAGGCGCACTGATCCGATCATGACGCAGCGCCGCGATGAAGGTCATGGTCTTCCAATGGCCGAAAGGTGCAGATGCTTGGAGGCGCTGCCCACAAGGCCCCCAGCCGCGTAGCGGCGCCATATTGGTCTTGATCCACGTCTCGTCGATGAAAACCAACCGCGTGACGTCAATCCTGCCTTGATGCGCTTTCCATCGGGTCCGCTTACGGGCGACGTCTGGGCGATCCTGCTCGGCTGGTAGAAGCGTTTTTTTTGAAGCTGAGCCCCTCGGCGTGAACAAAAGTCCACACCGCCCGCACGTCTGTCTTGATCCCCCGTGCAGCCAGCTCCTGCGTCAGCTTGCGCAAGGTGAATGGCCCCGAGCGAATGCGTTTGCGCAGCCAGTCGGCGTTGGCATCCGACAGAACCCGCTTCTTGTGGCCGCCGATCTGGCCGGGCGCCAGGCCTCCGGTATCACGCCTTAGGTTCTTCCACTTCGTCACGCACGAGGGGCTGATCTGTAGCGCCTCTGCGATCGAACGAACCGTCTCGCCCGCGTCAGCGCGAGCCAAGGCGCGTTCACGGATGTCTTCCGAATAGGGGCGCGTCATCCATGCTGGCCTCCGCACTCCAGCATGGAGCTTGAATCAGAAATCGCCCGCTCTGGGAACCCCGATTCCAGTCAAAAACATCACGCTCTAGGGCCGACTGATCCTTGCCGTCCTCGCGCTCGATGAAGGTTCCGGCACGGCCGAACGCGGTCGCATAGTCCGCCCCGTTCACCGTCACCTTCAACTTGGCGGGATCGACCGGCCCGGGGAGCTCGACCTTGAAGTCGAATTTGGCTCCGGCCAGGATCTCGGCACGATCGATCGGATAGATCGTCTGCGCCGACAATGACGATGCCCAACAGAGGACGATGAAAGAGGCGAGTGCCGATCCCCTGACCATGCTCGATGCTCCGCAATCCGGTTTCCGACAGGAACGGCAAGCGTAGCGTTCGAGAATGACACCGTCATTAAATTCGCTGGACCCGGATCGAGCGAAGCGCAATCCGGGCGCGCGGAAGGCTCAGCCCTTGTCGCTCTCCAGGCGGAAGATCTGCGAGCCTTCGCTGCCCGAGAGCAGGCCGGTGTCGCTGTAGAGCTTCAGCTTGGTGCGGGTGTCGGCGATGTCGAGGTTGCGCATGGTGAGCTGCCCGATGCGGTCGGCCGGCGTGAAGGCGGCGTCCTCCACCTTCTCCATGCTGAGCCGCTCCGGCGCATAGGTGAGGTTGGGGCTCTCGGTGTTGAGAATCGAATAGTCGTTGCCGCGGCGCAGCTCGAGCGTGACCTCGCCGGTGACCGCGCGCGCGACCCAGCGCTGCGCGGTCTCGCGCAGCATCAGGGCCTGCGAGTCGAACCAGCGGCCCTGATAGAGCAGCCGGCCAAGGCGCATGCCGCTGATGCGGTACTGCTCGATAGTGTCCTCGTTGTGGATGCCGGTGACGAGGCGCTCGTAGGCGACGTGCAACAGCGCCATGCCCGGCGCCTCGTAGATGCCGCGGCTCTTGGCCTCGATGATGCGGTTCTCGATCTGGTCGCTCATGCCGAGGCCGTGGCGGCCGCCGATCGCGTTGGCTTCGAGGAACAGTGCGACGGGATCGGAGAAGGTCTGGCCGTTCAGCGCGGTGGGCTGGCCTTCCTCGAAACGCACCACGACCTTCTCGGCCTTGACGTTACAGTCGTCGCGCCAGAACGGCACGCCCATGATGGGGTTGACGATCTTGATGCCGCTGTCGAGGCTCTCGAGATCCTTGGCCTCGTGCGTGGCGCCGAGCAGGTTGCTGTCGGTCGAGTACGCCTTCTCGGCGCTCATCTTGTAGGCAAAGCCCTGCGCGGTCATGAACGCCGACATCTCGGCGCGGCCGCCGAGCTCGTCGATGAACTGCTGGTCGAGCCAGGGCTTGTAGATCTTCAGGCCGGGATTGGTGAGCAGGCCGTAGCGGTAGAAGCGCTCGATGTCGTTGCCCTTGAAGGTCGAACCGTCGCCCCAGATGTTGACGCCGTCCTCCTTCATCGCCGCGACCAGCATCGTGCCGGTGACGGCGCGGCCCAGAGGCGTGGTGTTGAAATAGGTGATGCCGCCGGTCGAGATGTGGAAGGCGCCGGACTGGATCGCGGCGATGCCTTCGTGCACCAGCTGCGTGCGGCAATCGACCAGCCGCGCCTTCTCGGCGCCGAACTCCATCGCCTTGCGCGGGATCTCGTTGTAGTCGGCTTCATCCGGCTGGCCGAGATTGGCGGTGTAGGCGTAGCAGCGCGCGCCCTTCTGCTTCATCCAGAGCAGCGCCGCGCTGGTGTCGAGGCCGCCCGAAAACGCGATGCCGACTTTCTCGCCCTTGGGCAGGCTCTTCAGGATCGTGGTCATGGGGCTTCCAATCGGGTCTCAAGGGCTGATGAAGGTGCGAACTTGACCGCGCGAATATCAAATTTCGCAGGGCTCGGCACCCCTTTAATGGCCTAAACCGACGGCTCGGGACCGGTCTTGCGGCCGAACAGGCGCTGGCGGAGCCGGTAGCCGGGCATGCTCAGCCGGGTCAGGGCGGCATCGACCGCCTCGTCCGAAAACCGCGTCCGCGGCCAGCGGTAAATCAGCGCGTAGGCGAACCAGATCACGACGAAGGTGACGAGGCCGGCGATGGAAACGTCGGTGAAGAAGTGGCCCCCGAAGGCCATGCGCAGCCCGCTGGTCAAGGCGCCGAACACCACGGCGGCGGCATAGGCGAGCGGGCGCCACGGCGGCGGCGCCAGCGCGGCCGGCGCGAGCGTCCAGAACGCGGTCGCACCCTCGCCCGAGAAGAACGAGCAGTTGCGCGCGCAGCCGCCGCGCGGATCCCACCACGGCACGAATTGCTGGTCGCCGGCAAACTCGGTCACCACCACCGGGCGTGGCCGGCCCCAATAGGTCTTGAAGGTGAGATTGGTGAGGATGCCGGCCGACAGGATGATCGTGACCAGCAGGAACACCATCGCGCGGCCCGACACTATCAGCGGCCGGTCCGGCCGGATCATCTTGACCACGAGTGCGACCAGCGATGGCAGCACGAATGCCCAGGCGACCCACATCGCAGCGTCACGTGCGAAACTGGCCCAGCCGTTCAGCTTGAGCGGAAACGTCCTGGTCTCGGGATCGAAGAACAGCGCAGCGAGCTTGAGATCGAGCTCGGGATAGAGGCCGAAGACGACGCCGATCACGAGCCACAGCGCCAGGGCGATGAAGAGTCCAGTCCGGTTCATGGCGCGCGGTTTAGCGGAGTGGGGCGGAGATGAAAACCCCAACGGAGGTGCCCATCCTCCCCTGGAGGGGGAGGATCGGTTCGAATGTAGCGAAGCGAAATGCGAACCGAGGTGGGGTGAAACCACGCGCACCGCTATCGCGGATAGTCTGTCACCCCACCCCGCTCGCGCTATGCGCGATCGACCCTCCCCCTCCAGGGGAGGGTAAGAAAGCATCACCGCGCATCCGGCCGCGACTGTGACGGCAGCGGCGGAGGCGGCTTGCGCGCGGGCGGCGGATCGCGCCAGGCGCCGGCATTTCGGCCGGCGATCAGCCAGTAGACCACGCCGGCAGCGATGCCGGCGCCGGTCATGATCTCCAGGTGACGGCGCACGATGCCCTCGAACTGGAACGTGTCGGGATGAAAGGGAACGAGGCCGAGATAGCAGGCGAGCCCCACGACGCCGCCGCCGACGGCGTAGGCGAGCGCGCTGCGGATGTAGAGCGCTTCGGTGATCGCGACGATCACCGCCGCCGGCACCAGCGCAAAGCCGGAGACGAAAATGAAGCCGAAGCCGAGCAGGATGTCGATCGTGCCCTGATCGACGGGACCGGCGCCGAGATCGGCGAATTCCGGAAACAGCAGCGCGACGACGACGATCATGCCGCCGACGAAGCAGGCGGCGAGGAAGCCGATGAAGATGACGACGAGGCGGCCGATCAGGGACATGATGCAAGCAAATTGGTGACCGGCAGCGTCACCAGGCCCCTGGTCGTCATGCCCGGGCTTGACCCGGGCATCCACGACTTTCTCTCTTGCGGCTCGGCGTGGATGGCCGGGTCAAGCCCGGCCACGACGCGCGTGGAGACAGTCGCCATTCTCAATCCGTCATCGCCATGGCGCGGAGCGCCTGACGTTCGCGTGCGCTGAGCTTTTCGGTCTCCGACTTGAGCTGGCCGCAGGCGGCAAGGATGTCGCGGCCGCGCGGGGTGCGCACCGGCGAGGAATAGCCGGCGTTGAAGATGTATTCGGAGAACTTCTCGATCTGGTCCCAGTCCGAGCATTCATAGGCGGTGCCGGGCCACGGATTGAACGGAATCAGATTGATCTTGGCCGGAATGCCCTTGAGCATCTTCACCAGCAGCTTGGCATCGTCGAGCGAATCGTTGACGCCCCTAAGCATCACATATTCGAAGGTGATGCGGCGTGCGTTCGAGGCGCCGGGATAGTCGCGGCAGGCCTGCAGCAGCTCCTTGATCGGATATTTGCGGTTCAGCGGCACCAGCTCGTTGCGCAGCTCGTCGCGCACCGCGTGCAGCGAAATCGCGAGCATGACGCCGATCTCCTCGCCTGCGCGCACGATGTTCGGCACCACGCCGGAGGTGGACAGCGTGATGCGGCGGCGGGAGATGCCGATGCCTTCATTGTCGCCGACGATGAGCAGCGCATCGCGCACCGCGTCAAAATTGTAGAGCGGCTCGCCCATGCCCATCATGACGATGTTGGTGACGCGGCGCGTGCCGTCCTCACGATCGGCCCAGTCGTTCAGGCGATCGCGCGCGACCATCACTTGGCCGACGATCTCGCCGGCGGTGAGATTACGCACCAGGCGCTGCGTGCCGGTGTGGCAGAAGGAACAGTTCAGCGTGCAGCCGACCTGCGAGGAGACGCAAAGCGTGCCGCGGTCGGTCTCGGGGATGTAGACGCACTCGACTTCATGCGCCTTTTGAACGGAATCGCCGCTCGGCAGCCGCAGCAGCCATTTGCGGGTGCCATCGTTGGAGATCTGCTCGGCCACGACTTCGGGCCGGTCGACCGTGAAGTGCTGGGCGAGATCGGCGCGGATGCCCTTGGAGATCGAGGTCATGTCGTCAAAACTCTGGGCACCCCGGAAATAGAGCCAGTGCCACAGCTGCTGCACGCGCATCTTGCGCTGGGCCGGAGCGACGCCGATCTCGCCGAGGCGGTCGGCAAGTTCGGTGCGCGACAGGCCGATCAGCGACGGTTTTGCCGGCGGCACATAGGTTTCGAGCGGAGTCTTCTCCACCAGGGTTGCGTTGTGCGGCTCGGTCGTGGGTTGCATCGAAAGGACCTGGGATTACTGCTGTTTGAATTCGTCATGCCCGGGCTTGACCCGGGCATCCACGTCTTTCGTCAATCGCGGTTGCGCGTGGATGGCCGGGTCAAGCCCGGCCATGACGACCGAAATTGTGGAACCGCCTCTATATAGCAACCGGAACTGCCGATTGCGACCGTGGCCGTTGCTTAGCCTTACCGCTTGCAGTCCTGGGCGATCTTGTCGAGCGCCTGGGCGAGGCCCTTCAGCGAGAAGGTGTCGGTCGTCTCCGTGCCCTTGGCCGAGACGCCCTTGACCACGAGGTCGGCGGATTTGCGCATGGCTTCGACCATCCGCTCCTCCTCGGCCGCGTTCTTGATCCAGAGGCCATCCCCCTGCGTGTACATCGCAAAAGAGGCGCCGCCGACCTCGACGGTCGATTCCGAGCCCGGCTTCAGCGCGTAGCCGATCATGACCGAGACTTCGTTGTTGACCTTCTCCGCCGGCCGGGTCGAGACGAACGCATAGGCGGGATCACGCGGCCGGTTCGGCGGATTGGTCTTCGACGATGAAGGCTTGGCCAGCGCGAAGCAGACCTTCTTGCCGTTGGGCGTCGCCGCATAGGCGCCCCAGGTGCCGAATTGCCCGATCAAGGTCGGCTCGGCGCCACCCGCAACTCCCGCGGGCGAGGCCGCCGGTTTGCTCTCGGGCTTCGAAGCCCCCTTTGCGGTCGTATGGGCCGGCGACGCAGCCGGCTTCGGTGTCGCCTCTTTTGGAGCAGACTCTTTTGGAACGGACTTGGGCGCCGGTTGCGCCGTCTGCGCCCGCGCGGAATCGGCGATTCCCCCGGCCATGACGCCAGTCATCAAAGCTAAAATCAGCACCCGCCACATGCTCGGAGTGGTTCCCTCAATATTGTGACTGGAAGATGGCCCGACCGCGCTTTGTCCCCGGGCAGGGATAGCCGGGAAAGTCCAATTTGGGAAGGCAGTTAGCGGTATCGGCTGCGGCTAGGCCCTGGATCGCGCGGCGCGTTGCTCGGCCCATTGCGCCTCGGTCCAGCCGAGCAAATCCTCGGCGCCGGAACTACGCAAATGCGCTCCACCGTCGATCACCACCATCTCGCCATTGATGTAGCCGGCACGGTCGGAGACCAGGAAGCTGGCGAGATCGGCAAGCTCACTATGCTCACCCGTGCGGCCGAGCGGGTTGCGCGAGGCCCAGCCTTCATCGCGGCCCTCGGGGCGGAGCTGACCGGACGCCCCGGCGGTCGGAAACGGACCGGGCGCGATCGCGACGGTGCGGATGCCCTTCGGGCCCCACTCCACCGCAAGGCTCTTGGTCATCGCCAGCAGGGCGGACTTCGCCATCGCCGACGGAACCGTGAAAGCGCGGCCGGTGATGGTGGAGGTCGAGAGAATCGAGAGCACGACGCCGCCATGCTTGCCCGCGATCCAGCGCCTGCCGGCGGCGAGCGTGCAATACATCGCGCCATGCAGCGTCGGCGCCAGGATCGCGTCCGCGGCGCGGAAGGAGAGATGCTCGCTCTGTGCGATGAAGGTCGCAGCGGCATTGTTGACGAGGATGTCGAGCGGCGCCTCTCGCCAGATCTGATCCATCATGCAGTCGACGGCCGCGCCGTCGCGAATATCGCAGCTGACCGTCGTGACCTTGCCGCCCGTCTGCTCGCGCATCTCGCGCGCCGTTGCTTCCAGCCGGTCGAGCTTGCGGCCGCAAATCACGAGTTCGGCGCCGAGCGCGAGGAAGCGACGTCCCATCGCCGCGCCGAGGCCCGAGCCGCCGCCGGTGACGAGGATGCGCTTGTTCTTGAGCAGGCCCGTTTCAAACATCGTTTGAATCCTCGCTGTTTCCACACACTCAGTCATTGCAAGCCACCGGGTCCGCGCGGCGCGCGGACCCGGTGGCTCGCAATGGCGAGGATAGGCCGAACATTGCGTCCAGCAAAGAATCCGCATTGTCGGGCCGCACTAAATCCGGCAGAAACGGGCCAACTATAATTCCACTCGAAACGCCTCAGGTGCTGCCATGAAAGCCATCCTCTGCTCGCAATATTGCCAGCCCGACGATCTCGTTCTGGCCGAGGTGCCGGATCCGGTGGCGGGTCCCGGCGAAGCCGTGATCGCGATCAAGGCGGCGGCGCTGAACTTCTTCGACATCCTGATGATTCAGGGCAAGTACCAGATCAAGCCGCCGTTCCCGTTCTCGCCGGCGGCGGAAGTCGCCGGCGTGATCGAGAGCATCGGACGCGGGCGTGACCGATCTGAAAGTCGGCGACCGTGTCGTCGCCTCCTGCGGCCACAACGGCGCGCGCGAGAAGATCGCGCTGCCTGCGGCATCGATCGTGAAGATCCCCGACAATCTCGACTACGACCGCGCGGCCGGCATCATCATCATCTACGGCACCGCGCTGCATGCGCTGGAGGACCGCGCGAGCCCGAAGCCCGGCGAGACGCTCGCGGTGCTTGGCGCTGCCGGCGGCACCGGCCTCGCCGCCTGCGAGCTCGGCAAGCTGATGGGGCTGAAGGTGATCGCCTGCGCCTCGTCGGACGAGAAGCTCGAATTCGCGAAAGCGCATGGCGCCGAGCTGACGCTGAACTACGCCAAGGAGGATCTGAAGGAAGGCCTGCGCAAGCTCACTGGCGGCAAGGGCGTCGACATCATCTTCGATCCGGTTGGTGGCGCTTACGCCGAGCAGGCGCTGCGCTCGATCGCCTGGGAGGGCCGCTTCCTCGTCATCGGCTTTGCCGCCGGCGACATTCCAAAAATGCCGCTGAACCTCGCGCTGCTGAAAGGCTGCGACATCCGCGGCGTGTTCTGGGGCGCCTGGACCCGGCTCAACCCGGCCAAGAACCGCGCCAATCTCGAGAAGCTCGTGAAGTGGACGGCGGAAGGCAAGATCTCATCGCATGTCGATCGCATTTTCCCGCTGGCCCAGACCGCGGACGCGCTGAAGGTGCTGGCGGGACGCCAGGCGATGGGGAAGGTGATTCTGCATCCGTGAGGATGTTGTGGCGGAAGCGCGTTTGTCGCGGCCTGCACGCCACACACTCACTGTCATCGCCCGCGAAGGCGGGCGATCCAGTACTCCGTGACGTCAGAGACTGAACCGAGAGGCCGCGGCGTACTGGATCCCCGCTTGCCGCCTACGCTAAAGCTTCGGCGCCCCTGGACCTCAACCCCGGCGAAGCCTTGGCGTAGCCGGGTCGCGGGGAATGACAGCGCGCTCGTGGTAAGGGCTCCTAAGCTTCCGCTTCTTCTTCCGCCTCCTCAACCCCGCGCTTCAGCGCGGCGCGGGCGGCCTCGCGATGCTCGTTCGTGATGTGGCTGGCGACCATGCGGATGGCAGTGGCGAGCACGGCAGCGTCATCGGCGAAGCCGAGGATCGGCATCACGTCCGTGACGAAGTCGAACGGCAGGATGAAGTAGGCGATCGCCCCGAGCAGCGAGGCCTGGACGTGGCGCGGCGTCTGCCGGTCGAACGCGCAGTAATAGGCGGCAAGCAGGTCTTCCGCGAACGGCAGGTGCGCGGCGACACGCTTCAGCTTGCGCCAGAAGCGGCGGCGCACGCTCTCGCGATCTTCCGCGAGCCGATCGGCCGGCTCGAAGCCGACGCTGTGCTCGGCAGCCATGCTCAAAAACTCCCCGTTCTGCCGGAGGCGGAGGTCGTCCCGGTCCCGGCTGATCACAAGATGGGGATGCGGCCGATCCCTGCAAGACGTCAGCCCGGTGTCAGCCTGCGATCGCGTTCATCGCCTTGGCCAGCGCGATGTCGCGCGTGGTGACGCCGCCGGCGTCGTGGGTCGACAGCACCACCTCCACCGTCTTGTAGACGTTGCGCCATTCGGGGTGGTGATCCATCTTCTCAGCCACCAGCGCGGCGCGGGTCATGAAGCCGAACGCCTCGTTGAAATCCCTGAAGACAAAGATCTTCCCGATGGCGTCGCGGCCCTGGACCTCACTCCAGCCCGGTAGTCCGCCCAGCGCCTGCCTGCACTCCTCCGCCGAGAGCCGTTCTGCCATGATCGTCTCCTTGCCTTTTTGGGGGAACTTTACTCTAACACCGCGCCGCTGCCCGGGTTCATACGGGATTTCCTGCGTCCGCTAACCATGACGGAGATGTAACCCCGCCGGACAAGGAAATTTGCTACAATTGCAACGGTAGATCGCCGGCCAAGATGAAACTGAGCCTGAAGCGCCTGTTTGGGAGATCGATGACCGGGGGATTGGACCTGGCCGAAGCGCCCCCTCCGCCTTCGCCGCGATCGGCGGCGCGGAAGACGGCGCTCGTGTCTCTGGCACTCGTGCTTGCGATCGTGGGCGCGCTCGCCGGCGGCTATTACTTCGCGATGCGTCCGGTGACGCTCAAGATCGCGGTCGGCCCTGCCAACAGCGATGACATCAGGGTCGTGCAGGCGCTGACGCAGGCCTTCACCCAGACCAAGGGTCAGGTAAGGCTGCGGCCGTTCCAGACCGACGGCGCCACGGCCAGCGCCGATGCGCTCGCGGAAGGCAAGGTCGATCTCGCCATCGTGCGCGGCGACGTCGACGTGCCCAAGAACGCGCAAGCGGTCGCGACCCTGCGCAAGAACGTGGTGGTGCTGTGGTCCGTGCCGGCCAAAGGCAAGAAACGGGGCCCGAAGATCACCAAGATCGCACAGCTCGCCGGCCATCGCGTCGGCGTGGTCGGCCGCACCCAGGCCAACGTCAATCTGCTCAAGGTGATCCTCCAGCAGTACCGCATCGATCCTGCCAAGGTCGAGATCGTGCAATTCCCGGCGAACGAAGCCGCCGAGGCGATCAAGGCGCAGAAGGCCGACGTCTATCTCGCGGCCGGCCCCGTCAACAGCAAGATCACGTCGGATGCGATCGCCGCCTCCACCAAGGATTTCGGCGCGCCCACCTTCCTCGCGATCGATTCGGCGGATGCGATTGCGCAAAACCATCCGGTCTACGAAGCGTCCGAGATCCCCGCCGGCACCTATGGTGGCTCGCCTGCTCGCCCGGAGGACGAGGTGAAGACCATCAGCTTTTCGCACCACATCGTGGCGCGGAAAGGCGTGGCCGAAACCACCATTGCGGCGTTCACGCGCCAGCTCTTCGCCGTGCGCCAGCAACTGGTCACGGAATTCCCGCTCGCGGCGAAGATCGAAACGCCTGATACCGACAAGGATGCGGTGATCCCGGTGCATCCGGGTGCGGCCGCCTTCGTCGACGGCGAGGAAAAGACCTTCCTCGACAAATACAGCGATTACATCTGGTGGAGCCTGATGGCGCTTTCCGCCATGGGCTCGATCGGCGCCTGGTTCGCCGGATACCTGAAGAAGGATGAGCGCGACAGCAACAATCACCAGCGCGAACGCCTGCTCGACATGATCGCCGCTGCGCGCAAATGCGAGACGACCGAAGAGCTCGACCAGATGCAGACCGAGGCTGACGACATCCTGCGCGATACGCTGCGCTGCTACGATCACGGCGCGATCGAGGAAGGCGCGCTCACCGCCTTCAACATCGCACTCGACCAGTTCCACTCTGCGGTCGCCGACCGCAAGGCATTGCTGATGAGCCTGCCGCAGAACCTGCAGCGCGCCGGCGCGCAGTTCAGGGCCGCCGGCAACGCGTAGGCGCTGCCTGCGTAATGGCTGCGTCACATTGTCTCGATATAGCTCCCACTGTCATTCCGGGATGGTCCGAAGGACCAGACGACAGGTGCGCAACTGCGCACCGGGGAATCTCGAGATTCCGGATTCGCGCTTCGCGCGCTCCGGAATGACAGCGCGAGATGCGCGCAACACAGCGAGCCATCCTTCATGAACATCAAATTCTCCCGCCGCCGCTTCCTCGCCACCAGCGCCGGTGCGCTCGGCACGATGGCAATGCCGTATCTCTCGCGCGCGGCCGATCGTCCGGCGGTCACTCATGGCGTGCAGTCTGGCGACGTCACGGTCGATGGCGGTGTGGTGTGGGCGCGTACCGACCGGCCGGCACAGATGCTGGTCGAGGTGGCGACGACTGATACGTTCAGGGATGCCCGTGCGCTGCCGCCGATCGCGGCTCTCCCCGAGAGCGACTTCACGGCAAAAATGCTGCTGGAGAATTTGCCGGGCGGCCAGGACATCTTTTACCGCGTCCGCTTCCGCGATCTCTCGCACAGCGCGGTCGAGGGCGAGCCGGTGGTCGGCCGCTTCCGCACCGCGCCGGCCGACCGCCGCGACGTCAGCTTCGTCTGGGGTGGCGACGTCGCCGGCCAGGGCTGGGGCATCAATCCCGATGACGGCGGCATGTTCACCTTTTCGGCGATGCGCAAGCACCGGCCGGATTTCTTCCTGCATTCCGGCGACACGGTCTATGCCGACGGTCCCATCCAGTCCGAGGTGAAGCTCGCCGATGGCAAGGTCTGGAAGAACGTCACGATCCCGGAGAAGGCCAAGGTCGCGGAGACGCTGGACGAGTACCGCGCCGCGCACAAATACAATCTCACCGACGAGAACCTCCGAGCCTTCAATGCCGAAGTGCCGATCTTCGTGCAGTGGGACGACCACGAGGTGACCAACAACTGGTCGCTGTCGAAGGAGCTGCCGGCCGCCTACAAGGTGCGGGACATCCCGCTGCTCGCGGCCCGCGCGGGGCGCGCCTTCCACGAGATGTATCCGATGCGGGACAGCATCGTGGAGCCCGGCCGGGTCTATCGCCATATCGCCTACGGACCGCATCTCGACGTGTTCGTGCTCGACGAGCGCAGCTATCGCGGCCCGAACGGGCCCAATCTCGAGACCGCTTACGGCCCCGCCAGCTACTTCCTCGGGCCGGACCAGATCGCCTGGCTCAAGCGCGGTCTCTTGAATTCGCGCGCGACATGGAAGGTGATCGCGTCAGACATGCCGATCAGCCTGATTGTCTCGGACACGCCGAAGGGTGGCTCGGAGGCCATTGCACAGGGCGACGGTCCGGCGCGTGGTCGCGAGCTCGAGATCGCCGACATCCTCCGCTTCATCAAGATGGCGCCGATCACCAACACGGTGTGGCTGACCGCGGACGTGCACTACGCCGCCGCGCATTACTACGATCCGAACAAGGCGCAATTCCAGGAGTTCGAGCCGTTCTGGGAATTCGTGTCGGGTCCGCTGCACGCCGGTACGTTCGGTCCGAACGCGCTCGACAACACCTTTGGCCCCGAGGTCCGCTTCGTCAAGGCACCGGGCAAGGAGAGCCAGAACCTGCCGCCGTCAGCGGGCATGCAGTTCTTCGGTCACGTCAAGATCGACGGCGCCTCGGGTCAAATGACGGTGACCCTGCGCGACCGCGCCGACGTGGCGCTGTGGTCGACCACGCTCGATCCGAAGCAAAGCTGATCGCTAAAGCATGATCCGGAAAAGTGCGGAGCGGTTTTCCGAAAAGATCATGCTTAAACAACAACCTAAAGCGCGATGACGATTCATCCTAATCGCATCGCGCTTTAGCCCACGGCGCGTAGCTTGAGCGCCGCTTCCAACGCATCGCTCGAACACGGTTTCTGCAACCGCGGCCGGCCCGCCAATTCGGGCGGAATGCGCGCCTCGGCGCCATAGCCGGTAACGAAAACGAACGGAACCTTCAGCGCGGTCAGCCGCTCGGCGATCGCAAAGCTGGTCTCGCGGATCAGCTCGACATCGAGCAGCGCGAAGTCGGGCGTGCGCTTCGCAATGGCGTCCAGCGCCTGCTTCACCGAACCGACGGTCCGCACGCCGGTCACGCCAAATCCGAGCAGACGGTCCTCGAAATCGATTGCGATGATCGGATCGTCCTCGACGATCAGAACATCGGCCGGCCAGCCTGAGCCGTTGGAAAGTGCGGGTGCCATGATCGCGTCTTGCGCTGGGGGTTTTAGGATCAGGACTGCCGCGACACGATGCCTGGCGCGTAGCGCATCGGGGGGGTTCCCGGAACGAAACTCACCACATCATCGTTGTTCAGTCTGTCCACTTGTGCACACAGGGGAGGCGCGGAACTCGCTAAGGTGGGAGGAAGGACGGGAGTTTCACGATGGATGCGCGTATCGGCAAGGTCACCGAGGTCGAAAGCCGGCCGGCCAACAATCTGCTGCGGCGTTTGAGCCAGGCCGACTACGGCCTGCTTGCGCCGCACGTGACTGTCGAAGACTCCGCAGCGGGCCAATTGCTCTACAATCCCGGCGATGACGTGCAGGTCGTTCACTTCCCCTGCGGGCCATCGCTCGCGACCTTCCTCGTCCCCAACGAGGACGGCCGCGACGTCGAAACCATTCTGGTCGGCCGCGAAGGCGCGGTGGGCGGCATCGTCAGCGAGGGATTCCTGCCGGCCTATACCCGGATCTGCGTGAAATTCGGCGGACCGTTTGCGCGCGTTCACGTTGCCAAGCTGGAAGCGGCCAAGCTGCGCTCGGCGTCGCTGCGCAACATCTTTGCGCGCTATGCCGATTGCATGCTGGCCCAGATCTTCCAGTCGACCGCCTGCAACGCGATCCATTCGATCGAACAGCGGACCGCCAAATGGATTTTGGCGGCGATGGAGCGGACCGGCGACGAGACCAGTGTGCCGCTGACCCACGAACAGCTCGCGACGCTGCTCGGGGTCGGGCGCAGCTATGCCAGCCGCGTGCTTCAGTCGTTTAAGGCGGAGCGGATTCTCGACACAAGGCGTGGTTCGATCCTGGTTCTCAGCCGCGATGGCCTGAAGTTGCGCGCCTGCCTGTGCAACGATGCCGTGAAGATGCATTTCGAGGAGGTGCTGCGCGGCGTCTATCCAACCGAGGAGCGGGAGGCCGGGTAGAAGCGCAGTCTGCTGCTCTTCCTTCCCTTGCGGGAGAAGGTGGCGCGAAGCGCCGGATGAGGGGTTCTCTCCACGAGTTCGTCTGCCGAGAAAGACCCCTCACCCCAGTGAGCCTGTGTCGCGCACGTCTGAACGTGATCGTGCTATGCTCTTCCGCATGGGCGGGGCTTTCCTTCACACTCTGTTCGATATCACGGCGTGGCTGGCGGCCGCAGCGGCTGTCTACTGGCTGGCGCGACAGGGCTTGCGGTTTCCGGCGCAATCCTTCGAGCTGCCCTATATCGCCGCGCTGGCGTTCGGCGCCGGCCTCGGCGCCTATCTGTTCGGGTCGGCCAATCTGTGGCTGTCCGGGCAGAGCGGCATCGCGCGCTCGGTCGAGGGCGCGCTGGCCGGCGGCATCGTGGCGATCGAGCTTTACAAATGGTCCGCAGGAATCGCGGTGCGAACCGGCGCCCGGTTTGCGCTGCCGCTGGCGCTCGGCATCGCGATCGGCCGCCTCGGATGCTACTTCGCGGGCCTAGACGACTTCACCTACGGCACGCCGACGGCGCTGCCTTTCGGCCATGATTTCGGCGACGGCGTCCTTCGCCAACCCGTCCAGCTCTACGAGAGCGCCGCCATGGCCGTCTTCGCGATTGTCTATGTGCTGGCGGTCTTGAACCGAAACGCCTTCACCATCACCAATGGTTTCTACCTGGTTCTCGCCTATTATGGAGCGCAGCGCTTCCTATGGGAATTCCTCAAGCCCTACGGCACGCTGATCGGTCCTTTCACGCTGTTTCACCTGCTGTCGCTGTCCATCCTGCTCTACGCCGCATTCATGCTGGCGACGGCGGCCAAAGCGAGATCCCTGCATGAACGCGCCGTTGCGTAAGTCGCGTCCCTACATCTTCTGGGGCCAGACCCAGTCCCTTTGCGAGACCTGCCTGAAGCTGGTGCCGACCAAGACGCGTTCAGTCGACGCTGGTGTCGACGGACGCTGCCTATTGGCGACTGTGCAAGGATTTCATCAAGCCGGGCGACCGGCCGCTGCAATTCCAGCACCGCACGGAATTCGGCTGCCCCTATGATTGCGGCCTCTGTCCCGACCACGAGCAGCATTCCTGCCTGGCGCTGATCGAGATCACCGAGCACTGCAACCTCACCTGCCCGGTCTGCTTCGCCGAATCCTCGCCGGCACGAACGAAATTCACCCCGCTCGCGACGGTCGAGAGGATGCTCGACGCGCTGGTGGCGAGCGAAGGCGAGCCGGATCTGGTGCAGATATCCGGCGGCGAGCCGACATTGCATCCCGATTTCTTCGAGATCCTGGACGCGGTGCGCGCCCGCCCGATCCGCCACGTCATGATCAACACCAACGGCCTGCGCATCGCCCGCGAGAAGGACTTCGTGGCACGGCTCGCCGAGAACAAACGGGGGCTGGAGGTCTATCTCCAGTTCGATTCGCTTCAGCGCGATGCGCTGATCGATCTGCGCGGCGCGGATTTGCGAAAAATCCGCCAGCAGGCGCTGGAAAATCTCGAGCATTATGGCGTGTCGACCACGCTGGTCGCGACCATCAAGCGCGGCGTCAACGACGCCGAGATCGGCGACATCGTGCGCCACGCGCTGACCTGGAAATGCGTGCGCGGCGTCACGCTGCAGCCGGTGCAGGACGCCGGGCGCAACGAGAATTTCGACAAGACCACCGACCGCATCATGCTGTCGGAGATTCGCACGCGCGTCGTCGAGACCGGCGTGTTCGGCGACAAGGACATGATCCCGCTGCCCTGCAACCCTGAAAGCATCTCGATCGGCTACGGTCTGCGCAACGGCGAGAAAGTGCTGCCGCTGACCTCGCTGCTACAGCAGGAGCAGCTCGTTGCGGTGATGCCCAACACCATCAGCCCGGAAAAATACCCGATGCTGCGGGAGAAATTCCAGGAGAAGTTCCTGGACCTGTTCTCGCTGTCGTCGGGGCCGCTGAACACGAGCGAGCGGGTCTGCGAATTGCTCTGCTGCCTGCCGAGCTTCGAGGTGCCGCAGGGCCTCACTTACGAGAATGTCTTCCGCGTCACCATCGTGCAGTTTCTCGACCGCTTCAATTTCTGCGTCGGCAACGTCAAGCGCTCCTGCATCCATTTCGTGACGGAGCAGGGCGCGATCATTCCGTTCGACACCTACAACCTGTTCTATCGGAACGGAAAGATCGACGGTATCCGCGCCAGCTTGGCCGCTCAGGCGAGCGAAGGAGCCTTGCAGGCATGAGCATCAGCGACACACCGCCGCCCGCGCCTCCCGTTCCGCCTCCGCCGACGCAAAAACGCAGCGGCTGCCTGACCGCGCTCATGGCGATCTTCGGGATCATCCTGCTGCTGCCGGGTGTCTGTGCGCTGCTGTTCGGCGGAATGTCGGTGTTCGAGGATGGCAGCATCGCCTCCGACATCGCGCCTTTGGTGTTCCTGGGCCTGGTCGTGGGCATCGGCGGGGTCGCCCTGATCTGGGCGGCCATCAAGGGACGGCGCGGTCAAGTCCGTCCAGGCGCCTAAGCCCCGGAGATTCCCTGACAAAATTCAGTCAACCAACGGTCAAAGAACACATTGTTTTTTGGCCGTTTTTGCATATATTGCGCCGCAACGCGCAGGGCGCCCGGTCTGATATGGCCGGGCTTCCTTTTTGGGCGGAAAGCGCCCCGTTTCCAGTCTTCCAGCGTTGTTTCGAGAAGAGGTCCCGGTCCGACCGGCGAGATCGCGCTTAACCCATTGTTCGACCGCAAAGAAGCTCACTCATGAATCTTCGTAACGTCGCCATCATCGCCCACGTCGACCACGGCAAGACGACCCTCGTCGACAAGCTCCTCCAGCAGTCCGGCACGTTCCGCGAAAACCAGAAGGTGACGGATCGCGCCATGGACTCCAACGACCTGGAGCGCGAGCGCGGCATCACCATCCTGGCCAAGGCCGCCTCGGTGCAGTGGAAGGACACCCGCATCAACATCGTCGACACGCCCGGCCACGCCGATTTTGGCGGCGAGGTCGAGCGCATCCTCAACATGGTGGACGGCGCCCTGGTGCTGGTCGACGCCGCCGAAGGCCCGCTGCCGCAGACCAAGTTCGTGGTCTCCAAGGCGCTCAAGGTCGGTCTCAAGCCGATCGTCGTCATCAACAAGGTCGACCGTCCCGACGCGCGCCCGACCGAGGTCATCAACGAGGTGTTCGACCTGTTCGCCGCGCTGGACGCCAGCGAGGAGCAGCTCGACTTCCCGATCCTGTACGGGTCGGCCAAGCAGGGCTGGATGGCGGACAGCCCGGAGGGTCCGAAGGACAAGGGCATGGAGCCGCTGTTCGACCTGATCCTGCGCCACGTCGCGGCGCCCAAGGTCGAGGAAGGTCCGTTCCGGATGATCGGCACCATTCTGGAGGCCAACCCCTATCTCGGCCGCATCATCACCGGCCGTATCTCGTCGGGCGTGCTGAAGCCGAACCAGCAGGTCAAGGTGCTGAATGCCGAGGGCAAGCTGGTCGAGTCCGGGCGTATCACCAAGATCCTGGCGTTCCGCGGCCTCGAGCGCACGCCGCTCGATGAAGCCGAAGCCGGCGACATCGTTGCCATTGCCGGCCTGACCAAGGGCACTGTCGCCGATACCTTCTGCGATCCGACCGTCGACGTGCCGCTGCCGGCGCAGCCGATCGATCCGCCGACCGTGTCGATGTCGTTCATCGTCAACAACTCCCCGCTCGCCGGCACCGAAGGCGACAAGGTGACGAGCCGCATGATCCGCGACCGCCTGTTGCGCGAAGCCGAGGGCAACGTCGCGCTGCGTGTGGTCGAAGCTGCCGACAAGGACGCGATGGAAGTCTCGGGTCGCGGCGAATTGCAGCTCGCGATCCTGATCGAGACCATGCGCCGCGAGGGCTTCGAGCTCTCGGTGTCGCGCCCGCGCGTCGTGTTCCAGAAGGACGAGGCCACCGGCTCCACCATGGAGCCGATCGAGGAGGTCGTGATCGACGTCGACGAGGAGCATTCCGGCGTCGTCGTGCAGAAGATGAGCGAGCGCAAGGCCGAGCTGATCGAGATGAAGCCGTCCGGCGGCAACCGCCTGCGTCTGGTGTTCTACGCGCCGACCCGCGGCCTGATCGGCTATCAGGGCGAGCTGCTCACCGATACCCGCGGCACCGCGATCATGAACCGCCTGTTCCACGGCTACGCGCCGTACAAGGGCGAGATCCAGGGTCGCCGCAACGGCGTCCTGATCTCCAACGACCAGGGCGAGGCGGTGGCATACGCCATGTTCAAGCTGGAAGACCGCGGCCCGATGATGATCGAGCCGGGCTGGAAGGTCTACAAAGGCATGATCGTCGGCGAGCACACCCGCGACAACGATCTCGAGATCAACGTGCTCAAGGGCAAGCAGCTCACCAACATCCGCACGACCTCGAAGGACGAAGCGGTGCGCCTGACCCCGCCGATCCGCATGACGCTGGGAAAAGGCCCTCGCCTACATCGAGGACGACGAGCTCGTCGAGGTGACCCCGAAGTCGATCCGCCTGCGCAAGAAGCACCTCGACCCGAACGAGCGCAAGCGCGCGGAAAAGGCCAAGGAAGCGGTGGCGTAACTGGGCGAATTGGGATTGGCGAGTAGCGAATAGGGGGAAACCCCGCGCAGCATCTCTGCTATAACGCTACTCACCATTCGCTACTCGCCATTCGCCATGTCCTTTCCCTCCTCCGTCGACGTCGCGATCATCGGTGCCGGTGCCGCCGGCCTTGGCGCGGCGCATGCGCTGCGAGGCTGCGGCCTCTCCGTGATCGTGCTGGAGGCCCGTGACCGGCTCGGCGGCCGGGCCTGGACCGTGCAGGCCTCGCCCGAGGTGACGTTCGACGTCGGCTGCGGCTGGCTTCACTCCGCGGACAAGAACTCCTTCGTGCCGATCGCGCGACAGCTCGGTTTCGAGCTCAACAAGGACCTGCCGCCCTGGCGCGAGCGCGCCTTCGGCAACGCTTTCCCGCAAGCCGAGCGCGACGATTTCATGCGCGCGATGGACGCGTTCTATGAGCGCCTGTGGGAAGCCGCGCAAAAGGGCAGGGACGAACCCGCGAGCCTGAGCCTCGAGGCCGGCAATCGCTGGAATCCCATGATCGACGCGATCTCGACCTACATCAACGGCTGCGAACTCAAGGACATGTCCACGCTGGACTGGGACGCCTATGAGGACACTGGCCTCAACTGGCGCGTCCGCCGCGGCTATGGCGCGCTGGTTGCAACGTATGGGGCACCCTGCCCGGTGGCGCTGAACTGCAACGTTGCGCTGATCGACCACTCCGACAAGCGCCTACGCCTAGAGACGTCGCAGGGCACGCTGACCGCGGCCAAGGCGATCGTCACCGTGCCGACCAATCTGATCGCCGAGGAGGCGATCCGCTTCTCGCCGCAGCTCCCCGCCAAGGTCGAGGCCGCCGCCGGCCTGCCGCTGGGCGTCGACGACAAGGTGACGCTGGCGCTCGATGACGCCGAAGCCTTTCCGAAGGAGGCCAATCTGCGTGGCGCCACCATGCGGACCGACATGGGCACCTACCACATCCGCCCGTTCGGCCAGCCCTGCATCGAGGGCTTCTTCGGCGGCAGCTTTGCGCGCGAGCTGGAAGAGGCCGGCGACGGCGCCATCGCCGCGCAGAGCATCGACGAGATCGCCGGCTTCCTCGGCAACGACATCCGCCGCAAGCTGAGGCCGCTGTACGAGTCGCGCTGGGCGCATGATCCGCTTGCACGAGGGTCTTACTCGCACGCGCTGCCGGGGCATGCGGGAGATCGCGCCGTGCTGGCTGCCCCGGTGGATGGGCGGCTGTTCTTTGCGGGGGAAGCGACGTCGCCGACCTTCTTCACGACGGCACATGGCGCAAGGGACAGTGGAGAGCGGGCGGCGAAGGAAGTGCTGGCGGCTTTGGGCAAGCCGTAACCGCACACGCCGTCATTGCGAGCTACTCGATCACCCGCGCCTTCAAATCGGCATCAGGCACGAAGCAGACATCGTACTTGCCGAAGATGCGATAGCGATTGCGCGCAACCAGGCTGTAGATCGGGTCCCGCACCGACTTTGGCACGGCAAACAATACGCGCACCCAGCTCCATCCCGGCAGCTGCGATAGCACCGTCAGCGCGGCATCTGACTTCATAAAGATCTCGCCGCCGTGGACGACCGCGTTGGTGTCGGGATCATCCGGATCGATGCCGAACGTGCACGCAAGCCGAGCCCCATAATCCGACTGGATCGGCGTGAACCGGAACCGTTTCGCCGTGTCGCGCCTGGCGACGAAGCGGACCCAGCGCGAGCAGAAAATGCAGACGCCGTCGAACAGAATCACGTCATCGTCGGGCCACTTGCTCATCAGCGATTATCCAAGATGAGAAGCGCGACGAGCATAAGCACGATTGCCGGTCCCGTCTTCACCAGCGCGCCGAGCGGCTCGATCCAGAGATCGGGAGTGAGGATCGCCGCGCCAACCATGTAGCCGAGCGAGGCGACGATGCCCGCGACCAGCCCGATCGCCGCGGTCCGACGGAAGGCGATCAATACGCCGATGCCCATGTCCATCAGGCTGGTGCCGATGGTGATGGGGTCGACGAGCGCGGGCGGGAAGCTATGCGCGCTCAGAATGCCGGCGGCGGCGCGGTAGGACACGAACAGGGCGATGAAGCCCGAGACGATCCAGAATGCGACCAGGCTCGCGAAGACCAGCGCCTTGACCAGAAACAGCCGTGCGAACCATTTATCCTGGATGGTGGCGGGATGACGTCCGACCGCATCCGCCGGCCTCTTCGGCGCGATGCCCGTCGCGGCGATCCACGCCGTGGGATCACCTCGCACGCCGCGGCGCAGCTCGGCGACGGCCGTGGAACGCATCGGCGGCATCCAGCCGAGGTGATTGGCGAGATCACCGATTTTCGCGCCGAGATCGAGCATGAAGCGCGGCATCGCGAAACGCGGCCAGCCGGCCGTGCCGAACGCGACGCGAAACGGCTCGATGACCCCGGCCATCGTGACCGGTTCCGCCTGCATCAGGTCCCAACTCACCGCCTTCACGGCGGCATCGTCGATGTCGCGTGCGGCGAGCCAGGCGATGGTCGCCGAAATGTCCTCGACCGCGACGGGTTGGAATGGCGTTGCCATTTCCTTTGCCGGCAAATCGACCGGGAAGGCGGCAAGCGCGCGGAGCATGGCGCTGCCGCCATAGGCTGCCGGCGCGACCACGAAGCCGGGCCGCAGGGTGGCATGGGGAATGCCGGAGGCCACGATCAGGCGCTCGGCCTCACGCTTTGTCGTGGCGAAGACGGTGCGATCCGTCTCAGCGGCGCCGGGGATCGAGATATGCACCAGCCGGATCGCGCGGCCGCTGCCGCCGATCGCCTGAAGCAGGCGCGCGACGAAATCGCGATGCACCGCGCTCGTGCTGCTGCCGGGACCGTCCTGGAGCACGCCAAGGCAGTTCACCACGATATCGACGGCATGCTCGCTGAGGAGACGCGTCAGCGCGGCCGCTTCGAGCGAGAGGATCGGCAGCTCGATGTCCAGCGCGCTCATTGTCTGGGCCGGCGACAGGCTGCGCGCCACGCCGATGACGCGAAAGCCCCGCGTGCGCAGATCGTCGGTGACGAAGCGGCCGATCAGGCCGGAGGCGCCGAGCACCAGGATGGTTCGCTGATTCATCGCTGCACTCAGAACCCCGCGGGTCACTTCAAATTCCTCCGGGTGTGGTCAGTCAAATTCCTCCACCCGCGAGGCAGGACAAGGGACTGTTAGTTTGAGTTTGTTTCCCGGGCAAGAGCTTCAGCGGCTTCTTTGAGCCGATAGCTGCGTCCGTCGAACTCAAGCAGATGGCAATGATGCATAAGGCGATCGAGGATCGTCGTGCTCATAGTGTTGTCCCCAAGGTATGCCCCCCAATCCTGCACGACGCGATTGGAGGTGACGATGACGCTGCGGCGCAGTTTGTAACGCTGATGGATCAGGGTCTGCAGCAAAGTGCCGGCGTCGTCGGGGATGGCGCGTGCGAGGAATAGATCGTCCAGCACGAGGAGATCGCAGTCGATGATGGTTCGCAGCCGGACCTCGCGTTGTGCCGGAGAGTTCAGGGCGTAGCGGTGGAAGAAGTCGTCGGTCTCAAGATACTGGACCTTGTGGCTTTGCAGGATCGCCTGATAGGCAATCGCCTTGGCGATGTGCGACTTCCCGGTGCCAGGTTTGCCAACAAGCAGAGCGTTCTCGCCAGCGGCAATGAACGCCAGGGTGTGGAGCTGGAAGCAGGTCTGACGTGGCAGTTTGGGATTGAAGGACCAGTCGAACTCGGCGAGCGTCAGCTTTTCGTCGAGCCCGGATTGCTGGTATCGCCGCTCGATAAGACGGGACTGACGACGGTCCAGTTCATCCTGCAGGATAAGGGAGAAGGTCTCGAGGAAGGGCTGGTTGGCGCCCTGCGCCTGGAGCACGCGCGTCTGCAGCGTGTCGCGGACACCCGACAGGCGCAGCTGTCGTAGGCAACGCTCAATTTCCGGCATGGTCATCATGTGGCTAGGTCTCCAGTTTAAGGTGAGAAGGTGCAGCGGGAGCGCTCGTGGCGCCGGAGTTGGCCGGGGTTGCGCAGGCGACACGAGCGCGGATTGCCGTGGCGTGATCGTCGTGAGCCTCGGCCTGCCGACCATTGTCGTCGGCGTCGCGCCGCACAGCGCGGCTGAAGAGGTCGCCGTATTCCGCGGGGGTACGGATCAGCGGATGATCCTGGGTGAGCGGCGATGCCGGCTGTGGCGTCACTCCAACCTGCTCGATCGCCTGTTCGAACAACCGCTCGACGGTCGCACGCACGTGCTTGTAGCGGTAGATGCGGTTGTCGATGGCGTGCGCGCAGGCCTGCTCGACCAGCCGCGCCGGATACTTCCGGCCCAGCCCGACAATGCCCCACATCGCGCGCTGTCCGGGGCGCCCTTCGGTGTCGAACACCTGCTGGCACAAGGCCCTGGTCTGCGGTCCGATGCGCTCGGCGCTCGCCAGCAGCACGGCGGTTTGCCGCGACGGGTTGAACGGCCGTTCGCTGGTCGGCAGGACGACAGAACCGGGGTGCGCCATCCGGGAATGAACACGCAGCAGCGCACGGGTGTGGCGATCACGGATCTCGATCGTGGTGGTGTAGATGCGCACGACGACCTGGCTGCCGATCGGCGCGGGCCGCGCGGCGTAATAGCTGTTGTCGACGCGTACGGTGGTGTCGTCGCAGACAGTCCGGACGACTTCGGTGAAGATGCGGAAGGGAGCGACAGGCAGCGGCCGCAGGTGCGGCTTCTCTTCCTGGAACATCGCCTCGACCTGACGGCGCGTGCTGCCGTGGATGCGTTTGGAAGCCCAGTTCTCCTCCCAGTGCCTCAAGAACTCGTTTTGCGCCTCCAGCGTCTCGAAGCGCCGTCCGGCCAGCGCAGTGCCCTGGGTATGTTGAATCGCATTCTCGACGCATCCTTTCCGATTTGGATCGGCCACGCGCGCGGGATCGGCGACCACGGCGTAATGAGCCAGCATCGCGCTGTAAATCGGGTTGAGCTGGGGCTCGTACAAATCCGGCTTGAGGACGCCTTCCTTCAGGTTGTCGAGCACGACATAGCTGGGGACCCCGCCAAAATACCGGAACGCCTCTTCGTGGAGCTGCGCCCAGACTTGTTGGCTGGACTTCCAGACTACCCGCCGGAAGCTGCGCCGCGAGTAGCGTAGCGTCATCACGAACAGGCGGGGACGACGGTACCGCCCGCTCTTCGGATCAACCGTCGGCGCGCCCTCGCCATAGTCGACCTGAGCTTCCTCGCCGGGGAGGAACTCAAGACGATCAAACTGCTCAGGATCAGCGTGCCGCAACCGGCGCACAAACCGCTTGACACTCTGGTAGCTGGACGGAAAGCCAAATTGATCAACCAGGTCCTGGTAAATCGCCTGCGCGTTCCGCTTCAGCCGGACCTGTTCTTCGATCCACGTCCGATGCGCTTCGCAAGCCGAACGGGCCAGGCTGCTGGTGACCGTCGCTTCCGATGTCCCAAAAGCCGGTGGTCGGGGTGGAGGAATTTGGCCGTCCGCGCTCACCGAGCCGGTGGTCACTTCCCCGGGGGAATTTGCCTCCGCACCGGCCCGCAGCGCCTGATAACGCCGGATCGTCTTGCGATCGACACCCGTCAGCCGGTGAATCTCGCGCTGGCTGGTGTTGCGATCAAGTAATGTAAGTACGGTGCTTTGCAGATGTCGCTTCAAGACGTTCAACTCCCCGGCCCCTTGCTGGCTAAAGGGGTCGAACATAAACGTCCTGCCTGACCGGCTACTGCTGTTCAGCGGCGCTGACGGCGATCATCAGGTGGGGGAGTTTCAAGTGACCATACCCGGGGGATTTTGACCGACCCACGGGGCCTGATCGGCGCACTCGCCAGCGAAACGCATCGCCGCCTCGTCGTCGCGGCGCTGGTCGGCATCAGCCTCGCCTATGTCGTGATGTTCGCGATGGTGTTCGACTATTCGCGCTGGATCTCGAACTGGGCAGTCTGCATGTTCCTGATCCTGCACGCCGTGAAGATGCTGCCGGCCGCTCGGAAGACAGAGCTGATCCCGGCGGAGGATCGCAAGACCAACATCTTCGGCTTGATACTCACGCTGATCCCACGCGTCGGAATTGTTCGGCCGTTTTAGTCTAAAGCTCTGCTTGGGCCGCATCGAAGGTGTGCTCCCTCCCCCGCCTGCGCGGGAGGGTTGGGGAGAGGGTATTTCCGCAACGGCATTCCCCAAGAGGAGAGAACCCTCACCCGCGCCTTCGGCGCGACCTTCTCCCGCAAGCGGGAGAGGTGTAGAGCCACTAACCTCTCGCCCGCCTGATCCGCACATACAGCGCGCCCTCGCCGCCGTGGCCGATATGCGCGGTCTCGAAGCCGACGACGAAGGCGCGGAATTCGGGCAGGCTGAGCCATTCCGGCACCTGACGGCGGAGCACACCACTTTCGCCCCCGCTGCGGCCCTTGCCGGTGATGACGAGCACGAAGGTCAGGCCATCCTGATGGGCGCGGTGCAGGAAGCCGGTCAGCGCGCGATGGGCGCGCGTCTGGGTCATGCCGTGCAGATCGAGCCGCGCCTCGATCTCGCTGCGGCCACGCGAGAGCTTCGTCCGCTCGCGCTTGCCAAGCGGCGCCAGGGGCGGAATGGACGGCTTCGTCACGCGCGGCGACGGCGCGGCCGCGACGGGCCGCGGCGATGACGCGGGTTGCATGGCAGTCACTACCGGTGACGACTCTGGGCGCGGTGCGGCATGCGCCTTTGGCACGCGGGGCTTTCTCAGCGGCTTGACCTGCCTCGAAACGAGGTCCCACAGCTCGCGCTCCTCATCGCTCAGCGCACGGCGGCGCGGCGAGGGGCGAGGCTCCAGCACGGGCGGACGGGACGATCGTTTCATTGCTGCCGATGAGGGCGATTCTTCACCGGACGACGCGGCTCAGAGCCAGCGTCGATCGCGGGACGCGGCATCGGTAGCGGAACGGGACCGGCGATGGCAACCGTTTCGTTCTTGTCAGCAGGCGTTGCCGCCTTGGCCGGGACGGTCTGCGGAAACAGCTTTGCGATCTTCTCCGAAGGCCTGGGATCCGGTATCGGCAATTTCGCGGCGCGCGGGCCGGGATCGAGGCTCTTCGGCACCAGCATCACGAAACGCATGGGATGGCGCAGCCGCCCGGAGACACGGCCGGCCTCCTGGCCGGCGCCGAAAAACAGATCGGCGCGTGCGGGGCCGATGATGGCCGAACCGGTGTCCTGCGCGATCATCAGCCGGTGAAACGGCGTCTTGGCGCGTTCGGACTCGATCGGCAGCTCGCCCTCGATGAAGAACGGCGTGCCGTAGACATGCAGCGATTTGTCGACCGCGATCGAGCGGCCGGCGGTCAGCGGAATGCCTTGCGCGCCCACCGCCTCGTCCTTGTCGGAGAGGTTGACCTCGCGGAAGAAGATGTAGGCACGATTCGCGCGGCGCAGCTCCTTGGCGCCGTCGGGATTCTGCGCCATCCACTCCCTGATCTTCTGCATCGACATCTCCTCTTTCGGGATGATGCCGCGCTCGATCAGGATGCGGCCGACGGCCGTGTAGGGATAGCCGTTATAGGCGTCGTAATTGAGCCGAACCGAGCTGCCGTCTTCGAACTTGATCCGGGCCGAGCCCTGGATCTGGGCGAACAGAAGATCGGTCGGATCCTTGAGCCAGGCGATCTCCAGCCCGCGGCCGGCGATCTTGCCGTCCTCGATCTCGCCGCGGTCGTAATAGGGCACCAGCTTGCGGCGGCCGATCTTGCGATAGACCGGGCCCTTGTTGGGCAGGCTGACCGAATCCTGCTTGTAGCCGCGCACGAACAGATTCGAGGGACGGCGATAGACCGGCACGTTGTAGAGATCGGTTTGTGTGCGCGACCCCTCCAGCACCGGCTCGTAATAGCCGGTGACGAAACCGTCGGGCTCGCCGAGGCGCGAGATTCGCAACGGCGTGAAGTTCTCCTCGAAGAAGGTCTTCGCCTTGGCATCGTCGGCGAGATCGAGCGTCTTGGCAGCGCGGCAAGGCTCGCTCAGCGAGGCGCCCAAGGCCTTGGGTTCGGCCGCGCCGTTCTGCGCATTGATCGGCCGGCAGCTGGCGCGGAACGTCTTGTAGGCGGCGAGATGGTCGTCGTCTTCCCAACCCTTCACGTCCGCCCAGGCCAGCGGCAGATATTGCGCGCCGGGAATTTCGAACGGCAGGGGGAGCTGCGGATAGGGCAAGGCCCGCGGCGGGGCGGCAGGCAATTGCCGGGCGTGATGATGATGGCTGCGATGGTGGCGCCGCGCCGCCTCGGCACCGAGCGAAAATGACGAGAGCACGACGGCACACGCGCAAAGCGCCGTCGCGCTGTTCTTCAGAAAGACCTTAGTTCGCGCTTCCGGTGCCAACCAGCTTCCAGTTCGGATCGCGAGAGGAGGTGTCGCGGGCGAAAGTCCAGATGTCGGTGATGTCGGCGACCGTGTCGGCGCTGCCGTCGACGATGTTGCCGGCCTTGTCACGGGTGGTCGAGATCATCTGCGAAACGAAGCGCACGGTGAGCTGGGCAGTGCGATCGCGCTGCTCGGCGCCGACGAGCTCGGCCTTGTCGATCGAGACGAAACGCGTCTCGGTCTTCTGCTCGTTCTTCTCGCGTTCTTTGATCGCGGCATCGAAACTGTCATAGACGTCCGACGACAACAGGTCGCGCAGCGCGCGGCGGTCGCCATTGGCGAAGGCCAGCACGATCATCTCGTAGGCGCCGCGGGCGCCCGAGATGAAATGACGCGGGTCGAACGTGGAATCCTTCTCGACGATGGCATCGAGGCCCTGTGCCAGCGCAGTGCCGGGCTCGGCCAGCCCCTTCCAGCGATCGGAGGGCGGGGTCGGCTCGGCCGTCGGCGCGAGCGGGGCCTGGTCGATCACCTTGCCCGGCACGGTCACGACGTTGTTGTCCTGGGCACCTCCCAGCGCATTGCGGGCCGCGGTGCGATCGAACGGCGGCCGCTCGTTGCCCGTGCGCTGCCCCAGCACGCTACGCAGTCTCA
The DNA here is from genome assembly GCF_049739505.1 of Bradyrhizobium sp. USDA 241. Taxonomy (NCBI): domain Bacteria; kingdom Pseudomonadati; phylum Pseudomonadota; class Alphaproteobacteria; order Hyphomicrobiales; family Nitrobacteraceae; genus Bradyrhizobium; species Bradyrhizobium sp. USDA 241. The sequence goes on along the minus strand of NZ_JBMGPZ010000004.1, from coordinate 1,167,373 downwards.
AAAAGATGAAGACTGCCAGCGCCAGGAATATGATGGTGTAGATGTCCACGTCGTATTCGCTTTCTGGTCTTTTCAGGGGTCGTTGCCGGGAAAATCAATCCGGCCAGTAGACCGTTCCCCACGGAAACGGCAAGTCCACATCACCATTTTGGGTCCGCGTCAGGTCCGTGGCATGTAGGCACGAAATCTTGCCGGGCCAATGGCGCCTTTTGGCACAGCACCAAGTGTAGCGCGTTTTAGGCTTAAGGGGAAACCCGATCCTGCCGGGAAATCACGCATCTTCAATCATTTAAGGCGCAATTTCGCGGAAAAGGCAGGATGACCCTCCAAACGGCGGGCGCGGCCCGATTCCGCGATCCGGGGCCGTTCGTCCTTGTGGAACGAGGCGGCCCTATGTTAGCCAACCGCCGCGAAATTCAGCCCTAATCGGGTAAGGAGAGACTTTCATGACCAACGGTAACGGCACCCCTCCCGAGGCGGCCCAGGCTCCCCAGCTCAACGTGCTGGCCCAATATACCAAGGACCTCTCGTTCGAAAATCCCAACGCGCCGGGCTCGCTCCAGCAGCAGAGCCAGCCGCCGCAGATCAACATCCAGATCAACGTCAACGCCAACAATCTCAGCGAACAGGAGTTCGAGGTGACGTTGTCGGTCGAGGGCAAGGCCGAGACCGCAGGCAAGGTGATGTTCTCGTTCGAGCTCGCCTATGCCGGCGTGTTCCGTATCGTCAACGTGCCCAAGGAGAACCTGCATCCGCTGGTCATGATCGAGTGCCCGCGCCTGTTGTTCCCGTTTGCCCGCGAGATCATCGCGACCGCCGTGCGTGACGGCGGGTTCCCGCCCCTGATGCTGGATCCGGTCGACTTCGTCGGTCTCTACCGCCAGAACATGGAGCGGCAAATGGCCGCTCAGGGTCAAGCCGGTCAGGCCTGACCGACCGCCACGGCGGCTGGAGCGGGCAGGTACTCGTTCCAGATCGCCTTGTCGCCGAGTGTCGCGATGAAGGCCCGATGGGCCTCGCGCTCGGCCTCCGAAATCCGCGGCGCCAGCGGCACCAGGCGCTGCCGCCGCGGCGCATCGCCGGCCGCATTGACGCGGATCTCCTGGGTGTCCGAAGCCAGCAGCAGCTGCGACTGTCGCGCCCCGACCAGATCGACATAGACTTCGGCCAGCAGCTCGGCGTCCAGCAGCGCGCCGTGCTTGGTGCGGCGTGAATTGTCGATCGCATAGCGCGAGCAGAGATCGTCGAGCCGGTTGGACACGCCGGGATGCTTGCGGCGCGCCAGCAGCAGCGTATCCACCAGCCGCTCGCGCGGGATCGCGGCGCGCTTGATGCGGTCAAGCTCGGCATTGATGAAGCCGATGTCGAATGAGGCGTTGTGGATCACCAGCGGGGCGTCGCCGATGAACTCCAGAAACTCGTCGGCGACCTCGTGGAACAACGGTTTCGTCGCCAGGAATTCGGACGACAATCCGTGCACCGCGAACGCTTCCGCCGGCATGTCCCGTTCAGGGTTGATGTAGACGTGAAAGGTCTGTCCCGTCGGCATGCGGTTGAGGATCTCGACGCAGCCGATTTCGACGAGTCGATCGCCGCGGAGCGGATCGAGGCCGGTCGTTTCGGTGTCGAGGACGATTTCGCGCATGTCTTGGTCGCCGTGTGAGACGGCGAATCAGGCTCGCCGCTGCGGCATCTTAACGACCTCGGCCAGAATGTCCGCGATTTGCGCCCGCACCGGCTCAAGTCCGTGTGACGTATCCACCACGAAATCGGCACGCCGCCGCTTTTCGGCATCCGGCGTTTGCTTGGCGATGATGGCGTCGAGCTTGGCTTCGTCCATGGTGCCGCGCGCCAGCACCCGCTGGCGCTGGAGTTCGGGCGACGTCGAGACCACGACCACGGCGTCCACCCGCTTGTCGCCGCCGGTCTCGAACAGCAGCGGGATGTCCAGCACCACGACCGGCGCCTTGGCGGCCTCGGCCTCGGCGAAGAATCTCTGCCGGGAGGCGCCCAGCATCGGATGAACGATCTGCTCGAGCTGCTTGATCGCGGCAGGATCTTCCACGACGCGCGCCGACAGTTTTGTGCGGTCGACCTTGCCGCTGACGGTGGTGCCAGGGAAGGCAGCCTCGATCGCGGGAGCCGCTTCGCCCTCATAGAGCTGATGCACGGCGGCATCCGCATCGTAGACGGGCACACCGGCCTCCGCGAATAGTTTCGCGGTGGTGGATTTGCCCATCCCGATCGAGCCGGTCAGTCCGAGGATCCGCATCAAGCCAAAGCCATGTCTGTCGGTCACACTGCAACTAGCCGCTCGCGGCGCAGGAACGCAAGCAGCGGCAGCAGTGGTAGGCCGAGAATGGTGAAATGATCGCCCTCGATCCGCTCGAACAGATGGATACCGAGGCCTTCGAGCTGATAGGCGCCGACGCTGGTCGTGACGGCATCGCCGGCGGCGGCGAGATAGGCCGAAAGCTCGCCCTCGGTCATCTCTCGCATGGTCATGCGGGCGACTGACACGTCCTCGAAAACAATCTTTCCGTCACGCGCCACGGCTACGGCCGAATTCAGCTCGTGGCTCTTGCCGGCGAGATCGCGCAGCTGCGCCAGCGCCTGTGCGCGGCCTGCGGGCTTGTTGAAGAGACGCATACCGAGAGCCAATGTCTGATCGGCGCCGATCACGTAGTTTCCTGGATGACTCGTCGAAACCGCCTTGGCCTTTTCTCGCGCCAACAACAGGGCGATCTCGCGCGGGTTTGAGAGTCTCGATGCGGTCTGAATGCCGCGCTCGTCGATATCCGCCGTCACAGCCTCGAATTCGAGCCCGGCATTGGCCAGCAGCATTTTGCGCGCGCTGCTTTGTGAGGCCAGGATCAACGGAGATGTGCCGCGCCACAGAGCCATGGCAGAAACTATTCCGAGGGCCGGTTGCGCTGGCGATCAGTATAGAGCTTCATGATCGCCGCCGCGGTTTCTTCGATCGAGCGGCGGGTGACGTCGAGCAGCGGCCAGTCATGCTTGGCGCTGAGCTTGCGAGCAAACGCGACCTCCTCGGTGACCGACTGCCTGTCGGTGTAGGTGTCGCTGCCGCTGCCGCTGCCGGACTCGGCTCCCATGGACAACAGGCGATTCTGACGGATCTGAATCAGGCGTTCCGGCGTCGCGTGCAGGCTGACGACCAGCGGCCGCGTCAACGTCTCCAGTTGCGAGGGTACGGGAATGCCCGGAACCAGCGGCACATTGGCGGTGCGGATGCCGCGATTGGCGAGATAGATCGAGGTCGGCGTCTTCGACGTCCGGGACACGCCGACCAGGACCACGTCTGCGTCGTCGAGACCTTCGACGTGCTGACCATCGTCATGAATCATCGTGTAGTTCAACGCGTCGATGCGCTTGAAATATTCCGCGTTGAGGACGTGCTGGGCGCCGACGCGTCCGGTGGTCGCAGCGCCGAGATAGGCTTCGAACAGCTGCATCACCGGGCCGATGATCGACAGGCTTGGAACATTGATCTGCTTGCACTTGTCCTCGAGCCTGGCGACCAGATCCTTTTCGAGCAGCGTGAACAGCACGATTCCCGGCGCTTCCTCGATCTCGTCGAGCACGCGGTCGAGCTGCTTCTGGCTGCGCACCAGCGGATAGACGTGCTCGACCGGCGTCACGTTGGCGTATTGGGCCGCGACCGCGCGCGCCACGGTGATGAGCGTCTCACCGGTGGAGTCGGAGACCAGATGCAGATGGAAATAATTGTTCGAAGTCGGCACAGAAACTCTTTGTATGAGGGCGGGGCGGTTTGTGGATTTCTGTGGACCTTAACCCCTTGGAAAGGGATGTGCGACACCAGGGGCGGGACAACGGCCAATTTTCTTCACACCAGTGCCGGTCAGGACAAGTCCGGCGCCCTCCGACGAGGCGAGCGGGATTGCGCGGATAAGCCTCTTGATAAGCTGCCGACGGGCAAGCGCAAGCTCTTGAGTCCGGGCCGCTTATCCGGACGGCTCGAGGTCGCGCAGGATATGTTAATGGATGTGAACAAGCGCGCGTGAAGTGGCGGACGGAATTGTGTGAGTCCAATCCACGGTCACTAAGACTCAAACCTTAAGATTCTAAAAGTTTTAGGTTTAGAAGAGCCGAGCACGCGGATATGTGTGTGCACCCCAATCTATGAATGAATTCTTACCGGGCTCGTTCCATCCACAGTCCGGTGAGACAGGGCGCGTTCGAACGACATGGATCCCGGTTCGCGTCCAGAAAACGCGAAAGGCAAGACACGGAAGGCTGCCGGAATGTACGAGTGGATCAAGGCGCTGCACGTGATCGCGGTCATCTCCTGGATGGCCGGCATGCTCTATCTGCCGCGGCTGTTCGTCTATCATTGCGAAGCGGAGATCGGCTCGAAGCAGTCGGAAACGTTCAAGGTCATGGAACGCCGGCTGCTCAAGGCGATCATCAACCCGGCCATGATCGTGACCTGGCTGGCCGGTCTCTATCTCGCGTGGTCCGGTCATTGGTTCGCATCGCCCTGGTTGCACGTAAAACTGGCATTGGTCCTGGCGATGTCCGCGGTCCACGGCTTTTTTTCCCGTTGGCTGAAGGATTTTGCCGCCGACCGGCGCCCGCGGAGCCAGAAATTCTATCGCATAATCAATGAGGTGCCGACCGTTCTGATGATCTTCATCGTCATCATGGTGATCGTGAAGCCGTTCTAGGCACGTTGCGCCGACGATTCGCTCAGCGCTTCGGCTTGCGGAGCAGGAAGCGATTTTCTATATTACCGACATCCCACCCAACGCAGGCGGATGTGGTTGTGTCCGAGCTTTCCAGAAGCCGGATACCGCATCAGGTTTGAAGCCTCCCGGCGCTCACCTTGCCAGTCCTGCGGACCTTACCTTCTCACGTCCGCATTTCAGAGCCTCCTCGCACCCCTCTTCTAAGGCTACCCCACAGGACCACCCCAATGCGGGAAATTAAACTCCAGGACCTCAAGTCGAAAACCCCGGCTGAGCTCGTCTCGTTCGCGGAAGAGAACGGGGTCGAGAACGCAAGCACCATGCGCAAGCAGGAGCTGCTGTTCGCCATCCTCAAGCAGCTCGCGATCGCCGAGACCGATATCGTCGGCGAAGGCGTCGTCGAAGTGCTCTCCGACGGCTTCGGATTCCTCCGCTCGCCCGATGCGAATTATCTGCCGGGTCCCGACGACATCTACGTGTCGCCCTCGCAGATCCGTCGTTTTGGGTTGCGTACCGGCGACACCATCGAAGGCCATATCCGCAGCCCGAAGGAGGGCGAGCGCTATTTCGCGCTGCTGAAGGTCAACACGCTCAATTTCGAGGACCCGGAAAAGGCCAAGCACAAGGTCAATTTCGACAACCTCACGCCGCTGTTTCCGAATCAGCGTTTCCGCATGGAAATCGACGATCCCACGCGAAAGGACCTGTCTGCCCGCGTGATCGACATCGTCGCGCCGATCGGCAAGGGCCAGCGCGCATTGATCGTCGCGCCGCCGCGCACCGGTAAGACCGTGCTGATGCAGAACATCGCACATTCGATCACGCACAATCATCCCGAATGCTATTTGATCGTGCTTCTGATCGACGAGCGTCCGGAAGAAGTCACGGACATGCAGCGCTCGGTGAAGGGCGAGGTCGTGTCCTCCACCTTCGACGAGCCGGCGGTACGTCACGTCCAGGTCGCCGAGATGGTGATCGAGAAGGCCAAGCGCCTGGTCGAGCACGGCCGCGACGTCGTGATCCTGCTGGATTCGATCACCCGTCTTGGCCGCGCCTACAACACCGTGGTGCCGTCATCCGGCAAGGTGCTGACCGGCGGTGTCGACGCCAACGCGCTCCAGCGCCCGAAGCGGTTCTTCGGCGCCGCCCGCAACATCGAGGAGGGTGGCTCGCTGACCATCATCGCGACCGCCCTGGTCGATACCGGCAGCCGAATGGACGAAGTCATCTTCGAAGAGTTCAAGGGCACCGGTAACTCGGAACTGATCCTGGACCGCAAGGTGTCGGACAAGCGCACCTTCCCGGCGATCGACATCTCGCGCTCCGGCACCCGCAAGGAGGAGCTCATCACCGATCCGCAGGTGCTCAAGAAGATGTACGTGCTCCGCCGTATCCTCAATCCGATGGGCACGATGGACGCAATCGACTTCCTGCTCGACAAGCTCCGCTCGACCAAGAGCAACTCGGAGTTCTTCGAGTCGATGAATACCTGAGTGCATTGCAGCAAAGGATTGGAGGGCGCCTTTGGGCGCCCTTTTGTTGTGCGGCTTTGCTGCAGCGAATTTGCAGCATGAAGGGTGATTTCCGTCCGGATCGCCGTCGTTCTTTAATGCTTTGATATCACAAGAGAATGCTGGAGCTTGGCTCGACCTGAACTCTCCCGGGGAAGGAACTTTGCAGCAAAATGCTGCATCGCAGCAAGATTCTTGTTGCAAGATTTGATGCAGCAAATCCTCCGGCTAGCCGGCGGAAATCTGAAGTTTGCCTTTTCGGCAGGAGGCGGACAAATAGGCCATGCATCCGCGAGACCAGACCATTTTTGCGCTGTCATCCGGCCGGGCGCCCAGCGCGATCGCGGTGGTGCGTGTGTCGGGCTCGCAGGCCGGCCGGGTGCTGACAAGGCTCGCGGGCCAGCTGCCGGCACCGAGGCAGGCGAGCCGCCGGTTGCTTCGTGACGGCGCGGGCCAGCCGATCGACGATGCGGTGGTGCTCTGGTTTCCAGGACCGGCCAGCGCGACCGGCGAGGACGTCGCCGAGTTTCACGTCCATGGCGGACGCGCGGTGCTTGCGACGCTCCTTGCGGCAATTTCGAGTATTCCGAATAGTCGCGCCGCTGAGCCTGGAGAGTTCACGCGGCGCGCGTTCGAGAACGGCAAGCTCGACCTCACCGAGGCCGAGGGTCTCGACGATCTCATCCACGCCGACACCGACCGGCAACGGCGCCAGGCGCTGCGCCAGTTGCAAGGTCTCCTCGGCGATCACGCGCGCGACTGGCGCGAACGCATCATCGAGGCGTCCGCGCTGATCGAGGCGGGCATCGATTTCTCCGACGAAGGCGACGTGCCGGCCGAATTGATGGCGCCGGCAGTCAGGGCAGTCCAGGCCCTCCACGAGGAAATCTCAAAAGTCCTTGCGGCACAGGGACAAGCTGAACGTCTGCGTGACGGCCTGGTGGTTGCGATTGCGGGCGAGCCGAACGTCGGCAAGTCGACCTTGATGAACCAGCTCGCGCGGCGCGAGGTCGCGATCGTCTCGCCTCACGCCGGCACCACGCGCGACGTCATCGAGGTGCAGCTCGATCTCGACGGCTATCCCGTCACTGTCATCGACACCGCGGGCATTCGCGAGACCGATGATCCCGTGGAGCAGGAGGGCGTGCGTCGGGCGCGGGCGCGAGCCGGGGACGCCGACCTGGTTCTTTGGTTGGTGGAGGGCGGGCAAGCTGTCGATCCGGAAGCCATGCGCTCGCTTCGGACTTCTGGTGGCGGTGCTGTTTCGCCGGACGGCTTAGTTTGGATCGTCCGCAACAAGATCGATCTCGGCGGGCGCGAGGGTGCCGTGCGGCCGGGCGAGGTCCCGATCTCCGCGAGCCGGGGCGACGGCATTCCGGAGCTGGTCGAGGCCCTCGTGACGTTCGCCGCCAACTTCTTCGGAACGACGGAAGGCGCCTTGGTGACCCGGGCGCGGCAGCGCGATTTGCTGCGCCAGGCGTCGGACAGCTTGCGCCGGAGTCTGGAGCTTGTAGAAGAGGGCGAAGAGCTGGCGGCCGAAGAGCTGCGTGCTGCCGCCTATGCCCTGGGCCGGCTGTTGGGACGGGTGGACGTCGAGGACGTCCTCGGGGCGATCTTCCAGAAATTTTGCATCGGAAAATAGCGCTAGTTCTTCATTGTAGAACTAGGATTTGTTCCATTCCTTATGTTTCACGTGAAACAGCCGCGGGTATGGATCGGGGGTCTGTTTCACGTGAAACAGCGGAGAGCTCCGGCCAGTGTGCGGCGGTTCATTGCTTGATCTGAGGGCCGCTGGCCGCGCCTCAATCTCGTCTTTGCGAGTTTGGACCGGCGTCGCGGCGCCGACCCGACGCTAACGGAAATGGGTCGGCATGGTCGAATTCAGTCCACTTTTTCTATGAGCTCTTGCGACGACGCTGCGTCCGCGGGAGGGATTCTGGATTTGCTTCGGTGCCCTCGCAGTGCACGGTCTCGCCGTCGCTCGTTTCGGCTTCTTCGACCGAACTTGTTTCACGTGAAACAGTAATGCCTTCAACGCCCCTTCTACTGTGCATGGGGATGTTTTCGCAAAAAGGCGTATCGCCAGCCACTTCCTGTTTCACGTGAAACACCACCGGCCCCGAGTTTCCACTTCCGGCTTTTTCCGCCCTGGGATAGAAGTCCGACCATGCGAACAGAACGAGCAAGCTTCGACGTCATCGTGATCGGCGGCGGCCACGCCGGCTGTGAGGCCGCGGCTGCTGCTGCACGGATGGGCGCAGCGACCGCTCTGGTGACGCACCATTTCTCGACTGTCGGCGCGATGTCCTGCAATCCGGCCATCGGTGGTCTAGGCAAGGGTCATCTGGTCCGCGAAGTCGATGCTCTCGATGGTCTGATGGGTCGCGTGGGCGACGCTGGCGGCATCCAGTTTCGTGTTCTCAATCGGCGGAAGGGGCCCGCTGTCCGTGGTCCGCGAGCCCAGGCGGACAGGAGGCTTTATGCGGCCGCCATGCAGGCCGCGATCCGGGAAACCGAGGGCCTTTCGGTCATTGAAGGCGAGGCCGACGAACTGATCGTGGCCGAGGGGCGGGTCACGGGTCTTCGCCTGGGTAATGGCCGGGAGCTGCGGGCAGGGGCGATTGTGGTCACCACCGGCACGTTCCTGCGCGGTCTGATCCATCTTGGTGAGAAGAGTTGGCCCGCCGGCCGGGTCGGCGAAGCTCCTGCGATGGGCCTTTCAAGCTCCTTCGAGCGTGCCGGCTTCACCCTCGGACGCCTCAAGACCGGGACGCCGCCCCGCCTGGACGGCACCACGATCGACTGGTCGGCGGTCGAGATGCAGCCCGGCGATGAGCCGCCGGAGCCGTTCTCGGTGCTGACCGAGCGGATCACGACCCCGCAGATCCAGTGCGGGATCACCCGGACCACGGCCGCGACCCATGAGGTGATCCGCGCCAATGTCCATCGCTCTCCGATGTACTCCGGCCAGATCAAGAGCTCCGGCCCGCGCTATTGCCCCTCGATCGAGGACAAGATCGTCCGCTTCGGCGACCGCGACGGCCATCAGATCTTCCTGGAGCCGGAAGGGCTGGACGATACGACGGTCTATCCCAACGGCATCTCGACATCGCTGCCGGAGGAGGTCCAGCTTTGCGATCCTCGCCAGCATTCCGGGCCTGGAGCGGGTGAAGATGGTGCGGCCGGGCTATGCCATCGAATACGACCACATCGATCCTCGCGAGCTCGATCCGACCCTGCAGACCAAGCGCTTGCGCGGGCTGTTCCTGGCCGGGCAGATCAACGGCACCACCGGATATGAAGAGGCCGCCGGGCAGGGCATCGTGGCCGGGCTGAATGCGGCGTTGTCCGCCAGCGGAGCCGCACTGACGGTATTCGATCGGGCGGATGGCTATCTCGGCGTCATGATCGATGACCTCGTCACCCGCGGGATCAGCGAGCCGTATCGGATGTTTACCTCCAGGGCCGAATATCGTTTGACGCTGCGGGCCGACAATGCGGACCAGCGCCTGACCGAGAAGGGCATTGCCTTGGGATGTGTCGGCACCGCCCGAACCCGACATCACCGCGCCAAGATGGACGCCCTGGACACGGCCCGGACACTGTCGAAGTCCCTGACCATCACCCCGAACGAGGCAAGCAAGCACGGCCTGTCACTGAACCGGGATGGCCAGCGCCGGTCGGCCTTCGAGCTGATGGCGTATCCGGAGATCGGCTGGAGCCAGGTCCGCGCGATCTGGCCGGAGTTGGCGGCGATCGATCCTGTCATCGCCACCCATCTCGAGATCGACGCGAAATACGATGTCTATCTGGAGCGCCAGAGCGCCGACGTCGAAGCGTTCAGGCGCGACGAGGGGATGGTGCTCTCGGACGTCGATTACCAGCAGGTCCCGGGTCTCTCCAACGAGGTCCGGGCCAAGCTGGAGAAGGCCCGGCCCTTCACCGTCGGCCAGGCTGGCCGGATCGATGGGATGACACCGGCCGCCCTCGGCATCCTCGCGGCTTATCTGCGCCGTGAAGCCCGGAAAACTTCCAAGGCAATTGCATAGGCGTTTCACGTGAAACAGCGCGGACCGGGCGGGGACAGGCCGCTATCGCGACGAGCCGGAGCAGGCGCCGCCGTGCGCCAATCCGACACGACACCGGGCCGACCGAAGATCGCCAACGCCAACGATCAGTCGCTGGACGCGATCATCGCAGCCGACAAGATCGCGGCGCTCAAGCTCGCCCCCGTTTCACGTGAAACCGAAGCCCGGCTCGATTGCTACATCGCTCTGCTGCGCGAGTGGCAGGCCAAGACAAATCTGGTCGCGCCGTCGACCCTGCCGCATCTCTGGACGCGGCACATTGCCGATTCGCTTCAGCTGGTCGATCTCGCGCCGACCGCAAAACGCTGGGCCGACCTCGGCAGCGGCGGCGGCTTTCCCGGCGTCGTCCTCGCCTGCGCCATGGCGGGGACGCCGGGCGCGAGCGTCCACCTCGTCGAGCGAATCGCCAAGAAGGCGGCTTTCCTGCGCGAAGCGATTCGCGTCACCACATCTCCGGGGGTCGTACATCTCGCCGAGATCGGGGATAATGTGGATAGAATCACCGGCCTCGTCGATTGCGTCACCGCGCGCGCATTGGCTCCGCTACATCAACTCATTGGCTTTGCGGAGCCGCTGATGCGCCAAGGCGCAAAGGCGTTGTTTCTGAAGGGTCAAGATGTAGAGGCTGAATTGACCGAAGCCGCTAAATATTGGAATATTCGACCTCAGCTCCATCAAAGCCGTACGGGTGACGGCTGGATCGTGGAGCTGACGTCCGTCGAGCGACGCGGGTGAGGCGTTCAGGGGTGAGTGGGGAATTGCGATGAGCGTGATTGACGAACCGCAGCAAGAACAGACGGCCCAGGAGACCAATGAGGTCCCGCATGGTCACCCGCGCATCCTGGCGCTGGCGAATCAGAAGGGCGGTGTGGGAAAGACAACCACAGCGATCAACCTCGGCACGGCGCTCGCGGCGATCGGCGAGCGCGTCCTGATCGTCGATCTCGATCCCCAGGGCAATGCCTCGACCGGCCTCGGCATCGATCGCCGCAACCGCTCCTGCTCGACCTACGACGTGCTGGTCGGCGAAGCCGCGTTGCGCGAGGCGGTGGTCTCGACCGCGGTGCCGCGGCTGCACATCGCGCCCTCGACCATGGATCTCTCCGGCCTCGAGCTCGAGCTCGGCACCACGCCCGGCCGCGCCTTCAAGCTGCGCGACGCTATCGGCGCGCTCAACAACAACGTCTCGCCGGACGCCGACTACACCTATGTGCTGATCGACTGCCCGCCCTCGCTCAACCTGCTCACGGTGAACGCGATGGCGGCCTCCGATGCGATCCTGGTGCCGCTGCAATGCGAGTTCTTCGCGCTCGAGGGTCTGTCGCAACTGCTGCAGACGGTGGAGCAGGTGCGTTCGACGCTCAATCCGAACCTGTCGATCCACGGCATCGTGCTGACCATGTTCGACTCGCGCAACAACCTCTCGAATCAGGTCGTCGCCGACGTCCGCCAGTTCATGGGGGAGAAGGTCTACAAGACCATGATCCCGCGCAACGTGCGCATCTCCGAAGCGCCGTCCTACGGCAAGCCGGTGCTGGTCTACGATCTCAAATGCGTCGGCAGCGAAGCCTACCTGCGGCTCGCCACCGAGGTGATCCAGCGCGAGCGCGAGCTGCGCACGACGCATTGACGCTACCGTAGGGTGGGCAAAGGCGTCTTCGCCGTGCCCACCGTCTTCCGCACAATCGGTGGGCGCGCTTCGCTTTGCCCACCCCGCGATAATTCAGTTCTGGAGTGCTGCACCGTGAATCCAAGGGAGCTGGCGATGGCCGACGAAGCGCGTTCGCGACTGGGCCGAGGTCTTGCGAGTCTGATCGGTGACGTCGGCGGCGAGGCTCAGCATGTCGATCGTCCGCGCGCACAGCGCAAGGTGCCGATCGAGTTCATCAAGCCCAACCCGCGCAACCCGCGCCGCACCTTTTCGGAGACCGAGCTCAAGGAGCTCTCCGACTCCATCAGGCAGCACGGCGTGATCCAGCCGATCGTGGTGCGTCCGGTGAAGGGCGCGCAGGATCGCTACGAGATCATCGCGGGCGAGCGGCGCTGGCGCGCCTCGCAGCTCGCCGGCCTGCATGACGTGCCGATCGTTCCGGTCGACATCAGCGACAGCGACGCGCTGGAGTTCGCGATCATCGAGAACGTGCAGCGCGAAGACCTCAACCCGATGGAGGAGGCGCAGGGTTATCACGCGCTCGCGAACGAGTTCAAACGCAGCCAGGACGACATCGCGAAGGTCGTCGGCAAGAGCCGCAGCCACGTCGCCAACATGATGCGGCTGACGAAGCTGCCGGCAGAGGTGCAGGCCTACATCGCGACCGGCGAATTGACGGCGGGCCACGCCCGCGCGCTGATCGGCGTGCCGGATCCGCTTGCCGCCGCCAAGCGCATCGTCGAGGAGGGGCTCAACGTCCGCCAGGCCGAGGCTCTGGCGCACGAGGAAGGCGTGCCCGAGCGCAAGCCGCAGAAGGCGCGCGCCGGCGCGAAGGAAAAGGACCCCGATACGATCGACCTCGAAAAGCGTGTCAGCGACGCGCTGGGTCTCAAGGTCACCGTCAATCATCGCGATCCCGGCGGCTCCGTGCAGATCAACTACCGCAACCTCGATCAGCTCGACGAGGTGATGAAGCGGCTCGCCAAGGGCGCGCTGTAGGCCCGAACCTCGCCGTCGTCCCCGCCTTCGCGGGAACGATGGCGAGCGCGTGGCGCGCGTCTGCCTCCACATCCACATCGTCATTGCGAGCACAGCGAAGCAATCCAGAATCTTTCCGCGGAGGGATTCTCGATTGCTTCGCTATGCTCGCAACGACGTGGAGAGAGCGGAGGCTCAGCCACGCCGCTTCGCGTTCGCCGCAATCGCCATCAGTGCGCGCTGGGCTATGGCTGCGGCGAGGGTGGACTGCTTGCGGGTGTCGAGCGCGGCGGTTGCCAGCTGCTCGATGATGGCGGCGAGCCGCGCCGGGCTGAAATTGCGCAGCGCGGCTTCGACCGCGGGCTTTCGCGAAAAATGCAGGCGTGGAAAGCCGCCGTCGAGCACGGCGGAGGCCGGCGTGCCGTCGGCGATGGCGAGCGCGGATTTGTGCAGCCATGCAGCCTGCCGCAGCGCGGCGGAGATGATCACGCCGGGATAGGTGCCGGCGATCATGGCCTTGGCGAATTCGGTCTCGACGATGTCGGGCCGTCCGGCAAAGGCGCCGTCGACGATCGGATCGAGCTTCAGCTCCGATGCATCGGCGACCACGGCCATGACGTCATCCAGCGTGACCTCGCCCTTGCCGTGGGCGTAGAGCGTCAGCTTGCGCAGCTCGTTGCGCGAGGCCTGGCGGTCACCGCCGAGAAAGGACATCAGCGCCGCGCGGGCGTCCTGCGCGATGCGCAGATTCGCGATGCGGAGCTCGTCCTCCATCAGCCTGGCAAGATCGCGCTCGGTGTCGGGATAGCAGCCGATCGCCACGGCCGTCTTGGCGCGCTCGCAGGTCTTGCGCAGCGGCGATTCCGGGCGAAGCTCGCCGGCCTCGATCACGATGCGGCAATCCTTCACGTTCATCTCGGCCAGCGTCTCGATGCCGCTGGCAAAGCTGCGCGAGCCGGCGCGAACGCGGATGGCGCGGCGGCCGCCGAACAGCGGCACGGTCATGGCCTCGTCGACGAGGCGCGAGGGCTCGGCGGAGAGCTCGTCGCCGTCGAGCTTGACCAGCGAGAACGGATCGTTGGGATCGTCGACGCTGGACGCGATCAGCGCATCGGCGCGCTCGCGCACGAGGCCGGCATCGGGACCGTAGAGCAGGATGATCGGACGGCCCGCATCAGGGCGGGCGAGGAAAGCGTCGATCTCTTTTCCGCGCAGCGCGACCATGGTCTAGATCGTCATTCCGGGACGCGCAGAGCGCGAATTGCGGTGCGCGATCGCGCACCAGAGAATCCAGAGGCTGGAAATCGACATTCCGGGTTCACGCTTCGCGTGCCCCGGAATAACGGGAACTGACTCAGGTGCCTGCGGTGAAGAACGAGGCGAGCCGGGTGGAGATGTTCTCGGCGATCTCGTTGGCGGCGCGATCCTCGGCATCGCGCACGGCGCGGGTGCGCGAGAAGCGCTGATAGGATCCCGGCATGTCATAGGACACGCGTGAGAATGTCGAGCCGGTCATGACGGACTTGCCGGTCGCGACGTCGACCAGATTGTACTGGGCGTCGATGCCGAGATTCTCGCTGGTCGGCAGTCCGGTCGCGGCGCTGACGATCAGCGAGGAGCGGCTGGTGACGAAGCGGATATCCAGCCGGTGGGTCGGCGGCATGCCCGTCGCCGTGCCGTAAAGCTTGAAGGCCAGCGCGTTACGGATTTCGACGCCGACGCGGGCCTCGCGCGAAGCATTGGGCTTGTTGATCGGGGGTAGCTCGACGCCCATCAGCCGTTCGCGCAGACCGGGTGTGCCGTCGGTGCGCTCGGCATACATCGGCTGGAAGCAGCCTGCCGTCAGCGCCGCCAATGCAGCGACTGCCAGCAAGCGGGCTGCGATACGGATCCTAGCCGACAACATTCACGATCCTCTTGGGAACGATGATCACCTTGCGGACGGGCTTGCCGTCCAGGGCCAGCTTTACCGCATCGAGGGCCAAAACGGCAGCCTCGATTTCCGGATTCTGGGCCGCTGTTGCAACTGTGACCTCACCCCGCTTCTTGCCGTTGACCTGGACCACCAGGGTCACGCTGTCTTCGACGAGCAAATCGCGTTCGATTTGGGGCCAATTGGCCTCCGAAACCAGCCCCTTCTGGCCCAGAACCCGCCAGCACTCCTCGGCCAGATGCGGCATCATCGGAGAGAACAGCTGGACCAGGATCTGGCTGGCCTCCCGGATCGCCCAGGCCAGATCTGGCGCCAGGTCGGCTGCGGGCTGGCCCGGGCGCTGGAGCACCTCCGAGAAAATATTGGTGAACTCGCGGATATGGGCGAGGCAGACGTTGAAGTGCAGCCGCTCGATGCCGGTGGTGACCTTGTCCAGCGCGCCATGGGCGGCCTTGCGCAAGGTGGTCGCGTCCGGGCCGAAGCTGGCCGGCCGGGCCGCCGGCGCACCGTTGCCGAGTTCGACGGAATCGTTCACCAGCCGCCACAGCCGCTGCACGAAGCGCGAGGCGCCCTGGACGCGCTCGTCGCTCCAGATCACGTCGCGGTCGGGCGGGGAGTCCGACAGCATGAACCAGCGGGCCACGTCGGCGCCGTAGGTCTCGATGATGTCGTCGGGGTCGACCGTATTCTTCTTCGACTTCGACATCTTCTCGATCGGGCCGATCTGGATGTCCTCGCCTGACGTCAGCAACGTTGCGCGGCGCCCGTTGCCGCCGACCTCGATCTTCACCTCGGCCGGCTGCACATAGGTGCCGTCGGCCTTCTGGTAGGTCTCGTGCACCACCATGCCTTGCGTGAACATGCCGGCGAACGGCTCGTCCAGCGCAATGTGCCCGGTCGCCTTCATCGCGCGGGTGAAGAAGCGGCTGTAGAGCAGATGCAGGATCGCGTGCTCGACGCCGCCGATATACTGATCGACCGGCAACATCCGGTTGGCGACCGCAGGCGTCGTCGGCGCGTTCTCGTTCCAGGGATCGGTGAAGCGCGCAAAGTACCAGGACGAATCCACAAACGTGTCCATGGTGTCTGTTTCGCGCTGGGCCTTGCCGCCGCATTGCGGGCAGGTGACGTGCTTCCAGGTTGGATGATGATCGAGCGCGTTGCCCGGTTTATCGAATGTCGCGTCGTCCGGCAGCTTCACCGGCAGGTCCGCATCCGGCACCGGCACCACATCGCATTTCGGACAGTGAATGACGGGAATCGGGCAACCCCAATAGCGCTGGCGCGAAATGCCCCAGTCGCGCAGGCGGAAATTCACCTGGCGCTCGCCAACCGGTGCGTTGCCGCGCAGCTCCGTCTCGAGACGCTTCGCCACCTCTTCCTTGGCCTGCTCGATGGTCATGCCGTCGAGGAAGCGCGAATTGATCATGCGGCCGTCACCGTCATAGGCGGTGTCGGTGATCACGAAGGTCTTGGGATCCTGGCCTTCCGGGCACACGACGGGCGTGTTGCCGAGATTGTACTTGTTGACGAAGTCGAGGTCGCGCTGGTCGTGCGCCGGGCAGCCGAAGATGGCGCCGGTGCCGTATTCCATCAGCACGAAGTTCGCGACATAAACCGGCAGCTTCCAGCTGGGGTCGAACGGGTGCACCGCGCGGATGCCGGTGTCGAAGCCCTGCTTCTCCGCGGTGTCGATGATCTCCTGCGCGGTGCCGATCTTCTTGATCTCCGCGATGAACTCCGCAAGCCTAGGGTTCTTCGCCGCGGCCGCCTGCGCCAGCGGATGATCCGCCGAGATCGCCATGAATTTCGCGCCGAATAGCGTGTCCGGGCGCGTCGTGAAGATCTTCAGCTCGCTCTCGCCTGCCGGCGTCGTCGCTGGATCGAGCGCGAAGCGGACCAGCAGGCCCTCCGAGCGGCCGATCCAGTTGCGCTGCATCAGCCGCACCTTGTCGGGCCAGCGGTCCAGCCCGTCCAGCGCGCTCAAGAGCTCCTGCGAGTACTTCGTGATCTTGAAGACCCACTGGTTCATTTCCCGCTGTTCGACCACGGCACCCGAACGCCAGCCGCGGCCGTCGATCACCTGCTCGTTGGCGAGCACGGTCATGTCGACGGGGTCCCAGTTCACCTTGCGCTTCTCGCGCTCGGCGAGACCTTCGCGCAGGAAGTCCAGAAACATCTTCTGCTGGTGCTTGTAATAGCTGGGATCGCAGGTTGCGATCTCGCGGCTCCAGTCCAGCGACAGCCCGATCGAGCGGAGCTGCTTCTTCATCGCGGCGATGTTGTCGTAGGTCCAGGCCTTCGGGGCGACCTTGCGCTCGATCGCGGCATTCTCGGCGGGCAGGCCGAAGGCATCCCAGCCCATCGGATGCAGCACGTTGAAGCCCTTGGCGCGCATGAAGCGGGCCAGCACGTCACCCAGTGTGTAATTCCGGACATGGCCGATATGGATGCGCCCGGAAGGGTAGGGGAACATCTCGAGCACATAGTATTTCGGCCGCGGATCGTCGTTCCTGGAGACGAAGATCGCCTGCTCGTCCCAGAGGCGTTGCCAGCGCGGTTCGGCGTCGCGGGCGTTATAGCGTTCGGAGGTCATGGAATCGTTGGGTTTTCGTGGGTTCGGCCGTCTCAAGACGGCGGACTAGGCCATAGAAGACCTCAGGGGGTCAATGGGTTGCCGCGTTCTGGAACTTCGGTCGCGCCTCCGCATAACTACGAGGGCCCGCGTTGGGGTGTGATTAAGGGGTCGATGCCAATTTGCGGCCCGACAGGGCCGCATGACCGCGATGGATTCCAGCTTCGACGATCCCGATTACGACTATGCCGCGTCCATCGCCGGACGGGCGATGCGGAGCATGGTCGAACAGCGCATTGCGCCGACTCCGGCCAATTTCGCGGTCTGGTTCCAGTATTTCGCAGGCAGTCATGACGATCTGCGCAACGCGATCGATCTGCTGATCGACCACAATCGTCCCTTCGATGCGCGAACCAATCAGGATCTGTTCGAGACCTACGTCGCGCCCCAGGCGAGTGCCGCCGCGGTCGACACTTCCGAGCGGCTGCAGGCGCTCATGGGGGCCGCGAAGGAATTTCTGGCGACCGCGATCGCCGACAATCATTCGCAGATGCAGGTCATCAGCCAGGTGGCCGACCAGGGCAGGGCCGGCGTCGATCCAAAGCTGCTGGTCGCCCAGCTCATGAACGAGCTGGCGCGGGCCGCCACAAGGGCGACGCGGCTGGAGGCAGGCTTTGCGGAAAAGACCCGCGAGCTCGACGTGATCCGCGATTCGCTGTCGAGGTCCGAGCAGCGCGCCCGGACCGACATGTTGACGGGGCTGGCGAACCGGCGGGCCCTCGACGAATTCCTGCGCAAGGCGCAGACCACCGCGGAATGGGGCGAGCCGCTCAGCGTGCTGATGCTCGATATCGACTACTTCAAGGCCTTCAACGACAATTTCGGCCATGGCGTCGGCGACCAGGTGCTGCGCCTGATGGCGAAGGTGCTGCGCGAGAAAGTCCGCGAGCAGGATCTGCCGGCCCGCTATGGCGGCGAGGAGCTGATCGCGGTGCTGCCGGACGCCGATCTTGGCACATGTGCCGAGCTCGCCGAGCGCATCAGGCGCGCGATTGCCGAATGCACGATCACGCGCCGCTCGACCGGCGAGATCCTGCCGAACATCAGCGTGTCGATCGGCGTGGCGCAGTACCGGACCGGCGAGGCGATCACCGATCTGATCGAGCGTTGCGATCGCGCGCTCTATCTCGCCAAGAGCGGCGGCCGCAATCGCGTCGTGACGGAGGTCGAGCTCGAGCGGGCCGGGCCTGCGCTCTAGGCGCTGGCCACCATCATCATATCAGCCGCGCCGGTCTCGATCGCCTGCACGCCGTGCTCGACGACATTGTTGCGGCCGCGGTGCTTGGCGGCATAGAGCGCGGCGTCGGCGGCTTCGATCAGGTCGCCGGGACGCAAGGACTCGTTCGGCTTTGTGGCGGCAACCCCGATCGAGACCGTGACGATCATGTGGCTCGAGGTGATGTGCGGCAGGCAGAGTCTCAGCACGGCCGCCCGCACCTGTTCGCCGATTTCGGCGGCGCGCATCACGTCGGTATTCGGCAGCAAGAGGCAGAATTCCTCGCCGCCATAACGTGCCGCAAAGCCCATCGTGTCGGCGGCGATGCCGGACAGCGACTCGCCGAGACGGGTCAGGCAGGAATCGCCTTCGAGATGGCCGTAAGTGTCGTTGAACAGCTTGAAATGGTCGACGTCGATCATCAGGAGCGCGAGGTCGCTGCCATATTGCTGCGCGCGCATCCATTCGAAATCGAGCCGGCTCTGGAAACCGCGGCGGTTGGCGAGCCCCGACAGCATGTCGATCGAGGCCATCACCGTCAGCCGGTCGTTGCTCGCGATCAGCTCGCGCTCGCGCTGGCTCAGTTGCGCAGCCATCGCGTTGAAGGCGCGGGCCAGCGGAACGAACTCGGCCGGCAGCCGATTGCGTGCCGCGCGGGCCGACAGGTCGCCCTCGCCGAGACGCTTCGCCATGTCGGCGAGCATCTCGATCGGCTTGATGACGAGTTTCTCGGCGGCAATCAGCGCGCCGAGAAGGACGAACACGACGACGAAAGCGAGCTGCAGATAGGCGGTGCGGATGTCGCGGTTGACCGCTGCTGACACCTTGTCTTCATCGATGCTGGCGATCAGGCGGGCATTGGTGCCGGCGATGCGGATATAGCTGACCGCGCGGCGGGAGCCGTCGGCGGCGAGGAAGGACAGTGAACCCTCATCCTGGTCGGACCGCAGCGCCTTGTCCGCGATTGCGGACATCAGCGGCATGTTGTCGAGGGGACGGCCGACCGTGCTGTGCTGATCGGCGGGCGCCGCCAGCACGGTGCCCGCGCTGTCGACCAGCACCGCGGTGATGCCGGCGCGGCCGCCCAGATTGCTCATGACCTTCGACATCCAGTCGAGATTGACGGTGGCGAGCACGACGGCATCGGGCACCCCGCTGAAGGCCGAGACCGGATAAACCGCCATCACGGTCGGCGAGAGCACCGGCCGCGACAGGATGAAATCGCTGAGAACGAAGCGGCCGGTTTGCTGTGCCTGCTGGAAGTAGGGCCGGTCGCTGAGATCGAGGCCGACATACATGTTGTTGGTGGCGCATTGGATGCGTCCGTCCTGGCCGGCGATCAAAAGCGTGCGGATCCAGGGAAGGCTCGACGGCAGGCTTGCGCGCAGCACGTCGCAGCTCTTGCTGATGCCGCCGGCGGAGGCGCGGATGAAGGCTTCCGATTTCAGGATGGTCTCGACCGACGAGATCACCTCGCGCTGCGCATCGGCACTGTGCCTTGCCACCGTGGTGAACTCGGCCGCAGCCTGCGCGATCTGTCGCACACGCGTGTCTTCGAGCGAGCGGATGCGCTCGAGCATTAACGGCGCAACGAGAATGACCGCAAGCAACGCAAGCCGCGCCCGGATTCCCAGAACCTGCTTGAGTTTCGCGCGTTTGCGGTTGAGACTGACGCTTGCCATCTTCGTTACCCACCCCATGGGCCAAGGTAAAGCGAAGGGTTCAAAAACTGTTTCTTGAACTCGGTAAAATTGGACTTAACTCGGGCTACGATCCCGGCCAAGAGACGTCATGACAGAAGCCATTGCCGCGCCGGTAACCGGCCATTCACCAAACGCGCTCGCCGCGGTCGAAGCTGAAATTGACCGCGCCTGCAAGGACGCGCGGCGCGACCGCGCCTCCGTGACGCTGATCGCGGTGTCCAAGACTTTCGCCGCCGATGCAATTATCCCGGTCATTGCCGCCGGACAGCGGGTATTCGGCGAGAATCGGGTGCAGGAGGCCAAAAGCAAGTGGCCGGCCTTAACGTCTGTTTACCCCGATATCGCGCTGCATCTGATCGGGCCGCTGCAATCCAACAAGGCGAAAGAGGCGGTCGCGCTGTTCGACGCGATCCATTCGGTCGATCGCCCGAGCATTTGCCAGGCATTAGCCAAGGAAATCGAATCCCAGAACAAGCACCCGCAGCTCTTCGTCCAGATCAATACCGGCGAGGAACCGCAGAAGGCCGGCGTCGCGCCCGGCGAGGCCGATGCCTTCCTCGCGAGCTGCCGCGACACCTATGGGCTTACGATCTCCGGACTGATGTGCATCCCGCCGGTCGACGAACCGCCGGCGGCGCATTTTGCCCTCACCGCCAAGATCGCCGCGCGCAATGGATTGACGAATCTCTCGATGGGCATGAGCGCCGATTTTGCCACGGCGATCATGCTCGGCGCCACGCATGTGCGCGTGGGGTCTGCGATCTTCGGGCATCGGTAGAAGCCGTTTAGCCGCTATCGACGGCGCAAGGCGCACGACCGACGCTCACGCCCGTGTCCCGGACAAGCTGCAACGCTTGAAGCGTTGCAGCGCAGAGCCGGGACCCACGGCGACACGGCACAATGCGGCGAGATGGGCTCCGGCTCTGCAGCGCACCGCTGAAGAAGCGCTGCGCTGCGTCCGGGGCACGAGCGCGAAACGTGGCGCTCGCAACGACGGCGGCGTTGCGAGTCGCGCCTACACGAACTCCACCGACACCTTGCCGAGCATGCCAAAGTCCGTCGCAAACCGATCGCCAGCCCGGATCGGCAGCGGCGGATGGCATGTGCCCGTCGTCACCACCTGCCCTCCCCGCAAGGTGATGCCAAGGCTGCTGAGTTCATTCGCAAGCCAGGCGAGAGCTGCGCGCGGATCGCCCAGCACGCTTCTGCCGTGGCCGATATGGCGCTCGCCACGCAGCGTGATCTGCGGCCGTTCCTCGACGAGATCCATCGCCCGCCAGTCCGCCGATGTCGCGGCGCCCAGCACGAACAGATGCGCGCAGGCATTGTCGGCGATGAGCTGCGCCTCGCCCGCGCTGACGAAATCGGCAAAGCGCGAATCAGGAATCTCGATCGCGGGATGCAGTGTCTCGACGGCGTCGAGCACCTCGCGAGTGGTGTACGGCACCGCGCGCGGCGGCAGATCGCGTCCGATGCGGAAGGCGAATTCCGGCTCGCCGACGCGCATCTCGTTGCCTTTCATCGGCGCAGTCCCGCCGTCAGCGATCACGGTGTCGCTCATGATGCGCCCGGCCAGCGGCCCCGTGACATTGATGTGCTTCTGGCCGGCCTCGCTCGTGGCTGCGATCTTCCAGCCGAACAATGTCCCGCTCGATCGTCGCTCGAGCTCAGCCTGGATGGCGTAGCCGTCGGCGCGGTTCTGCGGCCGCAAGCGCGCTTCCAGGGCGTCCAGCTTGGTGCCGTCGCGCCAATGTCCGACCAGCACCTCTGAAGCGGCGGCGATCTGGTCCTTGTCGAGCATGCACCCTCACCCGATGATGATTCTTGTTCGCGGGCCCAAGCGCCGCAGCAATTGCAGCATCGCAGACTTCGTCATGGAGACGCAGCCCGCGGTCGGGCCGAAATTGTCGCGGGCCAGGTGCAGGAACACCGCGCTGCCGCGGCCGGCGATGCGCGGTCTGGTGTTGTGGTCGATCTCGATGATGAAGTCATAGAGGTGGTCGGCCCGCTTGAGCCGGTCACCGCCCTGCCCCTCGCCCAGCCGGATGCCCTGATTGTAATGGCGGTCCCGTGGATCCTCGCACCAGGCGTCTGCGCCGGTGATCATCCGGGCCGGCAAGAACGTCCGGGGGCGGCTATGCCGGTCGCCCCGCCACCACAGCCGCCTGGGACGGAAGCTGCCCCTGGGGGTGCCGCCATCGCCCTCGCGCTTGTTGGCGAGAATGCCGCCCCGCCCCAGCGCAACCGGGATGGTCAGCGCTCCGGCCGTCAGCCAACCCCTGCGCGGATTACCTGCAGCAGGCTTAACGCGGATCGCGGAGAGCGGCCCGGCCCTTCGATTCCTGGCGTAACTCACTGAAGAAGCTCTGTTTTTCACGTGAAAGTGCAATGTCGAATTCATTACAGGACATTCATCAAATGGCCCTGCTATTCTGAGTTAGAGTGCTTGTGGCTTGTGAATCGGTAACAGCCCACTACTTCAACACGAACAACAATAAAACGGCGACCCTAAACTTCCCTCGCGGCTGGGCGCGGCATGGATGCGCGCCGAGCCGGACCCTAAAAGGATGACCTCCCATGCCCAATGCCCGCAAGATCCTGATCGTGGATGACGACACCGATCTGCGCGATACGTTGGTGGAGCAATTATCGCTACACGAAGAATTCGAAGCCTCCGCGGTCGACACCGGCGCCAAGGGCGCGAGCGCCGCCAAGGCCAACTCCCCCGATCTGGTCCTGATGGATGTCGGCCTGCCCGACACCGACGGCCGCGAGGTGGTCCGCTCCTTGCGCAAGGGCGGCTTCAAGGCCCCGATCATCATGCTGACCGGGCACGACACCGATTCCGACACGATCCTGGGGCTGGAATCCGGCGCCAACGACTATGTCGCAAAGCCCTTCCGCTTCGCTGTACTGCTGGCCCGCATCCGAGCCCAGCTCCGCCAGCACGAAGCCAGCGAGGACGCGGTGTTCTCGGTCGGCCCCTACTCCTTCCGTCCCGGCTCGAAGATGCTGACCGCGGCCAATGCGCGCAAGGTCCGCCTCACCGAGAAGGAAACGGCGATTCTCCGCTTCCTCTACCGGGCAGGCCAGATGCCGGTGTCGCGCGAGACCCTGCTCCAGGAGGTCTGGGGCTACAATTCCGGCGTCACCACCCACACGCTGGAAACCCACATCTATCGGCTTCGCCAGAAGATCGAGAAGGACGCCGCCAACCCCGAGATCCTGGTCACCGAAGCCGGTGGCTACAAGCTGGTGCCGTGATACGTTCCGGAAACGCGCGATTCGTCGTAAATTGGCGCGTTCCTCGAGCCACGGACCGGAATGTCAATCGACGACGACGTAGCGCTTCTCGAGCGTGTCCCGACATTGCGCCTGTTGGGAGACGCCTCGTTGCGCATGCTGGCGATCGGTTCCGAGCAGCGTGACTTCGTCCGCGGTGATGTCCTGTTCGATCTCGGCGACGCCGCCGATGCCGGCTTCGTGGTTCAGCGCGGCGCCTTCAGGGTCGAAGACGGCGCCGGCGCCGAAATGATCGCCGGTCCCGGCGCGCTGATCGGCGAGCTCGCACTGGTGGTGCCGATGAAGCGGCCATCGCGTGCGATCGCGCTGGAGCATTCCTCCGTCATCCGCGTCGCACGCAGCCTGTTCCAGCGCGTGCTGGAGAGCGACCCCGCGGCCGCCGTGCGCCTGCGCGACGAATTCGCGGTGCGCTCCAGCCAGATCGCCAGCGATATCCTGATGGCCGGCGCGAAGCTGACGTCTTGAGTCTCTCTGTTGTCGTTCCGGGGCGCGACGAAGTCGCGAGCCCGGAATCCATTCATCAGAGCTGGCCCCGCAAATTCGGACAGTAGCTTGAGTGGATTTTCTGCCTGACAGCGGCGAGGATTCTTGCTGCGAATCAGGAGCGAAGATGACGAAGAAGAGCCGCCGGACGCATTCTCCGGCATTCAAGGCGAAGGTTGCTTTGGCTGCGGTCAAAGGCGACAAGACACTGGCGGAGCTGGCGCAACTGTTTGATGTTCATCCGAACCAGATCACGATCTGGAAAAACCAGCTCCTGGAAGGCGCCGCCGGCGTGTTTGGGCATGACAAGACATCGGCCGAGACGCCGGTCGATTTGAAGGCGTTACATGCCAAGATCGGCGAGCTGGCGTTGGAAAACGATTTTTTGTCCGGCGCGCTCACCAAGGCGGGCCTGCTGAGCGCAAAGCGATGATCGACCGCGATCATGATCTTTCTATCGTGCGCCAGGCGAAGGTCCTGAAGCTGGCTCGCAGCACGGTCTACTATGAACCTCGGCCAGTTTCGGCCGAGGACCTTGCCTTGATGCGTCGGCTCGATGAGCTGCATCTCGATTATCCCTTCGCGGGAGCGCGTATGCTGCGATCGTTGCTGCGGCGGGAGGGCGTATACGCCGGTCGCCGCCACATCGCGACGCTGATGAAGCGCATGGGGATCGAGGCGGTCTATCGTCGCCCGAACACGAGCAAGCCGGCTCCGGGTCACAAGATCTACCCGTACCTGTTGCGCGGATTGAAGATCGAGCGGCCCGACCATGCGTGGGCAATGGACATCACCTACATTCCGATGCGGCGTGGCTTCGTCTATCTCGCGGCGGTCGTCGATGTGTTCAGCCGACGGGTCCTGGCCCATCGCGTCTCGATCACAATGGAGGCGGCCTTCTGCGTCGAAGCGGTCCAGGAGGCGTTGGCGAAGCACGGCAGGCCCGAGATTTTCAACACGGATCAGGGCAGCCAGTTCACCAGCCTCGAGTTCACCGATGTGCTGCTGGACGCGAAGATCGCCATCAGCATGGACGGCAAGGGCGCCTGGCGCGACAACGTGTTTGTCGAGCGGCTCTGGCGCACGGTCAAATACGAAGAAGTATATCTCCGCGCCTACGACAGCGTGTCCGAGGCGCGAGCGTCAATTGCCAAGTATCTGGCCTTCTACAATCAGGGACGCCCTCACTCGAGCCTTGACGGGCGCACGCCCGACGAGGCTTACTTCGGCACGCAAGCTATGGTGATGGCCGCATGACCGTCGCCGACGGTTTTGTCGTCGCTCTGGTCGGGCTACGCCCTCCCGACGCAACGACAAAACCGTAAAGCCCCGCGTTCAGCATAACCCGGCAGGAATCCACTTAAATCCAGCGGGGCGCTGTCCAAACAACCGGGGCCAGCTCTATCCACCAACTCTGCCGCTTGATGGATTCTCAGGTGCGCAATTGCGCACCATAGCTCGCGCTGCGCACGCCCCGGAATGATAGGTGACTTTTAAAGATCGAGCGTCACCGTCACAGGCACATGGTCCGACGGCCGCTCCCAGCTCCGCGCGTCGCGCAGAATCTTGAAATCGCTGACCGCGTCCTTCAGCGCGCGCGAGACCCAGATGTGATCCAGCCTGCGGCCGCGGTCGCCGACGGTCCAGTCCGCGGAACGATAGCTCCACCACGTATAGACCTTCTCCGACATCGGGATGCGCTCGCGCGCGACGTCGATCCATTCGCCGGCGGCGAGCGCCGCCTTCAGCTTCTCGGTTTCGACGGGTGTGTGCGAGACGACTTTCAGAAGCTGCTTGTGCGACCACACGTCGTTCTCGTGCGGGGCGACGTTGAGGTCGCCGACCAGGATGTGGCGGTCCTCGCCGCGCGGATGCAGCGGCTCGCACGCCTTCATCTCGTCGAGGAAGCGAAGCTTGTGGTCGAACTTCTCGTTCCCCCGTGGGTCGGTCAAAATCCCCCGGGTATGGTCACTTGAAACTCCCCCACCTGATGATCGCCGTCAGCGCCGCTGAACAGCAGTAGCCGGTCAGGCAGGACGTTTATGTTCGACCCCTTTAGCCAGCAAGGGGCCGGGGAGTTGAACGTCTTGAAGCGACATCTGCAAAGCACCGTACTTACATTACTTGATCGCAACACCAGCCAGCGCGAGATTCACCGGCTGACGGGTGTCGATCGCAAGACGATCCGGCGTTATCAGGCGCTGCGGGCCGGTGCGGAGGCAAATTCCCCCGGGGAAGTGACCACCGGCTCGGTGAGCGCGGACGGCCAAATTCCTCCACCCCGACCACCGGCTTTTGGGACATCGGAAGCGACGGTCACCAGCAGCCTGGCCCGTTCGGCTTGCGAAGCGCATCGGACGTGGATCGAAGAACAGGTCCGGCTGAAGCGGAACGCGCAGGCGATTTACCAGGACCTGGTTGATCAATTTGGCTTTCCGTCCAGCTACCAGAGTGTCAAGCGGTTTGTGCGCCGGTTGCGGCACGCTGATCCTGAGCAGTTTGATCGTCTTGAGTTCCTCCCCGGCGAGGAAGCTCAGGTCGACTATGGCGAGGGCGCGCCGACGGTTGATCCGAAGAGCGGGCGGTACCGTCGTCCCCGCCTGTTCGTGATGACGCTACGCTACTCGCGGCGCAGCTTCCGGCGGGTAGTCTGGAAGTCCAGCCAACAAGTCTGGGCGCAGCTCCACGAAGAGGCGTTCCGGTATTTTGGCGGGGTCCCCAGCTATGTCGTGCTCGACAACCTGAAGGAAGGCGTCCTCAAGCCGGATTTGTACGAGCCCCAGCTCAACCCGATTTACAGCGCGATGCTGGCTCATTACGCCGTGGTCGCCGATCCCGCGCGCGTGGCCGATCCAAATCGGAAAGGATGCGTCGAGAATGCGATTCAACATACCCAGGGCACTGCGCTGGCCGGACGGCGCTTCGAGACGCTGGAGGCGCAAAACGAGTTCTTGAGGCACTGGGAGGAGAACTGGGCTTCCAAACGCATCCACGGCAGCACGCGCCGTCAGGTCGAGGCGATGTTCCAGGAAGAGAAGCCGCACCTGCGGCCGCTGCCTGTCGCTCCCTTCCGCATCTTCACCGAAGTCGTCCGGACTGTCTGCGACGACACCACCGTACGCGTCGACAACAGCTATTACGCCGCGCGGCCCGCGCCGATCGGCAGCCAGGTCGTCGTGCGCATCTACACCACCACGATCGAGATCCGTGATCGCCACACCCGTGCGCTGCTGCGTGTTCATTCCCGGATGGCGCACCCCGGTTCTGTCGTCCTGCCGACCAGCGAACGGCCGTTCAACCCGTCGCGGCAAACCGCCGTGCTGCTGGCGAGCGCCGAGCGCATCGGACCGCAGACCAGGGCCTTGTGCCAGCAGGTGTTCGACACCGAAGGGCGCCCCGGACAGCGCGCGATGTGGGGCATTGTCGGGCTGGGCCGGAAGTATCCGGCGCGGCTGGTCGAGCAGGCCTGCGCGCACGCCATCGACAACCGCATCTACCGCTACAAGCACGTGCGTGCGACCGTCGAGCGGTTGTTCGAACAGGCGATCGAGCAGGTTGGAGTGACGCCACAGCCGGCATCGCCGCTCACCCAGGATCATCCGCTGATCCGTACCCCCGCGGAATACGGCGACCTCTTCAGCCGCGCTGTGCGGCGCGACGCCGACGACAATGGTCGGCAGGCCGAGGCTCACGACGATCACGCCACGGCAATCCGCGCTCGTGTCGCCTGCGCAACCCCGGCCAACTCCGGCGCCACGAGCGCTCCCGCTGCACCTTCTCACCTTAAACTGGAGACCTAGCCACATGATGACCATGCCGGAAATTGAGCGTTGCCTACGACAGCTGCGCCTGTCGGGTGTCCGCGACACGCTGCAGACGCGCGTGCTCCAGGCGCAGGGCGCCAACCAGCCCTTCCTCGAGACCTTCTCCCTTATCCTGCAGGATGAACTGGACCGTCGTCAGTCCCGTCTTATCGAGCGGCGATACCAGCAATCCGGGCTCGACGAAAAGCTGACGCTCGCCGAGTTCGACTGGTCCTTCAATCCCAAACTGCCACGTCAGACCTGCTTCCAGCTCCACACCCTGGCGTTCATTGCCGCTGGCGAGAACGCTCTGCTTGTTGGCAAACCTGGCACCGGGAAGTCGCACATCGCCAAGGCGATTGCCTATCAGGCGATCCTGCAAAGCCACAAGGTCCAGTATCTTGAGACCGACGACTTCTTCCACCGCTACGCCCTGAACTCTCCGGCACAACGCGAGGTCCGGCTGCGAACCATCATCGACTGCGATCTCCTCGTGCTGGACGATCTATTCCTCGCACGCGCCATCCCCGACGACGCCGGCACTTTGCTGCAGACCCTGATCCATCAGCGTTACAAACTGCGCCGCAGCGTCATCGTCACCTCCAATCGCGTCGTGCAGGATTGGGGGCATACCTTGGGGACAACACTATGAGCACGACGATCCTCGATCGCCTTATGCATCATTGCCATCTGCTTGAGTTCGACGGACGCAGCTATCGGCTCAAAGAAGCCGCTGAAGCTCTTGCCCGGGAAACAAACTCAAACTAACAGTCCCTTGTCCTGCCTCGCGGGTGGAGGAATTTGACTGACCACACCCGGAGGAATTTGAAGTGACCCGCGGGGCGTTCAGCGCGGGATCGGGAATGTCGCCGCCGGCGGGCACGTAGAAATTATGCAGCACCAAAGGCTTTGCGATGCCCGCCCTCTCGCCGAACGACACCGAGATGTGGCGCGAATCCATCTTGTCGCAGAAGGTGCGGATGTCCTTGGACTCGAAGGGAATCTTCGAGACGATGGCGACACCGTGATAGCCCTTCTGCCCGTTCAGCGCGACATGCTCATAGCCGAGCCGCTTGAAGCGCTTCAGCGGGAAGGCATCGTCGATGCACTTGGTTTCCTGCAGGCACAGCACCTCCGGCCGCGCGCTCTTCAAGAATTTCGCGACCAGGTCGATGCGCAGCCGCACCGAATTGATGTTCCAGGTTGTCAGGGAAAGACGCATGGGGACGATCTAACAAACTCCATCCGTCATGGCCGGGCTTGACCCGGCCATCCACGTCTTTTTGTCGGATCCAAAAACGTGGATGCCCGGGACAAGCCCGGGCATGACGGTGATTGGAGCGGTCATGCTATCTCAGCCCGGCGACGGGCCGTAATTGGTGAAATCGATCTTGAACATGTTGGGGTCGAGCTTCTTGCTCGAGTCCAGATTGTAGACCGCGATCGTGGTGTCGTAGCCCTGCGGGTCGGTGACGGTCCATTGCTTGAGCTGGCCGTCCTTGGCGCCGAACATCAGGAGCAGCCGGCTGGTGCCGACCAGCGCCTGCTTCTCCTCGATGGTGACGCTGACGAAGACGTCGTCGGCCGAGACGTTGACGACATTGGTGTCCTTCATCAGGTCGATGCGGTCGGACAGCAGGAAGCGCAGCGGCGTCTGCGACAGCGGATAGATGTCCTGGGTCGCGAGCTTGCGATCGCGCACCACCAGCGACGATCCGTCGGCGACGATGTCGATCGGGCTCGGCGCGTCATATTCGAAGCGCACCTTGCCGGGCTTCTGGATGTAGAAATCGCCCATTGTCTTGCTGCCGTCGGGGCCGACCTGGACGAAATTACCGACCAATGTCTGAAGCGACGACAGGTAGGCGCTGACCTTGGCCGCCTGCGCTTTCTGGTTGGCGTCGAATGTCTGGAAGATGCTGCTCGGTACGTTGCGTCGCGGATCCGGGATGACCGGATTCGGTGGCGTCTGCATCGCGCCGGTCACAGCGGGCCCACCGGCCGGCCCGCCATCGCCGCGGCCCTTCGGCGCGGGCTTCGGCACGGGCACGGTCTGCGCGAACGAGGACGCAGTCACCATCGCGGCGGTGACGAGAAGTACGCCGGCCACGCGCGCGCCTCGCGCGGCGATGGTGGCGGCGAATCGAATGTGCGGATGTCTGATCAACGCGTCGTCCTGTATGGCTGGGCGCCTTTCTAGCGTGATTTCGGGCAAAAGCAGATAACGATTTCGCGTGAAATGATGTTCAGGGGCCGCTTGCCTCACATATGGCTGTCTTCTTCCTCGACCAGAATCTCGCGCTTGCCAGCGTGGTTGGCGGGGCCGACGATGCCTTCGAGTTCCATGCGCTCCATCAGCGATGCGGCCCGGTTGTAGCCGATCTGCAGGCGGCGCTGGATGTAGCTGGTCGAGGCCTTGCGATCGCGTTTCACGATGGCAACCGCCTGCTGGAACAGATCGCCGCCACCATCCCCGCCCATGCCGGTCGCGTCGAACACGGCGCCGTCCTCGTCCTCGGTCGGCTCCTCGGCGGTGACGGCTTCGAGATATTCCGGCTGTCCCTGCGTCTTGAGGTGACGCACCACCTTCTCGACTTCC
The DNA here is from genome assembly GCF_049739505.1 of Bradyrhizobium sp. USDA 241. Taxonomy (NCBI): domain Bacteria; kingdom Pseudomonadati; phylum Pseudomonadota; class Alphaproteobacteria; order Hyphomicrobiales; family Nitrobacteraceae; genus Bradyrhizobium; species Bradyrhizobium sp. USDA 241. The sequence goes on along the minus strand of NZ_JBMGPZ010000004.1, from coordinate 1,136,740 downwards.
TCGTCGGAGGCGAACGGTCCGTGCACGCGGCTGATGCGGCCTCCGCCGGCCATGTAGAGCATGTCGCCCTGGCCGAGCAGCTGCTCGGCGCCCATCTCGCCCAGAATGGTGCGGCTGTCGATCTTGGAGGTGACCTGGAAGGCGATGCGGGTCGGGAAGTTCGCCTTGATGGTGCCGGTGATGACGTCGACCGACGGACGCTGCGTGGCCAGGATCACGTGCAGGCCGGCGGCGCGCGCCATCTGCGCGAGACGTTGCACCGCGCCTTCGATGTCCTTGCCGGCGACCATCATCAGGTCGGCCATTTCGTCGACGATGATGACGATATAGGGCAGCGGGTCGAGCGAGAGCTTCTCTTCCTCGTAGATCGCCTTGCCGGTTTCCTTGTCGAAGCCGGTATGCACCGTGCGCGTCGGCTCCTCGCCCTTGGCCTTCAGTTCGAGCAGGCGGGTGTTGTAGCCGTCGATGTTGCGGACGCCGAGCTTGGCCATGTTCTTGTAGCGCTCTTCCATCTCGCGCACGGCCCATTTCAGCGCGACCACCGCCTTCTTCGGATCGGTCACGACGGGCGTGAGCAGATGGGGAATGCCGTCATAGACGGAGAGCTCGAGCATCTTCGGGTCGACCATGATCAGCCGGCACTGGTCCGGGCGCAGCCGGTAGACCAGGCTGAGGATCATGGTGTTGATCGCGACCGATTTGCCCGAGCCGGTGGTACCGGCGATCAGCATGTGCGGCGTGCGGGCGAGGTCGATGATGACAGGATCGCCGCCGATGGTCTTGCCGAGGCACAGCGGCAGCTTTGCTACCGTGTCGGTCGCCTCCTTCGCCACCAGCAATTCGCGCAAATAGACCTTCTCGCGATGCGCGTTCGGCAGCTCGATGCCGATCGCGTTGCGGCCGGGCACGACCGCGACGCGCGCCGACAGCGCGCTCATCGAGCGGGCGATGTCGTCGGCAAGCCCGATCACGCGCGAGGACTTGATGCCGGGTGCCGGCTCCAATTCGTAGAGCGTAACGACGGGACCCGGATTGGCTTTCACGATCTCGCCGCGCACGCCGAAATCCTGCAGCACGCCTTCGAGCGAACGGGAATTGGTCTCCAGCTCGGCCTTGCTGAGCGGCTGGCGATCGCCGGCTTTCGGGGCGGCCAGCATCGAGACGGAGGGAAGGTCGAACTTGTCGGAGGACTTCCTGGCCGCGGCCTTCGGTGCAGCCTTCTTGCGCGGGGCGCGCGCGGCGGGCTGCTCCTCTTCCTCCTCCTCGTCTTCCTCTTCTTCGTGCTCGTCCTCGTAGTTCTCGTCTTCGGACTGCGGCAAGATCGAGGGCGCGGGGCGGCCGCCGCCCAGATTCGGCTCCTGGCGGCTGAATGCAGCGGCCTTGGCTTTCGGTCCACTCGAGACCAGCGAGCGGTAGGCGGCGCCAAGCAGCCAGATCAGCCGCGCCTTGGTGCTCATCAGCGCGTGGAACAGCCAGCCCAGCGACACCGAGCCGCGATCGCTCTCCTCGTCTTCGTCGAGCGGCTTGTCGTCATCCTCGATCTCCGCGAGCTCGTCATCCTGCTCCCGGGCGCCAAGGCCGCAGGCGATCAGGAAGGTCACAGTCATCGCGGCGAACAGGATCGTGCCCAGCACGATGCGATAGATCGTGCCGGCCGGTCCGAAAATCACTGCCGGCGCACGCACCAGCGCGTCGCCGACCACGCCGCCGAGGCCGGTCGGCAGCGGCCATGCGCCGCCATGCGGCCAGCAGCTGACGAAGCCCGCCGCGATCACCGTGCAGAGAATCCAGCAGCCGAGCCGCAGTGCTTCGCGGTCGAACGCGCGATGGGTCATCATGCGCCAGCCCCAGACCGCAACCGTCAGGACCAGCATGATCGCGCCGAGCCCGAGGATCTGCATCGCGAGGTCCGCACCGATCGCGCCGGCATAGCCGAGAATGTTGCGGATCGGCCGCGAGGTGGCGTGGCTGAGGCTGGGATCCTGCACCGACCACGTCATCAGCGCGGCCGAGGCGACGCCCGCCAGCGCGATCAGGCCGAGGCCGGTGAGCTCGCGCATGCGCCGCGCCAGACCCTCGCGGATCGATGGCGGCAGATGGCCCACCAGCGGAATGACACGTTCGATTGCCGACATGCTCATGGGCCCCGCCTAACCCAGAGTCTCGACCAGGCGGTGCAGCGCCTGCGCCGTGGTCTCTCCATCCTGCACCAGTGCGAGGCGAATGTAGCCGGCACCGGGATTGAAGCCGTCGGGCTGGAGCCGGGCCAGATAGCTGCCGGGCACCACGCGCACGCCTGCTTCCTTGAAAAGTCTCAGCGTCACCGACACGTCGTCGCCGAGGGCGGACGTGTTGAGCCAGACGCAGAAGCCGGCATCGGGCCGGCGATAGCCGTAACGATTGCCGATGATCTGGTCGGCGAGATCGAACTTGATGCGGTAGAGTCTGCGGTTCTCCTCGACATGCGCTTCGTCGCCATAGGCGACGGTCGCGACGTGCTGGAGCGGCACGGGCACCTGGGGCGCCGCAACGTTGCGCAGCTCCAGGAACATGCCGATGAACCTCTTGTCGCCGGCGGCGAAGCCGACGCGCATGCCCGGCAGGTTGGAGCGCTTCGACAGCGACTGGAACGCGACCACGCGGGTGAAGTCGGGGCCGGCGCATTCCAGGACGCTGCCAGGAGCCTCGCGGGTGTAGATCTCGGAATAGCACTCGTCGCTGAGGATCACGAAGCCGTAGCGGTCGGCGAGTTGCTTCAATCGTTTGAAATAATCGGGCGAGGCGACCGAGCCCTGTGGATTGGCCGGTGAAGCCAGATAGAACGCCACCGTGCGCGCCAGTGTAGCCTCGTCGATGGCATCGAGATCGGGCAGGAAGCCGTTTTCGACCGTTGTCGGCAGATAGACCGGCTCGCAAGCTGCGGCGCGGGTGCCGGCGCCATAGACCGGATAAAACGGGTTCGGCATCAGGATCACAGGCTTGCCGGGACGCGGCCCGACATAGCGCGCCGCGGTGATCGCCGCGAAGAACAGCCCTTCGCGGCTGCCATTGAGGACGAGAATCTCGCTCTCGGGATCGAGCGGCCGCGGCAGCTTGAAGCGCGACGACAGCCAGGCGCCGGCTGCTTTGCGGAACGGCTCGATGCCCTTACCGAGCGGGTAGCGGCCGAAATCGGCGATGTGCTTCGCCAGTACCGGGCCGACAAAGTCGGGCACGGGATGCTGGGGCTCGCCGACTGCAAGCGTGATCAAAGGCTTACCCGGCTGATGCGGCGCCAGCAGCTCGTTCAGCCGGATGAAGGGCGAGCGGTCGCTGTCGGGGCTTCCACCGGCCAGCGGCGCACGGGATGAAGCGGTCATAGCCATTCTGGGCGCCAGCACTCTTGGAACAGCCGGTCGCGCGAAGGCACCGGCGGGAAGCGGTTCAGTTCACCATAGATAGGGCGAGGTTAAGACGCGATTAACCATCGGCCGCCGCCTGCGTCCAGAGCGGGAATATCGAGGCCGGATCACAATATATTCGGGACGCTTCTGCCCTGACCTGCAAGCGGAACCGATCAAAAGAAAGGGGCTCCAGCTTGCGCTGGAGCCCCTCAACGGTCAGGGCATTGCCGGGTATGTGCCCGAACCGGAGTTGTGGACGCGGCCTCGATGAGACCGCGTCCCGGGAGGAGACTTACATGTTGTAGGCGCGCTCGGTGTGCTCGGTGATGTCGAGGCCTTCACGCTCGCTCTCGACATTGGCGCGGAGGCCAACGATCACGTCGACGACCTTGTAGAGGATCGCCGAACCGACGCCCGACCACACCAGCGTGGTGCAGACGGCCTTGATCTGGGCGAGGATCTGCGTGGCGAAGTCGTAATCGGCAACCTTCGGCGGGATGGCCGTGTAGTCGACGATGCCGGCGCCGCCGAGAGCGGGGTTGACCAGGATGCCGGTGCCGATGGCGCCGACGATGCCGCCGATGCAGTGCACGCCGAACACGTCGAGCGAGTCATCGTAGCCGAGCGCGTTCTTCACGACGGTGCAGAAGAACAGGCAGACCACGCCGACCACGAGGCCGAGGACGATCGCACCCATCACGCCGGAGAAGCCGGCTGCAGGCGTGACGGCCACGAGACCCGCGACAGCACCGGAGATGACGCCGAGCACGGAGGGATGACCCTTGATGATCCACTCCGCGAACATCCACGACAGCGCGGCGGCCGCGGTGGCGACGAAGGAGTTGGTCATGGCGAGAGCTGCGCCGCCGCTGGCCTCGAGGTTGGAGCCGGCGTTGAAGCCGAACCAGCCGACCCAGAGCAGCGAGGCGCCGATCATCGACATGGTCAGCGAGTGCGGGGCCATCAGGTCCTTGCCGTAGCCGACGCGCTTGCCGATCAGGAGAGCGCCGACGAGACCTGCGATGCCGGCGTTGATGTGCACCACGGTGCCGCCCGCGAAGTCGATCGCGCCCATCTTGAAGATCCAGCCGGCGTCGGCGTTGATCTCGTCGAGCTTGGCCTGCGCCGCGGTCTTCGCCGCCGCGTCACCTGCCGCAGCGAGAGCCTTGGCCGCGTCCTGGATCAGGTCCGGACCGGGCCAGTACCAGACCATGTGCGCGATCGGGAAGTAGATCAGCGTCACCCAGAGCGGGACGAACAGGGCGAGCGCCGAGAACTTCATGCGCTCGGCGAAGGCGCCGACGATGAGGGCGGGCGTGATCGCCGCGAAGGTCATCTGGAAGCACATATAGATGAGCTCCGAGATGTTGGCGTCGACCGAGAAGGTCGCGGCCTTCGAGTCGGTGGTGACGCCCATCATGAAGGCCTTGGAGAAGCCGCCGATGAAGTCGGAGCCGCCGGTGAAGGTGAGGCTGTAGCCGTACACGGCATAGATCACGGTGACGACGCAGACGGTGTAGAACACCTGCATCAGGACGGAGAGCATGTTCTTGGAACGGACGAGACCGCCGTAGAACAGCGCGAGGCCGGGGATCGTCATCAACAGCACCAGCACTGTCGATGTCATCATCCAGGCGTTGTCTCCCTTGTTGACCGTTGGCTCGGCGTAGGCTGCGGTCGCAGCGAACAGGCCGACTGCGAGAGCCGCCAATCCCGCGCCATAGGGACGCTTGAACGTCATATTATTCACTCCTGATTGGATAAGGTTGAGCGCGAAATCAGAGGGCCGCGGCATCGGCCTCGCCGGTGCGGATGCGCACCGCATGGTCGAGGTTGATGACGAAGATCTTGCCGTCGCCGATCTGTCCGGTTTTCGCCGCGGACGTGATGGCGTCGATGGTCTTGTCGACCTGGTCGGAGGCGACAGCGACCTCGATCTTGATCTTGGGCAGGAAGCTCACGGCATATTCGGCGCCGCGATAGATTTCCGTATGACCCTTCTGGCGGCCATACCCCTTGACTTCCGTCACCGTGAGACCGTGAACGCCGATGGCGGTCAGGGCGTCACGGACTTCTTCCAGCTTGAATGGCTTGATAATCGCCATAACAATTTTCATGGGTCCTATCCCCGCTTGGGCCCGGTCCGGACGTGGCCGGGCGTTTCTCGACTGGTTCGCCACGAGGGAGAAGATTCACTACGCGGGCACAGCCGGACCCCTAGAATCAAATGCCGTGCCAGATCGGACGTGTTGCCTAACAGACTATGAAAACGGGTGTTTTCGCGTTCGACGGGTATTGTGGTGCAGTGCGCTATTACGTCGCGCTCAAATCGTGGTCATGCCTGCTCAAATCCAGGGCAGGACAGACTGCCGACACAATGTTGCTCACGCGTCGGGCAGCACGAAGGTAATTTCGTAGTGCAGTCGCCTATTGCAGGGCTTCACCGTGCTGCGAAATATCCAGCCCCTCGAGCTCCTGCTCACGGGATACGCGCAAGGGCACGAACAGGCCGACCAGCTTGAGCAGGATGAAGCTCACGCCTCCCGACCAGACGAAGGTGACGGCGACCCCATAGAACTGAATCAGGATCTGCTGAGGATGGCCCTCCAGCAGGCCCGCGGTGCCGCCGATGGCGCTGGTCGCGAACACACCGCCGAGCAGAGTGCCGGTCAGCCCGCCGATGCCATGGACGCCGAACACGTCGAGCGAATCGTCATAGTCGAAACGGTGCTTCAGCCAGGTACAGGCCCAGTAGCAGACCGCCCCGGCGACGATACCGATGACGATGCCGTGCCAGGGCGCGACGAAGCCCGAGGCCGGCGTGATGGTGCCGAGCCCGGCCACAGCGCCGGAGGTCATGCCGAGCACGGAGGGCTTGCGCCGCGTCGACCATTCGATCGCAGCCCATGTCAGCGCGCCGGCGCAGGCGGCAAGATGGGTCGCGATGATCGCCATCACCGCGCGTGAATTCGCCGAAAGCGCCGAGCCGCCATTGAAGCCGAACCAGCCGACCCACAGCAGGCCGGTGCCCATCACCGCGAGCGACAGATCGAACGGCGAGAGATTCTCGGTGCCGTAGCCGTGACGTCGCCCCATCACCTTGGCCGCAACGAGGCCGCCGGTGCCGGCCGACAGGTGCACCACGAGGCCGCCGGCGAAATCCAGCACGCCCATGCTGGCAAGGAAGCCGCCGCCCCACACCCAATGCGCCAGCGGGATGTAGACGAAGATGAACCAGGCGACCGAGAACAGGAGATAGGCGGAGAACCGCATGCGGTCGGCGACCGAGCCCGCGACCAGGGCGACCGTGATGATCGCAAACGTCATCTGGTACAGCATGAACAGCGATTCCGGGATGGTCTTCGCCGCCGGGTTGACGCTGTCCATGGTCATGCCGGCGAGAAACCAGCGGTCGAGCGTGCCGATCCACGGCCCGTCGCCGACGAAGCAGAGCGAATAGCCGAACGCCACCCAGAGAATGGAGATCAGCGTCACCGCGGCGAGGCTCTGCGCCATGGTGGCGAGCACGTTCTTCTTGCGCACCATGCCGGAATAGAACAGCGCGAGCCCCGGGATCGTCATCATCAGCACCAGCGCGGTGGCAACGATCATCCAGGCCGTGTCGGCGGTGTCGATCCCGGAGGGCGCGGCGTGCGCCGGCAAGGCCACCACGGACACAAGCCCGATCGGCGCAGCCATGCACGCTGCGCGGCGCAACAATCCCGCCATGTCGTTTCCCCCGGCATCAATTGGCGTCGCACGCTGTGGCATCGTTGCCCGGTGCGATCGAAGATTTATCAGAGCGTTTTCGAGCGAAGTGGATACCGGTTCGCGTCGAGAAGACGTGTCGAACCGAAACCTAGAGCGCGTCGCTGTCGGTTTCGCCGGTGCGGATGCGCAGCGCATGGTCGATCGGCGTGACGAAGATCTTGCCGTCGCCGATCTGCCCGGTACGGGCGGTCGCGGTGATCACGCTGACCGCCTTGTCGGCGACGTCGGAGGCGACCGCGATCTCGATGCGCAGCTTGGGCAGGAAGTTCACGACATATTCGGCGCCGCGATAGATCTCGGTATGGCCCTTCTGCCGGCCGTAACCCTTCACCTCGGTCACGGTCATGCCGTGGACGCCGATCGCGGTCAGGGCCTGCCTGACCTCATCGAGCTTGAAGGGTTTGATGATCGCGACGACGAGTTTCATGGTCAGGCCTATTCCCCGGGATGCGCCGCGCCGTATGTCCCCGGCGCAGCGTCAATCTGGCATCTTTCCGGGCAAATGGCATAAAAAAGTTGCAGACTGAAGCGGAAAAACGTCTGGCCATGGGAACGGCCGCCTCTGTACAGGGCAACTGTTCATCATTCACAATGCATTTCTGGCATGGATGCGGTGAACCCGCGGCGATCCGGCGGTACAAAAGAGTTTTGGGGGACGCTTCATGGCGAGTTGGTTCTACGCATCCGAGGGCAAGCAGCAGGGGCCGTTTCCGGAGGGCCAATTCCGCGATCTCATCGCCCAGGGCATCGTCCGCCCGGATACGCTGGTATGGACCGAGGGCATGGCGGGCTGGCAGAAGGCTGCCGAAGTCCCTGGCCTGCTCGGCGGCGGCGCCCCGCCGATGATGCCGGCCGGCGGCCCGCCGATGATGGGTTCCGGCGGCTATGCCGGCGCAGGCAGCGCCGGCTCTCTGGCGGTCGATTTCGGCATCCTGGAATTCACTTGGCGCAGCATCGTCCTGCTGATCGGAATGATCTTCGTCATCCCGGCGCCGTGGGTTTTCGTCTGGTACACGAAATGGATCGTGTCCTGCGTGAAGGTCCCGGGCCGGCCCAATCTCAGCTTCATCGGCGACGCGATGACGCTGGTGCCCTGGTATTTCGGCTTCATCGTTCTGGCGATCGCCCTCGGCTTCATCGGCAGCGATATCTTGAGCAACCTGCTGTTCGTCGCCCAGATCGTTCTCTACTGGCTCCTGATCAAATGGATGGTCGCGAACCTCGCCTCCAACGGGCAGCCGCTCGGCCTGAGCTTCACCGGCACGATCTGGGCCTATATCGGCTGGAATCTGCTGTTTGCGATCTCCATCATCACCATCATCGGCTGGGCCTGGGTCGCCGCGGCCCAGATGCGCTGGTTCTGCCGCAGCGTCGAGGGCACGCGGCGCGAGGTCGTGTTCAACGGGAGCGGTCTCGACATCCTCTGGCGCGGCATCGTGGCTGCGATCTTGTGCAGCCTGATCATCCCGATTCCGTGGGTCTATCGCTGGATCATGAACTGGTTCGCCTCGCAGACCGAACTCGTTCCGCGCGGTTCGTTCGGAGCATGACACAGGAAGCCATGAGCGCGATCTGTCGCGCTTATGGCGCTATGCCTTCCGCTCGCGCACGGAGCCTTCCTGCGCGACGGAGGCGACCAGCGTGCCGTCAGGCTTGAAGATCGAGCCGCGGGTCAGGCCGCGGCCGCCTCGTGCGCTCGGCGAATCCTGCGCGTAGAGCAGCCATTCGTCGGCGCGGAAGGGGCGGTGAAACCACATCGCGTGGTCGAGGCTCGCGGGCATCATGCGTTTGTCGAACAGTGTGCGGCCATAGCGCGCCATGATCGCATCGAGCAGCGAGAAATCCGAGGCATAGGCGAGCGCGCACATATGCAGCGCCGGATCGTCGGCCAGCTTCGCCGCGGTCTTGATCCAGACGTGAATGCGGCCGTCGTCGATCTTCTGGCCGAAATAGCGGCCGAGCTCGACCGGGCGCAGCTCGATCGGGCGGTCGGATTCATAGTAGCGGCGGATGAACTCCGGCATCTCCTTGAACATCGGCTGCTTCGCGACCTCCTCCGCCGTGAGCTTCTCCGGCGGCGGCACGTCGGGCATCTTGTCCTGATGGTCGAACGCGCTCTCCTCCTCGGCGTGGAACGACACCATGATCGAGAAGATCGCGTTGCCGTGCTGGATCGCGGTGACGCGGCGGGTCGAATAACTCTTGCCGTCACGCAGGCGCTCGACCTGGTAGATGATCGGGATCTGCGGATCGCCCGGCAGGATGAAATAGCAATGCAGCGAATGCGGCAGCCGGCCCTCGACGGTGCGGCACGCGGCAACCATCGCCTGCCCGATCACCTGGCCGCCGAACACCCGCTGCCAGCTCGTCTTCGGGCTGTTGCCACGGAACAGGTTCACCTCGAGCTGCTCGAGGTCGAGGATCGAAATGAGGTCGATCAGGCTTTTGGACATGATGATGCTTTCGAAGTTCTCGTCATTCCGGGGCATCGCGATAGCGATGAACCCGGAATCGCGAGCTGACAACCTCCGGATTTCCGGGTTCGCGCTTGACGCGCGCCCCGGAATGACACATCGGGCCATTCGGCCCTTGTTTCACCGCACTGTTTCGCCCAGCTCAAGTCTGCTAGCAAGACCGGGAATTGACCGGGAAACTTGGTATGTCGGTACAGGGTAGCATTGTCATCGGTGGCGGCGCGTTTGCAGGGCTTGCGCTGGCCCTGGCGCTGCGCCAGGGGCTCGGGCCTGAGATCCCCGTCATCGTCGCCGATCCCGCGCTCGGCACGCGGCCGAGCCGCGATCCCCGCGCCACCGCGATCGTGGCCGCCTGCCGCCGCCTGTTCGAGACGATCGGCGCCTGGGACGCCGTCAGGAGCGAGGCGCAGCCGATCCTCGACATGGTCGTCACGGATTCGAAGCTGGAGGACGCCACCCGTCCGGTGTTCCTCAACTTTGCCGGCGATGTCGCGCCGGGTGAGCCCTTCGCGCATATGGTCGAGAACCGCCGCCTGATCGATGCGCTGGTGGTGCGTGCCGAGGCCGAGGGCATCGATCTGCGTGCGACCACCGTGGCGTCCTACGACGCGCGTTCCGACGGCATCGACGTGACACTCGGCGACGGCAGCGTCATCGCGGCGAGCCTGCTGGTCGCCGCCGATGGCGCGAGGTCGAAGCTGCGCGAGCGCGCCGGCATCGCCACCCATGGCTGGGAGTACGACCAGTCCGGCATCGTCGTCACCGTCGGCCATGAGCGCGATCATGAGGGTCGCGCCGAAGAGCATTTCCTGCCCGCAGGACCCTTCGCGATCCTGCCGTTGTCGGGCAAACGCTCGTCGCTGGTGTGGACCGAGCGCCGGGCTGAGGCCGCGCGCATCATCGCGCTCAGTGACGAGGAATTTCACAGCGAGCTCGAGCGGCGCTTCGGCCTGCATCTCGGCGAGGTGAAGGCGCTCGACAAGCCGCGCGTGTTTCCGTTGTCCTACTTCGTTGCGCGTTCCTTCATCGCCGAACGCCTGGCGCTGGTCGGCGATGCCGCCCACGTCATCCACCCGATCGCGGGCCAGGGCCTCAACATGGGCCTGAAGGATGTCGCCGCGCTGGCGGAAGTGGTCGTCGATGCCGCACGGCTCGGCATGGATATCGGCGGCGTCGACGTGCTCGAACGCTACCAGCGCTGGCGCCGCTTCGACACCATGGCGATGGGCGTTGCCACCAACTCGCTGAACTTCCTGTTCTCCAACCAGTCGACGCTGCTGCGCACGGTGCGCGACATCGGCCTCGGCCTCGTTGATCGCGCCCCGCCGCTGAAGAACCTCTTCATCCGCCAGGCCGCGGGACTCACCGGCGAGGTGCCGCGGCTGTTGAAGGGCGAGGCGTTGTAGCGCGTGATCTTACCGCATACTCAGCTGTCGTCCCGGACAAGCGCGCCATAGGCGCGCGCAGATCCGGGACCCATACGCCGCAGCAATAGTTTTGCGAAGACTCGGAGTTGCCAGCCTCGTGCCACAACCACTCCCTGTGGCTATGGATCCCCGCTTTCGCGGGGATGACAGCGAGAATGTGGCGCGGCCATAGCGTCCCATTCAAGCGACGTGAGCTCAATCGATCTTGCGCGCCTCTTCCGGAAGCATGATCGGGATGCCGTCGCGGATCGGATAGGCGAGCTTGGCGCTGCGCGAGATCAGTTCCTGCTTTGCGGCATCGAACTCGAGGGGCCCCTTGGTCAACGGACAGACCAGGATCTCCAGCAATTTGGGATCGACGCTGGCTTCGGCACGTTCGGTGGGCGCATTCATTGGGGGTCTCCGGCAGTCGGTAGGCTTTAGCACAGAAATTCGCGCCCGCCCATCACGGGCCTAAGCGGCGAGCATCGCCAGGAGCTCGTCGAGCAGGGCCTGAAGCCGCGCGGCCGGCAGCGGCGGGCCCGACAGGGCGAAGCCGAGAAATGTCCAGTACAGGATCTGCGCGCGCGCCTGCGCCGTCGCCGGGGTGAGCCCACGCTTGCCCAGCAGCTCCTCGATGTAGTCGAGCCTGCGGCGGTCGATTGCGCGGACCGCCCCTTGCGCCGCCGCATCGAACGCCGCCCAGTTGCGCACCGCGCGCTCGAGGTCGAGCCGCGCGCCAAACGATCTCCGCAGCAGCATCTTGAGCGGCTCGTCGCTGGCGGCTTCGACGTCGGCGATGATCTGCTCGGCCGCGATCTCGCGCCAGCGCTTCAGCACGGCGGCGTGAAACGCGGCCAGATCGGCGAAATGCCAATAGAAGCTGCCGCGCGAGACGCCCATGGCCTTGGCCAGCGGATCGGCTTTCAGCGCCGTGAAGCCGCTTTTGGCGAGCACCTTCAGGCCCTCTTTGGTCCAGTCGCCGGCGGAAAGCTGTTCGGTCATGCCGGGCTCCAGATGGCGACCATACACTAATGTATTGACAGCCCGGGGCAAGCGGTGCATATATCCATACAGTACTGTACGGATGGAGCATGCCCCATGCGCGACCTTCTCCTGCAATGTTCCGGCCTCGCCGCGATCGTGCTGGCGCTCATCCATGGCGTGCTCGGCGAGACCAAGGTCTTCGCCCGCGCCAGCATCGAGCCGGCGCGCCTGCGCACGCTGATCCGACTGGTCTGGCAGGCCGGCACGGTGGCATGGGTCGGCGGCGGCGTGCTGCTGCTGGTTGCGCCCCGGCTGGAGTCGAGCCTCGCCCGGCACTGGATCGTCGCCACGCTCGCCATCGTGTTCGGCTTTGCGGCCCTCGCCAACGCCTTCGCCATGCGCGGCCGCCATTTCGGCTGGGTCGGCATGGGTGCAGTGGTCGCGCTCGCGGTCGCCGGCTACTAGCGCTGCGCATCCGGCCTGTGAGGCGTAAGGCCGCCGCGGTGGGCCATGTTAGAACTTATCTAAAGCGAACCAGGCCCGTACCCGATTGACTTCATCACCTCCTCTGCTTCCTTCGGTGCGCCCCGCGGCTCTGCGGCGCGCACACGAGAGGAGGAGACGTTCGTGAAGGTCATTCGTGTTGTTGCCATTGCACTGACGATCGGTATTGGCATGGGATCGGCGGCCATGGCCGACGGCTTCAAGGATTGCACCAAGCTCGCCAAGGCGTCGTGGAAGCCGGCCAGCGAAGCCGAAGCCAAGGCCAAGGCGGCGGGCTACGAGGTGCGCCGCTCCAAGGTCGAGGGCTCGTGTTACGAGGTCTACGGCGTCAAGGAAGGCAAGCTCTACGAGCTGTTCTACAGCCCCGAGGATCTCAGCCTGAAGCACACGATCGCCAAATAGATTGCGCGCGTGAGCCCCGAAGCGAAGTGGGCTTGATGAAACAAGTGCCGGAGGAGCGCGGGGTGTCCGACAGGACACCGGCGAATCGACTTGTCTCGCGGACGGTCGCGGTCTGGGACCTCCCGCTGCGCCTCTGGCACTGGATTCTCGCGATCTCGGTTCTGATCGCGTGGTTCACGCCGACCGTGTATGACGGCGTTCACCGCATCGTCGGCTATGCGGTCATCGGCCTGATCGCCTTCCGCCTGCTCTGGGGCTTTATGGGAAGCCGCTATTCGCGCTTCCGGATGCTCGGTGTCAGGCTGCGCGTCGCGCCGAACTATCTGTGGAATCTCCGGCGCGGGATGACCGGTCGCTATATCGGGCTCAATCCCGCCGGCAGCTTGATGCTGGTCGCGCTGCTGGCCTCACTCGCCGTCTCGACGATCACCGGTACGATGTCGGTGACCGTCACCTTCTTCGGCGTGTGGTGGGTCGAAGACACCCACCATTATTCATCGGACGCGGTCATCGTTCTGGTCGTGCTGCACGTGTTGGGTGTGCTGGTGATGGGGATTCTGCAGCGCGAGAACCTGATCCGCGCGATGATCACCGGACGCAAGCGTATCCGGCATCATTCGTAAAAATTTCGAAGGCCAGATTCCCTCCTCGTCATGGCCGGGCTTGTCCCGGCCATCCACGTTCTTCTGGGTGGCAAAGACGTGGATTGCCCGGGTCAAGCCCGGGCATGAGCTTGTAGTGCCTACAGTCTCACTGGAGCGGCGGATCGCCGCTGGTGCGCTTCTTGGCGAGGTCCATCTCGGTGACGGCGATCAGGATCTCGGCGCGGGTCTTCAGGTCGGGCGCTTCCAGCATCGCCTGCTTCTCCGCCGGGCCATAGGGCGACATCATCGCCAGCGCGTTGACGAGCGCCTCGTTGGGCGCGCTTTCGACGCCTTCCCAGTCGACCTTGAGATTGTTGGCCTTCAGGAAGTCGGCCAGCACGGCCAGCAGCGCCTCGCGATCGACCTCCTCCTCGCCCATGCGCGCGGTGAAGTCGTCGACGAAAGCGAAGAAGTCCACCTTGCACTGCCGGTAGGCGGTCAGCACTTCGAGCTCCTCGACAAGCTTGAAGCGCGCGACGCCTGTGAGCTCGAGGATGTAGCGGCCGTCGCCGGATTCGGCGAGCTGGGTGATACGGCCGACGCAGCCGACGCGGAACAGCGCCGGCTTGTCGGAATTCTTCGGCGAATGCGCCGCGTCTGGCTGGATCATGCCGATCAGGCGATGCCCGTCGCGAAGGGAATCGTCGACCATCGCCAGGTAGCGCGGCTCGAAGATGTTGAGCGGCATCTGGCCGCGGGGCAGCAGCAGCGCGCCCGGCAGCGGAAACACCGGAATGATCTCCGGGAGGTCGGCGGGCCCGCGATATTCGATGTTGATCGGCATCTGCCCGGTCCCCCTGGCGTCGCCAGCGCGCCCTTACGAAAACAGGATCGTCGACAAACGTTTCCGTCCTTCGACGGTTGCATCATCCGTGCCGCCCCAGGCCTCGAAGAACTGCACCAGCTGCTTGCGGGCGCCGTCGTCGTTCCACTTGCGGTCGCGCTTGATGATCTCGAGCAGCTGCTCGGTCGCCGCCGCGCGATTGCCTTGTGCGTTGAGCGCGGTGGCGAGGTCGAACCGGGCCTGATGATCGAGCGGATTTGCGGCGACTTTCTGTTCCAGCTCGGCGACCGGTCCAAGTGATTTGGCCTGCTCGGCAAGATCGATCGCGGTCTGCACCGCCTTCACGGCCGGGTCGTTGCGCTTGGACTCGGGCACCATGGCCAGCGTCTGCTTGGCCTGCTCCATGGCGCCGGAGACGGCGTAGCACTTCGCAAGGCCGGCAAGTGCCGCGATATTGGTCGAATCGTGCTGGAGCGCCTCGGCATAGATCTGCGCCGCCGCCGCCGTATCGCCCTCGGCGAGCACCGCTTCAGCCTCCTGCACGATCTCGGCGACGTTGACCTCGCCCGGCGCGGTGACGCCCTTGGTCAGGCGCTCGATGAAGGCATTGATCTGGCTCTCGGGCACCGCACCCATGAAGCCGTCGGCCGGCTGGCCGTTGACGAAGGCGATCACGGCCGGGATCGACTGGATGCCCATCTGGCCCGGGATCGCCGGATGCTGGTCGATGTTCATCTTGACCAGCTTGACCTTGCCCTTGGCCGCTTTCACAGCCTTTTCGAGCACGGGGGTGAGCTGCTTGCAGGGGCCGCACCACTCCGCCCAGAAATCGATCAGCACCGGCTGGCGCTTCGATTCCTCGATGACGTCCTTCACGAAGGTCTGAGTGGTGGTGTCCTTGATCAGGTCGGCCGCAGCCGGGCCCGCCGCTCCGTTACCCTGGTCGATGATCGTCACGGGATTCCCTCTTCATGTCTGGAATGACGGCTCTTTAGCACGCCGCCACATCATATGCTTGTGGTCGGCTCCTAAATTGGGCCGAATGGGCCGAATTTCAATCCAGGCCCTCCGATTCGCCGGTTCCGGGGCCTTTCCGGTCGATTTGGCGAGCTTCGGGGTCCATTGGGGCCCTCAATTGCGAATTGAGGCCGCCGGTAGCTGTTGCATTCCCCTCCCGCTTTTGGCATACGACAGCCGTTGTCGGCGCGTCACGCGACCGACACAGGATGCGGGTGTAGCTCAGTGGTAGAGCACGACCTTGCCAAGGTCGGGGTCGAGGGTTCGAGCCCCTTCGCCCGCTCCAATTTTTCCCAGAGCATCCAGCCGAACCGGGTCGGGCCGTGGTTTTCCGCGCCGCTGACGGCTGTATTGTTGAGTTTCGCATGACAATCCTGATCACCGGCAGTGCCGGTCATCTCGGTGAAGCCATTCTCCGGACGCTCCGCGGGCGCGGTTGTCCCGCGCGTGGGATCGATCTCAAGCCCTCCCCCTTCACCGATGCCGTCGGCTCGATCGTCGATGCCGAATTCGTGCGGCGCCAGATGGACGGCGTCGCGGCGGTGATCCACACCGCGACGCTGCACAAGCCGCATGTGGCGACCCACGCCAAGCAGGACTTCGTCGACACCAACGTATCAGGCACGCTCAACCTGCTCGAGGCGGCCGCGGCGGCGGGCGTGAGGAGCTTCGTCTTCACCAGCACCACCAGCGCGTTCGGCTCGCAGCTGCGCCCCGAGGCGGGGCAGGCCGCCGTGTGGGTCACCGAGGATCTGCCGTCGGTGCCGAAGAATATCTACGGCACCACCAAGCTGATGGCCGAGAGCCTCTGCGAGCTGTTCTTTCGCGAGCGCGGTTTGCCCGTCGTGGTCTTGCGGACCTCGCGCTTCTTCCCCGAGGACGACGACGATCCCTTGATGCGGTCGGCCTGCGCGCTCGAGAATGCGCAGGCCAACGAGCTGCTCTATCGCCGGCTGGATATCGCGGACGCCGTGAGCGCGCATCTGCTCGCCGCCGAACGCGCGCCGAAGATCGGCTTCGCCCGTTACATCGTCTCGGCCACCAGCCCGTTCGAGCAGCGTCATCTCGCCGCGCTCGCGCGCGATGCGGCCCGTGTCGTGCGCGAGCTCTATCCGGAGTGCGCGCAGCTCTATGCGGCGCGCGGCTGGCGGCTCTTCCCCGCGATCGACCGCGTCTATGTCAACGACCGCGCGCGGCGCGAGCTGGGCTGGCGGCCCGAATTCGACTTCGCGCATGTGCTGCACAGCCTGCAAGGCGATCGCGATTATCGCAGCACGCTGGCACGCGAGATCGGGTCGAAGGGCTATCATGACACGGTGTTCGACGACGGCCCCTACCCCGTCGCCTCGTAAGCGCCGCAATCGCCATTTTGCTCGACGCTTCAGATGTCTGGCCGGCGTCGCCGGGAGCGCGCCGGTCTGAGCCGTTCTACTGTGCATGGGGTTGTTTTCGCGTTTTTGCACGAGCACCCCTCGTGCCGTCGGCAAAACGATCCGCGCGCCACTACGATTCCGCGCTGCAGCGAGAGCGTTGTCATCGCGGCGTTCGCCCCCTCATTGACATTCCGTCTCAATTTTTTCGGAGCGCGAACGCGGTGCAGGCGGCGCGCTTCTCACCGTTCGCAGATGTGCTAACCTTTTTGCGTCTGTCGTTCTGACGGACCCGAAACTTCGTCTCTCGACTGGCAAAACCAAAATAACGCGCAGCCCTGACGGCTGCCTTAGGGGAGTGACGCGATGCAATTTCATCGATCCGTCTTTCAATCCGTTCTGGCGCTTGCAGCGGTTGCCCTTCTCGCGGGGACCGGCGCCGGCCATGCGCAACAGCAGGACAAGAGCAAGCCGCTGAAGAAATACGAATCCGGCACCAAGGAGTTCTGGACCCATCCGCCGGACGACTGGTTCCTCGGCGACGAGACCGAGGCGCAGAAGGGCCTGGCGCCGCCCTCGGGCCCGCCGACCGGCGCCTCCGACGCCGAGCTCGCCAACATCGTCAAGAAGATCAAGCTGCCGCCGGGCTTCAAGATCGAGGTCTATGCCTCGGGCGTGCTGGCCGCGCGGCAGATGGCCTGGGGTGACAAGGGCACGCTGTTCGTCGGCTCGTTCGGCCTCGGCAACGTCTATGCCATCAAGGACAACAACGGAAAGAAGGAGGTCAAGACCGTCCTCAAGGGCCTGAATATGCCCACCGGTCTCGCCTTCAGGGACGGCGCGCTCTACGTCATCGCCGTCGACAAGCTGATCCGCTACGACAATGCGGAGGCCAATCTCGACAAGCTCGGCGACGGCAAGGTCGTCTATGACGACATGCCGTCCTATGCCGCGCATGGCTGGAAATACATCGCGGTCGACAAGGAAGGCTGGTTCTTCCTGCCGTTCGGACCGCCCTTCAACATCGGTATCCCGCCGACCAGCGTCTCGCAGATCCGCCGCGTCGATCCCAAGACCGGCAACGCCGAAATCTGGGCGCTCGGCGTTCGCAACTCCGTCGGCGGCGACGTCGATCCGCGCACCGGCAAGCTCTGGTTCACCGAGAATGCCCGCGACTGGATCAGCGACGACCTGCCCTCGGACAAGCTGAACATGATCAACCGGATCGGCGAGCATTTCGGCTACCCCTATTGCCACCAGGGCAATCTGCCGGACGACAAGTTCGCGATGGGCCACAAATGCTCCGAGTTCACGCCGCCCGTGCTGAATCTCGGCGCCCATGTCGCTCCGCTCGGCATGAAGTTCTATACCGGCGACCAATTCCCCGCCGAGTACAAGAACAACATCCTGATCGCCGAGCACGGCTCCTGGAACAGGCACAAGTACCAGGGCGCACGGATCGTGCGCGTGATCGTCGGACCCGACGGCAAGAACCCGAAAAGCGAGAGATCTTCGCCTCCGGCTGGCTCGAGGGCGACCAGGGCTATCTCGGCCGTCCCAACGACATCATCCTCGCCAAGGACGGGTCGATCCTCGTCGCCGACGATTGGGCCGGCGCGATCTACCGCATCAGCTACAGCAAGAAGTAGCGCGCGTACGACACGAGGCTGCGACGGCCGAAAGGCGCCGCAGCCACATTTGTTTGATTCACCGTCGTTCCGGATTGCGCGACTTGCGCGCAAGTCCGGAACCCATAACCCCGATCCGTGGTTATGGATTCCGGGTTCGCGCCCAGTGGCGCGCCCCGGAATGACGACCTCGACAGATCGGAATTCCCATCATGCGCCGGCAGTTCATCTCGTCCGCAATCAGCACGGTTGCGCTCTTCGCGCTTGCCTTCCTCCCCGCAAGCGCCGCCGACGTCGCCGCCGGCAAGGCCAAGGCGGAGGTCTGCGCCGGCTGTCACGGCGAGAACGGCATCTCGCAGACCGAGAACATCCCCTCGCTCGCCGGCCAGCCCGACCAATTCCTGCAATGGCAGCTGGTGTTCTTTCGCGCCGGCTCGCGCAAGAACGAGCAGATGCAGCCGATCGTCGAGGAGATCACCAACGAGGACATCCGCAATCTCGGCGCCTATTTTTCTTCGCTGACGCCGCCGAAGGGAGCCGAGGACGGAGATCCGGACCTGTCGAAGAAGGGCGCGCAGGTTGCCGCCGGCCGCCGCTGCGCCTCATGTCATACGGACAGCTATGCCGGCACCAAGGCGGTCGCGCGGCTCGCGGGGCAACGCGAGGAATATCTCGTCAAGGCGCTGCACGACTACAAGGCCGGCCAGCGCGTCGGCGGCGGCGTCGCCGCGATGGCGGACGTCGCCTATCACATGAGCGACGAGGAGATCACTGCTGTCTCGCACTATCTCGCGCATTTCAAATAACGCGGGATGCTGCGGCAAACACAACTCGTCATCCCGGGGCGCGCGCAGCGCGAGCCCGGGATCCATAACCACAAGATGGCGTTTTGCGAAGACTCGGAGTCACCACTTCGCTCCATAACCACTCCCTGTGGCTATGGGTCCCCGGTTCGCGCTGCGCGCGCCCCGGGACGACAGCGGAGTGTGTGGTTACGACCTACCCCGCGCGCTGCCTCTCATACGCCTTCAGATGCGTGTACGCGATACGCAGCTTCGGTACCGGCACCTTGGCGGCGTCGGCGCGCGCGATGAGGTCGCCGATGACGTGATCGGCTTCGACCGGCAGGCCGGCCTTGATGTCGCGGAACATCGAGGCGGTCATCGGCGAGCCTTCGGCGGTGAGGTTGCCCTTCACCCGCTCGAAGAACGGCCCGCCCGGCGGATAGCCGGACGCGGCGGCGATCGCGCTGGTCTCGTCCAGCATGCCGAGCAGGAAATCCCGGCCGCCCGGAGCCGCAAGGATGTCGCCGACTGAGGCGCGCATCAGGCTGGTGGATGCCGCGAGCGAGGAGAGGAACACCCACTTCTCCCCACATGTCCTGCATGAGGTTCTGGCTGGCGGTGGCGCCAGTGATGCCGCTCTTGAAGGCTTCGTCGATCGCCTTCACCCGGTCCGACATCTTGCCGTCGCGCTCGCCGTAATTGATCGACTGCATCGGCTGGAGCTGCACCACCTCGCGCTTCTCGTTCAAGGTCGCGGCGATGGCGCAGAGGCCGCCGAGCACCCGCTCCTTGCCGAACCTGGCATCCAGCGTGTCGAGATGCTTCATGCCGTTGAGCATCGGAATGATCGCGGTGTTAGGTCCGACCGCCGCGGCAAACGACTTGATGGCGTCGTCGAGGTCGAACGCCTTGCAGCTCAAGAGCACGACATCGAACTTGTCCTTGAGCGCGTCCGCCTGCACGGTCGGCGGATTCTTCAAGGTCACGTCGCCATTCGGGCTCTTGATGATCAGGCCGGCGCTTGCGAGCTCGCTGGCGCGCCGTGGCCGGACCAGGAATGTGACGTCGCGGCCGGCCTGCAATAGCCTGCCACCGAAATAGCCGCCGATTGCGCCGGCGCCGACTACGAGAATACGCATTGCAGAGCTCCGTTGAACGAGGCGAATGGCGAGTAGGGAATAGCGAATAGGGTGAGAGGCCGCAAATGACGAGTCACAATTTCACGACTCGCTGTTCGCCATTCCCCTATTCGCCCCCTTCCAGCACCATCTCCTCGACTTCGCGCAGCTGTTCCTTGCCGAAGAACATCTCGTTGCCGACGAAGAAGGTCGGTGAGCCGAAGGCGCCGCGGGCGACCGCCTCCTCGGTGTTCTTGATCAGCTTGCCCTTGACCTCAGGTTCCCCGGCGCGGGTGAACAGCCTTTGCGCGTCGAGCCCGGAGGACGCCAGCGCCTTCGCCGCGATTTCAGGATCGTCCATCTTCTTCGGCTCGCGCCACATGTGGTGGAAAGCGGCCTCGACGTATTTTTCGAACACGCCCTCGAGCTGAGCCGCGATTGCCGCGCGCATCAGGTTCAGCGTGTTGACGGGGAAATGCGGATTCCAGACATAGGGCTGGACATGAAAGCGCTTGATGAAACGCTCGGTCTCGATCGCCTGGAATTCGCGCTTGTTCTTGATGCCGGCCAGGGTCTCCGCCGGCGACTTGTTGTTGGTCGACTTGAAGATGCCGCCGAGCAGGATCGGCACATATTCGAACTTGACGCCGATCCGCTGCTCGATCGCCGGAATCGCCAGATGGCTGAGATAGGCGTTGGGGCTGCCGAAGTCGAACAGGAATTGCGGGGCGGTACGGGTCAAAATCATTCTCCCTGACGTCGCTTTTCGTCATTGTGGCGCAGGCCGCGCCACAGGTCCACCGTTTAATGACGGTCATAATACTTAAGGCCGTCAGATCAGCCGCTGGATCGCCTGCTTGCGCCACACCAGGAGGTAATAGCCCATCTGCAAAATGAACATGGCGCAGAACACGATCGGATAGGCCGCCCAGACACCTGCAAGGCCGATCGTGCGGCTCAGGATCACCGCGGCCGGCAGTTCGATCGCGACAATCGCGAAGATCGACAGCAGCATCGGTGTGAACGCGACACCGGCCGCACGCATCGCGCCTGAAAACACCGTGGCGAGGCCGAATGGCACCGAGCTCCACAAGGCGATGTACAGCAACCCTTTCGCCAGATCGAGCACGGCGCCATCGGTGATGAAGATGCCGAGCACCGCGCGCGGCGCGAGATAGATCAGCGCCACCAGCCCGCCGGTCAGGACGAGGTTGAGCATGAGGCCGGTGCGGACGATGCTGTCGAGCCGCGTCCTGTCGCCGCCGCCGACAGCCTGGGCGCCGAGGATCGAGACCGCGATCGAAATCGACATCGCCGTGAACTGCGTGTAGCCCATCACCTGGTTGACCGCGCCGTACGCGGCCGTGGCGTCGGACCCGTAGCCGTTGACGAGGCCGAGCAGCACCAGCTCGGCGATCGCCATCACCACCATGCCGATCGCGCTAGGCAGTCCGATGCCGAGGACCTTTCCGAGCACGGCGCCGTTCAGCCGCAGGTGACCCAGCAACGCAGCGTCCGGCGCGAGCGCGTGCTTCTTCCGCAGCAGATAGGCCCCCAGCACGATCAGCGTCGTCGCATTGGCGATCGCAGACGCCCACGCCGGGCTGGTGATGCCCGCCGCCGGCAATCCGGGCGCGCCGCGGATCAGCAATGGCGTCAGGATCAGGCCGGTCGCAGTCGACAACGCCAGCGCCAGCAGCGGCGTCAGCGCGTCGCCGACGCCGCGGATCATTGCGGTCATCAGCAGGAAGACGAAGCCGAGCGGCATCGTCAGCAGCATGATTCTCGCATAGGCGCTGGCCTCATCGAGAATGTCCGCGGGCGTGGCGAGCGCCATCATCAATTGACGGCTGAAGAGCCCGCCAACCAGTGCAACCGAAATCGACAGCAGCAGGCCGACTGCGAGCGTCGTGCCCGCGATGACCTTGATCCGGCCGTGCTCGCCCGCGCCAAAGGCCTGGCCGATCAACACGGTGGCGCCGGTGCTCAGTCCCATGACGAAGGCGAACAGGAAGAACATCACCGGGAAGAAGACCGAGACTGCGGCGAGCGCATCGACCCCGATCATCTGGCCGAGATAGACATTGCTGACGGTGCCGAACAGCGATTGCAGCGCGTTGCTCAGCATCAAGGGTGCGAGGAAGCGGAGGAATGTGGTCCAGAGCGGCTTTGGAGCGGACATGGATCGGCCTTTCATCAGGGCGTGCGAAGCCGTTGCCGCGCGATGCGCGGCCCGGCCGTCGATGGGGTTGTGAAGAGCGCTGCGCTTTAAGCGCGGTCGCTGTCAGGCGAGCTTGACGATGTGGTCGCGGATATCAGTCGGCCAATCGGCGATCAGTCCGGTGAAGCGCCGTCGGTCATCTGCGAACAGCGCGCGCGAGGCCTCCTCGAACTGCGGCAGATCGCCGGCCATGGTCGACATGAAGTGATAGGCCGCATCGCGCGCCTGGCGCTCGCGGTCCTTGGCGCCGCTGGCGCGCCTGGCGTCGTCGACGAGCTTGCGCAGCGCGACCGAGGCGCCGCCCGGCTGCGCGCCGAGCCACTCCCAGTGCCGCGGCAGCAACGTCACTTCGCGCGCGACCACGCCGAGTTTCGGCCGGCCGCGGCCGCGCGGCTCTGCGGGTGTCTCGGCCGCCTCGGCCGGCGGCGGTGCCAGCTTGTCCAGCCGCGCCAGCACCTCGCGATCGTCGCCGCGCAGGTCGAAGTCGATCGACCGGCCCGTCCCGTCGTCGAAGATGATGACCGGCTGGTCCAGCGGCTGCGTTGCCCGCTTGACGGCGAGCGCGACCTCGCCGGCCGTGCCGGAGGCCAGCCGGCGCTGGCCGACGAACGCTGTGTAGGTCCCTTGCATTGGAATCATTGCCATATTGATCGTGGTGGCAGCTTAATACCCGGGTAAATTGCCGGCGTCAATATACCCGGGTGAAAATATCCGCACCGGCGCCTCGACAATGTGTTCCCGGGCTGGCACGAACGCTCGGCCGATCGACCACGCCTAGCCCTGAGGACCCCGCGATGCTGACCGTTCACCACCTCAACAATTCCCGCTCGCAGCGCGTGCTGTGGCTGCTCGAGGAGTTGGGCGTGCCCTACGAGATCGTGCGCTATCAGCGCCAGCCGGACATGCGCGCGCCCAATGAGCTGCGCGCCATCCATCCGCTCGGCAAGTCGCCGGTCATCACCGACAACGGCAACACCATCGCCGAGTCGGGCGCGATCATCGAATATCTCATCGCGACCTACGGCAACGGCCGGCTGATCCCGCCGCCGAACACGCCGGAGCGGCTGCGGTACACCTATTGGCTGCACTATGCGGAAGGATCCGCGATGCAGCCGCTGCTGCTCAAGCTGCTGTTCACGCTGATGCCGAAGCGCGCGCCGGCACTGCTGCGCCCGCTGGTGCGCAAGGTCTGCAACCAGGCGCTGACTGCGCTGGTCAATCCGCAGCTCAAGCAGCACATGGACTATTGGGAAGGCGAGCTTGCCAAGAGCGAGTGGTTCGCCGGCAGCGAGTTCACCGCGGCCGACATCCAGATGAGCTTTCCGCTGGAAGCAGCCCAGGCGCGCGGCGGGCTCGAGCAGGGCCATCCCAGGGCGATGGCGTTCCTGGAGCGCATCCACGCCCGGCCAGCCTATGCGCGCGCGCTGGAAAAGGGCGGGCCGTATCAGGTCGGGCGGTAGGTCTCTCTCCCGTCATTCCGGGGCGGTGCGTAGCACCGAACCCGGAATCTCGAGATCCCGGGTTCACGCTTCGCGTGTCCCGGGATGACAGGTCAGTCCGCGTACAGCACGCGTCCGCGCGTCTCCGGCAGCGCGAAGGCGGCGATGAAGAACACCGCGTAAGCCACCACCGCGAAGATCGCGATCGCATTGGCGAGCGACGTCGTCGCCGACAGCGCGCCGACCAGGAATGGAAACAGCGCACCGATGCCGCGGCCGAAATTGTAGCAGAAGCCCTGGCCCGAGCCGCGCAGCCGCGTCGGATAGAGTTCGGTCAGGAACGCGCCGATGCCGGAGAAATAGCCCGAGGCGAAGAAGCCGAGCGGGAAACCGAGTATCCAGAGGATCTCGTTGGTCAGCGGCAGCTGTGTGTAGAGAAGCACCACCGCCATGGCTCCGATCGAGAAGATCAGGAACAGATTGCGTCGCCCGATCCGGTCGGCGAGCCACGCGCCCACGAGATAGCCGATGAAGGAGCCGATGATCAGCGTCGCGAGATAGCCGGTCGATCCGACGATCGACAGGTGCCGCTCCTTGGTCAGGAATTGCGGCACCCAGAAGGTGACGGCGTAGTAGCCGCCCTGGCAGCCCGTCGCCATCAGCGACGCAAGCACCGTGGTCTTCACGATCGGAAAGGTGAAGATCTCCCAGAGCTTCGGATGACTGCCCGTTTCCGCCCGCCTGGCGCGGGCCTCGGCTGCGATCTCCGGCTCGGTGACAGAGCGGCGGATGTAGAACACCAGAAGTGCCGGCAGCGCACCGATCACGAACATCCAGCGCCAGGCCGTCTCCGGGGGCAGGACCGAGAACAGAATCGCCTGCGAGAGCACCGCAAGGCCCCAGCCGACCGCCCAGCCCGACTGGACCGAGCCAACCGCGCGCCCGCGATATTGCGGCCGGATCGCCTCACCCATCAGCACGGCGCCCGCCGCCCATTCGCCGCCGAAGCCGAGACCGAGCACGGCACGTGCGATCAGGAGCTGGTCGAAATTCTGCACGACGGCGCAGACCAGAGAGAAGAACGAGAATCAGATGATGGTGATCTGGAGCGTCCTGACACGCCCGATATGGTCGGAGAGATAGCCGCCGAGCCAGCCGCCGATGGCGGAGGCGAGCAGGGTCACCGTGCCCGCAAGGCCGGCCGAGGCCGCATCGACCTTCCACAGGGCGATGATGGTGCCGATCACCAGCGGGTAGATCATGAAGTCCATGCCGTCGAGCGCCCAGCCTGCAGCGCAGGCCCAGAACGTCCCGCCGCTCGGGCGCGTTCATGTCGCGATAGAAGGCGAGCAGGCTGGTGTCCTCGATCTCGGCGCGTTCGATGCGCTGGCTCGGATCGGCGGTGGTCATGTGCGTTTCCCTGGCAATTGCTTTGGCCGGCGGTGGTAACACGCACGCCGGCCTGTGCAAGCCGGTGCGCGCTGCCGTGCCATGCAGAGAGCGGGCTACTGCCCCGCCGCTTCCGCACCGCGCGTCCGCGGATCGGCCGCGCCGAGCAACCCGCTCGGCGTCACGAGAATCGAATTCGCCGATGTCTGCCCCATCGGCTCGACGATGAGATGGCCCATGGCCTTCAGCGCGAGCAGCACGTCGTCGGGAAAGCCGCGCTCGACGCGCACCTCATCCGGTAGCCATTGGTGATGCAGCCGCGGCGTTGCGACGGCGGCCGCAACATCCATCTTGTAGTCGAGAACGTTCACGATCACCTGGAGCACGGTCGAGATGATGCGGCTGCCGCCGGGCGAGCCCGTCACCAACACCGGCTTGCCGTCCTTCAGCACGATGGTCGGCGACATCGATGAGAGCGGCCGTTTGCCGGGGCCAGGCAGGTTTGCCTCGAAGCCGACGAGGCCATAGGCATTGGAAGCGCCGACCGCCGCCGTGAAATCGTCGAGCTCGTTGTTGAGCAGCACGCCGGTGCCGTCGGCGACGAGGCCGACGCCATAGCTGAAGTTCAGCGTATAAGTGTTGCTGACGGCGTTGCCGCGACCGTCGACGACGGAAAAATGCGTCGTGTTGCTGCCCTCACGGGGCGCGGCAGAAGCGGACACGAGCTCCTTCGACGGCGTGGCGCGTTCGGCAGAAATGCCCGCGCGCAGCTTGGCGGCGTAGTCCTTCGCGATCAGTGTCTCGATCGGTGCGTTGACGAAGGCGGGATCGCCGAGATAGCGCGCGCGATCGGCATAGGCGCGCTTCATGGCCTCGATCAGCAGGTGCAGCGATGCCGGCGATCCCTGCTTCAGATCGGCAAGCTGAAAGCCTTCGAGGATGTTGAGCGTCTCCAGCAGCACCACGCCGCCGGACGAAGGCAGCGGCATCGAGACGATCTCGTAGCCGCGATAGGTGCCGCGCACCGGCGCGCGGATGACCGGTCGATAGGCCTTGAGATCGGCCGGCGTCATGATCCCGCCGGCATCGGTTACGGCCTTGGCGAGTTTCTCGGCGACCTCCCCCTCGTAGAAGCCGCGCGGTCCCAGTGCGGCGACTGCCGACAGCGTTTCGGCGAGATCGCCCTGCACCAGCCGGTCGCCTTCGACCAGCGGCGTGCCGTCAGGCCGCGAGAAGATCTTGGCCGAGGAAGGCCAGCGTGCCAGCCGCCGGTGCCAGCTCGGCAGCGTATCGGCGATGTCGTCGCTGACGATGAAGCCATCGCGTGCGAGCGCGATGGCGGGCGCGAGTAGCTGCGCCAGCGTGAACTGGCCGGAGCCGTATTTGTCCAATGCCAGCGCGAGGCCCGCGACCGTGCCGGGAACGCCGACGCCGAGCGCGGAATCCCGTGACTTCGTCGCGTCAGGCTTGCCGTCTGCGCCGAGGAATATCTGTGGCGTCGTCGCGGCCGGCGCGGTCTCGCGATAGTCGATCGTGATGTCTTCGTTACGATCGGCGGAATGGATCACCATGAAGCCGCCGCCGCCGATATTGCCGGCGCGTGGATAGGTGACGGCCATCGCAAAGCCGGTCGCGACCGCAGCGTCGACCGCATTGCCGCCGCGCCGCAGGATGTCGGCGCCGACCTGCGCAGAGAACCTCTCCTGCGCCACCATCATGCCGTGGTCGGCGGCGACGGCGCGCACCGTGTCGCGCGCGGGCGGCACATAGCCACGCCGCGCATCCTGAGCGGTCGCAGGAGCGAGACTGAACGCCAAAGTGGCTATGAAGGCGAAGAATGTTCGTCGTGTCGAATATGATGACATCATCAAAACGTCCGCCGCGGCCTCGGGCCGGTTCACACACCTCGCAGCAATGCTATACGGTTTGCTCCAAGAGGGACAAAACTGTTCGTGATGAGGACCGCGGGATGACGACGATTGCCCCCGATGTGCGTATGGCCAGCGCGCAGCGGACCTATCCGCCGCGTGCTGCCGTCGTCAGCTGGATCTTCTTCGATTGGGCCGCGCAGCCCTATTTCACACTGATCACGACCTTCGTGTTCGCCCCCTATTTCGCCACCAGCGTTGCGCCAAATCCCGCCACCGGCCAGTCGCTGTGGGGTTTTGCGATGGCCGCCGCGGGCCTTGCGATCGCGCTGCTGTCGCCGGTGCTGGGGGCCATCGCGGATGCATCGGGCCGCAGGAAACCATGGATCGCAGGTTTCGGCGTGGTGCTGGTGCTGGCATCCTGCACGCTGTGGATCGGCAAGCCCGGCGATTACGCCATCATTCCGTTGCTGCTCACCGCGGTCGCGCTCGCCAGCGTCGGTGCGGAGTTCGCCACCCTCTTCAACAATGCGATGATGCCGACCCTGGTGCCGCCGGAGCGCATCGGCCGGCTCTCCGGCACCGGCTGGGCTACCGGCTACGTCGGCGGCATCGTCAGCCTGATCATCGTGCTCGGCTTTCTCGCAGCGAATCCCGAGACCGGTCGCACGTTGCTCGGCTTCACACCGTTGTTCGGGCTCGATCCCGTGACTCATCAGGGCGATCGCGCTGCCGGGCCGTTGACCGGGCTATGGTTCATCATCTTCGTGACGCCGATGTTCCTGTTCACGCCGGACTATCCAGCCAAGCGCCCGTTACGCGAGGCCCTGCGAGAAGGTTTGTCCGAACTGAAGCGATCGATCAACGGCCTGCCCAGGCAGAAGTCGCTTGCGGCATTCCTGCTCGCCAACATGATCTACACCGATGGTCTGGTGTCGCTGTTCGCGTTTGGCGGCATCTATGCCGCCGGCACGTTCGGCGCGTGGCTCGGCGGCAAGCTCGACGATCGTCTCGGGCCGAAGCGCGTCATCGCCGGCAGTCTGCTGGTCCTGCTGCTGTCGGTGGCCGCGATCCTTCTGGTCGACAAGGACAGTGTCCTGTTCGTCAAGGTTGAGCCGCCGCAAGCAGGCGCTCCCCTGTTCTGGAGCGCGGCGGAGCGCGCCTATCTCGTGCTGGGCTGCTTGATCGGTGCAGCCGGCGGCCCGCTCCAGGCCGCCTCCCGCACACTGCTGATCCGCCTCGCACCGAAGGATCGCATCGCGCAGTATTTCGGCCTGTTCGCATTGACCGGGAAGGTGACATCCTTCATCGGCCCGCTCTTGATCGGCGTGATCACCGCCGTGACCGCAAGCCAGAAGGCCGGCATGGCCGTGCTGGTGGTGTTCTTCGTTGCAGGACTGGGGCTGTTGATGCGGGTGCGGCAATAGCGGCACCACCGTCATTCCGGGACATCGCGGAGCGATGAACTATGGTGCGCAATTGCGCACCATAGTTCGCGCTGCATGCACCCCGAAATGAAAGCGGCTTCAATGCCTGAAGTGCCGTGTTCCCGTGAGCACCATGGCGATGCCGTGCTCGTCGGCGGCCTTGATCACCTCATCGTCGCGCATCGAGCCGCCGGGCTGCACCACGGCGGTGGCACCGGCCTCGATGCAGGCGAGCATGCCGTCGGCGAACGGGAAGAACGCGTCCGATGCCACCACCGAGCCCGTGGTGAGCGGCTCGGCGAGCTTCAGCTCAGCTGCGGCATCCTGCGCCTTCCGTGCAGCAATGCGGGCTGAATCCACCCGGCTCATCTGGCCCGCGCCGATGCCGACGGTGGCGAGATCCTTGGCGTAGATGATGGTGTTGGACTTGACGTGCTTGGCCACGCGGAACGCGAACTTGAGATCGCGCATCTCGGCATCGGTTGGCGCCCGCTTGGTCACGACCTTGAAGGTCATGTCGTCGACCACGGCGTTGTCGCGGCTCTGCACGAGGAGGCCGCCGGCCACCGTCTTGGCGGTCAGGCCCGGCGCGCGCGGATCAGGCAGGCTGCCGGCGAGCAACAGGCGGAGGTTCTTCTTGCCGCCGATGATGGCGATCGCCTCCTCGCTGGCGTCGGGCGCGATGATGACCTCGGTGAAGATCTTGGTGATCTCGCGGGCGGTGTCGGCATCGAGCGGACGGTTCATCGCAATGATGCCGCCGAACGCCGAGGTGGAATCGCAGGCCAGCGCCTTGCGATAAGCGTCGACGAGGCTGGAGCCTTCCGCGACGCCGCAGGGATTGGCGTGCTTGACGATGACGCAGGCCGCGGTGCGCCTGGCGTCGAACTCGCCGATGCATTCATAGGCCGCATCGGTGTCGTTGATGTTGTTGTAGGAGAGCTCCTTGCCCTGGAGCTGCCGTGCGGTGGAGACGCCCGGGCGCTTGTCGGGCGTCGCGTAGAACGCCGCGGTCTGATGCGGGTTCTCGCCGTAACGCAGCGACTGGATCAGCCGGCCGCCGAAGGCGCGGAAGTCGGGCGCGTCGATCTCGAGCTGGCGGTTGAACCAGTTCGAGATTGCAGCGTCATAGGCCGCGGTGCGCGCATAGGCCTTTGCCGCAAGCCGCCGGCGCAGCTTCAGCGTGGTCGCGCCCTTATTGGAGGCGAGCTCGTCGAGCACGGCTTGATAGTCCTGCGCCTCGACCACGACGGCGACGTCGTCATGGTTCTTGGCGGCGGCGCGGATCATCGCGGGTCCACCGATGTCGATGTTCTCGATGCAATCCTCGAAGCCGGCGCCCTTCTCGACGGTCGCCTCGAACGGATAGAGATTGACGACCAGGAGATCGATCGGCGCGATGCCATGCGTCTTCATCGCGTCGGCATGCTCCTTGTTGTCGCGGATCGCGAGCAGGCCGCCATGCACCTTCGGATGCAGCGTCTTGACGCGGCCGTCCATCATCTCGGGGAAGCCGGTCAGCTCGGACACGTCCTTCACCTTGAGGCCGGCGGCGGCGATGGCCTTGGCGGTGCCGCCGGTCGAGACCAGCTCGACATCGTGCGCGGCAAGCGCCTTTGCGAATTCGATCAGGCCGGTCTTGTCGGAGACGGAAAGGAGGGCGCGGGTGACGCGGCGGGGATGGTCAGTCATGAGCAAGATCCTCTGTCTTAAGGAGTGTCTATGCCCAGGCGCGCGGCGGATATGTCCCGCGCTTCCCGATGGTGCTCCATCCAAGGTCGCCAGTCGCGCGAGCGCGTGTTCGTTAGCAGCTTTCGCCCGTTTTCACAACGAGGACATACGCCGATTTCAAGCGTTTACAGCGGAAGTTCCGGCTCGCGGCGAGCGTTGCGGCGGGCATTGGTGACGGCCGGCGAGGCGGTGGAGCGGACAAAGCTCCAGCGGATCGAGGGCGCCTGCCGCGCGTCCTGACGGATCACGATCTGGGCGGTGCGGCGCGGGCCGTCATTGCCGGCCAGGAACACGCTGTCCTCGAGGTCGACCTTGTCGTCGAGCGCCTCGAAGGTCCAGACGTCGCGGTTCGGCAGCACCAGCATCACGCCGCGGGCATCCGAGAGCCGACTCGCCTTCACCGCCGGATGCAGATGGAAGCGCAGCGCGAAATCGGCATCCGCGCCCTTGAAGCGTCGGCCCTGCGGCGGCGAGAGCGTGTCCTCGCCGTCGACGCGTGCGCCGTCATTGGCGACCATCAGCACGCGACGGTGGATTGCCCCGAACTTGGCGAGGTAGCCGTCATGCGATGTCGTGAGCAGCGTGCCGTTCTGCACGATCTCGCGATAGCTTTCGACCTCGACGGGACCGCTGGTGATGGGCGCGCCGTGCAGGAGCCGCTTCATCGCCGACATCTCGACGAACTGGCATGACGAGGTCTCGTGATAGGTCAGCGTCGAATGCGCCGCCGTGCTGCGTGCGAACGGTCGCCAATTGTCGCGGCCCGTGGTCGGCATGCCGCAATTGGTGACGATGCGGCTGATGCCCGAGGACAGTTCGAACGACAGGCAGCCGGCGTGGGCGTCGTGGCTGACGCCGGCCGGCGGCGGCGGGCCGGTGTCGATGATCACAGTGGTCTGGCCGGCATCGAGGCGCTGGAAGCCGGTATGCGGCATGTTCGCCATCGGCACGCCGTGGGTGTCGTCATAGGCGAGCAGCGTGGCGAGCAGGTCCGAAGAGGTCGCGCTCATGCCGTTGAACAGGGCGAAATTGCCGTCGCCGTGCCGGAAGAAGCGCAGCATCGGCATCATGCGATCGATCGCGTTGAGCAGCGCCGGCGGCGGCGCGATGTTGCGCGCCGCAAAGGTCTGCCGCAGTGGCAGCAGGTCGATCAGGAGTTCGATCAGCGCGCCCGGGTTGCGTGAGATGTGTCCACCATCGGGCAGGATCTGCCGCTGCAATTCGTCCGACAGCTTCTTCGAGGCGCTGCGGATGTGACGCGCCTGGTTGGCGAGACACAGGGCCGCGTAGCACAGCGCGATCAGCACCTGGAGCTTCGGCACCCCGTCCGGAATGTCGACCATGGCGTAGCGCAGGAAGCGGATCTCGCGGGCCAAGGCGCGCAGATAACGGCGATAGAACTTGTTGTCGGTCTCGCCCAGCACCAGCGGCGCCTGCGACAGCAGCGAGATCACGCGCCTGGCCAGCACGTCTGCGCGGCGCGCGACGGGGCGGCGCTTGTTGGCGGGGTTGGCGATCCAGTCCTCGATGAGCGCGCGCGCATTCGCTCGCGTCAACGCGGTGTCGGCGGCGCGCAAATGACGCAACCAGCCGAAGCCGAGCAGCGCAACTTCCCAATCCTCCGACGGCGGCTCGAGATCGAAGATCGAGCGGCCGTGGCAATTGACGATCTTGCCGGCGAAGACGAACCGGCCGGCATAGATTTCGGCGGCGCGGGTCGCGTCCGCGGTGCGCAGGTCGTGCGGTGCGATGATCAGCCGGTCGGTGCGGCCGGGCCAGACCCGCGACAGCGCAACGGAACCGCCGCTCGCGCGCGCGAGCATGTTCCGCGCGAAGCGGTTCATGACCAGCGTCGAGATATGTCTGCGTTGAGCGACCGACACGCCTTGCCTTGAAGGGGGAGAGGACGACGAATCCTTATTAATCCCAAAATCGGACGGCTGACACCACCTTGAACGGCGCGAATCAGCGTCGTGGTGGCAAAAACCAGTGCAAAATCAGGATTTAACGAGCCGGGCCGCGAAAAATCCGTCGAGGCCGCCGAGCTTGGGATCGGCGTTCGGCAGATGGCAGGGCAAGGTGCGAAGGTCGCCGTCCCGGTTAAGGATTTCGTCGAGGCCTGCGACCTCCGACGCGTCGATCGGAACACGGCGAAGCGCAGGCTCGGCGGCGAGCAGCGCCGCCACGGCCTGTTCGCCTTCCTCGGGTTCCAGCGAACAGGTGCAATAGACCAGCGTCCCGCCGGGCTTGAGCAGCGACACCGATTTTCGCAGCAGCCGCTGCTGCAGCGCCGCCAGGGCGGCGATGTCGGATTCCTGCCGCAGCCATGCCACGTCGGGATGACGGCGGATCGTGCCGGTCGAGGTACAGGGCGCGTCGATCAGAATACCGTCGAAGGCCTCGGCCGGGCCGGCCCATTCCACGGCGTCAGCAACGACAGTCTCCGCCTGGAGCGACAGTCGCGCCAGGTTTTCGCGCAACCGCGCCACTCGCGCGGGCGAGCGGTCGATGGCCGTGACACGCGCGCCGGCATGCGCCAGCTGCGCGGTCTTGCCACCGGGGGCGGCGCAGATATCGGCAATGGACTTGCCCTTGACGTCGCCGAACAGCCGGGCGGGCAAGGCGGCAGCGGCGTCCTGCACCCACCATTGTCCTTCGGCGAAGCCGGGCAGCATGGTCACCGAACCGTGCAGCAGCATCCGCACCGTTCCCGTCGGCAGTGTCTCGCCATGCAGGCGGCTCGCCCATTGCGCGGGATCGGACTTCACCGTCAGATCGAGCGAGGGCTCGTGGCCGAGCGCCAGCGCCATGTCGCGTGCGGTCGCCTCGCCATAATGCGCGCTCCAGCGTGCAAACAGCCATGGCGGCAGATCCAGCGATTGTGTCGCGACCTCCTCGATCAGCCCCTTGCCCTCGCGCGCGCAGCGACGCAGCACGGCGTTGACGAGGCCGGCATAGCGCGCGGCGCGGCGGTCGGATTGCACGAGGCGAACGGAGAGGTCGACCGCGGCGTGATCCGGCACGTCCATCCAGAGGATCTGCGCCGCGCCGATCAGGAGCGCGCAATGCGCGCGGGGCGCATCGGAGGGAATGCCCTTGTCGAGCAGGCGGGACAGCACATGGCCCAGCGTGCCGAGCCGGCGCAGCACCGTGGCGACGAGGCGGCGCATCAGCGCGCGGTCGCGGTCGGCCAGCGTCTTCAGTCCGGGATGGGCGCCGCTGCCGTCGAGCTGGTCGTCGAGCGTGCGGTGCTTGTGCAGCACGCCATCGACGATGTCGGCGGCAATCCGCCGTGCCGCAAGACCGGGCACTTCGGATGGAGGGACGAAACGTTGAGATGGCATGCGGAAGCAAGGTTCTGAGCGAGCGGCAGTTCCGCCGCAATGGCGCATGCCTCGAGAGACTCGATCTCTGGCACGCGAATATGCCAAATGTAAGAATGGACCCTCGCGATTGCAGCCCGCGATGACCATTTCAGCAATGCGTTATTGGACCTCGCACTTCCCGTGATCCTGCGTTAGGAACCCGACGAGATGAGTGACCGCCCCTCCCGTCCCGATCGCAAGCCGCTGTCGCCGGCCGCCCAGCGGGCGTTGGCCGAAGCCGAGGCGCGCCGGCAGGCTGCGGCGGCCGCGCGTGATGAAGCTGCGCCGAAGGAGTTGCAGGGGCCAAAGGGTCCGGAGCCAACCCGCTACGGCGATTGGGAGCGCAACGGCATCGCTTCGGACTTTTGAGACGCCGCTTTACGCGCGCTCTTCATGAGCCATCTTGCCGGTTCAGCCGACTCAGCCCTAGCGTGCGCGGATGTCGCGCTTCGATCCCAGCCGTCACTACCGGACTTCATACAGCGGCTCGCCGTTCGGCCGTCGCTTCTCCGGACTGTTACCGTGGATGTTCGTGGTCGGCGTTGTGACGGCCGTCGTGCTGGGCTTCCGCCAGGGAACGATCTGGCCCATTTCGCGTGTGGATGACGAACGGTCGCGCGATGCCGA
Organism: Bradyrhizobium sp. USDA 241; assembly: GCF_049739505.1. Classification (NCBI taxonomy): domain Bacteria; kingdom Pseudomonadati; phylum Pseudomonadota; class Alphaproteobacteria; order Hyphomicrobiales; family Nitrobacteraceae; genus Bradyrhizobium; species Bradyrhizobium sp. USDA 241. Next base: position 1,102,400 of record NZ_JBMGPZ010000004.1, on the reverse strand, counting down.
AATCATCCTGCAGCAGTCCGGCGCGGCGGGTGCTCGTCAACCGGTCGAGGTCATTCGCACCGTCGACGGCGACACGTTTCTGGCGCGCGTGCACCAGCACAACGGCGGCGATCTCGTCGCACGTGTCCGGCTGCGCGGCATCGATGCGCCCGAACTGAAGGCGTCCTGCCAGGAGGAGCTGGACAAGGCCGAAGCTGCTGCCCGCGCGTTGCGCGATCTGCTCAGTCAGGGCGGCGTGACGATCACCAATCTCGGCCCCGACAAATACGGCCGCGTTCTCGCCGACGTCGCCACCCGGAAGACCGCGAGCGTTGCGGCGGCAATGCTCGCCGGCGGCTTTGTGCGCAGTTACAATGGCGGCCATCGCGACGGCTGGTGCGCGCGGGGTTGGCGCTTGTGGTAACAAGAAAGCCGCGTCGCAACACGCAGCTTTCATCTCGACTGATTCAGATTCAGGCGATCAGCGCGTCACGACCACCGTCGTGCCGACGGAGACGCGGCCGTAGAGATCGGTGATGTCGTCGTTGAGCATGCGGATGCAGCCATAGGAGACGAAGCCGCCGATCGAGCCCGGCACGTTGGTGCCGTGGATGGCGTATTCGCCGCCGGCCAGCGTCATCGCCGCGACGCCCATCGGGTTGCGTGGCGAGCCGCCGGGAATGACGTCGGGGATATCAGGCTTGTCGCGCTTCACCTCGGCGGGCGGCGCCCAGGCCGGGTTGAGATACTTGCCCTCGATCTTCGTCGTGCCGGCCCATTGCTTGCCGGCCTTGCCGACGCCGACCGGATAGCGCACGGCGTGGCCGTTATCGAGGATGAGATAGAGCCGCCGCTCGCTTGTTTTGACCACGATGGTGCCCGGCGAATAGTCGGCGAGGTGCGTGCCAACCAGCTCCGGCCGCGCCTGTGCCGCGGTCGACATCAAGACCCCAATCCCGATGGTGGCGGCCAACGCCACCGCAATCCTCATCGACATCGATGCTTCCCCTTGCCCCAAATGGATTGTCCAAAAATTCCACAGAACCCGGCAATCGTCGCCGCGCCAGGCCCTCGTTGGCGCTTATTCTTAACCGCGCCTGTTAACCGGATGGTTTCCGCGCGCGGCCGTAGAGGGCCAGCCAGCAGCGGGAACAAAGGAAATGTTCGAAACAAAGTAAATGACTTGAAAACAACACTTTCCAGGAAAGATGCCGGTCGCGCGGGTGCGCGCGCTGACAAGAGCGTGAGGATGTGAACGGCTGTTGTTCTGGAAGGGCAGCGCAAGCTGCCTGTTGCTCTCGTGTCCTGGACGTGCAGCAGCGCCTTAGCGCTGTTGCAAGAGCTCGGACCCAGGGGACCACACGTTCCGCCGCTGCATGGGCCCCGGCTCAGCAGCGCACCACTTACGTGCTGCGCTGCGTCCGGGGCGCAGGATCTTACGCCGACTTCCGGTTCTGCCGGTTCTTGACGAGGTCGTCGACGACAGCGGGATCGGCCAGGGTCGAGGTGTCGCCCAGGCTGCCCGGCTCGTCCTCGGCGATCTTGCGCAGGATGCGGCGCATGATCTTGCCGGAGCGGGTTTTGGGCAGGCCCGGCGCGAACTGGATCTGGTCGGGCGAAGCGATCGGGCCGATCTCCTTGCGCACCCAAGTGACGAGCTCCTTGCGCAGATCCTCGGTCGGCTGGACGCCGGCCATCAGGGTGACATAGGCGTAGATGCCCTGGCCCTTGATGTCGTGCGGGAAGCCGACCACCGCCGCTTCCGAAACCTTCTCGTGCGCGACCAGTGCGCTCTCGACTTCCGCGGTGCCCATGCGATGGCCGGAGACGTTGATGACGTCGTCGACGCGGCCGGTGATCCAGTAATAGCCGTCGGCGTCACGCCGGCAGCCGTCGCCGGTGAAGTACTTGCCCTTGTAGGTCGAGAAATAGGTCTGCTCGAAGCGGGCGTGATCGCCATAGACCGTGCGCATCTGGCCGGGCCAGGACCGCGTCAGGCAGAGATTGCCGGTGGTCTCGCCTTCCAGCACCTTGCCATCGGCATCGACGATCTCGGGCACCACGCCGAAGAACGGCTGCGTCGCCGAGCCCGGCTTGAGCTTGGTCGCGCCCGGCAGTGGCGTGATCAGGATGCCGCCGGTCTCGGTCTGCCACCAGGTATCGACGATCGGGCAGCGATCATCGCCGACGACGCGGTGATACCACTCCCAGGCTTCCGGATTGATGGGCTCGCCGACGGAGCCGAGCAGACGCAGGCTCGCCCGCGAGGTCTTCTTCACCGGCTCGTCGCCGGACTGCATCAGCGCGCGGATCGCGGTCGGCGCGGTGTAGAAAATGTTGACCTTGTGCTTGTCGATGACGTTCCAGAAGCGGGAATTGTCCGGGTAATTCGGCACGCCTTCGAACATCAGCGTGGTCGCCCCGTTCGCCAGCGGCCCGTAGAGGATGTAGCTGTGGCCGGTGACCCAGCCGACGTCGGCGGTGCACCAGTAGATGTCGCCGTCGTGATAGTCGAAGACGTACTGATGCGTCATCGAGGCGAACACGAGATAGCCGCCCGTGGTGTGCAGCACGCCCTTGGGCTGGCCGGTCGAGCCCGAGGTGTAGAGGATGAACAACGGGTCCTCGGCATGCATGTGCTCGACCGGGCATTCCGTCGTCACCATTGCCGCCGCCTCGTGGTACCAGAGGTCGCGCGTCGGGTTCATGTCGACCTTGCCGCCGGTGCGCTTGACCACCACGACCCAGTCGACCCCGTCGGCCTTGGCGAGCGCCGCGTCGACATTGGCCTTTAGCGGCACCTTCTTGCCGCCGCGCAGGCCTTCGTCCGCGGTGATGATCACCTTGGATTGGCAGTCGTTGATGCGCTGGGCGAGGCTGTCCGGCGAGAAGCCCGCGAACACGACCGAGTGGATCGCGCCGATGCGTGCGCAGGCGAGCATCGCATAGGCAGCTTCGGGAATCATCGGCAGGTAGATGGTGACGCGGTCGCCCTTCTTGACGTTGCGGGTGCGCAGGATGTTGGCCATCCGGCAGACCTCGTCGTGCAGCTCCTGATAGGTGATGTGCTTTGACTGCGAGGGATCGTCGCCTTCCCAGATGATCGCGGTCTGGCTGGCGCGCTTGGCGAGATGCCGGTCGATGCAGTTGTGGGCGACGTTGAGGACGCCATCCTCGAACCATTTGATCGAGACGTTGCCGGGCGCGAACGAGACGTTCTCGATTTTCGTCGGCGCGTGCATCCAGTCGATGCGCTTGGCCTGCTCTGCCCAGAAGCCGTTCGGGTCCGAGATCGAGCGGGCGTACATCTCCTTGTACTTGGCCTGGTCGACCCAGGCGCGCTTCGCCCACTCCGCGGGGACGTCGTAGATCTTCTCGGACATGCTTCCCTCCACATGCGGCAGGCCGAACGCCAGCGACCGGCGAGCCGACTTGATCATTGACTGATTATGCGTCGGGCTAACCGGACCCGACAAGGAGCACAAGCTGGACCTTCGGCGGGCCACCGGCCATGCGGAGGATCAAGGCGACCTGCCTGGACTGTCGCAGATCTGAAACAGGCGCCGCGAGCGGCCTTTGGGCCTTCACCCGGATGTGCGGACCAGGCCGGTGCAGAGCTCTCATGCACCCCATGGAGGTATTTAGAGACCTCCTCTCAGTGATTCGGGACTCGCAATACGGTTCGGAACACCCTAAATGGCCAACCCGGGTCCAAAGAGACCCCTCGGAACAAAAATCAGAACAACGGCATTGATCGATAACACGCAGGGCTAAGGCGTAACACTATGATGGATCAGCAGAATCCCGGGACGATGCGGCCCGCTTCAGCCGATCCTGCGGCCATTGCCCTGGCCAAAGCCCTCGGACAATGGCCCAAACCGGCCCCTTTTCGGCGCCCCAGCCCGAAAAAGACCTTCGATACCGCGCCGGCGACGGTCGAGGCACTCGCCAGGGAGCACGGCTTGCGGCTCGGCGACCAGAACGAGCTGACCATCCGGCGGGTCAAGCGCGGCAAGGGCTACTCCTTCGTCCGTCCCAACGGCGCGCATATCCGTGATGCCCGCACCATCCGCCGACTGCACGCGATGGCGGTGCCGCCGGCCTATCGCGAGGTGCGTTACTCCGCCGATCCCAACTCGCACCTCCAGGCGGTGGGCCGCGATGCCGCGGGCCGGCTGCAATATCGCTATCACGCCGATTGGGAGAAGGTCCGCGAGCACCGCAAGGCGCATCGCCTGGAGAAGCTCGTCGGCGCGCTGCCAAAGATCCGGCGCAAGGTCTCTGCCTTCCTGTCGGGCGACGAGCCGACGCGTGAGTTCGCGCTCTCGGCCGTGATCGAGCTGATCGCGCGTACCGCGATCCGCCCCGGCAATGAGTCCTATGCCCGCCTCAACGGTACCCGCGGCGCCACCACGCTGCTGAAGTCCAACGTCATGCTCGAAGACGACTGCTTCGTGCTGACCTTCAAGGCAAAGGGCGGCAAGGCGGTGCGTAAGGAGTGCGACGCCGCCAAGCTGGTGCGCGCCATCCGCATTTTGCAGGGCGTCCCCGGCAAGCGCATGTTCCAGTATCGCGATGCCTACGGCATCGTGCGCGCGGTCAGCACCACCCAGGTGAATGCGTTTCTGCGCGAGATCGCCGGCATCAAGATCTCGCTGAAGGATTTTCGCACGCTGATGGCGTCCGCCGTCGTCGTGGAATCGCTGTCGCGGATCACGCCGGCGACGAGCCAGCGCGGCCGCAAGAAGCAGGTGCTGGACGCAATCCGCGCCGCTGCGGACAAGCTCTCCAACACGCCGGCGATCTGCCGCAAGAGCTACGTCCACGATACCATCGTCACCGCGTTCGAGGAGGGCATCCTCGAGCGCTTCGCCGCGACCATGAAGGGCCAGCGCTCCCAGGCGAGGCGCGAGCAGCTGCTGGCGCAGGTGGTGGCGACCGTGGCGGTGTAAACCTGCCGCCGCTACGTCTTGCTGGAAACGCCCCTGTCCGGACCGGGATCGCCGCCTGCGGCTGCGGTGGAGAGCCGTTCCAGATAATGCGCCCACCCCGTTGCGTGCGCGGCAGCCTGTTCCGCGGTCGGCAGGCCGCTATGGGTCATGCACAGCAGCGTGCCGCCGTCGCGCTCGATCAGGTCGATCTCGATCAGGCTCGAGCCCGGCGGCACTTCCTGGCCACCCTCCCAGCCGAACGTGTAGGCCAGACGATGCACCGGCACGACCTCGCGGAACGCGCCGCGGGCGGCCCCGCCGCGCGGGCCAACGCCTTTGAGCAGATAAAGACCGCCGGGATACGGCTCCGTGGTTGCGTCGGCGCCCATCCAGCTCAAGATCTTCTCGGGGTCGGTGAGATAGGCAAAGACGGTGGCACGCGGGGCCGCGATCTGGGTTTCGCGTCGCACTATGAACGGCTCGGCCATTGGCGCTCATCCCCTGGGCTGGCCTTGGGACATGGCGGCGCCAAAGCGGCCCGTCAAGGATTCCCCGTGACAAAGATAGCTCTGCTTCATCATCATCGGGCCATGCACCTCTCCTCGACCCTCGCCTGGCTCGTCGACGCCGCCTCGGAATGCCCCGGGGCCGACCGCCTGGTCGCGGAACTCGGCACGCATCTGGTCGCCGACGGCGTGCCGCTTGCAGCCGGCGCCCTCACGCTGGAGGTAGCGCATCCGCTGATCGCGAAGCGCACGTGGTTGTGGCGCGCCGACAGCGGTCAGGTGATCGAAGCGCTCGGCTTCGCACCCGGCGGGCTGGCGCCAGACCCGCCCAACGATTCCGGCCGCCGCTGGCTGCGCGACATCGCGCCCGGCGAGGTGCACGAAGACATCGTCGGCCGGTCCGATGGGGCGCAACTTGGCTGGATTGGGCCGCGTCCGTTCACGGCAGACGAGATCGAGCAATTGCGCCAGGCCGCGCGCTTTGCGGCGACGCCCCTTGCCGTGATCGCCGCGCGCGCGACGTTGCGTGCGACGTTAGATGCTTATCTCGGCAAGCGTAGCGCGGAGCGGGTGATGGCGGCACCTCTGCGCCGCGATCTCGGCGAGACCATTCAGGCCGCACTGCTCTACGCGGACCTGCGCAACTTCACCATCTTGTCGGAGACCAGCCCGCCTGCCGATGTCATCGCGGCGCTCGACGCCTGGTTCGATCGCATCGCCGGCGCGGTTCACGCCTTTGGCGGCGAGGTGCTGAAATTCATCGGCGACGGCGTCCTCGCGATCTTTCCGGTGATTGAGGCTTCACCGCGCCGCGCCTGTGAGGCTGCTCTGCGCGCGGCAAGCGCAGCCGAAACCGGGATGGCGTATCTCAACAAGGAGCGCCGCGCCCACGGCTTTCCGCCGCTGTCGTTTGGTATTGCGCTCCATCTCGGTGAGATGCTCTGGGGCAATATCGGTGCCGCCAACCGGCTCGATTTCACCGCGATCGGGTCCCGCCGTCAATCTCGCCAGTCGACTCGAGGGATTGTGCAAGCCGCTTGGCAGGACGGTGCTGGTCTCGGGCGCACTCGCTGCCGAGACAGAGATGCCTCTGGTCGCGCTCGGATCACATTCGCTGCGCGGCATTGCCGCGCCATGTGAGGTGCTTGCGTTGCCCGAACTGCAAGTTCCGATATCGAAGCCTGCATGAGCGCAGCGATATGCGGGGGTGCGCCAGTCCCGGACGTCACTTCGCTCGTCCGGGCTCTTGCACTTAACTACACCCCGCCCATCTTGCAGACGAGCTTCCACTCCTCCGCCGTCACGGGCTGCACCGACAGGCGCGAATATTTCACCAGCGCCATGCCTTCGAGCTTCTTCTCGGCCTTGACCGCGGCCATCGTCACCGGCGTCTTCAACGGCTTGTCGGCCTTGATGTCGACGCAGACGAACTTGCCGGTCTTGTCGGTCGGGTCGGGATAGGCTTCCTTGATGATCTCCGCGATCCCGACGATCTCCTTGCCCTCGTTGGAATGATAGAAGAACGCCTTGTCGCCCTTCTTCATGTTCACGAGGTTCTGGCGCGCGGTGAAATTGCGCACGCCGGTCCAGGCCTCGCCCTTGGCGCCCTTCGCGACCTGCTGGTCCCAGGACCACACCGACGGTTCGGATTTCACGAGCCAGTAGTTCATGACAACGCGCCCTATCCATTCGTCATGGCCGGGCTTGTCCCGGCCATCCACGTCTTTGTCACCAGTTCAATATCAAGAGGTGGATGCCCGCGACAAGCGCGGGCATGACGAGAAGACGTCATTCCTCTGCCTTGAAGGGGCGCGTCATCAGCCCCGAGATCGCGGCATCGATCGTGCTTCGGCCGCTCAGGATCGCCGCGACCGCTTCTGATACCGGCAACTCGATGTTTTGCGAAGCTGCGAGTTCGATCAGCACAGGTGCCGTGAACTCTCCCTCGGCGAGCTTGCCGGCGGGAGGCTGCTCGCCGCGCCCGAGCGCAAGTCCGAGCGCGAAGTTGCGCGATTGCGGGCCCGAGCAGGTCAGGATCAAGTCGCCGAGGCCGGACAGGCCGGTAAGCGTCTCGCGGCGCGCGCCGAGCGCGCGGCCAAGACGCGCCAGTTCGGCAAAGCCGCGGGTTGTGAGGGCTGCCTGTGCGGAGGCGCCGAGCTTGCGCCCGACGGCGATGCCGACCGCGATCGCCAGCACGTTCTTGGCCGCACCGCCGATCTCGACACCCCGGATGTCCGTGGAGTGGTAGGGCCGGAACGTCGGCGAGCCCAGCGCCTGCACGAGCGCGCTCGCCAGCGTCTCATCGCTTGCCGCCAGCGTCACTGCCGTCGGCAGGCCGCGCGCGACGTCGTCGGCAAAGCTCGGGCCCGACAGGATCGCCGGCTGCGCGTGCGGCGCGGCCTCCGCGATCACGTCGGTCATGAACTTATGGGTGCCGTGCTCGATGCCCTTGGCGCAGGCGACGATCGGCACCGGCCTTGCGAGGTGCGAGGCCAGCATGTTGACCGCGCCGCGCAAATGTTGCGCCGGTGTTGCAATCAGCAACATCTCCGCACGCGCGGCGAGCGCCAGATCGCTCGTCACCACAATCTCCGGAGCAAGCCGCACGCCGGGCAGCCGCGGATTGTCGCGGCTCGACGCAATCCGCGCGGCATGCTCCGCATTGCGAGCCCAGAGCGTGACGCTTCGTCCGGCTCGCGCTGCCACCGTCGCCAGCGCCGTACCCCAGGCGCCCGCGCCGATCACCGCGACGGATTGCAGCGCGGCCATCGCTAATATCCCGCCCGCGTGTTGCCGTAACCTGCGGGTGCCGTCGCGTTGGCGTCGAGCAGCCACCGTGCGCGCGGCTGCGCCTCCATCGTGTCGGTCAGGCCGAGCGCGAGGCGCTCGGCGCCGGCCCAGGCGATCATCGCGCCGTTGTCGGTGCAGAGCGCAGGCGGCGGCATGATCAGTTGCGTCCCGGCCTGCCTTGCAACGTCATGCAGAGCGCCGCGGATCGCTTGATTGGCGGCGACACCGCCGGCGGCCACCAGCGCGCGCGGCGCGCCGAACTGCTCGCGGAAAAGTTTCAAGCCGACGCTCAGCCGGTCGGTGGTCGAGTCGAGCACGGCGGCCTGGAAGCTCGCGCAGAGATCGCTGATGTCCTGCGGCGTGAGCTCCGCCAGCCGGCTCGCTTCGGTGCGCACCGCCGTCTTCAATCCCGACAGCGAGAAATTGGCATCGGGACGTCCCTGCATCGGCCGCGGAAACGCAAAGCGGGTGGCATCGCCGCCCGCCGCCGCGCGCTCGACCTGCGGTCCGCCCGGATAGGGCAGTCCCAACATCTTCGCGACCTTGTCGAAGGCCTCGCCGATCGCGTCGTCGACCGTGGTGCCGAGCCGTACATATTGGCCGACGCCGGTGACTGCGACGATCTGGGTGTGGCCGCCGGAGGCGAGGAACAGGCAATAGGGAAATTCGATTCCGTCGGTGAGGCGCGGCGTCAGCGCATGCGCTTCGAGATGGTTCACCGCGACCAGCGGCGTATCGTGCACCATCGCGATCGCCTTCGCGGTGGTGAGCCCGACGATGACGCCGCCGATCAGGCCCGGCCCCGCGGCGGCCGCGACGCCGTTGAGCTGGGCAAAGCCGATGCCGGCCTCGCGCATGGCGCGGTCGATGATGCCGTCGAGCAGATCGACATGCGCGCGCGCGGCGATCTCCGGCACCACGCCGCCGAAGCGGGCATGTTCCTCGATCTGCGACCGCACGATATTGGACAGGATCCGGCCGCTGCCGTCAGGCGCGCGCTCGATCACGGCCGCGGCGGTTTCGTCGCAGGTGGTTTCTATGCCCAGCACCAACATTGGCGAATTGTTATCCAATTTGCGCCCTTGCGCTCATCCATAAAGCAGCGTTCTGGTACGTCCGGTAGCATTCCGGGGTCGGCTTGCGCAATCGTCACGCGCAACCGTCCTGGTCAATGCGCCACCGCCACGTGGTTCGGGAACACCAGCGATGTCCATTCTTGTCACACGGCCGCATCCCGACAATGAGGCGACGGCGGAAAGTCTGCGCTCGCGAGGGCATGCGGTGCTGCTCGCGCCGGTGCTCAAGTTCGAACCGGTCGCCGTCCATGACGAGACTGAAGGTCCCTACGGCGCCGTTCTCGTCACATCGGCCAACGCGATCCGTGCTGTCGTGCCGCAATTGCCGGAGCTTGGTCTCCTGAAGCTGCCTTTGTTCGCGGTCGGCGAGCATACGGCTGCTGCGGCGCGCGAGGCCGGTTTCGCCGAGGTGATCGTCGCCGGTGGCGATGCTGCTTCCTTGCGCGACAAGGTGATGCAAAGCGCGCGCGACAAGGTGCTGAAGAAGAAGAGCGCGCTGCTCTATCTCGCCGGCGCCGATCTGTCGCGCGACCTCGGCAGCGAACTCGGTGCGGAGGGCTTCCGCGTCGTCACGCGGACCACGTATCGCATGGCGCCGGTCAAGCATCTGCCGCGCGGGGTTTGCGAGGGCTTTGCCGCGTACGGGGTCGAGGCGGTGCTGCACTACTCCCGGCGCAGCGCACGCGCGTTCCTGGATGCGGCGCGGGACGAAGGCGTCGAAATCTCGGCGCTGGCCATTCCGCATTGCTGCCTGTCCGAGACGGTTGCGAGCGTGCTGCGCGACGCCGGCGCGTCACGGGTTCTGGTGGCCGCAACGCCGGACGAAAGTGCCCTATTCGACACCTTGGAGCGTGCGTTGCGCACCCGTTTGGCGTAAGAGGTCAGGCCGAATCCGACGCAATCTAGTTCACCCGGGTATGGAAGTGTGAGGAACCGTCACGATGGCCGACGACAAGCCTGAAGACGCTGGATTGGCGCCCGAGACGGGTCGTACCAAGCGCACCCCGCCCACCATCGATCTTGAGGCGACGGAAGTCTCGACCCAGCCGCAGCAGGTCGCGGGCGAGCCCGAGGCGTCCGAGCATGTCGCGCAGGAGCAGGCCAGGTTCGAAGAGCCCGGATCCGAAGAGGTCAGGGCCGAGCCTCAGTCCGAGCCTGCAGAGGAGCAGGTTTCCGTCGCGGCCGCACCCGTGTCGGCGCCGATTTCCCCCTGGATCATTGCACCGTTTTCCGGCGCTGTCGCGGCTGCGGTCGTGATCGCGGTCGGCTGGATGCTGGGCTGGCCCGCCGTGCAGGCGCCGCCGGCCGCGCCTGAGGTCACCCGTGCGACGATCGATGCGCTGAGCGCACGCGTTGCTGCGGTCGAAGCCAAGGCCGGCAAGCCCGCGGCCGATCCGGCCATGGCGGCGCGGATCGACGCGCTGGAGAAATCCGCGAGCAGCCTGCGCGGCGACATGGCCAATCTGCGCGCGCAGTCCGACAAGACTGCGAACGCCCTGAACGACGTGAAGGTTGCCTCCCCTGCTGCAGCGCCTGATCTTGCCGCCGTCATCGACCGCATTGCCCAGCTCGAGCGCGCCGGCAAGACGGAGCGCGCCGAGCTCGCGCGGCAGGGCGAGAAGATCGCCGAGGCCAGGACGATGGACGACAAGCCGCTCCGCCATGTGGTGGCGGCGTCCCTGCTCGACGTCGCCGTTCGCCACGGCGATCCCTATCAATCGCAATTGGCCGCGGCGCGGTCACTTGCGGCCAAGCCCGATATGCTGAAGCCGCTCGACGCGTTTGCGGCGTCCGGCATTCCGACGCCGGTCGCGCTGAGCCGCGAGCTCCTCAACATCGTGCCGAAGCTGTCGCCGCCGGCGGAAGCTCCGTCGAGCGACGCCGGCATCGTCGAGCGTCTCCAGGCCGGCGCGTCAAAGCTCGTCCGCATCGAGCGTACCGACGGGGTCGGCAACGATCGCGGTGCCATCGTTGCGCGCGTGACCGCGGCTGCGCTTCGCAACGATTTCGTGGAAGCGCGGCGCGAGCTGAAGACTCTGCCTGAGGCCGATCGTGCCCCGGCGCAGGCCTGGCTCGACAAGACCGATGCCCGCGAAGCCGCGCTCGCCGCGTCCCGCAAATTCGCCGACGATGCCATGGCGGATCTCGCCAAATCTGATCCGGCCAAGCCTCTTCAGTAAAAGTTCGCGCAACAATCGGCGCGTATAGGGATCGCCATGCTTCGCATCGTCCTCTTTCTTGTCCTGATCGCACTGGCGGCGGCCGGCGCGGCCTGGGTTGCCGATCAGCCCGGCGATCTCGTGCTGACCGCGGCTGGTTTCCGCATCTCGACGACGCTTCCCAGGTTCGTTCTCCTGCTTGGCCTGTTTGCCGTGGCCGTCGTGCTGGTCTGGAGCATCCTGACCACGATCTGGCGCACGCCGGGGCGTCTGCGCCGCCGTCGCCACGAAAAGCGCCAGGCTCGCGGCCGCCACGCCATCACCCACGGCCTGCTCGCGATCGGTCATGGCGATTCCGCGCTGGCCCGCCGTCACGCCGACGCGGCGCGGCGACATGCGCCGAACGATCCGCTCGCGCTGCTGCTGCACGCGCAGTCGGCCCAGCTCGAAGGCAATCGCGACGAGGCGCAGCGCGTCTTCCGCGTCATGGCCGAGCGCGAGGACACGCGGCTGCTCGGCCTGCGCGGCCTGTTCATCGAGGCGCAGCGCGCCGACGATGCGGTCGGCGCAGTGATGATCGCGGAGGAAGCGATCAAGCTGTCGCCGTCCTCGACCTGGGCCTCGCATGCGGTGCTCGGCTTCCGCTGCGCGCGCAGCGACTGGAGCGGCGCACTCGCGATCCTCGACTCGAATCTGCGCGCGGGGCAGATCGACAGGCAGACCTATCGCCGGCAGCGCGGCGTCCTGCTCACCGCGCGCGCGCTGGAATTGCAAACGATGGACCGCGACGTCGCGCGCGAGAGCGCGATGGAGGCGGTGAAGCTCGCACCGACCCTGGTGCCGGCGGCGGTGCTCGCGGCAAAATTCGAGAGCGAGGCGCATCAGGTGCGCCGCGCCATGAAGCTGGTGGAGGCCGCCTGGCTCGCCAATCCGCATCCCGATCTCGCGGACGCCTATGCGCATGTGAAGCTCGGCGATACCGCATGGCACCGCTTGCAGCGGGTCGAAACCCTCGCCGCGAAGACGCCAGCCGACAAGCCCGGTCATTTCGAAGGGCAGCTCGCGATCGCACGCGCTGCGATCGAGGCCTCGGAGTTCGCCCGCGCGCGCGAGGTGCTCGCGCCTTATCTCAAGGATCCGACCCAGCGCGTCGCGCTGCTGATGGCCGAGCTCGAGCGCACCGAGCATGGTGACGGCGGCCGCGCCCGCGCCTGGACCTTGCGCGCGGTGCGCGCCCGCCTCGATCCCGCCTGGACCGCGGACGGCTATGTCAGCGACAGCTGGCGTCCGGTCTCCCCGGTCACCGGCCGCCTCGATGCGTTCCAGTGGCAGACACCGGTCGCCAGCCTGCCCTCGGACCGGGGCGCCACGATCGAATCCTCGGCCTTCGAGGAGGCCATGCTCGCCGCTCCGCCGCCGAAGCGGGTGGCCGCCGCTCCCAGCGAGGCGCCGGTGGAACCGCCGGTGACGGCCCCGGTATCAGCGCCGGCCGCCCAGGACAATTCGCCCCCTCCGGCCCAAGAGGTTGCCAGGGAATCCACGAAGGAGGAGCCGGTGGTCACGCCCTCCGAGCCGGCGAATCCGGCTCCGGCGCCCGCCGAATCTTCACCGCCGGCGGAAACGCCGGTCTTCCGAACCCGGGCCGACCTCGGCAAGCCGGCTTCGGCGCCGATTCAGGCCGTCATCCCGATCGTCCGTGCCCCGGATGATCCCGGCATCGACGACGACGACGGCCCCACCGATGAATTCACGGAACAAATCGGCACGCCGAAGGCCCAGGCCGGCGGCTGGCGCGGATTCTGGTCCCGCTGGGGCGCGTGAAGCGCATTTCGCCTCCCGCTTGTCCTTGCCAATTCGGGCCATGCCCGATATCAGGAGCGCGCGTATCGGGGCCGGCATCGCCCGGGTCCCCGGCAGGGTCGCCGCAATAGCTCAGTCGGTAGAGCACGTCATTCGTAATGACGGGGTCGGGGGTTCGAATCCCTCTTGCGGCACCAGCGCTCAGATTTCACCCGGTCCCCGCAAACGCGGCGTTTTGACCAGCGCGTCAGCCTTTATGAAGGTTCGTTCAGCTGGGTGATCGCGATCACATAACCCTAGGCATGACTTCCCTAACGTCCCGGTCACGCAAACACGGGGAGACTTCACATGCGCAAGATCATTCTGGTTGCCGCCATGCTCCTGGCTTCTGCGTCTGCCCAGGCAGGCGGGTCTCGCAGTCTGTCCTTGGCCGCGGCAGACGAAGAGAGCTCCGCTCCGCAAACCACGACGTACGCGAGCACTGTGACGACGCAGGTGAGCGAAGCCGTGCCGGCCACCGAGGCTCAGAAATATTACGATCGTGCGCCGGCAGTGTCGCTCTCCGCGCCGGCTGCGGCGACCGCTCCGACGGTGACCACACCCGCAACCTCTGCGCCGGTCACGACGACCAAGCCCGCCACCAAGAGCACGGCAAGGGCGGACAAGCCGAAGCCAAAGCGCAGCTGGACCGAACGCCGAATCATCAGCGAGCTGCATCGGCACGGCATCTATTGGTGAGCGGCAGACCTTTACCCCGATCTCGCCGTCATGCCCGGGCTTGACCCGGGCATCCACGCTTTCGCCGCTGATCCAAAAACGTGGATGGCCGGGACAAGCCCGGCCATGACGCAAGAGTTTTGGATTGGACCAATCGCGCGTTACTGCGACACCGTCTGCACCACGCTCGAGATCGGGCGTGCATTCGTGCCGGCGGTCGGCACCTTCGTGTCCTTCATCAGCGCCTCGTCATATTCCGGCAGCGTCTGGAGCGTCGCCTTGGCCTTCATCTGCACGACCTTGTAGCCGCCGGCCTTGAGCCGCGCGAGCAGCGCCGGCATGGCTTCGCCGGTGTGCTTCTGAAAATCGTGCATCAGGATGATGCCCTTGCCGAGCTTGTCGAGCCTGGTCATCACGGTCTCGACGATCTTCTCAGGCGTCGCACCTTTCCTGAAGTCGAAGGAGTCGATGTCGGTCGAGAACATCGCGACGTTGCGGGTGCCGAAATAGGTCACCATCGCGGGATTGTGCTGGAGCTGCGGAAACCGGAAGAACGGTGCCGGATTGGTGCCGAGCGCGAATCTCACCGCGCTGAAGCCCTTCTCGACCTCGTCCTTGACCTGCTGCTCGGTCATCTTCTTGCTGTTGAGGTTGACGTGCGACCAGGTGTGCGTGCCGACCGTGTGGCCCTGGGCCAGCACCTGCTTCAGGATTTCCGGATGATAGGTCGCATGCTTGCCGACCGAGAAGAACAGGCCCTTGGTGCATTCATCGGCGAGCGCCTTCAGCACCGCGGGCGTGTTGACCGGCCACGGACCGTCGTCGAAGGTCAGCACGACCTCCTTGTCGGTGAGGAAGTCGAACTGCTTGAAGTGCTCGAAGCCGAAGCCGGGACCGCCCGTGGTGTCGATCTCGACGACGCGGGACACACCCAGCGCGTTCGGATTGGCGCAGGCCTGCTTCGGCTGCATCGGCATGACCGGGGCGGGCGCGGGCGCCGGAGCGGCTGCCACCGGCTTGGCGGCGATCGCCGCGGTGGTCTCGACGTCGTCCTTGGCGGCGAGCTTCGCCCGTGCCGGCAGTTGATCGGCGGCACGAGCGGCAACTGTCTTGGGAGCGCCCTGGTCGGCGCGCGCGGAATAATAGAACCAACCGCCGGCGGCGATCACGACCGCCGCAATTACACTGGCCAGCATCAGGCCCAACGCATTACGCATCGCTACTCTTTCCAATTACGCAACCAAACCAGCGGAATTTTCCGCGCGACCAGCCATTAATGCGAAGTAAGAGTTAACGCGACACCAACACGACGGCGGCTGTGGAGGAATTTCAACGGGGTGCGCCAAAGTGACCGGGATCACAGATGATGGGTCTCCCGTGAGCGTCATCACAGTGGAAACGGTTTTGCCGGAGCATCGTGGCTCCCATCGACAACCGGCCCGCTTTGCGCGGAGCCAATGGGAGCTTCAAATGACCAGGTCTCTGAATACCAAGTCGTTTACCGGCAAGATCCGCGACGCCAGCCTGGCTCTGGGCTTTGCCGCCATCGTCTCGATCGCTTCGACGAGTTCGAGCTTTGCCTTCTCGGCCGAGGCGCAGCAGATGTGCACCGGCGATGCCTTCCGCCTGTGCTCGGCGGAGATCCCCAACATCCCGAAGATCACGGCGTGCATGATCAAGCATCGCTCGGATCTGAGTGCCGGCTGCCGCGCGGTGATGGACAAGAACCTCGCCAAGGGCGCCTCGCGCAAGGTCGCTGACGTCCAGGACAAGCCGTAAGAGCGCTGAGCCGAGATCGTTGCGTCGGTCAGCTCCCCTCGCGATGAGCCCCGGCGGCAAGCCGGGGTCCCCCCGCGGTGGCACTCGCTCGGCTCGGCCACAAAGCCGTTGCAGCGCCAGGATCGTCGCACTAGCTTCGCCCGCACATCTTTCCGGGTAGAGGCATTACGCGATGACCAGATTTCTTTTCATCATCCCTTTGCTCATGTGCGCATCGGGCGCGTCGGCGCAGCAGCTGGGTCAAGACGCTTGCGCGCGTGACGTCACGCGCTTCTGCCGCGCCGTCATGAACAATGGCGATGGTGCCGTGCTCGCTTGCCTGAAGCAGCACCGCACCCGCCTCAGCAAGGCCTGCGACAAGGTGCTGACGGATCACGGGCAGTGATCGTCATTCCGGGGCGCGCCGTTAGGCGAGCCGGAACGACAGTCCCTTACGTGCTGCTGCCCGCAGCGGTCGCAACCACCGGCAGCACCTCGCCATCGGCGCGGTCCGGCGTCTCGTCCTTCCACCGCACCGAACCGAACGGGCGCTCCAGCATGCGGCGGATCCGCACCGGCTCGGGGCCGACGTGGAAGTCGATCGCCTGCTGATGCAGGGCGCGTTCGGACTGGGTCGAGCGGTTGCGCTGGCGCAGGTAGTCGAACCAGGTCGGGCAGTGATAGCGCTCGGTCCACAATTCGGGATCGGCAATGTCGCGCGCGATCGACCAGCCATAGGCGCCGTTGCGCTGGCGCGAGAGCTGCACGTCCTGCATCACGTTGTGGAACGCGCGCGCGTTCTCCTGGGCGACCCGGTATTCGATCTCGACCACCAGTGGTCCGCTGCGTCCGGTCAGCGAGAGCTTCACCTCGGGATCGGCCAGCACGTCCGCATCCTCGTTGCGCGCGCCGACGCGTGGCATCGTGAGCCAGATGCCGAGCAACGGCGAGATCAGCATCAGGCCTGCCGCCGTCAGCAGCGCGACCTCGACCCCGGCATAGTCGGTGAGACGGCCCCAGCCCCAGGCACCGATCGCGATGCCGCCGGAGATCGAGGCCTGGAACGCCGCGAGCGAGCGGCCCGCGACCCAGCGCGGTGCCGACAGCTGCACGCCGATGTTGAACAGCGCGATCGCAGCCATCCAGACCGCGCCGGCCAAGACCAGCGCCGTTGCCGTCAGCACCGGCTCGCTGCTCACCGCGAGGGCGGCCATCGCGAACGCCATCGAGATGGTGCAGGCGCGGATCGCGGCCTCGCCGCTCATGCGCTTGCGCAATTCGTGGATGTTGAGGGCGCCGATCACCGCGCCCATGCCGAAGGCGCCGAGCATGATGCCGTAGGTCTGCGCGCCGCCATGCAGGAGGTCGCGCGCGACCAGCGGCATCAGGGCCATCACGGCGCCGCCGATCAGGCCCATCACCAGCGTGCGCAGCAGCACGATCTTGATCGGCGGCGAATTGGTGATGTAGCGCACGCCCGAGACCATGGCGCGGTTGAGCTTTTCCCGCGGCAGGCGCGAGGGCTCAGTGCTGCGGCTCCAGAGCAGCAGCACGACCAGCAGCGGCAGATAGAGGATCGCATTGCAGGCGAACGCGGCCACGGCGCCGAGCGCGGCGACGATGACGCCGCCGACCGCAGGACCGAAGCTGCGCGCGATGTTGTAGCTGATGCCGTTGAGCGCCACCGCGGACGCCAATGCCTCGGGCGGCACCTGTTCGCTGACCGAGGACTGCCAGGCCGGGCCGAACAGCGCATTGCCGCTGCCGACGACGAAGCAGAAGACGAGCAACGATTCGGGGGTGATCAGGTTGAGGCCGGCCAGCACGGTGAGCGCGCTCGCGCCGATCAGCGCGATCGACAGCGAGACCAGGGTGACGATGCGGCGGTCATACATGTCGGCGATGGCGCCGGCGGGCATCGAGATCAACATGATCGGCAGCATCAGTGCGGTCTGCACCAGCGCCACCTTGTCGGCCGATGCGGCCATCTGCGTCATTGCCCAGGCCGCGCCTACGCCCTGGATCAGGAGGCCGAGATTGGAGAGCAGGCTGGCGAGCCAGATGCGCCGGAACAATGTGTACCGCAGGGGGGCGGTGATGCCGTCGCCGGCAAATGTCTGGCGGTTCGTCTGCTCGGTCATATCCCCTTCCATATCGGGTGTCAGAACTGGCTTCAGCGATTCCGATCGGATCACTGATGCCTGCGAAAGTCCTTCGCTGTCCAGTGGTTGGGCAGGTATAAGCGGTGCAAAGGCATGGGTTTTGCCGGGAGGAACAGATGAGGCTGTCGCGACGGACGATCCTGCTGGGAGCCGGCAGCCTGCCTTTCGCGGTTGCGAGCATGCGGGCCGGCGCGATCGCCCAGACGGCACCTGGCGTCCCGCCGAGCACCGAGGTGCCGCCGATCCTGTTCGTTCACGGCAATGGCGATTACGATGCGCTCTGGATGACGACCTTGTGGCGGATGGAATCGAACGGCATCCCCCGCGAGCGTATGATGGCGATCAATTTCACCGATCCCCTGGCGCGCAGCGATGACAAGGTCGAGCAGGCGAACCGCTCCTCGACCGAGGACCAGCGCCGCGAGCTCGCCGCAGCCATTACTGAATTGAAGCGCCGGACCGGTGCGGCGCGGGTGGCCCTGGTCGGCAGCTCGCGCGGGGGCTATGCGATCCGCAACGTCATCAGGAACGGCGGTGCGGGCGATGTCAGCCACGCCGTCCTGTGCGGCACGCCCAATCACGGCGTGTTCGCGACCGATGACCAGCCCAACAACGAGTTCAACGGCCGCGGCGTATTCCTGCGCGGCCTGAACGAGGGCGAGAGCGAGGTGACGCCGGGCGTTGCCTTCCTCACCCTGCGCAGCGACGGCATGGACAAATATGCGCAAGCCGACGGCCGCTTCATCGGCAAGCCTGGCACGCCGACCGGTGTGACCGCCGAGGGACCTGAGCTGAAGGGCGCCACCAACCTCGTGCTCGGTGCGCTCGATCATCGCGAGGTGGCATTTCACCCTCGCGCCTTCCGCGAGATCTACAAGTTCATTGCCGGCCGCGAGCCCGCCCGCATCGCGATCGTGCCCGAAACCAGCGTAAAGCTGAGCGGGCTTGTCACCGGCGCGCCAGGCGGTGTGCCGACCAATCGCGCGGTCGCGGGCGCAACCGTCGATATCTTCCGTGTCGATCCTGATACCGGGGAGCGCAAGGGTGGTGCGCTGCACAGCGCAAAGACCGCTGCCGACGGCCGCTGGGGGCCGGCGCAGGTCGATCCGGCCTGGTCGCTCGAATTCGTCCTGACCTCCCCGGATGCGCCGACGACGCACATCTACCGCTCTCCGTTCCCGCGCTCGTCCGACGTCGTGCACCTGCGGCCTGCGCGGCCGCTCGGGCCGGCAGACAAGGACGCAGGGGCGGTCGTGATCATGTCGCGGCCGCGCGGCTATTTCGGCCTGCCGCGGGACGTGGTTCTGTTCGATGGCAAGGAGCCGGCCGACGTCAAGCCGGGCGTGCCCACGGATGCGGCAGCGACCCTGCGACTTCCGGCCAGCGAGATCGGGCGTAACATCGTGGCCCAATTCGGCGAACGGATTGTGGCGCGCACCTGGCCCGCCGCCGAGAACAGGATTGCGATCGCCGAGCTGACTTATTAGCTGTTTAGCTGCGTCACATCTGCGGGAGAGAGCCATGAATTTCGCCAGCGTGCGTCGGCCCATCATCCCTCCGGCTCCTCCGCGTGCGCCCGACGACATGTCATTCTTCGGCCGTCTCGCGGTGATCCGGCAAAACATGATCGCGACCTGGGGGCAGCGCGCCTATGAGGAAGAGGTCATCCCGGGCCGCTTCTTTTTCCGCAACAGTTTCATCCTGAACCAGCCGGACGCGATCCGGCACGTTCTGCTCAGCAACTACGAGAACTATACGCGCACGCCGGCCGGCATCCGCATGCTGCGCCCCGTGCTCGGCGACGGCCTTCTGATCGCGGAAGGTCATTCCTGGACATTTCAGCGCCGCACGCTCGCGCCGGCCTTCACGCCGCGCGCCACAGCAAATCTCGTCCCGCACATGACGGCGGTGCTCGACGAGACCATCGCGAAGCTCGATGCGCAAACAGGCGAGCCGGTCGATCTGCGCGAGATCATGCAGCGCATGACGCTCGAGATCGCCGGGCGCACGATGTTCTCGTTCGGCATGGACCGGTATGGCGCGACCTTGCGCAACTTCATCAAAGAATATGCCGCGCGGCTCGGGCGGCCGTACTTCCTCGACATGCTGCTGCCGGTGTCCTGGCCGAGCCCGATGGATTTTGCCCGCGCCCGTTTCCGCAAGCGCTGGACCGAGTTCGTTGCCATGATGATCGCCGAACGGCGTACGATGGGCAAGAAAGACGGCGCGCCGCCGCGCGACCTGTTCGATCTCATGGACGAAGCGCGCGACCCCGAGACGGGCAAGGGCTTCTCGGACGAGCAGCTCGTCGACGAGGTCGCGACCATGATCCTCGCGGGCCACGAGACCACCGCGACCGCGCTGTTCTGGGCGCTCTATCTGCTCGCGCTTGATCCCGACACGCAGGAGGAGGTGGCGTCCGAGACGCGCGGCGAGCATCTCGACAGCATGGCCGACATCGACCGGCAGAAGTTCACCCGTGCCGTGATCGAGGAGACCATGCGGCTCTATCCGCCGGCCTTCCTGGTCGCGCGGGCCGCGCGCGACAAGGACAATGCGGCCGGCGTCGAGATCGGCAAGGGCGACATCATCATGATTGCGCCCTGGCTGCTGCACCGGCACGAGAAGCTGTGGGACCAGCCGAACGCGTTCGTTCCAAAGCGCTTCATGTCGAAGGAGGCGCCGGACCGTTTTGCTTACCTGCCGTTCGGCGCAGGTCCGCGCGTCTGCATCGGCGCGCCGTTTGCCCAGGCCGAATCCGTGCTGGCCCTGGCCCGGCTGATCGGCGCATTCCGTGTCGAGCTTGCCGACCCGGCGAATCCCGTGATCCCGCTCGGCGTCGTCACGACCCAGCCGGACCACTCACCCATGTTCCGCATCACGTGTCGGTGACAGGCGTTCGTCTGGCCGATGGCGTGATCCACCCTAGATAGAGTCCCGCCATGAGCGACATCCAGGCCCAGTTTTCCGTTCTGAAGCAGACTGCCGATCCCGTTGTGGTGGAGGCCATCGCGCAGCTGATCGCCAACGGTCACGATCGCGATCTCAACCGGATCAATGCGCTGGATTTTGCCAACCGTACCGGCCTCGACCAGGAGAAGGTCATTTCCGGCTTCCTGCACGCTTCGCGGCTCGGCCTGTTCGACATGAGCTGGAACGTGCTGTGTCCCGGCTGCGGAGGTGTGCTGGGGGCGCACGCCACGTTGAAGTCGTTGAAGCACGACGACTACAATTGCGCGCTCTGCGCCGCCGGATACGAGGCCTCGGTAGACGAGATGGTCGAGGTGGCCTTCACCGTCAGTCCGCGGGTCCGCCGCATCGGTGCTCATGACCCCGACACGTTGCCGATCTGGGAATATGTGCGGCAGATGTTCTGGAGCTCAGGCGTCGACATCAACGATGAATCGTTTTCCCACCTGATCAACGAGGTGACACTCGAAGCCCTCGAATTGCCCGCCGGCGAGAAGGCGATCCTCTCGCTCAATTTGCCCAGCCAGTTCATCATCGTGTTCGAGCCGGTTACCCACTCCGCCCATTTCCTGAACGTTCAGGGCGAACCGACGAGCGAGCGTCAGCAGCTGTCGATCATGTTCAACAAGCTGGAGGCGCCGACGGGGACCACCGTGATGCGCCCCGGACCGTTGCGTCTCATGCTCGAGAACCAATCGGACAATCGCGTGTTGCCTTCGGTCTGGATTGCCGACCACGCGTTGCACGAGATGATCGGCAAGCGCAAGCCGATCCTGACGGCCAAGCGGATGCTGTCCAACCAAACGTTCCGCGACGTCTTCAAGGCCGACAACCTCAATGTCGACCAGCGGCTGAAGATCACGTCCCTGACGTTCCTGTTCACCGACCTGAAGGGCTCGACAGCGCTGTATGAGCGGGTCGGCGACCTCAATGCCTTCGATCTCGTGCGGGCGCACTTTCGCGCACTGCTGGAGATCATCGCCGCCGAGAAGGGGGCGGTCGTGAAGACGATCGGCGATGCCGTGATGGCGACCTTCGTCAGGCCCGAGCACGCCATCACCGCGGGACTGCGCATGCGCGCGGCGATGGACGAATTGAACAAGCAGCGCGGCGCCAACGACCTCGTTCTCAAGATCGGTATCCATGAAGGTCCCTGCCTTGCGGTCATGCTCAACGAGCGGCAGGATTATTTCGGTCAGACCGTCAACATCGCCGCCCGCGTGCAGAGCCTGTCGACCGCGCAGGAGATTCACATCACCGCTCCGGTGCTGGACGCTCCCGCGGTCGCCGAGGTGCTCGAGCGGCGCGCGATCAAGCCGATCCAGAAGCAGGCCGCGCTCCGCGGCATCGCCGACAAGATGGTGGTGTACGAGATACCGTGAGGCGGGAGGAGGTCGCCACATTCTCCGTCATCGCGAGGAGCTCTTGCGACGAAGCAATCCAGCCAGCCTCCGCGGAAAGATTCTGGATTGCTTCGCTGCGCTCGCAATGACGGTGTTGGGGCGGACGTGCGCCCCACTCTCCATCGTCATGCCCGGGCTTGATCCGGGCATCCACGTCTTTCTTGGCGGCCGTGGATGGCCGGAACGAGCCCGGCCATGACGGCGAATGAAAAGTCCGCAGATTGCCGAAACGTAATACGCGCGCGGAACTGACGCACGTTGCGCCGGTTGGGTTTCCTGCTCATATAATGCAGGTAACAGCCGCGCTCCTTGCGGCTGTCATCGATCCCGGTAGGACCTTATGCTCGACGGCTTACGTCAATTCATCGCCGACATTGTCGGTCCTCAAGCCTCGGACCGCGCATTCGGCGACAGCGATTATCGGCTGGCGGCCACTGCACTGCTGGTCCACGTGGTCTCGCTGGACGGCCAGCCGAGCGCGGCCGAGCAGCGCAAGCTGCACAGCCTGATCGAAAGCCATTTTGGGCTCGATCGCGGCACTGCGGATCGTCTGATCGTGGACGCCACCCAGGTCGAGGGCGAGGCGGTGGACCTTTATCACTTCACCAGCGTCATCATGCGCTCGCTCGACGAAGAGGGCCGCAAGCGCATCGTCCGGATGATGTGGGAGCTGGTCTATGCCGACGGCCAGGTCAGCGAGTTCGAAGACAATGTCGTCTGGCGTGCTTCCGACCTGCTCGGGATTTCCCAGCGCGACCGGATCGAGCTGAAGCACGCGGTCGCGGAGCGTGCCGGTGGTCAGCTCAAGGACAGCGCCGTCGGCTGACGGCACTGGACTCGGCGGATCGCGGCCCGCGTGGGCACATGACGAAAGTTTAATATGATCGTCGCCTGCGCCGAATACGCCTGCAAATCAACGGTTTCTCTGCATTGCCGGTCGTTCTGCTCAAGCGGCCATGCTGCCAGTGCCGCTTGCCTGTTGCGCACGGCCTATGCTCTCGTTCCGCCGTTGCGGGGCTAAAATAGTTGAATTCAAGAGACTTCGATCGTGGCTGAGCGGGTGACGTTGATTACTGGTGCTTCGGCGGGCATCGGGATGGAGCTGGCGCGTGTGTTTGCCGCCAATGGACACCGCCTCGCATTGACCGCGAGACGGGCGGACCGGCTCGAAGCGCTCGCGAACGAGCTCGCTGCCAAGGGCGGCAAGAAGCCGATCGTGATCGCCTGCGATCTCGAGAAAGCGGATGCCGGCGAGACGATCGCGGCAGCCCTTGCAGCCGAAGGCGTCGAGCTCGACCATCTCGTCAACAATGCCGGCTTCGGCGTGTTCGGCGATGCCATCGAGCGCGATCGCATCGAGCAGATCGGCATCGTCGATGTCAATGTCCGGGCCCTGACGGATCTGTCGCTACGCTTTGCCGATCAGCTCATCAGGAACAAGGGCGGTCTTCTCAATGTCGGCTCCGTCGCCGGCTTTCTGCCCGGTCCCGGCATGGCCGTCTACTACGCGTCGAAGGCTTATGTGATTTCCTTCACCGAAGCGTTGCGGGCGGAGCTTGCACCGCGCGGCGTCCGCGTCACCGTGCTTTGCCCGGGTCCGGTGCCGACCGAATTCCAGGCGCGCGCCGGCGTTGGATCGCAACATGATACGGCCGTTCTCAACGTCTCTGCCGCCGAAGTTGCGCGGGAGGCGTATCGTGGCCTGATGGCCAACAAACGGGCAGTGCTGCCTGGCCTCGGTATCAAGATTGTGCCGTTCGCGCTGCGTTTCTTCCCGCGCGGCTTCATCCTTGCGGCGACCAGCCGGTTTCAACGGCAGAGGCACTAGAAGCCCCGTAGTGGCCCGGAGTTTGCTTTAGTATCGCACGTATGTGCGCGAACTCACACGATGTTAACCATCGCTTAGCTATGCTGGCGGTCTGAACCGATAGCACTCGCAGAGGCCATGTCGTTCCGGACGGACAGGTTTGGTGGCGCAGAGGTGGTCGCCTTCCCACGGAGGGCGCCGAGCGCCGCCGCCTCCAAAGCCCCGCTGCCGGTTCTGATCGTCCTGCATCAGGAGTGCTCGACACCGGGCCGCGTCGGCAATGCGCTACGCGCGCTCGGCCATCGCCTCGATATCCGCCGTCCCCGCTTCGGCGATCCCCTGCCCGAGACGCTCGATCGGCATGCCGGCGCCGTGATCTTCGGCGGCCCGATGAGTGCCAACGATCCCGATGACTACATCCGCCGCGAGATCGACTGGATCGAAATTCCGCTCCGCGAGCAGCGGCCGTTCCTCGGCATCTGCTTAGGGGCGCAGATGCTGGCCATGCAGCTCGGGGCCCGCGTCGCCCCGCATGCGGAGGCGCTGACCCAGATCGGCTATTACCCGATCAGGCCGACCGCTGCGGGCCGTGCGCTCTGCCCGCACTGGCCGGAGCAGGTCTATCACTGGCATCGCGAGGGATTTGAGCTGCCTGAAGGCACTGAGCTGCTCGCCGAAGGCGATGACTTTCCGGTGCAGGCGTTCCGTGCCGGCAATGCTTTCGGCGTGCAGTTCCACCCCGATGTGACCTACGCGATGATGCATCGCTGGACCACGCGCGGCTATGACGGCTTCAGCGCGCCCGGTGCGCGGCAGCGGCATCATCATTTCGCGGATCGTGCCGTCTACGATGTCGCGGAGCGCGCCTGGCTCGATCACTTCATCGATGGCTGGCTCGCACGCCGGCCGGTGCTGGCGCAAGCCGCCGAGTGATCGCGTCTTCGCGCAAGTCTTTTCGCGCCTTCGCGCAAGTCCCTACCTCTTCCCTGGATATGCTAGGCTCTCCGCAAACGAGCACGCACCAATGCGTGCCGGCCGACAAGGGAGAGCGCCGTGGCCTACGAACACATTCTCTACGAGGTGAGCGACAAGATCGCGACCATCATGCTGAACCGCCCCGACCGCATGAACGCGTGGACGCCGATCATGGAGCGCGACGTGCGTCACGCGATGGAAGCGTCGAATGTCGACGACAATGTCCGCGTCATCGTGCTCACCGGCGCGGGCCGCGCCTTCTGTGCCGGCGCCGACATGGATGCGCTGAAGGCACTCGACCCAGATGACGTCAGGCGTGCCTCGAACCTGCCGCCGTTCGACATGAATCGCCGGCCGGATTGGCAGACGCGCTACGGCTATTATCCGTCGATCAAGAAGCCTGTGATCGCCATGCTCAATGGCGCCACGGCCGGCATCGGACTCGTGCATGCACTCTATTGCGACCTGCGTTTTGCTGCCGACAACACCGTGTTCACGACCGCCTTCGCGCGGCGCGGCCTGATCGCCGAGCACGGCATCAGCTGGATGCTGCCGCGGATCGTCGGCCACGCCAATGCGCTGGATCTGTTGCTCTCGGCGCGGCGCGTACCGAGCGAGGAGGCGTTGCGGATCGGGCTGGTCAACCGGCTCAGTGCGCCGGAGAAGCTGCGCGAGGAGACCTACGCCTATGCGCGCGACCTCGCCGATTTCGTCTCGCCGAGCGCGATGGCGGTGATCAAGCGGCAGCTCTACGAGGTGCCGTTCCAGACGCTTGCCGAGGCGACGATCGAGGCCAACCGGGAGATGATGGTGGCGTTGAACGGGAGTGATTTCAGGGAAGGCGTGGCGAGCTTCATGGAGAAACGGCCGCCGAGGTTTACGGGGAGGTAGGGGGATCTATCAGCTACAGTCCGTCTTCGCCCTTCGGGCTTCGCCGGACACCACGCTTCGTCCTTCGGGCTCCGTCGTGGCTGCGCCACGCGTAGCCCGAAGGGCGAAGCGTGGTGGAGCCAGGCGGGATCGAACCGCCGACCTCGTCATTGCGAACGACGCGCTCTCCCAGCTGAGCTATGGCCCCTTTGCTGGCCGCTCTGGTGAATGCGGCCGACAACCGGGCGCCATTTAAGTCCCCGCCAAGGTCAAGTCAAGGACGGGCGTAACCCGGTTTTAGCCATTCCGGTGCCCGAACTTCCCTTGTTTGGGCCGGGGGGAACCGATATCTAGCAAAAGGCGTCAATCCCGACCGCAGCCAGAGTTTTCAAAAGCCAGAGTTTTCAAAAGCCATGCGTGCCGTTCTCGACATCGTCATCATCGTGCTCGACCTCTACGTCTGGCTGCTGATCGCCTCCGCGATCCTGTCCTGGCTGATTGCCTTCAACGTGGTGAACACCCGCAACCAGTTCGTGTCGGCGGTGGCGGAGTTCCTGTACCGGATCACCGAGCCGCTGCTGGCGCCGATTCGCAATTTCCTGCCCAGCCTCGGCGGTCTCGACATCTCGCCGATCATCCTGATCCTGATCATCATGTTCGTCGAGCGGGTGATCCTGTACTACATCTACCCGAACGTGATCTGAGCAGGCTGGAGCGCCTTTGGTTGCCAAGGAAGCTCATAAAGAACCCTGGCGCTACTCGGCCACAGGAATCAGCATCGCTCTGAGGGTGACGCCGCGCGGCGGCCGCGACGACATCGACGGGATCGAGCAACTCTCGGATGGGCGTACGGTGCTCAAGATGCGGGTGCGCGCCATTGCCGATGGCGGCGAGGCCAACAAGGCGGTTTTGGCGCTACTGGCGAAATCGCTCGGCGTTCCCAAGGCCAGTGTAAAGCTGCTATCCGGAGCCACCTCGCGGCTGAAGCAGATCGCGATCGACGGCGATCCGGCGCGGCTCGGAGAAACCCTGCGCCAGCTTGTGTCGGCCAAATCGAACGACTGAGGGAACTGACATGACGGCCAAGATCATCGATGGAAAAATCATTGCCGCGGAGCTGCGCGTCCGGGTCGCCGAGGAGGTCGCCCGCGTCAAGCGCGAGCACAATCTGATCCCCGGCCTTGCGGTGGTCCTGGTCGGCAACGATCCCGCCAGTGAGGTCTATGTCCGTTCAAAACACACCCAGACCCAGGCTGCGGGCATGGCGTCGTTCGAGCACAAGCTGCCGGCCGACGTCTCGCAGGGAGACCTGCTGGCGCTGGTCGCAAGGCTCAACCGCGATCCCGCCGTGCACGGCATTCTGGTGCAGCTGCCGCTGCCGAAGGGGCTGAACACCGAAGCCGTCATCAACGCCATCGACCCTGCCAAGGACGTCGATGGGCTGCATCCGAACAATGCCGGCCGGCTCGCCGGCGGCTTCGAGGCGCTGTCGCCCTGCACGCCGCTCGGCTGCATTATCCTGACGAAGAGCGTGCACGCTTCGCTCGAGGGCATGAACGCGATCGTCATTGGCCGCTCCAACTTGGTCGGCCGCCCGCTGGTGCAGCTGCTGTTGAATGAAAACGCCACGGTCACGATCGCGCATTCGCGTTCGCGCGATTTGCCGGGTCTCGTGAAGAAGACGGACCTCGTCTATGCCGCGGTGGGCAAGCCCGAGATGGTGCGCGGGGATTGGCTGAAGCCGGGCGCGACCGTGATCGACGTCGGCATCAACCGCATCCCGAAAGATGACGGCAAGAATCGTCTCGTCGGCGACGTCGCCTATCAGGAAGCGCTTGGCGTTGCCGGTGCAATCACGCCGGTGCCGGGCGGCGTCGGCCAGATGACGGTGGCGTGCCTGCTGGTGAACACGCTGCGCGCCGCTTGCGCGATCACCGGCCTGCCGAAACCGGCGGTGTAGGTAAACTCTCGTGCCCCGGACGCAACGCAGTGCTTCTTCAGCGGTGCGCTGCTGAGCCGGGGCCCAGGGCGGCATGGGGGTCCCGGCTCAGCGTCGCGTCATTTCATGTCGCGCCGCGTCCGGGACACAGAAGCTCAGCCCTTCTTTTTCTTCTCGCGCTCGATGCCTTCGAGGATCAGCTTGTGCGCTTCCTCTGCGTCGCCCCAGCGCAGGATCTTCACCCATTTGCCCTTCTCGAGATCCTTGTAGTGCTCGAAGAAGTGCTGGATCTGCTGCAGCGTGATGTCCGGCAAGTCGGAATAGCTCTTCACCTTGTCATAGCGCTGCGTGAGCTTGGACGACGGCACCGCCAGGATCTTCTCGTCGCCGCCGGCTTCGTCTTCCATGAACAGCACGCCGACCGGACGCACGCTCATGACGGCGCCGGGAATGATGGCGCGGGTGTTGATGATCAGGACGTCGCAGGGATCGCCGTCATCCGACAGCGTGTGCGGGATGAAGCCGTAGTTACCGGGGTAACGCATCGGCGTGTAGAGGAAGCGGTCGACCACCAGCGTGCCGGCCTCCTTGTCCATCTCGTACTTGATCGGTTCGCCGCCCACGGGGACCTCGATGATGACATTGACGTCGTGTGGTACGTTTTTCCCGATCGAGACCGCATCGATACGCATTCAAGGCTCCGTTGTTGCCGAGGTGAAATCGCGCCCGGCAGCGATTTTGGCGCTGTCATACGCGGGCTTGGCCCGCTGATCCATCGCGTTTTTGTGAAATAATGAATCCAGCGATCACCGGCTCGAAAGGCGGGCGGTATCGACGGACGGGAACGCTGCCCGGTAGGATTTCAGCAGCTCAATTGGTCCAAGCGAAGGCAACCTTGTCGAGCGACTTCGGCCCGAATCGCTCGGAAGAGCGCGCCACCATGCGGCCGCCCAGGGCACGGTAGAATTCCGTGGCCGGATCGTTGTCCGAGAGCGCCCACACCACCATGCTCTTCAGCCCGCTCTGCATGAGGTCGCGGCGGGCGGCAGCGAACAGGCGGCGGCCGAAGCCGAGACCCTGGAATTCCGGTCGCAGGTAAAGCTCGTAGATCTCGCCGTCGAAATGCAGGCTGCGGGCGCGGTTGCGGCCGTAATTGGCATAGCCCGCGATCTTGTCACCGAATACGAGGACGCTGACGCGGCTGCCCTTGCGGATCGCACTGTCCCACCACTGCGGACCGCGGCGGTTGATCAGCTTTTCCAGCTCGGCGCCGGGAATGATGCCCTGATAGGCCGAGCGCCAGGCTTCGTCATGAGTGGACGCCACCGCAGTTGCATCTGCAGCTTTGGCCGGCCGGACCTCGATCAGGGTTGTGCTCATGGACACGATCAAACCAAGTCACCGCGCCGGCGGCAAGACCTATCGTTAATTATCGGTTAACCTGTGGACTTTCTGCATCAGTATTTCGACCATGTTGTACCGAAAGAGGACAAGCCGCTGCCTCGAACCGTAACCGCGTGCCGCGCGTCGGTGCAAAACTACGTCTCGGCGGCGAGGGGACGGCAATGGCAACGCAGAAAGTCGGCCGAAATTGATTCGTTCCTACTAATCTGGCTGTCGCTGTTCGCGTCCGCCCTCGGCCAATTCATGCGGCTCCTCAACACCATCGCGCTCCTGCCTCTGCTGGCTTTGCTGACTGCATCCCCTCTGTGCGCCCAGGTCACGTTTGGCTCCTTGGGAGGGGAGGGCGAACCGTTTCGCCGGCAAGCGTGGCGGGTGCCCGCGCCGGATACCGACCTTGCCGCGCATGCCGTCCTGTTTCGTCCTCTTGGCCCAGGTCCATTCCGGCTCGCGGTGATCGCGCACGCCTCGACGCAGAACGCGCTGCGTCGTGCGCAAATGCCGCAGCCGGAATACCGCCCGCTTGCCGCCTATCTCGTCGCGCTTGGTTTTGCCGTGCTGGTGCCGGAGCGGCTCGGCCATGGTGCGACGGGCGGCCGCTATGTCGAGGATCAGGGCGGATGTGACGAGGCCGACTATGTGCGCTCGGGCCGCGCAACGGCCGATGCGATTTCGCTCGCGCTGGGCTTCTTGCGAAAGCAGGATTTCATCCGCAAGGATGCCGCGATCGTGATCGGCCATTCCGCCGGCGGATGGGGTGCGCTTGCGCTCGCCAATACCGATCCGATGGTGATCTCCGCGATCACAGTGTTTGCGCCGGGGCGCGGCGGCCATGCCAATGATGAGCCGAATCGGGTCTGCGCGCCGCATACGCTGCTTGCTGCGGCAGCGGAGTTCGGCAAAGCCGCGCGTATTCCCGTGACATGGCTCGTTGCCGCCAATGACAGCTATTTCGCGCCCGCATTTTCGCAGAAGCTCGCCGATGCGTTTCGCGGAAGCGACGGCAAGGCCGACCTGCGCTTCCTGCCGGCCGTCGGTAGCGAGGGTCACTGGATGATCGAGACCGAAGCCGGCGTCAAAGCCGCAGGCAGTGCGCTCGAACGCGCGCTGAAGCCGCCCAAGCCTGTGGCGGTCAAGAAGCCATGACGCTGTATTTCCTGTTCAAGTTTCTCCATGTGCTCGGCGCCATCGTCATCCTCGGCACAGGAACCGGCATCGCCTTCTTCATGCTGATGGCGCATCGCACGCACGATGTGGAGTTCATCGCGCGTACCGCTTCTGTGGTGGTGATTGCGGATGCGATCTTCACGCTGTCGGCCGTGATCCTCCAGCCGCTCAGCGGCGGACTGTTGATGATGTTGTCCGCCACATCGATCATGGAAGGCTGGCTGCTCGCTTCGCTGGCGCTCTACGCCATCGCCGGTCTGTTCTGGATTCCAGTCGTGTTCATGCAGATCGAGATGCGCGACCTCGCGCGCAAGGCCGCCGCCCAGCGCAGTGCGCTGCCACAGCGCTACGACGCCCTGTTCCGCCGCTGGTTCGCATTCGGCTTCCCCGGCTTCGGGGCGACGATGGCGATCCTGTGGTTGATGATAGCCAAACCATTCTGAGCCCCGTGGGTCGGTCAAAATCCCCCGGGTATGGTCACTTGAAACTCCCCCACCTGATGATCGCCGTCAGCGCCGCTGAACAGCAGTAGCCGGTCAGGCAGGACGTTTATGTTCGACCCCTTTAGCCAGCAAGGGGCCGGGGAGTTGAACGTCTTGAAGCGACATCTGCGAAGCACCGTACTTACATTACTTGATCGCAACACCAGCCAGCGCGAGATTCACCGGCTGACGGGTGTCGATCGCAAGACGATCCGGCGTTATCAGGCGCTGCGGGCCGGTGCGGAGGCAAATTCCCCCGGGGAAGTGACCACCGGCTCGGTGAGCGCGGACGGCCAAATTCCTCCACCCCGACCACCGGCTTTTGGGACATCGGAAGCGACGGTCACCAGCAGCCTGGCCCGTTCGGCTTGCGAAGCGCATCGGACGTGGATCGAAGAACAGGTCCGGCTGAAGCGGAACGCGCAGGCGATTTACCAGGACCTGGTTGATCAATTTGGCTTTCCGTCCAGCTACCAGAGTGTCAAGCGGTTTGTGCGCCGGTTGCGGCACGCTGATCCTGAGCAGTTTGATCGTCTTGAGTTCCTCCCCGGCGAGGAAGCTCAGGTCGACTATGGCGAGGGCGCGCCGACGGTTGATCCGAAGAGCGGGCGGTACCGTCGTCCCCGCCTGTTCGTGATGACGCTACGCTACTCGCGGCGCAGCTTCCGGCGGGTAGTCTGGAAGTCCAGCCAACAAGTCTGGGCGCAGCTCCACGAAGAGGCGTTCCGGTATTTTGGCGGGGTCCCCAGCTATGTCGTGCTCGACAACCTGAAGGAAGGCGTCCTCAAGCCGGATTTGTACGAGCCCCAGCTCAACCCGATTTACAGCGCGATGCTGGCTCATTACGCCGTGGTCGCCGATCCCGCGCGCGTGGCCGATCCAAATCGGAAAGGATGCGTCGAGAATGCGATTCAACATACCCAGGGCACTGCGCTGGCCGGACGGCGCTTCGAGACGCTGGAGGCGCAAAACGAGTTCTTGAGGCACTGGGAGGAGAACTGGGCTTCCAAACGCATCCACGGCAGCACGCGCCGTCAGGTCGAGGCGATGTTCCAGGAAGAGAAGCCGCACCTGCGGCCGCTGCCTGTCGCTCCCTTCCGCATCTTCACCGAAGTCGTCCGGACTGTCTGCGACGACACCACCGTACGCGTCGACAACAGCTATTACGCCGCGCGGCCCGCGCCGATCGGCAGCCAGGTCGTCGTGCGCATCTACACCACCACGATCGAGATCCGTGATCGCCACACCCGTGCGCTGCTGCGTGTTCATTCCCGGATGGCGCACCCCGGTTCTGTCGTCCTGCCGACCAGCGAACGGCCGTTCAACCCGTCGCGGCAAACCGCCGTGCTGCTGGCGAGCGCCGAGCGCATCGGACCGCAGACCAGGGCCTTGTGCCAGCAGGTGTTCGACACCGAAGGGCGCCCCGGACAGCGCGCGATGTGGGGCATTGTCGGGCTGGGCCGGAAGTATCCGGCGCGGCTGGTCGAGCAGGCCTGCGCGCACGCCATCGACAACCGCATCTACCGCTACAAGCACGTGCGTGCGACCGTCGAGCGGTTGTTCGAACAGGCGATCGAGCAGGTTGGAGTGACGCCACAGCCGGCATCGCCGCTCACCCAGGATCATCCGCTGATCCGTACCCCCGCGGAATACGGCGACCTCTTCAGCCGCGCTGTGCGGCGCGACGCCGACGACAATGGTCGGCAGGCCGAGGCTCACGACGATCACGCCACGGCAATCCGCGCTCGTGTCCCCTGCGCAACCCCGGCCAACTCCGGCGCCACGAGCGCTCCCGCTGCACCTTCTCACCTTAAACTGGAGACCTAGCCACATGATGACCATGCCGGAAATTGAGCGTTGCCTACGACAGCTGCGCCTGTCGGGTGTCCGCGACACGCTGCAGACGCGCGTGCTCCAGGCGCAGGGCGCCAACCAGCCCTTCCTCGAGACCTTCTCCCTTATCCTGCAGGATGAACTGGACCGTCGTCAGTCCCGTCTTATCGAGCGGCGATACCAGCAATCCGGGCTCGACGAAAAGCTGACGCTCGCCGAGTTCGACTGGTCCTTCAATCCCAAACTGCCACGTCAGACCTGCTTCCAGCTCCACACCCTGGCGTTCATTGCCGCTGGCGAGAACGCTCTGCTTGTTGGCAAACCTGGCACCGGGAAGTCGCACATCGCCAAGGCGATTGCCTATCAGGCGATCCTGCAAAGCCACAAGGTCCAGTATCTTGAGACCGACGACTTCTTCCACCGCTACGCCCTGAACTCTCCGGCACAACGCGAGGTCCGGCTGCGAACCATCATCGACTGCGATCTCCTCGTGCTGGACGATCTATTCCTCGCACGCGCCATCCCCGACGACGCCGGCACTTTGCTGCAGACCCTGATCCATCAGCGTTACAAACTGCGCCGCAGCGTCATCGTCACCTCCAATCGCGTCGTGCAGGATTGGGGGCATACCTTGGGGACAACACTATGAGCACGACGATCCTCGATCGCCTTATGCATCATTGCCATCTGCTTGAGTTCGACGGACGCAGCTATCGGCTCAAAGAAGCCGCTGAAGCTCTTGCCCGGGAAACAAACTCAAACTAACAGTCCCTTGTCCTGCCTCGCGGGTGGAGGAATTTGACTGACCACACCCGGAGGAATTTGAAGTGACCCGCGGGGCGGCTTGTCCTGTCCGAGCGGCGCGCTCAGATCATCGGCCGTTTCAGTCATGCGAGATCCCGAATCACTCCAGCCGACGATACCATGCCGAGGTCAAGCGGCGGCAGGCCGGGATAGGCCGGGGATCGGACTTGCAAGCAAAAGGGCGGCTCCAGGAGCCGCCCTTTTCGTCAGATCGCAGAATGCGAGGACTCAGTTCGCCGCTTTGGGCTTGTCGGTCGTCGCCTTGTTGTCGTTGCCTGGCGTCGGCGCCGCGGAGGCGCTGTTCTTGATGCCGTGGAGCAGGTCGCCGGCGAGCTTGAGCGCCTTGTCGTCCTTGGCATCCGGCGGGACGTAGGACTGCGAGCCGGTCTTCTCGTCGCCGTCGTTCTTCAGATGGCCGCGCAGCGAAGCCTCGCCCTTGGTGTCGGTGCGCGACTTCAGCTCGTCCGGCACGTCCTGCAGCACCTCGATGTCGGGCACGATGCCCTTGGCCTGGATCGACTTGCCCGACGGCGTGTAGTAGCGGGCGGTGGTCAGCCGCAGCGCTCCGTTGCCGCTTCCGAGCGGAATGATGGTCTGCACCGAACCCTTGCCGAACGAGCGCGTGCCGACGATCGTCGCACGCTTGTGGTCCTGCAGCGCGCCGGCGACGATTTCCGACGCCGAGGCCGAGCCGCCATTGACCAGCACGATGACCGGCTTGCCCTTGGTCAGGTCGCCCGCATGCGCGGTGCGGCGCTGGGTCTCCTCGGCATTGCGGCCGCGGGTCGACACGATCTCGCCCTTCTCAAGGAACGAGTCGGAGACGGTGACCGCCTCCTCGAGCAGACCGCCCGGGTTGTTGCGGAGGTCGATGATGAAGCCCTTGAGCTTGTCGCCGATCTGGTTCGTGAGGCTGGAGACTTCGCGCTTCAGGCCTTCGGTGGTCTGCTCGTTGAAGGTGGTGATGCGGATATAGGCGATGTCGTCCTGCTCGACGCGCGCGCGCACGGAGCGGACGCGGATGTTGTCGCGCACCAGGGTGACGTCGATCGGATTGTCCTGGCCCTTGCGGATGATCTTCAGCTTGATCTTGGTGTTGACCGGGCCGCGCATCTTCTCGACCGCCTGGTTCAGGGTCAGGCCCTGCACCGCCTCGTCGTCGAGATTGGTGATGATGTCGTTGGCCATGACGCCTGCGCGCGAGGCCGGCGTGTCGTCGATCGGCGAGACCACCTTGATCAGGCCGTCCTCCATCGTGACCTCGATGCCGAGGCCGCCGAACTCACCGCGGGTCTGCACCTGCATGTCGCGGAAGCTTTTGGCGTCCATGTAGCTCGAATGCGGATCGAGGCCGGTGAGCATGCCGCTGATGGCGGATTCGATCAGCTTGGTGTCATCGGGCTTCTCGACATAATCGGAGCGCACGCGCTCGAAGACGTCGCCGAACAGATTGAGCTGGCGATAGGTGTCCGCGGTGGCGGCTCGCGCGCTGGAGCCCATGAACACCGCGCGGGGCTGGGTCACGAACAGCGTCAGCGCTGCACCGGTGGCGGCGCTGAGGAGGATTACTGAAGTCTTGCGCATCATCCGCGAACCTTCTCGCCTTCATTTGCGGCCCACCATGGGCCTGGATCGATTGGAGTGCCGTCTTTACGGAACTCGACATACAGCACAGGTTGACTCGCGTTCGTGGCGAGAATGGAGGCGACTTGAGATGTCGACCCCATGGTCGCGACCGGCTCCCCCGTGAGCACAAACTGTCCGATGTTGACCGAAATGCGCTCCATCCCGGCGATCAGGACATGATACCCGCCACCGGCGTTGAGGATCAAGAGTTGTCCATAGCTGCGGAACGGCCCGGCATAGACCACCCAGCCGTCACACGGCGTCGTGACCTGGGAGCCGGGCTTGGTGGCCAGCGAAATCCCCTTCTGGACCCCGCCAACCCCGTCGGAACCGCCAAAGTCCCTGATCTTGTTACCGTTAACGGGCAGAGGCAAAAGGCCCTTGGCCGAGGCGAAGGCCATCGCCGGGGTGGTGCGGGACTTGTCCTTGAAAGCGCCTGGGCCCGACTTGGCGCTGGCGGCCGCTTTCGCCTCGGCCTGCCTTGCGGCCTCCGCGGCCTTCTCGGCAGCCTTGGCGGCGCTTTGCAGGTCCTGCTCCATCTTGGCGATCAGCCCCTGGAGATCGCCGACCTGCCTTGAAAGCGCGATGGCGCGCGAACTCTCGGCGTCCAGGTCCTTCTCGCGCGCCGCCTGCTGGCGTTGCCGCTCGTCGACCAAAGCGGCGAGCCGGGTCTGATCGTTGCGGACCCTGTCGCGGTCGGAGGCGAGCTGGTCGCGCTCGGTGGCGATGGCCTTGCGCAAGGCCACGAGCTCGCCGAGCTCGGCCGCGATCTTCTCGGCGCGGCCGCGCAATTCCGGCACGACGGCGCCGAGCAGCATCGCCGTGCGCAGTGATTGCAGCGCATCTTCGGGCCGCACCAGCAGCGCCGGAGGCGTGCGCCGGCCGGCGCGCTGCAAGGCCGCGAGCACTTCGACGATGTCGGCACGGCGTGAATCGAGCGAAGCACGCATCTGCTGCTCGCGGCCGTTCAGCGCGCGCAGCCGCGCTTCGGCCTCGTCGATCTTGGTCTCCACGGTGCGCACATTGGCGGCGGTCTCGATCAGCTGCTGATTGAGCTGGGTGCGGTCCTGGCCGAGCGCGGTGATCTCGGCCTTGAGCTTGGCCTGCGCTTCTTCCGCGCTCTTCTGCCTGGCGCGCGCAGCTTCCAGCTCCTGCTCGCGCTGCTTGATCGCGTCGGGCGAGATCGCTGCGGTCTGCGGCGCCGGTGTTGCCGTCTGGGCTTGCGCCAGGCTTGCGCCGGCGACGTTGGCGATCAGCAGCAGGTTGAGAATCGGCGCTCGCATCGCTTCTCGGCAAAAGTGCTCGTTGTGACGCGCATCACGCGCGGTGATAGGGATGACCGGCCAGAATGGTGGCGGCCCGATAAAGCTGTTCCAGAAGCATGACGCGGACCATTTGGTGCGGCCAGGTCGCAGAGCCGAATGCGATCGCGAGCTTGGCCTTACGGCGCAATTCGGGCGAAAGTCCGTCCGCCCCTCCGATCACGAAAATAGTATGTCCGATGCCTTCGTCGCGCCAGCGCCCGAGATGCCGTGCGAATACGGTGGACTCGAGATTCTGGCCGCGCTCGTCCAGCGCCACCAGGATGGATCTTTCCGGGATATGCGCCGAGATCGCCGCGGCCTCTTCGGCCATCCGTGTCGCGGTATCGCGCGCGCGGCTCTCGGGAATTTCGTGGATGCTGAGCTCGCGGAATCCAAGCTTGCGGCCGGCCTCGTCGAACCGCTCGAAATAGCGGTCCGCAAGCTCCCGTTCGGGGCCCTGCTTCAGCCGGCCCACCGCAATGACGGCAACACGCATGATATCTTCGGGGTCTGATATCTTCAGGGTCGCGCTTCAAGACCGCGCGCAACAAGCGCGCGCACACGACGCTAGCATGCGCGCCAGCCGATTCGAAATCGGCTCGATGAGCCTAGATCGCCTTCGCCGCCCCCGGGCCCTGCGTGTACAATCTCTCGAGATTGTAGAACTCGCGGACCTCGGGTCTGAACACGTGCACGATCACGTCGCCGGAATCGATCAGCACCCAGTCGCAATTGGGCAAGCCCTCGACATGGATGTTCTTGATGCCGTTTTCCTTGAGGCTCTTGGTGACGTTTTCCGCGATCGCGCCGACGTGCCGGTTCACCCGGCCGGTGGTCACGATCATGTAGTCGGAGCACGCCGATTTGCCGCGAAGGTCGATGGTGACCGTCTCTTCCGCCTTCATGTCCTCGAGGCGGGAGAGGATCAGGCTCAGCGTCTTGTCGGCGTCGGGTTGCGCCTTCAAGGCCGCAGCTTTGGTCGATGTTTTACGCGTAGGCTTGGCAACCTTGGGTAAAACAGGCTTGGACAATACAGATGTGGTCAGGGACCATTCCTTTCACTGTATCGCGAACGCCGAATCCGGCGCTCACTGGTTACACTACATCATGTGGGGTTAAGGGTTTCAATATGCCAGAGAGCCTCCAGCCCGCACACTTCGTCTCACTTCGTACCTTTCCAGCTCCCGTCCGGGTTCCGCAGGCCCGTCGAGGAGAGGTTGAGCTTCAATCCGGTCAGGAACACCCAGGCGGGCGCCGGCCGATCCGCAAGTTCTGCTGCCTTCGTCTCGGGCAGACGGTAGCGCGATAGCGCCTTGGCGGCCGGCGAGGCGAGGGCACGAAAACTCTGCGGCGGGCGATCGATGACCGCAATCGGCACCTGGCCGGCGATGCGCCGCCAGTCCTGCCAGCGGTGGAATTGAGCGAGGTTGTCGGCGCCCATGATCCAGACAAAGCGCAGGCCGCGAAGGCGGCGGCGCAACGTGTTGATCGTGTCGATAGTGTAGCGCGTGCGAATGACGGATTCGAGACAGCTCACCTCGATCCTGGGATCGTTGGCGACGTCGCGCGCGGCCCGCATGCGCTCGCCGAGCTCGTGCAGCGAGCCGTTCTCCTTCAGCGGATTGCCGGGCGTGACCAGCCACCAGACGCGATCGAGCTGCAATCGCTTCAGCGCGAATTGACTGATCGCGCGATGGGCCTGATGCGGCGGATTGAAGGAGCCGCCGAGCAGGCCGACACGCATGCCCGGTGTCGAGGGCGGGATCGCTTGCGCCACGAAACGCGGCACGACGAAATTGTTGCTCAATTGCCCGCGCCTCGCGACGTTACCTACGGCCGCGTCTGCCCGGTGCCGTGGACGCGATATTTGAAGCTCGTCAACTGCTCGGCACCGACCGGGCCGCGGGCGTGGAACCGGCCGGTGGCAATTCCGATCTCGGCGCCGAACCCGAACTCGCCGCCGTCGGCGAACTGCGTCGAGGCGTTGTGCAGCACGATTGCGGAATCGACCTCGCTCAGGAATTTCTTCGCGGCAGCCTCGTCCGCGCTCACGATCGCGTCGGTGTGATGCGAGCCGTGGTTCTGGATGTGCGCGATCGCGCCGTCGACGCCGTCGACCACTTTCGCCGCGATGATCGCGTCGAGATATTCGGTGTCCCAATCGTCTGCGCCGGCAGGCTTGACCCGTGCATCGGTCTTCTGCACGGCGTCGTCGCCGCGCACCTCGCAGCCGGCATCGAGCAGCATCTCGACCAGCGGTTTCAGATTTTTGCCGGCAGCGGCGCGATCGACCAGCAGCGTCTCGGCCGCGCCGCAGACGCCGGTGCGTCGCATCTTGGCATTGAGCACGATCGACTTCGCCATGGCGAGGTCGGCGCTGCCGTCGACATAGACGTGGTTGACGCCTTCGAGATGCGCGAACACCGGCACGCGCGCCTCCTGCTCGACGCGCGCGACGAGGCTCTTGCCCCCGCGCGGCACGATCACGTCGATCGCACCGTTCAGGCCTGACAGCATCATGCCGACCGCAGCGCGGTCGCGCGTCGGCACCAGCGTGATCGCAGCTTCAGGCAGGCCCGCTTCGCGCAGGCCCTGCACCAGGCACTCATGAATGGCACGGCAGGATCGAAAACTGTCGGAGCCGCCGCGCAGGATCACGGCATTGCCGGACTTCAGGCACAGCACGCCGGCGTCCGCCGCGACGTTCGGACGGCTCTCGAAGATCACGCCGACGACGCCGAGCGGCACGCGCACGCGCTCGATGGTCATGCCGTTCGGCCGCTGCCAGCTCTCGGTGACGACGCCGATGGGATCGGCGATGCCGCGGACGATGGCGATACCTTCGGCCATGCCCTCGATCCGCGCCGGCGTCAGCGTCAGGCGGTCGATGAAGGAAGCGGTCATGTTGCCGGCGGCGCGGGCTTCGGCGACGTCCTCGGCATTGGCGGCGAGAATCGCAGCAGAGCGTGCGCGGATCGCCCGCTCCATGGCCTCGAGCGCCCGGTTCTTCTGCTCCGGCGGCGCCAGCGCCAGCACGCGCGCGGCAGCGCGGGCTTTGGCGGCGAGATCGGACATCAGCGCCTGGAGATCGGCATTGCCGTCAACGGCTTTGAGGGGGGCGGCCATGGGTTCAACCTTCTGCTAAGGCGGTGTCCTAGCACGGAAATCCCGCATTTGCGAAGGGTCGGGAGGGTTGGCAGGTCTCTCCGATGGCGGGCTGGCTGGGTCAGGTGCGCCGTCGTTCCGGGATGGTCCGAAGGACCAGACCCGGAATCTCGAGATTCCGGGTTCGGTACTAGCGCACCGCCTTGGAATGACGGTGCGGTCCTCACCCGCCAACCACCAGATCATCCCGGTGGATCATCTCCGAGCGCCCGCTGATGCCGAGGATGGCCATTACATCAGGCGAGGAGCGGCCCTTGATCCGCTCGGCCACCTCGGCGTCATAGGCGATCAGGCCGCGGCCGACCTCGCTGGTGTCGGGGCCGCGGACGATCACGGCATCGCCACGGGCGAACTGGCCCTCCACCTTGATCACGCCGGCCGGCAACAGGCTGGCGCCGGCGCGCAGCGCCGTCACGGCGCCGGCATCGATCGTCAGCGTGCCCTTCGGCTCCAGCGTGCCCGCGATCCAGCGCTTTCGCGAGGTGATCGGGTTGGCCGGCGTCAGGAACCAGGTGCAGCGGCCGCCATTGGCGATCGCCTGCAGGGGATGCTCGATCTTGCCGGAGGCGATCAGCATGTGGGTGCCGCCCGTCGTGGCGATCTTGGCCGCCTCGACCTTGGTGCGCATGCCGCCGCGCGACAGTTCGGACTCGGCGTCTCCCGCCACCGCCTCGATCTCCGAGGAGATGCTCTCGACCACGGGAATGAGCTTTGCATCCGGGTTGTTCTTCGGCGGGGCGTCGTAGAGCCCGTCGATGTCGGACAGCAGCACGAGCAGGTCGGCGCTGGCCATGGTGGCGACGCGCGCGGCGAGGCGGTCATTGTCGCCGTAGCGGATTTCGTTGGTGGCGACCGTGTCGTTCTCGTTGATCACGGGGATCGCGCGCCATTCCAGCAGCTTGCCGATGGTGGAGCGGGCGTTGAGATAGCGGCGGCGCTCCTCGGTGTCCTGGAGCGTCACCAGGATCTGGCCGGCGCCGATGCCATGCGCCCCCAACACCTCGGACCAGATACGCGCCAGCGCGATCTGGCCGACCGCGGCGGCGGCCTGGCTCTCCTCCAGCTTCAGCGGGCCGCGCAGCTTGAGGCGGCTGCGGCCGAGCGCGATCGAGCCGGAGGAGACGACGAGGACGTCGCGTCCCTCGTTGTGCAGCTTGGCCATGTCGTCCGCGAGCGCGGCGAGCCAGGACGCGCGTACCTCGCCCTTGTCGGAATCCACCAGCAGTGCGGAGCCGACCTTGACGACGATACGGCGGAATTGACTGAGTTCGGGGCTGGCCATGTGTGTATTGCTGGCGCGCGTGGCGAATTGCTCTGCATCGGAAGCGGCGGAGCGAAAGAGCGGCGCCGGTGAGGCCTGCTTTTGCAGCAGGACGATGGCCGGCGCAAGGCGGGCGAGATGGTAAACGGCCGACGGCGGCCTTGTCTTGGACGCCGTTCCGGTTCTAATGCCGGCAACCAAAAACGGGGCTGGAGAGGAAACGTATGGACCGCCGCAAATTCATGACCGGATGCCTCGGCCTGCCGCTCCTGGCGCATGCGGGTGGAGCGCAGGCGCAGGCCGGGCTGAGCAAGATCATCTTCCCGTTCGCAGCGGGAGCTGGCGGCGATACGTTGTGCCGGCTGATCGCGCAGGAGATGGCCCCGGTGCTGCAACGGACCATCGTGGTCGAGAACCGCACCGGCGGCGACGGCCTGATCGGGATCAAGGCGGTGAAGGGCGCAAGCCCCGACGGCAGCATGGTGCTGGTGACGACCGGACCCACCATGTACCTGCTGCCGATGGTGGAGACGACACCGAGCTTCGACACGGCCAGGGACTTCATGCCGGTGTCGCTGCTGGCGCGGTTCGAATTCGCCGTCGTGATCGGCCCGGGGGTCGACGCTCCGGATTTCAAGAGCTTTGTCGCCTGGCTGAAGGCGCATCCCGACAAGACGTCGTTCGGCGTGCCGAGCAATGGCACCATTCCGCATTTCATGGGCTCCAAGCTGGAGAAGGATCTCGGCATTGCCCTGACCCGCGTGCCCTATCGCGGCAGCGCGCCGATCCTCAACGACCTCGTCGGCGGCCACATCTCGTTCGGCATCACCACGCTGGCCGACGCGCTGCCGCAGCATCGTGCCAAGGGGGTGAAGATCATTGCGGTGTCGAGTGCCGAGCGCTCGCCGTTCGCGCCTGACGTTCCGACGCTGAAGGAGAGCGGCATCGATCTCGTTGCGGACGCCTGGTACGGCATGTGGCTTCCCGCCGGCAGCCCGCCGGAGTTTGCGAGCAGGCTCGGCGCGGCCGCGAGCGCCGCGCTGGCCAAACCCGAGGTGAAGGAAAAGCTGACGGCGATCGGGATGATCCCGGTCGGCTCGACGCGGGACGGATTGAGCAAGGAGCTCGCCGCGAACACGTCGTTGTGGCAGCCGATCGTGAAAGCGACGGGCTACAAGATCGAGAATTGAGTCTCCCGCGGCGACACACACTCAGTCGTCATGGCCGGGCTTGACCCGGCCATCCACGTGCGTCCGCGCTTGCCGCAAGACGTGGATGCCCGGGTCAAGCCCGGGCATGACGAATGGAGAGAGCCTCCCTCTACTCACATCTTCGCGCGCTGCGCGATACCGTCCTTGATTGCTGCGAGCTCTTTCTCGTCCCAGATGCCGATCAAAATCCCACCCTTCACCTGGAGCTGGTTATCCGCATAGGCTGCAATCTTCTCGCGCGGCGTCGTGATGTGGTCGTTGGGATGCAGCGCCCAGTCGAACAGCTCGGCCTGCAACCGAGCTACGATGCCCGCGCATTCCGGATCGTCGCCGCGATCCAGATATTCGTCCGGATCGGTTTCGAGATCGTACAGCATCGGGCGGAAGCCGGAGGCGTGGATGTACTTCCAGCGGCCGTCGAACACCATGAACAGGCGGCAGCGCTCGATCGGCTGGTTCAGCTTCAGCCGCACATCCTGCATGGCGTAGTCGTATTCGGAGAAGGCGACCTTGCGCCAGTCCGTCGGCGTCGGCCCGCGCAGCAGCGGCAGCAGCGAACGTCCTTCGAGGATGTGGCCCGGCACCTTGCCGCCGAAATAATCGACGAAGGTCGGCGCGAGATCGATCGCCTCCACCAGCGCATCGCTGCGCGTGCCGCGCGTCACGTCGGCCTCTTGCGAGGGATCGATGACGATGAGCGGGATCTTCGCCGACTGCTCGTGGAACAGATCCTTCTCACCCATCCAGTGATCGCCGAGATAATCGCCGTGATCGGAGGTGAACACGATCATGGTGGTGTCCAAGAGGCCGCGGTCCTCCAGGAACTTCATCAACACGCCCATCTGGTCGTCGATCTGTGCGATCAGGCCCATATAGGTCGGGATCACCTTGTCGCGGGCATCGTCGCGCGCCATGTTGCGGGAGTAGCGCATGTCCATATAGGCGCCGAACACCGGATGCGGATTCTGCCGCTCGCGCTCGGAGCGGATCACCGGAATCATGTCGTCGGTCGAATACATGCTCGCATAG
Source organism: Bradyrhizobium sp. USDA 241 (assembly GCF_049739505.1). NCBI lineage: Bacteria > Pseudomonadati > Pseudomonadota > Alphaproteobacteria > Hyphomicrobiales > Nitrobacteraceae > Bradyrhizobium > Bradyrhizobium sp. USDA 241. The sequence continues at coordinate 1,059,275 of NZ_JBMGPZ010000004.1, read as the reverse complement.
GGCTCTGGCGCGATGTAGGGCCAGTGCGGCTTGATATAGGACAGATGCAGGCACCACGGCCGGCCGTCGGTCTCGGCCTCGCTGATGAAATCCATCGCGCGCCGCGTCATGTAGGGCGTCTCGGAATGCTCGTCCGGCACGCGCGCGGCCTTGTCGGCATGCACCAGCAGCCAGCCGTTCTGCAGGGAGCCATCGTCGGCCGCGCCTGAATTGGCCCAATGCTCCCAGGGGTTGGTCGCTTCAAAGCCCTGCTGGCGCAGATATTCATCGTATTTCGGCCGCGGCCGTCCGGTCGGATGCAGGCCGTCGTCGCGCTCGTAAGGCTCGAAGCCGCATTCGGCGACGTGCACGCCGATGATCGATTCCGGGGGAATGCCGAGCGCCTTCATGCCCTCGAGGTCGGGCGCCATGTGGGTCTTGCCGACCAGCACGTTGCGCACGCCGATCTTCTTGAGGTGATCGCCGAGCGTGGGCTCGCCAACGCGCAGCGGCCAGCCGTTCCAATGCGAGCCGTGCGAGCGCATGTAGCGCCCGGTGTAGAACGACATCCGCGAGGGCCCACAGATCGGCGACTGCACATAGGCGTTGGTGAACAGCACGCCGCGCTTTGCCATGGCGTCGATGTTCGGTGTCTTCAGCGTGGGATGGCCGGTGCAGCCGAGATAATCATAGCGAAGCTGGTCGCACATGATCCAGAGAACGTTCTTCGCGCGCGCCATGCGTCATCCCTGTTGTTTCTTGATCGTTCGATGCTGCGATATCGCGGCCGCGATGACAAGCCAGTGCCCAATTTGACTACGGTCACAACCACCGAACCTCATCCTGAGGAGCCCGCGGCAAGCGGGCGTCTCGAAGGATGGCTGCGGGCGAGAGCCGGGCCTTCATGGTTCGAGACGCGCGTTCCGCGCTCCTCACCATGAGGGTCTCTCGGCAGGATCGATCAAGCCGACCATGGCTCCGCTTCGGCGGCGCTCTTGGCCTTGCTGGACACCGGGGCCTCGCCGATCACCTCGGCAAGCGCACGCAACGCTTCCTTGACGCCCTGACCGGTCGCGCCGGAGAGCAGCAGCGGCGTCTTCCTGGCGGCGCGCTTGAGGCGGTCCTTCTGCTTCTTGAGCTCGTCCGGCTCGACCGCGTCGATCTTGTTCAGCGCGACGATCTCGATCTTGTCGGTGAGCTGTCCGCCATAGGCATCGAGCTCCTTGCGCACGGTCTTGTAGGCCTTGCCGGCGTGCTCGCAGGTTGCGTCGACGAGATGCAGCAGCACGCGGCAGCGCTCGACATGGCCGAGGAAGCGGTCGCCGAGCCCCGCGCCTTCATGCGCGCCCTCGATCAGACCGGGAATATCGGCCAGCACGAATTCGCGGCCGTCGGCGTTCACGACGCCGAGCTGCGGATGCAGCGTGGTGAAGGGATAGTCGGCGATCTTCGGCTTCGCCGCGCTGACCTTGGAGAGGAAGGTCGACTTGCCGGCATTGGGCAGGCCGACGAGGCCGGCATCGGCGATCAGCTTCAGCCGCAGCCAGATCCAGCGCTCCTCGCCGGGCTGGCCGGGATTGGCGTTGCGCGGCGCGCGGTTGGTCGACGACTTGAAATGCGCGTTGCCGAAGCCGCCATTGCCGCCCTCGGCCAGCACGAACTTCTCGCCCACCTTGGTGAAGTCGTGGATCAGCGTTTCGCGATCCTCGTCGAAGATCTGGGTGCCGACCGGGACCTTGAGCACGATGTTCTTGCCGTTGGCGCCGTGGCGGTCCGAGCCCGAGCCGTTCTCGCCCTTCTGGGCCTTGAAGTGCTGCTGGTAGCGGTAGTCGATCAGCGTGTTGAGCCCGTCGGCGACCTCGATGATGACATTGCCGCCACGGCCGCCATTGCCGCCGGAGGGACCGCCGAATTCGATGAACTTCTCGCGGCGGAACGCCACGCAGCCGTTCCCGCCGTCGCCGGAGCGGATATAGACCTTTGCTTCGTCGAGGAATTTCATGGGCCATAGGTAGGCCAGCCGGTCCCCCGCGGCAACCCGCATTGCCCCGCGGATTGGCCGAATTTCTCGCGAAGTCGCGCCTTGCTTAACCTGCCGGGCGGCGCCGGATCAGGAATTTCTGCAGGCCCTCCAGCACCAGCTCCTTGCGCTGGTTGAAGATCGTGCTTCGAAGCGTGACCACGCCGGTCGTACGTCCCGGCACCAGTTCGGTGACTTCGAGCGCGGGGTAGATCGTGTCGTCGACGAACACCGGCTTGAGGAACCGGCTCGATTGCTCGAGGAAGCCGATCAGGGAGTCCTCGACCATGAACGGAAACAGGCCGGCACCGAGCGCGGTGTGGATCAAGGTCTGGAAGCCGTGGGCGAGCAGATGCGGCATGCCGCGGCTGCGGCAATATTCCACGTCGTAGTGCACCGGATGAGTGTCGCCGCTCGCGGTCTGGAATGCGGCGAACACTGCCGAGGTCTGGGTGCGGCTCGGCAGCACGAAACGCTCGCCGACGACGAAATCCTCAAACCAGCGCTGCGCGGGGATCATGCGATGCTGGGGGGGATCGAAGTCGGTCATGCGCTGCACCATCGGAATGGACTTGGAGAATGATCCGTATCGCGCTGCACGCAGTGCGACAATGCGTTCAATTGATCGAACTCGGACTTGTTTGGTGCCTTGTCGCCATTAAAAGGACCTTCCGACGCCCTATCGATCGCGCTGCTGCCCTGTCCTCCGTCATTGCGAGGAGCGCAGCGACGAAGCAATCCAGGCTGCCGCCGCGGTGACAGCCTGGATTGCTTCGTTTCGCTCGCAATGACGCGTTTCCCGAAGCAAACCCTGTCGATGCCCCTGTTCAAGAACCTCTCCGCCTATGACGACCGCTCGGCGCGGCTGGCCGGCATCGCGCTGATGGTGCTGTCGATCTTCATGTTCTCGTTCGGCGATGCCATGGGCAAGTTTCTGGTCGGCACCTATTCGGTCGGGCAGCTCTTGTTCCTGCGTGCCTGCGCGGCGCTGCTCCTGCTGTCGCCGATGATCTGGACGCAGCGTCACCAGTTCCTGCATCTGGAGCGGCCGGGCTTGCAGCTGATCCGCGTCGTGCTGTCGACGCTTGAAGTGGCCGCCTTCTTCCTCGCCACCGTCTATCTGCCGCTCGCCGACGTCATCACCTATTATCTCGCCGGCCCCATTTTCGTCACCGCGATGTCCGCGATCTTCCTGGGCGAAAAGGTCGGCTGGCGGCGCTGGACCGCTATCCTGGTCGGCTTCTGCGGCGTGCTGATCGCGCTGCGCCCCTCCGCGCAGACCGTCAGCCTGCCGGCGCTGATCGCGCTCGGCGGCAGCCTGTCGTTTGCGACCCTGATGCTGATCACGCGCAGCCTGCGCAAGACACCCGACATCGTGATGGCGTCCTCGCAATTCGTCGGCACGTTCTCGCTCGGCGCGGTGCTGTCGGCGTTCAACTGGGTGCCGCCGACGCCAGGCAGCCTCGTGATCTTCGCGGCCGCCGGTCTGATTTCTGTGACGGCGCTGTTCTGCGTCAACCGCTCGCTCAAGCTCGCGCCGGCGAGCGTCGTGGTGCCCTACCAATATTCGATGATCGTCTGGGCTGTGATCTTCGGCTTCGTCGTGTTCGGCGACGTCCCGTCGATCGCAACCCTCGTCGGTGCGGCCATCATCATCGGTGCCGGCTTCTACATCTATTTGCGCGAGCGCGATTTGGGGCGCGCGAGCGCGGACGTGAATCCGCCGGCGTAGCCACACCCACAGCGTCATCCCGGGGCGCGCTAAGCGCGAGCCCGGGATCCATACCTACGAGAACTGTTTTGCGAAGACTCGGAGTGGGCGCTTTGCCTGGCACTCCTCCCTGGGATTATGGGTCCCGGGCTCGCGACTTCGTCGCGCCCCGGGACGACAGCGGAGAATGTGGTGCGCTCTTGCGCTATTTCATGCGCCGCGCGCTGCTCCAGCTCTTCAGCGACGCCCACACCCCGCGTGACAGGCGGAAGCAGTCGACGGGCGTCGAGGAGCCGAGCGCCAGGAAGCGGTGCAGCTGCACGCCGCTCCACTGGAAGCCGCACTTCTCCAGCACCTTGCGCGAGGCCGGATTGGTGACGCGCGCACCGGCATGGAGATGCTCGTCCTCGAACTCCTCGAAGAAGAAGTCGATCGCGCCGCGCGCGGCTTCGGTGGCAAAACCCCGGCCCCAGTGCTCGACGCCGAGCCAGTAGCCGAGCTCGGCGTTGCCGGGCGTGGAGCAGTCGATGCCGACCATGCCGACCGGCCCGGTGTCGTGCTCGATCAGGAACACGGTCTCGCTGCCGAGCGCGGCGGTGGCGCGGATGAATGCGACGGCGTCTTCCTGCGAATAGGGATGCGGGAGGCGGCGGGTGTTCTCGGCGACGCGGCGGTCATTGGCGAGCCGGGCGATGGTCCTGACGTCGGCGAGGGTCGGCCGCCGCAAGGTCAGCCGCTCGGTGGCGACGACGCTGGGTCTCGCCTCCTGCAAGGTCACGCTCGAGAAATCCTGCAACATGTCCGGCTCCGTGAAAGTCACTAATTCGAAGTGAGCAAGTCAAAGAAAAGGGGAGGCCGGTTTCCCGCCTCCCCTGGAGCCTGCTTGTGGACTCCGCCGGTTCAGTCAGGACCCGGCGGACTCCAAATTTGATCCACCGTCTATTCAGCCGCCTCGGCGATCGGGAGTACCGATACGAAGGTGCGGCCGTTGGCTTTGGCCTGGAACGCAACGCGGCCCTCGATCTTGGCGAACAGAGTGTGGTCCGTGCCCATGCCGACATTAAGGCCCGGGTGCCAGGTCGTGCCGCGCTGACGCGCGATGATGTTGCCGGGAGTGACGATCTCCCCGCCGAACGCCTTGATACCGAGGCGCTTGCCTTTGGAATCGCGTCCGTTACGCGATGAACCGCCTGCTTTTTTGTGAGCCATGGCTCGTCTCCGAAATCCTGCGTATGTCTAGGTCAATTCCTTGACGGAATCATTTCAAAAGGTCTCACGCCTCAATTCGTGAACTGGCGTGATCGATTCTCGTTACTCGGCGGCTTCGGCTGCCGGCTCCTTGGCCACCTTCTCCCGCTTCGGGCGCGGGCCCTTGGTGGGCTTGGCGCCGTCCGTCAGGATCTCGCTGACGCGCAGCACGGTGATCTCGTCGCGGTAGCCGCGCTTGCGGCGCGAATTCTTGCGGCGGCGCTTCTTGAACGCGATGACCTTGGGGCCGCGCTTGTGGTCGAGCACCTCGACCGCAACGGAGGCACCCGCCACCGTCGGAACGCCCAGCACCGGCGTGTCGCCACCGACCACCAGAACTTCATTCAACTGCACGATCGAGCCGACGTCGCCTTCGATCTTGCCTACTTCCAGGACATCATCCGGCACGACGCGGTATTGCTTGCCGCCGGTTTTGATGACTGCGAACATCGTTTTTTTCCTTCGTGTTCAATCCCGGCCTCGCGACTGATATCGTCGGGGCCGGCTTTTTGTCAGTCGCTAAGGGTTTATGCGCGTTTGTGCGGGCGGGACTTACCCCTTTGAAAACCCACGCAAAAGCAAGCGGCGCGAGAAACGCCCCGCGCCGGCTGTGGGACTTATAGCCGCTGGACGCCGCGAGTCAAGGAAAACCGCGGGAAAAGGCCCGAGATCTGAAGGATTTGGAGCGTTTGCAAGGGGCCGAGGGGAATCTCGGCCCGGGCTGCAACCATCGGGTTCCCTCGCCGTTGTCCTCGCAAATCTCTCGCGGGCTAGGGCTATCATGGCAACGGACGAACTGGTCAAGACAACGGGCATCGCCCAGCACGGCGCGAGCCGTCTGCCGTCGGTCGATGTCGACAGCTTCAACATCGAGATCAAGGACGACAACGGCTTTCTCGGCGACCGCGCCAGCAAGGGCGCGTTTCGCGACATTCTCGACCACTGGCGCAAGCCGCTGCGCAAGACGGGGGAGGACCCGTTCGGCAAGGTGCCGACGGAGGAGATCAACAAGAAGACGCTGGACGCCATCCTGGTCGGCGACGACACCGAGGCCTCGGCCGTGGTGCACAGCGCGATCGAGGATTTCGCCCAGGAGCTGGCCTATGTCACGCGCCGCTTCCTCAAGACCAAGGCCTGGGCCAAGACCGAGCGCATCGTCGTCGGCGGCGGCTTTCGCGATTCCCGGCTCGGCGAACTCGTGATCGCCCGCGCCGAGATCATCCTGAAGTCGGACGACTTCAAGATCGACCTGCAGCCGATCCGCCATCATCCCGACGAAGCCGGCCTGATCGGCGCGCTGCATCTGGCGCCGTCCTGGATCTTCGAAGCCCATGACAGCATCCTCGCCGTCGACATCGGCGGCACCAACATCCGCTGCGGCCTGGTGGAAACCGGCTGGAAGAAAACCAAGGATCTGTCGAAGGCCAAGGTGGTGCATTCCGAGCTGTGGCGCCACGCCGACGACGAGCCGACGCGCGAAGCCGCGGTGAAGCGGCTCACCAAGATGCTGAAGGGGTTGATCACGGAAGCGGACAACGAAGGCTACAAGCTCGCGCCTTTCATCGGCATCGCCTGCCCCGGGGTGATCAACCCGGACGGCTCGATCGAGAAGGGCGCGCAGAACCTGCCGGGCAATTGGGAGAGCAGCAAGTTCAACCTGCCGGCGAGCCTCATCGAGGCGATCCCCGTCATCGGCGAGCACGACACCGCGATCCTGATGCACAATGACGGCGTCGTTCAGGGTCTGTCGGAAGTGCCGTTCATGCAGGATGTCGGGCGCTGGGGCGTGCTCACCATCGGCACCGGGCTCGGCAATGCGCGCTTCACCAACCGCCGCAGGGAGAACGGTAACGGCAAGGACCGGGATTCCACGGAGAACGGGAAGAAAAAGGGCAAGGCGGACAAGGAGTAACCTTGACCGGTTAGGTTAAGGGACGGATTGCGTTGCGCCATGCGGACTGCACGCTACGGTCGAAATCGCCGCTTTCACTCGGCCGGCGAAGCCGCCCTTCCTGGCCAGTATTTCAATGAGCGGCACGGGACCGCCAGTGTTTACCGCGTCTGGCGGTCCCACCCCGTCTTTCTTCCTTCGAGCCGTGATTCGCGTCCGCGGCCTCGGCCCCCGCGCCGGGCGAAGCGCGAAAACTCCGGGCCGAAAGGCTCGAACGCGCGCCAAAATCCGCAATCGGCGCCGTCAGCACCGCGACCGTCGCGGGTTCGGCGGAAGACCATTCCGATTTTCGTCTCCCGCGCCTTGTCTGGCCCGCCATCCTCGCCTATTAACGCCCCCAACCACAGGGGCCGCAGCTCCTAACTTGGCGCCTTCAGGAGAGGTGGCAGAGTGGTTGAATGCACCGCACTCGAAATGCGGCATAGGTGCAAGCCTATCGGGGGTTCGAATCCCTCCCTCTCCGCCATTCCGTGATACGCCGCCATATGCCGACGCTTCGGTCGCTTGAGCCGTCGCCTATGCGCTCAGTTCTTGAATGCCGGCATCTGAGACGAAGCCGACATTTCCGAGCTAAGCCTTCGACGTCGGCTACCGACACTTGCCATTTCTAACCTGGAGCCGCTTCCCGGCGCCCGCCACGGAGGGCGAACGTCGGGGCCGGACTTCAGACGGTCCGAACCGTGCCGCCGTCGATGACGAACTCGGCGCCGTGGATCGCTGCGGCGCGATCGGAGGCCAGGTAGGCGATGAGGTCGGCGACCTCATAGGGCTCGGCCGCACGCCCGATCGGGATCCCGCCCAGACCGTCGAGGACGACTTGCCGCGCTTCCTCGATCGAGCCGCCATTTGCGGCCTGCAGACGCTTCAGCATGTCGACGGACGACTCGGTCATGATCCAGCCGGGGGAGACGGCGTTGACCCGCACGCCCTTCGGCCCCAGTTCTTTGGAGAGGGATTTGCTGTAGGTTCTGAGCGCAGCCTTGGCGGCGGCGTAGCCGGTGGTCGACTCGGGAAGAGGCAGGACTGACTGGATGGAGGTGACGTGCACCACCGTGCCGGCGCCCCGTTCGATCATCTGCGGAACGAGGAGACGATCAAGGCGGACCGTGGCCAGAAGGTTCAGGTTCAGCTCGGCAAGCCAGTGATCGTCCGTCAGGGCAGCAAAGCCGCCGCCCGGCGAGGACGAGCCACCAATCACATGGGCTAGGATGTCGACGCCGCCCATATGCTCAAGCGCGGCTTTGGCCAGGATTTCCCCTCCCTCGGCCGTCGTCAGGTCCGCCTGGACGAACGCGACGCCGTCGACGGGCTCCATGGTTCCGCGGGCAGCGGTGATCACCCGAGCGCCGCCGACCAGGAAGCGGTCGACGGTGGCGCGGCCCAGACCCTTGCTGCCGCCGCTGATCAGCACGCGCTTTCCCGCGAACTCGGTCGGATCAGCCTTGATGGTCATATCGTGATCTCCAAGGCTTTGATGGCATTGTTTTCGAGCGTGAAACCATAGGTGAAGCGGATGGGGCTGCCTTTGAAGTCGCCATGGGCAAGGCCTTCGACCACGACCTGACCGTTCTCGTGGCGAACGGTATCCGGCACAAATATCGCCTTCGCGCCGACCACCGCCTCTTCGAGCAAGGTCCGCACTTCGGCGTGGCCCTCATGACGGTGTTCGTTGTCCGAGATGACCGCATCGGCGGCGAACGGCTTCAGCATGCCGTCCACGTCGAGCTGTGCGTTGGCCTCGACATAGTCGGCTATGGGCTTGGGTAGTTCGATCGACATCGCTCGCCTCCTTGACATGAGACGGTTGATTTAGAGGGAGACATAACTCACGATAATCGGGGCAAACCGGCATGCGGTGTTGCGAAAAGTGGGACAATGCCGAAACACGGCCTGATCGAATTTGATGCTGTCCTCGCCATTGCGCGGCGCGGATCGTTCCGGGCAGCGGCGCTGGAACTTGGCCTGTCGACCACCGCGCTGAGCAACGTCATCGGGAAGCTGGAGCGCCAACTCGGCGTCCGACTGTTCAATCGGACGACGCGCAGTGTTTCCCTGACGGATGCCGGACGGAACTTCGTCGATCAGGTCGGGCCTGCCGTAAAGACGCTTCACGATGCGATGGGGGCTGCCCGTTCGCAGCAGGAAATCCCGTCCGGAACGCTTCGGATCAATGCGTTCGCAACAGGAGCGCGGGAGGTTCTTGGTCCGCTCCTGTTGAAGTTCCTGCGACGCTATCCTCACGTTCACATCGATCTCGTCACCGAGGGCCGGATCGTCGACATCGTTGCCGAAGGGTTCGATCTCGGCCTGAGGAGCGCCGACCTGGTGCCGAGCGACATGATTGCCATTCCCGTCGGTCCTCCCCGGAGCTTTGCCGTGGTCGCATCGCCCGAATATTTCAGAGCCAACGGTAAGCCCCGCGTGCCTCCCGACCTGCTGCGCCATTCATGCCTGCGCATCCGGCTGCCGAATGGTGCGCTGCATCGCTGGCAATTCGAAAAGGAGGGCCAGTCCGTCCAGATCGACGTTCAAGGGCCTGTCACGCTGGACGAGGCTAGCCTCTCGCGCATCACGGTGCTCGACCATGTCGGCATCGGCTACTTCATGGAGTCCGATGTGCGCGAAGACATCGAGGCGGGGCGTCTCGTTCGGGTCCTGGAGGACTGGACGCCGCTACTGGCACCCCTGTGTCTCTACTATCCGAGCAGGCGCAATCCCTCGGCCGCGTTCAAGGCGTTGATCGACATGGCGCGTGGCCCTGCCGGCTGACGGTTTGCTGGATGAATGGTTGTGTCGAGAACGCGAGTTGGCGATCGCGATGCATCTTGTTCGGGCGTGGTCCGCCAGCAGTTTCTAACTCTTTCTGGCCGGCCGATAGCGCACGTGATCGATCAGGCTGCGCAGCTTCGGCGGAAGATTCCGCCGGTCCGGAAAGTAGAGGAAAAAGCCTGGGAAGAACGGGCAGTACGCCTCCAGCACGGGCACCAGCTCACCTCGTTCGATATAGGGCCGAAACGTCTCTTCCATGCCGAACGTCAGGCCGCCTCCCGCGCAGGCGGTCCGCACCATGACCCACATGTCGTTCGTCGTGATCCTCGGGTTCACCGCGACGTCGAACTCGCGCCCCGCCTCGCCAAATTCCCAGCGGTAGGGAGCCACGTGCGGCGCCGGCCGCCACCCGATGCAGCAATGCTGCGAGAGCTCGCGCGGGTGAGAGGGGGCGCCGAACCGCTCCAGATAGGCCGGAGCAGCCACGACGAGCTGACGCTGATCGCCTGAGACCGGCACGGCGATCATGTCCTGCTCGATCACCTCGCCGAGCCGGACGCCTGCATCGTAGCCCTCGGCCACGATGTCGAACTCCTCATCGGTCACGGTCACGTCGACCTGCACGCCGGGATTGGCGTGCGCGAACTCGGCCAGCAGCGGGCCGCGAATGAATCGCTCGGCGATCGACGAAACAGCCAGTCGCAGCTGCCCCGTCGGCTGCGCGTCACGATCGCGCGCGCCGTCGATCGCCTGTTCGACTTCGGCGACCGCCGGCGCCACGCGCTGATGCAGGCGCATGCCCGCTTCGGTAAGACTGACGCTCCGGGGCGTTCGCTGGACGAGAGCCACGCCCAGCCGGTCTTCCATGCGTCGGATGGCCTGGCTCACGGCGGATCGCGTCACCCCCAACCGCTCGGCGGCGCCCCGGAAGCTCTTGGCTTCCGCGACCGCGATGAAGACGGCGACGAGGTTCAGGTCGGTGGTCATTGGTTAGCTGAGCTTACCACCTCGGTCATCATTGGCCAACTTGTCTCACCTTTCGTTGGAAATTACGTCTCCGCCATACGATGGAGGCTCTGATGACATCACTTGATCACTACCGCCTGCTCGGTCGTTCGGGCTTGCGGGTATCTCCCCTCGCACTGGGCACGATGACCTTCGGGACCGAGTGGGGATGGGGCGCCGACGCCGGCGAGGCACGTCGGATATTCGACCTGTACGTCGACCGCGGCGGCAATTTCATCGACACGGCTGTGAACTACACCAATGGCGCTTCCGAGCGTCTCGTCGGTCAATTCGCCCGCGACAAGCGCGACCGCCTCGTGCTCGCAACCAAATTCACCATGGCGCGCGACCCCGGCAATCCCAATTCCGGCGGCAACCACCGGCTCAACATGGTTCGTTCGGTGGAGCAGAGCCTGCGGCAGCTCGACACCGACCGCATCGACCTGCTCTACCTCCACGCCTGGGACGCGACCACGCAGCCGGACGAAGTGCTACGCGCGCTGGACGACCTCGTGCGCAGCGGCAAGGTCCAGTATGTCGGCATCTGCAACACGCCGGCCTGGCGCATTGCCCAGCTGCAGACGATCGCAGACCTGCGCGGCTGGTCGCCCTTCGTCGCGCTGCAGATCGAATATAATCTGGTCGAGCGCACGGTCGAGCATGAGCTCATTCCGCTGGCGGCGAGCCTCGGATTGGGCGTGCTGCCCTGGTCGCCTCTCGGCGGCGGCGTGCTCACCGGCAAGTACACAAGGGCCGATCTCAGGGATTCCCAGGAGCGCGCCGTCGGAACGACACGCGCCTCGATCATCGCGTCATCCGGCCTTCTCAACGAGCGCTCGCTGGATGCGGCCGAGACGGTGCGAGCCATCGCCTGGGAGCTCGGCGCGACATCCTCGCAGGTCGCCATCGCATGGACGCTGGCCAATCCCGCAGTCACCGCACCGGTGATCGGAGCCCGCACGCTGGAGCAGGCGCAAGACAATTTCAGTGCGGTCGGGATCACGCTGTCTCCTGACCAGATGGCGCGCCTCGACCAGGCGACTGCGCCCGATCCCATCTTTCCGGGCCGCTTCCTGCGCCGCCCGATGGTCGAGCAGCTCATCTTCGGCGGCGCCGCCGTCGCGCGGCGCGTATAGATCGCAAAGCCGACCACGCGTGCATCACTTCGGGGCAGGACGGCATTTTGCACCAGAACGGGAGACACCAATGGCAACCATGCTTAATCGCGCACTTGCGTCGTGCGTCTACGCGGTCATCGTGACGGCTTCCACCCTGACGACGGCCGCACCCTGCGGACAGGCCAATTCCGTGCCGGACGACAACAAGCTGATCGTCGCCGACGCCTTCGATCGCTGGGCCGCGGGAGGCACCAGCTTCTTCCATGATCTGCTGCACGACAACGTGGTCTGGCGCATCAAGGGGTCTGGCCCAAGCGCCGGCGAATTCCGAGGCCGCGATGTGTTCCTGGATCGAGCGGTCCGTCCATTCGCGAGCCGGTTGTCGGCACCGGTCCGTCCGACAGCCGTGAGGATTTTTGCCGACGGTGACCACGTCATCGCGCATTGGGAAGGTGGCGGCGTGGCGCGCGACGGCAAGCCTTACGCGAACAGCTACGCCTGGATCATGCGCATGCAGGACGGCAAGGCCGCGGAGGTGACGGCCTATCTCGACCTCGTCCCCTATGACGACGTCCTGCGGCGCATTCCGTCGCCGGCGCGATAGCCCCGCTCCGAGGAGGAGGGTCATCGCAGGAGAGAGTGATATCGCTTGTGGCCATCCTTCGAGACGCCCGCCTTTGGCGGGCCCTCAGGATGGGGACCGCGTGCGTGGCGCTGGTTTCAGCGAACTCCGATGCCGCTTAGCCTCATCCTGAGGAGACAGCGAAGCTGTCGTCTCGAAGGACGAGGCGCGCGCTCAGCTCGCGCAAACAGCCATAGGCGATAGCCCTGCTGCGAGGGGCGGATTGAACCCATCGCCTGCACGATCCGACCTAGCAAGGCCCCGCCATCCGGCGGGCGCCAGGTGATCCCAGGACGATGTTCGACAAAACCTACCGGCAGCGCCTCGAAGCCGATCTGGCGCGATGGGAGGCCGACGGCGTGATTGCGCCGGCGGCGGCCACCGCCATTCGCCATGCGCTGCCGCCGCTTCCGGCCGCCATCAACATCGCCGTGGTCGTCGCCATCGTCGGCGGCCTGCTGATCGCGGCCGCGTTCCTCGCCTTCGTGGCGGCGCACTGGACGGAGATCGCGCGGCTGTTGCGGTTCGCGATCCTGCTCGCCGGCATGGTCGTCACCGGCGCGCTCGGCGCCTGGTTTGCCGCGACCGGCCGCAGCGTTCTCGCCGATCTCTGCGCCAGCGTCGGTGCGATCATCTTCGGCGCCGGCATCGCGCTGGTCGGGCAGATGTATCATCTCGGCGAGGATTTTGCCGGCGGCATGCTGCTGTGGTCGATCGGCGCGTTTGCCGCCGCACTGCTGACCGGCTCGCGCGGTGCGCTCGCGGTCAGTCTCGTCGCCGCCAGCATCTGGACCTGCATGCGGATTCACGATGCGCCCGACGTCCTGCATCTTCCGTTCGTGGCGGTCTGGCTGGTCGCAGCAGGCCTCGCCTTCGCCTGGAATTCGCGCGCCGCGGCTCATCTCGTCGCGCTCGCAGTGCTGCCGTGGTGGATTGCGACGTCGCTCCGCTTCGACTTCGAGGGAGCCCAGCCGTCATTCGTGCTCGCGAACGGTGCGGCCCTGTTGTTCGGCGCCGGGCTTGCGATCGCCGCAGCACCGTCGCCGCGGGCCCTCTGCCTCGGAACAGTTCTGTCGATCTACGGCGCGTTGTCGCTGGCCGGCGTCGCCGTCCTGGAAGTGACGACCGTCGACGACATCATCCGCCTCCGGACCGCCACGGTGCCGGCCCAGCCGCCTTGGGCGAACCTGTGCGGCGTTGCCGGCGTGATCCTTGCGCTGGTGTCCGCCGCAATCACCAGGCGCCCGGGTGAAGTCCTGGCAGGATGCGCGATCGGGCTCGTGCTGGTCGCGGCGCCGCTCTGGCCGGCATCCACGGCCGGCGAGCCCTGGTTCGCCTATGCCGCGCTGCTCTGCGCCATGCTGTGCCTCGTCGTGTCGGGCATGCTCGACGATGTGCGTCCGCGCATCGTCGCCGGCTGGCTCGGCATCGCCGGCGTCATTGCGGGCATCACCTGGGCCGTGAAGGGCTCGCTGCTGCGTCGATCGGCTTTCCTTGCCGCCGCGGGCGTGGTGGCCGTCCTATTCGCAACCGCGCTCAATCGCATGCTACCGAGGGCTGAGCGATGAACAAGATGATCGCGTCCCTCACCGGGCTCTGGCAGCGCATTCCGAAAGCCGCGCTGTTCGCCGCCGCCATCCTCGTTCAATGTGCGCTGCTGGTCCTGATGGTTGCCGACCGGATGCAGATCCTGCGCGAAGGCACCGAGGTCACGTTGCAGACTCAGCCGGTCGATCCCCGCGATCTCCTGCGCGGCGACTATGTCGTGCTCCGCTATGACATCTCGCAAGTGCCGGCCGGCGTGCTCGCCGGCAAGTCGGCCGACGCACGCAATCCGGTCGTGTTCGTCAAGCTTGCACCCGACGCCAACGGCCTCTACGCGGCGGTCTCGGTGCATGCCGAGCCCGTCACGGTCACGGCGCCCGAAGTGCTGATCCGCGGTCGCGTCGCCAACTACGGCGGGTCCTGTGGATCCGGCCGACGCACCTTCTGCGACAACCTGCTGATCAAATATGGTCTCGAAAGCTACTTCGTGCCCGAGGGCGAGGGCCGGAAGCTCGAGCAGGCCCGCAACCAGCAGAAGCTGCGCGTCGTCGCCGCCGTGCTGCCCTCGGGCCGCGCCGCCATCAAGCGGCTGCTGCTCGACGGCGAGCCGGTGTACGAGGAGCCGTTGTATTAGCTGCCGGTGATTCCGGGCGCCGACTTCAAAGCCCGCCGCAGCACGTCCCACATTCGCGGCTCGCTCATCTGTGCCACGTTGAAGCGCATGAAGTGCGACGCCGACTGCGACACGCTGAACACGTTGCCCGGCGCGAGCACGACGTCTTCCTCGAGCGCGGCACGCGCAACAGCCGTGGCATCCAGCCCGTCGGCAAGGCGGCACCACAGGAAGAAGCCGCCGCGCGGCATCAGCCACGGCTCGATCCCCAGGGCCTGAAGCTTGCGCGCGACGTCGCGACGCGTCCGCGTGAGCCTCTGCCTGAGCTCGTCCATGTGCTTGCGATAGCTGCCGCCGATCAGCACTTTCGCTATGATCTCGGCCGCGACCGGGCTCGGCCCGCCGAAACTGGTTGCGACCTGGAGGTCGACGAGATGCTCGATCCAGTCGGCGCGGGCCGCGATGTAGCCGCAGCGCACCGACGCCGACAGCGTCTTGGAGAAGCTGCCGATGCGGATCACGCGGGTGAGGCCGTCCAGCGCGGCAAGGCGCGGCGAGCGCTCCGGCTCGAAGTCGCCGAAAATGTCGTCTTCGATGATGGTGAGGTCGTGCCCGGCGGCCGCGGTCAGAAGCCGGTGCGCGGTCGCAAGAGACAGCGTCGCGCCGGTCGGATTGTGCAGTGCTGAATTGGTGATGTAGAGCCGTGGCCGTTCGCTGCCGAGGATCTGCTCGAAGTGGGCGACGTCCGGGCCCGACGGCGTGGTGGGCACGCCGACGATCCTTGCCTGATGTGCGCGCAGCAGTGCTCGGAAATTGAAGTAGCAGGGATCGTCGACCAGCACGGTGTCGCCGGGACGGAGCAGGAATCGGCAGACGAGGTCGGTGGCCTGCGTCCCCGAGCCCGTCAGCATGAGCTGGTCGACTGACGCCTCAACGGCATCTTCGGCCAGCCGCGTGATCAGCAGCCGGCGCAGCGCCAGTGCGCCGCGCGTGCTGCCATAGTCGGTCAGCAGGCGCTCGTCGGCCCGCGCCAGCGCACGGACGGCCCGCCGCAAGCCGGCCTCCGGCATCCAGTCTGCCGGCAACCAGCCGCAACCCGGCTTGAGCACGGCCGCATCGGCGTCGAGCGACTGCCGCGACACCCAGAACGGATCGACCTCCCGGTCGCGCCGCGGCTCGACTTCGGCCAGCGCGAGCGGCGGCGCTGCCATCGGGGAGACATAGAAGCCCGAGCCGCGGCGCGCGCGGATCAGGCCTTCGGCAGCGAGCCGGTCGTAGGCCTCGACCACCGTGGAGGGCGAAACGTCCATGGTCGCGGCAAGGCTGCGGATCGAGGGCAGGCGGTCGCCGGCACCGAGGGCGCGGCCCGCGACCTTGGCGCGGACCGCGCTCATAACATCGGCGGTCCGCGTGCCGTTGCGGCCCTTCATGCGTGTGTCGGCGCCCAATGTGTATGGCTTTCCATATCAATACAGTTTCGTCGGATTGTATGGGATTGTCGCTGGCTTCGCCACGGTCGAAGCGGATAGATGGCCGCGCCAGGGAATGAGGTGACATGCAATCTGCGGGCAGCGGCTGGGGCAACGGTCTCCTGGGCGTCATCATCTTCAGCGGCTCGCTGCCGGCGACACGGGTGGCGGTCGGCGGCTTCTCGGCGCTGTTCCTGACGTCGGCGCGCGCTGTGATCGCCGCGCTGCTGGGGGCTGCGCTGCTCGGCCTGCTCCGTCAGGCGCGGCCGGCACGGACGGATCTCGCCTCGCTCACGATCGTCGCCATCGGCGTCGTGGTCGGCTTCCCCCTGCTGACGGCGCTGGCGCTCCAGCATATCACCTCCGCGCACTCGATCGTGTTCATCGGCCTCTTGCCGCTATCGACGGCGATCTTCGGCGTGCTGCGCGGCGGTGAGCGGCCGCAACCGCTGTTCTGGCTGTTCGCCGTGCTCGGCAGCGCCACGGTGGCCGGCTTCGCCCTCGCTGCCGACGGTTCGGCGTCGCTCACCGGCGATCTCTTGATGGTGGCCGCGATCGTGCTGTGCGGCCTCGGCTATGCCGAAGGCGCCGCGCTGTCGCGCCGCCTCGGCGGCTGGCAGGTGATCTCCTGGGCGCTGCTGCTCTCCCTGCCGTTGATGGCGGCGCTCGCAATCCTGACATGGCCGCCCGCCTTGAGCGGCATCAGCGTGCCGGCCTGGATCGGGCTCGCCTACGTCTCCGTCTTCAGCATGTTCGTCGGCTTCATCTTCTGGTACCGCGGGCTCGCCGTCGGCGGCATCGCCCGCGTCGGCCAGCTGCAGCAGCTGCAGCCGTTCTTCGGTCTCGCGCTCGCAGGCTTCCTGCTGCATGAGCCCGTCGCCTGGAGCATGATCGCCGCGACCGCGCTCGTGGTCGTCTGCGTCTTCTTCGCGCGGCGGTTTGCGTGAGGCCTGTGCCTCACGCCTCCCCCATCACCGTCCGCGTCAGCGCGCTCCTTGCAAACTTCTTCAGCGGCATCGGTTTGCCGAACAGAAAGCCCTGCACGAGATCGAAGCCGAGCTCGTTCGCCGCGACGAGGTCGGCGCGGCTCTCGACCCCTTGAGCCACGGTGCGCGCGCCAAAGCTCTGCGCCAGCTCGACGATGTGACGGCACACCGTGCGCTTCAGCCGGTCACCGCCGCTGCCGGTGACGAATTGCCGATCGGCCTTCAGCTTGACGAAGGGAATTCTGTCGAGCTCCATCAGCGACGGCCAGTTGGTGCCGAGATTGCCGATCGACAGGCCGATATTGTGCAGGCCCACCTCGCGTGCGACCTCGGTCAAGAGGTCGACCTCGCGGATCGCCTCCTCGCTATCGATCTCGACCGTCAGTCCGCCAAAGGCCGGATGCGTCGGCACGCGGCGGCAGAGATCCCGCACCGCCTGCGGTTCCCTCAGATAGGAGGCGGGGAGATTGATCGACAGATCGACCGGGCTTTGTTGTTCGAGAAGATAGTGCCAGTCCTGCACGGCGCGATCGATCACGAACTCCGACAGACCGCGGAAATGCGGATCGTGCGGCTCCGGGATGAAATAGGCCGGCGGCACCACGCCCCAGGTCGGATGCCGCATCCGCACCAGCGCCTCGGCGCCGCTGCGCACGAGCGTGCGCGCGTCGATCTTGGGCTGGTACCAGAGTTCGAGCCAGCCGGCGTGCAAGGCCTCGCCGACATGCACCGCCGGGCTCGGCGCCGGCTCCTCCGGCAGCAGCATCGCAACACGCTCGCGCAGCGTCTCCGCGGCAAAGGGCGTGGTCAGCGGCGGCAGCATCGCAAGGCCATATTCCTCACCGACCTGCCGCACGGCTTTGACGATGATCGATTCGCGGGCACCGACGGCGAGGACCCTGCCGGCAAATGCCTCGCGCACCAGGATTTCGAGGAATCGTCCCGGCTCGATGCCATCGGCGGCGACGCCGAGCAGGATCAGGTCCGGCAACTCGGTGGCGAGCACGGTTTGCAACTCGTCGGCACTGGCGCATTCGCAGGTGACGAAGCCGAGATCCTCGAGCACCTCGCTGAGAAAGGCGCGCAGGTGACGCTTGCTGTCGGCCACGCAGGCGCGCGGCGTCACCTTTCGTCGTCCGAAGGTCACAGGCCTCCGGCCGACGAGTTCAATCATCCCATCGTTCATCGTACACCACTCCCGTTCCGTGACGGTTTTTTAAACGGCGAGCGTGGGTTCAAATAAGGAGAGCTTCACATCGTTCTTGAATAATTTGGGTAACGTTAAGCTCTGCAATTCGAGCTAATTTTTCGACAGAAGCTTCGAAAAGAATCCGCATATCCGGGCATCGCACGCGCAACGACGGTCGAAGCACGTGAAAAATCTTCCGCGCGCAATGGGCGTGCAATCTGCCGCTCGATCACATCGCGCAATGCGGTTGCGCTATCGCTCCGGCGCAGCGAAGAGTCCGGCGGAGGATCGATTGCCGGCGACTTTCTCATGTCACGCCAGCCCGCGTGCTCGTTCGAGGGACACGGCTGGTGGTGCTTGTCGTTGTGGTCGGTGTGCAATTGCCTTGCGGCGATGACGTCAGCGCCATTGTCGTCGATGCGAGCGTCCGCGCGCGCATCGGAGCGACGGCTGCGCCGGAACAGCTCGTCTTCCCGCCATGCGCGCATATTGCGCTTTCGCGCGCGGTGGTTCTGCGACAACGGAGCCGGCCCGGCGGCCGAGAATGTGAAGCACATCACACGCACATTGCTGCACCTGCGCTATTGGTCCGCGCAGCCGGTGGTGGGCTGTCGAGGACTACAGCAATGACGATGCGGCGAATGATATATTGGTGGTTCAGATTCGTGCTGTCGGGGCGGTTTTTCGACCGTTTCCTGAGCCTGCCGCGGGCGCCGCGCGCCTAAAGCATGATCCGGAAAAGTGCGTAGCGGTTTTCCGAAAGATCATGCCCAAACAGCAACCTAAAGCGCAGTGACGATTCATCCTAATCGCAGCGCGCTCTAGTTTTGTCCGATCAACTTGCGGAACGCCGCCGCACCGTCCTGCATCGCGTCGCGTCCCTTCCAGGCCAGATAAGTCAGCTTGCCGCCGAGCGTGTCGTGGGCTGCGCAGCCGCCGCGATCCGAGAATGTGGCCCACATTGGCGGGGAAACGGCTCACCTCGGCGGAGACCAGCTTCGCGATCGCGTCCATCAATTGCTGGAGGCGGACGCCCCAGTCGCAATGCTCGATGCCGTCGATGCGGACCTTGAGCGCATATTCGGCGTCGTAGATTTCGGCGAGCAGGTCGCGGGCAATCAGCACCCGGTTGTTCCGAAGCGCGACACGAAGCGCGAGGCGCTTGTCGTCGAGCCGGTCGAGGACCATGTGAACGACGCAGGCATAGGGCGTGGCGGCAACGTCTGCGGCGGCCTTGCTGGCAGCGGCCTTGGTGGCAAGCCGCACCAATTGCCAGGGCGTCTTCAGGCGGCGCGCGACCAGCGCCAGCGCGAAGGGCAGCGCCTGGGGATGGGCCTTCTTGAAGGCGTCGAGCTGCAGCGTGATCTGGGCGACCTGGCCGTCGTCGAACTTTGCGATCTTCTCAGGCAGCTTCTCGTTGAACTTCGGCAGCGCATCGCCGGAGCGCAACACATGCAGCATCTTCAAGACGTCGTCGAAGGCGGTGCGCGAGGCGGTGTATTGTGCAAGCTTGGCGCGCGCAGTTTCGGCGCTCTCGGACGAGGTGAGGGTGCTCTCGAGGACCTTGACGACCTTGGTCTGGAAGGTCGACGCGATCTTCTGCACTTCCTTCGGGTTGTTGGCGGCGACCTGGTCGTTGATCGCCTTGATGTAGTCGCGCGCCATGGTCGGCAGCAGGTCGCGGCAGATCCACTCCCAGATCGGCGTGAGCGTCTTGCGCGAGATCCGCCCCATATTGGCATGGTCGGGCGCGCCGTCGATCAGCAGCAATTCGAGCGGCGCGAAGAAATAGCGCGATGGGCTGGTGGCGCGCGCCTGGGTCGATCCGTCCTTGCGGAACTCGGCGCGCAGGCGCGACTGAAGGTCGGCCGACCCGGGCATGTCGATGCCGCACAGCTCGAGCCGCTCGAGCTCGCTGAGCAGACAGCTGCGCGACAGCGGCGTCAGCCTCTGCAGGAATTCCGACAGTCGATCGATCTCGTTCATGGCACGCATCTTTCGCAGCGTGTCCCGCTGGCTTGCGGGCCCAATGCGTGGAGGCATTTGCGCGCTCAACCTCCCTAGAGAAGCAAGTCGCCGTTAATTAATCCGTAAAAGCCGGGGGACGGGCATCGGTCGGAGGCGGCCATCAAGGGGGGCTTTCCGTCTGACCGCTTTGAGATGTGGCCGGAACTCAACCGCTGCACGATCGGGGGCGGCCGCACGCAAGCACAAATTGTGCCGAAGTCGCCTTTTCAGCGCAAAAGGGCCCAAATCACCGTAGTCTTACGGAGCAGAAAGTTAAGCACAGACCGGCTCCGGTTCCGCTAAACGAGTGCCATGGGGTCACCGAATAATACGGCCACTGATTCGCGGCCGTCGGAATGGGACGAAGGCGGCGCGGCGCCGCCTGAAGAGCCCGATTTCGTCCGTCTGAGCGCCGCCCGTGCCAAGGCGGCCGACGAAATGGCAGCGGCCATCGCCCGCGAGCTCAACGGCCCCCTGACTGCGCTCCTGCTCTACATGGGCGAGATCAAGCACCACAGCGATCAGCTCGTGCCTGCTACGGGCGATCGTGCCTATTTGCAGCGGGTGGTGGAGAACGCGCTGGTACAGACCGAGCGCGTTTGCGGTCTGGTCAAGCAGCTCGCCGGCAAAGGCGGCTTGCCGATCCCGTCCGGCACCGAGGAGGCGCGATCGAAGGCCGCTCGCGCGCTGCAGCCGCAGCGCGTGCCGAGCGCCGAGCTCGTCGGTCCGTCGGGCCAGAAGCGGCTGACCAAGCGCGAGCGCGAGGTGCTGAGGCTGATCAGCGAAGGCTATTCGAACAAGCAGGGCGCGCTTCGCATGCAGATCAGTCCGCGCACCTTCGAGAGCCATCGCGCCGAGGCGATGCGCAAGCTCGGTGCGCGCAACACCGCGGATCTCGTCCGTGCGGCGCTGCTGCATTCGATCGACTGAGGCGGGCGTGCTGCGTCGCCGGCAGGCGATGCGCCGGCGACATCTCTCGAGACGTTCGGAAACCCGTCCTGCTCAGAAATAGTCTTCGGCGAACGGACGCGCGGGGGAAGCGCGACGCAGCGGCTTGATCTCTTCCTTCGGCGCGTTCGGAATGATCGTGATGGTCCAGCGGGGAGGCACGCTCGATTCCTGCTCAAGCACCGATCGCACGAAGCCGGTCACGGTGGACTCGCCAGTCTTTACTGTCGCCATCCGGCCGTTGAACTGTGCGATGCGGAAGCGACGAACCTCTTTCTGGTCTGCCGTCTCGTACTTGAACATTGGAAACCCTCCTGGTTTTCCCCGGGACTATCGCCTCCTATGATTAGCCATCTATGAACATCCCAAACCGTAGAAGTACGGCGGGCTTCGCGCGGTCTTCGCCGGGGCGGAGTGGATACCGGTTCGCGCAAGGAAAAAGCGTCAACGCGCAACGCTGCCCGATTTCCGTCCGACTTCGATCGGAAGGAAGATGGTTCTAGACCTGCGGCTCTTGCGCGCGCGCGGCGGCGTAGGCGGCATCCATCCGGTCCAGGAGAGCATGGAATTCGGCATCGCCGAGGCCCTCAGCGGTCTTCTCCAGCCGCAACGCCAGCGCTGCGAGCCTGACATAGCCGAACGTCCCGGCTGCGCTCTTGAGCGAATGCGCCTCGCGCGCGATCCGGGCGTGGTGCTGCGCAAGCGAGATCGTGCGGAACAGTTGCAGGCGCGCGCGGGTCTCGCTCCAGAATACATCGCGCACTTCACAGGCGGCATCCTCGCCGATCTCGCGCACCAGCGCTTCGTACGCGCGCGGCTCGCGCGCGGGGTCGGCATCGAGCGCGTTCTGCGCAGGCGCGACGGGTGCGTCAAACATGGCCTTGCCTGCCTCGATCATCGTGCGTTGTCGCGCGGCGCGTGGCGGCGCGAGGTACATCCCTGTCTAGGGCATCGGAATTTCAGTTCCGGTAGCAGGATGGCCGGTGTTTGCAGACCGGTATTAGCCGGCGGTTTACCAATCGCCCGCGGCGTTCAGCGTATGCCGAGCAGCCGGTCGTACTGGGCCTTTACGGTGGCGTAGCATGCGCACGCCGTCCGGCGCAGGCCTTCGATGTCGATGATCTGGATGTGTCCGCGGCTGTAGTGGATGAAATTGGCCTGTTGCAAGGCGTGGGCGACCAGCGACACGCTGTTGCGCCGCGCCCCGATCATCCGTGCCATGGTCTCCTGGGTCAGCAGCAGCCGGGAGTCGCCCGACAGATCATGAGTGTGCAACAGGCACCGCGACAGCCGCGACTCCACCTGATGGGCGGCGTTGCAGCCGGCGGTCTGCTGCACCTGGACGTAGACCGCAAGCCCGTGGCGCATGAGCAACGTGCGCAGTGTGCTGCTCTGGTCGGCAGCGATCCGCAGCGGGTCCAGATCCACCACCGAGGCGACGCCGGGAACCAGCACAAGGGCGGTGTTCAATGCAGACGCCTCGCCCATGATCGAGAGCGTCCCGAGCAGGCTGTCGCGGCCGATCATGGCGACTTGCACATGCTCGTCCCCGGCCAGCTCCACCACCAGCGAGATCACGCCGCGGTGCGGAAAATAGGCGCGCTTCAGCGTCTCGCCGGTCTCGGCCAGCACTGCGTCATGGGGCAGATCAACCGTTCGCAGGTGCGGACGGATCAATTCATAATCGTCCGCCGACAGTGCGGACAGGAAACCGTTCGGTGGACGCGCCATCGTTGCCAAAGCTGCCTCCCCTGTTCCTGCACCGTCGAATCGCGACATGCGAAATCACGGCCCTGCGCGGTAGGTTCAATCATGTACAGGCCGGGATATATTGGCAATTGAGACAGGTTGTCCGGCCGCGGCAATCGCTTCCTGCGGCGCTTCGTGCTTGCAACGGCGCGCTTGCGGCAGCGACTGGAAGGAAAGCTCCGATTTCAAGCATGGAGGCAGTTCCGGGGAACAGCACGACGCGTCCATCGGATGCCGTCGGCAAGTGCCCGTTCGTCGCTGAGTTGTAAGTCTGGCAGATATTAGCCTGAAGGTTGTGACATGGTCCAACAATTTTCGGATGATGATGGCAAGGCTGGCGAAGCCGGGCTGCACGTTCGAATACGACCAGCGCGATCTGATGTTCATCGACATCGTCATGCCGCATTGCCTGCCAGAGCATCGTGGCGGCGGCATTGCCTCGGCTGCGCGGCTAGGTTAGCGCGGTACGAGTCGCTATGGCCGCAGGGTAAGAGTTCGTTTACCTCATGCGCGGGCCGCGCACGTCGCAGCAATACCGCAAGGCGCTGGTCACGAGAGCATCGCCGGTTGCGAGCGGCTCGGTCCAACCCCCACAGGCCGTCTCCAATGCTCTTCGCGAGCAGGACTTTCCCGCGCGCCTCGCCTCGCTGTTATCGGCCCGTTTACCTCGCACGCCGCCTCCTTTGCGGCGTGGAGACGGATTTGCCGAAAAGCGCTGGGGCATGCGGTCGAACCGCAAACTTCTCTTCAATATCCGTAGTAGGACGGAGGATGAAATTAACGGGACTGTGAAAGGGGATGTCTAACGATCGAGGATAGGGCGTCCCTCCGTGCCAAGGGTGGCTCGGGCGTCCAGTTTAAATCCAGGTCAGTAAGGCGTAGCTCATGGATGATCTGATGCGGGAGTTTCTGACGGAGACCAGCGAGAGCCTGGACACCGTGGACAATCAGCTGGTGAAGTTCGAGCAGGAGCCGAACAACGCCAAGATCCTGGATAACAACTTCCGCCTGGTCCACACCATCAAGGGCACCTGCGGCTTCCTCGGGCTGCCGCGGCTGGAAGCGCTGGCGCATGCCGGCGAGACCTTGATGGGCAAATTCCGTGACGGCATGCCGGTGACCGGGCAGGCGGTGACGGTGATCCTGTCCTCGATCGACCGCATCAAGGAGATCCTGGCCGGCCTGGAGGCGACCGAGGCCGAGCCTGAAGGCAACGACCGCGACCTCATCGACAAGCTGGAAGCGATGGTCGAGCAGGGCATGGCGGCGATGGCGGCCGGCACTGCTAGCGCTCCTGTCGCCGAGTCGCCGCCGCTGGCGCCGGAGGCACCGGTCGCCGAAGCAAAGCCTGCACCCGCCAAGGAGCTGACCACGGGCTCGCTGATCGAGCAGACGCTGGAGCGCCCATTGCGTCCCGGCGAGATCTCGCTCGACGAGCTCGAGCGCGCCTTCCGCGAGACCGCGATCGAAGCGCCGGTGCCCGCGCCCGTTGCCAAGGCTGAAGCCAAGGCTGAAGCCAAGGCCGAAGCCAAGTCTGAAGCAAAGCCTGAGCCCGCGCCCGAAGCGCCTGTCGCGGAAGCAAAACCCGCCAGGGAGAAGGCTGCGCCGAAGAAGTCGACGGCCGACGAGGGCGCCTCCGAGGGCGACCGCATCGCCAACCAGTCGATCCGCGTCAACGTGGATACGCTGGAGCACCTGATGACCATGGTCTCCGAGCTGGTCTTGACCCGCAACCAGCTGCTGGAGATCTCAAGGCGCAACGAGGACACCGAGTTCAAGGTGCCGCTGCAGCGCCTCTCCAACGTCACCGCCGAGCTGCAGGAAGGCGTCATGAAGACGCGCATGCAGCCGATCGGCAATGCCTGGCAGAAGCTGCCCCGCATCGTCCGCGATCTGTCGAGCGAACTCGGCAAGCAGATCGAATTGGAGATGCACGGCGCTGACACCGAGCTCGACCGCCAGGTGCTCGATCTGATCAAGGACCCGCTCACCCACATGGTGCGCAACTCCGCCGATCATGGCCTCGAGACCCCCGCCGAGCGGCTGGCTGCCGGCAAGGGCGAGCAGGGCACCATTCGCCTCTCCGCCTATCACGAGGGCGGCCACATCATCATCTGCATCGCCGACAACGGCCGCGGTCTCAACACCGAGAAGATCAAGGCCAAGGCGATCTCCTCCGGTCTCGTCACCGAGGCTGAGCTCGAGAAGATGAGCGAAGCCCAGATCCACAAGTTCATCTTCGCGCCGGGCTTCTCGACCGCGGCCGCCATCACCTCGGTCTCCGGCCGCGGTGTCGGCATGGACGTGGTGCGCACCAATATCGACCAGATCGGCGGCACCATCGACATCAAGAGCGTGGCCGGCGAAGGCTCCTCGGTCACCATCAAGATCCCGCTGACGCTGGCCATCGTCTCGGCGCTGATCGTGGAAGCCGCCGGCGACCGCTTCGCCATCCCGCAGCTCTCGGTGGTCGAGCTGGTGCGCGCCCGCGCCAACTCCGAGCACCGCATCGAGCGCATCAAGGACACCGCGGTCCTTCGGCTCCGCAACAAGCTGCTGCCGCTGATCCACCTGAAGAAGCTGCTCAAGATCGACGACGGCGCGGCCTCCGATCCCGAGAACGGCTTCATCGTGGTGACCCAGGTCGGCAGCCAGACCTTCGGCATCGTGGTCGACGGCGTGTTCCACACCGAAGAGATCGTGGTCAAGCCGATGTCGACCAAGCTGCGCCACATCGACATGTTCTCCGGCAACACCATTCTGGGCGATGGCGCGGTGATCATGATCATCGATCCCAACGGCATTGCGAAGGCGCTCGGCGCCGCCGGCTCCTCGGCCCATGACATGGGCGACGACGCGGCCGGCCATCACATCGGATCGGGCGAGCAGACCACCTCGCTGCTGGTGTTCCGCGCCGGCTCGTCCCAGCCCAAGGCGGTCCCGCTCGGGCTCGTCACCCGCCTGGAAGAGCTCCCCGCCGACAAGATCGAGTTCAGCAACGGCCGCTACATGGTGCAGTACCGCGAGCAGCTGATGCCGCTGGTGGCCATGGAAGGCGTCACCATCGCCAGCCAGGGCGTCCAGCCGATCCTGGTGTTCGCCGACGACGGCCGCTCCATGGGCCTCGTCGTCGACGAGATCATCGACATCGTCGAGGAACGGCTCAACATCGAGGTCGGCGGTTCAAGTTCGGGCATCCTGGGCTCGGCCGTGATCAAGGGCCAGGCCACCGAGGTGATCGACGTCGGCCACTTCCTGCCGATGGCGTTCTCCGACTGGTTCACCCGCAAGGAGATGAAGCCGTCGATGCACTCGCAGTCGGTGCTGCTGGTCGACGACAGCGCCTTCTTCCGCAACATGCTGGCTCCGGTGCTCAAGGCTGCCGGCTACCGCGTCCGCACCGCGCCGACCGCGCAGGAGGGCCTCGCTGCGCTCCGCGCCCAGAGCTTCGACGTGGTGCTGACCGACATCGAGATGCCCGACATGAACGGGTTCGAGTTCGCCGAAGTGATCCGTTCCGACAACAACCTCGCCACGACGCCGATCATCGGCCTGTCGGCGCTGGTGTCGCCGGCGGCGATCGAGCGCGGCCGCCAGGCCGGCTTCCACGACTATGTCGCCAAGTTCGACCGTCCCGGCCTGATCGCGGCGCTGAAGGAGCAGACCGCGGGCGCCGCCGGCGCTTCCGAGCTGAGCCGGGCCGCGGCCTAGAGCATGATCCGGAAAAGTGTGAAGCGGTTTTCCGACGAGATCATGCTCAAACAAAAGAACGGTCGGGACGAGGAGATATCGAGATGACCAGCAAGACGCAAGTAAGCGAAGGCGCCATGGTCGAATACGTCACCGCGATGATCGGCGGCCAGCTGTTCGGCCTGCCGATCTCCCGCGTCCAGGACGTGTTCATGCCCGAGCGCGTCACCCGTGTTCCCCTGTCCTCGCGCGAGATCGCGGGCGTGTTGAACCTGCGCGGCCGCATCGTCACCGTGGTCGACATGCGCGCCCGTCTCGGCCTGCCCAGGGCCGAGGACGGCAAGGTGCCGATGGCGGTCGGCGTCGACCTGCGCGGCGAATCCTATGGCCTGCTGATCGACCAGATCGGCGAGGTGCTGCGCCTGCCCGAGGACGGCAAGGAGGAGAACCCCGTCAACCTCGACCCCCGCATGGCCAAGCTCGCCGGCGGCGTTCACCGCCTCGACGGCCAGCTCATGGTCGTCCTCGACGTCGATCGCGTCCTCGAGCTCGCACCCGAAATGATGGCGGCCTGAACCAACGAAACCATCGAAGCCGGAGAACCAAAATGAAGACGTGTTTGGTGGTCGATGATTCCAGCGTGGTGCGCAAGATCGCGCGCCGGATTCTGGAAGGTCTGGAATTCGAAGTCACCGAGGCGGAGGACGGCGCGAAGGCGCTCGAGATCTGCCAGCGGCAGCTGCCCGACGCGGTGCTGCTCGACTGGAACATGCCCGTGATGGACGGCTTCGAGTTCATGGGCCACATGCGCCGCCTGCCCGGCGGCGACCAGCCCAAGGTGGTGTTCTGCACCACCGAGAACAACGTGGCTCATATCGCGCAGGCGCTCAGCGGCGGCGCCAACGAGTACATCATGAAGCCTTTCGACAAAGACATTATCGCCGACAAGTTCGCTGAAGTTGGTTTGATCCCGGTCGGACAAGCCATGGTCTGAGTGTGTCTGGCCCGAGTGCTTGGGCCAGAGTGTTCCAGTACAGCTTCCGAGAGGCCATCCGTGACCCCGACCGAGTATGAGTATCTGCGCAAGTTCCTAAAGGACAATTCCGGTCTCGACCTGTCCGCAGACAAGCAATATCTGATTGAGAGCCGCCTGCTGCCGCTCGCCCGCAAGACCGGGCTCTCCGGCATCGCCGAACTGGTGCAGAAGCTGCAAGCCGGCTCGCGTACGCTGATCACCGATGTGGTCGAGGCGATGACCACCAACGAGACCTTCTTCTTCCGCGACAAGGTCCCGTTCGATCATTTCCGCGACCACATCATGCCCGAGATCATCAAGGCGCGGGCCAACCGCCGCAGCGTGCGGATCTGGTGCGCCGCCGGCTCGACCGGGCAGGAGCCCTATTCGCTGGCGATGTGCCTGAAGGAGATGGGCGCGGCCCTCACCGGCTGGCGCATCGAGATTATCGCGACCGACCTGTCGCAGGAGGTGTTGGAGAAGGCGAGGGCCGGCGTCTACAGCCAGTTCGAGGTGCAGCGCGGCCTGCCGATCCAGATGCTGGTCAAATATTTCAAGCAGACCGGCGAGACCTGGCAGATTAATCCCGAATTGCGGGCGATGATCCAGCATCGCCAGCTCAACCTGCTGCACGACTTTGCCCAGCTCGGCACCTTCGACGTCATCTTCTGTCGCAACGTGCTGATCTATTTCGACCAGGACACCAAGATCAACATCTTCAACCGGCTGGCGCGCCAGATCGAGCCGGACGGCTTCCTGGTGCTGGGCGCCGCCGAGACCGTGGTCGGACTGACCGATACGTTCAGACCGATTCCGGAGCGGCGCGGCCTCTACAAGCCGAACGATCCGCGTACGGCAGCAGCCAAGCCGGTTCTCGCCGCAGCGGCGCCGCGCATGGCGGCGGCGATGGCGGGGCAATAACATGGCCGACGATGGCAAGGGCGCGGAGCGCGTGACGTTCAGCCGCGGCTATGATGTCTGCATCATGGCCATCGACGGCACCTGGCGGCGGGACTGCAAGCTCAACGCAATCTCCGACACCGACGCCATCCTCACGGTGGAGGGCTCGATCCAGGGATTGAATCTGAAAGAGTTCTTCCTGCTGCTGTCGTCAACGGGCCTCGCCTACCGCCGCTGCGAGCTGGTCCGCGTCAACGGCGCCGAAATGGACATCCAGTTCCTGCGCGGCAAGAACAGGAAGAAGCGCGGTGCGGCCGGCGGCCACGACGCCGCGGCGTGATCTGGCCGCAGCGCCGCCATTCCTTCCGGCGCCTTGCTTCACATTTGCTGAACACATTCCGATCAATTGGCCGCAGCGGCTTTACATCGCCTAAGCGCGAGCCGTGTATCCATTGAGGGTCTCAATCTCAGGATACGGAAATGCCCAGAAGTTCTCTTTCCCCCGTCTCGTCAAACCTGCCGGATGTCGCCGAGCGGCGTGCGCTTCAGCTCCTGGTGGTCGACGACGACGCCACGCAGCGCCACCTGATCGCGGTCGCCGCCAAGCAGGCCGGCCACGAAGTCACCGTGGCGCCATCGGTGACGGACGCGATCGAGAAGCTCCGCGCCGCGCGCTTTGATTGCGTGACGCTCGACCTCGTGCTGGAGGATGGCGACGGCATCGACGTGCTGCGCGAGATGGCGAGCGCGAAATTTGCGGGCTCCGTGATCGTCATCAGCGGCATGGACGGCAAACGCCGCAGCGCCGCCCGCAGCTTCGCCCGCTCCGTCGGGATCGAGCTGCAGAGCCTGCCGAAGCCGTTGGATCTCGCGGCCCTGCGCATCAGCCTCGCCAATCTCGGCAAGATCGCGATGGGCCTGCCTGCGATCCACACCTGGGGTGGTGTCGCCAACGACGCGATCGTGGAACGGCACCGCGCCTAAAGCATGATCCGGAAAAGTGCGCAGCGGTTCCGAAAAGATCATGCTTAAACAACAACCTAAAGCGCGGTGAGGATTCATCCTGATCGCATCGCGCTGGAACGCGCGGAGCTGCCATGCAAGCGGCTGCGGCGGCTCCGCCGCGCTGATTGCGGCTCAGGCCGGCTTGCCGGATTCCGACAATTGCTGCAGGGCGCGGTCGAGCCCCGCCCGGCAGGCAATGAGCGCGGCGCCCGCGGCGGCGTAACGGGGCGTGACGTCGTCGAGCACGAAAATCTCATTGGAACCCGCGACAGCGCTCACGTGCCCTGCCGCGTCTTCTTCCGCCATGACTGCGTCGATCAGGCGCAGACTGATGTCGATGCGCACGATCAGAGAGCGAAGATCGGCTGCGATCAACTGGCGGCTGTCAGTTGCAGACGTCGCGACAAGCGGGGCCGTGCCGGCGAAATTTAGCATGGATAATCTCCGTGTCCCGCAATTAGGCACCCTGCCGCTACTTGTGCGTTAAGTCCATGTCCCGTACAAATACGGGTGGGCCGAATCCGCGCCGAGCGCCATAAGGGTTGGCGCGGACGCGAGTCCTTCATGCCAGCCGGATGTGGCACATGGCCGAACAAAGCTCTCGCGGTGAAATCTTCGTGGTGGACGACGACCCTGCCGTTCGCGACACCTTGTCGATGGTGTTGAAGGCGGCGGGCTATGACGTGATCTGTTTTGCGGACGGTGCCGCACTGCTCTCGGTCGCGCGAAGCCGCACACCGGCTGCGATTCTGCTCGACGTGCATATTCCCGGAAAGTCGGGTCTCGACATCCTGAAGGAGTTGCAGGGCGAGGACTATCCGGCGCCGATCTTCATGATCTCCGGTCAGGGCGACATCGCGATGGCGGTCGGCGCGATCAAGAGCGGCGCCCTCGACTTCATCGAGAAGCCGTTCCGCGGCAGCGAGATCGTCGGCCGGCTCGATGAGGCGATCGGCGCCTATGCGCGCAGGCAGGCGCAGAATGCAGCGCCGAAGTTCGGCTCGCTGCATTTCCCCGGACGCGAGCCGTTGACGCGCAGGGAGCGCGAGGTGCTGGAGCAGTTCGCCTCCGGTGCATCCAACAAGGAAGCCGGACGCACGCTCGGCATCAGCCCGCGCACGATCGAGGACCATCGCGCCAACATCATGAAGAAGCTCGGCGCACGCAATGCCGCCGATCTGATCCGCATCGTGATGACTGCGGCCCAGCGCGCGTCGTAGAACGGTCTCGTGCCCCGGACGCAGCGCATCATGCAATGATGTGCTGCGGAGCCGGGGCCCATCTTTCCAACTTCACCGCGGACAGTTCTGGGTCGCGGCTCTGCGTCGCTGCCATAGCGCGACGAAGACGCGCGTGAACGCGCTTCTGGCACGCTGCGTCTCGTCCGGGACACCAGACGCGCCTCAAGCGCTCAGCGCCTTGCGGATGATCCGCGC
Source organism: Bradyrhizobium sp. USDA 241 (assembly GCF_049739505.1). Taxonomy (NCBI): domain Bacteria; kingdom Pseudomonadati; phylum Pseudomonadota; class Alphaproteobacteria; order Hyphomicrobiales; family Nitrobacteraceae; genus Bradyrhizobium; species Bradyrhizobium sp. USDA 241. Next base: position 1,028,300 of record NZ_JBMGPZ010000004.1, on the reverse strand, counting down.
CAGGTCCGATTTGCGATAGGGCTTTGCCAGCAGGAGAACACCCGAATCCAGCCGGCCGTGATGGATGATCGCGTTCTCGGTATAGCCTGACGTGTAGACCACCTTGAGATCCGGGCGCGTCTTCATCAGTTCGTCGGCAAGTTGCCGTCCGTTCATCTTGCCGGGCATGATGACGTCGGTGAACAGAAGGTCAAACGGCTTTCCGCTGGCGACGATCGCGAGCGCCTCCGCGGCGTTCGCAGCCTGCAAGGTGACGTAACCCAGCGAATGCAGTTGCGCCAGCACGTAGTCCCGCACCAGCCGGTCGTCCTCGACCACGAGGATCGTCTCGTGTCCGCCCTCGATCGTCGCCGGCGTCACGCCTTCGCCAGCCGCTGCCGGCGTCTTGCCGGGCGGCAGGTACATCTTGATCGTGGTGCCGTGGCCCTCCTCGCTGTAGATCTTGATGTGACCTGCGGACTGCTTGATGAAGCCGTAGACCATCGAAAGCCCGAGGCCGGTGCCCTTGCCAGGTCCCTTCGAGGTGAAGAACGGGTCGAACACCCTGGTCAGCATGCCTGCGGGGATGCCGGTGCCGGTGTCGCTCACGGCGATCAGCACGTAATGCCCCGGCGGCACATCGTTGGCGCTGGCATAGGCTTCGTCGAGATAGGCGGCGCCCGTCTCCAGGATCAGCTTGCCGCCTCCGGGCATGGCGTCACGAGCATTGAGCGCGAGGTTGAGGATCGCGGTGGTGAGCTGGTTGGGATCGACGATCGCGACGCAGTTCTCGTCCTCGAACACCGATTCGATCTGGATCTGCTCGCCCAGCGTCGGCCGCAGCAATTTCGCGGTGTCGATGACCAGCGAATTGACGTCGATCTCGGGCGGTTGCAGCGGCTGCTTGCGTGCGAAGGCGAGCAGGTGCTGGGTCAGCTCGGCGCCGCGCGCCGCAGCCTCGTCGATCATCCTGGTGATGGCCGCGAGTTGCGGCTCCTTCTCGACCGCTTCCGCGAGAATCTCGATCGTCCCGGTGATGACGGTCAGAATGTTGTTGAAGTCATGCGCGACGCCGCCGGTCAGTTGGCCGACAGCCTCCATCTTCTCGGCGTGACGGATGCGCTCCTCAGCGGCGATCTTGTCGGTGAGGTCGCGGTAGAAGACGTTGAACAACAGGCCCTCGCGGCGCTTCAGGGCGGTGACGCTCAGCTCGGCCATGAATTCCCTGCCGTCGCGGCGGCGGCACATGAGCTCGCGGCGGCGGTTCAGCGTCGTGACGTTCTCGTCCGCGAGGAAACGCTTCAGCCCCGCCCTGACGCTCTCGCGCTCGCTCTCGGCGACGATCAGATCGATGGTGCTCTTGCCGAGCACCTCGTCGCGGCGCCAGCCGAACAGCTGTTCGGCCCGCGAGTTCCAGTTCAGGATGCTGCCGGTCTCGTCGGTCTGGACGAAAGCGTCGAGCGAGGTCTCGACGATGTTGCGGGCAAGCCGCTCGCTCTCGCGGAGCGATTCTTGCGCGAGCCGCGCTTCGGTCATGTCGCGTCCGACAAAGAAGAAGCGATGCGCCGGCTCGGACCAGTTACCGAGCCAGGACAGCCAGACCTCGTGGCCGTTCTTGTGGAAGCAGCGGGTGTCGGCGAGTTTTGGACGCTCCCCGCGCCGCAAGGCGCGCATCTCGGCGCGCGACGTCTCGAGATGATCGGGATGAATGAAATCGGCGCCGCTGCGGCCGATCATCTCGTCGGGCCGGTAGCCGAGAATGGCCTCAGTGCTCGGGCTGATCTGCGCGATATGGCCCCGCGCATCCATGATCATGATCAGGTCCTGCGATGTCTCGAAGATCTGTCGCCGCTCCTCGAGCTGGTGCTGCAGCACCCGCTCGGCGCGCCGCGCCTCGGTCAGGCTGCTCGCGCTCCCGGAGACGCCGACGATCTGGCCGGATGGCCCCCTGATCGGCGAGAGGCTGAGCGAAATTTCGACCGGCGTGCCGTCCTTGCGCAGGCGCACGGTCTCGAACCGTTCGATCGGCTCGCCCCGCGCGATCCGCTGCAGATAGTCCTTGCCGTGCGCGCGACGGTCGGGCGGGACGATGATCGACGTGGACTTGCCGATCGCCTCATCCGCCGAGTAGCCGTAAAGACGTTCGGCGGCCGGATTCCAGCCCGTGATGACCGCGTCGAGCGTCTGCATCACGATCGCATCGTCGGACGATTCCACCGCGGCGCTGAACAGCCTCTCGCGCGCCGCGTGATGGCTTCGCGCAGCCTCGGTACGGCGATGCTCCTCGATCTCGCGCTCCAGAGCGGCCGTTTTCGCACGCGTCTCCTCGACCATCCGGGCAAAGGCCCGCGCCAGCACGCCGGTCTCGCCGCCGGCGTCGACGGGAATCTCCGCTGGACGTCCGCTGCCGATGGCCTGCACCGCCGCGGTGAGGCGCCCGATCGGGCGTGTCAGCGAACGCGCCAGCAGCACTGCGAGCGAGGCCGCTGCGAGGACGGCCAGCACGCCGACGAGCAAGGAGGTTCTCTGGATGGCTCCGGGCACGAGGCCGAACACAGGCGCCGGAATCGTCTCGATGATTGCGACCCATTCCTGGCCCGCGAGCAGCGCCGGCGCGATGGCCGCGCCGCTCGGCCGGCCGGATCCATCCGGTATGAGCCGCGTGGATACTTCAAGCGTGCCGGCCAAGGCGGCGAAATATGGAAAATCCTTGCGCCAGTCGTTGGCACGGTCGTGCAATGCGCCGAATTCCCGCGTGCGATCGGGATGGATGAGATAATCGCCGCGCGAATTCACGACGTAGATCTCCCCTCCCGAGGTCATGATGGAGCGGACGCGCTCGAGTGCCGGACGCATGTCGACATTGGCGACGATGAGGCCGAACGGCTTGCCGTCGGATGCAAACAAAGGCATCGCGACCCGCAAAGTCGGAGCGTGAGCGGCCGTGGTTCCGCCGTGGCGGGTGGCGAGATCGACGGGGACACGTAAAACCTCGCCGGGCCCGAGCCGCATGGTTTCCTTGAAGTAGGTTCGGTCGCCCTTGCGCTCCAGCTCGCCGTCCGGGGCGATCCGTGCCGTTCCGCCCGGTCCGGAGCGGTCGACGCGGACCAGTTCGCGCTGGTTGTTGTCGACACCGATGATCCGGAACTGCCCATAGATGGGCTTGGCGTCGATCTCGGCCGCGAGCCGCGTCGCGATACGCTCGCGCCAGGTTTGCTCCGAGACGCCATCGATGGGGTCGGTTCCTCCACCGGTGTGAGCGCGGATGAGGCCGTTGATTGCCGCTGCGGCGCGGTAGCCGACCATATCGCCGCGCACGCCGGCAACGTAGGATTCGAGATTGGTCGCGAGCAGGCGTGACTGGGCTTCAACCCGTTCCAGGACCCGCGGAATGACGGCCTGTGTGGTGTTGCGATAGCCCAACCACCCGACTGCGGCCACGGTCACCGCCACCAGCAGGATCATCGCGATGGCCAGCCGCGTTGCCAGCGTCGTTGCCAGTCTCATGGGGGTTTTCGCCGGGCTTGCCGTATCGTGCCTGTTCCGGCCCGGAGCAGAGGAGGTGTCCTGGTCATCTGCAACCATCGCCGGCGGCCGTCACGTGAGGACCACCGCGTTCCAGCAGCCGGATGGTGATCTCCAAGGCCGGATCGTCCCCCACGATCAGGATGTTGGCCACGTCTGAAATCCTCCGGGTCAGTGGGGAAGTCCCCGGCGACCATAATCAAAGCCATCAAAAACATGAAATTGTTGCGCGGATTCTCGTCTGCCGGCAAGCACTTCGGAGCTCCTCCGGCCTGAGTCCGCCGATTTATTGCGCCGCACCGTCCGTATGCCCGCCTGAGTGCATAGCAGAGGTTCGCCCTCTGCCCGCCCAGCGCCTTGCCGGGCATGGAGGGCCTGTGAGAAGAGCAGGGCCAATCCTTCGGACGGACAAGGAATAAAATGACCAACAAGAAGAAGTCGCCCGACCAGCTTCGCAGCGCGCGTTGGTTCGCGCCCGACGATCTGCGCTCGTTCGGCCACCGCTCCCGCGCCATGCAGATGGGCTATGCCCCCGAGGAGTGGAAGGACCGCCCGATCATCGCGATCCTCAACACCTGGTCGGACGCGCAGCCCTGTCACATGCACTTCAAGTCGCGTGTCGACGACGTCAAGCGCGGTATCCTGATGGCCGGCGGCCTGCCGCTGGAGCTGCCGGCGCTGTCGCTGTCGGAATCGCTGCTGAAGCCGACCACGATGCTCTACCGCAATCTGCTGGCGATGGACGCCGAGGAATTGCTGCGCAGCCATCCCGTCGACGGCGTGGTGCTGATGGGCGGCTGCGACAAGACCACGCCGGCGCTGCTGCTGGGGGCGACCTCGATGAACATCCCGGCGATCTATCTGCCGGCAGGTCCCATGCTGCGCGGCAATTGGAAGGGCAAGACGCTCGGCTCCGGCTCGGACGGCTGGAAATATTGGGACGAGCGCCGCGCCGGAAAAATCTCCGACAAGGACTGGCTCGACATCGAGGCCGGCATCGCCCGCAGCTACGGCACCTGCATGACCATGGGCACGGCCTCGACCATGACCGCGATCGCGGAGGCGATCGGCATGACGTTGCCGGGCGCCTCTTCGATTCCCGCAGCGGACGCCAACCACATCCGCATGGCCTCCGAATGCGGCCGCCGCATCGTCGAAATGGTGTGGGAGGACCTGACGCCGAAGCTGATCCAGACCCGCAAAGCCTTCGAGAACGCGATCGCGGTCGCCATGGCGATGGGCTGCTCCACCAATGCGATCATCCATCTCATCGCTCAGGCCCGCCGTGCCGGCCAGGACATCGGCCTGGACGATTTCGAGACCGCGAGCCGCAAGGTGCCCGTCATCGCCAACGTCCGTCCAAGCGGCGATACCTATCTGACGGAGGACTTCTTCTATGCCGGCGGGCTGCCAGCGTTGATGGGCCAGATCAAGCCGCATCTGCATCTCGACTGCATCACCGTCACCGGCAAGACGCTGGGCGAGAACATCGAGGGCGCCGAGGTCCACAATGCCGACGTGATCCGCTCCATCGACAATCCCATCTACAAGGAAGGCGCGCTCGCCGTGCTCAAGGGCAATCTCGCGCCCGACGGCTGCGTCATCAAGCCGAGCGCCTGCGCGCCGCGCTTCCTCAAACATACGGGACCGGCGCTGGTGTTCGACGACTATGCCTCGATGAAGAAGGCGGTCGACGATCCCAATCTTGATGTCACCGAGGACTACATCCTGATCCTGCGCAATGCGGGGCCGCAGGGCGGGCCGGGCATGCCGGAATGGGGCATGCTGCCGATTCCGACCAAGCTTGTGAAGCAGGGCGTGCGCGACATGGTGCGCATCTCGGATGCGCGCATGAGCGGCACCAGCTATGGCGCCTGCATCCTTCATGTTTCGCCGGAATCCTACATCGGCGGTCCGCTGGCGCTGGTGCGGAACGGCGACCGCATCACGCTCGACGTCGCCGCGCGCACCATCAATCTCGACGTCTCCGAGGCCGAGCTCGCAAAGCGCCGCGCCGCCTGGAAGCAGCCCGAGCCCCGCTTCGAGCGCGGCTATGGCTGGATGTTCACCAGGCACATCAAGCAGGCCAATGACGGCTGCGACTTCGATTTCCTCGAGACCGATTTCGGCGCGCCGATCGGCGAGCCGTCGATTTACTGATGTCCCGTCATTCCGGGGCATCGCGAAGCGATGAGCCCGGAATCCATCTTGCAGCAGTACATACCGCCCGATGGATTCCGGGCTCGCGCTACGCGCGCCCCGGAATGACGCCACGAGAGAGAACGACATGACAAAACTTTCCGAAGCCACCCGCAACAAGCTCAAATCCGTCTCCACTGCCACGGTCGCCACCGCCCTGTTCAAGCGCGGCCTGCGCATCCAGATGATCCAGGATGTGCATCCCCTAAGTCCCGATCAGCCGACCATGGTCGGCGAAGCCTTCACGCTGCGCTACATGCCGGCGCGCGAGGATCTCAACACGATCGACGTCTTCAAGGACCGTTCGCATCCGCAGCGCAAGGCCGTGGAAGATTGCCCTCCGGGCGCTGTGCTGGTGATGGACAGCCGCAAGGACGCGCGCGCGGCATCGGCAGGCGCGATCCTGGTGACGCGATTGATGAAACGGGGCATCGCCGGCGTCGTCACCGACGGCGGCTTTCGCGATTCCGCTGAAATTGCAAAACTCGGCTTCCCCGCCTTCCATCACCGCCCCTCGGCGCCGACCAACCTCACGCTGCACCAGGCGATCGAGATCAACGTCCCGATCGGCTGCGGCGATGCCCCGGTATTTCCCGGCGACGTCATCCTGGGCGATGCCGACGGTGTCATCGTGATCCCGGCGCATCTCGCGGACGAGATTGCGAGCGAGACGTTCGAAATGACCGCGTTCGAGGACTTCGTCACCGAGGAAGTCGGCAAGGGCCGCGGCGTCTTCGGCCTCTATCCCGCCACCGACCCGCAGACGCTGATCGATTTCGCGGAATGGCGGAAGAAGAACGGGAGGTAGTGCGGCCCGAAGAATGCACGACATTCTCCGATGTCGTCCCGGACAAGCGAAGCGCAGATCCGGGACCCATAGCCCCAGGGCGTGGTTTGGCGATGACCAGCAGTAACAGTTCTTCGCCGGTACTGCTCTCGCACTCCCTCGATAAATCACGCGGTATGGGTCCCTGCCTTCGCAGGGACGACAGCCGTGGGTGTCGCTACACCCCGGCCTCCGCCATTCCGGCCGCCCACAGCGCGAACGCATAGACGATCGCGACCTCGTCAAGCCGGTCGAATCGTCCCGACGCGCCGCCGTGGCCGGCGCCCATGTTGGTGCGGAGCAGGACCGGGCCGCCGCCCGTCATGGTGGCGCGCAGGCGCGCGATCCATTTGGCGGGCTCCCAATAGGTGACGCGCGGGTCGGTCAGGCCGCCCATCGCCAGGATCGCCGGATAGTCCTTCGCCGCGACGTTGTCGTAAGGCGAATAGGACAGGATGGTGCGAAAATCCGTCTCGCTCTCGATCGGGTTGCCCCATTCCGGCCATTCCGGCGGCGTCAGCGGCAGCGTGTCGTCGAGCATGGTGTTGAGCACGTCGACGAACGGCACCTCGGCCACGATGCCGGCGAATAATTCGCCGGCGCGATTGGCGACCGCGCCCATCAGCATGCCGCCGGCCGAGCCGCCATGGCCGACGATGCGCTTTGCGCTGGTGTATTTCGCATCGATCAGCGCCCGGGCGCTGGCGGCGAAATCGTCGAACGAGTTCGTCTTCTTCTCTCGCTTGCCGTCGAGATACCAGCCCCAGCCCTTGTCGGCGCCCCCGCGGATATGGGCGATGGCGTAAACAAAGCCGCGATCGACCAGCGACAGGCGGTTGGCGTTGAACGAGGCCGGCATCGCCATGCCGTAGGAGCCGTAGCCGTAGAGCAGCAGCGGCGCCGCGCCGTCCAGCTTCAGCCCGCGGCGATGCAGGATCGAGACCGGTACCTCGGCGCCGTCATGCGCCTTCGCCATGATGCGCGTGGTGACGTAATTGGCGGCATCGTGGCCGGACGGAATCTCCTGGCGCTTGCGCAGGGTGCGCGTGCGCCGGGCCATGTCGTAGTCATAGACTTCCGACGGCGTCGTCATCGAGGAATAGGCAAAGCGCAGATTCGTCGTCTCGAACTCGTAGGAGCCCATCGTGTCGAGCGAATAGGCGGCCTCGTCGAAGGCAATGGCGTGCTCTTCCTTCGTCGCGAGGTCGCGGATCACGATCGACGGCAGCGCGTTGGCGCGCTCCAGCCGCACCAGATGGCCGGCATAGAGATCGAGGTCGATGATGTAGATGCCTGGGCGATACGGGATCAGGTCGCGCCAGTTCTTGCGCTCGGGCGAGCCAAGCGGCGCGGTCACGATCTTGAAGTCGATGGCGTCGTCGGCATTGGTGAGGATGAACAGCTCGTCGCCGCGGTCGGCGAGTGAATATTGCACGCCCTCCTCGCGCGCCGCGACCAGGCGCGGCGGCGCCTCGGGGTTGGCGAGATCGATCAGCCGCTGCTCGCTTGTCTCGTGGTCGCCGCCTGCGATCACGCAGAAGCGGCCGCTGGTGCTCTCGTGCAGATGGGTGAACCAGCCGGCATCCTGCTCTTCGTAGACCAGCGTGTCATCGGCCTGCCTGGTGCCGAGCCTGTGGCGCCAGACCTGCATCGGACGGTGATTGTCGTCGAGCTTCACATAGAAGAAGCTCTTGCAGTCCGCGGCCCAGACCACGCCGCCATCGGTCTCCTCGACGAGATCGTCGAGATCCGCCCCAGTCGCCCAGTCGCGCACGCGGACGGAAAAATACTCGGAGCCCTTGGTGTCCGCGCTCCAGGCCTGCAGCCTGTGATCGTGGGAGTGCCGGCTGCCGCCGAACTTGAAATATTTGTGGTCCCTGGCGAGCGCGTCGCCGTCGAGCACGATCTGGCCCTCGCCGCCATCGCGCGGCATGCGGCCGAACAGCTCGTGCTGCCCGCCCTCGCGAAACCGGCGGAAATAGGCGAAGGGACCGTCGGGCGACGGCACGCTCGAATCGTCCTCCTTGATCCGCCCGCGCATCTCGCGCACCAGCGTCTTCTGCAGGCCCGCGGTGTGGCCGAGCAGGCTCTCGGTGTAGGCGTTCTCTTCGTCCAGATATTTGCGGATATCGAGGTCGAGCACCGCAGGGTTACGCAGCACCTCCTGCCATTTCGCGTCTTTCAGCCAGGCATAGTCGTCGGTCACGGTGATGCCGTGCCGCGTGAAGGAATGCGGCCGGCGCGGGGCGACGGGGGGCTGCGAAGGCGTCTTGGCTTGTGTCACTCGATCCTCATTCGTGTCCGACGTCGCTGCTCCCCCCGCAAGCGGGGAGAGGGGGAGAAAGCGGCTCGCCGCGTTCCCTTATATCGTCCCGATTCTGCGAATTGCCAGCGCGGCGGGCGAAGGACTGCGCCAGGCCGCCGGGTTGTTGACCGGGCCCTTGTATGCTTTAGGGACGATATCCCCGCCGCCGGTCCAGCCAGATGCTGTTCAATTCCTATCCCTTCATCCTGCTGTTCCTGCCGGTCGTGCTGGCCGGCTACTTCTGGCTCGGCCGGCGCAGCAATCTGGCCCCGGTGATCTGGCTGGCACTGGCTTCGATCACCTTCTATGCGATTGGCAGCTGGCAGTTCCTGGCCCTGTTGCTGGTATCGATCGCGTTCAACTACGGCGTCGGCCACCTCCTCATCGTGGCGGAGCTCAAGGCGTCACAGCGCCGCGCAGCGCTCGCTTTTGGCGTCATCGGCGATCTCCTCGTGCTCGGCATCTTCAAATATGCCGGCTTTGCCGCTGAGAACATCAACGCGCTGCTCGGCACGCATGTTGCGGTCCACATCCTGCTGCCAGTCGGCATCTCCTTCTACACGTTCACCCAGATCGCGTTCCTGGTCGATGCCTATCGCGGGCAGGTCGCGGCCTATGCGCTGCCGCATTACACGCTGTTCGTGACCTATTACCCGGAATCAGAGCTGAGTGATACGGCGGCCTTTGAAACGGCGTTGACGGACCTTTTTCTTGGTCCAGACGAAGGGCTCGGCTCTGTCGTTGTATGCGTTGACGTAGGCATCGATGTGTTCCTGAAGCTGCTTGAGGCTCGTGAAGGAGGTGCCGCTGAGCGACTGCCCCTGCAAGATGGAAAACCATACTTCGACCTGATTGAGCCATGACGCACTTGTCGGCGTGAAATGAAATTGCACGTTGGGGTGGGCCTTGAGCCAGTCCTCGTTCTTTTTATGGGTGTTGAGGTTGTCGAGGATGACGTGAAGCTTGCGGTTCTGGAAAAGTCGCGGTGACGCTGTTCATGAAATCGAGAAACTCGACGCGGCGCCGGCGTTTTGAATGGGTCGCGATGATCTTTCCGGTGGCGACTTCGAGCGCCGCAAACAATGTTGTGGTGCCATGCCGCTTGTAATCGTGGCTTTGGCCGGTTAAGGCGCGGCCATTGGGCAACTTCAGATAACCCTGCGCTCGCTCCAAAGCCTGGATCGAGGGCTTCTCGTCCACGCACAGCACAATGGCCTTCGCCGGCGGCGCGACATAGAGGCCGACAACATCGGCGGCTTTGGCCGTAAAGTTCGGGTCGTTGCTCTCGCACCAGGACTTGCGAGCCACCAGGTCAATCTTGTGGCTGCGCAGGAACCGCCAGACATATTGGACATCGACATCGCCCAGCGCCTCGGCCAGCAGGGGGCCGGTCCAGCGCGCAAACCCTTGCGGTGGCGGCTTATCCAGCAGCTTCAGAATCCGCTTGTCGGTCGTCTTCGTATAGATCGGCTGCTTGCCAGGCCGCGGCTTGTCTTGCAGCCCTTCAAGGCCATGGTCGGCATAGCGATGCCGCCAAAGGCTGACAATCCGCGGCTGGACCCCAACTTCCTTGGCGATCGACCGGGTGCTGCGCCCATCCGCCGCCAACAGAACTATCCGCGCCCGCTTCAAATCGCGCTGCAACGTCACCGGTGAGCGACAGCACGCCTCAAGCACCTTGCGATCTTTCCTCGAAAGGTGGACTTCTCTTGCTTCGGGTATCATCCCGACCTTGAATCACGACTCACGTTCCAAGAAAAGTGGGTACTATTTCCCGCATCTGATTGCGGGACCGATCCTCCACCACAAGGACATGATCCCGCAGGTCGAGCGAGAGGAATCGAAGCACCCGGACGCGCATCTGATCCTGTGCGGAATCATCATCTTCGCCATCGGCCTGTTCAAGAAGACCTGCCTTGCCGACGGCATCCAGCCGCTGGTCGCGCTCGCCTTCGAGACGCGCTCGCCGAGCTTCGACCAAGCCTGGCTTGGCGCGCTCGCCTACACCTTCCAGCTCTATTTCGACTTCTCCGGCTATTCCGACATGGCGATCGGCATCTCGCTAATGTTCGGCATCTTCCTGCCGGTCAATTTCAACTCGCCCTACAAGGCGGCCAGCATTGTCGAGTTCTGGCGGCGCTGGCACATGACGCTGTCGCAGTTCCTGCGCGACTATCTCTACATCCCGCTCGGCGGCAACCGCAGAGGTCGCGTGCTGCGCTATGCGAACCTGATGATCACGATGCTGCTCGGCGGGCTCTGGCACGGCGCGGCCTGGACGTTCGTGGTGTGGGGCATGCTGCACGGCGCCTATCTCTGTCTCAATCATGCCTTCAACGCGCTGGTGCCGGATATCCCGTCGTCGCTGGCGCGCCCGGCCCGCATCGTCGGAGCGGTTCTGACGTTTCTTGCCGTCGTCGTCGCCTGGGTGTTCTTCCGCGCCGAGAGCGTCGCATGGGCGCTACGGCTCCTCCGCGCCATGGCCGATCCCGCCGATATCGTCCTTGGCCGCGAGGAGATTGCGGCGCTGATGCTGGTGTCGGTCTACGCGGCGCTGGTGTGGCTGACCCCGAACACCCAGGCGATCATGGGTTACGATCACGGCAACCGCAGGGTCGGCGAGGCCTTGCTGGCAGGGCGGATACGACCGTTGTTCCTCTATGGCGCATCGCTGGTGCTCGCGTTCGGCATTCTGGGCATCCAGAGCCACAGCGAATTCATCTATTTCCGGTTCTGATGCGCGCACCGTTCGCCAATGTGAGACGTCTTCTCCTCGCGAGCGTCGTGTGCGCGCTGGACGCGGCTGCGCTGACCTTCGTCGTCGATCCCCTGCAACTGTTTCGCCCCTCGCGCCTCATGGCGGCCTTCTATTCCGACGACACGCGCGTGCAGAATGCCGGGCTGATCCGCAGCCAGTCGTTCGACACCGCCTTCATGGGCACATCGCTCGCGATCCATTTCCGCCAGAGCGAGATCGATCGCGCGCTCGGCGTCCATTCGCTCAAGCTGGCGATGACCGGCTCCAATTCGCGCCAGCAGGCCTTCGTGCTGGCGCAGGCGATCGACCGCGGCGCAAGACGGGTGATCTGGGAGATGGACGACTTCATCTTCGTCGATGCCGCCGACATCGAGACAGATCCCTATCTCTCCGTCGACCTCTATCGCGGAACGGCCAAGGGCATCGCGTCCTATCTGTTCAGCGCGGCGATGGCGAAGGAATCCCTGTTCGCGCTGGCGCGGTCGATGCTGCCGCTGCGGGAGCCGCTGATCCGGGCGGCGCCGTTTCTGCCGGTCAAGTTCGCGCTGTCCGATGTCGATGACATCTACGCGCTGCCGCGAGATTTCGATGTCGCGCGCGGCTACAACGCGACCAGGACGCTTGCCGCCTTCGCCTACATCACCGATCCCGTTCGCCGCCGCTTCCTCGGCGAGGGCTATGGTTACGACGCCATGGCCGGGCATTTCGAGCACGACGCCGTCGGCCTGATCACGCGACATCCCGGCGTGACCTTCGACATCTACTTCCCGCCCTATTCGATCCTGCAGTTCGTCGCCATGCGCGATGCCTCGCCCGAGACGCTGAAGATCGTCACCGAACTGACGGCGCATGTCGCGCGGCGCCTGACGCAGTTTCCCAACGTGCGCCTGCATGATTTCCGCGCGATCAAGGCGGTGACGCACGATCTCGATAATTACAGCGACGTCATCCACCATTCGCCGGTGGTGGACGCCATGGTGTTGAAGTGGCTGGCGAGCGGGGAGTACCGCCTCGATCCGAAGGCGCCGCTCGCTTCGCTGGATGAGCTGAAGGCGCAGGTCGAGGCTTACCGAGTGCCGAAGTGACGGCCGCAAATTCACCTGTCGTCCCTGCGAACGCAGGGACCCATAACCCCAGGAAGGAGTTTGGCGAAGACACGTAGCGAAAAGGCCTTTGGTACTGGCTCCGCGCCTTATCACGATATCGCGCGGTATGGGTCCCTGCGTTCGCAGAGACGACGGCGGAGTTTGTGGCTCCGCCTATGCCGCCACCTCTTCGCCGAGATACGAAACCGCCGCCTCGAGCCCGCCCTTGCCGTGCGGAATCTTCAGCGCGTTCAGGCCGATCTCGATCACCCCGAGCGTGCCGAGCAGCATCGGCGCATTCACGTGGCCCATATGGGCGATGCGGAAGGCCTGTCCCGAGAGGTCGCCGATTCCGGTGCCGAGCACGACGCCGCACTTCTCCTTGCAATAGCGTTGCAGCACGGCCGGGTCGTGGCCGTTGCTCATGGTCACGGTGGTCACGGTGTTGGACCGCTCGCTCGCTTCGGCCACGTTGAAGCCGAGCACCTGGCCCTCCGACCATACGGCGACCGCGCGGCGCGCGGCTTCGGCGAGCAGGCTGTGGCGGCGGAAGGCGTTCTCCAGGCCTTCCTCGTGCAGCAGGTCGATCGCCCGGCGCAGCGCGAACAACAGATGCACCGGCGCGGTGCCGGCATATTTACGATAATTCTCGGTGCCCTCGCGCTCGCTCCAGCTCCAATAGGGCGTCGACATATTGGCCTTCTTGTGCACCTCGAGCGCGCGCGCATTGGCGGCGACGAAGCCAAGGCCGGGCGGCGTCATCAGGCCCTTCTGCGAACCGGACATCGCGACGTCGATGCCCCACTTGTCCATCTCGAACGGCATGCAGCCGAGCGAGGCGACAGTGTCGACCATGTACAGCGCGGGATGACCGCTCGCCTTGATCGCCTTGCCGATCGCCTCGATGTCGTTCTGCACGCCCGAGGCGGTGTCGACCTGGACGACGACGACCGCCTTGATCGTGTGCTCCTTGTCGCGGCGCAGGCGCTCCTCGACCTCGTGCGGCCGCACCGCGCGGCGCCAGTCGCCCTTGAGCACCTCGACCTCGGCGCCCATCAGCGCCGCCGCATTGCCCCAGCCGATCGCAAAGCGCCCGCTCTCCAGCACCAGCACCTTGTCGCCGCGCGACAGCACGTTGCTCAGCGCCGCTTCCCAGGCGCCGTGACCGTTGGCGATGTAGATGTAGGACTTGCCCTTGGTCGCAAACAGCTTCGAGATGTCGCTGAGCAGGCTCTCGGTCAGATCGAGCATCTCCTTGGAGTAGATGTCGATCGCCGGACGATGCATCGCCCGCAGCACCTCGTCGGGCATCGTGGTGGGCCCGGGGATGGCCAGAAACTCCCGGCCCGCGCGAACGGTCATTGCTGTTGGTCCTTGTTGGTTGAGAACAGGCTGATAGGTCGCTGATTCATGCTTTTACGCGCCGCCGGGTCTCGAGAAAAGCACGTAAAATGCAGGGCTGGGTTATCGCTTCGTCTCCCGGCAACCGGCCGCTTCGGCTTCCTCAACCGAGCAGAACCAGCGAGTGCCCTTGCTGATCTTCATCCTGATCTGGGTGTACCAGCGGCTGGTCGGCTGGTGATAGATGCACTCGCCGGCGCTGTTCACGTTGCCCTTGATGGTGCAGTCCGGCGAGGGCGCGACCGGCCCCGAGGCAGAGGCGAGCAGCACCGCATGCGCGCCGTCGGGCGGCCTGGTGGCGCCCAGGATGGTCGTCTTCTTGTTGCGCACGCGCCAGTCCCAGGGCGCGATGAAGGCGCCCTGCCACATCCCGGCCTTGGCCTCGCGCGCGGCCTTCTCATCCGCCTCATAGTCGTGGGACATGCGGGTGTAGGCCAGTGCCCAGCCGTTGCGCACCAGCCATTTCTGGATGTCCTCGCCGCCAACCTCGCAGCGCGCCACGGTGCGGCCGCGCCGGTCGATCGACCTCGTGTGGCAGGCCCAGCTCTTGCCCTCGGCGTATTTGGCAAGCTCGTCGCGGGCGGCAACGCCGCAGGTCCAGCGCTCGGTCTTGGTGTTGAGGCAGAGCTGGTCGACCGCGGGCGCGTCGATGCCGCCGAGCCGGATCCGCGTGTTCCCGATCACGACGGCGTCGCCCGCGCGCACTTTTGCGATGCCGGTGATGTCGGCAGCCTGGGCGAGCGACGGGGCGAACAGTGACAGCGCAATCAGGATCTTTCGCAACATGCCGGTCCGCGTGTGAGGAAAATCTCGATAGAGCCCGCGATTGTGGTCGGCTTTTGGCCTCCGGGCCAGCATATGCCTGACGACTGCTTTCAACTTCCTGTCATTGTGGCTCTCTCTTACCCTCCCCCTCCAGGGGAGGGTAAGATGAAGCATCACCCCCGCGCCATCGCCCGCTTCGCCACCGCCAGTCCCATCAGCACGAACGCCGATGTCACCTCCGGTCCGCCGACCAGAATCCGCGTCGGCGTCTTCATCTTGTTCCATTCATAGGCGCGGAACGGGCCGCGGCGGCCGCCTTCGCCCAGGCTTGCGATGATGACGTTCAAGGCCGGCGCAAAGGCTCGCGGGTCGGCGCCGAGATGGCCGAGCGCGATCAGCGCGAGCGCGGCGTCGAACACGTTCATCTCGGCCGCCATCAGCTCGCCCTTGACGTAGGACAGCACGCGGTGGCGGATGAAATCGAAATCGCCTTCGGGATCGATCGCGGCCTGCGCCGCCAGCGGCAGTGCCAGGAAGGCGGCATAGCAGCGGCCGAAATAGGCGCTGTAGAGCTCCGGCAGGTAATAGATATGCGAGCGCGGATTGGCGAAGGCGCCGCTGGCCGCCAACCGCTTCTGAAAGCCGATGATGCGATGCACGGTGGCGAGCCGCGCCGGCGTCTCCAGAATCTTCCAGCGCGCAAGATTACGGAAGCTGACCTCGAGAATGTCGAGATTGAGCGTCGGATCGAGATCGTTGCCGTAAGGGCGCTCGCCGTCGAGATTGTCGATCCAGGTCGCAACCCCGCCCTCATAGTCGATATTGTCGTTGAGCGGCACGGTCACGCGCGGCGCGTTGACGCCGGCGCGCACCTGATAGCCGGCGTAGAAATCCAGCAATGGCTGGTCGATGATGGGATCGGTGCAGCCGGCCTGCGTGGCCGCGGAGATCGAGCACGCCGTGGTGTCGCAATCCGGCACGTAGATGCCGAAACCGAGATCCTGCTTGATCTGGGCGAAGAAGCGGGAGAAGCGCGGATGCGGCGCCGGCGCGAGTGCGGTGACGACGTTGAAGCGCGCGCCGTCGATGCCCTCGACCTCCTCGCGGCTGATGTTGACGCAGAAATCGACCATGTCGGCGATGGCGCGCTCCGCCGCGATCTTGTCGGCGACCGAGGCGAGCCCGGTCTCGACGTAGCTCAGCAGCGCCTCGATGAAGAACGCATCGTAATAGGCCGAGCGGTGGCGGATCTGCACCGGCTCCCACATCGGTTCGGCAATGCCTTTCCAGGGCGGATTGACCACGGCGCGCGCGTGCGAGCGCGCGATGAAGACGCGGGCGAGGTTGAACAGCAGCGAGGAGTTCTTGTAGCCGCGCGCGTTCAGCCCCGTGAGCGCCATGATCAGCTCGCGTCCGCGGAAATCGGGATCGCCGATCAGGTTGAAGGCGGCATAGGTCGGCAGGAAACCGTTTCGGCGGTACGATCCGAGCAGATGCTGCGCGCAGTCGCGGATCGCGCCGTCGATCTGCGCGCTCTGCGGCATGGCGGCGGTGAACGGCGTCGGCGGGGGCTTGGGATGGTCGAGCGCGATGCTGTCGACGAGATCGGCGATCGGCTGCCCGACCGCCGCCCAGTCGGGCTCGACCTCGTCGCGGGCGTGGACGAGTGCCTCGCGCAGCCGGGTCAGCCTGGCCTCGTCGCGCAGCTCGGGCAGGCCGGCGCGGCGGAGCAGGATCCGCAGCGCGGGATTGCCGAGTGCGGTCTTGTAGAATTTGGCCAGATGCAGATCGCCGCTGGCCGTGTCGGACAATACGGGATCGCAGACGTCGTAAAGCGAGGGGCCGTCCTTCCGCGCCGTCAGCGCCCGGCAGGCGGCGCCGGCAAAATAATGAAAGCTCATGAAATACCTGGTCGCGGGGGGCTTGTCCGGGGCCGGCGAGCGCGCAGCCGTCCGCACACCACCCCCTGCAAGTCTTTGAAAAGGCTACCCGGATTCGCAGGAAAAACAAATGTGATAGACGTCACAGAAAAAGCCGGCACGAGGCCTGCATGACCGGCCTCCGGAATGCTACGGGAGAGTCCAAAATGGAGCAGTCTGGCTCGGAGAATTAACCAACGTATTCAGATACTTATATCAAATTTCGAGCAATCTATTGCCCGAGCGCCTATATGCGGTTAAGGGATTGTTTGGTGCGGCGCCGCAAATTGCGCGCAATTCGGGGGCACTCCCCCGGCCAATCCCTCAAACCTAAAGACGCTATCGCGCTACTCAAACAGTGTGCGCGCGCGTGGCTGGTCTTTGGCACAGGAAACGAACCGAGATGAATGTAAAGCAGCTCGACCTTTCCAGACGCACGATCGCCTTCGCCGCAGCCCTCATCGGCACGGTGTCGCTGGTGATCGGCGCCCATGCTGCTCTCAACATGCGGGCGATCGACGCCGCCAAGGCCGTCTCGACCGACCAGATCACCGGTTCGATCGGCCAGACCTCGCGCCTGGCTCTGGTCATCGGCAACGGACACTATCCCGACGCCGGCGCGCCGCTGACGCAGTCGATCAACGACGCCCGTGCGCTGTCCTCGTCGCTGCGCAAGAACGGCTTCGACGTCGACATGGTGGAAGACGCGACCAAGGACGACATGGTCCGCGCCGTCAACCGCCTGAAGTCCCGGATCAAGCACGACAGCGTCGTCATGCTGTTCTTCGGCGGCTTCGGCGTGCAGGCCGGCCGCGAGAGCTACATGCTGCCGGTCGATGCCGTGATCTGGAAGGAAAGCGACGTCCGCCGCCATGGTGTCTCCATCGAGGGCGTGCTCGAGATGATGAAGGAGCAGGGCGCCAAGGCCAAGCTCGTCGTGGTCGATGCCTCCCGCCGTAACCCTTACGAGCGCCGCTTCCGCTCCTATAGCCACGGCCTCGCGCCGATCAGTGCGTCGGACAATGCGCTGATCCTCACTTCCGCTTCGCCCGGCAAGGTCGTCGACGACGGCAAGGGCGAGCACAGCGTGCTGGTCAGCGAGTTCCTCAACAACCTCAGCAAGCAGGGCAGCGCCGAGAGCGTCTTCAACAAGACCCGCCTCGCCATCTCCCGCGCCAGCGAAGGCGACCAGGTCCCGACCGTTTCCTCCTCGCTGCTCGAAGACGTCCAGTTCGGCGAAGCCGGCGGCTAGTCTTCTCACCCTTCCCTGGAGGGGCAGGGCTATCGCATGTGAGGAAACGCGGCGGGAAACTCGCCTGCGGCCATCCTTCGAGACGCCTGCCTCCGGCAGGCCCTCAGGATGAGGGCGGAGTGTGCGGCAGCAGTTTCAACGGGCACCGATGCCACTTAGCCTCATCCTGAGGAGACCGCAAAGCGGTCGTCTCGAAGGACGAGGCGCTTGCTCAGGCCCGTCCGAAAGTCATATGCGATAGCCCTGCCCCTCCAGGGGAGGGTGAAGCATCCCGCTTCTCCACTTGTTACTTCGCCGCTTCCGCGGCCATCACCGGGCGCACCGGATCGCCTTCGCGCAGCAATGCGCCGGCGCGGGCGACGACGACATCGCCTTCATTGAGGCCGTCGCGGACCTCGATGTTGCCGCCCGACATCAAGCCGACCTCGACACGCTTGGTCTCGACGCGGTTGCGGCGGATCACCTGCACCACGGTGCCCGCGGATGAATACTGCACGGCGGTCAGCGGCACCGCGACGTTGCAGCTCTGTCCGGTCTTGATCAGCGCGCGCCCGCTCGCGTTCAGGAGCAGACGCTTCTGCGAAGAGATGCCGATATAGACCATCCCCTGCTGGATGTTCGGCTCGACGGTCGCGCCGATGCGGCGCACCTTGCCGCTGATGTCGTCGGCGCCTGCGATCCACACCGTCGCCGGCTGATTGGCCGCGAGCTTGCGCACATCGGTGGTGGCCACGAGGCCGACGAGATCGTATTCGCTGCGCGCCACGATCGTGAACAGCGCCTCGCCCTTGGCCGAGGCGAAGTTGCCGATCTGGGCAGTCGAAGTTGCGATCACGCCCGCCACCGGTGCGGTGACCTGAAGCGTGCCGCCTTCGGGCAGCGCCAGCCGTGCCAGCACCTGGCCGGCGGTGGTGGTATCGCCCGCTTCCGCCAGCACCTCCGTGACCTTCAGGCCGGGACGCTCGGGCCGCACCGAGGTTTGCTCGCGCGCGACGATCGTGCCGGTCGCCTCGACGATATCGGAGAAGCAGGATTTCGCGACCTTCAGCACCGTGACCGCCGGCCCCTTGGGCGCGTCGTCATCGGCGGCTCCGGCCGGACAGGGGCTGAAGACGAGCAGGCCGGCGACGGCTGCGGGACACAGGCTTCGACCAACGGCACGGGGCAAATGACGCATCGGAAATTCCACAGGGACTATGTCTCCAATCGATAGCAGATGGCCGCCGCCCGCACTATGGCCGCGTCGTCCCGAAACAGGATGCCGCGCCGCAGGCCGTCGCGGCAAGTCTTTGATTGGTCGCGGGATTGGAGAACAGGTTCGCGCCTCTGGGGCGCGGTTACCGTGGCCGTCCGGGCCCCGGGTGCGGCCGATCACGGTCTTCTCATCTGCCAGACCCACCTGTATGGAATTAGGATCAGGAACGATGCGGCGTCGCTGCCGTACAACTCGTGGTCGAGACGGGATGCAGCAGTTCGTATGCGAGCAGAATATCGTCCATTTCGAGCGGCTGCTCAATGAGACGAGCGACCCGACGGTCCAGAGTACCGTGCGCGCGCTGCTGGCATCGGCGAAGCGCCAGTTGGCGTTGCTGAACTCGGCTGCGTCCGGTGCCGATACGACGCCGCTCGAACAGCGCCGGCGGCAGCACATCGACGCCGCAACGATCCGGCGGCAATTCCAGCCTGAGTTCGATGGCTCGCCGCATCCCTATATGCTGCTCGACCCCGGGCCGGGCCTGTCGATCGTCGACATCAACGACGCCTATGCGGCGGCGACCTTCATCAGCCGGGCCGACGTCGTCGGCCGGTCCCTGTTCGAGATATTTCCCGACAATCCCGACGATCCGCTCGCCGATGGCGTCAGCAATCTCTACAGCAGCTTGCGGATCGTCGGCGAGACGGGGCGGGCCCATGCCATGGCGATCCAGCGCTACGACATCCGGGATCCCGGAGGCACCTTCGTGGAGCGTCATTGGCAGCCGATCAACTCGCCGCTCCATGACACGGCGGGCCATCTGGTCTTCCTGCTGCACCACGTCGAAGACGTCACGGCGCAGGTTACGGCACCGCGTTAACCGTCAGCCGCGTCGATCACCCAGCAACTTGCCGGTGGCCCGCTCGATCAGATGTAGCCGCGTGCAGGCCGGGCATGACACGGACACGTGTGTGCGATCGGAGGGCTCATCGGTAAGCCGATGCTGCACGTTCAAGCCAGTCTGAGGGCATTTGAAGACAATCTGTCGATCCATGGCCTGAGATATGCCGCCAAGCCGGACCTTGCGAAATTACGGATGTTTACGTAGGTCGGCGGCCCTCACGGCAAGCTCAGGAACTCGACCCAGTTCGGCTTCTTGCCAGTGGGGTAGGATTTCAGCCTGGTCAGCGCACCGCTGCTCTGGTCGATGGCATAGACCGTCATGCCGTCCGAGAGCTCGCCGACAGCCGCGAGGTAGCGCCCGGAGGGATCGATGTGGAAGGCGCGCGGCTGCTTTTCCGTCGGGACGCTGCCGACCGTGGTCAGCTTGCCGCTTGATCCATCGACCCTGTAGGCGGTGAGCGTGCTGGTGGTGCGCTCGGAGGCGTAGAGGAAGCGGCCGTCCGGAGTGATGTGGATGTCGGCGGCCCAAGGCTTCTTGTCGGACGCTTTGGCATTGAACCCTTCCGGCAGCGTGGTGGTGCGCTGGATCTCGTTCCACGCGCCGCTCCTGGCGTCATAGGTGAATACCGCGACATCGCCGTTCAGCTCGTGCAGGAGATAGACGAACTTGCCGCCCGGATGAAACACGAAGTGCCGCGGCCCGGATTTTTCCGGCACTTTGTGCGCCGGCGGATCGCCCGGCGCGAGCGTACCGGTCGCGGCGTCGAACGCGAAGCTCAGGACCTGGTCGGAGCCGAGATTGGTCGCGAACACGAAGCGGTTGTCGGGCGAGGGCAGGAAGGCGTGGGCGTTCAGCCCGGTCGGAATCACCTGCTTGGGCTCGCCGACGACGCCGTCGGCAAGAATCGGATTCAGCGCGACCTTGCTGCCGCCATAGGAGGCGCTGAACAGGAACTTGCCGCTGCGGTCGATGGCGATGTTGGCCATGCTGTCCGCGAGCGGTCCGTTGCCGAGATGGCTGAGCCGGCCCGTCCTGGGATCGATCGCAAAGCTCACCGCGAGGTATGGCTGCGAGCGGATTCCGGCGATCAGCACGCGGTGGTCGGGCGTGATCGCGAGCGGCGTCGAGGAGCCGGGCTTTTCGACGCCTTTGAAGGGGGCCGTCTGCACGAGCGTCATCTCGCCGCGCTCGGTCATCTCGAACACGCTGATATCGTTGCTGTCGGCGTTGCCGACATAGGCGAAGGTCTCGGCCATGCCAGCACGGGCTCCGGAAACGAGAATGAGGGAAACGAACAGGGTGGTGGCGATCGCAGCGCGTGATGCTCTGGATGCGGATCCTCGGCGCGGTCTCGGCCTCGGTTTCGGCATGGGCTCCTCCTAAAGCCGGATCGCGGCATTGTCGTTTTGCCGGCGAGGATAGCGGCAGGCGCGCCGCCGCACCAAATCCCAATCGGGATCGATCGATGCCGAATTCGTATCGGTGGCGCCGGGTTAGCCAACGCACCGCTGCGGTGCGGCCAGTGCATTGCAAAGCGACGCTCCCATGAGCCCGTTCACAGGTCGAAAAGAGCCGATGCCGCTGCGAACCAATGCCGTGCGAACGCATTGAACCGCCATGCCCCGTGAAAACGATCTCGAAGGTAAGCCCGACATGGGCGGCAAGCATGGCGGTCAAGCCGGCCAGCCCAAGCCTCCACCACGCCCGCGCGAGGGCGAGCGCGACGAGGACGTCGTGGCAAAGCGCCACACCGGCCAAACCGATCGCGCGCCGCCACCGACCAAACCAAAATAGCGCCTCGTCCGCCCGCATGCTGTTGGACGGTCGCCGCGCCAGGGAACGGCGGCATCGCCACGCCGTTAGCCTCGCTTGGCGGGCGAGAGATGGAAACGGAGGCTGGCCTGTGTTTTGGATCTATTGGAACACCGCCTGGTCGCTGATCATCAGCGGCATCATGGTCGCCACCATCGTCAGCCACCCCGACGCCGAATTTGCCGAAGTGCGGGCGGCCCGACGATCGATGTGAGCTTGCCGAGGTCGCGGGTTTGATCCTGTTTCGGCGAGACCCTGAGCGGACGAATGCGGAGGGCAGCCCGCCACGACTGCCTGCCGCCACCGTGATCCCTGTTGTCGTCAGCCGGCAGCCCGCCGCGGCCTGACCGATGCGCCGGAGGCCGGGGGCCGCGATCCCGTCACGTAGTCGGGAAGCTGAAACTTGCGCCGGTAATCCTTCGGTGACACGCCGGCCTGCTTTCGAAACAAGCGGCGGAAGGACGCCACGTCCTCGTAGCCGACCTCGCGGCAGATGTCCTCGATGCCCGTTTCCGTCGTCTCAAGCAGTTGCTTGGCTTCCTCGATACGCAGCGTCTGCACATACGCGAGCGGCGAATAACCGGTCGCTGCCCGGAAGCGGCGATCGAACGAGCGCTTCGGCAATCCGGAGTGATGCACCAGCTCCGCAATGAGGTCCTGCCGCTGGTAGTTCTGCGCGATGTAGTCCTGGCACTTCCTGATCACGCCGTCGCCGTGATCCACGTTCTGCACCATCGAGGCGAACGGCAATTGTCCTTCGCGGTGCCACTGGTAGAGAAAGAGCTTCGAGATGCGAATTGCCTCTTCCGTACCGCCGTATTTCGCGACGATCAGCAGCGCGAGATCCTGCCAGGATGATGCACCGCCCCCGCAGACGAGATTGTGGCCGGGCCCGTTCTGCACCAGGACGCGCTCCATGCGGAGCTTGACCTTGGGGAAATGCTTTCGAAACACCGGCTCGTAAACCCAGTGCGTGGTCGCCTCGTATCCGTCGAGCAGGCCGGCTTCGGCGAGCACGAGGGACCCGCCGCAGGATCCGTACAGCTGCGCGCCCGCTTCGTGCATCCGCCTGATCCATGCGATGAGCCGGCGATCGAGCACGGCGGTGCCCGTCTCCGTGGTGACGATGACATTCGGCACGAACACGATGTCGGTCGATTCAACGTGATCGGCCAAGTCCTGCGGCAGGATGCTGACCCCGGTGATCAGCGTGATCGGGCCAGGTTCGGCGCCCACCAGCCGCGGTTCGAACAGGCCTTCCGGCGTGCCGCCCTTGACGCCGTCCCACATCCGTCCCGCGCCCCACAGCGTGTCGAATACGCCGTAGATGATCGACGGATCGCATTCGGCGAACACGGGAATACTCACGCGTACACGTCCACGTGACATTCTGCAGCCTCTGGCTCGATTGGCTCGAAACTGACTATTCTGCGAACGGGGACTCACGAACGCTACGTTCGCGAATGGCTGTCCGCACAGGCGGCTTCCGGCTTCGTGAGCTTTGATGCGACGAACGACACGTTCAGCATGACACCGGAGCAGAAGGCCGTATTCGCGGATGAAAACAGTCCAGTCGCGATGGTTGGCGGCTTCAGCCTGCTGCCGGCGGTCTATCACGACGAGCCGCGATTGGCCGAGGCGTTCAAGACCGGCAAGGGCCTGCGCTGGAGCGATCATTGCAATTGCATGTCCTGCGGCGTCGACCGCTTCTTCCGGCCCGGCTATCGCGCGCATCTGATCGCCGAATGGTTGCCTGCGCTCGACGGCGTCGTCGAGAAGCTGGAGCGAGGCGCCAAGGTCGCAGACGTCGGTTGCGGCCATGGCTTTTCGACAAGACTGATGGCCGAAGCATTCCCGAACTCGGACTTCATCGGCATCGACTACGACGAGGCCTCGATCGACTGCGCACGGGCCGAGATCTCCGGCGCGCGCAATCTGCGATACGAGGTCGCCAAGGCCCAGGATTTCGCCGGATCCGGCTTCGATCTCGTGACGATGTTCGATGCGCTGCACGACATGGGCGATCCCGTCGGCGCCGCCCGCCACATTCGTTCAGCGATGAAGAACGACGGCACGCTGATGCTGGTCGAACCGGCGGCGGGGGACAGCCTGGCTGACAATCTCAATCCGGTCGGGCGAGTCTATTACGCCGGCTCCACCCACATCTGCCTTCCGACGTCGCTGAGCCAGGACGTCGGTCTGGGGCTGGGGGCGCAGGCCGGCGAGAAGCGCATCGCGCAGGTGTTGCGGCAAGGCGGCTTCTCGCAGATCGGCAAGCCTGCCGCCTCGCCCTTCAACATGATCCTGGAGGCGCGGCCATGACGGCCGCGCATGTCCTTGCGCGCATCGGCGCGATCGCGGTCCAGCCGCACGCGAGGCGGCCGTGATTGACGTCGTCGTCCACCTCCTCCTCGCCCGCGCTTCGCTAGTGGCCGGCCTGTCCCGCCTGTCCTGGAGGCGTGTGGCTGTGCTCGGTCGCCGCGGATGGCGCGCGTTCTGGACGGTCACCGCGGGGGCGTGAATGACGCCGATGTGTTAGGCCGCCACCGCCTGCGCCGGGAGACAAGCCCGGGCATGGCGGCCTCGCGTCCACGATGAAGCCTCACCGCCTGATCTCCCATCGCAGCGCTTCCGCATTCGCCCTGGCGAATATCGACGGCACATCGAAAGTGCCGGTCTCGAGATCATAGCGGCAGCGCCAGTCGGCGAGGCCCTTCACGGCAACGTTCTTCGGATGCTTGTCCATCTCGCCCGACAGCGAGATCACGAGATAGCGGTTGTTGGGCCAGCGGACGCCGAGCCGGCGATAGCCATCCTCCGTGCCTTTCACGAGATTGGCCGAGATGTGGTAGTCGAGCTTCATCCTCTTCGTGTCGGACCGGCTGTGGAAATAGGCCCAGGCGAGATCGCTCAGCGACTTCCTGGTCGCACTCACGACGGCTCCCTTCTTGACATGGTAGAGATAGAGGTCCTGCTCGCCGGAGCCGGTCTTCTGCATCCGCACCAGCCATTGCGAGTCGTCGGTGAAACGGAAGCCCGCCGGATAGGTCTGCTCCGGCTTCAGCTCGGTCATCTCTTCGCCGTGCCGAGCCCAGACCTGCCACCTGACGTCGGATTCCTCGCTCTCCTTCACGTACTGCTCGATCCTGGTGGCGCCGTCGGGCGAGGTGAAGGCGAGATCCGTGTTGTCGGAGAGGGTGAAGCCGGGCGGCGGGCCGGAGGCAGCGAGTGCGGGTGAAGCGGCCATCGTCAGGACCAGCGCCAGCCATCGGGCGGGACGGCGAAATACGGCCACGGGAAAATTCCTTGAAGAAATGCCGCGCTGCGGCCTCGGACGATTGGACGCCGGCGGGGTGGCGCCGGTTCATCCCGGGCGCTGGGACGGAGGCTTATCATCCCATCGACCGTCTTGCTGCCGCAGCCAAATCGGCGCACTTTGCCGGCCTCGGCTGATTTGCCACCCAAGGTCCTTTTCAGATGATTACCGCGTCCAAGGCCCTCATTGCCCTCTGTCTGCTCGCGCTGGCCGGCACCGCACTGGTGATCGGCCCGACCGAGCTGCGCCGCCTGTTGCCGTCCGGGACGGAGACCGCCGTCGCCGTCAAGCCGGGGGCCAAGCCCGAACCCAAAGCTGAGGCTAAGGCCGAGCTCAAGCCGGAACAGCCAAAGCTCGCCGGCGGCTCGCCGCCAGCCCCGGCCTCCGGGCCGAAGGCGGGCGCGCTGGCCGAGACGCAGAACCAGGTCACGGCCGCGCTCGCCGATCTCGCGCCGGTCAAGCCGCCGCCGGCGGTTGCGGATAGCGGCCCTCGTTTCGACGTCGCCCGCGTCGACGATCACGGCGAGGCGGCGGTGATCGCGGGCCGCGCCGCGCCGGGTGCAAGGGTCGAGCTGCTGCGCGACGGCAAGCCGCTCGATAGCGTCGTCGCGGACGCCTCGGGCCAGTTCGTCATGACCCCGCCGCAGTTTCCCTCCGGTTCCTATGAATTGACGCTCCGGGCCAAGGCACCGGACGGCACGGTGACGGAGTCCGGCCGGACCATGCCGGTGACCATCGCCGCGGCGGCGCCGCCGCCCGCGCGGCCCGCACCGGCCGCGAAGCAAGATGCGGGACAGGAGCCGAAGCAGGCCGAGAAGCCCGACGACAAGCCGGACGTCGTGGCCGCCCTGCCATCGGCCTCGCCGCGCCTGGCTTCAGTGCCTGACAGGCAGGCGGCGCGGCCGATCGGCGCGCCGAAGCCCAAGGTCCTGGCGCGTGCGCCGGCGGCTACCGCGGTCGCATCGGCCTCGCCGGCGGACGCGCTCACCACCGCACCGGCGCCGGCGGGCGGCAGCCGGGTCATTGCTCGTGGCGACAGTCTGTGGGCTCTGAGCCGGCTCGCCTATGGTGACGGCGCCCGTTACGCGGTGATCTTCAAGGCCAACCGCGACAAGATCAACAACCCCAATCTGATCTATCCCGGCCAGACTTTCGTGATGCCGCAAAAGGCGGAGTGAGGGCACGCTCCGTCCTCTCCCCGCCCAACCCCCGCCCAAGCGGGCGCCTTGAACGTTGGGCCGCAGATTGCCTGTCTATGGACAGAGCGCACGGTCGCCCGCGACGCTTTGCCCTGTGTCTCTCCGGAACAATCGGTTCCCTCGCGCGTCATTGTGCTGCGACGCATTGCGCTTGGTGCTGGGAGGAGACCGAGGTGGCCAGGTCGGCGATCATGTCGGGACGCATGGGACTGGCTCTGGCCGGCGCGACCCTCGTGATTGCGGCGGTGTTGCTCCCCAACAAGGCGGAAGCGCAGTTCGGATTGCGCGGCGGTCCGCTTGGCGTTGCACGTTTCGCGGTCGGCCACATGCTCGGCCTGCCGCGCCTGCGCCACTCCCGCATGGCCGTGCGCGGCAGCCGATACCGTTCCGCTGCACTGAGGGCGCAGGATCCGCGCGGGGCCGAGCGCGGCCAGCTATCCAATCCTTACGTCCTGCGTGCGGCCCTCACGGCGCAGGCTGCGCTATCGGGCTGGCAGGGCGGCCGACGCCCGCAGGGTTGGTGGCGCCATCCCGACGGCAGCTACGGCTGGGTCGGCCCGGTGTTCTGGCCGTTCGCGCATGACGATCTCACCACCGCGATCATGTTCGGCGACACCACCAGCCTCTCGTTGTATGGCTATGGCGACATCTATGCCGCGATCTTCTCGCCCTATGCGGCGACGGAGCTCGCCGCCTACACCGCGCCGCAAAGCCGGCGTGGACGAAGGGTCCCGACGGCGGAGACGCTCTGCGAGGCCAGCGACACCGGCGGCCTGCCGGTCGACCGCATTGCCGCGGCCGTGACACCGAACGAGCTGCAGCGCACCGCTCTCGACGAGCTCGCATCCGCCTGGAATGCGGCGCGCGACTCCATTCACACCGCCTGCCCGGAGCAGGCACCCGCGACTGCGTCGGAGCGCCTCGGCCTGATGCGCGAGCGCCTCGAGGCCATGATCAAGGCGATTGACGCGATCGAAGCGCCGCTGGCGAAATTCACCGGCCTCCTCAATGATGACCAGAGGGCCAGGCTCAATGCCCTGGCCAACGACCGTCGCGCGGCACTGGCATCACATCAGCCAAAGGATTCGCAGAAGGATGCGGCCAGGGGTGCGCAGGCGGTGGCCGCCTGCCGGCCCGACTACGATCCCCGCTATGACGAAAAGGCGCAGCGCCAATACGAGCAGCTGGTCCAGCAGCAATGGCCCGCAAACGACATTGCCTCCACGCTTCGCCTCGACGAGGTGGCCCGCGCCCGCCTCGAGGTGCTCCAGGACACCACCCTGCGCACCATGCAGACGCTCAGTGCCTGCCCGACAGAGCCCGCCGCGACACCGCAAGCCCGCGTCGCGCCCGTGAAGGCGCGGCTGCAGACGATGCTGCAAGCCGTCGGCGACGTCACCGATGCGCTCGACGATTTCGAGGCGGATCTGAGCGACGAGCAGAAGGCGGGGTTCGAGGCGCTCGGGCCGAAGCGGGGGGCGTGACGCCGAAGTCGCAACTCCTCCCGTCAAAGTCGTTAGCCGACCTCCCGCCGAACCTTCGCCGCTGCGTCGCACATGGCCTTCAGCTTCCCGAACGCCGTCGCACGCGGCATGTATTTCATGCCGCAATCCGGCGCCGGGACGAGACGATCCGGCGAGACATATTTCAGCCCGTTGCGGATGCGTTCGGCGACGGTATCGACGCTCTCGATCGTGGGATCCGCGAGGTCGAGTACGCCGAGCATGATCTTCTTCGACGACAGGTCCTTGAGCACGCCGAGGTCGAGCTTCGGCTGCGCCGCCTCGATCGAGATCTGATCGGCGGTGGTGTCGTCGAGCTCGGCCAGGAAGGAATAGCCGGCCGGCTTGTTCGAGCCCGGCACGACCGCAGCATAGCCAAAGCAGAGATGCACCACGGTGGGCACCGTGATCCCTTGCAGCGCGCGATTGATCGCCTTGACGGCATAGCGCTTGGCGAGCTCCGGATTGTTGCGCACCCAGGGCTCGTCGAGCTGGATCACGTCGGCGCCGGCCTTTTGCAGATCGAGCGCCTCGGCATTGACGGCCTCGGCGAGAGCCATCGCGAGCTCTTCCTCGTACTTGTAGTACTCGTTCTTGGCCTGCTGGCTCATCGTGAACGGGCCGGGAAGGGTGATCTTCGCCGCGCGTTCCGTGTTCTTGCGCAGGAACTGCATGTCATGCAGCTCGACCGGGCCTTTGCGCCTCACAGGACCGACGACGCGCGGCACCGGCGTCTGGGTGTTGCCGGTGCGCGCCACGATCATCGCGGGATTGTCCCCGTCGATGCCGTCGAGCGCGGTGGCGAAGCGATTGGAGTAACTCTCGCGGCGGATTTCGCCGTCGGTCACGATATCGATGCCGGCGCGCTCCATGTCGCGGATCGCGACGATGGTGGCATCGTCCTGGGCTTCTCCCAGGTGTTCGGGCGGCAACCGCCACATGTCGTGCAGGCGTGTGCGCGGCACCACCTTCGACAGCATGGCGCGATTCACCAGCCATTCCGGCTGCGGATAGCTGCCGACCACGGTGGTCGGCAGGATGTGCGTCGGGATGGGCATGGGGTTCTCCTTCTTCTTGTTGTCGAGGCTTGTCGTTGTTGAGCGCGACTGTTCAGGCCGCGCGCGTTGCCGCGACCGATCCCTCGTCCTTGACGGGATTGCGCAGGATGCCGATGCCGGAGATCTCGATTTCGACGACGTCGCCGCCCTTCATCCACAGGGGCGGCGTGCGATAGGCGCCGACGCCGCCGGTCGTGCCTGTCACGATCACGTCGCCGGGCACCAACTCGGTGAAGGTCGAGCAATAGGCGATCAGGGCCGGCACGTCGAAGACGAGATCGGAGATCGGTGCCTTCTGCACCTCGACGCCGTTGAGCCGGGTGATCAGCGTCTGCTTTGCGATATCGGTCAACTCGTCGGTCGTGACCATCCAGGGCCCGAAGCCGCCGGTGCCGGCAAAATTCTTGCCCGGCGCGAATTGCGAGGTGTGGCGTTGCCAGTCGCGGATGCTGCCGTCATTGTAGCAGGCATAGCCGGCGACATGGCTGAGCGCAGCTTCACGCGAGATGCGGCGGCCGGCCTTGCCGATGATGACGGCCATTTCACCCTCATAGTCGAAACGTTCGGATTCCAGCGGCCGGATCATCGGCTGGCCGTGGCCGACCTGGCTGTTGGCGAAGCGGGTGAAGATCATCGGATGCGCCGGCGTCGGATGGCCGCTCTCGGCCAGATGCGTGGCGTAATTGACGCCGATGCAGAAGATCTTGTCGGGATCGGGAATGGTCGGCAGCAACGCGACGTCCTGCAACGCGTAGTCGGGATTCTCGCCGGCAAGTTTTCTCAACTCGTCGAGCGCCCCCTTCGCAAGCAGCGCCTTCAAGGTCGGATAGGACTTCAGGCGCTTGCCCGCATCGATGACGCCTTTGTCGGTGACGATGCCATAGCTTGCAGTGCCCGCGATCGTGAAGCTTGCGACTTTCATTGGTCAAACACTCTCTTCGATGGAGGAAACATAGTCGTTGATCGGAAGCACGATGTCGCCGCTGCGGATCGGAACGCATTGCGGCGGGAAATCCTGGCGGAGGCGCGCGCCGGCGGACTCGGCGCGGTCGAGGAATCGCTCCAGATGGTCCATGGCGCCGGTCGGCAGATCGTGCAGCACCATCAGCGTCCAGGGCTGCCGGCTGCACTGGTCGAGGGCGCGCTCGGTCCAGCCGTCGGGGTCGTCCCAGTCGCGCGGAATGGAGTTCCAGAGCACGCAGCTGTGTTTTTTGCGCGCGAGATAGTCGACGACGGAGGGCTTGAGCAGCCGCTTGTCGAGATTGCCGCCGCCACCGAACGGCCGGAACCAGCGCTGCGGATGTGCGAGATCGCCAATCGCGTCCTGCGTGCGTCCGATCTCGTTCTCTGCGGTATCGCGCCCGGATTGCTCGCCGAGCGGAATGCTGTGCGTAAAGGTGTGATTGCCGATCCAGTGCCCTTCGCGGTGCGCACGCTCCGCAAGGCCGCGCCGCTCCGGATCGGCGAGCTTCTCGCCGATGACGAAGAAGGTGGACTTGATCCCGCGCTCGCCGAGAATGTCGAGCACGCGTGGCGTCACGTCAGGGTCGGGACCGTTGTCGAACGTCAGGGTCAAGTCGTACACGCGAGTACCTCAGGTGGCCGGCTGCATCGCGCCAGAGGCGATGTCGTCGTTGGCCTGACCGGCGCGGGTGCCGGTCTGCCAGATCGCCGCCTTGCGCTCGATCCATCGGATCACGGCGTTGAAGCCGATCGCAAGAAACAGCACGAGCAGCACGCCTGCGAACACGTGCGGGCTGTCGAGGATCGTCCGGTAGCGCGAGATCAGGTAGCCGATGCCCGCCGAGGAGATCAGCATCTCCGAGACGACGACGCCGACGATGACCAGCGCACCGCCGACGCGCAGACCCGACAGCACCGTCGGGATTGCTGCCGGGATGATGACGCGGACCAGCCGCTGGCTCAGCGTCGCGCCCATGCTGCGGGCCGCGAGCAGGAGTTGCGGATCGATGGTCTGGATGCCGGCGGCAGTGGCGAGCATCGTCGGCAGGAAGCCGTAGATCGAGGCGAATGCGATCTTGGATTCGGAGCCGATGCCGAGCCACACGGTGAAGACGGGATAGAGGATCACGAGCGGCACCGCATAGAGGCTCGACACCATCGGCATGATCAGCACG
Source organism: Bradyrhizobium sp. USDA 241 (assembly GCF_049739505.1). Taxonomy (NCBI): domain Bacteria; kingdom Pseudomonadati; phylum Pseudomonadota; class Alphaproteobacteria; order Hyphomicrobiales; family Nitrobacteraceae; genus Bradyrhizobium; species Bradyrhizobium sp. USDA 241. The sequence continues at coordinate 997,162 of NZ_JBMGPZ010000004.1, read as the reverse complement.
CGCGGACGCGGCAGGCTGCCGACGATGGCGCCGAGCAGGATGCCGCCGCCGCAGGCGAACGCCATGGAGACCACGACCTCATAGAGGGTGACAGCAAGCGCATGACCGTATTCGCCCGCGTCTGTCCATCCCGCGATCAACGTGGACGACAGCGACGGCAGGAATAGTTCCGGGATCAGCCCGGCGCGCGGCAACAGCTCCCACAGCGCAATCAGGCCGATCACGATCAGATGTCGCAGCGTCTTCGCGCTTATCCTGGCACTCATCTCCGCCTCACGCTGATTTGCGGATGTGCCGCCAGATGCGGTCCCGCAAGCTCCCGAAGGCATCGCCGCTCAGCATCTCGTAGGTGCGCGGCCGCGGCAGCTGGACCTGGAGATGGTCCACGATGCGGCCGGGCCGTGCCGACATGACGATCACCTCGTCGGCGAGATAGACGGCTTCGGTCAGGCTGTGGGTGACGAACACGACCGTCTTGCCGGTCGCGGCCCAGATTCGCAGCAGCTCATCGCCCATGGTCATGCGCGTCTGTTCGTCGAGCGCTGCGAACGGCTCGTCCATCAGCAGCACCGGCGGGTCCTGCACCAGCCCGCGCGCGATCGAGACGCGCTGCTTCATGCCGCCTGACAGCTCGTGCGGATGACGTTTGCCGAAGCCTTCGAGCCCGACCAGCTTCAGCGCATCCTGCGCCTTGGCGCGCCGCTCGGCCTTGGGGACACCCCGCAACGCCAGCGGAAACTCGACATTGTCCTCCGCCGTCAGCCACGGAAACAGGCTCGCCTCCTGGAACACCACGCCGACCCTGTCGGGGTCAGGCTCCAGGATCGGCGCACCGCTGATCGTGATGGTGCCGGCGGTCTGCTGGCGCAGCCCCGCCATCATCATCAGAAGGGTCGACTTGCCGCAGCCGCTCGGACCGACCAGCACGACGAAGCGGCCGGGCTTGACCTCGAGCGAGACGTCCTCCAGCGCGACGACGTCCTGCGACCGGGTCTTGAACACCTGGCCGACATTCTTCACCTCGATCGCGCCGGCGCGCGCGGCGGGCTTGAGCGGGGTCACGTTCGCCAATGGCTGCATCGCGTTTCCACCCATCTGACAAGTTCGTTGAAGGTCATGGCGATCGCGGCGACCATCACGACGCCGGCGAGGAGCTGCTTCATCTGGAAATTCTCGCCCCAGGTCGCGATCTGGTGGCCGATGCCGTCGCGCGAGGCGTACATCTCGGCAAGGATCACGCCGGTGAGGTTGAAGATCATGGAGATCCTGAGCGCCTCCAGCAGCACCGGCAGCATGCTCGGCAGGTAGACGCGGAATGCCGTCTGCATCGGCGTGGCGCCATAGGAGCGCGCCACCGTCAGATGCTCGACCTTGACCGACTCCACCGCCGTGGTGGTCGACATGATCACGATGAAGATCGTCGAGAAGAAGCCGAAGCCGACCTTCTGGGCAAAGCCGACGCCGAACACGAGGATGAACATCGGCAGGAAGATCGATTTCGGGATGCTGAAGGCGAAGAACAGCAGCGGCTTGGCGACATCGGCGAAGTAGCGGTTCTCCGCCACCAGAAAGCCGATCACCGCGCCGAACGGCACGGCCAGCGCGAACGCGGCCAGCACCTCGGTCGCGGTCACCATCAGGTCCTTCTGCACGGCCGCGCGCTGCAGGAGATCGCCGAGCGTCACGAAGGTGTCGGACGCCGACGGCAGCAGGCGCGGATTGACGATGCCGGTGCGCGACAGCACCTCCCACAGCGCCAGGATCGCGACGATGATCGCGATCCGCGCCAGGTTGATGGCAAGCGTGCTCTGCATCGCCAACTACTTGGTCGGGACGGGCTTGAACTTGGTCGAGATCACGTCCTCGACCGGCACGATGTCCTTGAGCCCGCCGAGCTTGGCGAGGTCGAGCGAGAGCTGCACCGCCGCGCTCACATTGGCCGCGCCCATGTCGCCGCTGGTCTCGAGCTTCATGATCGTGTTGTCGTATTCGAGAGCGGCGATCTCCGGCGGCATTTCGTAGAGCTCGGCGATCAGCTTGACGGTGACGTCGCGATTGGCGCGCATGAACGCGACCGCGCCGTAGAGGGCATTCACCGCCTTCTGCACCAGCTGAGGCTTGGCCTCGGCGAATTTGTCGAGCACGATCCAGCCCGCGGTGAGGTTCGGCGGAACCGCGGTCGCGTAGTCGAGGATGGTCTTGGCCTCGCCGGATTTCGAGATCTGGAAGCTCAGCGGCGAATAGACCACGGCGGCCTCGACATTGCCGGCCAACAGGTTCGGCACCAGGCCGCCGCCGCCGACGGAGACGCGCGTGAAGTCGATCTTCTTGTCCTGAATGGTCCACAGCGCAAGCAGGTCCGAGCCCGAGCCGGCCGCGGTGATCGCCACCTTCTTGCCGTTGAGGTCCTTGACGTCGAGCGTCGATTTTGTCGGCACCATCAGCTGCCAGCCGAAATTGCCCATCGCGGCATTGGCGACGATGCGCGACATCACGCCCTTCTTGCGCCCAGCGGAGACCAGCGATGGCGGATCGAGGATGATGTCGGCCGCGCCTGCGGCCATGCCTTCGAACGTTTCCGCACCGCTGCGATAGATGGTCAGCTCGGCCTTGATGCCTTCCTTCTCGAATAGCTTTTGCCGCACGGCCGTCTCGGCGATCGTCGTCGGCCAGTATGTTTTCGTGGGCAGGCCGACGCGAATGGTGTCGGCGGCGCTCGCGGGGCCGGCGAAAATTGCGGCGGCGACGAGCGACATGAACGCGTGACGGCGATTGATCTTCATTGTTTCCTCCCGGTCTCTCTTTTTTTGTGTCGAATTTCTAGGGATCGTCAGGTCGTGCGGCTCACCTCCGCAATGCGCGAGGCGGCGAGCTCGACGAATTCCTTGGTGATGCCGAAATGCTTCGACAAGGCGCGAACTGCCGCATCCGCGTCGCGTTTCATCACGGCAGCGACGATCGCCTCGTGTTCGGCCTCGACGTCGCGCGGCTTGCCACCGAGCTCGCGACGGATCGAAAGACGGCGATATCTCTCGCTTTGCTCGTGCAGCACGTCGCGGAAGCCGAGCAGCCATGGCGAGCCGCAGGCGTTGACCAGCGCGCGATGGAAAATGCGGTGACGGATCACCCATTCCTCGTAATGCACGGTCGGATCATCGGGGTAGTGATAGGGGACGGCCTTCAGATCCGCCCAGGTCGACTTCACCGACGCGAGCCAGGACTCATCGCCCCGCTCGATCGAACGGCGCAGCGCGAGACCCTCGATGTCGATCCGGGTCTGTGTCACGTCGGCGAGATCGGCGAGCGACACCGGGCTCACGCGGAAGCCGCGCTGGTCCGACGCCTGCACGAGGCCGTCGGCGACGAGGCGGGACAGAGCCTCGCGCACCGCCGCAAGGCTCACCGAAAACGTCTTGGCGAGGCCGGCGATATGCAGCTTCTGACCCGGCAGCAGCCGCGTTGCCAGGATGTCGGCGCGCAACCGCTCATGCAGCGCCGACGTCAGGCTGCGCGGACCATCCCCGGGGTTTCCGGACATATCGAACTGAAGCGGACCCATCACGGGATGATTGCAAGGCGGCCCCTCGCGGTCAACAGAAAATCGAAAATCGATTTTTCTGGCGCCTGCTGGTTGAGCTTGAGGAGCAGCGGCACGCTCGGCGTGATCACCCGCACGCCCAGTCGAACTTCATATCCCTGAAGTCGAGCTGCGCGTTGCCGCCGCCGAAATTGCAGCCGCCGAGATATTCCTCGAACTCGATGTAGAACGGACTCATCTCCGGCACGGTCTGGCAGGGCCGCATGGTGCCGCCGAGATGATTGTGGGCGTGGTCCCTGGCCCAGTCATGCAGGCGGAAATTGTCGCGGCCCGGCCTGCCGCCGACATAATAGTAGTAAGGCTGATAACCGGTCGGCGGATTTTCGCGGACGTGCTCGTCCTGCGGTCCCTTGCCGGCATTGGGGTCGTTCGCGCGCGGCGTCAGGGCGATCGCGCGATTCTCGCTGAGATCCGCGCGCGGCGGAGCGGCGAACATCTTCCTCGCGTAAGGCGGCGCAGCCTCGAAGAAGGCGCTCGCGCCGCCGACGTCGAGCCAGCGCGGCCGCTCGGCCGTCGCCAGAGCCAGCGGTGCCGGCGGCGTCGCGAACGCGCCCTCGTATTCGGCCCGCGTCAGCAGCAGCGCGGCATATTCGTAGTCGAGGATGTCGGTCATGCGCGACAGGCGTGGATGGGATGTGCGCGCCATCACCGCTTCGCGGACTTCGGGATCATCGGGCGCGCCGCCGTCATTGTGATCGGGTGCCGTGGCAAAGAACGACACCGCGACGATGTCCTCGCCATGCACGCGATAATCCTCCGGCAGCAGCAGCGTGAAACCGTGCATCAGCGGATAGCCCGTGACGGGATCGAGCGGCCACTCTTCGCTCGTGATTCCCGGCGGCACCCCATAGACCCAGCCATGATCGCGCGCGCGGTCGGCGGGGCGGTCCAGCATCTGCAGATCATAAGCGCGCGAAGGCAGGGCAAATGCCACGGGTCGTCTCCCATCCGGATTCGGCCTCGCCGTCGAGGCGAGGGTTGGTCGCGGGGAGGACCGATGTGGTTCGGGGGATGCTACCATCCCGGCGGTGTTTCGCGCGATGTGTCAAACGCTTCGGCACCCGCGTGAAGGCCCCGCTAACCCATTGATTTTCTGACCCCCGTCTACTGTGCATGGGGTTGTTTTCGCACTTTTTTGTCTTGGCTACCCGCGCCGCCGCACCGCCGCGGCATCCACCACGTTCTCCACCTCCTCGCGCCAGCTCAAAATCTCCATCGCCAGCACGGGGTGATTGAAGCCCTTGAGCTGGAGATCGTCGAGGGCGCGGGCCTCGACCCAGGGCTCGACCATGCCGTAGACGCGGCGGCTCACCACGATCTGGTTGGGCCTGGCTTCGCCGCAGAGGCGGGAGGCGAGGTTGGTGACGCTGCCGATCGCGGCATATTCCAGCCGCTGCTCGAAGCCGACCTGGCCGAGCGTGGCATAGCCGAGCGCGATGCCGATGTCGAAGCCGAGGCTGTGCCCGCGGTTGCGCCAGCGCTCGGTCAAGGGGCCGATGGTGTCGCGCATCTCCACCGCCATCTTCACCGCGCGCCTGGTGTGGTCCTCGAACTGGATCGGCGCGTTGAACAGGATCATCACGCCGTCGCCGGCATATTTGTCGAGCGTGCCCTCGTACTTGAAGATCAGCTGGCCGAGCGCTGCGTGATATTCGCGCAGCACGTTCATCGCCTCTTCCGGCTCGGTCGCTTCCGTGAACGCGGTGAAGCCGCGCAGGTCGCAGAACACGACCGTGACCTCGCGGCGCTGGCTGGTGAGCAGCCCTTCCGGGCTGTCGGAGGAGGCGATCAGCTGCGCCACCTGCGGCGCCAGGAAACGCTCGAGCTTGCGGATGCGCTCGATCTCGCCGAGCTGGGTCCTGACGCGCGCCTCCAGCGACTTGTTCCAGTCCTTGAGCTGCTCGGTCTGCTCGCGCAGCTTGTCGGCCTGGGCGCGCACGGTCTTGTTCGCCGCCTCCAGCGCGTGGCTCTTGTGATCGACCTCGCTGAACAGCCGCGCATTGCGCATCGCCAGCACGGCCTGGTTGGCGAAGGTGCGCATCAATCCGATCACGCTGCCGGCGAACTCGCCCGCCGGCGCGGCGCAGCACCACCAGCGAGCCCAGCGTGCCCTGCTGGTCGATCAGCGGCACCACCAGCACCGAGTTGAAGCCGGCCGCGAGCGCGACCTCGCGCAGCGGCTGCTCCGCGGCATCGCCGAGCTCGGCAAGCGCGATCGGCTCGCCGCTGGCGGCGGCATCGCTCAGGATGTTCTCGCCCTGCTCGATGGTGACATGCGCGCCGTCGGCGGATTTGTCGATGCCGTTGGCCTCGACCAGGTTGAAGCGGCCCGCCTCGGCGTCGAAGCCGTAGATCAGCACCGCGTCGGCATGGGTGATCTCGATCGCACGGGCCGCGATGGTCGCAAGCACCGCGTTGAGATCGAGCGAGGAGGCCACCGCGCGGCCGACCTCCTCCAGCACCTTGAGCTCGTGGATCGACTGCGCGAGATCGCGGGTGCGCTCCTCGACCTTGGTCTCCAGGTGCGAATAGGTCTCCTGGATCTGGTCGGCCATGCGGTTGAACTGCCCGGCGAGGTCCTCCAGCTCGTCGGAGGTGTGCACGTCGATGCGGTGGCTGAAATCGCCTTCGCCGAGCTTGTGCGCGCCGTCGCGCAGCGCCGTGATAGGGATGATCATGCGGCGCGCCAGCAGCGTACCGGCCAGGATCGCGACCATCAGGCCCATGCCGATCAGCAGCGCGATGCGCACCAGCTGGTCGCGGATCGGCATCAAGGCCTGCGTCGTCGGCTGCTCGAACAGCACGCTCCAGCCGAGCTTCGGCACGATGCTCGCGGCGCTCATCACCGCATGGCCATTGAAGTCGGTGCCGGACGTGTCGGGCTCGTGGCCGGGCGCGATCGCGGCCGCAACCTGCGGCAGCCTGGAGAGGTCCTTGCCGATTTCGGGCCCTTTCGAGGACGTCGCCAGCACGCGCCCGCGTGGATCGACGACATAGGCAAAGGCCGCCTTGCCGACCTGGGCGTCCGACAGGAAGTCGGAGAGGAAGCTGAGATCGATCTCGGCCACGGTGACGCCGGCGTTGAAGCCGGAATGCGCCACCGAGATCGACATCAGCGGCGTCCGGTCGGCGAACCAGGCCGGCGCATAGCTGACGCCGCGGGCGACGGCGTCGGTGAAGCGCATGTCGCGGGAGAGGTCGGCGTTGCCGCCGGTCGTGGTCGATTGCCTGGAGACGCGCAACACCTCGCGGCCGTCGCCGTTGAGCTGGTACAGCTGGTTGACGTCGGAGACCTGGTGCAGCAGCTGGGCATAGTCGGCGCGGCGCTTCTCCAGCGTGTCCTGGCTCGCCCGCGTCACCCAGCTGATCTGGCGATCGAGCTCGGAGATCGACTGCTCGATCCGCCTGGCGGCTGCCTGGGCCTTGTCCTCCAGCCCGTCGGTCAGCTGCGTCCTTGTGGCGCGGTAGGAGATCCAGGTCTCCATCGCCCCGTTGACGGCGAGGACGAACACGACGAGGCCGACGAGGGAGACGACGTATTTGGCGAACAGGCCCCCGCGCAGAGATCGTGTCTTGTCGTTCGCTCCTGCCATCCCGATCCTCTCGCGCCGCCATCGACGCCGGCGCTGCGGGCCGTTCTACCACAATTTGGGCCATGGGGCCGTGGCGGGTCCGGCGGACCGGCCGGCGTGGTTACCCCCTGCGGACTTTCGGGCCGATGGAAGGGGGAAATTGCCGCAGCCTCATCCCGCTCGGAGGAAGCCGCAGGGGTCGAAGCCGATGCAAGGATCTGCCCGTGACGTCCAGCACGCCAGTCCTTCGGTCAGCGATTGAAGAGCTGCCGCAGTACGTCGTTCATTGGCTGACTGTCCTGCTGCGCCAGCGGCGGGTCCTCCAGAGCGGGGGCGGCAGGCGAGGCCTGCGGCGCCGGCGTGGAGGGCGTTGCCGGCACGCTGCGGCTGCGGCCGGGGCCGGTTGCTGCGCCACTGGAAAGCCCCTGCTGGATCAGATTGCCGATCGCCTCCCCCAGCGGGCCGCCGAGCAGATTGTTCTGGCCCGGCTGCTGGGCTTGCGGATTGGCATTGCCGGGCGCATTGCCGCCGCCCGGCGCGGTGGCGCCACCCAGCCCGAGGCTGCCCAGGATGTTGCCGAGCCCGGCGCCGTCGGGGCCGAACAGGCCCTTGCCCATCTCGCGCAGCTTGGCATAGGCGGCGTCCGGATTGTCCAGCATGCCGGCCATATCAGGATAGATCCGCGGCTGCGACCAGCTGCCCTGGATCATCACGGGAATACCGAAGCCGACCGGCTCGGAGGTGCGGCCCTGGCCTTCGGTCGTCATCACGAGCTTCGGCTCGACGCGAAAGCCCATCATCTTGGTGTCGAGCGCGATGGTGCCGGCGCCGGTCACGCGCACCAGCGGCCCGATCAGGTTGAGATCGGTCGTCACCGCCTGGCCCTTGTCGATGCGGAAGGAGGCCGAGAGCTGCGACAGGTCCGTGCTCTGGTCCTGGCCGGGGTCCTGATTTGCCTGCCAGCCGGACAGCATGCCCGTCGTCAGCGAGCGGATCATCTGCGCGACGTTGATGCCGCGGATGGCGCCGTCCTGGAAATTGACGAAGGCCGTGCCCTGCATGTTCGCCATCAGCGCGCGCTGACTGTTGCCTGCGCTGCGCAGGGCGAGCTTGGCCTGCAGCTTGCCGTCGATGCGGTCGAATTCGGCAAGGCCCTGGAGCAGCGGCAGCGCGCGCACGCCGACCAGATCGGAATGCATGGCAAAGCTCGGCGCGCCGCTGGTCGCATCCAGGATCACCTCGCCCGAGACCTGGCCGCCATAGGCGCCGAGATTGGAGGTGCCGGCCTTCAGCACGCCGCCGGCGAGCTTGGCGTCGAGCGCCAGCGGCGCGATGCGCGCATCGCCGATCAAGGCTTCGTTCGCGGAGATCCGCAACTGCGCGTCGACATAGTTGAGCCCGGACACGTTGATCGGCGCATCGCTCCAGGGCTGCCCGGCCGTGCCCTGCGGCGATTTCGCCAGCGGCATCGCGAGCCGCTGGAAATCGAGGTCGACCTTGACCAGAGGCTTGCTCGCGATGTCGACCGAAGCCCAGCCGTTGAATGCGCCGTCGCCGAGCCTGCCGTTCACGCCGTTGATCATCACCACATCGCGGTTGAGCCGCATCTCGGCGTGGCCGGTGAGCTGGGACTTCAGCACGTCAGGCATGTCGATGGCGAAATCCACTGGAACGGTTGGCCGTTCGCCCGGCGATGCCGGCGCGGTTGCCTTGATGTCGAACTTGGTCGGATGATCGCCGACGCGCGCGGTGCCGGTGATATTGACCTTGCGGTCGCGGTCGACGGTCGCGTCGGCGTTGATGGCGCTGATGCGGCCCTCGACACGATCGCGCAGGCGCGAGAATGCAACTTCGCCGTCGATCACCTTGATGCGGTCGACGGTGGCGCCATTGGTATCGAGCGCGAGCGGCTTCGACGGGGCGCCGGCGCTCGGCAGGCGCTCACGCAGCAGCGGCTGGTAGAGCACGGGATGGGTGACGACGAGCTCGCCGATCTCAGGGCGGCCGGACCATATGCTTGCGAGCGACATGTCGGCCTGCACGCTGTCGACCGTCAGGCGCGTGATGCCGCTGCGATCCCTGGGGTCGGCCAGCGTGAGGTCGTTCAGGGTGACGTTCAGCGTCGGCCACAGGCTGATCTTCGTGGTGCCGTCGATCGACAGGCGATAGCCCGTCGCGCTCTCGACGCGCGAGGCGATCGTGGAGGTCAGGAAGCCCGAGGGGATTCCCACCATCAGCAGGAGTGCGATCACGATGATGACGGCGGCCAAAGCTCCGCCGGCGAATTTCAATGCTCTCATGTCGACTTTCCAACGACGGATGATCGGCGTCGAATCCGGCAGATGACCCGTCCTTTGCGCCTTTAGTTTATCCCCGGACGGGAAGCGGCTCCAAGCGCGTAAAAATAGTCAGGGGGTACTGCAAAGTTATGTGACTTATGACACACTTCTCCGGCGCGGTTTTACGCGATCCTGAAGTTGATGGTTTCAAGCGATTTGACAGGAATAGTGACCAGGACGTTCACAAGGACATTGAAATGAGCAAGCAGGCCGAATTTGCGGTCATCCTGAAGATGAACCCGATGTTCGCCGATCTCGGCGCAGACGAGCTCCAGCGGCTGTCCAATCTCTGTCACACCCAGCATTTGGGGAATGGCGAGGTGCTGTTCCAGAAGGGCGATCCCGGGGACGCGCTGTTCGGCGTGCGCCGCGGCCAGGTCCGCATCGAGACCGGCGCCTCCGACGGCAGCCGGCTGACGCTGAATTTCATGGGGCCGGGCGACCTGTTCGGCGAGGTCGCGGTGCTGGACGGCCAAAGCCGCACGGCGGACGCCACTGCGGGCGAGACCAGCGAATTGTTCGTGCTGCGGCGCGAAGATTTCCTCGGCTTCCTCGAGCGCGAGCCAAAGGTCGCGATCAAGATCATCGCACTGCTGTGCCAGCGCATCCGCTGGCAGAGCGAGCGCATGGAAGAATCCATGCTGCAGCCGCTGCCGGTTCGCCTGGCGCGACGGCTCTGCGCGCTTGCCGCCGATTTCGGCTCCGAGGTCCACATCTCGCAGGAGCAGCTCGGCGTCTTCGTCGGCGCCGCCCGCGAGAGCGTCAATCGCCAGCTTCAGGCCTGGCGCAAGGAGGCGATCCTCGATCTCCAGCGCGGCCGGATATTGCTGCGGAACATGAGCAAGCTGACCGCGATCGCGCGGAACGAGTAGGGGAGGCGGCTGCTCGCGGCGTCCGATCTTCCTGCTCGCCGCGCACTCATCATCGCACCCAACCGGCGGCGTCGTCCGTTTGAGACGCGCGGTCCTACTCCGCCGCCGGGTGCACGAAGTTCTTTGGTACGCGGGGCGCTTCCGCTGGTGCCGCTCCGTGATGATCGTCCGTCTCGGCGTCCTCGCTGTGCACGATCAGCCGCTTGGCGAAGCGCCAGATCAGGGCGCCGAAATCGTCCATCACCATGAACATCGCGGGCACGAACACCAGCGACAGGATGGTCGAGAAGATCAGGCCGCCGATCACCGCGAGCGCCATCGGCGAGCGGAATTCGCCGCCGGCGCCGACCGCGAGAGCGCTCGGTATCATGCCGGCGGCCATCGCGATCGTGGTCATCACGATCGGCCGGGCGCGCTTCATGCCGGCGTCGATCATGGCTTCCTCGCGCGGCTTGCCGGCGCGAATGGCTTCGATCGCGAATTCCACCAGCATGATCGCGTTCTTGGTGACGATACCCATCAGCATCAGGATGCCGATCCACACCGGCGTGGTGAGCTGCTTGCCGGTGACGAGCAGCGCGGCGATGGCGCCGCCGATCGAGAGCGGCAGCGAGAACAGGATGGTGATCGGCTGCAGGAAGGTGCCGAACAGCAGCACCAGCACGGCGTAGACCATCATCAGTCCCGCCGTGATCGCGGTCGCGAAGCCGTCGGACAGTTCGTTCAGGCTTTCCGCGTCGCCGGAGGGCGAGACCTTCACGCCCTTCGGCAGTGTCTTCATGACCGGCAGGTCGTAGATCTTCTTGGTGGCGTCGCCGAGCGCGGCGGAGCCGACGAGGTCGGCCGCGACGGTTGCCTGCCGCTCACGGTCGTAGCGGTTGATGCTGGTCGGACCCTGGTCGAGCTTGACATCGGCGATGACCGAGAGCGGCACGCCGCCCTTCTCGCCGCGCTCGCCGAGCGGCACGCGCAACTGTTCGAGCGTCTTCAGATTGCCGCGCGCGGCATCCTCGAGCTGCACCCGGATCGGTACCAGGCGATCGCCGACGTCGAATTTGGCGAGCGCAGGGCCGACGTCGCCGATGGTGGCGACACGGATGGTCTGCGACAGGCTTTCGGTGGACACGCCGAGCCGTGCGGCGAGATCTGCGCGCGGTTCGATACGCAGCTCGGGACGCTCCAGCGAGGTCTCCGAGATCACATTGGCGATGGTGGGAATGCGCTTCATCTGCGTCGCAAGCTCGCTCGCGACGTTGTTGACGATGTTGGGGTCGACACCGGTCACCACCAGCGAGATCGCGCGCAGGCCGTTCTCGTCCAGGAACCAGAAGCGGATATCGGGAACGTTCTCCAGCTCCTGGCTGATCGAGAATTCAAGCTCGCGCTGGGTGATGTCGCGGCTGTTCTTGGGCGTGTAGTTGATGATCAGGGCGGCGCGCCGTACTTCCTGGGTCCCCGGCGGGACACGTCCGCCGTCGACGAAGATGCTCTTGACCTCGGGCCGCTTGCGCAGGCGCGCGACGATGTCCTCGGTGACCTTCTCGGTGTAGGCGAGCTGGGTACCCGGCGGCAGCTCGAGGGCAAGCAGCGAGCGGGCGCTGTCCTGCGCCGGCAGGAAGCCCTGCGGCAGCAGCGTGATGCTCCAGATCGAGGCGGCGAAGACGCCGAGGCCGATCAGCACCGTGATGAAATAGTGCTTCACCGACCAGGCCACGATCCGATGATAGGACCGCAATATGCGGCCGGGCGGCGGTTCCACATGCGTATGGTGCTTGAGGAAGTAGGCTGCCAGAACCGGGGTGACGAATCGGGCCGCGAGCAGCGAGAAGAAAACCTGTACCGAGACGGTGATGCCGAACTGCTTGAAGAACTGTCCGGCAATGCCCGACATGAAGCTCGCCGGTGCGAAGATCGCGATGATGGTCAGCGAGATCGCGATGACCGCGAGGCCGATCTCGTCGGCGGCCTCCAGCGCGGCGCGGTAGGGCGACTTGCCCATGTTCATGTGCCGGACGATGTTCTCGATCTCGACGATGGCATCGTCGACGAGAATGCCGGTCGACAGCGTGATGGCGAGAAAGCTGACGAGGTTCAGCGAGAAGCCGAGCAGGTCCATCGCCCAGAACGCCGGGAAGATCGACAGCGGCAGCGAGATCGCGGCGATGATGGTCGCGCGCAGGTCGCGCAGGAACAGCAGCACGATGACGACGGCGAGGATGGCGCCTTCGAACAGGGTCGAGATCGCCGCGTGGTAGTTGCCGTTGGTGTATTCGACCGAGGTGTCGATCACCTTCAGATCGACGTCGGGATAGGCCGCCTTGAGCGCGTCGATGCGCTTCTGCACGGCTTCGGCGACCTTCACGTCGCTGGCGCCCTTGGAACGCTTGATGCCGAGCGCAACCACCGGCTCGCCATTGAAGCGGGCGAAGGTGCGGCGGTCGGCGATGGTGTCGGTGACGGTGCCGAGATCGTCGAGCCGGACCTCGCCGCCGCCGAACAGCGGGATCATGGTGCCGGCGAGATCGCCCAGCGTCTTGGCGCCCGCGAGCGTTCGGATCGCCTGGTCGTTCTTGCCGATCTCGGCGCGGCCGCCGGCGACGTCGACATTGGTGCCGCGCAGGCTCTGGCTGACATTGACGGCAGTCAGGCCCATGGCCTGCAAGCGATCGGGATCGAGCGAGACCAGGATCTCGCGCTCGACACCGCCGATGCGCTCGACCTGCGCGACGCCGCGCACGCCCTGAAGCGCGCGCTTGACCACGTCGTCGACGAAATAGGAGAGTTGCTCCGGCGTCTTGCCGGGCGAGATCGCGGCATAGGTGACGATCGGCAGGCCGATGACGTCGACGCGCTGGATCAGCGGCTCGGTGACGTTCTGCGGCAGGTTGGAGCGCACGCGCGTCACCGCGTCCTTGACGTCGTTGAGCGCGCGGTCGGTGTTGGTCTCGAGCGCGAACTGGATCGTGGTGACCGACAGGCCGTCGGTGATCGAGGAGGTGATGTGCCTGACGCCCTCGACGCCGGAGACCGCGTCTTCAACCGTCTTGGTGACCTGGGATTCGAGCTCGGCTGGCGCTGCGCCAAACTGCGAGACCGCAACCGAGATCACAGGGATGTCGGCCGAGGGCAGCCGCGTCACCGCAAGCTTGGTGAAGGAGGTCCAGCCGAGAACCAGGAGGATGATTGAAAAGACGACAGACGGCAGCGGATGACGAATCGACCATGCCGAGATATTGAGAGCCATCAGCGTACCCGCGTGCGATCGAGTTCATCGGCGAACATGGTCTTGATCTGGTCGCCATCATGGAGCGAAGAGCCGGCGTCGGCCACGACGATTTCCCCGACCTCGAGACCTTCCAGGATTTCCGTCGAGGTGTCGGACGACAGTCCGACCCGCACCTTGCGCGTCTCGACGACATTGCCTTTGACGACCTGCACCATCAGATGGTCGATCGCGGTCTTGGGGATCGAGACGCCGCAGCTGCGCTTGGCGTCGATCGAGGCGCGGGCGAACACGCCGACCTTGAGTGATGGATTGTTGATGACGCTGATGCGAACGCGCCCGAGCTGGGTCGTGCGGTCGATTTCGGGCGCGACCAGCCGGACGCGTCCGATCAGATCGGGCGCGTCGTCGCGGCTGATGCGCACGGTCGCGCCGGAACTGAGCTTGGACATGTGCACCGCCGGCACCTGGGCGTCGAGCTCGATCTCGTTGTTGACGGCGATGCGGAACATCGGACCGGCCTGCGGCGAGGCCGGCGCGCCGACGATGGTGCGGACCTCGGTGATGAGCCCCGGCGCAGGTGCTCTCAACGAGATCGGGCCTTGTGGGCCGGGTCGCTGCGGCTGCCCCGGAATCTGCGGCGGCGCAGTCAGGCGCGCCAGCTCCTGGTTGTCGGCGACAATGGCGCCTTCTGTGACCAGGAGGTCGGTGACTCTTGAGCCTTCCTGGTCGGCAACGACCACCGCCTCGCGGCGCGGCACGAAGAAGCCGGTCACCCGGACCAGGTCGGAGAAGCAGGCGTTGGTCGACTTCGTCACGATGACGAGCGCCTCGCCCGGCGTCTCCTTCGCTTCGGGGCGATGCCGATGCTCGAACAGATAATAGCCGACGCCGAGCACGGCGACGAACAGCACAGTTCCGGCCGGCTTGAGATATTGAGTCAGATTCATCGCCGGATCATCCTGGCCTGGCTCACGGCCGTCCGTGCGAGGCCCAGACAGAGCGTTTCCCTGAAATAAAGCGTCCCGCAAGGTTGCGGGACGCGCTTTGGAAGCGAGACCTTACACCACATCACGACTGTTCACTGTAAAGGATTACGTCGAGCTCACTTCGACGCGGTAGTCTTGTTTTCCATGTTGACGACCTGCACGCGGCGGTTGACCTCTGCCAGCGGCTGGCTCGGATTCTTGAGCTTGCTCTTGCCATAGCCGACGGTGACGAGATCGGTCGCGGCGATGCTGTATTTCTCGACCAGGTAGCGCTTGATCGAATCGGCGCGTCGCTCCGACAGGTCCTGGTTGTAGGCTTCGCCGCCGGCGGCATCGGTGTGGCCGGCGACCACGAAGGTCGAGCCCTTCAGGTCGGGACTGGTCAGCGCCCGGCCGAGCGCCTGCACCGACGGCATCGACTTGGCGCTGATATTGGCGGAGTTGTAGTCGAACGTGATTTCGAGATCGATGTTCGGCTTGTCCTTGACGACTGAAGCGATTTCCTCGCGCTCGGTCGACGACAGCGAGCGCGTCGAGCGGCCGCGCACGGACTGAATCAGCTTGGTCTCCGCCGCGTTCGGCGCGGATTCGGTCTGCGGGCCGATCGAGAGGCCGCGGGTCAGGGGCTTCTTGGCTGGCGGCGCGAGCGCGCGAACGATCTCGTCCTCGGTGACATTCTTGCTGTTGCCGTCATCGCCTGCGTACGCGCGCGGCAATGACAGAGCGGCGCCGACGATGATGATGGACAGGATCGCGGTAAGTCCTTTTGCAGCCAATCTCATAGCCAGTCCCTCCTGCTCAGCCAGCTTGCGTGCTTCCAAATTCCAGCAATAAGCCCCGGAAAAGGCCTCTTGCGGCATCCGCCCATTAGTCTTTCTTGGCCCGTTCAAGGTTCGAGGCTTCGACTGCCTCAACTCGAAAAAATATCAACGCACTCCGTAGCTTGCGAATTCCTGAACGATGTTCGGATCCATCGCCTTGGCATTGGCGATGTCCAGCGCTCCTTCCTGGGCGGAGCCGTTGCGTTGTTTGGCAAGGCCCCGTCCGTAGAGCGAGGAGGTCAGGCGCGGGTTGATCTTCAGGGCCGCATCGAAATCGGCGATGGCGTTCTTCACCGCGCCCGACTTGAGGTTGACGAGTCCCCGGCTGTCCAGTGCATCGACGAAGTTCGGCCGAAGCCGCAGTGCCTCGTTGCAATCCTTCAGCGCGCCCTGGAGGTCACCGACCACGGTGCGAGTCCAGCAGCGGTTGTTCAGCGCCTCGACGTCCTTCGAATTGATCCGGAGCGTGTCGTCGAAATCCTTGATCGCGAGGTTGTAGGCACCCTTGCTGGCATAGACCTGGCCGCGCCGGTACAACGCGTTCACGTCGTCCGGATTGGCGGCGATCTTGGCGGTCAGGCCCTTGATCGTGGGATCGTCAGCCAGCGCGGCGGCGCTGGGTCCGCTGTCGGTGCTCGGTGCGAGGCCGGGATCGATCGGTTTTACCGGCGGTGGCGGCGGAGGCAGGGCGGCCTCGATCTGTGGCTTCGGCGCGGGGGGCGGCGCGGGTGCGGGGGCGGGGGCAGCTGGAGCAACAGGAGCGGATGCCGCGGCAGTGTCGGCCGGCTTCGGCGGCGGAGGCGGCGCCGGCGGGGCAGGTGGTGCCGGCGGCGGGTTGTTGGCGACGACGGCCGGCGCAGCGGGAGGCGCAGGCGGCGGCGTCGTTGCGGGACGCGATCCGCCGGCGCCCGGAATGAACGAGAAATCTTCGGCCAATGACGAGGAAATCCACGGCACCTGCTCGCCGCGAGAGGCACGGGTGACGCCCATCTTGGTACGGTTCAGCGTCTCTTCGGCCATCAGGTCGGGAACGCGGATCTCCTTCAACAACTCCTGGACGAACAGGCTGTGGTCGCCACCGGCGTCCGAGACCACCGAGGCCAGCGCCGCCGAATACATCACCAGCGTGCCGTTGGGCGCGATGACCGGGGTCAGGCCGGCCGAGAAGCTGCGGAACCGGCGCTCGAACGGATTGCGCCTGGACGCATCGATCAGCGCGATCTTGACGCCGGCGCCGCGGCTGTTGAGCTCGCCGAGCACGGTCTCGAGGCTGAAACCATCGCGGCGCACGTCGGACTCCGTCCAGATCTGCGCATCGACCGGCAGCAAGTAGCTCTGGCGCGCCGACTGGATACCGAAACCGCTGAAGAACACCAGCGCCACCGATCCGGGCTTGATCTTGCCGTAGAGCTTGTCGAAGGCACGGCGCATTCCGTCGCCGGTCAGGTTCTCGCCGATCTCGACCGAGAAGCCGTCCCGCTTGAGCTCATCAGCCACGTCGCGCGCATCGTTGATCGGTTCCTTCAGCGGAGCATCCGCGTCCGGATATTTGGCGTTGCCGATGACCAGCGCAAAACGGTCGCCGGCCGCAAAGGATGGGGCAGTCGGGACAAGCGAGACGAGCAAGGGCAGAAGAAAAAAGAAGCGAATTTTCATAATCAGCGCGGTCCAGCCAAAAAGGCGCCGTTCCAGCTTGCGCCGCGGCGACCTTAACTTACGCTTCTTGCATTATCAAACCGGGGACGGGGGGCGTCAACCGCTTGGAGATTCGGCATTATCGTAGCGATTGACCGCAACGTATGGGCGTGCCGCGAGGGGGTGGACGGGCTGTCATGACGGTACTCGGCGCGGCCTGGTTCGATCCCATCGGCAGCATGTTAGGGCAACCATTGCGATGAAAAATGTGATTGGTCTCACATTGCGGGGCCGGCTCCCGGCGCAATGCCCCGTTTGACCTTTCATGCCGGTGATGGCTTGGTGTGCTCGATCGTCCCAGAAGATCCAACTCAGAAAAGCAAGACCATGGGAAACGTCTACGAAATCTACGCCCTTCGCTACGCGACGATGTCGCCGCGCACCCCCAGCATGAACTTCCTGCTACCCGATCCACATGACAGTGCGGCGCAGGACCTAGACTATTTCGTCTGGCTGATCCGAGGGCACGGCCGCGACATTCTGGTCGACACCGGCTTCAATGCCGAGGAGGCGAGTGCGCGGGCGCGCAAGCTGACGCTCAACCCGGTCGATGCGCTGGAGCGCTTCGGGGTCGCCGCATCTGCGGTTCGCGACGTCATCGTGACGCATCTGCATTACGACCATGCCGGCAATCTCGACCGCTTCCCGAATGCGCGCTTCCATCTCCAGGAGCGCGAGATGGCTTACGCGACCGGCCGCTGCATGTGCAACGGCCTGTTGCGACATCCGTTCTCGGTCGAGCACGTCACGCAGATGGTGCGCCACGTCTATCGCGAGCGCGTCAGCTTCTATTCGGGTGACGGCGAGGTTGCTCCAGGCGTGACCGTGCATCGCGTCGGCGGCCATTCCGACGGCTTGCAGGTGGTCAGGGTCGCGACCGCGCGCGGCCCGGTGGTGCTGGCATCCGATGCTGCGCATTACTACGCCAATCTGCAGCGCAGGAGCCCGTTCCCGATCGTCTACAATGTCGGCGACATGGCGCAGGGCTGGGAGACGATCGAGCGCCTTGCCGGCCATCCCGACAGGTTCATTCCCGGACATGATCCGATCGTGACGGAGATCTATCCGCGCGCCAGCGAGAAGGTCGACGCCTGGGCGCTGCATATGCCGCCGACGCGATCTTTCGCGAAATGACAGCGAAGCCGTCATTCCGGGGTGCGACGAAGGCGCAGGCCCGGAATCCATCGCGCGGCCAATTGCGCGGATAGACGGATTCCGGGTTCGCGCTATGCGCGCCCCGGAATGACGCTAACTAATACGCCTGCTTGGCGTCGGCCTCTTCGCTGGTCTGGATCAGATCGAGGCTCTGCTCGATCTTGCCGAGCAGGGCCGAGAGTTGCCTGCGCTCCTGCGCGGAAAGGCAAGCGAGGATCTCGTCTTCCCGCCGCAGCAATTGCGGGAAAAGCTCTTCGTAGAGCGCGCGGCCTTTCCTCGTCAGTTGCAGCCGGAATTCGCGGCGGTCGGCCTCGTTCTCGACCCGTTCAATCAGATCGTCGTTGAGCAGCGTGGTCACCGCGCGGCTGATGGTGGATTTGTGCGTGCGGGTGCATTGCGCGATGTACTGCGCGCTGCAGGCATCGTTGCGGAAGCCGAGCGTGGCGATCACGCGCCAGGCCGGAATGTCGAGGCCATGCCGTTCCTGATATTCGACCGAAAGCGCGGAACTGACTTCCGCTGCGAGCCGGTTGAGGCGGAACGGCACGAACTTGAACAGGTCGAGCCGTGGCTTTGGCCGCGCCGAAGTCTCGCGCGCCTTCAGCGCGATGTCGCTGGATGTCCTTGCCAAGGAAAGCGCTCCGAATTCCAGTTGACGGCCGGCCGGCTCCGGTCCAAAATAGTTGCATGTGAGACTATCTAGCAGATCAGTCCTCTCCTGACCAGAGCCGAGGTTAGTGCATGGCACAGGCCAAATCCCAGTTCGGCTATCGACGCCACCCCGATCAGGATCGTTCCGGCCAGAGCCCGGCCGAGCACGCGGTCGTGGTCGTCGGTGCGGGGCCGGTCGGGCTGTCGCTGGCGATCGATCTTGCTCAGCGCGGCCAGCGTGTCGTCCTTCTGGATGATGCCGACCGCATCGGCGAGGGCTCTCGCGCGATCTGCTTCTCGAAGCGCTCGCTGGAATATTGGGACCGGCTCGGCGTCGGCGACCGCATGGTCGACAAGGGCGTGGTGTGGAGCGTCGGCCGCATCTTCCACGGCGAATCCCAACTCTACCAGTTCAATCTCCTGCCGGAGGACGGCCACAAGCGGCCGGCCTTCATCAATCTCCAGCAATATTACGCCGAGGCCTATCTGGTCGATCGCATCGACGATCTGCCTGAGATCGACCTGCGCTGGCGCAACAAGGTGACGGCGCTCGAGCAACGCAACGGTTCCGTCGCGTTGACCATCGAGACGCCCGAGGGCGCCTACCGCGTGCTCGCCCAATATGTCATCGCCTGCGACGGCGCGCGCTCCTCGCTGCGGCAGATGGTCGGCGCCGAGTTCGCCGGACAGGTGTTCGAGGATCAGTTCCTCATTGCCGACGTCAAGATGACTGCGGAATTCCCGACCGAGCGCTGGTTCTGGTTCGATCCGCCGTTCCATGCCGGGCGTTCGGCGCTGCTGCACCGGCAGCCCGACGATGTCTGGCGCATCGACCTCCAGCTCAACCGCTACGCCGATCCCGTCGTCGAGAAGAAGCCCGAGAACGTGCGGCCGCGGATCGCGCGCATGCTCGGCCACGACAAGTTCGCGTTCGAGTGGATCTCGCTCTACAAATTCCAGTGCCGGCGGATGGACCGCTTCATCCATGGCCGCGTGGTCTTTGCCGGCGATTCCGCGCATCAGGTCTCGCCCTTCGGCGCACGCGGCGCCAACTCGGGACTTGAGGACGCCGAAAACCTGTCCTGGAAGCTCAATCGCGTGCTGCGCGGGACCTCGCCCGCGAGCCTGCTCGAGAGCTATCACATCGAGCGTAGCGCAGCCGCCGACGAGAACATCCGCGAATCGACCCGCTCGACCGATTTCATGGCGCCGAACTCGCACCAGGAGGCGCGGCTGCGCAAGGCGGTGCTGTCGCTGGCCAAGGAGACCGAGTTCGGCAAGCGTATGGTCAATGGCGGTCGGCTTTCGGTGCCATGCAGCTATGATTCCCCTTTGTCCTCGCTCGACGCGGATACGTGGCACGGTGGACCGTCGCCCGGCTGTTCCATGCTCGACGCTCCCGTCACGACGCCGGCCGGCGAGCAGATCTATCTGACGGATGCCTTCCGCAAGGGTGGAACGGACTTCACCCTGCTGTCGTTCAGCAATGGTGCGGCCATCGATGCGCCCGATGGCGTCAAGGGCATCCGCATCGGCGGTGAGGGCGGGTTTGCCGATCCCTCGGGCTTGGTCGCAAAGCGCTACGGCGCCGAACCGGGCGCCGCCTATCTGCTGAGGCCGGATGGTTATGTCGCGGCGCGCTTCCGCCATCCGGCGCGTGCGACGATCGCGGCAGCGCTGGCGCGTGCCGAAGGCTTGTATTGAGGTTCGCATGCCGCTTTCCACCAGTTCCAACTTCGCACGTCCGGACGACGCCTTCCGCGCCATCGTCGAGGCGCATCGCGGGCTCACCGAGGAGCAGAGCGCCGATCTCGATTCGGCGCTGGTGCTGATCCTCGCCAACCATATCGGCGATATCGACGTGCTGCGGGAGGCGATCGGGCTGGCGAAGCGCCGCATGATCGACGGTCAGCAGCAACAACAGCAACAGCAATAAACCTGTAAGGACGAATTGATGGCGAAGAACTTCGCATCCACCGGCGATCTCTCCGAGAAGAAGATCACCTTCTCCGAGATCGGTACGGATCTCTATGCCTTCACCGCCGAGGGCGATCCCAACACAGCCGTCATCGTCGGCGACGACGGCTGCCTCGTGTTCGACGCGCAGGCGACGCCCGCGATGGCGAACAAGGTGATCGAGCGCGTGCGCGCAGTCACCGACAAGCCGATCAAGTATGTCGTGCTGTCGCACTATCACGCCGTGCGCGTGCTTGGCGCCTCGGCCTACAAGGCGCAAGGCATCGTCGCCTCGCAGGAGACGTATCGGCTGATCGAGGAGCGCGGCAAGCAGGACTGGGATTCCGAATACGGCCGATTTCCGCGGCTGTTCCAGGATGCGCAGAGCATTCCCGGCCTGACCTGGCCGACGCTGACCTTCGAAGGCGAGATGACGATTTACCTCGGCAAGCGTGAGGTTCGCCTGATGCAGCTGGGCGCCGGCCACACCTCAGGCGACATCGTCGCTTGGGTTCCGGACGCGGAGGTGATGTTCTCCGGCGACCTGATCGAATATCACTCGGCCTGTTATTGCGGCGATGCGCATTTGCGCGAATGGCCGATGACGTTGAACGAGATCCGCAACTTCAATCCCAAGGCGATCGCGCCGGGCCGCGGCGATGCGCTGAAGGGCACAGCCACGGTGCGCGAGGCCATCGCGATGACGCGCGACTTCGTCACCTGGCTGTATGGCGCGGCCGAAATCTCGGTCGCCAAGGGCCGCACGCTGAAAGAATCGATGGCTGCGACCCGCGAGGTGATGGATCCGAAATTTTCCAGCTTTGCCATTTACGAGCACTGCCTGCCGTTCAACGTGTCGCGCGCCTACGACGAAGCGTCCGGAATCGACGACCCCGTGATCTGGACCGACAAGCGCGACCAGGAAATGTGGGCCGCCTTGCAAGGAGGAGGATAGTCATGAACATCAATACCTCGCCTGACCAGATCATCCGCAGCTCGGCCCAGGTGACGCCCGGCTACATGTCCGGCTTCGGCAACTCTTTCGAGACCGAGGCGCTGCCGGGCGCGCTGCCGATCGGGCGCAACTCGCCGCAGCGCTGCGCCTACGGGCTCTATGCCGAGCAGCTCTCGGGCTCGCCTTTCACCGCGCCGCGCGGCGCCAATGAGCGCTCCTGGCTGTACCGCATCCGGCCCTCGGTGAAGCATTCCGGCCGGTTCGAGAAGGTCGATGCCGGCCTGTGGCGCTCGGCACCGTGCCATGAATACGAGCTGCCGATCGCGCAGCTGCGCTGGGACCCGACGCCGCTTCCGAAGGAGGATGTCACCTTCGTTGAGGGCGTGCAGACCATGACGACAGCGGGTGACGTGAACACCCAGGCCGGTATGGCCGCGCATGTCTACCTCATCACCAAATCGATGGTGGACCAGCATTTCTACAATGCCGACGGCGAGCTGATGTTCGTGCTTCAGCAGGGCAATCTTCGCCTCGTCACCGAGTTCGGCCGCATCGATGCCGAGCCCGGCGAGATCGTGGTGATCCCGCGCGGCGTCAAATTCCGCGTCGAGATTCCGAACGGCCCGGCGCGCGGCTATCTCTGCGAAAACTACGGCGGCGCCTTCACCCTGCCGGAGCGCGGGCCGATCGGCGCCAACTGTCTCGCCAACGCGCGCGACTTCCTCACGCCGGTCGCGAACTACGAGGACAAGGACACGCCGACCGAACTGTTCGTGAAGTGGGGCGGGTCGCTGTTCAAGACGCAGCTCGCCCATTCGCTGATCGACGTCGTCGCCTGGCATGGCAACTACGCGCCGTATAAGTACGATCTGCGCACCTTCTCTCCCGTCGGCGCGATCGGCTTCGACCATCCCGATCCCTCGATTTTCACGGTGCTGACCTCGCCGTCGGAGACCGCGGGCACCGCGAATATCGACTTCGTGATCTTCCCCGAGCGCTGGATGGTTGCGGACAACACCTTCCGTCCGCCCTGGTACCACATGAACATCATGAGCGAGTTCATGGGCCTGATCTACGGCGTCTATGATGCCAAGCCGCAGGGCTTCGTCCCCGGCGGCATGAGCCTGCACAATTGCATGCTGCCGCATGGCCCGGACCGCGACGCCTTCGAGCACGCCAGCAACGGCGAATTGAAGCCGGTGAAGCTGACCGGCACCATGGCCTTCATGTTCGAGACCCGCTATCCGCAGCGCGTCACCGCGCATGCGGCGAAATCATCGACGCTCCAGGACGACTATGCCGATTGCTGGAAAGGCCTGGAGAAGCGGTTCGATCCGAGCCGGCCGTAGTTACTTCGTCATTCCGGGATGCGCCGAAGGCGCAGGCCCGGAATCCATACTCACGATCGTGGTTATGGATTCCGGGCTCGCGCTCCGCGCGCCCCGGAATGACGGCGAAGAAACTGAAAAAAACATCCGGCAGGAAGCCAATGCCCCATCCCAACGACCCCAGCCTCCGCTCCTTCATCGATGTCGATCCCTCTTCCGACTTCCCGATTCAGAATCTGCCCTATGGCGTGTTCTCGGCGAATGGATTGGCGCCGCGCGTTGGTGTCGCCATCGGCGCCTACATTCTCGATCTGTGGGAGCTTGAGCAGGATGGCCGCCTCGATGTCGGGCAGCCAGGGACCTTTGCGGCAGGCAGCCTGAACCCGTTCATGTCGTTGGGCCCGAAGGTGTGGTCGACGACCCGCGCGCGGATCAGCGAGCTCTTGCGGCACGACAATCCCGAATTGCGCGACAATGACGAGTTGCGCAAGCTGGCCCTGATTCCCATGCGCGATGCCAAACTGCACATGCCCTTCGCGGTCTCCGGCTACACCGACTTCTATTCCTCGAAAGAGCACGCCACCAATGTCGGCGTGATGTTCCGCGGCAAGGACAACGCGCTGCAGCCGAACTGGCTGCATATGCCCATCGCCTATAACGGCCGCGCATCGACCGTCGTGGTCTCCGGCACGAAGGTGAAGCGGCCGCGCGGGCAGCTGAAGCCGCCGAATGTCGAAGCGCCGAGCTTCGGGCCCTGCAAGCGGCTCGACTTCGAACTGGAGATGGGTGTCGTGATCGGTCAGCCCTCGCCGATGGGCGGAATGCTCACAGAGCAGCAGGCCGAGGAGATGATCTTCGGTTTCGTGCTGCTCAACGACTGGAGCGCGCGCGACATCCAGCAATGGGAATATGTGCCGCTCGGGCCGTTTCTCGCCAAGGCGTTTGCGACCTCGATCAGCCCCTGGGTGGTGACGCGCGAGGCGCTGGAGCCGTTCCGGCTGAAGGGGCCGGAGCAGGAGCCGGTGCCGCTCGACTATCTCAAGCAGACGAAGCCGCAGAACTATGATGTCGAGCTGGATGTATCCTTGCGCGCTGCGGGTGCCAATGCACCCGCCGGCATCAGCCGCACCAATTTCAAGTACATGTACTGGTCCTCGGTGCAGCAGCTCATGCACCACGCTTCCAGCGGCTGCGCCATGAATGTCGGCGATCTCTTAGGCAGCGGCACCATCTCCGGCCCGGAGAAGGACCAGCGCGGCAGTCTTCTGGAGATCAGCTGGAACGGCACCGAGCCGGTCGAACTGCCTGGCGGCGCCAAGCGCTCGTTCCTGGAAGACGGCGACAGCCTCGTGATGCGCGGCTGGTGCCAGGGCAATGGTTATCGTGTCGGCTTCGGCGAGGTCGAGGGGACGATTCTGCCGGCGGAGTAGGGTCACCGTCATTCCGGGGCGATGCGAAGCATCGAACTACGGTGCGCAATTGCGCACCTGAGAGTCTCGAGGTTCCGGGTTCGCGCTTTGTGCGCCTGGGAACGACGGCCCTGAAACTACCGCCGCTCCGGCGGCACGTCCTTGATCCTCGCGCAATGCGCCGCGACATCCTCCACGCTGTACTTCAAATGCACCCGCTTGTCGGACGGCGCCTGCTTCGCTGTGCACACCCCCGGCCGCCACTCCTGCGCCGGCCTGATCGGGCGCGGGGTAAAACCTCCGCCGCAATTCGGGCAGACGTTGAACAGCTTGGTCTCGACGCAATCCGCGCAGAAGGTGCATTCATAGGAGCAGATCCGCGCGTCCGTTGAGCTCGGCGGCAGGTCGCGGTCGCAAAATTCGCAGTTCGGCCGAAGCTGGAGGGCCATGTCGAATCTCCGCACGTGGAGCCGGATCATCGCAGATCGCGCGCGCCGCGCGAATGCCATAGTTCCCTCCATTTCAGCCGGCCCTGATCTCCTTGAGCGGCAGCCGTGAGCTTTCCTTGAGCCTGTCGAGCACGATCGAGGAGCGCGCACATGCTCTGGTGCGGCATCAAGACGTCGTTGACGAGGTTGGAGAGGCCCTTGAGGTCGCGCAGCACGGCTTTCAGCACATAGTCGGCATCGCCCGTGAGCGAATACGCCTCCTGGATCTCGTCGATCCGGTTCACCAGCGCGCGAAAACGCTTGGAATTGTCCGGGGAGTGGGTCGCGAGCCCCACCTGGATGAAGGCGATCACGCCGAAGCCGAGCGCCTCGCTGGAGAGGTCGGCATGATAGCCCG
The DNA here is from genome assembly GCF_049739505.1 of Bradyrhizobium sp. USDA 241. NCBI lineage: Bacteria > Pseudomonadati > Pseudomonadota > Alphaproteobacteria > Hyphomicrobiales > Nitrobacteraceae > Bradyrhizobium > Bradyrhizobium sp. USDA 241. The sequence continues at coordinate 971,753 of NZ_JBMGPZ010000004.1, read as the reverse complement.
CGATCACCTTCTCCTCCTCCAGCCGCATCCGCCGCCGCGAGCATTGCGAGGCGGAGAGGCCCGCGAGGTCGGCGAGCTCCTGGTTGGTGAGGCGGCCGTCGTCCTGGAGTGCGCCCAGGATCTTGAGGTCGAAGGCGTCCACAGGAATCATGCGTCAATCGTCCATTTCTTGCACAAAGCGTGCATAAGGTAGCGAAATCAGGTCCCGTTTGCACGCCCCTTGCGCTTCCTATGAAGGATAGTTCCTCCTATCAAATTGGGAGAACAGCATGGGTCCGTTTCCGCACGATGCACCGCCGGCCACGATCAGCGCCGACAATCCGATGGGCACCGACGGGTTCGAGTTCGTCGAATATGCGCATCCCAATCCGGAAGAGCTGCACGCGCTGTTCAAGCTGATGGGCTATGCGTCCGTCGCGCGCCACAGGACCAAGAAGATCACGGTCTACCGCCAGGGCGACATCAACTATCTCGTCAACGAGCAGCCCGGAACCCACGGCTACGAGTTCGTCGCCGCGCACGGTCCCTGCGCGCCGTCGATGGCCTTTCGTGTCGTCGACGCGAAGGCGGCCTATGACCGCGCGATTTCGCTTGGCGCCGAGCCTGCGGACGTGTCATCCGCGCAGAAAACGCTCGATGTCCCCGCGATCAAGGGGATCGGAGGCAGCCTGCTTTATCTCGTCGACCGCTACGGCGCCAACGGCTCGGCCTATGATGCCGAGTTCGAATGGCTCGGCGCACGCGATCCGCGGCCGGTCGGCGCCGGCCTGTTCTATCTCGACCATCTCACCCACAACGTTCATCGCGGCCGCATGGACGTCTGGGCCGGCTTCTATGAGAAGCTGTTCAACTTTCGTCAGATCCGCTTCTTCGACATCGAGGGCCGGGCCTCCGGCCTGTTCTCGCGCGCGCTGACGAGCCCGGACGGCAAGATCAGGATTCCGATCAACGAGGACGCCGGCGAGTCCGGCCAGATCGAGGAATATCTGAAGACCTATCGCGGCGAGGGCATCCAGCACATCGCCTGCGGCTGCCGCGACATCTACCGCACCATCGAAGGCCTGCGCGAAGCGGGCTTGCCGTTCATGCCGTCGCCGCCCGACACCTATTTCGAGAAGATCGATGCGCGCCTGCCCAAGCATGGGGAAGACGTCGCACGGCTCCGGAAGAACGGCATCCTGATCGACGGCGAGGGCGTGGTCGAGGGCGGCCAGACCAAGGTGCTGCTGCAGATCTTCTCCGCCAACGCGATCGGCCCGATCTTCTTCGAGTTCATCCAGCGCAAGGGCGACGATGGCTTCGGCGAGGGCAATTTCAAGGCCCTGTTCGAATCGATCGAGGAGGATCAGATCCGGCGCGGCGTGTTGAAGGTGGATAGCGCGGCGTAGGTCGCGCGGCGCGTGCGGGCACAGCTGCCGCGTCACAACGGCTGTCGTCCCCGCCTAGTACCCACTTTTCTTGGAACGTGAGTCGTGATTCAAGGTCGGGATGATACCCGAAGCAAGAGAAGTCCACCTTTCGAGGAAAGATCGCAAGGTGCTTGAGGCGTGCTGTCGCTCACCGGTGACGTTGCAGCGCGATTTGAAGCGGGCGCGGATAGTTCTGTTGGCGGCGGATGGGCGCAGCACCCGGTCGATCGCCAAGGAAGTTGGGGTCCAGCCGCGGATTGTCAGCCTTTGGCGGCATCGCTATGCCGACCATGGCCTTGAAGGGCTGCAAGACAAGCCGCGGCCTGGCAAGCAGCCGATCTATACGAAGACGACCGACAAGCGGATTCTGAAGCTGCTGGATAAGCCGCCACCGCAAGGGTTTGCGCGCTGGACCGGCCCCCTGCTGGCCGAGGCGCTGGGCGATGTCGATGTCCAATATGTCTGGCGGTTCCTGCGCAGCCACAAGATTGACCTGGTGGCTCGCAAGTCCTGGTGCGAGAGCAACGACCCGAACTTTACGGCCAAAGCCGCCGATGTTGTCGGCCTCTATGTCGCGCCGCCGGCGAAGGCCATTGTGCTGTGCGTGGACGAGAAGCCCTCGATCCAGGCTTTGGAGCGAGCGCAGGGTTATCTGAAGTTGCCCAATGGCCGCGCCTTGACCGGCCAAAGCCACGATTACAAGCGGCATGGCACCACAACATTGTTTGCGGCGCTCGAAGTCGCCACCGGAAAGATCATCGCGACCCATTCAAAACGCCGGCGCCGCGTCGAGTTTCTCGATTTCATGAACAGCGTCACCGCGGCTTTTCCGAACCGCAAGCTTCACGTCATCCTCGACAACCTCAACACCCATAAAAAGAACGAGGACTGGCTCAAGGCCCACCCCAACGTGCAATTTCATTTCACGCCGACAAGTGCGTCATGGCTCAATCAGGTCGAAGTATGGTTTTCCATCTTGCAGGGGCAGTCGCTCAGCGGCACCTCCTTCACGAGCCTCAAGCAGCTTCAGGAACACATCGATGCCTACGTCAACGCATACAACGACAGAGCCGAGCCCTTCGTCTGGACCAAGAAAAAGGTCCGTCAACGCCGTTTCAAAGGCCGCCGTATCACTCAGCTCTGATTCCGGGTACTAGTGGCAATTGCGCACGGGGGCGGGGACCCATAATCACAGGGAGGAGTTGTCGCGCGAAGTGAAAACTCCGAGCCGTCGCCACACCACTCCCTGGGGTTATGGGTCCCGGGCTCGCGTTTCGCGCGCCCCGGGACGACAGCGGAAATTGAAGTAGGAGGGTGTGCAAAGCGACTTGTCCGCCGTAGCTCGAAGAGCGAAGGCGGAAGCGTGCCCACCACCTCCAATTGCGGAGTGATGGTGGGCACGGCGCGTCGCGCCTTTGCCCACCCTACAGGTCTGTCGCTGGGCTACTTCGCCGCCTTCCACGCCTGCATCACCGCGGCGATCTCCGCCGGCTCCGGCTCGCGCACCGTCGAGGGCGTGCGCGAGAAGCGCGGTGCCGGCCCCGGCTGCTTCACCCCGTGGCGTTCGACGAACACGTTTCTCGCGACCATGTGCGGATGCTTTGTCGCCTCCGACATGGTCAGCACCGGCGCGAAGCAGATGTCGGTGCCTTCCATGATCTTGCACCAGTCCTCGCGCGTCCTGCTCTTGAACACCGTCTGGAGCTTCTCCTTCAGCGCGGGCCAGGCCTTGGGATCCATCTGCGCGTCGAAATCGGCGTCGGTGAGCCCGGCGTGCTCGCGCAGCAGCGCGTAGAATTGCGGCTCGATCGAGCCGATCGAGATGAAATGGCCACAGGCGCATTCATAGACGCCATAGAAATGCGCGCCACCATCGAGGAAGTTCTGGTTGCGCCCCTCGGTCCAGCGTCCCATCGCGGTCATGTCGAAGAAGAATGACATCAGCGATGCCGCGCCGTCGCACATGGCGGCATCGACCACCTGACCCTTGCCGGACTTCTGCGCTTCCAGGAGCGCTGCAAGCACGCCGACGACGAGATAAAGTGCGCCGCCGCCGAAATCGCCGACGAGGTTGAGCGGCGGCACTGGCGCCTCCTTCGTGCCGATCGCGGCAAGCGCACCGGTGATGGAGATGTAGTTGATGTCATGCCCCGCAGAATTGGCGAGCGGGCCTTCCTGGCCCCAGCCGGTCATGCGGCCATAGACCAGCTTGGGGTTGCGCGCGAGCACCAATTCGGGCCCGAGCCCGAGCCGCTCCATCACGCCGGCACGGAAGCCCTCGACCAGCGCATCGGCGCTGGCAAGCAGGTCGAGCACCTGTGCAATCGCGGCCTTGTCCTTGAGGTCGAGCTCGATCACCTTGCGGCCGCGGCCCGCCACCGACTTCATGCTTTTCTTCGCGCCGACGCGATCGAGCGTGACGACGTCGGCGCCCATGTCGGCCAGCATCATGCAGGCGAACGGGCCCGGCCCGATGCCGGCGAATTCGACGATGCGAAAGCCCGAGAGCGGGCCGGAGGTGCGGACGGAAGAGGTGGGGGCTGATTTGTCGAGCACGTTGTTGTTTCCTCGGGTCGCGGGCAGGTGCCGATGATCCGGCAAACGCCTCACGTTGCTCTTGGGGGCGAGTTAATCGGCTGATTAACTTTTCTCGCCTTCCCGCCAGCGAGGCAAGCGGTTTTCATGCCGCATGGCCAAATAAAAACGGCGCGCACCGAAGTGCGCGCCGCGGAAAATTTGCGTGGAGGCGCTATCAGCGCGCAGCGGCGACCGCGCGCTGGGCCATCACCTTGACGAGATTGGCGCGGTACTCCGCCGTGCCGTGGATATCGGCCAGCAGTCCGCTCGCCGAAATCGTCACGTTGTCGATCGCCGAGGGCGACCAGTTCGCCTTCAGCGCGGCCTCGATCGCAGGCACGCGCATCACGCCGCTTTGCGAGGCACCGGTGGCGGCCACCCGAACCTCGCCCGACTTGGTCTGCGCGACGAACACGCCGGTCAGCGCAAAGCGCGAGGCCGGATGCCGCATCTTTTCGTAGCCTGCCTTCGCCGGCACCGGGAATGACACGGCGGTGATGATCTCGCCGTCTTCGAGCGCCGTGGTGAACAGGCCCTTGAAGAAGTCATCCGCCGAGATCGACCGCTTGTTGGTCTTCACGGCGGCGCCGAGCGCGAGCAGCGCGGCCGGGAAATCCGCGGCAGGATCGTTGTTCGCGATCGAGCCGCCGATCGTGCCGCGGTAGCGCACGGCGGGATCGCCGAGCACCGAGGTGAGATAGGCGATCGCAGGAATCGCCTTCTTCACGTCGGCATTCGTCATGATGTCGTAGTAGGTCGTGCCGGCCTTGATGGTCAGCACGTCGCCCGACAGCTCGACACCCTGCAATTCCTTGATCTTGCCGAGGTCGATGACGTCCGACGGTGCGGCAAGCCGCTGCTTCATCACCGGCAGCAGCGTCTGGCCGCCGGCAAGGAACTTCGCCTCGCTGCTCTTGCCGAACAGGCTGACGGCTTCGTCGACCGAGGAGGCGCGATGATAGGTGGTCTGGTACATCTTCGTTCCTCCCTCTTAAGCCGCGTGGACCGTGCGCCACACCCGATCAGGGGTTGCGGGCATTTCCAGATTGTTCTTGCCGATCGCGTCCGTGATCGCGTTGATCACGGCCGCTGACGCTCCGATCGCGCCGGCCTCACCGCAGCCCTTGATGCCGAGCGGATTGCCCGGACACAGCGTCGTGGTGTGGGAAAGGTTGAACGAGGGCAAATCGTCGGCGCGCGGCATGGCATAGTCCATGAACGAGGCCGTGACCGGCTGGCCGTTGGCATCGTAGATCGCGTGCTCGAGCAGCGCCTGACCGATCCCTTGCGCCAGGCCGCCATGGACCTGGCCCTCGACGATCATCGGATTGATCAGCCGGCCGAAATCGTCGGCCGCGACGAAGTTGACGAAGGAGGTCTTGCCCGTGCCGGGATCGACCTCGAGCTCGCAGATATAGGCGCCGGCCGGGAAGGTGAAGTTGGTCGGGTCGTAGAAGGCGCTCTCCTTCAGGCCCGGCTCCATCCCGTCAGGCAGATTGTGCGCGGTGTAGGCCGCGAGCGCGACCATCGGCAGGGCGATCGCCTTGTCGGTGCCGGTCACCTTGAACTCGCCGTTTTCGATGACGATGTCGGCTTCCGACGCTTCCAGCGCATGCGCCGCGATCTTCTTGGCCTTGGATTCCATCTTCTCCATGGCCTTCAGGATGGCGGTGAGGCCGACGGCCGCGGAGCGCGAGCCGTAGGTGCCCATGCCGAACTGCACCTTGTCGGTGTCGCCATGGACGATCGAGACCTGGCTGATCGGAATGCCCAGCCGTTCCGCGACGAGCTGGCAGAAGGTGGTCTCGTGACCCTGGCCGTGGCTGTGCGATCCCGTGAGGATCTCAATGGTGCCGACCGGGTTGACGCGCACCTCGGCCGATTCCCACAGGCCGACGCCGGCGCCCAGGCTGCCGACCGCCTTCGACGGCGCGATGCCGCAGGCCTCGATGTAGCAGGACACGCCGATGCCGCGCAGCTTGCCGTCGGCCTTCGCCTTGGCCTTGCGGGCGGGGAAGCCGGCATAGTCGATCGCCTTCATCGCGGCATCGAGCGAAGCGTTGAAGTCGCCGGTGTCGTAGGCCATGATCACCGGCGTCTGGTGCGGGAACTGGGTGATGAAGTTGCTCCGGCGCAGCTCCGCCGGGTCCACCTTCAACTGCCGCGCCGCCGTTTCCATCAGCCGTTCGATCAGATAGCTCGCCTCAGGGCGGCCCGCGCCGCGATAGGCGTCGACCGGCGTGGTGTTGGTGTAGACGCCGATCACCTCGGCATGGATCGCCGGGATGTTGTACTGGCCCGACAGCAGCGTCGCGTAGAGGTAGGTCGGCACCGAGGACGAGAACAGCGACATGTAGGCGCCGAAATTGGCGTAGGTCTTCACCTTCAAGCCGATGATCTTGTTGTTGGCGTCGAACGCCATCTCGGCATGGGTGATGTGGTCGCGGCCATGCGCGTCGGTGAGGAAGGCTTCGGTGCGATCACCCGTCCATTTCACGGGACGCTCGACCTTCTTCGAGGCCCACAGCGCCACCATCTCCTCGGGATAGATGAAGATCTTGGAGCCGAAGCCGCCGCCGACGTCGGGGGCGATCACGCGCAGCTTGTGCTCGGGCGCGATGTTGTAGAACGCCGACAGCACGAGGCGGGCAACGTGCGGGTTCTGCGAGGTCGTATATAGAGTGAAGTGCTCCTCCGCCGCGTCGTAATCGGCGATGGCCGCGCGCGGCTCCATCGCGTTCGGGGCGAGACGGTTGTTGGTGACGTCGAGCTTCACCACATTGGCGGCCTTGGCAAAGGCGGCGTCGGTGGCACCCTCGTCGCCGATCACCCAGTCATAGACCTGGTTGCCGGGCGCTTCGGGGTGAAGCTGGGGCGCGCCGGCCTTGATGGCAGCTTGCATGTCGGCGACCGCGGGAAGCTCCTCGTAATCGACGACGACGGCTTCGGCCGCGTCGCGCGCCAGATTCTTGCTCTCGGCGATGACGACGGCAACGGCCTGGCCGACGAAGCGCACCGTCTCGGGCGCCATGGCCGGCCATGCGCCCATCTTCATCGGGCTGCCGTCCTTGGAGGTGATGGCCCAGCCACAGATGAGATTGCCGACCTTGTCGTCGACGAGCTGCTTGCCGGTGAGCACTGCGACCACGCCCGGCATCTTCAGTGCGGCGGAGGAGTCGATCCCCTTCACCTTGGCGTGCGCGTGCGGGCTGCGGACGAAATAGGCATGGGTCATGCCCGTCAGCTTGATGTCGTCGACGTAGCGGCCCTTGCCGGTAATGAAACGCTTGTCTTCCTTGCGCACGACGCGTGCGCCGATGCCTTCAACACCCATGACTGGTCCTCCCGACCGGAATTCTTGTTGACCCGCGCTTTCCCTCGAAAGCGGGAGTGGTGATTTCTTGCTTCGCGACGGCCGCTCTACTCGGCCGCCTGCGCGACCTTCATGCGTCCGGCCGCATCCAGCACGGCTTTCACGATGTTGTGGTAGCCGGTGCAGCGGCAGATATTGCCCTCAAGCTCCTGGCGGACGGTGGCTTCGTCGAGCTGGCCACCATGGCGTTGCACGATGTCGATCGCGGACATGATCATGCCCGGCGTGCAATAGCCGCATTGGAGGCCGTGATTGTCGCGGAAGGCAGCCTGCATCGGGTGCAGCTCGTCGCCCTTGGCGATGCCCTCGATCGTGGTGATGCTGGCGCCATCGGCCTGCCCTGCCAGCATCGTGCAGGATTTCACCGCGCGGCCATCCATGTGCACGACGCAGGCGCCGCACTGGCTGGTGTCGCAGCCGACATGGGTTCCGGTGAGGTTGAGGTGATCGCGCAGGAGCTGGACCAGCAGCGTCCGGTCCTCGACGTCGACAGCAACGGCCTTGCCGTTCACTGTCAGGTTGACTTTAGACACGGCGTAGTCCTCCCGGGATTGATTTTGATTGCTTCTAATTAGAGACAGCGGCCCGGAACTTTGCAACTAGGATTTTGGTCGCCGGCGTCATTGAAAAGTCATTGATCCAGTTCGACGCGCGAGGATTTGGGAGGCGGAGCAGCCGGGCTGGCGTGGGATGCCAGCAATCATCTCGATCCAGATCGGCCTTTGGCCGATGCGGCGAGCATCGTGCGGGCCTGCCAAATTTACCGCCCCTTATCGATTCTGCCTTAGTTTTGCGCATCCAGGTCGGGGGGCGGGGCGCCTCCGGATCGCGGCTGAATTACAAATGGGGGTGGGAATGTCCGGGCGTATCGCGTCGCCGTCTAAGCGTACACTGTTTCCGGCCCTCAGGTTCCGTGCAAAGATCATTCTCGGCTTCGCCGCCGTGCTGGTGATTTCCGCCGGCAGCATGGCTTTCTCCTATTTCGGCTTCGAGCGGGTCGCCTCCGGGGTCGGGTCGTACCGCAGCAGCGTTTCCGAGGCCGATCTCGCCCGCAACATCGATCGCGAGCTGCTCGCCTATCGTTCGGCCGCCCGTTATTTCGTGGTGACCGGCAAGGAAGACGACGCCAAGGCGGCGCTGGATGCTGAAGGCAGCCTGAAGAACGCCATCGACCAGGCGGTGAAGGGCGCCAAGACGCCGGCGCGGCAGGAGAGCCTCGACAAGCTCGCCAAGGAGTTCTCCAACTTCTCCGCGACCTTCGCAAAGGTGCTCAAGGCCAAGCGCGACAGTGCGCTGCGGCGACCAATTTCGTGCTGACCTCCGACCAGGCGATCGCCACCAGCGCGCTGGCGCGGCTGAAATTCGTCGAGAACTCGCTCGGTGCGATCTATTCCATGGACGACAAGGTCGTCGCCGGCCTGAAGGATGCCAAGGCTCTGCTCGGCGCCTATCGCGAAGCGCTGGAGAAGCTGATCGCCAATGCCAAGCTGGTCGATGAGCTCGTCACCGAGATGAACGGCTCGGCCGGTGCGATCCTGCAAGGAGCGACCACGATGAAGGCCGACCTCCTCGCCGAGCAGCAGCGGCTGGATTCGGAGTCGGAGGCGACCATCGGGCGGACCGAGCAACTGGTGCTGATGCTGGCCGTTGGCGGCACGCTGCTCGGCGCGGTCCTTGCTTTTCTGCTCGGCACCGGAATCTCGCGTCCGATGATCGCGATGTGCAAGGCGATGCGCGAGCTTGCGTCGGGCAATTTCGACGTCGTGCTGCCGGGTCTCGGCCGCAAGGACGAGATCGGCGAGATGGCCGGCGCGGTCGAGGAGTTCAAGGTTCAGGCGGTCGCCAAGGCCGAGCGCGACGCCGCCGCCAGCGAGGTCCAGAACCGGGAGCAGGCCGCGAGCCGCCGCGCCGAGTTGATCCGCTTTGCCGATGATTTCGAGAGCGCGGTCGGCGCCATCGTCTCCAACGTCTCGGCCTCGGCCGTGCAGCTGGAATCGGCGGCCTCGACGCTGACCCGCACCGCCGAGACCACGCAGAGCCTGTCGAGCCAGGTCGCCGGCGTCTCCGAGCAGGCGTCCAGCAACATGCAGTCGGTCGCGACCGCGACGGAAGAGCTCTCGGCCTCGGTCGAGGAGATCGGCCGGCAGGTCCGCGATTCCAGCCGCATTGCGGAGGCTGCCGTGGTGCAGGCCAAGGAGACCGACGGCCGCATCGGCAAGCTGTCGCATGCCGCCCAGCAGATCGGCGAGGTGGTCAAGCTGATCACGGCGATCGCCGAGCAGACCAACCTTCTCGCGCTCAACGCCACCATCGAGGCCGCCCGCGCCGGTGAAGCCGGCCGCGGCTTTGCGGTGGTGGCGAGCGAAGTGAAATCGCTGGCGAGCCAGACCGCGAAGGCGACGGACGAGATCTCCTCGCACATCGCCGGCATGCAGGGCGCCACGGCCGAATCGGTCGCCGCGATCAAGGAGATCGGTGCGACCATCGGCCAGATCTCGTCGATCTCGACGTCGATCGCGAGCGCGGTCGAGCAGCAGGGCGCCGCCACCCAGGAGATCGCCCGCAGCGTCCAGACGGTCGCGCAGGGCACCCAGACGGCCGCTACCGATATCGGCGAGGTCAACCGCGGCGCCGCCGAGACCGGCTCGGCCTCGGAAGAGGTGCTGGATTCGGCCAAGACCCTGTCGAGCGAGAGCACCCGCCTCCGCGCCGAGCTCGACCGCTTCATGGCGAATATAAGGGCAGCGTAGCTTTGCGGCCTCCGAGGCCGCGCCGTCGCCGGAGTAAGAAGCGCGTGAGTCTTATTCTCGCCCGAAGGCTCGCTTCAGCTCCACCTTCGTGCGCTCCAGTCGCGTGCGCTGCGTCTTCGGCAGCGTCTTGCCGGCGCGGTTGATGTAGAAGGTCAGCATCGACAGCGCCGAGCGATAGGCGCCGGTCTTGCGACGCGATCTGTGTTCCGCCGAGCGCTTCAGGGAGGCCGCGATCTTCCTGGGGTCCTTGAGCTTGAACACTCCGCGCTTGAGATCGAGTGCGTCGCTCTCCTGCGTCACCCGTTGCGACCAGCGCTTCGGTGCTGCACGGCGATTTGACCTCTTGCGCGTCGTGCTCGCCTTGCGACGCGCGGTGTTGCGCGCGCCTGTCTTCCTTGAATGTGTCGTCTTTCTGACGTGAGCCATGCGTCAACTCCTTGCGGCTCCATCGGAAACGAGCGGTGCCAACGGGCATTCCCATGGGAACCTGGCCTCGCCGCAGGCGTTGTCGCAGGGTGGCAGGCGAATTGCCGCACCCCGATGATCGGATCGACCCGTCCACATCACGTGAGAGGGGTCCTTTCCATTGATCAGACGAACCCGATGGAATTGCAGCAAAGCCCAGCCCTGAACTATGTACCCGTAGTCCCGGCGGCGACCGCGACCGACCGTATCGTCGAGACCAGCATTCCCTCGCGGCTCGACGCGCTGCCGTGGAGCGGTTTCCACACCCGTGTCGTGCTCGCGCTGGGCATCACCTGGATTCTCGATGGGCTCGAAGTGACCCTGGCCGGTGCGCTCTCGGGGGCGCTGAAGCAGAGTCCCTCGCTGCAGTTCTCCAATCTCGATCTCGGCATCGCCAACTCAGCCTATCTGGCGGGCGCCGTGCTGGGCGCGCTCGGCTTCGGCTGGCTCACCGACCGCATCGGCCGCAAGAAGCTGTTCTTCATCACGCTTGCGCTCTATCTCTCGGCAACGGCGGCGACCGCGCTGTCATGGGACGTCGCGAGCTACGCACTGTTTCGTTTCCTCACCGGCGCCGGTATCGGCGGCGAGTACACCGCGATCAATTCGACCATCCAGGAATTGGTGCCGGCGCGCTATCGCGGCTGGACCGATCTCGTCATCAACGGCAGTTTCTGGATCGGCGCCGCGATGGGCGCGGTGGCGGCCATCGTGCTGCTCGATCCGGCCGTGATCGATCCCGATCTCGGCTGGCGCCTGGCTTTTCTCATCGGCGCGACTCTCGGCCTCGTCGTGCTGTTGATGCGAATGTGGATCCCGGAAAGTCCGCGCTGGCTGATGATCCATGGCCGTCCCGACGAAGCCCATGCCATCGTCGACGGGATCGAGCGTTCGGTGATCGGGCATGATCAGGACCTGACGGACGGGCGCTTCACCAAGATCCGCCTGAGAATGCGCGATCACACGCCGCTCCGCGAGGTCGCGCATACGTTGTTCTCGGCCTATCGCCAGCGCGCGGTGGTCGGCCTCGTGCTGATGAGCGCCCAGGCGTTCTTCTACAACGCCATCTTCTTCACCTTCGCGCTGGTGCTGACCGATTTCTATGGCATCAGTGCCGATCAAGTCGGCTGGTACCTGCTGCCCTTCGCTGCCGGCAATTTTCTCGGGCCCCTGCTGCTCGGCCGTCTGTTCGATACGCTCGGCCGCCGCGCCATGATCATGTTCACCTATGGCGCATCGGGCGTGCTACTGGCGATATCGGGCTATCTATTCTCGATCGGCGTGCTGAGCGCGCAAGGGCAGACCGTGGCCTGGATGGTGATCTTCTTCTTTGCCTCGCCTGCTGCGAGCGCGGCCTATCTTACCGTCAGCGAGACGTTTCCGTTGGAGGTTCGCGCGCTGGCGATCGCGGTGTTCTACGCCGTCGGTACCGGCATCGGCGGCGTGATCGGGCCGGCGCTGTTCGGCGCGTTGATCGACACGGGGTCACGCAATAGCGTGTTCGCCGGCTATTTGCTGGGGGCAGTCCTGATGATCGCGGCTGCGATCGTGGCGTGGCGCTACGCCGTCTCAGCGGAGCGCAAATCGCTCGAACAAATCGCGCGGCCGCTCGCCTATACGGAGTAGACTGATGAAATCAGAACTTGCGGAGATGGCTTTGGACCAGACACGTACCATGCTGGATGACGATGCGCCCGAAGCGGTGCCGGTGCCGCATGCGCTGGTGCCGCATCTCGACGAGATCGCCATTCTGCTCGACATCGACGGCACGCTGCTCGACCTGATGCCGACACCGCGCGAGGTGTGGGTGCCGCCGGGCCTGTCGGAAACGCTGGGCCGGCTGACCGAGCGCACGTCCGGCGCGCTGGCGCTGGTCAGCGGCCGTTCGCTCAACGATATCGACCTGATCTTCGCGCCGGACGTGTTTCGTGCCGTCGCCGGCCACGGCGCCGAAATGCGGCTGTCGGTCGACAACGAGGCCGATGCGGTCCATGCGCCCCCGCTCGACAAGGAGCTGAAGCGGCGCCTGGCTGCAGTCGCCAAGCTCAGCCCGGGCATTCTGCTCGAGGACAAGGGCTACTCGCTTGCGCTGCATTACCGTCTCGCGCCGCATGCGGAGAAGGCGATCTACGAAGCCGTCTCGTTGATCCGCGCCGACCTGCCCAATGCGCCGATCGAGGTGCTGCCCGGAAAGTTCGTCTGCGAGATCAAGCATTCCGGCTTCACCAAGGCGAGCGGCGTGCGCGAATTGATGAAGCACGAGCCATTCAGGGGGCGGCGCCCGATGTTCATCGGCGATGACGTCACCGACGAAACGGTATTCGCGATCATGCCCGACATGAACGGGCTCGCCTTCTCCGTAGGCCGCCGCGCCATGGGCGTGAATGGCCACTTCGATGCGCCGGCGGACGTGCGCGCGTTCCTTGCGCACCTGCTCGATCCGAGGTGAAACAAAGGCAGCGCCACCTCGCGGACACAAAGCCCTGAGCGCAGCGTCATTGCGTGCCGCGATACATGCTGCGCACCAGGACCGGAAAAGCCATCTTTCCAGCGAAATTCCAGGGTTCCGCAAGCGAAACCAGTTCCAACGCGCGCGCCTGATTTTGGTTTCAATTGGTTGAAACGATGATCAGGAACCATATTGATGAACGGCAGTTAAACGAGGTGGAATGAACAGGAGGGGACGACCTGTGAACTTGGTTATCGTTTCAAATCGCGTCGCGAGAGGTAAACCCAACGAGCCCATGACGGGCGGCCTTGCGGCGGCACTGCTTCCCGTGGTGGAACATTCGGGTGCGATCTGGGTCGGTTCCTCTGGCCGGGTACGTGATGGCCATCAGAAGGAACCCTTTGCCGAGATCGAGGCGCTCGGGACCGGCGCGATTGCGACGCTGGACCTGCCGGCGGCGCATTATGGCGGTTATTACGAAGGCTTTGCCAATTCGGCGCTGTGGCCGGCGTTGCATTCGCGCAGCGATCTGATCCGCGTCTCGCGGGAGGACTATGTCAGCTATCGCGAGGTCAACGCCTTCATGGCGCGCGCCCTGCTGCGCTTCCGAAAAGCCAAGACGGCGTTCTGGGTGCAGGACTATCATTTCCTCGCGCTCGGCGCCGAGTTGCGCGACCTCGGCGTCGATGATCCCATCGGCTTCTTCCTGCATACGCCGTGGCCCGTCGCCGCGGTGATGCAGGGCGTGCCCAACCATCGCGAGCTGATCACGGCGATGCTGGCCTACGACCTGCTCGGCTTCCAGACCGAGGAAGATCGCCAGAACTTTCTCGGTTATGTCGGCGGTGAGCTCGGCCTCGCCATCGAGGACGGCGTTGCGATCTCGCAGCATGGGCGCACCCGCTGTGAAGTGTTTCCGATCGGCATCGATGCGGAGAAGTTCGCGCAATATGCTGCGAAGTCTGCCTCGCACCCCGATGTGTCGCGGCTGCGGCGCAGCCTCAACGGCGAGCGGCTCGCGATCGGCGTCGACCGGCTCGACTATTCGAAGGGTCTGGTCAATCGCATCAGCGCGTTCGACCGGCTCTGGACCGAGCAGCCGCAACTGGCGCGCAGCATCTCGCTGCTCCAGATCGCCAACCCCTCGCGCGGCGGCATCGAGGCCTATGGCAGTCTCCAGAGCGAGGTCGCGCGCCTCGTCTCCGACGTCAACGGCCGCCACGGCGAGGTCGACTGGACGCCGATCCGATATCTGAACAAGGGCTTCAGCCAGGCCGTGCTCGCGGGTCTCTACCGCACGGCGCAGATCGGCGTGGTGACGCCGCTGCACGACGGCATGAATCTCGTTGCCAAGGAATATGTCGCCGCGCAAAACCCGGCCGATCCCGGCGTGCTGGTGCTGTCGAAATTCGCGGGCGCCGCCAACGAGCTCGACACCGCACTGCTGGTCAATCCGCACGACGTCGACGGTATGGCGCGTGCGATCGCGGTTGCTGCCTCCATGCCGCTCACCGAGCGCAAGATGCGCTGGGACGCGATGATGAAGAAGCTGCGCGGCCACACCATCCAGCAATGGTCCGCTGACTTCGTCGCTGAGCTTGAGAAGTGCCGGACGGAGAAGGCGGCGGTCGCGCCGCTCGCAGCCCAGCCGCCACAGGCACTGCGCTGGCTGAAGTCGGCGATATCAGGCGTGCGGTTGATTTAAGAGTCTCGCAGGCTCTGTCCGCGCGTGATGGCCGGCCGGCCTTGCCTCGGTCATCACGTCTTGCCACGCGGATTCGAGAACGTGGATGCCCGGGAGGAGCCTCGGGCATGGCGGCTCAGGCGAATGGCGCGAACCTCAATAGTAAAATACGACACGCCCTCCAGAATCGCGCATTGCCGCTTGTTCGGCGCGTTGGGATCGTCCAGCGGCACCACGCCCTTGCCCTGGCCGACGAATACGCCCGGCCCGACATGAACCGAGCTCTTGTTGCCGACGATCACGCTCTGATGCGGCGTCGAGTTCGAGCGATAGCGGTACGACGACCCCACCTCGTTTAGGTGGACGGGATGAGCGAGACTCGCGCGTGGATTTGACAACGCGAGGGACGCTCGTTCCATGCATCAAGACAGACATCAAGACGGGCATGATGCCGCCTCCTATCAGCGGATCGAGGTGATCACAGGGGAGAGGCGACGGCGCAGTTGGAGCGATGCGGAGAAGGCGCGGATCGTGGCCGAGAGTGCCGATCCGGAGACGAGCATTTCCGAGGTGGCTCGACGCAACGGGGTGAACCGGGGACTGCTCAGTGTGTGGCGGCGCCAGGCGCGGCTCGCGTCGAGCGAAGCGCCGCAGTTCGTGCAAGTCAGGCTCCAGGCCGCCGTCGAGGCGCAGCCGAACGCGATCGATAAGGCGCATGTTCTGACGGATCCGGCCGAGCGGATGAGGTGATGATCGCGGGCGCGACGGTGCGCGTGCCCGTCGGCGTCGACGCCGCGACGCTGGAGCGCGTGCTGGCGGCGGTGAGATCGACGCGATGATCTCTTTCGGTCCAATGGTCCGTGTGTTCGTCGCGACGCAGCCGATTGACTTTCGTAAAGGCGTTCATGGCCTTGTCGCGCTGGTAGCGGAGGGATTAGGCGGCAAGCCCTACAGCGGTGACGTTTATGTCTTCCGATCGAAGCGATCGGATCGTTTGAAGCTACTGGTTTTTGACGGCTCGGGAATGGTTCTAGCGACGAAGTGGCTGGAGAATGGGGGCTTTGCCTGGCCACCTGTTCGCGAGGGTACGATGCCGGTGACGGGGGCGCAACTGGCGATGCTGATTGAAGGTCTTGCGGAGTGGTCGCGTGTGGTCCCGAAGGTGACGAAGCGGCCGACGAAGGTTGCCTGAAGCGTCTTGTTTTGCTGGCGATTGCGAGTGCGTTCGTGTAGCTCTGCGATATGGCGCTTCGCCCCGAAGATCTCCCCTCTGACCCTGCGGCTCTTGCCGAGATGGTGCTGGCTTTCGAAGGCGAGAACGATGATCTGCGCGCAGAGATCGCCACGTTGAAGAGCCTGATCTTCGGCGCACGATCGGAGCGCGCGGCGATCGTCTGCGCCGAACAGATCGCGTTTGATCTGGAACGGACCGCCGGCTCACAGCTCCCGGCCAATGACGACAAACCGGACGCGCCGCGGCCGGAGCGGCGCAAAGCGAAGCGCAACATCGGCGCGCTGCCGGCGCATCTGCCTCGGGTCGAGCGGGTGATCGAGCCGGCGTCCACGCTGTGCCCGTGCTGCACGGGTCAGATGCATCGGATCGGCGAGGAGAGCAGCGAAGCGCTCGATCGGGTTCCCGCGTGGCTGCGCGTGCTCCGCACGATCCGTCCAAAATACGCCTGCCGCTCCTGTGAGGGCCCGATTGTCCAGGCCCCGGCACCGGCGCGGCTCGTCGAGGGCGGCATGGCAACGACGGCGCTGATCGCGCATATCGCCGCGGCCAAATATGCCTGGCAATCGACGCTCTATCGCCAGACGCAGATCCTGGCGGGTCAGGGTGTCGTCGTCGACCGTCAGACGCTGGCGCGCTGGATGGGGAGCGCGGCGTGGCTGGTCAGGGGCCTCTACGATCTGCAACTGAAGACTATGCACGGCTTCGAGCGGCTGTTCTGCGACGAGACGCCGATGCCAGTGCTCGATCCGGGACGCGGCCGCACGAGGATCTGCCAGTTCTGGGCGCACGCGACGGACGATCGGGCGTGGAAGGGGCCGGCGCCGCCGGCGGTCGCCTACGTGTTCGCAGGTGGTCGCGGCAAAAAGGAGATCGTGGCGCAGTTAGCCGGCTTCGAAGGCGTGCTGCAAGTCGACGGCTATGCCGCCTACGCCTCGCTGGCGGGCGATGCGATGATGTCGGGCCAGATCCAGCTGGCGTATTGTCTCGTTCACGCGCGCCGCAACTTCGTGAGGGTGCACAAGACGACGAACTCACCCTTCGCCGCGGAGGTCATCGAGCGCATTGCGGCCGTCTACGCGATCGAGGAGAGGATCCGCGGTCTCGATGCTGGGGAACGCCGCGCGACGCGACAGGCCGAGACGAAGCCGCTGATGGAGGCGTTGAGGGCCCGTCTGATCGCGGTGAAGGACGGGATCTCCCGCCGCTCGACGCTCATCAAGGCGATCGACTACATGCTCGAACGCTGGCAGGGCCTGACGACGTTCCTGGATGACGGGCGGCTCGAGCCGGACACCAACACGGTCGAACGATCGATCAGGCCAATTGCGATCGGAAAAAAGAACTCGTTGTTCAGTGGTGACGAAGGCGGGGGCGAGACCTGGGCGATACTCGCTTCGCTTCTTAACACAGCGAAATTGAATGGCCTCGACCCCGAGGCGTATCTCGTCGACGTTCTCGATCGCATGGTGAGCGGCGCCACGAAGACCAACCAGCTTCACGAACTTCTGGCCTGGAACTGGAAGGCCGCACGCGAAGCCGAAAAGCGGGCCGTGGCATGACGAAGCCGAAGCAAGGGCGGGGAACGCGAAAAGCACGCAAGACGACGATGGCGGACTATGCCATGTCGTTCGAACGGCTCGGGCAATGGATCAGCAAGCGCGCCAGGTCGCCGACGCTTCGGCATCCGCGGGCGACGTCGCTCTCCATGCTCGATGGCGCGGTGGCCGCGGTCGTCGCCGGGCCGGTCTCGATGGCGTCCGAGGAATGGGTGTGCCCGCTCCTCGGCGTAGATCCCGACGCCTTCAATCACGACACCGAGGAGTTCTCGGCAATCGCCGCCACGCTGATGCGCCACAACGCTATCAGCGAGACGCTGTCGACGAGACCGGAGAGCTTCGAGCCGCTGTTCGTGCGATCACCGGACGGCGAAGTCGACCCGCAGCCCTGATGCATGGGCTTCTACGCCGTCATGAAGCTTCGGCTTCTCGTCTGGTCGCGGCTTCTCCCCCCGAATGGAACCGAACACCTTATGCTGCGGCCGATCTTGGTCCATTGCATCGACGACGCCGGTCGACCCTTGCTACCCCCGGCCCGGCGCACGCTGGGAACGCAGCCCATCATCCAAAACGCCTGGCGCAACATTCCAGCAACCGTCGAGGCCCTCCGGCAGTTCTGGATGCCTATACGCTTCAAGCGCGGTGCGTAGGCCGTCCGCACCAAGTCCGTGGCTCCGTGGGCCTCTCGTACCGTTTACCTTCAATCAGCATCGCCAGTTGCGCCCCCGTCACCGGCATCGTACCCTCGCGAACAGGTGGCCAGGCAAAGCCCCCATTCTCCAGCCACTTCGTCGCTAGAACCATTCCCGAGCCGTCAAAAACCAGTAGCTTCAAACGATCCGATCGCTTCGATCGGAAGACATAAACGTCACCGCTGTAGGGCTTGCCGCCTAATCCCTCCGCTACCAGCGCGACAAGGCCATGAACGCCTTTACGAAAGTCAATCGGCTGCGTCGCGACGAGAGCTATGGCTGATTTTGGGTGACGCGGCCTGATCAGGCGGCGTGGCTTTCAGTGTTCGGAATGACTTCGATTCCGTCGATGAACTTTACACCGGCGATGACTTTCGGCAACTGGTTCGTGCTCTTCAATCGCCGCCAGGTCTTCGATGCGGCGTCGATGAGCTTGAACACCATCAGCTTCGCAGTTTGTTGCGACAGCGATCCCTTGGTCCGCACCGTTCGGTGGCGCACCGTGGCGAAGACGCTCTCGATCGGGTTCGAGCTGCGTAGGTGGATCCAGTGCTCAGCAGGGAAGTCGAAGAAGGCGAGCAGCGCATGGCGATCCTTGATCAGGCACTCCACCGCACGTCCGTATTTGACGTGGTATTTCTCGACGAAGACGTCGATCGCGGTTTCAGCTTCGGCCCGGTGTGGGGCCAGATAGATGTTCCGCAGGTCGTTCTTCATGGGGCCCTGCACGGATTTGGCGACCTTGTCGAGTACGTTGCTCACTTTATGGCACCAGCATCGTTGGTGCCGCGTGCCGGGAAAGGCCTCGTCCAGTGCCTTCCAGAAGCCGAGGGCGCCGTCGCCGATGGCGAGTTGCGGGGCAATCCGTAACCCGCGTTGCCGCAGGTCGATCAGGAGTTCGCGCCAGCTCTGCGCGCTCTCGCGCACGCCGACCTGGAAGCCGATCAGCTCCTTCTTGCCTTCCGGCGTGGTGCCAATCAGCACCAGCATGCATTCGCTGTGATCTTCCATGCGGGCCTGCAGGTACACGCCATCGGCCCAGATGTAGACATAGCGACGCGCCGACAGATCGCGTCTCTGCCAGCGTTCGTACTCGACCTGCCAATCGGCCTTCAGGCCGGCGATCACCGAAGGCGACAGGTTCGGCGCATCCTTGCCGAGCAGCGCCGAGAGCGCCTCCTGGAAGTCGCCGGTCGAGATGCCGCGCAAATAGAGGACCGGGATCAAGGCATCCAGGCTCTTCGTCCGCCGCGCCCATAGCGGCAGGATTGCCGAACTGAAGCGGAGGCGGTCGCCTGGCCCGCTCGCTCCGCGGTCGCGGACCTTGGGACGAGCGACCTCCACCGGACCGATGCCGGTCGCAATCTCGCGCACCGGACCGTGCCCATGTCGGACCAGGCGCGCTCGACCGTCGGGCAGCGTCAGATTGGCCGTGCTGGCCAGAAACGCGCCAACCTCGATCTCGATCGCCCTGGCAAGCAGGTCCCGCGCGCCGGCACGAACGATATCGGTCAGTGGATCATCAACCGCGGACGGCTGACGGAAAGCAAGAACATTGGTAGTCTCGGTCATGGCGTATCGCTCTCCTCGAGAGGTTCTGGCAGGCTCGTCACCCGCCTCGATACGCCGCCTTCCTCACACCGTCATCACCCAGATTCCGCCATAGCTCTCGCGACGAACACACGGACCATTGGACCGAAAGAGATCATCGCGTCGATCTCACCGCCGCCAGCACGCGCTCCAGCGTCGCGGCGTCGACGCCGACGGGCACGCGCACCGTCGCGCCCGCGATCATCACCTCGATCCGCTCGGCCGGATCCGTCAGAACATGCGCCTTATCGATCGCGTTCGGCTGCGCCTCGACGGCGGCCTGGAGCCTGACTTGCACGAACTGCGGCGCTTCGCTCGACGCGAGCCGCGCCTGGCGCCGCCACACACTGAGCAGTCCCCGGTTCACCCCGTTGCGTCGAGCCACCTCGGAAATGCTCGTCTCCGGATCGGCACTCTCGGCCACGATCCGCGCCTTCTCCGCATCGCTCCAACTGCGCCGTCGCCTCTCCCCTGTGATCACCTCGATCCGCTGATAGGAGGCGGCATCATGCCCGTCTTGATGTCTGTCTTGATGCATGGAACGAGCGTCCCTCGCGTTGTCAAATCCACGCGCGAGTCTCGCTCATCCCGTCCACCTAAACGAGGTGGGGTCGTCGTACCGCTATCGTTCGAGCGCGTGCCATCCGGCCAGAGAATGGTATCGCCCGAAAGCACCCCGCGCCGACCATCGTCACAGCTGACGTCGACGCCTTGCCGGGTGCAGACCTGCGCCGCGGCGGGCACGGCGAGGGCAGAGCCGATGGCCGAAATCAGGCCAAGGGCGGCGATGGTCCTGCAGATGGTCATGGCGTCCCCCGTCATGTTTGGCGGCTTCCCGTGAATCGTCGCGTCAGACCCGCCTGCGGTTCAGCCGGCAAGCGGGTCAAGGCACGTCTGGCGTCAGATATTGTCCTGTAAATACAACAAGTTGCGGAAAAATCGCCGGATATCCCCGCGATCCCTTGCAAAATCATCGGCGCCCCTTCAAGAGAGGGCGCTCCGGAGAGATGGCCGAGTGGCTTAAGGCGCACGCTTGGAAAGCGTGTGTGCGGGAAACCGTACCGTGGGTTCGAATCCCACTCTCTCCGCCAGCCGTCGCAAACGAAGTTTACGCGAGGCTGTCCTGCCGAAGCCGCAGGGCGAAGGCGGACTTGTTGCCGCTTGCTTCGGCTCGGTAAGCCGGCCGGGGCCAAACTTCTTCTGAGCCCTCCGCCGCCGCCTCACCCCGTCAATCTCCACCTTCCATCACCCGCCCGCTTCAACGCGGAATCGCTCACCCGCACGTGCTCGGCCAGGAAATCGATGAACGCGCGCACGCGCGCGGGCAGTGGCGCGGTGTGGCCGACATAGACGGCGTGGATGTCTTCGCGGTCGCCGGGATTGTAGTTTTGCAGCACCGGGACGAGGCGGCCGGATTCGATGTCGGGGCCGATGTGGAAGAGGGCGAGCCGGGCAAGCCCGACGCCACCCAGCGCAAGGCGGCGGGCGGCTTCACCGTCGCTGGCGCGCGCGACCGGCATGGGCACGGCCTCCTCGGTGTGATCACCGCGCCTGAACGGCCAACCGCGGATGCTGCGAGGAAAAGTCCAGCCGATGCCACGGTGATCGGCAAGGTCCGCCGGCGTTTTCGGCGTGCCGCAACGGGCGAGGTAGTCCGGCGCGCCGACCACGACCATGCGGCTGCTGCCGAGCTTTCGCGCGACGAGACGCGAGGCCCGCAGCGGGCCGACGCGGATAGCGACGTCGGCGCGCTCCTGCATCAGGTCAATCAGCGTGTCGGTCAGCACGAGATCGAGCGTGACGTCGGGATGCCGTTCCAGGAAGCGCGGGACCAACGGCACCACATGCAGCATGCCGAAGGGAATGTTGCAGTTGACCGTGAGGCGGCCGCGCGGCGCCGCGCCTGAGGCGGCCTCGCGCTCGGCCTCCTCCATTTCGGCGAGGATGCGCACGGCCCGCTCGTAGAAGGCCCGGCCTTCCTCCGTGAGCGTCAGCCTGCGCGTGGTGCGGTTGACGAGTCGCGCGCCGAGCCGCGCCTCCAGCCGCGACATCAGCTTGCTGACGCCCGACGGCGTCAGGCGCAGCTTTCGCGCGGCCTGGGTGAAGCCGCCGAGATCGACCACGCGGACGAAAACCTCCATTTCGGCGGAGCGGTTGGTGTCGAAACGGGCCATGTTGAATTCACGTCACAAATGATTGGATTGCTGACAGTCTAATGGTTTTGCGGCAATGCCGCTATCTGCGGGGCTTCGTCTCATCCATCGGAGCCATGCATGCCTCCCGCCGTCCTCGCGCTCACCGCCGGTGCCTTCGGCATCGGCACCACCGAATTCATCATCATGGGCCTCTTGCTCCAGGTCGCCGCCGACATGCATGTTTCCGTGCCGGTCGCCGGCCTGCTGATATCGGGCTATGCACTCGGTGTGTTCGTCGGCGCGCCGGTGCTGACTCTGGCGACGCGGCGGATGCCGCGGAAAACAGTACTGCTCGCGCTGATGGCGATCTTCACGCTGGGCAATGCGGCTTGCGCGCTGGCCCCGAATTACGAATTGCTGATGGCTGCGCGCGTGCTGACCTCGCTCGCCCATGGCACGTTCTTCGGCGTCGGCTCGGTGGTGGCCACCAGCCTCGTCGCCGAGGACAAGCGTGCCTCCGCGATCGCCACCATGTTCATCGGCCTGACGGTCGCCACGCTCCTGGGCGTACCCTTCGGCGCGTGGCTCGGCCTGATGCTCGGCTGGCGCGCCGCGTTCTGGGCCGTGACGGTCATCGGCGTGATCGCGTTCGCGGTGGTCGCCGCGCTCGTGCCTGGCCATGTCGGCAATGGCGACAAGCCGATCTCGCTCGCCGAAGAGGTCGCCGTGCTCGGTCGTCCGCAGGTGCTGCTCGGCCTCGCCATGACCGTGTTCGGCTTCGCCGGCCTGTTCGTCGTCTTCACCTATATCCAGCCGATCCTGACGCGTTTCACCGGCTTCTCGGAGGCTGCCGTCTCGCCGATCCTGCTGGTGTTCGGTGTCGGGCTCGCGATCGGCAACGTCGCCGGCGGCAAGCTTGCGGACCGCGGCCTGGCACGGGCCTTGACCGGCACGCTTGCCGCGCTTGCGATCGTGCTGCTTGGGCTGGCAGCCGTGCTATCGATCAAGATCCTTTCCATCGCGCTGATCCTGCTGCTCGGCATCGCCGCCTTCGCAACCGTCGCCCCGCTCCAGCTTCGCGTATTGGAGGCAGCCGGCCCCAGCGGCCGCACGCTCGCCTCCAGCCTCAACATCGCCGCGTTCAATCTCGGCAACGCGCTCGGCGCCTGGGCCGGCGGCGTCACTATCGATCGCGGATTCGGGCTTCCCGCGCTGCCGCTGGTCGCGGCCGGCATCACAGCGATCGGCCTCGCGCTGGCGCTGTGGAGCCTTCGGCTCGAGCGCGCGTCGGTCGCCGCCGCGGCGTGTCCGGCGGAATAGCGAAGGAGACCCGCAATGGAATACCGCAATCTCGGGGCCTCCGGACTCAGGGTCCCCGTCCTCAGCTTCGGCACCGGCACCTTCGGCGGTCAGGGCCCCCTGTTCTCGGCCTGGGGCCGCAGCAATGCAGACGAGGCGCGCAGGCTGATCGACATCTGCCTCGATGCCGGCGTCAATCTGTTCGACAGCGCCGACGTCTATTCGAACGGCGCGTCCGAGGAGATTCTCGGCGCTGCGATCAGGGGCCGGCGTGACAAGGTGCTGATTTCCACCAAGATGAGCCTGCCGACGGGCGAGGGGCCGCACGATGCGGGCTCGTCGCGGCAGCGGCTCCTGACCTCGGTCGACGCGGCGCTGCGCCGGCTTGGTACTGACCACATCGACCTGCTCCAGCTCCACGCTTTCGACGCCTTCACCCCGATCGAGGAGGTGCTGTCGACCCTCGACATGCTCGTGCGCGCGGGCAAGCTGCGCTATGTCGGCGTCTCCAATTTCGCCGGCTGGCAGTTGATGAAGTCGCTCGCCATTGCGGACCGGCATGGCTGGCCGCGCTATGTCGCGCATCAGGTCTACTATTCGCTGCTCGGCCGCGACTACGAGTGGGAGCTGATGCCGCTCGCGCGCGACCAGGGGGTGGGCGCGCTGGTCTGGAGTCCGCTCGGCTGGGGCCGCCTTACCGGAAAGATCCGGCGCGGCCAGCCGCTGCCGCCGAGCAGCCGCCTGCACGCGACCGCACAGTTTGGTCCGCCGGTGCGTGAGGAGATGCTCTACGCCGTCGTCGACGTGCTGGACGCGATCGCGATGGAGACCGGCCGCACCGTGCCCCAGGTCGCGATCGCCTGGCTGCTGAGCCGCCCCACGATCGCCTCCGTCATCATCGGCGCTCGCGACGAAGCGCAGCTGCGCGACAACCTCGGCGCAGTAGGCTGGCCGCTGAGCGCGGATCAGATCAAGCGTCTCGACGAGGCCAGCGCGGTGATGCCGCCCTATCCCTACTATCCCTATCGCATCCAGCAGGGCTTTGCCCGGCTGAATCCGCCGGCTGTTTAGGCCAGGGGACGCAGGCAATTCGTCGCATCGGTGTACCGTCGCAATGCGCCATGCAGAAACGCCGCTGTACACGCCTCATCCTCGTCCGTAACCTCCGCCGCGCAATTTCAGGAGATGCGACGTGGCGAAGAAAACGGCAACCAAGAAGAAAAGTACTTCCAGGAAAGCGGCAACGAAGACGAGCAAGAAGGCCTCGAGCAGGAAGACCTCCGCCCGAAAGGGCGTCGCTGCGAAAACAATCAAGCCCGCCAAGAAGGTCGCCGCGCGCAAATCAGCCACCGCGCGCCGGCCTAGGGGACCGGCCTGGCAATGGTCCGCGGTCGATACCGCGGCTGCGATCCGCTCTGGCGCAATCTCCGCGGTCGAAGTCGTGGAAACGCATCTCGAGCGGATGCGCACCGTCAATCCGCGGCTCAATGCGGTTGTCGTGGATCTCTCGGAAGAAGCGCTCGCGGCCGCGCACGCCGCCGACAAGCAGCGCGCCAAGGGCGGTGAGCTCGGCCTCCTGCACGGTGTGCCCATCACCATCAAGGAGAATGTCGACTATGAAGGCCGGCCCAACTTCAACGGCGTTCCCGCCAACAAGGACCTCATCGCGCCGTCGGATGCGCCTGTTGTCCGCAACCTCAGGAAGGCCGGCGCCATCGTTCTTGGTCTCACCAACACTCCGGAATTCTCCTTCCGCGGCTTCACCGACAATCCCCTGCACGGGCTGACGCTGAACCCCTGGGATCCCGATATCACCTGCGGCGGCTCCTCGGGCGGCGCGGGTTCGGCGGTCGCGGCAGGCATCGGCACCATCGCCCATGGCAACGACATCGGCGGCTCGCTGCGCTGGCCGGCGCATTGCAACGGCGTCGCCACCATCAAGCCGACGCAGGGCCGCATCCCCGCCTTCAACGGAAGCGCAACGGCGGAGCGTCCGATGCTGGCGCATTTGATGTCGGCGCAGGGGCCGCTCGCCCGCCATGTCGCCGACGTCCGCCTCGCGCTGGAGGCGATGAGCCAGCGCGATCCGCGCGACCCCTGGTGGGTGCCGGCACCGCTGATCGGACCCAAGCCGAAGGGGCCGATCAAGGTCGCGCTGGCGAAGATCCCCGAGGACATGGACGTCGATCCCTCTGTCGCCGCGGCGCTGCGCCAGGCCGCCGACCATCTCGAGCGTTCCGGCTATCGCGTCAGCGAGGTCGAGGTGCCCGACATCAACGGTGTCTGGCAGACCTGGTGCGACATCATCACCAACGAGACCGTGGTGATGCAGGAGGCCGGCATGCTGAAGGTCACGTCCGAGGATTTCCACAAAGCCTGGGGCGGCATGAAGGCCAAGGCTGACGTGCTCGATCTCAAAGCCTGGATGCAGGCGACTGCCGCGCGCAACGGCCACATCCGCGCCTGGCAGTTGTTCTTCGAGGAGTATCCGGTCGTGCTGGCGCCGACCACGGTGAAGCCGACGCCGGGCCCGCGTGACGACACCGTCAGTTCCGAGCGCGTGCGCGAGATCTTCTGGGGCGAGATCCGCTTCATCTCCGCCATCAACGTGCTGGGCCTGCCCGGCGCGGTGGTGCCGGTGGCGCTGCATGACGGCAAGCCGATCGGCGTGCAGCTCATCGCCGGGCGTTACCGCGAGGACCTCGCACTCGATGCCGCCGCCGCGATCGAGAAGCGTGCCGGCGTGCTCACCCACCGCCTCTGGGAGAACATGGCTTAAGCCTAAGCCAGCACCGCCACGTTGACGATGCACCCCTCTCCCGGCGTGGGCGAGGGGTGCTCGCCGCGCAGCGGCGAGATGGATGACACCCAGCAAGTCATGGCTTGATCGGTTAATCGAATTTAACCGGGATTTCAGCCAATTCGCCAGCAGGCGTTAGGGTTACTTCCTCGATCTCTAGGCGAATTATTGTCCGCTTTACCACCCGCCTCTAACACGAGGACGGCGGACAACGCACATGCCTCATACAGGCCAATAAGTGCGGCCCGCTCCACGCGGAGGTGGCACGATGCGCAACGAGACGATCGCTATTCACGCCGGCTACGAGCCCGAAGCCACCACGCATGCGGTGGCCGTACCGATCTACCAGACCGCGGCCTACGCCTTCGACAGCGCCGATCATGGCGCCGCCCTGTTCAATCTCGAGACCGAAGGCTTTCGCTACAGCCGCATCGCCAATCCGACCAGTGCGGTGCTGGAGAAGCGTATCGCCCAACTTGAAGGCGGCGTCGGCGCGCTTGCAGTCGCGACCGGGCAGGCCGCGCTGCATTTCGCCTTCGTCAACGTCGCCGATCACGGCGGCAACATCGTTTCCGTGCCGCAGCTCTACGGCACCACGCACACGCTGCTCTCCCACATCCTGCCGCGCCAAGGCATTACTGGCCGTTTTGCCGAGAGCGACAGGCCTGAGGCGATCGAGAAGCTGATCGACGAGAACACCCGGGCCGTCTTTGCCGAGACCATCGGCAACCCCGCCGGCAATGTCTGCGACATCGAGGCGCTGGCAAAGATCGCGCATGCGCATGGCGTGCCGCTGATCGTCGACAACACCGTCGCAACCCCGATCCTGCTGAAGCCGTTCGACTACGGTGCCGACATCGCCGTGCATTCGCTGACCAAGTTCCTGGGCGGTCACGGCACCACGCTCGGCGGCGCCATTGTCGATTCCGGAAATTTCCCCTGGGCCAAGCATGCCGAGCGTTTCCCGGCCTACAACAAGCCGGATGCCTCCTATCACGGTCTCGTCTATGCCGAGCGGTTCGGTCGCACCGCCTATATCGAGCGCGCGCGCAGCGTCTATCAGCGCACCATGGGCTCGGTGCTGTCGCCGTTCAACGCCTTCCTGCTGCTCCAGGGCATCGAGACCGTTGCGCTGCGCATGGAGCGCCATGTCGAGAATGCGCGCAAGGTCGCCGAATTCCTCCGCGGCGATGCGCGCGTGGCATGGGTCAATTACACCGGTTTTCTGGACAGTCCCTATTATCCGCTGGTGCAGAAGTACCTGAATGGTAACGCCTCCTCGCTGTTCACCTTCGGCATCAAGGGCGGAATGGAGGCCGGCAAGACGTTTTATGATGCGCTGAAGCTGATCACGCGGCTCGTCAATATCGGCGATGCCAAGTCGCTGGCCTGCCACCCGGCTTCGACGACCCATCGGCAGATGTCGGCGGAGCAGCAACGCGTTGCCGGTGTGCTGCCGGAGACCATCCGTCTGTCGATCGGCATCGAGCATGTTTCTGATATCATCGAGGACATCGACCAGGCGCTGGAAAAGGCCTGCCCGTCGGCGCGGCTCGAGGCCGCGGAGTAGGCGGCGTCGACCATGACGATCCTGATCGACAGGGATCAAGTGATATCGAGCCCGGCCCTGGTGCCGGGCGAGGGCGATCTCGTACGCGACCATGCCGGCGCCGACCTCACGATCGGACTGATCAACAACATGCCGGATCCGGCGCTGAAGGCGACCGAGCGGCAGTTCATGAAGCTGCTCCAGGCTGCCGCGGGCCCGCACCGCATCCGCTTCCACTGCTTCTCGCTTCCCAGCGTGAAGCGGTCGCCCGAAGCGAAGTGGCATGTCGACAGCGAGTATTCCGACCTTTCCGATCTCGAGCGCGGCAAGTTCGACGGACTGATCGTGACCGGCGCAGAGCCGATCGCGCCCGAGCTCGACCAGGAGCCATACTGGCAGGATCTCACGAACCTCGTCGACTGGGCCAAGACCAACACGCGCTCGACGATCTGGTCGTGCCTTGCCGCGCATGCCGCGGTGCTGCACCTCGACGGCATCGAACGGCGGCGGCTGCCGGCCAAATGTCACGGCACTTTCGATTGCGACCTCGTGACGCGCGATTGGTTGACCCGTGCTGCGCCTGCGCCGCTCAAGGTCTCGCATTCACGCCTGAACGAGATCGCCGAGAGCGACCTCGTGCAGGCCGGTTACCAGGTGCTGACACGCTCGGCCCAAGCCGGCGTCGACGTCTTCGTCCGCCAATATACCAGCCGCTTCGTGTTCTTTCAGGGCCACCCGGAATATGACGCGCTGTCGCTCCAGCGAGAATATCTGCGGGACATCGGCCGCTATCTCGTGCGGGAGCGCGAGACCTACCCGCGCCTACCGGTGAGCTATTTTGACGCAGCGACGGAAGAGAAACTGGCTCGCTTCGAGAAGAAGGCGGCGCATCAGCGCCATCCGGCACTCGCCAACGAGCTGCCTGGACTGAACTTGCGCGCCGATATCGGCACTGGCAACGCGGCGGCGATGCTATTCCGCAACTGGTTGCGTTATCTCGGAGCGGGCGCCGACGCGTCGGTCGCGGCGCGCTAGAGCATTTCATGTTTTGATAGAAGCGTATCCAGCGTTTTCGAAGTAGTTGCTGCATTCGTTGGGTTGGATGGTTGTGATGAGGTCGCCGATATGGCGGCAAATGTCGTCAACCGTGCGTTTCTGGGCGGAACGCATCCAGTGCTTGATCTTGGCGAAGGTCTGTTCGATCGGATTGAGGTCGGGGGAGTATGGCGGCAGATACCAGAGCCTGGCGCCGGCCGCTTTGATCAGGCTGCGCAGGGCAACAGACTTGTGGCTGCCGAGATTGTCCATGATGACGATGTCGCCCGGCTGAAGCTGCGGGACGAGAACCTGCTGAACATAGGCGCGGAAGCATTCGCCGTTGATTGGGCCGTCGAACAGGCAAGGGGCAGTGAGACGGTCACAGCGCAAGGCGCCAAGGAATGTCAGCGTCCGCCAATGACCATGTGGCGTGAAGCTCCGCACCCGCTCGCCTTTTGGCCCCCATCCGCGTAATGGAGCCATGTTGGTCTTGATCCAGGTCTCGTCGATAAAGACCAGGCGTCGAGGGTCGAGATTGGCCTGCCATGAGCGCCAGCGCTGGCGTCTACGTGCGATGTCGGAGCGAGCCCGCTCGAGCGCGAGCAGCGTTTTTTTTGAACCGCAGCCCTTCGCGGCGCAGGAACGTCCAAACCGCATTGTGGGAGACCTTGACCCCGCGCGCGGCCAGTTCGTCCTTGAGGGCGTGCAGCGTCAAATGCGGCGTCTGACTGATCCTCTCCTTGATGAAGGCGCGATGCGGCTCAAGAACGGGCTTGCGATGGCCGCCCATCTTGCCAGGGGCCACTGAGCCGGTCGCTCGATAACGTTGCGACCACTTCACAACTGACGACACCGCAACGCCAAACCGCGATGCCACCGAACGGCAGCTCTCGCCCTTTGCAACCGCCGCAACCGCCCGCTTACGCAGATCATTGGATATCGGTCGGACCATCGGATGCTGGCCTCCAGCCCAGCCAGCATCTTGAATCATATTCGTCCGAAATCGGGAATCCCTCCCGATTCAATCAAGCCATGAACCGCTCTAGCCGAAGCGGTTTTGGTCTCACGTTAGGATTACCCAGGCGTTAGGCTTGCCTCAACCTGCGCACGAATGTTTCACTAGAGGAATAGGAATCACGGGAAGCGCAGCGTGTGGTCGGCACTCCAGGGACGCGTGAACAATCGGCTGGCCCGGCATTTCCACGCCGCGCCGCACCGATTGCCCGCGCATGCGCCGATGGTGAGCTTCACCTTCGACGATGCCCCCGATAGCGCCGCAGGCCAGGGTGCCGAGCTTCTGGAGCAGCATGGCGGGCGGGGGACGTTCTATCTCGCCGGCAGCCTGATCGATCAGCCGTCGGACCATTGGCACGGTCTGTCGAACGATGCGATCATGCGGCTTCACAGGACCGGTCACGAGATTGCCTGCCACACCTTCTCGCACCAGAGTTCGGCCACTCTCGATGAGGCCGCGATGGCTCGCGAGATCGAGCGGAACCGCAGTCATTTCCGCGAGATCGATTCCTCGATCACGCTGGAGAACTTCGCCTACCCCTATGGGCTCGCCTCGGTCTGGCGCAAGCCGCAACTCGCAAAAGCCTACCGATCGGCGCGCGGCATTCTTCCCGGCGTCAACAGCGACGTCATCGATCTCCAGTTCCTGCGCGCGTCGCCGCTTGTGGATTGCGAGATCGATGCGGCAGGCGTCGATCGCTATTTCGACGAGGCGGTCGCAAGCGGTGGCTGGCTGATCTTCTACGGCCACGACGTCGCCGATGCGCCAAGCCCCTATGGCTGCACGCCGCACCTGATGCGTCATGCGCTGGAGGCCGCTGGCAAGCGCAACATGCCGATCGTGACCGTTGCAGAGGCGCTGCGACGAATCGGGGCGTAGTTTCTTTTCCCTTCTCCCCTGTGGAGAAGGTGGCGCGAAGCGCCGGATGAGGGGTATGTCTCCGCAAAATCGAATTCGTGGATAGAACCCCTCACCCGTCTCGCCGCTCACGCGGCGAGCCACCCTCTCCCACAAGGGGAGAGGGGAACAGCCGTGCCTCGCCTCCAAACAGTCTTGCCACGCCCACGCTGGCATGCGACTGGCCTTGTGACGAATCTCACGGCCTGATCTGTTCCGCCCATGTCCGCTCCCTCCACCGCTCCGCTCTCTGCGCCGGCCAACGGCCGCGATGCGCTGTCGGTGCTGCATTCGGTGTTCGGCCTGCCGGGCTTTCGCGGCGCGCAGGGCGAGATCATCCGGCATGTTACCGAGGGCGGCAATTGCCTCGTGCTGATGCCGACCGGCGGTGGCAAGTCGCTGTGCTATCAGCTTCCGTCCTTGCTGCGCGAAGGCTGCGGCATCGTGGTGTCGCCGTTGATCGCGCTGATGCGCGACCAGGTTGCCGGGCTGATCGAGGCCGGCGTCAATGCCGCCGCGCTGAACTCGTCGCTGACTCCGCAGGAGGCGTCCGACATCGAGCGACGCCTTCTCGCGGGCGATCTCGACCTGCTCTATGTCGCGCCGGAACGCCTGGTCACGCCGCGCTGCCTGTCGCTGCTGGCGCAGGCGAAGGTGGCGCTGTTTGCGATCGACGAAGCGCATTGCGTCTCGCAATGGGGGCATGACTTCCGCCCCGAATATGTCGGCCTCTCCATCATCGCCGAGCGTTTTCCCGACGTGCCGCGCATCGCCCTGACCGCGACGGCCGACGAGCTGACGCGCAAGGAGATCATCGATCGGCTTCAGCTCACGGGTGCGCCGCAATTCGTCTCGAGCTTCGATCGGCCCAACATCCGCTACGAGATCGTCGACAAGCGCAACGCGGTGTCGCAACTGAAGGAATTGATTCGCGAACGCCACATGGGCGATGCCGGCGTGGTCTATTGCCTGTCGCGCAACCGGGTCGAGGAGGTCGCCGCCGCGCTTCAAGACGCCGGCATTGCGGCGCTGCCCTACCACGCCGGGCTCGACGGCAGCGTGCG
This sequence comes from Bradyrhizobium sp. USDA 241, assembly GCF_049739505.1. Classification (NCBI taxonomy): domain Bacteria; kingdom Pseudomonadati; phylum Pseudomonadota; class Alphaproteobacteria; order Hyphomicrobiales; family Nitrobacteraceae; genus Bradyrhizobium; species Bradyrhizobium sp. USDA 241. The sequence continues at coordinate 940,177 of NZ_JBMGPZ010000004.1, read as the reverse complement.
CTCGCGCAACCAGGATCGCTTTCTCAACGAGGACGGCATCGTCATCGTTGCGACCGTGGCGTTCGGCATGGGCATCGATAAGCCCGACGTGCGCTTCGTCGCCCATCTCGATCTGCCCAAGAGCATCGAGGCATATTATCAGGAGACGGGGCGCGCGGGCCGTGACGGCAAGCCGTCCACGGCCTGGATGACCTATGGCCTCTCCGACATCGTGCAGCAGCGCCGCATGATCGACGAGTCCAGCGCCTCCGACGAATTCAAGCGGGTCTCGATCGGCAAGCTCGATGCGCTGGTCGGCCTTGCCGAGACGCCGCACTGCCGGCGCCGGCGTCTGCTCGCCTATTTCGGCGAGATCGTGATGGGCGAGAGCTGCGGCAATTGCGACAATTGCCTGACGCCGCCCAAGATGCGCGACGGCAAGGTGCTGGCGCAGAAGCTGCTGTCCTGCGTCTACCGCACCGGCCAGCGCTTCGGCGCGATGCATCTGATCGACGTGCTGGTGGGGCGCCTGACCGAGAAGGTGACGCAATTCGGACACGACAAGCTGTCGGTGTTCGGCATCGGCCGCGAGCTCAACGAAAAGCAGTGGCGCACGGTGCTGCGCCAATTGGTGGCGATGGGGCATTTGCAGAGCGACAGCGAAGCGTTCGGTGCGCTCAAGCTGACCGAGACTGCGCGCGGCGTGCTGCGCGGCGAGACCGAGGTGTGGCTCCGCGAGGAGGCGCCCGACACGCGCATTCGCGCGAGCCGCGGCAAATCCCGCCGCGGCGACCTTGCGCCCGCCGCTAACGCCGCGCAAGGCGATGTCGATCCCGAACTGCGCGCGCGCCTGCGCGCCTGGCGTTCAGACGTCGCGCGCGAACGTGGCGTGCCGGCCTACGTGGTGCTGCACGACGCAACGATCGACGGCATCGTCCGGGCATGGCCAACGACGCTGGACGAACTCCGCAATGTGCCGGGGATCGGCGACAAGAAGCTCGAGCATTACGGCGAGGAACTGCTACAGATCGTCAGGACGCGGTAGCAAGCCAAAAACTCCGCCGTCATCCCGGACAAGCGCAGCGCAGATCCGGGATCCATAACCACAGGCCGGTGTGGGACGGCAGGCTGGCAACTACGAGCCTTCGTAAAACTATTGCCGCGGCGTATGGGCCCCGGATCAGCGCTTCGCTTCGCTGCGCTTGTCCGGGGCGACAGCTGTGTACAAGGCGAGGGCTATGCCCTCACTCACCCATTCCGAAACGCGTACGCATATCCGTTCAGCGCGGGGGCGCCGCCGAGATGGGCGTAGAGGATCTTCGCACCCTTCTCGAAATAGCCCTTCTTCGCGAGGTCGATCAGGCCCTGCATCGACTTGCCCTCGTAGACGGGGTCGGTGATCATGCCTTCGAGCCGCGCGCTGAGGCGGATCGCCTCCTTGGTCTCTTCCGACGGCACGCCATAGGCGGGATAAGCGTAGTCCTCGATCAGCACGACGTCGTCGGCGACGAGCTCCTTGCCGAGCTCGACGAGCTCAGCGGTGTTCTGCGCGATCTCGAGCACCTGCGCCTTGGTCTGGGCCGGCGTGAACGAGGCGTCGATACCGATCACCTTGCGGGCGCGGCCATCGGCGGCGAAGCCGACCAGCATGCCGGCATGGGTGGAGCCGGTGACGGTACAGACGATGATGTAGTCGAACTTGAAGCCGAGCTCGGCTTCCTGCTTGCGCACCTCCTCCGCGAAGCCGACATAGCCGAGGCCGCCAAACTTATGCACGGAGGCGCCGGCGGGAATCGCGTAAGGCTTGCCGCCCGCCGCCTTCACTTCCTCGATCGCCTGTTCCCAGCTCTTGCGAATGCCGATGTCGAAGCCGTCGTCGACCAGGCGCACGTCGGCGCCCATGATGCGCGAGAGCATGATGTTGCCGACGCGGTCATAGACCGCGTCCTCGTGCGGCACCCAGGCTTCCTGCACGAGGCGGCACTTCATGCCGATCTTGGCCGCGACCGCGGCGATCATGCGGGTGTGGTTGGACTGCACGCCGCCGATCGAGACCAGCGTGTCGGCGTTGGAGGCGATCGCATCGGGGATGATGTATTCGAGCTTGCGCAGCTTGTTGCCGCCATAGGCGAGGCCGGAATTGCAGTCCTCGCGCTTGGCATAGATCTCGACATTGCCGCCGAGGTGTTTTGACAGTCGCTCCAGCTTCTCGATCGGCGTCGGGCCGAAGGTCAGCGGGTAGCGCGCGAATTTTTCCAGCATCATTGGTCATCCCGATTTGGCGGTGGCGTCTGGGGACGGAGCTAGCACCGCCCCGGAAAAAGGTGCTCTCGAATATTGGGTCAATACTGCCTGTCTCTTGCAGAGATTGGCCAGATGATCCAAATTCCTTCCAAATAATTCGTCATAAGTGAAAGCTTCTTCCGTGGCAGCTCGACTTGACCGCATCGACCTTAAGATACTGAGATTGCTGCAAAATAACGGCCGGCTCAGCAATGCCGAGCTGGCCGAGACGGTCGCGATCAGCCCCGCCACCTGCCACCGCCGCACTCAGCGCCTGTTCGAGGACGGCAGAGCTGGCCCCGCAAATTCGGACAGTAGCTTGAGTGGATTTTCTGCCTGACAGCGGCGAGGATTCTTGCTGCGAATCAGGAGCGAAGATGACGAAGAAGAGCCGCCGGACGCATTCTCCGGCATTCAAGGCGAAGGTTGCTTTGGCTGCGGTCAAAGGCGACAAGACACTGGCGGAGCTGGCGCAACTGTTTGATGTTCATCCGAACCAGATCACGATCTGGAAAAACCAGCTCCTGGAAGGCGCCGCCGGCGTGTTTGGGCATGACAAGACATCGGCCGAGACGCCGGTCGATTTGAAGGCGTTACATGCCAAGATCGGCGAGCTGGCGTTGGAAAACGATTTTTTGTCCGGCGCGCTCACCAAGGCGGGCCTGCTGAGCGCAAAGCGATGATCGACCGCGGTCATGATCTTTCTATCGTGCGCCAGGCGAAGGTCCTGAAGCTGGCTCGCAGCACGGTCTACTATGAACCTCGGCCAGTTTCGGCCGAGGACCTTGCCTTGATGCGTCGGCTCGATGAGCTGCATCTCGATTATCCCTTCGCGGGAGCGCGTATGCTGCGATCGTTGCTGCGGCGGGAGGGCGTATACGCCGGTCGCCGCCACATCGCGACGCTGATGAAGCGCATGGGGATCGAGGCGGTCTATCGTCGCCCGAACACGAGCAAGCCGGCTCCGGGTCACAAGATCTACCCGTACCTGTTGCGCGGATTGAAGATCGAGCGGCCCGACCATGCGTGGGCAATGGACATCACCTACATTCCGATGCGGCGTGGCTTCGTCTATCTCGCGGCGGTCGTCGATGTGTTCAGCCGACGGGTCCTGGCCCATCGCGTCTCGATCACAATGGAGGCGGCCTTCTGCGTCGAAGCGGTCCAGGAGGCGTTGGCGAAGCACGGCAGGCCCGAGATTTTCAACACGGATCAGGGCAGCCAGTTCACCAGCCTCGAGTTCACCGATGTGCTGCTGGACGCGAAGATCGCCATCAGCATGGACGGCAAGGGCGCCTGGCGCGACAACGTGTTTGTCGAGCGGCTCTGGCGCACGGTCAAATACGAAGAAGTATATCTCCGCGCCTACGACAGCGTGTCCGAGGCGCGAGCGTCAATTGCCAAGTATCTGGCCTTCTACAATCAGGGACGCCCTCACTCGAGCCTTGACGGGCGCACGCCCGACGAGGCTTACTTCGGCACGCAAGCTATGGTGATGGCCGCATGACCGTCGCCGACGGTTTTGTCGTCGCTCTGGTCGGGCTACGCCCTCCCGACGCAACGACAAAACCGTAAAGCCCCGCGTTCAGCATAACCCGGCAGGAATCCACTTAAATCCAGCGGGGCGCTGTCCAAACAACCGGGGCCAGCTCTGGCTTCATTGCCACCGTGCGCGCCATGGTCGCGCCGAAGAAGCTGGCAAAGGGCACGCTGGTGATGGTCGGCGTCGTGCTCGACCGCTCGACGCCGGAGAGTTTTGCCACCTTCGAACAGGCCATTGCGAAGTTGAAATTCGTGCTCGACTGCCACCTGGTCGCCGGCGACTTCGACTACTTCCTCAAGATCCGTGTCGGCGACATGGAGGATTTCAACCGCATCCATGGCGAGCAGCTCATCGCGCTGCCCGGCGTGCGCCAGACCCGAACCTTCTTCGTGATGAAGGAAGTCGTCGACAACGCGCCGCTGGAGTTTTGAGCAGAAGCGTTTTCCAGCAAAGCGGAAACCGGTTCGCGTCATAGACGCGTCAAAACGGAATCCAGCGCACAGCTCGCAGGGCCGCTCCCATGTTTGCGACCGCCCGTCGCTGATCGAGGGCGTCGGCCGGCCACGCTGCGAGCCGTCCTTCGTGCCGGGTATGGTCGATCGCATGATGAAGATCCCGGATGCGGCGACGATCGCGGCGATGAACGTCTGTCGCGCCGGCTGCGCCGCGCGGTCGGCGGCTCCACCGGTATGAACTTCCTGGCGCTGTGCCGGCTCGCCTCGGAAATGCGTCAGGCGAACGCGACAGGGTCGCTGGTGACGCTGATCTGCGATTCCGGCGAGCGCTACCGGCAGACCTGTTACGAGCCCGCATGGCTGAAAGCGAGCGGCCTCGATCCGGCGCCGTACGAGGCGGCCTTGTCGTCGTTCCTCGCGACAGGCAAGCCGCTGAGGCTCGATGTCGACGACGTCTTCAATCCGCAGGGCGCACGAAGCCCCGCCGCGTCATAGCAGCGTCTTCCTGCCGTTTTTCAAATTGGCACGACCGTCACGGCAACTTCACTTGCCCTGCGCACGCATGCAGGTGACGGTTGTGGTCTCAACGAGGAGATCCTGCCGTGCGCCTTCCCATTCTCGATCCCAAGGATCTGACTGACGAACAGAAGCCGCTCTATGACGACATGCGAGCCGGCATCACCGACCATTTCAAGGGTTTTGTGAACATGCGCGACGACGGCGCGCTGCTCGGGCCCTGGAACCCCTGGATCCGCGAGCCGCGCTTCGGCAAGCCGGTGTGGGAGCTGGTCAAGGCGGTCGCGTCGAACCCGCTGCTGCCCGCGCCGGTGCGCGAGGTCGCGATCCTCATCACCGGCTCGCATTTCCGGTCCGGCTATGAGCTCTATGCCCACGTTCTGGTCGCCGAGCAGCGTGGTCTGTCCGACGAGAAGCTGGCAACCATCGTCGCCGGACAGCGGCCTGTCGATCTGACCAGGCAGGAGGCGGTCGCCTATGACATGGCCTCGGCCCTGGTCAGCGGTGGCGTGCTGCCGGAGCTGACCTATCGTGCGGCGGTGAAGGAGTTCGGCGAACACGGCGCGGCCGAGCTGTCCTATCTGGTCGGCGTCTACTGCATGGTCTCGGTCACGCTCAACACGTTCGACGTGCCGGTGCCGGATTAGCAGCGGCTTCGTTTCGTTTGAGCATGATCCTATTTCGGGATCATGCTCAATTGCGCACGGCGTAGAGCGGCGTTCGCAACGTCAGCTGATAGGAGGGCTTCGGCGTCCACGCGATCAGCGCGGTGATGCCGAACAGGCGGTTGTCGTTGTCGTCCATGCGGTCAAGGTCGAGGCGCAGGATCGGCTGGGTGAAGGACTCCGCGATCGTCCGTCCCGCCAGCTGTGCGCCACCGAAGGACTGCATGCCGAGGCGCCCGGTGAACTTCCAGTTGCTCGGCCATTGGTAATAGCCGCCGGCATAGAGCACCGTGTTCGGCCGGATGCTGGCGAACGGGCTGGCAATGGTGGCGGTGGTGTATTGCACGCCGGCCAACCAGCCCCGCGTCTCGTCCTCGTCGAGCGCGTAGTCGAATTCCAGGATGTTGTTGAAGGAATTCACCATGCCCTGCTCGTTCGGCACCGACTGCGTCAGCGTCGATTGCAGCGTGATCGTCGGGATCTTGCCGCCATTCTGCTGGTAGAGGTCGGCCTGCAAGCCGATGTTCCAGCTGGTGATGTCAAAGGACGACCAGCCGCCGCCGAGATCCGTCGTCGATCCGGACACGCCGCCATAGAGCGAGACACGGTCGGTGACGTCGACGGTCAGCGGCAGGTCAACGGCAATCGACTGTGCCGCCGGCAAGCCGTTCGGCAGCGTCGTGCCTCGTCGCGCCGCCAAGGCCTGGAACGCGGCCGACAACGAGGTGGTGCCGAAGCCGAGCCCGAGCGTGCCTGCGGGGATCGACGCGTAGCTGGTGCGGAGGTCGAGGTAGATGTTCGGAACAGTCGGCTTTGCCGGTGCGTCCTCGTCCGCCTCGGCGGCGAACGCAGCGCTCGCTGAAACCGTCAGGCAGGCCAGCCCCAGCGCGACAGCGCGCAAAGCCGGACGATGCGATGGGCTGCGGTTTGACACGTGACAATCCGACGCGTGGGGTTGCGGAGTCTCATGCTAGATGGAACGTGATCGTTCCCGTGGTCAAGCGTTATCCGCAAACGATGGACTGTATCGACGCGCGCGGCTACCCTGTCGTGACTGCACCGACACTCTCGCCTGCCGGAGTGCAGGCCGGACAACGGAGGACGACAGCCATGAACACGTCACGCCGCATCCTGCTCGCCGGAATGGCGGGGCTCGCCCTCGCTCCGACCGCCGTGGCGGCCGCACCGGCGCCAGTGGTCGACGATGTGACGGTTGCCGAAGAACGCTTTGCGCGCATGATCGCCGCCGCGCATGCGCCCGACGTCACTTGCGCACGGCAGGCGGAGCGCTATGCGGATGCGCATTGGCCTGAATACGTTGTGGCAGCCAGGGCCGTTCTCGACGCGCGCGTGTGATTCGCGCTCTCACTTCACTGCCCTCCGCACCTGCTCGCCGATCTGCGACAGCACGAGCTGCGCCTGCGGCAGGATCGCGCCCATCGCGTGAAAATTGTGGACCATGCCGTCGTGGCAGACATGCTCGACGGCGACGCCCGCGGCGAGCAGCTTGCGGGCATAGGCATTGCCTTCGTCGCGCATCGGGTCGTACTCGGCGGTATGGATGATCGCGGTCGGCAGGCCCGTCAGCCGTGTCGCGCGCAGCGGAGAGACGCGGGGGTCGGCGGCGTCGATGCCCTCGGGCAGATAGTCGGAAAGATCGGCTTCGATCGTGACGCGGTCGATCAGGTGGCCCTCGGCAAAGGCCTCGCGCGAGGGCGACGTCTCCTCGAAATCAAGCACCGGGCAGATCAGGCATTGCGCGGCGATGGAGAGGCCGGCGGTCTGAGCCGCCTCCTGGCACACGACCGCAGCGAGCGTGGCGCCGGCGGAATCACCGCCGATCACCAGGCGGTCCGCGTCGATGCCGAGCGATGCCGCCTCGCGCGCCACCCATTCGGTGGCGGCGATCGCGTCATCGACGGCGGCGGGGAATCTGTGCTCGGGCGCGAGCCGGTAGTCGACCGACACGAGGCGGCAGCCGGTGGCATGCGCCAGCGCGGCCGCGATGCGGTCGTGCGTGGCAATGCTGCCGGCGACGAGCCCGCCGCCGTGAAAGAACACGAATCCCGGTACGAGCTCCTCGGCGCTCGACGGCGTGTAGAGGCGATAGGGTAGTTCGCCGGCGCGGCCGGTCAGCATGCCGTCGGACGTCGTCACATCCGGTGCCTCGGCACGCGCGAACTGCATCAGCTTTGTCAGCGATTGCCGCCGCGCTTCCACGCTGGGCCGGCTCCGCGCCTGTGGCGCAGCCGCAGCCATCATGGTCAACAAACGCTTGGCGAGCGGATCGAGCGGCATGGTTTCTTCCTTCTCCCCTTGTGGGAGAAGGTGGCGCGCAGCGCCGGATGAGGGGTTTTCTCCGCAGATGAGTTCGCGGATGGATACCCCTCACCCGTCTCGCCGCTACGCGACGAGCCACCCTCTCTCACAAGGGGAGAGGGTAACTCACCATTTCCCCGCAGCAAATCGTTTAGAAATTGGGACAATAGTGCCTGCATGGTTCCCAAGGGGAGGCCTGTCATGGCCGAGATCAAGAAACCCATCGACTATTCGCCGAGCTGGACCTTCTTCGAGGGCGAATGGCACGACGGCAATGTGCCGATCATGGGCTCGCGAACGCATGCGGCCTGGCTTGGCTCGATCGTGTTCGACGGCGCGCGCGCGTTCGAGGGTGTTGCGCCCGATCTCCACCGGCACGTCGCCCGCGTCAATCAATCGGCGATCAATTTTGGCCTGAAGCCGGTGCTCGATACCGGCGCCTGGCTGACGCTCGCGCAGGAAGGCATTGCGCGATTTGCGGCGGATGCCGAGCTCTATATCCGTCCGATGTACTGGGCGCAGAACGGGAGCGGCGGCGGCGTGCTGTTCGACCCCGAGACCACCAATTGGTGCCTGTGCATCTACGTGGCGCCGATGCCAAAGCCCGTCGGCAACGCGATCACGCTGTCGCCGTTCCGCAGGCCCACCGCCGAATGCGCGCCGGTCGAAGCCAAGGCGGCCTGCCTCTATCCGAACAATTCGCGCGCACTCGCCGAGGCCGCCGCGCGCGGCTTCAACAACGCGCTGATGCTCGACATGCTCGGCAACGTCGCCGAGTTCGGCAATTCGAACGTGTTCATGGCGAAGGACGGCGTTGTGTTCACGCCGGTGCCGAACGGCACTTTCCTGAACGGCATCACGCGCCAGCGTGTCATCAGCCTGCTACGTGCCGACGGAGTCACCGTGGTCGAGAAGACGCTGCGCTATGCCGATTTCCTTGCCGCCGACGAGATCTTTTCATCCGGCAATTTCGCCAAGGTCGCGCCCGTGATCCGCATCGACGAGCGCGAGCTGAGGCCGGGCCCGTTCTACACGAGGGCGCGCAAACTCTATTGGGATTTCGCGCATGCGGTGAAGCTGGCGGCGTAGCTGCCTTTATTTCGTTGTCATCGCCCGACTTGATCGGGCGATCCAGTATTCCAGAGACAGTTGTGATTCCTCGATAAGCCGCGGCGTACTGGATGCCCCGGTCAAGCCGGGCATGACACCGTTTCTAGAGGCTTCGCGTAAATCGGCTGAACTGAAACGCCTGCGTTGAATCCCACGGCGTGTGATGCGTCTCGCTGCGCGTCTCGACGAGCTCAAACTCAGGCCCGAGCTCCGCTGCAAGGCTCACGCTATCGTGTCGCTGAACCGGCAGGCCGCTGCATTTCTCCGGACCATCGGGCGCGAACGTGCCGATGATGACTTGTCCGCCGGGGGGCAGCGCTGCTCGCAGGCGTTCGACGTAGGCCGCCCTGTCGCGCGGCTCGGTCAGGAAATGAAATGCGGCGCGATCGTGCCAGACGTCGTAGGTCTTCGCCGGCTGCCACGTCGTGGCGTCGGCAACGATCCAGTCGACGATCGAAGCAGCTCCGCCGATTCGCTTCTTCGCCGCATCAAGCGCGTTGGCAGAGAGATCCAGCACGGCGACGTCGCGATATCCGTCCTGCAGCAGCGCATCAACCAGCCGCGAGGCGCCGCCGCCGATATCGATGATGGCTGCGCCATGATCCGGATTGGCCGCGCGGATCATCTCGAGCGAGATTGTCGGGCTGTCCTGAAACCAGCTGACCTCGGCTTCGCCCTTGGTGGCGTAGACATGCTCCCAATGGGTGGCTCGGTCAGACATGGCTCGTCCTCCGGCTCGCCAGGGGCCGGTGCAAATGAAAGACTACTCGTCCTTCTTCGACATCCGCTCGAGGCGTTCCTGCATCTCCTTCATCTGCTGGCGCAGATCGTCGATATTGCTGTCCTTCGCCGCCTCGGTACTCGCATCGGCCTCCGGCTCGGAAGTGGTGGTCGGACGGGGCGCCGCGAACGGCTTGAACATCGAGAAGGTTTGCTGGAACAGCTCCATGTTGCGGCGGACTTGCTCCTCCAGCGGAGCAAAAGGAGTGCCGGACAGCGTATTGGCGATCTGCTTGCGGAACTTCTCCTGCTCCTGCGTCAGCGTCGCGATCGACTGCTCCAGATATTTCGGCACCACCATCTGCATGCTGTCGCCATAGAAGCGGATGAGCTGGCGGAGGAAGGTGGTCGGCAGCAGGTTCTGGCCGGCCTTGTTCTCCTGCTCGAAGATGATCTGGGCGAGCACGGAGCGGGTGATGTCGTCGCCGGTCTTGGCGTCATAGACCAGGAAATCTTCGCCATCCTTGACCATGGCGGCGAGGTCTTCCAGCGTCACGTAGGTACTCGTTCCGGTGTTATAGAGCCGGCGGTTCGCGTATTTCTTGATGGTGGTGGGTTGGTCTGATTTCGCCATGGGCTCTCACTTGCAAACGCGGAGAACGGGAACCTGTCGGGCAATGCCGCAGGGCGGGAAGAGTACGCAACGCAACAAAATAAGCATTTTCAACGGGCTCACGCTACCGTTTTGTGCGGCACGGTTAATTGCAGAGCAAAATCTTGCTTGCGAAAGCGCCAAGAACGCTATTTTGAATGCGTCGCGGCATGAATTCGGAGACCGTCCGATTGACATGCCTCAACGACGTTAACAGGATGCCATTCGAGACTGGCGAGCCGTCTTTTCCCCAGCCCCGTCTGCCCCCTTTCAAACCCAGGAGATGCCCATGTCAGACGATGTCGTCATCGTCAGCGCCGCCCGCACCCCGGTCGGTAGCTTCAACGGAGCGTTCGCGACCCTTCCCGCCCACGATCTCGGCGCCATCGCCATCAAGGCCGCGCTGGAGCGTGGTGGCATCGAGCCCGGCCGGGTCTCCGAGGTCATCATGGGTCAGATCCTGACCGCGGCCCAAGGCCAGAACCCGGCTCGCCAGGCTTCGATCGCCGCCGGCATTCCGGTGGAGAGCCCGGCCTGGGGCGTGAACCAGCTTTGCGGCTCGGGCCTGCGCACGGTTGCGCTCGGCTATCAGGCGCTGCTCAACGGCGATTCCGAGATCGTGGTCGCAGGCGGCCAGGAATCCATGAGCATGGCCCCGCACGCCCAGCACCTGCGCGGCGGCGTCAAGATGGGCGGTCTCGAACTGGTCGACACCATGATCAAGGACGGCCTGTGGGATGCCTTCAACGGCTACCACATGGGCAACACCGCCGAGAACGTCGCACGGCAGTGGCAGATCACCCGCGCCCAGCAGGACGAGTTCGCCGTTGCTTCGCAGCAGAAGGCGGAGGCCGCGCAGAAGGCCGGCAGGTTCAACGACGAGATCGTGCCCGTCACCATCAAGACCCGCAAGGGCGACGTCGTCGTCAGCGCCGACGAATATCCGCGTCATGGCGCCACCCTCGACGCGATGGCCAAGCTCAAGCCGGCCTTCGAGAAGGATGGCACGGTCACCGCGGGCTCGGCCTCCGGCATCAACGACGGCGCCGCCGCGGTGGTGCTGATGACCGCCAAGCAGGCGGCCAAGGAAGGCAAGAAGCCGATCGCGCGCATCGTGTCCTGGGCGCAGGCCGGTGTCGATCCGAAGATCATGGGCTCGGGCCCGATCCCGGCCTCGCGCGCCGCGCTGAAGAAGGCCGGCTGGAACGTCGGCGATCTCGACCTGATCGAGGCCAACGAAGCCTTCGCGGCACAGGCCTGCGCCGTCAACAAGGATCTCGGCTGGGACACCTCCAAGGTCAACGTCAATGGCGGCGCGATCGCGATCGGCCATCCGGTCGGCGCATCCGGCGCACGCGTGCTGGTGACGCTGCTGCACGAAATGCAGAAGCGCGATTCGAAGAAGGGCCTGGCCACGCTGTGCATCGGCGGCGGCATGGGCATCGCCATGTGTGTGGCGCGCGACTGACGAGGACCTTGCACGGAGCTGACGCGTGCGCTGCACACGTCAGCGCGTGCGTTGCACGCGACCAAAAAGGCAGCGGTTGCAAATCAAATATTCTTCGCAACCACGCAGGCCTCGACTAGAGCATGATGTATTTACACGGAACCATAGCCTGAGTTTTTGAAGTAGTTGGTGCACTCCTCCTGGGAGAAGAGATCGAGGAGTTCACCAACCTTCCGCCAGGTTGCCTCCACGTCACGAGGTTCTGCGGATCGCATGAGGTGTTTGAGTTTGGCGAAGACCTGCTCGATCGGGTTGAGGTCAGGGCTGTAGGGCGGCAAGAAGATAAGGTGGGCTCCTCTGGCGCGGATAGCTTGGCGAGCCGCTTTGCCCTTGTGGCTGCCAAGATTGTCGAGAACGACGATCTCGCCCGGTGCGAGGGTGGGTGCCAACACCTTCTCGACGTACAGCGTGAAGAGTTCACCATTGATGGGACCATCAATCACCCAAGGCGCACTGATCCGATCATGACGCAGCGCCGCGATGAAGGTCATGGTCTTCCAATGGCCGAAAGGTGCAGATGCTTGGAGGCGCTGCCCACAAGGCCCCCAGCCGCGTAGCGGCGCCATATTGGTCTTGATCCACGTCTCGTCGATGAAAACCAACCGCGTGACGTCAATCCTGCCTTGATGCGCTTTCCATCGGGTCCGCTTACGGGCGACGTCTGGGCGATCCTGCTCGGCTGGTAGAAGCGTTTTTTTTGAAGCTGAGCCCCTCGGCGTGAACAAAAGTCCACACCGCCCGCACGTCTGTCTTGATCCCCCGTGCAGCCAGCTCCTGCGTCAGCTTGCGCAAGGTGAATGGCCCCGAGCGAATGCGTTTGCGCAGCCAGTCGGCGTTGGCATCCGACAGAACCCGCTTCTTGTGGCCGCCGATCTGGCCGGGCGCCAGGCCTCCGGTATCACGCCTTAGGTTCTTCCACTTCGTCACGCACGAGGGGCTGATCTGTAGCGCCTCTGCGATCGAACGAACCGTCTCGCCCGCGTCAGCGCGAGCCAAGGCGCGTTCACGGATGTCTTCCGAATAGGGGCGCGTCATCCATGCTGGCCTCCGCACTCCAGCATGGAGCTTGAATCAGAAATCGCCCGCTCTGGGAACCCCGATTCCAGTCAAAAACATCACGCTCTAAAGAGAAACGCCCGGCTCACGCCGGGCGTTTTGTTCTTGATGTCCGTCAAACGTCCCGCATAATCCGCAGCTAAAAACAATCACGTCAGAAGCGTCCGAAGAGTCCAAGGGAAGGAATACGATATGACACGTGTTGCACTGGTGACGGGTGGTACGCGGGGCATCGGAGCGGCAATCAGCAAGGCGCTGAAGGCGGCCGGCTACAAGGTCGCGGCGAACTATGCCGGCAACGATGCGGCGGCGGAGAAGTTCAAGGCCGAGACCGGCATCGCGACCTACAAATGGGACGTCAGCAGTTTCGACGCCTGCGCGGAGGGCGTAAAGAAGGTCGAAGCCGATCTCGGGCCGATCGAGGTGCTGGTCAACAATGCCGGCATTACCCGGGATACCGCCTTCCACAAGATGACGCTCGAGCAGTGGACCGCCGTCATCAACACCAATCTGGGCTCGCTGTTCAACATGACGCGCCAGGTCATCGAGGGCATGCGCGCGCGCAAGTTCGGCCGCATCATCTCGATCTCGTCGATCAACGGCCAGAAGGGGCAGTTCGGTCAGGTCAACTATTCCGCGGCGAAGGCCGGCGACGTCGGCTTCACCAAGGCGCTCGCGCTCGAGAACGCCAAGGGCGGCATCACCGTCAATGCGATCTGCCCAGGCTACATCAACACCGAAATGGTGCAGGCGGTGCCGAAGGACGTCCTGGAGAAGAACGTGATCCCGCAGATCCCAGTCAGCCGGCTCGGCGAGCCCGAAGAGATTGCGCGCGCGGTCGTGTTCCTCGCGGCCGACGAGTCCGGCTTCATCACCGGGTCGACCCTGACGGTCAACGGCGGTCAGTACATGGTGTGATGCGATCGCATCACGCGGGCTGATATTTTCCGCGTCGTCATGCCCGGGCTTGTCCCGGGCATCCACGGCCTTACAACAGCCGTCGCCACGGAAGAGCGTGGATGGCCGGGACAAGCCCGGCCATGACGGAAGCATTGGGCCGATGACTCCCCGCACCGCCACGCTGATCGGTTTGACCGCGATCCTGATGTGGTCGCTGCTGTCAGTGATGACGGTGGCGACCGGAAAGATCCCGGCATTCCAGCTCGCCGCGATGACCTTCGCGATCGGCGGTGTCGTTGGGCTGCTCACCTGGATCGGGCGGAGCGAGGCGGCGAAAAGCCTGCGTCAGCCGCTCGCCGTCTGGGTCGTCGGCGTCGGTGGCCTGTTCGGCTATCATGCGCTGTATTTTCTCGCGCTGCGCTTTGCGCCGCCGGCCGAAGCGGGCCTTCTGAACTACCTGTGGCCGCTGCTCATCGTGCTGTTCTCGTCATTCCTGCCGGGCGAGCGGCTGGCCGCGCATCACATCATCGGCGCAGTCCTCGGCCTCGTCGGCACCGTGCTGCTGTTCGCCGGCAACACCTCCGGCTTCGCGCGGTACCGGGATTGATCGCGGCCTTCATCGCCGCTTTCGTCTGGGCCACCTATTCGGTGTTGTCGCGGCGGTTGAAGGCGGTGCCGACCGACGCGGTCGCAGGCTTCTGCCTCGCCACGGCCGTACTGGCCGCGCTGATGCATGGTCTGCTTGAAACCACGGTCTGGCCGGAGACGACGGTGCAATGGCTCTCGGTCATTGCACTCGGCATCGGCCCCGTCGGCGCCGCCTTCTACGCCTGGGACATCGGCATGAAGCGCGGCGACATCCGTGTGCTCGGCGCCGCCTCCTACGCGACGCCGCTGCTCTCGACCGGCTTCCTCATCGCCGCCGGCTATGCCAAGGCCAGCGCCAACATCGCCATCGCCGCCATCCTGATCGCCGGCGGCGGCCTGATCGCGGCGAAGGACATGGTGCTGCGAAAGAGGTGAGCTACGGCTCCCAGCCCGGCGGCGCGAGTTCGAAGCCCGCGAAGTCGAACGCGGGCGCCACGGTGCAGCCGACCAGCGTCCATTCGCCGGTGGTTTCCGCCATCTGCCAGGCCTGTGCCGGCACGATCGCCTGCGGCCGCTCGCCGCCGACGAGGTCGGTGCCCAGCCGCACCTCATGCTGCGAGCAGCCGTCATGGGCGATGCGCAGCATCAAGGGGCTGCCGGCGTAATAGTGCCAGGTCTCGACCGCATCGACGCGATGCCAGTGCGAGCGCTCGCCGCGAGCCAGCAGGAAGTAGATCAGCGTCGAGCGCGAACGCCCGTTGGCGTCCGTGGCCAGATCACGAAACGTTTCGCGGTAATGCCCGCCTTCGGGATGCGGCCGGAGTTCGAGGCGCGCGATGATCTCGGCTGCGGTCGGCATCGATCCCCGTCAGGACTTGTTCTTCAGGACTTGTTCTTGCGCTCGCGCAGTTCGCCGAACACCGCGGCGGCATCCGCGCCCTTCATGTGTAGCTTGGCTGCGACCTCGGGCGCATCAGCCCGCAGGAACACGTTTGCTCGCTTCTCGTCACCAAGCAGTGAGGGAATCGTGGGCTTGTTCTCGGCCCGGAGCTTTGCCACTTCCGCGGCGCGCGCCTGGAGCGCCGCATTGTCCGGCTCGATGGTGAGCGCGAACTTGACGTTGGACGCCGTGTATTCGTGGCCGCAATAGAGCTTGAAGTCGTCGGGCAGTGCCCGCAGCTTCAGAAGCGAATCCCACATCATCGGGTAGGTGCCCTCGAAGACGCGGCCGCAGCCGATCGAGAACAGCGTGTCGGCGGCGAAGACCGTCTTCTCGGTGTCGAACACGTAAGAGATGTGGTCGAGCGTGTGGCCGGGCGTCTCCACGACGCGCGCCAGCAGATTGCCGATCTTCACCACGTCGGCGTTGGCGACGCGCAGGTCGACATTCGCGATCTCAGTCGTCTTGTCGTGCGGCGCCACGACGCGGCAATTGTATTTCTGCTTGAGTTCGGCAACCCCGCCGACATGATCGCCATGATGATGAGTGATCAGGATGTCGGTGAGCTGCCAGCCCTCGCGCTCCAGGGCCTGGAGGATGGGACCGGCCTCCGGCGCGTCGATCGATGCCGTCGCCTTGGTTTCCACATCGTGGATCAGATAACCGAAATTGTCGTTTAAACAGGTGAAAGTACGAATTTCGGCGGCCATGTCGTCTCCATCGGGCTCAGCCCCGCCAGACAAATATGGCGTTAACGTTGCGCAGGCAATGCAATATTCCGCGCGCAGCGGCGGCCATGCGCATGTTACATTGCCGTCATGACCATCGACGTCGTCGACCTCCGCGAGTTCTATTCCCGCCGCCTCGGGATCGTGGCGCGGCAAATGATCAATCGCGGCATCAGGGAGCGCTGGCCAAGCGCCGAAGGCCAGCGCGTGCTCGGCATTGGTTATCCCACGCCCTATCTGGGATTGTTCCGCGAGGACGCCGAACGCTGCATCGCCTTCATGCCGGCGGCCCAAGGTGTCCTGAAATGGCCGACGGGACGACCGGCGCTGGCCTCGCTGGTCGACGAATACTCGCTGCCGCTTCCTGACGCCGCGGTCGACCGTATCCTCCTGGTCCACGCGCTGGAGATGTCGGACGATCCGGCCGCGCTGCTGCGCGAGGTGTGGCGCGTGTTGTCGCCGTCCGGGCGCGTGATCGCCGTGATCCCGAACCGGCGTGGGGTGTGGACCCGCACCGACAGCACGCCCTTCGGTCACGGCCGGCCCTATTCGCGCTCGCAGATCACCGAGCTGCTGCGCCAGACCTGGTTCACGCCGACCGCCTGGGGCGAAGCGTTGTTCATGCCGCCCTATGCCGGAGGCTGGGTGCTGAAATCGGCGCAGATGTGGGAGCGCGCCGGCGCAGCGTTGTCGCTGCCCTTTGCCGGCGTCCATATCGTAGAGGCGACCAAGCAGGTCTACCGCGCGATCCCCGCCAAGCGCGAGCGCGCGCGGCTCATTCCCTCGCTCGCGAAGCCGGTGCTGGTGCCGTCCCAGACGACAGCGACGCGCTAAAGCGCGATGCGATGAGGATGAATCGCCATCGCGCTGGCTGTTGTTCAAGCATGACTTTTCGGAAAACCGCTGCGCACTTTTCCGGATCATGCTTTGGGCTCATCGCCCCCTACCGGGAGAGGTAGTCCGTGCCCCGAGCGCTCACCGCTTCAGCCGGGCACAAACAAATCGTCCCGGCGAGGCCGGGACGATTCAGGTCTGAAAATCAGAAGTGGCTACTCGCCGGGGGCGACCTCGTCGCTGGACGCAGCTGGGGCGGCCTCGCGCTCGGGGCGCGGGCCATGCGGCCGGCGCCGCCGCCGCGGATAGCGCTCGCCGCCACCGGCGCCCTCGAACCCGCCCTGGCCGCCATTCGCGGCGACATTCACTTGCGGCTGCGCGCCGGTGATGAAGGAGGGCAGGCGGTCGACGCTGCCGGCATCGGCGATGACGGGCTGCGGCTGGTTGGCGGGTTGCGGCTGATATTGCGGCTGTGCACGATGATCGCGTTCGCGGTGCTCGCGCGGCTGCTGGTTGTCGCGCTGATAGGGCGGCTGGCCGTCGCGCTGCTGCTGATCACGCTGGTGGTGATCGCGCTGGCCGTCGCGGTCGCGCATGAAGGGCTGCTGCGGAGGCTGCGGGACGAAACCCGGCTCCTGGCCGAAAGCCGAGAAATTCTCGCCGTCATCCTCGCCGTCGTCGCTGCTGCTGACGGGCGCATCGCCGCGCGGCTGCTGGTTCTGGCGGAACTGCTCCTGGGCCGCCGCGATCAGGCGGAAGTAATGCTCGGCATGCTGGTAGTAGTTCTCGGCTGCGACGGGGTCGCCGGAGGAGCGCGCATCACGCGCAAGCTGGAGATACTTTTCAGCGATGTGCGAAGCGGTGCCGCGAATCTTGATGTCGGGTCCGTTGGACTCGTAGACCCGGGTCATCGGGTTCTGGCCGCGCCGGTTGTTGTTATTGTTGTTGCGGTTGCGCATCCGCTGCTTGTTCTGACCGTTTCTCATGTCCTGCCTTCGATTCCAGCCCTAAAGGTTGCACGCATTACTGATTGCTAGGAGTGACCTGGTGACAGCGGCTCACATCTCTCGCGCGCACCGCGCGCAAGCCGGATCGAGCCCTGCCAATGTTCGTCGACCGTCGCGTACAACAAAGACGCGTTCCCCACCCGCCAGCATTCATTGCCAGCGAACCCATTCATTTCGCCTGCCGAAACAAGCCCAGCTTTCTTGCGTAAGTTTTCAAGCGCAATATCAGGCTTTCGTTCACGTTGCGGTCGGAGAGCAGCGCAGCTCTACTGGCCATCGCGCTCAACAGGACCTGCGGCTTGGAACCTTTAAATCAGTAAAGCTCTCGCCCGAGAGCCCGGCTTTCACCCGTAGGTATACGGGGCCGGCACCGATGTGTTGAACGAAACGTAGTCGTTCCCAGGCGATATTCCAAGAGGTTTTTTGCAGCCCAAACCGGCTTTTATGGGGGCATTTTTCGGGCCGAAACGGCCCGCGGAATGCCCGCCAGGTCGGCCTTGGGCGGCCGGTCCACTGATAACGCGGCGCCCCTCATCAAGGTTTCAATATTTTGCGCCTGGCCCTGTCCGGCCTCGACGATCACCGCTCCGCCGGGCGCGAGCCGTTCGGCCGCCTGGGGAATCAGCGCGCGGTAGGCGTCATATCCGTCATTGCCGCCGTCGAGCGCCAGATGCGGATCGTGCCCGCGCACCTCGATGCTCAGTTTCGGAATCTCGCCTGAGGGAATATAGGGCGGGTTCGAGACGATGAGATCGAACGGGCCGCGGAGCGCAGCGGCGTAGGAGCAGGCGACGAAGGCGGCGCGGTCGGCGAGGCCGAGCGCGGCGGCATTGTCCCTGGCGGTTCTGAGCGCGTTCTGGCTGAGATCGGTGCCGACGCCGAAAGCATCCGGAATTTCGTGCAGCAGCGCGAGCAGGATCGCGCCGGATCCGGTGCCGATGTCGGCGATACGCGGCGAATGAGACGCCTGCCGCTCGCGAAATATCTCGAGTGCAAGCTCGACCACGGTCTCGGTATCGGGGCGCGGGACCAGGGTTGCTTCCGACAAGCGAAATGGCAGGCCCCAGAATTCGCGGGTCCCGAGGATGCGCGCCACCGGCTCGCCGGCGATGCGGCGCTGCGCATGCTGCGCGAGCCGCGATGCTTCGGCCGCGGTGAGGGGACGGGCAGCCTGCGTGACCAGGCCGGTGAGGTCGAGGCCGAGCACCGCACCGATCAGGATGCGGGCGTCGAGCTCGGCTTCCTCGAGCTGTGCCGATCTCAATAGCGCAGCCAGCGTGCGCCGCGCGCCCTCGATGGATTGCCCGGTGAAGGGGTTGCTCACGCCTCAGGCCGCCGCGCCCTGCGCAGCGAGCTGAGCGGCCTGGTGCTCCGTCGTCAGTGCGTCGATCAATTCGCCCAGGGCTTCACCCGCGATCACCTGCGGCAGCTTGTAGAGCGTGAGGTTGATGCGGTGATCGGTGACGCGCCCTTGCGGAAAATTATAGGTGCGGATGCGCTCGGAGCGGTCCCCGGAGCCGACCTTCTCCTTGCGCTCGGCGGAGCGTGCGGCGTCGACGCGTTGCCGCTCGGCGTCGTAGATGCGCGAGCGCAGGATGTTCATGGCGGAGGCGCGGTTCTTGTGCTGCGAGCGGCTGTCCTGCATCATCACCACGATGCCGGTCGGGATGTGGGTGATGCGGATCGCCGATTCGGTCTTGTTGACGTGCTGGCCGCCCGCTCCTTGCGCGCGCATGGTCTCGATTCGCAGGTCATCGTTCTTGATGTCGACGTCGACGTCCTCGACCTCCGGCAGCACGGCCACCGTCGCGGCCGAGGTGTGGATGCGTCCCTGCGTCTCGGTGTCGGGCACGCGCTGCACGCGGTGCACGCCGGATTCGAACTTCAGCTTCGAGAACGCGCCGCGGCCCTGCACCTCCGCGATGATTTCCTTGTAGCCGCCGACGGTGCCTTCGCTGGCCGAGATCACCTCGACCTTCCAGCCCTGAAGGCTGGCAAAGCGCTCGTACATTCGGAACAGGTCACCGGCGAACAGCGAGGCTTCGTCGCCACCGGTGCCGGCGCGGATTTCCAGCACCACATTGCGGTCGTCCATGGCGTCCTTCGGCAACAGCGCGACGCGGATCTTCTGGACCAGCTCCTCGATCTTTGGCGTCAGCTCGTCGCGTTCGGCCTCCGCCATGCTGCGCATCTCGGCATCGGTCGTGGGATCGGCGATCAGCGCCTCGGTATCCGCCAGCTCCTTGACGGCGGAACGATAGGCCTTCACCGCTTCGACCAGCGGGGTGATCTCGGCGAGCTCGCGCGTGATCTGCACATACCGCTCGGAGGTGAGCTGTCCGAGCGATTCGGCCTCGAGCGAGGCGTGATGCGCGAGCAGGACGTCCAGTTTGGCTTCGGGGAGTGACGACATCGGTTCAGTCTCAATAGCGGCAAGAGGCGAGGCGGCAGGACGCGGCGGCAGGCCCGCTACAATGCCAGGCCTTCGGCCTCGGCAAATTCCGTCAGCTTCTGCCGGATCGAGACGCTGCCGGCCGGCGCGTCCAAGAGCGGGCCAAGCGTCGCCTCGGCCTTCTTGGCGTCGAGATCGAGCACCATCGCCTTGACCGGGCCGAGCGCGGTTGCCGAGAGCGACAGCGAGCGGTAGCCCAGCGCGATCAGCGCCAGCGCGCCGATCGGCTTGGACGCCATCTCGCCGCAGAGCGAGAGCGACTTCTTCGCCGCATGGGACTTGTGCGCGATGTCGCGCAGCGCGCGCAGGATCGGCGCCGACATTGTGTCGAAGCGCTCGGAAACCTTTGCGTTGCCGCGGTCGACCGCGAACAGGAACTGGAACAGATCGTTGGAGCCGACCGAGATGAAGTCGACCTTCTTCAGGAGCTCGTCGAGCTGATAGAGCAGCGCCGGCACCTCGACCATGGTGCCGATGTCGATTCTTTCAGGCAGCGTGTGGCCGTGCTGGCGCAGATATGTCAGCTCGCGCTCGACCAGCGCCTTGGCCGAATCGAATTCGGCGACCTCCGAGATCATCGGGAACATGATGCGCAGCGCACGGCCGCCGCCGGCGCGCAGCAGCGCGCGGATCTGGCCGCGCAACAGGCCGGGACGATCCAGCCCGAGCCGGATCGCGCGCCAGCCGAGCGCGGGATTTTCCTCGATCACCGCTTCCATATAGGGCAGCGCCTTGTCGCCGCCGATGTCGAGCGTGCGGAAGGTGACGGGCTTGCTGCCGGCCGCGTCCAGTACGGTGCGATAGAGCGCGAGCTGGTCGCTGGTGCGCGGCAGGCTCTGGCCGACCATGAATTGCAGCTCGGTGCGGAACAGGCCGATGCCGGCGCTGCCGGTGTCCTCGATATGCGGCAGGTCGATGGCCAGCCCTGCGTTGATCATCAGCTCGACCTTCTGGCCGTCCTTGGTGACGCAGGGCCGGTCGCGCAGCGCCAGATACTGGGCCTGGCGGCGGGCGCGGAAGCGCACGCGCTCGGCGAAGGCGGCCTCGATCTCCTGCGACGGGCGCACATAGATCGAGCCCGAGGTGCCGTCGACGATGATGGCATCGCCGGGATCGGCGATGCCGGGCGCGTTCGGCACTTCGCCGACCGCGGGAATGCCGAGCGCGCGTGCCACGATCGAGACGTGCGAATTGGCAGTGCCTTCCTCCAGCACGATGCCGCGCAGGCGCTTGCGGTCGTAGTCGAGCAGCGCCGCAGGGCCCATCGCGCGGGCGATGACGATGGCATTGTCGGGCAATTGTTCGCGCGAAGGCGCGTGATCCTGGCCGACCAGCTGCCGCATCAGACGGTAGCCGAGGTCTTCCAGGTCGTGCAGGCGGTCGCGCAGATAGGGATCGGTCGAGCGCAGCATGCGCGCGCGGGTGTCGGATTGCACGCGCTCGACGGCGGCTTCCGCGGTGAGGCCGGTGGCGACCGCCTCGTGCAGCTTGTGCGACCAGCCCTGGTCGTTGGCGAACATGCGGTAGGCTTCCAGCACCTCGCGATGCTCGCCGCCCTCGGCGACGTCGCCGCGCTCCAGCATGCGGTCGAGGTCCGCGCGCAGCTTGGCGAGCGCGGTGTCCAGCCGCTTGATCTCCTTCGGCAGGTCCTCGGCGATGTAGTCCTTGATGACGACGCGGGGCTCGTGCAGCACGACGTGGCCGAGCGCGATACCCTCGGACAGGATCGCGCCGACCTTTTGCGCGGAATGGCGCGCCGCCGGCTCCTGGCCCGGCTGGGCCAGCGCGGACAATTCGCCCGAGGCGATCAGCTCGGCCAGCACCATCGCGGTGGTCTGAAGCGCCTCGAGCTCCTCCTCGACATAGCTGCGCTTGGCGCGGTTCTGCACCACCAGCACGCCGAGCGTGTTGCCGGCGCGCAGGATCGGCACGCCGAGGAAGGAGTGGTAGATCTCTTCGCCGGTCTCGGGGCGGAACGAGAAGGCCGGGTGGCTCTGCGCATCGCTCAGATTGAGCGGAGTCGCCTCGCTGGCGACGAGGCCGACCAGGCCTTCATGGGCGCTGAGCACGGTATGGTGCACCGCCTCGCGGTTGAGACCTTCGGTGGCGTAGAGCTCGAGCGTGTTGTCGATGCGCAGCACATAGACCGAGCACACCTCGGCCACCATGTTGGCGGCGATCAGCACCACGATCTTGTCCAGCCGCTCCTGGGCCGAGACCTGCTCCGCCATGGTTTCGCGGAGCCGTCTCAACAAGACGCGGGGACCTCCCGACGCGCTCCGCATGAACCGTCAATCTCCTTCGTCTGCCGGGCCCGGCGGTATCAGCCGGCGGCTGGCTCAAAATTCCAGAAAAACAACCAAATTGTTCGTCCGGCGCAGGCACAAGTCCAAAATCTACCTGAGATTTAGCGCTTGTACCGAATCAGCGCCGCCTGAACTGGGACACAGTCTGCGGCTGCCCACCCTGTTCGCCGTATAGCGAATTGAGGCTTGTTTTGCCAAGCAAAACGCCTGCCAAACGCGAAGGTGTGTACACCTTCCCATTTGCTGCGACCGCTAAGGGAAAATTAGCCTAGGCATGGTCCGGAAAAGTGCGAAGCGGTTTTCCGGAAAGACCATGCTCTAACCCGTCCTATTCGTGAGAGTGCGGCTTTTGGGCCCGATTGATGCGGCCGCACATCTTGTCTGACGAGGCGCACAGGATTGCCTTCGGCTTTTCGCCGCCTGACGACCGGTACTTTGCAACGCGCTTGAGGGATGGGTTGGGCGAACGGGGGCGGACGCCCCGCCGGTCAAGGACCGAGCGGCAGCAGCGCGCCGGGCAAGCCGCAGATCAGGTCGGCTTCGGGACATGCCGCGGCAAACGCAAGGCGAATGCGGCTCGTGGTCTCGACGACACGGGCGGCGATTTTCAAGAGCCGAAGACGCAGCGTCGCGAACTCGGCAGCGGCCAATTCCCGGGCTTTGGGAATGGCGTCGCGCACGGTCAGCATCAGCCAATAAGCGGCCGTATGGAGCACGAGACGGACCTGGTTGGCGAGCGCCGAACGGCAGCTGGTGCGATCGGAGGCGAGCTGCGTCTTATGCAGCTTGATCAGATTCTCGGCTTGGCCGCGCGCGCAATACAGGCTGTCGTAGATCCACTCGGCCGAGCCGACATCGAGGCTGGTGACGACGAAGCGGATGTCGAGGCCGAGCATCGTCGCCTCAATACGGGCGACAGTGCGCCGTTCGCGATCCCAGGACTTTGCCTTGTGGCGCGTCTCGGTATAGCCACGCAGAACCGGCAGGTTCTCGATGGCGCGTCGCGTGCGGATGTCGTCGGCGACCTCGTCGACTTTTCTGGCGAGAGGCTTGGTGCCGGACAGACCGAAGATGTAGTCGATGCCGTTGGTCTCGCACCACGCCATTGCCTCCGGCCGGGCATAGTGCCCGTCGCCACGGAACGTAATTTGCGTGTTGTGCCATCGCGTCCGGATATGCCGTACCAGGCGGCGCAGATGGGCACGCACCTCGACGCCGCCCGGCGTCTTGCCGGGCCGCAGCACGACGGCCACGGGCCGGCTCTTCTCCGTGTCGTAGACGTGGATCGGCAGGAAGCAGCGTTCGTCATAATGAGCGTTGAACAGCGAGAGCTGCTGATGGCCGTGGACGACGTCGCAGGTATCATCGATGTCGAGCGTGACGGATGCCGGCTCGCGCGGGTAGCTATCCATCCATGCGTCGACCAAAGTGTAGGTCAGCCGGATCACGTCGCGCAGGCGCGGAGCATTCTCCAGCCGCGACAGCGTCGGCTGGGAACACAAATCCCGGCCCGTGTCCGGTAGGCGACCGCAGGCCAGCTTGAATGCCGGATCGGACCTCAGATGATCGAGGTCGTCGGCGTCCTCGTAGCCGCAGCAGATCGCGAACATGCGAGCGCGGAACATATCGACCAGGCTGTGCACGACCCGCGTCGGATCGCGCCGATCCGGGAACACCCGGGCCAGATTGTTGGCCAAACCGAGACGCCGCTCGGCCATCGCCAGAAGCATCACGCCCCCGTTCGAGGTTAGGCGCCCACCATCGAAGGCAGCTGTGACTTTCTTGGCGTGAACGGCTGGAAACGAGAAGGGCGGAATCGTATCGTCGGTCATGGCGGGCGTGGCGTTCGCGGTTGGAGGTGATGGGGTTGGCTTCGCAACCGAATCCTACGCCGCATCAGCGCTTTACCCCTCAGGCGCACTCTTACGAATAAGACGGGTTAAGTTGAAGAAAGATTGAGTGACTCCCGATCATTTCTGTGCCGAAACGTGGAGTCGCGGTCGTGCCGCGTCCAAAGAAACCGGCGCGAGCGGCCTATTAGACGCGGTAGGTGCTCAGCCTCCGAAACGAGACTATCAAGCATGAAGAGATCGAGCGCGAGGCAGAGGTTTTATTTGTGTTGAATTCTTGCTTCTCGATAGTGGTCTGAAATCGTATCATCGGTCATGGCGGGCGTGGCGTTCGCGGTTGAAGGTGATGGGGTGGCTTCGCAACCGAATCCTACGCCGCATCAGCGCTTTACACCACGCTCGCCAGCCTCTCAGGCGCCCTCTCGCGAATAAGACGGGCTAACAACAATCTGAAGCGCGACGATGATCGCGCTTCAGGCCTGATCGAGGCCGTACAGCGTATGCAGGGTGCGCACCGCCAGCTCGGTATAGGCGGCGTCGATCAGAACCGAGAACTTGATCTCGGAGGTTGTAATGGCCCGGATGTTGATGTTCCGCCCGGCGAGGGCCGAGAACGCCTGGGCGGCGACGCCGGCATGGCTGCGCATGCCGCTGCCGATCACCGAGATCTTGGCGACGTCGGTGGCGGTATCGAGCCGCGCATAGCCGATCTTGGCCTTGGCGGCGGTAATCGTATCCTTGGCGCGGGTATAGTCGGCGGCCGGTACGGTGAAGGTGAGGTCGGTGGTCTTGCCGTCCTCGGAAACATTCTGCACGATCATGTCGACGTTGATGTTCGCATCCGCCAGCGGGCCGAAGATCGAGGCCGCGACGCCGGGCTTGTCCTCGATCTGGCGCACCGAGATCTGGGCCTCGTCCTTCGAAAAGGCGATGCCGGTGACGACGTGGCTTTCCATGATCTCCTCCTCGCTGCAGATCAGCGTGCCGGGCGGCTGGTTGGCATGCGGGTCGATATCCTCGGGCTTGTCGAAGCTCGAGCGGACGAAGATCGGCATGTTGTGGACCATGCCGAGTTCCACCGAGCGGACCTGGAGCACCTTGGCGCCCTGCGAGGCCAGTTCCAGCATGTCTTCGAACGCGATCTTGTCGAGCCTCTTGGCCTTCGGCACGATTCGCGGGTCGGTGGTGTAGACACCGTCGACGTCGGTGTAGATGTCGCATCGGTCCGCCTTGACGGCGGCGGCGATCGCCACGGCCGAGGTGTCGGAGCCGCCGCGGCCGAGCGTGGTGATGCGGTTGGTCTCGGGGTTGATGCCCTGGAAGCCGGCGATGACCGCGACCTCCTTGCGCTCCCTAAAGCGCTTGATGATCTCGCTGCCGTCGATGTCCTCGATCCGGGCCGAGGCATGGGCGTCGCTGGTCTTGATCGGGATCTGCCAGCCCTGCCAGGACCGGGCCTGGATGCCCATGCCCTGGAGCACGATGGCAAGAAGACCTGAGGTCACCTGTTCGCCCGAGGCGACCACGGCGTCGTATTCGCGCGCGTCATGCATCGGCGAGGCCTCGGTGCACCAGGCGACGAGCTCGTTGGTCTTGCCGGCCATCGCCGAGACGACCACGGCCACTTCATGGCCGGCATCGACCTCACGCTTCACGTGGCGTGCGACGTTGCGGATACGTTCGATGTTGGCGACGGACGTGCCGCCGAATTTCATCACGAGGCGGCTCATGACGACGCGTGCATTCCTTCATAAGGATCAGTATGGTGACCCGCACTGGACGGGTGCCTCGCGGACACCGACGCGCGTATACATAGCGGCGGGGCCGGGGGCAAGCGGGTTCCTGCGGGGGCAGGGCGCGGGGGAAGTGGGTTAACCGAGATCATGGCGCGCTATATCGACGAGATCCTGCAACCGGGCGAGCGGGTGCTGTATTCGACCAATGCGCACTGGATCTTCTACTTTCCGGCCATCGTGGCCTGGATCGCGGCGCTGGCCCTGTTCGTGCTGTCCCGGCAGACCACCGGCGACTGGCTCGTCCTGCTTTGCCTGGTCGCCTCGGGTCTCGTGGCTCTGGCGGCCCTGTATTGGACCATCAAGGGCTGGTTCCATCGCTTCACCACCGAGACCGACGTCACCAATCTCAGGGTCGTGCACAAGACCGGTTTCATCAAGCGCCGAACCTTCGAGATGGCGCTGGACAAGGTCGAGAGCGTCGACGTCGACCAGTCCATTCTTGGACGTATTCTCAACTACGGCGACGTGACGATTCGCGGCGTCGGCGAGGGCATCGAGACGATCAGGACCATCGCCTCGCCGCTCGCCTTCCGTAGTTCGATCACCACGCGGTAGGACCGCGCGCAACCATGAGCATGCAGCAAAATACTTCCCTTTCCGCCCAGCCGGGCTCGACCGTCGACGCCGCCGAGATCGCGAAATTCTCAAAACTCTCCGCGGAGTGGTGGGATCCCAAGGGCAAGATGGCGCCGCTGCACCGGATCAACCCGCTGCGGCTCGGCTATATCCGTGACGCCGCCTGCCGCAAGTTCGAGCGCAACGTGCGCAGCCTCAATTGCCTCGGCGGCCTTCGCGTGCTCGACATCGGCTGCGGCGCCGGCCTGCTGTGCGAGCCGTTGTCGCGGCTGGGCGCACAGGTCATCGGCATCGATCCTTCCCAGAGCAACATCGCCGCGGCGAAGCTGCACGCCGACAAGAGCCATCTTGCGATCGACTATCGCTGCACCACGGTGGAGGAGATCGACCCGCGCGAGCGCTTCGACATCGTGCTGGCGATGGAGGTGGTCGAACACGTCACCGATGTCGGCGTCTTCCTGAAGCGCTGCGCCTCGATGCTGAAGCCGAACGGGCTGATGGTGGTCTCGACGCTGAACCGCAACTGGAAGAGCTTCGCGCTCGCGATCGTTGGCGCCGAATACGTGCTGCGCTGGCTGCCGCGCGGCACCCACGAATGGAACAAGTTCGTCACCCCCGACGAACTCGCAAAACACCTGCTCGACAACCGCCTCGTCATCACCGAGCAGACCGGCGTGGTCTACAGCCCCTTCGCCGACAAATGGACCCTCTCGTCCGATATGGACGTGAACTACATGGTGGTCGCGGAAGGGATGGTGTGAACTACCGTGGGTGAGGTGTGGGCTGTTACTCCGAGAACGGTGTCGTCCCTGCGAACGCAGGGACCCATAACCACCAGCCCCTGTGGTTAGCGAAGACAGGCGCTCCGAGCATGTACTACGTTACATCCTCGCCAGCCGCCGTCACGGAACACTGTACATCGGCATCACCAACTCGCTCCAGAAACGCCTCGAGGAACACCGCGCGGGCCAGGGCTCGGAATTCGTCAAGCGCTACGGCGTACACCGCCTCGTCTACACGGAGTCGTATGAACGGGCGGAAGAGGCGATCGCCCGCGAAAAGCAGGTTAAACGCTGGAAGCGCGACTGGAAGATCGAGCTGATCGAGCGCGATAACCCCGAGTGGCGGGACCTCAGCGATCTCTTGGTTTGACGGTGTGAGCGCTGCCAAGCAAATGCTGTCGTCCCTGCGAACGCAGGGACCCATACCGCGGAATCCATCGATGGCGGACGGTGTTGGATGCGCGGGTTGGCAGCCTCCGCAAAACTGCTCCCTGGGGTTATGGGTCCCTGCGTTCGCAGGGACGACAGCGGAGATTGTGGCGAAAGCATCGCACCCATGACGTCCGTGTGATTGACCTGCTTCGCCGTCAGCGGCACGTTGGCTCAGGTCCCTTCCTATTCCAGCAACTCCATGCTCACCATCGCCAGTCTCTGGATTCCCTTCACCGTCATCGCTGCGCTCGGGCAGGTCGCGCGCAATGCGATGCAGCGGTCGTTGACGAAGCCGCTGGGGACCTGGGGCGCGACCAATATCCGCTTTCTGTTCGGCTTTCCGTTCTCGCTGCTGTTTCTCGGGGTGGTGTTGATCGGCACCGGTGATCATCTCGACATGCCGCCGACGGTGTTCTGGCCGTGGCTGCTGTTAGGGGCGCTCAGCCAGATCGTCGCCACCGGCCTGATGCTGCTCGCGATGAACGATCGTTCCTTCGTGGTGACGACGGCGTATCTGAAGACCGAGGCGATCCAGACCGCGATCTTCGGCTTCGTCTTCCTCGGCGATCACCTGACCTGGCTGAAGGTGCTGGCGATCGTGATCGCGACCGTCGGCGTCGTCATCACCGCGCTGCGGCCGGGCGGCGAGAAGAGCTTTGCCGAACTGAAGCCGACCATCACCGGCCTCGTCGCCGCGGCGGCGTTCGCGCTGTCGGCGGTCGGTTTTCGCGGAGCGATCATCACGGTGCCCGACGTGTCGTTCGTGACGGCCTCCTCGTTCACGCTGGTGCTCGGCCTGTTCGTGCAGACGCTGGTGCTGACGATCTATCTGCTTCTACGTGCGCCAGACGTATTGCGGGGAATCCTCGGATTATGGCGGCCCTCGATGCTCGCCGGCTTCACGGGCGCCTTCGCCTCGCAATTCTGGTTCCTGGCCTTCGCCCTGACGGCGGCCGCCAATGTCCGCACGCTCGCTTTGATCGAGGTGCTGTTCGCGCAGGCCGTGGCCTACTACTCGTTCAAGCAGCCGATCGCGCCGCGCGAGCTCGCAGGAATTGCGCTGATCGTGATCGGCGTGGCAGTGCTGGTCGCAGCCTGATCGCTCAGTTGCTGTCATGCCCAGGCTTGTTCCGGGCATCCACGTTCTTCGTGAGCTGGGCAAGGCGTGGGTGGCCGGGTCAAGCCCGGCCATGACGAAACTGGCGCATCAATTCCGGTCTTCCGGCAGCACCGGCAGCGGCGAGACCTCGATGCCTTCGTCGATCAGCGACTTCGCCTCGTCGGGCGAGGCCTCGCCGTAGATCGGCCGATGCTCCTTGTCGCCGTAGTGCATGGCGCGAGCCTCGTTGGCAAAACGTTCGCCGACATTGTCGGCGTTCTTGACGATATGATCGCGCAGCTCCTTGAGCTTGGCGCGCAGCTCGCGCTCCTGCGCCATCAGCAGCGAGGTCGGTCCTGACGGTGCAGCGTCGGGCGTCGTGGCCGTGGCGACCGGCTCCGGCGGCGGTGTCGCGCGGCCACGGCCCTTCTTGCCGACGATGCGCGGCGCCATGATCGCCTTCTCGACCTTGGCCGAGCCGCAGATCGGGCAGGTCACGAGCTTCCGCCTCACCTGCGAATCGTAGGCGGACGAGCTCTGGAA
Organism: Bradyrhizobium sp. USDA 241; assembly: GCF_049739505.1. Taxonomy (NCBI): domain Bacteria; kingdom Pseudomonadati; phylum Pseudomonadota; class Alphaproteobacteria; order Hyphomicrobiales; family Nitrobacteraceae; genus Bradyrhizobium; species Bradyrhizobium sp. USDA 241. The sequence continues at coordinate 910,539 of NZ_JBMGPZ010000004.1, read as the reverse complement.
CCAGCTCTCGAAGTCGTGGTCCCGGTCGCAGCGAAGGGCGTAGCGGATCATGCCGAGCCTCGCACAAGGTGCAAATGGTCCGGTCCCGCCTTGGGGTCGGAGACGCCGAAGCGGCGGCCATGCTGGAGCGAGGGAATCGCCCGGCGGGCGGTCTCGACCCTGGCCGGATCGATCCTGGCCATGATGATGCCGGGCTCGACGTCGCCCTCGGCGAGGATCTCGCCCCAGGGATCGATGATCAGGGAATGGCCGTAAGTCTCGCGCTTGTTCTCGTGCAGGCCGGCCTGGGCCGCGGCGAAGACGAAGCAGCCGGTCTCGATCGCGCGTGCGCGCAGCAGCACGTGCCAATGTGCTTCGCCGGTCTTGCGGGTGAAGGCCGACGGCACCGTGATGAAATACGCGCCGCTCTCGGCGAGCGCGCGGTAGAGTGCCGGGAAGCGCACATCGTAGCAGATCGTCAGTCCGATGCGGCCCCAGGGCAGATCCGAGATCACGGCGGTTTCGCCCGGCTGGTAATTGGCGGATTCGCGATAGCTCTCGCCGTCCGGCAGCTCGATGTCGAACATGTGGATCTTGTCGTAGCTCGCGAGCACATCGCCCTCGGGCCCGATCAGGAAGGAGCGGTTGACCGCCTTCTCCGGCGAGAAGCGCAGCGCCAGCGAGCCGACATGCAGATGAATCTTCAATTCCGCCGCGAGCGCGCGGTAGGCCTTCAGCGAAGCGTCGTCCTCTTCACTCTGCAGATGCTCGAACAATGCCTTGCGGTTCAGCTGCATCATGTTGCTGACCTCGGGCGTCTGCACGTAGTCGGCGCCGTTGGCCGCAGCCCGCCGGATCAGCTTCGTTGCCTGTTCGAGGCTCGGCTCGGGCATCAGGCCGGTGCGCATCTGCACCATGGCCGCGGTGAAGGTGCGATTCTCGCTCATGAGACGGCCTTGACGCTCTCGAGCATGCCGTCGAGCTTGCCTTCGCGGTCGAGCGCATAGAGCTCGTCGCAGCCGCCGACATGGGTGCCGCCGATCCAGATCTGCGGGAAAGTCGAACCTTGGCCGGCGCGGCCGTACATTTCCTGGCGCCAGGACGGGTTCTTGGCGACGTCGAATTCGGTGAAGGTCGCCTTCTTGCGGGTCAGCAGCGACTTGGCGGCGGAACAATAGCCGCAGCCCGGCCGGGTGTAGATCTCGACAGCAGCAGTCATTTCGTCTGGCGCTCTCATGTCATGAATTCATTGAACTATATGGGACGGGGGCCGCTTTCGACAACCCGGGCGAAGACCAGCACGTCGACCTGGGCCGCTTTGGCGCGGAGCAGGACCCGCGCGCAGGCATCCAGCGTCGCTCCCGACGTCAGGACGTCGTCGACCAGGACAATGCGGCGGCCCTGAATCTCGGCCTGACGGTCGGGAGATACCTGGAATGCGCCCTGCACATTGGTGGCGCGCTGGGCACGCGACAGGCCGATCTGCTGCTCGGTGGCGCGCACCCGGCGCAGCACCTCGCTCTGCACCTTGACGCCGCTCTGCCGCGCGATGACACGCGCGAGCGCACCGGACTGGTTGTAGCGGCGGCGCCAGGCTCGCCGCCAGTGCAGGGGAACGGGCACCAGCATGTCGGCGCCGGCGAGCAGCTCGCCGCCCGCGCGGGCCATCCAGCGGCCCATGGCCGGCGCCAGATCGGTGCGGTCCTGGTACTTCAGCGCGTGGACCAGCGTGCGCGCGACGTCGTCGTAACGCACCGCCGCCCGCGCGCGCTGGTAGGCCGGTGGGCTCGCGATCGCCTCCATCGACAGCATGTCGGGGCCGGGGTCATAAACGAAGGGAATGCCGAGCCGCGGGCAGTAGGGCCGCTCGATGAACGACAGCCGCGCCCAGCACGAAGCACAAACGCCCTCGCCGTCGACCGGCTCGTGGCAGGATACGCACTGCGTCGGCAGCGCGATGTCGAGTGCGAGCCGTGCCGCGCGCGACAGCACGTGGCGGCCAGCCGCCCACGCGGCCCGCAGCGGCGCGGCGATGGAGCGGCTGGGGCTGGTCTTGGCTTCCATGAGAGGAGGCTAGCGTTGCCCCCTAGATTGCTCAAGCCATCATCTCGTGCCCCGGACGCAGCGCAGCGCTCCTTCAGCGCTGCGCTGCTGAGCCGGGGCCCAGGGTTTGCGCAGCGGCGCTAAAGAGCGCTGCAGCGCGTCCGGGACACGAGAGTGATTGCCATGGCCAGCCTGATCGGCGTAACCAGCGGCATGGCTCAGACCCCGCAAACCCCGCCCGCTTTGTTCGATCGTGCCTTGCTGCACGCGCGGCAGCGGCGTGCGCAGGCGCACGGGGCCGCGACCTTCCTGCTCGATCGTGTTGCCGAGGACATGTCCGACCGGCTGGCTGCGGTGATGCGTGAGTTTCACGCTCCGGCCGATCTCTGGACGCCCGGCGAGGGGCTCGCGGCGTTGCGCACGCGGCTTCCGACAATCGCGTGGATTGCACCCGACGCGACGGGCGCGGAGACACTGCCGTTCGCGCCGGAAAGCCTCGATCTCGTCGTCTCGGCGCTGGCCCTGCAATTCGTCAACGACCTGCCGGGTGTGCTTGCGCAAATTCGCCGGGCGCTGAAGCCGGACGGCCTGCTGCTCGCCGCGATGATCGGCGGCGACAGTCTGACCGAACTGCGGCAGGCCTTTGCCGCGGCGGAAGCCGAATGCGAGGGCGGCGTGTCGCCGCGCGTGGCGCCGTTCGCCGACCTGCGCGACATCGGCGCGCTGCTGCAGCGGGCGGGCTTCGCGCTGCCGGTAACCGACGTCGACCGCGTCGTGGTGCGCTATGCCAACGCGTTGGCGCTGATGCAGGATCTCCGCCGCATGGGCGCGGCCAACGTGCTGATCGAGCGGCGGCGGACACCGACGCGCCGCGCGACGCTGCTGCGTATGGCCGAGATCTATGCGGAGCGCTTTGCCGATGCCGACGGCCGCATCCGCGCGACCTTCGACATCATCTGGCTGTCCGGCTGGGCCCCGCATGCGAGCCAGCAGCAGCCGCTCAAGCCCGGGTCAGCCAAGGCGAGTCTGGCGGAAGCGGTGAAGAAGGCGGGGGAGACGTAGGCGTTTCCAACGTCATTCCGGGTTCGCGCGTTGCGCGCCCCGGAATGACGACCGAATAATCGACACCGCCGTTACGACCTCACATCAGCAGATCGATCAGATGCGGGATCAGCGGAATGTCCGCCGGCGGCATCGGATAGTCGCGCAGCTTGTTGGCGCGGACCCAGGCGAGGTTTTGCCCTTCGCGCGGCGTCACCAGGCCCTCCCAGCGCCGGCAGATGTAGAGCGGCATCAGGAGGTGAAAGGTCTCGTAGCCGTAGCTGGCGAAAGTCAGCGGCGCGAGGCATGGCTCGGCGACGGTGATGCCGAGCTCCTCATGGAGCTCGCGGATCAGGCTCTGCTCCGGCCGCTCGCCCGGCTCGAGCTTGCCGCCGGGAAATTCCCAGAGGCCGGCCAGCTGCTTGCCCTCGGGACGCTGCGCGATCAGGATGCGCTTGTCGGCATCGACCAGGGCGCAGGCCACGACGAGGGTGAGCTTCAGTTCGGCCATCCGATCAGGACCTGTAATCCCCGTTGATCGCGACGTATTCCTTGGTGAGGTCGCAGGTCAGCACGCGGTCGCGGCCCTTGCCGAGGCCGAGCGAGACCTTGATCGCGATCTCCGGCGCCTTCATCGCTTCCGACACCTGCGCTTCGTCATAGTCGGGATCGCGCGCGCCGCTCCTGGCGACGCGGATGCCGTTGAACGAGATCGAGAGCTTGTCGCGATCGGCCGGCTCGCCGGCCTTGCCGACCGCCATCACCACGCGTCCCCAATTGGCGTCTTCGCCCGCGATGGCGGTCTTCACCAGCGGCGAGTTGGCGATCGACATCGCGATCTTGCGCGCCGAGGCCTTGGTCTTGGCGCCCTCGACCGTGATCTCGACCAGCTTGCGCGCGCCTTCGCCGTCGCGCGCCACCTGCTCGGCGAGGTTGGCAAGCACCTGGTTGAAGGCCTTGACGAAGGCCTTCAGGCGCGGATCGCTGGCGCGGCTGATCTTCGGTGCGCCATGCCCGGCGGCGGCGCCGGTCGCAAAAGCCAGCAGCGTGTCCGACGTCGACGTGTCGCCGTCGATCGTCACCGCATTGAAAGTATCCTCCACGCCGCTCTTGAGCAGCGCCTGCAGCGCGGCCGGCGCGATCGGGGCGTCGGTGAAGATGAACGACAGCATCGTCGCCATGTCGGGGGCGATCATGCCGGCGCCCTTGGCCATGCCGTTGATGGTGACCTTGGCCTTGCCGAGCTTGACGGTCGCTGTCGCGACTTTCGGGAATGTGTCGGTCGTCATGATCGCCTTGGCGGCGGCGAGATAGTCGCCGGGTTCGGCGGTCTCGGCGAGGCGGCCGAGCACGCCGTCGAACTTGGTCGCATCCAGCGGCTCGCCGATCACGCCGGTCGAGGCGAGGAAGATCTCGCTCTCGCTGCACCCGACCGCCTTGGCGGCGATCTTCGCGGTCAGCGCGGTGGAGGCGCGGCCGGTCTTGCCGGTGAAGGCGTTGGCATTGCCGGAATTGACCACGAGCGCGCGGGCCTTGCCGCCCTTCAGCTTGGCGCGGCACCATTCCACCGGGGCAGAGGGGCACTTCGACTTGGTGAAGACGCCGGCCACCGCGGTGCCCTTGTCCATCACCGCCAGCAGCACGTCGGTGCGGTTCTTGTAGCGGATGCCGGCTTCGGCCGTCGCAAGACGGATGCCCGCGATCACGGGCATGTCGGGAACGGTTTTGGGGGTGAGGGGAGAGACGGAGGAGGACATCGCGAGGCGCCTTCGTGGAATCTGGATAAGCAGATGCCCGGCCCCAATATGCGAAGACGCGCTTCGCGCTCAGGGCCGGGCATCACGACGGCTTAGATACTCTTGGCGTCAGCGAAGTGACAGCGAATTCTTACTTCTTCGCCGGGGGCGCCATCTTGCTGTCGGACGGCTTGGCAGTGTCCGCCGGCTTGGCGTCCTTGGACGCATCCGCCGCCGGCTGGTCGAGCCGCTCGACCTTGGCTTCGGTGCGCAGCTTGGCGACATACTCGGCCTGAGCCTTGCGGGTCACGTACTGCTCGATCTGGGCCTTGACCTGCTCGAAATCGGGCGCCTTGCGGTTGCGCTTTTCCTCGACCTTGATGATGTGCCAGCCGAACTGCGACTTCACGGGGTCGGAGATCTTACCGGGCTCGAGCGAGAACGCCACGGCCGAGAACTCCGGCACCATCTGCTCCTTGGTGAAGAAGCCGAGGTCGCCGCCATCGGCGGAGCCCGGGTCCTTGGACTTCTTCTTGGCGAGCTCGGCGAAATCGGCGCCCTTGTCGAGCTCGGCCTTCACCGCCTTGGCCTCGTCCTCGGTCTCGACCAGGATGTGGCGGGCGCGCACCTCCTGCTCGCCGGTGATCTGCTTGGCGGCTTCCTCGTAGACCTTCTTCATGGCGTCCGGCGTGGTGGCGGCCTTGCCCTCATTGGCGAGCAGGCTGTCCATCAGGAGCCGGTTGCGGGCGAATGCCAGGCGCTTCTTGAACTCCTCGCTGTCGGCGATCTTCTTGTCTTCGGCAGCCTTGCTGACGATCTTCATGTCGATCAGGAAGGACAGGACGTTCTCGTCCTTGGTCGCCGGGTCCATCTGGGCGAGGCTCTGCCCGAGTTCCTCCTCGGCCATGGCGACGTCGCTCTTCTTGATTTCCGCCCCATTGACCTTCGCCAGCACCGGATCGTCGGCGGCCCGGAGCGGGCCCGCGAACGCCAGGGACAGCGCCAGGGCGAGGCTGCCAGCCAGGGCCGACGCGTGCCGGAAGCGCTGGCCGGTGGTTACCGGGAACGAGGTGGTCATGGAAAATCCTTATGTTGAAGCAGGGGGCTGCTCGAGCGGGGCGGACACTCGCCCAATTCAGGGGGGCTTGGCAACGCGAAAAGTCTGTCAAAATGATGAATTAGCCGCAATGCGCCCGCCGTTGACAAGGCCCTGACCGGGCCATATCTCTCCCCGGTCGCGACCATGGCGATGGCGTTTATTTTGCTGCGTTTTTGGCCGTTGAACCCAGACTTGCCCAATTCCAACCCATATGGCGGATGAACCTGCAGTCCGGGCTCTGATGCCGCGGGGCGTCACGGTGAGTTGATAGGCAGGCGGGTGACAACTTCTTGGCTGCAACGCGGTTAAATCGCGAACACAGGAACTAGGCATGATCGGCGCGCTCGCCCGCAAGTTTTTCGGCTCCGCCAACGACCGGCGGGTGAAGGGATATCAGTCCCGCGTCAACGCGATCAACGCGCTGGAGCCCGAAGTCTCCAAGCTGTCCGACGAGGCGCTGAAAGCGCGCACCGCCGAGTTCAAGAAGCAGCTCGCCGAAGGCAAGACGCTCGACGATCTCCTGGTACCGGCCTTCGCCACCGTGCGCGAGGCGGCCAAGCGCACGCTCGGCCAGCGTCATTTCGACGTCCAGCTGATCGGCGGCATGGTGCTGCACGAGGGCGACATCGCCGAGATGAAGACCGGCGAAGGCAAGACGCTGGTCGCGACGCTCGCGGTCTACCTCAATGCGCTCGCCGGCAAGGGCGTCCATGTCGTCACCGTCAACGACTACCTCGCCCGCCGCGACTCCGGCTGGATGGGCCAGATCTACGGCTTCCTCGGCATGACCACCGGCGTGATCGTGCACGGCCTCGACGATGCCGAGCGCAAGGCGGCCTATGCCTGCGACATCACCTACGGCACCAACAACGAATACGGCTTCGACTATCTGCGCGACAACATGAAGTACCGGCTCGAGGACATGGTCCAGCGCCCGCACTTCTTCGCCATCGTGGACGAGGTCGACTCCATCCTGATCGACGAGGCGCGCACGCCGTTGATCATCTCGGGTCCGCTCGACGACCGCTCGGATTTCTACAACACCATCGACGGCTTCCTGCCCAGGCTCGACAAGACCGATTACGAGGTCGACGAGAAGCAGCGCACGGTGACGCTGACCGAAGCCGGCATGGAGAAGATCGAGACCCTGCTGCGCGACGCCGGCCAGCTCAAGGGCGAGTCGCTCTACGACGTCGAGAACGTCTCCGTCGTGCACCACATCAACCAGGCCCTGCGCGCCCACACGCTGTTCACGCGCGACAAGGACTACATCGTCCGCGACAACGAGGTCGTCATCATCGACGAGTTCACCGGGCGCATGATGCCGGGCCGCCGCTATTCGGAAGGCCTGCACCAGGCGCTGGAGGCCAAGGAGCACGTCCAGGTCCAGCCCGAGAACCAGACGCTCGCCTCGATCACCTTCCAGAACTACTTCCGCATGTACGAGAAGCTGGCGGGCATGACCGGCACGGCCGCGACCGAAGCGGACGAATTGTTCGACATCTACAAGCTCGAGGTCGTGGAGATCCCGACCAATCTGGCGGTCGCGCGCCTCGACGAGGACGACGAGGTCTATCGGACCCAGCAGGAGAAATACGCAGCCATTCTTGCCGAGATCGAGCGCGCCAATTCGCGGCTCCAGCCCGTGCTGGTCGGCACGGCGTCGATCGAGAAATCGGAGGTGCTTGCCGAGTTCCTGAAGAAGAACGGCTACAAGCAGATCGATTTCGGCAAGGAGGGCGCGCTCGACAAGCTCTATGCCGCGGCCCGCGCCGGCAAGCAGGCGAAGCTGTTCGCGGTGCTGAACGCGCGCTTCCACGAGCAGGAGGCCTACATCGTCGCGGAAGCCGGCGTGCCCGGCGCGATCACGATCGCCACCAACATGGCCGGCCGCGGCACCGACATCAAGCTCGGCGGCTCGCTGGAGATGCGCATCCAGCAGGAGACCGCAGGCATCACCGACGAGGCTGAGAAGGCGAAGAAGATCGAGCAGATCAAGGCCGACATCGAGCGCTTCCGCGAAATCGTGCTGAAGGCCGAGGAGACCGTCGAGATCGAGCCGGCGAAGGGATCCAAGCCCGCCAAGACCGTGAAGAAGCCCGGCGGCCTCTACATCATCGGCTCCGAGCGCCACGAATCCCGCCGTATCGACAACCAGCTGCGCGGCCGTTCCGGCCGTCAGGGCGACCCCGGTCGCTCGAAATTCTTCCTGTCGCTCGAAGACGACCTGATGCGGATCTTCGGCTCGGACCGCCTCGACAGCATGCTCCAGCGTCTCGGCCTGCAAGAGGGCGAGGCCATCATCCATCCCTGGATCAACAAGGCCCTGGAGAAGGCGCAGCAGAAGGTCGAGGCGCGCAACTTCGACATCCGCAAGAATCTCCTCAAGTTCGACAACGTCCAGAACGACCAGCGCAAGGTGATCTTCGATCAGCGCGTCGAGCTGATGAAGGACGAGAGCGTCGCCGAGACCGTCACCGACATGCGCCACGCCTTCATCGACGACCTCGTCGCCAAGCACGTGCCCGAGCATGCCTATGCCGAGCAGTGGGACGTCGCGGGTCTGAAGGACGAACTGAAGCGCGTGCTCGATCTCGACCTGCCGGTCGACGAATGGGCGAAGGAAGAAGGCATCGCCGACGAGGAGCTGCTGAACCGCATCGAGACCAAGGCCGACGAGCACATGGCGGCCAAGGTCGGGCAATGGGGTCCCGACGTGATGCGTTACGTCGAGAAGACCATCCTGCTCCAGACCCTCGACCATCTCTGGCGCGAGCACCTGATCATGCTCGATCATCTGCGCCAGGTCATTGGCCTGCGCGGCTACGGCCAGCGCGATCCGTTGCAGGAATACAAGACCGAAGCCTTCAATCTCTTCCAGGAGATGAGCGCTCACTTGCGCGAGGCGGTCACGGCGCAGCTGATGCGGGTCGAGATCGTCCCGCCGGAGCAGGAAGCTCCTGTCCTGCCGCCGATGGAGGCGCACAAGTTCGACCCGTATACCGGCGAAGACGAAATGGCGCTTGCCAGCGTCACCCTCAGCGCCCCGGCCACTGATGCGTCGCTACGCGATCCGAAGAACCCAGCCAGCTGGGGCAAGATCGGCCGCAACGAGGACTGCCCGTGCGGCTCAGGCAAGAAGTACAAGCACTGCCACGGGCGGTATGCTTAGCGGCTAGCTACGCGGGCATGAAGCGCGACGTCGCGACCCCAACCTCCGCTGTCGTCGCCCGGTTCGCGCGCAAGTGCGCACTGGACCGGGCGACCCAGTACGCCGCGGCCTCTCGGCTCAATCACATCCTTCTCGGGAATACTGGATCGCCCGATTAAATCGGGCGATGACAGTTATGGGTGTGGCGCAAAGCCCGCCCCATCGCCGGGCTGGTTGCGTCATTCTCACGCGAGAGCCGCTTGCCTCAATTCGAGCTGTCGATCAAGCTCTCCAGCAGCCGCTTGAGCTCGCTGGTCGACTTGTCGCCGTAGCTCTCAAGGATGTGCTCCTCCTGGTCCACCGCGAGCGAGTTGAGCTTCTTGCACAGCCCCTTGCCGCGGTCGGAGATGAACATCAGGACCTTGCGGCGGTCGTTCGGGTCCTGCACGCGATAGACCAGCGTGTCGGAGACCATGCGGTCGATCATCTTGGTCAATGTCGGATGGTTGAGCAGCACGGCATCCGCAAGCTCGCCCATCGAATGGCCGTTGCCATCCGACAGCACTTTCAGGATGCGCCATTGCTCGACGGGAACGCCTTCCTTGCTCAACCGCAGTTCGAGCTGCCGGTTGATTTCCCGGTTGGCTTGCGCGAGCAGGTAGGCGAGGTGTTCGGTGATCGGGGAGTTTTCTTTCGGCGGTTTTGCCACGGCTAAGACTTCGTCTTGACCCAAATGAGTGAATGTCTTGCAATCGATGCTGCATCTATATGCACTTCAATTCTTGAACATTCAATATTTTCAAAATAGGATCATTGCCTAACAAAAGGGCGGAAGCCGCAGCCGCCCGAAGAATGTGCTTTCAGGTCTGGTCCCGGACAGGAGTTGGCGTGCGCGCGACGGTGAACCTCCCGGCTCATGGCGGCCCGGCGTTGCCGCCGTCCCTGCTGTTCAGGAATTTGTCGTCATCGGCGGCGGATTTCGACCTGTCCCCGGTCGATGCGCATTTCATGAAGCGGCGCGGCGCGCGCAACAAGCTGCGCATCGGCAATTTCCTTACCTTCACCGGCTCGCCCGGAATCTGGGGCCCGAGTTCCACCAATAGCGCGATGCTGGCGGTCGCCGAGATCAACAAGCGCGGCGGGATTCTGGGTCGCGAGCTGGAGCTGTCGATCTACGATTCCGGCGGCCCGATCGACGAGGTGGTTCGCCGCGCCGAGCAGGCGATCGCCTTCGACGAGGTCGACCTGATCATGGGCTCGCATATCAGCGCCGTCCGCGTCGCGCTGCGCGAGGTCACCGGCAACCGCATCCCCTATATTTACACCCCGGTCTATGAAGGCGGCGAGCGCACGCCGGGGGTCATGGCGATCGGCGAGACGCCGCGCTGGCAGAGCCGGCCCTCGATCCATTGGCTCGCGGAGGTCAAGAAGGCGGCGCGCTGGTACCTGATCGGCAGCGACTACGTCTGGCCCTGGCAGTCGCATCGCGCGGTGAAGCGCTACATCAAGGAAGCGGGCGGCCAGGTCGTCGGCGAGGAGTTCGTTCCGGTCGGCGAGGACAATCACGAGCCGCATCTGGCGCGCATCCGCGCCGCCAGGCCCGACGTGGTGCTGATCTCCCTGATCGGCACCGACAGCATCACCTTCAACCGCGCCTTCGCCGAAGCGGGCCTTGCCACCTCGACGCTGCGGCTCGGGGGCGCGATGGACGAGACCGTCCTGCTCGGCATCGGCGCCGACAACACCGAGAATCTGTTCTGCGCTTCCGGCTATTTCAATTGCATGGCTTCACGCGCCAACGACGAGTTCCTCAGCGGATACGAAGCGATGTTCGGCGCCAATGCGCCGCCGGTCGGCTCCGTCGGCCAGTCGAATTATGAAGGGTTGCGCTTCCTGGAGTCCGTGGCCAACCGCGCCGGCTCGCTGGCGTTTCGTCCGCTGCTGAAGGCCGCGCGCAACACCGTCTATTCGGCCGGCCGCGGTCCCGTGACTGTTCGCGACGGCCGCGCCGAGATGCCGATGTACTTCGCTGAAGCCGACGGTCTCGACTTCAGGATCATCAAGACGTTCTGAGTGCGGCCGCCGATACGTCGCAGCCGTCTAGCGAAATAATACTTGAAAAGGAAAATATTTCCGTCTGTAGTATCGCCGCGAAGCCAGATTGGCCCGCGCCGTGCAGGCGCCGGCGGAAGGCTTCCGTTCAACGCCAGGAATCAAGAAGCCTTCAAGGAGAGCGCCCGTGACAGTTGTCCTTCCCACGCCCGACCAACTTCGCAGCGTCGCCGAGCAGTGCGGCCTTTCGCTGACCGACGACGACGTCACCTCGTTCCGCGGCCTGATGCAGGGCTCGATCGAGGCCTACAATCTCGTTGCCGCGATGCCGGACGAGGTGCCGGAGGTGAAGTACCCGCGCACGCCCGGCTACCGTCCCTCGCCGGAAGAGAACCCGCGCAATGCCTGGTATCGCAAATCGACCGTGAAAGGTGCGGCCAGCGGCAAGTTGAAGGGCAAGACCATTGCCCTGAAGGACAACATCATGCTGGCTGGCGTTCCCATGACCAACGGGTCGTCGACGCTGGAGGGCTATGTGCCCGATTTCGACGCCACCATCGTCACGCGCATGCTGGATGCCGGCGCCGAGATCAAGGGCAAGGTGCATTGCGAGCACTTCTGCCTGTCCGGCGGCAGCCACACCGGCTCCTACGGGCCGGTGCATAATCCGCACAAGATGGGTTACTCGGCCGGCGGCTCGTCGTCGGGCTCGGGCGTCGTGGTCGCGCTCGGCGAGGTCGACATGGCGATCGGGGGCGATCAGGGCGGCTCGATCCGCATGCCGTCCTCGTTCTGCGGCATCTACGGGATGAAGCCGACCTGGGGCCTCGTGCCCTACACCGGGATCATGCCGATCGAGATCTATGTCGACCATACCGGCCCGATGACCGCGACGGTCGCCGACAACGCGCTGCTGCTCGAAGTGCTCGCCGGCGACGACGGCTACGATCCTCGCATCAAGGCTCCGAAGGTCGAGGAATACACCAAGGCGCTCGGCCAGGGCGTCAAGGGCATGAAGATCGGCATCGTCAAGGAAGGTTTCGAGCAGCCGGGGGCGGAGGCTGCGGTGAATGAAAGCGTGCGCGAGGCGGCAAAGCGTTTCAAGGATCTCGGCGCCACCGTCGAGACCGTCTCGATCCCGATGCACCTCCTGGGCGGCGCGATCTGGACCCCGATCGGCACCGAAGGCCTGACCCAGACCATGATGTTCGGCGACGGCTACGGCCTCAGCCGCGGCGACCTCTATTCGACCTCGCTGATGGATTTCCACCGTGGCTGGCGCCGGCAGGCCGATTCACTGTCGGAGACCACGAAGCTGTTCATGATGCTCGGCACCTACATCAACAACAATTTCGGTCCGCGCTTCTACGGCAAGGCGCTCAACATCTCGCGCCGGCTGACCGCGGCCTACGACAAGGCGTTCAGGGATTACGATCTCCTTTTGATGCCGACCACGCCGATGAAGGCGACCAAGCTGCCGGAGCCCAATGCCAGCCGCGAGGAGTATGTCGCCCGCGCGCTCGAGATGATCTCCAACACCGCGCCGTTCGACATCACGCATCATCCCGCGATGTCGCTGCCTTGCGGCATGGTCGATGGCCTGCCCGCCGGCCTGATGCTGGTCGGCCGCATGTTCGAGGAGACGACCATCTACCGCGCCGCCCATGCCTTCGAGCAGATCGGCGATTGGAAGAAGATGTGAACGAGGTGTTGATGCAGGTGGGCAGAACACCAGGGCGTTTTCGCGCGAACTGGACCCCGGTTCGCGTCAGGAAAACGCGTCGAAACTGCATTCTAGAGGCCCGTTCCGATTCCATCGGAACGGGAAAGGCTCCGGCGCATGGCTAATGCGTTCGTCGCGACGTTCGAGATCCTGAGCTTCGGGGCGATCATCGTTCTGATCGTGCTGGGGCTCGGGATCATCGCCAGCATGATGGGCATCTTCAACTTCGCGCAGGGCGAGTTCGTCCTGCTCGGCGCCTACATCACCTATCTCGCCTATGCCAGGGGCCTGCCGATCTGGGCCGGCATGGTCGCGGCACCCTTCGTCGTCGGCGCGCTCGGCTTCGTGCTGGAAGCGCTGATCATCCGCCGCTTCTACGCCGCGCCCATCGTCGCCATGCTCGGCACCTATGCGCTCGGCCTGATCATCCGCGAATCCGTGCGCGGGCTGATCGGCGGCTTCTATCTCACCGTGCCGGAGCCGATCGGCGGCTCGATCGACATCGGCGCCATGCACATCTCGGCCTGGCGCTTTACCATCATCGTCATCACGCTGCTGGTGATGGGCGGCTGTTACCTGCTGCTCTCGCGCACCAGCTTCGGCCTGCGCATGCGCGCCACGCTGGAGAACCCGTCGCTGGCGCGCGCCTCCGGCATCTCCACGCCCTTGATGTACGGCGCCACCTTCGCGTTCGGCTCCGCGCTCGCCGGCGCGCTGATCGTGCCGGTGTTCAGCCTCTACGCCGATCTCGGGCTGCGCTTCCTGATCCAGGGCTTTGTCGCGGTCATGGTCGGCGGCGTCGGCTCCTTCATCGGTCCGGTCGCCGGCGCCGGCGTCATCGGCACCCTCAGCGCCGCTCTGCCCTGGGTGATGGCGCCCGTCGTCGCCGATGTCCTCGTCTTCGTGCTCGCCATTGTCTTCATCAAATTCCGCCCGCAGGGCCTCATCGCTGGAAAAGGGGTTTAATCACATGCTCGATCGTATTCAGCTCACGCGACGTCGTTTCCTCTCCAATTTCGCATTTGCGTCCGGCGCGGTCGCAACCGGTGTCGGCAGCTGGGTGATCCCGGCGCCCTGGGCCAATGCGGCCGAGGGCCCGATCAAGGTCGGCATCGCCACCGACCTCACCGGCCCCATCGCCTATGCCGGCAACGCCGACGCCAACGTCGCGAAAATGGTGATCAAGGAGATCAACGCGGCCGGCGGCCTGCTCGGCCGTCCGCTCGAGCTCTATATCGAGGACACCGCGTCCAACGAATCCGTGGCCGTCGGCAACGTGCGAAAGCTGATCCAGCGCGACAAGGTCGACATGGTGCTCGGCGGCATCACCTCGTCGATGCGCAATGCGATCAAGGATCCGATCGTCGCCCGCGGCAAGACGCTCTACATCTATCCGCAGCTCTACGAAGGCAAGGAGTGCACGCCCTACCTGTTCTGCACCGGCCCGACGCCGGCGCAGCAGTGCGACGAGTTCATCCCCTGGCTGATCAAGAACGGCGGCAAGAAGTTCGCGCTGCCCAGCGCCAACTACGTCTGGCCGCACACGCTCAACGTCTACGCCCGCAAGGTGATCGAAGCCAACGGCGGCGAGGTCGTGTTCGAGGAATACTACCCGCTCGACCAGGTCGACTTCTCCTCGACCGTCAACCGCATCATCTCCAACAAGGTCGACGTCGTCTTCAACACCGTCATCCCGCCGGGCGTCGGTCCGTTCTTCAAGCAGCTCTATGAAGCGGGCTTCCTCAAGAACGGCGGACGGCTCGCCTGCGTCTACTATGACGAGAACACGCTCAACATCAACCAGGCCGCGGAGATCGAGGGCCTCGCGAGCTGCCTCGACTATTTCAAGGTGCTGACCAAGGAAAACCCGTTCGACGCCAAGATCCAGGCCGCGTACGAGAAGGATTTCCCCGGCAACTTCCTGTTCGCCGCCGGCAGCGCCGCCACCGGTACCTATCGCGGCCTGAAGCTGTGGGAGGCTGCGGTCAAGGAAGCGGGCAAGATCGATCGCGAGTCGGTCGCCGCCGCGCTCGACCACGCCAAGATCGCGGAAGGTCCGGGCGGGCCGGCCGAGATGGTGCCGGGCAAGCGGCACTGCAAGATGAAGATGTACACCGCGGTCGCCAAGGGTGGGAACTACGAGATCGTCGCCCGCAGCAACGGCCTCGTCGATCCCAAGGAATGCTGACGACACATGCCGGGTCATCGTCAGTTGACTTGCATCCGTACCAGCCGAGAGGCTCTCCCTTCACCTCTCCCCGTTGGGGAGAGGTGAACCACGACCAGGCGGATTGATCCCACGATGTCGAATTCGAAATGCTGAAGTCCATGGGTGCGGCTAAGCAGGCTGTCCACGTCAACGTTGGCAGCGACGCGGACCTTCCGGTGGCCAAGAGCGCGGCGTCGGGACGAAATATCCTGCCGATCGTGGAGGGCGTCGTGCTGGTCGCGGCGCTGCTCGCGCCGCTGGTGCTGCAGGACTATCTCACGGTGTTCGCGACGCGGGTGATCATCCTGGCGCTGTTCGCGCTGTCGTTCGACCTGGTCTGGGGCTATGCCGGCATCATGAGCTTCGGCCAGGCCCTGTTCTTCGGTTCGGCCGGCTACGGCGTCGCGCTGCTCGCGCGCGACCTCGACATCACCAA
The DNA here is from genome assembly GCF_049739505.1 of Bradyrhizobium sp. USDA 241. Classification (NCBI taxonomy): domain Bacteria; kingdom Pseudomonadati; phylum Pseudomonadota; class Alphaproteobacteria; order Hyphomicrobiales; family Nitrobacteraceae; genus Bradyrhizobium; species Bradyrhizobium sp. USDA 241. Next base: position 895,070 of record NZ_JBMGPZ010000004.1, on the reverse strand, counting down.
CATCCTCCTGGTGCTGCCGGCGGGGACCATCATCGGACTCGCCTCGGCGCTCCTGCTCGGCGGCTTCCTGCTGCTCGGACGGCATCCCTCGAGCGTGATCTTCGTGTCGCTGGGTACGCTCACCGGCTCCTATGCTGCCGACCGCCTGGCGCGCGGCTGGTATTATCTCGGCGGCCAGAACGGCATTCCCTCGATCGCGCCGATGTCGCTCGGCGGCTACGAGTTCACGGAAGGTCCGGCCTTCTACTATCTCGTGCTCGGCATTCTCGTCGTCGTCTACCTGCTCTGCCGCTTCCTGGTGCGCTCGCAGTTCGGCCTCGCGCTCGCCGGCCTGCGCGAGAACGAGCAGCGCATCGCCTTCTTCGGCTACAAGGCGCAGAAGGCCATCATCTTCACCATCGGCGGCGCCATTTCCGGCCTTGCCGGCAGCCTCTACGCCTTCCACGAGGGCTTCGTCTGGCCCAACATGGTCGGCGTCGTGGTCTCGACCCAGGTCGTGCTCTACGTGCTGTTCGGCGGCTCCGGCACGCTGATCGGCGCCGTCATCGGCACCGTCATCGTCGAGGGCGTCAGCTTCTGGCTGTCGGACAATTATCGTGACGTCTGGCCGATCATCCTGGGCCTCTTGCTGCTGCTCGTGATCCTGTTCCGGCCGCTCGGCCTGATCAGCTTCGTGCTCGGCGAGCGCGAGCGGGTCGGCAGCTTCGGTGCGAAGCCAAAGGAGAAGCGCAATGCCGCTCCTTGAGGCCGCCGGCATCAAGAAGGTCTTCGGCAAGCTCACGGCGCTCGATGGCGCGGCGCTCACCGTCGGCGAGAACGAATTTCACGGCCTGATCGGTCCGAACGGCTCCGGCAAGAGCACGCTGATGAAGTGCATCGCCGGCGCCGAGGTGCCGACGCAGGGCAAGGTCTCCTTCGTCAACACCGATATCACCGCCTTCACGCCGACCGAGCGGGCGCGGGCCGGCATGAGCCTGAAATTCCAGATCACCAGCGTGCTGCCGACGCTGACGCTCTACGACAACATCCTGCTCGCGCTGCAGGCGCAGTGCTCGCTGCTCGACCTCGTGTTCTCGCGCACGCGCGGGCTCCTGCACGACCAGGTCATGACCATGCTGACCCAGTTCCGCCTCGCCGACCGCGCCTTCGATGCGGCGGCGGCGCTGTCGCACGGCCAGCAGCAATGGCTGGAGATCGCGATGGCGCTCGCCGGCAAGCCGAAGCTGCTGCTGCTGGACGAGCCCACCGGCGGCATGAGCCTGGAGGAGCGCCGCGTCACCGGCGAATTGCTGCAGCCGATCAAGCAGCATTGCTCCCTCGTCATCGTCGAGCACGACCTCGATTTCATCCGCGACATCTGCGATCGCCTCACCGTGCTCGACCAGGGCAAGGTGCTGGCATCGGGCACGGTGTCCGAGATCCAGGCCAACAAGGCCGTCCAGGAGATCTATCTGCGCCGTGCCTGAATTTTTGGACATCAAGCATCTCGACGCCGGCTACGGCCGCAGCCAGGTCCTGTTCGACGTCAGCCTCGGTATTCCCTGGCGCGGCGGCGTCGCCGTGCTCGGCCGCAACGGCGCCGGCAAGACCACGCTGATGAAGACCATCGTCGGCGAGCTGCCGGCATGGAAGGGCGAGATCGGCTTCGACGGCCGCGACATCAGCCGCCGCGCCACCCAGGAGCGCGTCCGCGCCGGCATCGGCTACGTCCCGCAGGAGCATTCGGTGTTCGCGCGCCTGTCGGTGCGCGACAATCTCGCGGTCGGCTCGCTCGCGAGCAAGAAGGCCGACGCAGTGGATCACGTGCTGACCATCTTCCCCAAGCTTGGCCAACGCCTCGACCAGCCCGCCGGCACGCTCTCCGGCGGCGAGCGCAAGATGCTCGCCATCGGCCGCGCCATGCTGGGCGATCCGAAACTGCTGCTGCTGGACGAGCCGACCGAAGGCGTCTGGATCGGCGTGATCGAGGAGATCACCGAGCGCCTGATCGATCTCGCCAAGGAGATCGCCGTCATCATCGTCGAGCAGCACCTCGACCTGGCGCTGCGCGTCGCCGACTACGCCTACGTCCTCGACCGCGGCAGGGTCGCGCTGCAGGGCGAGGCGGGCGAGGTCAGGGACAATCCGGAGCTGATGCGGTATCTGGCGCCGTAGGATCGCGCTGCGCGCCTGCGGATGAGGCGCGACATTGTCACCCGCTCTCAACCGTCGTTCCCGCCTTCGCGGGGAATGACGGCATCAGGCTGGGATAGCGCGGAGAACGTCGCCCCTACTTCACCGCCCCAAAGCGGCTGTCGAACGAGTTCGACTGCACCACCGGCGCGGCGCCCATGATATGCGTCGCTTCACCCGCGCCGTCCGAGACCGACGGCTTCAGCGCCGGGCGCGTCGCGGCAAGGCGGGTGTCCGGCTTTGCCGGCTCGGCGGGCTTGGCGGCGGCAACAGCCGGCTTCGGCGCGTCCTTTGCGGCATCCTTGGACTTGTCATGCCCCGGCACGAAGCGGGTCACTGCGGCCTTGAGCCTCGACGCTGCCGTGGGCGGCGTCACGGAGGTCTGGGCCGGCGCCACGGACGCCGTGGCTTGCGGCGGAGGCGTGGTCGCCGTGGTGTCGGCGGTGCCGAGGCCCATCTTGCGGCCAAGGTTCGAGAAGAAGCCGCCGCCCGAGGATTTCTCCTGGGATTTCTCTTGAGCTTTCTCCGTCGGCGCAACTGCGGCGACGCGCGTGGTTGCGGGCGCGCTGACGGCTGCGACCGGCTCTTCCTGCGGTGCCGGCGCGGATGCCACCGCGTCGAGATTCGGCTTGGGCGGATTGACGTGGCCGGGGATCGTGCCCGGCGCCTTCGCCATCGCCAGCATCTGCAGCGTGGTGCCTTCGGCGCCCTCGGAGAGGCCGGTCGAGCCCTCCGGAATCTTGGCGGCGAACACCTTGTTCATGCCGCCGTCGATGCCGGTGTTCATGCGCGCCACCGGCGTGCCCTTGGCGACGAGCCTGGCGTATTCCGTTTCGTCCTTGGCCTGCTTCCCGCGCACGGCCTCGGCGATCTCCTCTGGGATCACATAGGCCGGGCACTTCGCCGAGGCGTCGAACACCAGGTCGCGCTTGGCATCCGCCGGCTTCGCGGCGTCGAACACGTATTTCTTCTCGCAGAAATCGACCTTCGGCTCCTGCCGCGTCACCTCGAAATGATCGTAGCCTTCCTTGATCATCTTCCAGAACGGCATGTTCGGATTATTCCGGTGCCTCGCCATGTTCACCGGCGTCATCTTGAACGGGTAGGCCTGCAGCTGGAACGCCTTCTGGCCGCCGAAGAAGGATTCGCGCCCCAACGAATAGATCTCCGCGATCTGCTCGTCCGTCATCGCGTAGCAACCGCGCGATGAGCAATCGCCATGCACCATCAGCTGCGAGCCGGTGCGCCCCAAAGCCTTGTCGAACGCGTTCGGATAGCCCGTGTTGAAGGACAGGTAATAGGCCGACTGCGGATTCATCTGGCTCGGGTTGATCGAGTAGAATCCCTCCGGCGCCTGGCGGTCGCCTTCGCGCACCTTGGGGCCGAGGTCGCCGGACCAGCGGCAGATCGGATAGGTCTTGAGCAGCGCGAACTTGCCCGAGCGGGTCTGCTTCCAGATCTCGAGCTCGGCTTCCTGCTTGAACAGGCGGACCAGGATCGGCGATTGCAGATCCATGTCCTTCTCGGCCATCGCAGCGATCAGCTTCGGCGGCACCGGCTGGTTGGCCTTGGCGTTGGTCGCGAGCGAGACCTGGTCGGTGTTGCAGCCGGTCAGCAGAACGCCGGCCGTCATCAGCGCAACGGAAGCCAAGAGCGCGCGAGCAAGCGAACGAGAAATCAAGATGGACCCCACACCGTGCCGGGCAGCGAGCGCGAACCCCAATTCTTCTGGAGCATGATCCGACCGGCGAACCGGACCCGTCATGACGGGCTTTTTCAGCTCACGCCCCAGCGCTTGTGCCCTGAAGCCATTGATTAAAATTCTAACCTCTGGGTCATGTGGTCGCAACCCGAGCGGGGATCACGAGGGCGTTGGCCCAAAGCTGTGGTCAACAGAGACTTAAACTGGGCCGGAACTTGGACCACGCGGCCACCGCCACTGAGATCGCCGATTTGGGCAAAAAAAGGGTTAATGCGGGGTTACCGTCTCGCTCTTCACCTCCCCCGCTTGCGGTGGAGGCCGGGAGGGCTCGCGCCGCATTGGGAATGTCGCGAGAGGAGACACCCTCTCCCCAACCCTCCCCCGCAGGCAAGGGAGGGAGCGCACCGCCGTCGCGGCGCTAAAACGGGCGAATCAGCCCAGTTTACGGCCGATATCGAGGAATTTCTGCCGCCGCTGCTTGCGGATGGCCTCGCCGTCGAGGTCCCGGAGCTCGTCGAAGGCCTTGGCGATGGCTTCGCCCGTGGTGGCGATCATGGCCGCGGGGTCGCGATGGGCGCCGCCGACCGGCTCCTTCAGGATCTGGTCGATCACGCCGAAGCGGAGCATGTCCTGGGCAGTGATCTTCATGTTGTTGGCGGCTTCCTGCGCCTTGGTGCCGTCGCGCCAGAGGATTGAGGACGCCGCCTCCGGCGAGATCACGCTGTAGATCGCGTGCTCCAGCATCAGCACCTTGTTGGCGGTGGTGATGGCGATGGCGCCGCCCGACATGCCCTCGCCGGTGATGATGGCGACGTTCGGCACGGTCAGCGCCAGGCAGGCGTCGGTCGAGCGCGCGATCGCCTCGGCCTGGCCGCGCTCCTCGGCGCCGATGCCGGGATAGGCGCCGGCGGAATCGGCGAGCGACAGCACCGGCAGGCCGAACCGCTCGGCCATCTCCATCAGCCGCACGCATTTGCGATAGCCTTCCGGCCGCGCCATGCCGAAATTGTGCCGGATCCGGCTCTCGGTTGAATCGCCCTTCTCCTGGCCCATCACGCAGATCGGCTCGCCGCGGAAGCGGCCGAAGCCGGCGACCAGCGCCTCGTCCTCGCCGAACTTGCGGTCGCCGGCGAGCGGGGTGAATTCGGTGATCAGGCCCTTGATGAAGTCGTTGAAATGCGGCCGCTGCGGATGCCGCGCGACCAGCGTCTTCTGCCACGGCGTCAGGTTCTGGTAGAGGTCGGCCAGCGCCTGCGCCGCCTTGTCCTCGATCCGCCCGATCTCGTCGCTGATGTCGGTGCCGGACGCCGCGAGCGCCCGCAATTCATCGACCTTGGAGTCGAGCTCGGCGACGGGCTTTTCGAAGTCGAGATAGCTGCGCATCTGGTCTTGCATCAACTCAATATAGGGGGGCGGGGCCTTGGAGCGAAGCGAGGTTAGCGTTGCGGAAAGAAGTTTAGCGTCTTCAATGGTTTGGCTTGTGCGCTCGTGTGGCGCCAGCCAAATCAATCGGTGAGGCCCCGGCTCTTTCTGCGGAGATGCGGCCGAAGTCAAGGCGGTTTCGTTTCCCCCGCTGTCGTCCCTGCGAACGCAGGGACCCATAACCACAGGGAGACGTTTGGCGAAGACTGGCAGTGAAGCGGTCTTCCCAAGATACTAACACGACCCGTCACGGATAGATCACGCGGTATGGGTCCCTGCGTTCGCAGGGACGACAGTCACTTCTCCGCCAGCGGGTGCAGGTCGCGCACCAGGCTCTTCAGCCGCTCCTCGACCACATGGGTGTAGATCTGCGTCGTGGAGATGTCGGTGTGGCCGAGCAGCGTCTGCACGATGCGCAGATCGGCGCCGTTGTGCAGGAGGTGGCTGGCAAAGGCGTGGCGCAGCACATGCGGGGAGACCAGCCGGGCCTGCAGGCCGGAGGCGACCGCGAGCTCTTTCAAATCACGGGCGAAATGCTGCCGCGTCAGATGTCCGCTCTCGCCAAAGGAGGGGAACAGCCATTTCGAGGCGGCGAGGCTGTCTTTCTTCTTCTCGGTCTTTGCCGCCTCCGTCGCGGCGAGGTAATCCGCCATCGCCTGCCGCGAGGCCTCGTTGAGCGGCACCAGGCGCTCCTTGTTGCCCTTGCCGCGCACCACGATCATGCGCGCATCGCGCTTGGCCGCCGAGCGCGGCAGCGCCACCAGCTCGGAGACGCGCAGGCCCGTGGCATAGAGCACCTCGAGCAGGCAATAGAGCCTGAGAGCGCGCAGCCGTTTGGAGGGCGAGGCATCTTCCGCCTCACTCAACTCCTTGGCGCGGCGGAGCATGCGGTCGACATCCGCGATCGACAGCACCTTCGGCAGGCCGCGGCCGCGCTTGGGACCGGACAGGATCGCCGCGGGATCGTCGCCGCGGATGCGCTCATTGAGGAGGAAGCGGTAGAGATGCCGCATCGCCGACAGGCGGCGGGCGACGCTGGTGGATTTGAAGCCGCGGATCTCGAGATCGGCGAGATAGTCGCGCAGCGTCTGCGTTTCCGCGTCCACGAAATTGTGGCCGACGCGGCCCAGAAATTCCGAGAAGTCGGTCAGGTCGCGGCGATAGGCGTCGAGCGTATTGGGCCCCGCGCCCTGTTCCGCCGCGAGCATGTCGAGGAACAGGCCGATGAGCTTGGCGTCTGAGGGCTTGGTGGGCATGCCTCGGAGGCTAGCGCCTATTTCTTGAGAAATTTATCCGGCGGGATCGTCACCGTCATTTCCCGCGGCTTGGGATTGACGAAGTTCGCCAGCGCGAAGACCACGCCATAGACGATGCCGGCGATCACGGCGACACCCGTCAGGAAGCGGAATAGGCTCGGCATCGGTCTGGGGTCTCGGGGTAGGGTCGTGGCAAATTAACCAATGAAATCATCCAACATGTTCGCCGTTTCGTGGCAAGAGTCCTCTGGCGAGGGCCCCCATGGGATCGTATAGGTGGCCAAAGCATGCCGCCCCCGGCGGCAGTTCGAGCGAGGTCCATGTCCGACGCCGCGGTGCCAGCACAAGCGACCCCTGAGGCCGACATCCTGTCGGCGCTCGGCGCGCGCTCGATCGTGCTGGTCGGCATGATGGGGGTGGGCAAGTCCACCATCGGCCGGCGGTTGGCGGCGCGGCTTGGCCTGCGATTTCTCGATGCCGATGTCGAAATCGAGGTGGCCCACGCCGGCATGAGCATCCCGGAAATCTTTGCGACCCATGGCGAGCCGTATTTCCGCGATGGCGAGGCCCGCGTGATCGCGCGCCTGCTCGAGGGAGGTCCCGTGGTGCTGGCGACCGGCGGAGGCGCTTTCATGCGCGAGGAGACACGCGCGCGCATCGCGGCGAAGGCCATCTCGATCTGGCTGAAGGCGGACCATGACGTCATCATGCGCCGCGTGCGCCGTCGTGCCGACCGTCCGCTGCTTCAGACCGCCGATCCCGAAGGAACCGTGACGCGCCTTCTCGCCCAGCGCGAGCCGGTCTATGCCAATGCCGACCTCACCATCGCCTCGCGCGACGTGCCGCACGACCGGATCGTCGAGGAATGCATCGAGGCGCTGCACGCCCATCTCTGCGGCGGGCAGGCCGCCCAACCACCTGCCGACGTTGCGAGTGCCGTACGATGACTGCGCCGTTGAAACATTCCGATCCAGTCAAGGTCGACGTCGCGCTCGGCGACCGCGCCTATGACATCGTCATCGGCGCGCGGCGTGCTGTCTTCGCTGGGAGAACGGGTCGCAGCCTTGCGGCCCGGCGTACGGACGGCTGTTGTCACCGATCGCACCGTTGCAAAGTACTGGCTCGAGCCCACTGAGGCGTCGCTCGCAGCAAGCGGCATTCCGACCTCGCGCATCGTCGTCGAGGAAGGCGAGATCTCCAAGACCTATGCCGGCCTCGAAAAAGTCAGCGAAGCCCTGATCGCCGCGAAGATCGAGCGCAACGATCTCGTCATCGCACTCGGTGGCGGCGTTGTCGGCGATCTCGCCGGTTTTGCCGCGGCGATCCTGCGCCGCGGCGTCGATTTCGTGCAGGTGCCGACCTCGCTTCTCGCGCAGGTCGATTCATCCGTCGGCGGCAAGACCGGCATCAACTCGCCGCAGGGCAAGAATCTGCTCGGCGCCTTCCACCAGCCGGTGCTGGTCATCGCCGACACCGCCGTGCTCGACACGCTGTCGCCGCGCCAGTTCCGCGCCGGCTATGCCGAGGTCGCCAAATACGGCGTGCTCGGCGACGAGGCCTTCTTCACCTGGCTGGAGAAGAACCATTCCGACATCTTCAAGGGCGGCTCGGCCCGCGAGCACGCGATCGCGACCTCGTGCCGCGCCAAGGCCGGCGTCGTCTCGCGCGACGAGCGCGAGACCGGCGAGCGCGCGCTGCTCAATCTCGGCCACACCTTCGGTCATGCGCTGGAAGCGGCGACCGGCTTCTCCGACCGTCTGTTCCACGGCGAGGGCGTCGCGATCGGCATGACGCTCGCGGCGCAGTTCTCGGCCAGGCTCGGCATGATCGGCGAGCTGGACGCGGCGCGGATCGAACGGCACCTGATCGAAGCCGGCCTGCCGACGCGCCTGCAGGACATCGCCGGTTTCGCGCAGGAAGGACTTGCCGATGCCGATGCGCTGATGGCGCTGATGGCCCAGGACAAGAAGGTCAAGCGCGGCAAGCTCACTTTCATCCTGCTGGAGGCCGTGGGACGCGCGGTGATCGCCAAGGACGTCGAGCCGACGCTGGTGCGCGATTTCCTGCAGTCGAAACTGTCGCAGTGATGGCGGGACCGTTCAGGCCGGCCGCCCGCGAAACGGCGGGGACTGCCGAGGCGGTCGCGAGGCAAACATGAGTTCGATCTCGATCAATCTTCTGCTGGCGGTCCTCTTGCTCGCCGCCAACGCGTTTTACGTGGCTGCGGAATTTGCGCTCGTGAAGAGCCGCGGCTTTCGTGTCAAGGCCATGGTCGAGCAGAATCGCTTCGGCGCCCGCCTGCTGCAGACGATGATGGGAAACATCGAATCCTATCTCGCCTGCTGCCAGCTCGGCATCACCATGGCTTCCCTCGGTCTTGGTTGGATCGGTGAGCCGACCGTGTCGGCGCTGCTGAGTCCGGTCCTCCAGCCGCTCGGTTTGTCGGAGGCCACGCTGCACTTCGTCTCGTTCGTGGCGGGTTTCCTGGTCTTCTCCTCGCTGCATATCATCATCGGCGAGCAGGTGCCGAAAACGCTTGCGATCAGGGAGCCGATGCCGGTGTCGCAGTGGATCGCCTATCCGCTGCATGTCTCCTACCTGCTGTTCTATCCGCTGAGCTGGTGTCTCAACGCGGCTTCGAGCGCGATCCTGCGCCTGATCGGGGTCCAGGAGTTTTCGCAGCACGAGATCCTGACGGATTCCGAGATCGAGGGCCTGGTCGAGGAATCGGCCGTGCACGGCAAGATCGAGAGCGGCGAGGCCGAATACATCCACAATGTCTTCCGACTTGGCGAGCTGACCGTGTCCGACGTGATGGTTCATCGCACCGCCATGGTGATGATCAATGCCGACCTGCCGCCGGAGGAGCTGGTGCGTGAGGTGCTGGCCACCGAGTACACCCGCATTCCACTGTGGCGCGACAAGTCGGAGAACATCATCGGCATCCTACACGCCAAGGATCTGTTGCGGGCCATCCGCGCGTCGGAGGGCGATACCTCGCGTATCGACGTCACGAGCATCATGCTGCCGCCCTGGTTCGTGCCGGAAATGCGGCCGATATCCCAACAGCTCAAGGCGTTCCGCCGTCGCAAGACCCATTTCGCGCTCGTCGTCGACGAGTATGGCGAGGTCGAAGGCCTCGTGACGCTGGAAGACATTTTGGAGGAGATCGTCGGCGATATCTCCGACGAGCATGACGTGGTGGTCACCGGCGTACGCCGTCAGCCCGACGGCTCCGTCGTGGTCGACGGCTCCGTGCCGATCCGCGATCTCAACCGCGCGCTGGACTGGCACCTGCCCGATGAAGAGGCAACGACGGTCGCCGGCCTCGTCATTCACGAAGCGCGCTCGATCCCCGACCGCGGCCAGAGTTTTACCTTCCACGGCTTCCGTTTCCGCGTCCTCCGCCGCGAGCGCAACCGCATCACCGCGCTCCGTATTTCACCGGTGGCACGCGAGGGTGAGCTGGAGGAGACCAAGCCGAGACGGGCCGGAACGTCGTTCTAATCTCGCTTTGCGGTCTCCTCGGGATGAGGCTTCGCCAAAGCGGTGTCCTTTGAAACTGCTGCTGGACGCTCCGCCCTCATCCTGAGGGCCCGCCGGAGGCGGGCGTCTCGAAGGATGGCCGCAGGCGAGTTTCCCGCCGCGTTTCCTCATCTGCGATAGCCCTGCCCTCCAGGGGAGGGTGAGCAAATCACTCTTCCCCAGGCGCCTGCGCCTGGATCGCGAGCGCGTGCACGCCGCCGGAGAGTTCCGCGGCGAGCGCCGAATTTATCATGCGATGGCGGTCGACCGGGCTCTTCCCTTTGAAGGCGGCAGACACGATATAGACCCGAAAGTGCGTCTCGCCGCCGGGCTGATGGCCGGCGTGGCCTTCATGCAAATGTGACTCGTCGACGACCCGCAGGCTTTCCGGCGTGAAAGCTTCCTGCAACTTGTTGCTGATAGTGTCTTTCATGACCATGAGTGCCATTAAGGGACGCGATCGCGGCCCGTCAACTCCCGGGCCTCACGCTAATTGCAATGTCAAGACTTGAAGGTTTTTGCATTGCGTAGTCAAAGTCAGCCATGCCGATCGATTCATCAAAGTTCTTCGACTCCATCCGCGTCAAGCCGCGCGGCAAGCAGGCGGAAGCGAAGCCGCGCGATACCGTGGTCGCCTGCGAATGGACCGGCTGCCAGAACAAGGGCAGTCACCGCGCGCCCAAGGGCCGCGAGAACCAGCGCGAATACTGGCACTTCTGCCTGGACCACGTGCGCGAGTACAACCAGAACTACAATTTCTTCTCCGGCATGAACGCCGACGCCGTCGCGCGCTACCAGAAGGATGCGCTGACCGGTCACCGTCCGACCTGGAAGATGGGCGCCAATGGCGGCGTCAAGAAGGGCTCAGAAGCCGAGATCGACGGCGCGTTCGATCCGTTCAGCATGTTTCAGGAGCTCAATGGCCGCACGGGCTGGCGGAAGGGGCCGGAGGCGCCGCCCAAGGCCGAAACGCGCAAGGTGATGAACGCCGAGCGCAAGGCGCTCCAGGTCATGGGCCTCGGCCCCGGTGCGACGCTCGCCGACGTGAAGACGAAGTACAAGGCGCTGGTGAAGCAGCACCACCCCGATGCCAATGGCGGCGACCGCTCCACCGAAGATCGCCTGATCGAGATCATCAAGGCGTATAATTATCTGAAGACGGTCGTGCGGGAGGCGTAAGGCCACCGCGCCTGTATTGAATGCCGTCCGCCCGGAAGCGGACGGCACCATCAACGTCACCTCACCCGACAGACACGGACGCGCTTGACGACGCGGCGTCCATGATAGCCGCGCGTGACCACGGTGCGTACGGTGCAGACCCTTCGCGGAACGTAATGATAGCGTGCGTTCACGACGTCCCCCGACACTGAAGCATTTGGGATGGGATGCGCCGGCAGCGCATGGGCTGGCACCGCGAGTGACGACAGAGCGAACAGCGTTCCGGCAGCGAGGGCGTAGGAGAGCTTCTTCATTACCATTCCTTTTCGTGACTGCCCCTGAAGACCTTCGTAGGGGCGAGCAGGAATGCGCGGCCAGCGTTTTTGTTCCGGCTGGCCGCTGAGTCCTTCCGTCGCGTGCTCGAAAAGGGCTCGAGAAAAATCAGCTCTGACGAGCCCGGATATCCTGCTTGCGTCTAATCTGCAGGCATCGCCCCCACGTAGGACGAACTCGGCCGGATCAACCGTCCCGTCCGCTGCTGCTCGCGCGCGTGTGCAGTCCATCCCGCGGCGCGTGCCACCGCGAAGATCGGTGTGAAGGCCTGCCTTGGAATCGCAAGCGCGTCGAGCAGGATCGCAGTGAAGAACTCCACATTCGTCTCCAGCGGCCGCTCCGGATTCTTCTTGCGCAGCGCCGCGCGGATATAGGCTTCGACTTCGCCGGCGAAGGGCAGGTCGGCGCCGTTGGAAGCCAGCGCCTCGATCGCGGTCCTCAAGACGTCGGCGCGCGGGTCGCGCACGCGATAGACGCGGTGACCGAAGCCCATCATCCGCTCGCCGCGCGCCAGCGCCGCGTCGACCCACGGCTTGATCCGTTCACGCGAGCCGATCGCATCCAGCATTTCCAGCACCGGCTCCGGTGCGCCGCCATGCAGGGGACCGGTGAGCGCGCAATAGCCCGCGGTCACGGCGGCGAACAGATCGGCTTGCGTCGAGGCCACCACACGCGTCGTGAAGGTCGAGGCATTCATGCCGTGGTCGCAAACGGTGACGAGATATGCATCGAGCGCGGTCACCTCGCGCGTTGCAGGCGCGCGCCCGTGCAGCATGCGCAGCGTGTCGGCAGCGTGGCTCACGCCGGGATCGGGCGCGACCGGCTCCAGTCCCTTGGCGCGGCGGACCAGTGCGCCTGCGATCACCGGGAATGCGCCGACGATGGTCGCTTCATGTTCGAGCCCGTGCTCGGCGCGAAGCGCGGCGACAGCTGCGCGAACCCCGTCGACGATGCCCATGCCGCGCGTCGCCGGCAGCAGGTCGGGCAGCCGCGCGAAGGCGCGCTCGCGCGCAGCGCCCAGGCTCGCCCGCACATTGGCTTCGCTCAGGCTGGTCTTGCTCGCGCCGTTCCAGAGGCGGGCGGTGACGCCCTCGAAGCTCGATTTGGCGGCCAGGGTGCCGACATGCTCGCCGGCGATGATCAACTCGCCACGCTCGCCATCGACATGGCTCAGCACGGTTTCAGCCGCGGGGACGCCGTCCAGCCCGATCTGGTTCTTGGTCAGGTGAATATTCATGGCCTGTCTCCTTTCACGGCAGACAAGGTCGGGCCTCTCGACAGATTGATCAATCTTGATTACGTAAATCAATATGAAAAATTCCGATGGGCTGTACCTCTCTGCCAGGGAGGCCGCCGCCGAGCTCGCGGTCTCCCCGGCCACTCTCTACGCCTATGTCAGCCGCGGCCTGATCCGCTCCGAGCCGACGCCGGATTCGCGCAAGAACCGCTACCGCGCGGAGGATGTCCGGGCACTGAAGGAGCGCCGCGTACCGTCGCCGGAGCCGCGCGGGCTGCGCAGCTTCGATGCCGACCTGCCGGTGATGGACACGGAGATCTCGACCATCACCGAGGAGGGCGCGATCTATCGCGGCGTCAATTGCGTCGATCTTTCCGAAAGCGACACGCTGGAGCACACGGCGACGCTGCTCTGGGATGTCTCCGGCGTCGATCCGTTCGATCCGGACAATCAGCCGGAGATATCCGAGGAGATGCGCACGATCGCAGCGGCCGCGCGCCGGGCAGCGCCGATCGACCGGGCCATCGCCGTGCTGGCGCTGGCCGCCAGTGCCGATCCCCGCGCCTTCACCCGTGCGCCCGATGGCCGCGCCATGGTCGGCGCGCGCATCGTCCGTCTGCTGGTCGCGACCATGCTCAACGCCGAGCCGTCGGCCGAGCCGCTGCATCGGCAGATCGCCAACGCCTGGGCGCCCGATAACAAGCATGCGCCCGACCTGATCCGCCGCGCGCTGGTTCTGCTCGCCGATCACGAACTGAACGCTTCGACCTTCACCGCGCGTTGCGCTGCCTCGACCGGTCTCAACCTCTACGATTCCGTCATCGCCGGCCTCGCCGCGTTGAAAGGGCCGAAGCATGGCGGAGCCGGCGTGCTGGCCTCGCAGCTCGTGAAAGCGCTGGTCGACCGCGACGTCGAGCCGATGGTGCGCGAGCGCGTCGCGCTCGGCGAGCGTTTTGCCGGCTTCGGCCATGGCGTCTACAAGCGCGGCGATCCCCGCGCGCAATCGCTGCTGAACGCATTGTCGCGCGCCGGCGCGCCGCGCAAATTCACCCGTGAGGTGCCGGAGCGCATCGCGGAAGCAACCGGCGAATTCGTCAACATCGACTATGCGCTCGCAGTCCTCGTGCACGCGCTGCGCCTGCCAGCGGGCAGCGAGCTCGCTCTGTTCGCCATGGCGCGCAGCGTCGGCTGGATCGCGCACGCCAGCGAGCAATTGCAGTTCGGCAAGTTGATCCGTCCGCGGGCGCGGTATGTCGGGCCGGCGCCGGGGCGAAGGGCCGGGGCTGCCGGAATTCGGGACACATAGTCCGCCGACCTTGTCAGCTCAGACTTCCGGCGAAGCGTTCGGCGAGCCGGTTCTTCCTGAATGCGTCCGCTACCCAGTCCACGAAGGCTCTCGTCTTCGCGGGCACGAGCTTGCGCGATGCATGATAGATCGAGATCGCACCGGCGTCGCAATACCAGCGCGGTACCAGGCGCAGCAGGGTGCCATCTTCGAGCGCTGGAAGGATGTCGGCTGTCGCGAGCATGGCCACTCCCAGGCCCAGCAGCGCTGCCTCGCGCATTGCTGCGGGATCGTTGACCACGATGGACTCCGACAGCGACGCCTGAACTTCCCGTCCCGAAACATCGCGCATCGACCAGTGCCGGATGCGGCCGGTTTGCAGCGAGCGCATCACGATGCCATTGAGCCTGGCCAGCTCATCAGGCCTGGTCGGAGGCACGCGCCCGGACATGTAGGCTGGTGACGCCACGGCGACGATATGGGCGGGCGCAAGTGTTCGGCTCACGAGTCCCGGCGACAGCTCGAACCCGCCACCAATAGCCGCGTCGTAGCCTTCGCCGATCAGATCGACCTGGCGGTTTTCGAAGTGCCACTTAGGGCGGACCCGCGGATATCGGGCGAGGAAGCCGGGAAGTAGCGGCAGGATATGAGCCGTGCCGAATGTCGGCGGCAGGCTGAGCTTGAGAAGGCCTGCCGGCTCGTCGCTGCCGGTCGATATCCCGGCAATGGCTGCCTGAAGGCCCTCGAGATTGTCGGAGATCGCCACGCGAAACGTCTCGCCCGCCTCAGTCAGCGTCAATTTCCGAGTCGAACTATGAAACAGCCGGACGCCGAGATTGCGCTCGAGCATGGCGACGTTTCGGCTGACGGCGGCCGCAGTCAACGAGAGACGCCGACTGGCCTCCGAAAAGTTGCCGGACTCGGCGCTGCGGAGGAAGGACTCAAGGTTCGCCAGCGTTTCCATCCATCCATTCTCAAGCAATCGTTGAAAATCATACGAGCAATAGCCTCCTAATCAAGGGGCAATGTTTGGGCCATCTCTGGGCCACCGATTAATCCAAAACATCCCGGAGACTTTCCATGTCCACTATCGGCATCATCGGTGCAGGCAATATTGGCCGCGCAATCGCCCAAGCCCTGGCGCGTAAGGGCATCGCCGTGACCCTGTCCAACAGCCGCGGCCCGGACAGCCTGGCGACGACCGTTGCCGAACTCGGTCCGCTCGTGACCGCCGGCACCCGCGAGGAGGCAGCTTCCAGGGACATCGTGTTCGTCGCGGTCAACTGGTCGAAGCTGCCGGACGCGCTTGCCGGCCTGCCGCCATTCGCCGGCCGCATCGTCATCGATGCCAACAACC
This sequence comes from Bradyrhizobium sp. USDA 241, assembly GCF_049739505.1. NCBI lineage: Bacteria > Pseudomonadati > Pseudomonadota > Alphaproteobacteria > Hyphomicrobiales > Nitrobacteraceae > Bradyrhizobium > Bradyrhizobium sp. USDA 241. The sequence goes on along the minus strand of NZ_JBMGPZ010000004.1, from coordinate 879,623 downwards.
CGATCGAGGCGCCGCTGTTCAAGCCGGCCGAACTCGGTGGCCGCGCCTCATCCGAAGTTTTCGCCGATCTGGCGCCCGGCGCTCGCGTGGTGAAGGCATTCAATCACCTGCTGCCGGCACTCCTGACTGCCGACCCTGCGAGCGAAGGCGGCCGGCGCGTCCTGTTCTACTCCGGGGACGAGGCCGGCGCGAAAGCGGCAGTCGGCGCGCTGATCGAGCGGCTCGGATTCTTCGGCATCGATCTGGGTTCGCTCGCGATCGGAGGCAGGCTGACCCAGTTTCCTGGCGGTCCGCTTCCGGCGCTGAACCTGGTCAAGTTCGGCTGACACTTCGAGAATGTTCACCAACAATATGAGATGACGAAAGGCTACCCAGATGACAACCGAGAGTACCGATTTCGACCACCTGCTTCGCTCAAATCTGGAGCGCGTGTTCAACGAGCGGGACGAGGACAAACGGCGCGCCGCCATCGCCGAGTTGTTCGTCGAGGAGCCCGTCATGTACGAGCCGGCGAAGATCGTCCGGGGTCGGTCGGAGATATCGCGCGTCGCCGGAGACCTTCTGCAGCAGTTTGGGCCAGCATTCAGGTTCGTACCCGATGGCGTCGCCGTGGGGCATCATGGCTTGGCACGTTTGGCCTGGCACGCCGGGCCCGAGCATGGTCCAGTCGCCGTGACCGGCGCCGACGTCGCGGAAATCGAAGGCGGTAAGATCTCGCGCTTGTGGGTGTTGCTCAACGCGCCGTGAGAGACGGTCGCCCTGCCGAACTAGGCCTGGGGCTTCGAGGCGGCGACTTCGCTACGGCACCGGCGGCGGATGAGCCACACCGCCGCGCCCCCCACGATCGCCACGGCGACCACGGTCAAGATCCAGATGTGCTTGCCGACATGCTCATGATGATGCAGCCCGGCATATTCGTGCAGGGCCGAGACCGCCAGCACGCCCGGCAGCACATGCGCGGGCGCCCAGGCCAGGATTGCCGGGATGTTCACCGCGTAGAATTTCGCCGGCGCCATGCCGAGTGCGCCGGCGGTCACGGGGACGAAGGCCCGGACCGGCGGCACGAAGCGGGCGAAGAACACGGCCCAGGTGCCGAAGCGGTTGAAGAAGCTCTCGCTCTCGGCGACTACGCGCGGATAGTTGGTCAGCGGCCAGGTGTTGAGGATCTCGCGCTGGCGCCGGTGCCCGATCCAGTAGGCCGAACCGTCGCCGAGCACGGCGCCGAGCGCGGCCGCCAGCAGCACCCATTGCAGCTTGAGTTCGCCGCCCGGGACCAGGGCGCTCAGCGCCAGGATGATGGTCGAGCCGGGGATCACCGATCCCACCACCGGAACGGCTTCGAGCAGCGCCGCCAGGAACAGGGTCAGATAGCCCAGCCATGGATGGGCCGAGACGAAGGAGATGAGCGGATCGAGGAAGGACGTCACGTCGTCTCTGTGGCGGGCTGGAGTATCGGAGTTCAGACCCTACCTAAGTAAGCACGAGCGGCAAACTTGCCATTTGGGAAGGCAGAGACTTCCCCCGCCCGAAATTCGAGCGTGATTCGCAAGGCAGCCCTCCAAAAACTGCGTTCCTTGCCTATCTAAATGAAAAGACGACGGAACTTTGATTGGAGGGCGGGCTTCTGCCGGCCCCGCGTCTCTGATAGGTTGCTTTTCAGCACCCAGCCGCAGCCAACGTGCGAATAACCGGTTTCGGGACCGCCCGGGACCTCGGAGGATTGATGACGACCGCCGCCCTGTCCAAAGTTGAGGAAGTTTCCGGTCTGCCCGACATGAAAGTGTCGGTTCGCCAGGTGTTCGGGATCGACAGCGATCTCGAAGTGCCGGCCTATTCCGCAGTCGATCCTCACGTGCCCGAAGTCGACGCCGATTACCGCTTCGACCGTGCCACCACGCTCGCCATTCTCGCGGGCTTTGCGCGCAACCGCCGCGTGATGGTGACCGGCTATCACGGCACCGGCAAATCCACCCATATCGAGCAGGTCGCCGCCCGCCTGAACTGGCCCTGCGTGCGCGTCAACCTCGACAGCCACATCAGCCGCATCGACCTCGTCGGCAAGGACTCGATCGTGGTCCGCGACGGCAAGCAGGTCACCGAATTCCGCGACGGCATCCTGCCCTGGGCGCTGCAGCACAACGTCGCGCTGGTGTTCGACGAATACGACGCCGGCCGCCCGGACGTGATGTTCGTGATCCAGCGCGTGCTGGAAGTCTCCGGACGCCTGACGCTGCTGGACCAGAACAAGGTGATCAAGCCGCACCCGGCGTTCCGCCTGTTCGCCACCGCCAACACCGTCGGCCTCGGCGACACCTCGGGCCTCTATCACGGCACCCAGCAGATCAACCAGGGCCAGATGGACCGCTGGTCGATCGTCACCACGCTGAACTATCTCAGCCATGACGAGGAAGTGGAGATCGTGCTGGCCAAGGCCAAGCACTATCGCACCCAGGAAGGCCGCGACATCGTCAACAAGATGGTGCGCCTCGCCGACCTGACCCGCAACGCCTTCGCCAACGGCGATCTGTCGACGGTGATGAGCCCGCGCACGGTGATCACCTGGGCCGAGAACGCCGACATCTTCGGCGACATCGGCTTCTCCTTCCGCGTCACCTTCCTCAACAAGTGCGACGAGCTCGAGCGCCCCCTGGTCGCCGAGTTCTACCAGCGCTGCTTCAACGCGGAGCTGCCGGAATCGGCGGTGAACGTGGCGCTGAGCTGAGGTGTAGGATGTCGTCCCGGACAAGCGCAGCTCTTGGCAACGCGAAGCGTTGTCGAGAGCGAAGCGCAGATCCGGGACCCATAACCACAGGCCGTCGTTTTGCGAAGATTGGGCCATCAGTGCGCTCACTAATTGCTCCCTTTGGTGATGGGTCCCCGCGTTCGCGGGGACGACGGATCAAGCTGAGCCCGGGACGACGGTGAGATCGAGATGAGCACCACCTCCAACTCCAAATTCCGCACCAACAAGGAAGCGCCGACCGAGCCGTTCAAGCGCTCGGTCGCCTCCTGTCTCAAGGCGATCGCCAAGACGCCCGAGCTCGATGTCTCCTTCGCGGCCGAGCGGCCCGGCCTTGCGCCGGGCAAGGCGCGGCTGCCCGAGCCGGCGCGGAAAATGACCAAGCGCGATGCCGCGGTCGTGCGCGGCCATGCCGATTCGATCGCGCTCAAGCTCGCCTGTCACGATCCCAAGGTTCATCGCAAGCTGATGCCCGGCAATCCGCAGGCGCGCGGCGTGTTCGAGGCGGTGGAGCAGGCTCGCGTCGAGGCGATCGGCGCGCGCCGCATGGCCGGCGTTGCCAAGAATCTCACCGCGATGCTCGACGATCATTTTCATCGCGGCAAGTTCGACGAGATCACCGACCGCGCCGATGCGCCGCTCGCGGACGCGCTAGCGATGCTGGTGCGCGAGCGCCTGACCGGCCTCGCGCCGCCGGCGGCGGCGAAGAAGATGGTCGACCTCTGGCGGCCGATCCTCGAAGACAAGATCGGCAAGCGGCTCGACCGGCTCGACGGCGTGGTCGAGGACCAGACCAGGTTCGGCGACGCCGTGCACGATCTGTTGTCGGCGCTCGAGCTCGGCGACGAGCGCAACGCCGACAGCGAAGACAATGACGAGAACGACGAGAACCGGGACGGCGACAACGACCAGTCCGGCGCCGAAGGCTCGCCCGATTCCGACGCCGCGCAGGAGATGAGCGCCGACCAGGCGCAGGCCAGCTCGGAGGAGATGAGCGAGAGCGCGATGGAAAGCGCGCAGGCCTCGACCTCGGATACGTTCGACGACGGCGAGCTCGGCGACGACGAGACGCCCGGCGAGGCGACGCGTCCGAACGCGCACGGCAAGAACGAGCCGCGCGGGCCGGAATATCACGCCTTCGCGCCCAAGTTCGACGAGGTGATCGCGGCCGAGGACCTCTGCGACCACGACGAGCTGGAGCGGCTGCGCGCCTATCTCGACAAGCAGCTCGCGCATCTGCAAGGCATCGTCGCCCGCCTCGCCAACCGGCTGCAGCGCAAGCTGATGGCGCAGCAGAACCGCGCCTGGGAGTTCGACCTCGAAGAGGGCATCCTCGACCCCGCGCGGCTGTCGCGCGTCGTCACCGATCCCTATCACCCGCTGTCCTTCATGCACGAGAAGGAGGCGACGTTCCGCGACACCGTGGTGACGCTGCTGCTCGACAATTCCGGCTCGATGCGCGGACGCCCGATCACGGTCGCGGCGACCTGCGCCGACATTCTCGCGCGCACGCTGGAGCGTTGCGGCGTCAAGGTCGAGATCCTCGGCTTCACCACGCGTGCCTGGAAGGGCGGGCAATCCCGCGAGGCCTGGCTTGCCGCCGGCAAGCCGGCCAATCCCGGCCGCCTCAACGATCTCCGCCACATCATCTACAAGTCCGCCGACGCCCCCTGGCGCCGTGCGCGAAAGAATCTCGGCCTGATGATGCGCGAGGGGCTCCTGAAGGAGAACATCGACGGCGAGGCGCTGGACTGGGCGCACAAGCGCCTGCTCGGCCGGCCCGAGCAGCGCAAAATCCTGATGATGATCTCGGACGGCGCGCCGGTCGACGATTCCACGCTGTCGGTCAATCCCGGCAATTATCTCGAGCGGCATCTGCGCCACATCATCGAGGAGATCGAGACCCGCTCGCCGGTCGAGCTGATCGCGATCGGCATCGGCCATGACGTCACGCGCTACTATCGCCGCGCGGTGACGATCGTGGACGCCGAGGAGCTCGGCGGCGCCATCACCGAGAAGCTCGCCGAGCTGTTCAGCGAGACCAACACGGCGCCCACGCAAGCACCCGGTCGCCCGCGACGCAAATTTCATTCGTGAGCACGCATTCATCCCGCCGCAGCTTTCTTCGGCACGCCGCGGCGGGATTATCCACTCTCGCAGTCTCGCCTCTCGCGCAGGCGCAAGGCGCGGCCGAGCCGCCACCGCGCCCGCTCCAGGTCGAGCACGCCGTCGCAGAACCCGCCAGCGTCGAGGTCAACGCGCGCCCCATTCCCAGTTTCGAGCCGCGTGACCGCTCGCGCACGCGCTTCGGCTCGCTGGACTATCGCAGCGGCCTGGTGCTGACCTCGCCCTATCGCGGCTTCGGCGGCCTGTCCGGCCTCCGCTTTCTCGACGGCAAGGGCGAGCGCTTCCTTGCCATCTCCGACCAGGGCGGCTGGTTCACCGGCAGCATCCGCTATGCCGGCCGCGAGATGACGGGCCTTGCCGACGTCGAGGCCGCGCCGGCGCTGGGCGCCGACGGTCGGCCGATCACCGAGAAGAAGCTCTGGTACGATACCGAGTCGCTCGCGCGCGACGGCAACCTCGTCTATGTCGGGCTCGAGCGCGTCAACCAGATCCTGCGCTACGATTTTGCCAAGGGCGGCACGCGCGCCCGCGGCGAGATCATTGCCGTGCCGCCCGCCTTGCGCAAGTTGCCCTACAACAAGGGGCTCGAGGCGATGGTCGTCGTGCCCAAAGGCAAAGACCAGAACATGGCGCTCGGGGGCACCCTGATCGCGTTCTCCGAGCGCGGGCTGGACGCCGACGGCAACCTCGTCGCCTTCCTGATCGGCGGCCCCACGCCCGGCCAGTTCAGCGTGCGGCGCACTGAGACCTACGACATCAGCGATGCCGTGCTGCTGCCCTCGGGCGAGCTGCTCATCCTCGAACGCAAATTCTCCTGGTTCACCGGCGTCAACATCCGCATCCGCTCGATCCCCCTGAAGTCGATCGCGCCGGGTGCGCTGGTCGATGGCCCCGCGCTGTTCGCCGCCGATCTCGGCCACGAGATCGACAACATGGAAGCCATCGACGCCCACGTCACGAGCGAAGGCGAGACCGTGCTGACCCTCATCTCCGACGACAACTTTTCGATGCTCCAGCGCACCTTGCTGCTGCAATTCACGCTGGCGGAATAGGACGCAGCTTGTCGTCCCGGGGCGCGCGCAGCGCGAGCCCGGGACCCATACCCACAGGGCGGAGTTTTGCGAGGACTCGGAATGGGAGCTCGCTCCACGATTCCATCCTGTGGCTATGGATCCCGGGCTCGCGCTGCGCGCGCCCCGGGATGACGGCAGGGGCGGTGCGCGACCTCGCGACCAATGATTGCGGAAATGCACGCCGGGGCTACCCGCCATTCCCCCGTGCGCCTAGCAATCCGCGCGTCTCCCACTACACTCCTCCGCATCGCCCTCCATCCTCCGGAACTTCCCCGCATGAGCGTCCTGTTTTCCCCGATCAAGCTGCGCGGCCTGACCTTGAAGAACCGCATCGTGGTCTCGCCGATGTGCCAGTATTCGGCCGACGACGGCGTCGCCTCGGACTGGCACTTCACCCACATCAACAATCTCAGCCTGTCGGGCGCGGCGATGTTCTGCATCGAGGCGACGCATGTGGAGGCGATCGGCCGCATCACGCCGGGCTGCCTCGGGCTCTACAGCGATGCCTGCGAGGCCGCGCTGAAGCCGATCCTCCATTCGGTGCGCAAGCATTCCTCCACCGCGATCGCGATGCAGCTCGCCCATGCCGGCCGCAAGGCCAGTAGCGCGCGGCCCTGGGACGGCGGCCAGCTGATTCCGGTGGAGCAGGGCGGCTGGCAGACGGTCGGCCCGAGCGCGGTGCCGCACAAGGAGGGCGAGGCCGCCCCGCAGGCGCTGGATGCGGCAGGCCTGAAGCGCATCCGCGAGGCCTTCGTCGATTCAACGAAGCGCGCCGCGCGGCTCGGCATCGACGCCATCGAGGTGCACGGCGCGCACGGCTATCTCCTGCATCAGTTCCTGTCGCCGATCTCCAACCGGCGCAGCGACGAATATGGCGGCAGCCTCGAGAACCGCATGCGCTATCCGCTCGAAGTGTTCGACGCGGTCCGTGCCGCATTCCCCTCGGACAAGCCGGTCGGCATGCGGGTGTCGTCGACCGACTGGGTCGAGGGCGGCTGGGACCTGGCGCAGACGATAGAATTTGCGCGAGCGCTGAAGGCGCGCGGCGTCGACTGGATCGATGCCTCCTCCGGCGGCGTCTCGCCGCTGCAGAAGATCGCGCTTGGCCCCGGCTATCAGGTGCAGTTCGCGGACGCCATCAAGCGCGAGACCGGCCTGCCCACCATCGCCGTCGGCCTGATCACGGAAGCGAAGCAGGCCGAGGAGATCGTGGCGTCCGGCAAGGCCGACATGGTCGCGCTCGCCCGCGGCATGCTCTACGACCCGCGCTGGCCCTGGCACGCCGCCGCCGCGCTCGGCGGCGAGGTCGAAGCGCCCCCGCAATATTGGCGCTCGCAGCCCTCGACGCAGAAGGCGCTGTTCGGCAAGACCACGTTCGGCGCGAGGTGACGTCTTCCTCTCCAGCGCGAGCAAAGCTCGTCGCGACTCCGCTGCGGCAGGCGACATTGAAGAGGTCGTCATGCCCGGGCTCGTCCCGGGCATCCACGTTCTTCATGCCGCGAGATGAACGTGGATGGCCGGGACGAGCCCGGCCATGACAGAGGTGGAATCAAGGCCACCCCCCAAATCCATCCGTAACTCCCCTGAGCTTCCACGCCCTCCCAAACTGGCCTAACCTTCGGCGCAGGCGAGGCAACGGAGGGCTGCCCATGCGTTATCCTGTCCGCAAAGCGGCTCACATCTTCGAGCGCGTGGGCCTTGCTATGGCCGGCGCGGCGTGCGGATTGTTCGTCGGCGCCTATGTCGGTGCGGCGATTCCGATGCTGACCACGCAGGGCTTCCTGCTGCTGATGATGCTGCTCGGCGCCGTCGGCTTCTATCTCGGCATCGACACGCCGCAGCTGCCGTTCGACGACGCGCACAGCCAGATCGACGCCGCCGAATTCATGAGCGCCGCCGGCACGCTGTTCGCCACGCTCACCGCCTTCGTCTCCGTCGTCGTCATCGTGCTGCGGATCGATCCGCACATGCTCTGGACCTGGCTCGTCTTCGCCGGCTGGCTCGCCGGCGTCGTCATGCAGATCGTCGCCGGCGCCAAGGCAAGGATGCGGAAGTAGCTCTCTCTCACCCTCCCCTGGAGGGCAGGGCTATCGCATTTGCACATTTTGCAGAGGTCGTCATGCCCGGGCTTGTCCCGGGCATCCACGTTCTTGTGCTGCGTGGAGATGCGTGGATGGCCGGGACAAGCCCGGCCATGACGCTGTAGCCTCAGAACACCACGCCCACGCGCGTGCCGCGCTTCCAGGCGATGCGGCAGCGCTTCTTGGTGTTGACGTGCAGGAGCTCGAAGCGATCGGGGATCTTCACCTGGCCGCCGAGATCGACGCAGGCCCCGCCGGGCGAATAGTCGATCAGCGTGCAGGGGATCACCGGCGCGCGCGGGTCGGTGATGATCTTGGCCTGGCGCGACACCAGCCCTGCTGGCTTGACGCGGACATGGCGGCGCGGATGCATTGGCACTCTCCTCCAATTCCGCATCTAGCGGCGGGTTCGGGCGACGATGATGCCGGCGAGTTGATGCGAAGCAGCTAAGGCCGGCAGGAGAATTTTAACGAAAAGTGCCGGCGAAGGCAGCAAGCGGCGGTAGCGGGTCACTCTGTCTGGAGGGGTCCGAGACGAGCGAAGCTCGCTCGTGGGGGGACTGCGCGCAGCGCGAGTGGGGTGGGGGGATGTCTCGGCAGGCAGTGCTCAACGCGAGAGACGTCACCCATTCCATGTCGCATTGCGCCACGAGCGAGCTGGGGCGCGCGGTCTCATCACTTGCGCGGCATTTTCACGAGGTCTGCTTTGCCGCTGACAGCGTCGCGCACCTCACCTCAGGGCCGCAATGGGGCCGATTTTGTTGCAAAAGTCGGTTGAGACGAGCCGCGAACCGTGATTCCGTTGTGTTGACGCGAATCTCGGCGAGGTCGATCCATGATGGGCCGTGCGAAGAGTGACCAAGGTCAATTGTTCTACGAGTTTCATCTTGGCGACGCGGTTCCTGAAGATCATCTCGTGCGGAAGATCGATGCTGCTCTCGATCTGTCCTGGCTTCGCAGTGAACTAGCACCTCATTATTCGTCCACGGGTCGCCCGTCGATCGATCCGGAACTGATGATCCGGATGCTGGTCGTGGGATATGTCTTTGCGATCCGTTCGGAGCGGCTGATCTGCCGTGAAGTGCAGGTGAACCTTGCCTATCGCTGGTTCTGCAAGCTCGGGATCGAGGACGCTATCCCGGATCATTCGGCGTTCTCGCGCGCCCGCAACGAGCGCTTCCGCGAGGGAGATGTATTTCGCCACATGTTCGAACGGGTCGTGGAGGGGTGCATTGCGGCCGGTCTGGTTGGCGGCGATGGCTTTGCAGTCCCCGTGGGTCGGTCAAAATCCCCCGGGTATGGTCACTTGAAACTCCCCCACCTGATGATCGCCGTCAGCGCCGCTGAACAGCAGTAGCCGGTCAGGCAGGACGTTTATGTTCGACCCCTTTAGCCAGCAAGGGGCCGGGGAGTTGAACGTCTTGAAGCGACATCTGCAAAGCACCGTACTTACATTACTTGATCGCAACACCAGCCAGCGCGAGATTCACCGGCTGACGGGTGTCGATCGCAAGACGATCCGGCGTTATCAGGCGCTGCGGGCCGGTGCGGAGGCAAATTCCCCCGGGGAAGTGACCACCGGCTCGGTGAGCGCGGACGGCCAAATTCCTCCACCCCGACCACCGGCTTTTGGGACATCGGAAGCGACGGTCACCAGCAGCCTGGCCCGTTCGGCTTGCGAAGCGCATCGGACGTGGATCGAAGAACAGGTCCGGCTGAAGCGGAACGCGCAGGCGATTTACCAGGACCTGGTTGATCAATTTGGCTTTCCGTCCAGCTACCAGAGTGTCAAGCGGTTTGTGCGCCGGTTGCGGCACGCTGATCCTGAGCAGTTTGATCGTCTTGAGTTCCTCCCCGGCGAGGAAGCTCAGGTCGACTATGGCGAGGGCGCGCCGACGGTTGATCCGAAGAGCGGGCGGTACCGTCGTCCCCGCCTGTTCGTGATGACGCTACGCTACTCGCGGCGCAGCTTCCGGCGGGTAGTCTGGAAGTCCAGCCAACAAGTCTGGGCGCAGCTCCACGAAGAGGCGTTCCGGTATTTTGGCGGGGTCCCCAGCTATGTCGTGCTCGACAACCTGAAGGAAGGCGTCCTCAAGCCGGATTTGTACGAGCCCCAGCTCAACCCGATTTACAGCGCGATGCTGGCTCATTACGCCGTGGTCGCCGATCCCGCGCGCGTGGCCGATCCAAATCGGAAAGGATGCGTCGAGAATGCGATTCAACATACCCAGGGCACTGCGCTGGCCGGACGGCGCTTCGAGACGCTGGAGGCGCAAAACGAGTTCTTGAGGCACTGGGAGGAGAACTGGGCTTTCAAACGCATCCACGGCAGCACGCGCCGTCAGGTCGAGGCGATGTTCCAGGAAGAGAAGCCGCACCTGCGGCCGCTGCCTGTCGCTCCCTTCCGCATCTTCACCGAAGTCGTCCGGACTGTCTGCGACGACACCACCGTACGCGTCGACAACAGCTATTACGCCGCGCGGCCCGCGCCGATCGGCAGCCAGGTCGTCGTGCGCATCTACACCACCACGATCGAGATCCGTGATCGCCACACCCGTGCGCTGCTGCGTGTTCATTCCCGGATGGCGCACCCCGGTTCTGTCGTCCTGCCGACCAGCGAACGGCCGTTCAACCCGTCGCGGCAAACCGCCGTGCTGCTGGCGAGCGCCGAGCGCATCGGACCGCAGACCAGGGCCTTGTGCCAGCAGGTGTTCGACACCGAAGGGCGCCCCGGACAGCGCGCGATGTGGGGCATTGTCGGGCTGGGCCGGAAGTATCCGGCGCGGCTGGTCGAGCAGGCCTGCGCGCACGCCATCGACAACCGCATCTACCGCTACAAGCACGTGCGTGCGACCGTCGAGCGGTTGTTCGAACAGGCGATCGAGCAGGTTGGAGTGACGCCACAGCCGGCATCGCCGCTCACCCAGGATCATCCGCTGATCCGTACCCCCGCGGAATACGGCGACCTCTTCAGCCGCGCTGTGCGGCGCGACGCCGACGACAATGGTCGGCAGGCCGAGGCTCACGACGATCACGCCACGGCAATCCGCGCTCGTGTCGCCTGCGCAACCCCGGCCAACTCCGGCGCCACGAGCGCTCCCGCTGCACCTTCTCACCTTAAACTGGAGACCTAGCCACATGATGACCATGCCGGAAATTGAGCGTTGCCTACGACAGCTGCGCCTGTCGGGTGTCCGCGACACGCTGCAGACGCGCGTGCTCCAGGCGCAGGGCGCCAACCAGCCCTTCCTCGAGACCTTCTCCCTTATCCTGCAGGATGAACTGGACCGTCGTCAGTCCCGTCTTATCGAGCGGCGATACCAGCAATCCGGGCTCGACGAAAAGCTGACGCTCGCCGAGTTCGACTGGTCCTTCAATCCCAAACTGCCACGTCAGACCTGCTTCCAGCTCCACACCCTGGCGTTCATTGCCGCTGGCGAGAACGCTCTGCTTGTTGGCAAACCTGGCACCGGGAAGTCGCACATCGCCAAGGCGATTGCCTATCAGGCGATCCTGCAAAGCCACAAGGTCCAGTATCTTGAGACCGACGACTTCTTCCACCGCTACGCCCTGAACTCTCCGGCACAACGCGAGGTCCGGCTGCGAACCATCATCGACTGCGATCTCCTCGTGCTGGACGATCTATTCCTCGCACGCGCCATCCCCGACGACGCCGGCACTTTGCTGCAGACCCTGATCCATCAGCGTTACAAACTGCGCCGCAGCGTCATCGTCACCTCCAATCGCGTCGTGCAGGATTGGGGGCATACCTTGGGGACAACACTATGAGCACGACGATCCTCGATCGCCTTATGCATCATTGCCATCTGCTTGAGTTCGACGGACGCAGCTATCGGCTCAAAGAAGCCGCTGAAGCTCTTGCCCGGGAAACAAACTCAAACTAACAGTCCCTTGTCCTGCCTCGCGGGTGGAGGAATTTGACTGACCACACCCGGAGGAATTTGAAGTGACCCGCGGGGCAGTCGATGCGAGCCTGATCCAGGCTGATGCCAACAAGCGACGCTCGATCGCAGGTCAGGATTGGCGCAAGGACCGCGACCCGCAAAGGTCCAGCCGCGCGGTGAAGGAGTATCTGGAGACCCTCGACGATCCGGCGTGGGGCGCCGCCAGCGATGTCGTCCCGAAGTTTGTCTCGCCATCCGATCCGGCAGCGCAGTGGACCGGCGCTCACAAGGGACCGGCATTCTTCGCGTACTCCGACAACTATCTCATCGACGTGAAGTTCGGCGTCATCGTTGATGTCGAGGCCTCCCGCTCCATTCGCCAGGCCGAGGTCGGAGCAGCGAGGACCATGATTGAGCGAACGGAGGAACGCTTTGGTCTCAAGCCGGAGCGGCTTATCGGGGATACCGCTTACGGGGCCGCTCCAATGCTGAACTGGCTGGTCGAGGAGAAGGGCATCGCGCCCCATATCCCCGTGTTCGACAAGTCGAAGCGGGATGATGGCACCTTCTCGCGCAGCGACTTTCGATATGACCCGACCAGCGATGTCTACCACTGTCCGGGCGGAAAGCGGCTTGGGACGAGCGGTACCGTGCACGAGGGCAAGACCCTTCTGTATCGCGCAAGCAAGCTCGACTGCAATGCATGCCCGCTCAAACCGCAGTGCTGCCCAAAGGAGCCATCACGCAAGATCCCACGCGATATCCATGAGCATGCCCGAGACGTTGCCCGGTCGTTGGCTGGCACCAAGGGCTTCGAGCTCTCTCGGCGTCAGCGCAAGAAGGTCGAGATGAGGTTCGCACACTTGAAGCGCATCCTGAAGCTTGGTCGGCTCCGATTGCGCGGCCCGCAAGGTGCCCAGGATGAGTTTGTTCTAGCCGCCATCGCCCAGAATCTGAGGCGGTTTGCATCGCTGGTCGCACGTCCGCCACCGGCTCAGGCTCTGCGCATCGCGTAGCGTCGAAGTTGCGTAAAATGCGTCAGGGCCAGCGCTTCAGAGCGCGGCTCAACGAAAGGCCCAAGGGCCAAATCCACTGCAGCCGACTTTTGCAACATAATCGGGCCACAAGGAGACACCGGTCTAAATTCTAGGTATGGCTTCAAGCTCGAATTAACTCGCCTCTATCAGTATCTCGGTAGCGAGGGCCCGAAATGCTGGAATGGCTAGAACTAAGCGGACTGGGGCCGCACTTGGCCCGCTTCCGCCGTTGGCTGGACAAAATGCCGAACCGCGAGTTCTCTCAACTTGGCGTTTGGGGTAAGTTTGGCCGGCTCATGCTGGTGCTAGCGGTCCTCGGCTTGATTTCCGCACCAGCCATCTGGTTGCTCGCCAAATAGTAAGCGGGCGGTGCTTGGGGCTCGGCCACATCGATGGCTAAGACTACGACGTCTGCCTAGGGTCTTGGCCGTGTAAAAACGCAACGCAGAGCAAATTGCAGAGAAAAGTATTCCTTCGAAAGCCCGCTCTGGGAGCATGAGGAGCATACTGAACTGCGGCGCTGCCGTATCCGAGAAGCAGATTCTGTGCCCTTCGGGAGATTTCACGTTTTCACACAGCCAGGGTCATAAGCGGCGCTCAGCGGGCATCGCTATGTAGGTCACCACCGACCGAGTGCGGACTTTTAAGAGTTCTGCGCGTTCCACCAGCGTCGTACATTAGAGAACAGCCGTCCGAAAATGAACAGCCCAGTAGCAGTGAGGAGCACGGCTGTCGCGAGAGCTGATACGAAGGTGATTGGGTCGCTCTCAAAGCTGACGAGTCTTGACCAGCCCATCCAACCAGGGCCGTAACCGCGCGAGTACAGTTCCCCTGTCGTGAATACGCGACATATTTGGGCTAGCCCCAGCCACATCCCGAAGGCGAAGAAAGGCAGACCAACCGCGAGTGCGGCTATTGCTTTACCGGTTTGCAGCAATTTCCGCATTCGAACTCGTCGGTTTCCCCACACTACGATGATCTCTTAAACGGCGGCCTTCCACAATGCTAGTTGTAGGGAAACCGACAAACAACCTTTGAAGGCTCGCGAAAAGCGCGACATCGATAAAGAAACCGTTAAGCGCAGCGATACCTCGACCGGCCGCTCGCCGCGAAACTTTCGCTGCTAGTCGAGGTCTGCAACGGGCCGCAAGTCGCCGTCACATCCAAGGTGCAAAACTTCCGCAGTGCCTCGGTAAGCTGACGTTGACGGCTCCGCGCCCTAGTACCCACTTTTCTTGGAACGTGAGTCGTGATTCAAGGTCGGGATGATACCCGAAGCAAGAGAAGTCCACCTTTCGAGGAAAGATCGCAAGGTGCTTGAGGCGTGCTGTCGCTCACCGGTGACGTTGCAGCGCGATTTGAAGCGGGCGCGGATAGTTCTGTTGGCGGCGGATGGGCGCAGCACCCGGTCGATCGCCAAGGAAGTTGGGGTCCAGCCGCGGATTGTCAGCCTTTGGCGGCATCGCTATGCCGACCATGGCCTTGAAGGGCTGCAAGACAAGCCGCGGCCTGGCAAGCAGCCGATCTATACGAAGACGACCGACAAGCGGATTCTGAAGCTGCTGGATAAGCCGCCACCGCAAGGGTTTGCGCGCTGGACCGGCCCCCTGCTGGCCGAGGCGCTGGGCGATGTCGATGTCCAATATGTCTGGCGGTTCCTGCGCAGCCACAAGATTGACCTGGTGGCTCGCAAGTCCTGGTGCGAGAGCAACGACCCGAACTTTACGGCCAAAGCCGCCGATGTTGTCGGCCTCTATGTCGCGCCGCCGGCGAAGGCCATTGTGCTGTGCGTGGACGAGAAGCCCTCGATCCAGGCTTTGGAGCGAGCGCAGGGTTATCTGAAGTTGCCCAATGGCCGCGCCTTGACCGGCCAAAGCCACGATTACAAGCGGCATGGCACCACAACATTGTTTGCGGCGCTCGAAGTCGCCACCGGAAAGATCATCGCGACCCATTCAAAACGCCGGCGCCGCGTCGAGTTTCTCGATTTCATGAACAGCGTCACCGCGGCTTTTCCGAACCGCAAGCTTCACGTCATCCTCGACAACCTCAACACCCATAAAAAGAACGAGGACTGGCTCAAGGCCCACCCCAACGTGCAATTTCATTTCACGCCGACAAGTGCGTCATGGCTCAATCAGGTCGAAGTATGGTTTTCCATCTTGCAGGGGCAGTCGCTCAGCGGCACCTCCTTCACGAGCCTCAAGCAGCTTCAGGAACACATCGATGCCTACGTCAACGCACACAACGACAGAGCCGAGCCCTTCGTCTGGACCAAGAAAAAGGTCCGTCAACGCCGTTTCAAAGGCCGCCGTATCACTCAGCTCTGATTCCGGGTACTAGCTCGTCTTCGGCTCTCCAGGCGGCGGCGAAGCCGCGCCCTCCATCTCCGCCGCGGCCTCCGCATGCCCCGGCCCCACCGGCATCGGCACCGTCACGTAATCCTTCGGCATGTTCACCGGCCGGTAGTCCGGCTCCACCGCCATCCGCTTCAGCACGCTCTCATGCACATGCGCGCCTTCGGGAATGACGCGCGGCTCGCAGTCGGGGATGTAGAAGCCGAAATAGGCCTTCCGCTCCGGCCATTCCTTGTACGCCGCGCTCTTCGGCAAATACTCCAGCACCCGCCAGGCCGGCGTCATCGAATCGTGCAATTGGCCCGTCTTGCCGGTGTAGGCCGGCGCGACATAGTGGAACGGCGAGTTCTTGCGCTGGACGCCCCAGGCGAGCTGGTTCACCGTGCGCGGGTTGAAGTTCAGCCCGGCCTTCGCGGCCTCCTCGATCATCCAGATCAGCGGGTATTTCGACTCGCCGCTCTCGACCTCCGGATAGCCGCCGCCGACGTCGCAATGCACGCCGGCGAACCACACCTGCAGAATGTCCTGCGGCACCTTCTTCTCGTCGGGGACGTAGCGGTTGCTCCAATAGTCCTGCGGCTCGCGGTATTGCTTCAGGCGGAACATGCAGCGCCGCTCGTCGATCGCGATCGCCTGCCGGAAGATCCTGACGCTGGGGTTGCGCAGCGTGAAGGCGAGCTCCTCCAGGCTGAACAGGAAGAAGAAATTGTCGCGCCGCGGCACGATCACGCTTGCCACCGTGTCCCACACGCCGATGAAGTGGATGGTCGGCCAGCGCGTCGAGGTGATGCGCGCGAACTGCGCGGCGAGGTCGAATGTGTCCTTCGGCAGCGGCCCGCTCTCGTCGGTCGCGATGCCCTCGACGTCTTCGATCGCGTTGCCGCGCCCCGTGCCGGAATATTGCTTGTAGGCGACGAGGCCCGAGCCTGCGAGGTTCGCCTGCTCCGGCGAGATCAGGCCGATCTTGTGAATGAGCCCCGCCAGCACCCGCACGGTATAGGCCCCGCGCGAGAAGCCGAACAGGTAGATCCTGTCGCCGGGCGCATAATGCTGAACCAGGAAGCAATAGGCGCTGAGCACGTTGTCATCGAGCCCGTAGCCGGTGGCGAGCCCCAGCACCATGTTGACGTTGGCCTTGAAGCGGTGCCACGTCGAAGGCTCCGTCACCGTGCCGACCCCGGGATCGAATACACCATCTGCCGCGGCGACGTTTTCTCGGTCTTGCGCAGGCAGCGATACAGCTTCAGTACGTTGGAGATGTTCTCGGAGATCTCGTTGCCGGTGCCGTCGCAGCAGATGACGAGGTGTTTCGGCTCAGGCTTGCGGTCGGTATCGTGCGCCGGCTCCATGGAATGCGCCTCCGGGTGATGCTACCGAGGCGAGTATAGCGGGATATTGGACATAGTCATGCTGTTGATTGCAATCGCCTGAGCAGCGCTATTGGCTATTGGTTCCAGTAGTCTGCGTGTCCTCGCTATGAATGCTGAGTACCTTGCGCCGAATCTCGTTCACGATAACCGCCGGCAAATCCATTCCTTCAAACCGCTCATTGTGGTCCTCGATCCATTTTCTTGCTTGATCTCGATCGAGATCGTCTAGGGCAATTTTCTCGTGAAGTTCAACTGCGGCCATTCGCGACAATCCCAATTCTATTAACGACACCAGTGTTTGGGTAGAAACACCGAATTCTAACGCGAGGCCTACGTCCATCTCGTTCGAAATTAGGTCGCTTCGTCCAATTTCTCGTAAATGCAGCTTTAGTACCTCCATATAGGCGGAGACAAACTTAGGCGCTCGAAATCGAGCGGTCTGTTCGATCAACTCCATTGTGTTTCGGATCAGTTTTGGCAGAGGGACGGTGCGGCCGTGCCTGCGATTGTATGCTATTCTTGCTCGAATGATAGCAGCGAGAGAATATCCCTTCAGCCATTCGAGAACGACGAGTGTGTGCAGGGGGATCAGCGTTTTCGGCAAGAAGGCGGGGTATAGGTGCTCGTTTATCGTTTCCATGATTCGCATCAGCCGTTTGTAAGCATCGCCGCTTTCTGGCGGTGCCGGCAGAAGGTCTTCAATATCCCCCTCATAGGACCTGAAATAGTTCAGAAGTTTCTGCATCCCTACTGAGCTGACGCCCGAATGTCGGCTCGCTAGTGAAGCGGGAATGGAAAGGTGTGAAACAAGATGCGCGAGCTGTGCGTTTACCGCCGAAATGAAAATCGGATCGTGACGTTTGGTGAAAGGAGCTTCTAAGATGGATCCCTCGCGGAGGTGCAAGGCCAAAAGATAAGCGCAAACCTGCTCAAGTTGTGCGAACTCATTGAGTTCGCCTGCGCCACGGTCCCAGCGAGATCTAATGAATTCCAACGTAAACGGTACGAGAGGCCCACGGAGCCACGGACTTGGTGCGGACGGCCTACGCACCGCGCTTGAAGCGTATAGGCATCCAGAACTGCCGGAGGGCCTCGACGGTTGCTGGAATGTTGCGCCAGGCGTTTTGGATGATGGGCTGCGTTCCCAGCGTGCGCCGGGCCGGGGGTAGCAAGGGTCGACCGGCGTCGTCGATGCAATGGACCAAGATCGGCCGCAGCATAAGGTGTTCGGTTCCATTCGGGGGGAGAAGCCGCGACCAGACGAGAAGCCGAAGCTTCATGACGGCGTAGAAGCCCATGCACCAGGGCTGCGGGTCGACTTCGCCGTCCGGTGATCGCACGAACAGCGGCTCGAAGCTCTCCGGTCTCGTCGACAGCGTCTCGCTGATAGCGTTGTGGCGCATCAGCGTGGCGGCGATTGCCGAGAACTCCTCGGTGTCGTGATTGAAGGCGTCGGGATCTACGCCGAGGAGCGGGCACACCCATTCCTCGGACGCCATCGAGACCGGCCCGGCGACGACCGCGGCCACCGCGCCATCGAGCATGGAGAGCGACGTCGCCCGCGGATGCCGAAGCGTCGGCGACCTGGCGCGCTTGCTGATCCATTGCCCGAGCCGTTCGAACGACATGGCATAGTCCGCCATCGTCGTCTTGCGTGCTTTTCGCGTTCCCCGCCCTTGCTTCGGCTTCGTCATGCCACGGCCCGCTTTTCGGCTTCGCGTGCGGCCTTCCAGTTCCAGGCCAGAAGTTCGTGAAGCTGGTTGGTCTTCGTGGCGCCGCTCACCATGCGATCGAGAACGTCGACGAGATACGCCTCGGGGTCGAGGCCATTCAATTTCGCTGTGTTAAGAAGCGAAGCGAGTATCGCCCAGGTCTCGCCCCCGCCTTCGTCACCACTGAACAACGAGTTCTTTTTTCCGATCGCAATTGGCCTGATCGATCGTTCGACCGTGTTGGTGTCCGGCTCGAGCCGCCCGTCATCCAGGAACGTCGTCAGGCCCTGCCAGCGTTCGAGCATGTAGTCGATCGCCTTGATGAGCGTCGAGCGGCGGGAGATCCCGTCCTTCACCGCGATCAGACGGGCCCTCAACGCCTCCATCAGCGGCTTCGTCTCGGCCTGTCGCGTCGCGCGGCGTTCCCCAGCATCGAGACCGCGGATCCTCTCCTCGATCGCGTAGACGGCCGCAATGCGCTCGATGACCTCCGCGGCGAAGGGTGAGTTCGTCGTCTTGTGCACCCTCACGAAGTTGCGGCGCGCGTGAACGAGACAATACGCCAGCTGGATCTGGCCCGACATCATCGCATCGCCCGCCAGCGAGGCGTAGGCGGCATAGCCGTCGACTTGCAGCACGCCTTCGAAGCCGGCTAACTGCGCCACGATCTCCTTTTTGCCGCGACCACCTGCGAACACGTAGGCGACCGCCGGCGGCGCCGGCCCCTTTCCACGCCCGATCGTCCGTCGCGTGCGCCCAGAACTGGCAGATCCTCGTGCGGCCGCGTCCCGGATCGAGCACTGGCATCGGCGTCTCGTCGCAGAACAGCCGCTCGAAGCCGTGCATAGTCTTCAGTTGCAGATCGTAGAGGCCCCTGACCAGCCACGCCGCGCTCCCCATCCAGCGCGCCAGCGTCTGACGGTCGACGACGACACCCTGACCCGCCAGGATCTGCGTCTGGCGATAGAGCGTCGATTGCCAGGCATATTTGGCCGCGGCGATATGCGCGATCAGCGCCGTCGTTGCCATGCCGCCCTCGACGAGCCGCGCCGGTGCCGGGGCCTGGACAATCGGGCCCTCACAGGAGCGGCAGGCGTATTTTGGACGGATCGTGCGGAGCACGCGCAGCCACGCGGGAACCCGATCGAGCGCTTCGCTGCTCTCCTCGCCGATCCGATGCATCTGACCCGTGCAGCACGGGCACAGCGTGGACGCCGGCTCGATCACCCGCTCGACCCGAGGCAGATGCGCCGGCAGCGCGCCGATGTTGCGCTTCGCTTTGCGCCGCTCCGGCCGCGGCGCGTCCGGTTTGTCGTCATTGGCCGGGAGCTGTGAGCCGGCGGTCCGTTCCAGATCAAACGCGATCTGTTCGGCGCAGACGATCGCCGCGCGCTCCGATCGTGCGCCGAAGATCAGGCTCTTCAACGTGGCGATCTCTGCGCGCAGATCATCGTTCTCGCCTTCGAAAGCCAGCACCATCTCGGCAAGAGCCGCAGGGTCAGAGGGGAGATCTTCGGGGCGAAGCGCCATATCGCAGAGCTACACGAACGCACTCGCAATCGCCAGCAAAACAAGACGCTTCAGGCAACCTTCGTCGGCCGCTTCGTCACCTTCGGGACCACACGCGACCACTCCGCAAGACCTTCAATCAGCATCGCCAGTTGCGCCCCCGTCACCGGCATCGTACCCTCGCGAACAGGTGGCCAGGCAAAGCCCCCATTCTCCAGCCACTTCGTCGCTAGAACCATTCCCGAGCCGTCAAAAACCAGTAGCTTCAAACGATCCGATCGCTTCGATCGGAAGACATAAACGTCACCGCTGTAGGGCTTGCCGCCTAATCCCTCCGCTACCAGCGCGACAAGGCCATGAACGCCTTTACGAAAGTCAATCGGCTGCGTCGCGACGAACACACGGACCATTGGACCGAAAGAGATCATCGCGTCGATCTCACCGCCGCCAGCACGCGCTCCAGCGTCGCGGCGTCGACGCCGACGGGCACGCGCACCGTCGCGCCCGCGATCATCACCTCGATCCGCTCGGCCGGATCCGTCAGAACATGCGCCTTATCGATCGCGTTCGGCTGCGCCTCGACGGCGGCCTGGAGCCTGACTTGCACGAACTGCGGCGCTTCGCTCGACGCGAGCCGCGCCTGGCGCCGCCACACACTGAGCAGTCCCCGGTTCACCCCGTTGCGTCGAGCCACCTCGGAAATGCTCGTCTCCGGATCGGCACTCTCGGCCACGATCCGCGCCTTCTCCGCATCGCTCCAACTGCGCCGTCGCCTCTCCCCTGTGATCACCTCGATCCGCTGATAGGAGGCGGCATCATGCCCGTCTTGATGTCTGTCTTGATGCATGGAACGAGCGTCCCTCGCGTTGTCAAATCCACGCGCGAGTCTCGCTCATCCCGTCCACCTAAACGAGGTGGGGTCGTCGTACCGCTATCAAGTAATGTAAGTACGGTGCTTTGCAGATGTCGCTTCAAGACGTTCAACTCCCCGGCCCCTTGCTGGCTAAAGGGGTCGAACATAAACGTCCTGCCTGACCGGCTACTGCTGTTCAGCGGCGCTGACGGCGATCATCAGGTGGGGGAGTTTCAAGTGACCATACCCGGGGGATTTTGACCGACCCACGGGGATGTACACCGCGGCGGGCCAAATCAGCCAAAGCCACCAGTTCAGCATCTTTCTCGTTCTGTGGGCCGTCAATTAGTTGGCTGAGCAGAAGAGCAATCTCTTCAGCTTCCGCTGGGCCGTTCGCATAGACAAGAGTGCCTCCCTTTGAGCCAATGGAAGTCGCGATAAGCGCCAGCTTCTTTTTGAGGGATGTGGGGCGCGCTTGTAGTGTGACCGAACCAATTGGAAGGTAAGTTTCCTTAGATTGCCGCAATTTAAACAGCCATTCCGTAGCCTTTCTTGAGGGCTGCGTAGCCATGACTACGTTCTGAAGGACAGTGGGGATGTCACTGTCTACAGCTTCTTTCCGTGTGGTAGCTGGCGCGTCATCGAGAAGAGCTTCCGGGTTTTGGGTCGCTGGGCTTATGAATACAATCTTGATCTTGGGGTTGCTTCGGCTGGCCCGCTCGATCGCATCCTGCAAGACAACCCCGCGTAAGTGGTCGCCAACCTTGTGTGCTTCGTCTGCTACCAGAATATCTATCCTCATTCCGTCATTGAAGCCGTTCGCTAACAGATGAAGTCGCTCTTGAGTTAAGATGTAGATGAGCTTCTTGCCCGCCTTAGATGCGTCTAGATGCTTTGCGGAAAGAGGAAGAGAAGTTACCTCGATGTCTTCAATAGACATTCTTTTGATCAGTGAGGTCAGATTGCCCTCGATTTCGCTCGCTAGCCCGTCCTATTCGTGAGAGTGCGGCTTTTGGGCCCGATTGATGCGGCCGCACATCTTGTCTGACGAGGCGCACAGGATTGCCTTCGGCTTTTCGCCGCCTGACGATCGGTACTTTGCAACGCGCTTGAGGGATGGGTTGGGCGAACGGGGGCGGACGCCCCGCCGGTCAAGGACCGAGCGGCAGCAGCGCGCCGGGCAAGCCGCAGATCAGGTCGGCTTCGGGACATGCCGCGGCAAACGCAAGGCGAATGCGGCTCGTGGTCTCGACGACACGGGCGGCGATTTTCAAGAGCCGAAGACGCAGCGTCGCGAACTCGGCAGCGGCCAATTCCCGGGCTTTGGGAATGGCGTCGCGCACGGTCAGCATCAGCCAATAAGCGGCCGTATGGAGCACGAGACGGACCTGGTTGGCGAGCGCCGAACGGCAGCTGGTGCGATCGGAGGCGAGCTGCGTCTTATGCAGCTTGATCAGATTCTCGGCTTGGCCGCGCGCGCAATACAGGCTGTCGTAGATCCACTCGGCCGAGCCGACATCGAGGCTGGTGACGACGAAACGGATGTCGAGGCCGAGCATCGTCGCCTCAATACGGGCGACGGTGCGCCGTTCGCGATCCCAGGACTTTGCCTTGTGGCGCGTCTCGGTATAGCCACGCAGAACCGGCAGGTTCTCGATGGCGCGTCGCGTGCGGATGTCGTCGGCGACCTCGTCGACTTTTCTGGCGAGAGGCTTGGTGCCGGACAGACCGAAGATGTAGTCGATGCCGTTGGTCTCGCACCACGCCATTGCCTCCGGCCGGGCATAGTGCCCGTCGCCACGGAACGTAATTTGCGTGTTGTGCCATCGCGTCCGGATATGCCGTACCAGGCGGCGCAGATGGGCACGCACCTCGACGCCGCCCGGCGTCTTGCCGGGCCTCAGCACGACCGCCACGGGCCGGCTCTTCTCCGTGTCGTAGACGTGGATCGGCAGGAAGCAGCGTTCGTCATAATGAGCGTTGAACAGCGAGAGCTGCTGATGGCCGTGGACGACGTCGCAGGTATCATCGATGTCGAGCGTGACGGATGCCGGCTCGCGCGGGTAGCTATCCATCCATGCGTCGACCAAAGTGTAGGTCAGCCGGATCACGTCGCGCAGGCGCGGAGCATTCTCCAGCCGCGACAGCGTCGGCTGGGAACACAAATCCCGGCCCGTGTCCGGTAGGCGACCGCAGGCCAGTTTGAATGCCGGATCGGACCTCAGATGATCGAGGTCGTCGGCGTCCTCGTAGCCGCAGCAGATCGCGAACATGCGAGCGCGGAACATATCGACCAGGCTGTGCACGACCCGCGTCGGATCGCGCCGATCCGGGAACACCCGGGCCAGATTGTTGGCCAAACCGAGACGCCGCTCGGCCATCGCCAGAAGCATCACGCCCCCGTTCGAGGTTAGGCGCCCACCATCGAAGGCAGCTGTGACTTTCTTGGCGTGAACGGCTGGAAACGAGAAGGGCGGAATCGTATCGTCGGTCATGGCGGGCGTGGCGTTCGCGGTTGGAGGTGATGGGGTTGGCTTCGCAACCGAATCCTACGCCGCATCAGCGCTTTACCCCTCAGGCGCACTCTTACGAATAAGACGGGTTAAGTTGAAGAAAGATTGAGTGACTCCCGATCATTTCTGTGCCGAAATGTGGAGTCGCGGTCGTGCCGCGTCCAAAGAAACCGGCGCGAGCGGCCTATTAGACGCGGTAGGTGCTCAGCCTCCGAAACGAGACTATCAAGCATGAAGAGATCGAGCGCGAGGCAGAGGTTTTATTTGTGTTGAATTCTTGCTTCTCGATAGTGGTCTGAAATCGTATCATCGGTCATGGCGGGCGTGGCGTTCGCGGTTGAAGGTGATGGGGTGGCTTCGCAACCGAATCCTACGCCGCATCAGCGCTTTACACCACGCTCGCCAGCCTCTCAGGCGCCCTCTCGCGAATAAGACGGGCTAGCGCTCGTGTGGGCGCGAGATAGACGGCGATGGTCGCGCCGCTGGCCTTCATCTCGTCAATGAGCCATTGTAGAACCAGGAATGTTTTTCCTGACGCTGTGGGGGCGGAAGCCGATATCCAGCTTTGCGGGTTGCGTGCTCGATTCCAAATGGATTGACGCTGAGCCATTCGCCCGAGTGTTCGATCAGGATCGAATTGTTAAGCTCTCTGGTAAAAGCTTCTAGTCTGGCCGAAGCGCCGAGCCGTCCAGCCAGACCAGGCTCCAGAAGATGGCGTTGTATCGCTAAGTCAGCAGCTCGGTAGTTCGATAGTTTCTGAAGTAGAATGACGCCGGCATCGTGTATCCTTGTTGGGGTGGGTAGGCTCAATGCGGCGGTTGTGATCCTGAGAGCTGCTTCGATCGGGGTGCGTTCGGTGGCTCGTGCGAGTAAGCTTCCCGCAAGGAGTAGGCGCTCCCAGTCTAGTTCTTTGATTCGAGCTAAGTCGTCGTGGTCGGGCGGTGAGCCGATTAATTCGGATACAACAGTAGCCCTAGTTACAAGTTCTAGGTCTTCTCTGATCCCATCAGATAGTAGCCATTGATGTAGTTCGGCTGGCTTCATTTCTTGCCCAAAGCTGTCAGGAAGGAATCTCTGAAGGCGGCAGCAGACGGCATGGGGACGCAGAGAAATTCAATCTCAAAGTTTGCGAGCTTCTCTTTGGAGATTCGATTTCCAATCTGCCTGCTCCATTTTGCGAGAGCTGATTTCGCAGATGAGGCAATCTCATCCGCGGTGACGGCAGTATTCTCGTTCGGATAGAAGTCGGCATCGAATCCGACTAGTGCAACACCACAGTACTGAACGCGGTTCGAAAGTGGAGATGTCCTATCGAAATATCGACGAAATGCTTTGGTCAAAGTCTCGTCGCTGAGATCGGCTTTATCACTTAGAAGTAGAAGGTCGCGCTCGCGCCCGGCATGTTCTGCGTCAGGCTCAAGCAGGAATGGAGATAGGCTGTAGAGGCAGTCTCTTATGGCTTCCGAAGCGTCGCCGTAAATCTTGGACTCACCCCAGTACAGCTTGATAACTCCTTCGGAAGTTACGCGAGCGTACACACCATCAGATCCGTGATAGTGCATAGAGGTATCAGTCTTGAGATCCATTTTGCACAATACCTGAGGCATCTTGAGGAAGCGTTCAGACAGCAGATAGAGCAACATCTCGCCGCCTTCCCCGGTCTGTGCGAGATGAGTGAATAGATTGAGCGCCTCGTGATGGAGCTGGATCACGGCTCCTGTTGAATGATATTTGGAATCGCGCGCGCGTGCCGCTTGCATCTTGTTTTTGGGAATAGCGTAATCGGCGAGCATCGCCCGCATAAATTCTGCCAGCCTAGCAATCTTGATTCGGCCGTTGGCGTCGACCGTGAGGCAATGGCAATGCAATCTGACTTTGCAATCTTGGAGCGCGACGTCGCGCTCAACAAGACGCAAATGAACGTCCAATTCGTCCGGATCTCCGGCGAGAATTTGGTGCAATAGCTCCGGTGTAAGGTCGGTCAGTCGCCTCGCCCCCAACGTATGTGCTTGTCATGAGCATAGCGGAGCCGAATGCGAGCAGACAACCGTCGTACAACTACCAATAGGTCTAACAAAAACGGCCGGATCTTCCGATCCGGCCGCAACGCAAACTCTACTCGGCTAAGCCTACGCCACGCGACTTAGCCCCCGCCCAATTTCCGAAAACTCAGCTCGCCTGCTTCGCCGGCGCGGTGTCGCCGACCTTCTTCTGGATGGCGCGCTTCAGCTCGAGGGCGCGCGGCGACAGGTTGTCGGCGTTGGCCTTGAGCAGGAAGGGGTCGAGGCCGCCATTGTGGTCGACGCTCTTGACCGCGTTGGTGGAGACGCGCAGGCGCACGTTGCGGCCGAGCGCTTCCGAGATGAACGTCACGTTGACGAGGTTCGGCAGGAAGCGGCGCTTGGTCTTGATGTTGGAGTGGCTGACCTTGTGGCCGACGAGGGGGCCCTTGGCCGTCAGTTCGCAGCGGCGAGACATGGCAAAAATCCTTATCCTGAACCCCCAACGATCTGCGGCCGCCATTCGGGGCGCCACGGGGGCAAATTCTCTTGTCCTTGCAGGGAGCGGGCGGACGTATAGGGGGGAAGGGGCGGGACGTCAAGTTTTTGGGCGGGGATTCGTACCCCGCGCTTTGCCCCCACGCGAGGTGTCATCGCCCGCCCTGGTGCGCAATTGCGCACCAGGGCGGGCGATCCAGTACGCCGAGGCGGCGCGGCTGGAGGCGAGGGGCCGCGGCGTACTGGATGCCCCGGTCCCGTCTCCGCAAGGCTCCGCCGGGCCCACAGCGGTGCTCGGCCGGCGAAGCTTTAGCGAAGACGGCGAGCCGGGGCATGACAGTGGAACATGGGGAGAGTGGGTTACCTCCCGATCACCAAAACGGCAGTGTTTAGCGCGTCTTACCATCACATAAAGGGCGTATTCGCCGCCGAAAGATCAGGGGGAGTTCCGGGGCGGATACGTCCGGACACATTGTTTGCCGCGGTTTTTGGTTTAAGTAACAGCGCATCGCGCCCCCGATCGGATTGTTTCGTGCTTGCAACGCCTCCTTTTGCGCAAAAGCTGCGCTCAGCCCGTCCGCGCCTGGCCGGCTGGCTGATGGCGCTTTGTGCGCTGGCCCTGGCGTGGGGCGCGGTGCCGGCCGCGGCGCAGGGCAAGCTCGAGGCGCAATATGAGGCCTCGCTGGCGGGCATTCCCGTCGGCAAGGGCGCCTGGAACATCGATATCCAGGACGACGTGTTTTCGGCGGCGGCCGCGGGCGGCACCACGGGGCTGCTGAAGTCGTTCACGGGCGGCTCCGGCACCGGCGCCTCGCAGGGCCGCGTCGTCAACGGTGCGCTGGTGGCGACCGGCTACCAGGCTTCCACCACCACCCAGAAGAAGACCGAAGAGATCCGCATCACCCTCGACAAGGGCAATGTGAAGGATTTTGCGATCCTCCCCGAACCGCCGGTCGATCCCGATCGCATCGTCGTCACCGAGGCGCATCGCCGCGGCGTCTGGGACCCCATGACGGCCTCGCTGCTGCGCGTGCCCGGCACTGGCGATCCCGTCTCGCCGGAGGCCTGCCACATCGGCGCGCCGGTGTTCGACGGCCGCATGCGCTACGACCTCAAGCTCGATTTCAAGCGCATGGAGACCGTGAAGGCGGAGAAGGGGTACAAGGGCCCGGTCGTGGTGTGCTCGCTCTATTTCGTGCCTGTCGCCGGCTACATCCCCGATCGTCCCGTGATCAAATACCTCGCCGCCCAGCGCAACATCGAGATCGCCTTCGCCCCCGTCGCCGGCACGCGCATCCTGGTCCCGTTCTGGCTGAAAATGCCGACGCCGCTCGGCCCCGCCATGCTGGAAGCCACAAGCTTCATCACCTCGGCCCAGCCCCCGCGCGTCGCCAAGACGCAGTAGGGCTCTTAACCCTCCCCTGGAGGGGGAGGGTCGATCGCGCGCAGCGCGAGCGGGGTGGGGTGATGTCTCCCCACGGGGACTGCCCGAGTGGAGAGATCACCCCACCCCGGCGCCCATGTCGCTGCGCTCCCTGTGCGCCGACCCTCCCCCTCCAGGGGAGGGTAGGAGAATCTTCGTAAAATCAATGACTTCCCTAGTGTGCATGGGGTTGTTTTCGCGAAAAAAAAGCGTCCGGCCCCAGCACCTGCGTCATGCCCGGGCTTGTCCCGGCCATCCACGTCCTTGCTGCGCCGGGCCGAGAACGTGGATGCCCGGGACAAGCCCGGGCATGACGGCAGAGCGAGACAACGGGAATCCATTTGACTCCTTCCCGATTCTGATTCGACTCCGCGCCGTCCCCAGCTTTAACTGATACGGCCGCTTGTGCGGCGGTCCGAACCTCCATCTAGTGCACAACCAGCACGAGTCCCGCGACATGTTGCGAGAACGGAACGGGACTCAACGGGGAGTCAGCGATTCGGCCGCGATTCGTTCTAGAGTCGTTCCGAAGCTTAAGGCGAACGGGAAAAGCGTCGCAAAGTGAGACAGTTGCGCGGGATTTGGCGAGGGCGCTTTCACGCGCTCGGTGTCATCGCCCGGCTTGACCGGGCGATCCAGTACGCCGAGGCGGTTGTGGTTGAGCGGAGGGGCCGCGGCGTGCTTGATGCCCCGGTCGAGCCGGGGCATGACGGCGGAGTGCTGGGCGCCAGCGCAGCGTTCGGACACTTGGCCGACACCCGGCCCCCGGCCCGCCTCATGCAGCACTGACATTCGCCCAAATCGCCATTACCTAATCCCCCAGACATGGCTTTTTCCTCCTCCCCCTTCGCCTCCGAGCGCGCACCTTCCGATCGCGTGCCCGGCGCCGGCGTCACCGCGGTGCTCGGGCCGACCAACACCGGCAAGACCCATCTCGCCATCGAGCGGATGCTCGCGCATCCCTCGGGCATGATCGGCCTGCCGCTGCGCCTGCTCGCGCGCGAGGTCTACAACAAGATCGCCGACAGGGCCGGTGAAGCCAGCGTCGCGCTGGTCACAGGCGAAGAGAAGATCAAGCCGAAGAACCCGCGCTATTGGGTCTCCACCGTCGAGGCGATGCCGCGCGACCTCGACGTCTCCTTCCTCGCCGTCGACGAGGTCCAGATCGCCGCCGATCTCGAACGCGGCCACGTCTTCACCGATCGCATCCTCAACCGTCGCGGCCGCGACGAGACGCTGCTGCTCGGCGCCGCCACCATGCGCCCGATCATCGAGCGGCTGCTGCCGGGCGTGTCCATGATCACGCGTCCCAGGCTGTCGCAGCTCGAATTCGCCGGCGACCGCAAGATCACCCGCCAGCCGCGCCGCACCGCCATCGTCGCGTTCTCGGCGGATGAAGTCTACGCCATCGCCGAGCTGATCCGCCGCCAGCACGGCGGCGCCGCCGTGGTGCTGGGATCGCTCTCGCCCCGCACCCGCAACGCGCAGGTGGCGATGTTCCAGAACGGCGACGTCGACTATCTCGTCGCCACCGATGCTGTCGGCATGGGCCTCAATCTCGACGTCGACCACGTCGCCTTCGCCTCCGACCGCAAGTTCGACGGCTACCAGTT
Organism: Bradyrhizobium sp. USDA 241; assembly: GCF_049739505.1. Lineage (NCBI taxonomy): Bacteria > Pseudomonadati > Pseudomonadota > Alphaproteobacteria > Hyphomicrobiales > Nitrobacteraceae > Bradyrhizobium > Bradyrhizobium sp. USDA 241. The sequence continues at coordinate 850,812 of NZ_JBMGPZ010000004.1, read as the reverse complement.
CCGCCGCCTGACGCCGTCCGAATTCGCGCAGATCGCCGGCCGCGCCGGCCGCGCCACCCGCAACGGCACCTTCGGCACCACGGGCCGCTGCGCGCCGTTCGAGCCCGAACTCGTCAACGCGCTGCAGAACCACACCTTCGATGCCGTGAAGGTGCTGCAATGGCGCAATTCGAAGCTGGACTTCTCCTCGCTCGGCGCGCTCCAGGTGTCGCTGAACCTCGCCCCCGGCCACGAGGCGCTGACGCGCGCGCCGATCGCCGAGGACATGCGCGTGCTCGACCACGCCGCCCGCGACGGCGAGGTGCGCGATATCGCGCATGGCAAGGCCGCCGTGGAACGGCTCTGGGAAGCCTGCCAGGTCCCGGACTACAGAAAACTGTCGCCGGCCGCCCATGCCGAGCTGGTGACGACGCTGTACGGCTTCCTGATGCGGAAGGGCTGCATTCCCGATTCCTGGTTCGAGTCCCAGGTCACCCAGGCCGACCGCATCGACGGCGACATCGACACGCTGTCGGCCCGAATCGCCCAGATCCGCACCTGGACCTTCGTCGCGAACCGCCCGGACTGGCTGAGAGACCCCGAACGCTGGCAGGGGATCGCGCGGGAGGTCGAAAATAAATTATCGGATGCGCTCCATGAACGCTTGACTGAGCGTTTCGTTGATCGCCGGACCAGTGTATTGATGCGCCGCCTGCGGGAGAACACGAGCTTGAATACTGAAATCGGCAAGACCGGCGAAGTCATCGTCGAAGGCCATGTCATCGGCCGCCTCGACGGCTTCACCTTTGCACCGGATGCGGCGGAAGCAGGCTCCGATGCGAAAGCCTTGCAGGCCGCAGCGCAAGCGGTGCTCGCCGGCGAGATCAACGCGCGCGCCGAGAAGCTCGGCAACGCGCCGGACGAGCAGTTCGTGCTGACCTCCGAAGGCATCATCCGCTGGACCGGCGATGCCGTGGCGCGGCTGTCTGCCGCAGACGACGCGCTGCATCCGCGCATCCGCATCATCTCCGACGAGCGCCTGACCGGCGGCCCGCGCGACAAGGTGCAGGCGCGGCTCGAGCTCTGGGTCAAGACGCACATCGAAAAACTGCTCGGGCCGATGTTCGAGCTGTCGAAGGCCGAGGACGTCACCGGCATTGCCCGCGGCATCGCCTATCAGCTGGTCGAGGCGCTCGGCGTGCTCGAGCGCCCCAGGATCGCGAACGAGCTGAAGGATCTCGACCAGTCCTCGCGCGCCGTGCTGCGGAAATACGGCGTCCGCTTCGGCGCTTACCACATCTATTTCCCCGGCCTGCTCAAGCCCGCCGCGCGCGCGCTCGCTGCGCTGCTCTGGGCGCTGAAGCAGGATAATGTCGATCTCTCCGCGCTCTCGGGCGCGCAGCATCTGGCGTCGTCGGGCCGCACCTCGTTCCCGGTCGACAAGGCTCTGCCGCGCGATGCCTATCGCGTGCTCGGCTACAAGCAGGCCGGCGAGCGCGCCGTGCGCGTCGACATCCTGGAGCGGCTGGCCGATCTGATCCGCCCGGCGCTGGCGTGGCGCGAGAATTCGCCCGGCGAAAAGCCCGTCGGCGCATTCGACGGCCGCAGCTTCGTGGTGACGCAGGCGATGACCTCGCTGACGGGATCAGCCGGCGAAGACTTCGCCTCCGTGCTGCGCGCGCTCGGCTATCGCATGGAGAAGCGTCCGCCGCTGCCGCCAAAGCCTGTCGTTGCCGAAACGGTTGCGGCCGAGACGCCGCCCGCCGAGGGCAGCGCGGAGACCTCGACGGAGGCCGTGGCCGGCCTGCCGGCGGAGACGACCGTCTCCACCGAAGCCGCTGACCAGTCCGTCACGGTCGAAGACGCGCCCGGCATGGAGCCGCACGACGAGCCCGCCCGTGAGGAGCCGGCGCTCGAAGCGTCTCCCGAGACCCCCGTCACGCCCGAAGATGCCCCCGGCATTGCGCCGCCGGCAGAAGAGGCTGCGACCTCCCCGGAGGCCGCCGGCCTCGAAGCCGCCGCCGCCGAGACGGCAGCGACCGAAGCCGCGGCAGCGCCCGACGCTGCCGCGCCTGAGGCAGCAGTCGCGCCGGCAGAGCCCGAACTGGTCGAGGTCTGGCGCCCGGCTGGCCGTCACGAGGATCGCAAGCCGCGCCACGAGCGCCATCGCCACCAGCGTCACCATCAGCCGCGTCCGCAGGCCGGTGCCGAAGGTGCCGCGGCCGCGCCGGGCGAAGCGGCTGAAGGCGCCAAGCCTGGCGAGCGCCATCGTCACGGCGGCGGTCGCCGCGATGGCGGCAGGGACTTCCGCAAGCCGCGCGAAGGCGGTGCGGACGGCGCGCCGCGTCCTGAGGGCCGCGACGACAGGAATCGTCGTTTCGAGGGCAAGGGCGGCGACAAGGATCGCAACCGCGACAAGGGCAAGTTCGGTGGAGACCGCGACAAGGGCCGCGACAACCGTGGCCGTGACCGCGACAAGGGCCGCGACCGCCAGGGTGGGCCGTCGCTGCGTCCCTACGCCTCGAGCGCAGGCCCACGCGAGCGCGACCGTCCGGCCGATCCGAACTCGCCCTTCGCCAAGCTCGCCGCGCTGAAGGAGCAGCTGTCCGGTCGGAAGGAGTGACCCTACGACCGAACGGCAGCGCATCGACAAATGGCTGTGGCACGCGCGGGTGGTGAAGGCGCGCACCTCCGCGGCCGAGCTCGTCGTCACCGGCCATGTCCGCGTCAACGGCGTACGCGAGACATCGCCGGGGCATGCGATCAAGGCCGGCGACGTGCTCACCATCGCACTCGATCGCACGGTGCGCGTCCTGAAGGTGACGGGCTTCAACGAACGCCGCGGCGATGCTGCCTCGGCACGGGGGCTCTATGAGGAACTCGGGACACGCAATTAATTGCGCCTTGTATTCACTTCTTGGTCGATCAAACGCGCAAAGCCGTCATGATTGGCCTTCCCGATCTTGCGGCGCCGGGCCATCCGCGCTACGCAAGCCGCGACTTTTAAAAGAGCTTTTCGGAGCGTTGGATGACTTACGTCGTCACTGAAAACTGCATTAAGTGCAAGTACACCGACTGCGTCGAGGTCTGCCCGGTCGACTGCTTCTACGAGGGTGACAACATGCTGGTCATCCACCCCGACGAGTGCATCGATTGCGGCGTGTGCGAGCCGGAATGCCCCGCCGACGCCATCAAGCCGGACACGGAACCGGGCCTCGATAAGTGGCTCCAGGTCAACGCCGACTACGCCAAGAGCTGGCCCAACATCACCCAGAAGAAAGAATCGCCCGCCGACGCCAAAGAATTCGACGGCATGGAAGGCAAGTTCGAGAAATATTTTTCTCCAAACCCGGGCTCGGGCGACTAATTCGGGCCCAAACTTAACCCTAATAGCGGCGCTGCCACCGAAAACCAGCCCTGAAGACCCCTAAATCATTGATTTTTGCGGGAAATGTGCTATATTGGGCACATTAAGCCGAACCCCGTCAGCCCGTTTGGCCCCTCTGGGTTCCCGTGAAACCAAATGTCGAACAGGGGCGTGGCAGTTTCCGCGCGCAGGCTGTGTCACAGAAAACGCGTAAAAAGAGTACTTCAGCGAGGGCTTCCCATAAGGAGGCCAAAAAAGTCGCCGCGGCCAGCCGTAGCGCATCCAAGGGTCGGACCGCGACGAAGGCGCCGGCTGCAAAGTCCTCGAAGAACAAAAGAAGCGCAATGCCTAACAAGACTGCCAAACCGGCCGCGAAAGCGACCGCCGCCAAGCCTGTTGCTGCCAAGCCTGTGACTGCAAAGCCGGTAGCTGCCAAGGCTCCCGCTGCCAAGCCCGCGACGAAGGCTCCTGTTGCCGCTGCGCCTGCCAAGGCTCCCGCCGCGGCGAAGCCGGCTGCCAAGCCCGCTGCTGCGCCGAAGGTCGAGGAAAAGAAGGTCGTGACCCAGCGCCAGGGCTTCAAGGCCAACGAGTTCGTCGTCTATCCCGCTCACGGCGTCGGCCAGATCCTGGCCATCGAGGAGCAGGAGATCGCCGGTGCGAAGCTCGAGCTGTTCGTCATCAACTTCATCAAGGACAAGATGACGCTGCGCGTGCCCACCGCCAAGGTCGCCAATGTCGGCATGCGCAAGCTGTCCGATCCGGCGCTGGTCAAGAAGGCGCTGGAGACGCTCAAGGGCCGCGCCCGCGTCAAGCGCACCATGTGGTCGCGCCGCGCCCAGGAATACGAAGCGAAGATCAATTCGGGCGACATCGTCGCGATCGCGGAAGTCGTGCGCGACCTCTATCGCTCGGAGTCGCAGCCGGAGCAGTCCTACAGCGAACGCCAGCTCTATGAAGCGGCGCTCGACCGTCTCTCCCGCGAGATCGCGGTGGTGCAGCACTCGACCGAGACCGAAGCGGTCAAGGAGATCGAAGCCCAGCTCGCCAAGAGCCCGCGCCGCACCAGTGCCAAGGCAGAAGCCGCTGACGGCGAAGCCGACACGGATGCCGAGGGCGAGACCGACGACACCGATGGCGACGACACCACCGTCGCCGACGAGGCCGCGTAAGCCTCGCGTCAAACGCAAGAGATCAAAAGCCCGGCCATTCGGCCGGGCTTTTTGTTTGGGTTCGGAGGGTGGGCTGAAGGGGAATGTGTCTTGGTTGAGTCGATGCCGCGGCCCTCACCCGGATTGCTCAGGCGCGCAATTGCGCCCCGTAGCAATCCGACCTCTCCCCGTCGGGGAGAGGTAATCGCCCGCGCCGATCGAGCCTGACTCCATCATGCTTTAGCCCGTGCGATCGTGCGAAGCACAATCGCACGGCGTAACCCGCCAACGTCAGTGTCCGCATCGAAAGAAGTGGTGGGTTACAACAAGCAGATGCGCTTTGCGCACCTGGAGGGCCTACCTCACCACCTACGCGTGCTACGTTCTCGCTGCATCACTTCACCGGCCGCTTCTCGAGCTTCCTTGCCAGCGTCCGCCGGTGCATGCCCAGCCGTCGTGCCGCTTCCGAGATGTTGAACTCCGTCTCGATCAGGGTCTGGTGGATGCGCTCCCATTCCAGCGTCTTGATCGAGGTCGGCCGCGCGTCGAGCGCGACCTCGGCGTTGCCTTCGGCCTTGGTGAAGGCGGCCTCGATGTCGTCGGTGTTCGACGGCTTTGCCAGATAGTGGCATGCGCCCAGCTTGATCGCTTCGACGGCGGTGGAGATGCTGGCAAAGCCGGTCAGCACCACGATCAGCATGTCCGGATCATGCGTGTGCAGGAGCTCGACGCAGGCGAGGCCCGAGGCGCCGCCGAGCTTGAGGTCGACCACGGCGTGGCCGAATGAGCGTTGCTCCAGCACCTGGCGCACCTCCTCGATCGAGGCGGCGAGCACGACCTCGTAGCCGCGGCGCTCGAACGAGCGCTTCAGCGTGCGCGCGAAGCCGGCGTCGTCCTCGACGACGATGAGCGAACGGTCAGGCGTCAAAACTTCCTCCGATCGCGAGCGTTGCGAGCGGCAACGTCAGGCGCACCGTGGCGCCGCGCTTCCTGTGGTTCTCGGCAGTCACGGCGCCCCCCAATTTGCGTACGACGTTCACCACCAGGAACAGGCCGAGCCCGCCGCCGGCGCGGCCCTTGCTCGAGTGGTAGGGCTTGCCGAGCTGCGCCAGCATCTCCGGCGCAAAGCCCGGGCCGCGGTCGCTGATCGACAGCACGAGATTGTCGCCTTCGCGCTCGGCCACGAGCTCGACCCAGTCGCGCGAGACCTCATAGGCATTGTCGAGCACGTTGAAGATCACTTGTTTCAACGCCACGTCGGAGACGATCGCGACGTCCTCGCCGAACGTATTGACGAAGTAGAGCGTGCGGGCCGAACGCGCGTTGCGCCACTCTTCGACCAGTGCCGTGACGAAGGCCGTCACCGTCGTCGGCGAGGAGCCTTCGCCGCGCGCTTCGCCCGCCGACACAAGGATACCCGTGACGATCGATTTGCAGCGTTGCAGCGAGGTCTCCATCTCCGCAAGATCCTCGGCAAGCTCCTGATCGGCGGCGAGATCCGGCATGCGACGCCAGTCGCTGAGGATCACCGAGAGCGAGGCCAGCGGCGTGCCGAGCTCATGTGCCGCGCCGGAGGCGAGCAGGCCCATGCGCACGATGTGGTCCTGCTCGGCGGCATGCTGACGCAGCGCCGCCAGATGCGCATCGCGCTCGCGCAAATTCCTGTTGATGCGGGTGACGAACACCACCAGCAGCACGGCGTTGAGCACGAAGCCGAGCAGCATGCCTGTTACGGTGAGGGTATAGGTCTCGCTCAGCGGATTGGGCGGCAGGTCGAGCGGCCGGTGGGCCAATGTCAGCCAGACAAAGCTCGCGCAGCTCAGTGCGACCAGCGACCAGGTCGAGCGGGCATCGAGCAGCACCGCGCCCAGCGTCACTTGGAGCAGGAACAGCGAAGTGAAGGGATTGGTGGCGCCGCCGGAGAGATAGAGCTGCGCGGTCAGCGCGGCGACGTCCAGCATCAGGGCGACCAGGAGCTCGTTGTTGGTGATCGCGGCGCGATGGCGCACCCAGACCAGGCTGGAGACGTTGAGCAGCACCAGCGCGCCGATCACCGCGCCCATCCGCTCCAATGGCAGGGGGATGCCGAGGCCAAAATGCACGGCGCCAATGGTCACGATCTGGCCGACCACCGCGGTCCAGCGCAGCTGGATCAACAGCGCCATGTTCTTGCGGTTGGTCTCGTCGTCGGTCGGAGCGGTGCCGATCAGCTCGCTGCGCGCATCGGCCTGCGACTGCAGCGTGACGGCGAGCACGTCACGCGCAAGCGTCTGGGAAAGCGTTTTCCCGTCGTCAGGTCGGCTCGACGATCGTTCCAGCATCTGATCCCGTCCTGCGGGCGGCGGCATCCGAGCCGCCGGCCCTTTCGTGGACGAAGCGCTTGCGGCGGAACAGCCCGCCGCCGAATGTGACGAAGAGTTTACCGGCCAGCATGAAAGCCAGGGCAAACCACGTCAGCGCGTAGATCAGGTGGTTATTGGGAAAGCGGATCACGGTCAATCCGCCGATCGGACCGCCGGCGACTTGTGATCCGGCGTCGGCATCGACGAAGAAGGGCGCGACGTCGTGAAGGCCGCGTGCCGCCGCAATCGCGGCGACGTCCCGTGAATACCAGCGGTTGTGCTCGGGCGCGTTGTCCCGGAGAAATCCGCCTTTCGGTTCCGTCATGCGAAGCAGGCCGGTGATCTCGACCTGACCGTCGGGATTGCCGCCCCTGCGCGTCGACGCGTCGCGCCGCTCGGACGGCACGAAGCCTCGATTGATCAGCACCAGCGTGTCGTCGCTGCGCTTCAGCGGCGTCAGCACCCAATAGCCCGGGCCTTCCTCGGTGACGGCCTGAACCAGAGTCTCGCGGTCGTGCAGGAAGCGGCCGCTGACGCTGACGTGCCTGTATTCGTCGTTCGCGGCGCTGATGGTGGGCCATGACGCGGGCGAGGGAACCGGCTGCGCCGGCGCATGAACGCGCTGCTCGACGCGGTCGATCAACGCCAGCTTCCAGACCCGGCGTTCGATCTGCCAGACGCCGAGCGCGATCAGAACGACAAAGGCGATGAGCAAGAGGGCCGTGAGCCACAAGGAAGGGGCGCGCACAGCCTCGCTGTGCTCCTCCCCTGGCTTGCTCGTCACGGTCCGGGTCTTGCTCACTTCGGAGCCTCGCTCAGTTCATCCCCGGCATCTGGTGCACCGGCATCATGTTGCTGTTGAGGTGGCTCATCACCCACAGCGAACCGGACAGCGCGATCACCACCATCACGATGGTGAAGATCAGCGCCATCATGCTCCAGCCGTTCTCGGAGGTCGCGTTCATGTGCAGGAAATAGATCATGTGCACGACGATCTGCACGACCGCGAAGGCCATGATGACCAGCGCGGTGATCTGCTTGCTCGGAAGCGCCCCGCTCATCACCAGCCAGAACGGGATCGCGGTGAGCACCACCGAGAGCACGAAGCCGAGCAGATAGGTCGAGAACGTGCCGTGGGCGTGGCCGTCGCCGTGGTGATGATGGTCCGCATGGGCGGCGTGGGTATCGGTGTTCATCGCAGAACTCCCAGGAGATAGACGAAGGTGAAGACGCCGATCCAGACCACGTCGAGAAAGTGCCAGAACATCGACAGGCACATCAGGCGGCGGCGGTTGGCCTCGATCAGGCCGAATCTCTGGACCTGCACCATCAGCGTCACCAGCCAGATCAGGCCGCACGAGACGTGCAGGCCGTGGGTGCCGACCAGGGTGAAGAAGGCCGACAGGAAGGCGCTGCGCTGCGGTGTGGCGCCCTCGTGAATCATGTGGGCGAACTCGGTGAGCTCGATGCCGATGAACGCGGCGCCGAACAGGCCGGTGATCGCCAGCCACATCTGGGTCTGGCCGACCTTGTTCTGCTGCATCGTCAGCATGGCAAAGCCATAGGTGATCGACGACAGCAGCAGCATCGACGTGTTCACCGCGACCAGGTTCAGGTCGAACAGGTCCTTCGGCGCGGGCCCGGCGGCGTAATTGCCGCCGAGCACGCCGTAGGTGGCGAACAGGATCGCGAAGATGAGACAGTCGCTCATCAGGTAGATCCAGAAGCCGAGCGCGGTGCTCCAGCCTTCCGGATGCGGATGTTCGTCGGCGAGATAGAAGACCGGCTCGCCGGTTTGCGAGGGATTGACAGCGACAGTCATTTACTTGGCTCCGGCGAGCAGTTTGGTGCGCGCGTCCTCCGTCCGGATGATGTCTTCAGCCGGAATGTCGAAGTCGCGGTGATAGTTGAAGGTATGGCCGATCCCGACGGCGAGCATCGCGATGAAGCTCGCAGCCGCCAGCCACCACATGTACCAGATCAGGCCGAAACCCATCGCGGTGGCGAGGCCGGCGAGGATGATGCCGGTGCCGGTGCTGCTCGGCATGTGGATCGGCCTGAACCCGGTGAGCGGACGCTGATAGCCGCGCTTCTTCATGTCCCACCACGCGTCGTTGTCGTGAACGACGGGGGTGAAGGCGAAGTTGTAGTCCGGCGGGGGCGAGGAGGTCGCCCATTCCAGCGTACGCGCGTCCCAGGGATCGCCGGTGACGTCCTTGAGCTGCTCGCGCTTGAGCAGGCTGACCGCGAACTGCATCAGCATGGAGAGGATGCCGATGAAGATGAAGAGGGCACCGATCGCGGCGATGACGAACCAGATCTGAAGCGAGGGATCTTCGAACACGCGCAGGCGGCGGGTCACCCCCATCAGGCCGAGCACGTAGAGCGGCATGAAGGCGAGATAGAAGCCGGTGACCCAGAACCAGAACGACATCTTGCCCCAGAACGGATCGAGCTTGAAGCCGAACGCCTTCGGGAACCAATAGTTGATGCCGGCGAACGCGCCGAACACCACGCCGCCGATGATCACGTTGTGGAAGTGCGCGATCAGGAACAGGCTGTTGTGCAGGACGAAGTCGGCCGGCGGCACCGCGAGCAGAACGCCGGTCATGCCGCCGATCACGAAGGTCAGCATGAAGGCGATCGTCCACATCATCGGCAGCTCGTAGCGGATACGGCCGCGATACATCGTGAACAGCCAGTTGAACATCTTCGCGCCCGTCGGGATCGAGATGATCATCGTGGTGATGCCGAAGAACGAATTGACGCTGGCGCCCGACCCCATCGTGAAGAAATGGTGCAGCCACACCAGGTACGACAGGATGGTGATGACGACCGTGGCGTAGACCATCGAGGTATAGCCGAACAGCCGCTTGCCCGAGAAGGTCGAGGTGACCTCGGAGAAGATGCCGAAGGCGGGGAGAACCAGGATGTAGACCTCGGGGTGGCCCCAGATCCAGATCAGGTTCACGTACATCATCGGGCTGCCGCCGAAATCGTTCGTGAAGAAGTTGGTTCCGACGTAGCGGTCGAGCGAGAGCAGCGCGAGCACGACGGTCAGGACGGGGAAGGAGGCGACGATCAGGACGTTGGTGCAGAGCGAGGTCCAGGTGAACACCGGCATCTTCATCATCGTCATGCCGGGGCACCGCAGCTTGACGATGGTGCAGATCAGATTGATGCCGGATAGCGTCGTTCCGACACCGGCGACCTGCAGCGCCCAGATGTAATAGTCCACGCCGACATCGGGACTGTAGCCGATGTTCGAGAGCGGCGGATACGCCAGCCAGCCGGTGCGGGCGAATTCGCCGATGAACAGCGAGGCCATCACCAGCACCGCGCCGCCGACCGTCATCCAGAAGCTGAAATTGTTCAGGAACGGGAACGACACGTCGCGGGCGCCGATCTGGAGCGGCACGACATAGTTCATCAGGCCCGTGACCAGCGGCATCGCCACGAAGAAGATCATGATCACGCCGTGGGCGGTGAAGACCTGGTCGTAGTGATGGGCGTTGAGATAGCCTTCGGAGCCGCCAAAGGCGAGCATCTGCTGGCCGCGCATCATCAGCGCGTCGGCGAAGCCGCGCAGCAGCATCACGATGCCGAGGATCATGTACATGATGCCGATGCGCTTGTGGTCCACCGTGGTGAACCACTCGCGCCAGAGATAGCCCCAGAGACGGAAATAGGTGAGGCCGCCGAGCAGCGCGGCGCCGCCGAGCGCCACCACCACGAAAGTGCCGACGACGATCGGCTCGTGCAGCGGCAGCGATTCGAAGCCGAGCCGGCCGAAGATGAGCTTGAGAAAATCAGGAGACATGCGGGATCTCTACTAGGAGTCTGACTTCGGACGCTGTCCGAGGAAGAAGGACGAGGACTTGAGCGGCGTGAACGACGGCCGCTTCAGGCCGGCGCCGATGAGCGGCATGGTGTCGGTCGGGGCCGTGATCGAGGCGGTGGTCTTGCCCTGCGGCGCATCCGGCGTGCAGGTACCGGCGACGAAGCTCGGCTCCGGCCCAAACGCGGTGCCGCGGCGGGCGTATTTGTCGTAGGCCAGCGGCAGCGTGTTGTTCAGGCCCTGATGGCCGGCGCCGCCCTTGGCGTCGATCGCCATCATCTCGCTCTGGCACATCTTGCCGGTCTCGACGCACATGTTGAGGATCAGGCGGTAGAGATCGGCATCGACGGTGCCCCAGCGCCGCACCGGCTCGTTCTGGCTGGGCTTTTCGAGCTGGAGATATTCGGCGCGGCCGAGCGAGCCGCCGGCCGACTTGGCGCTGGCGATCCAGGCGTCAAAGCCCGTGTCGTCGAGGCCCTTGAAGTTGAAGTGCATGCCGGAGAAGCCGGCGCCGCTGTAATTCGCCGAGAACCCCTTGTAGGTGCCGGGGTGGTTGACGACGGCGTGGAGCTTGGTCTCCATGCCGGGCATTGCGTAGATCTGGCCGGCGAGCGCGGGGATGTAGAACGAGTTCATCACCGAGGAGGCGGTGATGCGGAAGTTGATCGGACGATCGACGGGCGCGGCCAACTCGTTGACGGTCGCGATGCCGTAGCCCGGATAGATGAAGAGCCACTTCCAGTCGAGCGCGACGACATCGACCTCGAGCGGGGCCTTGGACTGGTCCACGGCGCGGTCGGCATGAATGCGGCCGAGGGTGCGGTACGGATCGAGCAGATGCGTGCCCATCCAGGTCAGCGCGCCCAGGCAGACGATGATCAGCAGCGGCGCCGACCAGATCACCAGCTCGAGCTTGGTCGAGTGGTCCCATTCCGGCTCGTAGCGAGCGGCCGTGTTGGACTGGCGGTAACGCCAGGCGAACAGCGCCGTCAGCGCCATCACGGGGAGGACGATCAGGAGCATCAGGACGGTGGAGATGATGACGAGGTCGCGCTGCTGGGCAGCGATGTCGCCGGCTGGCGTCAGCACGACGTAGTTGCAGCCGCTGAGTGCAACTGCCAGGGGTAGTAGCGCCAGGATCTTGAGACGAGACACGGGCCGAGCCTTTGAGAATGAGTTTCCTTTGCGGGGGCAACGGGTAGCTGCGACGCAACAATCCGGACATTGGACAATTTGTCCAATGTTGCAGTGCAGAATGTTGGGACAGACAGAACCGGATTGCCTGGCCTCCGGCCGGGCGGTCGGCTTTGGTTTTCAGGACGTTAAGGGCGCACGAATGGCGACGGCACAGACCCCCGCAATGGCAGACCTCCACACGGGCGAGCACGGCCACGACCAGGCCAGTCCCGGCGAGATCGCTATCGGCGTCATCATCGGCCGCACCTCGGAATTCTTCGACTTCTTCGTCTTCGCGATCGCCTCGGTGATCGTGTTCCCGCGCCTGGTGTTTCCATTCGCGAGCGAGCTGACCGGCACCCTTTATTCGTTCATGATCTTCGCGCTGGCCTTCATGGCCCGGCCGATCGGCACCGTCATTTTCATGACGATCGACCGGACGTACGGCAAGACGGCAAAGCTGATCTCGGCTCTGTTCCTGCTCGGCACCGCCACCGTGGCGCTCGCGTTCCTGCCCGGCTATCACGAGATCGGCGTCGCCGCGATCTGGCTGCTGGCGCTGGCGCGCATCGCGCAGGGTCTGGCCTGGGGCGGCGCCTGGGACGGCATGGCTTCGCTACTGGCGCTGAACGCCCCGTCCTCCCAGCGCGGCTGGTACGCGATGGTGCCGCAGCTCGGCGCCCCGCTCGGACTGATCGTGGCGAGCGCGCTGTTCGCCTATTTCGCCGGCAATCTTTCCGCGGATGATTTCTTCGACTGGGGCTGGCGCTATCCGTTCTTCGTCGCCTTCGCCATCAACGTCGTGGCGCTGTTTGCGCGCCTGCGCATGGTGACGACGGAAGAATACGCCACGCTGTTCGAGACCCGCGAATTGCAGCCCTCGCGCATCTCCGAGACTGTCGCGCGCGAAGGCCAGAACATCATGCTCGGCGCATTCGCGCCGCTCGCGAGCTTCGCGCTGTTCCACATGGTCACGGTGTTTCCGCTGTCCTGGGTGTTCCTGTTCACGCGCGAGAGCCCGGTGCGCTTCCTGATCATCGAGATCGTCGCCGCCGTGTTCGGCGTTGCCGCGATCGTGATCTCCGGCATCATCGCCGACCGCGTCGGCCGCAAATCGCTGCTGATGGGATCGGCGATCGCGATCGCGATCTATAGCGGCTTTGCCCCGCAGCTGCTCGATGCCGGCGCGTTCGGAGAGACCATCTACATGGTGATCGGCTTCATCCTGCTCGGCCTGTCCTTCGGCCAGTCCTCCGGCGCGATCGCCTCGAACTTCCGGCAGACATACCGCTACACCGCATCGGCATTGACCTCGGACATGGCCTGGCTGTTCGGCGCCGGCTTTGCCCCGCTGGTGGCGCTGCTGCTCGCCACCAATCTCGGCGTCATCGCTTCGGGTGCGTATCTGCTCTCGGGCGCGTTCTGGACCCTGCTCGCGCTCTGGCTCAGCGGCCAGCGCGAGGCCGGCGACATGGACGCCGGGCGTTAAGGTCTCAGCGGTTGCCGCATCATAGGTGTCGTAGGGTGGGCAAAGGCGCATCGCGCCGTGCCCACCATCTTTCAGCGATAGCGATAGAGAGGTGGTGGGCACGCTGACGCTTTGCCCACCCTACGGCAGCGAAGCTTGTGGCTCCAGATCCCGGGTTCGCGCCAAGCGCGCCCCGGGATGACGTGCGCTTAGCGCACGTCAATCCGCCACGATCTTCACGCGATCGCGCACCTTCACCTGGGCGGTGCGATCGAGGCCGTTCAGCACGCGGAAGCGCTCGGCGGGATGATCGACGCCGGCCATGCGGTGGGAGAGCGATTCCACGGTATCGCCGGGTTGCACGGTGATGACCTTGATGCGCAGCGGGCGCGCAGCCTGGATCTCTTCGAGTGTCAGGCGACGGAACGAGTTGACGGTCTCGCGCGCGTTGCGATCGCTCTCGGTCGACCTCTGCCGTGTCGCGAAGATGAAGCGGTAGACGTCGCTGCCGAAGCGCAGCGCATAGACCTTGAACTGCCACTGATCGCCCTTGGCGGTGGCGGACGCTGCCGGAAACCCGTTGATCGTGAGGTCCTCGGTCGACGCCTTCTCGACGCCTTCCATCCAGCCCGAATTCAGGTAGTCGCCGAGCGACTGTTCGGCCGGCACGCGCACCACGTCGAAGCGCATCGCCTGCGCGCCGCCCTCGCGCACGCCGATCACGGCCTGCGCGGTGTTGTCGAGCGTGAAATTGTCCGGCGCCTGGAAGGTGAAGCCGAGCTTCGGATGCAGGAAACGCCGGCCGCGGACGAAACCTTCGCTGGGATCTTCGCCATAGACGAGGTTGTCGATCGCGGCGAGATAGCTTTCGCGGTCGCGCTCGGCGCCCTCCGGCGCCGTGTATTGCCGTGCGATATTCTGCGCGTTCTGCACGCGCTCCGGGGTTGCCGGGTGCGACGAGGTGAAATCCTGCGCGCGCGGATGCGAGCTCTTGCCGGCCTTCAGCTCGGCATTGCGCTCCATCGCCGAGAGGAAGCGCGCCGCGCCATAGGGATCGAAATGTGCCTTGGCGGAAATGCCGACCCCGATGCCGTCGGCCTCGATCTCCTGCTTGCGCGAGAAACTCGCCATGGTGAGTTTGGTCTTGGCCAGCGCGAGCGCGGTGAGATCGGGATCATTGCTCATGTCGGTGACGACGCGGGTGACGATCGCGGCCTGGCGGGCCTGGTCCTCGCGCATCGCGGCGTGCTTGGACAGCACATGCGCCATCTCGTGGCTGAGCACGGAAGACAATTCGGAGGTGTCGCTGGCGAGCGCGAGCAGGCCGCGCGTGACATAGAGCTGGCCGTTCGGCAGCGCGAACGCGTTCACCGCGCCGGAATTGAGGATGGTGACCTTGTAGCCCTGATCGGGGCGGTCGGAAGCCGCGACCAGCCGGTCGACGGTCTTGCTGACCAGAGCCTCGAGCTTGGGATCGTCATAGGTGCCGCCATAGCTCGCCAGGATGCGCTCGTGCTCCTTCTCGGTGGCGGGGGTTTGCGCCACGGCGGGCTTCGGCTTCGGCAGCACGACGGTCGCCGGGGCCGCCGCGGTCTGGAACCGGCCCATATCGCCACAACCGGCGAGAGCAGTCGTGCCCAGAACAAGGCACAGCGCGGCCGGCGCCGCCCGCAGGCGGCGGCGTTCAACCCGTACGTGCCGTTCTAGCACCCCATCCACGTCGCTTAACCCGTGCCTGGCCTGATCTTAAGGCCTTACCCCTGTCGGCTCGTTTGCGCCCAGCAACTCGACCTGCCCCACGAGGCGCACATCGATGCGCGGCCCCGTACTCCCCTCAACCCAGCCCCGAACTCGAATACGCCGATTCTCCAAGGACTTAAGGCTGATACCGGCGCCTTCGAACGCCGGTAGCGTGCGCTTTGAAATAGTCACGGCAAAGCCACGTGTCCAGTTTCGTCCGAAGTTGAGGTAGGTCGTTGCCCCAGCTTGCCGGACCGACAGGACTTTGCCCTCGACCACCGTAAAACGCCCGATCTCGGCCAAAATATCGTCCGGACTTTCCGCGTTTTTTATGGCCGACGGGTCAGCCCAGCTGCCAATTTTTTGGCGCCGTGCCGCGGCTTCTGACGCCATCAGGGAGGCCGCGCAGTCCTTGTCCGCGATCTCGGCGGAGGCCATGGCGTCGCCCCGGGCGAGCAGCGTCGCCTGCACCGGCGTGTCGCTTCCGCCGACGAAGACCAGCGCGCCCTGGCGGCCGTAGCGATCGGGCGTGTCGTCAGCGCTTCGCAGCGTCACGTCGCGGCCGGCGAGCAGCGATGCCAGCGCCTGCTTCGTCGCCGCTGTCGGCTCGATCCCGCTAAGGCGAATTTCGCGGCCGTCGTCGAGACGCACGCTGCGCGCATCGACGATCGCGGCAACGCGGCCTTCGTCCTGGGATTCGAACTGGCACGGATTGGCGAGCGCGGTGCTTCTCGCGACGAGAAGACATGCGACGATGAGATGAAGCAGTCGCGTCACGTGACCCGGAGAGGTTGCGTTGCGGGCGGATCATAACTCAAGCGTCGTGAGCCGCGAAGAGTCTTCCTCGCAAGGACGGCGCGGAGGCGCATTTTACGCATCTCGCCATTCCGCTTTGCGGAAAACGCGCGGCAATCGTGTGCTCTCAACACCCGCGTGCGTGCTGCGCTGTTGCGCATGCGGCAGGATTGCGGCAATAGCGATAGCGAACAGCTATAGCCAAGAGCAATAACCAAGCCGCCATCAGAGTACGGCGCGATAAAGGGAGATCGTTTTCGATGAAGAGACTTTTGCCTAGCATTTTTGCCGCCGCTTTTGCATTGAGTGCAAGCGCGGCGCAGGCCCAGGACAAGCCGCCGCTGAAGATCGGCGGCATCCTCGACATGTCGAGCCTGTATGCCGACATCACCGGTCCCGGCAGCGAGACTGCGGCCAAAATGGCGGTCGAGGATTTCGGTGGCGAGGTGCTGGGGCGCAAGATCCAGGTGCTGGCGGCCGACCATCTCAACAAGGCAGATCTCTCCGCCAACATCGCCCGCGACATGCTCGACAACCAGGGCGTCGAGATGATCTACGACGTCGCGGCCTCCGCGACCGCGCTAGCCGCCGGCGAGATTGCGAAAGCGCGCAACAAGATCATCATGTTCAACGGCCCGGGCTCGATCCGTCTCACCAACGAGGCCTGCGGTCCCTACACCGTGCACTACGTGTTCGATACCTACGGCCAGGCCAACGTGACCGGCCTTGCGGCTGTGAAGTCGGGTCTCGACACCTGGTTCTTCCTCACCGCCGATTACGCCTTCGGCCAGGACCTGGAGAAGGACACCGGCAGCGTCGTGACGAAGACCGGCGGAAAGGTGCTCGGCAGCGTGCGCCATCCGCTCAACACGTCGGATTTCTCCTCGTTCCTGCTGCAGGCCCAGGCCTCCAAAGCCAAAGTCATCGGGCTCGCCAATGCCGGCGGCGACACCGTCAACGCGATCAAGCAGGCGGCCGAGTTCGGCATCACCAAGGGCGGCCAGAAGGTCTCGCCGCTGCTCGCCTTCGTCTCCGATATCGATTCGATCGGGCTCGAGACCGCGCAGGGCCTGTTGCTGGCCGAGGCGTTCTACTGGGACCTCAACGACGACACGCGCGCCTTCTCGAAGCGCTTCATGGAGCGCACCAAGCGGGTGCCGACCTCGGCGCAGGCCGGTGTCTATTCCTCCGTCACACACTACCTGAAGGCCGTGAAGGCGGCCGGCACGACCGACGCCGCGGCGGTGATCAAGGTGATGAAGGAGACGCCGATCAACGACTTCTTCGCCAAGAATGGCAAGATCCGCGAGGACGGCCGCATGATTCACGATATGTATCTGTTCGAGGTGAAGAAGCCGTCGGAGTCCAAGGGCCGCTGGGACGACTACAAGCTGCTCGCCACGGTGCCCGGTGCGGAGGCGTTCCAGCCGCTCGAGCAGTCGCGCTGCCCGCTCGTGAAGAAGTGACGCGAAGCGTCATCCCGGGGCTCGCGTAGCGAGAACCCGGGATCCATCGGGCGGCAGCGACGATCGAAGAATGGATTCCGGGCTCGCGACTTCATCGCGCCCCGGAACGATACAACAAACAACAAGGGAGACGCCCTGTGAGCAACGACATGGTCCTGCAGAAGCTCGAAGGCGGGCTGCTCACCATCACGATGAACCGGCCGGAGCGGAAGAACGCGCTCAACCCTGACATGGTCGCCGGGCTGGTCGAAGCGGCGCGGCGCGCGGCCGACGATCCCGAGGTGCGGGCGGTGCTGTTCAAGGGCGCCGGCGGCTCCTTCTGCGTCGGCGGCGACGTCAAGTCGATGGCGGCAGGTCGTGCGCCGCTGCCGTTCGAGCAGAAGCTTGCGAATCTGCGCCGCGGCATGGAGGTCTCGCGCATCCTGCATCAGATGCCCAAGCCCGTGGTGGCGCAGCTCGATGGTGCCGCGGCCGGCGCGGGCCTGTCGATGGCGCTGTCCTGCGATCTGCGCATCGCCTCCGAATCCTGCAAGATCACCACCGCCTTTGCCAAGGTCGGATTCTCCGGCGATTACGGCGGGACCTATTTCCTGACCCAACTGCTCGGCAGCGCGCGGGCGCGGGAGCTCTATCTGATGTCGCCGGTGCTCACGGCCAGGGAAGCGCATGCGATCGGCATGGTGACCAGGGTCGTGCCGGACGCCGAGATCGACGCCGCCGCCCACGAGCTCGCGCTGTCGCTGGCGCAGGGCCCGTCGATCGCGCTCGGCTTCATCAAGCGCAACATCAACAATGCCGAGCGCTTGCCGTTGGAAGACTGCTTTGACGGCGAGGCGATCCATCACACCCGCTGCGGCGACACCGAGGATCACAAGGAGGCCGCCAAGGCCTTCGTCGAGAAGCGCAAGCCGACCTTCAGGGGCGCATGACCATGGCGCCCTATATGCGGCTGCGGCAGATCTGTCTGGTCGCGCCGCAGCTCGCGCCCGTCATTTCCGACATCGCGGAGATCATGGGCCTTTCCGTCTGCTATCGCGACGGCAATGTCGCCAAATATGGCCTGGAGAACGCGCTGCTCCCGGTCGACACGATTCTGCTCGAGGTGGTGGCGCCCTTCAAGGACGGCACCACGGCCGGCCGCTTCATCGAGAAGACCGGCGGCCGCGGCGGCTACATGGCGATCTTCTGCTGCAACGATCCGGACGAGCGCGGCCGCAACGCCAACGCGCTCGGCGTGCGCACCGCCAACGTCATCGACCATGCGCCCTATCACGGCGTGCAGCTGCACCCGCGCGACTGCCGCGCCGCCTTCATCGAATTCAACCACACCGAAGGCAGCGACGACATTCTGGGCCCCTATCCGCCGGCGGGACCCGACTGGCAAAAATTCATCCGCAAGGATGTGACGCAGGCGCTCACAATCGTGGAGGTGCAGAGCCCGGACCCGGTGGGGCTGGCGCAGCATTGGGGCAAGATCATCGGTATTGCGCCGAGCGGCGATGCCGAACTGAAGCTGCCGAACGCAACCTTCCGCTTCGTCAAGGGCGCCAGCGAGATCATGAGCGCGCTGGAGTTTCGCGTGGCTGATGCTGCACGTGTGCTGCATGCAGCGCGGGCGAAAGGGCACGCGGTCGCAGGGAATGAGTTCCTGCTGAGCGGCGTGACGTTTCGCGTGAGCTGATCGCGTTCAAACCCTCTCCCTCTTGTGGAAGAGGGCGGATCGGCGCGTAGCGGCGAGACGGGTGAGGGGTCTCTCTCCGCGCACTCAATAGAGATTGCCTTGTGGAAACAGACCCCTCATCCGGCGCTTCGCGCCACCTTCTCCTACAAGGGGAGAAGGAAGAAAGCGGTTACCGCCCCTTGAAATTCGCGACCCGCCGCTCTTCCGTGGCTTTCACACCTTCCTTGAAGTCTTCCGTCGCGCGCAACCTGGTCTGCTCGGCGAGCTCGTGGTTGGTCGCGGCCATGACGCGGTCGGCGAGGCCGGCGCGCATCGTGGCGCGGGTCGAGAGCAGGCCGAGCGGAGAGCATTCGGCGATCTCGCCGGCGAGCTTCATCGCGGCCGATTTCACCTGGTCCTGCGGCACCAGCTCGTTGGCGAGGCCCCACTTCACCGCTTCCTCGCCGGTGACGCGGCGGCTGGTGTAGAACATCAGCTCGGCGTTGTTCTTGCCGATCAGCTCGGGCAACGTCACGGTCAGGCCGAAGCCGGGATGAAAGCCGAGCTTGGTGAAGTTCGCGGAGAAGCGCGCCTCGGGGCAGGTGACGCGGAAATCGGCGGAGACCGCGAGCCCGAGTCCGCCGCCGATGGCCGCGCCTTGCACGGCGGCAACGATCGGCTTCTTGGCGCGGAAGATGCGCACCGCCTGGATGTAGAGATGGTTGATCGGCCCGAGGCTGTCGGCGGGGTCGCCTTTCTTCTCGGCCTCTCGCGCCTCCTGCGCCTGTCGCGCCGGATCCCCAAAATTGGCGCCGGCGCAGAACGCCTTGCCCTGCGCGGAAAGAACGGAAGCACGGATCTCGATGTCGCGGTCGAACTCGTCGAGCGCATCCGCGATCTGGTTGATCAGCGAGATGTCGAAGAAGTTGAGCGGCGGCCGGCGGATCTCGATGGTGCCGACATGCCCGATCTTCTCGACGCCGATATCTTTATGGGTGCTCATGATGATCCTCGATTGAATTAGCGCAAGCCAAGTCCGCGGGCGATGATGCCGCGCAGCACCTCGGTGGTGCCACCCTGAATGGTGAGTTTCGGCGCGGTCTTGATGGCGAAGTCGAGCTGCCGCTCCAGCGTCTCGCGGTTGCTCGCGGTCTCCTCGACGAAAGCGGCGAGGTCGCGCACGCGGTGCGGAAGCTGCTGCTCCCAGACCGTGCCGATGTCCTTGACGATGGACGCTTCGACCACCGGCTCCTTGCCGGCTTCCAGCATGCCGGCAACCGAGACCGACATGCGCCGCATGGTGTGGAGTTGCGCCACCAGCCGGCCAATGCCCTCGGCGCTACGCGTGTCCGGATTGGGACCGACTGCGCGCACCAGCTCGGTCAGCACGTAATAGGTTTCGAGGAAGCGCTCGGGGCCCGAACGCTCATAAGCGAGCTCGCTCGTCGCCTGCTTCCAGGCGCCGTCGGCCTCGCCGAGCACGTGATCATCAGGGATGAAGTGATCGGTGAAGACGACCTCGTTGAACTCGTATTGGCCGGTGATCTGGCCGATCGGGTTCACCTTGATGCCGGGCTGCTTCATCTTGACCAGGAACTGCGTCAGGCCGTGGCGGCGGTTCTCCTTGGTCGGCGGCGAGGTCCGGAAGATCGCGATCATGTAGTCGGCGATGTGTGCCGACGAGGTCCAGATCTTGGTGCCGTTGATGAGATAGCCGCCGTCGGTCCTGGTCGCGCGCGTCTTCGCCGCAAACAGGTCGGAGCCGGAGTTCGGCTCGCTCATGCCGATGGCAAAGCAGATCTCGCCGCGGCAGATGCGCGGCAGGATATCCATCTTGATGTGCTCGGGCGCGTATTTCAACAGCACCGGCCCGCTCTGGCGGTCGGCGACGAAGAAGCGCCGCGTCGGCGCGTTGGCGACGCGCATCTCCTCGGTCACGACGTAGCGTTCGAGGAAGGAGCGTTCCTGCCCGCCATATTTCTTCGGCCAGGTCATCCCCAGCCAGCCCTTGGCGCCGACCCTGCGGGAAAATTCCGGCGCGTCGGTGTCCTCGCGGTTGGGCTTGTGCGGATCGAAGGTGCCGGCGGCGATTTCCTCGGCGAGGAAGGCGCGCACTTCCTTGCGTAACTGTTCGCACTTCTCCGGCAGGCGGATCGGATCGAAACGAAGGGCAGCGGTCATTGTTGTCTCGTCTCCTGATCAGCGCGACGCCACGAGCGGCCACAATTCGTCGGCGCCGCGGTTCGCGACCAGCTTGCCGAGTTCGACGGCCCAATGGCTCTCCGAGCCGAAATCGTCGCGCCAGGCCAGCGCCCGCAGCGAATAGCGGTGCAGGATATGCTCCATGGTGAAGCCGATCGCGCCGTGGACCTGATGCGCGATGCCGCCGCCTTTCTCGGCGGCTTCCGCGCAGCGGATCTTGGCGGAGGCGGCTTCGAGATAGACTTCGTCGTTGAAGGATCTTGCGTTGGCGATCGCGTCGGCAGCCGACGTCGCTGCCGCAAGCGCCGCGGCGGACTCGCCGGCAAGGCGCGCGAGATTGTGCTGCACCGCCTGGAACTTCGAGATCTTCTTCTCGAAGGCGACACGCTCGTTGGAATAGCGCACGGAGATGTCGAGCATCGATTCCAATGCGCCGGCGATCTGAAGGCTGCGTGCGACGCCGCCCATCAGCATCAGGGTGGTCTGGTCGCAGCCCTTCGGCGCGGGCTTGATGATGATGGGCTGGACCTTGTCGAGCGTCACGGTGTCGCTATGGTCGTAGCCGACATTCAGGCCGGCCTCGATCCGCGCCTTGGCCGCATCGACCAGCGCGATGGAAACACCGTTCCTGCCATGCGCCAGCACCGCGAAGTGCTTCGCTGTCTTCGCGAACGGCACGCCGCGCGCACGGCCGGAGAGCGCGCCATCGGCATCGAGGCTGATGCGGTCCTTCGGCGAAGCCGGCAACACCGTCATCTCGCCTTCGGGCGAGGCGATCCTGGCCTGCGCCAGCAGCCACCCCGCCAGCATGGTCTCGGCCAGGGGCACCGCGACCGCGAAACGGCCGGCGGCGTTCAGCAGCGCAAAGCCATCGGCAAGGCTCGCGCCGGAGCCGCCGAGATCATCGGGCACCCAGGACAATGGCAGGCCCGCCTCGCTCAGCGCCCGCCACAGCGGCGCCTGCCACGAATCCTTCCTGTCGTTGTTGATGGTTTGCGGATCGGCGAGGTCGGCGAAGATTTTCTCCGCGGTCTCGACGACGATATTGTCACTCTCCGCCACAGCGTTCCCCGTGTCTTGCCATTGGCGCGTCCCGTTTCGTAGGCGGGTGCGCGGTCTCTTCTTGCGCCCGATGATCGAAAAAAGCCATGGCCCTGACAAGCGTTGACCGCAGGTCAACCTGCGGCGCGGGCATGGGCGCAAGGGCCAACAGGAGGCTAATTCCGCTTAGCGGAGTTTGCTCGATTTGCAGGGCGCGGCAAACTCGCTAAAGAGGACGCCAACGTCAGAACAGGGGAAGGAATTCGGGATGGCAAAGGACAGTCTGTGCGCAATCGTGACGGGATCGGCGTCCGGCCTCGGCGCGGCGACCGCGGAGATTCTCGCGCGGAGCGGGGCGCGGCTCGTCATCAACTATTCGTCGAGCCAGAAGGAAGCCGAGGCCACGGCCGAGCTCTGCCGCAAGGCCGGCGCGGCAGAGGTCCTGGTCGCGCAAGGCGACGTTTCCAAGGATGAGGATTGCCGCAGGATCGTAGCTGCCGCTGCGCCCTGGGGCCGGCTCGACGTGCTCGTCAACAATGCCGGCATCACCAAGCATGTCGCTCACGCCGATCTCGACGGATTGTCGGCGGAGGATTTCCAGCGGGTCTACGGCGTCAACACCATCGGTCCGTTCCAGATGGTGCGCGCCGCGCGCAGCCTGCTCGAGGCGGGCGCGAAGGCTTCGGGGCGGCCGTCCGCGGTGGTCAACGTGTCCTCGGTCGCCGGCATCAGCGGTGTCGGCTCGTCGATCGCGTACGCCGCGAGCAAGGGCGCACTCAACACCATGACGTTGTCGCTGTCGCGTGCGCTGGCGCCGCTGATCCGCGTCAACACGGTATGCCCCGGCTATATCGACACGCCCTGGTTCACCAAGGGCCGCGGCGAGGCAGGGGCAAAGCAGGTGCGCGATAGCGTTGTCGCAAAGGTGCCGCTGAAGGTCGCCTCGCGCGCAGAAGACATCGCGCAACTCGTCTGCTTCCTCGCGATGCCGGCCTCCAGCAACATGACCGGCGAGGTCGTGCGCATGGATGCGGGGATGCACTTGATTACGTGATCGGTGCCGCGCTCTTTCCCCGTCATGGCCGGGCTTGACCCGGCCATCCACGCGTTGCCGTGCGGATTGAAAGACGTGGATGCCCGGGTCAAGCCCGGGCATGACGATGTGGAGACAGTCTGCCGTCTCTTTGCGCTTCGAGCCACTACCCCTTGATCACGCCGCTCGCCACCAGCCGGTGCCAGATGAACAGCACCACCACCGCGCCGATCGTGGCCATGATGAAGCCAGCGCCCTGGTCGGGGCTGTAATGGCCGATGGCCTGGCCGACGAAGGTCGCCAGAAATGCGCCGGCGATGCCGAGGATGGTTGTGAGGATGAAGCCGCTCGGACTGTTCGGTCCCGGCGCCAGCCAGCGCGCGATGAGGCCGGCGACGAAGCCGACGACAATGATCCACAGCAGGCCGCCCATGCTCATGAGTGTGCTCCCCTTCCCGAGAACGCTTCGAGCATGATCCGGAGAAGTGTGTCGCGGTTCTCCGGATAGATCATGCTCAGACCAAGAACTTCAGATTCGGCCCGAGATTTCGTTCTCGGTCGGCAGCCGTCCGTCCGGCGTCAGATGGTCGATCACCTGCGGCAGATATTGGCTGAGGCCGGAGAGCAGTTCCTCGCGTGACAGGCCGCTCTGGGCGGACAGGCTGTCGATCTGGTCGGCGCCGAGTGCGCTGGCGAGATCGCCGGGTGCGATCGGCTTGTTCTCGCCCCTGCCGACCCAGGAATTCGCGGCTTCGCCCTGGCCGCTCTGCTGGAGCTGGTTGAGGAGATCGCCGAGCCCACCGCTGAGCACGGTGCCGGCCGCGCCGCCCGCAAGCAGGCCGCCGAGGCCACCTTTGAGCAAATCGCCGAGACCGCCGCCGGGGCCGCCCGCATTCGCCTGCGTCGGAGGCGGCAGCGGCGACCGCGGCTGCGGGGCAGGCGCCGCGCCGGGCTGGCCTGCCGTCAAATGCTTGAATGCCTTCCAGGCGAGCAGGCCGAGCAGCGCCATGGTCATCGGCGACATGCCGCCGGAGGATTTCTCGGAGCTCGGTGTGCTCGGGCCGCGCGGGCCGTTCTGCATGCCATTGAGGACGTCGAGTAGACCCATGGTGCTCTCCTTTGGCGTCTGGTTCGGCGAGCGCTCGCCGCTGACTGCCCCCGGGGCGAAAACATATGGGGCACGCATGACCGTTACAAGTCGGATGCACCGCGATTGGTTGCCGGCCTGGCCTCTGCTATCGAAGGCGGGCCGTTCAGGTTGAGCAAGGCGAGGTTATGACAAATCGACCGATCGTAGTCGCCGGCGCGGGCGCCATCGGCTGTTTCGTCGGCGGCATGCTGGCGGCCGCCGGCCGCCGCGTCGCGCTCCTGGTGCGGCCGCGGGTGAAGACCGAGATCGAACGGTTCGGCCTGCTTCTGACCGATTTCGACGGCTCCGAGAAGAGGCTTGGCGCGGGGCAACTGGCGCTATCGGAGGATCCCTCGATCTTCCACAGCGCAGGCGTCGTGCTGACGGTGAAGAGCGCCGACACCGCCGCTGTTGCCGAGCAGATCGCGCAGCATGCGCCTGAGGATGCCGTCATCGTCTCGCTTCAGAACGGCGTCGGCAACGTCGCCGTGCTGCGCGAGCGGCTCGGCGGCCGCCGCGTGCTGGCCGGCATGGTGCCGTTCAACGTGATCGCGATGGGCGAGGGCCGCTTCCATCGCTCGACCTCCGGCGACATTCATATTGGGGAGGATGCGGAGAACACGGCCGGGAAGCTCTCGGTCGCCGGCCTCACGATGCGCGCGAGCGGCGACATCACCGGGGTGCAATGGGGCAAGCTGATCATCAATCTGAACAATGCGCTCAGCGCGTTGTCGGACTTGCCGCTCGCCGCGCAACTGGCGAACCGCGACTGGCGCAGATTGTTCGCCGACCAGATGGCCGAGGGGCTCGCCGCGCTGAAGGCGGCCGGCATCACGCCGGTCTCGGCGACGCCGATCCCGATGAGGTGGTCTCCGGCCTTGCTGCGGCTGCCCGATGCGATCTTCAAAGCGATCCTGGGACGCACGATGAAGATCGATCCCGAGGCGCGCTCCTCGATGTGGCAGGATCTGAAGCAGGGCCGCAGGACCGAGATCGACTATCTCCAGGGCGCGGTCATCGCGCTCGCCGAGCGGAACAATGTCAGCGTGCCGCTGATGCGCCGCATTGTTGCGCTGATCAAGGAGGCTGAGACGGCCGGCAACGGCCCGCCGCGGCTGACGCCGCAGCAGATTCGCGGATCGGCGTGAGTGCGAAGGAGGAACGCGATGAAGCGTGGTTTGATGATCGGGCTTGCACTGGCCGCGCTTTGCGCCGCATCGACGCTCGCCTACGCCAGGCCACCGACGGTCATGAACTCGCCCGGCTATGACAGGCGATTGCAGGAGAGCCGTAAGGAGTTGGGTGGTTCGATGGCCATAACGGAGCCCGCGCCTGCGCCCGCGGTCAAGCCGAAGCGCGGCAAGAAGAAGCACACGAACTGAGGCTCCACGCTGAATCCGGAAATGACGCTGTCTCGGCTCAGCCCTTCTTCGCGGGCTTGCTCGGGGTCGGGGTGAACAGCTTCTTCAGATCGTTCAAGCTTTCCGATAGCCGCGGCCATTCGCAGGAGAACGAGCCCTTGGTGCAGGGCGCGCCCTTCGGCCTCGGGCCTGCGGCCTGCTGGACCTTCGGCCGCTCGACCGGAATAGGCACGCGCTCGACTTCGGTTCGCAGTGCAACCTGCTGAAGCTGCTGCACCAGTTGCTCTTGCTGCTCGCGCTGCTGGCGAGCGGTGGCCTGGGCCGCTTCATTGCTGCGGCGCTGACTGGCGAGATAGGCGGTGTAGGCTTCGTCGATCTTCTTCTGTTCCTCCGGCGTCGGATTGGGGCCGGCGATGTCGAAGGTGCGATCCTGAAGGAAGTCGTAATAGGAATAGCCGCCGCCCGGCTTGCGGCGGCCGGCAAACTTGGCGTTGCAATCGGCAAGCGCGGAGGTCTTCTCGGATTTGGTTGCGGCCTTCTCGGCGGCGTCGGCGCATTCCTCGAAATCGACCGGCGAGCGTTTCCACCATTGCGCCTCGGCATGCGCATGCATCAGCAGGAGAGACCCTGCTGCGGTCACAAGAAGCAGCGCCGCACGACGCGATGTAGCCACGGCCGACATTCTACGAGAGCATTCCTTGCAGGACTCAACCCGAACTGAGTCGAGACCGATTTTTGCCCCTTTATCGCCGCCTTGTCACCCATGGAACTTGGGAATTTCATGTCTGCAATGCTGACATTTTGTGCTTGACGTGGCGCGGGAGTCACAGCGCCCTGCCGGCAGACTGTTACACTCATGTCGTGAGCGCCTCACTCCCGAGGCGTCGCCAAGAAGACGAAGTGGAAACGCCTGATGCTGCTGCCCCTGTCCGACGTGCCGCGCTGGTACGCTGAACGCAAACCGCATGGCACGATCGCCATCCGTCACGGGCAGGACACGCTGACCTGGGACGAGCTTGAGCGTGGCGCCAACCGGCGCGCCCGGGCGTTCGCGGCCAGGGGCGTCAAGCCCGGCGATTTCGTGGCGATCGGCTTGCCGAACGGCAACACGTTCTTCGAGACCTCCTTTGCGGTATGGAAGTGCGGGGCGACGCCGACCTCGCTGTCATGGCGGCTGCCGCGCGGCGAAGCCGCCGCGGTGCTCGACATTCTGAAGCCGGCGCTTGTGGTCGGCGGCGAGGCCGACTGGAATGCGCCGAACCGGCTGCCTGCGGACTTCGTGCCGGAAGGTTTCTCGGACGAGCCGCTCAATGCGCCGGTGGCACGCTATTGGAAAGCGATGACCTCAGGCGGCTCGACCGGCCGACCCAAGGTGATCCTCGATCATCAGCCGGCGGTGACCGACACGGTCGCCGCGCCGCCGCTCAACATCCCCTTCGGGGTTTCGCTGCTCAATCCCGGCCCGCTCTATCACAATGCGCCGTTCATCGTGTCGCATTACGCCCTGTTCGTCGGCGGCAAGCTCACCGGCCTTACCAAGTTCGACGCCGAGGAGACGCTGCGCCAGATCGAACGCGAGCGCGTGCAATGGGTCAATTTCGTGCCGACCA
Source organism: Bradyrhizobium sp. USDA 241 (assembly GCF_049739505.1). Classification (NCBI taxonomy): domain Bacteria; kingdom Pseudomonadati; phylum Pseudomonadota; class Alphaproteobacteria; order Hyphomicrobiales; family Nitrobacteraceae; genus Bradyrhizobium; species Bradyrhizobium sp. USDA 241. Next base: position 823,457 of record NZ_JBMGPZ010000004.1, on the reverse strand, counting down.
TGATGCACCGGATCTGGGCGCTGCCGGACAACGTGCGCAACGCCTACGATGTGTCGAGCCTGGAGACGGTCTTCCACATGGCCGCGCCGATGCCGCCCTGGCTGAAGGAGAACTGGATCGCCTGGCTCGGGCCCGAGCGGATCTGGGAGCTCTATGGCGGCACCGAGCGCCAGGGCGCCTGCATCATCTCCGGTACGGAATGGCTGACGCACAAGGGCTCGGTCGGCAAGATCGGCGACATGGCGAAGCTTCGCATCATCGGCGAGGACGGCAACGATGTTGCGCCGGGGGAAACCGGCGAGATCTACTTCCTCAACAATGACGGCAAGGACGCCACCTATCACTATCTCGGTGCCGAGCCGAAACGCCGTGCCGACGGCTGGGAGTCGCTCGGCGATATCGGCAGGCTGGATGCGGAAGGCTATCTCTATCTCGGCGACCGCCTCGCCGACATGGTTTTGCGCGGCGGCGCCAACATCTATCCGGCCGAGGTCGAGGCCGCGGTCTCCGCCTGCCCCGGCGTGCGCTCCTGCGTCGTGGTGGGACTGCCCGATCCGGAATTGGGCCAGCGTGTGCATGCCATCATCGAACCGGAGCTGGATGCCGACGGCCAGGCCATCGCCGACGGCATGGCGGAGTTTTTGAAAGACCGGCTCAGCCGCTACAAGCACCCCGAAAGCTTCGAGTTCGTCGGCGCTCCGCCGCGCGATGATTCCGGTAAAGTCCGCCGCACGCTGTTGCGCGATGAGCGCGCGGCGTGGATGAAGGAGGGACGCGCCTTCCGGATCTGGCCGGCGAAGGCGCGGGCGCACGTCGAGTAAGACAAACACGGAAGGACTGACATGACGATCACCATTGCAGCGAGCAGCGTGCCGAAGCCGCCGGCCGATATCATCGAAGGTTTCAGGGACGCGCCGACCTCGGTGATCTCTGACAATCTCGCCCGGCTGCCGGGCGCGGTGGGGCTAAGGCCGTATCATCGCGGCGGCAAGCTGGTGGGAACGGCCTTCACCGTGCGTACCCGGCCCGGCGACAATCTCGCCATCCACCGCGCGCTCGACCTGGTCGGCCCGGGTGACGTCATCGTGGTCGACGGCGGCGGCGACGAGACGCGGGCGCTGGTCGGCGAGATCATGAAGAACATCGCGCAGTGTCGCAAAGCCGAAGGCTATGTCATCGACGGCGCGATCCGCGACGTCGCGGCTTTCGCGGCCGACAATTTTCCCTGCTATGCGCGCGCTGTGATCCATCGTGGTCCCTACAAGAACGGCCCCGGCGAGATCAACGTGCCGGTCACCGTCGGCGGCAGCGTGATCTCGCCCGGCGACATCGTGGTCGGCGACGAGGACGGCGTGGTGTCGTTTCCCGCCGCCGGCGCCGCCGCGCTGCTGGAAGCGGTGCGCGCCCAGGTCGCGCGCGAGGAGGAGACGCTGAAGGCGATCCGCGAGGGCCGCTACCAGGGCTCTTATGGAAAGTCCTGATCAGACGAGAACGAAGGGGAGGATGCCGTGAGCCAGAAGGACGAATTCCACAACATCGACGATCCCAGCGACGGCCTCTTCCGCGAGCTCGCCAGCGGAGTGACCACGCGCATCTTCTCCGGCGAGCAGGCGATGCTCTCGGTGGTGACGCTGGCGCCGCATGCGCAAGGCACGCTGCATCATCACCCCGAGGAGCAATGGGGCGTGCTGCTCGACGGCTCCGCCATCCGCGTCCAGGGCGACGAGGAGATCCCGGTGAAGAAGGGCGATTTCTGGCGCACGCCCGGCCACGTGCCGCACACCATGCGCGCCGGCCCCGACGGCGCCCGCGTGCTGGACATCTTCAGTCCGCCTCGGCCAGAATACAGAAAACCAGGGTCGGGTTTCGGAACGACCTGAAGCGCTTCGCGCTTCAGGTATTTATCTGGAGCATGATCTTTCCGGAAAGCCGCTAGCTTTTCCGGATCATGCTCGAGCGCCAAAGAGCAAAAAAGCCGGGCGCAAGAATCACAGGGAGGGGACCATGACGATCACAAGACGCACATTCCTGGCTGCGCCCGCCATTCTCGCAGTGGCGCCAGCGGCGGCACAGGCCGGAAAGATCACGCTGGTCGTGCCGTTCCCGCCGGGCGGATCGACCGACGCCATGGCGCGGCTGCTGCAGAGCAATCTGCAGACCAAGCTCAACCGCATTGTCGTGGTCGAGAACAAGTCGGGCGCGGCCGGCGCGCTCGGCGCGGCGCAGGTCGCCAAGAGCCCGGCGGACGGCTCGACCTTCCTGGTGACGTTCGATTCCCATGCGGTGATCCCGGCCATCCTCGACAAGCCGCCGGTCGATGTCGAGCGCGAGCTGATGCCGGTGCTGCTCATCGGCACCGCGCCTTACGTGATCGCGGCGGGCGCCGGCCGTCCCTACAAGAGTTTTGCCGACGTGGTCGCGGCCTGCAAGGCGACGCCGGGCGCGGTGAAATATGCCTCGGTCGGCATCGGTACGCTCGGCCATCTCGCCATGACCGTGCTCGGCAGCAAGGCCGGGGTCGAGATCATGCACGTGCCCTATCGCGGCGGTGGCCCTGCGATGAACGATGTGCTCGGCGGCCATGTGGACCTGATCGCGGGATCGGCCGCGCTGGTCGCCGCCCAGCTCGGCACCAACATGCTGCGTCCGATCCTGCAGCTCGGCCGCGAGCGGTTGCCGGCGCTGCCTGATACTCAGACCGCGATCGAGGCCGGCTTCCCCGATTTCGAGACGCTCGCCTGGTGGGGCATCTTCGCCCCCGCAGGCACGCCGCCCGATATCGTCGCGGCCATGGCGACGGCCTCCAAGGAGATCCTGAGCGAGCCCGCGACCGCCACCCAGCTCAAGGACACCCAGCACATGACGCTGCTGCTCCAGGACGGCGCCGCCTTCAAGGCCTTCTTCGACAAGCAGGTCGCCTATTGGGGCAAGGTGGTGCGGGACAACAATATCAGGGCATGAGAGACCATGCCCGGGATTGCCATCCCAGGTCCGATGTCAGGTCCGGTGCGCTCGCGCGGGCCTGAGCGTCAGAGCATCTTGCCGACGATCTTTGTCATATCCGCTGCCGAAAACGCGCGCAGCGTTTCGGTGCGGACATTGCCGAACTAAGGCTGAGCGACATCGCGGCAGCCTCATCTGGAGCCTCGAGAACGGTCACAACGTCATATCGTCCCTGCGTCCAGACGATCTCTTTCACAGTCACGCCGAACGATCTGGCCATCTCCTTGAAGGCGTCGGCCCGCTTCGGCGAGTCCTTGACGTTGCGGGCTCCCTGATCCGTGAAGTTTCCCAGCACAACATAGGTTACCATGGTCGTCCTCCCTGGTTAGAACTGAGGAAACCGCGCCGAGTTTGCCACGGCGGCTGAGACAGCGCTACCTGCGCGTTGGAACGTCAGCAGATGCGACTTATTCGGTCAGGACAACGGCCGTGCGAAACTGAGCTCATGGCCGTCGGGGTCGGTGAGATGGAAGTAGCGCTCACCCCATTCGGCATCACGGGGCGTGGTCGACGGCTGCCATCCCGCAGCGCGCGCCCGCTGATAGGTCGCGTCCACGTCGGCGACATGGAAGATGACGCGGCCCCACCAGGACCAGCGCTTGTCGTCCGGCTGCACCGTCAGGTTGAGATAGCCGTTGCCGGCGCGAAAGCTCGTGAATGCCGCGGCCTCGCCGCCATAGAGAAGCTCGAACCCGAGCGAGCGGTAGAAATCCACGGCGCGCGCCATGTCATGGGTGCCGAGCGTGATGGCGCTGATGCTCTCGATCATGTGGGCTGCTCCGCCGAGAGGGGCCTGGAAGCGATTGTATAGCCGCCCTGTTCAGGTTGACGATGGCTTGGCCCGCCTGACGGCTGGCGAACCGCATTTTGCTCTGCTATGACGGGATCGAACCCGTACCCACGGGTTCCGCGGTCCCGTAGCTCAGCCGGATAGAGCGGCGGTTTCCTAAACCGTAGGTCGGATGTTCGAGTCATCCCGGGATCGCCATTTCCTTGTCCGGCTTCGTCTCGTTTGTCGCTCTCCCGAGGGCTGCGCGATGTCGGCCCAGGTGCCGACAATTGCGCCGCTGCTTATTTGATTATAGCATTTCGCGTCTGAGCATCAGTTGATTGTTGATGCAGCTGAAGATTGATTCGAGGGCGCGTCTGGGATCAGCGCCGGCTCGCCGATACCAGTGGTTTGCACCGGATGACTTTTCAGCGCGACAATGCGGCCTTCGAGCACTGGCTGCGTAAACAATGCGACGTTGTCGAGGCGGACCTCGCCCACAAGCACGAGCGGATGCAGAAGGATGCGTTCACGTTCCTGCGCGCGACGTTCTTTCGCTGGGCGCAGCGGATCGAGAAGCTCTGTCCCAAGTTGAAGGATGCGCCCGCCGTGCTGTCGGTCGGCGACATGCACATCGAAAATTACGGCACTTGGCGCGATGCCGAAGGGCGCCTGGTGTGGGGCATCAACGATTTCGACGAGGCGGCAGTCATTCCCTATCCGTTCGATCTCGTTCGCCTTGCGACCAGCGCGCGGCTGGCGAAGTCGCAGGTCGACAATCGCGTGCGGCCAAGGTGATCCTCGAAGGCTATCAGGAGGGTCTGGCGAAGCCGGCGCCGCGGCTGCTCGATGAGCAGGAGAGCTGGATGCGGCCCTACGTCGCCTGCTCCGACGAAGAGCGACGGGATTTTTGGCACGAGGTGAAGCACTATCGGGAAGTGAAGAACCCGCCACCCGAAGTAGCTTCCATGCTCGAGACGAGCCTGCCCAAGGGTGCCAAGTTGAAGCGCTTCGCCTCGCTCCGGAAGGGCGGCGGCAGCCTCGGCCGGCCGCGCTATGTCGCGATCGCGGCATGGGCCGGTGGTCAGGTCGTCAGGGAAGCCAAGGCGTTGGTGCCTTCCGCTTGGGATTGGGCGCACGGCAACAGGGACGAGCCGAAGTTTCTAGAGCTCGCACGCGGCCCGTTCCGCGCGCCGGATCCGCATCTCGATTTGGTCGACCGCTACATCGTCCGGCGCATTGCGCCCGACCAGCGCAAGATCGATCTGGGTGATCGCACCGGCGTGCGGCTCAGGCTCGACCTGTTGTGGGCCATGGGTTTCGACCTCGGGGCGGTTCACGCCGCGAAACGTGACGACAAAAAGCAGATCGAGCGTCATCTCCGTAAGCAGAAGGATGACGGCTGGCTACAAGACGCCGCAAAGCGGGCAGCCGTGGCCGTGCAGGGAGACTTCGAGGAGTGGAAGAAGGTCCGGCTACCCGTTCGCCGGTGATGTCGCCGCGCGGCCAGCCTCCCGTCCGGATTTGCCAATGCGGCGCGAAAATTGCTAGCAGAATGCCCGCAAGCAAGTGGGGCTGAAGGGCCCCTTTCAGCCTGCCCCCGCACGCCACTGGCCAGACCTCGCCACATCAGGAGACCATGATGCCTTTCGACCTCATCCTGCGCGGGGGCCGCGTGGTCGACCCCTCGCAGAAGCTCGATGCCGTGACCGACGTCGCCTTTGCCGGCGGCAAGGTCGCGGCGGTCGGCAGCGGGCTCAAGGCCGATCCGGGCACCGAGGTGCGCGACGTCTCACAGTTCATCGTGACGCCGGGGCTGATCGATCTGCACACCCATGTCTATTGGGGCGGCACCTCGCTCGGCATCGATGCCGAGGAATTTTGCCGCCTCTCCGGCGTCACCACGGCGGTGGACACCGGCAGCGCCGGTCCCGGCAATTTCGCCGGCTTCCGCAAGCACGTCATCGAGCCGAGCCAGGTTCGCATCCTCGCTTACTTGCACGTCTCGCACGCCGGCATCTTCGGCTTCTCGCACCGGATCATGGTCGGCGAGAGCGAGGAACTGCGGCTGATGAATCCGATCGAGGCGGCCAAGGTGGCCGATGCCAATCGCGACCTCATCGTCGGCATCAAGGTGCGCGTGGGATTGCACTCATCGGGCACGTCGGGGGCGGTGCCGCTCGATATCGCGCTGGAGGTTGCGAACGAGGTCGGCATGCCGCTGATGGCGCATATCGACCACCCGCCGCCGAGCTACGAGGAGGTGCTGGCTCGCCTGCGGCCCGGCGACGTGCTGACCCACGCGTTCCGTCCCTTCCCAAACACGCCCGCGACCGCGCAGGGCACGGTGAAGAAGGCGGTGCTGGATGCGCGCGAGCGCGGCGTGCTGTTCGACATCGGCCACGGCAAGGGCTCGTTCGCCTTCAAGACCGCGCGCGCGATGCTCGCCAACGGCTTCTATCCCGACACCATCTCCTCCGACATCCACCAGCTCTGCATCGACGGCCCGGCCTACGACCAGGTCACGACCATGTCGAAGTTCCTGTGCATGGGCATGGAGCTGCCGGACGTGATCGCGGCCTCGACCGTGAACGCGGCGATGGCGCTGCGCCGCCCCGAGCTCGGCAGCCTCAAGCCGGGCAGCGTCGGCGACGCCACGCTGATCTCGGTGAGGCAGGGCCAGTTCGACTATGAGGACGTTGTCGGCGAGCACCTGATCGGGGATCGCAAGATCGTCTCCGAGGGCGTCGTCATCGGCGGCCGCTGGTGGCATCCGAATTGAGCGGCCCACGATCGAGAGGTGCATCAGGGCGGGCTGTCAGTCGCGGCCTGCCTCCATGATCGCCCTGGCGAGCCGCGCCGGATCGGAGAAGCACAGCTCATGGCTTCCCGGCACCTGCACCAGGCGGAACAGGCCGAGCTTCTCCGACAGACGCGGATGCCAGCCATGGCTGTGCGGCATCGCGGTGTCTTCGGTGCAGTTGATGTAGGATTTGGCCAGCGGCATCTCCGCCGGATTGGTCTTGAGCGCGATCTTGTCGGTGAAGGTCGCCAGCGGATGCGGATTGAGGACGTCGTAGGCGCGCTGCGCCAGTTCGATATCGGCATCGTTGATGAAGGCTTCGCGCCAGATCGGGAAGGGCAAGACCACCGAGCCGTCGCCGCGCTCGGCCGCGATCGCGTCGAACAGCCCGAGATAGTGCGGCGGCACCATGTCATTGAGGCATTCGCCATTGTTGGGCACGAAGGCATTCCAGTAGACCAGGCGGCGGATGCGCTCGGGCGCGAGGTCGGCGACGCCGGTGATGATCATGCCGCCATAGGAATGGCCCAGCAGGATGACGTCCTTGAGATTTCTTTCGGCGAGATAGTCGGCGATCGACTGGATCGCCTCCTTCAGCCCGGTCGTCTTGGCATCGCCCGGGCGGTTGCCCTTGATGGTGGGGGTATGGACCTGATGGCCGGCCGCACGAATGGGTGCGGCGACAGGCTCGAATTCGGCGCCGGTGTGCCAGGCGCCGTGGACGAGAACGTAGGTCGACATGTTGTGACTCCTCCTGAGGGTGTGATTAGATCGGCGCATAATGGCCTTGGCTGGGCAGCGTGGCCGCGCGGCAAATCTGGACCGGTCACGAATTCGTTGCTTGGCTGTGAGTGAACCGGATTGGTCTCGGAGTGAACCGATGCAGCAGATCGAGCGCGCCATTCCGTCACGTCGATCGGCCTGGAATACTGCGGGCGTGCGGCCCACCGAGCAATTCTCCTATTATCGCGAGGCGATCTGCCAGGCCTTCATGAATCTGACGCCGGAGCCGGCGGCCGCAGCCGGCTTTCCGGCCAGCGTCGAGCACGTCCGCCTCGGCGATGCTGCGATCAACCGCGTCAGCTTTCCCGAACACGTGGTGCGGCGCTCTGCGGCCGACATCGCGGCATCGGACCGCAGTTGCTTCTACCTCAACCTGAAGCTGGGGGGCCGCTGTCGCATCCAGCAGGATGATCGCGAGATCAGCCTTTCGCCGGGACAGGTCGGCATCTTCGATAGCGATCGGCAGTTCGCGCTCCTGCACGACCGCGGACCACAATTGCGCGTTGCCTCGTTGTGGGTGCCGGCAGAAGCCTTGCGCGAGCGCCTGCCGGCCTCCTTCGACGTCGGCGCAGCGCGCGTCTCCGACGATCCCTTCGTCGGCCATCTCATCGTGGAGACCGCGCGCACGCTCAGCGACGGCGCGCTGCGCATGACCGAAGACGAGGGCGTGCGGCTGTTCCGGGTTCTGATCGAGTTGGTCGCCGTGAGCCTGTCGCGGCGCAGCCGGGCAGGCGCTGCGGAGTCCGAGAGTCTTGCCGATGCAACCACGCTGTCGCTGAAGCGCGCCATCCACCGGCGGCTCCGCGAGCCCGGCCTTGCGGTTGCCGATGTCGCCGAGGCCGTCGGCATCAGCGAACGCTACGTCCACAAGCTGCTGGCGCGATCAGGCTCCAGCTTCACCGATTACGTCATCGACCACCGGCTCGACGGCGCGGCCAGGGATCTCGGGGATCCCGCAATGGCGGACCGTGCGATCGGCGCAATCGCGTTCGACTGGGGCTTTTCGGACCTCTCCCACTTCACGCGGCGTTTCAAGCAGCGCTTCGGCTGCCGCCCGCGCGACTGGCGTGCGCGATGATCTACAGCGATCTCGCGATCAACAGCTTCATGATCTCGTTGGTGCCGCCATAGATCTTCTGGATGCGGGAATCGATGAAGATTCGCGAGATCGGGTATTCCTGCATGTAGCCGTAGCCACCGAACAGTTGCAGGCATTCGTCAGCGGTCTCGACCTGCTTCTCCGAGCACCAGTATTTCGCCATCGAGGCCGTGACCGTGTCGAGATCTTTTGCGATCAGGCGCTCGATGCACCAGTCGACAAAGACACGCGCGATCATCGCTTCGGTCTTGCGCTCGGCCAGCGTGAAGGCGGTGTTCTGGAAATCCATCAGCGGCTTGCCGAACGCCTTGCGCTCCTTGGTGTAATCGGTGGTGAGCTTGACCGCGCGCTCCATCGAGGCCACGGCGCCGACCGCGAGCGCGAGGCGCTCCTGCGGCAATTGCTGCATCAGCTGGACAAAGCCCTGGCCCTCTTCCTTGCCGAGCAGGTTGTCCGGCGGCACGGTGACGTTGTCGAAGAACAGTTCCGACGTATCGGACGCATGCAGGCCGATCTTGTCGAGGTTGCGCCCGCGCTTGTAGCCGTCGGCACCCGCGGTCTCGACCACGATCAGCGAGATGCCCTTGGCGCCGGCTTCGCCGGTGCGCGCGACCACGATGACGAGATCGGCGGCCTGGCCGTTGGTGATGAACGTCTTCTGGCCATTGATGACGTAGGAATTGCCCTGCTTCTTCGCCGTGGTCTTGACGGCCTGGAGGTCCGAGCCGGTGCCGGGCTCGGTCATGGCGATGGCGCCGACCATCTCGCCCGAGGCCATCTTCGGCAGCCAGCGCTTCTTCTGCTCCTCCGAGCCGTAGTTGAGGATGTAATGCGCGACGATGGCGCTGTGCACGGAGACGCCGGTCGTCATCTCCGGCACCGTGCTTTCGAGGTCTTCCAGCACCGCTGCGTCATAGGCGAAGGTGGCACCCAGGCCGCCATATTCCTCCGGCACGCTCGCCAGCAGCGCGCCCATCTCGCCGAGCCCGCGCCAGGCGAAGCGGTCGACCATCTTCTGCTCGCGCCATTTCTCGGCATGCGGCGCCAGGTCCTTGGCGAGATATTTCCGGAACTGGTCGCGGAACGTGTCCAGCTCTTCGGTCATCCACGATGATCGGTATTGCATCAGCGCCTCGCTCTCAGACAATCAGGCCGCCGCCGGCGACGACCACCTGGCCGCTGATATAATTGGATTCCGGGCTGCAGAACAGATAGACGGCGTCGGCTGCCTCTTCCGGCGTGCCGCCGCGGCCGAGCGGGATCATCCGCGACATGGCCTCCAGCATGTGCGGCTGCACGCCCACCTTGATGTCGCGGCCGGCGACGTCGATGGTCCTCTGCTGCGCCTCGATCGGCTGGGTCAGACGGGTGTTGATGAGGCCGAAGGCGACGCAATTGACGTTGACCTTGTAGCGGCCCCACTCCTTGCACATGGTTCGGGTCAACCCGATCAGCGAGGCCTTGGCCGAGGAATAGCTTGCCTGTCCGGCGTTACCGTAGAGGCCAGCGATCGAGGAGATGTTCACGACCTTGCGGAACACCTCGCGCCCCTCCTCGGCTTCCTTCCTGGCAAAGACGCGGATCGGCTCGGCGGCCGCGCGCAGGATCCGGAACGGCGCGACGAGATGGACGTCGAGCATGGCCTGAAACTGCTCGTCCGTCATCTTCTGGATGGTGGAGTCCCAGGTGTAGCCGGCATTGTTGACGATGATGTCGAGCCCGCCGAGCTTGTCCAGCGCGGCGCCGACGAAACGGTCGGCGAAACCCATTTCCGAGACGCTGCCGTTCACTGCGACGGCGTCGCCGCCGAGCGTCTTGATCTCCGCGGCCACGGCGTTGCCGGGCTCGGCATCGAGATCATTGACGACGACCCTGGCGCCCTCGTGCGCGAGTTTGAGCGCGATCGCGCGCCCGATGCCGCGGCCCGAGCCGGTGACGAGCGCGACCTTTCCCTGCAGTTTTGCCATTCGAATGAGTCCCTTTGCCGTTACAGCGCGACGATTGCGCTGCCTTCGAGCTTGACCTCGCCGCGATCGTCCCTGGTGGTGAGCGCGAGCCGTGCGCGGCGCTCGCCATCCTCGGCGAAGAGCTCGGTCACGGTGCCTTCGCAAGTCAGCTTGGCGCCGAGCTGGGTGATCGCCACGAACCTGGTCGCGAAGCTGCGGAGCTTCGACGGCGGCACTACGTCCGTCAGCGCCTGCCCGAGATAGGCCATGACCAGCATGCCGTGGGCGAACACGTCAGGAAATCCGGCCGTCTTGGCAAAGTCGATATCGACGTGGATCGGATTGTGATCGCCCGATGCGCCGCAATAGAGCGCGAGCGTGTGACGGGTGATCGGCGGAAAGACCTTGTGGACGATGCGGTCGCCGGCCTTGATGTCTGCGGATACCATCACGACGTCACCTTGTTGCGGACGACGATCGTGCGCGCGGTATCGGCGACATGCACGCCGTCCTGGTTGGTCACCTCGCATCGAATGCCGATCAGCGTCATCGCGCCGCCCTTCTTCTCCGTCTCGCTGGTCACGCACGGCCGGAACGTCAGGGTGTCGCCGACCAGAACCGGCGCGTGATAGACGAAGCTCTGCTCGCCATGCAGCACGCGGCCGAGGTCGATGCCGAGCGAGGCGAACATTTCGAACGGGTCCTCGGCGTCCATCATCTCCAGGCAGAACAAATAGGTTGGCGGCACCGGCGTGCCGGCAAATCCGGCCGCGCGTGCAGCATCCGCGTCGCGGTAGACCGGATTCCGTTCATCCAGCGTCTTGAGGAAGTAGCGAAGACGGCCCGGCTCCACGCGCGCGGTGACGGGCGTAAAGCTGCGCCCTACGGCGGACTGATCGACCATGGCGGAGATCAGTGCCGCTGGTAGAGCGTGACGACGCAGGCGCCGCCGAGGCCCAGATTGTGCTGGAGCGCGACCTTCGCACCTTCGACCTGCGTGGGACCTGCCGTGCCGCGCAACTGCCGCGTCAGCTCGTAGCACTGCGCAAGTCCGGTGGCGCCGAGCGGATGTCCCTTCGACAGCAATCCGCCGGATGGATTGGTCACGATCCGGCCGCCATAGGTGTTGTCGCCGTCATTGATGAACTTGCCGGCTTCGCCCTCGCCGCAGAGGCCGAGCGCCTCGTAGGTGATGAGCTCGTTGTGGGCAAAGCAGTCGTGCAGCTCGACGACGTCGAGATCGTCGGGCCCGATGCCGGCGCTTTCATAAACCCGGCTTGCCGCCTCTTTGGCCATGTCGTAGCCGACCAGTTGCATCATGTCGCCGGCCTTGAAGGTCGAGGGCGTGTCGGTGGTCATGGCCTGCGCCGCGATGCGCACCTGCTTGCCGATGCCGTGCTTGTCCGCGAAGCGCTCGGACACCAGCACGGCGGCGGCGCCGCCGCAGGTCGGCGGGCACGCCATCATGCGCGTCATCACCCCCGGCCAGATCACCTGGTCGTTCATCACGTCGTCGGCCGTGACTTCCTTGCGGAAGAGCGCGAGCGGGTTGTTCCTGGCATGACGGCTCGCCTTGGCGCGCACTTTGGCGAAGGCGTCGAGCGGGGTGCCGTATTTCTTCATGTGGCTGAGCCCGGCGCCGCCGAAATAGCGCAACGCCAGCGGAATGCCGGGGGCGTCGATCAGCTGGTCCGCAGCCGCGTCGAATTCCTCGAACGCGCTCGGGCGATCGGTGTAGACGCTGCCGAGTGCGCCGGGCTTCATCTGCTCGAAGCCGACCGCCAGCACGCAGTCGAGCGCGCCGCTCGCGATCATCTGCCGCGCCATGAACAGCGCGGTCGAGCCGGTCGAGCAGTTGTTGTTGACGTTGACGATGGGGATGCCGGTCATCCCGACATGGTAGAGCGCGCGCTGCCCGCAGGTGGAATCGCCGTAGACGTATCCGGCATAGGCCTGCTCGACCTTCTCGTAACCGAGACCTGCGTCGGCGAGCGCCAGCTTGGCCGCTTCCGTCCCCATCTCGTGATAGGGCGCGCTGGCGCCGGGCTTGGCGAAGGGGATCATGCCGACCCCTGCGACGATGACGTCAGACATGGCTTCCTCCGAATAAATTACCCATTGGACTTTGTCTTACCCATGGGTAACATATCGGTCGATGTCCTCCGGAGTCAACCGATCCAGCATGGATGCAGCGCCACCCGCTCCGCCCTCATCGCCGCCTTCGCCCTGGCTGCCGTTCGAGAGTCGCCGCCGCGCCCGCGACGAGAAGCGCGAGGCGGTGCTGCGCGCCGCCGTGCAGCTGTTCCTGGAGCAAGGCTATCATCGCGTGACGCTGAACGAGGTCGCCGAGCGGCTGAACATCACCAAGCCCGCGCTCTATAACTACTTCCGGGGCAAGGACGAGATCCTGTTCGAATGCTGGTCGATGGGTGCCGAGCTCGTCGACAGCGTCATCACGGAGATCAACGCGGGCGGTGGTTCTGGCCTCGCCAAGCTGCGCAAGCTGGTGCACGCCTATGCCGCGCTGATGGCGACCGATTTCGGCGCGAGCCTGGTGCGCTTCGATCTGCGCGACCTGGCCGAACGGAACGCCGGTGTCGCGCGCGCCGCCAAGAAGCGCATCGACGCCACGTTCCGGAAGTATATCTCCGGGGGCGTCGACGACGGTTCGATCAGGCCCTGCGATCCGAAGCTTGCAGCGTTCGCGATCGCGGGCGCGCTCAACTGGATCGGCCACTGGTATCGCCGTGACGGCGGGCTGTCGCCGAGCGAAATCGCCGACGAGTTCACGGTTCGGCTGACGGAAGGCCTGGCGGCCGAGGGCCGGCAGCAGATGACAAAGAAGACGCCGAGGGCGCCGCAACGGCGCAACTCAGGGCGCGGGACGACAGGGAAGAAGCGCACAGGAGGAGGAACGCGATGAACATCACGCATGGGCTGCGGCGCGCGCTGCAGATCAATCCGAAGGGGCTGGCCACCGTCTATGGCCAGCGGCGCCGCAACTGGGGCGAGCTCGGCGAACGCGTTGCCAGGCTGGCCGGCGGCCTGCGCACGCGCGGCGTCCGGGACGGCGATCGCGTCGCCGTGCTGTCCTTCAACTCGGACCGCTACCTCGAGCTCTATCTGGCGACCGGCTGGGCAGGCGGCGTGATCGTGCCGCTCAACATCCGCTGGAGCGCCCTCGAAAACGAGGATGCGCTGCGCGACTGCCGTGCCTCCGTTCTGCTGGTCGACAAGGCCTTCGCACAGGTTGGCGCGCAACTCGCCGGCGCGCTTCCGGGGCTGCAGCTGGTCTACGCGGACGACGGCGAGGTGCCGGCGGGGATGGAGAGCTATGAGGATCTGGTCGCGGGCAGCGCACCGGTCGCCGATGCCATGCGCAAGGGCGAGGATCTCGCCGGCATCTTCTACACCGGCGGCACCACCGGGCGTTCCAAGGGCGTGATGCTCAGCCACCAGAACCTGATGGCCAACGCGCTCAATGCGCTCGGCGAAGGACTGTTTCCGGCGAGCACGACCTACCTGCATGCGGCGCCGATGTTCCAATTCGCCAACGGGGCGGCGATGTATTCGCTGCTGCTCTCCGGCGGCTCAAACGTGATCGTCCAGGGCTTCACCCCCGAAGGCGTGATGTCTGGCGATGCAGAACGAGCGCGTCACCGACGTGCTGCTGGTGCCCACGATGATCCAGATGTTCGTCGACCACCCCGCGATCGGAAACTACGACCTGTCCTCGCTCAAGCACATCATCTACGGGGCCTCGCCGATCAGCGAGGCGGTGCTGGACCGTGCCGCGCGCGCACTGCCGCATGTGCGCTTCACCCAGGCTTATGGCATGACCGAATTGTCGCCGATCGCGACGCTGCTGCACCCCGGCGAGCATGTCGGGGAGGGCCGGAGAAAGGGACGTCATCGCGGTGCCGGCCGTGCCACGCTCGGCTGCGAGGTGCGGATCGTCGACGAGAACGACCGGCCGGTGCCGGCAGGGTCCGTCGGCGAGATCGTGGTGCGCGGCGACACCGTGATGATGGGCTATTGGGAGCGGCCGGAGGAGACCGCGCGCGCCGTCGTCGACGGCTGGATGCACACGGGCGACGGCGGCTACATCGACGAGGACGGGTTCATCTATGTCGTCGACCGCGTGAAGGACATGATCATCTCGGGCGGCGAGAATGTGTACTCGGTCGAGGTCGAGAACGCGCTGGCGCAGCATCCGTCGGTGCTGCAATGCGCGGTCATCGGAATTCCAAATGAGCAATGGGGAGAGCAGGTCCATGCCGTCGTGGTCAGCCGCAGCGGCGTGGAGGTTTCTGCCGGCGAGCTGATCGAATTCACGAAGACGTTGATTGCGGGCTACAAATGTCCCCGCAGCATCGAGATCACGGAGACACCGCTGCCGCTGTCGGGCGCGGGCAAGGTGCTGAAGCGCGAGCTGCGCAGGCCGTTCTGGGAAGGCCGGGAACGGCGGGTGAGCTGACGGCTTCCGCTCGCGTCGAGCTGCGCACGCCCGCGACGAGCGTGCGAAGTTTCATGTTTTCAGATCGCGGTCGCGCAGGTACCATTGGCCCGATCCATTCGGGAATTGTGAGTCTTGGTCGAGACGCGCGAGCTCAAGCTCGACATCGAGCGCATCGGCACGGTCTCGGCAGTGCTGACGCGGCCGGACCATGCGCGTGCCTGCTACGTGCTGGCGCACGGCGCCGGGGCCGACATGCGGCACTCCTTCATGGAGAAGGTCGCCGAGGGCCTCGCGCGCCGCGGCATCGCGACCTTCCGCTTCAATTTTCCCTACATGGAGAAGAAACAGGGGCGTCCAGACCAGCCGGCCGTCGCACACGCCGCCATCCGCGCGGCGGTGGATGAGGCGGCGCGGCTCTGTCCCGGATTGAAGCTCGTTGCCGGCGGAAAGTCGTTCGGCGGGCGCATGACCTCGCAGGCGCAGTCGAAGGCACCGCTGCCCGGTGTCAAAGGGCTCGCCTTCCTGGGCTTTCCCCTCCATGCCGACAAGAAGCCGTCGAGCGAGCGCGCCGAGCACCTCGCCGGTATCACGATCCCCATGCTGTTCCTGCAAGGCACGCGTGACGGGCTTGCTGATCTCGGCCATCTCAGGCCCGTGATCAAGACGCTCGGTGCGAGGGCGACGCTGCATGAAGTCGAAGGCGGCGATCACTCCTTCGCGGTCCTGAAAAAGTCGGGCCGCAGCAATGACGACGCGCTGACGGAAGTGCTCGATACGCTGGCCGCCTGGATCGACCAACTCGCCTGAACTTCACGCCGCATAAAGCCCCTTGTCGCGCGCCTTCTGAATTGCCAGCGCGGCGATCAGGTCGAGCGTCGGCGTCGACAGGCCGGCGGTGCGCGCGAAGGCTTGGGGCGCCCTTACCAGCACGTCGATCTCCATGGCGCGGCCAAGCTCGTAATCCTGGAGCAGCGACGGCTTGTGATTGGGGGCGGAGCCGCTGCGGGTCACGCGCTTGACCTCGGGAATGAAGTGCTGGGCGATCTCGTTGGCCTCGCTCAGCATGCGTGGAATCACCTCCGCAAAGGCGGGGTCGTCGCGCACGCCACGCGCGGTCTGGCCGGTGAGCAGGCACAGCACCGACAGCGACATGTTGGTCAGCAGCTTTGACCAGATCGCCTCGCGGATCTCGGCCACCGGCGGCGATTCCAGCCGCGCGTCATTGAAGATGCCGCGCAACCTGGTGATGCGCTCGCAATGGCGGTCGTCGCATTCCCCGATCAAGACGCGATTGCGCTCCGGCGAGAGGTTGTGCACCACGCCCGGCGCGATCACCTCGTTGGAGGAGAAGATCACGCCGCCGATGATGCGCTCCTTCGGGATGCAGGCGCGCAGGCGTCCGCCGGGATCGAGGAAGGAAATGTCCGGCGGCGTCGGGTGCCGCGGCGGCAGGCCGATGCCGTACCACCAGGGAATGCCGTTCTGCGCGAACACGATCGCGGTGTCGTCCTGGAGCAACGGCTTGATGCTGCCGACCAGCCCCGGAAGCGCGGTGGCCTTCAGCGTCGAGATCACCACGTCCTGCGGGCCGAGCTGGGCCGGGTCGCCCGAGGCGTTCACCTTGGCGGAAACCTCGGCATCGCCGACGCGCAGCTTGAGCCCGTTGGCGCGAGCCGCCTCCAGATGCGCCCCCCGCATCACGCAGCTGACCTCGTGGCCGGCGCGCGCCAGCCGTACTGCAATGTGGCTGCCGACGGCGCCCGCGCCGAAAATGCAGATGCGCATGATGATGTCCCGTACCTATGGTGTCGCCCCGGCACCAGCATGACACAAGCCGCCATGCGATGGACGCGGCCGCCCCACGCCGGAAAGATATGGATCAGGACGCGCCGTCTCGGTCATAGTGCGCAGCAAACAGACCGACCGGAGGATCGCCGATGACTGCCAGCCCCGTCCTGTGGACTCTCGATGAGCGTGGGGTTGCGACCGTCACGTTGAACCGGCCGGAGGTCAACAACGCCTATGACGGCGCGCTGATCGCGGGCGTGCTCGCGGCCATGGACGATCTCGGCAGAAAGCCGAACCTGCGCGTCGTCGTGCTCAGGGGCAACGGCAGGCATTTCCAGGCCGGCGCCGACCTCAGATGGATCAACGGCGTGCGGCCGCAATCGGCCGAAGCGAACGAGGCGGCGTCGCGGGCCACCTTCGAGGCCGTGCAGCGGCTCAACACGCTGCCGATCCCGACCGTCGCGCTGGTGCAGGGCGGCTGCTTTGGCGGCGGCACCGGCGTGATCGCGGCCTGCGATGTCGTGATCGCCGCGGACAACGCCCTGTTCTCGATCACCGAAGTGCGCTGGGGCCTGACCGCGGCGATCATCATCCCGCAGCTCTGCGACGCCATCGGCGTTCGGCAAGTCCGCCGTTACGCGCTGACCGGCGAGCGCTTCGGCGCCGAGGATGCCCGCCGCATCGGCCTCGTCCACGAGGTGGTGCCGCTCGCCGAACTCGAGGCCGCAGGCAGCAAGGTGGTCGAGCAATTGCTCGCCAACGGGCCCGAGGCGATGGCCGAAACCAAGAAGCTCGCGCTGGAAAGCTCGTTCGGCGGCATGGCCGTGGACGATGCCGCCTACACCCGGCTCGTGCAGCTGCATTCGCTCAAGCGCCAGAGCGCCGAGGCAGCGGAAGGGCTGGCCTCATTCGCGGAGAAGCGTGCGGCGAATTGGGGCGGCGCAAAAAGCTGAAGGTCAGCAGCCGCGGCAGATGTTGCTGATGCTGCGATAGACCGCGTCGTCATCCTGCCGCAGCTGGCGCATCGTTTCGAGTGTCTTGCTCTCGTCGCTCGCAGGTGCAGGCTTGCGCTTTGCAGCCAGCTCTTCCTCCTGATGCCTGTAGCAGGCCTCGCGATCAGGCTTTTCCCGGATGAAGCGGCAGTTCTGCTCCACCGCTAAGGCGGCGGTGGTTGAGATCGCGAGCGCGGTCAGGACAGGCAGGGCGAATTTCAAAAGCGTCGAATTCATTCGTTGAACCAAGTTGCTTGTCGTCGCCCGGCTTGACCGGGCGACCCAGTACGCCGCGGCGTCTCCGTATACGTTTGACGCCTCTGGAATACTGGATCGCCCGGTCAAGCCGGGCGATGACAGCGGGGCTTGGCGATCTTTCTGTCAGGTCCATTGTCGAAGAGCAACCGCCGTGCCGTGGCAGGTGTGCGAAACGGCTCACAGCGACCGCGCCAGTGACGTCTTCAGCAGGGTGAGCAGCGCCTGCACCGCAGCGGCGTTGCGGCGCCGCTCGGGGATCGCGGCCTTCACCCACAATTCCGGAATCGGAAACTCGCGCAGCACCGGCTTGAGCGTGCCGTCGCGCAGGGCATCCGCGACGAGATAATGCGAGAGCAGCGCGATACCGTTGCCGGCGATCGCACTGCGTGCCAGCACGTGCCCTTCGTTGGAGGACAGCAGTGGGCTGACCTGGATGCTGATGCGGCCGCGCGGCCCGTCGAAGATCCATTCAGGGCCGGTCGGCAGGAAGCTGAGGCAGCGATGCTCGACGAGGTCGCGCGGATGTTTGGGCGTGCCGTGCTTCTTCAGGTAAGCCGGCGAGGCGCAGAGCAGCCGCTTCAGCGGGCAGAGCGGCTCGTCGATGACGCCGCCGAAGGAATGCGGGAAGGCGCCGATGGCGATGTCAAATCCCTCGGTGACGGGATCGACCGGGCGGTCGATCAGCACGATCTCGAGCTTGAGCCGCGGGTTCTGGGTCTGGAAGGCGCTGAAGGCATCGGCGAGGCGCGCCACCGTCAGCGAGGTCGGCGCCTTGATGCGCAGGTGATCGACGAGGTCGTGGCCCTTCTCGCCCATGCGCGAGAGCAGGTCGGTGGCGTCGGCCACGACACCACGCGCGCGATGCACATAGCGCTGGCCCGCTTCGGTGAGCCGCAATTGCCGGGTCGAACGGTGAAACAGCGGCGTGCCGATTCGTGCCTCCAGTTGCGTGACGCGCTTGGCGACGACCGAGGTCGAGACATCAAGCTTTCGCGCGGCGGCGGAGAATCCGGCCGCATCCGCGGTGGAGAGGAAGGCCTGAAGGTTCACCAGGATGTCCATGTCCACCTTTCTCGATTCGCGAAAGCTGATCGCGTATTTTGGTGGATTGTAGCCTGCCGCGCGTTAATTCATAGTCGCCCGCAAGCAAGAGATTTCGGGAGCGGACGCGCCATGCGGGCCACGATGATCGAAGAGCCGGCACGACAAGTGCCGCTCTATGGCGAATACGAAGTCGTCGTTCTCGGCGGCGGACCGGCCGGCATCGTCGCTGCGGCCTCAGCTGCCCGTGCCGGGCGGAGGACGCTGCTGATCGAGCGCTACGGCTTCCTCGGCGGCATGGGCACCGCGGCCGGCGTCACCAATTTCTGCGGCCTGCACGGCAATGTCCATGGCGAGCACCGGCGGCTGGTGCAGGGCATGGCGTCGGATCTGCTGGCGCGGATTGATCGGCTGAACGGCCTCAACACGCCGCATCTGATCCTCGGCAAGGTCTTCGCGCAGGCCTATGACACCGCCGCGTACAAGATCGCCGCTGACCAGCTTCTGGCCAGTCACAAGGTGCATATCCTCTTCCATGCGCTCGGTGCCGGCGTCGTGATGGGCGATGACCGCCGCATCGACGCGCTGCTGGTCGAGACCAAGGCCGGCCGGCAGGCGGTGCGATCAGAAATCTTCATCGACTGCTCGGGCGATGGCGATCTCGCCGTGTGGGCCGGCGCGCCGTTCGAGATCGGCGACGAGCACGGGCATCCGCTCTATCCCTCGATGATGCTCCGCCTCAACGGCATCGATCCCGGGAAGGCGGGCGAGGCTTGGCGGACCATCCCGCAGCTGATGGAGAAGGCGGTCGCGGCCGGCACGCACACATTCCCGCGCAAGAGCGCCATCGTGCGGCCGCAAAAATCCGGCATCGAATGGCGCGTGAACTTTACGCAAGTCGCGCGCGAGGACGGTCACGCCATCAACGGCGTCGAGCCCGACGATCTCACCCGCGGCGAGATCGAGGGCCGCAAGCAGGCGCTCGCCGCGTTCGAATTCCTGCGCAGCACCGTGCCGGGCTTTGAAAATTCCTACATCGTCGACCTGCCGCCGCAGCTCGGCATCCGCGAGACGCGCCGCATCAAGGGCGGCTATCAGCTCAGCGGCGAGGACGTGCTCGGCTGCGCCTCGTTCGAGGATTCGATCGGCGTCAACGGCTGGCCCATCGAGGCTCATGTTCCCGGCGACGTCGTCTTCACATTCCCGCCAATTCCGGAATCGCGCGGCTACAACGAGCTGCCCTACCGGATGCTGGTGCCCCAAGGCGTCGACAATCTCCTGGTCGCCGGCCGTTGTGCCTCGATGACACATGAAGGCCAGTCGGCGGCGCGGGTCTCCGGTGCCTGTTTCGTGATGGGCGAGGCCGCCGGTTCCGCAGCCGCGCTGGCGCTCTCCGGCAACCGAATCCCGCGTGACATCCCCATTGAAAAATTGCAGGAAACGTTGAAGCAACAGGGCGCTTTCATCGGGCGGGACCAGGCCGTCCCCGAAGGGCTGTAGCGGACTGCAAGACAACGACGGCGGAGGAATTGGAATGATCGGGATGGCGCGGCTCGCGATAGCGGGCCTGGTGGCGATCATGGCGATGGGCACGGCGCGGGCCGAGGACGTGCTGAAGGCCAGGATCGGCGTGCTCCGCCTGTCCTCCTCCGCGCCCGTTTTCATCGCGCAGGACAAGGGCTATTTCCGCGACGCCGGCCTGGAGGTCGAGCTCAAATTCTTCGATGCGGCGCAGCCGATCGCGGTGGCGACGACCTCAGGCGATGTCGATTTCGGCGTCACCGCCTTCACCGCGGGCCTCTACAATCTCGCCGGCAAGGGCGTCTTGAAGGTGATCGGCGGCATGAGCCGCGAGAAGCCCGGCTATCCCCTGATCGGCTATTTCGCCAGCAACAACGCCTATGCCGCCGGGCTGAAGACGCCGAAGGACCTCGCCGGCAAGCGCGTGGCGGTGACGCAGGTCGGATCGAGCTTTCACTATTCGCTCGGCCTGCTCGCCGACAAATACGGCTTCAAGCTCGCCGACGTGAAGATCGTGCCGCTGCAATCGCTGTCGAATGCGGCCGCTGCGCTCAAGGGCGAGACCGTCGATGCCGCGCTGCTGCCGATCTCCACGGCGCGAAAGCTGATGGACGAAGGCGGCGCGAAGTTCCTGGGCTGGGTCGGCGACGAGACGCCGTGGCAGTTGGGGGCGGTCTTCGCCTCGCCGAAGACGCTGGCCAACAAGACGCTGGTCACAAAACTGTTAGGCGCGCTCGCCAAGGCCGACCGCGAATATCACGATGTTATCCTTGCCGCGATGAAGGACGGTGTCGCCCCCATCAACGAGCAGACAAAACCGCTGCTGGAGATCATCGCCAAATACACCAATTTGCCAGTCGAGCAGGTGGTCGGCAATTGCGCCTATGTCGATCCCGACGGCAAGCTCGACGTCAAGAATGTCGACAACCAGATCAAATGGCTCCAGGAGCAGGGCTTTGCCGACAAGGGCTTTGATGCCAATGCGATCATCGCCAAGGATTACGTGAAGGCGGATTGATGCTGACGATGCAGACTCTCGCGACGGACGATCTGCCACCCTCCCCTGGAGGGGGAGGGTCGATCGCATATGGAAGCGCGGCGGGAAACTCGCCTGCGGCCATCCTTCGAGACGCCCGCCTCCGGCGGGCCCTCAGGATGAGGGCGGAGTGTGCAACGGCAAAGGACACCGCTCTAGCGAAGCCTCATCCTGAGGAGGCCGCTGAGCGGTCGTCTCGAAGGACGAGGCGCTTGCTCAGACCTTTCCGAGAGGTCATATGCGATTGCCCTGCCCCTCCAGGGGAGGGTGAGGAACGCAGGCGCAATGCATGGACCTGATTGCCAACCACATCTCCCATCGCTTCGGCGATCTCGCCGTGCTCGACGATGTCTCCTTCACCGTCAGCGCCGGCGAGGTGGTGGCGATCGTCGGGCCATCGGGTTGCGGCAAGAGCACGCTGCTGTCGATCCTGGGCGGGTTGTTGCAGCCGACCTCCGGCGCGGCGGAGCTGCGCGGCGCGCCGCCGGCGGACAGTCTCAATCCGCTGACCTTCGTGTTCCAGGATTTCGCGCTGCTGCCCTGGGCCACTGTGGAGGAGAATGTCGAATTCCCGCTGCTGCATGCCCAGCTTAGCGCTGCGCAACGCCGTGCGCTGGTCGAGGACGCCCTGCGCCGCACCGGCCTGACCGATTTCCGCACCACCTATCCCAAGCAGCTCTCCGGCGGCATGCGCCAGCGCGTCGGCATTTCGCGCGCGCTTGCGGTAAGGCCTGCCATTCTGCTGATGGACGAGCCGCTCTCGGCCCTGGATTCGCAGACTCGCGAGCTCCTGATGGAAGACTTTGTCCGCCTGCTCGCCGATGGCGGCATGGGTGCAGTCTACGTCACCCACAATCTCGAAGAGGCTGCACGGCTGGCCGACCGCATCGTGGTGTTGTCGCGGCGGCCGGGACGCAT
Organism: Bradyrhizobium sp. USDA 241; assembly: GCF_049739505.1. Classification (NCBI taxonomy): domain Bacteria; kingdom Pseudomonadati; phylum Pseudomonadota; class Alphaproteobacteria; order Hyphomicrobiales; family Nitrobacteraceae; genus Bradyrhizobium; species Bradyrhizobium sp. USDA 241. The sequence goes on along the minus strand of NZ_JBMGPZ010000004.1, from coordinate 801,041 downwards.
CCGCGAGGTCGTGACCGTGCCGATGACGCGAGCAGCCCGCGGCGAAGCGGCGGCGCGCGAAAGGCTGCTTGCGCTCCAGAGCCAGATCTGGTCGCTGATCCGCAACGAGGCGATCGATGCCGAGCGCGAGGTCCAGCATGCTTGACCGCGCGCCAGCGGAGATTGCGAAGGACACTGCGACGCGCCGCGTCCGCTTCCGCGGTGCGGGCTTCGTGCCGGACTCGAGCCGCCACGGCGGCTGGATCGCGCTCGCGCTCGTCATCGCCCTTTGGCAGGTCGCCGGCAGCGCCGGCCTCGTCAATCCGCTGTTCCTGCCGGCGCCCTCGGCGATCGCGCGCGCGATCTACCAACTCGCGATCTCAGGCGCGCTCTGGCAGCACGTTTCGGCCTCGCTGCTGCGCATCGGCGTCGGCTGGCTGCTCGGCACCGCGGCCGGTGTCGCCGTCGGCTTTGCTATCGGCCTGTCGCGGCTGGCGCGCGGCGTCGGCATCACCTTCATCTCGGCGCTGTTCCCGATCCCGAAGATCGCGTTGCTGCCGCTGTTGATCCTCTGGCTCGGCATCGGCGAAGAGCCGAAGATCGCGACCATCGCGTTAGGGGTATTCTTCTCGACTGCGATCTCGGTCTATAGCGGCGTCGATGCGGTGCCGCGCAACCTCATCCGCATGGCGCAGAGCTTCAACGTTCCCTTCGCCACCATCGTGCGCAAGGTGATCTGGCCGGGTGCGCTGCCCGCGATCCTCGCCGGCTTCCGCATCACCGCCTCCGTGGCGCTGCTGCTCGTCGTCAGCGCCGAGATGATCGGCGCGCAATACGGCATCGGCGCCTTCGTGCTGCAGGCCGGCAATCTGATGCAGACGGATCAGCTGCTCGCCGGCGTGGTGATCCTGTCGGTGTTCGGGCTGGCGGTGGGGAAGGTGATCGGCTGGCTGGAGACGCGGCTGTTGCACTGGCGATAGCCGCGAACGCAAAGATGATGAGGACGCAGGCGAGCGCCACAAATCAGGTCGTCGTGCCCGGGCTTGACCCGGGCATCCACGTCTTTCCTCGAGCGTAGCGGCACGTGATGGCCGGGACAAGCCCGGCCATGACGGAGGATAGGGCGGCGCCTCACGCGTTCCCGCGATCTTCCCTGAACAGATCCAGCTTCTGCTGAACCGGTCGATCCGAGAAGCTGAACAGCACGGCGTCGTCATCCGCCTCGTGCGTCACCCAGTGCCAGCTCGGCACCACGAACAGATCGCGCGGGCCCCACTCGAACACGGCATCGCCGATGCGGCTGCGCCCGCGTCCTTCGATCGGGCAGAACACCGTTGCGTCCGTCGAACGATAGCGCGCGGTGTTAAAACCCTTGGGCAGCAGCTGGATGAAGGTGCCGATGGTCGGCATGGCGAAATCGCCGATCTCGGGGTTGCTGAACTTCAGCTTCAGCCCGTGGCACCCGTCCCACTCCTGGCTCGCGCGGGCCTTCTCCAGCGCCTCGCGGGTGTAGGCATAGGGATAGCTGAAGATCGGTGACGTCTTCGAGCTCCGCTTCAAATCGACCGGTAGCAGATTGTGGCCGTAGCGGGCAAAGCTGTCACCGGCAGGCTTCGTGATCTTTTGCTGATCCTCTTTCGAGCCTTCCGCGAAGGAACAGTCGAAGAACTGCACCAAGGGGATATCGAGACCGTCGAGCCAGAACATCGGCTGGTCGGTCTCGTTGGAATGATCGTGCCAGGTCATCGACGGCGTGATGATGAAATCGCCGGGCTCCATCGCGGTGCGTTCGCCGTCGACGGCGGTGTGGGCGCCCTTGCCTTCGAGCACGAAACGCAGCGCGGACTGGCTGTGCCGGTGCGCAGGGGCGACATCGCCGGGCACCACCATCTGCACCCCTGCGTAGAGCGAGGTCGTGATCTTGGATTGCCCGCGCAGCCCCGGGTTCTCCAGCACCAGCACGCGCCGTTCGGCTTCCTTGGCGGTGATGAGCTTGCCGGCCTCGAGCATGTAGTCGCGGATGACGTCGAACTTCCAGAGGTGCGGCCGGCAGGCACTCTTCGGCTCCGGCGTGATCAGATCGCTCATCACCGTCCATAGCGCTGTGAGATTCTCGCCGTCGATCTTGCGGTAGAACGCCTCGCGTTCCGGCGTCTTGGTCACGGCTTCCATGGTTGCTGCTCCCGATCGTTTGTTGATTGACAGTATACTGACGATCTGGGTAGCGTCAATGTGACGAATGACATACAAGGTCGTCGTCATTCCGGGGCGACGGGACCGCGCAAGCGCGCGGCCTGGAGAGCCCGGAATCCATAACCATTCCGGGCTCTCGCTACGCGAGCCCCGGAATGACAGAATAGAGGGAGGTCCCGATGAAGCTGCACGGCTATTTCCGCTCCAGCGCCGCCTATCGGGTGCGGATCGCACTGAACCTCAAGGGGCTCGGCGCCGAGCATCTGCCGCATCATCTTCGCAAGGGCGAACAATGCGCGCCCGCTTATCTGGCCATCAACCCGCAAGGGCTCGTGCCCACGCTGGAGAGCGACGGCGGCACGGTGCTGACGCAATCGGTGGCAATCATCGAATGGCTCGACGAGACCCACCCCAATCCGCCGCTGCTGCCGAAGGATCCGCTTCGCCGCGCCAAGGTGAGGGCATTCGCGCTGGCGATCGCCTGCGACACCCATCCGGTGCAGAATTTGAAGGTGCTGGCGCGGCTGCGTGAACTCGGGCTGCCCGAGGAGAAGGTCCAGGACTGGGCGGCGTGGGTCAATCGCGAGGGCCTGTCGGCCTGCGATGCCCTGATCCGAGATGAGAAGGGGCCGTTCTGCTTCGGCGATGCGCCGACGCTGGCCGATCTCTGCCTCGTGCCGCAGCTTACCAATGCGCGCCGCTTCGGCGTAGACGTCTCCGCCTATCCGCGCCTGCTCGAGGCCGAGGCCGCCGCCAAGGCGCTGCCCGCTTTCGCCGATGCCGCACCGGAGAAGCAGCCCGATGCCGAGTAAGCCTGCCCCTCCGATCACCATGGACGCGGTCTATGCCGCGCCGGGCTATCTGTTCCGGCGCATGCAGCAGATCGCGGTCTCGATCTTCATGGAGGAGTGCAAGGCGTTCGATCTCACCCCGGTGCAATATGCCGCGCTGGTCGCGATCCATACCCATCCCGGCATCGACGCGACGCGGCTTTCCGCGGTGGTCGCCTTCGACCGCTCCACGCTCGGCAGCGTGATCGAGCGGCTTCAAGCCAAGGACTATATCGAGCGCAAGCCGGCGCCGGAAGACAGGCGGATCAAGCTGCTCCACTTGACCAAATCAGGCGCCGCAATCTTGCGCGACATCATCCCCGCCGTCGAACGCGCCCAGGCGCGGATGCTGGAGCCGCTGAAACCGGCCGACCGCAAGGCGCTGATGGGGCTGCTGGTGCAGCTCGTCGATCTCAACAACGAAGCCTCGCGCGTGCCGCTGCGGGCCGAGGATGCGCTGGAGCATCTGGGGAAGGCGGGGTGAGACCGGTGTGAGGCTGTGTTGGCGCCTCGTTCTCCACCGTCGTCCCGGACAAGCGAAGCGCAGATCCGGGATCCATAACCACAGGGCGTGGCTATGATGCGAGATGGCGACTCCGAGTCTTCGCCAAATCCCTCCCTGTGGTTATGGGTCCCGCGTTCGCGGGGACGACACCGAGACTGTGGCGACGCGACGTTCTTGCCTCACATCCGCAGCAACGCCTGCCGGTCGATCTTGCCCGTCCCCGTCTTCGGCAGCTCGTCGATGAAGATCACCTCGCGCGGATATTTGTAGGGCAGCAGCTTGCTCTTCACATAGTCCTGCAGCCTGCGCGTCGCCTCACCCTGGTCGGCGGCGCGGTTGTTCATCACCACCACCGCTTTCAGCGTCATGCGGCGATCCGGCAGCTCGGCGGCGAACACCGCGCATTCGCGGATGTCGGGGTGGTCGGCGAGACACAGTTCGACCTCGAGCGGATAGACCCACTGGCCTGAGATCTTGATGAGATCGTCGGCGCGGCCGCGGAAGAAGTGGAAGCCGTCGGCATCGCGGACGAAGCGGTCGCCGGTGTAGATCCAGCCGCCCTCGCGAATGGTTTCCGCGGACTTGTCCGGCCGGTTCCAGTACAGCGGCGTGTTGGAATCGCCGCGGACCCACAAGATGCCTTCCTCGTTGTCGCCGACCTCGTTCCCGTCCTTGTCGCGCAGCGCGACCTCGTAGCCGGGCACGCGCAGACCGGCGGCGCCGAGCTTCTTCCGCTCGGGCCGGTTGGAGAGATAGATGTGCAGCACCTCGGTCGAGCCGAGGCCTTCGACGATTTCGAGTCCCGTGAGCGTCTTCCAGCCGTTGAAGACCTCCGCCGAGAGCACCTCGGCGGCGGAGAGCGCCATGCGCAGCGACGAGAAATCTGTCCTGTCGGCGCCGTCGGCCTTTGTCAGCGATGTATAAAGCGTCGGCAGCCCGAAGAAGACCGTCGGCTTGTACTGCGCGATCGCCGCGAAGATCGACGCAGGCCTGGGCTGGCCCGGCAACAGCAGCGTCGCGGCGCCGGCAGAGAACGGGAAGGTGACGGAATTGCCGAAGCCGTAGGCGAAGAAGATCTTCGGCACCGAGAAGCAGATGTCGTCAGGCGTCAGCTTCAGCACGTTCTGCGCAAAGGCGTCATCGCTATAGGCCATGTCGTGCTGGAGATGCACGATGCCCTTGGGCCTGCCGGTCGAGCCGGAGGAGTACATCCAGAACGCCATCTCGTTGCGACGAGTGTCGGCTTCGGCGAGATCAGCCGGGAATTGCGCGAGCCAGTCTGCTGCCGCAAGCGCCGCAGGCGCGGCATGCTCGCCCGCTGCCCCGTTCACGACGATCAGCGTATGGAGCTTCGTATCCTTGCACGCCTCCGCGTTGAAGCGCGCCGCGAACTCGGCATCCACGACCGCGACGGCCGCGCCGGAATCGGCGAGATAGAATTGCAGAAGGTCCGGCGGCGTCAGCGTGTTGATCAGGAGCGGCACGAAGCCGGCCCGCACGGCGCCGAAGAAGGCGGCCGGGTAGGCCGGCGTGTCGTCGAGGAACAGGAGCACGCGATCGCCGCGCTTCAGGCCAAGCGAGGCGAAACCGTTGCCCCACCGGCAGGCTTCGCCGCAGAGCTCGGCATAGGTCCGCGTGCCTGCCGGGCCCATGAGCGCGATCTTGTCGCCGCGGCCCTTGCCGAGATTGTCGAACAGCACGCGGCTGGCATTGTAGATTTCAGGAACGGCAAAGCCGATTTCGCGTGCGCCCGGGCCGTCCGCGGGCACCTGGTCGCGGATCTCGTTGCTCATGCGGCATCTCCGCCGTTCTTGGCTGCCTCGTAGCGCGCCATGAAGGCCGGCGACATCGCGCGCAGCCGCGAATCGTCGATGCGGCCGGAGCGGGTGATGTAGCTGTAGGCGAAGTCCAGCAGGGGAAGCTTCATGTGCTCGGCGAAGTGCTCGTACCAGAACCCGCTCGTGCGCGCGGCATCGACGAGCTTCTGCACGATGGGTTTGCGCGCGGCCTGATAGCGATGCAGCGCGGTCGCAAGATGGGCATCCGACTCCAGCGCCTTGACCAGCGCGATCGCGTCCTCGATCGCGAGCCGCGTGCCCGAGCCGATCGAGAAATGTGCGGAATGCAGGGCGTCGCCGAGCAGCACCATGTTCTTGAACGACCAGTGCTCGTTCCAGACCCAGGGGAAGTTGCGCCAGACCGATTTGTTCGAGACGAGGCAGTGGCCGCCAAGCGTGTCGGCGAAGACCTCCTCGCAGACACCCTTGGACTGCTCGACGTCCTTGTAGGCGAAGCCGTAGGCCTGCCACGTTGCGTGATCGCATTCGACCAGGAACGTGCTCATGCCCGGCGAATAGCGGTAGTGATGGGCGTTGAAGGCGCCGCGGTCGGTCTTCACGAAGGTCTGCGACAGCGTGTCGAAGCGTTTCGAGGTGCCGTACCAGACGAACTTGTTGGAGGAGTAGGACAGCGACGTCCCGAAATCGCCCTCAAAGGCCCGGCGCACCAGCGAGTTCAGGCCATCGGCGGCGACGATCAGATCGTGGCCGTTGAGCTGGTCAATTGTCTGGATCTGTGTGTCGAAGCGCGGCGTGGCGCCGACATCGAGCGCGCGCTGCTGCAGGAACCTGAGGAGTTCGAGGCGCCCGATCGAGGAGAAGCCGACCCCGTCGATGGCGACGCTGTCGCCGTGCAGGTTCAGCGTGATGTTCTCCCAGCTCTCCATATGCGGGGCGATCGCGTCGACCGTCTCGGGGTCGTCGGCTCGCAGGAATTCCAGCGCCTGGTCGGAGAACACGACGCCAAAGCCCCAGGTCGCGTCGGCCGGGTTCTGTTCGAACAGGTCGACCTGATCCTCGGGATGACGCTTCTTCCAAAGATAGGCGAAGTAGAGCCCACCTGGCCCCCCGCCAATCACGGCGATCCGCAACGTCTGCCTCCCTAATTGACAGTATACTTACTATCTAGGGGTAGACTAATGTGCTCCGGCGCCCGGCGCCAGCGGATTTATCGGCAAGGCCGGCACGCCAGAGCTCGCCTTCGAAAACCCGTTTCGCCGGTGTCCGAAACTTCAGGTCCGAACCATAGCCAAACCGGGGCGAATTGGCCACCGGGGGCGTCAGACGCAGCGCTTCACATAGACCTCGTTCACCAGAACCCTGGTGCAACGGACCGCGGGCACGGGCTTGCGGACCACGACGGCCGCGGTCGGACCGGCGCAGCCGGCCCGATACACGCCGCGGGCGCACACCACCGCGTTGGCATCGGTGGCCTCGAACGTCATGGTCGCGGCGAAGGCGAAGAGAGCGGAACCAACGCGCAGCAATGAACGCATGTTGTCCTCCCGATCTTGTCGTTATCGAAATGAAACTTGCAAAAGGCTTGTCGTTGCAGGCGTGCGGCAGTTCATTTTCGCACGCCGACCATCATTGCCGCGCGACGCGCCGCCTCATCGTGCCGCGAACGGGGCGAGCACGTCCTTGCACGCGGGCGACAGCGAGGCCGCCCTGTTGGAAATGCATTGAATGATGCGGCCGCCGCCGGGCGCGACACCGGCGCAGAGCGTGCGGATGTCGGCGCCGCAGGCCGACCTCACGATGAACAGCTCCTCTCGCGGCAGTAGGGGGCGCAAGGCGATCACGGCTGGCGCGGCCGCTGCCGCCGCCGCTGCGCCCGCCGGCGCTGCCGTTGCTGCTGCGCCTCCGCCGGCTGCAGCGCTCACGGCTTTCTCGCAGGCCGGCGAGACCTTGGCCTTGTTCTTCTCCAGGCATTCGAGCGCCGCCGCGCCGCCCGGCGTCACGCTGGCGCAGACCTTGGGATAGTCGGCGCGGCACGCGCTCTTGACGGCCGCAATCTGCGCACTGCTCGGCTGCTTGGCGGCAGCGGCCTTCGGCGTCGGTGCAGCGGCGGGCTGCGCTGCGGGCGCGGGCTCAGTCTTGGACGCAGCGGGCGGCGCCGATTCCACCTTGGGAGCGGCTTCCTTGGGCGCAGCCTCGGTCTTCGGCGCGGCGGGCGCGGCTTCGGTCTTCGGAGCCGCAGCGGGCTCGACGGCGCGAACCGCGGTCTGGCATCCCGATGACAGGCTGGACATGTTCTTCGCCAGGCATTGATACGCTTCCGTGCCGCCGGGCGTCACGCTCGCGCAGTGCGCCATGAAATCCGAGCGGCATGCGGAACGGATGGCGCTCTTCTGGGCCTCGGTCGGTGCTTGCGCGGCTGCCGATGTCGCGGTTGCAAAGAGTGCCGCCGCCAGCAGCGCCTTGCGCCGCGATGCATGCTTCAACGTGTTGAACATCTGAATGATTTCCTGCCCGTCGGGTAAGCCGACGATTCTTGAAATGTGATGCAATCGCAATCGTCGCGAGTGACGCCTCGCAAGGCAGCATCATTCGCCGCTTTGACCTCACCCGCAAGTCAATTATGCCAGCGCCGACCGCGTCTCAGAGTCTGACCATGCGCTTGCCGCGGTTCTCGCCCGCAAGCAGCCCGATCAGCGCCTTCGGTGTGTTCTCGAAGCCCTCGACAATGTCCTCCTGCACCCTCAGCTTGCCGGACTTGACCCACGTCTGGAGGTCGGCGAGCGCACGCTGGCTGTCCTTCATGTAGTCCATCACGATGAAGCCTTGCATGGTCAGCCGCTTCACCACGATCAGCCCGGGCACGCCGCGTGGGCCGTGCGCGGCAGGAGCGCCGTCATACTGCGAGATCGCGCCGCAGCAGGCGATGCGGCCGTAATTGTTCATCTGTGGCAGGCAGGCTTCGAGGATGTCGCCGCCGACATTGTCGAAATAGACGTCGATGCCTTTCGGCGCCGCTGCGCGCAACGCCTTGAACACTGCGCCGTCCTTGTAGTCCACCGCGGCATCGAAGCCGAGTTCGGAGGTCAGCCATCTGCACTTGTCGGCACCGCCGGCGATGCCGATGACGCGGCATCCCTTGATCTTCGCGATCTGTCCGACGATAGAGCCGACCGAGCCCGCAGCCGCAGAGACCACGACCGTCTCGCCCTCCCTGGGCTTGCCGATCTCCAGCAGGCCGAAATAGGCGGTGAGGCCGGCGATGCCGAACACGCTGAGCAGGTGCGTCATCGGTTCGAGCTTGGGCATCTTGGTGAGATGCTTGGCCGGCACCGCGGCAAATTCCTGCCAGCCGGTGTCGCCGAACACGATGTCGCCGGGCGCAAGCTCCGGTGCCTTCGAACTGACGACCTCGGCGATGGCGCCGCCGGCCATCACGCTGTTGGCTTCGACCGCGGAGCGATAGGTCGCGCCGTGCATCCAGGCGCGGTTGGCGGCATCAAGCGAGATGTATCGGACGCGCAGCAGCGCCTCGCCGTCCTTCGGCTCCGGCATTGTGCCCTCCACCATCTTGAAATGCTCGGGGCCGAGCTTGCCGCTGGGCTTCTCCACCAGCAGAATCTGGCGATTGACGTTGCCGTTCATGGCGTTCCCCTCTTTGATTCTTTGACGACCATTGATGCAGCCGCCGCGAACAAGACCTGCAGGCCGCATTTGCTGTGCGCGGCCTCAAGGCTAGAGCGCCGCGTTCCATTTCACAACTGGAACATCCGCTCATCTTCCCCGAACACCCGGTCCAGCGCCGCGTCATATGTTGCCTGCACCAATTCCGGATGCAGCTTGCCCAGCGCTTCCATCATCACGCCGGAATTGATCTCGAGCACTTTCCATTCGCGGTCGACACGCACCACGTCGATTGAGGCAAAGGCGATGCCGATGGCGCTCGCGGCATCGACCGCGAGCTTCACGCAAGCCGTTCGAACCTCGCCGTCCTCCAGCAGCACGGGCTTTGCGGTGGCATCGAGATTATGCCGCCAATCCGAGCCACGCTGCTTGCTGTAGACGACGAGGGGCAGATCGCCGAGTTGCACGACACGGACCTCGTCCTCGATCGCCAGATAGGGCGAGATCGCGAGTCCAGCGCTCATCGAGAAAACGTCGTCAACCGCGTGATCGAGTTCCGCCTCGGTCGACACCTTGAACACCAACCGTCCCGACGTTCCCTCGTTCGGCTTCACCACCACGCCTTGCGGATGGGCGCGAAGCAATTCGAGCATGGCCTCTCGCCAGGTGGGGCCAACGACATTCCTGCCGAGTCTTGGGTTGAGGAACAGCCGATGGGGAACGCATGGCACACCGGCCATCTCCAGCGCCTCGGAAGTGGCCGATTTGTCGTTGGCGAGGCGGTGGGCGATGGCGCTGTTGAGGCCGATGTCGTAGCCGAAGGCGAGGTGGCGCCTTTCGTCCCGGCGCATCGCGATCAGCCAGCCGCCGGGGCGGACATCGACCGTGATCCCATGCTGGGCGCAATAGCGCCTGATCGCCTGGACGAAGATCCGCTCGCCGTCTGCCATCTGCTCCAGTCGCTCTTCAGTCGTCCCTGGCGCCAAAAGCCGCAAAAATGCGGGAATCGGCGCCCGACCGGGGTGAAAATCAGAGCTATTCTTAATGAAATTCTCGCGAGCGCGACGGAAATTAAGTGCTGCAATCAAGCCCGGAAGGGAAAAGAAATTGCCCTCTGCGCGCGCCCGGCAGCAGATTCATCAACGATCTGACCAGTTCTGCCGCAAATGCCGATTTGACCGGCATCAATTGCATCCGGAACGAGGTTGATTATTGGTCTCAATGGCGTAGATCACACACGCGAAATCCTCCGCCATGGCAAATGGTGTCCGCCCCGTTTTCAGGGCCGGGCGGCGCTTTTGCCCTAAAACCGCAGTTATTCGGAATATCGAAAATCATGAGCGCGTTTTACCGAGAGAAGGTTCTTTCCGTCCACCACTGGACCGACACGCTGTTCAGCTTCCGCGCCACCCGCGATACCGGCTTCCGCTTCCAGAACGGCCAGTTCGCCATGATCGGCCTCGAGGTCGACGGCCGTCCGCTGCTGCGCGCCTACAGCATGGCGAGCGCCAATCACGAGGAAGAGCTCGAGTTCTTCTCGATCAAGGTTCAGGACGGCCCGCTCACCTCGCGCCTCCAGAAGATCAAGGAAGGCGACACCATCCTGGTCGGCCGCAAGGCGACCGGCACGCTGATCACCGACAACCTGCTTCCCGGCAAGCGGCTGATGCTGCTCTCGACCGGCACGGGCCTCGCGCCCTTTGCGAGCCTGATCAAGGATCCCGAGGTCTACGACCAGTTCGAGTCGATCGTCCTGGTGCATGGCTGCCGCCAGGTCTCCGAGCTCGCCTATGGCGAGAAGCTCGTCGCGACCTTGCGCGAGGATGAGCTGTTCGGCGAGCTGCTCGCGGACAAGCTCGTCTATTATCCGACCGTGACCCGCGAGCCGTTCAAGAACCGCGGCCGCATCACCGACCTCATCAGCTCCGAGCAGATATTCAACGACATCGGCCAGGGCCCGCTCGATATCGAGACCGACCGCATCATGATGTGCGGCAGCCCGGCGATGCTCGAAGAGCTGAAGGCGATGTTCGAGAGCCGCAACTTCGTCGAGGGAAGCGGCAACAAGCCTGGCCATTTCGTGATCGAGAAGGCCTTCGTCGAGCGGTAAGTCCTGTCGAAGAAGTGGCGTGATCGCGCGCCACACCCGACCCGTCGTCCCGGACAAGCGCGCCTAAGCGCGCGTAGATCCGGGACCTATAACCACAGGCCGTCGTTATGCGACGAGTCGGAGCGGACAGCTTTCCCAGCCCCAAAATCTCGTGGTTATGGATCCCGGGTCTGCGCTTACGCTTGCCCGGGACGACAGCTGAACTCTGGGGCAGCGCGTCTGCGCTCCATGGGCAGCGGGTTGAGGCCCGCTGGCCCCGGCACCGCCTATCCCCACCCCCTTCCGCTGCAGTGCAGCAACCCATCCTCTCGGCGGATTGATCTGCGCCGGCCGAATTCGCTAGCCTTGAAACAAGGGCGGCGTCATATCCGTATGACAGGCGCAGGCGTATCGTACCGCCTTCTGCTGGCGAGAGGATGGGAATCGTGGCCGACGACGACAAGACACATGAATCTCCCAAACGCCTGCCGCTGGCGGAAGAGGGGATCATGGAAACCCTGCTGCTGCCCTTCTCGCCGCGCTTCATCGTGCTGACGATCTGCGCGGTGGTCACCGCGCTCCTGATCGGCATCGGCCTCGCGGATCGCAAGATCTTCGACATCATGCTGGTCCCGATCCTGATCTTCGCCGCGCTGACGCTGCTCGGTGTCCGCGATCTCCTGCAGAAGAGCCACGCGGTGCTGCGCAACTACCCGATCTCCGCGCATATCCGCTTCCTGCTCGAAGAGATTCGGCCCGAGATGCGGCAGTATTTCTTCGAGAGCGAGAAGGACGGCATGCCGTTCTCGCGCGACACCCGTGCGGTGGTCTATCAGCGCGCCAAGATGGAGCTCGACAAGCGTCCCTTCGGCACCCAGGAGGACGTCTACCGCGACGGCTACGAGTGGATGCATCACTCGGTCGCGCCGAAGACGCATGCCGCGGAGAAATTCCGCATCACCATCGGCGGCCCCGATTGCACCAAGCCCTATTCGGCCTCGGTGTTCAACATTTCGGCGATGAGCTTTGGCGCGCTCAGTCCGAATGCGGTGCGGGCACTGAATGCCGGTGCCAGGAAGGGCGGCTTCGCGCACGACACCGGCGAGGGCGGCGTCAGTCCCTATCACCGCGAGATGGGCGGTGACATCATCTGGGAGATCGGCTCCGGCTATTTCGGCTGCCGTCGTCTCGACGGCACCTTCGATCCCGAAGCGTTCGCGCGCGTCGCCAGCGAAGACCAGATCAAGATGGTCGAGCTCAAGATCAGCCAGGGCGCCAAGCCTGGCCATGGCGGCGTGCTGCCGGCGGCAAAAGTCTCGGAAGAAATTTCGAAGATCCGCGGCGTCGCCATGGGCGAGGACTGCATCTCGCCGGCGTCGCACCGGGTCTTCTCCACACCCGTGGGCATGATGCAGTTCATTGCCGAGATGCGCCGCCTCTCCGGCGGCAAGCCGGCCGGCTTCAAGCTGTGCATCGGCCATCCCTGGGAGTTTCTGGCGATCTGCAAGGCGATGATCGAGACCGGCATCTATCCTGATTTCATCGTCGTCGACGGCAATGAGGGCGGCACCGGCGCCGCACCACTGGAGTTCATGGATCATCTGGGCATGCCGATGCGCGAGGGCGTCAACTTCGTCCACAATGCGTTGATCGGCATCAACGCGCGCGATCGCATCAAGATCGGCGCATCCGGCAAGATCGCAACCGCCTTCGACATGGCGCGCGCCATGGCGATCGGCGCTGACTGGTGCAATTCGGCGCGCGGCTTCATGTTCTCGCTCGGCTGCATCCAGTCGCTGAGCTGCCACACCGACCGCTGCCCGACCGGTGTCGCGACGCAGGACCCGACGCGGGCGCGCGCGCTCTACGTGCCGCTCAAGATCGATCGCGTACACAATTACCATCATGCGACGCTGCACTCGCTGACGGAGCTCATTGCCGCCGCCGGCCTCGAACATCCGCAGCAGCTGCGCCCGATTCACTTCAGCCAACGGACGTCGACGACCCAGGTGCAATCTTTCGCGCAGCTCTATCCGGCACTGCGCCCGGGCGAACTGCTCGAAGGTACGGAAGACCCGCGCTTCCGCGACGCCTGGCGCATGGCGCGCGCCGAAACGTTCCAGCCCGCGCCGTAGCCCCGTGGGTCGGTCAAAATCCCCCGGGTATGGTCACTTGAAACTCCCCCACCTGATGATCGCCGTCAGCGCCGCTGAACAGCAGTAGCCGGTCAGGCAGGACGTTTATGTTCGACCCCTTTAGCCAGCAAGGGGCCGGGGAGTTGAACGTCTTGAAGCGACATCTGCAAAGCACCGTACTTACATTACTTGATCGCAACACCAGCCAGCGCGAGATTCACCGGCTGACGGGTGTCGATCGCAAGACGATCCGGCGTTATCAGGCGCTGCGGGCCGGTGCGGAGGCAAATTCCCCCGGGGAAGTGACCACCGGCTCGGTGAGCGCGGACGGCCAAATTCCTCCACCCCGACCACCGGCTTTTGGGACATCGGAAGCGACGGTCACCAGCAGCCTGGCCCGTTCGGCTTGCGAAGCGCATCGGACGTGGATCGAAGAACAGGTCCGGCTGAAGCGGAACGCGCAGGCGATTTACCAGGACCTGGTTGATCAATTTGGCTTTCCGTCCAGCTACCAGAGTGTCAAGCGGTTTGTGCGCCGGTTGCGGCACGCTGATCCTGAGCAGTTTGATCGTCTTGAGTTCCTCCCCGGCGAGGAAGCTCAGGTCGACTATGGCGAGGGCGCGCCGACGGTTGATCCGAAGAGCGGGCGGTACCGTCGTCCCCGCCTGTTCGTGATGACGCTACGCTACTCGCGGCGCAGCTTCCGGCGGGTAGTCTGGAAGTCCAGCCAACAAGTCTGGGCGCAGCTCCACGAAGAGGCGTTCCGGTATTTTGGCGGGGTCCCCAGCTATGTCGTGCTCGACAACCTGAAGGAAGGCGTCCTCAAGCCGGATTTGTACGAGCCCCAGCTCAACCCGATTTACAGCGCGATGCTGGCTCATTACGCCGTGGTCGCCGATCCCGCGCGCGTGGCCGATCCAAATCGGAAAGGATGCGTCGAGAATGCGATTCAACATACCCAGGGCACTGCGCTGGCCGGACGGCGCTTCGAGACGCTGGAGGCGCAAAACGAGTTCTTGAGGCACTGGGAGGAGAACTGGGCTTCCAAACGCATCCACGGCAGCACGCGCCGTCAGGTCGAGGCGATGTTCCAGGAAGAGAAGCCGCACCTGCGGCCGCTGCCTGTCGCTCCCTTCCGCATCTTCACCGAAGTCGTCCGGACTGTCTGCGACGACACCACCGTACGCGTCGACAACAGCTATTACGCCGCGCGGCCCGCGCCGATCGGCAGCCAGGTCGTCGTGCGCATCTACACCACCACGATCGAGATCCGTGATCGCCACACCCGTGCGCTGCTGCGTGTTCATTCCCGGATGGCGCACCCCGGTTCTGTCGTCCTGCCGACCAGCGAACGGCCGTTCAACCCGTCGCGGCAAACCGCCGTGCTGCTGGCGAGCGCCGAGCGCATCGGACCGCAGACCAGGGCCTTGTGCCAGCAGGTGTTCGACACCGAAGGGCGCCCCGGACAGCGCGCGATGTGGGGCATTGTCGGGCTGGGCCGGAAGTATCCGGCGCGGCTGGTCGAGCAGGCCTGCGCGCACGCCATCGACAACCGCATCTACCGCTACAAGCACGTGCGTGCGACCGTCGAGCGGTTGTTCGAACAGGCGATCGAGCAGGTTGGAGTGACGCCACAGCCGGCATCGCCGCTCACCCAGGATCATCCGCTGATCCGTACCCCCGCGGAATACGGCGACCTCTTCAGCCGCGCTGTGCGGCGCGACGCCGACGACAATGGTCGGCAGGCCGAGGCTCACGACGATCACGCCACGGCAATCCGCGCTCGTGTCGCCTGCGCAACCCCGGCCAACTCCGGCGCCACGAGCGCTCCCGCTGCACCTTCTCACCTTAAACTGGAGACCTAGCCACATGATGACCATGCCGGAAATTGAGCGTTGCCTACGACAGCTGCGCCTGTCGGGTGTCCGCGACACGCTGCAGACGCGCGTGCTCCAGGCGCAGGGCGCCAACCAGCCCTTCCTCGAGACCTTCTCCCTTATCCTGCAGGATGAACTGGACCGTCGTCAGTCCCGTCTTATCGAGCGGCGATACCAGCAATCCGGGCTCGACGAAAAGCTGACGCTCGCCGAGTTCGACTGGTCCTTCAATCCCAAACTGCCACGTCAGACCTGCTTCCAGCTCCACACCCTGGCGTTCATTGCCGCTGGCGAGAACGCTCTGCTTGTTGGCAAACCTGGCACCGGGAAGTCGCACATCGCCAAGGCGATTGCCTATCAGGCGATCCTGCAAAGCCACAAGGTCCAGTATCTTGAGACCGACGACTTCTTCCACCGCTACGCCCTGAACTCTCCGGCACAACGCGAGGTCCGGCTGCGAACCATCATCGACTGCGATCTCCTCGTGCTGGACGATCTATTCCTCGCACGCGCCATCCCCGACGCCGCCGGCACTTTGCTGCAGACCCTGATCCATCAGCGTTACAAACTGCGCCGCAGCGTCATCGTCACCTCCAATCGCGTCGTGCAGGATTGGGGGGCATACCTTGGGGACAACACTATGAGCACGACGATCCTCGATCGCCTTATGCATCATTGCCATCTGCTTGAGTTCGACGGACGCAGCTATCGGCTCAAAGAAGCCGCTGAAGCTCTTGCCCGGGAAACAAACTCAAACTAACAGTCCCTTGTCCTGCCTCGCGGGTGGAGGAATTTGACTGACCACACCCGGAGGAATTTGAAGTGACCCGCGGGGGTAGGATTCCGGTCGCAGAAATTCATCGCGCTTCAGGTTGTTGTTTGAGCATGATCTTTTCGGAAAACCGCTGCACACTTTTCCGGATCATGCTTTGGCGCTTAACGTTTGGTTCAGCTTTGGGTGTAAATTCCGCCCATGGACGAGCGACGCAGCAAATCGAGGCACCGCGTGCTGAAGGCCGGAACCATCGAGTTCGGCGGCGGCGCGATCGACTGCACCGTTCGCAATCTCTCCGATACCGGCGCCGCACTCGACGTCACCAGCCCCGTCGGCATCCCCCAGCATTTCACTCTGTTCGTGCAGGCCGACGGAACGCATCTGTCCTGCTCGGTGGTCTGGCGCAAGGAAAAGCGGATCGGGGTGAGGTTCGGGTGACGCTCGCTGTGTGACGCGCGCTCGAGCCACAACTCAGCTGACGTCCCGGACAAGCGCGCGCCGATCCGGGACGACAGCTAACTTTGCGGCTTGCTATCGCTCAATTCACCCCGTCTCGACCTCACTCAACCGGCTCGCCAGGATCTTGTCGATCCTCCGCCCGTCGAGATCGACCACCTCGATGTGCCAGCCGCGGAAATCGAAGGCGTCGCCGGCGTTGGGGAGCGCGTTGAACTGTTGCAGCACCAGGCCCGCCACCGTGTTGTAGCGGTGCGGCGGCAATTCGACGCCGAGCAGCTCGCCGAATTCGTCGACCGGCATCCAGCCGGAGATCAGGAGCGAGTCGTCGGCGCGCCTGACATAGGCCGGCTCCGGCGGTCCCGCCTCGGAATGGAAGGCGCCGACGATCGACTCGAGGATGTCGGTGGCCGTCACCATGCCTTCGAAGGCACCGTATTCGTCGTAGACGAAACCGACGTGAACCGGAGCCGCTTTCAGGATGGTCAGCACGTCGCGCGCATCGGCCGACACCGGAATGCCCGGCGCCTCGCGCACAAGCGCGCGCAGATCCGGCGTGCGTTCGTTCATATAGGCCACCAGCAGGTCCTTGGCCTGGAGCACGCCGATCGGCTTGTCGCGGTCGCCGTCGGAGACGGGAAAGCGCGAATGCGGGCTCTTGGCGATGATCTCCCGGATGGCGGCCGGATCGTCGTTCAGGTCGATCTCGTCGACCTCCGTGCGCGGCGTCATGACGGCGCCAACAGGACGATCGCCGAGCCGCATCACGCCCGCGATCATCTCCTTCTCGCCCGGCTCGAGCACGCCAGCGCTCTCGGCCTCGCTGACGAGGTGATGGATCTCGTCCTCCGACACCTTCTCCTCGGCCTTGCCGCCGCGGCCGAGCAACGTGAGGATCAGCTTTCCGGAGAGGTCGAGCAGAAAAACAAGCGGCAGCGATATCTTCGCCAGCGTGTGCATCGCGGGCGCGACCCGGACCGCGATGCTTTCGGGATCGCGCAGCGCCACCTGTTTCGGCACCAGCTCGCCGACGATGAGGGTGGCGTAGGTGATGAGCGTGACCACGAGCCCGACCCCGACGATGTCGGCAATGCCCTTGGAGAGGCCGAGCTCGAGCAGCCATTGCGTCAGCCGCTGTCCGAGCGTTGCGCCCGAGAATGCGCCGGAGAGCACACCGACCAGCGTGATGCCGATCTGCACCGTCGACAGGAACTTGCCGGGATCGGCGGCCAGCGTCAGCGCCCGCTCGGCGCCGCGCACGCCCTTGGCCGCCAGCAGCGACAGCCGCGCCGGACGCGACGAGACCACGGCCAGTTCGGACATGGAGAGCAGGCCGTTGATGACGATCAGGACGACGACGATGACGAGTTCGAGCGAGAGCATTGACCTTCCGGAGGTAAGCATGTGTGGCCGGATGACGGCGCAAGCCATTGATATAGGTATTCGGTGGGGAGATGCCGGTGATTCCGCGGATTCAGGCACCGAAGGGAACTGGCGTCCGACAGTGTTCCCCGGGGCCAGCCGCGACGACCTGACACTCCGCGGAATTACGGATCGTTGCTTAACGCCCCCTTAGTGGCCGCCCGCTAGATTTTCGACATTGCAGAAATCAATTCGGGGAAATCAGGATGCGGATCGGGAAGCTTTTCGCGCTGTCGATGCTGACGGTGACGGTATTTGCGGTCATCCTTGGCGCCGAGGTGCTGATACCTCAGACGCGCATCTTCGCGAACCGCTCCGACGCGATCAAGACCGTCGACGCCTTTGGTGCGACGCTGATGGCCAGCCAGCACCTCGCCAGCCTTCGCGCTCCCTACATCGGACCGATCTTCCAGGAAGGCGCTGCGACGCAGGCGCAGCTCGAAGCTGCCGCGAAGGCTACGAAAACGGCCGAGGGGGGCCTGGACGCTGCAAGGCGCGCCATCATGGTGCTGGACGACGGCGGAGCGATCGCCGAAAATCTCGACCGTGCCGCGCGGCGGCTGAAGGAGATCACCACCGCTGCGGATTGCGCGATGAGCGTTCCCCTGGCGGCGCGCGACAGCACCGCGATAAAGGGCTTCCTGCCCGGTGTTGCCGAGGTTCTCGGCAACATCGAACCGGTCATGAACCGGCTCGAAGCGAAGGTCATCAATGCCGATTCCTCGCTTGCGGCGCTCCTGAGCCTGGCGCGAACGGCGCAGGATCTGCGCGTTTCGGCCGGCAGCCGCGCGGCCACGCTGTCCCCGGCGCTCTCCGCACGCCGCCCGCTCACCGCGGCCGAGCTGTCGCTGATGGACCGCATGCAGGGGCGCGTGGAGGCCGACCGCGAGCGCATCGAGGCCGGGATCGACCAGCTCGGAAATCCGTCCCGCATCGCTGCCGCGCTGAAGGCGGCAACGGAATCCTATTTTGGACAGGCAGCGGTTGCCGTGGACAGGGAGCTTCCTGCAGCCCGGAGTGACGGCAAGTACGGCGCCACCGCCGACGAGCTGGCGAAGGTCATCGTGCCGGCCATCCAGATGTTCTACGGCGTGCGCGACGCCGCGCTGGCGGAAGCGGCCGAGCGCGCCTCGGCCGCGCGCGACGGCGCGCTGGCAATGCTCGCGCTGGCCGCTGTTGCCGTGCTGGCGCTGCTCGGAACGCTCGGCGGCGTGACCGTGATGCTGCGCAGGCGCGTGGTGACGCCGCTCGGCCGGATCGCCGACGTGATCGGCGCCCTTGCCGCCGGACAGCATGAGGTCGAGATTCGGGCGACGGGCCGCAACGACGAGATCGGCCAGGTCGCGGGCTCGCTCCAGCACTTCAAGGACTCGCTGCTCGCCAAGAAGGCCGCCGACGAGGCTGCCGCGGTCGAAGCGGAAGCGAAGCTCAAGCGCAGCCAGCGCGTGGATCAGATCGCGCGCGAGTTCGAAGCCATGATCGGCGACGTGATCAACACCGTCTCGTCGGCCTCCTCGGAGCTGGAAGCGTCCGCGGGAACGCTGACGAGCACCGCCGCGCAATCGGAGAATGTCACCGCGACCGTTGCGGCCGCCTCCGAACAGGCTTCCACGAACGTGCAGACCGTTGCCGCGGCGGCCGAGGAGATGGCCTCGTCGGTCGACGAGATCAGCCGTCAGGTCCAGGATTCCGCGCGCATCGCCGGCGAGGCGGTGCAGCAGGCCGGGCGCACCAACGACCATGTCGGCGAGCTTGCCAGGGCCGCGGGCCGGATCGGCGACGTCGTCGAACTCATCAGCCAGATCGCGGGCCAGACCAATCTTCTCGCCCTCAATGCCACCATCGAGGCGGCGCGCGCCGGCGAGGCCGGACGCGGCTTTGCCGTCGTCGCCTCCGAGGTCAAGGCGTTGGCCGAGCAGACCGCCAAGGCCACCGGCGAGATCAGTCAGCAGATCGCGGGTATCCAGAGCGCAACGGAGGATTCGGTCGGCGCCATCAAGGCGATCGGCGACACCATCACGCGCATGTCCGAGATTGCGTCCGCAATCGCCTCGGCGGTCGAGGAGCAGGGCGCGGCGACGCGGGAGATCTCCCGCAACGTGCAGCAGGCCGCGCGCGGCACCCAGCAGGTCTCCGCCAGCATCGTCGACGTGCAGCGCGGCGCGAGCCAGACCGGATCGGCCTCCTCCAATGTGCTCGCGTCGGCCAGATCGCTGTCCGGCGAGAGCAGTCGTCTCAAGGTCGAGGTCGGAAAATTCCTGGACGCGATCCGGGCCGCGTAGAAATGTCGTTGTGGGAGGAAGCGACTTCACCTAGGTTTGCAGCCCGGGGATGTCGCAGCCTCCCCGTGAAGTGGTGATCCCACGCAAGTGCTGCTCGCTGATCTATGGAGCGAGCAATGGACGGGATCGCAATCGAGCTTCCGCTTTTCCTGTTGGCCACCTTCGCCGGCGCGTTCGTCGCCGGCCTCTCCGGCTTCGCCTTTGGCCTGGTCGCGTCTTCGCTGTGGCTTTACGTGCTGACGCCGCTTCAGAGTGCCAGCCTGATCGTCGGCTTCGGCCTCCTGGTGCAGAGCTATTCGGTCTGGAAGCTTCGCGCGGCGCTCGACTGGCGGCGGCTGTGGCCCCTCATCGCCGGCGCCGTCGTCGGCGTGCCGGCCGGAGTGTCACTTCTGACCTGGGCTGATCCGAAGAGTGTCCGCATCGCGGTTGGAGCCATCTTGATTGCCTACAGCCTGTACGCATTCTTCCGGCCGCAGCTCAAGCTGGCCAGTGAAGTATCGCCGGCCGCAGACATCACGATCGGTTTCGCCAACGGACTGCTCGGCGGCCTCACAGGCCTTGCCGGCATCATTGTCACCATCTGATGCAATCTGCGGGACCTGCCCAAGGCAGCGCAGCGTGCCACGTTCCAGCCGGTCGCAGTCGCAGTCTTCGCGATGGCGGCACTCTGGCTCGGTGTCAAAGGATCGCTCTCACTCGATACGGCAAAATTGCTCGCGCTCGGCCTGCCGTTCCTGTTCGCCGGGGCGTGGCTCGGGCTGCAACTGTTCGGCCGGATCGACGAGGCCGCGTTCCGGAAGATCGTGCTGGCGCTGCTGTTCGTCTCGGGCGTCGCGTTGTTGTTCTGAGCCGCGGCTCAGAATTCCCCGTGCAGCCGCCCCGAAAACACCGACACCGGTCCCCGATCGGCGTTGTAGGCGGGATTGACGATGAGCTGGTAGTCGGCGGTGAAGGTCAGCGCCTTGTTCAGCGCGTAGGCGTAATAGGTCTCCAGCACGCGTTCGCGGCGGTAGTTGAGCCGGCCATCGCCGATCAGCGGGCCGAGACCACCGGCGGCGATGAAGTCGCGATGATCCTGCGACAGGGCGTTGACGGCACCCGCGATGGCGACCACGTCGTCGGGCCGGCCCCATGTCGTGCCTTTGACCGAGACGCCACCGGACAGGCTGCGATCGATGTCGGTGAAGGCCATGATCTCGTTGCGGCCGTCGTTCCAGCTCCAGCGGCCGAACACGCCGATGTCGCCGGTGATGGCCTGTTCGAGGTTGAACGCGTAGCCGTATTTGAGGCGGCCGCGGCGGGTCTGGCTGATGTCCACGCCGAACGCGGGATTGTCCAGCGTCTCGCGATAGCTGCCGGAGAAAGCGCTGTTGACGAAGCCGAGCGTGCGCAGCTTGCCGGGCTGGCCGAACAGCGAATAGCGCAACTCGAGCTCCGCGACGTACTCGCCGCGACGGCCGATATTCATGTCGAAATTGTTGGAGTTGGAGACGGCATCCATCAGGAAGTAGCCGCCGCGCAACGCCCATTGCTTCTGGTTCAATTCGGCGGTGGCGCCATAGCCGAGGCCGAGCTTGTCGGCGGCATAGTCGAAGGCGCCGGACGCCCAGATCGACCAGTTCATGAAATCCTTGCGCGGATCGTGCGCGTAGGCATTGCCGTCGAACACGTCGACCACCGAGAACTTGCCGACCTGCAAGGTCAGGCGCGAGACGTCGGCCTTGCCGGCGAGCTGAAACTGGCCGCTGGCCAGCTCCTCCTGCTCGCCGCCGAAGCCGAAGGTGTGACGCACGAACAATCGCGAGGCGTTGAAGTGCGGATAGGGAAAACCGGACTTCTGCGCTTCGCCGTTGGGGAAGCCCGCGGCGCCGGTCGTGTTGTTGAAGCCGAAACCCTGGAGCAGCTCGGGGTTGAAATAGACCTCGCCGCCGTCCCACAGCCGCGCATTCAGATAGAGCGAATTGCTCCAGGTCTGTTGAAAATCCGGCGACGGGAGCAGGCTGTTCGGTCCGGTATAGGGCGCGTGGAACGCGGGGTAGCCCTGCCCGAGCACGGTTGACTGGCCGTGAATCTCCCAGCGGCTGGACTCGGTGTCGGTGACGTCGGATTTCGGGTCGTAGGTCGGCACGCCCGGCCAGTCGATCTTGCGATTGAGGCCGACGCGCAGGCTGTGAAAATCCATCGACGACGAATATTGCCCGCCGGAGGGAAAGGTGACGTTGGCGTTCTCGAACTTGCTGTAGAGATATTCGACCCGCGCGCTCCAGTGCGGCGCGAAGGCGTATTCGGCGCCGCCGCCGGCAGTCCAGCCGAAGCGCGTGTGCAACACTTTCTCTTCGTTCCCGCCGGTCGGCGTCGAGAGAAAGCGCTCGCCGGCGAAGGCAGCGCCGCCGGTCGCGTAAAACAGCCAGTTGCCGCTGGCATAGCCGAGCCGCGCGCGCAGGCTCGCGACATAGTCCCAGCGCTCCTCCGCGCTCGACAGCGCGCTCGCCGCCGATGACACGACGTGATTGGAGGGGAGGTAGTTCGGGAAGGAGATATCGCCTTCGACGCCGAGCAGGAAACCTGAGTTGAGGCGCCAGTTGTAGCCGGCCTGGACGCCTCCGGTCATGCCGTTGAACACGTGATTGTCGGTCGCGACGGTGGGATCGGCCAGCGTTGCCGCGGATGTGCCGCGGGTGAAGCCGGCATGCGCGCCGATATAGAGGCCGGTCCAGTCATAGACGGCTTTCAGGGCGGGTGCCTTCAGCGGCAGATCGGCCGCGCGGCTGGCGGCGGGAAGAGCCATCACGCCCGAGGCAATCGCCGCAGCCGTCCGCAAGTACCTGTAACGGTGACCTCTCAACGTCAAAACGCACGCCCCCAAAACGCGAATGTATTCCACCTGCCGCGATTATCCCTGCCGATTCGCGGCGCCCTGTCATCAGGCCTCGGTCGTCCACGCGATCCGGCGCGACCTAGTCCCAAGTGCCCATGCTAATCTTATTGCAATTAATTCGCAATTGCAACTGAAGTGGTTCCGCCCCACTAAATGCAAGCAAAATTTAACTTCGGAACAGGCATGTGGTCGGGTGCTGACGTGTGTCCGGCCTCGTGATGCGACCTCGACACGTCGCGGGCCCTTATGGAATGCGTGGATTGGATCCAATTCGGCTATGCGTGCTCTCTGGCACTCATCCACCTGTTGATTCTTCCAATCCCAGTCCCTGACCGATTGCCCATAATCCTCCGTTAGACCTTACCACATTCCCGACGTCTCTCGGCTTCTGGCCCTGCGTTACGCAGCGCCAGACGCTGGAGCTTGATAAGCGCCACCGCGGACCATCAAGGCCCAAGCGATACGCGCCAATTTGTTCGCTAGAGCGACCGCGATCAGCTTTGGTGGCTTCTTCAAGAGCATTCTCGCGAGCCAGGATCCTGCTGGCGGTCCATATCGTCTTGCCCATCGCACCACGGCGGTGGCACCAAGCACGAGGAGCCGTCGGAGATCTCGCCGGCCCATCCTGGAGATTTTGCCAAGCCTGTCCTTGCCTCCGGAAGAATTCTGTTTGGGCGTGAGACCAATCCAGGCCGCAAAATCACGCCCCTTGGAAAAGGTCTCCGCCGAGGGCGCCAAGGCCTCTATCGCTGTGGCGCAGATTGCCCCGATCCCCGGAATGGTCATTAAGCGAGAGGCCACCTCGTCCTGTCTCGCGCGCACTCGCAGTCCCTTCTCAAGCTCTGCAATCTGCTCCGACAGGGATTCCACGTGCTTCAAGAGAGTCTGGCAAAGGCCACGAGCGAGATCGGGCAGGTCCGGATATATTGTCAGGAGCTCATGCAATCGGGGGATATGTCTGACGCCCTGAGCCGAGCTATGGCTGATTTTGGGTGACGCGGCCTGATCAGGCGGCGTGGCTTTCAGTGTTCGGAATGACTTCGATTCCGTCGATGAACTTTACACCGGCGATGACTTTCGGCAACTGGTTCGTGCTCTTCAATCGCCGCCAGGTCTTCGATGCGGCGTCGATGAGCTTGAACACCATCAGCTTCGCAGTTTGTTGCGACAGCGATCCCTTGGTCCGCACCGTTCGGTGGCGCACCGTGGCGAAGACGCTCTCGATCGGGTTCGAGCTGCGTAGGTGGATCCAGTGCTCAGCAGGGAAGTCGAAGAAGGCGAGCAGCGCATGGCGATCCTTGATCAGGCACTCCACCGCACGTCCGTATTTGACGTGGTATTTCTCGACGAAGACGTCGATCGCGGTTTCAGCTTCGGCCCGGTGTGGGGCCAGATAGATGTTCCGCAGGTCGTTCTTCATGGGGCCCTGCACGGATTTGGCGACCTTGTCGAGTACGTTGCTCACTTTATGGCACCAGCATCGTTGGTGCCGCGTGCCGGGAAAGGCCTCGTCCAGTGCCTTCCAGAAGCCGAGGGCGCCGTCGCCGATGGCGAGTTGCGGGGCAATCCGTAACCCGCGTTGCCGCAGGTCGATCAGGAGTTCGCGCCAGCTCTGCGCGCTCTCGCGCACGCCGACCTGGAAGCCGATCAGCTCCTTCTTGCCTTCCGGCGTGGTGCCAATCAGCACCAGCATGCATTCGCTGTGATCTTCCATGCGGGCCTGCAGGTACACGCCATCGGCCCAGATGTAGACATAGCGACGCGCCGACAGATCGCGTCTCTGCCAGCGTTCGTACTCGACCTGCCAATCGGCCTTCAGGCCGGCGATCACCGAAGGCGACAGGTTCGGCGCATCCTTGCCGAGCAGCGCCGAGAGCGCCTCCTGGAAGTCGCCGGTCGAGATGCCGCGCAAATAGAGGACCGGGATCAAGGCATCCAGGCTCTTCGTCCGCCGCGCCCATAGCGGCAGGATTGCCGAACTGAAGCGGAGGCGGTCGCCTGGCCCGCTCGCTCCGCGGTCGCGGACCTTGGGACGAGCGACCTCCACCGGACCGATGCCGGTCGCAATCTCGCGCACCGGACCGTGCCCATGTCGGACCAGGCGCGCTCGACCGTCGGGCAGCGTCAGATTGGCCGTGCTGGCCAGAAACGCGCCAACCTCGATCTCGATCGCCCTGGCAAGCAGGTCCCGCGCGCCGGCACGAACGATATCGGTCAGTGGATCATCAACCGCGGACGGCTGACGGAAAGCAAGAACATTGGTAGTCTCGGTCATGGCGTATCGCTCTCCTCGAGAGGTTCTGGCAGGCTCGTCACCCGCCTCGATACGCCGCCTTCCTCACACCGTCATCACCCAGATTCCGCCATAGCTCCCCTGAGCCACGATCAAGCCGTATTCCGCAAGATGTCCGCGCAAAGCGTTGATCGCCTGTGTACGCTGTCGAACCAAGAGATCACGAACCTTGAATGCCATGGAAGAGGCTTGCTTCTCGGCGCTCTTGACGCCGACAAAGCGCATCGTTGGTCGAGACGCGGCTTCGGCGATCGCTTCCGCATCCGCGGCATCGTTCTTCTGACGCTTAACGAAGGGCTTCACGTAGGAGGGATGGATCAGCCGGACTTCGTGCCCAAATTTACCAATCTCCCGTCCCCAATAGTGGGCGCTGGCGCAGGCCTCCATTGCGACCACACACCTTGGCAACTTGGCGAAAAACTCGAGCAATCTGCTGCGGTTGAGCTTTTTACGCAGGATCATCCTTCCGTCCTGCCCCGCGCCGTGGACCTGAAACACGTTCTTGGCCAAATCTAAACCGATGATGCTAACCTCGTCGTCCATGGACGTCCTCCTTACCGGGTTTCAACACCCGCACTTTGGCACAATCGATGCCGTCGGGGGGCGTCCACTCCATCGGCTTCGCACTGCTTTGTGACGGAGATGCAACGATGCCCTGGGCTCGAAACGAATGACCCCGCCCGGGGGGACAGCCGGGCGGGGTCGGGGGCACGACACGGGGTGGATGAGGCGCCCGTGTCGGACACGGAATCCACGAGAGATCGGCCTCAGATACCCAGATCAGTAGCAGGTACGAACGCGGCCGACGTACTGGCCGAAGGCGTTGTACTGGGCGACCCAGCCGCAGCGGTGATAGCCGTGTAATAGGGGTCGTTGCTGGCGGCGATCGCGGAGCCGACGACAGCGGCGGTGGCGATGCCGGCGCCGACACCCCAGACCCAGCCGGGCTGCTTGGCTTCGGCAGAAGAGGTGGTGGACACGATGCTGCCGGTGACGGCGAGGGCAGCGAGAGCTGCGGCGGCAATCTTGGTCTTGATCGACATGTGAAACTCCATCCGGGTTGAGGCGGTCTGTTGTGGCCCGCATGCCCAGTTGGACGGAGGCTCTTCGCATCCGGTTCGAAAACTGCAAACGTGGCTGCGAAGACTCGACCTTTCCCGAATGAATCCAGAAGGATGCCGGCTAGCCGAGGGGGCCCTTGGCGAGCCTGTTCACGTCGAAGTTATCGACTTCGCTCAGCAGCTCGCAGAAGGCGCGTGCACCCTGGTCGATCAGCTGCTCGCCCTTCTCGGCCACGGCCAGCGTCGCATTGCCGACCGCGCCGCTCGGGTTGAGATCCTGCGTCTGCCAGGCGAACGGCGCGGGCCGCTGCGTCGAGAGCCAGCGATACTGCTTCTCCATCGCGACGCTGCTCGCAGGGAAATCCGCGATCGCATCCATGCGCACCTGATCGGGATAGCGTGCCAGCATGATCGAGGTCTCGACCGCGCCGCCGTGAATGCCGTGACGCACTTCCTCGGCCGGGAACAATCTGTCCGCGCCCGACAGCCGCGACCATGACGTCGTCACCACGAACAATTTTTGGTGTGCGCGCAGGTCTTGCGCCACCAGCATCATGGCCGCGCTGTTGCCGCCATGGCTGGTGACGATGACGAGCTTCTTCACGCCGCGGCGTGCAACGTCCTCGCCGATCCCCGTCCATTTCTTCAGCGCAATTTCGGTCGGCAGCGTCTGCGTACCCGGATAGTCGATATGCTCGGTGGAAATCCCGACCGGTTCAACCGGGAGAAATCCGGCGGGAATGCTCTCGGGCAGCAGCGCGCGCACGCGCGCGAGATAGGCTTCCGCGATCAGCACGTCGGTCGTGAGCGGCAGATGCGGACCGTGCTGCTCGGTCGCCGCCAGCGGCAGCACCGCGATCCAGCGCGACACCTCCGCAGGGCCCGCATCGGCCCAGTCGATATCGATCCAGTCGCGGGAGGGCGTCTTCAAGGTTTCTTTGCCCGAATTTGTCACGTAATTTGGGGTATGAGGGGATGCGGGCCTGGCCGGTTCGCGTCCCCTGATGTCATGCGGTTTTATCGCGTTGCCTTCACATCGGCCAGCCATGATCGACGGAGTGCCATCATGACCCCCTCTCATCTGCGGCGAGCGTTAATTGCGGGTTTGCTGGCCGCTATCGTGCCCTTTGTGCCGGCGCGCGCCGAAACGCTCGACAAGGTCACCTTCGGCACCAACTGGGTCGCCGAGGCCGAGCATGGCGGCTTCTTCCAGGCGGTCGCCGACGGCACCTACAGGAAATACGGGCTCGACGTCACCATCGTCCCCGGCGGTCCCAACGAGAACAACCGCATGCTGCTGATCGCCGGCAAGATCGATTTCTTCATGGCTGCGAACACGCTGATGTCGTTCGACGCCGTCGCCAACAACGTCCCGGTCGTGACCATCGCCGCCATCTTCCAGAAGGATCCGCAGGTGATGCTGACGCATCCCGACGCCAAGGTCACGAAGATCGAGGATCTCAAGCCGCTGACGCTGTTCGTCTCCAAGGAGGGCATGACCAGCTACTTCCAGTGGCTGAAGTCCGAATATGGTTTCAGCGAGAAGAACGTCCGTCCCTATAATTTCAATCCGCAGCCCTTTATCGCCAATCCCAAGAGCGCGATGCAGGGCTACGTCACCTCCGAGCCCTTCGCGGTGGAGAAGGCCGCCGGCTTCAAGCCGAACGTGCTGCTGCTCGCCGATTACGGCTTCAACACCTATTCGACCCTGATCGAGACGCGCCGCGACATCGTCGAGAAGAAGCCCGACCTGGTCCAGCGCTTCGTCGATGCCTCCATGATCGGCTGGTACAACTACATCTATCGCGACAATTCCGCCGGCAATGCCCTGATCAAGAAGCTCAATCCGGAGATGACCGACGATCTGCTCATCTATTCCGTCGCCAAGATGAAGGAGCACGGCATCGTCGATTCCGGCGACAGCTTGAAGAACGGCATCGGCGCGATGAGCGACGAGCGCTACGCCTCCTTCTTCAACAAGATGGTGAAGGCCGGCGTCGTGAAGGCGGATCTCGACTTCCGCAAGTCCTATACGCTGCGCTTCATCAACAAGGGCGTCGGCATCGAGCTGCGCCCGAACAAGCCCTAGCGCATGCTGCGATTCGGCGAAGGTGGCCCGGCGTCCTGCACCCCTCCCGAAGGGAGAGGTCGCATCGCATCGCCAGATGCGATGCGGGTGAGGGGTTGCGCTCCCTCGTGGGCCCTGATCCGCCTCACCCGGCGCTGCGCGCCGACCTCTCCCCGATGGGGAGAGGTGAAAGGCGCCCGAAACGCTGCAGTTATCGATCAATGGTAGAGCGCAGCACGTCGCCCGCCGTCGAGGCCAGCCTGACGGCTCTTGCCGTCAGTCTGCGCGGCGTGACGAAGGCCTATGACAACGGCGTCATGGCACTCGGCCCGTTCGACCTCGCCGTCCGCAAGGGCGAGTTCATCTCGCTGCTCGGCCCGTCCGGCTGCGGCAAGTCGACGGCGCTGCGCATCATCGCGGGGCTGAGTGCGCCGTCATCGGGCACTGTGCGGGTGGCGCGTCACGAGGGTTCGGTGCAGCCCGGCCATGTTCAACCAGGTCATGTTCAACCAGGTCATGGCATCGGCTTCGTGTTTCAGGAACCGACCCTGATGCCCTGGACCAGCGTCCGCGAGAACGTGCGGCTGCCCTTGAGGCTCGCACGCGTGCCGAAGGCAGACGCGCGCGCGCGTGCCGACGAGGCGCTGGCGAGTGTCGGGCTCGCCGATTTTGCCGATGCCTATCCGCGCGAGCTCTCCGGCGGCATGAAGATGCGGGTGTCGCTGGCGCGCGCGCTCGTCACCGACCCCGAGATCCTCCTGATGGACGAGCCGTTCGCAGCCCTCGACGAGATCACGCGCTTCCGCCTCAACAACGATCTGCTCGCCCTGTGGCGCCGCCTTCGCAAGACCGTCATCTTCGTCACCCATTCGGTGTTCGAGTCCGTCTATCTGTCGCAGCGCGTGGTGGTGATGACGGCCCGGCCCGGCCGCATCCAGGCTGACATCCGCATCGAGACGGTCGAGCCGCGCGGGGAGGAGTTTCGAACCTCGGCCGCCTATTCCGACTACTGCCGAAGAGTGTCGGCCGCGCTGGCACCGTCCTATTCGGGACGCTCGACGCTATGAGCGCGCAAGCTCCCATCACCGCGGGATCGTCCCGCGCGCAGCGCGCGATGCGCTTCGTGCTTCCCGTCATCGTGTTCGCGGCCGGCCTCGTCGCCTGGGAACTCGTGGTCCGCCTCAAAGGGATCCCGCCTTACGTGCTGCCGGCGCCGTCCGTCATCGTCCTGACGCTGATCAAGGACTGGGCGGTTCTGTCACAATCGCTCGCCACCACGCTGCTGACCACGCTCGAGGGGTTCCTCGCGGCGAGCATCGGCGGCATCGCGCTGGCGCTGCTGTTCAACCAGTCGAAATGGGTGGAATATTCCCTGTTCCCCTATGCCGTGGTCCTGCAGGTGACGCCCGTCATCGCGATCGCGCCGCTGCTGCTGATCTATCTGGAGCAGCAGACCGCGGTCGTGGTCTGCGCCTTCATCGTCGCCTTCTTTCCGGTGCTGTCCAACACCACGCTCGGGCTGAATTCGGTGGATCGCAATCTCGCCGGCTTGTTCCAGCTCTATGGTGCCTCGCCGCCACAGACGCTGCGCTTTCTCAAGCTGCCCGCGGCACTGCCCTACATTCTCGGAGGCCTGCGCATCGCCGGCGGCCTGTCGCTGATCGGCGCGGTCGTGGCCGAGATCGCGGCGGGAACAGCCGGTGCCGGCTCCGGCCTCGCCTACAGAATTGCCGAGTCCGGCTATCGCTTGAACATACCCCGCATGTTCGCAGCGCTGCTTCTGTTGTCGCTGGCCGGGATTGTCATCTATGGGGTGCTGGCGCTAGTTTCCCACCTCGTTTTACGGCGCTGGCATGAGAGCGCGCTTGGAAAGGAAAACTGATGGCTGCCGGTTCGATTTCGTCCGAAAAGATCGACCTTCTGATCTATGGGCCGGTGCGGCCGATTCTCGAAAACGGCTTTTCCGATCATTTCGTCGTGCACAAGGCGGAGACACGCGGCGATCTCGAGCGGCTGACGCCGGCGGTCCGCGACAAGATCCGCGGCGTCGCGGTGACCTATCACACCGTGCGCGCGGACAGGGATTCGCTGTCACAGCTGCCGAAGCTGGAGATGGTGGCGAGCTTCGGCGTCGGCTACGACCATGTCGACGCCAAATACGCGGCCGAGAACAATATCGTCGTCACCAACACGCCCGACGTGCTCACCGAGGAAGTCGCCGACGTCGCGATGGGCCTTCTGATCGCGACCTTGCGCGAGTTCATCAAGGCCGACCGTTATGTGCGCTCCGGCCTCTGGCAGACGCAGAACTATCCGCTCAGCGTCGGCTCGCTGCGCGACCGCAAGGTCGGCATCGTCGGCATGGGCCGGATCGGCCAGGCCATCGCGCGCCGGCTCGACGCCTCGCTGGTGCCGGTGGTCTACCATTCGCGCAATCCGTCCAAGGACGTCTCCTACAAGCACTACCCCGACCTGCTCGAGATGGCGAAGGCGGTGGACACGCTGATGGTGATCGTGCCCGGAGGCGCCGCCACGAACAAGATGATCAATGCCGAGGTGCTGAAGGCGCTCGGACCGCGCGGCGTGCTGGTCAACGTGGCGCGCGGCTCGGTGGTGGACGAGCCGGCGCTGATCCAGGCGCTGAAATCAGGCACCATCCTCGCCGCCGGCCTCGACGTGTTCGCGGCCGAGCCGAATGTGCCAGACGAGCTCAAGACCATGCAGAACGTCGTGCTGCTACCGCATATCGGTTCGGCCTCGGTGGTGACGCGCAACGCGATGGACCAGCTCGTGGTCGACAATCTCAAGGCCTGGTTTGCCGGCAAGGCGCCGCTGACGCCGGTTGCGGAAACGCCGGTCAAGGGGCGCTGATGAGAGCTCTTCGGGTCGTTGCTTTCACCGTCGCGGCCTGCTTGGCCGCGATCGGCCTTGCGCATGCACAGGATGCGACGAGCCTGAAGAAGCAGATGCCCGGACAGTGGGAGCTCTCGACCACCGAGCGCAGCAAGACCTGCGTCGTCACGCTCAAGAGCGATGCGGCGGCGCAGGGCTTCAAGTTGGAGCTGGAGCCGGCCTGCAAGACCGCGCTGCCTTTCACGAAAGACATCGTCGCCTGGAACGTCAGGGGCCTCGACATCGTCCGCTTGCAGGACGCGACCGGGGAAGCCGTGATCGACTTCACCGAGGTCGAGGCCGGCATCTTCGAGGGCCTGCGCCAGGGCGAGGGCGTCTACATCCTGCAGGATCTCGCCGCCGCGCGTTCGATGGCCAAGTCGATGGACCAGATGATCGGCGACTGGTCGATGGTACGCGGCAACGGCCAGCCGGTCTGCGGGCTGACGCTGACCAACACCGAGGCGGACTCGGACAATTTCCAGGTCTTCCTCAAGCCGAAATGCGACGCGACGATTGCGCAGTTCAACCCGACGCAATGGCGCCTCGAGCGCGGCCAGATCATCCTGATGTCGAAATCAGGCGAGGCCTGGCAGTTCGAGGCCGACGACCACGCGCAGTGGCGGCGCGTCCCCGACACCGCCGATCCCCTGATCATGCTGCGGCAATAGGCACCGCGAGCGTACTCGGCCTGCATGGTTCGAGACGCCCGCTTTGGCGGACTCCTCACCATGAGGGTCCGATATCTCGCCGCGTAACGCGACCTCATCCTGAGGGCCCGCCGGAGGCGGGCGTCTCGAAGGATGGCCGCAGGTTACGTCGTCACTCTCGGTGGCGGTGCGGTGCCTTGCGACCATTTCTCCATCTTGCCGAGCACGCCCCAGACGGCGAGCGCGAGCGAGATCGGCATCGCGAACTGGCTGATGCCGGGCACGGCGGTCACGATCGTTCCGAGCAGTCCGGCGAGGCCGCCGGCGTTGGGGCTCGCCGTCACCGACGAGAGCAGCGCGGTGAGCAGCGAGCCGCCGATGCCGAGCGCGGTCTTCTTGCCGTCGAGCAGCTTGCCGACGGTCTCGCCGAGCGCGCCGTTGACCTGGCCCAGCATGGGCTTGCCTCTGCTCGTGTTGAGGAGAGTGCTGAGCAGGTCGACGACCTGCTTCAGCTGATCGACGGGGGCGGGGCTCGCCGGGGCGACCGGTCCCGGCACGGGTGCCGTCCGGTTGATGAGCGAGAAAAGCCGTTCGAACAGGCTGATCGGGTCATTCGTCGCAGGCAATGTCCTGCTCGGCACGGTCGTCGGCAGCGTCGTGCCGCCGGCTGATGGCCGCAGCAATTGCGCGAGGTCCTCCAGCCGCTTCAGGATCTGCGACAGGTCGACCGCCTGCACCGGGCCTCCAGGCTGCGTCGCGCGCGTGATCGCGGCGACCGTGGCCGCATCGAGAAGCCCGGTATCCCTCAGGCCGTTCTGTTCCTGAAACTGCGAGACGGCGGCTCGGGTCTTTGGTCCGCTGATGCCGTCCTCGGCGAGCGGCGGGTTGGCGCCGAGCTTGTTGAGCGCCTGCTGCATGAGAATGACCGTCGAGGCCACGTCGTCCTCGGGCTCGCTGCGGCCGGCGAATTGCGGGCTGCCGTCGAGCGTGATCGAGGAATCGAGTGACATCATCGCATGCAGGATCACCGCCGTGCCGAGCTGCGAATCGACGTGATCGGAGTCGAACACATGGTCGCGAACGAATTTTCCCGCCCTTGCCTCCGGCGGGCCGTACAGTGTCGAGCCGCCATAGAGATAGGGCGAGTTGACGCCCTTGGAGTGATAACCGAAGCCGTTGAACGCCTCGAGCCGGAACATCATCCGCGCAATGCTCCAATCGTTCGCGCCAATGAAGTTCTGGATTCTGAACGCGTCCACGGCTCCGTCCACGAACGTGGCAAAGGGGCCGCGCCCTTTCGGAACGAGCTTCGTCACGCGATGAAGCGACTCGCCATTGCCGAGATACGTGTCGAAATCGAAGTTGGACTCGCGGTAGTGGCAGAGCGCGGTGAAGAACCAGGGGACGCCCGTCAACCGCTCGATCTGCTGATACGTCGCCTTGCCGTTGAGGGCCTTGCGGGCGACTGCATTCGCCTCGGCCAGGCGTCCGGCCCGGATCTCGAGACCGGCCCAATTCCGCTCATACTCGTTTTTCAATCTTTCGAATGAGATCATTTTCCGCTCCCGCAAATTGACTGAATGATCGACTCTCCGTGCAAGCCAAAGTGAACCAGGTGCCGTGATCAGCCCGTGACTCCAGCGTGATCTCCCGAAATCTGGCAGGTCGCCGGCCCGGAGCATGTGAAATGGCTTACAGCTTCGGCGGGAAATCATCGGTGGAATCGGGACCGCGGCACGGCGACCGATCTGGGCACCGACGCGGCCATCCCTCCGGTTACGAGGCGAGACGGTCCGGCGAGGACGGCCCAGCATGACGAGACGGGCTCAGGCCAATAATCGCAGATTTCGGATTTTTTTACGGATTTCGAACTTTTCTTCCGCCTCGGGCGACCAAGATGGAATGGTTCAAACTCGATCGGGCTTTGACATGAAGTTCGTTGCCCTGGCCTTTTCGTGCCTTCTGCTTTTCGCGATGCCCGCCAGCGCGGATGACGCCCGCACCTTCGATGCGATGGTGGCGTTGGCCAATCGCGGGGATGCCGAGGCGCAATATCATGTCGGCATGATGCACAACAACGGCATCGGCACGCAGCAGGATCGCAGCCAGGCTTTGGGGTGGTTTCAGAAATCGGCCGCCGCCAATGACCCGCTCGGTGCCTACAAGCTAGCCCGTCCTATTCGTGAGAGTGCGGCTTTTGGGCCCGATTGATGCGGCCGCACATCTTGTCTGACGAGGCGCACAGGATTGCCTTCGGCTTTTCGCCGCCTGACGACCGGTACTTTGCAACGCGCTTGAGGGATGGGTTGGGCGAACGGGGGCGGACGCCCCGCCGGTCAAGGACCGAGCGGCAGCAGCGCGCCGGGCAAGCCGCAGATCAGGTCGGCTTCGGGACATGCCGCGGCAAACGCAAGGCGAATGCGGCTCGTGGTCTCGACGACACGGGCGGCGATTTTCAAGAGCCGAAGACGCAGCGTCGCGAACTCGGCAGCGGCCAATTCCCGGGCTTTGGGAATGGCGTCGCGCACGGTCAGCATCAGCCAATAAGCGGCCGTATGGAGCACGAGACGGACCTGGTTGGCGAGCGCCGAACGGCAGCTGGTGCGATCGGAGGCGAGCTGCGTCTTATGCAGCTTGATCAGATTCTCGGCTTGGCCGCGCGCGCAATACAGGCTGTCGTAGATCCACTCGGCCGAGCCGACATCGAGGCTGGTGACGACGAAGCGGATGTCGAGGCCGAGCATCGTCGCCTCAATACGGGCGACAGTGCGCCGTTCGCGATCCCAGGACTTTGCCTTGTGGCGCGTCTCGGTATAGCCACGCAGAACCGGCAGGTTCTCGATGGCGCGTCGCGTGCGGATGTCGTCGGCGACCTCGTCGACTTTTCTGGCGAGAGGCTTGGTGCCGGACAGACCGAAGATGTAGTCGATGCCGTTGGTCTCGCACCACGCCATTGCCTCCGGCCGGGCATAGTGCCCGTCGCCACGGAACGTAATTTGCGTGTTGTGCCATCGCGTCCGGATATGCCGTACCAGGCGGCGCAGATGGGCACGCACCTCGACGCCGCCCGGCGTCTTGCCGGGCCGCAGCACGACGGCCACGGGCCGGCTCTTCTCCGTGTCGTAGACGTGGATCGGCAGGAAGCAGCGTTCGTCATAATGAGCGTTGAACAGCGAGAGCTGCTGATGGCCGTGGACGACGTCGCAGGTATCATCGATGTCGAGCGTGACGGATGCCGGCTCGCGCGGGTAGCTATCCATCCATGCGTCGACCAAAGTGTAGGTCAGCCGGATCACGTCGCGCAGGCGCGGAGCATTCTCCAGCCGCGACAGCGTCGGCTGGGAACACAAATCCCGGCCCGTGTCCGGTAGGCGACCGCAGGCCAGTTTGAATGCCGGATCGGACCTCAGATGATCGAGGTCGTCGGCGTCCTCGTAGCCGCAGCAGATCGCGAACATGCGAGCGCGGAACATATCGACCAGGCTGTGCACGACCCGCGTCGGATCGCGCCGATCCGGGAACACCCGGGCCAGATTGTTGGCCAAACCGAGACGCCGCTCGGCCATCGCCAGAAGCATCACGCCCCCGTTCGAGGTTAGGCGCCCACCATCGAAGGCAGCTGTGACTTTCTTGGCGTGAACGGCTGGAAACGAGAAGGGCGGAATCGTATCGTCGGTCATGGCGGGCGTGGCGTTCGCGGTTGGAGGTGATGGGGTTGGCTTGGCAACCGAATCCTACGCCGCATCAGCGCTTTACCCCTCAGGCGCACTCTTACGAATAAGACGGGTTAAGTTGAAGAAAGATTGAGTGACTCCCGATCATTTCTGTGCCGAAACGTGGAGTCGCGGTCGTGCCGCGTCCAAAGAAACCGGCGCGAGCGGCCTATTAGACGCGGTAGGTGCTCAGCCTCCGAAACGAGACTATCAAGCATGAAGAGATCGAGCGCGAGGCAGAGGTTTTATTTGTGTTGAATTCTTGCTTCTCGATAGTGGTCTGAAATCGTATCATCGGTCATGGCGGGCGTGGCGTTCGCGGTTGAAGGTGATGGGGTGGCTTCGCAACCGAATCCTACGCCGCATCAGCGCTTTACACCACGCTCGCCAGCCTCTCAGGCGCCCTCTCGCGAATAAGACGGGCTAGGCTGCTATTACGACGGACAAGGCGCGGGCATCATCGCAACCGACGCGGATCAAGCACTGAAATACAAACTCGTTGCTGCGAATGCGGGTTATGCGCGCGCCCAGCACGATGTCGCTCTCATGTATGACCGACGAGGCAATTCGGAGGAGGCGCTGAAATGGTGGAAGTTGGCGGGCGATCAGGGGCTTCCCGACGCCCTCTTCAGCCTGTCCCGCGCCTATTCAGGCGGAAAGGGAACGTCGAGAGATTTGTCTCTGTCATACGCGTATTTCAAGCTCTCCAAGGTGGCGCCGGCCAAGAACGTGAATGAAATGGCTTCCATGTTGTCCAAGCCGGAGCTCGAGAAGGCCGAGAAGATGGTTGCCGAATGGAAGCCGCAACCGACCGCTCTTACGCTCAAGGCATTGAGCGGATTCAGAGCCGCAGAAGAGCACTTGAAGGTTGCCAGGAACAGGGTGTTCTGATCTTGCCCGGAAGCATGATCCGGAAGAGTGCACGGCGGTTTTCCGGAAAGATCATGCTTGAGCAACAACCCAAAGCGCAATGACGATTCATCGCAATCGCATCGCGCTTTAGATCAACCGCATTCCGCGCAAGCTCGCATGCCCGTTCTTGCCGACGATGATGTGGTCGTGCACGGCAATGCCCAGCGGTTTTGCGATGTCGATGATCGCCTTCGTCATCTGGATGTCGGCCTGCGAGGGCGAGGGATCGCCTGAGGGGTGGTTGTGCACCAGGATCAGCGCGGTGGCGGAGAGCTCGAGCGCGCGCTTGATCACCTCGCGCGGATAGACCGGGGTGTGGTCGACGGTCCCGGTCTGCTGCACCTCGTCGGCGATCAGCTGGTTGCGCTTGTCGAGGAAGAGCAGGCGGAATTGCTCCTTGTCGGCGAACGCCATGCTGGTGCGGCAATAGTCGATCACCTCGTTCCAGGACGACAGCGCGTTGCGGCTATTGACCTCGCCCTTGGCGACGCGATGCGCCGCCGCGGCAATCAGCTTGAGCTGGTTGATCGCGGATTCGCCGACCCCGTCGATCTCGCGCAGGCGTGCCACCGGCGCATGAACGACCTCGGCGAAGGAGCCGAACGTCTTGATCAGTATTTTCGCCAGCGGCTTGGTGTCCCGCCGTGGCAGCGCCGGAAACAGCGCCATCTCCAGCAACTCGTAATCGCTGAGCGCATCCGCGCCCGCGCTGTAGAAGCGTTCGCGCAGCCGCTCGCGATGGCCGAGATAGTGCGGCGCGTCCTCAGGCTTGCTCTTGTCGTGGTCGGACTTGGCGGGCATCGGCCGCCAGCATTGCCCTGTCGGGAGAATTTTTCAATCGGCAATTGTAGTCGCCTCATGGCTTCCGCATGGGTGCGGTCACCGCTATGACCCCCATGACGATGAACGTCATGCCGGCCAGCATCGACCAGGTGAAGCTCTCGCCAAGGAGCGTGGTCCCGAGCGCGACGGCGAAGCCCGCGCGCAGATAGCTGCCGCTCGTCGTGCCGAGCGGGCCCAGCGTGCGGATCAGGCGGAAATAGATCACCATTGCGAGCGCGGTGCAGACGATGGCAAGGCCGAGCACGGCTGCGATCGCCTGGCTCGTCGGCGCCAGCGTCCAGGGCCGGTCGAGGACAGCGGCTATGGGCAGCATCAGGGCGGCGGCGCAGCCCATCGCGCCGGCTGCCGTGACGACCGCGGGAAGGCTCGCGAACCGCTGCCCCCAGATCGGTGCGAGCGCGTAGCAGAAGCTCGCAGCCAGCACGGCTGCCTGTGCCAGCGGCGCGGCGGTGCCGATCCCCGAGAGCGCGTCGACTCCCATGGTCAGGGCGACGCCTGCCAGGCCGAGAGCAACACCGATGGTCGTCCGGCCGCCGATCTCCTGTCGTCCGCGCCCGGTCGTCATCGCGATCGCAAGCACGAACATCGGCGGGGTCGCGTTGAGCACGCCGGCGAGCCCGCTGGTGATATGCGTCTCGCCCCAACTGATCAGGGTGAAGGGCAGCGCGCTCTGCAGCAGTCCCTGCACGACGAATGCAGCCCGCACAGACCCCTGGCGCGGCAGGGTGTATCCCTGCGTGGCTGCGATCAGGACCAGGAGAATGGCAGCGATCGTCACCCGCGCGGCGACCATCGTGAACGGCGGAATCGTCGGGATTGCAATCTTGATGAGCGTGAACGAGCTGCCCCAGATCAGGGAGAGAAGCAGCAGCAGCCCGATCTCGAATGCGAGACGGGTTTGCCCTGACGTCGTCTGTTGCGCCGATGTGCTCATGCGATCTGCTCCGGGATCCGTCGACACCATGATCGGGAGCGGCGATGCAGGCTGGCTGAATTCGGACCTCATCGCCCGGTGGAGTCCGATTTCAGCTACTCGGCGGCGCGCCTTGAAATTATGTTTTCGCCATGACGACAGGCTCTGCGCATCGGCAAACGCTGCCACCGCACCTCGATTGGGAAACCTGCGACCGGGCGCGCCTCGCGCGGGCGCGCGCCTTCGACGGCCTGTTCTTCTCCGGCGTCCGTTCGACGCGCATCTATTGCCGGCCGGTGTGTCCGGTTCGGCCGGCCCGCTCCGAGAACGTCACCTTCTATGCGACCGCGGCGGCCGCCGAGCGGGCCGGCTTTCGCCCGTGCCTGCGCTGCCGGCCGGAAGCCGCGCCGGGCTCTCCGGCCTGGATGGGAACGGCCACCACCGTTGCGCGCGGCATGCGGCTGATCCACGACGGTTTTCTGGATCGGGCGTCCATGACGGATTTCGCGGACGCGCTTGGCGTCGGGCCGCGCCATCTCCTGCGTCTTTTCATGCGCCATGCCGGGGCGAGCCCCATCGAGATCGCGGCAACGCGGCGCGTGCAGGAGGCCAAGCGTCTGATCGACCAGACTGACATGACGTTGGCGGAGATCGCCTTTGCCGCGGGATTCGGCAGCGTTCGGCGCTTCAACGACGCGTTCGTCGCGACCTACAAGAGGACGCCATCATCATTCCGCCGCCGGCGGTAGGGCGGTACGAAGCACCGAACTACGATGCGCAATTGTGCACCTGAGAATCTCGAGATTCCGGGCTCGCGACCTCGTCGCGCCCCGGAATGACGACGGAGATGGACTGGTGCCGGCAATCACCCGATCTGCTTCTCGCCGTGCCGCTCCGACAGCGTGAAGATCTCGACGCCCGTCGCGGTGACGCCGACGGAGTGCTCGAACTGCGCCGACAGCGAACGGTCGCGGGTGACCGCGGTCCAGCCGTCGGAGAGAATCTTCACGTGCGGCTTGCCGAGATTGATCATCGGCTCGATGGTGAAGAACATGCCGGGCTTGAGCTGCACACCCTCGCCGGGCCGGCCGACATGGATGATGTTCGGCTCGTCGTGGAACATGCGCCCGAGCCCATGGCCGCAGAAATCGCGCACCACGCTCATGCCCTGCGGCTCGACGAAGCTCTGGATGGCGTGGCCGATGTCGCCGGTGGTGGCGCCGGGCTTCACGGCGGCGATGCCGCGCATCATCGCTTCATAGGTGACCTCGATCAGCCGCTCGGCCTTGCGCGCGATCGGGCCGATCGCATACATCCGGCTGGAATCGCCATACCAGCCGTCGACGATGAAGGTGACGTCGATGTTGACGATGTCGCCTTCCTTCAGCGGGCGGTCCCCGGGCATGCCGTGGCAGACCACGTGGTTGAGCGAGGTGCAGGTCGAGTAGCGGTAGCCGCGATACATCAGCGTCGCCGGATAGGCGCCATGGCTGAAGGCGAAGTCGCGGACGAATTCGTCGATTCTGGAGGTCGGCACGCCCGGCCCGACGATGTCGGTGAGCTCGTCGAGGCATTTTGCCACCAGCGCGCCCGCCTTGCGCATGCCGGCAAAGGCGCTCGGCCCATGCAGCTTGATCTGTCCGGTCTTGCGCAGGGAGGTATCGGTGGCTTCGACGTAGCTCATGCGTGTCAGGTCTTCTCGGGGCTGGTCTCGATATCGGCGGAAAGGCTTGATTTCAGGCCCTAATTTAACGATTGCCGGCCTTCATGCAAGCCGAGGCAGAGCGTTTTCGAGCGAAGTGGCTACCGGCTCGCGTGAAGAAAACGCGTCAGAACAAGAGCCCTGCCAGCCTTGGGGGCGAAAGTGACCTAATTCGGGACTTCTACGGTGGTTTCCACGGGGAGGGCGCCGCCGCGGATGCGGATTTCGCGGACCGGATAGGGAACCCGGATGCCCTCGCGCTTGAACGCGTCCCACAGCTCCAGCATCACGTCGCTCTTGACCTTGTCCATGCCGTCGGGGTCGGCGATCCAGAAGGTCAGCGAGAACTTCATGCCGGCTTCCGCGAACTCGGTCAGGATGCAGGTCGGCGGCTTGCCCTTCTGCGCGCGCGGATGGGCGGCGGCGGTCTCGGCGGCGAGCGTGCAGACAAGGCGCGGGTCGGCATCGTAATTGGTGCCGAAGGCGATCTTCACCAGCGTGTTCTTGTCGGTATAGGTCCAGTTGACGACCTTCTGCGTCACCAGATCCTCGTTCGGCACCAGGAATTCGCGGCCGTCGCCGGCGGCGACGGAAATATAGCGCGTCTTCATCGCGCTGATGCGACCGGTATTGTCGCCGATGGTGACGAGATCACCGGGCTTCACCGACTTGTCGGCGAGCAGGATGATGCCCGAGATGAAATTGGCCACGATCTTCTGCAGGCCGATACCGATGCCGACGCCGACCGCGCCGGAAAACACCGCGAGCGCCGACAGGTCGATCCCGACGGCGCCGAGCGCGATCACGATCGCGACGGTGAGTAGCCCGATACGGATGATCTTGACCAGCAGCACCTGCACCGACGGCGTCAGATCGGTGGTCGCGTTGATCCGGCTCTCGGCAAAATTGCTCGCGATGTTGGTGGCCCAGAGTGCGATGAGGAGGAGCGCACCGGCCTTGAGTGCCAGCAGCGGGGTCAGCCTGAGGCCGCCGAGCACGATCGCGAAGGAATCGAGCACGTCGACCGTCGCGTCGAGCTGGCCGAGGATGGAGAGCGCGGCGACGAACCACGCCGCGATCGACACCAGCTTGACGATGAAGGCGTTGCGCAGCACCGAGGTCACGAGCCGGATCACGAGCCAGGCGAAGCCCAGCTTGGCTGCGACCATCAGGAGATAGCTGCGGCTCGGCCAGGTCGCGTGGTACATCACCACGCGCGAGATGATCACGAGCAGCGTGAACACCGCCGTCGAGGCGCTGGAGACCATCACCCGGACGAAATGCCGGAGCGGCAGCGGCAAGCGCATCGCCAGCGAGGTCATGTCGATGCGGCTGCGAATCGCGGTCTCCGCGGCATAGGCGATGCCGGCCGCGGCCAGCATGAGACCGAATTGCAG
Organism: Bradyrhizobium sp. USDA 241; assembly: GCF_049739505.1. Taxonomy (NCBI): domain Bacteria; kingdom Pseudomonadati; phylum Pseudomonadota; class Alphaproteobacteria; order Hyphomicrobiales; family Nitrobacteraceae; genus Bradyrhizobium; species Bradyrhizobium sp. USDA 241. The sequence goes on along the minus strand of NZ_JBMGPZ010000004.1, from coordinate 759,756 downwards.
GTAGAACCAGGGTGAGGAGATTTCCGCCCCGACGCTGCGTGCGGTCGTCTGCACGAACTCCATGAATTCTTTGAGGTCCATGTCCATCGGTCTCGTCGGCAAGCGGGGGGAGGAATTGATTCGAGGGAGGCGCAGAATCCCACAAGGGGCGCGGCCGGACCATCGATACACCGTCAAGTGAAGCGCGTTAAGGCCGCAAAATGCGGGCAGATTGCCTCGAACCATGGAAAATGGGTTGGCGCGCGAGTCCGCCGACGATAAGGATGCAATCCCAGCGATTTTTACCCGGAAGGTGGATGGCTTCCCTCGACTCCGTCAGCATCGCCATATTGCTCGGCGCCGTCCTCATCATGGCCGGCATCCTCTCGAGCCTGCTCGCGCTGCGCTTCGGCGCCCCCTTGCTGCTCGTCTTTCTTGCGATCGGCATGCTCGCCGGCGATTCCGGCCCTGGCCAGCTCCAGTTCGACGACGTCCGCACCACCTATCTGGTCGGCTCCGTCGCGCTCGCCCTGATTCTGTTCGACGGCGGCCTGCGGACGCGCTTTGCCAGCATCCGCACTGTGCTGGCCCCGTCCGTGATGCTCGCGACCGTCGGCGTGCTGCTGACCGCGCTTGTCACGGCGCCGTTCGCGAAATACGCGCTCGATCTCAACTGGTCGGAATCGCTGCTGGTCGGCGCCGTGGTGGCCTCGACCGATGCGGCCGCGGTGTTCCTGCTGGTGCACACCCAGGGCCTGCGCCTGCGCCCGCGCGTCGGCGCGACGCTGGAGGCGGAATCCGGCACCAACGACCCGTTCGCGATCTTCCTCACGCTCATGCTGGTGGAATACATCTCGGTCGGCTCGAGCTCGCCCGGCCATGTGCTGGTGGAGTTCATTCAGGAGGCGGTCCTGGGCGCCATCGTCGGTGTCATCGGCGGGCGCCTGGTCGTGATCGCCCTCAACAAGGTGGCGCTGCCGCAGGGCCTGCATGCCCCGTTCGTGGCCACAGCTGCCCTCGTGATCTTCGGCGGCTCGCAGATCATGCACGCCTCCGGCTTCCTCGCGGTCTATCTCGCCGGCATCATCATCGGCAATCGGCCGACGCGCGCGCATAATTCGGTGGTGACGTTCCTCGATGCTGCCACCTGGCTGGCGCAGATCGTGATGTTCGTGCTGCTCGGCCTCTTGGTCTCACCGAGCCGGCTCGGCACCAGCGTGCTGCCGGCCGTCGCCGTCGCGCTCGTGCTGATGCTGGTGGCGCGGCCGCTCGCGGTGTTCGTGTGCCTTTCTCCGTTCCGCTTCAACTGGCGCGAGAAGATCTTCATCGCCTGGACCGGCCTGCGCGGCGCAGTCGCGATCTTCCTGGCCTCGATCCCGATGCTGGTCGGGCTCTCCAAGGCCTATCTCTATTTCGACGTCGCCTTCGTCGTCGTCATCATCTCGCTCCTGCTGCAGGGCTGGACGCTGGCGCCCGCCGCACGCAAGCTGCACGTGGCGCTGCCGCGCGCCGAGCGCGGCCCGCGGCGCGTCGAACTGGATCTGCCCGGCCAGCTCGAGCAGCAGCTGGTCGGCTATCCGGTGCGGCCCAAGAGCCTGTATTTCCGCCGTGGCCTGATCCCGTCCTGGTCCAAGCCGACGCTGGTGATCCGTAACCAGAACATCCTGACGCCGGGGGAAGCCGATCCGATCGCGCCCGGCGACTACATCTATCTGCTGGCCCCGCCGGAAAAGGCCGAGTCGCTCGACCGCTTCTTCGTCGACATGCAGCCGAGCACGGCGCCCGATCCGCATCTGCTCGGCGACTTCATGGTCTCCGGCGACCACACGCTCGCCGAGCTCGCCGAGATCTACGGCGTCAAGGTCGGTGAAGACGAAGGCAACCTGACCCTGGCCGACTATTTCGACGTCCATCTCGACCGCGCGCCGAAGGAGGGCGCCGAGCTCGCCCTGGACGAGATCGTCCTTGTCGCGCGCTCGATCTCCGGCGGCCGCGTCAATCTCGTCGGCCTGCGCCTGCCGGAAGAAGACGAGACGCCCGAGCCGCTGACGCGCGCACAGGCGCTGCGGAAGAAGCTCGCGGAGCTGTGGACCTCGGTGGCAGGGGTTTAGGGAGGCTCCGGCGCGTCAGCAATCTCCTGTGCCGTCCCGGCGAACGCCGGGACCCATAACCACAGGGAGAAGCTTGACGAAGATTCGCAGTTGCTCCTTCTTGGCCGGTATTCGCACCGCAATTCCCCGATGGATCACGCGGTATGGGTCCCGGCGTTCGCCGGGACGACGGCGGAGGGTGGGTCGGCACACGACCTCACGTCAGCACCTTCACCCCGCCGAAACTCGTCACGCGGCCCTGCTTCAGCAATACGATCTGCGTCGCGAGCTGGCGCAGCTCGGCGGCGTCGTGGCTGACATAGACCATCGGCACGTTGGCTTCGTCCCGCAGCCGCACCAGGTAGGGCAGGATCTCGAGCTTGCGGCCCTCGTCGAGCGCGCCGAGCGGCTCGTCGAGCAGCAGCAGCCGCGGCTTCGACAGCAGCGCGCGTCCGAGCGCAACGCGCTGGCGCTCGCCGCCCGAGAGCTTTCCGGGACGGCGATCGAGCAGTGCACCGATGTCGAGCAGGTCGACGATGCGCTTGTGCTGGGAGGCATCGGGCGGCAGGCGGTTCATCCGCCGTCCATAGTCGAGATTCTGCGCGACGTTGAGATGCGGAAACAGCCGCGCGTCCTGGAACACATAGCCGATGCGGCGGCGCCAGGTCGGGACATGGATGCCGGCCGCGGTGTCGTCGACGGTTTCGCCGTCGATCACGATGGTGCCGCGGTCGGGCCGCAACAACCCTGCGATCATGTTGACCAGCGACGTCTTGCCGGCGCCCGAGGCGCCGAACAGGCCGATGGCACGGCCTTCGCTGGCGAAGGATGCATGCAGCGAGAATTCGCCGAGCTGCTTTTCGATGTCGACACGCAGCATGGTCAGTTTCCGTGCAGGCGCGCGGTGGCGCGGCGGGCGAACCACTCGGCGGCGATCAAAGCGCCCAGTGCCAGCACGATCGAGACGATCACCAGCCGTCCCGCGGCGGCATCGCCGTCCGGGGTCTGGATCAGCGAATAGATCGCCGAGGATATCGTCTGGGTCTCGCCGGGAATGTTGGAGACGAAGGTGATCGTCGCGCCGAACTCGCCGATCGCCTTGGCGAAGCCGAGCACCATGCCGGCGAGCACGCCGGGCAGCGCCAGGGGCAGCGTCACCGTGAAGAACACTTTCCACGGCGCGGCGCCGAGTGTCTCGGCCGCCTGCTCGAGCCGGCGATCGATCGCCTCGATCGACAGCCGCATCGGGCGCACCAGCAGCGGAAACGCCATCACGCCGCAGGCCAGTGCCGCGCCGGTCCAGCGGAATGAAAAGACGATGCCGAGATGGTCGGCAAGGAAGCCGCCGACGAGGCCGCGGCGGCCGAACGTCAGCAGGAGCAGATAGCCGGTGACGACAGGCGGCAGCACCAGAGGCAGATGCACGATCGCGTCGAGCAGCGACTTGCCCCAGAAATCACGCCGCGCGAGCAGCCACGCCAGCGCGATGCCGAATGGCGTCGCCACCAGCGTTGCGATGATGGCGACCCTGAGCGAGAGCAGGATCGCCGTCCATTCGGCGGGAGAGAGGTCCGACATCAAGCCGCAGACATCACGTCGCAAGCCCTAAGTTATGGGACTGACCAGGAACTTGAAGCCGTACTTCTCGAAAATGGACTTGGCCGCCGAGGAGCGCAGGAACGCCAGATAGTCGCCGGTCTCACCCTTCGCGGTCGTGGTCGCGGCGACGGGATAGACGATCGCGGGATGCGAAGCCGCCGGGAAGGTGCCGATGATTTTCACGCCGGGCTCGACGTTTGCGTCGGTCGAGTAGACGATGCCGAGATTGGCTTCGCCGCGGGCGACCAGCGTCAGCGCGGCGCGGACGCTCTCGGCCATGGCGAATTTCGGCTCCGCGGACTGCCAGGCGCCGAGCTTCTCCAGCGCGGCCTTGGCATATTTGCCGACCGGCACGGACTTGACGTCGCCGGTCGCGATCCTGCCGTCGCCGGCGAGCTTGGCGAGATCGAAGCCTTGCGCGATGTCGACGTTGTCGATCCTGGCATCCTTCGGCGCGATCAGCACGATGCTGTTGCCGAGCAGGTTGACTCTGGAAGGTTCGTTGATGGTCTTCTTGGCGATTGCGTAGTCCATCCAGTCGGTGTCGGCCGAGACGAACACGTCGGCCGGTGCGCCCTGCTCGATCTGCTTGGCCAGCACCGAGCTTGCCGCATAGCTGATGCTGAACTTGACGCCGGTCCTGGCGGTGTAGGCGGCGTCGATCTCGTCCAGCGCGTTCTTCATCGAGGCGGCGGCGAACACGGTGATGGTCTTGTCCTCGGCGGCGGCGGGCGAAAGGGCCGCGCCCGCGAGGATCATGAAGGCGGTGAAAAGTCCTGAAATGCGTAACATGGGGAGCGCTCCGTGCGAGTCCGCGCGCGCAAGATGCACGCGCAAGTCCGGCGTTGGGTGGGTCGATGCGACGGGTGGAAGCGCTGCTCCACGGGGCCCGGCAGCGGCTTACGACCGGCAGGGATATCGCTCCAGGCAAACATAGCAGGCCGAGGCGTCAGGTCAAAGGGCGACCGTTTGGTCAGTTCAACGGCGCCTATTGCGCCGGCAGGATTGCGATCGAGACCGAATTGTCCTTGGTGCCGCTGACCTGGAGCACGAAGGGCTGCGCCGACAGCTGGTATTTCATGGTCTTGCGGATGCCCTCACAATCGGTCGCGCCGCTGAAGTCCATGGGCTTGAGGACATGCCCGTCCTGGACCACGTCGACCCAGGCGCCGGCCGACAGGCTGATCGTGTAGAGCCCGGCCTTTGGCGTCTTGATGCTGGTGAAGCCGGCAAAGGTGCCGTCCTTTGGCGCCCGCTCCGGCATCGTCGGCAGTCTTGCTTCACTCGGGACAATCAACTCCAGCGTGATGGCCGAGGACGGCAATTCCGCCTGCTCGCTTCCCGAGGCGAGCTTGGTGCGATCCGGTGCCGCGAGCGCGGCGCGCTCGATCGGCCATTTGAACTTGTCGCAGCCGCTGGGCTCCTCGGCGGCGAAAGCGGAGGTCGCGCTGATTGTGAGCGCAGCGAGGAAGATGAGGGCGCGCATGTGAAATCCCATCGTTGGCCACGCGACCGGCGCGAGGCTTGCAGTCAGGCTTGTCGAAAGATGGGATGCACATCCCCGGATGCCGCGGGCTTACGGCACGGGGCAGGGCATGTTACCGCATTCGGGTGCTGCGAACCAATCAACGAGTTCGTCATCCCGGGGTGCGCGCAGCGCGAGCCCGGGATCCATAACCACAGGGAGGAGTTTGGCGAAGATTCGGAGTGGCTACCTCACGCCACAACCGCTCCCTGTGGCTTATGGGTCCCGGGCTCGCTTCGCGCCCCGGGAGGACACAGGTGGGTGAGGCGGCGGCGTCGCTTACGGCTTCGCGTCGCCTGCGTGCAGCACGACCTTGCACACCGCCGGCTCCCGCGCCGCAATCTGCATCTGGCTCCGTCGACTGTGGATCTGTCCTAAAAGGGGAAGGCGGCCTGCGCCTTGGCACTCCAGAGCGTGTAATCGCGGCCCAACCCGCCGACTTCACCACCGAGAGAGATCCGCGGTCCTCCTGCGAATGTCATCGCCGCGCCCGAGGTGACGCGCGCCGACCATGATTGGAGGACGACGAGCGGAACCGTGGCGATCGAGGAAAGCCCGCTGGTATCGGTCCCGTCCTGGCTGAAATAGTAGTCGGCGTAGATGCCGACATAGGGCGCGAGGGTGAGATCGGACCCGATCATCCAGGACCGCGCGGCCTTCAGGCCGGTGCTCGCGCGACCGGAGGAGAAATTTCGGTCGGTCTGCGCAGTACCGAGGCTGTCCGTATAGCCATCCTGATGCTCCCACAGCGCGTAGAGGCGCGCGGATGGTTCGAGGTCGACATCGGCCAGCCTGTAGTTGCCGGTCAGGCCCGCCGACACGAGCACGCGCCGGCCGGGCAACGAAGCCGCGGCCGTCCCGGCCGTCAGCGAATAGTCGAGCCCGGTATAGGCCACGGCGACATCGAGGCGCAGACGATTCCAGAACCGCCAGCCGAGATAGGCGCCGCCAGTCCAGCCGTCGCCGCGGAGCCGGGCGGTGAGAAAGGCCGAGTCATATCGGAAGTTCTCGTAACCGACGAGCATGCCGATCAGGACGTCGGGCGTCAGCTTGCGGGTCAGGCCGGCCGTCACATTGATCTGACCGCCGGAGAGATCGTTCGCGGTGCCGGAGTTGTTGCGAATGCCCCCTCCGCGCAGATCGATCCAGGCCTGCCAGTCGCGCTGCGCGACGCGCGGCGACGCTTTCGTCACCGACCGGGCGCTACCCGCGTAAGCGAGCGCCGAGAAGGCGTCGTCGACCCGGTCGTTTGTCGGCGACCGCATGGCCCCGAACGGTCCTGGTCTGCCACCGTCATCGTCGGCCGCGGCGAGGTTGAACCGCATGCCGTCGCCGTTCGACATCACCGGCGATGGATTGTCGGAGAAGCCGTCAGCGATCGCGCCATCGATGGCGCCGGAGATGGCTTGGCCCGAAATCTGCGCCACAGTCCTGGTCGCGACGATCTGCATCGACCGCAGCTTGCTGCTGTCGGCCGGCACGTTCACCATCTGGGCAAGCGCTGCGGACGCAGACCCGGAGAACCCGGGGCCGGCATTATATGTCGCCGTGATGTTGTGCGTCCCGACCGAGAGCGATGCCGTCGTCAGCGTGGCAACGCCCCCGCTCAGGGCAACGGTACCGAACACGATGCCGCCGTCGCTGAAGGTCATCGTGCCGGACGGAGAACCGCCGCTGCTTGCCACCGATGCACTGAATGCCACGGCCTGCCCGGACTGGCTCGGGTTCGGTGATGACGTCAGGGTCACCGACGTGCTGGCGTTGGTATAGGTGAAGCCGGCGGAGAGCGTGCTGCTGCCGACATTGTTCGTGACGACCACATCGACCGCCCCCGCGGCATGCGCCGGGACGACGGCGGTGATCTGCGTGCCGCTGTTGACGGTGAAGGAGGTCGCTGCGCTGCTGCCGAACGCCACGGCCGTGGCAAAAGTGAATCCAGTGCCGGTGATGACGACTGACGTGCCGCCCAGCGCCGCGCCGGTGTTCGGGCTGACCGAGGCGACGGTCGGCGCCGGCGCATTGACGCAGAGGCTGGCGACACTATCCGCCGGATAGAGCGTGCCGCCAAAATACAGCGTGTCCGATGTATCCGCCGGCACGACGTAGGTGAAAGCCGTTGTGGTCGGACCCGCCAGGATCGCGAACGACGTACTATTTGCCAGAAAGATGTGGCTGTTCCCGGTATTGTTCGTAACGGTCAGCGTGATCGTGTCGCCTCGGACAAATCCTGCCCCCGGCGTGGCCACGCCCTGGGGTGTGACGCTGATCGCATCACAGCCCGGCGAAGCCATTGCGGGATCCAGGCAGCCGAACGCCGCGCACAGCGATGCCAGCGCCACCAACGCCTTCCGAACGATCCGCATTCCAGTCCCCCGGTCTGTCGCGCCAGAGGCGCGGCAGACGTGCCGCAAGTCCGATCCCGCTGCATAGCAGGCAGCCCAGTGGGGCAATGTGCCCAGAATCTCAGGTTCACATCTCGGACGCATGCTGGTGCCGAAACGACACAATCACCGGCAGCGGACGGCCGCTGCCAACCCATCGTCGGTTGCGTGTCGCTGTTCGGCTGAGTACAGATGAACAACAAGGTTGGCGCCCGGCCGGGGCACCAGCAGATAGGGCCGCGCGATCTTGCCGCGTTGAGCAGCGATGCGGACGAAGGACATATGAGCGAGCTGGCGGCGGCGCCCCCCGGAATCGGCAGACAGGCGCTGGAGGCACTTCGCGCGGCGACGTCGGATATCTGCGACGTCATCCCGCTGAACGCGCCGGACGACTTTTACTTGTTGTCCGCGACGAAGATGACCGGCAAGGGCATGCTGGTCGAGAGCGTTTCGTCGCCGCTCGAATATGATCGTACGGCCGCGCATATCGCGCGTGGCGGTCTCGATCACTATCACATCACCCTTTGCTACCAGGGACAGATACGGTTTGCCTCGGGGCGCCGCGAAATAGCCCTGCGCCCCGGTGACGTCTGCCTGATCGACATGGCGCAGCCGAACCGCACCTGGCTGATGGGGGCGGGCGGGGAGCGTTCGCGACAGACCTCGCTGATCCTGCCGCGTCCGGTGCTCGCCCCGCGGCTGGCGCACCCGGATTCGTCAGCGGCGACGCTTCTGCCGGGATGCGATCGTCGTGCGCGTCTCCTCGCCGATCAGTTTGCGGCGCTTTGGCAGCAACCTGAAACCGCCGACGCAGCCGCCGTGACCGCGGCGATCGTCGATGGCATATGCGACGTCATCGCGGAAGTCGCCGGCCGCGCGGCCGACGCGCGTGGCGATGTCGGGCGGGCGGAACGCCGACTACTCCTGGCGGCGATCAAGCAGCATATCGACGCCAATCTCCACACCGGCGCGCTCAGTGCTGACGATCTCTGCGGCCGCTTTCGATTGTCTCGCGCCAGCCTCTACCGGCTGTTCGAGTCCGATGGAGGTCTTGCGCACTACGTGCAGGATCAGCGACTCAATCGCGCTTTGCTTCTGCTCATTTCGCCGGCGGCGCGGAGCAAACGCTTGATCGATCTCGCGGTCGAACTGCAATTCAGCGGCGATTCCACACCTTTGTCCGGGCCTTCCGCCGCCAGTTCGGCCTGACGCCGGGCGAAGTCAGGGACCGCGCCGAGGCATGGTCCCGTGAAACGAGCGCGGCCGACGGCCCGCTCCATGTTCTCGGCCGGGGGTGATTCCCTAAAGCCGTGGCGGCGGCGTGGCTTACGGCTTCGCGTCGCCTGCGTGCAGCACCGCCGTGCAGGCCGCGGGCATCTGCGCCAGCGTCATCGGCGGCTTCGGTTTTGGCGGCTCCGGCGGCGGCTTGGGATGCAGCACCGCGTCGGAGAACCAGTAGGCGAGGTCGGCAGGTTTGCAGCCTTCGTCGTCGGCCTGTGACGGCTGGCCCTCGCACTCGCCCGCCCCCGGCGGGCAGCGCATGCGGATGTGGAAGTGGTAGTCGTGGCCCCACCACGGCCGGATCTTCGACAGCCATGCGCGGTCGCCCTTGGCCTCGCGGCACAGTGCCTTCTTGATCGCGGCGTTGACGAAGATGCGCTGCACCGCGGGCTCCCGCGCGGCATCGCGCAGCACCAGCACATGGCCAGGCGTGAACACCTTGGGGTCGACGTCGAGCCGGTCCTGGCGCACCATCATCACCGCCGACATGTCCTCGCGCTCCTCGCGCGAGAGGCGGCGGTTCGGCATCGGCGTCAGCCAGATGTCGGCATCGAGGCCGATCTGGTGGCTGGCATGGCCGGACAGCGCCGGCCCGCCGCGCGGCTGGGCGATGTCGCCAACCAGGATGCCGGGCCAGCCCGCGTCCTTGTGCGCCTTCGCCGCGAGCCGCTTGATCAGCGCGATCATGTCGGGATGACCGTAGCTGCGATTGCGCGACAGTCGCATCACCTGCCAATGGTCGCCGTTGACCGGAATCTGCTCCGCGCCGCCGATGCAGCCCCTGGCGTAGGAGCCGATGACATGGGCCGTCCCCTTCGACGGCAGCAGCTTTCGCGCGAACAACTCCTTGGCGGGGAGATCGGGATCGTTCGGATTGGCGAGCGGCGGCAGCGGCTTCGGGGTGATGCTGCCCTTGTCCTGGGCCAGCGCACCGCCGGCAGCCAGGAGAGCAAGCGAGAGCAGGAGGAGTGTGATGCTGCGGCGACTCATGCTGACGTCCTTATAGCCCAATGCGGCATCAGGGTTAAGAACGAGGCATTGAGCGGACCGCAACATCACGGCGCACGGGCCCAAATCGCGTCTCAAATTGCCGCTTTTTAACGCCGCAATAACCGTATCCCGCATTGACCAAAATTCGTGCGCGGAGGGAGGAATATCTGCGGACCGCATGCAATCGCGTGCGATTTCGGAACGGATTCAAGTGCGCGCGCAGTTTTGCGCCAGATCGCCCATTGATTGCGGTGCCGGACTCAGTCTGAAGGCGCTTGCCGTCGCGGTCGCGCCGCGCAAACAGGCAGCAAGGTCCGCCTCGCGCGGACCGCGGCCGGGCAAGATTACTTTTTTTTCAGACACTTGCCTCAAGACTTGCGGCCGCCGGGCGCGCGACTGGGACGAGTGAAGTTGAGTTTGGGGTCTCGAAAGACGAAAAAGCGAAAGCAAAACGTGCTTGCCCGCGCCAGCAGGAAGGCGCGCAGGCCGCGTTTCGCGTGCTCGCCGCGAGACCTTGTCGAGCACGACGAAGTCCTGCGCAGCCGCGCCGAGGCGGAAGCTGCGATTGCGGAAGCGCGCAAATCCCATGAGCGCCTGCGCCAGGCCATCGACATCCTGCCGCAGGGCATCGTGTTCCTCGATGCCGAAGGCCGTTACGTCCTCTGGAACAAGAAATACGCCGAGATCTACAGCAAGACCGCCGATCTGTTCGAGGAAGGCGCGCGCCTCGAAGACACGCTGCGCATCGGCGTCGCCCGCGGCGACTATCCCGAGGCCATCGGTCATGAGGACGAGTGGATCGCGGAGCGTCTGCAAAAGCTCTATCAGCCCGGTGCGCGCCACGAGCAGAAGCTGTCCGACGGTCGCGTCATCCTGATCGACGAACGCCTGACCGACGACGGCGGAGTCGTCGGCCTGCGCGTCGACATCACCGAATTGAAGCAGCGCGAGGCCTCGTTCCGCCTGCTGTTCGACGGCAATCCCGTGCCCATGATCGTCTGCGCGCTGGATGACGAGCGCATCATCGGCGTCAACGACGCCGCGGTCGCGCATTACGGCTACAGCCGGGCCGAGTTCGAGAGGCTGAAGATCCGCTCCCTGCAGGCCTTCGACAGCGAGCCGCCCTGGACCGCCGACCGCTCCGGCGAGGAACAGGCCGGCCGCACCTGGAAACATGTCAAGGCCGACGGGACGCTGATCGACCTTGCGATCTACTCCCGCGAACTGACTTATGCCGAGCGGCCCGCGGTGCTGCTCGCGCTGATGGACATCACCGAGCGCAAGCGCGCTGAGGCGCGGCTCGCCTTCATGGCCCAGCATGACGGGCTGACCGGCCTGCCCAATCGCAGCCTGCTCCGGCAGCAGATGGACGAAATGCTGCTGCACACGCGGCGCAGCGCCGAGAAGGTCGCGCTCCTGATGCTGGGGCTCGACAATTTCAAGGCGGTCAACGATACGCTGGGGCATGCGGTCGGCGACAAGCTCCTGCGCGGTGTCGCCAAGCGGTTGCGCTCGACCCTGCGCGAGGAGGACGCGCTGGCGCGGCTCAATTCCGACGAGTTCGCGATCGTGCAAGGCGGACTGACCCGTCCCGAGGACGCGGTGATGCTGGCCAAGCGCCTCCTGGAAGCCATCGCCGATCCCTATCTGCTCGACGGCCATTCCGTGGTGATCGGCGCCTCGATCGGCATCGCCATGTCGCCCGGCGACGGCGACGATTCCGAGAAGCTGCTCAAGAGCGCTGACATGGCGCTGTCGCGCGCCAAGCTGGACGCGCGCGGCACCTTCGCCTTCTTCGAGGCCGCGCTCGATGCGAAGGCGCAGAGCCGCCGCAAGATCGAGGTCGAGCTGCGCGACGCGATCCAGAACGACGTGCTCCGTCCCTATTACCAGCCGCTGATCGACCTCCAGAGCGGCCGCATCACCGGCTTCGAGGCGCTGGTGCGCTGGCCGCATGCCGAGCGCGGCATGGTCTCGCCGGCCGAGTTCATTCCGGTCGCCGAGGACACCGGCCTGATCAATCCGCTCGGCGGGCAGATGCTGCGCCGCGCCTGCCTGGATGCCGCGGCCTGGCCCGACGACGTTCGCGTCGCCGTCAACCTGTCCCCGCTCCAGTTCCGCAGCGGCAATCTGCTCTCGATTGTGACGGACGCGCTGAAACATTCCGGCCTGCCGCCGCGCCGGCTCGAGCTCGAGATCACCGAGACGCTGCTCCTGGAGAAGAGCGCGCAAGTGCTGGCGACGCTGCACGCGCTGCGCGCGCTCGGCGTGCGCATCTCCATGGACGATTTCGGCACCGGCTATTCCAGCCTCAGCTATTTGCGCAGCTTCCCGTTCGACAAGATCAAGATCGACCAGTCCTTCGTGCGCGATCTCGGCGCCAACCGCGAGGCGCAGGCGATCATCCGCTCCATCGTCAGCCTCGGCAAGGGCCTCGGCGTCACCATCACCGCCGAAGGTGTCGAGACCGAAGCCGAGCTGAGCTGTCTTCGCGCCGAAGGCTGCCACGAGGGCCAGGGCTTTCTGTTCAGCAAGGCCCGGCCGAATGCGGAGATCATCTGCCTGCTTGCCGCACAGCGCGGGATTGATGCCGCCGATGACGAGGACGCCGCGCTGGTGGCGTGATATCCGCCGTCGCCAGTCGAACGGTCACATGTCCGAGCGTAGAAGGGGTCATGCCCGGGCTTGTCCCGGGCATCCACGTTCTTCGCGCCGCGTGGTGAGACGTGGATGGCCGGGACAAGCCCGGCCATGACGATGTGAGGCTTTCGCACGAGTTCTCAGGTCGTGTGCGCTCCCTCTCCCGGGTGCGGGCAGGGCAATCGCATATGATCTCTTGGAAAGGTCTGAGCAAGCGCCTCGTCCTTCGAGACGACCGCTCCGCGGTCTCCTCAGGATGAGGCTTCGCAAAAGCGGTGTCCTTTGAAACTGCTGCCGCGCACTACGCCCTCATCCTGAGGGCCCGCCGGAGGCGGGCGTCTCGAAGGATGGCCGCAGGCGAGTTTCCCGCCGCGCTTCCATATGCGATGGCTCTGCCCGTAAGCGGGGGAGGGAGCAGACCGGCGTTGCGGCTGCCATCAGCCTTCCGTCAAGATCGTCTTCCCCACATCCTCATAGTGCGTGTCGCGCGCCTGGATCTGCTGCGCGATGGCGTGCATGTCGCGGAACCGGCGCTCGAACGGATTGCTGCGGAACACCGCGGTCGCGCCGGCCATGTGATAGGCCGTGTCAACCACGCGTGCGGATTGATGGATGGTCCAGGTCGCGGCGAGGCGGACGGCGTTCCGATGTGCCGCGCTGAACGCGCCGGTCGCAGACAGGTCGCGCCACATCGCGTTCGCAGCCGCATAGAGATAGGCGCGGGCGGCGCGCAAATCACCCTCGGTGCGGCCGATCAGCCCCTGGACCGCTCCGTTGTCGCGCATGGGGCCGGCCGCCAGCGATTGGTGCTTCTCCCGTGCCAGCGCGATAGCGGCATCCAGCGTGGCGCGCGCGACGCCCAGCGACACCGCGGCAAAGCCGAGGCTGAAGGTCGAGCCGGTGCCGATCTTGTAGAGCGGGCCCGGCTCGCGCAGCGTCGACGGCACGTCGCGAAACGCCGTGAAGCGCTCGGGGATGAAGAGGTCGTTGACCTCATAGGAGTCCGTGCCGGTGCCGGCGAGCCCGATCGCCTGCCAGACGTCGTGCAAGGTCGCGCGCGCAGCCGGAAACAGGATGGTACGCAGCTCCGGCGATCCATCGGCATTCTTGCGCGGCACGCCGTCAGCCCCGACGATGCGGACATGCGCGCCCAGCCAGCTCGCCTGCCGCGAGCCTGAGGCGAAATCCCAGCGCGCCGTGACGCGATAGCCGCCCTCGACGATGCGTGCCTCATGCGCGATCGCGCCCCAGGCGAGGATGCCGGGCGGCGTGTTGAAGATTTCCTGCGCGGTGTCGTGGTCGAGCCAGGCCGCGATCATCGCGCAGACGCCGCACTGGCCGAGGCACCAAGCCGTCGACGCATCCGCCTTGGCGATTTCCTCCACCATCTGCATGAAGGCCTCCGGCGCGGCTTGCGCGCCGCCGAGGCTCTGCGGCAACAGCGCCCGGTAGAGCCCGTTCTCGGTCAGCGCAGAAACGACGCCCGGCGTCAGCCGCCGCGTCCGCTCGATCTCGTCGGCCTCGCGTGCGATCAAGGGGGCGATGGCTCGCGCCCGCTCGACCAGACCAAATCCGGAAAGCTCGGACATTCGCGTTGTCTCGCCCCTTCTGCCGTGAGCGGTAGAGGCGCGATCGTGGTCCATTTGGCTGATGGGATCAAGGCGACGCCATCGGGCGGAACGAGCGCGTCATGGCCGGCCGCGGCGGTTCTGTTGACTTGGGTCAAGTCGAATTCGTCGGGCGAGCCCCACAATCGCAACAAAGGCGGAACCTCGGGAGGTACACGATGCGACATCAGATGCTTGCGGCAGCCCTGCTGCTCCCCCTCCTCGGCAATTCCTCACTCGCGCAATCGCCTGCCGACCACCAGGCCCATCATCCGGATCAGAAGGACGCGCCTGCGACCGGTCCGGCCACGCCGCCGGAGGCGCCGCGCGGCACCGCCCCATCTCAGGGCAGGATGGGCGGCGGCATGATGAACATGATGGGCGGCAACATGCCGATGTCCGACATGATGCGGATGATGGGCATGATGCGTCAGTCCGGCGGTGACTGCATGAACGGGATGGAGACCGTCGATCGCGTGGAGGGCCGGATTGCCTTTCTGCGGACCGAGCTCAAGATCACGGACGCTCAGGCGCCGGCCTGGACCGCTTTCGCCGATGCGTTGCGCGCGAATGCCAAGGCTCTCGGAGAGCTCCGCGGGTCGATGGCTGGCCCTGGGTCAGAGACCTTGCTGGATCGCGTGACCTGGCAGGAAAAGTGGCTGTCGGCCCGGCTGGAGGCCACCCGCGCGATGAAATCGGCGCTGGCCAACCTCGTCGGCACCCTCTCCGACGAGCAGAAAAAGACCGCCGACGAATTGCTCGCGCCCAACATGGGCATGATGCCGATGATGCAGGGTGGCCGGATGGGCGCCATGCCGATGCAAGGCGGAAAATGAGGGCTTCAACCGCATCCTCGCCATGTCTCGACAATGCTGGCAAGTGCGGCATGCTTTCTGGACCGTAGCGGCGCGGCAAGGTACCGTCAGCGGTTGATTGAAGTGATGAGCCGGCGTCCACGACATCACCGCGCTGGCCCGGTAAGCGCTCGCCGTGGCGAGACGTTCTGATCGAGAGAGGCAGTGCGCTGGAGTGAAGTGGACTGCGACCATACCGCCACCCCTGGCGAAGCGCGATCTTCGGATCGATCTCTTTCGGGGCCTTTCCCTGTGGTGGATCTATATCAATCACATCCCGGAAAGCTATCTGAACAGGTTCACGCCCAAGAATTTCGGCTTCAGTGATGCGGCAGAGATTCTCGTATTCTTGTCGGGCCTCGCGTCCGGCATCGTATACGGCGACCTGATGCGTCAGTCTGGCTTTGCGGCGGCGAGCTTGCGCATGTTGCGGCGTTCGTTCGAAATCTATGTCGCGCAGATCATGACGGTCGTCCTGTTGCTGGCGGAGGTGGCGTACATTGCGGCATGGCAGCCCGGCATGTTCGATCACGCCAACCTGGCCATCCTGCTGCAGGAGCCCGCAGAGACACTGCTTCAGGTGGCACTGCTGCGCTATTCCCCGGTCAATCTCGACCCTCTGCTCCTGATGGTCATACTCCACTTCGCGCTCATTCTCATCGTGCCGCTGACGATACACGCCTGGCCGCTGGCCCTGACCGGATCCGTAGCTCTCTATGTTCTCGCCCATCTGTTTGACTGGTACATCCCGGCCTATCCGAGGGGGCAACTCTATTTCAATCCGCTGAACTGGCAGCTGCTGTTCGTGATCGGCATCTGGTGGGGAGCAAACCGCGGCGATTGGCAGCTTGCCGTTCTCAATTCCCGGGCTCTTGCCGTTCTGGCGGCGGGCTACGTGCTGTTCTCGTTCGTAATCACCCTGGGCTGGCAGATCCACGCGATCGAAGCCTATGTGCCGGAGTGGTTGTCGCGCCTGATCTATCCGGTCGACAAGACCAATCTCGATATCCTGCGATTATTGCATTTTGCTGCGCTCGCACTGCTCTGTTGGCGCCTTCTTCCAAGCAATGCCAGCATCTTGAAAGCCGGAGCACTGCGGCCGCTGATACGATGCGGCGAATATTCGCTCGCGATCTATTGCGCCAGTGTTCTGCTGTCCTTTGCAGCTCATGCACTGCTCAGCCTGGGCTGGAACAGCCTGGCATGGCAGACGCTGGTCACTGTCCTGGGCCTGGGCCTGATGAGCGCGATGGCGATATTGCTCGCCGCAATCGATCGCGGCATGTTTCCCAATCTCAGGCCGTTGTAGTTTCGAACACGAATGCGCAGGCGCATTGTTCCGCCGTCAGGCCGCGATGCGGCCGAGATCGAGCGATGGCCGGCGCCTGGTCGGGAAGCTCAGCGCCACCGCGACGGCGGCGAGCCCGATCGCGAATGAGCCGGCGTGCAGCCATGTGTAGCGCTGGAAATTGTCGAACACGAGCCCGCCGGCCCAGGGACCGAGCGCCATGCCGAGGCTGGCGAAGGCCGATACCGCGCCGAACACCGTGCCCATGATGCGCGCGCCGAAGAATTCGCGGACCAGCACCGCATAGAGCGGCATCACCCCGCCATAGGCGAGGCCGAACACCACCGAGAGCGCGTAGAATTCGCCGAGCTGCCCCACCGCCAGATAGGCCGCGATGCACATCGCCTGCACCAACAAGCCGCCGACCAGCACGGGCTTGGCGCCGATGCGATCGGCAGCCGCGCCCAGCAGCAGGCGCCCGCCGAGGCCTGACACCCCGGCGACGCTATAGACCGTCACCGCCGTGAGCGGGGCGATGCCGCAGACCATCGCATAGGACACCATGTGGAAGATCGGGCCGGAATGCGCGGCGCAGCAGGCGAAATGCGCCGCTGCGAGCGCGATGAACTGCGGCGTGCGCAGCGCCTGCGCCGCGGTCAGCTCGACATCAGGCGCAGCATCCGCCGTTGCAGCGACGGCTTGCGGCGCCGGACGCACCAGGAAGCAGGCGGGAATCAAGAGCGCCCAGGCAGCACAGCCGATCACCAGCATCGCGGTGCGCCATTCATAGGTCGTGATCAGCCAGCTCGCGGCCGGCGCGATCGTCACCGGCGACACGCCCATGCCCGCGGAGACGAGCGCTACCGCAAGGCTGCGGTTCTTCTCGATCCAGGCGCTCGCGAGCGCCATCATCGGTGCATAGAAGCTGCCGGCGGCAATGCCGATCAGCACGCCGAAGCAAAGCTGGAATTGCCACAGGGTTGCCGCCTGGCTCGCCGTCACGAGACCGAGTCCCAGCAGAATGCTCCCTGACAGCACCACGATGCGGGTGCCGAAGCGGTCCGACAGCGCGCCCCAGAGGAAAGCAGCCACGCCCATGCAGAGGAAATCCAGCGTCGCCGCCGCCGACACGCCGGCGCGCGACCAGCCCATCGCTTCCGAGATCGGCTGCAGGAACACCGCCAGCGACAGCATCGTGCCGAACCCGACACAGGTCATCAGCGCACCTGCGGCGACAACGACCCAGCCATAGTCGAAGCCTGACGGCTTGCTCATGCGTTTCCTCGCGCTTTTGGTTTTGTTGGTGGTGCGCGCGGGGATGGTGGCCTATCCGCAGGCGGAGGGCAAGGTTGGCGGGCGGCTAGGCCCGTTCTTCGTCTATCTG
Organism: Bradyrhizobium sp. USDA 241; assembly: GCF_049739505.1. NCBI lineage: Bacteria > Pseudomonadati > Pseudomonadota > Alphaproteobacteria > Hyphomicrobiales > Nitrobacteraceae > Bradyrhizobium > Bradyrhizobium sp. USDA 241. The sequence continues at coordinate 742,138 of NZ_JBMGPZ010000004.1, read as the reverse complement.
CCGCGACCGGCGTGAAGGCAGTCCATCTCGTCAAAAGCACCAAGATATCGAGGGACGAAGGCGGCATATCCAAAAGGTTGCCAAAGGTCATCGCGGCCTATGCTGTCGATCGACTCGTGACAGTGCGCTATGATGACACCTTCGATGCACTTCTGCAGAGGGCTAGCAAGCGATCGAATATGAGCGATGAAATTCCGCTCATTCCTAATGTACCACAAGGTCTTCGGGAAGCGGCGCAACGAGGAACGTTAATTCCGTTTGTTGGTGCCGGTGCTTCGGTGCTTGCCGGATGTCCGACCTGGGGGCAACTCGCTGAGGGTGCGCTCAAGGCGTGTATTGTGGAGAACAAGTTTTCACATGGCCAGTTGGACGATACGCAACCTAGCCCGTCCTATTCGTGAGAGTGCGGCTTTTGGGCCCGATTGATGCGGCCGCACATCTTGTCTGACGAGGCGCACAGGATTGCCTTCGGCTTTTCGCCGCCTGACGACCGGTACTTTGCAACGCGCTTGAGGGATGGGTTGGGCGAACGGGGGCGGACGCCCCGCCGGTCAAGGACCGAGCGGCAGCAGCGCGCCGGGCAAGCCGCAGATCAGGTCGGCTTCGGGACATGCCGCGGCAAACGCAAGGCGAATGCGGCTCGTGGTCTCGACGACACGGGCGGCGATTTTCAAGAGCCGAAGACGCAGCGTCGCGAACTCGGCAGCGGCCAATTCCCGGGCTTTGGGAATGGCGTCGCGCACGGTCAGCATCAGCCAATAAGCGGCCGTATGGAGCACGAGACGGACCTGGTTGGCGAGCGCCGAACGGCAGCTGGTGCGATCGGAGGCGAGCTGCGTCTTATGCAGCTTGATCAGATTCTCGGCTTGGCCGCGCGCGCAATACAGGCTGTCGTAGATCCACTCGGCCGAGCCGACATCGAGGCTGGTGACGACGAAGCGGATGTCGAGGCCGAGCATCGTCGCCTCAATACGGGCGACAGTGCGCCGTTCGCGATCCCAGGACTTTGCCTTGTGGCGCGTCTCGGTATAGCCACGCAGAACCGGCAGGTTCTCGATGGCGCGTCGCGTGCGGATGTCGTCGGCGACCTCGTCGACTTTTCTGGCGAGAGGCTTGGTGCCGGACAGACCGAAGATGTAGTCGATGCCGTTGGTCTCGCACCACGCCATTGCCTCCGGCCGGGCATAGTGCCCGTCGCCACGGAACGTAATTTGCGTGTTGTGCCATCGCGTCCGGATATGCCGTACCAGGCGGCGCAGATGGGCACGCACCTCGACGCCGCCCGGCGTCTTGCCGGGCCGCAGCACGACGGCCACGGGCCGGCTCTTCTCCGTGTCGTAGACGTGGATCGGCAGGAAGCAGCGTTCGTCATAATGAGCGTTGAACAGCGAGAGCTGCTGATGGCCGTGGACGACGTCGCAGGTATCATCGATGTCGAGCGTGACGGATGCCGGCTCGCGCGGGTAGCTATCCATCCATGCGTCGACCAAAGTGTAGGTCAGCCGGATCACGTCGCGCAGGCGCGGAGCATTCTCCAGCCGCGACAGCGTCGGCTGGGAACACAAATCCCGGCCCGTGTCCGGTAGGCGACCGCAGGCCAGCTTGAATGCCGGATCGGACCTCAGATGATCGAGGTCGTCGGCGTCCTCGTAGCCGCAGCAGATCGCGAACATGCGAGCGCGGAACATATCGACCAGGCTGTGCACGACCCGCGTCGGATCGCGCCGATCCGGGAACACCCGGGCCAGATTGTTGGCCAAACCGAGACGCCGCTCGGCCATCGCCAGAAGCATCACGCCCCCGTTCGAGGTTAGGCGCCCACCATCGAAGGCAGCTGTGACTTTCTTGGCGTGAACGGCTGGAAACGAGAAGGGCGGAATCGTATCGTCGGTCATGGCGGGCGTGGCGTTCGCGGTTGGAGGTGATGGGGTTGGCTTCGCAACCGAATCCTACGCCGCATCAGCGCTTTACCCCTCAGGCGCACTCTTACGAATAAGACGGGTTAAGTTGAAGAAAGATTGAGTGACTCCCGATCATTTCTGTGCCGAAACGTGGAGTCGCGGTCGTGCCGCGTCCAAAGAAACCGGCGCGAGCGGCCTATTAGACGCGGTAGGTGCTCAGCCTCCGAAACGAGACTATCAAGCATGAAGAGATCGAGCGCGAGGCAGAGGTTTTATTTGTGTTGAATTCTTGCTTCTCGATAGTGGTCTGAAATCGTATCATCGGTCATGGCGGGCGTGGCGTTCGCGGTTGAAGGTGATGGGGTGGCTTCGCAACCGAATCCTACGCCGCATCAGCGCTTTACACCACGCTCGCCAGCCTCTCAGGCGCCCTCTCGCGAATAAGACGGGCTAGGCCCGCGCATGAAGCTCTCCATTGCGCGGGCTGTCGAAGCAGAGCATGGATTGAAGATCAACTACGATGGGCTGATCAATCCGATTAATGGATACCAGAACAACGACGTGGGCCAGCGCGTCTACCGGAGCCTCGGTAAGCTGAGCAGAACGTTCGTCACGACGAATTACGATGCTTGGCTCGACATGGAGATTCCTGATGTGCCGCTCTCGGTGAGCGAAGGTCAGTCCGCGCAAGATAGGACTTTCGCTCCACGCGTCAGAAGAAGAATTGTGCAAGTAGAGGAGTTTACACCCGCAAATCTTAACCAGCCGGACTGCGTGTTTCACCTTCACGGGTCCTTGTCCGATCCGAGCAGTATGGTGATGACAACACGAGACTACATACGGCGGTACGCAAACGACCGCGGCACGGACGATCCGATCCGCGAGAACCGGACCCTCACGTTTCTCGAAGCTCTCTTTCGGAATAAGACCGTCCTGTTTGTCGGTTACGGTCTGGAGGATCTCGAAATGAGCTATGGCGGAATCTGGGTGATGACGGTGTGAGGAAGGCGGCGTATCGAGGCGGGTGACGAGCCTGCCAGAACCTCTCGAGGAGAGCGATACGCCATGACCGAGACTACCAATGTTCTTGCTTTCCGTCAGCCGTCCGCGGTTGATGATCCACTGACCGATATCGTTCGTGCCGGCGCGCGGGACCTGCTTGCCAGGGCGATCGAGATCGAGGTTGGCGCGTTTCTGGCCAGCACGGCCAATCTGACGCTGCCCGACGGTCGAGCGCGCCTGGTCCGACATGGGCACGGTCCGGTGCGCGAGATTGCGACCGGCATCGGTCCGGTGGAGGTCGCTCGTCCCAAGGTCCGCGACCGCGGAGCGAGCGGGCCAGGCGACCGCCTCCGCTTCAGTTCGGCAATCCTGCCGCTATGGGCGCGGCGGACGAAGAGCCTGGATGCCTTGATCCCGGTCCTCTATTTGCGCGGCATCTCGACCGGCGACTTCCAGGAGGCGCTCTCGGCGCTGCTCGGCAAGGATGCGCCGAACCTGTCGCCTTCGGTGATCGCCGGCCTGAAGGCCGATTGGCAGGTCGAGTACGAACGCTGGCAGAGACGCGATCTGTCGGCGCGTCGCTATGTCTACATCTGGGCCGATGGCGTGTACCTGCAGGCCCGCATGGAAGATCACAGCGAATGCATGCTGGTGCTGATTGGCACCACGCCGGAAGGCAAGAAGGAGCTGATCGGCTTCCAGGTCGGCGTGCGCGAGAGCGCGCAGAGCTGGCGCGAACTCCTGATCGACCTGCGGCAACGCGGGTTACGGATTGCCCCGCAACTCGCCATCGGCGACGGCGCCCTCGGCTTCTGGAAGGCACTGGACGAGGCCTTTCCCGGCACGCGGCACCAACGATGCTGGTGCCATAAAGTGAGCAACGTACTCGACAAGGTCGCCAAATCCGTGCAGGGCCCCATGAAGAACGACCTGCGGAACATCTATCTGGCCCCACACCGGGCCGAAGCTGAAACCGCGATCGACGTCTTCGTCGAGAAATACCACGTCAAATACGGACGTGCGGTGGAGTGCCTGATCAAGGATCGCCATGCGCTGCTCGCCTTCTTCGACTTCCCTGCTGAGCACTGGATCCACCTACGCAGCTCGAACCCGATCGAGAGCGTCTTCGCCACGGTGCGCCACCGAACGGTGCGGACCAAGGGATCGCTGTCGCAACAAACTGCGAAGCTGATGGTGTTCAAGCTCATCGACGCCGCATCGAAGACCTGGCGGCGATTGAAGAGCACGAACCAGTTGCCGAAAGTCATCGCCGGTGTAAAGTTCATCGACGGAATCGAAGTCATTCCGAACACTGAAAGCCACGCCGCCTGATCAGGCCGCGTCACCCAAAATCAGCCATAGCTCCGGTATGATTTCCGCAAACGCCTCCAAGACATCGGTCAACTGAGCCCAGTCACGCGCGTCGCGCCGAAAGGGTATCAGTTCGATGTCACACTGTGCATAGTATTGGGTGAGGCTTCGCATCAGCTCATATTCGTGCGCAAAGTACCCTTGCAGCATGAAGTGACGCGCTTGCGGCCGGTCGTTGGCGCTCTGCTGTTGCGCTTTCTGGACTACATACTCGAGGATTTCGAGAGAGCTATGGCTGATTTTGGGTGACGCGGCCTGATCAGGCGGCGTGGCTTTCAGTGTTCGGAATGACTTCGATTCCGTCGATGAACTTTACACCGGCGATGACTTTCGGCAACTGGTTCGTGCTCTTCAATCGCCGCCAGGTCTTCGATGCGGCGTCGATGAGCTTGAACACCATCAGCTTCGCAGTTTGTTGCGACAGCGATCCCTTGGTCCGCACCGTTCGGTGGCGCACCGTGGCGAAGACGCTCTCGATCGGGTTCGAGCTGCGTAGGTGGATCCAGTGCTCAGCAGGGAAGTCGAAGAAGGCGAGCAGCGCATGGCGATCCTTGATCAGGCACTCCACCGCACGTCCGTATTTGACGTGGTATTTCTCGACGAAGACGTCGATCGCGGTTTCAGCTTCGGCCCGGTGTGGGGCCAGATAGATGTTCCGCAGGTCGTTCTTCATGGGGCCCTGCACGGATTTGGCGACCTTGTCGAGTACGTTGCTCACTTTATGGCACCAGCATCGTTGGTGCCGCGTGCCGGGAAAGGCCTCGTCCAGTGCCTTCCAGAAGCCGAGGGCGCCGTCGCCGATGGCGAGTTGCGGGGCAATCCGTAACCCGCGTTGCCGCAGGTCGATCAGGAGTTCGCGCCAGCTCTGCGCGCTCTCGCGCACGCCGACCTGGAAGCCGATCAGCTCCTTCTTGCCTTCCGGCGTGGTGCCAATCAGCACCAGCATGCATTCGCTGTGATCTTCCATGCGGGCCTGCAGGTACACGCCATCGGCCCAGATGTAGACATAGCGACGCGCCGACAGATCGCGTCTCTGCCAGCGTTCGTACTCGACCTGCCAATCGGCCTTCAGGCCGGCGATCACCGAAGGCGACAGGTTCGGCGCATCCTTGCCGAGCAGCGCCGAGAGCGCCTCCTGGAAGTCGCCGGTCGAGATGCCGCGCAAATAGAGGACCGGGATCAAGGCATCCAGGCTCTTCGTCCGCCGCGCCCATAGCGGCAGGATTGCCGAACTGAAGCGGAGGCGGTCGCCTGGCCCGCTCGCTCCGCGGTCGCGGACCTTGGGACGAGCGACCTCCACCGGACCGATGCCGGTCGCAATCTCGCGCACCGGACCGTGCCCATGTCGGACCAGGCGCGCTCGACCGTCGGGCAGCGTCAGATTGGCCGTGCTGGCCAGAAACGCGCCAACCTCGATCTCGATCGCCCTGGCAAGCAGGTCCCGCGCGCCGGCACGAACGATATCGGTCAGTGGATCATCAACCGCGGACGGCTGACGGAAAGCAAGAACATTGGTAGTCTCGGTCATGGCGTATCGCTCTCCTCGAGAGGTTCTGGCAGGCTCGTCACCCGCCTCGATACGCCGCCTTCCTCACACCGTCATCACCCAGATTCCGCCATAGCTCATCATACCGGCGGCGACCCCGTTGGGACTACAAGTCCAGATGGAGATGGAGAGCCTCCTTGAGCCCTAGCTTGCCATCAAAATTAGAGTCATTCTTCGAGACGATGCGCCGCGGCGAAGAGTTCGCGCAGCATGGTTTCGATCTTCTCTGCAAGCGGAGCGAGCCGGAGCAGTACTTTGACGCCCTCAAGCAGCGCGGCTTTTTTAACCCCTCTGAGAACCAGGGGCCGGTGCCATCTGCCAACCCAGATTTCGTGCACATACCGGTTTGGGCTGCTCTGAAGTATCTTCAAGCGGTCGGCGCACGAGCAGCTGCGCTCAATAGCGATGAGCTAGCTGAAAAAATCCTCGACGTCATTCGTTCGGTTACGCTCTTCAGGGATGAGGCAACCGGCGAACCAAGAGACAACTACCGTACCTACTTCACGTTTGCTGAATTGTTGGGAGTCTTGCCACTTCGTTCCATCTCCATTGGAGATGTTGGTCTTATACCTACGTGGTTGAACTCCAAGTATGACCGATCCCTCGTGCCGCATGCCCTTTCAAAGGGACTTCTCAAGCGTCTCTTCGATGACGGTAGTGCAGAAAGTGCTGAAAAAGCCTGTGCTGTCATCGAGGCCTGCCTAAGGCTGGAGCGTTCCTCCCGACGGCGAAAGCGGTCAGACGACGACCTTGCAACGGTTGTCGATGACTATTGGCTTAAGGAGATATTGCAGGCATACGCCCGCGAACTTGGCCGAAAAGCGGGCCGGAACGCGGCAGTCATTTTCGAGAATGGCCTGCGGATTGTATTCTCAAAGGAACGACGGAGCTACGACAGTGCGCTTTGGCGTCCTGCAATCGAAACAAACTCCCAGAATCGGGACTTTTATGGGCCTGAGAACCGGTTTGTTGAGGGGCTGCGCGATGTTCTCGACGGATGGCTTGAGACGGAGCAGGTGGGTGCGAGCGAGTATGTTGAAGCGGCTTTGAAAGACGGATCCGAGATTATTCGGGAGCTATGCGGGAAACTGGGTGATGACGGAATGAGATAGGCGGCGTATCGAGGCGGGTGTCGAGCCTGCCAGAACCTCAAGGAGAGCGATACGCCATGAACGAGCATAGCAACATTGTCCCACTGCGTCAGCCCGATGAGATCGACGATCCACTGACGAATATTTTGCGATCTGGAGCTCGGCAGCTGCTTGCGCAGGCTGTCGAGATGGAAGCCGAGGCGTTTCTCGCCGCGATGAAGGGCTTGAAGCTTCCCGATGGCCGCGACCGCCTCGTGCGACACGGCCATGGTCCAGTGCGGACGATCCAGACGGGGATCGGCGCCGTCGAAGTCGCCCGGGTAAAGATTCGCGATCGCGCGGTGACCAGCGATGGCGAGCGGATCCGCTTCACCTCGGCGATCCTGCCGTTGTGGGCACGGCGCACGAAGAGCTTGGATGCACTTTTGCCGGTTCTGTACCTGCGAGGCATCTCGACGGGCGACTTCCAGGAGGCGCTGGCGGCGCTCTTGGGCAAGGATGCGCCGAATCTTTCTCCGGCGGTGGTTTCCAGACTGACGACGGAGTGGCAGCTCGAGTACGAGCGTTGGCAGAAGCGCGATCTGTCGGCGCGCCGGTACGTATACGTGTGGGCGGACGGCGTCTTCCTGCAGGCTCGCATGGAAGACCACAGCGAATGCATGCTGGTGCTGATCGGCGCGACGCCGGAAGGCAAGAAGGAACTCATCGGCTTCCAGGGTCGGCGTGCGCGAGAGCACGCAGAGCTGGCACGAACTGCTCGTCGAGGCGAAAACCCGAGGGCTTGAAGATCGCCCCGGAAATCGCCGTCGGTGACGGCGCGCTCGGCTTCTGGAAGGCGCTCGACGAGGTCTTTCCCGCCACGCGACATCAGCGGTGCTGGGTGCACAAAACCGCGAATATCTTGAACAAAGTCGCAGTGTCGGTACAGGCCAGCATGAAGAAGGATCTGCGCGAGGTCTATTTGGCGTCCAACCGAGCTTCGGCCGAAGTGGCGATCGATGTCTTTGCCGAGAAATACGGAGCGAAGTACGACAAGGCGGTCGAGTGCCTGACGAAAGATCGCGACGCAATGCTTGCGTTCTACGAATTCCCCGCCGAGCATTGGGACCACTTGCGGACGACGAATCCCATCGAAAGCGTGTTCGCGACGGTCCGGCACAGAACGGTGCGCACGAAAGGTTCGTTATCGTCAACGACTGCCAAGTTGATGGTGTTCAAGCTGCTCTGCGCCGCATCAAAGACCTGGCGGCGGCTGAAAGGCACAAATCAGTTGCCGAAGGTCAGCGCAGGTGTCAGATTCGAAAACGGCATCGAGGTCATCCAAGTGCCGGAAAACCACGCCGCCTGATCGCCTCGTCACCCAAAATCCCGCATAGCTCATTATTCGCCGGATCGCCTTGCATACCGTTACCGAACATTTTGAAGTGCTGAAACGGATCTTTGAGCCTTTGATCTGCCCGCAGTTGATGCAATCGGGGCACCGCCACGAACTCTACCGCCTATTGTCGTCGCGCTTTGTGGAGTTCTCTCAAGACGGCAAGACGAAGGTTATAGAGGCCATTAGAAATCTGCCCATTGTGTCGAGGGGTGAGGATCGCGAGCGCCGCTTGAAGTTCACGCAGCGGGAATGGCTCTCGGCCATTAAGGATCAGCCGGAAGCAGCCGCGTGGTTTGCTGAACTGATGGCCGCTCCGGAGTTAGGTTCCGCTAGCGAACATCCCGATTTTCTTTCTTACCATGAGAGCCGTTGGGGACCTGGTCCTGCGCCCTACGAGACTGACGCGCTGGTTGCGTTTGCCGAAGATGGCTCGTTAGTTGAGCGGTTGAACAGCTTCAAGCCGGGCGACTTCTGGCGTGGTCCAACCCTGGGCGGCCTCGTGTCGGCACTTGAGGATGCGGTGGCAAGCAAGCCGGATTCCTTTCTCCCGCTGCTCTCAGATTTCCACGCCGCCAAGCCGCCGTTCCAGCATGCGCTGATCCAAGGATACAAGAAGCTCTTTGACCCCTCGAACAACGCGAAGCCGAACTTCGACTGGGAGGCAGCTTGGCCGAAGCTCATGCGTTTCGTTTCGGAAACAGTTCATCAGGAAAGTTTCTGGGACAAAGCCGAAGACAATGAAAGTGCCGATCTCGTGCCGAGCTATGGCTGATTTTGGGTGACGCGGCCTGATCAGGCGGCGTGGCTTTCAGTGTTCGGAATGACTTCGATTCCGTCGATGAACTTTACACCGGCGATGACTTTCGGCAACTGGTTCGTGCTCTTCAATCGCCGCCAGGTCTTCGATGCGGCGTCGATGAGCTTGAACACCATCAGCTTCGCAGTTTGTTGCGACAGCGATCCCTTGGTCCGCACCGTTCGGTGGCGCACCGTGGCGAAGACGCTCTCGATCGGGTTCGAGCTGCGTAGGTGGATCCAGTGCTCAGCAGGGAAGTCGAAGAAGGCGAGCAGCGCATGGCGATCCTTGATCAGGCACTCCACCGCACGTCCGTATTTGACGTGGTATTTCTCGACGAAGACGTCGATCGCGGTTTCAGCTTCGGCCCGGTGTGGGGCCAGATAGATGTTCCGCAGGTCGTTCTTCATGGGGCCCTGCACGGATTTGGCGACCTTGTCGAGTACGTTGCTCACTTTATGGCACCAGCATCGTTGGTGCCGCGTGCCGGGAAAGGCCTCGTCCAGTGCCTTCCAGAAGCCGAGGGCGCCGTCGCCGATGGCGAGTTGCGGGGCAATCCGTAACCCGCGTTGCCGCAGGTCGATCAGGAGTTCGCGCCAGCTCTGCGCGCTCTCGCGCACGCCGACCTGGAAGCCGATCAGCTCCTTCTTGCCTTCCGGCGTGGTGCCAATCAGCACCAGCATGCATTCGCTGTGATCTTCCATGCGGGCCTGCAGGTACACGCCATCGGCCCAGATGTAGACATAGCGACGCGCCGACAGATCGCGTCTCTGCCAGCGTTCGTACTCGACCTGCCAATCGGCCTTCAGGCCGGCGATCACCGAAGGCGACAGGTTCGGCGCATCCTTGCCGAGCAGCGCCGAGAGCGCCTCCTGGAAGTCGCCGGTCGAGATGCCGCGCAAATAGAGGACCGGGATCAAGGCATCCAGGCTCTTCGTCCGCCGCGCCCATAGCGGCAGGATTGCCGAACTGAAGCGGAGGCGGTCGCCTGGCCCGCTCGCTCCGCGGTCGCGGACCTTGGGACGAGCGACCTCCACCGGACCGATGCCGGTCGCAATCTCGCGCACCGGACCGTGCCCATGTCGGACCAGGCGCGCTCGACCGTCGGGCAGCGTCAGATTGGCCGTGCTGGCCAGAAACGCGCCAACCTCGATCTCGATCGCCCTGGCAAGCAGGTCCCGCGCGCCGGCACGAACGATATCGGTCAGTGGATCATCAACCGCGGACGGCTGACGGAAAGCAAGAACATTGGTAGTCTCGGTCATGGCGTATCGCTCTCCTCGAGAGGTTCTGGCAGGCTCGTCACCCGCCTCGATACGCCGCCTTCCTCACACCGTCATCACCCAGATTCCGCCATAGCTCTCTCGTGCCTACCCGTGCGTGGATGAGATCGCTGATCGCGAGTTTCCTTGAGAATGCGACGCGCGACGACGAGACAGCCTATCCAGCTGAGCTTCTCCCCCAAGGCTGGGCCATTATCACAACGATGCTCGCTCGAACTGAGCCCAGTGATCTCAGTCTCTCTGATCCGATGATGCACGCGCTAAACACGGAGAAAGGTCATGCTGTTGGCGCAATGTACAATCATGCGCTTCGCGCCTGTCGCGTTGCCGACCAGACGACGAAATCGCATAGTGCGGCTTGGGAAAGCCTTAAATGTGCATTTGATGACGAACTCGCAAAGTGCCGCGACGGAAACTTCGAATTTTCGACGTTGTCGGCGTCTTACATTGCGAATCTCCACTATTTGAGCCGCGATTGGCTAACGGCCAATGTGGCGAAGATATTTCCTGCACGAGAATACCCCAACAACTTCAAGGCTGCAGTCGGTGGCCTAGCCTATGCCGGTCCAAGCCGACCGATCTATCAGCTTCTCGCGGCCCACAACGAATTTGCCGAGGCCCTCGCGGCGAGACTCGAAGACAAGAATGGCCGAGAGCGCGTCGTCGAGTGGGTGGGCTTAGCCTATTTGTGGAATGACGAGCAGCTTGATTCATCGATCGTCCGAGCCATCTTCGCCGCAGGTGTCGAAGAGATTGAGATTCTGGCCGAGCTATTTTGGCGGGTTCGTCGCGACGAACTTACGGACGTACAGATAGACAGAGTCCTCGCATTTTGGGAACGATGCCTTGCTTGGAGTAAGGAGCGCGGCACTATCTCCGAGCACTTGATGGCGCGCTTGAGCCGCTTGTCCCCGTACATAAAGAAGCTAGACGATCGCACCATGCCGTTACTGATGGCTGTGGTTCCGCATGTACACGCCGACTACGGTAGTGATCAAATGGTTGAGGAACTGACGAGGCTCGTCGACACAGACCCCCCAGGGGCGGCTTCCCTCCTTGAGAAGATGCTAGATTCGAGTGCTCCCACATTCGATCTAGATGATAAGCTCAAAAAACTTATCGAAAAGCTCGCACGTCTTGGGCTGCGCGCCGAAGCGATCCGCTGCACCGAGAAAGTTCGCCGCACACTTCCCGGAATGCTCGATCTATATAAGAAATTGGTAGCGTCCAGCTAGCGCGACAGAAGAGCGTTCGCGTTGGATTGCTGCGACCAATCCACCTGAGTGGGCAACGGGGCTTCTGCAGATGCAACTTCGTCCCTTCGATCGCCCCTCGCACGTAGCGCGATCATTGCATTCTGTCAGTGTTTTGCCCGACAGGTCAAACAGGATTCGGAAAATCAAAAAGGGTAGTGCTGCCAAGGGGTCGGCTACTGTGCATGGGGTTGTTTTCGAGGTTTCTGTCTGCGGGCTCCCGATAACCGATCGACCCGAACCCTCGTCACGCCCGAAGTGGCCTGCCCCGCCTCAGCTATCCACCTTCAGCGCGGCAATGAAGGCTTCCTGCGGGATGTCGACCTTGCCGAACTGCCGCATCTTCTTCTTGCCTTCCTTCTGCTTTTCCAGAAGTTTTCTCTTACGCGTGATGTCGCCGCCGTAGCATTTTGCGGTGACGTCCTTGCGCAGCGCGCGCACCGTCTCGCGGGCGATCACCTTGCCGCCGATCGCCGCCTGGATCGGGATCTGGAACATGTGCGGCGGGATCAGCTCCTTCATCTTCTCGACCATGGCGCGGCCGCGCCCCTCGGCACGGGTGCGGTGGACCAGCATCGAGAGCGCGTCGACCGGCTCGCCATTGACCAGGATCTGCATCTTGACGAGATCCGCCGGCTTGTAGTCGGTCAGGTGATAGTCGAACGAGGCGTAGCCCTTGGAGACCGACTTCAGCCGGTCGTAGAAGTCGAACACGACCTCGTTGAGCGGCAGGTCGTATTTCACCATGGCGCGGGAGCCGACATAGGTCAGCTCCTTCTGCGCGCCGCGGCGGTCCTGGCAAAGTTTCAGCACGCTGCCGAGATATTCGTCGGGCGTCAGGATCGTCGCCTCGATCCAGGGCTCCTGGATCTCGGCGATCTTCACCACGTCGGGCATGTCGACGGGATTGTGGATCTCGAGCTCGCTGCCGTCGGTGAGCTTCATCTTGTAGATGACGCTCGGCGCGGTCGCGATCAGGTTCAGGTCGAATTCACGCGACAGCCGCTCCTGGATGATCTCGAGGTGCAACAGGCCGAGGAAGCCGCAGCGGAATCCGAAGCCGAGCGCGGCGGAGGTCTCCATCTCGAACGAGAAGCTGGCATCGTTCAGGCGCAACTTGCCCATCGCCGCGCGCAGCGTTTCGAAGTCGTCGGCATCGACCGGGAACAGGCCGCAGAACACCACGGGGATCGCCGGCTTGAAGCCCGGCAGCATTTCCGTAACAGGCTTCCTGTCGTCGGTGATGGTGTCGCCGACGCGGGTGTCGGCGACTTCCTTAATCGCGGCGGTGATGAAGCCGATCTCGCCGGGGCCGAGCTCGTCGACCTGCGTCATCTTCGGCGTGAAGAAGCCGACGCGCTCGACGTCGTAGGCCGCGCCAGTGCCCATCATGCGCACGCGCTGGCCCTTCTTCATCGTGCCGTCGACGATGCGCACCAGCACGACGACGCCGAGATAGACGTCGTACCAGCTGTCGACCAGCAGCGCCTTGAGTGTCGCGTCGCGGTCGCCCTTCGGCGGTGGCAGGCGGGTGACGATCGCTTCCAGCACGTCGGGGACGCCGAGGCCGGTCTTGGCCGAGATCATCACCGCATCCGAAGCGTCGATGCCGATGACGTCCTCGATCTGCTGCTTGACCTTCTCGGGCTCGGCGGCGGGCAGGTCGACCTTGTTTAGGACCGGGACGATCTCGTGATTGTTGTCGAGCGCCTGGTAGACGTTGGCGAGCGTCTGCGCCTCGACGCCCTGGCTGGCGTCGACCACCAGGAGGGAACCTTCGCACGCCGCCAGCGACCGCGAGACTTCGTAGGCGAAGTCGACATGGCCGGGCGTGTCCATCAGGTTGAAGATGTAGTCCTTGCCGTCCTTGGCGCGGTACTGGAGGCGCACCGTCTGCGCCTTGATGGTGATGCCGCGCTCGCGCTCGATGTCCATGGAATCGAGCACCTGCTCCTTGCCCGCCATCTCGCGGTCGGAGAGGCCGCCCGTCATCTGGATCAGACGGTCGGCCAGCGTCGATTTGCCATGGTCGATATGGGCGACGATGGAGAAATTGCGGATGTTGGAAATGGGGACGGTCGTCATGGGCGCGGGATACCACTCACATCCCCGTGCGGCAACCATATTGCTGTATTTTCAGGGCCTTTCTTCACGCCAAGCTGATTCCACCGCAGGCCAAAACGCGCTACGCAACGGCCCATGTCCACCACCTCGATCCCATCCGCCAGAGCGCGGGCGAAGACCCGCTTGAGTTACAACCGCTTCCGGGCCTGGCTGGTTGCCTGCGCGGTCCGTCCCGAGGCGCGCCTGTGGCTGGTGATCCAGCTCGCCATCCTGCGTGCGGTGCTCTGGACCTTCATCCTGATCAATATCAAGGCGACGCAGGACGTTCACATGGACGTCGCAGAAGCCTATGGCTGGGGCCAGAAATTCCTCTGGGGTTATGGCAAGCACCCGCCGCTGTCGGGCTGGGTGGCCGGCCTGTGGTTCAAGGTGTTCCCGGCGGCGGACTGGGCGACCTATGCGCTGGCGATGGCGACGGTGAGCGTCGGCATGGTGATCTGCTGGTTCGTGAGCTTGCGCGTGGTGGATGCGCGACGCGCGTTCCTCGTCGTGGTGATGATCGCACTCTACCCGATCTTCAATTTCAAGGGCTTCAAGTACAACCCGGACCTGCTCCAGCTCGTCACGCTGCCGCTCCTGGTGCTCGCTTATCTCAACGCATTCGAGAAGCGGACCTGGCAATCCGGACTCCTGCTCGGCCTTGCCGGCGCGCTGGCGCTGATGACCAAATATTGGGTGCTGACCATGGTCGGCGCCATCGGCCTCGCCGCGCTGATCCATCCCGACCGGTTGCGATTCCTGTCGTCGCCCGCGCCGTGGGTGGCGATCGCGACGATGGTCGCGGCGATGATCCCGCACATCGTCTGGCTGGCGGACGCGCATTTCGTGCCGCTGACCTATGCCGGCGACACCTACAGCCTCCAGGACAGCGGTCAGGTGCATCAGCTCGTCGCCGGCTATATGCTGCATAATTTCGGGTTGCTGGCATTGCCGGTGGCGCTCGCGGCGCTGGCCATGGCGCTGGTGCCGCCGTGGATCAAGTTGCTGCTGCGCGCCCCCTCGCGCATCGTCACGCGCGCCTGGGCGCGCGGCGGCAATCCCGGCGTCAATCTTTCGCAGGCGCTGAACGTCTGGATGATCCAGATCATCGTCGCCTTCGGCCCGCCGCTCGGCGCCCTGATCTTCAGCATCTACATGAAGACCGATTGGGGCATCTCGCTGTTCTTCCTGGTCCCGCTCGCGCTGGTCGCGATTCCTGCGTTGCGGGTGCAGGGCGCCGTGCTGTTCAACATCGCCGCGATCTGGCTCGTGCTCAGCGCTGCGACGCTCGCCGCTTCGCCCTGGATCGCCGCGCGCGAGATGGCGGCCAATGGCGGCAACACCGCGACCTATGGCGCGCGCTCGGAGCTGGCTCGCGAGCTGACCCAGGCCTGGCACGCGCGCTTCGCCTCGCGCTGGGCCGTCGTCGCGGGAACGATGGAAACGATACAGCCGATGGTGTTCTACAGCCCCGATCACCCCAGCCCGTTCACGCCGAACGAAGCCTGGGCTTCCGGGCTGACCTCGCTCGACGACATCAAGAGATACGGCTTCATCGGCGTGTTCGATGCGACCGACGAACGCCTGCCCAAGTTCGAGAAATGGGTGTCCGAGACCGCGCCGAACGCCGAGCGCATCGTGATGACGACGCGCCGCTTCACCCACGGCAGAGCGGGCCCGTCGATGACCTGGAACGTCTATATCGCAGCGCCTGGGAAGTGATCGCGGCGTTGTCGGTCTCGTAGGGTGGGCAAAGGCGCGAAGCGCCGTGCCCACCATCTCTCGGCAATCGCGATGGAAGAGGTGGGCACGCTTCGCTTTGCCCACCCCACGGCACCGAGCGCGTGGCTCAGATACCTTCCTCGTTGAACTTGCTCTCGACGAGCTCGGTGATCGCCGCGAGCGCGGCCTCGGCATCCGTGCCGGCGGCGGATACCGTGATCGTCGTGCCGGGACCGGCGGCGAGCATCATCAGGCCCATGATAGAGGTGCCGCCGACGGTCTCGCCGCCGCGCGTCACCCACACCTGCGCATCGAAGCGCTCGACCGCCTGGACGAATTTCGCGGAGGCACGGGCGTGCAGGCCGCGCTTGTTGATGATCAGGAGATCCTTGGAGATCGCGCCCGCGGGCACGCCTGTCCCCGCTTGTGGCGCCTCCCCGCTCATTTGCCGGCGAGCACGCGGCTGGCGATGGTGACGTATTTGCGGCCCGCTTCCTGAGCCATCGCGATCGCGTCGGGCAGCGAACGCTCCTCGCGCACCTTGGCGAGCTTGACCAGCATGGGAAGGTTGATCCCTGCGAGCACTTCGACCTTGGGCCGGCTCATGCAGGATATTGCAAGGTTTGATGGCGTGCCGCCGAACATGTCGGTGAGGATCGCAACGCCGTCGCCGGAATCGACGCGATTGACCGCCTCGATGATGTCGCTTCGGCAGAGATCGGAATCGTCTTCGGCACCGATCGTGATCGCTTCGATTTGCTTTTGTGGACCCATGACATGCTCAAGCGCTGCCTTGAATTCGTCGGCAAGGCGCCCGTGGGTCACAAGTACTAGACCAATCATCGGAAAACTCCTCGCGGGCGCTTTTGGTGCACCGCACGAACGCGCCACTTTGACCATCCAGAGCCCCCGCGCAAGAGGGGATGTTGCGTATCTCCCTGAATATAGACGGATGGATAATGGGAGCTGCGCCGGTCTATTCGGTCGCGATACTGGGGTTCATATGGTTACAAATTCCCTTCGAACAATCGCCGGTAGGATTAACGGAAGATGAACTCTTGGTAGTGGTCAAGGCCGCAACAACCAGGAGGAGGGGCGAATGGTCGCGGCCGACCGGTACTCGCGGTATTTCGACACCAAAAATGCTGGTTTTCAACGATTCCGCCGTAGGCAGGCGCTCCGCGTCCGCCGCGTCCAGATCGACCACGAGACCGACGGTCGCATGCTCCACGAAGTCGCAGCGACGGATTCCCAAGCCCCGGATCTCGATCAGGCCAGCCAAGACCGGCGCGGGCCGCACCTCAATTTCATGGCCGACTGTCGCCAGATGGACACGGTCATCACCGACCAGAACGGCCCTTTCGACCACGCCCGATCGTCCCGCCATGATCAAATCAAAGGCAAGGCGCGACTTGCCGGAGCCCGAGGGCCCGCGGATCAGCACCGCCAGAGATCCGACCTTGACGGCGGAGGCGTGAACGCTGGGCCCGCCGTCGCTCATAGAGCCGGCAGCCTGACCACGAAGCGCGCGCCGGTAACCGTCGGAGCCCCTTCGGCATCCAGCGGGCCAGGACGATTCTCCGCCCAGATGCGTCCGCCATGGGCGTCGATGATCTGCTTGGAGATCGACAGGCCGAGGCCGGAGTTCTGGCCGAAACCCTGATGCGGACGGTCGGTGTAGAAACGCTCGAAGATGCGCTCCAGCGCGTCGTCGCGAATGCCGGGGCCGTCGTCGTCGACCACGATCTCGATCTCGCCGCGGACGCGGCGGCAGGTGAGGCGCACCTTGCTGCCGGCTTCGGAGAACGATTGCGCGTTGGAGAGCAGGTTGGAGACCACCTGCCCGAGCCGTGAATCGTGGCCGCTCACGGCGAAGGTATCGGCCGGGCTGCGGCCCTCGAAGCGCATCTCGACCGCGACGTCGTGGCCGAGCTTGGTTTCGTTGGCGACCGATACGAGCGTCGTCAGCAGGCGCCGCAGGTCGACCGGGATCGCATCCTGGCGCTGCAATTCGGCGTCGAGGCGGCTGGCGTCGGAGATGTCGGAGATCAGCCGGTCCAGCCGCTTGACGTCGTGCTCGATCACCTCGAGCAGGCGCGCGCGGCTGGTCTCGTTGCGCGCCAGCGGCAACGTCTCGACCGCCGAGCGCAGCGAAGTCAGCGGGTTCTTCAATTCATGGGCGACGTCGGCGGCGAACATCTCGATCGCCTCGATGCGGCTGTAGAGCGCGCTGGTCATGTCGCGCAGCGCGCCGGAGAGGTGGCCGATCTCGTCACGGCGGCGCGTGAAGTCGGGAATCTCGATGCGGGCCTTGATGCGGCGGCGGACGCGCTCGGCGCTGTCGGCGAGCCGGCGCACGGGCCCGGCGATCGTGCTCGCGAGCAGCAGCGACAGCATGATCATGACGGCGGCGGCGACGCCGCCGACCTTCAGGATGGCGAGGCGCTCGGCGGTGACCATCTGGTCGATGTCGTCGCCCTGAGTCGACAGCATCAGCGCGCCGTGGATCGCGCGCGAGCGCAGCACCGGGACCGCGACCGACACGATCACCTCGCCGCGCGCATTGACCCGCACCATCGAGCGTTTCTGGCCCTGCAGCGCGTCGCCCACCTCCGCATAGCCATTGCCGTTCTCGGGCCCGAGCTCGCGATAGAGCGGCAGGTCGCCGCGGTTCAGCCAGGTACGCACCGCGACCATGCCGCGCTCGACGAAACCGGGCTTCTCGGCCGGAGGCGGCAGATCGAAGCGCAGCACGTTTTCCAGGTTGCGGCTGTCGAGCAGCAGGCTGCCGTTCGGATCGTAGATGCGGGCGCGCGTCTTGGTCGGCGAGATCAGCGTGCGCAGCACCGGCGCCACGCGCTCCGGATTGATCGGGAAGTCCAGCGGCGAATACTCGTCCGAGCCGCCATAGGTCTCGCCCGGCTTGAGGTCGAGCAGCCGGTCGGGGTCGATGGTAATGGCGTTGGTCTGCACGGTCGCGGAGGCCGCGATCGCGCCGGCGATGATCTCGGCCTGCACCAAAAGGCTTTGCGCGCGCGCGTCGATCAGCCCGGCGCGGAATTGCGACAGGTACAGGATGCTCGCCACCAGCGCGACGAGGCCGGCGAGGTTGAGCGAGACGATGCGGCGGGTCAGGCTCGAGAAGGACAGCGCGAAGAAGAACTGCCCGGCGCGCTTCAGCCAGTTCAGCGGTCGCCAGCCCCGCGGCTTTTCATCAGTGACGTGCTCCGGAACGCCGTTGGATGCAAGATCCCCGGCGCTCTGGTCTGAGTCAGGCTGCGTTCGGTCAAGCAATGCTCACGCCCGCGTTAGGACAGCTCGTGCGAAGGTCCCCGCATCCTAGAGCGATCCTGGTCCCGATGGAACGAGAACCGGAGATGACATCGATCTTCGTGAAGGGCGCCCGCCGCCTCAGGCTTCCTTGAAACGGTAGCCGACGCCGTAAAGCGTCTCGATCATCTCGAACTCGTTGTCGACCACCTTGAACTTCTTGCGCAGCCGCTTGATGTGGCTGTCGATGGTGCGGTCGTCGACATAGACCTGGTCGTCATAGGCGGCGTCCATCAGCGCGTTGCGGCTCTTCACCACGCCGGGCCGGGTCGCGAGCGCCTGCAGGATCAGGAATTCGGTGACGGTCAGCGTCACCGGCTCGTTCTTCCAGGTGCAGGTGTGGCGTTCCGGATCCATGCGCAGCAGGCCGCGGTCGAGCGCCTTGGCGTCGTTCTCCTTCGGCGCGACGGTCGGGTCCTTCGGCGCCGAGCGGCGCAGCACCGCCTTGACACGCTCGACCAGCAGGCGCTGCGAGAACGGTTTGCGGATGAAGTCGTCGGCGCCCATCTTGAGGCCGAACAGCTCGTCGATCTCCTCGTCCTTGGAGGTAAGGAAGATCACGGGCAGGTCGGATTTCTGCCGCAGGCGGCGCAGCGTCTCCATGCCGTCCATGCGCGGCATCTTGATGTCGAGGATGGCGAGATCGGGCTGGGTGGTGCGGAAACCGTCGAGCGCGGAGGCGCCGTCGGTGTAAGTCATGATGCGGTAGCCTTCGGCTTCCAGCGCGATCGAGACGGATGTGAGAATGTTGCGGTCGTCGTCGACCAAAGCGATTGTGGGCATGAGCCTCTGCTTTCTGCTTTCCGTTTGGGTCGTGGCTTGAAACGGCGAGCAATCCAGTGATGCGCCGCATACATACATGGGTGCCGAAGTGGCGTTCGAACCTTGTCACCGAGCAATGCAAGCTGGGCTGAAGTGTGACCAAGTTCCACGAAACACGGCAGATTCGCCGCATCTCGACCCATAACCGGACTCTCGTTTACCCGAAACAAGGCCCCTCATGCAACCACCTGACCAGGGAAAGCCGATGCAACCGACTCCCGATTTCGACCCCGGAAAGCTCGCCAAATCGCTGCTGCGGCGGTCCCGGCAGGGGGCCCTGGCGACGCTGATGACCGGCAGCGGCGATCCCTATTGTTCCCTGGTCAATCTCGCCAGCCACCCCGATGGCTCGCCGATCCTGCTGATCTCGCGCCTCGCCGTGCACACACGGAACATCCTCGCCGACAGCCGGGTCTCGCTGATGCTGGACGAGCGCGTGGCCGGCGATCCCCTGGAAGGCGCCCGAATCATGCTGTCCGGCCGGGCGGAGGAGGCCGATGCCGGTAAGGCTCTGCTGCAGCGACGGTATCTCAGTGCCCATCCATCGGCGGAGGGCTTTGTTTCGTTTAAGGATTTCGCCTTTTTCCGGATCCGTCCCACGGGGACCCATCTGGTTGCCGGCTTCGGCCGGATCGTCGACCTCAGGCCCGATCAGTTTCTCACGGACCTCATGGGCGCCGACGACCTGCTGGCGGCGGAAGAGGGCGCCGTCGAGCACATGAATGCCGACCATCGCGACACCATGAAACTCTATGCAACGAAGCTCCTCGACGCGGCCGAGGGCGACTGGCGCTGCACCGGCTGCGACCCTGAGGGCCTCGACATGCAGGACGGCCAGACCACGCTGCGGCTGGACTTCCCGGAGCGGGTGACGGATGGCACGGCGCTGCGCAAGATGCTGGTCCGCCTCGCTGGCGAAGCGCGCATGAAGATGGACCAGAACGCAACGACTTGAACGCGGCTCCCCGTCGCCGCGACCCATGACCGTGATGGTTTTCGGGCTCGCAGCGAGAGGGGTTATGGCGCGTCATCGTATGGCATCGGCCGCGGGTCTGGCGCTCGCGATCACCGCGTTGCTTGCCACCCCGACCCTCGCCCAGAAGGGCGATCTCGCCGCACAGGGGGCGCGGATCAACGCACTCAATCAGGCCGGCAAATATGCCGAAGCGTTGCCCCTGGCGCAGGCCATGGTCGCGAGCCTGGAGAAGGCCAACGACGGCCGCGAGCTGTCCGCCGCGCTCAACAATCTCGGCCAGGTCCATGCCGGCCAGGGCCGCGACGATCTGGCCGAGCCGGTCTACAAGTGCGCCATCGCGCTGATGGAGAAGTCGCTCGGCCTCGACACCGGCTTGATCGCGCCCGAGCTGAACAATCTCGCCGCGCTGTATCAACGGCAGGGCCGCTTCGCTGAAGCCGAGCCGCTGTTCAAGCGCGCGCTTGCGGTCAGCGAAAAGAGCCTGTCGCGCGAGCATCCCGATGTCGGCCGAGCTCTGAACAATCTCGCCACGCTCTATGTGAAGCAGGAGCGCTTTGCCGACGCCGAGCCGCTGTTCCGGCGTGCGCTTGCGATCTATCAGAAAGCCGCCGGGCCCGAGCATCCCGCGGTCGCAACCGTCCTGAACAACATCGGTCAGGTCGATCGCGACCTCAATCGCGACGCCGATGCCGAAGCTCCGATCAAGCGCTCGCTCGCGATCCGCGAAAAGGTGCTGGGGCCGGAACACCCCGATGTCGCGCGCTCGCTCAACAATCTCGCCGGGCTCTACCAGCACCAGAAGCGCCATGCCGAGGCCGAGCCGCTTTATCGTCGCGCCCTGGCGATCCGCGAGCGTGCACTCGGACCGGATCATCCCGATGTCGCGACTTCGGCGAGCAATCTCGCCCATTTCCTACAGGCGTCGGGACGAACCGCCGACGCTCTGCCATTCGCGCAGAAGACGCTCGCCGCCAATCGTGCCCAGCTGCGCGTGGTGCTGCCGATCCTGTTCGCTGCGCGGCAGCAATCGCTGCTCACGAACGACAGGGCGCTAGATGACGCGCTCGGTGCGATCCAGCGCGGCACGCAATCGTCCGCCGCCTCCGCCGTGAACAAGCTCGCAGTGCGGCTAGCCGCCGGCAGCGACCGGCTCGCCGAGCTCGTGCGCAAGGATCAGGATCTTGCGGCCGAATCCGACGCGCTCGACAAGGCGATCGTCGCCGCGGTGTCGAAGCCGCCCGCGCAGCGCGACGTCGCGGCCGAGCAGCGCAGCCGCGCGCGGATCGCGGCGATCGCGAGCGCACGCAACGGATTGCAGAAGACGCTCGCCGTCGAGTTTCCCGACTATGCCTCGCTCTCCAACCCGCTGCCGCTGACGGTGAAGGAGATCCAGCCGCTGCTCTCGGCCGACGAGGCGATGGTGATCTATTCCGTCGTCGACAGTCAGAGCTATGTCGTCGCGATCACGCGCGAGGGCGTCGACTGGAAGGAGATTTCTCTCGGAGCGGATGCGCTGGCGCAGAAGGTGGCCGCTTTCCGCAGGGGGCTGGATGTCGGCAAGGCGCATGATGCCTCCGGCAAATCGGGACTGTTCGATCTTGCGCTCGCGAACGAGCTCTATGCCGCGCTGCTCGGCCCGGTCGAGGCGCTGACCAAGGACAAGCGCAACCTGCTGGTCGTGCCGTCGGCCGCGTTGACCGCATTGCCGTTTCATCTGCTGGTCACGGAGAAGCCGCAGGCGGCGATCCCGGACAGGCCCGAAGGCTATCGCGATGCCGCCTGGCTGCTGCGGCGGCAGGCCGTCTCGGTGTTGCCGTCGGTGATCAGCCTGAAATCGCTGCGCGCCTTTGCCCGCAGGGACCGCGGCGTCAAGCCGATGACCGGTTTCGGCGATCCCGTGTTCAACCCTGCAGCCGAAGGTCCTGCCGACCGGCGCGCCGCGAGCGGCAAGATCGCCGCGCGCAGCATCGCGACGATGGCCTATGCCGAGTTCTGGCGCGGCGCAGGCGTCGATCGCGCGCGGCTGGCGCAGGCGCTGCCGCAGCTGCCCGACACCGCCGACGAGCTGAATGCGGTGGCGAGGGACGTCGGTGCCGCCGCGGCCGATATCCATCTCGGACGCGATGCCAGCGAAACGACGCTGAAGCGTGCAGCGCTTGCCCAATACGGCATCATCTACTTTGCCACCCACGGCCTCGTTGCCGGCGACGTCAAGGGACTGGCCGAGCCCTCGCTCGCACTCTCCATTCCGGATCAGCCGTCGGAGCTCGACGACGGTCTTCTCACCGCGAGCGAAGTGGCCCAGCTCAAGCTCAACGCCGATTGGGTGGTGCTGTCGGCCTGCAACACCATCGCGGGCGACAAGCCCGGCGCCGAGGCGCTGTCGGGATTGGCACGCTCGTTCTTCTATGCAGGGGCCCGCGCGCTGCTGGTTTCGCATTGGGCCGTGGATTCGGAAGCTGCCACCCGCCTGACCACATCGACGTTCGCGCTGCTCAAGAACGAACCAACGATCGGTCGTGCCGAAGCCTTGCGCCGTGCGATGTTAACCTATCTCGACGACGCCTCGTCGCCGCGCAATGCCTATCCCGCGATGTGGGGGCCGTTCGCACTGATCGGCGAAGGTGAGGTCAGGTAAGATTG
This sequence comes from Bradyrhizobium sp. USDA 241, assembly GCF_049739505.1. Taxonomy (NCBI): domain Bacteria; kingdom Pseudomonadati; phylum Pseudomonadota; class Alphaproteobacteria; order Hyphomicrobiales; family Nitrobacteraceae; genus Bradyrhizobium; species Bradyrhizobium sp. USDA 241. The sequence goes on along the minus strand of NZ_JBMGPZ010000004.1, from coordinate 718,921 downwards.
CGCTGCGGCGATTGTGCATCGCAATAACCCCGAGTAACGCGCAAACGCGCATTTGGTTGCGCGATCATCCGTGCTTTTTTCGCCGCGGTTGCTCAGAGCTGACATGCGCGACGTTTGGCGCGGTCCTTGAATAAACCAAATCCTGCGGGATCAGCTTGCGGGATCAGCTTGGCAACGCCAGCGTTCATGATTATTACGTCGTTCAGCCGAGGCCGAACGGCCCGTTGATCAAGGTGACCGCGGTGGCGCTAAACTTGTCGCGCTGAGTGTCGCGGGTTCTAGGAGGATTCTTTCGTGCAAGAGACGGGCGTGCGCAACGGTGCCTTCGGCGCCGACAAGTTTGGATTAAAGAATCTCAAGCAGGTGCACTGGAATCTCGGTGCGCCGCAACTCTATCAATATTCGCTCGCAGCGGGCGAGGCGGTGCTCTCCGCCGACGGTGCGCTCTGCGCCGACACGGGCGAGTTCACCGGCCGCAGCCCGAAGGACAAGTTCACGGTCCGTGACGCCACCACCGACAAGAAGATGTGGTGGGCCGGCAACCAGTCGATCACCGCGGAGCAGTTCGAAACGCTCTACCAGGACTTCCTCAAGCACGCCGAAGGCAAGAAGCTGTTTGCGCAGGATCTCTACGGTGGTGCCGACCCGGCCTACCGGATCAAGACGCGCGTCTTTACCGAGCTCGCCTGGCACTCGCTGTTCATCCGCACGCTGTTGATCCGCCCCGAGGCGATCGAGCTGTCGACCTTCGTGCCGGAGCTCACCATCATCGACATGCCGAGCTTCCGCGCCGATCCTAAACGCCACGGCGTGCGCTCGGAGAACGTGGTCGCGATCGATTTCGCCCGCAAGATCGTCCTGATCGGCGGGTCTTATTATGCCGGCGAGATGAAGAAGTCGGTCTTCACCACGCTGAACTACTATCTGCCCGAGCGCGGCGTGATGCCGATGCACTGCTCGGCCAATGTCGGCGCCAAGGGCGACACCGCGATCTTCTTCGGCCTGTCGGGCACCGGCAAGACCACGCTGTCGGCCGATCCCAACCGCACGCTGATCGGCGACGACGAGCACGGCTGGGGCCCGAACGGCGTCTTCAATTTCGAGGGCGGCTGCTACGCCAAGTGCATCAAGCTCTCGAAGGAGGCCGAGCCGGAGATCTATGCGGCCTCGACCCGCTTCGGCGCGGTGCTCGAGAACTGCGTGCTCGACGAAGACACCCGCGTGGTCGATTTCGACGACGGCTCCAAGACCGAGAACACGCGTTCGGCGTACCCGCTCGAGTTCATCCCGAACGCCTCGCGCACCGGCCGCGCGCCGCAGCCGAAGAACGTGGTGATGCTCGCCGCCGACGCCTTCGGCGTGCTGCCTCCGATCGCAAAGCTGTCGCCGGCGCAGGCGATGTATCACTTCCTCTCCGGCTACACCGCCAAGGTCGCCGGCACCGAGCGCGGCCTCGGCAACGAGCCGCAGCCGGAATTCTCGACCTGCTTCGGCTCGCCCTTCCTGCCGCTCGACCCCTCGGTCTACGGCAACATGCTGCGCGACCTCATCGCCCAGCACAATGTCGACTGCTGGCTGGTCAACACCGGCTGGACCGGCGGCAAGTACGGCGTCGGCTCGCGCATGCCGATCAAGGTGACGCGCGCGCTGCTCACCGCCGCGCTCGACGGAAGCTTGCGCAACGTCGAATTCCGCACCGACAAATATTTCGGCTTCGCGGTCCCGACCGCGCTGCCGGGCGTGCCAGCTGAGATCCTCAACCCGGTCAACACCTGGAAGGACAAGGACGAGTTCGACAAGACCGCCCGCGCCCTGGTCGGCATGTTCCAGAAGAACTTTGCCAAGTTCGAAGCCCAGGTCGACGCCGAGGTGCGCGCCGCCGCGCCGGACGTGAAGCTGGCGGCGGAGTAAGCTCGCGCAGCGTTTGAAATGCAAAAGGGCGGCCGCAAGGCCGCCCTTTTTGTTTATGGGCACTTGTGCGAACCACACACTCAGTGTCGTCCCCGCGTACGCGGGGACCCATACCGCGTGATCTATCGAGGGAGTGCAGTGCAAGTGCCGGCGAAGAAAGGGTCACTATGAGTCTTCGCCAAATTACTCCCTGTGGTTATGGGTCCCCGCGTTCGCGGGGACGACATCGGTGCGAGACCTCAGGCCTTGAAATACGCGATCTGCGTCGTGGTCGCGAGCAGCCTGCCGTTCGGCGACCACAGCTCGGCGTTCTGGTCGGCGTAGCTCTTGTGCATGATCTTGGAATCGGCCGTCGCGAGCACGCGCGTGATGCCTTCAGCCGCGAGCTCTGCGCTGTCAGTGTGGAAATAGGTCGTCAGCGACACCGTGCCGAACGGCACCAGCTCGCGGCGCGCGTGGAAGATGCGGCCGAAGAAGGCGTCCGACATCGACATCAGCGACAGCATGTCGAGCTTGCGCGGCGTGCGGTCGCTGATCCAGATCTTGGAGTAGGTGCTGGCGAGCTCGGGCTGCGGCGGGCCGATGCGCATCTCGCCCTCGACGAAACGGAATTCGTACTGGTTGGCCCAGGAGGCCGATATTTTGGGAAACGGCATCGTCTCCTCGAACGGCTTTGCATCCGGATATTGCGCCACCCGGTGTTCCCAGGACGGCCGCCGCTCGGCGAACACCGCGGTGGCGAGCGTTGCGACCTCGCCGCCGCCCTGGCTGAGCTCGACGCTCCAGTGCTGGCTGGAGCGATTGGCTTTCACCAGCCGTATGTCGAGATCAAACGGTCCTTTCGCGATCGGCGCGCAGTAATTGACGGTCAGCGCCAGCGGATCGCCGGCGGCTTGCGGATGCTCGATCAGCGCGCGCAAAATGGTCGCGGCGGTGGCGCCGCCGAACGGGCCGACGAAGGCCCAGTAGTCGTCGCTGGTGTGCCCCTGCCAGCTGGAATCACCGGCGGTGACGCGGGTGGCGTCGTCGAACGGGTGCGGGAGCTTGGCGTGCATTGGATTAGACCTTCACTACGCTTCCGTCCCAAAGACGAAATTCCATCGTCTCATCATCGGGACCATATTTTTGCGAACTGGAGAGATCGTCCGCCGGATCGTCCGTGACCCACCCAGACATCCGCCACCGAGCCATTTATACGCTTCACCGCGATGATGCTCTTGCCGCTGGTCAGATCGGCCACGAAGTTTTCGATCGCGGTTTCCTCGTCCTTCCCTGAAACACTGGCAAGGATGCTGCCGTGCGTGTGCCAGGGGAAACCGTCGAAACCCAGCGTCCAGTCCCCGTCGGGACATATGACCAGCAATCGAAGCTGCCCATCCGGACTGACATATTCGCCGACAGGCACGATCTTCTCCGGCCAGAAAAGGCTCAAGCCGTAATATGATAGCTATCCTGCTAAATCAATAACCTCGCAGGTAACGCCCGTTTCACGCCGCGGAAAATCAGCCCGCCGCGTTGCGCAGATCTGGCAGCAGCGGCGTGGTCGGGTTGACCGGCACGTTCCAGATCTCCTCGGCATATTCGCGAATGGTGCGGTCGGAGGAGAACCACGCCATGCGCGCGACGTTGAGGATGGAGGCGCGTGTCCAGGCCGACGAGACCAGCCAGCGCGCATCGACCGCGCGCTGCGCCTCGTAGTAGGAATCGAAATCGGCGCTGACCATGTAATGGTCGAGATAGCGCAGCGCATGCGCGATCGATTCGAAGCGGCCGGGATCGCCGGGCGAGAACTCGCCGGCGCCGATCGCGTTGATGGCGCGCTGCAGCTTCGGCGAATTGCGAACCACGTCGGAGGCATCCAGCCCCTGCTTGCGGCGGATCATCACGTCGCCGGCCTCCATGCCGAAGATCGCGATGTTCTCGGGCCCGACATGGTCGCGGATCTCGATATTGGCGCCGTCGAGCGTGCCGATGGTGATGGCGCCGTTGAGCGCCAGCTTCATGTTGCCGGTGCCGGAGGCTTCCATGCCGGCGGTGGAGATCTGCTCGGAGAGATCGGCTGCGGGAATGATCACCTCGGCGAGGCTGACATTGTAGTCTGGCAGGAAGACGACCTTGAGCTTGCCGCCGATCGCGGGATCGTTGTTGACGATTTCGGCGACGTCGTTGATCAGCTTGATGATCAGCTTGGCGTAGCGGTAGCTCGCCGCCGCCTTGCCGGCGAAGATCTTCACCCGCGGCACCCAATTGCCGTTTGGATCGTCCTTGATCGCCTGGTACAGCGCGACCGTCTCGATGACGTTGAGCAGCTGGCGCTTGTATTCGTGGATGCGCTTGATCTGCACGTCGAACAGCGCGCTCGGATCGACCTTGATGCCGAGCCGCTCGCCGATCAGGCGCGCCAGGGCCGTCTTGTTGTGGTGCTTGACGCTGCGGAATGCCTTCTGGAATTCGACGTCGCTGGCGCGCGCCTCGATCAGCGAGAGCTGGGTGGGGTCGTCGAGCACGGCATCGCCGCAGGTCTCGCGCAACAGGTCGGTCAGCTTCGGGTTTGCCAGCATCAGCCAGCGGCGGAAGGTGATGCCGTTGGTCTTGTTGGTGATGCGGCCGGGATAGAGATGGTTGAGATCGTGGAACACGGTCTCGCGCATCAGGTCGGAATGCATCGCCGAGACGCCGTTGATGCGGTGCGAGCCGACGAAGGCGAGCTGGCCCATGCGCACGCGGCGTCCGCTCTTCTCGTCGATCAGCGAGACCGAGGCGCGGAAGTCGATGTCGCCAGGGCAGCGCGCCTCGGCGAGCGCCAGATGCTGCACGTTGATGCGGTAGATGATCTCCAGATGCCGCGGCAGCAGCCGCTCGAACAGCTCGACCGGCCAGGTCTCCAGCGCCTCGGGCAGCAGCGTGTGGTTGGTGTAGGAGAGGGTGGCGACCGTGATCTTCCAGGCCTCGTCCCAGCGGAAATTGTGGAGGTCGACGAGGATTCGCATCAGCTCGGTGACGGCAAGGCTCGGATGGGTATCGTTGAGCTGCACCGCGACCTTGCCTGCGAGGTTACGCAGCTGGCCGTCGGAGGCGAGATGCCGTTTCACCAGGTCCTGGAGCGAAGCCGACACGAAGAAATATTCCTGGCGCAGCCGCAGCTCGCGGCCCGCCGGGCTCTCGTCGTTCGGATAGAGGAATTTGCAGATCGCCTCCGCGCGCGCCTGCTCGGCGCTGGCGCTGACATAGTCGCCCTTGTTGAAGGCATCGAGCTTCAACGGATCGGGCGAGCGCGCCGACCACAGGCGCAGCGCATTGACGTGATGGCCGCGCCAGCCGACGATCGGCGTGTCATAGGCGATCGCCTGCACGGTCTCGCCCGGATGCCAGATCGCGCGGTCGCGGCCCTTGTCGTCGACATGCTCGACGCCGCCGCCGAAATTGACGTCGTAGATCACCTCGGGCCGCTGCAATTCCCAGGGGTTGCCGAAGCTCAGCCATTCATCGGGATATTCCTGCTGCCAGCCCTGATTGATGATCTGGCGGAACAGGCCGTAATCGTAACGGATGCCGTAGCCGATCGCGGGAATCGACAGCGTCGCCATGCTCTCCATGAAGCAGGCGGCGAGGCGGCCGAGGCCGCCATTGCCGAGTGCGGCGTCCGGCTCGCATTTGCGCAGCTCGGGCAGCGAGACGCCGAGATCGCCGAGCGCGACCTCGAAGATCTTCAGCAGCCCCATGTTGTTGAGCGCGTCGGTGAACAGGCGGCCGATCAGGAATTCGAGCGAGAGATAATAGACCCGCTTGCGTCCCGCGTCGTAGCTGTGTTTCTCGGCCGTCAGCCAGCGATGCACGATGCGGTCGCGCAGCGCCAGCGCCGCGGCCTGATACCAGTCGTGTTTCGTCGCCATGCCGGCATCCTTGCCGATGGCAAGGCGCAGCTTTGCCAGGATCGCGCCCTTGATCTCAGCCAGCGCGAGTTCGTCGATGGGCTGTCCGGGGGCCGGAGAACTGGGTTGGAACGATGAATCCTGCAAGGCCGTCACTTCCTGGGTCGAAAGAACTCTTACCAATCTACGCGTCCTGCCCTTGCACCGGAACTGTCACCCGTGCGCGCGTGCACTGCGCTGGCGCAAAATTATGCAAGGAACGGGCCGAGTTGGGAACCCGGGCGAGCACGGAGAAACCGGGATTCGGTGCTAGATTACGAAAGATTCAGCCATCAGTGTGGAGGAGATCCCCGTGAGACTGCTGACGCGACTGCCGATCGAAATCGCCGCTGCGGCCCTGCTCGTCGCCAGCGCCTCCGGCGCGGCCTTTGCCGCCGGCAAATCCGGTCGCAGCGCCGACGGTCTCAGTTGCGGATTCACGGTCCCGCAGAATGCGTCGCCCGCAGCCCGCTGCGCCGCGATCAAGCGCCAATGCGGCGGCAAGTTCTACGCAAATGCGTGCGGCGACAAGCTGCTGTCCGCGGCGAATTGAGAGCCGTCGGAGGTCCAGCGGACTCAAGCCGCCTTCGTCTGCACCGTGTCGCAAAACTCCGCGAGACGACCCGCAAGCCGCAGCGTTGCCGGGCTCGCATCCGGCGAAGCCATCAGTGCGAGCTCGGTCTTGTTGATCGGCGCAAAGCCCTCCTTCGCTGTCAGCACGCGGTGCTCGGACTGGATCGACATCTCCGACAGGATGCTCAAGCCCATGCCGGCGGCGACGGCGGCCTGGATGCCGGCGAGATTCGATGAGGAATAGGCCATGTGCCAGGCGCGGCCGGCCGTTTCCAGCGCGTGGATGGCGCCGGCGCGATAGAGGCAGCCGAGGGGAAAGCCGATCAGCGGCACCGATGGCGCGTCGACGTCGATCGGATGGCTCTTGCTGGTGACCCAGTGCACCCGCTCGGGCCATACCGCGATCGCGTCCTTTCCGCCGGCCTCGCGCTTGTAGAGCGCAAGATCGAGCTCGCCGCGTTCGAGATCGCGGGCCAGGTGCTTGCTCTGGTCGGCGCGCACGTCGAGCCGCAGGCCCGGATGCGAGCGCGAGAACGCACCCAACAATTTGGGCAGCCGGTACGCCGCGAAATCCTCGGGGATGCCGAGCCGGATCGCGCCCTCGCTATCAGGCTGGCGCAGCACGTCTCGCGCCTCCTCGGCGAGCGAGAGCAATCGGCGCGCATAGGAGAGCAGCCGCTCGCCGGCCTCGGTCGGCCGCACGTCCTTGCCGTCGCGGTGCAGCAGCAACTGGCCGACATCCTCCTCCAGCCGCTTGATCTGCTGGCTCACGGTCGACTGCGTGCGGTGGACGCGGGCGCCGGCGCGGGTGAAGCCGCCGGCCTCGACCACCGAGACGAAGCTGCGCAGGAGCTCCAGATCAAGCATGGGCGGCCTCCATTCGAGATTCCACTGGCATTGAGTTAATCATTTAATTTCCAAATGACAAGCCGCCTCTCTAGATCGAGGGCTCTGGAGAATGCCCTCATGTCGCTCGCCACCTCGCTTCCCGCGCCCCGCAGCCGTTTCAACACATTGCCGTTCGCCATCGGCCTGTTCTGCCTGCTCTGGAGTTACGCCTTCATCGCCGGCAAGATCGGCGTCACCCATTGTCCGCCGCTGATCCTGCTCGCCGCGCGTTTCTCGCTCGCCGGCATCCTGATCCTGGGCGCGACGCTGATCCGCGGCGACGGCTGGTCGTTGTCCTGGCGCGACGCCGCCATCTTCGCCGTGCTCGGCATCGCCAACAACGCGCTCTATCTCGGCCTCGGCTATACCGGGCTGCAATCGGTCTCCGCAGGCCTCGGCGGCCTGATCGTCTCGGCCAATCCGGTGTTCACGGCGGCACTCGCCGCGATGCTGCTCGGCGAAGGCATGACCTGGCGCAAGGCGAGCGGCCTCCTGCTCGGCGTGATCGGCGTGACGGCGATCGTCTGGCACCGCCTGTCGGTCGGCACCGATTCCCTGCACGGCATCGTCTTCACGCTGGCCTCGCTGGCCTCGCTCGTGGCCGGCACCATCCTGTTCAAGCTGCTGGCGCCGAAGGGGTCGTTGTGGATCGGCAACGGCGTGCAGAACCTCGCCGCCGGCATCGTGCTCGCGCCTGTCGCGCTCACCTTCGCCGATATCCATGCGATCGACTATACGCCGGGCCTGATCGGCGCCTTCGCGTTCCTGGTGCTCGGCGGCTCGATCCTCGCCTATTGGCTCTGGTTTCATCTGCTCAAGGTGTGCGGCGCCACCGCCGCCAGCGCCTATCATTTCCTGATGCCGCCGCTCGGCATGCTGTTCGCGTTCCTCGTGCTCGGCGAGCACGTCGAGGCGCGGGACCTGCTCGGCATCATTCCGGTCGCGCTCGGGATCTATCTGGTGACGCGGCCGGCCAAGGCGGCGTCGTGAGGACGTCGCCACAATCTCAACTGTCATGCCCCGGCTTGACCGGGGCATCCAGTACGCCGCGGCGGTTGTAGTGAAGGCGAGCTATCCAACGAGCGTCTCTGGAATATTGGATCGCCCGGTCAAGCCGGGCGATGACGAGAGGAGAGAGTGGCGCCGCAAGTGTGTGCTAGTCCTTCCTGAACACGATCGACGCCATCCAGCCTGTCATCAGCGCCATCGCCACCGTGGCCAGACCGTACAGAAACCCGTTGTGCCGCGCCGTGGTCGCCACGAACTGCTCGAATCCGACCTTGACGATCTCGAACGCGGTCTCGGTCTTGCCGATGAATGCTCCGTTCGCAAACAGCTTGATCTCGATCTCATAGGTCCCGATCGGCACCTCCGCCGGCAGTGGAATGCCGGTGCGGAACAGCGTTGGTGTCAGGAACGTCACCGCGCTCGAATCCTCGCGATAGAGGCCGCGCTGGGTGCGCAGGCGAATGAAGGCCGAGCGGAACGCATCGTTCGGCACCACGTCGGCGTAATCGCCGCCGACCCGCTGCGTCAGCAGCACGTTGTTGAGCCCGATCTGCTGCCGCCGGGCGATCTCGGGCGAGGTGATCGCATCGAAGGGGCGATTGGCGAACAGCGCGAGATAGCTCGGCACCTGCAGGAACTGCCGGTAGTCGGTGTTGATCCAGATGCCGAAGGTGCGCTCCTTGCGCCGTGTCACCATGTCGGCGCGCGGGCCCCTCACGGTGACGACGAGATCGTAAGCCGTGCGGTCGGCGGGCGTCGTGGCGTCCCTCTCGACCGAGCCGAACAGCACCAGCTCCTCGCCGGAATAGTTCGGTGTCACCGTGACGCGGTGGTTGGAGACCGACACGATCAGCCGCTCGGCCCGCGCAGCGCCGCCGAGCAGCAGGACGAGAACGATTGCGAGAAGCGCGCGCGTCATCCGCTCACTCCCAGCTCGCGAATGGTGAAGAGATCCGAGGGCTGGATCACCAGCTCGATCGCAAAGCGGACGCCGACCGAGAGGATCAGCAGGCCGAGCAGCAACCGCAGCTGCTCGCCGCGGATCTTCTGGCCGGCGCGGGCGCCGAACTGCGCGCCGGTGACGCCGCCGACCATCAGGATCAGCGCCAGCACGGCGTCGACGAGGTGGTTGGTCACGGCGTGCAGCATGGTCGCGAACAGCATGGTGACGAGCGTCAGCACCATCGAGGTCCCGATCACGGTCGAGGTCGGCACCCTGAGCAGATAGATCATGATCGGAACCAGGATGAAGCCGCCGCCGATGCCCATGATGGCGCCGATGAAGCCGATCACGATGCCGACCACCACGACCGGAATCACCGAGAGATAGATCTTCGAGCGCTTGAACCGCATCTTCAGCGGCAGGCCGTGGATCCAGTTGTGCGTGCGTCGCGGCGGCAGCGCGCCGCGCCGGGTCCGCATCAACGCGCGCAGGCCCTCGGAGAACATCAGGCTGCCGACGGTGGTGAGCAGCACGACGTAGGAGAGGGCGATCATCAGGTCGAGCTGGCCGAGCGCGCGCAGCTGGGTGAAGGCCCACACGCCGAGCGTCGTTCCGGTGACGCCGCCGCAGAGCAGCACGCTCGCCAACGCCGGATCGATCGCGCGGCGCCGCCAATATGAGAGCGCGCCGGAAAAGGACGAGGCCGCGATGTGGCTCGCGACGGAAGCGACCGCCACCGCCGGCGTGATGCCGATGAAGATCAGCAGCGGCGTCATCAGGAAGCCGCCGCCGATTCCGAACATGCCCGAGACGAAGCCGACCGCGGCGCCCATGGCGAGCACCAGGAAGACGTTGACCGGCAGATCGGCGATCGGAAGGTAGAGCTGCATTGACCACGCACCGGCGAGACGGATCGACGAACGCGGAATGCTCGCGGAAAGGACGGAACGATTGCCGCGCCTTTCAATAGCGGAATTCGGAGCGGGGAGGGACCGGGAACTTCGAGCGTGGTGAATGATGACGAGGAGCCGTGAACAAGGCTCGATCGTTGCGATACGCGAGATGCGCTCCCTCCCCCGCCTGCGGGGGAGGGTTGGGGAGAGGGTGCCTCCGCAGTGAGACTCCCCAAGAGGAGAAATCCCTCACCCGGCGGTAAGCGCCGACCTCTCCCGCAAGCGGGAGAGGTGCACCGAGCCCGTGGCTCGCTTGGTCGGATCGAAAGCTATTCGCCTTTAATTCGCCGCCGAGGCCGAGCGCTTGGTCGCGACGGCCTTCGGCGCCGGCTTGGCGCTTGCCTGCGGCGCGGTGTCCCAGCCGCCGGCGGGCGCTGAGACGTTGACGGCATCATCCGGCTGCGGCTCGGCGCTGAAGGTCTGGATCGCGAGCTGGGCGGCCGCGAGCGATTGCGGGTCGAGGCGCTTGGCGACGTCGTCGCGCTTGCCGGCTGCGTCCGCATCGCCCTGCGCGGCCGCCAGGCTGAACCATTTGTAGGATTCGGCGAGGTTCTGCTCGACGCCGATGCCGCGGGCATAGAGGATGCCGAGGTTGAACTGGCTGTCGGCGACGCCGCGATCGGCCGCCTTGCGGAACCACTGCGCCGCGCTCTTGTAGTTGGCGCCGCGCCCACCGCCGTCGGCGTCGAGCACCGCGAGATTGTGCATCGCCTTGGCGTTGCCGCGCTCGGCGGCCTGGGTGTAGTAGCGGCGGGCGATGTCGGCGTCCTTCTTCACGCCAAGGCCCTTTTCGTAGAGCGTGCCGAGGCGGAAGATCGCGGGCACCACGCCGGCCTGCGCCGCGCGGTCGTACCACTTCGCCGCTTCGTCGTAGTTCGTGGCGACGCCCTTTCCTTCGGCAAAGCGCACGCCGATCTCGTAGGCCGCGGTTGCATCGCCCTTCATCGCGGCGGTGCGCAAGGCCGGGCCGCCGATGCCGTCAGGCAGTCTCTCGCTCGGCGGCACCTGGACGAGGCCGAGCTTGGCGCGGCTCGTGCCCGACAGCGCGCCGGTGACGTCGCTGGAGGCCGGAGGCGGCGGGGCCGCGGCAGGCGCCGGCGGGATCTCGACGGAGGCCGAGTTGCCCGGAATGGCGGCGGGGGCCGGCGCGGCATTGTTCTGGGATTGCCGTCCGATCGGCGTCGGCGACGTCATCGACGGCGTGATCTGCTCGGGCGTGGCGGGCTTGGTCTCGACCGGGGGCGGCGGGGCCATGGGCGCCGGCTGGCTGAACGTATCGTCCATGGCCTGCGGCGCCGGCGGCGGGCTGCCTTCGAGCAGGTTCATCGCCATCTTGAAGGTGCCGAGCACGATCACGACCACGCTCGCGCCGACCAGCAGCGAGCGGATCTTCGCGGTGATGGTCGAACCGCCGTCCTTGCCCTTGTCCTTGGACCGGTCAGCCCCTGCCTTGGCGGCTCGGCCGGTCTTTTCCGGCTGCGCGGCGGCGGCTTGCGCGGCGCGGCGTGCGGCCGCGATGAAGCTCGACGACGACACCGGCTCTTTCGGCGCGGTGGCAATTCCGCTGATCGCGCTCTCGGAGGCGGCGATGCGCTCCGACGGCGTGGCGAGGCGTCCGCCCGGCCGTGTGCCCGGCTCGAGCGGATGATCCGGTGGCAATTCCGGCGCGAGCGCGGCCCGCGCGGGCGCGGTGTGCGGCTCCAGGATTTCGCTGATCGCACGCGGCGGCAAGGGTGGTGCGACCTGCGGTGCCGCTGGCACCGGCGGCGGCGCAACCGGCGCGGCCGCGTGGAATTCCCGCGGCGCGGCGACGAAGGCGGCCTGCGTGCCCTGCGCGGCGGCGGGATTGGGCAGCTCGGGCTTCGGATCGTATTTCGGCTGCTGCGGTTGTGGCCGCGGCTCGCGCGCCATCGGCGCCGGCTCCATCGGAGCGGCCATCGGCATCGGCTGCGGCGCCGGCACGGTGCGCACCGCGCGCAGATCGCCCTCGATCATCGAGAGACGATCGACGACGTGGCCGAGCGCGCTGTGGACGGCTTCGAGCGAGTCCTGGGTGTGCCGGTTGGTCTCGGCCTGGCTGAAGCGGATGTCGGAGAGCTCGCGCTTGACGAGATCGACCATGCCGGAATCGGGAGGCGGTGCGGAGTTGCGGCTCTCGGCCAGCGCGGCATAGGTCGCCTGCTGCCGCTCGAGATGCCGCAGGATGTCGTGCAGCCCGTCCTCGACGCGGCTCAAATTGCCGTTGTGCGGATCGGAGGCGACTTCGATCCGTTCCAGCAGATAGGAGACGCGCTGTTCGAGATGCGCGAAGGTGGACGCGGAATCGCTGCCGACCTGCATGCGGTCGAAACGGTCCGACAGCGCGCGGATCGCGGCTTCGAGGTGCTCGGTGCTCTCGGATGGCTGAGGCCGTTCGCGGGTTTCGAGCGCGGCGGTGAGCGCGGCGATGCGCTGCTCCAGCACCGCGAAGCTGTCGCCGTGGCCGGAGGCGCGGGTGATCTGGTCGACCTTGGACGACAGCAGCTGCACGTCCTCGGAAAGCCGTGCCAGCGCTTCGTTGGAAGCGACGTTGGAGACGATGCCGCGCAGCGCCGAGATCGCGCCTTCGAGCTGCTGCACCGTCGAGGGATCGTCATTGGCGCGCAGGATCAGATCGAGCTTGGCGCCGAGATTGCGGATCGCCTCGTCGTAGCCGGTGAGTTGCTCGGCCGGCGTCAACGTGCGCAGCACCTGCTTGATGTCGGACAGCGCATGCTCGATGCCGGAGAGGACCTGGCCGTCGGTGCCGTTGGACCGGGTCTCGTCGATGCGACGGTGCAGCGAGCGGATCTCGTTTTCGATCGATTCGATCGCGCGCCGCGGCATCGCCTCGGTGATGGCGGCACGGATTTCGGCCAGCTCGCTGCGGAAGGCGTTGATCGCCTGCTCGGTATTGTCGGGACGCTGCAGTGACTCGATCTGGCTCGTGATCTTGAGCAGGTGGCGCTCGAGCGATGAAAAATCCGGTCCCGGCTGCGGTGGCGGCGGCGCGTAGGCAGGCGCCGGCGGCGCCATGGGCGGCGCGTAAGGAGCGGCGGGCGCAAGCGACGGCGCGGCACGCGGGGGCATTTGCCTGGGCGCAAAGCCGTCGAGCTCGCTCTGGCGCGCGGTGATCTCGGCGACCGCGACGTCGAACGAAGCCGGGCTCAGGGGTGGTGAGCTGCGATAGACCTGCGCGGCCGCGCGCTCGACCGCATCGGCCTGGCGCTGGCGCGCGTCGGCCGGGGCGGGGCGTGGGGCCTGCGGCTGCTGCGGTTGCCGCTGCGGGCGCGAGATTTGCGACAGGCGCGCATCGAGCCGCGAGATCGCATCGTTGAGCTGACGCGCGACGCCCTGCTCGCGCGAGACGTCTGGTCTTGAAGAGTCTTGGCGCGGGGCGGGCTTGGAAATCCGTTCGATCTGCTGGGTGATCGCATCGAGCCGCTGGTGGATGTCGGCGACTTCGCGGCTCTCCTGACTGGGTGCTTGGCTCGGCATGTGCTGCGGACGCTGGTCGTAGGCTGCGCGAAAGTTCGGCGGGGCCGTCTCGCCGAGCGTGGAGTTCAGCCAATCGTTGAGCGTCATGCCGGCTCTGCGCGCAGCAGCTTCGGCCCGCTCCCGGACGGATGGATCGATGCCGTCAACACTCCACGATACGCGCGAATTCATGACTCTGTCCGGTTCCGACTCCGGCGCCCCACCCGGCGCCTCCAGCCTCCCCACGCGCCCCGGTTGCAAAGACAATCGAATTTGGCGCGGGTCGTCTGCCTCGAAAACCGACTTTTTCCTGTTACGGTAAATAACGAGTTAAGGAATGCGGCGCGGGTGTCTTAAAGTTGGGCGGGCAGAATGGCGGCTCGCCCGACGGGCCCCATCAGGCCCGCCCGCGGTTCACGTCATTGGCGATCTGGGCCTTCAGCCAGGCCACGAAGCTGCGCGCCTTGCGGGCCATCGGCCGGCTCTTGGGCCAGGCCAGGTAATGGGCGGAGGGGCGTTCCAGCGGTGCGTTGAACAGGGGAACCAGGGTCCCGTCTTCGATCTCGTTCCGGAGCAGGAAGAGCTGGCCCATCGCGACGCCGACGCCTTCGGCGGCGGCTTGGTAGGTCAGGATCGAACTCTGGAAGCTCACGCTGCGATCGGTCAGCAGGTCCGGCCGTTTCACCGCCATCAGCCAATCCGGCCAGTCGGAGCGACGGTAATGTGAATGGAGCAGCTGGACCTTGCGCAGATCGTCGAGCTCGGCAAGGCGCGTCCGTTTCAGCAGCTTCGGGCTGCAGACCGGCTGGATGACGTCCCTGAACAGCAGTTCGGTCTCCGCGCCCGGCCATTTGCCCGAGCCGAACTGGACGGCGAGATCGACCTTATCGTTCTCGAAATCCACTGGCGCAACCACGTTGCTGATGTCCAGCCTGATGTTGGGGTAGCTGACATAGAAGGACGGCAGCCGCGGGATCAGCCATTTCGCCGCGAACGTCGTGTAGACCCTGATCTTCAGCGGCTGGGCCTTGCCGGTCGCGGTCAGGCCCGTGGTGGCCTGGGCGATGATCCGGAAGGCCGGCGCGATCTGCCGGTGAAACTCGTTTCCCTCCGATGTCAGCCGCAACCCGGCCTTGTCCCGTTCGAACAGCCGCACGCCGAGAAAGGCTTCGAGGATGGTGACTTGGCGGCTGACGGCCGGCTGCGTGACGCGGAGTTCCCGGGCCGCGCGCGTGAAGCTGAGATGGCGCGCCGCCACGTCGAAAACGTGCAACGGGTTGAGCGGAGGTATCATGCTAGATCATTACAAAATGTAATCTTATCATAACTTTTGCTCAGTTGTCTGTCAAAGCCCTGACTGGGAAGACGGCGTCGTCTCAGCGATGTGATGGCCGATGGATTTCGAACTGAACGAAGAGCAGCAGGCGTTCGCGGACTCGGTTCGCCGCTTTGCCGAAGCGAACCTGAAGGATGGATCGCTTGCACGCGCTCACGATCCGCGCTTTCCGCGCGACGTCGCGCAGATGCTCGGCAAGCAGGGTTTGATGGGCATCTCCTTCGATCCGAAGGATGGCGGGCAGGGCGGCACGCTTCTGGATTCCGTGATCGCGATCGAGCAGGTCGCGTCGGTGTGCCCGCGCAGCGCCGACGTCGTCCAGGCCGGCAATTTCGGGCCGATCCGCACCTTCGTGGAATACGCGACGCCGGAGCAGAAGCAGCGATGGCTGCCCGATCTCCTCGCCGGCAACATCTGCATCAGCCTCGGCATGAGCGAGCCAGAGGCCGGCTCCGCCGTGACCGAACTGAAGACGACGGCGACAGAGGATGGCGACGATTACGTCATCAATGGGAGCAAGGTGTTCGGCACCCACAGTCCGGATGCGGCGATCTATCTGGTCTACGTCCGCTTCGCGCCCGGTGTCTCCGGGATCGGGTCCGTCATCGTCGAGCGTGACACGCCCGGCTTCTCGATCGGCAAGCCGACCGCCTTCATGAGCGGCGAGGAGTGGAACCAGCTCTATTTCGAGAACTGCCGGATCCCGAAGCGGAACGTGCTGCTCGGCATCGGCGGCTTCAAGAAGCAGATCGCAGGCTTCAACGTGGAGCGGCTCGGCAACTCGGCCCGTTCGCTCGCGCTCGGCCGCTACGCGTTCAACCTGGCGCGCGAGCATGCCGCCGTGCGCAAGCAGTTCGGCCGCCATCTGTGCGAATTCCAGGGCTTGCAGTGGAAGTTTGCGGACATGGCGCTGAAGCTCGAATCCGCCCAGATGCTGCTCTATCGCGCGGCCAATGTCAGGGAAGAGCTGCCCTCGCCGTATCAGACCGCGATCGCCAAGCTGGCCTGCAACCAGGCCGGTTTCGAGGTGGCCAATGAGGCCGTGCAGATCATGGGCGGCCTCGGCTACAGCCAGGAGTCGCTCGCGGAATATTGCATGCGGCGCACGCGCGGCTGGATGATCGCCGGCGGCTCCACGGAAATCCTCAAGAACCGTATCGCGGAATCCGTCTTCGACCGCCGGTTCGATCAGCGCGGGCAGGCCGGACGTGGCGGCTGAGACGACCAGGCCCACTCTGGCAGAGGCGCTGTTCGCGCCGCGCAGCATCGCTTTGGTGGGCGCCTCCGACGACACCGCCAAGACCTCGTCGCGCCCGCTGCAATATCTGCGGCGCGCCGGCTATGACGGTGCGATCTATCCGATCAATCCGGGCCGCAAGACGGTGCTGGGCGAACCGGCGTGGCCGGCGCTGGCGGAGCTGCCCGGCGTTCCCGACCATGCCTTCATCCTGACCCCGACCGAAGATGCCGTGGACGCCGCCGCCGAATGTGCGCGCATCGGCGTCTCGGTCGCGACCATCCTGGCGTCCGGTTTTTCGGACGCCGACGAAGAGGGGCGCAAGCTGCTCGCACGCCTGAAAGCGCTGCGGGCCGCGAGCGGATTGCGGATTCTCGGGCCATCGAGCCTCGGCGCCATCAATCTGCACCGCCGGACGGTCATCACCGCCAATGCCGCGTTTGCTGAGCCGGATCTGCCGCGTGGCGGCACCTTTGTCGCGTCGCACAGTGGCAGTCTCCTGGGCGGTCTGGTGTCGCGCGGAAAAGCGCGCAATCTCGGTTTCGCCGGGCTCGTCTCGGTGGGCAACGAGATAGATCTCAGCCTGGGTGAGATCTGTGCGGCGACGCTCGATGACCCCGAGATCACCGGCTACATGCTGTTCCTCGAAAGCATCCGCCACGCCGATGACCTGCGGGCCTTCGCGCTCGGTGCCGCGGCCCGCGGCAAGCCGATCGTGGCCTACAAGCTCGGCCGGTCCGCGGTCGCGGCCGAGCTTGCGCTGTCGCACACCGGTGCGCTGGCCGGCGAGGACGACGTCGCGGCCGCGTTCCTCGCCGATTGCGGCATTGCCCGCATCTTCAATTTCGAAACCTTGCTCGAAGCGCTGCCGCTGGTGCGGCGCGTGTCGGCGCGGCGGCCGGGAGCGGGCGCTCCCCGCATCGGCGTCGTGACCACGACCGGCGGTGGCGCCGCCATGGTGGTCGACGAGCTGGCGATGCGCGGCATCGAGGTGGTCGCACCGAGTCCGGAAACCCACGCGCGGCTCGGCGCCGCCGGCGTCAAGGCGGGGCACGATCGCATCACCGATCTGACGCTGGCCGGCACCCGCTACGACGTGATGAAGGCGGCGCTCGACACATTGCTGGGCGCTCCGGAGTTCGACGCCATCATCGCGGTGATCGGCTCGTCTGCAAGATTTCAGCCGGATCTGGCCGTCAAGCCCGTCATCGACAGCGGTGCGCATTCCAAGCCGCTCGCCGCCTTCGTGGTCCCGGAGGCGCCGGACGCCCTCAACATGCTGGCTGCGGCCGGGGTGCCCGCGTTCCGCACGCCGGAGTCCTGTGCCGACGCCATGAGCGCCGCGCTGCTGCGCCGTCCGGCCGCAGCACCCGCTCCGTCGTCACGGCGCGTCGCGTCGCGCCCGACGCGGCAGCTCGACGAAAGCGAGGCCTATGCACTGCTGGCGAAGCTGGGCGTCTCCCATGCCCCGGCCGTCGCCATCCAGATCGACGCACAAGGGCCCTTCGATCTTCCGTTCGCATACCCCGTGGCCGTGAAAATCCTGTCTGCGGAGATCGCGCACAAGACCGAGATCGGCGGCGTGGTGCTGAACGTCGGCAGCGAGGCAGAGCTCAAGGCCGCGATGCGCCGCATTGCCGAGAACGCCAGGGCCAGGAGCCACGCGGCATCGCGGGTTCTCGTGCAGCCGATGACGGCGGGCCTTGGCGAGTTTCTGCTCGGCTATCGCGTCGATCCGGACGCCGGGCCGCTGGTGCTGCTCGCAGCAGGCGGCATCTATACCGAAATCTATCGCGATCGCAGCATCCGCCTCGCGCCGGTGGATCTCGACACCGCCCGCAGCATGATCGCCGACCTCGCCATCAGCCGCATCTTCCGGGGATATCGCAATCGGCCGCATGGCGATATGGAAGCCCTGGCACGGGCCATCGTGGCCCTGTCGCGACTGGCACGCGAGGAGAGCGTTCAGGTGGTCGATGCGGAGATCAATCCGCTGATCGTCAAGCCGGTGGGCGAGGGCGTCATCGCCGTCGACGCCCTGGTCGCGCTCGCGCGAAGGGAGGACACCTGATGGAAGAGCTCAAGGACAGGGTGAACGCGGACGCGAACCTGGTGCGGCGCGGCCGCTTTCTGTCGACGACGTTCCTGCTCGAGATCGGCGCCACGGCGTGGCTGATCACGATCGCCGATGGCCGGATCGCCGCCGTGGTGCGCGGCCCCTTCGTCATGCCTTCCTGGTCGTTCGCGCTGCGGGCCTCCGAGGAGGAATGGACGAAATTCTGGAGCGCGAAGCCGCAGCCCGGATCACACGATCTGATGGCGCTGATCAAGCGGCGCACCCTCAAGGCCGAAGGCAATCTGCAGGTCTTCATGGCCAACCTCCGCTACTTCAAGGAAGCGCTGGTCAAGATGCGCGCATCGGGAGTCGCAGCATGAGCCCGCGTTTCGAAGCCACGATCGGCCGCTATCTGCATCTCGATCTATTCGGCCGCAGCCACCGTCTCTACGTCGAAGAGGCCGGCCAGGGCATTCCGCTGCTGTGCCTCCACACGGCGGGCGCCGACGGCCGTCAGTACCGCGCCCTGATGAACGACGCGCGCGTGACCTCCAGATTCCGCGTCATCGCCTTCGACATGCCCTGGCACGGCAAATCGTCGCCGCCGGCCGGCTGGCACGACGAGGAGTACCAGCTCACCTCTACGCAATACACCGGGATGATCCTGAGCGTCGCCGATGCGCTCGAACTCGACAGGCCTGTCGTGATGGGCTGCTCGATCGGTGGCCGGATCGTGCTGCATCTGGCGCTCGACCATCCCGAACGCTTCCGCGCCATCATCGGCCTGCAGGCCGGCGCGCACGTCGATCCGTATTACGATCTCAACTTCCTGCATCGTCCGGACGTGCATGGCGGCGAGGTCTGCGCGGCCATCGTCTCGGGCCTCGTCGGGCCCGATGCGCCCGATGCCGAGCGCTGGGAAACGCTGTGGCACTACATGCAGGGCGGGCCCGGCGTGTTCAAGGGCGATCTGTATTTCTACAAGCTCGACGGCGACATTCGAGACCGCGTTGCGCAGATCGACACGTCGCGTTGTCCGCTGTTCCTGCTGTCGGGCGAATACGACTATTCGTGCACCCCCGAGGAAACGCTCGCGGTCGCCAACAGCATCAAGGGCAGCCACGTCACCATCATGAAGGGCCTCGGCCATTTCCCGATGAGCGAGGATCCGGAGAAGTTCCTCGGATATCTGCTGCCCGTTCTGAAAACCATCGATTGAACGGTTTCAAGAAGAGTATGGGAGGACGTTCGTGAAGAAGAAAGCGTTGGTTGCGGCTCTGGCGGCGCTGTCCGTCTTCGGATCCGCGCGGGCGGAGATCGCCAAGGGCACGGTGAAGATCGGCGTGCTCACCGACATGTCCGGTCCCTATGCCGACAATGTCGGCGCGGGATCGGTGCTGGCGGCCCAGATGGCGGTCGAGGATTTCGGCGGCAAGGCCGGCGGCACGCCGGTCGAGATCGTCTCGGCCGATCATCAGAACAAGGCCGATGTCGGTCTCGGTGTGGCGCGGCGCTGGTACGACACCGAAGGCGTCGATGCGATCACCGAGGTGGTCTCGTCGGGCGTCGCGCTGGCCGTGCAGCAACTGACCCGCGAAAAGGACAAGGTCTTCCTCGCCACCGGTCCCGGAACGCCTGACCTCACCGGCAAGGCCTGTTCGCCCAACGGGGTCCACTGGGCCTATGACAATTACGCGCTGGCGAATGTCGCCACCGCTCCGCTGGTGAAGAAAGGCCTCAAGAGCTGGTTCTTCCTGACCGCGGATTACAGCTTCGGCCAGGCGCTCGAGGCGGAAGCCTCCAAGGTGGTGCTCGCCAATGGCGGCACGGTGCTGGGTGCGGCGCGGGCGCCGCTCAACACGCCGGACTTCTCGTCCTTCCTGTTGCAGGCCCAGGCCTCGAAGTCGCAGGTGGTCGGCCTCGCCAATGCCGGCGCCGACATGATGAACTCGCTGAAGCAGGCCAACGAGTTCGGCCTGACCGCGGGCGGGCAGAGCATCGCGGCGCTGCTGGTCAACCTGCCAGATATCCACGGCCTCGGCCTTGCCAATGCCAAGGGGCTGATCTTCGCCGACAGTTTCTACTGGGATGCGAACGACAAGACGCGCGAATGGAGCAAGCGCTTCATGGCGCGCTTCAAGGGCAAGGCGCCCGGCAGCCTGCAGATCGCCGTGTACGGCGCGGTCACGCATTATCTCAAGGCGATCGAGGCGAAGAAGAGCGAGTCGGGCTCCGCTCTGGTCGCGGAGATGAAGAAGCTGCCCATCAACGACGTCTACACGACCAATGCCTCGATCCGGGAGGATGGCCGGGTGATCCGCGACATGTATCTGCTGCAGGTCAAGGATCCCTCGGAATCGAAATATCCCTGGGACTACTACAAGATCCTCGCCACGGTGCCCGGCGACCAGGCGTTCCGTCCGCTCAAGGACGGCAATTGCCCGCTGGTCGGCGCAGCCAAGTAGCAGCCGTCTGGCAAGCCGGGCCGCAGGAAAGCCTGCAGCCCGTACCCCCGGGAGCGCCAAGATGATCGACTATCCCCCGCTCGCACTCTTCATCGGCGGCCGATGGCGCGCCGCAGAAGGGCGGGACATCGTGCCGGTGCGCAATCCCGCGACCGGAGAGGTGATCGGGGAACTGCCCTGCGCCGGGCCGGGCGATCTGGACGAGGCGCTTACATCCGCCGCGTGCGGACATGAGCAATGGCGGCAGATGCCGGCCATCGATCGTGGCCGCATCCTGCAGCAGGCGGCGGCGCTGATCATCGAGCGCCGGGAGCGGATCGCAGGCCTGATCACGCTGGAGCTCGGCAAGCCGATCGCCGAGGCCCGTGCCGAGGTCGAGACGGCCGCCGGGCTGTTCGCCTGGAATGCGGAGGAGGGCCGCCGCGCCTATGGGCGGGTGATTCCCGCCCGTCAGCGCGGCGTTCAGCAGATTGCGATCCGCGAGCCGCTCGGGCCGATCGCGGCCTTCGCACCCTGGAATGCGCCGGCGATCACGCCCGCGCGCAAGATCTCCAGCGCGCTGGCTGCTGGCTGCTCGGTGATCATCAAGCCGGCCGAGGAAACGCCGGCCACCGCGCTCGCGATCGCCGCGGCGCTGGAGGATGCCGGGCTTCCGGCCGGTGTGCTCAATGTCGTGTTCGGCAATCCGGGGCTGGTCTCGCAGGCGCTGCTGCAATCACCCGTCATCCGAGGCCTGACCTTCACGGGCTCGACCGAGGTCGGCAAGCAGCTCGGCGCGCTGGCCGTCCAGACGCTGAAACGAATGACGCTCGAGCTCGGCGGCCACGCGCCGGTCCTGATCTTCGATGACGCCGATCCGGAAGCCGCGGCCGTCTCGGCGGTGACTGCCAAGTTCCGCAACGCCGGCCAGGTCTGTACGTCGCCGACCCGCTTCTTCGTTCATGAATCGATCCATGATCGATTCGCGGCCAAGCTGGCCGAGCTCGCGGAGGCGATCGTCGTCGGCGACGGCTTTGATGCCGCGACCGGGATGGGGCCGCTGGCACATGAACGGCGCGTGGAGAGCATGGAGCGCTTCGTCGCGGATGCGCGGACGCGCCAGATCCGCGTCGCCGCAGGCGGCAGGAGCTGCGGCAACCGGGGCTATTTCTACCGGCCCACGGTGCTGTCCCATGTCGATCAGGAATGCCTGGCGTCCAACGTCGAGCCGTTCGGTCCGCTGGCCGCGACGGCGCCGTTCCGGACCATGGACGAGGCCGTTCATCTCGCCAATCGCCTGCCGTTCGGGCTGGCGTCCTACGTGATGACCAACGACATGCGCAACGCCGCCGCGATGTCCGAGGCGATCCAGAGCGGCAATGTGATCGTCAACCACTGGCAGGCGTCCTTGCCGGAAACCCCGTTCGGCGGACACAAGGACAGCGGCATCGGCTGCGAGGGCGGGATCGAGGGCTTGCAGGAATTCCAGACGCTGAAATACGTCAGCCAGCTAGAGCGTGATGTTTTTGACTGGAATCGGGGTTCCCAGAGCGGGCGATTTCTGATTCAAGCTCCATGCTGGAGTGCGGAGGCCAGCATGGATGACGCGCCCCTATTCGGAAGACATCCGTGAACGCGCCTTGGCTCGCGCTGACGCGGGCGAGACGGTTCGTTCGATCGCAGAGGCGCTACAGATCAGCCCCTCGTGCGTGACGAAGTGGAAGAACCTAAGGCGTGATACCGGAGGCCTGGCGCCCGGCCAGATCGGCGGCCACAAGAAGCGGGTTCTGTCGGATGCCAACGCCGACTGGCTGCGCAAACGCATTCGCTCGGGGCCATTCACCTTGCGCAAGCTGACGCAGGAGCTGGCTGCACGGGGGATCAAGACAGACGTGCGGGCGGTGTGGACTTTTGTTCACGCCGAGGGGCTCAGCTTCAAAAAAAACGCTTCTACCAGCCGAGCAGGATCGCCCAGACGTCGCCCGTAAGCGGACCCGATGGAAAGCGCATCAAGGCAGGATTGACGTCACGCGGTTGGTTTTCATCGACGAGACGTGGATCAAGACCAATATGGCGCCGCTACGCGGCTGGGGGCCTTGTGGGCAGCGCCTCCAAGCATCTGCACCTTTCGGCCATTGGAAGACCATGACCTTCATCGCGGCGCTGCGTCATGATCGGATCAGTGCGCCTTGGGTGATTGATGGTCCCATCAATGGTGAACTCTTCACGCTGTACGTCGAGAAGGTGTTGGCACCCACCCTCGCACCGGGCGAGATCGTCGTTCTCGACAATCTTGGCAGCCACAAGGGCAAAGCGGCTCGCCAAGCTATCCGCGCCAGAGGAGCCCACCTTATCTTCTTGCCGCCCTACAGCCCTGACCTCAACCCGATCGAGCAGGTCTTCGCCAAACTCAAACACCTCATGCGATCCGCAGAACCTCGTGACGTGGAGGCAACCTGGCGGAAGGTTGGTGAACTCCTCGATCTCTTCTCCCAGGAGGAGTGCACCAACTACTTCAAAAACTCAGGCTATGTTTCCGTGTAAATACATCATGCTCTAGCGCGCTGACGGGACAGGCGCTCCAGCCGGCCTGATCGGGCAGCCTGCCGGAATTCCTCAGCCCTTTTCGCGCTTGCCATCCTCCATCGGCACCACGGTGGCCTTGCCGCTCATCGCCGACAGCGCCTCGAGCGCTTCCTCGCAGAAGTCGGCCACCATCTGCTCGTGCCGGGCCCCCAGGCGGAGCAGGAGCAGGTTTCCCAAGTCGAGCTTGCCCTCTGCCGTGCCGTCCGGAAAACGCTTCTTCAGGATGCGCTCGTAATTGGCGTGGCGGTCGCGGTGGTGCTCGAGCCGGGCCATCAAGTCGGCGCGCAGCGGCTCGATGTCGATGCTGTCGAGCGCGTGGAGGCGGACCAGGAGGTCGTCCTTGGTCGAGGCCGGTGTACTTGGCCGCGCGGCCCAGTGCCGCAGCGCTGTTCGGCCCTCCGGAGTGAGCGTATAAACCAGCTTGTTGGGCTTGCCCGATTGCACGACCTCGCGGCCCTGGATGTAGCCGCGGTCGCGCAGCTTGGAGAGTTCGCGGTAGATCTGCTGGTGGTCGGCCTTCCAGAAGAAGCCGATCGAGGAATCGAACGTCTTGGCGAGCTCGTAGCCCGTCATCGGACGTTCCGTCAGGCATGCGAGGATTGCGTCGCCCAGTGCCATGACCGGTCTCCTGTTCTCGACCTTGTGGCTTGACTTTATGCGCATCGGCGCATATGCGTCAATGTGCATATGAGGCGGCTGAAGGGCCGGGCGAAAGACTCGTCCCGAAAACCCAGCGGAATCAACCTTCTCGCTACTGTGCATGGGGTTGTTTTCGCGTTTTTTGCCAAGGCTCCTGGAAAGCCCTTTAGGGAGGCACCCGAGAATGACCGGCCTCGATTCCTGGTACGCCTACATGAAGTCCCATGACCGCACCGCGCTCTGGGATCTTCTGCACCCCGATGCCGTGTTCGAAAGCCCCGTCGTTCACACGCCGCAGCGCGGCCGCGACATCACCTTCAAATATCTCTCCAGTGCCGAACAGGTGCTCGGCGGTCCGACCTTCACCTATGTGGGTGAGTGGAGGACGAGCGCGGCGCCGTGCTCGAATTCAAGACCATGATCGACGGCATCGAGATCAACGGCGTCGACATCATCAGCTTCGACGGCGAGGGACGCATCACGCACTTCAAGGTGATGGTGCGTCCGCTCAAGGCGATCAACATGCTGCACCGTCTGATGGCGGAGCAGCTGGCTGCCCAATCATGATACTGCCCTGAGTTGCCGAACCCGCTAAGCTCGCGGGCAAACGCGCCGCAGGAACCGCACGAACATCATTTCAAGGCCCATGCCGGGAGAACCCCATGCCGATCTATAAAGCCCCCGTCGAAGACGTGAACTTCCTGCTCAACGACGTCTTCCAGATCGACCGCTACGACAATCTGCCGGGCTTCTCCGATGCGTCGAGCGATGTGCGCGAAGCCATCCTCGGCGAAGCCGCCAAGCTCGCCGAGGAGGTGCTGCAGCCGCTCAATCGAATCGGCGATCTCGAAGGCTGCAAGCGCGCCGACGACGGCAGCGTCACCACGCCGAAAGGCTTCAAGGAAGCGTTCAAGCAGGTCGTCGAGGGCGGCTGGCTCGGCCTGTCGGCGCCGACCGAATATGGCGGCCAGGGCCTGCCGGTGACGCTGAGCCAGGCGGTCAACGAATTCCAGATTTCCGCCAACATGGCGTTCTCGATGTATGGCGGCCTGACCATGGGCGCGACCGCGGCGCTGCTGGTGCACGGCACGCCCGAGCAGAAGAAGACCTACGTCCCGAAGATGGTGGCCGGCGAATGGACCGGCACCATGAACCTCACCGAGCCGCATTGCGGCACCGACCTCGGCATGCTCCGCACCAAGGCGGTGCGCCAGCCCGACGGCAGCTTCAGGATCACCGGCACCAAGATCTTCATCTCGGCCGGCGAGCACGATCTCGCCGACAACATCATCCACCTCGTGCTCGCCCGCATCGAGGGTGCACCCGCCGGCATCAAGGGCGTGTCGCTGTTCGTGGTGCCGAAATTCCTGGTGAACGCCGATGGCTCGGTGGGCGCCCGCAACGGCGTCGTCTGCGGCTCGATCGAGCACAAGATGGGCATCCACGGCAACTCCACCTGCGTGATGAACTACGACAACGCCACCGGCTGGCTGATCGGCGAAGAGAACAAGGGCATGCAGGGCATGTTCGTGATGATGAACGAGGCCCGCCTCGGCGTCGCCGTGCAGGGCCTCGCGCAGTCCGAGGTCGCCTATCAGAACGCCGTCGCCTATGCCCGCGAGCGCATCCAGGGCCGTTCCCTCACGGGCGCCAAGGCGCCGGACAAGCCGGCCGATCCGATCATCGTGCATCCCGATGTGCGCCGCACGCTGCTGTCGATCCGCGCCTTCAACGAGGCCGCGCGTGCCTTCGTGATCTGGACCGCGCTGAAGAGCGACGTCGCCCACCGCTCCGAGGATCCCAAGGACCGCCAGGCCGCCGACGACCATATGGGCCTGATGACGCCGGTGCTGAAGGGCTTCCTCACCGACTACGGCTTCGCCAACGCGGTGCAGGCGCAGCAGATGTATGGCGGCCACGGCTACATCGCCGAGCAGGGCATGGAGCAGTTCGTGCGCGATGCGCGTATCGCGATGATCTATGAGGGCGCCAACGGCATCCAGGCGCTCGACCTCGTCGGACGCAAGCTCCCGCGCGACGGCGGCCGCGCCATCATGGCCTTCTTCGGCGAGGTCATGGCCTTCGCCAAGGAGAATGGCGGCGACGAGGCACTCAAGCCCTTCATCACGCCGCTCTCGACCTCGCTCGGCCACCTCCAGCAGGCCACCACCTGGCTGATGCAGAATGCGATGGCGAAGCCGGACAATGCGGGTGCTGCCGCAACCGACTACCTGCACCTCTTCGGCTTCGTCGCGCTCGGCTATATGTGGGCGAAGATGGCCAAGGTGACGCAGGCGAAGATTGCCGAGAGCGGGGCGACGCCCTATCTCTCGACCAAGCTCGTCACCGGCCGCTTCTTCATGGAGCGGATGCTGCCGGAGACTGCGGCCAATCTCGCGCGCATCCAGGCCGGCTGCGCCACCATCATGGAATTGCCGGCGGAAGCCTTCTGAGGCCTGCTCCCGCCGCCGTTTCCCAATAGCTTTCAAACATCACATCAGGAGGGCGTCATGCCTGAGGCATTCATCTACGACCACGTTCGCACCCCGCGCGGCCGCGGCAAGGCGGACGGCGCGCTGCACGAGGTCACGGCGCTTGCGCTCGCCACCGTGCCGCTGAAGGCACTGAAGGACCGCAACAACCTTCCGGAAGATTCGGTCGACGACGTCGTGCTCGGCGTGGTCGATCCCGTCGGTGAAGCCGGATCCGACATCGCGCGCTTCGCCGCGCTCAAGGCCGGTCTCGGCGATGCCGTGCCCGGCGTGCAGATCAGCCGCTTCTGCGCCTCCGGCCTCGATGCCGTGAACTTCGCCGCCGCGCAGATCATGAGCGGTCAGCATGAGCTGGTGATCGGCGGCGGCGCCGAATCCATGAGCCGCATCGGCATCGGCGCCTCCGGCGGCGCATGGCCGATGGATCCCTCGATCGCGGTGCCGGCCTATTTCATGCCGCAGGGCGTCTCGGCCGATTTGATCGCGACCAAATACGGCTTCTCGCGTGATGACGTCGACGCCTACGCCGTGCAGAGCCAGCAGCGCGCGGCCAAGGCCTGGGACGAGGGTCGCTTCGACAAGTCGGTGGTGCCGGTGAAGGACATCAACGGCCTCACCATCCTCGCCAAGGACGAGCATATGCGTCCCTCGACCACGATGCAGTCGCTGGCGCAGCTGCAGCCGTCGTTCACCATGATGGCGCAGATGGGCGGCTTTGACGGTGTCGCGGTGCAGTCGCATCCCGAGATCGAGCGCGTCAACTACGTGCACCACGCCGGAAACTCCTCGGGCATCGTCGACGGCGCCGGCGCCGTGCTGCTCGGCAGCAAGGAAGCGGGCGCGAAGTACGGCATGAAGCCGCGTGCGAAAATCCGCGCGTTTGCCAATATCGGCTCCGAGCCGGCGATGATGCTGACCGGTCCGGTCGACGTCACCGAAAAGCTGTTCGCGCGCTCGGGCATGAAGAAGTCTGACATCGACCTGTTCGAGCTCAACGAGGCCTTCGCCTCCGTCGTGCTGCGCTACATCCAGGCCTTCGACATCGACAACGCCAAGATCAACGTCAATGGCGGCGCGATCGCGCTCGGCCATCCGCTCGGCGCGACCGGTGCGATGATCCTCGGCACCGTGCTCGACGAGCTCGAGCGCACCAACAAGTCCACCGCCCTGGTCACGCTGTGCATCGGCGGCGGCATGGGCACCGCGACCATCATCGAGCGGGTGTGACGAGCTGCCGTAGGGTGGGCAAAGCGAAGCGTGCCCACCGCTGCTGTCTTCGCGAATGATGGTGGGCACGGCGCAAGGGCGCCTTTGCCCACCCTACGAGATCACCGTCAACCGCCGCGCCTGAGGTCGGCTGCGGCACCGAGGAGCAACAACATGTCGTACAAGAATTTCAAGGTTGAGACCGACGCAGACGGCATCGCGCTCGTCACCTGGGATATCCCGGGCCGTTCGATGAACGTGCTCGACGAAACCTCGACCAACGAGCTCGAGGCGATCGTCAAGGCGACCACGGCAGACGCTGCTGTGAAGGGCGTCGTCATCACCTCCGCGAAAGAGGCGTTCTGTGCGGGCGCCGACCTCTCCATGCTCGAAGGCATGAACCAAGCCTATGCGAAGGTCTTCAAGGAGCAGGGCGAGACCGCGGCGAACCAGATGCTGTTCGACCAGAGCCGCCGCTTCTCGCTGGTGCTGCGCTCGATCGAGACGTCGGGCAAGCCGTGGGCGGCCGCGATCAACGGCCTCGCGCTCGGCGGCGGCTTCGAGATCACGCTGTGCTGCCACTATCGCGTCGCGGCGGAGAATCCCAAGACCCGCCTCGGCCTGCCCGAGGTCAAGGTCGGCCTGTTCCCCGGGGCCGGCGGCACGCAGCGCGTGCCGCGCCTGGTGCCGCCGCAGGACGCGATGACGCTCCTGCTCAAGGGCGATCCCGTCACGGTCGAGAAGGCCAAGGCGCTGAACCTGATCCATGCCGTCGTTCCCGCCGCTGACCTCATCAAGGCCGCCAAGGACTGGATCAAGGGCGGCGGCAAGGCCGTCGCGCCCTGGGACGAGAAAGGCTTCAAGCTTCCAGGTGGTCCGGTGTTCTCCAAGGCCGGCATGATGATGTTCCCGGCCGGCAACGCGATCTACCGCCGCGAGACCTACGACAATTATCCCGCCGCGCGCGCCATCATGAGCTGCGTCTATGAGGGCCTGCAGCTGCCGATCGACGCCGCGCTGCGGGTGGAGTCGCGCTACTTCGCCTCGGTGCTGCGCTCGAAGGAAGCGGCGGCGATGATCCGCAGCCTGTTCCTGTCGATGCAGGAGCTCAACAAGGGCGCCCGCCGTCCCAAGGACGTGCCGCCGACCAAGGTGAAGAAGATCGCGGTGATCGGCGCGGGCTTCATGGGCGCCAGCGTCGGCTATGTCTCGGCCCGCGCCGGTCTCGATGTCGTCCTGATCGACCGCGACCAGGAGAGCGCCGACAAGGGCAAGGCGCATGCGCAGAAGGTGATCGAGGATCAGATCAAGAAGGGCCGCGCCAAGCCTGGTGACGCAGAGGCGCTGCTCGCGCGCATCACGCCGACCGCGGACTATGCCGCGCTGAAGGATGTCGACCTCGTCATCGAGGCCGTGTTCGAGGACCGCAAGGTGAAGGCGGACACCTTCGCCAAGGCGCAGCAATATCTGAAGCCGGACGTGATCTTCGCGTCGAACACCTCGACGCTGCCGATCACCTCGCTGGCCGAGGGCTTCAAGGACCAGGGCAAGTTCATCGGCATCCACTTCTTCTCACCGGTCGAGAAGATGATGCTGGTCGAGATCATCCTCGGCAAGAACACCGGCGATGTCGCGCTTGCGACCGCGCTCGACTACGTCCGGCAGATCGGCAAGACGCCGATCGTCGTGAACGACTCTCGCGGCTTCTTCGCCAACCGCTGCGTCGGCCGCTACGTCGCCGAAGGCAACGAGATGTTCTTGGAAGGCGTGCCGCCGGCGATGATCGAGAACTGCGCCAAGATGGCCGGCATGCCGGTCGGCCCGCTCTCGTTGTCGGACGAAGTCGCGCTCGACCTCGGCCTCAAGATCATGAAGGCGACGGAGGCCGATCTCGGCCCCAACGCCATCAATCCCGATCAGAAGAAGCTGATGGTGGAGATGGTCGAGAAGCAGGGCCGCCTCGGCCGCAAGAACAGCAAGGGCTTCTACGATTACCCCGAGAAGGGCAAAGGCCAGAAGAGCCTGTGGTCGGGCTTGTCAGCGCTGCAGCCGAAGCAGCTCGACCCTGATACGATCGACATTGAGGAGCTGAAGCAGCGCTTCCTAGTGGTGCAGGCGGTGGAAGCGGCGCGCACGGTGGAGGACCACGTCATCACCGATCCGCGCGAGGCGGATGTCGGCTCGATCCTCGGTTTCGGCTTTGCGCCGTTCACCGGCGGCACGCTGTCCTACATCGACTTCATGGGCACGAAGAAGTTCGTCGAGCTCTGCCGCAAGCTCGAGGCGAAATACGGCTCGCGCTTCACCCCGCCGAAGCTGCTCGAGGAGATGGCTGCGAAGGGCGAGACCTTCTACGGCCGCTTCGCGCCGAAGAAGGCGGCGGCCTGAGAGAGACCTGTAGCCCGGATGGAGCGTGAGCGAAATCCGGACACGCAAAGGCCGGATCATTGATCCGGCCTTTTTATTTTCCGTCGCCGAACGGCGAGAATGCGCGCCCCGATACGGTCTCGCCGGCGAGACTGGCCGTCCAGCTGCCTTCGTCGCCGCGGCCGATGCGCACTTCGAAACGCCAGTCATTCTGGTTGATGAAAGCGATGTCTGCGCCGCGCTTCGTCTTGGCGTAGCTGCACCGATATTCGGTCGGCCGGTCCGGAAAGACGATCTTTCCTTCCTTGCTCTCGAACACGGCCGAGGTGGTCTGTGGATGGATTATGAAGATGCAATCGCGCTGCGGTGCGACCGGCGTCGACAAGCCGAGAATCGCGAGCGGCGCACCGGCGGTCATGAGGACGATCATATTCATGAGGCAACTGTCTCCTGGAGATGTCGACGTCGTCGCCGATCGCATGGTTCACGATGAAGAAGGGCTGGATCATCCACGCCAAATTCCTGCCGCAGCCACGCTCCGCCCTGGCACCGCTCTTGCTGATGTTTCCCCGGATGGCCCATTGGCATTGAAGGTGTCCCGCAATGATCCCCACTGTGTCTCAAGACAGCGCAGCCGGCGTTGCGGTAAGATACGCCCCCCTGCTGCTTCTGGGTCGGTCGTGGCGACGCCGCGGGCTCCTCCGGCGGCGCAGGAAAATTCCCTCGTGGTTCGGCCTGGTCCTACTCGTTCTCCTTCTTGATATCGCGATGGCCGTGCTCGCCTGGCTCGCCGTCGATGTCGTCCTGCATTGAGAGCTCGCCTCTGTACACGTAGAACGTCGCCGCCAAATAGGCGAGCTGGCCGGCAATCAGGCAGCCGACGACGATTGGAACGCCCGTCCAAAATCCAAAGCCTGAGCTCTGAAGGACCGTTGCTGCAACGATCGCGGTCGCCGGCGAGACCAGCAGCAGAGTCCAGACTCGGAAGATGAGCCCCGTCGCCAGGCCAGTGATTGCGCTCGCAAGCAGGAGAAGGAGTACAGCCGTCACAATTGCTTTCCGGTCCAGTGGTCCGCGTCGTGTTCCCGCGCTGAAGCTGAGCCAAGTGGCGTGCTCTCACAAGGATGGCGAGGGCCGCTGAGTGCACAACCAAGAGTTATTGTTAACCCAGACAATGCTCGTAAAATTGAAGTCAGTACATCGCGAATCTTCGGATTCAGCGAATGGCGCAAGCAGAGAACCGGATCATCGATCCCAGTCTTCGTCGCCTCGCCTGTCCTGCACTGCGAACAGCGGACCAATGCTCCTGCGCGGCTCGGAGGTGAGGAATTTCAGCTTGTGGTGCTCGGAACTGTCGCGGGCCGGCGCCAGCGCCTCGGCCGAGGCCTGACGGCGATCTTCTGGACAATCACCGGGCCTTCGGTCACGATCTCGCCGCTGTCGAGGCCCGGCGCAGGACCTGGCCCCAGGGGGTCAGCTTCAGACAGTCCTCGCCCATTTTTGAGCTTCTTGGCGCCGATTCGACCTCGACCATCTCATAGGGCAGGCCGGCTGACAGGAGGGCCATGGGGGGACGGCGAGCAGGCACCGGTCGAATCCTGCGGTTTCGCGGAATTCCGCCTGATGCTTGGTTCGGCCGAAAGAGCAACTACATGCATCTGCTTGAAATAGTCAAGATTGATGCAGGTGCATCAAATGGAGTAAGAGACGGGCGACGAACTTGAGCGGGACCATGAAACGCAAACCATCGACCGAGGCAACGGCTGCCTGGATCCGCCTGATGCGGGTGCAGAGCCGCGTGCTCGATTGCGTCGAGCAGGACTTGAAGAAGGCCGGCTTCCCACCGCTGGCCTGGTATGATGCGCTGCTCGAATTGTCGCGGGCGCCCTCGGGCGAGCTGCGGCCGGTCGAGCTCGAGCGGCAGATGCTGATCCCGCAATATTCCACCTCGCGGCTGATCGACCGCCTGGTCGACGAGGGCCTTGCCTCGCGGCGCGAATGCAAGGTCGACAAGCGCGGCCAGTTCGTCGAGATCACGGAAGCCGGCCGCGAGTTGCAGAAGCGGATGTGGGGCGCCTATTCGGCTGCGATCGAGAAGTATGTCGGCTCGAAACTGTCCGATGCCGACGCCGTCAAGCTCAGCAATCTGCTCGATCGCCTGGGCTGCTCGTGCGGCGAGGTGAAACTGCCGCCCGCGGGCGTCAACGAAAGCATGCCGTCGCGATGATCGCGCGGCAAACCGCTCGTCCGCGCAACCGGTGGGTTCGCGGGCCATCCCTGTCACCGCGCGCGTTCGGTCGAAGCGCCTTTTGATTAGAGTTTGATATGGCGCGAGACCAGATCGATATGACGCCGCTGCAGTCACGCGACGAACTCGTCGCGTGGTTCGAGGCCGGCTGCAAGGACCCGTCCGAATTCCGCATGGGCACCGAGCACGAGAAGACGCCGTTCACGCTCGAAGGCCACCGTCCGGTGCCGTACGAAGGTGCGCGTGGCATCGGCGCGCTGCTCGAAGGCATGAAGCTCCTGCTCGGCTGGGAGCCGATCATGGAGAAGGGCAACATCATCGGCCTCTACGACGTCACCGGTGGCGGCGCGATCTCGCTCGAGCCCGGCGGACAGTTCGAGCTGTCCGGTGCGCCGGTCGAGAACGTGCACCAGACCCAGGGCGAGTTGATGGCGCATCTGGCACAGGTGCGCGAGATCGCAACGCCGCTCGGTATCGGCTTCCTCGGGCTCGGCATGACGCCGTCCTGGTCGCGCGCCGAAATCCCGATGATGCCCAAGGGCCGCTACAAGATCATGACCAATTACATGCCGAAGGTCGGTCAGTACGGCCTCGACATGATGTACCGGACCTGTACCGTGCAGACCAATCTCGACTTCTCCTCCGAAGCCGACATGGTCAAGAAGCTGCGCGTCTCGCTCGCGCTCCAGCCGGTGGCGACGGCGCTGTTCGCCAATTCGCCGTTCACCGAGGGCAAGCCGAATGGCTTTCTCTCTTTCCGGTCCGAGATCTGGCGCGACACCGACAACGCGCGCGCGGGCATGATGCCGTGGGCCTTCGAGGACGGCATGGGATTCGAGCGCTATGTCGACTACGCACTCGACGTGCCCATGTATTTCGTCAAGCGCGGCGAGGAATACATCGACGTGTCGGGCTCCTCGTTCCGCGCGTTCTTCGAGGGCCGCAACAACAATCTTCCCGGCGAGCGTCCGACGCTGTCGGACTGGGCCAACCATCTTTCGACGATCTTCCCGGAAGTGCGGCTCAAGCGCTATCTCGAGATGCGCGGCTCCGACGGCGGTCCGTGGGGCCGCTTGCCGGCGCTGCCGGCGTTCTGGGTGGGGCTGCTCTACGACGACGTTTCGCTCGACGCCGCCTGGGACATGGTGAAGCACTGGACCGCGCATGAGCGTCAGGCCTTGCGCGATGACGTGCCGCGCTTCGGCTTCAAGGCGCGGATCAAGGACCGCTATCTGTTCGAGATCGCCAAGGAGTGCCTTGTTCTGGCACATGCCGGCCTGCGCCGGCGCGGCCGGATCGACCAGCTTGGCCGCGACGAGACCCGACACCTCGAGCCGCTCGATCGCATCATCGATTCCGGCCGGACGCCGGCCGAGGAGATGCTGGAGAAGTTCAACGGTCCCTGGAAGGGCTCCGTGGAACCGGTCTACGCGGAGTATGCGTTCTAGACCTTAAGCCAACGATCGGGATTTGAGCCGTTCATCGCCCATACAGGTTTGCGGCGATCAAATGGCCGGCCGAAAAAACCTGAGCGTCGTCAATAACTCGAAAGCTGTTCCGATGAGGAAGGGCCGCCTGTCTGGGGCCGTCATGGCCAGCGTCGCGGCATGTGTGATGCTGCTTTCGCTTGCATTTGCGAGCGTGCCGGCGCCTGCCCAGACGGCGTTCGATCGCCCCGGCGGCGACTACTTCAGCACGCCGGTCACGTCGGGCGATCCCGAAGATTGCGCGTTGCTCTGCGAGCGTGATCGCCGCTGCCGCTCCTGGAGCTTCAGCTATCCCGACGTCGAAGGCGGCTCGGCGGTCTGCTGGCTGAAGAACACCGTGCCGCTGCGCGTGCCGGGAAGTTGCTGCATCTCCGGGGTGCGCGGCGCCGGCGTGATCGAGCCGCGCGTCGAGGGCGTCGAGACGTCGATCGACCGCCCGGGTGGTGATTTGCGCAATTTCGAGCTCAAGGACGGCGAAAGCGTAGAGGCCTGCAAGGCCGCCTGCACCGCCGACAACAAATGCCGTGCCTTCACCTATGCCCGCCCCGGCTACACTGGGCGCGAGGCGCGCTGTTTCCTGAAGAAGGAGATCAAGCCGCCGCGCCGCAAGGCCGGATTCACGTCGGGCGTGGTGCGGTGATGCTCGTAGTCGTGCCCCGGGCGTAGCGCAGCACGGGGTGATGCGCCGCTGAACCGGGGCCGTTGCGGTCCTGCAATCGCCGGCTCTGCGCCGCTTCGCGACGCATCTTGTCCGGGACAGGAGAGTCTTGCTCACTCTGCCGCAATCACCGTGAGCTCGGGCCACAGTGCCTTCCATCGCGCGGCTTTCGCCTCGTAATTGGCGGCGGAGAAGTTCGGCGCCCGGTTGGGCCTTACGATCAGTCTTGCGACGTCATCGAACCCGTGGGGCGCATAGACGTCGAAATTCCCACCGGCGGGTCGGATACCCAGTTGCGTATTCTCGGTGAGGAAACGGTCGATGCCGTCCGTCGAGCGCGTCAGCGGCGGATAGGGCAGGCCATGCTTGCCGGGGTACCACAGATGCACCCGCGCCTGGTTGCGGATCTCGATCTTGGCGCCGAGATGCGCGAGCCGCGCATGCAGTCTGCGGATCACTGCGTCTTCCGCCTCCCACGACGTATCGGGATCGAAGTAGAACACGTCGTAGTCGGCGATGCCGTGACTGATCGCACGGCCGGTGAGCACGTTCCACACCGTCTGCACCAGGCAACCCGCGACCAGCCAGGCATCCGGCAGCGCAAGCTGCGCGAGGGCGTCGGCAATCGCGACGTTGACGGGATTTCTCAGGGCAAGCCTGAGAAATTCGTCACGGTTCATCCGTGAAGGGGAGAGACTTCCGCTCAATGCACGGCGGTGAAGAACCGGGCAAGCCTGAATCCGGACAGCCAGGTCCACACCGGCTGACCGCGCATGCCGAGATCCCAGGAGCCGAGCACGGCATCGGCACGGCCGATCAGGTTGTCGATCGGCAATAGGCCGACGCCGCCGGCACCCAGCGGCACGCGGCTGTCGGCGGAATTGTCGCGGTTGTCGCCGAGCACGAAGAGATGCCCGGCCGGCACCGTCACTTCGGGCGTGTTGTCGAGCGGGCCGTTCTCGCGCATCTTGAAGATCAGATGCGAGACGCCGTTCGGCAGCGTCTCGACATAGCGATAGGCAGGTTCGCTGCCGCCACGGTCGTCCTCGGCGGCGCCGACGCCGTCGGGCTTCAGCTCGGCGGGGCGGTCGTTGATGAAGAGCTGGCCCTGCCGCATCTGGATGCGATCGCCGGGGAGCCCCACGACGCGTTTCACCCAGGCCTGCGAGCGATCGCCGGGCCAGCGGAATACGACGACGTCGCCGAGCTTTGGCGTCTCCGCGAACACCCGGCCGCTCTCGGGCAGGCTGATCTGGATCGGCAGCGACGAGGTGCCGTAGCCATAGGGGAATTTCGAGGCGAGCAGCGCATCGCCGATCAGCAGCGTCGGCTCCATCGAGCCCGACGGCACGTAGAACGGCTCGGCGAGCGCGCCCTTGGCGATGAAGACCGCGGCGACGATGCCGGCGAGCTGCACGAGTTGGCCACCCCAGCCGCTGCTTTTCCGCTTGGGGGTGACAGTCACTTTGTCTTCCACGCTCATGCGCCCGTTCCACCCACCGTGATGCGTTCCATCAGCAGCGATGGTTGGCCGACGCCGACCGGCACGCCCTGACCGTTTTTGCCGCAGGTCCCGATGCCGGTATCGAGCTCAAGGTCGTTGCCGATCATGCGGATGCGATGCAGATCGGTCGGCCCGTTGCCGATCAGCATGGCGCCCTTCAGCGGTGCGCCGATCTTGCCGTTTTCGATCTTGTAGGCCTCCGTGCACTGGAACACGTATTTGCCCGAGGTGATGTCGACCTGGCCGCCACCGAAATTCGCGGCGAACACGCCGTTCTTGACCGAGGCGAGGATCTCGGCGGGATCGCGGTCGCCCGCGAGCATGTAGGTGTTGGTCATGCGCGGCATCGGCACATGGGCGTAGCCCTGGCGACGGCCGTTGCCGGTCGGCTTCATGTTCATCAGTCGCGCGTTCTGGCGGTCCTGCATGTAACCGACGAGGATACCATCCTCGATCAGCACGGTGCGGTTGGTCGGCGTGCCCTCGTCGTCAGTCGACAGCGAGCCGCGCCGCGAGGCGATGGTGCCGTCGTCGACGACCGTGACGCCCTTGGCCGCGACCTGCTTACCCATCAGGCCGGCAAAGGCGGAGGTCTTCTTGCGGTTGAAGTCGCCCTCCAGGCCATGGCCGACTGCTTCATGCAGCATCACGCCGGGCCAGCCGGCGCCCAGCACGACGTCCATCTCGCCGGCCGGCGCTGGAATCGATTCCAGATTGACCAGCGCCTCGCGCAGCGCGCCGTCGGCGGCCTCGCGCCAGGATCTGCTCTCGATGAATTCGGCATAGCCGGCACGGCCGCCATAGCCCTTGCTGCCGCTCTCCTGGCGGTCACCCTGGCCGGCGACGACGGAAACGTTCACGCGCACCAGCGGACGGATGTCGCGATAGCTCTCGCCATCGGGCCGCAGGATCTCGATGACCTGCCAGGTCGCGCCCAGGCTGACGCTGACCTGCCGCACCCGCGGATCCTTGTCGCGCAGATAAGCGTCGATCTCGGCGAGCAGCTTGACCTTGGTCTCGAAGCCGGGCGCATCGAGTGGATTGTCATCGCCATAGAGCCGCACATTGGTGTGCGGGGGCGGCGCGGCGAAGCTGCCGGAGTAGCCGCCGCGCACGGCGGCGACCGCGTCGGCGGCGCGAATCAGCGCCGGCAACGACACGTCGGAGGAATGGGCGTAGCCAACCGCGTCGTCCTTGACGGCGCGTAGGCCAAAGCCTTGCGAGGTGTCGTAGGTCGCCTGCTTCAGCCGCCCATTGTCGAACATCAGCGCTTCGGTCTGGCTGTATTCCAGGAACAATTCGCCGTCGTCGGCGCCCGAAAGCCCGCGCGCGACCTCGCTGCGAACCTGGTCGCGGTCGAGATTGGCACGGTCGAGCAGGGAGGTTGTTGCAGGGTTGGTCATGCGTCCGTCCATTATCGGTGGCTGTGGGGCAAGATAATGGTTTCGGACCGGTTCCGCGAGGGCGCCAAGCCTCACATTACGGAAACAATAGGATCGCTCACCGGTGCCCGATGGGCCGCTACGGCAGCTTGTCGTAGCCCTCGCCGAGCCCGTTCAGGCTGAGCGGGAAGCCGATGCCTTCTTCGGGGGTCTCGAAGATGATGAAGGTCGCGGTCTTGGCGCTGCGCAGCTGGCCGAGCAGCTTGTCGTCCATCACCACTTCCGCCACGCAGCCGTTGGGCAGGCATCTGACGAAACCGGCGCGGCCGACGTCCTGGTTGTCGAGCTTGAGGCCGAGGCCGGAGGGCAGCAGCACACCCAGCGGCGCCACCACGCGCATCAGGCGGCTCTTCTGGTCGGCGGTTTTCAGTACGATCACGGTCAGGCCGGCATTGGAGCGGTCTTCCGCCACCACGCTCTGGATCAGCGCGCATTGCTCGGTCTGGGCGCCAGGCGGGGTATCGCAGCGGATCTGCCAGTCGCCATGGACGGAGCGCACCGCGCCCTGCGCATGGGCGAGGCCGGGGAGCGCCAGGAGGACGATCGCGGTCAGGAGGGCGGTCAGCGCCGGGAGGCCGCTAGCCGGCTTTGCCATCGATCTCGAAAGCCCCATCGGGTCGGTCCCTCTGCTCGCCTGGGTCGCTCGCGCTTGGCAGGCCAATCTGGCGGACTGATACGGGAATGACGGCGTCTTGAAGGCGATTCCCAAGCAAATTCCGCGCCGCCTCGCGCCGCCGCCACGAATCAGGCTCCTGCGCAGCCATCCGCCAGTGCCTACCGCGGGCAATTCCGCTGTCAAGCCGCGGCATCCCGGGAAACGGTATTTTTGTTTGATGTTGCTAGGAAATATCTTGCCGGTGATGGCTGACAGACCGAGCTCAGAGCTATGCGGGAAACTGGGTGATGACGGAATGAGATAGGCGGCGTATCGAGGCGGGTGTCGAGCCTGCCAGAACCTCAAGGAGAGCGATACGCCATGAACGAGCATAGCAACATTGTCCCACTGCGTCAGCCCGATGAGATCGACGATCCACTGACGAATATTTTGCGATCTGGAGCTCGGCAGCTGCTTGCGCAGGCTGTCGAGATGGAAGCCGAGGCGTTTCTCGCCGCGATGAAGGGCTTGAAGCTTCCCGATGGCCGCGACCGCCTCGTGCGACACGGCCATGGTCCAGTGCGGACGATCCAGACGGGGATCGGCGCCGTCGAAGTCGCCCGGGTAAAGATTCGCGATCGCGCGGTGACCAGCGATGGCGAGCGGATCCGCTTCACCTCGGCGATCCTGCCGTTGTGGGCACGGCGCACGAAGAGCTTGGATGCACTTTTGCCGGTTCTGTACCTGCGAGGCATCTCGACGGGCGACTTCCAGGAGGCGCTGGCGGCGCTCTTGGGCAAGGATGCGCCGAATCTTTCTCCGGCGGTGGTTTCCAGACTGACGACGGAGTGGCAGCTCGAGTACGAGCGTTGGCAGAAGCGCGATCTGTCGGCGCGCCGGTACGTATACGTGTGGGCGGACGGCGTCTTCCTGCAGGCTCGCATGGAAGACCACAGCGAATGCATGCTGGTGCTGATCGGCGCGACGCCGGAAGGCAAGAAGGAACTCATCGGCTTCCAGGTCGGCGTGCGCGAGAGCACGCAGAGCTGGCACGAACTGCTCGTCGAGGCGAAAACCCGAGGGCTGAAGATCGCCCCGGAAATCGCCGTCGGTGACGGCGCGCTCGGCTTCTGGAAGGCGCTCGACGAGGTCTTTCCCGCCACGCGACATCAGCGGTGCTGGGTGCACAAAACCGCGAATATCTTGAACAAAGTCGCAGTGTCGGTACAGGCCAGCATGAAGAAGGATCTGCGCGAGGTCTATTTGGCGTCCAACCGAGCTTCGGCCGAAGTGGCGATCGATGTCTTTGCCGAGAAATACGGAGCGAAGTACGACAAGGCGGTCGAGTGCCTGACGAAAGATCGCGACGCAATGCTTGCGTTCTACGAATTCCCCGCCGAGCATTGGGACCACTTGCGGACGACGAATCCCATCGAAAGCGTGTTCGCGACGGTCCGGCACAGAACGGTGCGCACGAAAGGTTCGTTATCGTCAACGACTGCCAAGTTGATGGTGTTCAAGCTGCTCTGCGCCGCATCAAAGACCTGGCGGCGGCTGAAAGGCACAAATCAGTTGCCGAAGGTCAGCGCAGGTGTCAGATTCGAAAACGGCATCGAGGTCATCCAAGTGCCGGA
Source organism: Bradyrhizobium sp. USDA 241 (assembly GCF_049739505.1). NCBI lineage: Bacteria > Pseudomonadati > Pseudomonadota > Alphaproteobacteria > Hyphomicrobiales > Nitrobacteraceae > Bradyrhizobium > Bradyrhizobium sp. USDA 241. Next base: position 679,308 of record NZ_JBMGPZ010000004.1, on the reverse strand, counting down.
AAACCACGCCGCCTGATCGCCTCGTCACCCAAAATCCCGCATAGCTCCCGAGCTCAAGACTGCATTGCGATAGATCAAGAATTATGGTTTGAGAGGCTTGATTTCGCGTTCTAGCGATCTGGCCCCAATTCCTCTTAGAGGTATTCTTGCGTGGCGGTTTGTCGGACTGGCGGATCGAATAAGCGTTTCCCGGAAATAGGGGAATGCACTTGGGGTGATTTCGTAAGGGGAGCGCGAACGGCATGAGGATGTCGATGGGTCGGGTGGGCCGGCAATTGCTGGGATTGGCCACCATCGCCTTGGTGGCGGCTGGCGTCCCGCTGGGGACGGGTGGTGCGGCATTGGCCGAGCTCGGACAGCCGGCGCCGTGGGAGTGGACGCTTCAGCAGTCCGGTTCCCCGGTGATGGACAATATCGTCTGGTTCCACAATTTCCTGTTCGTGCTGATCACCCTGATCACGCTGTTCGTTCTGGCGCTGCTCGTGATCGTGGTCGTCAAGTTCAACGCGAAGGCCAATCCGGTGCCGTCGCGGACCACTCACAACACGCTGATCGAGGTGGCCTGGACGCTGGTTCCGGTGCTGATCCTGGTCGGCATCTCGGTGCCCTCGTTCCGGCTTCTGTTCCTGCAGCTCGACATTCCGAAGGCGGACCTGACCGTCAAGGCGACCGGCAAGCAGTGGTACTGGTCCTATGCCTATCCCGATAACGGCAAGTTCGAGTTCGACTCGCTGATGGCGCAGGACAAGCAGCCCCGCCTGCTCGGCGTCGACAACGAGATGGTGGTGCCGGTCAACAAGGTGATTCGGGTCCAGACCACGGGCGCGGACGTCATCCACGCCTTCGCGCTGCCGGCGTTCGGCGTCAAGATCGACGCCATTCCGGGCCGACTGAACGAGACCTGGTTCAAGGCCACCAAGACCGGCATGTATTACGGCCAGTGCTCGGAATTGTGCGGCAAGGATCACGCCTTCATGCCGATTGCGATCCGCGTGGTCGACGACCAGGAGTTCGCCTCCTGGGTCGAGACGGCGAAGAAGAAGTTTGCGAGCGGCGGCACCAGCACCTACGCCTCCGCGGCCGGCCCGACGCAGTGAGCGTCGGGTGACGGCTTGAGGGACTGAAAGCGATAAAAGGGCGGGACCTCCAAAGGTCCGAATGGGACGCAAGGCAGGATTTGAATATGGCAACGAGCGCAGCGGCACACGGCGATCACGCGCAAAACCACGGACATGACGAGCACGCCCATCCGACCGGGTGGCGGCGCTACGTCTACTCGACCAACCACAAGGACATCGGCACGATGTACCTCGTCTTCGCGGTCATCGCCGGCGTCATCGGCGCCGCGATGTCGATCGCGATCCGTGCCGAGCTGATGTACCCGGGCGTGCAGATCTTCCACGAGGCACATACCTACAATGTGTTCGTGACCTCGCACGGCCTGATCATGATCTTCTTCATGGTCATGCCCGCGATGATCGGCGGCTTCGGCAATTGGTTCGTGCCGCTGATGATCGGCGCGCCCGACATGGCGTTCCCGCGCATGAACAACATCTCGTTCTGGCTGCTGCCGGCGTCGTTCGCGCTGCTCCTGATGTCGACCTTCGTGGAGGGCGAGCCGGGCGCCAACGGCGTCGGTGCCGGCTGGACCATGTACGTGCCGCTGTCGAGCTCCGGCCATCCGGGCCCCGCCGTCGACTTCGCGATCCTGTCGCTGCATCTGGCCGGCGCTTCGTCGATCCTCGGTGCCATCAATTTCATCACCACGATCTTCAACATGCGCGCGCCGGGCATGACCCTGCACAAGATGCCGCTGTTCGTGTGGTCGATCCTGGTGACTGTGTTCCTGCTGCTGCTGTCGCTGCCGGTGCTCGCCGGTGCGATCACCATGCTGCTCACCGACCGCAACTTCGGCACGACGTTCTTCGCGCCCGACGGCGGCGGCGACCCCGTGCTGTTCCAGCATCTGTTCTGGTTCTTCGGTCACCCCGAGGTGTACATCCTGATCCTGCCCGGCTTCGGCATGATCAGCCAGATCGTCTCGACCTTCTCGCGCAAGCCCGTGTTCGGCTATCTCGGCATGGCCTACGCCATGGTCGCGATCGGCGGCATCGGCTTCGTGGTCTGGGCGCACCACATGTACACGGTCGGCATGTCCTCGGCGACGCAGGCCTACTTCGTCGCAGCCACGATGGTCATCGCGGTTCCGACCGGCGTGAAGATCTTCTCCTGGATCGCCACGATGTGGGGCGGCTCGATCGAATTCCGGGCGCCGATGATCTGGGCGGTCGGCTTCATCTTCCTGTTCACGATCGGCGGCGTCACCGGCGTCGTGCTGGCGAACGCCGGTGTCGATCGCGTGCTTCAGGAGACCTACTACGTCGTTGCGCACTTCCATTACGTGCTGTCGCTCGGCGCGGTGTTCGCGATCTTCGCGGGCTGGTACTACTGGTTCCCGAAGATGTCGGGCTACATGTACAATGAGGGGCTCGCGAAAGCGCACTTCTGGGTCACCTTCATCGGCGTCAACCTGGTGTTCTTCCCGCAGCACTTCCTCGGCCTGTCGGGCATGCCGCGCCGCTATATCGACTATCCCGACGCGTTCGCGGGCTGGAACCTGATCTCGTCGCTCGGCTCCTACATCTCCGGCTTCGGCGTCCTGATCTTCCTCTACTGCGTGATCGACGCCTTCATGAAGAAGGTGCCGGCGGGCGACAATCCCTGGGGTGCCGGCGCGACCACGCTGGAGTGGACGCTGTCCTCGCCCCCGCCCTTCCACCAGTTCGAAGTGCTGCCGCGCGTGCAGTAAGCAATCCCCCGCGGCGCCCGAGACGGGCGCCGCGGCGCTAGAAACGAAGCGAGTAGATCTAAGTGTCCGTCCTCGACCAAAACGCCATCGACATCAATCCCCGCATCTCCGAAGCGGAGGTTGGCGATTATCTGGCACTGCTCAAGCCGCGGGTGATGTCGCTGGTGATCTTCACCGCGCTGGTCGGGATGGCGATGGCGCCGGGGCACTTCCACCCCGTGCTGGCGATCACCTCGCTGCTCTGCATCGCGGTTGGTGCCGGCGCCTCCGGAGCGCTCAACATGGCGCTCGAAGGCGACATCGACGCCAAGATGTCGCGCACGGCGAACCGGCCGATCCCGCGCGGCCGCATTACCCGTCCCGAAGCCATGGCGTTCGGCATGACGCTCGCCTTCTTCTCGGTGATGACGCTCGGCATCCTCGTCAACTGGATCGCCGGCGCGCTGCTTGCCTTCACCATCTTCTTCTACGTCGTGATCTATACGATGGGCCTGAAGCGCTGGACCGCGCAGAACATCGTGATCGGCGGCGCCGCCGGCGCGCTGCCGCCGGTGGTGGCCTGGGCTGCGGTAACGGGCACGGTCGACGTCGAGCCGCTGCTGCTGTTCGCCATCATCTTCTTCTGGACCCCGCCGCATTTCTGGGCGCTGGCGCTGTTCCGCTCCGACGACTACGCGCGGGCCGGCATTCCGATGCTGCCCAACGTCGCCGGCCCCGACGCGACCCGCCTCCAGATCCTGCTCTACACCATCGTGCTGATCGCGGTCGCCGCGGCGCCCTGGGCGCTCGGCTATTTCGATGCCGTCTACGGCATCGTCTCGCTGATCCTGGGCGCCGGCATGCTGGTGCTCGCGATCAACGTCTATATGCGCCGCGAACGCAGCCAGTCGCTGCGCGCGACCCGCAAGCTGTTTGCCTTCTCGATCCTGTATCTGTTCGCGCTGTTCGCGACCCTGCTGGCCGAGGTCGTGTACCGGGCGCTTGCTCCGATGGTTGGGGGCGCATGAGGCAGGAATGGCTGACAAACCCGAGCCAGATGGAATCGTCCTCACCGAGGCGCAGAAGAAGAGCCGTCGTCAGCGTTCGATCGCAATCGCGCTCGCGCTCGGCGTGCTCGTGGTGCTGTTCTTCGCCGTCACCATGGTCAAGGGACCGGCAGTGCTAGTGCGGCCGATGTAGGTAGCATGGATCACGAACCGACCATATCGCGGGATCAAAACCGGACGGCCACGAAGGGCCGTCTCCGTGGCCTGGGTTTCAGTGGCCTCGGCCGCGACGCGCTGGTCGCCTCGATCTGCGGCGGCGTGGTCGCGCTGATGGTTGGCGCGTCCTACGCAGCGGTGCCGTTCTACAACTGGTTCTGCCGTGCCACGGGCTTCAACGGCACGACGCAGGTCGCGACCTCTGCGCCGGCCACCGGCCCGATCGCGCGGAGGATATCGGTGCGCTTCGATTCCAACGTCGCGCCCGGCCTGCCCTGGAAGTTCGAGCCGGAGCAGAACGAGATCGAGGTCAATATCGGCCAGGTCGTGACCGTCTTCTACACCGTGACCAACCAGGCCGCGCGCACCACCGCGGGCCAGGCCGCCTACAACGTCGCGCCGCTGACGGTCGGCTCCTATTTCCAGAAGATCAACTGCTTCTGCTTCACTGAGCAGACCATGGCGCCCGGCGAGAAGCGCGAGATGCCGGTCGTGTTCTACGTCGATCCCTCGATCGTCGACGACCACGAGAATGACGGGCTGAGCACGATCACGCTGTCCTACACGTTCTATCCGGTGCGCGACCCCGTGGTGAAGCCGCTCGCCGCCAGCGAGGACGACAAACGCAAGGGAAATCTTTGACCGCCGGGCTCACGGTCAGGCGGTTGGAAACAAGGGGATAAGTGCCTGACAGGCACGGGATTGAGGAGAGAGACGGAATGGCTACGGCGCACACCAAGCATCACGACTATCACCTGGTCGATCCCTCTCCCTGGCCGGCCGTCGGCTCGCTCTCGGCCTTCATCATGGCGGTCGGCGCGATCGCCTGGATGCACCACATGTTCTCCGCTGCGCCGATCGTGTTCGGTGTCGGCACCGTGGGCGTGCTCTACACCATGGCGAGCTGGTGGGGCGACGTAATCAAGGAAGCCCAGTACAAGGGCGACCACACCCGCGTCGTGCAGCTGCACCACCGTTACGGCATGATCCTGTTCATCGCCTCCGAGGTGATGTTCTTCGTCGCCTGGTTCTGGGCCTATTTCAATGCCGCGCTGTTTCCGGCCGACGCCGTCCATGCCACGCGCGATGCAGTGTTCGGCTGCGGCCTCGGCACGCAGCCCGGCGCCTGCCCGGTCCCCGGCACCTGGCCGCCGAAGGGCATCGAGACTTTCGATCCCTGGCATCTGCCGCTCCTGAACACGCTGATCCTGCTCACCTCCGGCACCACCGTGACCTGGGCGCACCACGCGCTGCTCGAGAACGACCGCCAGGGCCTGAAGTACGGCCTGATCCTCACCGTCGTGCTCGGCGCGCTCTTCACCTGCGTGCAGGCCTATGAGTACAGCCACGCGGCGTTCTCCTTCGCCGGCAATGTCTACGGCGCAACCTTCTTCATGGCGACCGGCTTCCACGGCTTCCACGTGCTGGTCGGCACCATCTTCCTGCTGGTCTGCCTGTTCCGCGCCTATGCCGGCCATTTCACGCCGAAGCAGCATCTCGGCTTCGAGTTTGCCGCCTGGTACTGGCATTTCGTCGACGTGGTCTGGCTGTTCCTGTTCCTCTGCATCTATGTCTGGGGGCGGGGCGCGGCATCCATGGCCGGCGCGCACTGAGCCGTATCGAACCGATCAGAAAGGGCGGCCGCAGGGCCGCCCTTTCGCTTGCCGGCCGCCGAAAGTTCGGCGGAAACTGTGATAGGGTCCGTCATCATGAACGACACCGCCGGCACACCCCAGCCCGAAACCACCGTCCTGCAAAGCGCGATGCGCGGGCTTGCCTGCAAATGCCCCCGCTGCGGCCAGGGCAAGCTTTATGCGGGCTTCCTGACGCTAGCGCCCGCGTGCGACCGTTGCGGCCTCGACTATGCCTTCATCGATACCGGCGACGGTCCGGCGATCTTCATCATCATGCTTGCCGGCGCCATCGTGGTCGGCTGCGCGCTCGTCGTCGAGGTCAAGTACCAGCCGCCGTTTTGGCTTCATGCGGCGCTCTGGCTGCCGCTGATCCTCGCCACCACGCTGTTGCCGCTGCGTGCGATGAAATCGCTGCTGATCGCGCTGCAGTTCCACCACAAGGCGGCGCCGGGCAAGTTGGTCGACCGCGCGAAATGAGCGAGCCTGCGCGCAAGGCCCGCGTGGGCGGCTTCGCGCTGTTCACGCTGTTGCTGACGGCTGCGTTCGTCGCGCTCGGTGTCTGGCAGTTGCAGCGCCGGACCGCCAAGCATGAGCTGATCGCGGCACTCACCGAGCGGCTTGCGGCGGCGCCCGTCGCGCTGCCGCCGCCGGCGCTGTGGGCCTCGCTGAATCCTGCTCGCGATGAATTCCGCCGCGTCAGGTTCACCGCCACCTACGCGGCCCTGCCCGATGCGATGGTCTATTCCTCCGGCTCGGCGGTGCGCAAGGACGCCTCCGGCCCCGGGACCTGGGCGTTTCTGCCGGCGCGGCTACCCACGGGCGAGACGGTCGTGATCGATGCGGGCTTCGTCGAGAACACGATGCAGGATCGCGGTGTCGAGGATCGCGCGGTGAAGAAGCTCGTCACGGGCCAGCCGGTGGCGCTCACCGGCTATCTGCGCTTTCCCGAGGCGCCAGGCTGGCTGACGCCGGCGGAGGATCGCGACAAGCGGCTCTGGTTCGTGCGCGATCACCTGGGAATCGCAAGTGCGCTCGGCTGGGGCGCGGTCGCGCCGTTCTACGTCGATCTCGAGCATCCCGCGCCCGCGAATGGCATTCCGCGCCCGGGACCGCTCGACGTGAATCTGAAGGACGATCACCTGCAATATGCCATGACCTGGTTCACGCTTGCCGGCGCCGTTCTGATCGCCTTCGCCGTGTGGGCAAGAGGCCGGAGGCAGAGCTGAGCTTATTCGGAACCAGCTTGAGGGAACCCGGTATCGCCCGGGGTTTATTATTCAGCGCATATTCACGAGTGTGGTCCTAAGCCGCTGGTTCTTTCCGCGGCAGACAGGATTGCGGCGTGAGTGATTTCGACCAGATGGGAATTATCGTCGATTGGGTGGACGCCTGCCGGAAGGGTGACCTCACGGCGCTGCTCGACCTCTATGCCGACGACGCCCAGCTCGAATGCACGTGCAACGGCATGCAGCGATATCAGGGACGGGGCGAGCTCGAAGCCTATTGGCAGCCGCGGCTCAGCGCCTTCTCGTCGGCAGGTTTCGGGCTGGAGGAAATCCATCCGACGCCTCACGGCGTCGATCTCGAATATTCCGTCGCCGGCGCGCTGCGCATTCAGGCTTCGTTTCGTTTCAACCCGGAAGGCAAGATCCGCAGCACGGTATGCGAGCCCGCGCGCCAGAACGCGCATGACGGCTGCGTATGCTAGAGCATGATGTATTTACACGGAACCATAGCCTGAGTTTTTGAAGTAGTTGGTGCACTCCTCCTGGGAGAAGAGATCGAGGAGTTCACCAACCTTCCGCCAGGTTGCCTCCACGTCACGAGGTTCTGCGGATCGCATGAGGTGTTTGAGTTTGGCGAAGACCTGCTCGATCGGGTTGAGGTCAGGGCTGTAGGGCGGCAAGAAGATAAGGTGGGCTCCTCTGGCGCGGATAGCTTGGCGAGCCGCTTTGCCCTTGTGGCTGCCAAGATTGTCGAGAACGACGATCTCGCCCGGTGCGAGGGTGGGTGCCAACACCTTCTCGACGTACAGCGTGAAGAGTTCACCATTGATGGGACCATCAATCACCCAAGGCGCACTGATCCGATCATGACGCAGCGCCGCGATGAAGGTCATGGTCTTCCAATGGCCGAAAGGTGCAGATGCTTGGAGGCGCTGCCCACAAGGCCCCCAGCCGCGTAGCGGCGCCATATTGGTCTTGATCCACGTCTCGTCGATGAAAACCAACCGCGTGACGTCAATCCTGCCTTGATGCGCTTTCCATCGGGTCCGCTTACGGGCGACGTCTGGGCGATCCTGCTCGGCTGGTAGAAGCGTTTTTTTTGAAGCTGAGCCCCTCGGCGTGAACAAAAGTCCACACCGCCCGCACGTCTGTCTTGATCCCCCGTGCAGCCAGCTCCTGCGTCAGCTTGCGCAAGGTGAATGGCCCCGAGCGAATGCGTTTGCGCAGCCAGTCGGCGTTGGCATCCGACAGAACCCGCTTCTTGTGGCCGCCGATCTGGCCGGGCGCCAGGCCTCCGGTATCACGCCTTAGGTTCTTCCACTTCGTCACGCACGAGGGGCTGATCTGTAGCGCCTCTGCGATCGAACGAACCGTCTCGCCCGCGTCAGCGCGAGCCAAGGCGCGTTCACGGATGTCTTCCGAATAGGGGCGCGTCATCCATGCTGGCCTCCGCACTCCAGCATGGAGCTTGAATCAGAAATCGCCCGCTCTGGGAACCCCGATTCCAGTCAAAAACATCACGCTCTAAAGCGCGAAGCGATTGGGATGAATCGTCATCGCGCTTTAGGTTGTCGTTCAAGCATGATCTTTTCGGAAAACCGCTGCGCACTTTTCCGGATCATGCTTCAGCCTGATGACGGCGCGTCCCGCGTCGTTTCGACAGGAAGACGGCAGCGGACGTAAGTTCGCTCATCCACGCGCAACAGGGACAGCGATCCGCTGAGCGCGCGCACGCGCTCATGCATGCCGGTCAAGCCCCGGCCGAAGACGTTGCCCGCAGGAAAGCCGCCGCCGTCGTCGGAGATCTCTATCGCGAGCATCTCGCTGGCGACGGTCGCCCCTACATGGGCGCTGCTGGCGTTGGCATGGCGCAGCACGTTGGTCAGCGCCTCCTGGATCAGCCGATACACGGTTTGGGCCAACGGCCCGTCGATCACGTTCAGATCGGCGTCGATCGTGTCCGTCAGGATGATATGCGGTGCCTGATTGCGAAAGGTCCGGAGCAGCGTCTGTACGCTGGTCGAAAGGCCGAGCTCCTCGATATAGAGCGGCCGCAGCCGGTCGAGGATACGGCGATTGGTCTGCTGGAGCGCCTCGACTGATTGCAGCAGGTCCTGTGCGGAACTGCCGAAATGTCCCACCGGCGGCGCCGCCTCGACCAGCGCGATCGTGCCGGCACGGATGCTGAACAGCAGCGGTCCGAGTTCGTCGTGCAATTCGCGGGCGAGATCGCGCCGCTCGTCGTCCTGGAGCGACACCAGCCGGTGCATCAGATCGCGATTGTCCTGGCTCAGTTGCGCCAGCGTTACAGCCAGCGCATTCGCCTCTTCGCAGCCTTGCCCCCGCGGGTCACTTCAAATTCCTCCGGGTGTGGTCAGTCAAATTCCTCCACCCGCGAGGCAGGACAAGGGACTGTTAGTTTGAGTTTGTTTCCCGGGCAAGAGCTTCAGCGGCTTCTTTGAGCCGATAGCTGCGTCCGTCGAACTCAAGCAGATGGCAATGATGCATAAGGCGATCGAGGATCGTCGTGCTCATAGTGTTGTCCCCAAGGTATGCCCCCCAATCCTGCACGACGCGATTGGAGGTGACGATGACGCTGCGGCGCAGTTTGTAACGCTGATGGATCAGGGTCTGCAGCAAAGTGCCGGCGTCGTCGGGGATGGCGCGTGCGAGGAATAGATCGTCCAGCACGAGGAGATCGCAGTCGATGATGGTTCGCAGCCGGACCTCGCGTTGTGCCGGAGAGTTCAGGGCGTAGCGGTGGAAGAAGTCGTCGGTCTCAAGATACTGGACCTTGTGGCTTTGCAGGATCGCCTGATAGGCAATCGCCTTGGCGATGTGCGACTTCCCGGTGCCAGGTTTGCCAACAAGCAGAGCGTTCTCGCCAGCGGCAATGAACGCCAGGGTGTGGAGCTGGAAGCAGGTCTGACGTGGCAGTTTGGGATTGAAGGACCAGTCGAACTCGGCGAGCGTCAGCTTTTCGTCGAGCCCGGATTGCTGGTATCGCCGCTCGATAAGACGGGACTGACGACGGTCCAGTTCATCCTGCAGGATAAGGGAGAAGGTCTCGAGGAAGGGCTGGTTGGCGCCCTGCGCCTGGAGCACGCGCGTCTGCAGCGTGTCGCGGACACCCGACAGGCGCAGCTGTCGTAGGCAACGCTCAATTTCCGGCATGGTCATCATGTGGCTAGGTCTCCAGTTTAAGGTGAGAAGGTGCAGCGGGAGCGCTCGTGGCGCCGGAGTTGGCCGGGGTTGCGCAGGCGACACGAGCGCGGATTGCCGTGGCGTGATCGTCGTGAGCCTCGGCCTGCCGACCATTGTCGTCGGCGTCGCGCCGCACAGCGCGGCTGAAGAGGTCGCCGTATTCCGCGGGGGTACGGATCAGCGGATGATCCTGGGTGAGCGGCGATGCCGGCTGTGGCGTCACTCCAACCTGCTCGATCGCCTGTTCGAACAACCGCTCGACGGTCGCACGCACGTGCTTGTAGCGGTAGATGCGGTTGTCGATGGCGTGCGCGCAGGCCTGCTCGACCAGCCGCGCCGGATACTTCCGGCCCAGCCCGACAATGCCCCACATCGCGCGCTGTCCGGGGCGCCCTTCGGTGTCGAACACCTGCTGGCACAAGGCCCTGGTCTGCGGTCCGATGCGCTCGGCGCTCGCCAGCAGCACGGCGGTTTGCCGCGACGGGTTGAACGGCCGTTCGCTGGTCGGCAGGACGACAGAACCGGGGTGCGCCATCCGGGAATGAACACGCAGCAGCGCACGGGTGTGGCGATCACGGATCTCGATCGTGGTGGTGTAGATGCGCACGACGACCTGGCTGCCGATCGGCGCGGGCCGCGCGGCGTAATAGCTGTTGTCGACGCGTACGGTGGTGTCGTCGCAGACAGTCCGGACGACTTCGGTGAAGATGCGGAAGGGAGCGACAGGCAGCGGCCGCAGGTGCGGCTTCTCTTCCTGGAACATCGCCTCGACCTGACGGCGCGTGCTGCCGTGGATGCGTTTGGAAGCCCAGTTCTCCTCCCAGTGCCTCAAGAACTCGTTTTGCGCCTCCAGCGTCTCGAAGCGCCGTCCGGCCAGCGCAGTGCCCTGGGTATGTTGAATCGCATTCTCGACGCATCCTTTCCGATTTGGATCGGCCACGCGCGCGGGATCGGCGACCACGGCGTAATGAGCCAGCATCGCGCTGTAAATCGGGTTGAGCTGGGGCTCGTACAAATCCGGCTTGAGGACGCCTTCCTTCAGGTTGTCGAGCACGACATAGCTGGGGACCCCGCCAAAATACCGGAACGCCTCTTCGTGGAGCTGCGCCCAGACTTGTTGGCTGGACTTCCAGACTACCCGCCGGAAGCTGCGCCGCGAGTAGCGTAGCGTCATCACGAACAGGCGGGGACGACGGTACCGCCCGCTCTTCGGATCAACCGTCGGCGCGCCCTCGCCATAGTCGACCTGAGCTTCCTCGCCGGGGAGGAACTCAAGACGATCAAACTGCTCAGGATCAGCGTGCCGCAACCGGCGCACAAACCGCTTGACACTCTGGTAGCTGGACGGAAAGCCAAATTGATCAACCAGGTCCTGGTAAATCGCCTGCGCGTTCCGCTTCAGCCGGACCTGTTCTTCGATCCACGTCCGATGCGCTTCGCAAGCCGAACGGGCCAGGCTGCTGGTGACCGTCGCTTCCGATGTCCCAAAAGCCGGTGGTCGGGGTGGAGGAATTTGGCCGTCCGCGCTCACCGAGCCGGTGGTCACTTCCCCGGGGGAATTTGCCTCCGCACCGGCCCGCAGCGCCTGATAACGCCGGATCGTCTTGCGATCGACACCCGTCAGCCGGTGAATCTCGCGCTGGCTGGTGTTGCGATCAAGTAATGTAAGTACGGTGCTTTGCAGATGTCGCTTCAAGACGTTCAACTCCCCGGCCCCTTGCTGGCTAAAGGGGTCGAACATAAACGTCCTGCCTGACCGGCTACTGCTGTTCAGCGGCGCTGACGGCGATCATCAGGTGGGGGAGTTTCAAGTGACCATACCCGGGGGATTTTGACCGACCCACGGGGCCTTGCCGGATTTCCGGCGGACCCCCGACCGGTATCGGCCTGGTGTAATCGCCCCGTCGTATCCGCGTGAGACCTTGGCCGAGATCTTGCAAGGGTCGCAGGACAGATCCTGCCAAGACATAGGCGATCGTGCCGGTAAGAACCATCAGCACGGCGACCAGGCTGGTGAGCGCGAGAAAGCCGATCCATTTCTCGAACAGATCGGCCGACATGTCCTGCAGGAATACGATATCGCCGATACGTCTGCCGTCGATCATCACCGGGGATGCCGCGTCCATGTCGGGGGTGGCGAGAAGGTCGATGAACCATTGCGGCACGCCATGCGGCTTGTGCAGTCCGTCCTTCGGTGACGGCGCGGGACCCGCATCCAAGGCGTGGAATTGGATATCGGAGGAGGTGTCCAAAGAGTGGACAAAGGCGTCGAGCGTCCGCCGTGGATTGTCCGATGTGCGCAGCGTGTCGTTGAGCGCGGCGGCGATGGCCGCTGTCGAACGCCGTCTCGGCTCGTTCTCCGCCGCCAATTGGTCCGTTGCGAATATCTGGAGCAGCACGCCCGCCAGAATCAGCGCCGCCAGAAAGCTGGCGCCGAGCGGAAGAAACAGTTGCGTCCTGAACGAAAGTCGTTGCCACATTAGGCCAATTCTAACGCGCATCGGCGGGATTTACCCTTTCCATTTATTCCCGCCGGTCTATGAGTCGAAAAACGAGAGAGTGCGCGATGCAAGATACCGCCAAGCTGGCGACCAGGGTCCTGATCGTCGACGACCATCCCGTGGTGCTGTCCGGTTGCCGCACCCTTTTCGCGTCCGACCATTCAATTCGCATTGACGAGGCGAGCGACGCCAAATCCGGGCATCGCGCCTATGTCAGCAAGCGGCCCGACGTCACCGTGATCGACATCAGCCTGCCCGATGTCTCCGGCTTCGAGCTGATGCGACGCATCCGCAAGGACGATCCCGACGCCAAGATCATCATGTTCAGCATGAACGACGATCCGGCTTTCGTGGTGCGGGCAGTCGAGCTCGGGGCGCAGGGCTATGTTTCCAAGGGCGACGATCCCCGGATCCTGCTGAAAGCTGTGCGCAAGGTGGTTGCGGGCGACAATTTCATCTCGCCGCAGCTTGCGGAAGCCGTGACGTTTTCCGGTGCGGCCATCAAAGCCAATCCGGCCTCGCAGATGACGCCGCGGGAGCTCGAAATCCTGCGCCTGCTTGGACGCGGCGACAAGATCGTCGAGGTCGCCGAGGCGCTCGGAATCTCTTACAAGACCGTGGCCAACACCACATCCCTGCTCAAGCAGAAGCTGGGCGCCAAGAACCACTCCGACCTGATCCGGATCGCAGTGGAAATCGGGATGAACTGACCTTCTGCCAGCGACCGAACCGGCTGCTCCAGAATGCAGCGGTTCGGTCGACGGATCGACGCCGCCGTTGGCCGGGCAATGCATGGGCAACGGGCTCACGCCCATCCGCGGACACAATGGGCCGGATCTGTATTCGTTCCTGCATCAGGCAATATTTCGGGAAAAAGCAGCAGTTCGAAATATGTTGCCGGCTGCATTGTACCAGTAGGCGCCCGACACGGGTCGGGAAAAATAGGAACTCTTCGGCCGGCGCGGTTTTGGCCCTTGACGATTTCGTGACAGGCGACGAAAGCTTGCCAGAACAGTTTTGACGGGCGCGATCCCGACGAAGCAAACCGGTCTGCACACAACGACAGACCTTCCAAGAGAAGGGCTGCGGCAATGCCGCAGCCCTTTTTCATTGGGCGGGGGGAGCGTCGGAAGCGGTTTCCCGATGCCGCAAAACACTTTATGGTGGCCCAAAGCCTCTGGCTGTTATCAAGTAATTTCGTAAAATCAAAGGCTTAAGGACCGAGCCTCGGTTCGGCCCGGCCTTTGGAGGGCAGTTTGACTCGTTATATCTCGACCCGGGGCGAGGCCCCCGAACTCGGCTTCTGTGACGTGATGCTGACCGGGCTCGCCCGCGACGGGGGCCTGTATGTGCCGGCGACGTGGCCGCAGCTCCCGACCGAGACGATCGCCGGCTTCTTCGGCCGCCCCTATTGGGAGGTCGCGGTCGATGTGATTCGTCCCTTCGCCGGCGGGGAGATCACGGATGCCGAGCTTGGTCGTATGGCGAACGAGGCCTATGCTACCTTCCGCCATCCCGCGGTGGTGCCGCTGCGCCAGATGTCGCCGCACCAGTTCGTGCTGGAGCTGTTCCACGGTCCGACGCTCGCCTTCAAGGACGTCGCGATGCAGCTGATCTCGCGGCTGATGGACCATGTGCTCGCCAAGCGCGGCCAGCGCACCACCATTGTGGTCGCCACCTCCGGCGACACCGGCGGTGCCGCGGTCGAAGCCTTTGCGGGACTCGAGAATGTCGATCTCATCGTGCTGTTTCCGCACGGCCGCATCTCCGAGGTGCAGCGGCGGATGATGACTTCGACAGGCGCGGCCAACGTCCATGCGCTCGCCATCGAAGGCACCTTCGACGATTGCCAGGCGATCGTGAAGGGGATGTTCAACAACCACCGCTTCCGCGACGCGACCTCGCTGTCTGGCGTGAATTCCATCAACTGGGCTCGCATCGTCGCCCAGGTGGTCTACTACTTCACCTCCGCCGTTGCCGTCGGTGCGCCGGCGCGCGCGGTCGATTTCGTCGTGCCGACAGGCAATTTCGGCGACATCTTCGCCGGCTACGTCGCCAAGCGCATGGGGCTGCCGGTGCGGACCCTGCGCATCGCCGCCAACGTCAACGACATCCTGGCGCGGACGCTGAAGACCGGAATCTACGAGGTGCGCGAGGTGCACGCGACGGCGTCGCCGTCGATGGACATCCAGATCTCGTCCAATTTCGAGCGGCTGCTGTTCGAGGCGAGCCGGCGCGATGCGGCAGGCGTGCGTCGTCTGATGGAGTCGCTGAAGCAATCCGGACGTTTCGTGCTGCCCGATGCGACGCTCGCCGCGATCCGCGAGGAGTTCGATGCAGGGCGCGCCGACGAGACCGAGACTGCGGCTGCGATCCGCGCCGCCTGGCGCGAAGCAGGCGAACTGGTCGATCCCCACACGGCGGTGGCGCTTGCTGTCGCGGACCGCGATACCACCGACACGAGGGTGCCGAGCATCGTGCTCTCCACCGCCCATCCGGCCAAATTCCCCGACGCTGTCGAGGCGGCCTGCGGCCAGCGGCCGCAATTGCCGGCCTGGCTGGACGGCTTGATGACCAAATCCGAACACATGAGGGTGATGAAGAACGATCAGGCCGAGGTCGAGCGGTTCGTGCTGTCGGTCAGCCGCGCCGCAAAGCAAGGAGTTGCCGGATGAGCGTCGAGATGACCAAACTTGCCTCCGGCCTGACCGTCGTCACCGACGAGATGCCCCATCTCGAGACTGCGGCGCTCGGCGTCTGGGCCGGCGTCGGCGGACGCGACGAGAAGCCGAACGAGCATGGTATCTCGCACCTGCTCGAGCACATGGCGTTCAAGGGCACGACCAAGCGCTCTTCGCGCGAGATCGTCGAGGAGATCGAGGCGGTCGGCGGCGACCTCAATGCCGGCACCTCGACCGAGACCACGTCCTATTATGCGCGGGTGCTGAAGGCCGACGTGCCGCTCGCGCTCGACGTGCTCGCCGACATCCTCGCCAATCCCGCCTTCGAGCCCGACGAGCTGGAGCGCGAGAAGAACGTCATCGTGCAGGAGATCGGTGCCGCGCAGGATACGCCCGACGATGTCGTGTTCGAGCATCTGAACGAGCTCTGTTATCCCGACCAGCCGATGGGCCGTTCCCTGCTCGGCACGGCCAAGACGCTGCGCGCCTTCAACCGCGACATGCTGCGCGGCTACCTCTCGACGCATTATCGCGGGCCCGACATGGTGGTGGCGGCGGCCGGCGCGGTCGATCACAGCCAGGTGGTCGCCGAGGTCGAGAGACGCTTTGCCAGCTTCGAGGGGACGCCGGGGCCGAAGCCGCAAACCGCTCAATTCGGCAAGGGCGGCACCAAGGTGGTGCATCGCGAGCTCGAGCAGGCGCATCTGACGCTGGCGCTGGAAGGCGTGCCGCAGAGCGACCCGTCGCTGTTCTCGCTCCAGGTCTTCACCAACATCCTCGGCGGCGGAATGTCGTCGCGCCTGTTCCAGGAGGTGCGCGAGAAGCGCGGCCTCTGCTACTCCATCTACACCTTCCACGCGCCTTATACCGACACCGGCTTCTTCGGCCTCTACACCGGCACCGACCCGGCCGACGCGCCGGAGATGATGGAGGTCGTGGTCGACATCATGAATGATTCGGTGGAGACGCTGACCGAGGCCGAGATCGCCCGGGCCAAGGCGCAGATGAAGGCGGGCCTGCTGATGGCCCTGGAGAGTTGCTCCTCCCGTGCCGAGCAGCTTGCCCGGCATGTGCTCGCCTATGGGCGGCCGCAGACGGCGCAGGAACTGGTGGCCCGGATCGATGCCGTCAGCATCGAATCGACGAGGGACGCGGCGCGTGCGCTGCTGTTACGGAGCCGGCCCGCCGTTGTCGCATTGGGCAGTGGCAGGGGTCTGGACACGGCAGTATCTTTTGCGGAAGGATTGACCCGGGCGCGCGCCAAGGCGCGGCTGCATTAGGAGCTGTGCTAGGGAGCCCACCCCGGAAAGCATCACCATGGCCCTCTTTCGCCTGCCATCCAGTGGACCCGCCACCCTCGCGCCGCGCGGCAACGGGCTGCTGCTGCGCGCGCCGCAAATGTCGGACTTCCTGCAATGGGCTCATTTGCGCGAAACCAGCCGCGACTATCTCACGCCCTGGGAGCCGATCTGGCCGTCCGACGATCTCACCCGGTCCGGCTTCCGGCGCCGCCTGCGCCGCTATTCCGAGGACATTGCCGCGGACCGCTCCTATCCCTTCCTGATCTTCCGTGAGCTCGACGGCGCCCTGGTCGGCGGCATCACGCTTGCCAATGTCCGGCGCGGCATCGTGCAGGCCGGCACCATCGGCTATTGGGTCGGCCAGCCTCATGCCCATCGCGGCTACATGACGGCCGCGCTGCGGGTGCTGCTGCCGACGCTGTTCGGCGAGCTCAATCTGCACCGGGTCGAGGCCGCCTGCATCCCCACCAATGCGCCGTCGATCCGGGTGCTGGAGAAGTGCGGCTTCTCGCGCGAGGGCTTGGCGCGCCGCTATCTCTGCATCAACGGGGTCTGGCAGGATCACCTGCTGTTCGGCCTGCTGCACGAGGATTTCCGCGGCTGAGCTGCCATCCCGTGAGGGCTAGGTCTCCCTGCTTGCCACCTTTTTGCTGCCTTGGGTTCGCCGATTTTGACGATATAACGGCGCGGGCCGGCCGGTGTGGTTGGGTCCGGATCTTGTGATGGAGTATGGGTGTCGATGGTGAAGGAGCTTCGGTCATCGCGGAAGGCGTTGCGGCGGGGGACAGCGGTCGCGTTGGCGCTGTCGATTGCGCTCGTGTGCGTCTCGCCGGTGGCGGCCCAATCCTTGAGCGACCGCTTCAAGAGCCTGTTCGGCGGCAAGTCGGACGAGCCGGCGCAGCCCAATCCGGCGCCCGCGCCCGGCCAGCCGGCCGACGACGAGCTCGATTGCCCGCAGGTCACCGTGCGCGCCGGCGCCTCTACCTACGCCATCGGTGCGAACGGCAAGCAGGCCGTCGGTAACGACATCCGCTTCCAGGCCACGATCACCAAAATGGCGCGCGAATGCGCCCGGAGCGGCGGCGACATCACCGCCCGGATCGGAATCCAGGGCCGCGTCATCGCTGGTCCCGCCGGTGCGCCTGCTACGGTCGACGTCCCATTGCGCATCGCGGTGGTGCAGGGCGGCGTCGGCGAGAAGGTGATCGCCTCGAAGGCCTACCGGACCACGGTCGCGATGTCGGAGGGCGGCAGCGTGCCCTTCACCTTTGTCGCCGAGGATCTGAGCTATCCGGTGCCCTCGGCCAAGGATGCCGATTCCTACATCTTCTATGTCGGCTTCGACCCGCAGGCGCTCTCGCCCGAGCCGAAGGCGCGGAAGAAGAAGTAGGGTGAGGCTTCGTCCGGGGCCCACGCCGCGGCATAACTGGGTCCCGGCTGAGCGTCGCGTCATTGCATGCCGCGCCGCGTCCGGGACACGAGGTCGTTCAGACAACAAAAAAGCCGGCGCTCATCGCGCCGGCTTTTTGATTGATGAGAGCGCACCCCTCAGTTCAGCTTCTGCCTGACTTCGTTGATGCCCTTGGCGAGCAGGTCGTCGGCGACCTGGCCTCTGACCGACTGCGACAGGATCGTGGAAGCGGCCTGGACGGCGGCTTCCGCGGCTGCGGCGCGGACGTCGGCCAGCGCCTGGGCCTCGGCGAGCGCGATCTTGCTCTCCGCAGTCTTGGTCCGGCGGGCCACGAAGTCTTCCATCTTCGCCTTGGCCTCGGTCGCGATGCGCTCGGCTTCGGCCCTGGCGTTGGCGATGATGTCGGCAGCCTCGCGCTCGGCCATGGCACTGCGCGACTTGTAGTCGGCGAGCACCTTGGCCGCCTCCTGCTTGAGGCGCGCGGCGTCGTCGAGCTCGGCCTTGATGCGTTCGGCGCGATGATCCAGCGCCGTCATCGCCGTCTTGAAGACCCCGAGATAGCCGAACACGACCATCAGGATCACGAAGGCGACGGCGACCCAAAATTCAGGTTCGAAGAACATCTCGACTAACCCTTCAAGGACGCATCGACCGCGGCATTGACCGACGCGGCGTCCGGAACGACGCCGGTGAGCTGTTGCACGATCTGACCTGCCGCATCGGCCGCGATACCGCGGACGTTGCTCATGGCGGCGGCGCGGGTCGAGGCGATGGTCTTCTCCGCCCCGGCGAGCTTGGCCGCCAATTGTTCTTCCAGCACCTTGCGCTCAGCTTCCGCCTGCGCATTCGCCTTGTCGCGGGATTCGTTGCCGATCGCCTGCGCCCGCGTGCGCGCCGAAGCGAGCTCGCTTTCATAGGCCTTCAGCGCTGCGTCGGACTGGTCCTTCAGCTTCTGCGCTTCGGCGAGGTCGCCCTCGATCTTGTTCTGACGCGCCTCGATCGCACCGCCGATGCGCGGCAGGGCGAGCTTGGACACGATCACGTAAAGCAGGACGAAGAAGATCGCGAGCGACACCAGCTGTGAAGCGAAGCTGCTGCTCTCGAACGGCGGAAAACCGCCACCGTGGTGACCACCGTCAGCCTCGGTGTGAGCGCCCGCCGCCGGACCTTTCGCGCCGCCATGACTCTCAGCCATGGAGTTCTCCTGTTGCTGTCACACGCGCCGTTCCAAGGACTGGAACGGCGCGAAAAACGTCGTCCTCAGAGCGGAACGAACAGCAGCAGCAGCGCGATCAGCAGCGAGAAGATGCCGAGCGCTTCGGTCACGGCGAAGCCGAAGATCAGGTTGCCGAACTGGCCCTGAGCGGCCGACGGGTTGCGCACGGCTGCGGCGAGGTAGTTGCCGAAGATCACGCCCACGCCGACGCCCGCACCGCCCATGCCGATGCACGCGATGCCCGCGCCGATAAGTTTTGCTGCTGCCGGATCCATTTTAGACTCCTTGGAAGAAAGATGGGGTTGTGGGTGGAAATTCCCCGGACCGCTCAGTGTCCCGGATGAATGGCGTCGTTGAGGTAGATGCAGGTCAGGATCGCGAACACATAGGCCTGGAGGAACGCGACCAGGATTTCCAGCGAGGTCAGCGCGACCGTGAGCGCCAGCGGCAGCACGCCGCCGATCCAGCCTATGGCGCCGAGCGAGAAGCCGAGCATGGCGACGAAGCCCGCGAACACCTTCAGCGCGATGTGGCCGGCCAGCATGTTGGCGAAGAGACGAACGCTGTGGGAGACCGGCCGCAGGAAGAACGACAGGATCTCGATGAACATGACCAGCGGCAGGATGTAGATGGGGACGCCGTGGGGAACGAAGATCTTGAAGAATTTCAGGCCGTTCTTGTAGAGGCCGTAGATCAGGACCGTGAAGAACACCAGCAGCGCGAGCGCCGCGGTAACGATCAGATGGCTCGACACCGTGAAGGTGTAGGGGATGATGCCGACCAGGTTCGAGACGCAGATGAACATGAACAGCGAGAAGATCAGCGGGAAGAACTTCATGCCTTCCGCGCCGGCCGTCGAACGGATGGTCGAGGCGACGAATTCGTAGGAGATTTCAGCGACCGACTGGAGGCGCCCGGGAACCAGCTGCGTGCCGCTGGCAAGCATCAGGATCGAGATGATAGCCACCGCCACCAGCATGTAGAGCGACGAATTGGTGAAGGCGATCGTGTGATTGCCGATGTGGCCCAGGGTGAAGAGAGGCTCGATGTTGAACTGGTGGATCGGATCGATTTTCATCAGCGCGGCATCTCTTGGTCTGCCGGGCAATGCCGGCGGGTCTCGGTCTGCCGGCCGGGCCGGCCCGTACCGGCGAGGCCGGCACGATCATTCCTCCTGGTGGGATCCGCTAGGAATCGCCGCGCCTGTTTTGACCCGCGCCCGCCGTTCTCACCACATTCACCACGCCAGCCACGAAGCCCAGCAGCAGGAACACGATAAATCCGAAGGGCGACGTCGACAGCAAGCGGTCGAACCCCCAGCCAATCCCCGCTCCGACAGCGACGCCGGCGATCAACTCCGAGGATAACCGGAAACCAAGCGCCATCGCCGAGGCTCTGGCCGCTCTGTCTCCACCGTCACCTGCGGGTTGCTCGGTCTTGGTACGGCGGTCGCGAAATTCGGACAACCGCTGATCAAGACTTCCGAGCCGTTCGGAAAGCGCGGCTTCCTCGGACGATTTATCGCGATCTCCATCGTCGCCGTGTCCCGTGCCCTGTGTCATGCAACGAAGACCCGAAACGCTGCGGCTGAATGGAAATTGCGCCCGTCACCCTCAAAAGCCGCGCGGACCATACTGATGGCCCATAATCAAGTCAAGCCAAGTCACGATTGCGTCGCTTTCGGTTATGTGGCTGATTTATTTGATGATATCGGCGTGCGCGGCAGCGCTGCGCACAGCGTGACGCCGCACCGCAGCAGGTCTCCTCACGATCGGCGGACGCGGCTGTCCTTTCGCCTCACCGCCTGGATCAAAGAAGCCACCGCGTTCGTTGATTTCAGAGGCGGGTTTTTGGCGGCGGATTGCCTGACGCGGGTGTAGAATTGCACAAAAGCCGCACCGGTGCCGTGGCGGAGAGGGCGATGAGACCAGCGACGTCATCCACAACATCATGGCTTGCGGCGGCCGCCGCGGTGATGGTCGTCAGCGGCGGCCTCGTGGCCGCCCAATCCGCGCCCGACGGCGAAAATGGCCGCTACAGCATGACGCCCATCGCCGAGGGCGTGCTGCGGCTCGATACGCGCACCGGCACGGTATCGACCTGCACCAAGAACGACGCCGGCTGGGCCTGCTACGCGGTGCCCGACGAGCGGACCGCACTCGACGCCGAGATCGGCAGGCTCCAGGCCGAGGTCGAGAGGCTGAAGGGACAACTCGCGGCTGGGCCGACGGTGTCGGGCAAGATCGACGAGGCCCTGCCGAAATCCGACCAGTTGAAGAAGGCGGAGCCCAAGGCCGCCGAGGGCGAGCGCAAGATCGAGATCCCGCTGCCGAGCGACCAGGACGTCGATCGCGTGATGTCGTTCCTGGAAAAGGCCTGGCGGCGGCTGATCGACATGGCCAACCGCGTGCAGAAGGACGTGTCGGGCAAGATTTGAAGACCCCCTTCGCGCGGTCAAAGCATTGAGCTCTTGTAGGGTGGGCAAAGGCGCCCTTGCGCCGTGCCCACCATGTTTCCACGATGATGAGAGAAGACGTGGACGAGAGAAGACGTGGGCACGGCGCTTTGCGCCTTTGCCCACCCCGTACCCTTGTGGGGGCGCGTCCGGAGTTGAGGGATTTTTGATGACATCAGGCAAGTCCGTCACGCATTCAGCGCCATCCTCGGTACAGGCCACCACCGTCGCATCGTCGCTGCTCACCGTGCAGACCCCCGGTCGCGGTTTCACCGACCTCACCAGCGAAGCCGCAAAATTCATCGTCGAGGCCTGCGCGCGCGACGGCGCGCTGACGCTGTTCATCCGCCACACCTCGGCCTCGCTGACGATTCAGGAGAACGCCGATCCCTCCGTGCTGGTCGATCTCACCACGGCACTGTCACGACTCGCACCGGAGAACGCCGGCTGGACCCATGACACCGAGGGGCCCGACGACATGCCCGCGCATATCAAGACCATGCTGACGCAGACTTCGCTCCAGGTCCCGGTCCTGAAGGGGAAGCTCGCGCTCGGCACCTGGCAGGCGATCTATCTGGTCGAGCATCGCAGCCGCCCGCACCGCCGCGAGATCGTGCTGCAATTCATCGGCAGCAATCAGTAAGCGCACAAAACAAAACCGGCCGCGGAGACCGCGGCCGGTTCGTGTCGTCGATCGCTGCTTCGATCAGGTCGCCTTGATGTCGACGTCCTTGGTCTCGGGCAGGAAGAAGAAACCGATCACGACGGTGATGGACGCGAAGATGATCGGATACCAGAGGCCGGCATAGATGTCGCCGGTCGAGGCCACGATGGCGAAGGCGGTCGCCGGCAAGAGGCCGCCGAACCAGCCGTTGCCGATGTGGTAGGGCAGCGACATCGAGGTGTAGCGGATGCGGGTCGGGAACAGTTCGACCAGCATCGCCGCGATCGGGCCGTACACCATGGTGACGAACAGCACCAGGATGAACAGCAGGCCGATGATCGCCGCCACCTGCGGACGGAAGATGTCGAGCGGATGCGACATCTTCACGATGCCGGCGTCGCCCGCCTTCGGATAGCCCGCCGCCTGCACCGCGGCGAGAACCGCCGGGTTGCTGTCCTTGGCGTTCGTGTAGGGCAGCTCCTTGCCGTTGATCATGATCTTTACGCCGGAGCCGGCGGGACCGGATGTCGTCGAGTACTTGACCGACGACTGCGACAGGAAGGCGCGCGCGGTGTCGCAAGGTGCGGTGAAGACGCGGGTGCCGACCGGGTTGAACAGGTCACCGCAGTCCGCCGGATTGGCGACCACTTCGACCTTGGTCTGCTCGATGGCCTTCTCCAGCGCCGGGTTGGCGTTGGTGGTGATCATCTTGAAGATCGGGAAGAAGGTCAGCGCCGCGATCAGGCAGCCGCCGAGAATGATCGGCTTGCGGCCGATCTTGTCGGACAGCATGCCGAATACGATGAAGAAGCCGGTGCCGAGCAGCAGCGACCAGGCGATCAGCAGGTTGGCGGTATAGCCGTCGACCTTCAGGATCGATTGCAGGAAGAACAGCGCGTAGAACTGGCCGGTGTACCAGACCACGCCCTGGCCCATCACGCCGCCGAGCAGGGCGAGCAGCACGAGCTTGCCGTTCTGCCAGTTGCCGAAGGCTTCCGTCAGCGGCGCCTTCGAACCCTTCCCTTCGTCCTTCATCTTCTGGAAGATCGGCGATTCGTTGAGGCGAAGCCGGATCCAGACCGAGATTCCGAGCAGCAGCACCGACACCAGGAACGGAATGCGCCAGCCCCAGGCCGCGAAGTCCGCTTCGCCGAGCGCGGAACGGGTGAACAGGATCACGAGCAGCGACAGGAACAGGCCGAGCGTCGCAGTGGTCTGGATGAAGGAGGTGTAGTAGCCGCGCTTGCCGTTCGGCGCATGCTCCGCGACGTAGGTCGCAGCACCGCCGTATTCACCGCCGAGCGCCAGACCCTGGGCAAGACGCAAGATAATCAGGATGATCGGCGCCGCGATGCCGATGGTCGCGGCGTTGGGCAGCAGGCCGACGATGAAGGTCGACAGACCCATGATCAGGATGGTGACGAGGAAGGTGTATTTGCGGCCGACGATGTCGCCGATGCGGCCGAACACGATGGCGCCGAAGGGGCGAACCAGGAAGCCGGCGGCGAACGCCAGCAACGCGAAGATGTCGCGGGTTGCGGGCGGATAGGCCGAGAAGAACTGGGCGCCGATGATGCTTGCCAGCGAACCGTAGAGATAGAAATCGTACCACTCGAACACGGTACCGAGCGAGGAGGCGAGAATGACGAACCGTTCGTCCTTCGTCATGCCGGCCCCGGCAGATGGTGCAGATGTTGCAGTTACTGTCGTCATCCGATTCGCTCCCGCTTGTTTTCTTTTCAAGAACCGATCCGCGCCACGCGGGCGCGCCACCAATCGATGGCGAGCAATTACATGCCTACCGCATCCGGCCCAATAGTACTTTCGACGCGAATCGGGAGCACCGTGGAGATATCGGACGGGAAATCACGGAGCCGCGGGAACGAAATACCGTGGGGTCTGCAGCCTCAAACTAAAGTCCAAGGACGGAAAAGCCCACCGCGACAATCCACATCACGACGGACACCAGCGCAGACCAGTATGCAAACACCAGATAGGTCTCGCGCATCACCGCTGAGACTGTTTTTTGTGCATGCGGCTGAGGCGGGCGCCTGTCTTTTGGAAGATACAGCCACATCTCGGTGCGGCGGTGGTCTTTGGTCCGCGCTTCCTCCGCCTTCAGGAGAAGCACCAGTGTCATGATCAGGCTCAGAAAGCCTCCCGCCTGAAACGCGGAGCCCGGCAGAAACGAAAGGCCGATCATGACGCAGAATATGGCGAGGGAGGCAAATCCGCACGCGCGCAGGACCGTTTCAAAGGCGATGCGGCGCATTTCTTCCATGAGGAGGGACTCCGTCGCCTGGCTCATTGGGATCGAGAGGATCGGGATGCGGCCTAGGGTAGTCCCTGCGGGGCCTGCCTTCAATGGTTCCCGCCCGTCGTTCAGAGGCCGATGCTGATGAAATTGCCGGCGGCGGGGAGCGCCAGAATCGCCGTGCCGGCCAGCCAGATCCAAAGCGAGACGCCGTTCGACTCCGGTGCGCCGGTGACGCGTTCGTAGATGGCGGCGGGAATGCCGCCCAGGATGACGGTGGCAGTCGAGACCATCAGCGAGGCGAACATCAGCGTCAGCGACATGCTTCCGAACAGAAGAGGGCCTGCGAGCGGCTGGACATAGAGCAAGGCGAAGATCAGCCAAAGCTGGTTGAAGAGGCCGTTGATCATTCCGAAGAAGGCAATACCGATCAGGAAGAAGTTGCGGCTCATGATCCTCCTCCCGCTAGCCGCGGCGCGAGATTGAGCACGAGCAATGTGTAGTGGAGCACGATCCGCAACCAGAACATCCAGACAAAACCGAACAGCCACACGACGGCTGGAGGAACTGCCTTCGGCGTGACGGTTGCAATGGCGGTGAGCACCGGATCGGTGAAGCGGCAGAAGAAGCGCCAGATATAGTTTGGCGAGTCGGCGTCGACGAAGAGGCCGAGCAGGAAGCGGCCGAGCATGGTGTACATCAGTGCCGCCAGAACGAAGTTCGGCAGGTGAAAATACCAGTATCTGGCGAACGAGTCGGCAATGTCCAAAATCTATCCTCCTCCGGGCCTCGCTCTGGAAGCAGCATGGTCTTGCGAGGGTCGCTCGCTCCGTCCACGCCGTCGGGTATTCTGCGCCAGCTTCCGCACGCAACAATGTCAAGGCAGACGGTTCGGGGCAAGCGAGCGCCACCGGTCGCAAACAAAAACGGGGCCTCGCAAGGCCCCGTTGTCGCAATCGATCCGATCCGCTCAGGTGGTTTTCTCTTCGAGCACCGTGCGGCCTCGCGGCTTGCGAATCTCGTCGACATAGGCCTGCATTTCCCGCGACGGCGCCCGTCCCAGCAGGCTCACGATGACGATCACGGCGAAGCCGAAGGGCGCACCCAGCAAGCCGCAGGCGATGTTGTTGAGGTTGAACCACCCCACCTTGTTGGCCAGCGGGTGGGCCAGTGTCGGCCAACTCTCCATCGCGTTGGGCAACGCCATGGCCTTGGCGATGTCGACGAGTGGCGCGCCGGTGGCCGGATTGAGCAGCGACGTCATGCCGAAATACTTGACGCCCGCGCCCGGGAAATAGCGCGTGGTCACGAGGTAGAACAGGCAGAGCCCGAACCCGGCGATGATGCCGCAGACCGCGCCTGCGGACGTCGTGCGCTTCCACCAGACGCCCATCACGAGCGCCGGGAAGTTGCCTGCCATCGCCAGGGAGAACGCCCAGCCGACCATGGCCAGGATATCCCCGGGCTTGGTGGCGGCCGTCGCCGCAGCAACGACGGCGACCGCCAGCAGCAGCACGCGCGCGATGATCAACCGGCGTGCCGTCGGCGCGTTCGGATCGATCATCTTGTAGTAGACGTCATGCGACAATGCGTTCGCAATCGCGAGCAGCAACCCGTCGGCGGTGGACAGAGCCGCAGCCAGGCCGCCGGCCGCGACGAGGCCGGAGATCACGTAGGGAAGCCCCGCGATCTCCGGTGTCGAGAGCACGATCACGTCGGTGTTGATGACGAAGTCCTGCAGCCGGACCACACCGGGGTGACCGGCAACGGCCTTGCACGCGGCAATGACGGCGTCGATGTTGACGGCGTTCTTGCCGCAGATCTGGATCAGCCCGAGCTCGCCCCAGCTGAACAGCCAGGGTCTGATCGCGGACAGATCGCGGCCGATGATGTTCGTGTACACCTCCAGTTTCGAGAACGCCGCGTAGGCAGGCGCCGAGAAGTACAGGAGGAAGATGAACAGCAGCGACCATGCCACGGATTGCCGCGCCTCACGCACCGACGGTGTCGTGAAGTAGCGCATCAGGATGTGCGGCAGCGAGGCCGTGCCGACCATCATGCACAGGATGATCGCGAAGAAGTTCAGCGGACTATAGCTGAGGAACGGCTGAATGTGCGGCTTGAGGCTTGCTGCCGCCGCTAGTCCGTTGGCGAGCATCTCCTGTTCGCGCGCCGTGATGTCCGCGATCGCGTGTCCATAGGTCAGCTGGGGAATCGGTATCCCGTAGATCTTGGTCGACAGGATCACGATCGGTGTCAGGTAGGCTATGATCAGCACGATGTATTGGGCCACCTGCGTCCAGGTCACCGCGCGCATGCCGCCCAGCATCGAGCAAACCAGGATGCCGACCAGTCCTGCGAAAACTGCGAGCTCGAACTGCATTCCAAGGAAGCGCGAGGCAATGATGCCCGTGCCGTAGATCTGCGCCGTCACATAGGTGAACGAGCAGGCGACGAGCACGATAACGCCCAGCCCCCGGGCGAAATTGCCGCCATAACGGAAGGACAGAAAGTCCGGCACCGTATAGGCGCCGAATTTGCGCAGATAAGGCCCGATCAGGATGGAGACCAGCACGAAGCCGCCGGTCCATCCGAGCACCCAGGCAAGTCCGTCATAGCCGAGCAGGAACAGCGTGCCCGCCATGCCGACGAACGACGCTGCCGACATCCAGTCGGCACCGGTGGCCATGCCGTTGTAGAACGCCGGCACGCTGCGGCCTGCCACGTAGTATTCCGAAACTTGTGCCGTTCGCGACAGAATGCCGATGATGGCGTAGACCGCGAGCGTGAAGAACACGAACAGGTAGCCGAGGACCTTGTTCGGCACCCCGATCATCTCGAGGACGGCGAGCAGAAGCACAAACGCGACGAATCCACCGGTGTAGAAGCCGTAGATCCGCCCAAGGTTGCTGAGAAAGTCAGAGCCGCCGGTTGAGGCCTGCGTAGCCATGTTCAATCCCCCCTAGTCGTCTTCTGCAAAGCCGAATTCTCGGTCGATCTTGTCCTGCTGTCTGGCGAACACGAACAGGATGACCACGAAGGCAATCAGCGAACCCTGCGCGGCCATATAGAAGCCGAGCGGGAAGCCAAGGATCGGCAACTGGATGGTGTTGAGCGGAACCACGAACATGTGGATGACGTATCCGAAGAAGAACCAGATGCCGAGGTTGATCAGCATCAGGCGCGAGGTCTTCCGCCAGTGGGCTTCTTCTCGTTCTCTGAGATTGTGGGAGTCTGGCATGGGCTGCATTTCCTCTGTCAGCACTCCGGCATGCGAGCCGGAGGAATCGAGGGGTTGCATACCCGTCGCTGCGGCCCCCCCCGTGCCGCCTTCCAACCGGTCTTTCGCCAATTTGGAATGTCGCAGGCTAACATCAGGAGTGCCGAGGTCTTTATAATACTTTCGGAGGGAACCGATGCTGCGGATGCGAACAGCGTTGCGGCCGTTGACAATTCGGGCGCGGCGAGCGCGGGATAGCACGGCGTTTCCGTCTGGCAGGATCGGACTGCGATGAAGCTGCTGCAAAAATTCTTTCGTCCCCGGCCGCCGATTGGCGACCGCGAGGCGCTTGCCGACTTCATCGACGCACAATCTGCGTTCATCGCGCAGAAGGGCATCTACGAGTATTCGCGTGCCCGCGCCGGCCACTACGCCAAGGTGCTGTTTGCCGAGGAAGGGTTTGCACTAGCCGTCGAACGTTCGCGCTGGCAGGCTTATCCGCTCGGGCTTGCGATGGTCGGCGAGATGGTCGAGGGGGTATTGCGCCCACATGCCGGCATGCAGCGCCGGGCGGTTCTCGACCAGATGATCCTCGTCGTCCTCTCTGTTTTCGACCGCTATCCAGTGCCGCCGTCGATCGGCGAGGATGGCTGGTTTCAGGCCCGGCGCGAGCTGGAGCAGCGGCTCGACCTCGTTGGCGGGCATGCGCCCAAGCGCGTGATGGACATTCCCGAGCCGCTGGCGGAAACCTATTTTGCGATGATGCCGATCCACGAAAAACTGCGCGGACGGGATTTCGAGACGATACGCAATTACCTGCGCGTCAGCCTGTGCAACATCCATGACGAGTTGGTCGATCGCATCGATGCGGCTGCGGTGACCAACACGCTGCTGGCGTAGGATCGCCCGGCTTCTGCCAATGCCCGGTTTGCCGGCCGGCATCGCACGGTCCGGGCCTTCCGAGGGAGGACAATGGATACGACAAGTGGTGCTGCCCCGCTTTTGTCGCTCGACGCCGTTGTCATCGATGCCGAAACGACCGGGCTCGATCCGCGCAAGGCGCGGGTGATCGAGCTTGCCGGCGTGCGTCTGTCGGCCGGAAAGCTGGTCGACGGCGGTTCGTTCGTTCAATTGCTGCGGCCGGCCGATCAACTGATCCCAGCGGAGACGACGCGCATTCACGGCATCGATGATGCCACGGTCGCTGAATCGCCGCTGTTTGTGGATGTCTGGCCAAGTTTCGAGGCGTTCCTCGGCCGGGCGGTCGTCATCGGGCACATGATCGGTTTCGATCTGGCGGTCCTGAAGCGCGAATGCGATCTGGCGGGATTGCCATGGTCCCGGCCTCGAACGCTCGATACCAGACTGCTCGCGGAGATCGTTGCGCCGGACCTCGGCGGATACCAGCTGGAGAATCTTGCGGCCTGGCTTGGCATTGACGTGGCCGGTCGGCATTCCGCTCTCGGCGATGCGATCACGACGGCACGGATCTTCCTGGCGCTGCTGCCGAGGCTGCGCGAGCACGGCATCCGGACCGTTGTTCAAGCCGAGCGGGTCTGTCGCGCGCTCACCGCCGTGCTCGACGATCAGGTGCGGATGGGCTGGATCGAGGCGGTCGAAGCGACAGCCCGCATCGATGCAGAACAAACGCTGAAGCGGTTCGACGCCTATGCCTATCGCCACCGCAACCGCGACATCATGCGGTATCCCGCCATTTTCGTCGGTGCGGACGTTCTGGTAGGCGACGCCCTGGAGCGAATGACGAGCGAGAGAATATCGGCTGTGTACGTCGGCGCGCCGGATACGGCCGCAGACGACGTCAAGGCCGTCGAGGCCGGGATCGTTACCGAGCGCGACGTGCTGCGGGCGATCGCCCGGCTCGGTGCCCCGGCGCTGGAGCTGCCGGTGCACCGGATCATGAGCAGGCCGCTGGCGTCGATTCCCGAGGACGCGCTCGTCTATCGCGCGATTGGCCGGATGAATCGGCTCAAGACCCGTCATCTCGGCGTTGTCGATGAGGCCGGCCGGGTGGTCGGTGCGTTGTCCGCGCGGGACCTGCTGCGTCTGCGGGCAGGGGAGGCCATCTCGCTCGGGGACGAGATCGAGGATGCCGCGGATACGCAGGCATTGGCGCTGGCCTGGGCGAAGCTGCCGCGGGTTGCAGAGGTGCTCCTGGCGGAAGGATTGTCCGGCCGTCAGGTTGCGGACGTGATTTCCAGCGAGCTCTGCGCCCTCACCCGTCAGGCCGCCGTGATTGCCGAGCGGCTCATGCGGGAACGCGGCGAGGGCGACCCCCCAACCCCATACACGCTGGTCGTGCTCGGGTCTGCCGGACGCGGCGAAAGCCTGCTGGCGATGGATCAGGACAATGCCGTGATCTTCGAGCAAGGCGAACCGGGAGGCGGCGAGGATCGCTGGTTTGAGGCGTTCGGGGCGCACGTTGCAGATATTCTGCACGAGGCCGGTGTGCCCTATTGCAAGGGGGGCGTCATGGCGAAAAATCCGCCCTGGCGCGGCTCTGTTGCAACGTGGCGGGACCGCATCGAGCACTGGGTCTGGCGCTCCAGTCCAAAGGATCTGTTGTCGGTGGATATCTTCTTCGATCTCCGGGCCGTTCATGGCGACGGCAGCCTTGCCGTCTCCGTCAGGCAGGCGGCCTTCGCGGCAGCCGAGGGGCAGGTCGCTTTCGCCAAGCTTCTGGTCGAGGGGATCAGCGTTCCTGCGAGCCTGAAATTCTTCGGCGGCATCCGCACTGAAGGCGGTCGCATCGACCTCAAGGCGGCAGGGCTGTTCGGCCTGGTCGCTGCAGCGCGTGCGATGGCGATTCGCTACCATGTGATGGGCCGGTCGACATCGCAGCGACTCGCGGGTGTGAAGGCCGTGGTTGGCCGTGGCGACACCGATCTCGATGCGCTCGACGAGGCCCATGGTGTCTTTCTGGAGCTGATCGTGTCGCAACAGATTGCGGATGTGGCGGAGGGGACGCCGCCCTCCAATGCGGTGTTGGTCAAGCGATTGTCGGCCCGTGACCGCGAGCGATTGAGGGCAGCGCTTCAAGCGGTCACCGTGATCGATGATTTGACCCGGAGCTATGGCGGAATCTGGGTGATGACGGTGTGAGGAAGGCGGCGTATCGAGGCGGGTGACGAGCCTGCCAGAACCTCTCGAGGAGAGCGATACGCCATGACCGAGACTACCAATGTTCTTGCTTTCCGTCAGCCGTCCGCGGTTGATGATCCACTGACCGATATCGTTCGTGCCGGCGCGCGGGACCTGCTTGCCAGGGCGATCGAGATCGAGGTTGGCGCGTTTCTGGCCAGCACGGCCAATCTGACGCTGCCCGACGGTCGAGCGCGCCTGGTCCGACATGGGCACGGTCCGGTGCGCGAGATTGCGACCGGCATCGGTCCGGTGGAGGTCGCTCGTCCCAAGGTCCGCGACCGCGGAGCGAGCGGGCCAGGCGACCGCCTCCGCTTCAGTTCGGCAATCCTGCCGCTATGGGCGCGGCGGACGAAGAGCCTGGATGCCTTGATCCCGGTCCTCTATTTGCGCGGCATCTCGACCGGCGACTTCCAGGAGGCGCTCTCGGCGCTGCTCGGCAAGGATGCGCCGAACCTGTCGCCTTCGGTGATCGCCGGCCTGAAGGCCGATTGGCAGGTCGAGTACGAACGCTGGCAGAGACGCGATCTGTCGGCGCGTCGCTATGTCTACATCTGGGCCGATGGCGTGTACCTGCAGGCCCGCATGGAAGATCACAGCGAATGCATGCTGGTGCTGATTGGCACCACGCCGGAAGGCAAGAAGGAGCTGATCGGCTTCCAGGTCGGCGTGCGCGAGAGCGCGCAGAGCTGGCGCGAACTCCTGATCGACCTGCGGCAACGCGGGTTACGGATTGCCCCGCAACTCGCCATCGGCGACGGCGCCCTCGGCTTCTGGAAGGCACTGGACGAGGCCTTTCCCGGCACGCGGCACCAACGATGCTGGTGCCATAAAGTGAGCAACGTACTCGACAAGGTCGCCAAATCCGTGCAGGGCCCCATGAAGAACGACCTGCGGAACATCTATCTGGCCCCACACCGGGCCGAAGCTGAAACCGCGATCGACGTCTTCGTCGAGAAATACCACGTCAAATACGGACGTGCGGTGGAGTGCCTGATCAAGGATCGCCATGCGCTGCTCGCCTTCTTCGACTTCCCTGCTGAGCACTGGATCCACCTACGCAGCTCGAACCCGATCGAGAGCGTCTTCGCCACGGTGCGCCACCGAACGGTGCGGACCAAGGGATCGCTGTCGCAACAAACTGCGAAGCTGATGGTGTTCAAGCTCATCGACGCCGCATCGAAGACCTGGCGGCGATTGAAGAGCACGAACCAGTTGCCGAAAGTCATCGCCGGTGTAAAGTTCATCGACGGAATCGAAGTCATTCCGAACACTGAAAGCCACGCCGCCTGATCAGGCCGCGTCACCCAAAATCAGCCATAGCTCTTTGACCCGAGACCTGCTGTTCAGGGATTGATGAGACCCGTCAGCGGCTTTTTGCGCTGCAGCATCAATTGGTTCGCAGCCGTGATTAACTGCCTTGCGAGTGCGGGCGCAAGGTTGCCTTGCAAGACGGCTCCAGTCAGTGAACAATCGTCAATTGCTGCTTGATCAGCAACGAGTTGATATTCTTTCCCGATCTTTCGTCGGCCTGCGGAACAGATGACTGCAACAGCGAATGCAAGCACCCACCTCGTCATCGCCGATGACCATCCCTTGTTCCGCGATGCGCTGCGACAGGCGGTGGCAGGTGTTCTCCCGTCGGCCAGGATTGACGAGGCCGGATCGTTCGAGGACCTGACCGGGCTGCTGGAGCAGACCTCCGAGGTCGACCTGATCCTGCTCGACCTCTCGATGCCCGGGATCTCCGGCTTTTCGGGTCTGATCTATCTGCGCGCGCAATATCCGGCGATTCCGGTCGTGATCGTCTCGGCGTCCGACGACAGCACCACGATCCGCCGCTCGCTCGATTTCGGCGCGTCCGGCTTCATTCCAAAGCGTTTCGGCGTCGAGACGTTGCGTGACGCCATCCTCAAGGTGATGGACGGCGACGTCTGGGTTCCCGCCGACACCGATCTGTCCGCCGCGTCCGACCCCGACATGACGCGCCTGCGCGACCGCCTGGTGACGCTGACGCCGCAGCAGGTCCGGGTCCTCATGATGCTGTCGGAGGGCCTTCTCAACAAGCAGATCGCCTACGAGCTCGGCGTCTCCGAGGCCACCATCAAGGCGCATGTCTCGGCCATCCTGCAAAAGCTCGGCGTCGAAAGCCGCACCCAGGCCGTAATCGCCGCCGCAAAGATCGCCGGCGGCCAGTGGACGCAGGGCTCGCCGACGGCGTGAGGCCGCTACAGTGTGCTCAAAAGTACGTTGGCCGCTCTGATATCCGCCGTTTCCGAGCCCTCGGCAAAGTCCTCGAGGGACGATTGGAGCAATTGCCTCGCATCCTCGCGCTGCCCGCGTTCGGCAAATAGTCCGCCGAGATCGATCGCGGCGCGCAGCTCCCAGGCTGTGGCGCCTTGGCGGCGGCTCAAACCCAGGGATTGCATCAGGTAGACCTCTGCTTGCTCAGCCCCGGGCTGCGGCGACGACAGCAGGACCTTGCCCTTCATCCGCAACAGCTCGGGCATGTAGAGATGATCGCCGCTCTGCTCGACGAGCCGGATCGCATCGTCGATCAGGCCCGCGCTCTGCTCGAACTGTCCAAGCGCCAGCAAGCCCTGAACCAGCGCGATGTTGAAGGTCGTGGTGAGCAGTTCGTAGCCGGCCTCGTGGAGCTCGCGCAGGCAAGCCCTGATTGTCTCGACGCCATGCGCGGCGTCTCCCCGCCGGATCGCCAGCTCGCCTTTCACGCCGCGGCCCACCACGAGATAGGGACCCATCGACCGAGATTCGGCATGTGCGATGAACTGGTCGATGCTCTCTTCTGCGCCGTCGAGATCGCCGCCCCAGAGCGAGATCGAGACCGCCCAGATCAGCGCGATGCAGAGCGTGATCGGGTGCTCCATCTGCGTGGCCTCGGCGACCGTCTGTTGCGCCAGTTGCAGTGCGTCCGCGGGCCGGCCCTGCAGCCAGAGTTCGCGCGCCAGCGTGATGCCGGCCCGGTTGCGATGATCGAAGCCGTGAATCGTGCTGATTCGTTCCGTGCC
This sequence comes from Bradyrhizobium sp. USDA 241, assembly GCF_049739505.1. NCBI lineage: Bacteria > Pseudomonadati > Pseudomonadota > Alphaproteobacteria > Hyphomicrobiales > Nitrobacteraceae > Bradyrhizobium > Bradyrhizobium sp. USDA 241. Next base: position 645,342 of record NZ_JBMGPZ010000004.1, on the reverse strand, counting down.
CGGCGCTTGCCAGGCGACCTCCAGCATCTTCAGCGCGTCGCGATGCTCGCCGGCCAGGTGGAGCGAAACTCCGAGGAGCGAATGGGCGAGGGCGGTCGAGCCGGGATCGCCGAGCGACCTCGCGACCGCAAGGCTCTGCTGCGCGTAGCCAAGCGCGGCGTCGAACTGTCCCATCCGTTCGTGGAAGATGTGCATGCGGCCGAGCAGCTGGAGCTGGTTCGGCGCGTCGCCGCGCGCCTCGGCGATCGCAAGGCTCCTGTTCAAGGCCACGCGTGCCGCCTCGCTGCCGCCGCGCGTGAACATCAGGCTCAGTCCGAGGGCAGCCTGGATGTGCATTTCCTCGGCGCCGCCGCGCGAGGAGGGGGCAATCGCAAGCAGCGCCCGTTCCGACCAGCGCCGGCATTCGGTCAGGAGGGACATCGCGAGGAAGATCGGCGCTGCCGCGGCGGCGAGCGCAATGCCGGTGTTGGGGTCGCCGCCCGCGCCAAAACACCAGTCCAGCGCGGCACGCACGTTGTGAAGCGCGGAGAAGTGGATCGCCCGTTCGTCGGCGTTCGGCGTTGCCGCCCATGTTCTGCCGGCCTGTTCCAGCCATCGCCGGTAGTAGCTCGCGTGGCGGGCGGCGAGCGCGGCGTCGTTCGGCTCGATCTCGAGCAGATAGGCGCGCGTGGTATCGAGCAGACGATAGCGCATCATCGCGCCGATCGGCCGCGGTGCGACCATCGATTTGGCGACGAGACTGTCGATGGCACCGAACAGGTGGGAGCGATCGGCGCGCTCATCCGTCACGACCTCGAGTGCCGCGTCGATAGTGAAGTGGCCTACGAAGACCGCCAGCCTCCGCAGCACGAGGCGCTCGACGTCGGACAGGAGCCCGTAGCTCCAGTCCAGTGTCGCCTGCAACGTCTTCTGCCGCGGCGGCGCGGTGCGTTGGCTCTGCCAGAGCAGATTGAGGCGCTCGTCGAGCAGCGCGGCCGTCTGCTCCAGGCCGTAAGCTTCGACCCGGCCGGCGGCGAGCTCGATCGACAGAGCCATGCCGTCCAGCTGGCGGCAGATCCGCGCGATGATCGCGGCATTGGCATCGTCGAGCGCGATCTGCGCGCCGCCGGCCATGGCACGTTCGAAGAAGAGTTGAAGTGCGGGGTAGGTCTGTGCCGCGGCGACCGTCAGACCCGAGCCCTCGGGCGGAACCGCGAGCGGTGCCAGTCGATAGACCTGCTCGCCCTCGACGCGCAGGGCTTCGCGGCTGGTGGCGAGGATATGGACATCCGGCGCAGCGTGGAAGATCTCCGAGGCCAGCGGCGCCGCCGCGACGATGACATGCTCGCAATTGTCGAGGATCAGCAGCATCCGCTTGTCCCTGACATGCGCGAGCAGCGCGGGCAGGGGATCGTCGGTCTGGGCCGGCAAGCCAAGCATCAGCAGGATCGAGGTGATCACGAGATCGGGATCGCTGAGTGCGGCAAGGTCCACGAAGTGCGCGGCATCGGAGAATGTCTCGAGCAGCTCGTGGGCGATCGCCACCGCGACGGCGGTCTTGCCGACGCCGCCTGGTCCGGCGATCGTGACGAAGCGCGAGTTGAGGAGCTTGTCGGAGATGGCGGCCATCTCCTCGTCGCGTCCGACCATCCGTTGCAGCCGGTTCGGCAGCTTGACCGGAGGCAATTCCATCCGCGGTGCGGTCCGCCGTAGTGCCGGAAGCTCCGCTTGCGAGATCGGCGCCACGAAGCAGTAGCCGCGGCCTGAGAGCGTGGTGATGTATCGCGCGCCGTCCTTGCCGTCGCCGAGCGCCTTGCGAAGGGCCGCGATGTGAAAGCGCAGATTGGCCTCTTCAACGGTGAGGCCGGGCCACACCAGCGCCATCAGATCCCATTTGCTGACGACCTCGTTCGGCCGCGACATCAGCGCGATCAGCGCGTCGAAGGCCTTCGCGCCCAGCGACACCGCGACGCCGTCGCGCGTCACGAGCCTTTCATGTGGCGCCACAGTGAATGGTCCGAACGAGAGTCTTGGCCCGGTCGGCGTAGTCATCGCGAAATCTTGCTCATTGGGGAACCGGATAGCCAGCAGGCAGCGATCCAGCAAGGCCAGCTTTGCATCGGCATCAGACCACGTTTGCAGGCCTCGTAACAGGTTCTCCGCCAGCCTCACAACTTCTCACAAGTCTAAACGCGTCTCCCGGGCGCACCGCTGATAGTCAGTTGTGCGACGGCAAGGAGACCTTCATGACGCAAGCGGCAAAACTGCTCTACACGGCCAGGACGCACACCAGCGGCGGGCGGCACGACGGCATGTCGCGCAGTTCCGACGGTCGCCTCGACGTCAAGCTGTCGCCGCCAGGCGGCGCAGGCATCGGCACCAATCCCGAGCAATTGTTCGCAGCCGGCTGGTCGGCCTGCTTCGAAGGCGCGATGGAAATGGCGGCCCGCAAGCTGAAAATCGTGCTTCCTAGGAAAAGTGCGATCGATGCGGAAATCGATCTTCTTCTCGATGAAGGCACTTATGCCCTCCGGGCGCGCCTCAATGTCAGCCTGCCGGGTCTCGATCGCGAGACCGCACAGGGCATCGTCGATGAAGCGCATCAATCCTGCCCCTACTCCAAGGCCGTCCGCGGCAACATCGACGTCAAGGTCGCGCTGGTCTGACGCAGCATCATCAACCACCACGAGGTAGCAACACCATGAAGCAGATCATCGATCAACACCGCCGCCAGTTTCTCGGCGTCGCCACAGGAGCCGTCGCCGTCGGTCTCGGCGTGATCGATCTCGCACGCGCCGAGACGGAACCGCTACGATCCTCCGCATCGAATGCGTCCTTCGGGGCGATCAAGCAGATCGACGCCGGCGTTCTCAACGTCGGCTATGCGGAGGTGGGGCCCTCGAACGGTCCCGTCGCGATCCTGCTGCACGGCTGGCCCTACGACATTCACGCCTTCGTCGATGTCGCGCCGATCCTGGCGAAGGCCGGCTATCGCGTGATCGTCCCTTATTTGCGCGGCTACGGCACGACGCACTTTCTCTCCAGTGAGACGCCGCGCAACGGCGAGCCTGCGGCGATGGCCGTCGACATCATCGCGCTGATGGACAAGCTCGATATCAAGAAAGCCGTCGTCGCCGGGTTCGACTGGGGCGCGCGCACCGCGGACGTCATCGCCGCGCTGTGGCCCGACCGCTGCCGCGCACTGGTGTCGGTCTCCGGCTATCTGATCTCCAGCCAGGCTGCCGGCAGTGCGCCGTTGCCGCCGCAGGCGGAGCTGCAATGGTGGTACCAGTTCTACTTCGCCACCGAGCGCGGCCGCGCCGGATACGAGAAGTACACGCACGATTTCGCCAAGCTGATCTGGAAGCTCGCCTCGCCGCAATGGAAATTCGACGACGCCACCTTCAATCGCAGCGCGGCGGCGCTCGACAACAAGGATCATGTCGCGATCACGATCCACAATTACCGCTGGCGGCTCGGGCTCGCCCAGGGCGAGGCGAAGTACGAGCATCTCGAAAAGAAGCTCGCGGCGGCTCCGCAGATTGAGGTGCCGACGATCACGATGGAAGGCGACGCCAACGGCGCGCCGCATCCCGATCCGAGCGCCTATGCCAGGAAATTCTCGGGCCGTTACGAGTTTCGCCTGATCACCGGCGGCATCGGCCATAATCTGCCGCAGGAAGCGCCACAAGCCTTTGCCAAGGCCGTCATCGAGGCCGATGGCGCCTGAGCATCTGTCAGCACCCTCGGTCCAGCCCGGCTGGATCGAGGATCGCCCCGTTGATCCCTGCTTGAGGAACGTCATGTCGTCAACCGAACCTGAAAAGAAGAAGTCCTTCTACGCCACGATGATCGTGCTGACGGTAGTGCTGCTTGTCGTGCTCCTGACCTGCGCGCCGTATCTGGTCACGATCGCCTCCGCAGAGGGGCCGGTGGAACGCAGCGCGGCGGATGCTTCGCCGATCTTCGGCGTCACGATTCCGCCGGGCTACAAGCAGTGGGAGCTGGTCGCGCCGGCCGAAGAGGCGGCGCCGCTCGACGAGCTTCGCGCTGTGGTCGGCAACCAGACCGCAATCGACGCCTATCAGGCCGGGAAACTCCCGTTCCCGGACGGCACCATTCTGGTCAAGCGCGCCTGGAAGCGGAAGCAATCGCCGGAGTTCGCATCCGCAACCATTCCCGGCGCCGCCACCACGGTCCAGGTGATGGTCAAGGATTCCAAGAAATACGCTGCCACCGGCGGCTGGGGTTTCGGCCGCTTCATCAACGGCAGGCCGGTGGACGAGGCCCAGCATCGCACCTGCTTCGCCTGCCACGAGGCTCGCGCCAGGAGCCGCGATTACGTCTTCACACGCCTGGCGCCCTGAGCATCCGGAGACCGTCATGTCCAAGACTTGGTTCATCAGCGGGAGCTCGCGCGGGCTTGGCCGGGCCATCGTGGAAGCCGCGCTCACGACGGGAGATCGAGTGCTTGCGACGGGAGATCGAGTGCTTGCGTCGGCCCGGGATCCAGGGCCACTCGAACCGTTGCTTGAGCGCTTCGGTGAAAGGCTTCGGCTTGCAACCCTCGACGTGACCGACGAGGCGGCAGCGCAAGCAGCGGTCGGCTTGGTGGTGCAGACATTTGGCGGCGTCGATGTGGTCGTGAACAACGCCGGTTACGGCGATCTCGGATCGGTCGAGGACACCAGCCTCGAGACGTTCCGTCATCAGATCGAGGTCAACCTGATCGGCACCATCATCGTCACCAAAGCGACGATTCCCGTGCTGCGTCGGCAGCACCGTGGGCACATTGTGCAGGTCTCATCCGTCGGCGGGCGCATTGGTGCTCCGGCCCGCGCAGCCTATTCGGCCGCGAAATGGGGGATCGAGGGCTTTTCGGAATCGCTGGCGCGGGAGATGGCGTTGATCGGCGTGAGCGTGACGATCGTCGAGCCCGGCGGCTTTCGCACCGGCTTTGCCCAGGCCGCGCATGCGGCCGGCGAGGGACGGCCGGAGTACGACGCGGTCGTTGGCGCTGCCGTCAGGATGCAGCGCGATTACGATGGCCGCCAGCCCGGCGACCCGGCCAAGGCTGCAGCCGTCGTGTTGAAGCTCGTCGACATGGATCGCCCACCCCTGCGGATTGCGCTCGGCAGCGACGCCGTGAACGCCATCGCGGCGGCGGACAGGCTTCGTCTCGATGAATTGGAGAGGTGGCGCGCGCTCAGCGTATCGACCGACTACTGACCCGCGCGTCTCACTCCGCCGCCACCATCTGCTGCGTGCGCCACTGACCCAGCAGGGCACGGAGCGAAGCCGGCTTCACGGGCTTGTTGAGCACCGCGATCTTCTCGTCCCGCGCGGCGACCTGCACGGCGGGACTGCGATCGGCTGTGATCAGGATCGCAGGGATGGCGTCGCCGAAGCGGCGGCGGATCTCGCGGATGGCGGCGATGCCGTTGCCCCGATCCAGGTGATAGTCGACGAGCAGGCCGGTGACGCGTCGCCCGGCTGTTTCGATTGCGGCGATCGCGCCTTCGGGGTCGGCGACCGCGATCACCTCGGCGTCCCACGCCTTCAACAGCGTGCGCATGCCGTCGAGGATCGCCGCATCGTTCTCGATGCAGACGATCAGCGCGCCCGAGATCGGCGTGCGCGCCAGCGGAGTCGCGCTGGTCACGGCCGCGGTATGGGTGATCGCCTTCGCCGTCGGCACCGTCACGGAGAACACCGAGCCGCCGCTGGCATTGGAGTCGATGGCGATGCCGTGCTTGAGCACGCGTGCCAGCCGCTCGACGATCGATAACCCCAGCCCCAGGCCGCGCGCGATCCGCGCCCCCTGCTCCAGGCGATGGAATTCCTTGAAGATCTCGCCGCGCTTGACCGGGGGGATGCCGACGCCGGTGTCGTAGACGCAGATCTTGAGCGAGGTGCCGCGGCGGCGGCAGCCGACCAGCACGCGGCCGCGCGGGGTGTACTTGATCGCGTTCGAGATCAGGTTCTGGAGCAGGCGCCGCAACAAGAGCCGGTCCGACTCGACCGGCAGCGAGCAGGGCACGAAGGTGAGCTCCAGGCCCTTGGCGCGCGCGATCGGCGCGAACTCGATCTCCAGCGAGCGCATCAGATCGGCCATCTTGAAGCTCGAGATCGAGGTCGTCATCGCGCCGGCATCGAGCCTGGAGATGTCGAGCAGCGCGCCGAGGATCTCCTCGATGGCCTGCAGCGATTCGTCGATGTTCTCGACCAGCCGCGTCTCCTCGCCTTCGTGCTGACGCTCGACCAGGCTCGTGACATAGAGCCGCGCCGCGTTCAGCGGCTGGAGGATGTCGTGGCTGGCGGCGGCGAGGAAGCGCGTCTTGGAGATGCTGGCGTCTTCCGCCGCGCTCTTGGCCAGTGCCAGCTCGGAGTTCAGCCGCGTCAGCTCCTCGGTGCGGTCGCGCACGCGCTTTTCCAGCGTCGCATTGGCGCGCTCCAGAGCTTCCGCGGCTTCGAAAGTGGGCGTGACGTCGGTGAAGGTGATGACGAAGCCACCGCCGGGCATATGGTTGGTGAGCACTTCGATCACCATGTGGCGTTCCGGCAGGCGTTCGAGATAAGGCTCGCTGTCGGTGGTGTAGGCGGCGAGACGCCGCTCCAGCAGGGCCTCGCTCTCGAGCCGATGGTCCGGATCGCCCGCGCCGATGAATTCCAGGATTTCGCGCAGGGGCGTGCCGAACTGGATCAGATGCGGGGGAACGTTGAGGAGATCGCCGAACTGCCGGTTGGAGCAGATCAGTTGCAGATCGGCATCGAACACGGCGATGCCCTGGCGCACGTGGTTGAGCGCGGTCTGGAGGATCTCGCGGTTGAAATGCAGCGCCGCGTGCGAGTCGTCGAGCAGCTTCAGCGCGGCCTTTGCGGAGACCGTCCGCTTGCGCAGCAGCAGCGACATCACGAGGCGGGAGGAGGCCGCGCCGATCGAGGACGCGATCAGGTGCTCGGCGTGTTGCAGCAGCTCGAAATCGGCAGGTGCTCCGGGCTCCAGCCGCACGTTTCGCCGCGCCGAGAATGCCTCGAAGGAATGCCGCGCGCGGTCGGGTCCGAGATATTGCGCCACCGTGGTCTGGATGTCCTGCACGGTGATGCTGGTGCGCCAGCGGCGGAAGCTCGGGGAGATCGGTGCGAGCGTATTGGGCACGAACAGATCGGCCTGCAACAGCTCGATGGACGACGGCTGGCGCGCCAGCGACAGCAGCACATAGGTCAGGATGTTGAGCGACAGCGACCAGATGACGCCGTGCATCAGCGGCGGCAGGTCGGCGCCGAACAGTGCCTGCGGCCGCAGCGCCTCGATGCCGAACGGGCCGTGCTGGAGCAGCATGATGCCTGATGTCGAGGAATCCATGAAGCTCGGAATGAACAGCGTGTAGAGCCACACCACAAAGCCCACCAGCATGCCGCCGATGGCGCCGCGTGCGGTCGCGCGCCGCCAGAGCAGCCCGCCGAAGAAGCTCGGTGCAAGCTGGGCGATGGCGGCAAAGGAGAGCAGACCGATGGCCGCGAGCTGGGTATTGCCGAGCGCGCGATAGTAGAAATAGGCCATCACCATGATGGCGAAGATCGCGAGCCGCCGCGAGCGCAGCAGGAAGTCGCTGAAATCGGCACCGCCGGCGCGCCCCTCCGGCCGACGTTGCAGCACCAGCGGCACCACGAGGTCGTTCGAGACCATGATGGAGAGCGCGACGCATTCGACGATCACCATCGCGGTCGCCGCCGACAGGCCGCCGACGAAGATGACGACGCTGAGCAGATCGGCGCCGCCTTCCATCGGCAGCGCCAGCACGTACATGTCGGGGTCGGCGGCGCCGAACGGGAAGGTCACGAGGCCGGCGATCGCGATCGGGATCACGAACAGATTGATGGCGACGAGGTAGAGCGGGAACAGCCATCGCGCGCGACCGACCTCGGCATCGGAGGAATTCTCCACCACGCTGACGTGGAACTGGCGCGGCAGCAGCATGATCGCGCACAGCGACAGCAGCGTCATGGTCAGGAAGTTGCCGATCGACGGCGAGTAGTTGATCGCGCGCACCGCCTCCGGCGTCTTCATCGCGCGCTCGATCAGCTCATGTGGCGAGAACATCCAGAAGGTGACGAAGATGCCGGCGGCGAGGAAGGCGATCAGCTTGATGATGGATTCGGTCGCGACCGCCAGCATCAGGCCGTGCTGGTGCTCTGTGGCATCGGTCTGCCGCGTGCCGAACAGCACCGCGAAGGCCGCCATCGACAGCGTCACCATCAGCGCCACGTCGCCGACGATCGGGATGTGGGAGAAGGCCTGGTCCTCGCTCAGGATCGTTTCGAGCGAGGAGGCAACCGCCTTGAGCTGGAGCGCGATATAGGGCACCGAGCCGATGATCGCCATCAGCGCGACGGTCGCCGCCACCGCCTGGCTCTTGCCGTAGCGGGCCCCGATGAAGTCGGCGATCGAGGTGATGTTGTGGGTTTTGGCGAGCTGGATCACGCGGCGCAACACGCCGGCGCCGAGCCCGATCATCAGGATCGGGCCGAGATAGATCGCGAGGAAGTCGGTCGAGGTGCGGGTGGCGAAGCCGACCGAGCCGAAGAAGGTCCAGGAGGTGCAGTAGATCGCCAGCGACAGCGGATAGATCAGCCCGGAGGCGCGACCGCGCCCGGCCGGCGAGCGGCGGTCGCCATGGCTCGCCACCAGGAACAGGAAGCCGATATAACCGAACGCGGCGGCGATCACGCCCCAGTCGTGCAGCATGGTGAGCGTGCTTCTCTCCCTGGGCGCTGCCAGCGCCCGTGCTCATTTTCCCTGCAAACCTAGCGCGTTGGACGGTCGCAAGCGATAGCGAAATGCCGGGGTGGGGGGAGGAACCGGGGTTGTCGTTAAGGTGCAAGCATGCACCGCGGGTGCCTACCCTGGAGGGGGAGGGTCGATCGCGCGCAGCGCGAGCGGGGTGGGGTGATCTCTCCACACGGGCACTGTTGGAGGTGGAGGGACCGTCACCCCACCCCGTCTCACATTTCGCTGCGCTCCATGTGAGCCGACCCTCCCCCTCCTCCAGGGGAGGGTAAGAACCCTACTCCGCTGCCAGCGACTTCTCGCGCAGCGGCAGGCCGAGGCGGTCCCACACCTGCAGCAGCGCTTCGGCGAGCTGATCGATCAAGCCATCGTCGTGATAGGGTGAGGGCGTGATGCGCAGGCGCTCGGTGCCCTTGGCGACGGTCGGATAGTTGATCGGCTGGATGTAGATACCGTGCTCTTCGAGCAGGAGGTCGGAGGCCTGCTTGCACTTCTCGGGATCGCCGACGAACAGCGGCACGATGTGGGTGTCGCTCGACATGACAGGCAGGCCGGCGGCATTGAGGATCGCCTTGACGCGGGCGGCGCGGTCCTGGTGGCGCTCGCGCTCCCAGTTCGAGCTCTTCAGGTGCCTGATCGCAGCAGTTGCAGCCGAGCAGACCGCCGGGGGCAGCGCGGTGGTGAAGATGAAGCCCGGCGCGTAGGAGCGCACGGCATCGATGATCTGGCCGTTGGCGGCGATATAGCCGCCGAGGCAGCCGAACGCTTTCGCCAAGGTGCCTTCGAGCACGTCGATGCGATGCATGACGCCGTCACGCTCGGCAACGCCGCCGCCGCGCGGGCCGTACATGCCGACGGCGTGGACTTCGTCGACATAGGTCATGGCGCCATACGTCTCGGCGAGATCGCAGATCCTGGCGAGCGGGGCGACATCGCCGTCCATGGAATAGAGGCTCTCGCAAACGATCAGCTTCGGCCGATTCGGGCCGGCCGCTTTCAACAGCTCTTCGAGATGCGCAACGTCGTTGTGGCGAAACACGACCCGCTCGCAGCCGGACTGCCGGATGCCCTCGATCATCGAATTGTGGTTGAGCTCGTCCGACAGGATCAAGCAATTCGGAATCAGCTTTGCGATGGTCGGGATGCCGGTCTGATTCGAGACATAGCCCGAGGTGAACAGCAGCGCGGCTTCCTTGCCGTGGAGATCGGCGAGCTCGGCTTCGAGCTGGATCAGCGGATGGTGCGTGCCGGCAATGTTGCGGGTGCCGCCGGCACCGGTGCCGACGCGCGTCGCGGTCTCGACCATGGCGCCGACCACCTTCGGGTGCTGGCCCATGCCGAGATAGTCGTTGGAGCACCAGATCACGACGTCGCGCTTGCCCTTGGGCGAGTGCCACACCGCGTGCGGGAACCGGCCGGCCGTGCGTTCGAGGTCGGCGAACACGCGATAGCGCCGCTCAGTGTGGAGACGATCGAGAGCGGAATTGAAGAACTGGTTGTAATCCATCGGCAAGACCTGCAACGGAACCCGGCCATGACGGCCGCTCATTTTTTAGAGCTTTTCAAGCTTCAATGTCTATGCGCCAGCACACATTTGAGGCAAGGCGAGCGTGCCAATTGATAACCGCCGGTCCGGCGGTGATTGTTGATTTGGATCAAGCGCCTAACACGGGACTGCCGGCCGCGACCGGCCCGACTGGGGGAGGCAGGGCTGCCGTGGACATTTTGTCCATGGCGCGCGCACCATCCATGATGGCCAAGCTGGCTGCACCGACGCCATAGCCTTGCCCGGCTGGGGCACCGCGCCGGTCAGTCGGACAGCCCATGCGAAAGGAAGCCCCGATGAAGCGTGTCATGATCCTCAACGGTCCCAACCTCAATATGCTCGGCATCCGCGAGCCGCACATCTACGGCACGACGACGCTCGCTGAGGTCAACGCGAGCTGCGAGGACGCCGCCGCCAAGCTCGGGCTCAAGCTCGCCTTCCACCAGTCCAACCACGAGGGCGTGCTCGTCGATCTGATCCAGTCGGCGCGGCAGGATGCCGACGCCATCGTCATCAACCCGGCCGGTCTCTCCTTCACCTCGGTTTCGATCATGGACGCGATCAAGACGTTCGAGGGCCCGGTGCTGGAGGTCCACATCTCCAACATCCACGCCCGCGACGAATATCACCGGCATTCCAAGATCTCGTTCGTGGCGACCGGCGTGATCTGCGGGCTGGGACCGTTCGGCTACGTCGCGGCGCTGCACGCGATTGCGAACATGAAGTGAGAACGTCTCCTTCGCCCCGCTTGCGGCAGGGCTATCGCATATGAATTGCACGGGGACTGTCTGCAGACTTGCTCGGCCTCTCCCGCTTGCGGAAGAGGCCGACGCGCTCGCAGAGCGAGGCGGGTGAGGGTTCTCGCCGCACAGGGAAGTCCTCAGTTAATCTCAATAATCCCAGCGCGGAGACACCCTCTCCCCAACCCTCCCCCGCAAGCGGGGGAGGGAGCCCACTGCTGATGCCGCTGCATTCTGCACACCATATGCGATTGCCCTGCCGCTTGCGGGGAGAGGCGAAGAAATTACGTCGTCCTGAATTGCAGCACGCCGTCCCTTGTCTCGGCCGTCAGCCGGCCCTCGACGATCATATAGTTGACGTGGGCGACGAGTTCGCCGGCGGCAAAGCCCATCTGGTGCTCGTCCAGCACGTGCTTGTTGAACACGACAGGCACCAAGGCGCGGGAGGTTTGCGGCACCTCGCGGCAGGCTTCCGCGATCAGGCGGCAGCGCTCCTCGTGGTGGTCGGCGAGCTGCTTGATGCGGGTCTTCAGTCCATAGAACGGCACGCCATGGCCGGGCAGCACCAGCAGATCATAGGGCAGGGTGGTGGTGAGGCTCGCGAGCGAGGCCAGGTATTCGCCGAGCGAGTTCTGGTCGGGCTCGACCGCCCAGACGCTGACATTCGGCGAGATCTTGCTCAGCACCTGGTCGGCGGAGAGGAACAGCTTGTCGTCGGCGCAATACAGCATGACCTGGTCGAGCGCGTGGCCGCCGCCGGTGATCACCTTGAAGCGGCGCGTGCCGATCACGACCTCGTCGCCATGCGAGATGCGGCGGTAGGACGGCGGCAGCACCGAGACGCGCTTGAGATAATCCTGGCCGCGCCCGAGCAGCTTCTCGGTCAGCGACTCGTCCATGCCATGGCGGCGGAAGAACAGCCGCTGAGCCTCGCGCCGCTCGTCGGTGCCGCGGTTCTGGTGATAGACCGATTGCAGATATTCGACCTGCGACATCACCAGCGGGCAGTCGAACCGCTCGACCACCCAGCCTGCAAGCCCGACATGGTCGGGGTGGGAGTGGGTGACGATCAGGCGCGTGATGTTGATGCCCTTCAGCGGTCCGTCGAACAGCCTGGTCCAGGCCTCGATCGTCTCCTCGTTGCCGAAGCCGGCATCGATCATGGCATAGCCGTCGCCGTCGGCGAGCAGGTAGATGTTGACGTGGTTGAGGCGGAACGGCAGCTTCAGCCGCGCCCACAACACGCCGGGCCTGATCTCCACGACCTCTTCGGGGCCGGGGTGCTGTTCCCAGGGGTAGCGCAGGGCCTCGGCCGAGGACTGTGCGATGTCGGTTTTTGAGCTCATGCTACCCGCTTAAACCCAGCGCGCGCAGGGCGCCAGCCGAAAAAGCACGCCTGGCGGGCGCCGCATGGCCGTCATACCGGCCGTGTTTTCCGCCTCCCGGTTTGAAGTCGCCAAAACATGCCGTCATTCCGGGGCGCGCGTAAGCGCGACCTCTGGTGCGCGGTTGCGCACCTGAGAATCCGGAGATCGTGGTGCGGATCCCGGCGTCGCCGCTTCGAAGTCGCCGGAATGACGATCAGGCCGCCCGCATGTCGTTGAGGAACGCGTCGATTTCCCCGCGCAGCATATCGGCCTCGCGCCGGAGCGCGTCCGAGGCGCTCAGCACGTCGCCTGCCGCAGCGCCCGCTTCGGCGGACGCAGTGGAGACGCCGACGATGTTGCTGGAGACTTCGCTGGTGCCGCCGGCGGCATGCTGGATGTTGCGGGCGATTTCGCGCGTGGCGGCGCCCTGTTCCTCGACCGCGGCTGCGATCGTCGTGGTGACGTCGTTGATCTCGCCGATGATCCGGCCGATGCCCTGGATGGCGCCGACCGCGGAGGTCGTGACCTCTTGCATGCTGGCGATCTGGGTGCGGATCTCGTCTGTCGCCTTGGCGGTCTGGCTCGCCAGGCTCTTCACTTCGGAGGCCACCACGGCGAAGCCGCGGCCGGCCTCGCCTGCGCGCGCGGCCTCGATGGTCGCGTTGAGCGCGAGCAGGTTGGTCTGCGAGGCGATGGTCTGGATCAGATCGACGACGACGCTGATGCGGCTCGCGCTGTCGGCGAGGCTCTGCACGGTGGCGTCGGTCGCTCCCGCTTCGTCGACCGCCTTCTTGGCGATCTCGGCGGAGGTCACGACCTGGCGGCTGATCTCCTGGATCGAGGAGGACAGCTGCTCGGTGCCGGCCGATACGGTCTGCACGTTGACAGACGTTTCCTCCGCGGCGGAGGCGACCGCGTTCACGAGCGCGTTGGACTGGTCGGCGGTGTTCGACATGCTCTGCGCGGTCGATTGCATCGAATTGGCCGACTGCGCGAGATTATCGAGCGCGGAGCGCACCGTGCTTTCGAATTCGGCGATCTTCGCTTCCATGCGCGCGGCACGCTCGGCCTTGGCGATACGGTCCCTGTCCTGCTCGCTCGTCAGCGCGCGGGCCTCGATCATGCTCTCCCGGAACACTTGCAGCGTGTTCGCCATCACCGAGATCTCGTCGTTGTGGTTCTTCGAGCGGTAGATCTCGGTTTCGAGGTCGCCGTTCGCGAGCAGCTGCATCGATTGATGCAGGGCGCCGATCCGGCGCAGGATGCTGCGTCCGACATAGAGCCAGACGAACAGTGCCGAGCCGACCAGCATCAACGCGCCCATCGCCAGCATGACCGACGTCGCGAGCGAAATCTCCTGTCGCGCCTGGAAGGTCGAGGCGTTGGTCTCCTTCTGCACGCCGTCGACGAGCTGCTGCACGCTGATGCCGAGACCGACATTGAGCTTGCGGGTCTCGTCTAGGATGGTCTGGCCGTAGTCGACGGAGTCGAGTTCCTTCTCGCGCAGATTGAACACGCCGGTCTTGCCGGTGCCGAGCGCAAGCAGCTTTTCCGCCGTCTCGCGCAGCATCTTGTTGCCCTGGTTGTCCGGCAACAGGTCGAGGTTGGAACGCAGGCGTCCCTGCGCCGTCTTGAATTCCTTCTGGATGTCGTCGAGCTTGTCGCTCGTGTTCGCCGACAGCGCCGCGCTCATGTTGGCGGCGGCGAGATTGCCGCTGGCGACGACGTTGCCGAGCTGGCCGACGGTCTGCGCGGCCTCGGTTGCATCTGCGGCGGACAGGTCGGCTGAACCGAGGATGGCGTTGACGCGGGTCTGGGCGTCCAGCATCGCCGGGCTTGCGGCGCCGACGAACGCGCTCTGCGCGCTGCGAAGGGCGTCATATTGCTTGTCGTGGAGGGCCGCGATATCGAGCCGCTCGCGGGCGGCCTTCGCCAGGCTCTGGGCCGCCTCGTTGATGCTCTTCATCGTGTCGCTGAGGCCGGAGACGACGCTCTTGTCGCCGCCGAGCTCGATGATCTCGTTGAGCTTCTGCTGCGTCTGCTCCTGCAATTCCCTGAGCTTCTTGGTGCGCTCGTTCAGGGCGTCGTCGCTTTGCGCCGCAAGCAGAGCCGGCCCCTGGGCCGCAAGGCTGGCGCTCAGTGCCGACAGTTGCAGGCTGGCGGCAAGGCGCGGAATGTCCCGCCCGCTCAGTTCGGTCATGCGTCCGCCGAGATTCTGCAGCGCCAGGCCGGCGCCGGCCGCGATCACGAGGCCCATGCCCGCGATCACCGCGAAGGCCGCGAACAGGCTGCCGCGCACGCCCCATTTCGGCATTCTGAAACGAGGACGGAAACGGCCAAGGAAACGGCCAAGGCCCAGACGGATCGCCATCGAAAATTCCCCCAATGTTCTTGCTTCTGTTTGTGAGCGCAGTATCGGCAGCACCGGTTAAAAAATCGCCCTTGGCACAATTGGTTGCGCATGTTCCGCAGAGCGAAAAAAGAAGGGCCGGCAACGAGGCCGGCCCTTCATCGTGATAAGATTTTGATAACCGGTCAGTAGGGCCCGACCGCCGAGCCTGCCCAGTTGAAGCGGTAGTTGACGCCTGCCTTGAAGGTATGGTCGTCGGTGGTGAAGTTGCCGGTGCCCACCAGCGGCCCCGCCGTGAAGTGCGCATCGCCGAAATTGTAGTACTGGTACTCGGCCTTGGCCGACCAGTTCGGAGCGAACATGTATTCCAGGCCGGCGCCGACGGTGTAGCCGTTGCGGTGATCGCCATCGATGATGAAGCCGGTCGGCACGCCGCCCACAGTCACCTTCTCGTTGTTGTCCGAATAGGCGTAGCCGCCCTTCACGTAGAGCAGGCCGGGGCCCCAAGTATAGCCGACCCGGCCGGTGATCGAGCCGAGGCCGCGCTGGTCATTGGTATAGGCGATGCCGCCCGGAAACACTGCGCCGACGCTGCCCGTGAGCCAGGAATATTGGCCTTCGACGCCGACCACGAAGTTCGGGTTGAACTGCCAGTCGGCGCCGACCTGCACACCGCCGAGGAAGCGGCCATTGCCGTTGCTGCCGGTGGAGAGGCCGTTGAAATTGTTGTCGCTGGAGAACGCGCCGCCGACATGGCCGCCGATATAGAAGCCGGTCCAATTGTAGATCGGCGCGGCGTAGGCCGGCGCGGGCGACTTGTAGTAGCTGCGATTGCCGAGGTCGGCGCCGACGGCCGGCGCAGCCGCGCCCACCACGAGCAGCGCCACGGTCGCAAACAGAATCTTCTTCATCGTCTTGAACTCCAACACGTAAGGTCCCCGGCAGGCGCGCTTTCCGGCGCCGTCGTTGGTTTTGCAGATAGCTCGCTTTTGATGAAAATGCTGTCACATGCGTGGCACAGCGACAGCCAACCTAACTTGTTGGGCTGTAAATGATTTTCGTGCTTAATGGCGGCTTAAGAAGTGGTGAAGGAAGGCTTAATTTCGCGCATCGCAGGTAACTTGCGCGCCGCCTCTTGTTAACCAAGACGCCGCCGCACCTCATCGCGCATCTGTTCGCGAAAGGCCGCGCGCTTTGCCGGCCGGTCTTCCTCGCGCACGTCATGACGATCGAAGATGTCGAACTTCTCCAGGATCGGATAGCGCTCGCTCGCCATCGCGAGCACGCGCAGAACCCTGGTCGCCGCCGGCGTCGGGCCACTGACCTCCCAGCGTCGGATGGTGTCGGCGCCACCCTTCTCCGGCAATCCGCACAGCTTCGCCATGTCGGCGGCAGTGAGCTTCCGCTCGAGGGCATCGGAGAGGTCGGCGCGGAGCTGCTTCAGTTCGGGGCCGGTCATGCTGCTTGCGTCCAGGGAAGTCGCCGAACGCAAAGCGCTACCGCATGATCCGAAAAAGTGTGCGGCGGTTTTCCGAGAAAGATCATGCCCAAACAATAACCTGAAGCGCGATGACGATTCATCCTAATCGCATCGCTCTTTAGCGCTGATTCGGGTCCATCCAAAGACGGTGGGCAGATGCTGCCGCCTTCGGCCTCAGATGCCCCTGCCACCCTGGTTGCCGATCACGCAGCGCCATGCGGCCAGTCGCTCGGCCGGATGCTGGTTCATCCATTCGGCGAGTTGCGGGGCACCCATCAGGCAGGACTGCACCGAGATTTGCGCAAAGTCCGAAGTGGTGACGATCTGCTCGTGACAATTGGCGGGAGAGGCGAGGCTGCAAAGCACGGCGATGATCTTGATCACGACACGTTACCTCCGTCACGGCCGATGAACGTGCGACCGGTTGCCGGTTCGTCCTGCTCCTCGCCGGCCAGGTCCGCCGGCGGGAAGATGCTGTCGTAAATGGCGCGTGCCTCCTGGATGAGGCGCGCTCGCTCGCGCTCGGATTTCGAGACAAATCGAATGACTTCGCCCATGGTGGCTCCAAATTTCAACTCATGAGTCTGTCATGAGATGACGCAAAACATTCAATCATTATCTATGGTGCCGCCGTCGACCTTGAAGCGGCGCGGCAGTCACGACCGAATAAAAAGCGCGTGACCGCGCTGCTGCACCCCAACGTCCCGGTGTTTCTCGCGTTGGGTTGCAAGCCCGCGCACCACCTCATGTCAGTTGCGCGGCTTCAGCAGCCGAGCGGGGGAATGCTTGTGTCGGCCTGTCCTTGCGCTCGTCGGCAAGAAAAGTCTCACGAAGAAATGCTGCCGGAGCGAATATGTTTCGCCTCTGCGGCGTGCAAGTTCTTGGAACGATCTCGAATCCGGTGAATCCGCCCGACCAGTCCCTCAGGCCGCCGGCGCTTGCTCCTTTCGTCCCGGCACCGCCGCGAGCAGCTCGCGCGTATAGGCATGCTCGGGCGCGGCGAACAGCTGCGCGGTCGGCTTCAACTCGACGATCGCGCCGCGTTGCATCACCGCGATGCGGTCGCAGATCTGGGCTGCGACGCGCAGGTCGTGGGTGATGAACAGCATCGAGAGGCCGAGGCGCGCCTTGAGGTCTTCGAGCAGCTTCAATACCTGCGCCTGCACCGAGACGTCGAGCGCGGACACGGCCTCGTCGGCGACGATGATCTCCGGCTCGAGCGCAAGCGCGCGCGCAATGCCGATGCGCTGACGCTGGCCGCCGGAGAATTCGTGCGGATAGCGTTCGAGCGCACCGGCGTCCAGGCCGACCATCTTGAGGAGATCGCGAGCGCGGTCGAACGCGACCTTCGGATCGATGCCGGCCGCGATCGGGCCGTCGGCGATGATGTGACCGATCTTGCGGCGCGGATTGAGCGAGGCGAATGGATCCTGAAAGATCATCTGGATGCGATGACGCTCGGCGCGCAGCGCCTTGCCGGAAAGCGAGGTCAGGTCGGTCTCACCGATCCGCACCGTGCCGCGGTCGGCCTCGATCAGCCGCATCACCAGGCGCGCCACGGACGATTTGCCGGAGCCGGATTCGCCGACGAGGCCGAGCGTCTCGCCCTTGAGGATGTTGAAATTGACCGCGCGCGCCGCATCGACGCGGCGGTCCTCGCGAAACCAGCCGCCCGAGGTGACGTAGGTCTTGTCCAGCCCGATCACCTCGACGGCCCTGGCCCGATCGTCGAGAGGAGCGCGCGCCGGCGGATCCATCGACGGCACGGCGGCGAGCAGCGCCCTGGTGTAGTCGTGCTGCGGCGCGCTGAAGACGGTCGCGGCAGGACCTTCCTCGACGACCTTGCCGTGCCTGAGCACCACGACCTGGTCGGCAATGTCGGCGACGACGCCGAAATCATGGGTGATGAACATCACCGCCATGTTGCGGTTGCGCTGCAGATTGCGGATCAGCTTCAGGATCTGCGCCTGCGTGGTGACGTCGAGCGCGGTCGTCGGCTCGTCCGCGACCAGCACGGCCGGCTCGAGCGCGAGCGCCATCGCGATCATGGCGCGCTGGCGCTGGCCGCCGGAGAGCTGGTGCGGGTAGGCGCGCACGATTCGTTCGGGATCGGGCAGGCCGACTTCGCGTGCCAATGCGAGCGCCCTCGCGCGGCGCTCCCTCGGCGTCAGCAGGCCGTGCGCCTCGAACATCTCCGCCATCTGGTCGCCGATCCGCATCAACGGATTCAGCGCCGTCATCGGCTCCTGGAAGATCATCGCCAGCCGGCGGCCGCGCAGATCGCGCCAGCCGTCGTCGTCGAGCTTGAGCAGGTCGCGGCCCTCGAACATGATCTCGCCGGCCGTGACGTCGACCGTATCGGGCAAGAGGCCCATCAGCGCGTGCGCGCACATCGATTTGCCGGAACCGGATTCGCCGACCACGCAGACGATCTTGCCGGCCCGCAGGTCCAGCGAGATGCCGTCGACGGCGTACGGCCGTTCGGCGCTCTTGGGCAGCGCGATCCGCAGGTTCTTGATGGAGACAGTGGCGGGGGCGGTCATGTCAGCGTCCCTCGCGCGACAGGCGCGGATTGAGCGCGTCGTTGAGGCCTTCGCCGATCAGATTGAGGCCGAGCACCGAAATCAGGATGGCGATGCCGGGAAACACCGTGATCCACCACGCCTGGCGGATCACGGTACGGCCGGCGCCGACCATGTAGCCCCAGGAAATCAGATTGGGATCGCCGAGGCCGAGGAACGACAGCGAGGATTCCAGGAGGATCGCGGTCGCCACCATCAGCGAGGCGAGCACGATCACGGGCGACAACGCGTTCGGCAGGATCTCGCGCAGGATGATCCAGCTGTTGCTCTGGCCGGTGACCACGGCGGCCTGGACATATTCGCGCGTGCGCAACGACAGCACCTCGCCGCGGACGAGGCGGGCCACCGGCGGCCAGCTCACCACCGCGATCGAGGCCACGATCGAATAGATCGAGGGCTGCAGGATCGCGACCAGCACGATCGCGAGCGCGAAGCTCGGAATGGTCTGGAAGAACTCGGTGAAGCGCATCAAGGCGTCATCGACCCTGCCGCCGAAATAACCGGCCATGGCGCCGATCGGCACGCCGACGATCAGTGCGACCAGCGTGGAGACGAGGCCGACCAGCAGCGATACCCGTGCGCCGAAGATCATGCCGGCGAACACGTCGCGGCCGAGCGCGTCGGTGCCGAGCGGCACGGTCGAGAGCGTGAACGGCGGCAGGAACGGCCGCTGCACCATGCGCCACGGCGAGTTCGGGAACAGCATTGGTCCGAACACCGCGACGGAGATCGCAAGCAGGAGGATGATGAGCCCGATGACGCCGCTCGGGCTTTTCAGCATCGATTTCCAGAACTGTTTCATGAGGCGAATTCGATGCGTGGGTCGACCAGTCGGTAGACCAGGTCGGTGATGAGGTTGAAGATCAAGACCATGGCGGAGCAGATCACGAAGACGCCGAGCAGCAGATTGTAGTCCCGCTGCAGCAGCGCGTCGTACATCAGGCGCCCGATGCCCGGCCAGGCGAACACGGTCTCGGTGATGACGGCGCCGCCGATCAGCGTGCCCGAATGGACGCCGGCGAGCGTCACGACGGGAAGCAGCGCATTGCGCAGCACGTGGCGGCGCTGGATCACGGCGTCGGAGAGACCTTTCGCACGCGCCGTCTTGACGAAGTCGAGCCGTTTCACCTCCAGCATCGAGGCGCGCGTCATGCGGGTATAGGTCGCCATGAAGAACAGGCCGAGGGTCATCGCCGGCATGATCAGGTGCTGGGCGACGTCGATCACATGGGCAAGCCCCGTATAGTTGCCGCCGACCGTGTCGTAGCCGAAGCTCGGCAACCAATCCATAGTGACCGAGAACAACAGGATGCCCATCAGCGCCACCCAGAAGATCGGCATGGCGTAGAAGATCAGCGCGAACACGGTGATGGCGGTATCGAGGAAGGTGCCGGCAAAGCGCGCGGCGAAGGTGCCGAACAGGACGCCGAGCGCGAGCGAGATCGCGAAGGCGGTCAGTGTTAGCAGCAGCGTCGCCGGCAGCCGTTCGCCGATCAGCTTTGCGACCGGCGCCTGCTGGCGGAAGGAGAAGCCGAGGTCCAGCGTCACGACGCCCTTGACGTAGATGAAGAGCTGCTCGGGCAATGGCTTGTCGAGCCCGAACTTCTCCCTGAGCTGCTTGACGAAGACCTGATCGGTGGCCCCGGCCTCGCCCGCCATCACCACCGCGGGGTCGCCGGGCGCAAGGCGAATCAGGAAGAAATTGAGGACGACGATCGCGAGCAGGACGACCACGCCCTTCACGACACGCTGGGCAACAAAGGAGAGCATCTAGTACCCGGAATCAGAGCTGAGTGATACGGCGGCCTTTGAAACGGCGTTGACGGACCTTTTTCTTGGTCCAGACGAAGGGCTCGGCTCTGTCGTTGTATGCGTTGACGTAGGCATCGATGTGTTCCTGAAGCTGCTTGAGGCTCGTGAAGGAGGTGCCGCTGAGCGACTGCCCCTGCAAGATGGAAAACCATACTTCGACCTGATTGAGCCATGACGCACTTGTCGGCGTGAAATGAAATTGCACGTTGGGGTGGGCCTTGAGCCAGTCCTCGTTCTTTTTATGGGTGTTGAGGTTGTCGAGGATGACGTGAAGCTTGCGGTTCGGAAAAGTCGCGGTGACGCTGTTCATGAAATCGAGAAACTCGACGCGGCGCCGGCGTTTTGAATGGGTCGCGATGATCTTTCCGGTGGCGACTTCGAGCGCCGCAAACAATGTTGTGGTGCCATGCCGCTTGTAATCGTGGCTTTGGCCGGTTAAGGCGCGGCCATTGGGCAACTTCAGATAACCCTGCGCTCGCTCCAAAGCCTGGATCGAGGGCTTCTCGTCCACGCACAGCACAATGGCCTTCGCCGGCGGCGCGACATAGAGGCCGACAACATCGGCGGCTTTGGCCGTAAAGTTCGGGTCGTTGCTCTCGCACCAGGACTTGCGAGCCACCAGGTCAATCTTGTGGCTGCGCAGGAACCGCCAGACATATTGGACATCGACATCGCCCAGCGCCTCGGCCAGCAGGGGGCCGGTCCAGCGCGCAAACCCTTGCGGTGGCGGCTTATCCAGCAGCTTCAGAATCCGCTTGTCGGTCGTCTTCGTATAGATCGGCTGCTTGCCAGGCCGCGGCTTGTCTTGCAGCCCTTCAAGGCCATGGTCGGCATAGCGATGCCGCCAAAGGCTGACAATCCGCGGCTGGACCCCAACTTCCTTGGCGATCGACCGGGTGCTGCGCCCATCCGCCGCCAACAGAACTATCCGCGCCCGCTTCAAATCGCGCTGCAACGTCACCGGTGAGCGACAGCACGCCTCAAGCACCTTGCGATCTTTCCTCGAAAGGTGGACTTCTCTTGCTTCGGGTATCATCCCGACCTTGAATCACGACTCACGTTCCAAGAAAAGTGGGTACTAGACTCGTATGTCAGTTGATCGAGGCGGTCTCGCCGCGAGGAACACCTCTCCCCGACGGGGAGAGGTGAGCGCCGCCGATGCCTCAGCGTCTCGATATGGTTTTCATCGTGAAGCAGTTCGTGCCCTGGAGCGCGACGCCGCGACCGAGATTCTATCGCGGTGTCACATGCATCTCGTCACTTGTCGAGCCATGCGTCCTTGAAGCCGTCATTGACCCCGATCCCCGTGGTGATCAGGTTCTTGACCTTGCAGCGCATGATGGTCGGGAACTGCAGCTCGAGCATCCAGGCCACCGGCACGTCCTCGACCAGGATCTTCTGCGCCTTCTCGTAGATCTCCTTGCGCTTGGAATCCGGCGTCGCGACCGCGCCGTCGGCGAACAGCTTGTCGATCTCCGGGTTGGAATAGCCCTCGACGTTGTTGAACATCTGGCCCTTGGCGATGGCACTGGAGACGTAGTTGCGGCCGACGCCGAGGGCGGGATCGCCGTACTGGTAGAGATAGGTGAAGGCGATGTCGTAGTCCCACTCCGCGATCTTCTGGTTACCGCCGGCAACGTCGGTGGCGATCGTCTCGATGGTCATGCCGACGTCCTGGAGATTCTGCTTCACCGCTTCGCCCCAGCGCTGCCAGGTCTCGCCATAGGCGAGCGGCAGCAGGCGGATCTTCTCGCCCTTGTAGCCGGCTTCCTTCAACAGCGCCTTGGCCTTGGCCGGATCGTACGGATATTTCTTCACGTCGTCGGTGTAGAACTTGATGGTCGAGGCTGAGGGGCCGGTCGCGACCTTGCCGAGCCCGTTCCAGATCACGTCCTTGGCGAAGTCGCGGTCGATCGCATACATGATCGCCTGCCGCACCCGCTTGTCCGCGAGCGGCCCCTGGCGGTTGTTCAGCCACAGCCAGGCCAGCGGCGAGAAGAACTCCCAGCCGGCGCCGGTGACGCAGGTGTCCTTCAGCTTGGACAGCCGCGGCACGTCGAAATTCTCGACCGAGCCACCGGGCAGCACGTCGACCTTGCCGGTCTCGTACGCCACTGATCGTGCCGCGGCGTCGGGAATGACCTGCCAGTAGATCTCGTCGAGATAGGGCTTGCCCTTCTCGTGATAGTTCGGGTTCTTGACCAGGCGGATGAACGAGCCCTTCTGCCATTCCTTGAACATGAAGGGGCCGGTGCCCACCGGCGCGTTGTTGTAGGGATTGGTCTTCCAGTCGGTGCCTTCGTAGAGATGCTTCGGCACCATCGGCATCGAGCCGACCTCGAAGATGCCGAGGAATGGGCCGAACGGCTGTTTCAGCGTGAACACCACCGTGTAGTCGTCGGGCGCCTCGACCTTCTCGACCTGCGCGAGATTGTTGCGGGCGCGCGCGTGGGTCTGCTTCAGCATCTCGATTGAAAACAGAACGTCGGCGGCGGTGAAGGGCTTGCCGTCATGCCAGGTCACGCCCTTCTTGAGCTTGAAGGTGTAGGTCTTGGCGTCCTCGCTGACGCTCCAGCTCTCGGCAAGCTCCGGCTGCGGCTCGAGCTTGGGGCTGTAGCGAAGCAGGCCTTCGAAGATGTTGCCCGATACCATCTGGGTCGGGCCATTCTGGATCTGCGCAAGCATCAGGCCGGGTGGCTCGGGCTGGATCACGGCATTGATCGTGCCCCCTGTTTTCGGCTCTTGCGCCAGCGCCGAGGCCGTGAGGCCGCAAGCCAGGAGAAGACCAAGCAACACTCGTTTTGACATGTCGTATCTTTCTCAAGCGAGGCCAGCCGTGAACGCTTCGCAACGTCCTGGCGCGCAAAGCGACGGTCGGCCCATCCCAGTCCCCATCCGATATCGAGGCTCACACAGTCTCGTTCGGCGCCGCAAGATGAAAGTCTCGACAGTGTTCGCACAAAAAATGTACAGCGCGTCCTGTTTTTGCCGCGAGTCCTTCTGCGACGTCAGGCTGGCTCGCGCCGGGCGACCAGGCGGCCTCGCGGCAATGTCGGTCGTGATTGCACAAGCCTGCGCCTGCGACCAAAAGCATCAGGCCGTCATTCTACGCCGAGGGCCCGCTGCAGCTCCGCAAGCACCTCTGCCAATTTGTCCGTAGTACGAAATATCGTCCTCGGAAAGGACCGCGACGCTGCCGGTGAGCTCATGACCGCCCCCCGCGATCGGTCAGTGGCGGATCTGCTGCGAATTTGATCCGGATCAAAGCCGAGCCACGGCTTTTGCGATCGAATGGCAACTGGCGGGACGGCACTGCGCGTCCCGTTTCCTTGAGCTGTGAGACGATCCATGGACATTCAGGCCACGACCAACCCTGCGGATGACGATAGCGGGCCTGATGTCGCCGGCCTCGATCCCTCGTCGGAGGCGGGCGTGCAGCACTGCCTGCAATTGCTGAGCAATGCCGGCCTGCGTCCGACGCGCCAGCGCCTGGCGCTCGGCCAATTGCTGTTCCTGGGCGGCCATCGTCACGTCACCGCGGAGAGCCTCTACGAAGAGGCGATGGCGACGAACGCGTATCTGTCGCTCGCGACCGTCTACAACACGCTGAACCAGTTCACCGAAGCCGGCCTGCTGCGCCGGATCGCGGCCGACGGCATCAAGTCGTTCTTCGACACCGACACGTCCGTGCATCCGCACTTCTATCTCGAAGGCGAGGATATGCTGGTCGACGTTACCGATGGCCTGGCCTTCACAAAAGTGCCCGAGGCGCTTCCCGGCCACGAGATCGCGCGGCTCGACGTCATCGTCCACCTGCGCCGCAAGCGCATGGCGTAACCCGGGCTTGGCGAATCTCCTACTGCAACCCCGCGCGCCGAAATCCCTCCAGATAGTGTTCGCGATCCCCGTCATTGGCCCACGGCAGTTGCGTCGCGATCCAGTGCAGCGAGATATTGGGTTGGGTGCGACGGAGCTCGCCGAGCGCCATCTCCGCAAGCACTCCGTCGCCCGTCATGCCGGCGGAGACCGCCAGCACGCGGTAGGCGCCGGTGAGGTCGCCGCGGTGGCGGATCGCCTCGCGCGCCAGCGCGATGGCTTCGTCATAATGCCGCTCGGTGAAGCGGGCATAGGCGGCGATGCCGTGATAGATCGCCAGTGACGGATCGCGCGGCGACAGCCGGATCGCCCTTTGCGCGGCCTCGAACGAATCCCGGGAACGTCCGGCATAGGACAGCGCCAGCGCGTAATAACCCTGCGCCAGCGAGAAGTTCGGATTGAGCGCGAGCGCCTGCTCGAACTCGGACAGCGCGTCCGCAAGCCTGCGTGTCGAGAAGCAGACGCTGCCGAGCGCGGCATGGGCCCAGGCGTCCTCGTGGTCGCAGCGCACCGCGGCGAGCGCGGCGGCTTCCGCGACCGGGGCAACCGCGGCCAGCTCGGCCCAGCCGAGATGCACGCCGAACATGTCGTTCACGGCCAGCACCGACAGCGCCTGGCCGTAGTTCGGATCGATTGCAATCGCGCGCTCGAGCAGCGCCCGTGCAGCGTCGTGATCCTGCCGGGTCACGCGCCAATAGTGCGACAGCGCGCGCATCAGCAGGTCCCAGGCGTCCAGGCTCGCGGGCGGCTTGCGATGGGCACGAAAATTCTCCGCCGCGTGGATCTGCGGCTCGATCGCCGCGGCGATCGAGTTGGTGATCTCGTCCTGCACGGCGAAGACGTCGACGAGCTCGCGGTCATAACGCTCGGCCCAGAGATGGTTTCCCGACACGGCGTCGTTGAGCTGCGCGGTGATGCGCACCCGGTTGTCCGCCTTGCGCACGCTGCCTTTGACGACGTAGCGGACGCCGAGCTCCTCGGCGATCTGCCTGATGTGGACCGCGCGTCCCTTGTAGGTGAAGGACGAGTTGCGGGCGATCACCATGAACCAGCGCTGCTTCGACAGCGCGGTGAGGATGTCTTCGCTGATCCCGTCGCCGAAATAGTCCTGCGCGGGATCGCCACTCATGTTCTCGAAGGCGAGCACCGCGATCGCCGGGCGGTCGGCCGCGCGCGGGGGAGTGAGCCTGGTTCCCGCCCGCGCGGGGGACGCTGCCGCTTCTTCCCGGACCTCGCCGACGAAACGAAAGCCCTTGCGCGGAATGGTCTTGATCAACCGCTGGGTCGCGCCGTCGTCGCCAATCGCCTTGCGCGCGGCGTTGATCCGGCTGTTCAGGGCGGAATCCGAGATGATGCGGTCGCCCCAGATCTGGCTGATCAGGTCATCCTTGCTGACCAAACGCGCGCGTTGCGTGACCAGATAAAGCAACAGATCGAACACTTGCGGCTGCAATGGAACGGCCGCCCCGTCGCAAGTGAGCTCCCGCAGGTCACTGTCGAGCACGTTGTTTTCAAAGCGAAATCGCACGTTTTCATCGTCTCAAGCAAAAATCAAAGTCGTCTCAGGCGAAAATCAACCATCCGCGAAAGTCCCGGGACGTCCGATCCGGCATGGTGCGACGACCAAACCGTGTCGATGTCTCGGCACAACGGAGCATTTCATGACCCAAATTGATCAACAGGTTCATTCCATCGGCCCGGAGGTGACGGGCTCTCGCATTTTCAAGTTCATCGCCTTTCTGTACGGAATTGCGGCATATCTCGTGTTTTTCGTCACCATTCTCTACGCCATCGGCTTCGTCATGGGGGTGATGGTGCCCAAGACCATCGACACCGGAAGCGACTCGTCGACGGTCGAGGCCCTCATCGTCAATCTCCTCCTAATGACGCTGTTCGCCCTTCAGCACAGCGTGATGGCACGCAAGCAGTTCAAGGCCTGGTGGACGCAATTCGTGCCCAAGGCGGTTGAGCGCTCGACCTATGTTCTGTTCGCGAGCCTGTCATTGCTGCTCCTGTTCTGGCAATGGCGCCCGCTGCCGTCGGTCATATGGAACGTCGAGAATCCGGATCTTGCCGTGACACTGGTCACGCTGTCCTTCGCCGGCTGGGTGCTGGTGTTCACCTCGACCTTCATGATCAACCATTTCGAATTGTTCGGACTGCATCAGGTGACCGACCATCTCGCCGGCAAGGAGGCGGCGCCGCCGCGCTTCAAGACGCCGCTGCTCTACAAGTTCGTCCGCCATCCGATCTATCTCGGTTTCATCATCGCGTTCTGGGCGGCGCCGACCATGACCGCGGGCCATCTGCTGTTCGCGGCCGTGACCACGCTCTATATCTTCGTCGGCATCGCGCTTGAGGAGAACGATCTCGTCGATCTCTTCGGCGAGGAGTATCGGCAATACAGGCAACGCGTCTCCATGCTTATCCCCTGGCGCCGGTCGGTATAGTCTCGGCCTCGCCCCGCGCGTCCACCGAAAGGAGGACGCGCGGGGCGCCGACGCGCAATGATGATCCCAAAAAAAGAACGGAGACGCCCAAATGAAACATGTCGGAAACTGCTTCTGTGGCGCGGTCACGGTCGAGGTCACGGGTGCACCGGAGGCGATGGGCTATTGCCATTGCCGCTCCTGCCGCTCCTGGTCGGGCGGTCCGGTCAACGCCTTCAGCCTGTGGAAGCCCGAAGCGGTGCGCATCACCGAAGGTGCCCAGAACGTCGAGACCTTCGTCAAGACGCCGGCCAGCCAGCGCAAATATTGCAGGAAGTGCGGCGGCCATCTCATGACCAACCATCCGCCGCTCGGTCTGGTCGACGTCTTCGCCGCCACCATCCCGACGCTCGCGTTCACGCCCGGCGTCCACGTCAACTATGCCGAAACCGTGCTGCCGATGCGCGACGGCCTGCCCAAGCTGAAGGATTTTCCGGCCGAGTTCGGCGGCAGCGGCGAGATGATGCAGGAGTAGCGGCGCCTTCAGTTGAAGGTTCCTCCCTGTGGCCATCCTTCGAGACGCCCGTCTCGAAGGACGAGGCGTGTGCTGAGGCCTCTCCCAATGCCGAAGCTGTCTCTCGAGAGGGCGGCAGAGCGCCGCCCTCGCTGCCTTCTCCAAAGGGAGAAGGACGAAAGACTAGCCGCCGCGGGATTCAACGACCTTGCGGCAGGAGTCCGAGAGCTTCGCCTTGTTCTCGCGCAGACAGGCGTTCATCTGCGGCGGCTTGCCGACATGTTCGGCGCAGAATTTGCTGGCGTCGCCGCGGCAGGCCATTTGCTCCTGGATCGATGGGCCGGACTGTGCAGCAGCGGGCAGGGCGACGGCAGTGAGCAGCAGCGCGGCAAGAACCGAAATCTTCATAAGGCACCTCATTGGAATCGTGGTTGGTCCCGACCGGGATCACGCCGGCCGGACCATCTCGCGAAGCCCAGGCGTGGGTCCATGCCATGTTCATGGCACCGGCTCGGTGTCCCGAGCGCCGTACCCCCATCTTCATGGCATGTATCCCAGCGCCGACTTTTGCCATTCAGGCTGCACCTCGGCTGCGAAACCCGGTGATTGCATCGGGACGCCGAACGGGAAGCAGGAGAGCAAGATGTCGAAGAGAGCTGGAGCGCTGGGCGCCGGGCTGACGATCATGGCCCTGGCGGGCGCGGCGATGGTGTCGCTGGGTACGAGCCCGGCGCAGGCGGTGGTCTATTGCAAGACCGTCGGGGTGCCCAAGGGCTGCGTGGTACGGCCGACCGCAGCGGTGGTGGTCGCGCCGGGAGCTCCGGTTGCGCGAGCTGCGGTGGCGACCCCCGGTGTCGGCGCGCCCGGCGTCGGCGTGCGCGCAGGTACGCCGATGAATCGCGGCGGCCCGGTCAATCGCGTCGGCGTGCGCTGATATTCCATTCGATTGATTTGATTGCATTGCTTCGGGCCAACGGAGCCTGCGGGCGAACCCCCCGTCCTCCGCAGGCAATCACCGGGCCCGTCCCCTCTCTCCGTGCGCCCCACACGTCCGGAGAGGGGGCTTTTCAGCCCGCAGCCATGTCGCTGTCGGGAAAGTGCTGCGGCAATTGCAGGCGCACGCGGGTGCCGGAGGCATCCGAGCTCAGGTCAAGCACCGCACCGCAGCGCGCGGCACGGCTTCTCATGTTGCGCAGGCCACGGGCGGTCTGGCCTGCGGCCGCGGCCTCGCAATTGCCGGCCAGCGCAAAGCCGCGGCCGTCATCCGTGACGCTGATCACGCCGTAAGGCCCCTGGCTTCCGTCATGCGTCTCGATGGTGACCGCGACATGCCGGGCCTGTGCGTGCTTGGCCGCGTTGGTCACGGCCTCGTCGAGGATGCGCACGATCTGGATGACGTGCCATGGCCTGAGCTCGGGATGCAGCGGCAGGCCCTGCGGCGTCGCCACGCGCCAGTCGAGCGCGATGTCGTGCGGCCGCAATTGGGCGGTCGCGCGCTCGCGCCAGGAGCCGAGCGCGAGCATCAGGTCGCCGCCGATGTCGTCCATGGAGTCGATGACGAGGCGCAGGTCCTTCAGCGCCGCGCGGGCCGCGTCCGTGATGGTCGTGCCCTCACTGCCGCGCTCGGACAATGCGACGATGCTCACGAGCTGGCCGCCGAGGCCGTCATGCAGGTCCCGCATCAGGCGCGTGCGCTCGTTGGCGAGCGCGGCGGCGCGGGCGCGCTCCTCCTCGCGGGCGAAGCTCGCCTTCAGCCGTTCCTCGGCTTCACGCACGCGCGTCACGAGCTGGCCGGCAAAGCTGTCGACCTGGTTCAACGCGCGGGCAAAGCGCCAGGTCAGCCCGGCGCCGATTGCGACCAGCATCGCCGAATAGGACAGGCGCGAGACGAAGATGCGATCGCTGGTCTCGATCTCGAGCACCGTAAGCATGTCCTGGATCCAGCAGACCAGCACGATGGTCACCGCGCAGCCGATCATGAAGCTCGCCGCGTCCTGCCGCCGTACCACCGCGGCTGCCGTGACGCAGGCCATCAGGAACAGGCAGAGGCCGACGGTGGGAATGCCGAGCACCAGGAAGAGGATGCGTGGCAGCGGCGGGCCCCCGATCAGCCCGACCACGAACACGACGACGCCGGGCACGAACAGCAGCGTGCCGTAGCGCGGCCAGCGCCAGCCGAAGAACAGCACGCCGAACACGACGACCAGCGCGCTCTCGATCGGCGCGGACGCCAGCAGCACCGCGGCGAGCCGGGATGCGGTGGCCGGCGGCACGGGCGCCTGCGCGAACGCCTGCACCACGCCGAGCACCATCGCCACCGCCAGCACGCCATAGACCGGCTCGCGGCGCCGCATCAGCCACATGATCGCGAGGATGACGGCCAGGATCGCCTGCCAGGCGGAGAACACCACCGGCAGCGTGACGAACAGCAGCGTGCGTGTCTCGTAGGCCGGGCGCAAGGCGGCATCCGGTCCGACATAGACGGTGTCCAGGAAGCCCTTGAGCGGCCCCCACACGAACAGCCGCACCGTGATCTCGTTGCCGCCCTCGCGCAGCAGCGAAGCGGGGATGAGCGCGATCTGCGGCGTATTGCGGTCGGGCCGGTTGGCGTTGGCATCGCGCCGGGAGTCGAGCACGACGACGCCGTTGACGGCGACCTCCACCGCGTTGCTGAAGCGCGGCAGGAACACCGACCAGCCCGAGGCCGCATCGCCGCTCCGGAAGATGAAGACGCCGGTGTAGAACGGCGGGTCGGCCAGGGAGTAGCGCGACGACGTGAAATGCGGCAGCGTCACGGGGCGCGTGACGCCGTCCTCCCGCAGCGCGAATCCGCTGAGCGCAAAATCCTCGGGGTCGCTCGGCTGGAGCAGCCGCAAGCCGAGAATGGTGGCGATCACGATCAGCGCCTGAAATAGCAGATAGGGCACGAGGCGCGAGGCCAGCAGACGGCGCCGCGCGGGTGTGGCTGGTGCCTCCGTAGGTGCTTTGGCCGCGATTTCGCTCACAGCTTGATCAGGCCCTGCTGCACCGCCTCGAACACCGCTTCGCTGCGCGTGTGCACTTCGAGCTTGCGATAGATGTTCTTGATGTGGCCGGGCACGGTCTGCCTGGACAGGCCGAGATGGCTCGCGATCTCGGCATAGCTGAAGCCCTTCGCGATGCCCCACAGGATGTCGATCTCGCGCGGGGTCAGCCTGGCCGTGTTGAGCGCGGGCCCGGGCGGCGGCTCGGCCGAATTCTGTGCGGCTCCCTGTGTTCTGCGCACGATGAAACGGGCGATCGAGGCCGAGATCGGCGAATGGCCGGCGACCAGGTCGCGCACGGTGGTGGCGATGTCAGTGGGGAAGGCGTCCTTCAGCAGATAGCCGGTGGCGCCGACCGTGATCGCGGAGATCACACTCTCTTCGTCGCCGAGCGCGGAGATCACCATGATCTCGGTGTCTGGAAGGCGCTGCCGGGTCTCGCGGATCAGCTCGACGCCGTGGCCGTCGGGCAGCCGCAGATCGGTCAGCAGCACGCGCGGCGCGCCGACGCTCAGGGCCTGCCGCGCCTCCGCGAGCGTGCCGGCGCTACGCACCTCGTAACCGGCCTTGACCAGCGCATCCTGGAGCCGCCAGCAGGTCGGCGCGTCGTCCTCGACGAGGAGGATGGTGATGGCCTCACCCGTCTCGCCCTGTTCGGTCATGATCATCGTCCCGCGACCCGCGTGTCCCCCGCGGCGCGAGCCAAGTTTAACCGCAGCGCGGATGCCGCGACACCCATAATCATGGGGGCGACGATAACTCGGTCCGGCGCCAAGCGCGGATTTACAGTCGTAGGTTTGCGCCTGAGCTAGAGCGCGTGCTCACAATCCGCGCTGCACTCGAGGCGCGTATGAGGTCTGCTCTGCCTCTGGCACCGGCCCATTGAGGCATCTCACCAGATGTCCGTTGGGCCAGAAGCGGTGATGCGCCTACCTTGCCGCGACGAGAACTTCGACCGTCAGCGATAACGCCCGCCAATTAGGCAGGCTAGAATAGAGATGACGGCCAGACCTTCACCACAAGCCGAAAGTGACGACGCGATGGCTGGAAGAAAGGATCATCATGTCACTTCGCGTAGCCCTGTGATCGGAGCCAAGCGATCCGGCGCTCCCCGTTCATCCAATCATCGATTTCGGCTTTGCTCGTGAAGCCCGTGATTTCTCGGGGTTCTGCGCCGGGGTACTCGGCAACAATAGTCCAGTCGCCCTCTGAGTTACGGAGTGGTTTGAAGCTCACTTTTACTTTTGCCATGCCGAACTATGCAGAAAAGCGCGCGAAAAGGGAACCTGTGGGAAGCATTTCGAGCAACTAGTACCCACTTTTCTTGGAACGTGAGTCGTGATTCAAGGTCGGGATGATACCCGAAGCAAGAGAAGTCCACCTTTCGAGGAAAGATCGCAAGGTGCTTGAGGCGTGCTGTCGCTCACCGGTGACGTTGCAGCGCGATTTGAAGCGGGCGCGGATAGTTCTGTTGGCGGCGGATGGGCGCAGCACCCGGTCGATCGCCAAGGAAGTTGGGGTCCAGCCGCGGATTGTCAGCCTTTGGCGGCATCGCTATGCCGACCATGGCCTTGAAGGGCTGCAAGACAAGCCGCGGCCTGGCAAGCAGCCGATCTATACGAAGACGACCGACAAGCGGATTCTGAAGCTGCTGGATAAGCCGCCACCGCAAGGGTTTGCGCGCTGGACCGGCCCCCTGCTGGCCGAGGCGCTGGGCGATGTCGATGTCCAATATGTCTGGCGGTTCCTGCGCAGCCACAAGATTGACCTGGTGGCTCGCAAGTCCTGGTGCGAGAGCAACGACCCGAACTTTACGGCCAAAGCCGCCGATGTTGTCGGCCTCTATGTCGCGCCGCCGGCGAAGGCCATTGTGCTGTGCGTGGACGAGAAGCCCTCGATCCAGGCTTTGGAGCGAGCGCAGGGTTATCTGAAGTTGCCCAATGGCCGCGCCTTAACCGGCCAAAGCCACGATTACAAGCGGCATGGCACCACAACATTGTTTGCGGCGCTCGAAGTCGCCACCGGAAAGATCATCGCGACCCATTCAAAACGCCGGCGCCGCGTCGAGTTTCTCGATTTCATGAACAGCGTCACCGCGACTTTTCCGAACCGCAAGCTTCACGTCATCCTCGACAACCTCAACACCCATAAAAAGAACGAGGACTGGCTCAAGGCCCACCCCAACGTGCAATTTCATTTCACGCCGACAAGTGCGTCATGGCTCAATCAGGTCGAAGTATGGTTTTCCATCTTGCAGGGGCAGTCGCTCAGCGGCACCTCCTTCACGAGCCTCAAGCAGCTTCAGGAACACATCGATGCCTACGTCAACGCATACAACGACAGAGCCGAGCCCTTCGTCTGGACCAAGAAAAAGGTCCGTCAACGCCGTTTCAAAGGCCGCCGTATCACTCAGCTCTGATTCCGGGTACTAGTCGCCAGCCCCGGCCGGCGGTTAGTTCTGTCGGGCAGAGGAAGAGCCTTTTATAGTTCCGAGCGCCCGAGGTCGCTTCCGCATCAGTCACCACGGGCTTCAGCTACGGACAAATACACCAACCATGATGAGAAGAGCTATTGGCTTCTTCTTGTGGTCTCGCAACTATTGATGTATGGTCTCAAGCATCGATACTGGCCGAACAACTGTTCCGCTTTCGCCTCAGGTCCTGACGGCGCGCACGTTTCAGACATTCTCCAACATCGACAAACTGGAACACTGGCCGCAAGTCCGCGTGCCAGCTCCTGCGCGTATGCGAAAGGAAGACCCGATGAACACAGGTACAGTGAAATGGTTTAACACCCAAAAGGGCTTCGGCTTTATCCAGCCGGCAAACGGCAGCAACGACGTTTTTGTTCATATCAGCGCGGTCGAACGCGCCGGAATGGGCACCCTTAACGAAGGTCAGACGCTGTCTTACGACGTCGTCGCAGACCGCCGTACGGGCAAGTCCGCTGCCGAAAATCTTCGTGCTGCCTAGTTGAGGCACGACAGACCTGTCGCTCTAGCCACGGATGTACTGGCAGAGCTTGTGGTCCCCCGCGCCTGAGTCATCAGGGGCGGGGTTTTTGCTTCAATCCGTGAAGGCGATCGTCAAGTGAGTTTGCCGTGGCTTGTCTTCGACATTCGGCCCGGCGGTTGCCCAGCTAAAAACTTGAACGGACCGAAAAGGTAAAATAGCCCCAGTCGGCAGATCGCCGGCTTCGAGTGCTCGGTTTGCAGCACGACCCTGGAATCGTGGAACTCTGCTTCGCTGCCCACCTACAGGTTGATTGTCGGTCCCGTACGGAATTCCCCGTCCGAAGGATGATGCAACTGGCAGATTGGACCAGTAGCCGGCAATCGGATTGGACGTTCATGGCGCATTCGTCCGCCAACTCCCTCGGCTGACCCATGTTTGTCTCGTGCTAGGCAGCGACTTGTTGCAGCTCTCTATGAAGTCATTCGCGTATGCATTGGGCGGCTGTGCATCCGAAGAACGTGGATCCGCGCAAAGCAGGAGATTCAATGAGCATTGTCAAGCGGCATCTCGCCGAGCAAGAAGAGCGACTGGTTCTGATCGAAGAAATTTGCATCGATAAAGGAGCGCTTGTCTTGGATACCGCCACAGATGAGGTCTACTTCTCTGCAGACGAAGAGGCTTACAAGAACGCCTACGTGACCGTGTTTCAGGCCTGGGCCAAGGGCACGATCAAAGGCACAGCGGAGCAGATATTCGAGGGTACAAAGTCCATTCTCGAGGACTAGAGCATCTCGATTCGATTTTACGAGCCAGAGCCGAAGGCGACAGTACGCGTTACGTCACTCCAAGCTAGAGCAGCAGCAAACATTGAGGTCACACATGTCGTATGCTTATAAGTTGAATGAAGACGTTCGCCACCAACCCCAAGGTCCACAAGGACGTGCCACCGCTGAACCGCCGATGATCTATACCATCATTCAACATATGCCCATCGAGTCCGATGGACGAGTTCGATACCGCATCAGGGGCAAGTCCGAGAAGATCGAGCGAGTCGTTACGGAAGATCAACTTTCGCATTTTCAATAACCTTCCGACCGAAACAACACCTGACAAGAGATTCTGACGGGGGGCGGATGTGGTCTCGGGTCATTCGGGCCGACTTTGGACGGCATCTGCGAGATCCGGTTTACCCTTTGGTTCGGACGTGGCGGCACGCTGGCACGTCAATCAGCCGGCCCACCAGATGCCCAATTTTGAATTAAGCCATCTCGACGTCCGCAGTGGGTCCAAAAGCCGCCGATCACGCTCAAGCGACGTGACTTCCGCTTTGCCTTGCGCAGCCGACGTTTGTGAGCACACACCTTAGCCCCGCTCACGAAAGATCAACCCGCGGCGGCGGATAGCGCCGGGCCAACACCGACAGGGATAGATGCCGCTCGTCTTCCGGCAGCTCCAGATAAGCCAGCACCAGCGGCCGCTTCCAATCGCCGATGCCGAAATCCATCGCGGTCCATTTTTGCGGCTCGGGCCCTTCTAGCCCTCGAACCCAGACGAAATAGCGGGGAAGGTCGTCAGCGTCCCTGTCCGTCGTGCGTCGCCTGGCCATCAAAGCTGTCCGCTGCATCCATCGTTTGCGAGAGGATATAGGGAGCGGCCGTGAGAAGTCGGATGCCTCGCGGCGGTACGGTATCTAATCCCTATCGATAGTTCGACGCTCGAGCAGCAGGTGCCCACTTCGCTCCTGGGGGTCTCCGCGCCGACACGGCGGTCAGACGCGTAATCTCTCCTCCTTGTCATTGCGAGGAGCTCTGGCGACGAAGCAATCCGGACTATCTCCGCGGATGCATTCCTGGATTGCCTGGCTGCGCTCGCAATGACGGTGCGGAGACACGCGGGGGCAAGAATGAAGCTATCGGGCTGCAGAAGATGATTCTCGGCCGGAACGAGGTCTGTCCGAACGCTCGCCGCTTCGTGGCTTCAAAAATTCCGATTGACCGAAATTCGGAAATATCGTATGTGTCGCTCACCCCGGCCCAAGGATAGGGGCGTTTCGCGATCGTCACGATACGTGGGCCGGGTGGCGGTGGGCGTGGAGCGCATCGGCGCGCATGCAATCGCAGGGCGGGTTTGGCCCGTGAGCGGTTGAGCGGCGCGCACACGACCGGTGCGATCGCGTACGGCAAAAGCGTGTGGTCCTGACGCCCGGGGTCTGTGCGTCAAGGCTTGCGGTGGTGCGTGCTGCCCGACCGGGCGCGCGCATCGGCTATTCGCAAGGCGACGGGGGCAATAGTGCATCGCTCCCCGGGGAGAGCGCGCCATAAGCCGTCAAACCACTGCGCAGGGAAGGCCGGGATGTCCAGGCTGCCCTGTATGCCGCTGTGCATTTGTCTTCGCGCAATTTGCGCACAGCGGACCGCGGGTGCCAGCCGGCGCCCGGTCTTCCCTGCGCCCTTCCAACGAAGGGGCGTCGAGAGAAGCACAAGACTCGGGCGTTATGCGTCGCGAGGCCGAAGAGGCCTGTCTTGCTGTTTGAAAATTGACGTGTGCCCGCTCATCCTGCCAGTCAGCGCCACAAGTCGCAGGTCGCCACGCGGTTGATGTCGGCGAGGCGGCGGTCGGCGTTTCCGCGCAGATCGAGGCTGCCAACCAGCGTCAGCAGGCGCCGGTAAGCGCGATCGGCGACCTCGACCGGCAGCGGAGCCTCGTCAAAGGCCTCGACATAGTTGCCCACGAGGCCGCTTAACAGGCGGCACAGGCCGCGCTGGGCGGGATCGTCCCGGCCGAGCGTCTCGAGCTTTTGCTGAAAGGTCTGGAAGGTCCGCAAGCCGTGGTGTTGCTGCGAAAGCCACGCGTGCAGGTCGTTCATGTGAGCTCCTTCAAGTGACGGAAGAAGCTGACGGTTTATATAGGGGGCATGGGGAGATGGCTAGGGAGGGAAGGTCGAATATTGCTGTCCGTCTTCGCCAAGTGGCTTCGCCGGACGGGATACGCTTCACCCTTCGGGCTTCGCATGGCCGCGCCACGCGTAGCCCGAAGGGCGAAGCGTGGTGCCTGATCGAACTCCAGCCAAGCGCATCCACGACTCCCGCCCTGGAATTGGCGGCCTCAGCGCGTCGCCACGTCACCTGGCACAGTCCAACCATCCCAAGCCGGCCCAACCAGGACCGTTCCCCGCAAGCGGCGGGTCATCAGCTCTGCCCCAAGATCAGGCATTCGATCATGGCGAAACCAACTTCTTGCGGATCGCATAGCGTACCAGTTCAGCGGTCGACGACATGCCGAGCTTGCGCATTGCCGAGGCGCGATGCGTTTCCACAGTCTTCACGCTCAGCTTCAAGATCGCACTTATGGACCTGTTGGTATGTCCCTCCGCAATCAACTGAACCACGTTCTGCTCGCGCGATGTCAGCAGCCTGCCTGATTCGTTCCGCGCATTGACCTGGTACTCATGGAGCAGCTTTTCGAGCAGGACGCTGGTGAAATAGGGTTTGCCGTCAAGCAGCGCTTCAATCGCCGAAATCAGGTGTTTCCGGGCATCAGACTTGAACAAGAACCCGCGAACGCCTGCCGAGATCGCTTCTGTCAGGAGTTCCTCCGTCTCGTGCATCGTCAGAACCAGCACTTCCGTGCGCAGATGAAGCGACCTGAGCCGACGGCTGACAGCCAAGCCGTTCATGAGGGGCATCGAGTAGTCGATGATCGCGATGTCCGGCCTCGTCTCAAGGGCCAATGCGACGGCCTGCTCGCCGTTGATCGCCTCTCCACACACGATCCAGTTGGAGCGCGTCTCCACGATCGCGCGAAGCCCGGAACGTACGACCTCATGGTCATCCGCAACCAAGATGCGTTTCACGGCGTCGTTCCCGTTTGCCGACTCCGGCCTGTCGGGCAGGCGACGGAGACGACCGGCAGCATTTGCGAGCGATTATACCGATCCCGCCCAATAGGATTATCCCGGATAACCCTGAGGTCTCCCGGCCAAGATACTGACGCGACCGAAGTCCGCCAAAAACACCGTCATGCGTCGACCAGTCCTGCACGAACCGCGTACCGGACCAACCCCGCCGTGGAATTCACATTCAGTTTATGCATTGCAGCCGCCCGATGAGCTTCGGTTGTCTTGAGGCTGAGGTTCAAGATGACGCTAATGTTCTTGTTGCTGTACCCCTCCGCAACCAGCTTGACGACAAGCTGCTCCCGCGGGGTGAGTGGACGATTCTTGCCGTCATCCCCGCCCAGTCGTCTGCTATCGAATTCGTTCGGGCAAACCCCGCTGGAAAATGGCCTGTGCAGCAGAAGCGACTCAACGGCCGCCAACAGCAGCTTGTTGGCGTCCGACTTCGAGAGGAACGCACGGGCACCGGCCTCAAAGGCCTCATGAGCGAGCAGGCTGGAGTTATGCACCGTGAAGATCAGGACTTCGGTCTGTAATGGATAGTTTCTGATCCGCCTCGCGACCTCCACGCCAGTCATTCGCGGCATCGAAAAGTCGAGAATCGCGACGTGCGGCCGGCTTTCAATGGCCGCGGCGATCGCCTTGCCGCCATCACTGGCCTCAGCCACCACCTCCCAACCTGGCCGTTGCTCCAGCACTGCGCGCAAGCCAGACCGCACCGCATCATGGTCGTCCGCGATAAGAAGCCGCTTCATGACAAAGTACTCCAAGGTCTTTTTCTTGACGGCGCGGTCCCAAGTTGAAGGTTCCAAGCGATTTCCCAGTCGGCGCCGGTGATCAATGTTCTTCCCTATTGCGTACCTGCAAGCGCGGTATGGGCTTTCGCCGGCTATGTGTATTCCCAACGGGACCATGCGGAACGATTGCGCACAACTTTGTGCCGGACTGCCCCATTGCCGACGTAGACCTGATATCCAGGGTGCCTCCGACCTGTTGCAGCCTCGCCCTCATGACGGGAATTCCCACCCCAATCGGCATGGAGCTCGCTCCCTTCCTCGCAGGATCGGTCGCAAACCCGCGTCCATTGTCGCTGATCGTCAGCCGGAAATGGAGGCCCGCCGTGTTGATGACAATTCTCGCCTCCGTCGCTCTGGCATGGCGAACTACGTTCGTGAGAGCCTCCTGAACGACACGCAGCAGTGCGTGCTTCGCTTGATGGGACAATTGATCTACGTCGGATACGATCCTCGTATGAATCTGCAGCGATGTACGCGCCGCAATTCCCTCTGCGCACTGCTCGATTGCCGCCTTCAGACCATGGACCGTCAGATTTTGTGGATGCAGCAGATAGGCAAAGCCACGGATTTCCTTGAGAGCTTTATCAATTGACGTATCGATTTCGTCGCAAAGTTGCTGCGACCGGGACTTGTCCGTTAGGCTGGTCCGCAACCGCATGAGGCCCAGACTCGCAGCAATCAAATATTGGCAAGTCGAATCGTGGAGATCGGACGCTATCCGCTCCTGAATGCCATCCTGGATCGATATCAAGCTGATGTTGGCATGCGCCTGATCGGCAGCTTCAGTAACAATTTCACAACGACCGTCACACGCGTCACGATGATGTCCCATGAGCCGGATAACGCGACCGACCATGGGATCGACGATCGGTACAACAGTGGTCTCCACCATCCGCCGCGGGCCGCCCAACGCAAGATGCTGGCGAACTCTGACCTCTTTGCCTTGTGCGACGCACGCCCGAAAGGCTTCGGATACCGATATAGCGTCGTCCTTGCTCATAAAATCAGAGATATCCTTGTCGTAAATGTCCTCAGAAGACAGCCCAAGACAAGCCTCGAACGCGGGATTGGCTCCCTCGTATATGAAGCGCCCTCCGTAAGAAGGGCGTACAAGGAAAAGAAGATCCGTCGAAGACCGCCAATAGAGCTGGTCGTTCGCCGCTGCCGGACTGATTTGCTGCCATTCGCAGACGGCGGCTTTCTTCAATTTAGGATTGCGGGAGCCATGCAGCATTGTACGCGCTCCTCTCTGTGGCCCCGCCCGAGAGCTTATCCCCAAGACCAGATCATACACCTGAAGGTAGCACCACACCAGAGGGTAGCACTACCTTAGATTAAAACCCTCAATAGGACCTTGCACAGGCGGGCGGTCCGCGGGAGCAGCCAGGGAGACTCTTGCCACGGGCGCGACGATCTCAAAATTCGGATAAACAAATATGGCGTGATCGTCGCGAAGATGTTTTCGGAAAGGCTTCGCTCACACATAATAGATGCATAGATGCACTCGAGAACATCATTTTCGGGTCGTTGCAGCCGTTGAAAATGCGCGCTTCGATCTAGTGTCGCAGCGGGATTTTCTTTGCGCGAATTTTGCCGGCCGATTTCGTCCGCATGACGGCTTGTCTGGGTCGGCGGAGCGGACCATAGGAGATCCGAAGCATCCACGCGACGATGGTGGGCGATCAAATGAGAAAGCCGGCTTTGCTGCCGGCCGGAGGCTTCATGACGCCGAGCGTCAGCGGCTCGGCGACGCCTGGGCACACGCAGGCGTCGTGCTCAAGAACAGGGAGTGCTCAATTGCATGTGCGAGCCCACGACATGGGGACATTCAGCCACCACGCCTAGGGTTTCCTCCGATTCCGAAGCTGACCTTTGCACCGTAACGTCGGCCCTGATGTTCCGCTCCGCATGTTCTAGAACTTACAGGAGGCCTCCATGTCCGATCTGGTTGCGATCGTTTATCCGTCCGAGGCGAAGGCCGAAGAGGTGCGTCAACGACTGCTCAGGCTGCAGAAGGAATATCTGATTACGATCAGCGACGCCGTGATCGCCGTGAAGACGGACTCGGGCGGCATCAAGCTCAATCAACTCGTCAACACGACCGCCGTGGGCGCGATGACAGGAAGCTTCTGGGGGCTTCTAATCGGCGTTCTCTTTCTCAATCCGATCCTGGGCGTCGCTGTGGGCGCAGCCTCGGGTGCTCTCGGTGGCGCTCTGTCGGACTTCGGCATCGATGACAAATTCATGAAGGAATTGGCCGCAAATCTCCAGACCGGAAACGCGGCCCTGTTCGTCCTGATCAAGCACATGACCGCGGACAAGGTGATCAAGGAGATCAAGGACGCAGGCGGCGTCGTGCTCAAAACATCTCTCGACGACACCAAGGAAAAGGCTTTGCGCGACGCCTTGGCCAGCGCCGTCGAGCGGCCGGCGGCATGAGCCGCCGGCTTTCCTCGCCTCAGCGTCGGCCGCCCGCCAGCCGCAACAGCATCATGAACAGGTTTATGAAATTGAGATAGAGCGACAGCGCGGCCAAGACTGACTTGCGACCTGCGGAGGTTTGGTCATCTGCGCTGTCGTACATCGCCTTGATCCGCTGCGTATCGTAGGCCGTGAGCCCGGCAAACACGCCGACGCCGACGATCGAGATCAGCCAGTCGAGCGCACTCGACCACAGGAACAGATTGACCAGGCTCGCGATGATGATTCCGATCAGGCCCATGAACAGGAAGGTGCCGAGCCCGGAGAGATCGCGTCTGGTCGTATATCCAAAAAGGCTGAGCGCGCCGAAACTGGCGGCTGCGATGAAAAACACGCGAGCGATCGACGAGCTGGTGTAGATGTGCAGCAGCATCGAGAGCGATATGCCGATCAAGCCTGCATAGACGAAGAACAGAAGCCGCGCCGTCGGTGCCGACAGCGTATTGATGCGCGAGCCGATGAAGAACACCAGCGCAAGCGGCGCCAGGATGACGACCCACATCAATGGGCTCTCCAGCCAGGACGGATCGGTAATCTGATAGGTGAGCCAGGCGACGACGGCGGTAAAGCCGACGCCGGCGCCCATGTAGGTGTAGATGCGCAGCATGTAGTCACGCAATCCGGCATCCACCGTAATCGCGCTGCCCGCCGTCTCCGCGGCCGCCAGGTTCTGGTCAAAATTGGACATCGCTGCCTCCTCTGGAACTTGCCCCAGCGAGGCCACGCTATCCTTTCGGCCTGCGGAGCGGCATCGGACGATGACCCGAATTGCCGCGGTGAAAACCACCTGCTCCGGATGCGCTCGCGGCGCCCCCAAGCGTCGCCCGCTGCTCGCGTTACAGTCCCGCAAGACAGGAACCTGCCCAGTCGGCTGAGCCCTTTGGCGTAGATTCCTTACGCCTTTGTCACTTGGAAGCAGCAGCCCGTCTGCCCTAATCCGGGGCATGCGCTTCTTCTTTCACATTGCCGACAAGTACGGTGTCTGTCCCGATGGGATTGGACAAGACTGCGCCGATCAGGATGCCGCCATCCGCCACGCCCGGCATCTCGCCGCCGAGCTCGCCAGGGCCGGCGAGTTCTTCCGCGGCAGTGTCGTGCTCGTTGCCCGGCAGCCGGATCCGACCTCCGCTTCCTGAGCGTCCGGCGCGCCTGCCGATTTCCTGCCCTCGCCGCCTACAGAGAATCCCTGATGTGCGCACATGACGCGCACTCCTAAGGTCGCGGGGTGGTGCCGGACTCTGCGCGCAGGCCGACGGAGCCAGGCGATCTGAGCCATGGTCCCCCGGCCACAAGGAGGCGAGTATGAACATTCACATCATTGGGCGCGCCTTGGTCCTGAGCGGATGGGTGGCGGTTATCATGCCGTCCCTTTCGGTCGCGCAGCCGAAGGACAGTACCGCGACGCCGCAAAAAGAGCCTGGTGCGGTTGCGCCAAAGGAGGCGGCACCCAACACCAATACCAGTCCTTTCAAGCACCGCTACTGGCGCCATCGCGGCGGCAGGCACCCGCACTATGGCAGCCGTCGCGTTCGCACCTGAGGGATCGCCGACCTGGTCGTCACATCTGAACGTCACTCCATGGCAATGGACCGAGCGATGAGCGATTCCAGGATGGGAACAGACAGATTCCGCGAGGTCGTTCTGCACGAGAATCCTGCTGACCAGGCCGGAAAAACCGGACGGCCGAGCATGCTGGCGGTCGGCCTCACCTTGCTTGCCACGGGCGTCGCTCTCTTCCTGGTATGGCAAACCGTCTCCAGTCTGCTGATTGTCTTTGCGGGCGTGTTGTTCGCAGCCTTTCTTGATGCTTTGACGCGGGCTCTGGCCCCAGTCATTCCCATCAAACGCGTCTGGCGCTTGACGCTCGTTATCTTGCTGCTGTTCCTGCTGTCCGGTCTTGGACTGGCCTGGGGCGCAGGCAAGTTGCCGGAACAGACACGCCTGCTGTTGAAGGTCATGGATGCCCAAATCGACGTGCTCCAGACACACTTACTGTCATATGGCGTGGACCTGCTCGGTCCGGAATGGGGCCGCGACTTTGCGCAATGGCTGTTCGCGGATCAGGTGCGCTTCCTCAGCCACGCTCAATTTCTGCTGGGTGGGGCATCGAGCCTTTTGACCGCCGTGCTCGTGATTCTGTTCCTCGGGATTCTCTTTGCCTACGATCCCACCAGTCATCGAGAGAGCGTGGTCGTGTTGGTCAAACACTCGTATCGCGCCCGCGCTCGCGCCGTGATGGACGAGATGGGCAGCGTCATGCGGCTGTGGTTCGTCGGTCAATTGATCCGCGTCATCCTGATGACACTCTGCGTATGGATCGCGCTCTATCTCATAGGACTGCCCGCTCCTTTCGTGCTTGGGATTCAGGCAGGTTTGTCAAATTTCATTCCCTATCTCGGGCCGATCGTCGCCGCGATCCCGATCGCGCTCGTCGCGATGCCGCTGGGGACCTCGCTGCTGATCTGGGCCGTCGTCGTCTACACGATCATCCAGTCGATCGAAGGTCACGTGATCGGCCCGCTGATCCAACGACAGGCGGTCGAGACCCCTCCGGCCTGGACATTGGTTGCGATCGTCCTCCTCGGCGCGCTGTTCGGCGTTATGGGGGTCGCCGTTGCCATGCCGTTGGTCGCCGTCGGCCGCGTCGCAATCATCAGGCTCTATGTCGAAGATTACATCGGCGATGATCTCAAGCCGGCCCTGACAGCCGCGAGTGAGCAGCCATGAGCGGGATTGATGCGCAGCAAAGTCATACTCCAGAACGTCCCTTGGCGCGTTCCCGGAGGTCCCGTTTCCTGTGGCAGCAGCTTCCCTATGCCGTAGCGCTGCTGCTCGCCATCGCCGGCGTCGCCTATACCAACATCTCGCACCAACCCCTGACCGGCTATTGGGAATTCCTGGCACTTGCCTTCGGCGTGGTCTGCGTCCTTACCAAGTGGTCGGAGATCGAAGGCAAGGAGAACCAGTTCCGCTTGATCTGGACGCAGGCCCTGCACTGGATCGCGGTTCTGGTCACGATGAACATCATGCTGATCTCCGGCGTACAGCAGTTGCTTCCCACCCCGGCGACCAGCCTTGTCCTGCTGACGTTGCTTGCACTCGGCACGTTCCTTGCGGGCGTGAACCTGCTGTCTCCGCAGATTTCCTTTCTAGGTCTCGCGATGGCCGCCGCCGTTCCAGCGATATCCTGGC
Source organism: Bradyrhizobium sp. USDA 241 (assembly GCF_049739505.1). Classification (NCBI taxonomy): domain Bacteria; kingdom Pseudomonadati; phylum Pseudomonadota; class Alphaproteobacteria; order Hyphomicrobiales; family Nitrobacteraceae; genus Bradyrhizobium; species Bradyrhizobium sp. USDA 241. The sequence continues at coordinate 601,534 of NZ_JBMGPZ010000004.1, read as the reverse complement.
TCAAACAGTCCGTTTTTTTCTTCCTTCTCGGCGCCGTACTGCTGATCGGCCTCGCCATCTCGTTCTGGCTGCGCCAGGACCGGCGGCCCTCACAGGTCCCCGCCGGAATGAACAAGCAGGCGGAGGATTGAATGCAGAAGTTGCGATATCTTGCAGTCATCGGTGTGTCGACCTGGCTTTGCGCTATCACCTCGCCCGCGCGGGCCGAGACGTTCAGGGTCGGCAGGCTGTTGTGCTTGTCTACGCCTCGAGTTGGGCTGGTGCTTGGATCGGCGCAGTCGTTGCGCTGTGTGTTCTACGCGCGGCGTCCACCCCGGCAGTACATCTACGAGGGACGGATCAGGCGCGTCGGCCTTGATTTCGGCGTGACCAGTGCGGGCACGTTGTCCTGGGCCGTGTTTGCCAAGAACTCGCGGATCGGTCCCGGAACATTGCGCGGCAGCTATTTGGGCGCGAGCGGCAGCCTCGCCGTCGGCCCGGGCCTCGGCGCCAACGTTCTGATTGGCGGCTCTCGCCGTACCGTCGTCCTGCAGCCGCTGTCGATAGAGCGGTCGATCGGGATCAACTTGGCGGCGGGGGTGACCCACTTGACGTTGGGCCCGCGAGGCCGGCGATAAGCCGTCACCGTGCCGTTCCCGGAAGCTGTGGTCCCCATTCACACATACGCACATTCCCGATCCGCGGTTCAGGGTTTCGTCGGATGTCCATCTTGCTGATCAAAAACTAGCATCCGAAACGTGCCGATCAGATCTGGAGGATGGGATGACAGTCTTTGACAGCCGGTCAGGAATCGAAGCTCTAGGGCCTCCGCCAGTCTGGGTTTGCGCTCTGCTTGGCATTATCTTGATCGCCGCCGGCGCCGCTGCCCTCGGCGATGTTGTGTTTGCGACTATCGTCAGCGTCAAGTTCATCGGGCTGACCGCCATCGCGGCCGGCGCGTTCGAGATCGCACACGCGTTCTGGACGAAAGGGTGGGGCGGTTTCCTCTGGCAGATCGTGCTCGGCGCGCTTTATCTCGCCTTCGGTCTCGTGCTGCTCGCCCAACCCGCCTCCGGCGCGCTGATCCTGACCTATGTCCTCGGCGCGGTGCTGTTCGCATCGGGCATCATCCGATGCATTCTGAGCTTTGCCTATTGGGGGCAGAACGGCTGGATCATGCTGATTTCTGGCGCCTTCGCGGTCCTCGCGGGCGTGCTGATCCTGTTCCGTTTCCCCACGATCAGCGATTGGGCGCTCGGCTTCCTGCTCGGTGTCGACTTGATCGTGCATGGCCTGGCATGGCTGCGCTACGCGCTGCAATCGGGGCGCAGGACAGCATGACAATGACGCATGACAATGAAGGAGAAAGCGATGAACGCTCCAACCCGACGCGCTTTCCTTGGCCTTGCACAGAATGCCGTTGTCGCCGCGGCGATCGGCGCCGTCGGTGTCCACCTCGTTGGCGTCGCGGAGGCGATGCCGATCGACTCTGATCTCGCGAAAGCCCGGGAGCCGACGGACTTCGTGCGGCGGGCGCAGTGGTGGGGACCGCCCCCGCCTCCACCTCCTCGCCCGGGCTGGGGACACCCACATAGGCGACGCCGTCGCCGCTGGGTCTGCTGGTGGCATCGCGGTCGTCGGGTGTGCGGATGGCGGTAAGGCCTGAAATGCCCCTTGCCAACCGCGCAAATTCAAAGAGCCAGCTTCGTCCCGGTGCCCCATTCAGCCGTCATTGACAGAACGAAGGCGACAATCTGCGCGTGTGAAGGATGTCGTCCAGCGGTCGTGCGCGGGGGCGTACGTCACGAAGCCGTGGACACGAGCCAGGCAACCGCGAACAACCCGAGGAGGCCGTCGCCGCCGAAACTCACGGCACTGACTGCGAATAGCATGGTCGCGACCACCATGACGGTGGAATGGCCCAGCGCAAAATAAAGGCCCGCGCTCCATACTGAGAAAATCAAGCGCTACCAGGCCAAGCGCTACGACATTCCGCTCGCTAGGTATTTCCCAATCCGTGACTAGGTAGAAGTCCCATTGCCTGTTTCGGCGAGCGTCTGCATGACTAGCCATGTCAGCCTGCCCTTCGCCAGCAGCTCAGGAGGACTGTATGCAACTAACGCCGCGAGAGAATTCGACAAGCTGCTTGTCTACATGGTGGCTGACGTTGCGCTGAAGCGACAAGCCAAAGGCCTGAAGCTGAACTACCCAGAGGCCGTAGCCGTCATCTCGGCGACCGCTCTCGATGGTGCTCGTGCAGGGAAGACAATCGAAGATGTGACCAATGAAGCACGCACCGTCCTGAGCAAGGCCGATGTGATGGATGGCGTCGCCGATCTCATTCCAATGGTTCAGATCGAGGCGGTGTTTACCGACGGAAGCCGTTTGGTGACCGTACATACGCCGATCCAATGACAGCCTAGCAGGAGCTCAACATGGCTGGACCCAAGGCCGGTCCCAAGATTGCCGCCGATGTCGACCCGGCGACGGTCGATGTACCGATAGGTGGCTACATCTACGGCCCGTCTGCGATCTCGTTCGACGCCCGATCGCCCCGTGACGACACTGAAGGTGCGCAACGCGGGGGACCGGCCGATACAGGTTGGATCGCACTTTCACTTCTTCGAAGTCAATCGCGCGCTGGAATTCGATCGCGCAGCCGCCTTCGGGCTGCACCTCAATATTCCTTCCTCGACGGCGACCAGATTCGAGCCCGGCGACGAGCGCGAGGTTGAGCTCGTTCCATATGGCGGCAAGCGTGCCGTCTATGGTTTCAACAATCTCGTCGACGGTCCTACCGCCGGCCCGGACGCCGCCACGGTCAAATCCAAGGCGGTGGCACAGGCGACGGGGCGCGGCTTCCGCTCCGTCAAGACGAAGGCCTGACACTCCTATTCTCGAGCGGGGGCGACCATGGCGACCATATCGCGACAAGAATATGTCGGCCTGTTCGGTCCGACGACCGGCGATCGCATCCGCTTGGGTGATACAGGGCTATTCGTCGAGATCGAGCGCGATTTGCGCGGTGGATATGGCGACGAGATCGTTTTCGGCGGCGGCAAGAGCATGCGCGAAGGCATGGGTATGGACAATCAGGTGACGCGGGCGGGTGGCGCTCCCGACCTCGTGATTACCAACGTCACCGTGATCGACGCGGTGCTCGGCGTCGTGAAGGCGGATGTGGGCATCAAGGATGGCCGCATCTGTGCCATCGGCAAGTCCGGCAATCCGCAGATCATGGACCGTGTCACGCCCGGGCTCGAGATAGGTCTGGCCACCGACGCCATCTCGGGTTCGCATCTCATTCTGACGGCCGCCGGGATCGACACGCACATTCACTTCATTTCTCCGCAGCAGGCGCAGGCTGCACTCTCAAACGGCACGACGACGTTGATCGGCGGTGGCACTGGCCCTTCCGACGGCTCCAATGCGACGACGGTGACATCCGGTCCCGGCAACATCAACATGATGTTGCGCGCGTTCGAGGATTGGCCTCTCAACGTCGGCATCCTCGGCAAGGGTCACGGACACGGCAAGGCGGCCCTCATCGAACAGATCGAGGCGGGCGCAGTCGGCGTGAAGTGTCACGAAGACTGGGGCACCACTCCGGCGGTGCTGCGGTCCGCTCTGACCGTAGCCGACGAGACGGACACGCAGGTCTGCATTCATACCGATACCCTGAACGAATCCGGCTTCATCGACGACTCGATCGAGGCGTTCGAGGGACGGACGGTCCACTCGTTCCACACCGAGGGATCCGGCGGCGGCCATGCGCCGGACATCATCAAGATCGCTGGCCTTCCCAACGTCCTGCCGTCTTCGACGAACCCCACGCTTCCCTACGGCATCAACTCGCAGGCGGAGCTCTACGACATGATCATGGTCTGTCACCACCTCAGTCCGGACATTCCGTCCGATGTGGCGTTCACGGAGAGCCGCATCAGGGCTGAGACCATCGCGGCGGAAAACGTTCTTCAGGATCTCGGGATTATCTCGATGTTCTCGAGCGATTCCTAAGCCATGGGCCGCATCGGGGAATGTTGGCTGCGTTGCATCCAGACCGCCGATGCAATGAAGACCGGCCGCGGCAAGCTTCCGGAGGACGCGCCCGGCAACGACAATTTCCGGGTGCTGCGCTACGTAGCGAAGATCACGATCAATCCCGCCATTGCACACGGCCTCAGCGAAGTGCTCGGCTCAGTGGAGGTCGGCAAGATCGCGGACCTCGTCCTGTGGGAGCCTGCGTTCTTCGGCGCAAAGCCCAAGATCGTGATCAAGAACGGCTTCATCAGCTGGGCGGTCATGGGTGATCCGAACGCGTCGCTCCCGACGCCCCAGCCCACCTATTATCGGGCCATGTTCGGAACCCAGGGTAGCGCGCTGGCGGAGAACTGCATCACGTTCGTCTCCGGCGCAGCGCACGCCGCCGGGATCAAGGAACGGCTGGGACTCCGCAGGCAGGTGATGCCGGTGCGCAATGTACGCAATATCGGCAAGAGCAATATGGTCCGAAACACTGGCACGCCGAAGATCGAAGTCAGTCCGGAAACCTTTGCCGTGACAGTCGACGGCAAGCACGCGACCGTGCCACCCCTAGAGACGGTGTCGTTGAACCAGAAATACTTCTTCAGTTGAGGCGCCTGGCATGATCCTGATCGATACAATCGTGGGCAGCATCGACGACCATGAATGGGCGGAGCGCTTGTCATCCGCCGATACCGACTTGCTCGAGATCGACCAATGGGAAGCGCAGAAGAGCCGCTTCCGCAAGACGACGGTCAAGGGTGTGCAAGTCGCAATCTCGATCGACCGCGGGACCCACATCCGCGATGGAGACGTCTTGCTTTGGGATGCCCATGCGCGCTCCGCGATCATTGCGCGAATCGAGTTGCGTGACGTGATGATCGTGCATCTGGACGAACTGATGAGGCTTGCGCCGAAGCTGGCGATGCGGACATGCGTGGAACTGGGCCACGCAATGGGCAACCAGCATTGGCCCGCGCTTGTCAAGGACACGGTCGTCTATGTCCCGCTCACAGTCGACCGCAAGGTGATGGCGTCCGTCATGAACACGCACCGCTTCGAGGGACTCCGCTACGAGTTCGTACCCGGCCGGGATGTCATCCCCTATCTTGCTCCACATGAATCGCGGCGGCTTTTCGGTGGAGCGGAAGGACCTGTGCATTCCCACACGCACGAGAGCGACGCTGGCATCGAGCCCGACGGCGGCCACGTTCACGCACATCCGCCGACGCGCCGCGATGTGGACTCGGGAGATCCGACGCAAGCATCGCCTGCAAACGGCCGGGCCGCGCATGACCATCGCGAATGAGGGCGCCAAAGCAGCAGACAGCGCCGCATTTCTCTCGCGGATGTTGCAGTTCGGCGATTCAATGTTCCCCATCGGCGCATTCTCATTTTCTTCCGGAGTGGAATCCGCGATCCAGGAAGGCATCGTCACCAATGCTGCTACGCTCCGCGCGTTCACACACACTGCGCTCGAGCAGGCGGCACGCAGCGACTGCATCGCGCTGATCGCCGCGCATCGCGCGGCAACGGCAAATGACGTTGACACGCTCTCCCGGATCGACGCGCAGGTCTACGCCCGCAAGCTTTCCGGAGAGGCGCGGTCGATGTCGGTTCGCATGGGCAAGAAGTTCACGGAGATGGGTGTGGAGGTGGTCGGCGCTCCGCTACTTCGCACATGGCGTGAGCTCATTGAAGCGTCCGTGACTCCGGGCTGCTACCCAGTAGCGCTGGCGATCGGCTTTGCCGTACAGTTTCTGCCCGCCAGCCAGGCGTTCGTCGTTCATCAGTACGGAGTTGCGACGACAATCCTCGGAGCGGCCCTAAGGCTGATGAGGGTCAGCCACATCGATACGCAGAAGATTCTCTACGAGCTCACTCGGAAGGCAGAAGAGGCATACCCCGCCGCCGCGGCAGCACGGCTTCCAGACATGGCCAGTTTTGCTCCGCTGACGGAAATCCTGGCCGCCGTCCACACCAGAGCGCACGTCCGGCTATTCATGAACTGACGAATGGAGCTCGGAATGTCGAAGAACATCACGCGCATCGGCATCGGCGGCCCGGTCGGGTCAGGGAAGACCGCGATCGTGGAAGCCATCACGCCCCGTCTGCTCGATCTCGGCATCAAAGTGCTCATCATCACGAATGACGTGGTCACGACCGAGGACGCCAAGCACGTCCAGCGCACGCTCAAGGGTATTTTGATCCAGGAGCGCATCCTCGGCGTCGAGACGGGGGCGTGCCCGCATACTGCGGTCCGTGAAGACCCGAGTATGAACCTCGCGGCCGTCGAGGACATGGAGCGGCGCTTTCCGGACAGCGATGTGGTGCTGATCGAAAGTGGAGGCGACAATCTGACGCTGACATTCTCTCCGGCGCTGGTGGACTACTTCATCTACGTGATCGACGTCGCCGCAGGCGACAAGATACCACGAAAGAACGGTCCCGGCATCACGTACTCCGACGTCCTGGTCATCAACAAGACCGATCTTGCGCCCCACGTAGGGGCCAGCCTCGAGGTCATGAAGCGAGATTCGCAGTTGATGCGCGGCCTCAAGCCGTTCCTGTTCACGAACTGCAAGACGGGCGAAGGCATTCCCGAATTGGTCGCGCTGATCGAGCGGGAATTCTTGTTCGATGTCCAACGGCAGCTACGGCGTCCGGCATGATACCCGCGACCTTTCCCTGGGCCCGCGCCGAAGCCATCGCTGCATCGAGCCCGGAGTTTGCCCCGTTCCAGGACGAGCCGCCGCAGATGAGGAGCGGGGCGGTCGGCAAGACGGGCTTCCTGCGCCTGGGCCTGGAACACCGCTCTGGTCGAACTGTTCTGGCGAAGCTGGAGCGGCGCGCGCCCTACATGGTGCAACGCGCGCTCTATTGCGACGAGGAAATGCCAGGTCTGGCCTGCCTTTTCCTGATCACGACGACGGGTTGCGTGCTGCAGGGAGACAGGCTCGCACTCGACATCACCCTCGCTCCGCGGGCACAGGCGCACATCACCTCGCAATCCGCGACCAAGATCCACGCGATGGACGCCAACTATGCGGCGCAAAGCCAGACCATCACGCTAGCCGATGATGCCTACCTGGAGTTTCTTCCAGATCCCGTGATCCCGCATCGGCATTCACGTTATCTCAGCGATACGCAGATCTTAGTGGCGCCTTCGGCTACGCTGCTTATGTCCGAGATCATTCAGCCCGGCCGCAAGCACCATCATCCAGACGAGTGCTTCGGCGCCACGATCTTGTCGATCGCGACGTCCGGCGCGCGCCCCGATGGTCGTGTCCTGTTCGCGGAGAAGCTGGTCATCGAGCCGCAGCGGTATGCGATGCGGCAGACCGGCGTGATGGATGCCTTCGACGTGTTCGCCAACGTGATTCTGTGCGTCCCCAAGGACAAGGCCGAGCGGATCCACGAGCGGGCCGGCGCCGACGTGGACCTCGTGAACAACTTGGCGTTCGGCGCGTGCCGCCTGCCCAATGACGCCGGGCTGGTGTTCAAGGTGCTGGGCCGCGAGACCGCACAAGTGAAGGCCAAGGTTCGCGAGTTTTGGGCAGTGGTCCGCGAGGAGATCATCGGGGCCGCACTACCTCCGCCGTATCTTTGGCGCTAGCGGGCACCGAGCGTTGATCGCCCATAGCAGTGATTGCACGTTCGAGGAGGCAGCAATGGAAAAGATCTTGGCAGGGTGGGAGAACCTCTGCGGATCCTCCGCCATGTTACGGTTCCTGGACATCAATTTACGCAGCATCGGGCAAGTTATGTTTCAGAACAACCCGCTGACCGGGATGCTCTTCCTTGCTGCAATTGTCTGGGGATCATATGCATCTGGCGCTCCACGAGTGGCAATTGCGGGTGTGGTCGCGGTCATCGCGGCAAACCTGACCGCAGAGCTGCTCCACGTCGATACCGACTCGCTCCATGCTGGACTCTATGGCTTCAACGGCATCCTCGTCGGCCTTGCGCTGGCGACGTTCTTGGCCCCCGGGCTGCTCCTTTGGGTGTATGTGGTACTGGGAGCGGCCGTATCCGTCGTCGTGATGCTGGGGACAACCAATGCCGTCAAGCCGTGGGGCGGCGCTCTCACATTTCCGTTCGTGCTCACAACTTGGCTTCTCTTGCTGGCCACGTATGGATTTTCCGGCCTCGCGGGAGCAGCGCTGCCGACCGGCAGGGTTGTTACGGCATTCCAGGCCTACCAAGGAAGCCCGCTCCAGCTGATTGACCTTGTCCAAGGTGTGTTCCTCAGCATCTCGCAAGTCTTCCTGAAGGCTAGCAGCATCGCCGCGCTGCTCCTGTTTGCGGGGCTCGCCGTGAGCTCGCTCGCAGCCGCGGCCTTCGCTCTCGGGGGCGCGATCTTAGCCGTGCTGACGGCCCATCTTTTCGGCGCGGAGAGCGACCTGATTACCGGCGGCCTCCTCGGGTTCAGCCCGGTCCTGACTGCGATCGCGCTTGGTACCGTCTTCTATCAGCCGAGTTGGCGCGTCGGGGTCTACACCGCCCTTGGCACGATGTTCACGGTCATCGTCCAGTCGGCCTTGAACGTTGCGCTGTCCCCGTTCGCCATTCCGGCCCTGACGGCACCTTTCGTCCTGGTGACTTGGCTCTTCCTGCTGCCGCGGCAACGCCTCGAGCCGGTATCCGCCGTAGTGCGCGATGTGGAAAAGCCTGCCTGATTTTCATGGAGCTGTGCGTGAGCAAGACAGCGACAGCTCCCTCATTGACCTCAGATCTATCGGAGAAGCCAATCATGGGACTCTTACTGCTCGGCTTAGCTCTCCTCATGTGGCTCGCCTACCGCGGGTGGAGTATCTTGCTGGTGTCTCCGATCGCGGCGCTCATCGTCGCCATGTTCTCGGAGGAACCGCTGCTCGCTCACTGGACGCAGACGTTCATGCCGGGAGCGGCGCGATTTGTGGCGCAATGGTTCCCACTGTTTCTGCTCGGCGGATTGTTCGGCAAGTTCATGGGCGACAGCGGCTCGGTCAGCGCGATCGCGCAGTATTTGACCAGGAAATTGGGGAGCCAGCCACACGATGCTCGCGGTGGTGGCAGCCTCGGCGATCGTGACCTATGGCGGCGTGAGCGTGTTCGTCGCATTTTTCGTGCTGGCCCCTCTGGCTCACGAGATGTTCCGGGCCGCGAATCTGCCGCGCCGATTGATACCGGCAGCGGTCGGGCTCGGTGCATTCACCTTCACTATGTCGGTGATGCCGGGCACCCCCTCGGTCAATAACGCGATTCCGATGCCATATTTCGGCACCACCACCTTTGCGGCACCCGGGCTGAGTCTCATCGCGTCGGCCATCATCATCGTTTTCGGCATGTGGTGGCTTGGCCGTGCCGAGGCTGCAGCGCGCAAAGCTGGCGAAGGCTACGCTGGCGAGGCAGTAACCGCGCCGGTCGTCAACGAGATGGTCCGCGAGCAAGCGGCGCCGGCGGGTGACTTCGATCCTGCCGAATTGCAGCATGGCAAGCCGGCCGAGAGCGGGCCGCCCTTCGTCCTGGCCATACTGCCCATCGTCGTCGTTATCGTCACCAATTTCCTGATGGCGCTCGTCGTATTCCCGCGGCTCGATTTTTCGTACCTGTCCGAGCCTCGCTGGGGCGGTATTACGATCGGGGCAGTCTCCGGCGTCTGGTCAGTTTTGGTGGCTCTCGCGTTGGCAAATCTGACGGTCATGCTCATCAACTTTCGACGCTTGCCGTCCGTGCGCGAAACTCTCGACGCGGGTGCGAATTCTGCTGCCATGCCGATGCTGATGATCGCCAGTCTTGTCGGCTTCGGCGCGGTCGTTGCCGCAGTGCCGGCATTTGCGCTAGTCCGCGATGCGGTATTCTCGGTTCAGGGAGGACCACTGGTCTCATTGGCACTCTCCATGAATGTGCTGGCTGCCTTGACCGGTACTGCTTCGGGCGGCATGGCGATTGTGCTCAATGCATTTGGCGCTGACTTCATGCGCCTTGCCACTGATTATCATATCGATCCCGAGTTGATGCATCGCATAACGACGATGAGCGCCGGTACCCTGGACGCGCTGCCCCACAACGGCACGGTGTTGCTACTACTGCAAATCAGCGGTCTTACTCACCGTGAGAGCTATCTGGACATGGTGATGACGGTGATCGTCAGCTGCATCATCGCGCTTGCCGCCGTCCTCGTCCTGGGGTCGATTTTCGGATCGTTTTGAGCCGCAGGGGTCGTCGCCCTGATCGGCGGTGGATATGCCCCAATATCTCGGCATCTCGCGCCCCGCATGCTAGTACCCGGAATCAGAGCTGAGTGATACGGCGGCCTTTGAAACGGCGTTGACGGACCTTTTTCTTGGTCCAGACGAAGGGCTCGGCTCTGTCGTTGTATGCGTTGACGTAGGCATCGATGTGTTCCTGAAGCTGCTTGAGGCTCGTGAAGGAGGTGCCGCTGAGCGACTGCCCCTGCAAGATGGAAAACCATACTTCGACCTGATTGAGCCATGACGCACTTGTCGGCGTGAAATGAAATTGCACGTTGGGGTGGGCCTTGAGCCAGTCCTCGTTCTTTTTATGGGTGTTGAGGTTGTCGAGGATGACGTGAAGCTTGCGGTTCGGAAAAGCCGCGGTGACGCTGTTCATGAAATCGAGAAACTCGACGCGGCGCCGGCGTTTTGAATGGGTCGCGATGATCTTTCCGGTGGCGACTTCGAGCGCCGCAAACAATGTTGTGGTGCCATGCCGCTTGTAATCGTGGCTTTGGCCGGTCAAGGCGCGGCCATTGGGCAACTTCAGATAACCCTGCGCTCGCTCCAAAGCCTGGATCGAGGGCTTCTCGTCCACGCACAGCACAATGGCCTTCGCCGGCGGCGCGACATAGAGGCCGACAACATCGGCGGCTTTGGCCGTAAAGTTCGGGTCGTTGCTCTCGCACCAGGACTTGCGAGCCACCAGGTCAATCTTGTGGCTGCGCAGGAACCGCCAGACATATTGGACATCGACATCGCCCAGCGCCTCGGCCAGCAGGGGGCCGGTCCAGCGCGCAAACCCTTGCGGTGGCGGCTTATCCAGCAGCTTCAGAATCCGCTTGTCGGTCGTCTTCGTATAGATCGGCTGCTTGCCAGGCCGCGGCTTGTCTTGCAGCCCTTCAAGGCCATGGTCGGCATAGCGATGCCGCCAAAGGCTGACAATCCGCGGCTGGACCCCAACTTCCTTGGCGATCGACCGGGTGCTGCGCCCATCCGCCGCCAACAGAACTATCCGCGCCCGCTTCAAATCGCGCTGCAACGTCACCGGTGAGCGACAGCACGCCTCAAGCACCTTGCGATCTTTCCTCGAAAGGTGGACTTCTCTTGCTTCGGGTATCATCCCGACCTTGAATCACGACTCACGTTCCAAGAAAAGTGGGTACTAGGTATCAACGACAGTATCTGGAGGACACAGGATGGGAGCGGCCGCTGCGGGTGCGGTACCAGCACTGACTATGCCGCGAGCTATGGCGGAATCTGGGTGATGACGGTGTGAGGAAGGCGGCGTATCGAGGCGGGTGACGAGCCTGCCAGAACCTCTCGAGGAGAGCGATACGCCATGACCGAGACTACCAATGTTCTTGCTTTCCGTCAGCCGTCCGCGGTTGATGATCCACTGACCGATATCGTTCGTGCCGGCGCGCGGGACCTGCTTGCCAGGGCGATCGAGATCGAGGTTGGCGCGTTTCTGGCCAGCACGGCCAATCTGACGCTGCCCGACGGTCGAGCGCGCCTGGTCCGACATGGGCACGGTCCGGTGCGCGAGATTGCGACCGGCATCGGTCCGGTGGAGGTCGCTCGTCCCAAGGTCCGCGACCGCGGAGCGAGCGGGCCAGGCGACCGCCTCCGCTTCAGTTCGGCAATCCTGCCGCTATGGGCGCGGCGGACGAAGAGCCTGGATGCCTTGATCCCGGTCCTCTATTTGCGCGGCATCTCGACCGGCGACTTCCAGGAGGCGCTCTCGGCGCTGCTCGGCAAGGATGCGCCGAACCTGTCGCCTTCGGTGATCGCCGGCCTGAAGGCCGATTGGCAGGTCGAGTACGAACGCTGGCAGAGACGCGATCTGTCGGCGCGTCGCTATGTCTACATCTGGGCCGATGGCGTGTACCTGCAGGCCCGCATGGAAGATCACAGCGAATGCATGCTGGTGCTGATTGGCACCACGCCGGAAGGCAAGAAGGAGCTGATCGGCTTCCAGGTCGGCGTGCGCGAGAGCGCGCAGAGCTGGCGCGAACTCCTGATCGACCTGCGGCAACGCGGGTTACGGATTGCCCCGCAACTCGCCATCGGCGACGGCGCCCTCGGCTTCTGGAAGGCACTGGACGAGGCCTTTCCCGGCACGCGGCACCAACGATGCTGGTGCCATAAAGTGAGCAACGTACTCGACAAGGTCGCCAAATCCGTGCAGGGCCCCATGAAGAACGACCTGCGGAACATCTATCTGGCCCCACACCGGGCCGAAGCTGAAACCGCGATCGACGTCTTCGTCGAGAAATACCACGTCAAATACGGACGTGCGGTGGAGTGCCTGATCAAGGATCGCCATGCGCTGCTCGCCTTCTTCGACTTCCCTGCTGAGCACTGGATCCACCTACGCAGCTCGAACCCGATCGAGAGCGTCTTCGCCACGGTGCGCCACCGAACGGTGCGGACCAAGGGATCGCTGTCGCAACAAACTGCGAAGCTGATGGTGTTCAAGCTCATCGACGCCGCATCGAAGACCTGGCGGCGATTGAAGAGCACGAACCAGTTGCCGAAAGTCATCGCCGGTGTAAAGTTCATCGACGGAATCGAAGTCATTCCGAACACTGAAAGCCACGCCGCCTGATCAGGCCGCGTCACCCAAAATCAGCCATAGCTCCTATGCCGCCCATTGCACCTGAAACGGCTGTCCGCGCGGCGTGATTTTGTGCGAAGACCTCAGTAACGGAAGTCGTGGTCGCAAGGTCGACTAGAAGGAGCCGGATCAGTACTCGCATCATGTTGCGCTCCTCGCCGATCACGTGCTTCAGAGCCCGACCAGCTTCTTGCGAATCGCATAGCGGACCAGCTCGGCCGTCGACGACATCCCCAGCTTGCGCATGACCGATGCGCGGTGCGTCTCAACCGTCTTCACGCGCACCTTCAGTATCGCACTAATGGATCTATTGGTGTATCCCTCTGAAATGAGCTGAACCACGCTCTGCTCGCGCGAAGTGAGCAGCATGTCTGACCTGTTGTGCCTGTAGACTGATAGTCATGAAGCAACTTCTCGAGGAGAACAGAGCTGGCCCCGCAAATTCGGACAGTAGCTTGAGTGGATTTTCTGCCTGACAGCGGCGAGGATTCTTGCTGCGAATCAGGAGCGAAGATGACGAAGAAGAGCCGCCGGACGCATTCTCCGGCATTCAAGGCGAAGGTTGCTTTGGCTGCGGTCAAAGGCGACAAGACACTGGCGGAGCTGGCGCAACTGTTTGATGTTCATCCGAACCAGATCACGATCTGGAAAAACCAGCTCCTGGAAGGCGCCGCCGGCGTGTTTGGGCATGACAAGACATCGGCCGAGACGCCGGTCGATTTGAAGGCGTTACATGCCAAGATCGGCGAGCTGGCGTTGGAAAACGATTTTTTGTCCGGCGCGCTCACCAAGGCGGGCCTGCTGAGCGCAAAGCGATGATCGACCGCGGTCATGATCTTTCTATCGTGCGCCAGGCGAAGGTCCTGAAGCTGGCTCGCAGCACGGTCTACTATGAACCTCGGCCAGTTTCGGCCGAGGACCTTGCCTTGATGCGTCGGCTCGATGAGCTGCATCTCGATTATCCCTTCGCGGGAGCGCGTATGCTGCGATCGTTGCTGCGGCGGGAGGGCGTATACGCCGGTCGCCGCCACATCGCGACGCTGATGAAGCGCATGGGGATCGAGGCGGTCTATCGTCGCCCGAACACGAGCAAGCCGGCTCCGGGTCACAAGATCTACCCGTACCTGTTGCGCGGATTGAAGATCGAGCGGCCCGACTATGCGTGGGCAATGGACATCACCTACATTCCGATGCGGCGTGGCTTCGTCTATCTCGCGGCGGTCGTCGATGTGTTCAGCCGACGGGTCCTGGCCCATCGCGTCTCGATCACAATGGAGGCGGCCTTCTGCGTCGAAGCGGTCCAGGAGGCGTTGGCGAAGCACGGCAGGCCCGAGATTTTCAACACGGATCAGGGCAGCCAGTTCACCAGCCTCGAGTTCACCGATGTGCTGCTGGACGCGAAGATCGCCATCAGCATGGACGGCAAGGGCGCCTGGCGCGACAACGTGTTTGTCGAGCGGCTCTGGCGCACGGTCAAATACGAAGAAGTATATCTCCGCGCCTACGACAGCGTGTCCGAGGCGCGAGCGTCAATTGCCAAGTATCTGGCCTTCTACAATCAGGGACGCCCTCACTCGAGCCTTGACGGGCGCACGCCCGACGAGGCTTACTTCGGCACGCAAGCTATGGTGATGGCCGCATGACCGTCGCCGACGGTTTTGTCGTCGCTCTGGTCGGGCTACGCCCTCCCGACGCAACGACAAAACCGTAAAGCCCCGCGTTCAGCATAACCCGGCAGGAATCCACTTAAATCCAGCGGGGCGCTGTCCAAACAACCGGGGCCAGCTCTTACACCCGTAAAATATGGATTGCCATCCAGCAGCGCCTCTATCGCGGAGATCAAGTGCTTCCTTGCGTCGGACTTGAACAGGAAGCCGCGAACCCCGGCCAGAACCGCTTCCGTCAGCAGCTCCTCGCTTTCATGCATCGTCAGTATCAACGGCTCTGTGCGCAAATGCATAGACTTGAGGCGACGGCTGACCTCCAGTCCGTTCATCATCGGCATCGAATAGTCGACGATCACGATGTCCGGGAGCGTCTCCAGTGCCAAAGCGATGGCTTCCTCGCCATTGGTCGCCTCCCCGCTGACAGTCCAGTCGGAGCGGGCCTCCACGATGGCGCGGAGCCCAGCGCGTACAACCTCGTGATCATCCGCAACCACGATACGTTTCACGGTGGTGTTCTCGTGTGCCGGCTTGCGGCCTATGGGCTTTGCGTAAGATTGCCCGCCGTTGATTCGTCGACGATATCGACTATCATTCAGTGCGTTATCCTAGAAAACCCTGATATCATCCGGCGGATACCCGATGGTCTCTGGTCCGTTCATCAACTGATCAGCGGGGACCGGACGCTATTTATCACTGGAGACGCGCCGGCTTAGTCCGCAGCTGCAGAGCCGTGGCCGATGCCGGAGGACCCTGCGAATTCGCCGAGGCAACTCCTGCCCGTTCCATTTACAGAGAATGGATGGGAGCTACAGAGAATGGATGGGAGCGGCCTATAGGGTTGCAGTCCAACGACACCGTATTTGCCCGCGCCCAAATCCACCTGTCGAGCCCATCTCATCCACCCGCGCGGTGCCCGCCGTCATGCTCTCTCGGACGAGTTCAACCGGACGGCCGGCGCCAGTGTTGCTACGCATTCGAACCGCGATGGAAGTCGGGCTTGGAGGCGCACCGGCGGACACATCGCCGAAAAGAACCTGCAGGCGGTATCAGGACGCGCAAATTCGGGGACACTGGGTGAGCTGGCGATTCGGAAGACCTATTCAGCGCCATCCTGAAGGGTCGTCGGTGGCAACCACAGCGCCGTCCGCATCATCAGCTCCAGTGACAAGGCTCGGCCCAAACGGCCAAGCCCGAACCCCGGTTCGCAAATGTTCAGGAAATGGTGCCCCTGGCCGGAATCGAACCAGCACTCCTTGCGGAACTCGATTTTGAGTCGAGCGCGTCTACCAGTTCCGCCACAGGGGCCCTCGGTCGGCCCTGAGGGGGGCGTCGCGAAGCCGGCGGACTATAGCCATGGACAAAGCGGGGTCAACCCGCGCCAAAGTGATCCCGGCCGTTCTCGACAGCCGCACGGGCCGGGGCTAGAGGCTTGAGGGTGCGACCACCGGAAAGAGGCTGCCGTGACGATCCAGAGTGCCGCCATACCAGCGTTCAAGCAGGCCAGTGCGGGTCCCGCGCAGACCGCCTCGCTGCTGGTGACGCTGATCGCCGCAGTCACGATCGCCGGCGCCTGGTTCTTCCAGCTCGTGCTGGAGATCCTGCCCTGTCCGCTCTGCCTGGAGCAGCGCTACGCCTATTACCTCGTGATCCCGCTCGGTGCGCTGACGGCGCTGGCGGCGAGGAGCGGTGCGCCGCGGCCGCTGCTGCTGGCGGGGCTCGCGATACTGGCGCTGGCGACGCTCGCCAATGCCGGCCTCGGCACCTATCACGCCGGCGTCGAATGGGGTTTCTGGAAAGGGCCGACCGATTGCTCCGGGCCCGTCGTCAATCTTGGCAGCGCCGCTGATCTGCTGTCGAAGCTCGACACCGTCAAGGTGGTGCGCTGCGACGAGGTGCAGTGGCGCTTCCTCGGCCTTTCGCTCGCCGGCTACAACGTGCTGATCTCGCTGCTGATGGCCGCGATCGCGGCGTGGGGATTGGTGCGGACGGCGAGGCGGACATAGCTGCGGTAGGGTGGGCAAAGGTGCGCTGCTCGCGCGCTGTGCCCACCATTTATCGATGTTCGCATCAGTCGTTGGTGGGCACGCTTCGCTTTGCCCACCCTACAGGAGCTCGCTCCTCAGGCTGAGGAGAGCAATCAATCGTCCACGTCGTCCTGCGTGCGCCCGAACAGGTGCACGATGCCCGGCGTTGCGATCGTCACGAACACGAAGCGCGAGAGGTGGTGGGCGCCGACGAAGATCGGGTCGATGTGCAATGTCAGCGCCAGGGCCAGCATCGCATCCATCGCGCCCGGCGCGAAGGCGACGACGACGTCGGAGAATTTCACCTGCGTGGTCAGCGCCACGATCCCGACGAAGATGGCGGAGACGGCGATGGCCACGGCAAACGAGCCCAGCGCCGCGCTGAGGTGGCCGGCGAGCGTCTTGATTCGCATCCGCGCGAAACGGCTGCCGATCAATGCGCCGATACCGACCAGCGCCACGCCGCGGACCCAGTCCGGCAGGCCGCCCTCGACCCATCCGGCGCCGTGCAGCACGCTGGAGGCGATCATCGCGCCGAACATCCAGCTCGCCGGAAACCTGATCAGCCGCAACACCAGCGCTGCGGCCAGCGAGGCTGCGGCCAGTTCGAGGAGGTCGAGCGGCGAGGCGATCGTCGTCGTCAGCGACGGCGCAGCAGAGGACGCCACGCCCGCAATCGCCAGCACCATCGGCAGCGCGGCGGTCAGGATGATGACGCGCATGGTCTGCACCACCGCGATGCCCGGCAGGTCGGCGCCGCGCTCGACCGCCAGGATGGTGATCTGCGACAGCGCGCCGGGGCTGCCGGCCAGGAAAGCCGAGGTGCGGTCCCAGCCATGGATGCGTTGGAGGTAATAGCTCGAGCCGAACGTCGAGCAGAAGGTGGCGAGCGCAAGCAGCCCGATGGTGAGGGGATAGGCGCCGACCTGCTGAAGCAAATGGCGCGAGACCACCGAGCCCAGCGAGATGCCGAGCAGCACCAGCACGGTCTGGGTCAGGATCGGCGGCAGCGTCAGCTGGCGGCCGGCGATCGCGGCGATCCCGACCGCGATCATCGAACCCGAGATCAGCCCGCCGGGAAGGTTCGCGACGAGAAACACCAGGCCGCCGGCGGTGCCGATGACGAGCGTCTCCACCGTGCTCAATATGCTGGCACGGCTCGGCCATTCGAACGTCAGGGAGGCGGTGATCTGCTTCACACCACCTTATCGCAAATCGGCGGGAGGCGCACAATTGCAGGCTCGTCATGCCGCAATGCGCGCGCCTCTCGCGGAGGATCGCGGAGGATCGTGACGGACTTACTTCTTGTCTGAGGCAGGAGCGGCGGGGGCGGCGGGAGCGACGCTGCCGGCCTTCGCCTCCTTCTTGCACTCACGGGGAAACTTCCTGCGCTCCTTGCCCTTCAATCCCTTGGCGTCCGCCTGCTTGGAGCATTCGAGCGACTCGGCCGAACGCTCCTTCGGCGCCTTCTTGTCGGCGGTGGCGGCGGCATCGGTCTTTGTCTCGGTCTTGGCTGCCGGCGCTGCGGTCTGTGCGAAGGCGGTGCCGGTGGCGAGCAGGGAGGCGAGGGCGATGGCGGCGAGGCGAGACGTGAAGGTCATGTGGTGCACTCTGCTTGGGAGAATGGCGAAGGGCTGGAACGTCGGCCTGCATTGCTGAACGCGACATGAATGAGCTGAGCGACGGGATCACTATATTTTGGCGGCGATAGCGATCGCATCCTTGTCGCAAGCGGCCGACACGCTAGGATAGCAATCCTCGTTTCACTTCCGTCGGGGAAGACCAAGCAGGAGACCCAGGGATGATCATTCAGACAAGATTGTTGTGCGCGATTGCGGCGTCCGGTGTCGCGGCATTGCTGGCGAGCGCGCCGGCGCAGGCACTGACCGCGCAGGAATGCAGCGCGAAATATCAGGCTGCCAAGAAGGACGGCTCGCTCGGGACCATGAAGTGGAATGACTTCCGCAAGGCCCAGTGCGGTGCCGATGCGAAGCCCGCTGCTGCACCGACCGCAGCTGCTCCGGCTGCGCCCGCCGCTCCTGCCGAGCCGAAGCAGGCGGCGAAGGAGGCGGCACCCGCCGCCGCGCCGGCCCTGCCGGCCGGTCCGGCGGTGTATCCGAACGCGGTCGATCCGAAATATGCCAAGGAGACCCCCGGCAAGGCGCGGCTGCACACCTGCGTCGACCAGTACAATGCCAACAAGGCCACCAACGGCAATGGCGGCTTGAAGTGGATCCAGAAGGGCGGCGGCTATTACAGCGAATGCACCAAGAAGCTGAAGGGCGCCGCCTGAGCTTCGAATCGAGACGATGGCCGGAGCAGCGCTCCGGCCATCTGCTTGAATTGTTCGAGCACAATCTTCCGGAAAGCCGCTGCACACTTTTCCGGATTATGCTCAGTCGAGCAGCTTCTCGGCCGATCTCGCCACGAGCTGCGACCGCTTCCGCGGACCGCTCTCGACGAACAACAGGCTCTGGCCGAAGATGAAGCAGTAGAACAGGAAGGCCTGCGCCTCGGCTTCCTCGGCCGCAAGGCCGGTGGCGCGATAGAGTTCGCTGACGTGCTTGAGCCGCGCCGCGTCGACGCTCGCCACCGCCGCCGCGGCGTTCTCTTCCGAGCGGGCCCATTGCCGGATCGCGAGCTCGATCGCCATGCCCTCCGGATTGAGGCGCTCGGAATAGAGCTGGATCACCGCTCTCAGTCGCTCGCGGGGCTCTTGCCCGTCGAGACTCGTCTGCTGTGCGATTGCGGCGACGCGTCCCTCGCGCCAGCCTTCCAGCATGGCATCGAGCAGGGCGGCGCGGTCGGCAAAGCGGCGGTAGAAGCCGCCCTTGGTGACCCCAAGATTCTTGGCGAGCACCTCGACCCGGACGCCCTCGACCCCCGCTCGGGCGAGTTCGGCAAAGCCTGCCTCGACCCAGACATCGCCCTTGCCGTCACTCATGAAAGGAAACCCCACCGGCTCTTGATACGGTACCGTATTGCTAACGCGACACGGGTTTGATACGCTACCGTATCAACGATCAAAGACGAAATTGCGGGAGGAAGTGCGATGGAGCAGGAGGCGACCTATCGTGGCACGGTCTATCCGTGGCAATGCGATCACGTCGGCCACATGAACATCATGTGGTATGTCGGCAAGTTCGACGAGGCCAACTGGAATCTGTTCGCCCGCCTGGGCCTGACGCCGAGCTATCTGCGCAGCTCCGGCCGCGGCATGGCCGCCGTGCAGCAGAACATCGCCTACCGGCGCGAGCTGCTGGCCGGCGACATCGTCGCGATCCGCAGCCATCTGCTCGAGCTTCGCGACAGTCGATCCGCTTCCGGCACGACATGACGAATGCGGAGACCGGCGAACTCGTAGCGACGTGCGAGATCACCGGCGTGCACATGGACCGTCAATTGCGGAAGTCCGCACCATTCGCCGATGCGATCCGGGAGATCGCCGTGAAGCACCTTTCCGAGCCGGCTGAGGCATGAGCGATGGCCACATTCGAGCCGAGAAACCCCGAGTACCGCACGGCCACGACCGTGATGTTTGCCGCCCAGCCGGCGATGCGCACGCTGGGCATATCGATCGTCTCCTTGGCGCCGGGCCGGGTCGAACTGGCGATGCCGTATGCGTCCGCCTTTACGCAGCAGAACGGCTTTGTCCACGCCGGTATCATCACCGCAGGCCTGGACAATGCCTGCGGCGTCGCCGCCTTCACCCTGATGCCGCGCGAAGCCGATATCCTCACCGTCGAGTTCAAGACCACGCTGCTTGCGCCGGCCCGGGGCGAGCGCTTCGTCTTCAAGGCCGAAGTCGTCAAGCCCGGCCGCACGCTGACCTTCTGCGAGGCCAAGGCGATTGCCGAGCATGACGGCAAGACCACGCTGATCGCGACCATGACCGGGACCTTGATGGCGATGCTGCCCCGCATTGCGGCCTCGGACGTGCCGCGCACGTCTGCGCATGGCGGCGATTGACAAGCGTGCCAGCGCATCCCTTGATGCGATGGCCATGCTTGCAAGTCTCGGCCTCATCCTGCTCTGCCAATTGATCGGCGAAGCCGTCGTGCGCGGTCTCGGCCTGCCGTTGCCAGGACCCGTGCTCGGTCTGCTGCTGCTTCTGGTCCTGCTGCTCGCCCGCGACCGCTTTGCGCTACTAGTACCCGGAATCAGAGCTGAGTGATACGGCGGCCTTTGAAACGGCGTTGACGGACCTTTTTCTTGGTCCAGACGAAGGGCTCGGCTCTGTCGTTGTATGCGTTGACGTAGGCATCGATGTGTTCCTGAAGCTGCTTGAGGCTCGTGAAGGAGGTGCCGCTGAGCGACTGCCCCTGCAAGATGGAAAACCATACTTCGACCTGATTGAGCCATGACGCACTTGTCGGCGTGAAATGAAATTGCACGTTGGGGTGGGCCTTGAGCCAGTCCTCGTTCTTTTTATGGGTGTTGAGGTTGTCGAGGATGACGTGAAGCTTGCGGTTCGGAAAAGCCGCGGTGACGCTGTTCATGAAATCGAGAAACTCGACGCGGCGCCGGCGTTTTGAATGGGTCGCGATGATCTTTCCGGTGGCGACTTCGAGCGCCGCAAACAATGTTGTGGTGCCATGCCGCTTGTAATCGTGGCTTTGGCCGGTTAAGGCGCGGCCATTGGGCAACTTCAGATAACCCTGCGCTCGCTCCAAAGCCTGGATCGAGGGCTTCTCGTCCACGCACAGCACAATGGCCTTCGCCGGCGGCGCGACATAGAGGCCGACAACATCGGCGGCTTTGGCCGTAAAGTTCGGGTCGTTGCTCTCGCACCAGGACTTGCGAGCCACCAGGTCAATCTTGTGGCTGCGCAGGAACCGCCAGACATATTGGACATCGACATCGCCCAGCGCCTCGGCCAGCAGGGGGCCGGTCCAGCGCGCAAACCCTTGCGGTGGCGGCTTATCCAGCAGCTTCAGAATCCGCTTGTCGGTCGTCTTCGTATAGATCGGCTGCTTGCCAGGCCGCGGCTTGTCTTGCAGCCCTTCAAGGCCATGGTCGGCATAGCGATGCCGCCAAAGGCTGACAATCCGCGGCTGGACCCCAACTTCCTTGGCGATCGACCGGGTGCTGCGCCCATCCGCCGCCAACAGAACTATCCGCGCCCGCTTCAAATCGCGCTGCAACGTCACCGGTGAGCGACAGCACGCCTCAAGCACCTTGCGATCTTTCCTCGAAAGGTGGACTTCTCTTGCTTCGGGTATCATCCCGACCTTGAATCACGACTCACGTTCCAAGAAAAGTGGGTACTAGCGCACGGGCCGCTGCGCAATGACGGTGTCGAGACGGCGAGCAAGGGCCTGCTGGCGCATCTCTCGCTATTATTCGTACCGGCCGGCGTTGGCGTCGTGCAGGAGCTCGATCTGCTCGCGTCTCACGGCATCGCCATCATCCTCGTGCTCGCGCTGTCCGTGGTCGTCACGCTGCTCGCGACCGTGCTGACCTTTCGCCTCGTCAGCCGCCTGCTGAAGCAACAGGACGCGCGATGAAGGACAATCCGTTCTCGCTCTGGGTCTATCTCTCGCAATCGCCGCTGCTCTGGCTGACCGTGACGCTGCTGGTCTATGCAGCGACGGACGCGGTCTCGCTGGCGACGCGGCGTCATCCGCTGGCCAATCCCGTGCTGCACGCGATGTGGATCATCGGCGCGTTCCTGCTGTTGACCGGCACCTCCTACACGACCTACTTCGCCGGCGCACAGTTCGTGCACTTCCTGCTGGGGCCGGCGACAGTCGCGCTCGCGGTCCCGCTCTACGAGAACCGCAGGCGCGTCGTCTCATCGATCGTTCCGATGCTGGTGGCGCTGGTCGCGGGCTCGGTCACCGCGGTAGTGTCGGTCGTGCTGCTGGCCGAGCTTGCCGGCCTGCCGCGCGACGTGGTGCTGTCGCTGGCGCCGAAATCAGTCACCGCCGGCGTTGCCATGGGCATCGCCGAATCCCTGCATGCCGATCCTTCGCTCGCGGCGGTCGCGGTCATCCTCACCGGCATCATGGGCGCCATCATCGTGACGCCGCTGATGAACCGCACCGGCGTCACCGACTACCGGGCTCGCGGCTTTGCCGCCGGCCTTGCCGCGCACGGCATCGGCACCGCGCGCGCGTTCCAGGTCGACGAGATTGCCGGTGTCTTTTCCGGCATCGCCATGAGCCTGAACGCCTTGGTGACCTCGTTCCTGGTCCCTCTGGCAGTCACACTGCTGGTGCGATGACATCGCTGCCGCGACGCTCTATATGTCTGTAACATTTCCTGGTCCTGAGCCGTATTTGCGGTGATGGGGCCGAAACGGGACAAGATATGACTGAATTTGGGAACAAGGGCCGTCTGATGCCGACCCGGCGTGCGGCGCTGACGTTGATCGGAGCGGGCGCCGTCTTAGCGAGCGGGATCAACCTTGCGCGCGCGGCGACCGGTGAGGACGAGGTGCTCACCGAAGCCAAGGTGCTGCGCGATCCCGACACGCCCGTCGCAGGCAATCCCGACGGCAACATCACGATCGTCGAATGGTCCGACTACAATTGCCCCTATTGCCGCAAGCTCGAACCCGAGCTGCGCCAGGTCGTCCAGGACGATGGCAAGGTGCGGCTGGTGATGAAGGACTGGCCGATCCTCGGGCCGGTGTCGGTCACGGCGGCGCGGACTGCGCTGGCGGCGAAATTCCAGGACAAATACCATCAGGCCCATGACGCCATGATGGGCGTCAGCTCGCGCCTGACCGAGCCGCGCATCAACGAGCTGCTCGCGGCCGCCGGCGTCGACATCGACCGGTTGAAGCGCGATCTCACCGGCCACGCCAAGGACATCGACGCCATCCTCAAGCGCAACAACGAGCAGGCTGAAGCTTTCGGGTTCAGTGGTACGCCGTCATTCATCGTCGGCAAGTACCGCGTGCCCGGCGTGCTCAGCATGGCCGAGTTCGAGCAGGTCATCGCCGACGCCCGCAAGGCCAAGATGAACTGACCCGCATCTTTGATCGTAGCCGACACAAAGGCGCCGCCGCGGAGTTCGCGACGGCGCCTCATTCATGTCGGGCGATGCTACTTCGACGAGATTCGGACCCAGTCCTTGTGCGCGCGGTCGCGCAGTGCGTCCCAATCGGCCTTGGCGACATCCCAGTTCACGATGGTGCGATTGGTGGTCGCGACCTCGCCATTGGCGACCGACGACGTCTGCATGGAATCATAGACGTAGACGCCGCCCGCAAGCAGCAATGCGCCCAGGATCATTCCGAAAAAAGTCTGCATGGCGAACCTCCGGTGACGGGCGATAACGTCGGCCCGGAGTGATGGTTCCCCGGCCATGCGGCGCATCTAAGGAGAGGTCGTTCATCCTCCATTCAGCCACTGCAGCAATTCCGCATTGATCTCGCGCGGATAGGTGTGGCTGAGGTCGTCGATCTCGCGGTAGGTGACATTGGCGCCGGCGGTGGAGAGCGCCGCCTGCGTCTGCCGTGCCGTCTGCACCGGAAACATCCAGTCGAGCTTGCCGTGAGTGATGAAGACCGGCAGGCCCTGCAGGCGCGTTGCGTCCGCCATCTCCGCCATCAGCGGATGAAAGGTCGCCGCAACAGGCGCGAGATGAGTGAACGGCGAGGCGCCGTCGAGCCCGGTGACGTAGCAGAAGGTGCCGCCGTCGCTCATGCCGGTCAGAAGCATGCGCGAGGGGTCGACGCTCCAGCGGCCACGCACCGTCTCGAGGATGCGCATGAGGTTCGGCGTGTCGGTGTCGTCGCCCATCAGAGCCCAGGTCGGGCCGGTCGCGGTCGGCGCCACCAGGACCGCGCCGAGACTGCGCGCGTCGCGCAGCCAGCTCCACAGAAAGCCGCGTCCGTTGCCGCTGCCGCCATGCAGCGCCATCACCAGCGGCATTGGCCGGCCGGGTACGTAGTATTCGGGCACATAGGCTGAGAAGCCGCCACGGCTGCCGGGCTCATTGTGATCGTGGAAGATGCCGGTGTGTTCGCCTGCGCCGGCTTCCAGTCGCGACAGCAAATTCGTATTGCCGCGGTTGGCCGCGTTGAGGAAGAAGCTGCTCACCGGCGGAAACTGCAGCGAAAGAGGATAGAGCGCCTCCTGCGCGCGGGGCAGGTGGCGCAGCGCGCGGAAGACCGCAACGCGATCGCCGTGGCCGCGCTCGACCTCGCGAATGCCGGCAAAGGCGGCGAGTGTCTCGTTGCAGGCCCCATCCAGTCGCGCGCGCAGTTCGGCGAACTGCTCCGGCCATTCACCGATCGAAGCCTGTGTCGTTTGCAGCGCCTCGTCCGGTGCGCCGATTGCATTCATAACGGATGCAAAAGACGGCGGGTGCAAATGCCGCTGGAAGTAGCCGAGCGCCTCCAGCGCATTGAGCAGCGGCGGCAGCACGGCCACGATGTCGTCCACCACGGCCTCGGTCATCGCCTGCTTCCTCAAGCCTGGGGATCGGTCCCTGGGGTCAGTGCAGCTTCGGCGCCTTCAGGAGCTTGAAGCGATCGGTCGACGTCACGGTGACGTCGAAGGTGACGCCTTCATGATGCACGGTGAGCGGCACGTCGACGCCGGCAGCGCCGAGCGTCCACATCTTTCTGTAGAACGCGCTCTGGCTCGTGACCTTCTCGCCGTCCACAGCGAGGATGACATCGCCGGTCTTGAGCTCGGCGCGGGCGGCCGGGCCGTTGGTGGAGATCCCGATCACCACCACGCGGTTGTCGATCTCGGTCGAGAAGAGTCCGAGCCAGGGCCGCGCCGGCCTGTTGACCCGGCCGAATTTGCGCAAGTCCTCGAGGATCGGCTTCAAGAGGTCGATCGGCACGATCATATTGACGTGCTCGGCCTTGCCGTCACGTTCCCGGTCGAGCTGGATCGAGCCGATGCCGATCAACTCGCCGCGTTCGTTGAGAAGGGCCGTGCCGCCCCAGTTCGGATGTGCGGGACAGGTGAAGATGGCCTCATCCAGCAGATACTCCCAATAGCCGGCGAATTCCTGCTTGGCCACGATTTGGCTTGCGACCGAGCGCGTGCGCCCGCCGGCGCCGCCGACCACGACGCGATCGCCGATCCGGGTTGCTGCCGACGAGCCGAGCGGCAGCGGCGCGACGTCGAGCTGGCCGAGCGCCTGCACCAGCCCGAACCCGGTCTCGGAATCGAAGCCGAGCGCGTGACCCTCCACCACGCGTCCGTCGGCACGGTGCAGCCAGACCGTCTCTGCCTCAGTGATGAGATAGCCTATCGTGAGCACCAGCCCGTCGTCGATCACGACGCCGTTGCCGGCGCGCTCGGTGCCCAGCGTCTCGGCGCTGAAGGCGTCCGGCGGGACAATGGCGTGCAGGCCGACGATGGATGCGAGCGCGCCGTCGAGATCGAAGCCGTAGTCGCTCGCCCGCGGCTGGTACGCCGGCGGCACTCTCCATTCGGTCAGAGCGGGCATGGAGTTCTCCTGGCTGAGAGCATCGCTCCGGTATGGCGCGCGGAACGACGAGCAAGCATAATTTAGGCCGGGGCAGGCCGTCTTGAAAGCCTCGTCGCCAACTATTCCGGAGAACGCCGCGTGAAATCTTCGAAAGGCGCGAAGATACCTCGCGGATCGGGCGTCCGTGCGATCCGGCACCGGCCGCATGGCTGCTGTCCGGCGGAATGCTAGGCGCCGCATAGCGAAGCTGCTAACCATTGCCGCTTCGTTTGACCTTGGGATCACGGACGACAAGCATGGACAACCGCAGCGACATCTGGCGTGGCATTGACACGATCAAGGCACGTTTCATCGACCTCAGCGACAGGGTCTGGGGCATGCCTGAGGTCTGCTACACGGAGGCGCGGTCCGCCGCCGAGCATCTCGCCGAGCTGCGCCATCAGGGATTCCGGATCACCGAGAACGTCGCCGGCATCCCGACTGCGGTGATGGGCGAGTGGGGCGAGGGTGGTCCGGTCATCGCCTTCATGGGTGAATACGACGCGCTGCCGGGCCTCAGCCAGGAGGCGGGTGTCGCCGAGCATCGTCCGATCGAGACCGGCGGCCATGGCCATGGTTGCGGTCACAATCTGCTCGGTTCCGCCGCGCTGCTCGCCGCGACCGCGGTGAAGGATTGGCTGGCCGAGAACAAGGTGCCGGGCCGCGTGCGCTATTACGGCTGCCCTGCGGAAGAAGGCGGCGCGGCAAAGGCCTTCATGGTGCGCTCCGGCGCGTTCGAGGACGCCGACATCGCCATCACCTGGCATCCGCACAGCTTCTGGGAAGTCGCGGTGACGCCGTCGCTCGCCAACACGCGCGCGGATTTCATCTTCACCGGCCGTACCTCGCATGCGGCCGCCTCGCCGCATCTCGGCCGTTCGGCGCTCGACGCGGTGGAATTGATGAATGTCGGCGTGAACTACATGCGCGAGCACATGCCGAGCGATGCCCGCGTGCACTACGCTTTGCTCGACACCGGCGGCATCGCGCCGAACGTGGTGCAGGCGCATGCGCGCGTGCGCTATTCGATTCGCGCCCGTGATCTTCCCGAAATGAACGAGCTGGTCGAGCGCGTCTCCAAGATCGCGCAGGGTGCCGCATTGATGACCGAGACCAAAGTCGAGATGAAGATCATCTCGGCGGTCTCCAACATCCTGCCGAACGCGCCGCTGGAGCAGGCGCTGCACCAGGTGATGGAAGAACTCGGGCCGCCGCATTTCGACGACGCGGACAAGAGCTTTGCCAGCCAGATCCGTGCGACGCTGAGCGACAAGGACATCTCGTCGGTCTATTATGCGATCGGCATGGAGCCGACCGACCGGCCGCTGGCCGACTTCCTGGTGCCGCTCGATGCCAAGCGCAACCCGCTGGTCGGTTCGACCGATGTCGGCGACGTGAGCTGGGTAGTGCCAACCGTGCAGGTGCACGCACCCACGGTTGCGATCGGCACGCCCTTCCACACCTGGCAGGTGGTCGCTCAGGGCAAGAGCCCACATGCCCACAAGGCCATGGTGCAGGCGGCCAAGGCGATGGCCGGCCTCGGGATCAAGGCGCTGACGGAACCGGAGCTGATCAAGGCCGCCAAGGCGGACCTTCAAAGGCGGACGGCCAAGACACCTTACATCTGTCCGCTGCCGGATCACGTCGCGCCGCCGCTCGACATGTCCGTCGGGTAACTTCACCTCGATACTTCGTCGGATGCGGCGAACAAATTTTCCGCAGTGCAGCGCGCAATCCAGCACGTTTTGATGCTGGATTGCCGAACGGATGGGCTGCGGAACGCGATTTTGCCCAACGGACAGCCAGAAGACCGTTTGCATACACACGGTCCCAGTTGACGTGCACCCCATTCGGTGTGCCATCTACCGCCAGCCAAACCCGGCGGTCGCCTCTTGCGCCGCCTGCATCCATGTCGGAACCAGACGGGGGACAACCATGCTGGATAAAGAACTGCGTTCGATGATCGGCCAGGTGAAGGACGTGCGGATGGATCGCCGCGCCTTTATCCAGCGCATGGCCGCCGTTGGCCTGACCGCACCGCTGGCCAACCAGATCCTCGCGCTCGGCGGTGTTGCCATGGCGCAGGGCGCGTCCACCTACAAGCCGACCAAACGCGGCGGCGGTGCGCTGAAGCTGTTGTGGTGGCAGGGCCCGACCTTGCTCAATCCGCATTTCGCCACCGGCACCAAGGACCAGGACGGCTCGCGCCTGTTCTATGAGCCGCTTGCCTGCTGGGATCCGGACGGCAACATGAAGCTGGTTCTGGCGTCCGAAATTCCCTCGACCCAAAACGGCCTGCTGGCCGCCGACGGCAAGTCGGTGACGTGGAAGCTGAAGCCCGGCGTGAAGTGGCATGACGGCAAGCCGTTCTCGGCCGACGATGTCGTATTCACGTGGCAGTACATCAAGGATCCGGCCACTGCGGCCGTGACCATCGCAACCTATCGCGACCTCACTGTCGAGAAGGTCGACGATCTCACGGTCAAGATTACCTTCCCGAAACCGACGCCATTTTGGGCCGACGCCTTCGTCGGTGCGACCGGGCAGATCCTGCCGAAGCATCTCTTTGCCGATTTCATCGGCTCCAAATCGCGCGAGGCTCCGACCAACCTCGCGCCTGTCGGGACCGGGCCCTACAAGTTCGTCGAGTTCAAGCCGGGCGATCTCATCCGCGGCGTGATCAATCCCGACTATCACATGGCCAACCGGCCCTATTTCGATACGCTCGAGATGAAGGGCGGCGGTGACGCCGTCTCGGCAGCGCGCGCCGTGATCCAGACCGGCGAGTATGATTTCGGCTGGAATATCCAGGTCGAGGACGACGTGCTGCTGCGCCTGGAAAAGGGCGGCAAGGGCAAGACCGTCTATGCCGTCGGCGGCGATACCGAGTTCATCGCGCTCAATTTCACCGATCCGAACGTCGAGGTCGACGGCGAACGTTCGTCGATGAAGACCAAGCATCCGCTGTTCTCGGATCCCGTCGTGCGCAAGGCGCTGTCGCTGCTGGTCGATCGCGAGTCCGTCAAGAAGGCGATCTACGGCCGCGCCGGCCGCACCACCGCGAACTTCCTCAACGGCCCTGAAAAGTTCGTCTCCAAGAACACGAGCT
Organism: Bradyrhizobium sp. USDA 241; assembly: GCF_049739505.1. NCBI lineage: Bacteria > Pseudomonadati > Pseudomonadota > Alphaproteobacteria > Hyphomicrobiales > Nitrobacteraceae > Bradyrhizobium > Bradyrhizobium sp. USDA 241. Next base: position 572,453 of record NZ_JBMGPZ010000004.1, on the reverse strand, counting down.
GGGAATTTAACATCGAGAAGGCCGCCAAGATGCTCGACGACGCCGGCTGGAAGCCCGGTGCCGACGGCATCCGCGAGAAGGACGGCAAGAAGCTGAAGATCCTGTACCAGACCTCCATCAATGGTCCGCGCCAGAAGACCCAGGCCATCGTCAAGCAGGCCTGCCAGAAGGCCGGCATCGAGGTCGAGCTGAAGTCGGTGGTAGCTTCGGTGTTTTTCTCCTCCGACGTCGCCAACCCCGACACCTATCCGAAGTTCTACGCCGACATCGAGATGTTCCAGATCCCGCTCAGCCAACCGGATCCGTCGCAGCACATGCGCCGCTACCTGTCCACCAGCGTCGCGACCAAGGAGAACAAGTGGCAGGGCACGAACTTCCCGCGCTGGGTCAACACGGACTATGACGCGGTGATCAACGCTGCCGATATGGAGATGGATCCGGTCAAGCGCGCGGCGCTCTATATCAAGGCTAACGATCTGATGTGGCAAGACACGGTGTTCATCCCCGTGATGCATCGTCTCAAGGTGGAGGCGGCCGCGAACAACCTGCGTCCGGTGATCTCGGGGTGGGCCAACGAGACCGACAACCTGTTCGACTGGTACCGCGAGGAATGATCCCCCAGCTCTAGACGGGGCCTTCCCTCATGAGTCAATACGTCCTGCGTCGCCTCCTGATCGCGATTCCGAGCCTGCTCGGAATCTCGGTTGTGCTGTTCGTCGTGCTTGCGCTCGCTCCCGGCGATCCGTTCTCTGAACTGGCGACCAACCCGAACGTGCCCCCCGAGGTGCAGGCCGCGCTTCGGGCCAAGTTCGGTCTCGATGATCCGATCTATCTCCGCTACCTGCACTGGCTGAACGCCATGCTGCACGGCGACTGGGGCTTCTCCTTCGTGAGCCGGATGGACGTCGACCAGTTGATCCTCCAGCGCCTGCCGGCCACGCTCTACGTGATCGGCTCGGCGCAGATCCTGGCGCTCCTGATCGCGATCCCCGTCGGGGTCTATGCCGCGACCAGGCCGTATTCGTTGTTCGACCAGATCGCGAACACGCTCGCCTTCGTCGGCTTCTCGCTGCCGACCTTCTTCACCGGCATTCTGTTCATCCTGATCTTCTCGGTCACGTTGGACTGGCTGCCTTTCGTCTATACGACCGACATCAAGGCAACCGGCATCCGCTGGGTGCTGGAGATGATCAGGCAGGCGATCATGCCGGTGGCGGTGCTCGGTCTGTTCCAGGCGGCGTCAATGACGCGCTTCGTCCGTTCGGCGATGCTCGACGTGATCCGGCTCGACTACGTGACCACGGCGCGTGCGAAGGGACTTGGCCAGGCCACGGTCATCGTCAAGCACGTGATGCGCAACGCCATGATCCCGGTCGTGACGCTGATCGCGTTGCAAATGCCCGCGGTGTTCGGCGGCGCCATCGTCACCGAGCAGATCTTCCGCATTCCCGGCATCGGCTCGCTGCTGATCTCCTCCATCCTTTCCAACGACACGCCGGTGGTGATGGCCGTCACCTTCGTCTTCGCGTGCCTGGTCGTGCTGTTCAATCTCATCGCGGACGTTCTTTATGGCTGGCTTGACCCTCGCATCTCCCTCCGCTGAGCGGCGGGTCTACTCGCCCTGGCGCGAGACGTGGCGGCGCTACAGCCGCCACAAGCTTGCCGTTGTCAGCGCGTTCCTGCTCCTGGTTCTTGTCCTGGCGGTGGTGCTCGGTCCGTTCGTCTGGCGGGTCAAGATCGACGAGATCGACATTGTGGCGGGTATGCAGGGGCCGTCGCTGGCCCATCCGTTCGGCACCGACGATCTCGGGCAGGACATCCTCGCCCGCATGATCTATGGCGGGCGCATCTCGCTCGCCGTCGGCCTTGCCGCGATGCTGGTCTCGGTCTTTATCGGCGTGCTGATCGGCGCGCTGGCCGGCATGTCGCGCGGCGCGCTCGGCCATGGCCTGATGTGGCTCACGGATCTGTTCCTGTCGTTGCCGCAACTGCCGCTGCTCTTGCTGCTGATCTATCTCTTCCGCGATGGGCTGAAGCAGGTGTTCGGCCCCGAGGGCGGCATCTTCATCCTGATCGTGCTGGTGATCGGGGGGCTCCGCTGGATGCCGGTCGCGCGCCTGGTGCGCGCGCAGTTCCTGTCGATCCGCGAAAAGGAATTCGTGGAGGCTGCACGTGCGCTTGGTGCAAGTCCGCTACGGCAGGTGGTCAAGCACATCCTGCCAAATGCGCTCGGTCCGGTGATCATCGCCGGCACCATCGACGTTGCGGCCGCCATCATCGCGGAATCGACGCTGTCCTTCCTCGGCCTCGGCTTCCCGCCTGACACCCCGACCTGGGGCCGACTGCTGTACGATGCCAAGGATTTCCTCGATATCGGCCCGCACTGGGCGTTGTTTCCGGGCGGCGCGATCTTCATCGCGGTGGTCGCCATCAACTTCATCGGCGACGGCCTGCGTGACGCGCTCGATGCGCGACGGGTGATCTGATGGCGCCGCTGCTCGAGATCAAGGGCCTCAAAACCCACTTTTCCACCGACGACGGCATCCTCCAGGCCGTCGACGGCGTCGACATCTCCATCAACAGGGGGGAGACGCTCTGCGTCGTCGGCGAGTCCGGCTGCGGCAAGACCGTCACCGCAATGTCGATCCTGAAGCTGATCGCGATGCCGCCGGGCCGGATCGCGGCGGGCCAGATCATCTTCGAGGGGCGCGATCTCGTGCCGCTGACCAGCAATCAGCTCGATGAGATCCGCGCCAAGGAGATCGGCTTCATCTTCCAGGAGCCGATGACCTCCCTCAATCCGGTGCTCACCATCGGCGAGCAGATCGCCGAGAGCCTGCGCCGCCACGAGGCGGTGACGAGGAAACAGGCCCTGGAACGCACCATCGAGATGCTGAAGCTGGTGCAGATCCCCAATGCCGAAGGTCGCGTGCACAATTATCCGCACCAGTTCTCCGGCGGCATGCGTCAGCGCGTGATGATCGCGATGGCGCTCGCCTGCAAGCCGAAGCTGATCATCGCCGACGAGCCGACCACCGCGCTCGACGTCACCATCCAGGCGCAGATTCTCGACCTCTTGCAGGACATGAAGGAACGCTTCGGCATGGCGGTGATGTTGATCACCCATGCCATGGGCGTCGTCGCCGAGACGGCGCAGCGCGTCGTCGTGATGTATGCCGGCAAGGTGGTGGAGGAGGCGGCCGTCGACGAGCTCTTCGGCGATCCCCGCCATCCCTATACGCAAGGGTTGATCCGCTCGATTCCGCGCATCGACCTCGACAGCGAGCACAAGACGCGGCTGGAGGCGATCGGCGGCTCGGTACCGATCCTGATCAATCCGCCGGTCGGCTGCCGTTTTGCCCCGCGCTGCAAGTTCGCGATGAACGTCTGCATCGAGAAGGAGCCGCTGCTGCGCGAGGTCGCGCCCGGCCATCGCATGGCCTGTCACTTGGGAGATACCAGCCTGGGAGGCGCGGCATGAGCGAACCGTTGCTGCGCGTCAGCGGCCTGAAGAAGCACTTCCCCCGTCCTCGGCGGCCTGCTGTCGCGCCAGGTCGGCACCGTCTATGCTGTCGATGGCGTGTCGTTCTCGGTCAATCGCGGCGAGACGCTCGGTCTCGTCGGCGAATCCGGTTGCGGCAAGTCGACGACGGGGCGTTGCGTGCTCCGCCTGATCGAGCCGACCGACGGCGAGGTCACCTTCGACGGCCAGGACGTGCGCAAGCTCGGCGGCAACGATCTGCGCGCGATGCGGCGGAACATGCAGCTGGTGTTCCAGGATCCGTTCGCCTCGCTCAATCCGCGCATGACGGTCGGCGCCATTCTCGGCGAGGCCCTGATCATCCATAACCTCGGGTCGTCGGCCAAGGAGCGCGAGGACCGCGTCGCCAGCCTGCTCGTGAAGGTCGGCCTCAAGGCCGAGCACATGCGCCGCTACCCGCACGAATTCTCCGGCGGCCAGCGCCAGCGCATCGTGATCGCGCGCGCGCTCGCGGTCGAGCCGAAGCTGATCGTCTGCGACGAGCCGGTGTCCGCGCTCGACGTGTCGATCCAGGCCCAGGTGATCAACCTCCTGGAAGACCTCCAGGCCGAGTTGAACCTGACCTATCTCTTCGTCGCGCACGATCTCTCGGTGGTCGAGCACATCTCCGATCGCGTTGCGGTGATGTATCTCGGCCGCATCGTCGAGCTGGCGAAGGCGAGCGACCTCTACCGCAACCCGCAGCATCCCTACACCAGGGCGCTGTTGTCGGCGGTGCCGGTGCCCGATCCCAAGCTGAAGCGCGAGCGCATCCGCCTCAAGGGCGACGTGCCAAGCCCGATGAAGCCGCCCTCGGGCTGCCACTTCCACACCCGCTGTCCGATCGCCCAGCCGCGCTGCGCGGAAAGCGCTCCGGCGCTGAAGGAGGGGGCGAACGGCCACTTCGTGGCGTGCCACCTGGCGTGATGGTGCGGCGCGACATGCCATGCGAGGACGATTTTGCGCCGGCGCTCAGCGAAGCGTGCCGTTCGGCGTCCGCAGTGAATGGACGAAATCGACCACCGCCAGGATCACCACGCCAACCACAATGACGATGAGCGGGATGGCCTTGATCCAAACCACCAGGATTCCAAGGAATGTCATCATAAGCGCGAGGCCGATGAGCCCGGTGATCAGATTGGTCATCGCACTTTCCTTTTCTCCGCGCCGGGAGCCGAGTTCGACCCAGCGCTCGGGACGTTGCGCCGAGCGCTGCCACGAGCGCGCCCGATATTCCTGACGAGCCAGCGCGCCGTGCGCAAGAGGCGGGCATCGTTGCCGCGGCGGCCGACGAGCTGGACGCCCAGCGGAAGGCCGGCTTCGGAACGCATCAATGGCAGGCTGATGGCGGGTACGCCGAGATAGGTCCAGAGCGTGCAGAAAACCGGGTTGCCGGTCGTTTCAATGCCGGGCGCCGCGCCCGGCGCCGCAGGCGTCAGCACGGCGTCGTACTCGTCGAAAATATGGTCCAGAGCCTGGTTGAGCGGCGCAATCCCGGCCAGAGCGCTGCAGTAGTCCACCGCAAGATGTGCGCGGCCGCGCTCGATCGCCTGGCGTAGACGCGTGCTCAGCTTGTCGGCGCCTCGCTGGTAGTCGCGCCGCAGATTGTGCGCCATATCAACTTCCATGATGATACGGTGCATATCGACGGCTCTATCGAAGCTCGGCCCAAGCTCGACTTCGCTGCACGCCGCGCCCAAAGCCTCGACAAGCTCGGCAAAGGCCTCACGCGTCACCGGCTCGGCCTGATCCCAGACCGGAGTGCGCACGAAGGCAAATCGCGGCGGCAATGGCGGCTCGCTCGCCGCTACCGCAGAGAATGGCGGGCGCGCAACAGGCCGCGTGTCCGGATCCTCCCGGTCGAAGTCGACCATGACCTCGGCCAGCAGGGCCGCGTCCTCCACGCTGCGCCCGAACACGCCGACATGATCGAGTGTGCGCGACAATTCGAGCGCGCCGCTGCGCGGAATGAGGCCGTGCGAGGGCTTGAAACCGACCACGCCGCAGAAGGCGGCAGGACGGATCACCGAGCCGTTGGTCTGCGATCCGACAGCACCTGGCACCATCAGCGCCGCGACGGCCGCGGCGGAGCCCGAGGACGATCCGCCGGGTGTGTGATCCGGGTTGTGCGGATTTCGGGTCTTGCCTGGATTGTAGTACGCGTACTCGGTGGTCACCGTCTTGCCGAGGATCACGGCACCGGCCGCCCGCAGACGCGCCACGGCCGCCGCATCGCGCCGCGGCGTGCGTCCGGCCCACAGCTCTGATCCGAATTCCGTCGGCATGTCGCCGGTGTCGAATATATCCTTGATGCCCACGGGCACGCCATGCAGCGGGCCTACGGCCTTGCCCTGCTTACGACGATCGTCTGCAGCCTCGGCCTGCCGCATCGCGTGGTCGCGATCGAGAAACGCCCATGCATCGATATCGCGATCGACCTCGTCGATGCGCTTGAGGCAGTCGCCGACGAGCTCCGCCGAACTGAGCCGGCCGTCGCGGATGCCGGCCGCAGCTTCCATGAGGCCGAGCGCGTTGAGACTCATGCGCAGCCTTTCGGCGGTTTGCCGGGCGCGTTCATCGCGATCCATAGAGATAGGTGGGCAACCACAATGCGATCCCCGGGAAGATGTAGACCAGTGCCATGGTGAGGAAGACCAGGCCGACAAAGGGAAGCGCGCCGGAGAAGATGTCGGTCAGCTTCACTTGAGGCGGCGCCACGCCCTTCAGATAGAAGGCCGCCATTGCGACCGGCGGCGTGTTGAACGCCGTCTGCGTGTTCAGTGCCACCAGGATGCCGAAGAAGATCGGATCGATGCCGTATTGGGGCAGCAGCGGCAGGAAGATCGGCACGAAGATGATGATGATCTCGGTCCATTCCAGCGGCCAGCCGAGCAGGAAGATGATCACCTGGGTCAGCAGCAGGAACCCGATCGGCGACAGGTTCATCGCGGCGAAGAACTGTTCGACCACCGTCTGTCCGCCGAGGACGGCAAACACCGCGGAGAACGTCCACGACCCGATGAACAGGTAACAGACCATCGCGGTGGCACGCACGGTCAGATAGACCGATTCGCGCATCATCGTGAAGTTGAGCGAACGATAGGCGGCGGCCAGAACGATGCTCATGAGGGCACCCACCGCGGCCGCCTCGGATGGCGTCGCCAGGCCGAGCAGGATCGCGCCGAGCACCGAAACGATCAGCAACGCCAGCGGCAGGAACGATGTGGCGAGCGCCCAGATTACCGTGCCGATCGGCACGTTGGTCTGCTCGGGCGGCAGCTTCGGCGCCAGCGCGGGATTGATGATCGCGCGCGCCATCGCATAGAGGACGTAGAGGCCGGCCAACAGGAACCCCGGAAAGAAAGCGGCCGCATAAAGCTTGACCGCCGAAACGCCGGCGGTTGCCGCATAGACGATCAGCAGAATGCTCGGCGGAATCAGGATGCCGAGGCAGCCGCCGGCGCAGACGACGCCTGCCGACAGCTTGACGTCGTAACCGGCGCGCAGCATCGCCGGCAAGGCCAGTAGGCCCATCAGTGTGACAACCGCGCCGACGATGCCGGTCGCGGTCGCGAACATCGCGCAGGTGATGAGCGTTGCCACCGCCAGCGCGCCCGGCACGTTCTTCATCGACAATTGCAGCGAGTAGAACAGGCGGTCGAGAATGTTTGCGCGCTCGATCAGATAGCCCATGAACAGGAACAGCGGAACCGCAACCAGCACATCGCTGGATGTGACTTCGAACGTCTTCTGCACCAGAAGCGTGAAGACGCGGTTCTGGAAGAAGTCCTGACCGGGGGTGTAGTAGGCATAGTAGCCGAACGAGACGCCCATCGCCATCAGCGTGAACGCGATCGGGAAGCCGAGCATGATGATGAAGATGAAGAGCCCCAGCATCAGCATGCCGAGTTGAGGATCGGTCATGCGCCTGGTCCCTTCCCGTTCTGCGGCTCAGCCGCGTGCTGCTGATGTTCGCGGATGATGAGGCTCTCGGTCTCTTCCACGTCGTGCAGGCGTTGCGGCCATCGGCCGGTGCGGATGCACAGCACACAGCGAATGATTTCAGCGAACCCTTGCAGAAACAGAAGGAAACCGGTGAGCGGGATCAGCGCCTTCAGCGGAAACACCGGCACGCCGGCCGGACTGAAGATACTGACTTCGCGGAAGCGTACCGACATCTGGGCGTAGTTCCAGCCCGAATACATCAGCGCGGCGATCGCCGGCAGGAAGAACAGGATATACAGCACGAGGTCCATCGTCGCCTGGGTGCGCGGCGACCAGAGGCGGTAGACCACGTCGGCGCGCACATGGCCGTTGCGCGAGAGCGTATACGCGCCGGCCATCAGGAACATCGCGCCATAGGTGATGTAGCTGATGTCGAAAGCCCAGGTGGTCGGCGCACGCAGCACGTAGCGTACGAACACCTCGTAGCTGACACTCAGGGTGAGGACGAGAATCAGCCAGGCGAACGCCTTGCCGACCCACGTGCTGAGCTCATCGATGAAGAACAGGAATTTCGTCATGCGAGCTGAACTCGCTGCGAGCAGTACATCCGGATGTCCCCCTCCCAACTCGCGGGCGGCGCTTCAATTGCGCCGCCCCTCACGATACGGCCTCACGCGATGCGCAGCGACAGCCGTCACACCTTGAGCACGCCCGGGAAGTGATGCTCGAAGGCGCCGCGGTAGTCCGTCGCGTTGTTCATGTTGTAGTAAACCACGCGGCGTACCCAGGCCTTCTGCGAGTCCATCACCTTCTTCATGAACGGATCCGCGCCGAGCTGGGCGATCAGACCGTCCCACGCCTTGATCTGCGCGTCGAACACCGACTTCGGCGTCCGCATGACGTTGACCTTGTCCTTGTTGATCAGCTCCTGAAGGTCCTTGGAGTAATAGTCCATGCCTTTCCATTCGTTGGCGGAGGAAGCAGCTTCGGCGGCGTATTGCAGGATCGCCTGCTGTTCCTTCGGCAGTGCGTTGAATTTGGTCCGGTTGAACATGATCTCGAAATATTCCGTCGCCTGATGGTGGCTGCCCATCATGTAGTTCTTGGCGACATCCTGCGCGCCGAAGCGCCGGTCCGAGGTCGGATTGTTGAACTCGAACCCGTCGATCACGCCGCGCTCCATCGCGGGCACGATCTCGCCGCCGGGTAGCTGCGCTACCGATGCACCCATCGCCTGGAAGAGATCGGCGGCAAGGCCGACCGTGCGATACTTCAAGCCCTTGAGATCAGCGTCGCTGGTGATGGGCTTCTTGAACCAGCCGAGCGGCTGGGTCGGCATCGGCATGGCGAAGAAGCTCTTGATGTTGACGTTCATGATCTGGGTCTGGAGCTCCTCGAACAGCTCCTTGCCGCCGCCGTTGTGGATCCAGCCGAGGCCTTCGTTGGCGTTGAAGCCGAACACGGGACCTGTCCCGAACAGCGATGCTGCCTTGTGTTTGCCGTACCAGTAGACTGTCACCGTGTGTGCCGCGTCGATCTGGCCGCCATGAACGCCGTCGAACACCTGGAACGGATGCACGACCGAGCCGCCGACCAGATAGTCTATGCGGAGCCGGCCCCCGGCCATATCGTTGACGCGCTTCACATAGTCTTCGGCCATCTCGTTGAAGACATCGGCCTTGCCCCACGAGCCCTGCATCTTCATGGTCACTGTCTGCGCCCGGCTGACTTGCGGCATGGCGATAACAGCAGCGCCGGTCGCGCCGGCGGCCAGCAGGAATTTGCGACGAGTTGTTCTGGTCTTTTCAGACTTTGCAGTCATGGACGTCCTCCCTGGCGGCCTGGTTGTTCGAACGCGTTTCGGTGCGCTTCGTTTTTAACCGCTGGGGGTATGCCGCAATCCAGCGACTTTGATCACAGTTTGGACGCATTGTCGGCATCCGACAAGCTGCGCGATGTCGCATTTTGGATGTCGGCGAGCTTTTGGTTTGCAGGAGCCGCACAGTCGTCGCGTGTCGCAACGCAGCAAATATGCAGACGTTCTCTCAACCTTCGGACTCTCAGCTTCGGAAAGCTGCGTGCACCGCCGAAGAGAAGCCGGCAAGCGCGGCAGGCAGGACGGAAGGGTTGGTTGACTAATTTTCCCCGGCCGCTTGTGCAGCTTCATGGAATAGCCGCACGCGCGCCAGATCCTTGGCGTGCGTGCCTTCCTTGTCTGTCCTCGTCTTCGAATCCACGCCGGCCGGCCCGACCACGCGGATAGCCTGTGCGACGTTGTCAGGACCCAAGCCTCCGGCCAGGATGATGGGGATGCCGACCAGCTCGACGATCCGGCGGCTGATGCTTCAGTCGTGCGGCACGCCGATCGCACCGATCTGCCTGTCGGAGGGGCGATGACTGTCGAGCAGAAGATAGTCCGCAATGTGCTCATAGCTCCGGGCTATCTCGACGCTCTCCTCGCCATAAACCGGCACGCTCCGCATGATCAGACTATCGGGCAGCGCGGCCTTGATCATGGCGACCTCTGCGGGCCCGAGCAGTTCGGGTGCCGATCCGAGATGAACGATCGGAGGCTTCAACATCCTTGCCCATTCGATGATCGACGCCGCTCGCGCCGCGAGAAACAGCGCCGAAAATCTTGCCGGCGTCACGATCGCAGCGGCGATCTCCGCCGCCAGGGCGAGCGGCTGCTCGCGCGGAAATTCGCCGTCGCCGACCAGGATACCGACGTGATCAATTCCGATCTCCGAGACGGCGCGTGCTTCGTCCGGGCTGGAAATTTCGTAGATCTGGGTCAGCATGGTGAAGTCGGCCGGAACAGCGAAGACGAGATCATTCTTCCAGCGTGAAGCCGACGCGCAAGGTCACCTGATAGTGGCGGACAGTGCCATTCTCGATGTGGCCGCGCGTCTGCACCACCTCGAACCATTTCATCTCGCGAATGGTCTTCGACGCGCGGCTGATCGCGTTCTTGATCGCGTCCTCGATCGAGGTCTCGGACGATCCGACCAGGTCCAGGATCTTGTAGACATGGTCTTTCTCGGCTGCAGGCATGATGGCCTCCCTGGTTGCGCTGCGGCACGCGTCGTCGCGTGGGCTCCCATCTGAACGAGCGCCAGGCGGTCCGGTTCCGTCCTGCGCGATGGCCCGCATGCACCAGCCGAGGTGGAGCGGTCGGCGTCCGCCTGCTAAGCGCTATCCATGGATTCGGCGCGGCGCGACAGGACGATCGGCTCTCTCTGCCTCGGCGTGACGGCGTTCGGCTGGGCGTTGAACTGGCCGCTGATGAAGCTGCTGCTCCAGCAATGGCCGCCCCTGTTCGCACGTGGCCTTGCCGGGATCTGCGCCTCGCTCATTCTCGGCGCCCTGGTGCTGAGCCGGAAGGAATCATTCGCCGTGCCGCGCGAGGCGGTCCCGCGGCTGCTGTTTGCGACCTTCACGAACGTCTTTGCCTGGATGGGTCTCGGCACGGTCGCCATGAAGTATGTGACCGTGAGCGAGGGCGCTCTGCTCGCCTATACGATGCCGATCTGGGCGATGCTGTTTGCCTGGCCGGTGCTGCATACGCGGCCGGCCGCACGGGATATTTTCGGGCTGGTCCTTGGCGTTGCCGGCGTCACGCTGCTTCTGAGCGGCAACGGCTTTGCGTTCGGCGCCGACAAGCTGCTGGGCATAGTGCTGGCGCTGCTCTGCGCCATCCTGTTCGCACTCGGCAACGTGCTCAACCGAAAGCCGCTGCCGATGCCGCCGCTGGTCGTCGTCGCCTGGCAGGTCGGTCTCGGCTGCGCCGCGATGCTGATCCTCGGCGTCTTGTTCGAGCGTCCTGATATCACCGCGATTACCCCGCTGGGGTTCGGCTGCTTCGTCTATATGACGCTGGTGCCGATGGGCATCTGCTACGTCACCTGGTTCGAGACGCTGCGCCGTCTGCCACCGACCACGGCCTCGACCGGTATGCTGATCGTTCCCGTGATCGGCGTGGTCTCCGCCGCCATCATCCTGGGCGAGCCGCTGGGCCTGCGTGAATGGACGGCGATGGCGCTCACGCTCGGCGGCGTGACGCTCGCCTTGCAGCGGGGATAAGGCGCGGAGGCTCGCCCTTACGGATCCAGCTCCGTATCCCAGTACAGATAGTCGAGCCAGCTGTCGTGCAGGTAATTCGGCGGGAAGAGACGGCCGTTGCGGTGCAGCTGGTGCACGGTGGGTGCGAACGCGTTCTGGCGCGGAAACATCTTTGCCTGGGCCGGGGTGAGATTGCCCTTGCGCAGGTTACACGGCGAGCACGCCGCGACCACGTTCTCCCAGGTGGTCTGGCCGCCTTTGCTGCGCGGGATGATGTGATCGAAAGTGAGGTCTTCGGGCGAGCCGCAATATTGGCAGGCGAAACGATCGCGCAGGAAGACGTTGAACCGGGTGAAGGCGGGGTGCGTGGTCGGCTTGACGAAGGATTTGAGCGAGACGACGCTCGGCAGCTGCATCTGCAGGGTGGGACTGTGGACCGCCTGATCGTAGTGAGCGACGATGTTGACGCGATCGAGGAACACCGCCTTGATCGCGTCCTGCCACGACCACAACGACAGTGGGTAGTAACTCAGCGGCCGGAAGTCCGCATTCAGCACCAACACCGGCCAACTGCCTTGCGAGACATGTGCGTTCAAGTAACGCTCCCGGCCTCCAATATACGCTGCGAAGCAGCATGTACTGACATACTACATGCAGCGTGACGGGATTGTGAAGCCCGTTGAGCGACTTATTCAGGCGCAAGCAATGCGGCGGCGGGGTGGCAAAAGCGCTCAAAATGCCGCGATCCGGGGGGCGCGGAACCGCCCGCCCTAACGTCGTGATCGCCCTTTCGCGACAGCTACTCCCGTACCCGCTCCAGCTTCTGCAGGCACCGCGTCATGCGCACCGCGGCCGGCATCTCCTCGTCTGGAAAGCTGGTCTCCCAGTTGGTGACGCCGACCTCGCCGACATAGATGTCGCCCTTCGAGTCCAGCGCGATGCCGTGCGGCGCCAGGAATTTGCCGCTGGCAACGCCCGGGCCCTCCTCGCCGCCCAGCCGCGCGACGCGATTTCCCTTGGCGTCCATGATCGACAGTCGCGGGCCGAGATTGGGCACCTTGCGGTTGATGGCGAGGCCGGGGCCGAGCTCGCCGATGACGAAGGTCGGGCTCTTGGCCCCGCCGCAGCAGCACAGCGCGCAGGGCCGGTGCAGATTGTTCCACTGCGCCTCATACTTGCCCTCGCCGTTGAACACCTGCACGCGATGGTTCTCGCGGTCGGCGACATAGACCCAGCCGTCGGCATCGGTGGCGATGTTGTGCACGATGTTGAACTGGCCGGGGTCGGTGCCCGGCTCGCCCCAGCTTTTGATCAGCTTGCCGTCAGGGGAATTTGTGCACGCGCGCATTGCCGTAGCCGTCGGAGACGTAGATCTCGCCCCTCGGCGACAGTGCGGTGTGGGTGCAGCGGTGGAACGGCTCGCCGCTCATGAACGGCGCCGGCTTTGCGGGGATGCCGATCGTGAGCAGCACCTTGCCGTCGGTGGTGCATTTGCGCACCGTGTGGTCGCCGTCATCGGTGCAATAGAGGTTGTCATCGGCATCGATGTGCAGGCCATGCGCACGGGAGAACAGTCCTTCGCCCCAGCTGCGCAGGAAATTGCCGTCGCGGTCCAGCACCACCATCGGATGGGCGCCGCGGTTGAAGACGTAGACGCGATCCTTGCTGTCGACTGCGACCGAGGCGACGTCGGTGAGCTGCCAGCCGTCGGGAAGTTTCGCGAAGTTTTCGACGACGCGGTAGCGGTGCTCGCCGCTGCCTAGAATGGCTGGCATTGATTTCTCCTCTTGTCGTTCCGGGGCACGCGAAGCGTGAACCCGGAATCCGTCTTACGGCCTTTCGCGGATGAATGGGTTCCGGGTTCGCGCTGACGCGCGCCCCGGAATGACGGCTGTGGCTAGGTTCGCCCCAAAAATCCCTTCCTCGACCGCCTTGATCTGGAGCGCAAGATATTTCGAGTTGATCCGGCATTGTGCGAGGCTGCCGGCGATGAACCAGAGGCCGGGCTGCTTCGTACGTGCATACATGTTGCGGAGCTCAAAGCCGTCGCCGAAGCCCCAGATCGGACCGACCCGGTCGGCGATGGCATCGCCGAACAGCTGACGCACCAGATATTCCTGCGGCTTGTAGCCGGTCGAGAGCACGATGAGGTCGGCTGCAATGGTCGAGCCGTCCTTCATCCGCGCGCCTTCGGTGACGAAGCTTTCGATGTCGGAAAACTGCCTGAGCGTGATCTTGCCCTCGACGATCAGGTTGGAGCAGCCGACATTGAAATAATAACCACCGCCGCGGGTGAGGTATTTGAACTGCCAGCCGGTGCCGGCCTCGCCGAAGTCGAGTTTGAAGCCGACGCGACGGAGGCCGTCGAGCAGTTCCTTGTCGAGCTCCCTGGATTGCTCGGTCAGCATCACATGCGTCTTCTTCGCCAGCGGCGTCGGCATCGAGGCCGCGATCAGGTCATTGTCCTCGAGCGTGCCTTCATTGTAGGTCGCGTATGCGAGCTGCGCCGACGGCTCGATATTGGTGACCAGTGTCGGCGAGCGCTGCACCAGCGTCACCTCGGCGCCGCTAGAATAGAGATCCTGCGCGATGTCGTGGCCGCTGTTGCCGGTGCCGATGACGATGGCGCGCTTGCCTGTCCAGTTCTCGCCGTCCTCGTAGCGGCTGGAATGCAGCAGCGCGCCCTTGAAATTGTCGAGGGTCGGGATATCGGGCACATTGGCGATGCCGCTGACGCCGGTCGCCATCACCACGTGACGCGGATGCATGATGCGCTTGCTGCCGTCGGAGCGGCGCAGCGTCACGGTCCAGTGGCCGCCGGCCTCGTCATAGGCGCCGCCTTCGAACTCGGTGCCGGTCCAGAAGTTCAGCTCCATGGCATCGACATAGGCTTCGAACCAGTTGGCGAGCTTGTCCTTTGGAATATAGGTCGGCCAGCTCGGCGGGAACGGCATGTAGGGCAGGTGATTGACCTGCACCTGATTGTGCAGCGTCAGCGCGTGGTAACGCCTGCGCCAGTTGTCGCCGATCCGCGCCTCGCGATCGACGATCAGCGTGTCGACCTTCAACTGCTTCAGCCGCGCCGCAATCGCGAGCCCGGCTTGGCCGCCGCCGACCACCAGCACGGCTGGATTACGGTCGGCATAGTCGCGCGAGGCGTTGCGCAGGTCGAGCCAGTTCGGCCCGCGAAAGTCGCGCGAATAGGCCTGGCCGCGGGGCCGCGAGGTGCCGAGCTGCTCCTCGAATCCCTTGAGCTCATCGAGCGCGGTCAGCAGCGTCCATGCCTTCAACCGGTCGCCGTCGGTGCTGTCAGGTACGAGCCGCAGGATACCGCTGCCGCGGCCGAGCGCGGTTTCGAAATCGAAGATGGCTTCGATGGTGTTGGTACCGGCGCGCGTCACCCAGCGCGGCGGCGCGCGGTTAGGCGCGATCGTGAAATGAGACGGCGGCGCTTTGGGCGCGAGCGCCGTCAGCTGCTGCACGATCGTATCGCTGCCTGCGATTGTTTGCAGGTTCCAGCTCAACGCCAGCACATCGCGCCAAAAACCGTCGGCGAGGAAGAGGCGGCTCAGGGTGGCGCTATCAGGCTTGCCCAGGGCGCGCTCGAATTCATCAAGCCAGGCTTGTGCGGAGACGGAAATATCCTTGGTCTTGTCCAGCATGCGCGACCTCATGGCCGTCTTCGCGGCGTTTCCTCTGGGGCCGACGCTATACGGTTTCGCGGACCGCCAAAAGCGGGCGACCCGAGCGAGGCAGGCATGCGGCCCTGCTCGGACGGAATATGCCGGGCGATGCTTCAAGCGCGGATTCGGTGGCGGCCGGCTAAGGCCCGCCCGGCCTCCGGTCGGCCCAATAGGGATCGCGCAGCTTGCGCTTGAAGATCTTTCCGGTTGCCTCGCGGGGCAGCGCATCCAGGAACTGGATCTCCTTCGGCACCTTGAAATTGGCCAGCCGCTCGCGCAGAAAAGCCTGCACCGCGGCGGCGGAGAGCCGCTCGGCCAAATCGGGCTCGATGCAGGCGCACAGCCGCTCGCCATATTCCGCGTCCGGGATGCCGAACACGGCGCAATCGCGCACGCCGGGCATGGTAATCAGCACGTTCTCGATCTCGGCCGGGTAGATGTTGACGCCGCCCGAGATCACCATGTCGCGCTTGCGGTCGCACAGGAACAGGTAGCCGTCCTCGTCGAGATAGCCGACGTCGCCGACGCTGACGAGACCGTCGCGCCCCGCCTCGGCGCGCGCCTGCGCCTTGCCGTGATAGTCGAAATCGGGCACCGCCGTCTGGCGCATGTAGATCTCGCCGATCTCATTGGCGCCGCAGAGGCTGCCGTCCTCGCGGAAGATCTTGACGATGCCGCCTTCGATGGCGCGGCCGACCGTGCCGGGTTTCTTCAGGGCCTCCTCGGCCGAGTGCCACACCGGGATGCCGGTCTCGGTCGAGCCGAAATATTCGTTGATGACCGGTCCCCACCACTCGATCATGGCCCGCTTCACCTCGGGCGGGCAGGGCGCCGCGCCGTGCACAACGAAGCGCAGCGACGACCGGTCGTATCGTTGCCTGACTGTTTCGGGCAGGCGCAACAGGCGCACGAACATGGTCGGCACCATGTGGATATGGGTCACGCGGTGGCGCTCGATCAGCGCCAGCAGCTCCTCGGCGGCGAACCGCGGCTGGAGCACGATGGTGCAGCCGTTGCGGAACGCCATCATGCCGTAGGAATGCGGGGCCGAATGATACATCGGACCGTTGATCAGCACGATTTGGTCCTCGCGCGGCTTGATGCCGTAGGTAATCGCGCCGACGCGTTCGGAGGCGGCGGCCTGCTCGGGCTGCATCGGCATGC
Organism: Bradyrhizobium sp. USDA 241; assembly: GCF_049739505.1. Taxonomy (NCBI): domain Bacteria; kingdom Pseudomonadati; phylum Pseudomonadota; class Alphaproteobacteria; order Hyphomicrobiales; family Nitrobacteraceae; genus Bradyrhizobium; species Bradyrhizobium sp. USDA 241. Next base: position 556,079 of record NZ_JBMGPZ010000004.1, on the reverse strand, counting down.
GCCGGACGCCCTTCGGCATGCCCGTGGTCCCCGAGGTGTAGATCATCGCCGCGGCACGGCGCGGCGGCGCCTGCGTTTCCGCATGGCCGTCGCGCCAACGGTCCCAATCAGCCAGTCCGGCCGGGACGGCCGTCAGCTCCGGGGAAATGGCGAAGGTCGCCGCGAGCTCGGGCGGCGTCGCGACCACGAGCAGGCGGACATCCTCCGGAATGCCGCCGTGGATCTGCGGCAGCAGGTCGGCGTGGCAGACCAGGATCTTCGCGCCGCTGTCGGACAGGATGTAGCGGACCTCCTCGGCCTTGAGATGCCAGTTGATCGGCACCACCGGGCTGCCCAGCGCGGCCGAGGCCGCAACCACCTCGAACAAGGCGAAATCGTTGCGTAGCATCATGGCGACGGGTGCGCCCTCGGCAAGCCCGAGGGCGCGAAGGCCGCTTGCCGCGCGTCTGATGCGCGCCTGGATCTCGGCATAGCCGATCTGGCGTTCGCCGCTGATGATCATGATCTGTCCTGTTCCGTTCTGGTCAGCGATCGTCCAGCACGTCGCCGAAGCCGACCCAGCTCTTGCCGTTGAAGCGCCGGAGCTGAAGCTGCTGGAACGGCAGATAGTCGTCTGGCCCGGTCGAGACGGTGATGCCCGGCAGCAGCAGCGGCAGCTTCACCTCCTTCAGCGAGGCCGCCTGGCGCATGATGTTCTCGCGGCTGAAATCACCCTTGCACGCCTTCAGCACGGTCATCAGCAGCGTCGCGTAGTGGTAGCCGGCCCCGTAGTTGGAGTTGGAGAGGTCTGCGTTCGGCATGTATTGCTTCATGAAGGCGAAGTATTCCTTCACGCCGGGATCGCTGGCCCATTGCGGGTCCATCGTGTCCTTCTGATTGCTCGACGAGATCAGGCCGACGGCGTTGTCGAGCCCCGCCGGCTCCAGGAACGAGATCGACGAGGCCGAGGTCGGCACGAAGAACAGCTCAGGCTTCCAGCCGATCTCGGCGACGCCCTTGATCATCTGCGAGGTGAACTTTCCGAGCACGGCGCCGAACAGCACGTCCGCGCCCGATGACTTCAGGGTCGAGAGCTGCGAGCTGATCGTCGGTGCGCTGGTCTCGTAGGTCTGCTCGGCGATGATCATGCTGGCGGCCTTGTCGCCGAGCGCGCGCTTGAAGCCGGCGACATAGTCGCGGCCGAAATCGTCGTTCTGGGACAGGATGGCGATCTTGGCGCCGGGCTTGGTTCGCAGCACATGCTTGGCATAGACCACGCCCTCGGATTCGTAGGCGGCCATGCCGGGCATGGTCCATGGATATTTCTGCGGATCGACCCATTTCGTCGCACCGGAGAGCACGAAGAGCTGGGGCACCTTCTTGCCGTTGAGGTAGCGCTGCACGGCGCTGTTGGTGGCGGTGCCGAGCGAGCCGAACATCATCAGCACCTCGTCCTGCTCCACCAGCTTGCGGGTCTGCTCGACCGTCTTCGGCGGCGAGTAGGCATCGTCCAGCGTGATGAACTTGACCTTGCGGCCGTTGATGCCGCCATCGGCATTGATCTTCTCGAAGAAGGCTTCCTGCGTCCGCCCGATCGCGCCGAAGCCGGATGCCGGCCCGCTGTAGGGCAGGGTCTGTCCGATACGGATCTCGTCGCTGCCATGGGCGCTCCCGCTGGCCAGCGCCAGCAGGGACAGGCCGATCAGTGCGGCTGCCAGCTTCATTGCATCCTCCCTTTTTTGCCAGTCCGAGACGTCAGGCGCTCGCGCGCATCAGGAAATCCTGCCGGGCCTGATCGAATTCACCCTTCATCCGATCGACGAGCCCCGCGACGGGAGGGACATCGGTGATCTGGCCGATGCCTTGGCCCGATCCCCAGATGTCGCGCCACGCTTTCGATTTCATGTTGCCGCCGGAGCCGAAGTTCATCTTCGATTTGTCGGCGGCCGGCAGATTGTCCGGGTCCAATCCGGCGGCGGCGATGGAGGGGCCGAGATAGTTGCCGTGCACGCCGGTGAACAGGTTGGTGTAGACGATGTCGTGCGCGGCGTGCTGCGTCAGCGCGGACTTGTAGGCTGCGTCGGCATTGGCTTCCTGCGTCGCGATGAAGCGCGTGCCCATATAGGCGAGGTCGGCGCCCAGCGTCAGCGCGGAGGCGATGCCGAAGCCGTCGCTGATCGCGCCCGACAGCAGGATCGCGCCGTCGAACCATTGCTTGACCTCGCGTACCAGCGCGAACGGCGACAGCGTGCCGGCATGTCCGCCCGCACCGGCGCAGACCAGGATCAGCCCGTCGACGCCTTGCTCGGCGGCCTTGCGGGCGTGCTTGACGTTGATGACGTCGTGGAACACCAGCCCGCCATAGGAGTGCGCGGCCTCGACGATCTCCGCCGGCGGCCGCAGCGAGGTGATGATGATGGGCGCCTTGTGCTTTACGCAGGTCTCCATGTCTTTCATCAGCCGGTCGTTGGAGGCATGGTAGATCTGGTTGACGGCGTAGGGCGCAACCTTCTTGCCGGGATTGCGCGATCTGTATTCGCCGAGTTCGTCCTCGATGCGGCTCAGCCACGTGTCCAGCTTCTCGACCGGGCGGGCATTGAGCGCGGGAAACGAGCCGACAACGCCTGCCTTGCACTGGGCGATCACCAGTTCCGGTCCGGAAACGATGAAGAGGGGCGAGCCGACCACGGGCAGCTCGAGCGAATCCTTCAAGAGAGTGGGCAGCGCCATCATGTCCTCCTGAAACGCGGCCCCGCCGGCGGGCGGATGACGAGGCGTTTCCCTGTTGATTGTCGCACGGGCGGACTGCCGCCCGCGTTTGCGGATTTGATCCCACTATAAGGTTGGACGGCGCGCTCCGGCCGTTCAATAATGAACGGATCATCATTCAGTTATGAACAGGGCGTCCGATGGACTGGGACCTTTGCAAGACCTTTGTCGCGGTGGCCGATACCGGCAGCTTCACCGCCGCCGCCCGCAGGCTGCACACCAGCCATCCCACCGTCAGCCGCAAGATCGCGGCGCTGGAAGCCCAGCTCGGCACCCGACTGGTGGCGCGCGCCGCCGACGGCCTGGCGCTGACCGCGGATGGAAGGACGTTGCGTGAGCACGCCGAGGCAATGGCGGCCGCGGCGCTACGGGCCGAGACCGCGGTCGCGGCTGGTGGGCACAAGGCGCGCGGCATCGTCAAGCTGTCGATCGGCGCGACGCTGGCCTCGCATTGGCTGATGCCGCGACTGCCCGTCTTCCTGCGTGCACACGATCATATCCAGCTCGAGATCATCACCCATCCGTTTCCGGCAAGCGTCCGCCGTCGCGAGGCCGACGTTGTGCTGCGGCCCTTCGACAGCGGCGAGGAGAACCTGGTCGGCCGCAAGATCGGCCGTCTCGGCACGGGATTCTATGCTTCGCGCGATTATGCCGCCGGGCGGTCCTTGCCCGAACGGCGTGGCGAGTGGAAGGAGCACAGCGTCATCGGCTTCGCCGACCAGACGTCCAATGCGCAACTCGCGCGCTGGAGCGACGTCGTCACGCGGCAGGCGAGGGTGGTGATGCGCTGCTCGTCCCAGGGGGACATGCTGGCGGCGGTCCGCGCCGGGATCGGAATCTCCGCGCTCTCGTGCTTCGTCGCCGAAGCCTATTCCGATCTCGTTCGCGTCGCCCCGCAGAAGCTCGCCAGCGTCGCGGATCTATGGCTGCTGGCCCATCCCGACCTCGTCGAGCTTCCGGCGGTGCGCGCCGTGGTAGATCTCGTCGCCGAATGCGCCCGGGCCGACCGCGCGAGGCTGCGCGGTTAAAACAGAATCGCTGTAGGTCGAATCGATGACTGCGGCGGCTCGTTCACCTCTTCCGCTTGCGGGAGAGGTCGGCGCGTTCCGGGTGATGCGAAGCATCGTCCGACGCGCCGGGTGAGGGCTTTCTCCTCTTAGGGATTGTCGCATTGCGGAAGCACCCTCGCCCCAACCCTCTCCGCAAGCGGGAGAGGGAGTGTACCTGCGTTGTGGCAATCAAACCCAATCTCATCGCACTTTAGCCCGATCCCGCGAGCACGCCCTCGCGCTTCTTCACTGCGCGATAATAGCTCCACCACAGATGCGCGGCCGCGCCGCGCAGCGGGCGCCAGGGCTCGGCGAGCGGCGCCATCTGCTTCTCGGTCGGCCGCGCCTTCAGACCGAGTCCGATGCGGATGCCCTCCTGCACGGCGAGGTCGCCGGCCGGCCAGGCATCGCCGTGGCCGAGGCAGAACAGCAGGTAGACGTCGGCGGTCCAGGGACCGATGCCGGGCAGCGCGATCAACGTGTGATGGGCGGCATCGGCATCTTCCTCCGCGAGCACGTCGAGGTTCAGCCGCTCGGCGGCGATTTCGCGTGCCAGATGCTTCAGCGTCTTGATCTTCGCGGCGGAAAGGCCGAGCCGCCCCAGCCGGTCGGTGCGGGCGCGGCGCACTGTGTCATGGTCGAACGGATCGAACGCGGCCGACAGCCGCCCCCAGATCGCCGCGGCACTCGCGGTCGAGAGCTGCTGTCCGCAGACGATGTGCGCAAGGCCGGTAAAGCCCGGCTCGCGCCGCCGCAGCGCCGGCATGCCCGCGATCTCGAGCACGGGCTTGAGGCGCGGATCGCGCTTGATCAGCGCGTGGACGGCCTCTTCGAGATCGGACTGGGTTTCGAGGTGGATGGTCATGATGGTCCGACAAGCTCTCCGACGTCATGGCCGGGCGTGTCCCGGCCATCCACGTCTTTCTAACCGCGACGTATTGTCTAGCACGAGCGGTGGTCGTGGTGTTTGTCCGGCACCTTGACATGATCGGCAGGCGGCACCGAAGAACGTGGATGACCGGGGCGAGCCCGGCCATGACGAGATATGTCGCATGATGCCACCCGTTTTCCGATTTGCCCCCAGCCCCAACGGCCTGCTGCATCTCGGCCACGCCTATTCCGCGCTGCTCAACTTCGATCGTGCGCGGGAGACCGGCGGGCGGCTGTTGCTGCGGATCGAGGACATCGATGCGACGCGCTGCCGGCCGGAATATGAGACGGCGATCTACGAGGATCTCGCCTGGCTCGGAATTGCCTGGGAAACGCCAGTGCGCCGGCAGTCCGAGCATCTCGGTGATTATCGTGCCGCGCTGGAAAGGCTCTCTGCGCTCGGTCTCGTCTATCCCGCCTTCGAAAGCCGCGCCGAGATCGCAAGGCTCGTCGCCGCGCGCGAGGTGGACGGGCCGTGGCCGCGCGATCCCGACGGTGCGCCGCTTTATCCCGGCGACGCCAAATCATTGTCGGCTGACGAACGGTCGCATTTGATCGCATCAGGCGCGCCTTATGCGCTGCGGCTCGACATGCAGGCCGCCTGCCGCCGTGCCGCCCGCCTGAGCTGGAATGAGCGCGGCGAGGGACCGGACGGCGAGCGCGGCATCGTTCCAGTGCGGCCGGAGGCGTGGGGCGACGTGATCCTGGCCCGCAAGGAGACGCCGACCAGCTACCATCTGTCGGTGGTCGTCGACGACGCGCTCCAGGGCGTCAGCGAGATCGTGCGGGGCCAGGACCTGTTTTACGCCACCTCGGTGCACCGCCTGCTCCAGGTCCTGCTCGGCCTGCCCGAGCCCGCCTATCGCCATCACCGGCTGATTCGCGATGAGGCGTGCCGGAAGCTGTCGAAATCGAGCCGGTCGACCGGCCTGCGCGCCTTGCGCGCGGCCGGCATCACGCCGGCCGGCGTCCGCCAGCTGGTGGGATTAGGTTAAGTTTCTCTGGGGGTTAGCAAAACGTCGCCGTGACTCCGGGTGTTCCTCCGTGCCATGCTTGGTCCGCGCGGGGTTCGAAGAGAGTACTTCGAAGGGGATTCATGGCGGCGAAAACGCGTCCAGTGCGCACCACGCGGACGTCCAGGCGGCTGCCTCGGAAGCGGTCCGGGACGGCCGGAAAGGTGCGCAAGCGCAGCACCAAGGTGGTCGCGCCCGACGTGGTCCAGGCGGCGCTGGCCGCCTTTGCCCATGAGGTCCGCACCCCCCTGACCGGCATTCTGGCGATCAGCGATCTGCTCGCGACTTCCGATCTCGGTGAACGGGAGCGGCGGTGGGCAGATACCATCAAGGCCGGTGCTGAGCATCTGGCGAGCCTTGCCACGCTGTTCGTGGATGCCGCCAGAACCGGCAAGGGAACGGGGAAGGGCGGCAGTACGCTGCGGCAGGACCTGTTCGATCTACGGACGCTCGCCCGCAGCGCCGGCGATTCGCTGGCCGGCCGCGCCGCGGCCAAAGGTCTCCAGGCCGAGGTCGAGATCTCCGACAAGCTGCCTGGACTCGTGGTCGGTGATCCCGTCCGCCTGCGCGCGGCGCTCGAGAACCTGATCGACAATGCCGTGAAGTTCACAGACCAGGGCGGCGTGGCGCTCGCAGTCAAGCCGTGGCGTCCCGCCAAAGCCAAAGCAAAGGGCAAGGGCAGGGTCGGTGTCTTCTTTGCGGTGTCCGACAGCGGCATCGGCCTGACCATGGCGGAGATCAAGCGGCTGTTCCGCCCGTTCACCCAGGCCAATGTCACCATCGCCTCGCGCTTCGGCGGCGCCGGCTTGGGGCTCTCTTCGGTCAAGCAATTGGCGCGTGCGATGGGCGGCGATATCACGGTCGCTCCGCGCCACGGTGGTGGCGCCACCTTCACGTTGACGGTGTCGCTGGACGCCACGGGATCGGGCAAGAGCAGCAAGGCGAAGGGCGGCGGCGAGCCCGAGGCGGTCGCGGGCCTTCGCGTGCTCAGCGTCGAGGACAATCCGTTCGGCCGCGTCGTGCTCAACACGATCCTGACCGAGCTCGGCCATCAAGCCGAGTTCATCGGACGCGGCGAGGACGCGGTCGGACGGCTGGAGCAGGGCGCGTTCGACGCGGTGCTGATGGACATGGTGCTGCCGGGCATCGACGGTATCGAGGCCATCAGGCGGATCCGCGCGCTGTCGACGCCGCTGGCTCGGATCCCGATCATCGGCGTGTCCGGTCGCGGCGAGGACGAGGCAGCTTCGCGCGCGGCCGGCGCCGACGCCTTCCTGGTCAAGCCTGTGTCTCCGCGGGCTTTAGCGACTGCGCTGCTTGAAGCGACACGCCATGAGGAAGCCGCGACTTGATGATCGCGGCGTTGAGCTCACCGCCGTAAACGAAGATCGCGGCAATGAAATACAGGAACACCAGCGCGATGATCACCGAGGCGAGCCCCGCATACATGGTCACGTAGTTGTTGGCGAAGCGCGCCAGATACTGTCCGAAGACGACGCCGGAGACCAGCGACGCCATCACCGTGAAGATGATGCCCGGCATGATCTGGAGGAAGCTGCGCCGTCCCGCCGGCAGCCAGGCGTGCAGGATGAACAGCGCAACCACGAGCGCGCCGATGGTGATGCCATAGCGCAGCCAGGTGAGGATGCTTTCGTTCGATTCGACGAACAGCGGAATGTGGCGTCGCGCGGCCTCGATGATCAGCGGACCGAGCACGATCAGGAACGCCATGGCGAGCGCAGTGAAAGCTGCGATCAGCGTATAGGCAATCGATTCCAGCCGCAGCCAATACCAGCTTCGCATCTCCACCACCGCATAGGCGCGGTTGAGCGCGACCCGCAGCGCCTCGACGCCGTTGGAGGCGAAATAGACCGACAGCGCCGCGCCGATGGTGAGAATGCCGGTGCGGGTCGTGGTCATCACGTCATGCACCTCGCCCGAGATCGAATCGGCGACCTGCTTGGGCCAGATCTGGAGCATCAGGCTGGCGGCTTGGTCGGCGAGTTCCTTGGAGCCGAAGACGCCGGCGAGCGAGGTCAGCACGATCAGGAACGGGAACAGCGCCATCAGCGTCGACAGTGCGATGTGGCTTGCGATCGCCCAGCCGTCATCGGCAAGGAAGGTGTAGAACGCGTCCATCACGACGACGTAGATGTAGCGGATCGCTTTCACGGCTTGTCCTGTACTGCTCCCTCCTCCCGCTTGCGGGGGGAGGGGAAGACGGTCGGCGAGGGACACAAATCGGAAATCATTTAGGCAGCTTCTGACATTATTGGCTCAAAAGCCAGATCGCGAAGCGCCCCGCCGTCATTCCGGGGCGCGCGAAGCGCGAGCCCGGAATCCATCCAGCCGCAGCGCAAGTGGCGCGATGGATTCCGGGCTCGACGCGCCGGCTTCGCTTCGCTCGGTCCCGCCGCATCGCCCCGGAATGGAGACACTGGGGAGATGGCGGACCGTCGCACACGGTGTTATCTACGTCCGATGGCATCTCTCTTGAGTACTTTCATCCTGCCGGCGGCCGCCGGCGCCGTGGCATTGGTGCTGCTGCTCGGGCTCATCAACATGATGCGCGGCGGCTCGCCCAATACCTCGCAGAAGCTGATGCGCTGGCGCGTGCTGCTTCAGTTCGTGGCGATCATCATCGCGATGCTCGCGGTCTGGGCGATGGGGCGCTAAATGGTCACGTTGAACCGTATCTACACCAAGACCGGTGACGACGGCACGACGGCGCTCGGAACCGGCGAGCGGCGTCCGAAATACGATCTTCGCATCGAAGCCTACGGCACCGTCGACGAGACCAACGCCGCGATCGGCGTCGTCCGGCTCTACACGCAAGACCTGCCCGAACTCGATGCGATGCTCGGCCGCATCCAGAATGATCTGTTCGATCTCGGCGCCGATCTCGCCGTGCCCGAACGGGAGGGTAAGGCTGAGCGGCTGCGGGTGGTGACCAGCCAGGTCGAGCGGCTCGAGCGCGATATCGACACGCTGAACGACAAGCTCGCGCCGCTGACCTCCTTCGTGCTTCCCGGCGGCACGCCGGCCGCAGCCCATCTGCATGTGGCGCGCACGATATGCCGCAGGGTGGAACGCGCGATCGTGGAACTGGCGGCCCGGCCCGGCGAGCCGGTCAGCGCGGCTGGCATCCAATATATGAATCGCCTGTCCGACTTCCTGTTCGTGGCGAGCCGGATGGCTAACGGCAATGGCGCCGGCGACGTGCTCTGGGTTCCCGGCCAGAACCGCTGACCCATCGCGCTCCCGCATTTCAGGAGGCCAAAATTAGACCCGTTCGCGCGTTGACCGGGGCAGATCAGGCCTTTAGGTTCCGCGCCAGTTGATAACCCCCCTCCCAGATTGAGTGAAAGAGGATCGATGAAGGTCTTAGTGCCGGTAAAGCGGGTGGTCGATTACAACGTCAAGGTCCGCGTCAAGGGCGATGGATCGGGCGTTGAACTCGCCAACGTCAAGATGTCCATGAACCCGTTCGACGAAATCGCGGTCGAGGAAGCGCTGCGCCTGAAGGAAGGCGGCAAGGCCACCGAGGTCGTGGTGGTCTCCATTGGACCTGCGCAGGCATCGGAGACGATCCGCACTGGTCTCGCCATGGGCGCCGACCGCGGCATCCTGGTGAAGGCTGAAGGCGCCGTCGAGCCGCTCGCCGTCGCCAAGATCCTGAAGAAGGTTGCCGACGAAGAGCAGCCGGGCCTGATCATTCTCGGCAAGCAGGCGATCGACGACGACTCGAACCAGACCGGCCAGATGCTGGCCGCGCTGCTCGGCTGGTCGCAGGCGACCTTCGCTTCGAAGCTCGAGGTCGAAGGGTCCGACTTCAAGGTCACGCGCGAAGTCGACGGCGGCCTCCAGACCGTCAAGCTGAAGGGACCGGCGATCGTCACCACCGATCTCCGCCTCAACGAGCCGCGCTATGCCTCGCTGCCCAACATCATGAAGGCCAAGAAGAAGCCGATCGCGGAGAAGACCGTCGCCGATTACGGCGTCGACGTCGCCGCGCGTCTCGAGGTTCTCAAGACGACGGAGCCGGCGGGCCGCAAGGCAGGCGTCAAGGTCAAGGACGTCGCCGAGCTGGTGTCGAAACTCAAGAACGAAGCCGGGGTGCTCTGATGACGACGCTTCTGATTGCCGAACACGACAATGCGTCGCTCAAGGATGCGACCAACAAGGCCCTGACCGCGGCCACCGCGCTCGGTGCGGATGTCGAGGTGCTGGTCGCCGGCCAGAACGCCAAGGGCGCGGCGGATGCCGCCGCCAAGCTCGCCGGCGTCAAGAAGGTGCTGCTCGCCGATGGCGACCTCTACGCGCACGATCTCGCCGAGCCGCTGGCTGCGCTGATCGTCTCGCTGGCTTCCGGCTATGACGCGATCGTCGCACCGGCGACCTCGCGCTTCAAGAACGTGATGCCCCGCGTCGCCGCTCTGCTCGACGTGATGCAGGTCTCCGAGATCATCAAGGTGGTCGCGCCCGATACCTTCGAGCGCCCGATCTATGCCGGCAACGCCATCCAGACGGTGAAGTCGAAGGACGCCAAGAAGGTCATTACGGTGCGGACCTCGACCTTCGCCGCGGCAGGCGAGGGTGGTAGCGCTGCGGTGGAGAACGTGGCGGCGGCCGCCGATCCGGGCTTGTCGTCGTTCATCGGCGAGGAGGTTGCCAAGAGCGATCGTCCCGAGCTGACCTCGGCCAAGATCATCGTCTCCGGTGGTCGTGCCATGCAGAGCCGCGAGAACTTCGCCAAATACATCGAGCCGCTCGCCGACAAGCTCGGCGCCGGCGTCGGTGCCTCGCGCGCGGCGGTCGATGCGGGCTATGCGCCGAACGACTGGCAGGTCGGGCAGACCGGCAAGGTCGTGGCGCCTGAGCTCTATGTCGCGGTCGGCATTTCCGGCGCCATCCAGCATCTGGCCGGCATGAAGGACTCCAAGGTGATCGTTGCGATCAACAAGGACGAGGACGCACCGATCTTCCAGGTTGCCGATTACGGCCTGGTCGCCGATCTCTACCAGGCGGTTCCGGAGCTGACGGCCGAACTCGGCAAGCTCGGCAAGTAAAAGGCATCGAAAACACCGGCCGGAGGTATACACTCCGGCCGGTGTTGCATTTCTGGGGCGTTTTCTTTGGCGTGGGCGCGCCTTCGAAGCGATCCAATCTAGGTTTCGAGCCAAGGTTCTGATTAAATCGGACCTCCCGGCTCAAGGGGATAGGCAGGGTGCGCTCGTCGCGCGCCGTTCCGGTGGATGACATGATGGCGGCAGTGATCAAGAAGGTCGGCGTGATCGGCGCGGGTCAGATGGGCAATGGCATCGCGCATGTCGCGGCGCTGGCCGGCTTCGACGTGGTGCTCAACGACGTTTCGCCCGACCGTCTCAAGTCGGGCATGGCCACCATCAACGGCAATCTGGCGCGCCAGGTCTCCAAGAAGGCCGTCTCCGAGGACGACAAGGTCAAGGCGATGGCGCGCATCACGCTCGCCGAAAAACTGGACGATCTCGCCGATTGCGACCTCGTCATCGAGACCGCGGTCGAGAAGGAAGAGGTCAAGCGCAAGATCTTCCACGAGCTCTGCGCGGTGTTGAAGCCGGAGGCGATCGTCGCCTCCGATACGTCCTCGATCTCGATCACGCGGCTTGCCGCCGCCACCGACCGCCCGGAGCGATTCATCGGCATTCACTTCATGAATCCGGTGCCGCTGATGGAGCTGGTCGAGCTGATCCGCGGCATCGCAACCGACGACTCCACCTTCGAGACCGCCAAGGAATTCGTCGGCAAGCTCGGCAAGCAGGTCGCGGTCTCCGAGGATTTCCCGGCCTTCATCGTCAACCGCATCCTGCTGCCGATGATCAACGAGGCGATCTACACGCTGTATGAAGGCGTCGGCAACGTCGAGGCGATCGACGCCGCGATGAAGCTCGGGGCTCACCATCCCATGGGCCCGCTCGAACTCGCCGATTTCATCGGCCTCGATACCTGCCTCTCCATCATGCAGGTGCTGCACGAGGGGCTGGCGGACTCCAAGTACCGCCCGTGCCCGCTGCTGGTGAAATACGTCGAGGCCGGCTGGCTCGGCCGCAAGACCCAGCGCGGCTTCTACGACTACCGCGGTGCCAAGCCGGTTCCGACGCGCTGATCCGCTTCGTGTCAATTCATGTCGCGTTAACCTCTCGCGCCTCGGTTACGGCCGGTAAGAGGGTTCGCGTAATGGACATGATGGCGATGGTCAGCACCATGCTGGCCGCTCAGCAAGGCGCGCTGCAATCGAATATCGCGGCGACGCTGACGAAGCAGAACATGGACATGGAGAAGTCGACCGTCCTGACGCTGATGGGCGCTGGCCAACCCTCGCTGGCCAACGTCGGCCCCGGCGTCGGCGGCAATCTCAACGTCACCGCCTGAATTCCTAAAGCGATGCGGCGGCCTTGCCCGTCGCGGCGCGGAGCAGCTTGAGCGCGTCCTCGCTCGCCCATTCCGCCGGCCCCGCGATCGTCGCGATCTCGCAGCCCTGCGGGTCGACCAGCACCGAGGTCGGCATGCCGAGTGCCCGGCCTATGGCCTTAAGGTCCTGGAACACCTTGGCTTTCGGATCGCTGAAATAGCCGAGCCGGGTCAGGTTGGCCTCTTTCAGGAAGCTCTTGGGCTTGTCCGGGTCGCGGGTGTCGATATTGATCGCCACCACCTCGAAATTCGGGCCCGCGAGCTTGCCCTGGAGCTCGTCCAGCGCCGGCATCTCTTTCCGGCAGGGCACGCACCAGGTAGCCCAGAGGTTCACCAGCAATGTCTTGCCACGGAAGTCGGACAGCTTTTTCGGCCTGCCGTCGGCGTCCTCGAAGGCGAGGTCGGGCAGCTTCAAGGGGGCGCTCGCCATGGTCAGTGCCGCCACCTCGCCATGGGCGAGCGGGGCAATCTTCTGTGCCGTTGCCACCGCCGTCCGGCAGGCCGGATCGCCGCCAGGCGACCGGCTCAGGCCGAGCCCGTACAGCGCGGCGAAGCCGGCCAGCCCTCCGATCGCCACGGTGGCGATGACGAGGGGGATGCGGCGCGTGGCGGAGGGCTTCTTGTCGAGCATAACGTTTGTCATCCGGTCGCAGATATGGCTATCAGGGGCCTCTTAATACGGTTGGCCGAGGCCAGCAAACGTGGCTAGCGACAGGCAAGGCGTGAGCAGGGGATCATGAGCAACAAGATGTGGGGCGGCCGGTTCTCGGAACGTCCCGACGAGATCATGGAAGAGATCAACGTCTCCATCGACGTCGATCGTCACCTCTTCGCCCAGGACATTGCCGCGTCCAAGGCCCACGCTGCCATGCTGGCCACGCAGGGCATCATTACGGCCTCTGATGCGAAAAATATCGGCAAGGGTCTAGACACGATTTTGTCAGAGATCGGCAAGGGCGGCTTCGCGTTCAAGCGCGCGCTCGAGGACATCCATATGAATGTCGAGAGCCGCCTGTCGGAGTTGATCGGCCCCGCCGCCGGCCGCCTGCATACCGCGCGTTCGCGCAACGACCAGGTCGCGACAGATTTCCGCCTGTTCGTCCGCGACGTCATCGACGAGACCGATGCCGCGCTCGCGGCGTTCCAGCAGGCGCTGGTCGAGCGTGCCCTGGAGCATGCCGGCACCGTGATGCCCGGCTTCACGCATCTGCAGACCGCGCAGCCCGTCACCTTCGGCCACCACTTGCTTGCCTATGTCGAGATGGCCGCGCGCGACCGCGGCCGTTTCCAGGATGCGCGCAAGCGGCTGAACGAATCACCGCTCGGCGCGGCCGCGCTCGCCGGGACCTCGTTCCCGATCGACCGCCACGCCACCGCCAAGGCGCTTGCCTTCGACCGCCCCATGGCGAACTCGCTCGACGCGGTCTCCGATCGCGACTTCGTGCTGGAGACGCTGTCGGCGGCCTCGATCTGCGCCGTGCACATGTCGCGCTTTGCCGAGGAGATCGTGATCTGGACCTCGCCGCTGGTCGGCCTAATCCGCCTCAGCGACAAGTTCACCACCGGCTCCTCGATCATGCCGCAGAAGCGCAACCCGGACGCCGCCGAGCTCGTGCGCGCCAAGACCGGCCGCGTCATCGGCGCGCTCAACGGCCTCCTGATCGTCATGAAGGGCCTGCCGCTCGCCTATCAAAAGGACATGCAGGAGGACAAGCAGGGTGCCATGGAGGGCTTCGCCGCGCTGTCGCTGGCGATCCGCGCCATGACCGGCATGGTCCGCGACCTTGTGCCGGATGAAGCCAAGATGAAAGCGGCGGCGGGCGAGGGGTACGCCACCGCGACCGACCTCGCCGACTGGCTGGTGCGGACGCTGAAAATGGCCGTTCCGCGAGGCCCATCACGTCACCGGCCGCATCGTCGCCAGGGCCGCCGAGGGGAGCGTCGCGCTGCACGAGCTGTCGCTGAGCGATATGCAGGCGATCGAGCCCAAAATCACCAAGGACGTGTTCGGCGTGCTCTCGGTCGAATCGTCGGTGAAGAGCCGCACCAGTTTCGGCGGCACCGCGCCGAAGAACGTCGCGTCCCAGGCCAAGGCCTGGGCGAAGCGGCTGGAAAAAGAGCGAAAATTGGGCTGAGGGCAAAATTTCGCTTATGTTTCATGGTCATCCGGCTCTCGCCAGAGCGCGCCAATCTCTGTATGGTGCGCCGCGTAGTGGGGATTTCGTCGTGACGTCAAAGTTTCGCCCGGCCGGCTCGGGGTGGGCCATCATTGTCTTGAGCCTGACGGCGCTCGCGCTTGCCGGCTGCGGCCGAAAGGGCCCGCTGGATCTGCCGCCGACCGCCTCCAACGCGCCTGCAGCCACCGGCGCCGCGCCCGTCGATACCGAGACCGCGGCCCAGAAGACGCCGAGTCTGTTCGACCCTACCTCCAGCGCGGATGCCGCGCCCGCGGCGGCCAGGGGCCGGAAGAAACCGTTTATTCTCGACCCGCTCCTGGACGAACCTCCCGGCAGGAAAAAAGCCGGGACAAGCGAGCCTGCGCCATGAACCATTTCGACTATCGCAACGGCGTACTGCACGCCGAGGCGGTGAACCTGTCCGAGCTGGCCGCCACCGTCGGCACGCCGTTCTATTGCTATTCGACCGCGACGCTGGAGCGGCACTACCGCGTCTTCGCCGATGCCTTCGCCGGCGAGAAGGCTCTGGTCTGCTACGCCATGAAGGCGAACTCCAACCAGTCGGTGCTGCGCACGCTGGCCAAGCTCGGCGCCGGCGCCGACGTCGTCTCCGGCGGTGAATTGAAGCGCGCGCTGGCCGCCGGTTTCCCGGCCAGCAAGATCGTATTCTCCGGCGTCGGCAAGACGGAAGAGGAGCTGCGCGCCGCGCTTGCCGCCGACATCCTCTGCCTCAACGTGGAATCCGAGCCCGAGCTCGAATTGTTGTCGCGCCTTGCGACCGCGATGGGCAAGACCGCGCGGATCTCGCTCCGTGTCAATCCGGACGTCGATGCCGGCACGCATGCCAAGATTTCGACCGGCAAGTCCGAGAACAAGTTCGGCATCCCGATCGCGCATGCGCGCGAGGTCTATGCGCGCGCCGCCAGGCTGCCCGGTATCGAAGTGACCGGCACCGATGTGCATATCGGCAGCCAGATCACAGACCTCTCCAACATGGAGACCGCGTTCCGCATCCTCGCCGAATTCGTGCAGACGCTGCGCGCCGACGGCCACAACATCAGCCACGTCGATTTCGGCGGCGGTCTCGGCATCCCATATTACATGGACCGTGAGGCGCCGCCGGCGCCCGACGCCTATGCCGCCATGGTCAGGCGCGTCAGCCACAATCTCGGCTGCACGCTGATGTTCGAGCCCGGCCGCATGATCGTCGGCAATGCCGGCATCCTGGTTGCCAAGGTCATCTATGTGAAGCACGGCGACGGCAAGAACTTCGTGATCATCGACGCCGCGATGAACGATCTGATCCGCCCGACGCTGTACGAGGCTTATCACGACATTCTGCCGGTGACGCAGCCGGAAAAGGGCGCGGCCACCATCATGGCCGACGTCGTCGGCCCGGTCTGCGAGACCGGCGACTATCTCGCGCTGGACCGCACGCTGCCGGCGCCGAAGCCGGGCGATCTCCTCGCCATCATGACCGCGGGCGCCTATGGCGCCGTGCAGGCCGGCACCTACAACACGCGCCCGCTGGTGCCCGAGGTGCTGGTGAAGGGCGATCAATACGCCGTGGTGCGCCCGCGCATCGAGGTCGAGCAGCTCATCGCGATGGACAAGCCCGCGCCGTGGCTGTGAGTTGACGACGTCGACTCAACAACCTCGGTGTCGTCCCCGCGGAGGGGCGGCGCTACTTCCCCGCCGATCCGCCCTTTGCGCCGCCAACCACAACTCCCGCCTTCCTCTCGATCGGCTTGATCGCGGCGGTGAAATCGGACTCGGCGCCTTCCGAGCCGATCACGGTCTCCCATAGCCGCCCGACCGCGTCGGCAACCTCCATCGATAGGCCGAGTTGCTTCATCTCCTCCAGCGCCAGCCGCACGTCCTTCACCATCAGCCCCGTCGCGAAGCCGAAGTCGAACGTGCGCGGCAGCACCGCGCGCGGAAATTTGTCGCGGCTCGCCGTGTTCATGCCGGAGCCCGCATTGATGACGTCGATCATCACGGCGGGATCGAGCCCTGCCTTCACGCCCATCACCACCGCTTCCGAGGTCGCCACGATCGCTGTAGCCGACAGGAAATTGTTGGCGAGCTTCATGGTCTGCGCCGCGCCGGGCTTCTCGCCGATGAAGAACACTTTTCCGATCACGTCGAGCGCGGGCTTCAGCAGCTCGAACTCGGCCCTAGGTCCTGACACCATCACCGCCAGCGTGCCCTTCTCGGCGCCGCCGACGCCGCCGGAGACGGGGCAGTCGATCTGCACGATGTTGCGTTCGGCCAGAAGGGCGTGGATCTTCTTTGCCATCGTCGAGCCGACGGTCGACAGATCGATGAAGCGTTTTGCGCGGCTTCCCTCGATCACGCCGTTCGCTCCCGTTGCGACGTCGAGTGAAGCCTGCAGCGAAGGCAAACTCGCCATCACGGTCTCGACCTGATCGGCGACGTCCTTCGGCGACGCCGCCGCAGTCGCGCCGCGCGACACCAGCTTGTCTGCGACCTCCTTGCGCGTATCGAAGACGACGAGCTTGTGTCCCGCCTCGATCAGCCGCCGCGCCATCGGGAAGCCCATGTTTCCGAGCCCGATGAATCCGATGTCCATGGTGTTTCCTTTTGGTGGTTGTTGCTCCATCCCCGCTGTCGTCCCGGACAAGCGCGCCCAAAGCGCGCGCCGATCCGGGACCCATAACCCCAGGGAGGAGTTGTGGCGCGTAAGGCTAGCTCCGAGTCCCCGCAACCACGTGGTCCTGTGGTTGATGGTGTGGACGGCCCCTACGGCATCAGTTGTGCCAGAATGAGGTTGTCAAAGACCCATTCACAGGAGCCGTCCATGAGCCAGATTATCCGCATTGGGATGGATACGTCGAAGCATATTTTTCAACTCCATGGCGTTGACGCTTCGGAGCAAGTGGTGTTGCGCAAGCGGCTGAGCCGCAAGGCGATGCTGGAGTTTTTTACCAAGCTGCCGGCGACGGTGATTGTGATCGAGGCTTGCGGGGCGGCGCACTACCTGGCGCGGGAGCTTGGCAAGCTAGTACCCACTTTTCTTGGAACGTGAGTCGTGATTCAAGGTCGGGATGATACCCGAAGCAAGAGAAGTCCACCTTTCGAGGAAAGATCGCAAGGTGCTTGAGGCGTGCTGTCGCTCACCGGTGACGTTGCAGCGCGATTTGAAGCGGGCGCGGATAGTTCTGTTGGCGGCGGATGGGCGCAGCACCCGGTCGATCGCCAAGGAAGTTGGGGTCCAGCCGCGGATTGTCAGCCTTTGGCGGCATCGCTATGCCGACCATGGCCTTGAAGGGCTGCAAGACAAGCCGCGGCCTGGCAAGCAGCCGATCTATACGAAGACGACCGACAAGCGGATTCTGAAGCTGCTGGATAAGCCGCCACCGCAAGGGTTTGCGCGCTGGACCGGCCCCCTGCTGGCCGAGGCGCTGGGCGATGTCGATGTCCAATATGTCTGGCGGTTCCTGCGCAGCCACAAGATTGACCTGGTGGCTCGCAAGTCCTGGTGCGAGAGCAACGACCCGAACTTTACGGCCAAAGCCGCCGATGTTGTCGGCCTCTATGTCGCGCCGCCGGCGAAGGCCATTGTGCTGTGCGTGGACGAGAAGCCCTCGATCCAGGCTTTGGAGCGAGCGCAGGGTTATCTGAAGTTGCCCAATGGCCGCGCCTTGACCGGCCAAAGCCACGATTACAAGCGGCATGGCACCACAACATTGTTTGCGGCGCTCGAAGTCGCCACCGGAAAGATCATCGCGACCCATTCAAAACGCCGGCGCCGCGTCGAGTTTCTCGATTTCATGAACAGCGTCACCGCGGCTTTTCCGAACCGCAAGCTTCACGTCATCCTCGACAACCTCAACACCCATAAAAAGAACGAGGACTGGCTCAAGGCCCACCCCAACGTGCAATTTCATTTCACGCCGACAAGTGCGTCATGGCTCAATCAGGTCGAAGTATGGTTTTCCATCTTGCAGGGGCAGTCGCTCAGCGGCACCTCCTTCACGAGCCTCAAGCAGCTTCAGGAACACATCGATGCCTACGTCAACGCATACAACGACAGAGCCGAGCCCTTCGTCTGGACCAAGAAAAAGGTCCGTCAACGCCGTTTCAAAGGCCGCCGTATCACTCAGCTCTGATTCCGGGTACTAGTGCACACGGTCAAGCTGATCGCGCCGCAGCTGGTCAAGCCTTACGTGCCGCGCAACAAGAACGACGGGCGCGACGCGGAAGGACTGTGTGAGGCGGCGAGCCGGCCGCGGATGCGCTACGTTCCGGTGAAGACGGCCGAGCAGCAGGCGGCGCTGATGCTGCTTGGCGTACGCGAGCAATTGGTCGCGCGTCGCACCCAGCTCTCCAATACGATCCGCGGTCATGCGGCGGAGTTCGGTTTGATAGCAGCCAAGGGGCTGGACAAGCTTGCCGCGTTCCTGGCGACGATCAAACAGGACGATCGTGTTCCAGCGCTGGCTCGCGAGCTGTTTGCAATGCTTGCCCGCCAATATGACCAGGTGCAAGTCGAGCTGAAGGCGGTCGAGGCCAAGCTTGTGGCCTGGCACCGTGCCGATGCCATGAGCCGGCGATTGGCACAAATCCCGGGGGTCGGTCCGGTCACCGCTGCGGCACTGGTCATGAAGGCGCCAGATCCGCATGCCTTCCGCTCAGGAAGACTGTTCGCGGCCTGGCTCGGCTTGACCCCCAAGGACCATTCCACTGCGGGAAAGACCAGGCTCGGCAAGATCACCCGCGCTGGCGATGAGAGATTGCGTCAACTGCTGGTGGTCGGGGCGACCTCGGTGGTCAAGCAAGCGATGGCGAAAGATTCCGGTCCACATTGGCTCGTCGAGCTCTTGAAGCGCAAGACACCGAAGCTTGCCGCAGTGGCACTCGCCAACAAGATGGCCCGCATCGCCTGGAAGCTGATGACGACGGCACAGGAATATGACAGCGCGCGGCTGAATGCCCGAGCCGACCAAGCGCCAGCCGCCGCATAGTTGAGAGATTCGGCCGACCGGCGGGTTCACCCACCGGCCGAACCGGAGCTGCAAGAGCAGAGGAGATGGTGCGATCGATCGACCGAAGATGCGAGCAAATCCGTGGGACCCATTGGCCGATCAAGGTCGCGTGGTTGATTGGAGCTCGTGTCGCGGAAACCATCTTGGCCAGCGGTCTAACACGCCGAACCAACAGGCCGGACATATGGATGCAAGCGATCCGATCAAAACCTTCACAAAGCTCTTGTGCCACGGAGGCCGTCCACATATGGGTCCCGGATCAGCGCTACGCTTCGCTTGTCCGGGACGACGGAGGTGAGGGCGTTGCGTCCCTCACTCACCGCACGCCCCTCACGCCTTCCCGTCGATCTCCGCGAACACCTCGCGCGCGATCCGGAAGCTGTCGACCGCGGCCGGCATGCCGCCGTAGATCGCGACCTGCATCAGGATCTCGCGGATCTCCTCGCGCGTCACGCCATTGGTCAGCGCACCCTTGAGATGTGCGCGAAACTCGTGCTGGCGGTTGAGGATCGCGATCATGGCGATGTTGAGCATGCTGCGGGTCTTGCGCGGCAGCTCGTCGCGGCCCCACACCGTGCCCCAGCAATATTCGTTGAGCATCTCCTGGAACGGGCGGTTGAAATCGTCGACGTTCTTCAGGGCGTTGTTGACATAGGCTTCGCCCAGCACCGCTTTGCGGACTTCCAGGCCCTTGTCGTGCATCTTCTTGTCCATGGCGTTTCCTTCGTGTCCCTCAGGGATGGCGCGCGGAAATTACGGGGTTGCGCCGGGCCAGTCACGTCCTCGTGTTATGCGGGAAAAGGGGGTTCTCCCGTACAGGAACGGATGCCTCAGTGCTGCCGTTGTGATAGGCTCTTCTCTACCGGGCAACCTGGAGAGCTGATTGAACGGCGTCACCCCCGACCCGTCAGACCCGATCCGCAGCAGTGATGCGCTGTCGCGGCTGAAGCTGGCGCAGGCCCTCGATCGGGCCACTTATGCCATCGCGTGGGAGCGTGCCTGGCCCAATGTGGCGCGCCTTCTGACCGTCGCCGGCCTGTTCCTAGTGGTGTCCTGGGCCGGTCTCTGGCTGGCACTGCCGTTCATTGCCAGGGCTATCGGTCTCGCCCTCTTCGCCGCGATCGCGGCCGCCGCCCTGTTCCCGTTGCTTGGCTTCCGCTGGCCGAGCCGCGCGGAAGCGCTCGCCCGGCTCGACCGTGGCTCCGGCATCCGTCACCGCCCGGCCACGACGCTCACGGACACGCTGACCTCGCAAGATCCGGTCGCGCAGGCGCTGTGGCAGGCGCAGCGCGAGCGTACGCTGGCGTCCCTCAAGCGCATCCGCGCCGGTCTGCCGCACCCGCGACTCGCGCTTCACGACCCCTGGGCGTTGCGCGCGCTGGTCATGGTGATGCTGGTTGCGACCTACTTCGCCGCCGGCGACGAGCGTGCGATGCGGCTTGGCGCCGCCTTCGACTGGAACGGGGTGCTGGCGCCGAGCAATGTTCGCGTCGATGCCTGGGTCACGCCGCCGCTGTACACCGGCAGGCCTCCGGTCATTCTGTCGGCCGCCAACAAGGAAGCTGCGGCCCTGCCCGCCAGCGGTCCGCTCGCCGTTCCCGCCGGTTCGACCCTGATCGTGCGCTCCTCGGGCGGCAGCCTGGATGTCGCCGTCTCCGGCGGCCTCAAGGAGGTTGCCCCCACCGAAGCCAGCCCCAAGGGGACCAACGAAAGGCATTTTGCCATCTCCGGCGACGGCACGGCGCATGTCCGCGCGCCTTCCGGCCAGCCGCAATGGGCGTTTGCGGCAACGCCGGATCGGGCGCCGACGATTGCACTCGCCAAGGACCCGGAGCGCCAGGCGCGCGGCGCGCTCCAGCTCGCCTACAAGATCGAGGACGATTACGGCGTCACCGGCGCCGAGGCGAAATTTGCCTTGCGTTCGATCGATGCCCGGGATGGGGCCAAGGACGACGCCAAGGGCGGGGCGAAGGCTGCTCCCGGCGATAAGGCTGCTGCCGGCAATGGCGACACCAGGACGGCTTCGCGTCCGCTGTTCCAGCCGCCGCACTTCCCGCTCGCGCTGCCGAATGCGCGGACCCGCAACGGCGTCGGACAGTCGGTGAAGGATCTCAGCGAGGATCCCTATGCCGGCGCCGAGGTCACGCTGACCCTCACGGCCAAGGACGAGGCCGGCAATGAGGCCACAAGCGAACCGTTCAACATGCGCCTGCCCGAACGGCTCTTTACCAAGCCGCTGGCCCGTGCACTGATCGAGCAGCGCCGCATTCTCGCGCTCGACGCCAACAAGAATTCGGACGTGTATGCCGCGCTCGACGCGCTGATGATCGCGCCCGAGATGTTTACGCCGGAGCCCGGACAATATCTCGGCCTGCACAGCGTTGCGCGACAGCTCGAGGCCGCACGCACCGATGATGCCCTGCGCGAGGTCGTGGCGAGCCTGTGGGCGCTTGCGGTGACGATCGAGGACGGCAAGATCTCGGATGTCGAGAAGGCGTTGCGCGCGGCTCAGGACGCGCTGAAGCAGGCGCTGGAGCGCGGTGCGAGCGACGAAGAGATCAAGAAGCTGACGCAGGACCTGCGTCAGGCGCTGAACGACTTCATGCGCCAGCTCGCCGAGCAGTTCCGCAACAACAATGACCCGCAGCAGCTGGCGCGGCCGCTCGATCCGAACACCAAGGTCCTGCGCCAGCAGGACCTGCAGAACATGATCGACCGGATGGAGCGCCTGTCGCGCTCCGGCGACAAGGATGCCGCCAAGCAGTTGCTCGAGCAGCTCCAGCAGATGCTGGAGGGCCTGCAGATGGCGCAGCCGGGGCAGTCCGGCGAGAGCGACATGGAGCAGGCGCTCAACGAGCTCGGCGACATGATCCGCAAGCAGCAGCAATTGCGCGACAAGACCTTCAAGCAGGGTCAGGATTCCCGGCGCGATCGCTCGCGCGGCAAGCAGCAGGGCGATCAGTCCATGTCGGAGCTGCAGCAGGACCAGCAGGGGCTGCGCGACCGCCTGAAGAAGCTGCAGGACGAGCTTGCCAAGCGCGGCCTCACGCAGAAGGGCGAAAAAGGGCAGAAAGGCCAACAGGGACAGAAGGGTCAGCAAGGGGACCAGGGCCAGCCCGGCCAGAACGGCGATCAGGACGGCGACCAGGGCGATGGCGATGGCAGTCTGGACGCCGCCGACGGCGCCATGGGCGATGCGGGATCAAAACTCGGCGAGGGCAATGCCGACGGCGCCGTGGACTCGCAGGGCAAGGCGCTCGACGCGATGCGCAAGGGTGCGCAGAAAATGGCCGAGGCGATGCAGCAGGGCGATGGCGACGGCCAGGGCGACGGCCCCGGCCAGCGCGCCGGCCGCCAGCAGAGCGGCGGCAACCAGACCGACCCGCTGGGCCGTCCGCTGCATGGGCGCGAATATGGTGACGATTATACGGTCAAGATTCCCGGCGAGATCGACACCCAGCGGGTCCGCCGCATTCTCGAAGAGCTCCGCCGTCGTCTCGGCGATCCCTCGCGCCCGCAGATCGAGCTCGACTATATCGAGCGGCTGCTGAAGGAGTTTTAACTCCACACTCGGTGTCATCGCCCGGCCTTGACCGGGCGATCCAGTATTCCAGAGACCGGCGTTGAAGAGCTCGCTCTTGCCACATCCGCCGCGGCGTACTGGATGCCCCGGTCAAGCCGGGGCATGACAGGGGAAGTGTAGCCGCCGCGCTAGCCCTTCTTTGCCGCCAGCGCATCCGCCACGGCCGTGCGGATGTCGGGGACCGAGAACGGCTTGGTCACGACATCATGCACCAGCGCATTCAGGTTCGAGGCGCGCTCGCGCTGGTCGGCAAAGCCGGTCATCAGCAAAATGGTCAGATCAGGGAAATCGCGGGCGGCGGAGAGTGCCAGCGCGATGCCGTCCATGACCGGCATCTGGATGTCGGTGAGCAACAGATCGAAAGCGCCGTCCTCGCGGATCAGGATCTCCAGCGCCTCGGCGCCGTCCTGGGCGGTGACGGTCTCGTGGCCGTCC
This sequence comes from Bradyrhizobium sp. USDA 241, assembly GCF_049739505.1. Lineage (NCBI taxonomy): Bacteria > Pseudomonadati > Pseudomonadota > Alphaproteobacteria > Hyphomicrobiales > Nitrobacteraceae > Bradyrhizobium > Bradyrhizobium sp. USDA 241. The sequence continues at coordinate 532,685 of NZ_JBMGPZ010000004.1, read as the reverse complement.
ATGGCGATGGCGCGCGCCACCAGCTGGCGCATCGAATCCTCGTCGTCGGCGATCAGGATTTTCGGCATGAGACCAACCTTGGGATCAACCTTCCGTGCCGGACCTCGAGCATGATCCGGAAAAATGCGTAGCGGTTTCCCGCAAAGATCATGCTCCAACAAATGGCCTGATCGGTTATACGCTGCCGCCGGCAATGTCGCGCCGGTTGAAGAAGCGAACGTCGATATTGCGGCCCTCCGGCGGCGGCGAGGCCAGGCGCGAGCGGAAGAAGGCGCGCTCGCCGGGCCGCAGCACCGTCTGTTCCAGCACCGTATTCCAGGCGTAGATCTCGGCTCCTTGGGCGTCGCGCACGGCAAAGCGCAGCCGCGGGATGTCGTGCGGCTTCTTGCCCTCCCCGACGATCACGCCCTCGATCACCAGCACCTGCTTACCGTCTACGGTCTCGCTGGAGAGCTTGACGTCCTTGAAGGCCAGGCCGCGCAGATTCACCTCGAGCCCGACCATCTTGTAGAATGCCGCGGTCTGGGGCAGCAGCCGCACCACGTCGCCGCGCCAGACCATAAGGGCCAGTACCAGCGCGCCCATCGCGGTGCAGGCGGTCGGCAGGCCAAAATAGGATCTCCGCGGAGCCGTGGTGGAGACCGGGCGGCTCACCCGTGCGCCGCGGCGGCGGAACAGGCCGCGGAACCAGGACTGGTGCTGCGCGCCGGCGGTCTCCTCTTCGGCCTGACGGGCTGCCGCTGACCATTCGTCCTCGGTCTCGCGAACCTCTTCATCCGGCCAGTCGCTGGCGATCGACGGGCTGTCGACGACAGGCGCATTCGCGGCGCCGTCGTCCTTGGCATAGGAGTTCCATTGCTCGGCGAGGTCGGACTGGTCGTCGGCTCGGCTGGCAGCGGCCATGGCCGGAACGGACGCCTCCTCGATGGCATCCTCGGCATGGGCGATCCAGGTCTCCTTGCAACGGGAGCAGCGGACCGCCCGTCCGTTGGCCCCAAGGCTCGCGAGCTTGATGGCGTAGGATGTCATACAATGGGGGCAGACGATATGCATGGACGAGCCTTGATGCATGAACGAGGTCTTGGACGAATCTTGACGATCAGCCGGTGGCGGCGAACCGGGCGGCAGGGATGCTGCCAACTATGCTACTGGCCGACCGTTAACGAACCGGAAACCATAACGGCGGCAAAACCCGTTGATCGCGCGTGGCGGAGCGCCGCAGTGCGACCCGCGCCCCCTCTCGAACGGAGCTGAGCTTGGTTCGGTTCGAAAATGTCGGATTGCGTTACGGTCTGGGGCCGGAGATCCTGCGCGATCTCAGCTTCCAGATCCCGGCGCATTCCTTCCAGTTTCTCACCGGACCGTCCGGCGCCGGCAAGACGTCTCTGCTGCGCCTGCTGTTTCTGTCGCATCGGCCGACGCGGGGCCTCGTCACTCTGTTTGGCCACGACATCTCGCAGCTCGGCAAGGACGAGATCGCGGACCTGCGCAAGCGCATCGGTATCGTGCTCCAGGATTTCCGCCTGCTCGACCACATGACGACCTATGAGAATGTCGCGCTGCCGTTCCGCGTCATGGGCCGCAGCGAGTCGAGCTACCGCAAGGAGGTGATCGATCTCCTGCGCTGGGTCGGCCTCGGCGACCGCATGGATGCGTTGCCTCCGATCCTGTCGGGCGGCGAGAAGCAGCGCGCGGCGATCGCACGCGCCGTGATCTCGCGGCCGCAGCTGCTGCTCGCGGACGAGCCGACCGGCAGTGTCGACCCGACGCTCGGCCGGCGCCTGCTGCGGCTCTTCATCGAGCTCAACAAGTCAGGCACCGCCGTCATCATCGCCACTCACGACATCGGCCTGATGGACCAGTACGAAGCACGGCGGCTGGTGCTGCACCAGGGACGGCTGCACGTCTATGAGTAGGACCGACGAGCGCGGCGTGCTGGTCGATCTCGGGCAGGAGCGTCCGCAGCTTCCGGCCAGGGCACGCAACATGTCGCCGATCGTGCCGCGCGCCTCGATCCATGGCAGAGCGCTGGTCGCCGTCGTCGCTATCATGAGCTTCCTCGCCTCGATGGCCACGGGTACGGTGCTGCTGGTGAGTGCCTCCGCCGCCGAATGGCAGTCGGACGTCGCGAGCGAAATCACCATCCAGGTTCGTCCGCAGGCCGGCCGTGATCTCGATCGCGACACCGCGGCCGTGACGGAGGCGATGCGCACGCAAGCCGGCATCGTCGAGGTCAGGCCGTTCACCAGGGAGGAGAGCGGCAAGCTGCTCGAGCCCTGGCTCGGCACCGGCCTGTCCATGGACGATCTGCCGGTGCCGCGCATGATCATCGCGCGCGTGCAGCCGGGCACGCCGCTCGATCTCGGCGCCCTGCGCGCGCGCGTGACGCAGGTCGCGCCGGGCGCCAGCGTCGACGATCACCGTGCCTGGATCGAGCGCATGCGCTCGATGACCAACGCCATCGTGCTGGCCGGCCTCGGCATTCTCGCACTTGTCATCATCGCCACCATCATCTCGGTTTCGTTCGCGACCCGCGGCGCCATGGCGGCGAATCGTCCGATCGTCGAGGTCCTGCATTTCGTCGGCGCCGGCGACCGTTACATCGCCAATCACTTCCTGCGCCATTTCCTCAGGCTGGGCCTGGAGGGCGGCGTGATCGGCGGCGGCGCCGCCATGCTGATGTTCGGCTTCTCAGAGTCCATCGCAGGCTGGTTTTCCGGTACCCCCGTCGGCGACCAGTTTGCCGCGCTGCTCGGCACCTTCTCGCTGCGGCCATCCGGCTACATCGTGCTCGCGATCCAGGCCGTGCTGATCGGCGGCATCACCGCGGTGGCCTCGCGCCAGACGCTGTTTGCGACATTGAATGATGTCGATTGAGCTCTTTTCTTCCCTTCTCCCGTTACAAGCGGGAGGGGGTGACCGAGCAGCCATTCGCAGGACTCCACTTCGCCTCAAAACGTCTTAAAATCGCTTCAGGGAAGGGATCACTGATATCGCATGAGCTCGCCGACCGACGATCGATCGCCGAAACTGCCGCGCGGCTGGCTGCGCGCGACAATCGTGTCGACGATCGCGCTTGCCTTCGTTGCCGCGGCCGCAGGCTTCGTTGCATTCCTGTCGCATTTGCGCGGCGCCGAGACGGTGCCCGACCGCAAGGCCGACGGCATCGTGGTGCTGACCGGCGGCTCCTCGCGGGTATCGGACGCGATGGAGCTGCTCGCTGCGGGCTACGGCAGGCGGCTCCTGATCTCCGGCGTGCATCCGACCTCGAGGGCGAGCGACATCTCACGGACCTTGCCGGAGAACCAGTCCTTCATGACCTGTTGCGTCGACCTCGACCGCACCGCGCTCTCGACCCGCGGCAACGCAGCGGAAGCGCGGCGCTGGGCCGAGGGGCGCCGGTTCAAATCGCTGATCGTGGTCACTTCCAACTATCACATGCCGCGCGCGCTGGTGGAATTCTCGCATGCGATGCCACAGATGACGCTGATCCCGTTCGCGGTGGTCGGCGACAAATGGCGCGAGGAGCCGTGGTGGACCTCGGGATCGACGCTGCGGCTGCTCCTGTCGGAATATATCAAGTACATCGCGGCCGAGCTCAGGGTGCGGCTGGAGCATTTCGGGATTGACCTCTGGCCCGAGATATCGGAGCAGCCTGCAGGTCAGCAGCCGAAGCGGCCCGCTACCGCACAGGCCAATTGATCGGACTATCGATGTTCCCAATTTTTCTGCGCTCGCTCGTTTTCAACGTGTTGTTCTACGCCGTGTTGGTGTGCCTTGCGATCGTGGCGCTGCCGACCTTCGCATTGCCGCCGCGCGCCATGCTGACGGTGGCGGAATGGTGGGCCAAGGCAACGCTGTTCCTGATGCGCGTGGTCTGCAATATCAAGGTGGAATTCCGCGGTGCCGAGAACATCCCGAAAGGCCCGCTGCTGATCGTGGCAAAGCATCAGTCGTTCTGGGAGACCTTCGTGCTGCCGGGCTTCTTCAATCGGCCGATCTTCATCCTCAAGCGCCAGCTCATGCAGATCCCGGTGTTCGGTCAGTTCCTGGTCAAGACCGGGATGATTGCGATCGACCGCAATGCCGGCGTGAAGGCGCTGCTGGAGATGACGCGGCGGGCGCGCGAGGCGGTGCGCAGCGGACGCCAGCTCGTGATCTTTCCGGAAGGCACGCGCCGGGCGCCGGGCGCGCCGCCCGACTACAAGACCGGCTTTGCACAGATCTATTCGTCGTGCGGCGTGCCGTGCCTGCCGATCGCGCTCAACTCCGGCCTGTTCTGGCCCCGCCGCACCTTCATGCGCTACCCCGGCACGCTGGTTGTGGAGTTTCTCGAACCGTTGCCGCCGGGCCTGCCGAAGGACGAGTTTCTCTCCCGCGTGCAAGCCGCGATCGAGGACGCGACCGGCCGCCTCGTCGAAGCCGGCCGCAGGGAGCAGGAGCAATTGATCGGCTCGGCGCCGAGCTACGCGCCAACGGGCGGCTAGCGATCTTCGTTCGGAGCCGCGGCGTGCAGCGAATGCGCATCACCATGCAGCATCAATACAAGCTGATGCAGCTGCACGTCGCGAAAGCCTTCGGCCTCGATCGCCTTCACCGTCGCGGTCACGTAATCGCGATTGGCGCCAGACTGGCCGTGGCCCTGGACGACATGACGGTGCTGCTCGGCGAGCGACAGCCGGCCGGCATATTGCGCATGGCCGCGGTCGACGACGTAGGCGAGTGCAGAGACGCGCTGGCGCGCATCGTTCTCCAGCCACACCGAACGCATCACCTCGCGATAGACCGAGGTGACCTGCTCGCGTGCGCGCAAGTACGCGACGACGTCGGCACGGTTTTTCTCGGCGACGCGGAAGGCGATGCCGCGGCAGGCGCCGCCGCGGTCGAGCCCGAGCACCAGGCCAGGCTTTTCCGGCGTGCCGCGATGCACGAACGAATAGACGCAGAGCGCGCGATGCTCGCCGACCAGCCGGGCCGGGATGCGTTCCTCGAACTCGAAGCCCGGCCGCCACATCAGCGAGCCGTAGCCGAACACCCAGAGGTCGCCCTTGGCGGTGGTGACGGAAGGGACGGTGATTTCCGACATTTCGGGCACGGCTACCAGAACCATGCCCCGAAGCGAAGCGAATTCTCCGCCTTTCGTCGCAGGTCGTCCCCGCTTACATTTGCCAAAATCCGGGATCAAAGGGTCGCCGCATGTCCAATATGACCGTTGCCGCAGGCCGTCGCTCCCGTTGGGGCCTTTTCATCGCACCCGTTCTCGTCCTGATCCTCGCGGTCGCGTGGAGCGGTTTCTGGTTCTACGCGGCGTCGCAGGCCGAAATCGCCGCAGACGCCTGGCGGGCGCAGGAGGCCAAGTCCGGCCGGATCTATGATTGCGCCAAGCGCTCGATCGCGGGCTTCCCGTTCCGCTTCGAGGTCCAGTGTTCCGGCGCCAGCGTCGCCCTGGTGTCGCAGAACGCGAGCAAGACGCCGTTCACGGCGAAGCTCGACAACATTCTGGTCGTCGCCCAGGTCTATGATCCCAAGCGCATCATCGCCGAATTTTCCGCGCCGGCGACGCTGATCGACGGCATCACGCAAAACACCTTCACGGTCAATTGGAGCAAGGGCCGCGCCAGCGTGGCCGGTCTGCCTGCCGTGCCGGATCGCGCCTCCATCGTGTTCGACGACCCCCCACCCTCAACCGTCTCGACGGCAGCGTGCAGGTGCCGCTCGCGCAGGCCAAGCAGATCGAGCTGCACGGGCGCCTCGCCGAGGGATCTTCGTCGGATCGTCCCGTGATCGAGACCGTGCTGCACGTCGCGCAGGGCAGCATTCAGGGCGTGCATCCGCTGCTCGCCGAGCCGTTCGCGGCAGACACCCGCGCCAAGATCACCGGCCTTTCCGATCTCACGCCAAAACCCTGGCCGGAGCGCTTCCGCGAGATCCAGGCCGCCGGCGGCCATATCGAGATCGTCCAGTCGCGGATCCAGCAGGGCGAGATGATCGCGGTTGCCGCCGGCAAGCTCGGCCTTTCCGCCAACGGCCGGCTCGACGGCGAATTGCAGATGACGGTGACGGGCCTCGAGCGCGTGATCCCGGCGCTCGGCATCGAGAAGATGCTGGAGGAGGGCGTGCCACAGGCAACGCTCGACCGCGTCGCCCCCGGCGTGAAGTCGCAGGACCTCAACAATCTGTTCGGCGCGCTCGACCGCGCCGTGCCCGGTCTCGGCAAGGTCATTAAGCAGAACGCCAATGCCGGCGTCGCCGCCGGCATCAATTCGATCGGCACCGAGAGCACGCTCGAAGGCAGGAAGGCGCGAAGCTTCCCGCTGAAATTCGTCGACGGCGCCGTGCTGCTCGGCCCGGTCAAGGTCGGTCAGATCCCGCCGCTGTATTGAACGAGATACGCCCGGCCAAACACTCCGTCGTCATGCCCGGGCTTGTCCCGGGCATCCACGTCTTTCGTCAATCGCGGATGCGCGTGGATGGCCGGGACAAGCCCGGCCATGACGGAGAGAGCTACGGCTTCTTCAGCGCCGCGTGCGGCCGGCCGAAATCGGGTGCGGCCGAATCCTGGCCGATCTCGACGATGCCGCGGCGGATGGCGCGGGTGCGGGTGAAGTGATCGAACAGCGCCTCGCCGTCGCCGCGCCGGATCGCGCGGGTGAGCTTGGCGAGATCCTCGGTGAAGGTGCCGAGCATCTCCAGCACGGCTTCCTTGTTGGCGAGGAAGACGTCGCGCCACATCGTCGGGTCGGACGCGGCGATACGGGTGAAATCGCGAAAACCGCCGGCGGAGAACTTGATCACCTCGGATTCCGTCACCTGCGCCAGCTCGTCCGCGGTGCCGACGATGGTGTAGGCGATCAGATGCGGCAAATGGCTGGTGATCGCGAGCACGAGATCATGATGATCCGGCGTCATGATCTCGACCTTGGCGCCCATCGCCGCCCAGAACGCGCGCAGATGCTCCGTGGCCGCCGTCTCGGTGCCTTCCGGCGGCGTCAGGATGCACCAGCGGTTGATGAAGAGCTCGGCAAATCCCGAATCCGGGCCCGAATGCTCGGTGCCCGCGACCGGATGCGCCGGCACGAAATGGATGCCTTTCGGCAGATGCGGGGCCATGTCCCTGACCACCGCGCCCTTGACCGAGCCGACGTCGGAGATGATCGCGCCCGGTTTCAGATGCGTGGCGATCTCCTGCGCCACCGCTCCGCAGGCGCCGACGGGAATGCAGAGGATGACGAGATCGGCATCCTTCACGGCCTCCGCATTGGTCGCCACGACCCGATCGACGATGCCGAGCTCGGTGACCCGCGCGCGTGTCTTCTCCGAGCGCGCCGTGGTGACGATCTCGCCGGCCAGGCCCTGGAGCTTCGCAGCGCGCGCGATCGAGCCGCCGATCAGGCCGAAGCCGATCAGCGCGACGCGCTGGAAGTGTGGATCAGCATTCATTTGCCGCCCATGAAGTCGTGCAAGGCCTCGATCACGAGACGGTTGGCCTCCTCGGTGCCGATGGTCATGCGCAGCGCATGCGGAAGGCCGTAATTCTTCAGCGCGCGCAGCACGAGGCCCCGCTTGGTCAGGAAGGCGTCGGCGTCGTCAGCGGTCCTGCCCTTGTCGGTCGGGAAGTGGATCAGCACGAAATTGGCGACGCTCGGCGTCACCTTCAGTCCGAGCTTGCCGATCTCCTCGGTGAGCCGGTTGCGCCAGGTCTCGGTGAACTGCTTCGACATCGCCTGGTGCGCGGTGTCCTCGATCGCGGCGACCGCGGCATACATCGCCGGCGTCGACACGTTGAAGGGGCCGCGGATGCGGTTGACCGCGTCGATGATGTGCTCGGGGCCGAACATCCAGCCGATGCGCAGCGCAGCCAGGCCGTGGATCTTGGAGAAGGTGTGCGTCACCACCGTGTTCTCGGTGGTGGCGACGAGCTCGATTCCCATCTCGTAATCGTTGCGCGAGACGTAGTCGGAATAAGCGGCGTCGAGCACCAGCAGCACGTGCGAAGGCAGGCCGGCGCGCAGCCGCTTGACCTCGTCGAACGGCAGATAGGTGCCGGTCGGATTGTTGGGGTTGGCGAGCCAGACCAGTTTTGTCCGTGGCGTCACGGCCTTCAGGATGGCGTCGACATCGGCGGTGAGGTTGGTCTCCTGCGCGACGACGTTCTTGGCGCCGACCGCCATCGTCGCGATCGGGTAGACCAGGAAGCCGTGCGTGGTGGAGATCGCCTCGTCGCCGTGGCTGAGATAGGTGTGGGCGAGCAGGTTGAGGATCTCGTCCGAACCGGCGCCGCAGATGATGCGGTTGGGATCGAGCCCGAAAGAACGGCCGATCGCCTCGCGCAGCACGCGCGAGGTGCCTTCCGGATAGTCCTCCAGATGATCCGCCACGCGCTTGAACGCCTCGATCGCCTTGGGCGAGGGCCCGAACGGCGTCTCGTTGGCCGAGAGCTTGAACACCTTGCGGCCCGGCTCCGGCACCGGGCTCTTGCCGGGGGTGTAGGGCGCAATATCGAGAATGCCGGGATTCGGCACGGGGCGGGACATCTTCAACTCCGAAATGGCGAGGCGCGCGATTTACGATTTCGCCCCGGTCGGGGGCACCGTATAGCGCGTTGCGTGGCTGCCGACGAGGGCCGTGGAGCGCACCGAGGCCCCCGCCTCGATCAGGGCAGCCCTGATCTTGTCGATGCTGGTCGCGCTGGTGACCGAGACCAGCAGCGCCGCGCCATCGAAGGCGGTATCGGGCACCGCTACGATCTCGGCGAGCGGCGACAGGGCGCGCGCGACCTCGGCGTTCCACCCGGAGACGCGCACGCTGAAGGTCTCGACCTCCGTCACCAGGGCGCTGTCGGGGACGCGCGAGACCGCGAACACCGGCATCGCCGCCGGATGATCGGCACGTTCGACGAAGGGCATCCGCGCGATGATCTTCGGCGCGCCAGCTTCCTCCAGCGAGAGCCACCACGGCGTGCGGCTGGAGGTCGCCGAGACCAGCGCCAGGTCGCCCTTGGATTTCGCCACCGCTTCGACCGCGGCCTGCGCGCTGAAATGCGCGACGTAAGGCACCGTGAAGCCGAAATGGAAGCGCGCGGAGTCACGCATCGCCGGCTCGCTCACCGAGATGTCGGCATGCACGGAGAACGGCGCCTGCACATAAGTGAACGTCGAGATGATGACCCGCCAGATGCTCTCGACCGTATCGAGCGGCAGGATGCCGCGATGGCGCTGCACGATCTCGCGCATCATGGAAGCCTCGCGCGCGGGCCGGAACGCAGAGCCGACCTCCTGGGTCTGCTTCACCTGGATCAGGCGGTCGATGATGTCGCCGCGCTGCATCAGGAGGCGATGCATGCTCTCGTCGATCGCGTCGATCTCCTTGCGCAATTCCTGGAGCGATGGTGGCGCGGGCGGACGTTGGGTCATATCTGACTTGGACTGTTGAAGAGCTTGGACTGTTTAAGAGCTTGGGTTGTTGAGGGACGTTCCAATGCGGTTCGGCAAGACAACTCGCAAGGCCGTCACCGCTGCGATCAATCCTGATTAGGCAGTCGGGGCGGCGAAAGCAAAGAGAAATGACGGCCTTTTTGGCCGATGAGACGGAGACGAATTCGATCGATCCGGACCGTGACTTGACGAAAACCGCCCAAGACGGTAACTTTCGCCTGTTCCGTGGTCATTTGAGCCGGCCGGCTTGCAGCCACGTTAAAAAACTCGCTAAACAGGCCGGGGACGCTTCCGATCCCGGCCGAACCTATCGTTCAGGCCGGGTTTTTCATGGCCTGATTCCAGCGGCGGTCTGACGGCGGTCGCAAACGAGGTCGATGATGGTTGGCGTCAAGTCAGTACCTAGTCCTGCGATCAGCGCCGACGAACGGTCGCACGAGGTGGATCACCCGAGCTCGCAGGTCGCGCATTTCGGCACCGAGCAGCCGCTGCGGCTCGATTGCGGCGTCGATCTCACCCCGTTCCAGATCGCCTACCAGACCTATGGCGAGCTCAACGCCGATCGCTCCAACGCCGTTCTGATCTGCCATGCGCTGACCGGCGACCAGCACGTCGCCAATGTGCATCCCGTCACCGGCAAGCCCGGCTGGTGGGAGACGCTGGTCGGCCCCGGCCGGCCCATCGATCCCAAGCACTACTTCATCATCTGCTCCAACGTGATCGGCGGCTGCATGGGCTCGACCGGGCCGGCGTCGATCAATCCTGCCACCGGCAAGGTCTGGGGCCTGGATTTCCCCGTCATCACCATCCCCGACATGGTGCGCGCGCAGGCGATGCTGATCGACCGGCTCGGCATCGACACGCTGTTTGCCGTCGTTGGCGGCTCGATGGGCGGCATGCAGGTGCTGCAATGGACCTCGGCCTATCCTGCCCGCGTGTTCTCCGCGCTGGCGATTGCCTGCGCGACGCGGCACTCGGCGCAGAACATCGCCTTCCACGAACTCGGGCGCCAGGCCGTGATGGCCGACCCCGATTGGCACGGCGGCGGCTATGCCGATCACGGCATCCATCCGCATCGCGGGCTCGCGGTGGCGCGGATGGCGGCGCACATCACGTATCTCTCGGACGCGGCACTGCATCGCAAGTTCGGCCGGCGCATGCAGGACCGCGAGCTGCCGACCTTCTCGTTCGACGCGGATTTCCAGGTCGAAAGCTATCTGCGTTACCAGGGCTCGTCCTTCGTCGAGCGCTTCGACGCCAACTCCTATCTCTATCTGACGCGCGCGATGGACTATTTCGACATCGCGGCCGACCATGGCGGCGTGCTGGCGAAGGCGTTTGCGGGAATCCAGACCCGCTTCTGCGTGGTCTCCTTCACCAGCGACTGGCTGTTCCCGACCTCGGAATCGCGCGCGCTGGTGCACGCGCTGAACGCGTCGAGCGCGCGGGTGTCGTTCGCGGAGATTGAAACCGATCGCGGCCACGATGCCTTCCTGCTCGACGTGCCCGAATTCTTCGACATCTCCCGCGCCTTCCTGCAATCGGCAGGCAAGGCCCGCGGGCTCACCGGCAAGGACCGCTAGCCATGTCTGTCCAGGAAGTGCTGCCGCTGGGGGGGCTTTCGTCCGCACAGTCCGGTCAGTTTCGCGCCGACCATCTGCTGGTCGCCGAGATGGTCAAGCCGGGCTCGAAGGTGCTCGACGTCGGCTGCGGCGAGGGCGACCTGCTTCAGCTGCTTGAGACCCGCGGCATCGACGGGCGCGGCATCGAGCTGTCGCGCGAGGGCGTCAACCGCTGCGTCGCCAAGGGGCTCGCGGTGGTGCAGGGCGACGCCGACACCGACCTCGTCAACTATCCCGACGACGCCTTCGACTACGTGATCCTGTCGCAGACGCTGCAGGCGACGCGGCAGCCGCGCGTGGTGCTGGAGAACCTGTTGCGCATCGGCCGCCGGGCCATCGTCTCGTTCCCGAATTTCGGCTTCTGGAAGATGCGGCTGCAGCTCCTGGTCGGCGGCCACATGCCGCGCACGGAGAACCTGCCGGCGACCTGGTACGACACCGCCAACATTCATTTCTGCACCATCAAGGATTTCGTCGAGCTCTGCGACGAGATCAACGTCAAGATGGAGCGCTCCGTCGCGCTCGATCTCTACGGCCGCCCGGTGCCGCTGAACCTGCCCTGGTGGGTGTGGAACATGTTCGGCGAACAGGCGGTGTTTCTGCTGAGCAGGGGCGAGGGGAAATAGCATCTCTCCGTCATTCCGGGGCGCGCAAAGCGCGAGCCCGGAATCCATCGTGCCACAGCGTTTGCGGCCCGATGGATTCCGGGCCTGCGCCTCTGGCGCATCCCGGAATGACGGCTAGTGCGGAGCCAGCGACCTTGAATCGCGCACCGGCCAGCGTCCGGCTTCCACCAGCGTGACGAACCGCTCCACGCTCTCGTTGAACAGCGCGGGCTCTTCGAGGTTGAGCACGTGGCCCGATTTCGGAAACATCGCGAGTCCCGCGGCCGGCAGGTGCTTCTTCAGGAACAAGCTCGGTCCGATGCAGGGATCATCCTCGTCGCCGCAGATGATCAGCGCGGGCGTTGCCACCTTCGCGATCGCGTCCGTCATCGTGTAGATCGAGGGACGTCCGCCCTGGAAGCCGCGCATCGTGCGCGCCGAACCCCTGGCGTCGTGCCGTGCCAGCGCGGCATAGAAATCGGCGTGGCCGCGCGGGTCTTTCACCAGGAAGGGAATCCGGCTCGGCGCCTCGCGCGTGACCTTTGCGACCTCGGCGGAGCCTGATGTCTCGAACTGCTCGGCATTGGCGCGGCATTGCTGGCGCCAGGAGTCCAGATTTTCGATCTCCGAGCCGGAGCCGACGCCGGCGAGCGTCATCGACAACGCGCGCTGCGGGGCGTTGAGCCCGATCTGGAGCGATGAGATCGACAGCCCCACGAGATGCGCGCGCTCGATCCCGAGATGGTCGAGCACCGCGAGCGCATCGGTGTAGAAATGCGTGTAGGTGTAGACTTCCCCATCAGGTACGTCCGAAGGCGTGTAGCCGCGCGCCGAATAGGCGATGCAGCGATGGCCGCGCGAGAAGTAGCGCATCTGCGGCTCCCAATTGGTGTAGTCGGCCGCGAACTCGTGCAGAAAAAGTATCGGCGTTCCCTGACCCGCCTCTTCGAAATAGATGCGGACGTCGTCCCTGGTCGTGGCGTGGGGCATTAACCGTTTCCCTCTCTTCAAGCCGCCTTTGCAGGATTGCAGTTAACGCTGTTGTCCGCAATGCGGCAGCATCGGAGCAGCACCGACACAAAATCATCGCAGCTATTCGCCGACGCGGTGTCTTTTTCTCGCCACATCGGGCGGCTTAACGGCCTGACCTATGTCGGCCACTTCACCGGCCGATCGGAAAGTAGGGGTGTAACGAAGGATGAAGAATGGTTGAGTTGTTTGCGTCTCGCCTGTCGCGTTGTGTCGTCGCGCTGGCGTTGTTCTTTTCGGCGGTCGCCGTGTTCGTTTCTCCGGCCTCGGCGCGACCCCATCATCGTCATAGCGCAGAGCGGCACGCTTACGTGCACCACGCCAGACATCATCACTACCGTCATTATCGGCACCATGCCCGCAGCTCGCGCTTCGAGCGTAGCGCGGCGCAGCTGCAGGCGAGCGGGTTCGGCAACACACAGGCGAGCTATGATCCGAACGCCAATGGCGGCGGCCTGGCCACCAACGGAATGCCGAACAACGCCATGAGCAGCGGCGGGTTCGGTGGCGGATCGGGCCTCGTGTCCGAGGCGCGGCGCTATCTCGGCGGCAATCCGACCGGGCGCGGCAGCCTGTGGTGCGCTCGTTTCATGAACATGGTGCTGCAGCACACCGGCCATCAGGGCACCGGCTCCGACATGGCTAGCTCGTTCGCGCGCTACGGCACGCGCATCTCCGGTCCGCAGGTCGGCGCCATTGCGGTGATGTCGCGCGGCCGCCGGGGCGGCCATGTCGGCATCATCACCGGCGTCGATGCGCAGGGCAATCCGATCATGATCTCCGGCAATAGCGGCAACCGCGTCCGCGAAGCGCCGGTCCCGCGCGGCAGGATCTATGCGTATGCGATGCCGAACTGAGGAGTGACGGCGCCGCAGGGTGGGCAAAGGCGCGAAGCGCCGTGCCCACCGGCGGTCCGTCGCGGTTCGCTAGCGGGAATGGTGGGCACGCTTACGCTTTGCCCACCCTACGGCAGCGTGCCTCGTCACACCAATCTCGGCTGTCCACCGCGACCGCATCGCCAATGCCGATCTCGCCACTTTGGATCACCTCGGCATAGATGCCGCAATCCATGTGGCCGAGATGGCGCGAGAGCGTGGGCGGGATTTCGAGATCGCGCTTGGCGGTTTCAGGATCGACATTGGTGGCGGGGCAGCGGACGATGCGCTTGATCACCTTCAGCCGGGCCGGCCCGACCGCGAGCGTCTGGCCTACGAGATCGAGCTCCGACCAGGCCGGCCAGCCCTTGACGTAGAGATTGGCGCGGAAGCGCAGGGGGTGCACGGCGGCGCCGCCGAGCATGGTCTCGATCGCGCGGACGCTGCCGAGATTGATGATCGAGACGACCTTGCGGGCGACGTCGGAGAAGCTGTGGTCGCGGCCGGACAGAACCTTGGGCGGGCCCTTCAACTCCGGCTGAAAGTTCTCGCTGAAATAGGCCTCGATGGCGGCGCGCCCGGCGGCGGTCTCGAGATCGCCGCTGGCGACGATTTGGCCGTCCTTGCGGATGGTCAACAGATTGGTGGCGTCGTCGAACCGGCTGTCGAGCTCGGCCAGCCGCTCATTGCGTGCGAGCATCAGAAACTGGATCTTCGGCTTCCACTCGGGCGCATCGGGGTCGAACCCGCTCGGGCCGTTCTCGATGGCGTAGCGGCGGTCGGCTGGCAGGGTCTGGCCGACCCGCAAAGCGACGCGCGACAGGTGTTCCGGCGTCAGGCCCTTGATCGGGTAGCGATAGAGGCCGGTGATCTCGGCAGTGTGGCTGGCTGTCATGCCGCTACTTAAGGGATTCGGCGCGCCAGCGCCAAGCCCGCCCAGGAGCGCACGAATTTGTGAACTCGCCTCTTTCGCATCCGCAACCCGCTTCCCACATCTGCCTCAAGCTGGCGGCAACGTCGGCAAAAACACGACCGTTCCCGCTTGAGAAACCTCAATGCGGTGAGCGGAAACCCAATGAAGATGCCGTATTGGGGTGCCTGAGAGGGCCCCAAGGGCAGGCCGAGGGACAGAAAGATGAACATCGAAAAGTATACCGAACGCTCCAGGGGCTTCATCCAGTCTGCGCAGTCGCTCGCGATGCGCGAGGGGCACCAGCAGTTTTCCACCCTGCATCTCCTGAAAGTCCTCCTGGACGACAATGAGGGGCTCGCTGCCGGCCTGATGGACCGCGCTGGCGGCAATTCCCGTGCAATCCTGAAGGCGACCGAGGACGCCCTCGGCAAGGTGCCGAAGGTTTCCGGCGGCGGCGCCGGCCAGATCTACCTCGCACCCGAGCTCGCCCGCACCTTCGATGCCGCCGAAAAGGCCGGCGAGAAGGCCGGCGACAGTTTCGTCACCGTAGAGCGGCTGCTGCTCGGCCTCACGCTGGAGAAGACCAGCGAGGCCGGCACGATCCTCAACAAGGGCGGCGTCACCCCGCAGAACCTCAATGCGGCGATCGAGGCGCTGCGCAAGGGGCGGACCGCGGATTCGGCGACCGCCGAGAACGCGTATGACGCGCTGAAGAAATATGCCCGCGACCTGACCCAGGCCGCGCGCGACGGCAAGCTCGATCCGGTGATCGGCCGCGACGAGGAGATCCGTCGTACCATCCAGGTGCTCTCGCGCCGGACCAAGAACAACCCCGTTCTGATCGGCGAGCCCGGTGTCGGCAAGACCGCGATCGCGGAAGGGTTGGCGCTGCGCATCGTCAACGGCGACGTGCCGGAGAGCCTCAAGGACAAGAAGCTGCTCTCGCTCGATCTGGGCGCACTGATCGCCGGTGCAAAATACCGCGGCGAGTTCGAGGAGCGGCTGAAGGCCGTGCTGCAGGAGGTGACGGGGAGCGAAGGCAGCTTCATCCTGTTCATCGACGAGATGCACACGCTGATCGGCGCCGGCAAGGGCGACGGCGCGATGGACGCCTCCAACCTGCTCAAGCCGGCGCTCGCCCGCGGCGAGCTGCACTGCATCGGCGCGACCACGCTCGACGAGTACCAGAAGCACGTCGAGAAGGACGCCGCGCTGGCGCGGCGCTTCCAGCCGATCTTCGTCAGCGAGCCCTCGGTCGAGGACACCATTTCGATCCTGCGCGGCCTGAAGGACAAATACGAGCAGCACCATGGCGTGCGGATCACCGATTCCGCGCTCGTCGCCGCCACGACGCTGTCCAATCGCTACATCACCGACCGCTTCCTGCCTGACAAGGCGATCGACCTCATGGACGAGGCCGCGGCGCGGCTGAAGATGCAGGTCGATTCCAAGCCGGAAGAGCTGGATTCGCTCGACCGCGAGATCATCCGGCTCAAGATCGAGCAGGAGGCGCTGAAGAAGGAAAGCGATCCCGGCTCCAAGACCCGGCTCCAGACCCTGGAGAAGGATCTTGCGGACCTCGAGGAGAAGTCTGCTGGGCTGACGGCGCGCTGGAGCGCGGAGAAGAACAAGCTCTCCGATGCGCAGAAGCTGAAGGCCGAGCTCGACGGCTTGCGTGTCGAGCTCGCCAACGCGCAGCGGCGCGGCGAATTCCAGAAGGCAGGCGAGCTGGCCTACGGCCGGATCCCGGAGCTCGAGAAGAAGCTCGCGGACATCGAGGCCAAGGAGAACTCCGGCGAGATGATGGAGGAGGCGGTCACCGCCAACCACATCGCGCAGGTGGTCTCGCGCTGGACCGGCGTGCCCGTCGACAAGATGCTGGAAGGTGAGAAGGAGAAGCTCCTCAAGATGGAGGAGCAGCTCGGCAAGCGTGTCGTCGGGCAGGCCGAGGCCGTGCGTGCGGTCGCGACCGCCGTGCGCCGCTCGCGCGCAGGGTTGCAGGACCCGAACCGGCCGACCGGCTCGTTCATGTTCCTAGGGCCCACCGGCGTCGGCAAGACCGAGCTGACCAAGGCGCTGGCGGAGTACCTGTTCAACGACGAGACCGCGATGGTCCGCCTCGACATGTCCGAATACATGGAGAAGCACTCGGTCTCGCGGCTGATCGGCGCGCCTCCGGGTTATGTCGGCTATGACGAGGGCGGTGCGCTCACCGAAGCGGTGCGGCGCCGGCCATATCAAGTCGTGCTGTTCGACGAGATCGAGAAGGCGCATCCCGACGTCTTCAACGTCCTGTTGCAGGTGCTCGACGACGGCCGCCTGACCGACGGTCAGGGCCGCACCGTCGACTTCCGCAACACGCTGATCATCATGACCTCGAATCTCGGTTCGGAGTTCTTGGTGAACCAGCCGGAGGGCGAGGACACCTCGGCCGTGCGCGAGCAGGTGATGGGAATGGTGAGGGCGCACTTCCGCCCCGAATTCCTCAACCGCGTCGACGAGATCATCCTGTTCCACCGCTTGCAGAAGAGCGAGATGGGCCGGATCGTCGAGATCCAGTTCACGCGGCTCCAGAAGCTGCTGACCGATCGCAAGATCGTGCTGACGCTCGATACTGCCGGTCGCGACTGGCTCGCTGCCAAGGGCTGGGATCCCGCCTATGGCGCAAGGCCGCTGAAGCGGGTGATCCAGCGCCACCTCCAGGACCCGCTCGCCGAGATGATCCTCGCCGGCGACGTCAAGGACGGCGACACGGTTGCGATCTCGTCCGAAGGCAACGTGCTGACCTTCAACGGCAAGGCGCCGCGAACCGCCGAGATCACCCAGTTCGAGGCGCCGGTGACGAAGCGGAAATTGAACTGAGCGCTGGCGCTCGTCGCCTGAAACGATAAGCGCCCCGGAGAGAGCAATCTCTCCGGGGCGCTTTGCTATGTCGGTTTGCGCGTTGGAGTGCGATGACGAGAGGGGCCTCACCCGGCGCGTGCGCCGACCTTTCCCGCAAGCGGGAGTGGTCAAATGGGTCCCGCATCGTCTCAACCGCCTCAAACCTGAACCCAGCCCGCTCTAACCGACAGCAGACCCGGAGCCCGGTTCGGCCGGTCCAACCTCCTCGTCGTCCTCTTCCAGCTCGGACAGGATGTCCACCAGCTCGCGCACCCGTCCCTGCGCCAGCGGGCGCAAGTCGTTGATCATGGGCTCGTCATTGGCGAGCCAGGCCTGGGCTTCGGCGAGTTCCTCGACCGTCGCGCCGGTTCCGATGATCTGGGCAATGGTGACGTCGTCGGCCCGGTCCACGGCCTTGACGACATCGTCGCGTGAGAGGCGCGTCATGGGGCGATCCTCCTGCTGGTCGGCTTCCGTCAGCTAACCGAAAATCCGCCTGCGGGTTCCGCGGCCAGGCCTTGGCCGGCGGACGCTACTTCTTCACCGCCTTGTAGATCGCGTTCTCGACGTCCGAGCTGAAGTAGATCACGCCCGTTGCACCGACCGCGACGCCAGTCGGAATGTGCGTCGGCAGGCCGCCGGGCGCGCCTGTCAGGCCGATCGGGAGGTTGGCGGCGATCTCGGTGACCCTGCCGCTGTCCGGCGCGATCTCGATCAGCCGTTTGGCGCCGACCTCGGCCACGATCAGCTGGCCGGAGGGGCCCCGTGCGATGCCTTCGGGCATTTTCAGGTCCTTGGCGACCACGGTCTTTTCGCCGTTTGTGTCGATCCGGGAGACGGCGCCGGCAAAGGCTTCGGTGACATAGATCTCACCGCCTGGTCCACCGACGAGCCCGACCGGGCCCTCGAGGTCGCCGATCAGCGTGGTGCGATCCTTGCCGTGCGCACCGCTCACCTTGACCAGCGATTTGGAGCCGAGCTCGGCCACCAGGATGCTGCCGTCGGCAAGCACCACCGCGTCATGCGGCGCCTTGAAGTCGTGCAGCATGTCGCGCGTCGCGCCGGTCTTGCCGTCGATCACCTGCACGGTGCCGGTGAACCAGCTCGACAGGACCACGTCGTTGCCCTTCGCCGTCGCGCTCATCGGATATTCGAGCGTGACGCCGGCCGCGTGCATGCGCGCCTTTTCGGTGACCTCGCCGGTCGCTCCATTCACCGTGCGATAGGCGAACACGTCGGCGACGTGGATCGTATCCTTGCCGCTCTCCGAGGTGACACCGATGCCGCCGGGCAGCGCGAGCTTGCCGATGATGATCTGCTTGGCCTGGCCGGTCGCGGGATCGACCTCCTGGATGCCGTTGTCGGCCATGTTGGAGACGTAGATGCGGTCCTTGTCGTCGATGGCGAGATTGTCCAGCGATGGCTTCAGCTGCGCGACCATGGTCTTGGCGCCCGATTTCGGATCGACCCGGACGAGCTGGCCGAGCGCGGTGTCGACCACGAAGAGATTGCCCTTGGAATCGAAGTTCACGGCGGCCGGGACCTTGAAGCCGTCGGCAACGACGGTCAGCTCGGCCTTGTCGACGTCGACCCTTGCGACCTGGCCCTTGAACCAGAGCGGACCGTAGAGCTTGTCGTCGGGACCGAACTCGAAGCCGTTGAGGCCGCCCATCTTCTCCATGATCTGGCGCGGCGGTTTGACGCCCTCGACATCGATCTCGTAGAGCGCGTCGCCGAGGAAGACGGTGGTGGCGTACAGCCTGCCGTCCTTGCGGAAGGCGAGCGAGTTGATGCCGGGAAGGCCGGAAGCAAGCTTCTTGATCGGGCCGTCGCCCTTGCGCGCATAGAGATCGCCTGCGAGGAATCCGGTCCAGGCCATGGTGCCGTCGGGCGCGAACGCGATGTCATCGGCCATTCCGACCGGTGCCGGGATTGCAACCTTGGCGCTACTGCCCGCAACCTCGTAGAGCGTCGCGCCTGCGACGCTGCCGGCAAACAGATGGCCGGCCTTGTCGACAGCGAGCCCGTGCACGCCGTGGAACGCCGAGCCCGGCACGAGCTTGGTGACTTCCCAGGCTGCCGGCAAGGTCTCAGCCGACAGGCTCGTGGCGGATAACAGCGCAGCGACCAAGGCTGCGCAGGCAAGCCTGTTGTTCATGGCGAGACCTCCCGTTTTTTGGGAAGTATTCGCTCCTCATGCCGCTTTGGCAAACAAAACTTGACGTTGTGACGCCGCAAAGCGGCCTCGCGACGACGTCGAATTCGGATCGTGTTTGGAGATGTCCGCCGGGGCGGCCGATTCCCGACTTAGCGGTTGGTGACCTGCAGCGGTCCGCCGGTGGCGTCCGACATGCGGGCGATGGCGCCGCCGCGGCCGCTCATCATGCCGTCGAGCCGGTCGCGCTCCTTCTCGAAGCTGGCCAGCATCGGGCCTTCCAGCGAACGGCCGCGCGGCAGCTTCACGCGCATCGGGTCGACGAAGCGGCCGTTGACAAGGATCTCGTAGTGGACGTGCGGGCCGGTCGACAGGCCCGACGAGCCGACGAAGCCGATCACCTGGCCCTGCCGCACCTTCTTGCCGGGCTCCATGCCCTTGGCGAAGGCCGACATATGGCCGTAGGCGGTCTCGTAGCCGTTGGCGTGCTTGATGCGGATGTACTTGCCGTAGCCGCCCTCGGGGCCGGCCTTCTCGATCATGCCGTTGCCGGAGGCGAAGATCGGCGTGCCGTAGGCGGTGGACCAGTCGACGCCGGTATGCATCTTCACGTAGCCCAGGATCGGGTGGCGGCGGCCGCCGAAGCCAGAGCGCATGATGGCGTTGTTGACGGGCTTTCTGACCAGGAACTTCTTCGCGCTCTTGCCGGTCTCGTCGTAGTAGTCGACGACGCCGTCGTCGGGGCTCTGGTAGCGGTAGTATTTCTTGGTCTCGCCGCCGACGGTGAGGGAGGCGAACAGCACCTCGTTCTTCTCGCTCGACGTCACGCCTTCGTCCTCGCCGGCGTAGAACACGTCGAAGGAATCCCCGGGCTGCACCTTGCGCTGGAAATCGACGTCGTAGGAGTAGATCTTGATCATGTCCTCGATGACGGGCATCGGGACCTTGTTGCGCATCGCCGTCTCGTAGATGCTCTGGTACAGCCGCACGCCGCTGCCGTCATCCTCGTCATCGTCTTCGCTGTTGGCGTTGGCCGCGGCGTCGGCGACGGTGTTCATGCTGGAGACGTCGACGGCGACGTATTTGCCGAGATCGGACAGCGCCGCGATCGCCTCCACCATGGTGTCGTTTGCAACCACGACGCGATAGGGCTGGAGCCGGGCGCCGGGGCTTGAGGGCGCCATCAGGATGCGGAGTTTCTCGCCTTCCTTGAGGCCGCCGTCACGGCCGCGCGGCCCGAGCGTTGCGGTGATCGCCTTGATCTCGTCAGCCGTCGCGCCGAGATCGCGCAGCACCGAGCCGACGCTGTCGCCCTTCCTGACCAGATGGACGCGCTCGCCATTGGGATTGCCTCCGGTGATCTGCTCCTTGGTCTTGGGCAGCAGCGTGACGTTCTCCGGCACCACGCGCGTCTCGAAACCGGCATAGGGATCGGAGGACGACGCCTCGGCGGCGTAGGCCATCTTGATGTCGGACGGGCCGGTCGTGCCGGAGACGTCGGCCGTGGCATTGGCGAGCGAGGCGTAGCGCACCCCGCCATTGCCGCGCCAGTTGGCGGCATCGCGGACCCGCATCAGGATGTCGTCGAGCGCCACCACCGCGGAAATCTTGGCCTTCGGCAGCACCGACGACAGATCCTTGGTGACGAAGGACACCTCCGCGTCGGGCTCGACGGCTTCCGGATTGTTGGGATCGTCGGACGCCGTCTTCGGATCGGAGCCGACATCGGTGAGCAGGCGCTGGGCGTTGAACGGCGGGATCTTCGCCGACAGGTCGCTCGTCGTCATCGAGAGGTTGCCGGCGATCCGGACGAAGGGGCGCACCCGCATCACGTCACGGTTGCCGACGCGGGCGACCGTCGAGACGCGCATGATGTTGCGCGAGGCGGTGGATTCGCTCGGCGGCGGCAGCCGGTCGCTCTTGTGCAGCGTGGCGGCGCGATCGGCGGCGCCGAACGCGCCGCGCAAGGCGCCTTCGACCCGCTCCGGCACCTTGGCGAAGGTCATCTCGCCGTCGAGCGATGCGAAAACGGCGCCGCCGATCAGGGCCGCGCCGCAGAGTCCGGTCAGAATTGTCCCGCTGAACCATTGCACCGAGACGCGGCGGCGGTCGATCACCGCGGCTTCAGAACCATCGACGGACAGCGGCGGCTCGTGGCCGAGATCGATGATCCCGGTCTCACGCCCGTAGGTGCCGCGTGACGTCCTGTGGTTCAACCCAAGTCCCCCAATCAACGACCCAAGAAAGCCCGCTTCGAACCTTGTCCCTGGCGGCCCTCTTGAACGGGGATCGCCGGAAAAGGCAAGCCGCACAGGCGCCCGCGCTCAGAAAGCCCCGGAACAGGGCTGGCCGAAATTACGAACAACTGGACGGATGAAACTCTCTCGATGTCTTTCGAACGTCGAAGGAAGGTTGCGTCATCTGCAAGATGCCTTCCCCTGACCCCATGAAAATCGCCGGCAGCCCCCATAGGCATCCCCGCGATTCAAGCTCGTCTCTTACCAGAACGCCGCGGGATTGTGGCTCAAGTACGGCGCCAAATATGGAAAAAACTTCCTCAAGAAGCCGGCGCGAGGGGCCTCCCCGGAGCGGCGCTGCAAGCCGCCTTTGGAGCCCCTCCGGAGCCCCTAGGGATGCAAACTTTTTTTCAGTTTTTTCTTCGCACGGGGCCGGCTCGCTCGCCCTGTGCCCCTCTAAGGGCCTGGAATCGTGTGATTTTTTCCGACGATCCACTGTGCGACGATTTGTTGACGATGGGCGTTGACAATCCCGATCGGTGGGGACTATAACCCCAACCACTGAGCGCGGCGCCGCCGGGTCACTGACCAAGGCGAGCGAACGCGCCACTGATGCTCCTCACCTTGTTGAGTGACACAACAATCGACACCAGTCGGTTGGAGTCATTTTTCGTCGGTAAGGGTATCGGAACCCTTCCACTCTGGAAGGTTGGGGCCTCCGCGGTCCCGGGCTGTTTGACAAGTGAAGATGAAGAAAGAGAAACGTGGACGGCGGAGTCCTTGCGGGTCTCGCTTCTGAAAAGCCTCGGCTTTTCTGATCGAGACCGGACGAAAGACTTCGGCGGTACACGTTTAAAGGTTACACCATCGTTGCCAGCGATGTGAATCGCGGGCAGCTCGTCGACTTCGGTCGGCGAAAAATGGTGGGACCTCGTCAAACGTTGTGATCAGCCGGTTCAAAGTTCAAGTCCAACTTGAGAGTTTGATCCTGGCTCAGAGCGAACGCTGGCGGCAGGCTTAACACATGCAAGTCGAGCGGGCGTAGCAATACGTCAGCGGCAGACGGGTGAGTAACGCGTGGGAACGTACCTTTTGGTTCGGAACAACACAGGGAAACTTGTGCTAATACCGGATAAGCCCTTACGGGGAAAGATTTATCGCCGAAAGATCGGCCCGCGTCTGATTAGCTAGTTGGTGAGGTAATGGCTCACCAAGGCGACGATCAGTAGCTGGTCTGAGAGGATGATCAGCCACATTGGGACTGAGACACGGCCCAAACTCCTACGGGAGGCAGCAGTGGGGAATATTGGACAATGGGGGCAACCCTGATCCAGCCATGCCGCGTGAGTGATGAAGGCCCTAGGGTTGTAAAGCTCTTTTGTGCGGGAAGATAATGACGGTACCGCAAGAATAAGCCCCGGCTAACTTCGTGCCAGCAGCCGCGGTAATACGAAGGGGGCTAGCGTTGCTCGGAATCACTGGGCGTAAAGGGTGCGTAGGCGGGTCTTTAAGTCAGGGGTGAAATCCTGGAGCTCAACTCCAGAACTGCCTTTGATACTGAAGATCTTGAGTTCGGGAGAGGTGAGTGGAACTGCGAGTGTAGAGGTGAAATTCGTAGATATTCGCAAGAACACCAGTGGCGAAGGCGGCTCACTGGCCCGATACTGACGCTGAGGCACGAAAGCGTGGGGAGCAAACAGGATTAGATACCCTGGTAGTCCACGCCGTAAACGATGAATGCCAGCCGTTAGTGGGTTTACTCACTAGTGGCGCAGCTAACGCTTTAAGCATTCCGCCTGGGGAGTACGGTCGCAAGATTAAAACTCAAAGGAATTGACGGGGGCCCGCACAAGCGGTGGAGCATGTGGTTTAATTCGACGCAACGCGCAGAACCTTACCAGCCCTTGACATGTCCAGGACCGGTCGCAGAGATGTGACCCTCTCTTCGGAGCCTGGAACACAGGTGCTGCATGGCTGTCGTCAGCTCGTGTCGTGAGATGTTGGGTTAAGTCCCGCAACGAGCGCAACCCCCGTCCTTAGTTGCTACCATTTAGTTGAGCACTCTAAGGAGACTGCCGGTGATAAGCCGCGAGGAAGGTGGGGATGACGTCAAGTCCTCATGGCCCTTACGGGCTGGGCTACACACGTGCTACAATGGCGGTGACAATGGGATGCTAAGGGGCGACCCTTCGCAAATCTCAAAAAGCCGTCTCAGTTCGGATTGGGCTCTGCAACTCGAGCCCATGAAGTTGGAATCGCTAGTAATCGTGGATCAGCACGCCACGGTGAATACGTTCCCGGGCCTTGTACACACCGCCCGTCACACCATGGGAGTTGGTTTTACCTGAAGACGGTGCGCTAACCCGCAAGGGAGGCAGCCGGCCACGGTAGGGTCAGCGACTGGGGTGAAGTCGTAACAAGGTAGCCGTAGGGGAACCTGCGGCTGGATCACCTCCTTTCTAAGGATGGTTCTTCAGAAGCTTGCTTCTATCGAACCGTTTTAGAAACATCAGTGGCCAACAGATCGCCAGATCGTTGAGCTGCATTGGCGGGATTTCGCCGTCTTCGTTTCTCTTTCTTCGCGGACGAACACGCGCTGGGGCTGCAGGCTTGCAGATCCCTGGTCCTTGACTGGATATGCGTTAGGGGCTTGTAGCTCAGTTGGTTAGAGCGCGCGCTTGATAAGCGTGAGGTCGGAAGTTCAAGTCTTCCCAGGCCCACCACTTTCATCGAGTGTGCATTCGTCTTCTGGTTACGGGGCCATAGCTCAGCTGGGAGAGCGCGTGCTTTGCAAGCATGAGGTCGTCGGTTCGATCCCGTCTGGCTCCACCAGATGGTTTGATCACCGAGATCCTGTGCCGTCGTCCGCGAAACATCACTTCGCGCTTGCTAGTCCGGATGGACAGCAAGCTGCGTGATTTCTGACATCGTAAAGAGGAGATCGATCCGAGTTGGATCGTGCGGAGAATATCCGCGCGAGACTTCATTATCTCCGGATCATTTCGGCGCTCGCGCGCCTTTCAGTGTAGCTCACAAGGCTGCGCCTGAAAGACATGTGAGTTGTGAATGATCCTTTTAGCGAAGCTTGGCCGCCTCGCTATCGGAACGATCTTACGAAGCAAGCTGGTCTTTCTAGTCAATGTCCGGTTGCAGATAGCGTTCATCGAGGGCGCGTGCCGCAAGGCAATTCTGCAGACAACATTCTGCCGAGTGTGTGGACATTGATAATGAGAGCAATCAAGTGCCTTAAGGGTGTTCGGTGGATGCCTTGGCGCTGAGAGGCGATGAAGGACGTGCTACGCTGCGATAAGCCGTGGGGAGCTGCGAAGAAGCTTTGATCCGCGGATTTCCGAATGGGGAAACCCACCTTCGATAGCCGGAACTCCAAGACCTTAGGTTTTGGGGTTTGACCAGAAATGATCGGGACCATGA